>NZ_LT596207.1:0-20417 GCF_900092335.1 Corynebacterium phoceense
CGACGGCCGGGGTGGGCAGCACGCCCACGCGCAGCACGTCGACACCGCGGGAGGCGAGGCCCGAGGCGATGGCGGCGTCGAGCATCTCGCCGGAGACGCGCGGGTCGCGTCCGATGATGGCGAGCGGGCGGCGCTCGAAGGATTCGCGGTCGCCCGTGAACACCTCGGCGGCCGCCTGCCCCAGCTTCAAGGCCAGGATCGGTGTCAGCTTCTGGTTCGCGAGGCCGCGAACTCCGTCGGTACCAAAGAGTCGAGTCATGTGTTCAATTATGCACCGTAGGTGCAGCCTGCTCCTCGTTAGGGCAGAGTCACCCCCTGCTCATGCCCCCTCGCACGCCGTGCGAGCCGGGTTCTGGATGTGCTGCTACTAGGTCGACCGGTCTACGCGGTCGTAGCTCGGCGGGAGGGATTCCATGAACCACGTACAGGCGTGGTAGCGCTCAAGCAGGATGCCTTCTTCCTGCCCAGTAAGCTCACGCGCCGTATCCGGGATCGGCGCACCCTGGGAGCGCCGCAGCGAGAAGGCGCGCTCCCACGCCTCGCACATCTCCTGCGACGAGCACGGCGGCGGGAGGGGGAACGCCGTGGAAGGTAGGGTCCGTGAGCCGCGAGGGGTCGAGCACGTGCTCACCCCCGGCATTGCACAGCGTCCCGTCCGGAAAGAGGGCGATGTGTTGGCCTCCCGCGCCCACTCCGCAAGGCTGCCGATGCCCCCATCGCGCGCCAGGTCCGCGTCCTATAAAGGGGACCTCCTCGCGCACGGTGGAATAGGCGTTGAGAATGAGCTCCCTGCCTGTCATGCTACCCAGCGGCCCGTGGGGCGAGCTGGAAAACGGCGAAAGCCGCCGCTTCCACGCGGGAAGCAGCGGCAGACACGCAGTAAGAGCAAAGATTAACGCTTGGAGTACTGCGGGGCACGACGTGCCTTGTGCAGACCAGCCTTCTTGCGCTCCACGGCACGAGCGTCACGAGTGAGCAGGCCGGCCTTCTTCAGGGCAGCGCGGTCACCCGGGTTGTAGACGTTGAGTGCGCGGGCGATGGCCAGACGCAGTGCGCCAGCCTGGCCGGTCGGGCCGCCACCGTTGACGGTGACCTTGATGTCGAACTGACCCTCACGCTCAAGCAGCGTCAGCGGAAGGAGGATGTCCTGCTGGTGCAGCTTGTTCGGGAAGTAGTTGTCGAAGGAACGACCGTTGACGACGATCTCGCCAGAGCCAGCGACCATGCGGACGCGGGCGACGGCGCGCTTACGACGACCGACGGTCTGGATCGGGCCCTCGTAGTACGCCGGGGCAGCAGCCTCGGTCTCCTCAGCGGCCGGTGCGAGCTGGTCACCGATGGTGTTGGTGAACTCCTCGGTTGCGGCGGTAGCTGCAGCGATGTCAGCAGCGTCGGCTACGTTGTTGTCGATGTTCTGCTCGGTCATTACTGTGCCACCTGCTTAAACTCGAAGGTCTCCGGCTTCTGACCGGCGTACGGGTGCTCCTCGCCTGCGAAGACGTGGAGCTTCTTGACGGCGGCGTCATTGAGCTTGTTGTGCGGCATCATGCCACGCACAGCTTCTTCGATGACGCGGACCGGGTTGGTGTCCAGGGACTGGCCCAGGGTCATGGTCTTCAGACCACCCGGGTAGCCAGAGTGGCGGTAACGCATCTCGCGCTCACGCTTGTTGGAGGACACGTGGACCTTGTCGGCGTTGATGATGACGATGTGGTCGCCGCAATCAACGTTGGGTGCGTACTGCGGCTTGTGCTTGCCACGCAGCATATCTGCCGCGGTGGAAGCAAGCTTGCCCAGCACCACATCGGTAGCGTCGATGACGTACCACTGGCGGGTGATGTCACCGCTCTTCGGGTGGAAAGTAGACAAGATGACTCCTTTAAAAGTCTCTTAAGTAGGCTGCCGGCCATCGCTGTGAACCTTGACTTCCCCACTGCAGCGGCCGGTGGAGACCTGTAGGAGGAAGCTCGCGCAGCACATCACAGCGCGCGCGAAGAACACACAGGATGAAAATTCTAACCCGACCAGCGGCTAAAACCCAAAACGCCGTATTCCCCGAGCCGGGCGAGCACCGCGGCATCCGCGGGATGAGCGCGTGTGATGGGCTGGCCGAGGACCGCGACGAGGGCGATGCGCTGGGTGACGACGAGGGAGGCATCGGAAAGCGGGTGCTCGCGCCAGAAGTCCGCGTGGGCGGCGCGCCAGGCGGCGACATCGGTAAAGCCCTCGCCCTCGGCGCGGGCGAAGTCAGCGTCGATGTCGCCAAATGCGCGCAGCTCGACGTCGGTGGTGCGCAGGACCGCGACGGGCGCACCCGCGGAGTCGAGGAGGATCTCGCCCTCGCCCACGCGTGGCAGAGGCTCGTCGCCGTACGCGGCGTGGAGAGAGGACGTTGCGGTCTTTGCGCCAGCAAGGATGGCAGCGACGAGCTCGTCGCGCAGCGGGCCGGGCAGGCCGTACTCGCCCAGGGTGAAGCCGTTGAATTCGGTCATGGCAACAGTCTAAACGCGCGCAGCGCCCCGCCGAAGTTCGGCGAGGCGCTGCGTGGCAGGCGGGATTATTCCCACTCGATGGTTCCCGGCGGCTTGGACGTGCAGTCCAGCACGACGCGGTTGACGTCTTTCACTTCGTTCGTGATGCGCGTGGAGATCTTCTCCAGCACGTCGTACGGCAGGCGGGTCCAGTCCGCGGTCATGGCGTCCTCAGAAGACACCGGACGCAGGACGATCGGGTGGCCGTAGGTGCGGCCGTCGCCCTGGACACCCACGGAGCGGACGTCGGCGAGCAGCACGACCGGGCACTGCCAGATCTCGTTATCGAGGCCAGCAGCGGTAAGCTCCGTGCGCGCAATAAGGTCGGCCTGGCGCAGCGTCTCCAAACGGTCTGCGGTGACCTCGCCAATAATGCGGATGCCCAGGCCCGGGCCCGGGAACGGCTGGCGGCCGACGATCTCGTCCGGCAGTCCGAGCTCGCGGCCCACGGCGCGGACCTCGTCCTTGAACAGGAGGCGCAGCGGCTCGACAAGGGTGAACTCGACGTCGTCCGGCAGACCGCCCACGTTGTGGTGGCTCTTGATATTCGCGGTGCCGTCGCCGCCGCCGGACTCCACGACGTCCGGGTACAAGGTGCCCTGGACGAGGAAATCGACGGTGGAGTTAGCGGGGGCATCGGCAAGCACGCCTGCGACGGCGCGCTCGAAGGAGCGGATGAACTCCGCGCCGATGGCCTTGCGCTTGGCCTCCGGCTCCGTGACGCCGGCGAGCTTGTTGAGGAAAGCCTCGCGCTCGTCGACAGTGACGAGCTTCGCGCCCGTCGACTCGACGAAGTCGTGCTCGACCTGCTCGCGCTCGCCCGCANCAGTCTAAACGCGCGCAGCGCCCCGCCGAAGTTCGGCGAGGCGCTGCGTGGCAGGCGGGATTATTCCCACTCGATGGTTCCCGGCGGCTTGGACGTGCAGTCCAGCACGACGCGGTTGACGTCTTTCACTTCGTTCGTGATGCGCGTGGAGATCTTCTCCAGCACGTCGTACGGCAGGCGGGTCCAGTCCGCGGTCATGGCGTCCTCAGAAGACACCGGACGCAGGACGATCGGGTGGCCGTAGGTGCGGCCGTCGCCCTGGACACCCACGGAGCGGACGTCGGCGAGCAGCACGACCGGGCACTGCCAGATCTCGTTATCGAGGCCAGCAGCGGTAAGCTCCGTGCGCGCAATAAGGTCGGCCTGGCGCAGCGTCTCCAAACGGTCTGCGGTGACCTCGCCAATAATGCGGATGCCCAGGCCCGGGCCCGGGAACGGCTGGCGGCCGACGATCTCGTCCGGCAGTCCGAGCTCGCGGCCCACGGCGCGGACCTCGTCCTTGAACAGGAGGCGCAGCGGCTCGACAAGGGTGAACTCGACGTCGTCCGGCAGACCGCCCACGTTGTGGTGGCTCTTGATATTCGCGGTGCCGTCGCCGCCGCCGGACTCCACGACGTCCGGGTACAAGGTGCCCTGGACGAGGAAATCGACGGTGGAGTTAGCGGGGGCATCGGCAAGCACGCCTGCGACGGCGCGCTCGAAGGAGCGGATGAACTCCGCGCCGATGGCCTTGCGCTTGGCCTCCGGCTCCGTGACGCCGGCGAGCTTGTTGAGGAAAGCCTCGCGCTCGTCGACAGTGACGAGCTTCGCGCCCGTCGACTCGACGAAGTCGTGCTCGACCTGCTCGCGCTCGCCCGCACGCAGCAGGCCGTGGTCGACGAAGACGCAGGTGAGGCGGTCGCCGATGGCGCGCTGCACGAGGGCAGCAGCCACGGCGGAATCCACGCCGCCCGACAAGCCGCAAATCGCGCGGCCGTCCGGGCCGACCTGCTCGCGGACCTGCTCGATGAGCTGATCAGCGATGTTGTCCGCGGTCCAGTTCTGTTCGAGGCCAGCGACCTCGGTGAGGAAGCGGGTAAGCACCTTCTGACCATGGTCGGAGTGCATGACCTCCGGGTGGTACTGGACGCCGGCCATGTGCTTGGTCAGGCACTCGAACGCGGCGACTGGGGCACCGGCAGAGGTCGCGGTGACCTCGAAGCCCTCCGGGGCCTTCGTCACGGAGTCACCGTGGGACATCCAAGCGTTGTGCTTTTCTTCGAGACCCTCGTGCAGGACGCCGCCGGAGACGGTGATCTCGGTGCGGCCGTACTCGCGGGCGCCGGTCGCAGCGACGGTGCCGCCGAGTGCCTGCGTCATGGCCTGGAAGCCATAGCAGATGCCAAAGACCGGGATGCCCAGCTCGAGCAGCTCCGGCTTGAGCACCGGGGCGCCATCCTCGTAGACCGACGAAGGACCGCCGGAGAGGACGAGCGCGGCCGGGTTCTTGGCCTTGATTTCTTCTACAGATGCGGAATTCGGGACGACCTCGGAGTAGATGTTGGCCTCGCGCACGCGGCGAGCAATAAGCTGCGCGTACTGGGCGCCAAAGTCCACGACGAGGACGGGGCGTGGATGAGTAGTAGTCACGCGCTACAGTCTAACGCATGCGCCCCTGTCTTCTTCCCCCAGCCGTCGCGTTGGTGTGCGCGCTCGCCGGATGCCACGCTGCGCCGACGACCGCCGGGCTCACGGGCGTGCTCGACGAGGCGGGCATCCCGCCCGTCACGGTCACGGCGGAAGAGCTCTTCGGCCACGAGTGGGACGCGTTCGCGGTCCGCGACGACGAGGTGACGCTGTGGCGCGACGGAATCGCGGAACACGTCCCAATGAACGACGGCATGGTGACGTTCGGTGACCGCGACATCGCGCGCTCCCCCATGTCGACGAAGCTCACTTTCGATAACGAGGGCCGCTGGATTTTCCTCGACGACTAACGCGCGGCCGCCGCGAGCGCCGCGCGGAACGCCACCAGCGCGGGGTGATGCTCGCGGCCGACAGAAACTGCGGTGTACAGCGTGCGCGCGAGTCGCCCGGGAAGCTCAACGACGCGGACGCCAAAGATGTTGGGCAGCAGCAACTCCGGCACGATCGATACCGCGTGGCCGCCCCGCACGAGATGGGCGTGCAGAAACGGATCTGGCGTCTGAAAGGCGAAATTCGGCTCGAACCCATGCCGGCGGCACAGCGCTCGAGCAAAATGCCCGACGGCCTGATCCGGAGGGTCGATGGCAAAGGGCACGCCCTCCAGCTCCGGCAGCTCCAAGCCCGACCAAGGGCCGGTCTCCGGCGTGATGAGGTACATCGGGTCGCGCGTGAGCGTCTCGCGGTGCATGTTTCCGTCCGTCGGCGGGACGTCGCCCGGATAATCCTCGCCGAGAATGAGGTCGACCTCACGGCGCACGAGCAGCTCCGCGGCGGTGTACATATCGTGTTGGATGACCTCGACTGTTAGTTCAGGGAACTCGACGGCCAGCTGGGTCAGGGCCGCGGGCAAGAGGGAGGAGAGAACCGTTTGAAAACTCGTCACCCGGATCGTCCCGTGCACCTGTGACGTCGACGCGGCGACGGCGGACGCGGCCTCATCGGCCAGCGCGAGCATGCGTTCGGCGTAGTCTGCGAGCACCTCGCCCTGCTCCGTGAGCCGCAGGCGCCGGCCCACGCGCTCCGTCAGCCGCGCTCCCGCGTCGCGTTCGCACGCCGCGAGCTGCTGCGAGACCGCCGAATGCGTGTAGTGCAGCGAGTCCGCCACAGCGGTGACGGTCCCAAGCCGTCGCAGCTCGGCGAGGATACGCAGGCGACGGAGATCCAACATGCCCAAAAGGTTAGCATCTCTAACAGTTAATCTGCGTAAAGTTTAGTTAGTCCGACGGTTTGCTATCCGTCACACTAGACGCATGAAGGAAATCCTGTGCATCATCGGCTCGTGTATCTCGCTCCAGCTCGGCGCCGCCCTCACCGTCCAGCTGTTTCCTGTTGCCAGCACGTGGGGAACCGCTATCGTGCGCCTCGTCACCGCTGGGATGCTGCTATGCGCGCTGGTGCGCCCGCGCGTTAGCCGCTGGACACGCACGCAATGGGGCGCTGTCGTGCTGTTTGGCGCGTCGCTCGGACTCATGAATGGCTTCTTCTACGCGGCCATCGGCCGCATCCCGCTGGGCACAGCCATAACCATCGAGTTCCTCGGCCCTCTCCTGCTTGCCGCGGTGCTCTCGCGTTCGCTTGCCGATGCCCTCTGCGTCCTCCTCGCTCTCTGCGGCATAGCTTTGCTCGGGTTGGACTCGCTCACGGGTTCCACGCTCGATCCGGTAGGCGCCGTCTTTGCGCTCATCGCTGGAGGGTTTTGGGTCTGTTACATCCTCGCTTCCCAACGCGCGGGCAGGCTCGTTCCAGGCCAAGGCGGACTCGCCGTAGCGCTGCTTCTGGGTGGGGTGGTGCTGGTGCCCCTGGGGGCACCGGGAGCCGCGACCATTACCACCGACCCGTCGCTGTTGCTGCTCGCAGCGGGCACGGGGCTGCTTGCCTCGCTCATCCCCTACTCGCTCGAGCTCGCGGCCTTGCGCGGCTTGACGCCTAATGCCTTCTCCGTGCTTATCGCGCTCGAGCCCGTCTTCGCCGCGTTCTTCGGGTGGCTGTTACTCGCCCAGCCGGTCACGGTGCTCAAGGGAGCAGCGGTGTGCCTGGTCGTTGCCGCGTCAATTCTCCAGACCCTGACGACGAGCCGCCGGCGACCGAAGAAACCCGCGTCCCTGGAGCCTGTTAGCTGTTAGAGGTCGGCGACTTTGACGCCGCTGCGTGGACGCGAGCCCCAGGAGACAAACGCCCCCACCGCCACGCCGATGACCACGCCGACCAAAATATCGGTGAGCCAGTGCACGCCCACATACATACGAGCCAGCGCGCTAGCTACGGCGAATGCCCACGCCCACGGCTTGCGAATGACCATCGCCAGCGCAAAGATGGCGACCGTGTGCGCCGAGGGCATGCCGGAATCCACGACCTGGGTCAGCTGGTAGAACTCCGGCGGACGCGGCCGGTCGATGATCCATTTGAGAACCAACGCGGTGACCTCGCCCAGTCCCACTGCGAAGGCCGGACTCCAGCGTCGCGAATACAGCCCCCACGCCAACACCGCGAGGAAGAGCCAACGCGGTGTCAACAGGTGGCTGAAGATGACGGTGGGATCGTTAAGCCACTCGATGCGATGGTTGTAAACGAAATCTAATACTGCTTGATCCATAGTGAGATGCGCACGCGGGAAAGACGCCGCGTTAACGGACGGCGAGACCGACCTTCTGGAAAGCCTTCAGATCGGTGTACCCACACTTGGCCATGGCGCGCTTCAAGCCGCCGACCAGGTTGAGCAAGCCATGCGGCTCGTTGGACGGGCCGTGAAGGACGACCTCGAGGCTGGGGCGATCGGCCGCCACGGAGGCATCGGGAAGCACCTCGAGCGAGTAGAGATCCGAGGACTCGATGACGCCGCGCGGGAAGCGCGGGTGGCCCGCCGTCGACGGCCAGTAGAAGCCCTGGCCGCCAGCCTCGGCCGCGCGGGCGAGGACGGGGCCGAGCACGACGGCATCGGCACCGCAAGCAATGGCCTTGGCGATGTCCGCGGAGGTGAAGATGTCTCCATCAGCGAGGATGTGGACGTAGCGGCCACCGGTCTCGTCAAGATAGTCGCGGCGCGCGGCAGCAACGTCTGCGATGGTGGTGGCCATGGGCACGTCGATACCCACGGTCTCCGCGTTGGTGTTCACGCCGGAGCCGACGATGATGCCCGCCGCGCCCGCGCGCATGAGGTGCAGGGCGGTGGTGTAATCCGCCACGCCGCCCGCGATAACCGGGGTATCGATGGAGCCGATGAACTCCTTGAGGTTGAGCGGCTCCCCGCCCTGCTGGACGTGCTCAGCGGAAATGAGCGTGCCCTGGATAAACAGGATCTCCGCGCCCGCCTTGATGACGACGGGAGCGAGCTCACGGGCACGCTGCGGCGAGACGCGCACGGCCACGGTCACACCGGCATCACGAACCTGCGCGATGCGCTCGGCGAGCAGCTCCTCGTTAAGCGGAGCCGCGTGGAGCTCTTGGAGTACCGACAGGTCGGTGGAGTTCTCGGCGACGCGGGCCAGCGCACCCTCGAGGTCCTCGTGGCGTCCCCACAGGCCCTCGGCGTTGATGACGCCTAGGCCGCCTTGCTTGCCCATCTCGATGATGAACTCCGGCGTCGCCAGCGCATCCGTGGGGTGCGAGACGAGCGGGGTGTCGAAGGTGTAGGCGTCGATGTGCCAGGTGGTGTCGACGTCTTTCGAGGAACGAGTGCGGCGGGTCGGGACGAGCGAGACCTGCGCTAGGTCGTAGGTGCGGCGAGCCTCGCGGCCGATGCCAATTTCAACGTAGTCGCGCATGGATAATCCTTAGCGGTAGTTCGGGGCTTCGATGATCTGCTGCAGGTGGTGCGGGTGGGATTCCTTGAGACCCGCGGCGGTAATCTGCACGAAGCGCTTGGTCTTGAGCTCCTCGAGGTTCGCGGAACCGGTGTAGCCCATCGAGGCACGCAGGCCGCCGATGACCTGGTGAACGATGGCATCCATGTCGCCGCGGAACGGCACGCGTCCCTCCACGCCTTCCGGCACGAGCTTGTCCTCGCTCTTGACGTCTGCCTGGAAGTAGCGGTCCTTGGAGAAGGAACGCTTCTCGCCGGACAGGCCACGGCCCTGCATGGCGCCCATGGAGCCCATGCCGCGGTAGCGCTTGTACTGCTTGCCGTTCACGACGACGATGTCGCCGGGGGCCTCGGTGGTGCCAGCGAACATGGAGCCGAGCATGACGGTGTCAGCACCGGCCGCGAGTGCCTTGGCGATGTCGCCAGAGTACTGCATGCCGCCGTCGCCGATGATCGGGATGCCCGCCGGGCCCGCGACCGCGGCGGCTTCCATGATGGCGGTAATCTGCGGCGCGCCGACGCCAGCGACCACGCGGGTGGTGCAGATGGAGCCCGGGCCGATGCCGACCTTGATGGCGTCCGCGCCAGCGGCGATCATGTCGCGCGCCGCCTCGCGGGTGGCGAGGTTGCCGCCCACGACGTCGATCTTCGCACCGAAGTCCTTCTGCACGCGGGAGACCATCTCGAGCACGNTCGACGGCCAGTAGAAGCCCTGGCCGCCAGCCTCGGCCGCGCGGGCGAGGACGGGGCCGAGCACGACGGCATCGGCACCGCAAGCAATGGCCTTGGCGATGTCCGCGGAGGTGAAGATGTCTCCATCAGCGAGGATGTGGACGTAGCGGCCACCGGTCTCGTCAAGATAGTCGCGGCGCGCG
Source organism: Corynebacterium phoceense (assembly GCF_900092335.1). Lineage (GTDB taxonomy): Bacteria > Actinomycetota > Actinomycetes > Mycobacteriales > Mycobacteriaceae > Corynebacterium > Corynebacterium phoceense. Next base: position 9,718 of record NZ_LT596207.1, read on the forward strand.
GCAGCAACGTCTGCGATGGTGGTGGCCATGGGCACGTCGATACCCACGGTCTCCGCGTTGGTGTTCACGCCGGAGCCGACGATGATGCCCGCCGCGCCCGCGCGCATGAGGTGCAGGGCGGTGGTGTAATCCGCCACGCCGCCCGCGATAACCGGGGTATCGATGGAGCCGATGAACTCCTTGAGGTTGAGCGGCTCCCCGCCCTGCTGGACGTGCTCAGCGGAAATGAGCGTGCCCTGGATAAACAGGATCTCCGCGCCCGCCTTGATGACGACGGGAGCGAGCTCACGGGCACGCTGCGGCGAGACGCGCACGGCCACGGTCACACCGGCATCACGAACCTGCGCGATGCGCTCGGCGAGCAGCTCCTCGTTAAGCGGAGCCGCGTGGAGCTCTTGGAGTACCGACAGGTCGGTGGAGTTCTCGGCGACGCGGGCCAGCGCACCCTCGAGGTCCTCGTGGCGTCCCCACAGGCCCTCGGCGTTGATGACGCCTAGGCCGCCTTGCTTGCCCATCTCGATGATGAACTCCGGCGTCGCCAGCGCATCCGTGGGGTGCGAGACGAGCGGGGTGTCGAAGGTGTAGGCGTCGATGTGCCAGGTGGTGTCGACGTCTTTCGAGGAACGAGTGCGGCGGGTCGGGACGAGCGAGACCTGCGCTAGGTCGTAGGTGCGGCGAGCCTCGCGGCCGATGCCAATTTCAACGTAGTCGCGCATGGATAATCCTTAGCGGTAGTTCGGGGCTTCGATGATCTGCTGCAGGTGGTGCGGGTGGGATTCCTTGAGACCCGCGGCGGTAATCTGCACGAAGCGCTTGGTCTTGAGCTCCTCGAGGTTCGCGGAACCGGTGTAGCCCATCGAGGCACGCAGGCCGCCGATGACCTGGTGAACGATGGCATCCATGTCGCCGCGGAACGGCACGCGTCCCTCCACGCCTTCCGGCACGAGCTTGTCCTCGCTCTTGACGTCTGCCTGGAAGTAGCGGTCCTTGGAGAAGGAACGCTTCTCGCCGGACAGGCCACGGCCCTGCATGGCGCCCATGGAGCCCATGCCGCGGTAGCGCTTGTACTGCTTGCCGTTCACGACGACGATGTCGCCGGGGGCCTCGGTGGTGCCAGCGAACATGGAGCCGAGCATGACGGTGTCAGCACCGGCCGCGAGTGCCTTGGCGATGTCGCCAGAGTACTGCATGCCGCCGTCGCCGATGATCGGGATGCCCGCCGGGCCCGCGACCGCGGCGGCTTCCATGATGGCGGTAATCTGCGGCGCGCCGACGCCAGCGACCACGCGGGTGGTGCAGATGGAGCCCGGGCCGATGCCGACCTTGATGGCGTCCGCGCCAGCGGCGATCATGTCGCGCGCCGCCTCGCGGGTGGCGAGGTTGCCGCCCACGACGTCGATCTTCGCACCGAAGTCCTTCTGCACGCGGGAGACCATCTCGAGCACGCGGTTGTTGTGCGCGTGGGCGGAGTCGACGACGAGGACGTCGACGCCCGCGTCGACGAGTGCGCCGGCGCGGTTGTACGCGTCCTCGCCGGTGCCGATGCCCGCGGCAACGAGCAGGCGGCCGGAGTCGTCCTTCGAAGCGTTGGGGAACTGCTCGGTCTTGACGAAGTCCTTGACGGTGATAAGGCCGACGAGCTTGTTGTTCGCGTCGACGATGGGCAGTTTTTCAACCTTATTGGTGGAAAGCAACGCCAGCGCCTCGTCCTTCGTCACACCTTCCTTGGCGACGACGAGCGGCATGGGCGTCATAATCTCAGAGACCTTGCGCGAGTAGTCCGGCTCGAAGCGCATGTCGCGGTTGGTGCAGATACCCAACAGGATGCCATCCGCGTCGACTACCGGCAGGCCGGAGATGCGGAAGCGGGCGCAGAGGTCGTCGACTTCCTGGATGGTCATATCCGGCGTCGCGGTGACCGGATCCGTGACCATGCCCGATTCGGAGCGCTTCACAATCTCTACCTGCTGTGCTTGATCCTCCGTGGACAGGTTGCGGTGGAGCACGCCGATGCCGCCCTGGCGGGCCATCGCAATAGCCATCCGCGCCTCGGTAACGGTGTCCATCGCGGCCGATACCAGTGGGACGCCCAGGCGAATATTGCGCGTGAATTGAGCCGACGTCTCTACCTCGGAAGGAACGATGTTGGATTCGGCCGGAAGCAGAAGGACATCGTCAAAGGTCAAGCCGTAGAGAGCAACCTTATTCGGGTCGTCCCCACCGGTGTGAATACGAGAATCGGTCATGCGAAGCAGTCTCCTAACATATGCGGCATCAAACAAGGCTGATAGTGCCTTTTACTGTAGTCTTTTCGACTCTCAAGGGGGAATTGCGCAATAGCGCACGGCCCCCTAGGCTCGATCGGGTGAACTTTTTCGCGAATATGCCCCGCGATCCCTTCGCGGATGATCCCAACGACCCCGCGTCCTTCTTGGAAGAAGAGGACACCGTCGAGCCGTTGAGCCCTGAGGAACGCGCCGCGGTCGAACACGACCTAAAGCTCGTCCAGGAATTCGCCCGCGTCCTCGGCCCCCGCGGCGTCGACGGCGTGTTCTTCTTCTGCGAAGACTGCGGCGAAGACCACTTCTACGAGTGGGACATCATGGCCGCCAACATGCGCTCGACGCTGGGCAACGAGCTCGCGCCCGTCCATGAGCCCGGCGCCCAGCCCGACCCGTCGCGCTACGTCCCGTGGGACTACGCGCTGGGCTACCTCGACGGACTCGAGGGCCGCTAGCCCCGCCGCAACGCACGCGCCACACGCAGCGTGCAACACGACAAACCCGGCGACCATGTGGTCGCCGGGTTCTTCGCTGTCGGTGTCGTCGGCCTAGATGTCGTCTGCGGCGCCGACGCGGTCGCCGTTGGCGTCACGGACGGCATCGGCAGCAGAATTGCCCGCGTTACCGGAGTTACCGCCGTTGGAGACGCCCATGTTCGGATCATCGGCCACGGCGGTCTCCGTCTGCAGCGGTTCCGGGGCCTGCGTCGCCGACGTACCTCCGTCCGCGGACGGCTCAGTCGAACCGATGCCTTCCTCGCCTTGGCTCGGAGCCTGGACGGTTTCCGTCTGGACGAGGGTCTGCGTGACGGTGCCGGGCTCGGCGGTGGACGAGGGGGCATCGGAAGCCGGGGGCGTCACGGTAACCGTCACCGTGATTTTCTGGCTGCGCTGCTGCTCGAGACGCTTTTCAGCGGCCTCCAGCTTGGCCACGACCTCAGGAGACGGATCCTTGAGCTTCTTGCGCGTATCGGACAGTACGGCACGCGCGCCCTCGATATCGCCTTGGGCAACCTTGTCCTGCATCTCCTCGAGCGAGGAGGCGAGCTCCACCTCTGCAGCGTCCTGCGACTTGCCAAAGACGGACTCGTTGAGACCATGAAGCGGCGAGCCGGGACCGGCGTTATAGATCACAGCGCCAGACCCCGCGAGAAGCACGGTCGCAGCGGCAGCCCCGATAAGACCGGAGGCCCAGGGGCTGACGCGACGGCGACGCCGCGCGGCAGCAAGAGAGATTACTTCGGGCTCTTGGTCCGCGCCCTCAACAACGGGTGCTGGCGGCATGGGAGCCTCGACTTCGTCACGCAGTTCGAGGAACAGCGCTGCCAGCGGGTCGTCGCCCGCTGAGGGATCGTTGCCCAAGGAAAGTTCGGTGAGGAATGCGTCGTCATCGACGAGCGGCTGGAGCTGTGCGGCGATGTCTTGGGTCTCCGCATCATTGCGCTTAGCCATTCAGCTCACTCCTTTCCTGGATATAAAATATTAATGAAATCACGCGCGCTCAGCCTGCTGAGAGGAAACGGCTTTACGCAGTTGGGATAGCGCACGATGCTGCGCAACACGGACCGCGCCTGGAGTTGAACCGACGATCTCCGCCGTCTCTTCTGCGGAGAGACCGACGAAGACGCGGAGAATAACGATGTCGCGGGCCTTGTCGCTTAATGTATCGAGCAACGCGCGCACCTTGTTACTTCCGTCGGCTTCTAAAGCCGCTTCCTCGGGAGTGTTCTCCGTCGCAGTGGAATCCGGGACGTCCTCGGTGGGCAGGGAATGGTCACGACCCATCGCTCGGTGCGCATCTGTCACCTTGTTAAACGCGATGCCGTAGACGAACGACATAAACGGGCGTCCTTTGTCTTCGTAGCCAGAAATGGCGGTGGAGACGGCGAGGCAGATTTCCTGCGTCACGTCTTCGGCCGTGGGCTGACGCCCGCCGCCAATGCGCGCACGGCAATAGCGCAGCACCTGCGGATAAATAATCGCGAGAAGCTTCTGCAGCGCACGTTTATTACCGTCAACGGCCAACGGCACCAGGCCGTCGAGCTCAGAGTCGGTGTCGCTCACTTGTCACCATCCCTCACGCGAAAGTCGTTCCCAGCTTTTAACATATTGGCACAATCTCGTGAAAGAAACACAAACAGCCGCGTGGGTTTTAAAGAAGGAGGAAAATTCACCAATCTTTAACCTTTCTTATCTTCGCAGGTAGACCCCCTCCGGCGCGGCGCCGCACACCGCACGCCATGCGAAGGCAACCCACGGTTCAACAACCGTTCATGTCGCGGGTAGACACTTCCTATCTCGTACGACACGCCGCGATGCGTGAAGGTCTAACACAAGGAGACAGAAGGAACGTGGCTCAGCCTCAATTCCTGCCGGGACCTACTTCCGAGCTGTGGGAGTGGCAATTGCACGGCGCGTGCCGTGGCGAGAACTCGGACGTTTTCTACCATCCGGACGGCGAGCGCGGCCGCGCGCGTGCCCAGCGCGAGAACCGTGCCAAGGCGATTTGCAGCGGCTGCCCCGTCATTGAGCTGTGCCGCGAGCATGCGCTCGCCTCGGCTGAGCCTTACGGCGTGTGGGGCGGCATGAGCGAGACCGAGCGCACCATTGCGCTGCGTTCCCGCCGCAACCGCGCCAAGGTCACCGTCTAGCTTGCCGATGCCCCCTCGACATACGTCGCCAGATACTTTCCGGTGAGACTGTCGCCGGGGTCGGCGGCGAGTGCGCGGGGGCTTGCCTGCGCGATAACGCGGCCGCCGGCGCTGCCGGCGCTGGTCCCGAGATCGATGACGTGGTCGGCGCGCGCGACGACGGCGAGGTGGTGTTCGACCGCGATGACGGTCATGCCCTCATCGACGAAGCGGTCGATGAGCCGCACGAGCGTGTCGATGTCCGCGAGATGGAGGCCGGTAGTCGGCTCGTCGAGGACGATGACGTCGACGGGATCGGCGGGCGCCTTCTTCGCGCGGCGCGCTGTGGCGAGTTCGCCGAGGTGGACCGCGAGCTTGAGGCGCTGACGCTCGCCGCCCGAGAGCGTGGTGAGCGACTGTCCGAGCGTGAGGTAGCTAAGCCCCACGGCGACGAGGTCGTCGCAGATGCGCGCGGCGGCGGTGACCTTCGCGGCGCGGAGGAACTCGGCGGCGCGGGCGGCGGGCAGCTCGAGGACGTCTGCGATAGTGAGTGACTCCTCGCCGGCGGTGAGCCGGAAGTCGAGGACGGCGTCGGCGAAGCGTCGGCCTTCGCAGACTTCGCAGGGCACGTCGACGCCGGACATGAAGCCGAGTTCGACGAAGACCGTGCCGGCGCCGTTGCAGTTCGGGCACGCGCCCTCAGAGTTCGCGGAGAAGAGCGCGGGTTTGACGCCATTGGCCTTGGCAAAGGCGCTGCGGATGGAATCGAGCGCGCCGGTGTACGTCGCGGGATTGGAGCGGCGCGAGCCCTTGATGGGTTTCTGGTCCACGAGCAGGAACGAACCCGGCAGGCAGTCCATGAGTGAGGACTTGCCGGAGCCCGCGATGCCTGTGATGCACGTGAAGACGCCGCGCGGGATGTCGACGTCGACGTCGCGCAGATTATTCTTCGACGCGCCGCGGACCTCGATGGCGCCGGTGGGCTCGCGCACGGTGTCTTTAAAGTGGGCGCGGTCGGCGAGGTGACGGCTCGTTGCAGACTCCGCCGACGCGCCAGCGGCGGCGACTGCGCGCAACTCGGCGACGGTGCCGGCGAACATGATTTCGCCGCCCTCACTGCCGGCGCCGGGTCCGAGATCCACGACGTAATCGGCGAGCTCGATAATTTCCGGCTTGTGCTCGACGACGAGGACGGTGTTGCCCTTGTCGCGCAGCACGAGCAGCAGGCGGCCGAGCCGCGCGATGTCGTGCGGGTGAAGGCCGGCGGTCGGCTCGTCGAAGACGTAGATGGCATCCGTGAGCGCCGATGAGAGGTGTCGCACCATGCGGGTGCGCTGCGCCTCGCCACCAGACAGCGTGCCCGCTGGGCGGTCGAGCGTGAGATAACCTAGCCCCAGCTCGATGGCGTTGCGCAGGGACTGCGCGATGGAGTCGACGAGCGGGGCGACCTGCGGCAGACTGAGGGCGTCGAGCCAGGCGAGGGCATCGGAAAGCTCGAGCGCGCAGACGTCTGCGATGGACTTACCTGCGAGCTGTGAGTGGCGGGCGTGCTGAGCCAGGCGCGTGCCCTCGCAGGCGGGGCAGGTCACGAACTGGACGGCGCGCTCGACGAACTCTCGGACGTGCTTCTGGAGACTCGCCGGGTCCTTGGCGAGCATCGAGCCGCGCATGCGAGGCAGCAGGCCCTGGTAGCTCACGTTGATGCCGCCCAGCTTCGTCTTGATGCCGTCGAGTTCAAGCAGCGCGTGCCGCTGTTCCTCGGTGAACTCGCGGACGGGGACGTCCGTGGGATAGAGGCCGGACTGGGTGTAGGCCTTCCACGTCCACGAGCCGACCTTGAGGCCGGGTAGGAGGATGGCGCCGTCGTCAAGGAAGAGCGATTCGTCCACGACGGCGGAAAGATCGATGTCGGAGACGGTGCCGCGGCCCTCGCACGTGGGGCACATGCCGCCGGTCCTCTCGAATCGCGTGAGCTCCTTCTTCTTTCCGTTGACGGACATGCCGCCTTGGGCAGAGACGGAGGGCACGTTGAAAGAGTAGGCGCCGGGGCCGCCCGCGCGGGGCTCGGCGGCGCGGGAGAAGAGCACGCGCAGCGCCGGCGTGATGTCCGTGGCGGTACCAAACGTCGAGCGCGCGTTGGCGGCCATGGGCTCCTGCCCCACGATGACGGCGGCGGTGAGCCCCTCCAGGCGGTCGACATCCGGGCGCGGCAGGGATTGCATGAAGCCCTGGACGAAGCCGGGGTAGGTCTCGTTGACCAGGCGCTGCGACTCCGCGGCGATGGTGTCGAAAACGAGAGAGGACTTGCCGGAGCCCGACACGCCGGTGAAGACGGTGAGCTGGCGCTTGGGGATGTCGACGGAGACGCCGCGCAGGTTGTTATCGCGCGCGCCGGTCACACGGATGAAATCATGCACGTGCATCATCATAAAACGCGTGCAACCCCGTCCACGGGTGGACGGGGCTGGCGGCGAGCCGATTAATTAGTGGTGGTGACCGGCGGCGGGGGCCGGGGTCTCCTCGGCAGGCTTCTCCACGACCGAGGCTTCGGTCGTGAGAATCATGCGTGCGNGGCGCTGGTCCCGAGATCGATGACGTGGTCGGCGCGCGCGACGACGGCGAGGTGGTGTTCGACCGCGATGACGGTCATGCCCTCATCGACGAAGCGGTCGATGAGCCGCACGAGCGTGTCGATGTCCGCGAGATGGAGGCCGGTAGTCGGCTCGTCGAGGACGATGACGTCGACGGGATCGGCGGGCGCCTTCTTCGCGCGGCGCGCTGTGGCGAGTTCGCCGAGGTGGACCGCGAGCTTGAGGCGCTGACGCTCGCCNCGGAGTGCGTCACCTTCACCGGGTCGATGATGCCCTGCTCGATGAGGTTGCCGTACTCGAGCGTCGCGGCGTTGAGGCCCTCGCCGTTGGCAAGGTCAGCGACGTGCGCGACGGCGACGGAGCCGTCCAGGCCGGCGTTCTGGGCAATCCAGTAGGCCGGACGCGTGAGCGCGCGGGCCACGGAGAGCACGCCGATCTTGGCCTCGCCCTCGAAGTCCTCGGCGAATTTGTCGAGCTCAGCGGAAATCTGGACGAGTGCGGAGCCGCCGCCAGCGATGACGCCTTCCTCGACAGCTGCGCGGGCCGCGTTGATGGCGTCCTCGACGCGGAGCTTGCGCTCGTTGACCTCGGTCTCGGTTGCAGCGCCGACGCGGATGACCGCGACACCGCCGGACAGCTTGGCCAAGCGCTCCTCGAGCTTCTCACGGTCCCACGTGGAGTCCGTGCGCTCAATCTCGCGGCGCAGCTGCTCGCGGCGCTCCTCGACGGCCTCCTTGGTGCCAGCACCGTCGACGATGACGGTGTCTTCCTTGGAGACGGTGACGCGGCGTGCAGAACCCAGCACCTCGAGACCGACCTCGTTGAGGTTGATGCCCACCTCCGGGTCGACGACGGTGGCGCCGGTGACGACAGCCAGGTCATCCATGAAGCCCTTGCGGCGCTCGCCGAAGTACGGCGCCTTGACGGCGGCGACCTTAAGGGTCTTGCGGATGGAGTTGACGACGAGTGCCTGAAGCGGCTCGCCCTCGATATCCTCGGCAATGATGAGCGTCGGGCGGGAGGACTCAGCGATCTTCTCGAGCAGCGGCAGGAAGTCCGGCAGCGAGGAGATCTTGTTGCGCACCAGCAGGATTGCGGCGTTGTCGAGGACCGCGTTGTAGGTCTCCTCTTCCGTCGCGAAGTACGGGGAGAGGTAGCCCTTGTCGAAAGAAATACCCTCGGTCACGTCGACCGTGGACTCCATGGACTGGGACTCCTCGACGGTAACGACGCCGTCCTTGCCCACCTTATCCATGGCGCCGGCGACCATCTCGCCGACCTCCGAGTCGCGGGAGGAGACGGTGGCGACCTGCGCGATATCGCGCGAGGACGCGACCGGCGTGGCGCGCTTCTTCAGCTCTTCCACGGCCTTCTCCGCCGCGGCCTGAATACCGCGGTTGAGCTCGACCGGGTTGGCGCCGGCGGCCACGTTGCGCAGGCCCTCGTAGACGAGCGCCTGGGCGAGCAGCGTCGCCGTCGTGGTGCCGTCACCGGCGATGTCGTTGGTCTTCACAGCCACGGACTTCACGAGCTGGGCACCGAGATTCTCAAACGGATCGTCCAGATCGATGTCGCGGGCGATGGTCACACCGTCATTGGTGACGGTCGGGCCGCCAAAAGCCTTCGACAAGACAACGTTGCGGCCGCGGGGGCCGAGGGTGACCTTGACGGCATCGGCAAGCGTGTCCACGCCGCGCTGAATGCCCGCGCGAGCCTCCTGATCGAATGCAATAAGTTTGGGCATACGGGCCTACTTTTCGACGACGGCGAGCAGGTCGCGAGCCGACAGCAGCAGGTACTCCTGGCCGTCGTACTTCAGCTCGGTTCCGCCGTACTTGGAGAACACGACCACGTCGCCCTCCTTGACGCCGACCGGGATGACCTCGCCCTTGTCGTTGGTGCGGCCCGGGCCGACGGCCACGACGGTAGCCTCCTGCGGCTTCTCCTTGGCGGAGTCCGGGATAACCAGGCCAGAGGCGGTGGTGGTCTCAGCTTCGACGATCTGGACGAGGACCTTGTCTTCCAGCGGCTTGATGTTTGCCATGATGATCCTTTCGAAATGAATCAGTGTAGTTGTATGTGCCGGTTGCATTCTTTTCTGCCAGCACAGCCGTCGTCGCGGGTGAACAACTGTGAGTCAAACAACCTTCCTAGCACTCTACCCCCGTGACTGCTAGCTCTCAACACAAACGAGTGCCAGGAAGTTCGCCCTGCGCGAACGGCCCGCCACCTGCGCTTATCACGCGGGCGACGGGCCGATTGTGGGGGCGAGCATTCTCGCCGGACGAGTTAGAGCTGCTTGTCGGAGTTCATGACCGCAGCGCGCCACAGCTGGTATTCCTCCGGCTGGTCTTCGCGGTAGTTCTTCACCGCGCGCACGCCGTTTTCCACGGCGGCAATGACGACATCGATAGGCTCGTCCTGCCCCTCGGCGTCGACGAAGATCACCGGGCCGCAGATGGCACGGATGGGATCCTGGAGGAAGGCCGAGTTGCCCGTCGCCGCGGCGTTGCGCGCGAGCGAGGCCACCGGGTTCGGCTCGGCGCCCTCCGCCTTTGCATTCGGGTTGAACAGTGCCGCGTACGTCGAGCCGTCATCCTGGAAAGCCACGGCCACGCGGTCTTCCGTAGCACCGCCCAGGAACTGCTGGGCGTGCTCAAGCTCGAAGTCGATCTGGCGGCGGGTGAGGTCCGGGTTAACGAGGTAGCCGGTGGTCATAGTATGTCTCCTTGCGAAAGGGGCGGGATCATGTAAACCGTACCGCCCAGAGAGCAATTTCGCGCGCCGAGAACATTCATTCTCACATACATGTACAACGCCGCGCTCCGCCGTTCCCCGAAAACGAAGAGCCGCCCATGGCCGAGCTTTATCCTTCCACCGGGGTGGTCACGGACACGTCCTCAGACTTGTGGAAGGAAGAAAACCCTCAACGAGGCGCGCGAAAGTGGCAGTCACGGATGTCGTTTACTACGACTGGCCTCGAAGTGTTACGTCGACACTATCGAGTACAAACGCTGTGTAAGGAACACAGCGTCGGCCGCTACCCCACCGGCAGGACGAGCGGCGTTTCGACCTCGAGCGCCGTGTCCGTACCGCAGGCCAGACCCGAAGGCTGCGCACCCTCGTGGATGAGCTGGGCGGCGACGGCGGCGATCATCACGCCATTGTCCGTGCACAGGCGGAACGGCGGGACGCGCA
>NZ_LT596207.1:20479-33516 GCF_900092335.1 Corynebacterium phoceense
CAGCGTTGCGCCGCGAGCGAACGCAGGCGAGAGTTCGCCGCGACGCCGCCACCGAGCAGCATGACCTTCGCGCCGGTGTCTTCAAGGGCGAGCATCGCTTTGTGCGTGAGTACGTCCGCGACGGCCTCCTGGAAGGACGCGCATATGTCCTCGACGGAGACGACGCGGCCCTCGCGCTCGGCCTTCTCCACGTAGCGGGCGACGGAGGTCTTCAGGCCGGAGAACGAGAAGTCGTATCGGTGTTCACCGCGCAGGTCCTCGGCACGGGAAAGACCGCGCGGGAAGTTGATATTCGCTTCGCCTTGGGCCGCTAGCTTGTCGATGACCGGGCCGCCCGGGTAGCCCAGGCCGAGCAGGCGCGAGACCTTGTCGTAGGCCTCGCCGGCGGCGTCATCGAGGGTCGTGCCGAGCTCGCGCATGGGCTTTCCCACGGCGTCGACCTCGAGAATCTGCGTGTGGCCGCCGGAGACGAGCAGCGCGATGGAGTGCGGCAGCTTCTGCCCCTGGAGGTTAGCGACGGCAACATGACCGCCGAGGTGGTTGACGCCGTAGAAGGGCACGCCCCAGGCTGCGGCGTACGCCTTGGCTGCCGATGCCCCCACCAACAACGCGCCAGCCAGTCCCGGTCCCACGGTCGCGGCGACGGCGTCGGGCTTGTCGATACCGGCCTCGTCGAGCGCGGCACGCATGACCTGCGGCATGGCCTCGAGGTGCGCACGCGAGGCGATCTCGGGCACGACGCCGCCGAAGCGGGCGTGCTGCTGCATGGACGAGGCGACCTGGTCGGCGCGGATATCCATGTACCCGTCGCCGTCGAGCTCGACGATGCCTACGCCGGTCTCGTCGCAGGAGGATTCAATTCCCAGGACCAACATGTTTATTCCTTTTCAGTGTTATCGTGCGACGCACCAGCGGCGCACGCTGCGCGCTTCATGGTGTGGGCGTCGGCGCCGGACGGCTGGTAGTAATTGCGGCGCAGACCCATCAGCTCGAAGCCGAAGGCCTCGTACATACGAATGGCGGGGTCATTGCCCACGCGGACTTCGAGGAATACAGGCGCGTCCTTGAGGTCCGCGATGTGGCAGATATTTTCCATCATGAGCCGGCCGACGCCGCGGCGCTGGGCCTCGGGCGCGGTGCCGATGGTCAGTATTTCGAATTCCGGGGTGGCGACGGGTCCCATCATGGCGAGCCCGGCGTAGCCGAGAAGCACGCCGTCCCCGTCGGGCTCGCCGTCTTGGACGCCGAAGTAAAACGTGTGCGGCTGAGCGAAGTCGGCGAGGAAGACCTCGGTGCTCCACGGGGTCTCCCCCGGAAAGAGCTGGACTTCGAGCTCGGCACAGCGCGGGGCGTCAGCGTCGGTGAGTTCGCGCAGGAACATCTACTTCGCCTCAGAAGNCGGCGGCGACGAGCCCTGCGGGGCGCGGGGTGTCCCATTCGCGCGGGAGCGCGGCGAGCGCCTCGGGCAAGCGCGGGGCGATGGCCTCGGGGATCACGATGTGGTCGACGGTGATGTCGCCGAGCTCCTCAGCGAGCGCTTCCGGCTTGGAGACGGAGGGCTCGGTGAGGCGGTGGACTCCGTCCCCCGCGAGCTCATAGGTCGCCCAATAGACCTCCTTGCGGCGGGCATCAGTGGCGATGAGCCACGTGCCGGACTCGCCGAGGGCGGCGAGCTGGTGCGCGATGGCGTCGTGGGAGCACACGCCCACCACAGGAATGCCGAGGGCCTGGCCAAAGGCCTGAGCGGTCGCCATGCCCACGCGCAGACCGGTAAAGGGGCCGGGACCACAGCCGACGGCGAGGGCGTCGAGGTCGGCGTAGGTCAAGGAGGCATCGGCAAGCAAGGCCTCGACGGTGGGCACGAGCTGCTCACTATGCGCGCGGGTGTCGGTGACGATCCGCTCGCGGGGGGCGGCGGGATCAGAAGGATCGACGAGGCCGGTGACCAGATCGGTCGTGGCGGTGTCGAGAGCGAGAACGCGCATTAGCCCGCGAACACCCACTGGCCCTCAGGCGTCTTGGCGAGCGGAATCATGGACGCGGCGTTGGACATTGGCAGCTGGCCCACGGTGGTGCAGATGTCGACCTTGTCCATGGAGATCTTCTCCGCGTAGAACTGCTGGTCCGTGTTCATCGCCACGATGTAGTTGGTGCCTGCCGGGACGGTCTCGGTAATGCCGAGGTCCTCCGGGTTGACCTGAAGACCGTTGCGGATATCGTCCGGGGTGGTGCCCGGGCACAGGTTGAGGAACTGGACCCACTGTTCGCCATACACGTCGGCGACGGCGAGCGCAGTGGCATTGAGGTTCGCGTCGTCGATGGTCTCGACGGCCTCGGCGAAGGTACGGTCGACCGGCTGGGCCGGGCGCGTGGCGCTCATCGCAATCATGCCCACGAGGGCGATGGCGAAAAGACCAATGACAAGGGTGGTAATGGCTTGGCCGACCTTATTCATAAAGGGGTGCGCTCCTTAATAAATGCGAGTACATGGGGGTGCAAACTTCCCTAAATGGTACTCGCCAGGCCACAAGCATGTCGAAACCCCGCCGCGTAACGGGGACGCGACGGGGTCATAAGCGATTGGTTTTACATGAGAAGGACGAGGAGCACCTGCGAGGCGATAATCTTGCCGATAATCGTCGTGGGATAGACCGTGGCCCAGCCGCGGTTGGCGAGGTCCGTCTTCGTCTGGCCCTGCAGGTAACTGAACACCGCGGGGTTGGTGGTCATGCCGGCAGCACAACCCATGGCCTCGTCCCACTTGAGGCGGAAGACGAGCATGCCGATAAGCCCAATGCCGATGGCAGAGATGAGGGTGATGATGAGGCCGACGCCCATGACCTTGAGCGATGCCGGGTCCGTCAGCGCCGCGCGGAAGGAGGCGCCTGCGGAGGTACCGACGCCCGCGAGGAACAAGGTGAGGCCGAGGGTCGACAGGGCCTGGCGCGTGTGGAACGGCATCTGCCAGTTGATGGAACCGGTGCGGTTCAAGTAACCGAGGAAGAGACCCATGACGATGGGGCCGCCACCGAAGCCGAGCTGCAGCGTCGTACCGCCGGGGATCGGAATCGGGATAAGGCCAAGCAGCATACCGAGGGTCAGGCCGATGGACATGGACAGCAGGTCAGCGTTGCCCAGTGCGGACTCGGAGTTACCGAGATAGCTCTTGACGGCGGGAAGGCGCTCCGGAGCGGTGACGACGCGGACGCGGTCCGAGTAGTTAAGGACGGTATCCGCGTGCGGGACGATGTCGATATCGCCTTGGCGCACGCGCGCGATGATGAAGCCATGGTCCAGCGCCTTGATGTCGCGAATACGCTTACCGGCAATCTCCGGGTTGGAGACCGTGACGCGGGTGTAGAGCAGGCCAGCGTCCTCGGTGAGCTCGACGTCTTCTTCCACGCCCAGGACCTCGATGGCGGCGTTGACGGCCTCTTCGGTGCCGTTGATCATAAAGACCGCGCCCTTTTCGAGCGGCATTTCCGGGATGGCGAGACGGTGGTGGTCAGCGTCTGGGATGAAACGGGTGGCGACGACCGTCTGTCCGGTGACGCGGTCGATGTGGCCCGCGGTGTCCGGGAAGTCGCGCGTGAGCTTAACCGCCTTCCAGATGAGCGGCGAAGGAACCATGCCCTCATCGCGCGCATCTTTTTCGTGGTCGACCTTGAGGATAATGGCGCCCGCGGCAGCGACGATGATCGCGCCGATGACCGCGCCCGGGTACGCCAGCGAGTAGCCGACGACGGGCTCGGAGTTGCCGAGCATGTCGACAACAGCAGCCATACCAGGCGTGGACGACAGGGAGCCGGCGAACATACCCACGGCGACGGGGACCTTGAGGTGGAAGACAGTGATGAGGAGGTAGCCCACGGCAACGAGCGCGATGAGCATGCCGATCATAAAGACCGTCAGCTTCCAGCCGCGCTTCCTAAAGTCGCGGACGAAGGACGGGCCGAATCCCAAACCAATGGCGTAGACGAAGATGGCGAGACCAAATTGGTAGACAAAGGCCGGAATCTGGATGTCGGGGTTTGCCGTAGACAAACCCAACGCAACAAACATGGCGGCTGCGGCGCCGAGGGAGATTCCGAATACCTTTACTTTTCCGATCACCAGGCCGACCGCCATGATGAGAAACAGCGCGAAGAGCGGATTGGATGCGAGGAAATTTAACACCATCCCAGTTTGACTTAATCAATAATCCCGCGTCAACCTGGGACTATGGGATACTTATCACTTATATAGGTCGCCTACAGGACGCCTGTACTTGATAGCTTAATTTCCCGCGTTTACCCAGCGCCACGTGATTTCGCGTGTATCTGCGCCCGTTTCTGTCCGATTCTCAGGTTCACGATCCAGCCCCACAAAGAGGTACGCGTCTGACAGTTGGGCTAACAATCCGCCACCCCATTCTGCGACGACGACAGCGTCCTCAAGCTCCGTGTCCAGGTCGAGCGCGTCGAGGTCTCCCAGCGGGTCGCCGGAGCCCGCCCCGAAATCGTCGAGGAGACGGTACGCGTCGACGTGGACGAGCGCCGGTCCCTCCCCCAGCGACCGATGCTCGCGGGCGATGACGAAGGTCGGGGACGTCACGCGCCCCTTGACACCCATGCCGCGCGCGATGCCTTGTGTCAGCGTCGTCTTCCCCGCGCCCAGCGGCCCGTCGAGGATGACTAGGTCGCCCGCCTCCAATGCCGCTCCGAGCTCCTCGCCGAAGGCCTGGGTGTCAGCCGCCGTCGCGAACTGGCGGCGGCCCTCCTGCGGAAAACTGCTACGCATGTGTTCCTCCCACGTACTGGCGGACGGTGCGCCCCGTGGGGCGGCAAATGACTTCGTAGTTGATGGTGCCGGCGGCATCGGCAAGCTCCGTGGCGGACATGCCGCCCCCTCCGAAGATAATGGCCTCGTCGCCGGGGCGCACGCCGTGCGGGTTGTCGCCGAGGTCAACGGCAATCTGGTCCATGCACACGCGACCCACCTGCGGATAGAGGTGTCCGCCAATGCCCACCTGGAGCTTGCCCTGGAACGCGCGCGGCAGGCCGTCTGCGTAGCCCACCGGCACGTTGGCGAGGTAGCCATCGCGCTCCGCATGCCACGTCATGGTGTAGCAGGTGCCCTCCCCCGCCGCGATGGGCTTGACGGCCATCGTGGTCGCCGCCCACGTCATGGCGGGAATCAAGCCATGGTCCTGGCCGGGGATGGGCTCCAAGCCGTAGATGCCCAGGCCGACGCGCACCTGCTCGTAGCGCAGGTCAGGCCGCGTGAACGTGCCCGGCGTATTACACAGGTGGTTAACGGGGCACTCCAGGCCCGCCGCGCGCGCCTGCTCGAGGGCCCGGGCAAAATTCGCGGCCTGGAAATCTGTGTAGTCATTCTCCGGCTCGTCTGCGCACGCCAGGTGCGACATGAGCCCGAGCACCTCGAGGTGCTCTGCGTCGCGGGCGAGCGCGAAGGCCTCCTCCCACTCAGCCGGATCCAGGCCCGCGCGGTGCAAGCCCGTCTCGATCTTGAGGTACACGCGTGCCGGCACCTGCGCCTCGATGAGCACCCCCAGGTGCCGCAGGCTCGGAATAGCCAGGTCAACGCGCGCGGCCAACGGGGTGGACACATCGTCCTCCGGATTCCAGATCCACGCGCAAATGGGCTTGCCGATGCCCCCTTCGCGCAACTCCAGCGCCTCCGCCACCGTCGCTACGCCAAAGGCGTCCGCGCGCTCGGCGGCGCGCGCAACCTCCAACGCGCCATGGCCGTAGGCATCCGCCTTGACGACGGCCATGAGGTTGACGTCCGGCCCCACCATGTCCTTGATGGTGGAAACGTTGTGCGCAATCGCGCCCAAGTCGACGCGGGTGCGAAGTGGGGGCTGAACAGTGGACTGTGACATGGCGTCTATTGTGCCACTGTTACCCGCGAGCACGGACTGCTGGACCGCGAAAACACAAAACTCGTATGAGTTGCGCGAAAATCGTGAATTTCCACGCGACTCATACGAGTTGCGAGCGCTCGTGCGCGATTACTCGACCGTCACGGACTTGGCCAGGTTACGCGGCTGGTCCACGTCGTAGCCCTTCGCGGTGGCGACGCCGCACGCGAAGATCTGCAGGGGCACGGTGGCGAGCAGCGGCTGCATGAGCGTGGGTGCCTCCGGGATGCGGATGATGTGGTTGGCGTAGGCCTCCACTGCCTCGTCGCCCTCTTCGGCGATGACGATGGTAATCGCGCCGCGGGCACGGATCTCCTGGATGTTGGAGACGACCTTAGAGTGCAGCGAGTCGCGGCCGCGCGGGGACGGCACGATAACGAAGACCGGCTGGCCTTCCTCGATAAGAGCGATCGGGCCGTGCTTGAGCTCGCCGGCGGCGAAGCCCTCAGCGTGCAGGTACGCGATCTCCTTGAGCTTGAGCGCGCCCTCGAGCGCGACCGGGAAGCCCACGTGGCGGCCAAGGAAGAGCACGGAGTCTGCATCCGACATGGACCTGGACAGCGCGTAGACCTGGTCTTCCTGGTCGATGACCTTCTGAACCTTGTCCGGCATGGCATGCAGTTCAGAGATGACGTTCTGGACCTCATCGGCGAACATGTTGCCGCGCAGCTGCGCCAGGTAGAGGCCGAGCAGGTAGGTCGCGGTGATCTGCGCCAGGAACGCCTTCGTGGACGCAACGGCAATCTCCGGGCCAGCGTGGGTGTAGAGCGCAGCGTCTGCCTCGCGCGGGATGGAGGAACCCTGCGTGTTACAGATGGCGATGACCTTCGCACCCTGCTGGCGTGCGTGGCGCACGGCCATGAGGGTATCCATGGTCTCACCCGACTGGGACAGCGCGACAACGAGGGTCTTCTCGTTGACGATCGGGTCGCGGTAACGGAACTCGTGAGCGAGCTCGACCTCGGTAGGAATACGGCACCAGTGCTCGATGGCGTAGCGGGCCACGTGGCCAGCGTAGGCGGCGGTACCGCAGGCGATGACGATGATCTTGTCGATGGACTTAAGGATCGACTCGTCGATGTGCACCTCGTCGAGCGTGAGCTTGCCCTGCTCGTCAAAGCGGCCGAGCAGCGTGTCGCGCACGGCGGCCGGCTGGTCATGGATTTCCTTCTCCATGAAGGAGCTGAAGCCATCTTTCTTGGCAGCGGCGGCATCCCACTTGATTTCGAACGGCTTGCCCTCGGCCGGGTTGCCGTTGTAGTCGGTGATGGTGACCTCGTCGGCCGTGATGGTCACGACCTGGTCGTTGGCCATCTCGACGGCGGACTTGGTGTAGTCGATGAAGCCGGAGACGTCCGAGCCCAGGAAGTTCTCGCCCTCGCCCAGGCCGATAACCAGCGGCGAGTCGCGGCGGGCAGCGACGATGCGGTCTGCCTGCTCGGTATGAACGGCCAAGAGGGTGAACGCACCCTCGAGGCGCTGGCCGGTGAGCTGCATAGCGCGGGTGAGGTCACCGTTGGCCTCGTTGTGGAAGATGTCTCCCAGCAGCGTCGCAGCGACCTCGGTGTCGGTCTCCGACACGAAGTTGTGGCCCTTCGCCGTGAGCTCGGACTTGAGCTCGGCGAAGTTCTCGATGATGCCGTTGTGGACGACGGCCAGCTTGCCGCCATCGACAACGTGCGGGTGCGCGTTGAGATCCGTTGGACCACCGTGGGTTGCCCAGCGGGTGTGGCCGATACCCAAGACGGAGTCCTTGAGCGGGCGTGCCGCGATCTCCTGCTCGAGAGCAGCGACCTTACCGGCCTTCTTGCGCCACCCGATTTCTCCATCCGCGAAGACTGCGATACCAGCAGAGTCATAGCCGCGGTATTCGAGTCGACGCAATCCCTCGAGAATAACGTCAAGGGCAAAGTATTCGCGGTCATCAGAGTAGTGACCGACGTATCCAACAATTCCACACATAGTTGCAGATGTTACCTGATAATCCCCTATATAGAGGAGTAGGCACTTGGGGAACGAAAATCACCCCTCTACGTGCCCGCCCTTGTGCTGACTCGATGCAAAAATCGCTTCTATCGCTCTTTGCGCCCAATGCCTACACTTCTTCCTCTATCCTGGGTAGCGTGTCTGCGAATTTGAAGAAGCATCTAGCGACCCTGTCCAAGCGTGGCCCGTACCGCGTTCTTACTGGCGATCTTTCCTACGCCGGCCTTGAAGGCAAGGTGTACACCCCTGCTGAGGGGAAAGCACTGCCTGCCGTGGCCTTTGGTCACGACTGGCGCACGAATATCAAGCATTACCACTCCACGCTGCGCCACCTGGCCAGTTGGGGCATTGTGGTCGTTGCACCGGACACCGAAAATGGCTTGGTGCCCAACGTCCGCGGCCTCGTCGCCGACATGGAATCCGCACTGCAGATTGCCGCGGGCGTGAAGCTGGGTCAGGGCAATATCACCGTCTCCCCGGGCCGCTTGGGCATGGTGGGCCACGGCATGGGCGGCGGTGCCGCAGTGCTCGCAGCAGCCAATAACGAAAAGGTGCGTGCCGTGGGCGCCCTCTACCCCGCCACGGTCTCGCCTTCCGCGACAACCGCTGCCCGCTCGGTGCAGGCACCGGGACTCGTCATCGGCTCCAAGTTGGATGACTTCCTCTCCGCGGGCAACCCGGCCAAGCTCGCACAGAGCTGGGGCGGCACGGCCGTCTACCGCGAGCTCGACAAGGGCACACAACCGGGCTTCGCAGAAAACACCATGCAAAAGCTGGCGTTCGGTACCGGCATCTTCCAGTCCGGTCCGCGTGAGACCGCCCGCGCGCTGCTCGTCGGCTTCCTCCTCGCCACGCTGGGCAATGAGAAGAAGTACTCCGACTTCGCCGAGGCAGACGCTACGGCCAAGGGTGTGCACTCCCTGCTGGGTGAGGAGCTCGCAGAGAAGGCCGATCAGTACCACTAGGCCCTTGTGCTTCGCGGCACTTCCGCGACAACGCCGAACCCCACGTTCCTGGCATCACAACGATGCGAGGGACGCGGGGTTCGACTTATCTCTACGGACATAACACTACTGCCGGCGCAACACCGATTTCACGCGACCTTGAGTGCCACGGGTCTGATGCGCCGCATACGGACGTGCACCGGCTGCATGCCGAGTCTCCGCGGGTGCTTCCACAGGACCGTTCGCGTGGCTGGGCGGGCGCTGGCGCACTTCATCGCGGGCGTCGTGCACGGCCTTCTCAATATCGTCTTGTGCCTTCGCCAGCGTCTTTTCAAATTCCAAAAGCCGGCGAGCAGTCCGCTCGCGGAAGGCGCGTGCGAATTCATCAAAGTTCGTAGTCATTACCACTGACCTGCCTTTCGAGCACGAGAGGACGAACCTCCAGGAGGAGGCACCGGCGCAGCGGGCGCTGGTGCGGAGGACGGAGCTGCGGGTGAAGCATCGGACTGCGCGGGCGCCGCAGGGGCGGGCGTGTCTGCGACCGGCACCCCTGCCTGCGCAGCACCGGTAGTGCCTGCCATATGCGCCAGCTTCTTGGGCGGCGGTGCAGGCTCTTGCACGTCGTCTAGCTCAGCCGGCGGCGTATAAACACCGTCCTCCTTCTTCACTGAGGCAGGAGCGGGCGGCTCTGGTGCGCGCTCAGGCTGCGGCGCGGGCTCAG
Source organism: Corynebacterium phoceense (assembly GCF_900092335.1). GTDB lineage: Bacteria > Actinomycetota > Actinomycetes > Mycobacteriales > Mycobacteriaceae > Corynebacterium > Corynebacterium phoceense. The sequence goes on from NZ_LT596207.1 coordinate 30,054, forward strand.
GGGCCGGCTCGGGTGCGGGTTCCGGAGCGAGATCAGGCAATTCGAGGTGAGAGACAAAGTCCACGGCCGCGGCGATGAGCAAGCCAGTTCCGATGATGGCCACACCTACGCCGAAGCCACCAAGGAATCCAGAGCACAGGGCGCCGATGTCGACACCGTTCTCCTCGCAGTCGCTTTGCGTTTCGACCTCGCACTCGACGGCAGGCTCGGGCGCGACTGGTTCGTCCTTAAGGCACTCTTCGACAACCACGGGCTCCTGCGCCGGCACCGTGTCACAATCGGCAGGAGGCTTCGTCTCTCCTGGCCTTGGCGTTGCGGGGCGGTCGACGCAGTCATCATGGGCCTCCGCAGGCTCTGGGCACTCGCACTCATGAGGCGCTGGCGGAGTGCATTGGGGTTCCACGGCAGGACGTGGCGTGGGCGGCGTCGAGCTCGGCGTCGTACGTGGCTGATTCGGCGCAGGCGGTGCACACTCCGCGGGTGGCGGCGCTGCCGGAGAGGGCGGGGTCGGAACGGCAGGCGCAGGCTGGGAAGGCGCAGGCGGCGGGCATGCTGGTGCGGTGCTCGCGGGTGTGGTGACGGGTGGCGGCGCTGCCGGAGAGGGCGGGGTCACCGGCGCGGGCGGCGCAGGAGCCGGCGCAGATGCGGGTGCCGAAGCCGGAGCCGTGCCGGAAATGGAATCCTGCGTGGGGCAGGCCGGCGGCGCGGATACGGGCGCGAGGGTCGGGCATGCGGGCGGCGGAGTACAGGTTGCAGCGTCGGGAACACGGGTGGGCAGCTCGGTGGAGCAGGCCTGCTCACAGCAGTGTTCGAGGGCGTCGTAGCAGCGCTCGATGGTGTCATCGCGGTCGCGACAGGTCTGCGCGATCAGTCCGTTGGTGTGCTCGATAATCTCATCGCCCGCGGAAGCGATAATGGGCACGAGAGCGCGCGCCAGCGGATGAATCTTGGAGACGAGCGAGGTGAGCGTGCCGAGTAGAGGGATGGCGGCGCCCAGGATTTCCTCGATGGAGGTTTCTGACACGTGGACGACATCGTCAATGGCGGAGGCACACTCCCCTGCCTGGTCCACGAGCTCCTCGCGCTGTTGCGCGTCAGCGGAGCCGAGGCCTTCGATGTTGCCGAGGAATTCGAAGATGGAGCCCGCGGCGAGTTCGACGCCGAGTTTTTGAATGACGTCACGCAGCAAGCTCCACGCGCCGGAGCCGGAAGACGATCCCGAGGAGCCCGCACCGCTCTTGCCGCCTTTGCCGGCGCGTTGGACGCCGACGGCTGCCTCGACTGACGAGACCAGCGCGCCGGTATCAATGCCATCGGCAGAGCCCACGAGTTCCTGGAGCAGCCCCAACGGCATGGACGGGCCGCTGTAGGCGCCGCCGGTCGCGGCTTGGAACAAGGCGATGGAGCGTCCGTAGTCGCCCAGGCGCGAGGCGACGGCGGTGCTCATAACGCTCCTCCCACGCCACGGAGTTGCGCAGCGTTAGCGTCGTCCGCCGCACCGACGGCGGTGAACTGGGCTACGGCCGCCTGCGCGACGGACTCGGCGTGAGCGAAACGCAGGGCGCCGCGCTCGTGCACCGTCATGAAGGCAGCCTGAAGGCGCGCGGCATGCCCGGCGAAGGCCTTGCCGGCCGCGTGGGGTGGAAAGTGTGGGGTGAGCGCGGCGTGCTGCGTGTGGCTTGCGCGAACACCCTCAGCCACGGACTGGAGTGCGCGCGAGGCCTCACCCACATCAAGGAAGACATCAGTCATTGGGAACCTCCTGCGGTAGCGGTATGTCTTTCTGATCCACCCCTATTGGACTGTGACAGCGCTCGAAAGGTTCCCAGCCCGCCGTGATTGATGGTCAGCGCCGCACAGAGCATTCCAACGCACCCGAATGCGCGTGCCGCGATAACCCGAAAACGCCGAAGGCCGCCTCGCGCGGACGCGAGGCGGCATCGGAAAGCTGGGGCTTAAGCCGCGGCGACGACGGCGGCGAGACGGCCGGCGACCTTGCGGGCCTGCTCAGCATCGGCAGCCTCGACCATGACGCGGAAGAGCTCCTCGGTGCCCGAAGGGCGCAGGAGGACGCGGCCGGTGCCGTCGAGCTCAGACTCGGCCTCGACGATGGCGGACTGGACCTCAGAGTTGCTCATGATGGTCGTCTTATCGGCGACCGGTACGTTGATGAGGACCTGCGGCAGGACAGTCATGACAGAAGCGAGTTCCGCGAGGGACTTGCCGGTCTTCGCCATGCGGGCCATGATGTTGAGACCCGTGAGCGTGCCGTCGCCGGTGGTGGCATTGGCCGGGAGCACGACGTGGCCGGACTGCTCGCCGCCGAGCGAGAAGTCACCCTTGCCGAGTTCCTCGAGGACGTAGCGGTCGCCCACGTTGGCCTCGATCATCGTGATGCCCTGTTCCTTCATGGCCAGCTTGAGGCCCAGGTTAGACATGACCGTGGCGACGAGCGTGCTATCACGCAGACGGCCTTCTTCCTTCATGCCTACGGCGAGCAGCGCCATAATCTGGTCGCCGTCCACGACATTGCCTTCAGCATCGACGGCGAGGCAGCGGTCAGCGTCACCGTCGTGGGCCAGGCCTAGGTCGGCACCATGCTCGTGGACAGCTTCCTGCGTCTTTTCGATGTGGGTGGAGCCGCAGTCCTCGTTGATATTGAAGGCATTCGGCTTGTTGTGGATGGCGATGACCTCGGCACCGGCGGCCTCGTAGGCACGCGGGGCAACCTTGGAGGCGGCACCATTGGCGGCGTCGACAACGACCTTGATGCCGGTGAGGTCCACCGTGACGGACTCCGCGAGGTGCTTCAAGTAGCGCTCACGGGCGTCAGGGGCTTCCGTGATGACGCGGCCGAGCTTCGTGCCCGTGGGCCCTTCCTCGGTGAGCGTGTCCATCTGGGCCTGAATCTGATCCTCAATAGAATCTGGGAGCTTGCGGCCGCCTGCGGAGAAGAACTTGATGCCGTTGTCCGGCATGGGGTTATGCGAGGCGGAAATCATGACGCCGAAGTCCGCGCCGTAATCATCGGTAAGGAAAGCGACGGCCGGGGTGGGCAGCACGCCCACGCGCAGCACGTCGACACCGCGGGAGGCGAGGCCCGAGGCGATGGCGGCGTCGAGCATCTCGCCGGAGACGCGCGGGTCGCGTCCGATGATGGCGAGCGGGCGGCGCTCGAAGGATTCGCGGTCGCCCGTGAACACCTCGGCGGCCGCCTGCCCCAGCTTCAAGGCCAGGATCGGTGTCAGCTTCTGGTTCGCGAGGCCGCGAACTCCGTCGGTACCAAAGAGTCGAGTCATGTGTTCAATTATGCACCGTAGGTGCAGCCTGCTCCTCGTTAGGGCAGAGTCACCCCCTGCTCATGCCCCCTCGCACGCCGTGCGAGCCGGGTTCTGGATGTGCTGCTACTAGGTCGACCGGTCTACGCGGTCGTAGCTCGGCGGGAGGGATTCCATGAACCACG
>NZ_LT596207.1:33772-81075 GCF_900092335.1 Corynebacterium phoceense
GATGACTCCTTTAAAAGTCTCTTAAGTAGGCTGCCGGCCATCGCTGTGAACCTTGACTTCCCCACTGCAGCGGCCGGTGGAGACCTGTAGGAGGAAGCTCGCGCAGCACATCACAGCGCGCGCGAAGAACACACAGGATGAAAATTCTAACCCGACCAGCGGCTAAAACCCAAAACGCCGTATTCCCCGCTTCGCCATCCGGCACGGAGGGCCCCTCCCCAGGTAAGCCCGCCGCCCGCGCGCGGCCGCCCCAGCGGCCGCAGGAAAGCGAAAGAATACAGCGTAATTTTCAGGTTTGTTCAGGCAGTAGCCGATTGTTTCAGCCCGGTCCGTGCGAACGTGCGTCTCGTATCCAAGGCAGCGTCCCCATCACGCATGCCCTCGTTTGTCCATTCCCTCTAACGGTGCACCGAGAACGCTTCGCCTGCACGGGCCGCGACCTATCCCCAGCTCGCCGCTGCTCGACGGTTGACGTCGGACATACGGTCGTTGCTGTCGGCCACCGTGGTGGAGATGGTGGCGAGCACGGTGTTGAGTTCTGCGGCGGCGCGGTCCCACTTGTCCTGGGCGGCTGCATACGCCGCAGCGGAGTCGCCCTCCCACGTGGACGTCATGGGAGCGATGACAGACTTGAGGTCATCGAGCAGCGAGTTGATGTGCTGAGAGGTCGACTGGATATCGGCAGCGGCACCGGAGATGGCGCCGAATTCGTACTTAATGGCAGACATGAGTTTCCTTCTGTGAGATAAAGAGTGACTGTTCTATGTGGCGCCCGCGCGTAAATGACGCGGCGTGCGCTGCGCGGCAGCTGATGCGCCGTGGCTACAGCGCCAGGCCCGCGCCGCCCACGGCGCTAAACGCCTGTGCGTTCTCGTCTTCAGTGGTGTCGAAGTGGCGGGCATTCGTGCGGATATTGTCGCTGATGGCGGTGAGCGCCTCGCGCAGCTGCTGGGCTGCCGTGTTGTAGCGCTGCATGAGGTTGTCAAAGGAGACCTGCGCACGGCCGTCCCAGCTGGAACGCACGGAGTCCACAACGCCCTGGAGGCGGGTGAGCTCACCCTGGACCTCGGAGTTGGTGGAGTCCACGCGGCCGGCAGTGGCGACCATTACGTCGGCTTCAGTCCTAAAGAGCTGAGTCATGATTGTCCTTTCGAGACATGGAGTAGAAGTAGCGGGCTTGGCCCAGGGCAACACGCCGCCGGACCAGATGAGCGCTCCCCCCGGCGTTTCTGTCCCCCGGGGTGCTTTCTCGTGAGTATTGGACTGGCTTTCCGCGCAAAAGGTTCCCTGCCGCGCACAACTTTTCCCGCGCGCCCACAGGGTCCTGTGCTCAGGGCAGTTTCTCTAAAGACTCCGTCGCAATCCGGCACGCCGCCTTGTGCGCGACCGTCGGTGTCTCCTTGCTGTGGCACCCAACGGAGAGCTGATGGTCGCCGTCGATCCACGTCGTCCACGCCACGATGGACCCGTCGCCGGGGTCTTCGACATACGCCACGCGGCCGTTCGTCTCCGTAAGCTGCGAAAGCTCCTTCTCAGCCTCGACCTGTGCGCGGACCTCATCGAGGATGGCCTGCCCCGGAACGGAATAGAGCGGATCCGCGGCAATGAGCACGCGCAGGTGCGGATCACGGCCGCTGAGCGTGACCAGCCCTGCATCCTCGGTCCACCCGAAGCCACGCGGCAAGGTAAGGCGCATGCCGGCTACTTCCACCGGCGCCCCGGCATCCGCTGAAACGGCGCTGCTCGTGGGCGTGAGCATGCGTGCGCTTTCCGGGACAGAAGGCTGCGGCGACACGACTGAGAGTGACGCTGGGGTTGACGCAGGGGTTGACGCAGGGACCGCTTTCGGCGCCGCATCCGAATCGACCCGCAACATTCCCCATAAAGCACCGCCGCCCAGCACGAGGGCAACGGCGCACACGCCGAGGTGGAGGGGTTCTATCCCGAGTGCACGCAGACCACTCCGCGCAGTTTTCTTTGTATCGCTCTTTCGCCGACGGCCACGTACAGAACGCGGAGGTTCCTGCGCCGCGCCCGCATCAGGCGCCGGCGGGGTGGTCCGTGGTCGAGAGGGCGTCGCGACCGACGGCTTCGGAGTGTCCTCAATAATGCGCACCCCCTCCAGGCGAATATGCCGAGTGATGATCTCCACGGCCTCGCGCCCCACGGCTGAGGCCGAGGGGTCGGCGCACACCATGACCTCGACGGAAGGCCAGGCGGGGCCCACGAGCTTGGCGGCCTGTTCGACCACACCGGCCAAAGCCCAGCCTTCCACGACGCCAGTGCCGGGGAGGTCATAGCGGAAAATGGATTCATGCGCTTCGTAGATGGTGGCGGTATCGAGCACCGTGAGAGTGAGATCAGCCATGTCAGGCTCCTTCCTCAGGGGCGGTAGCAAGCGCTACCTGGATAAGGCCGTGGTCTTCATTGCGCACCACCCACTGGCCGCGGCCGGCAGGCTGGGGCCGCGGTTTGATGCCAAAGATGGGGCCTTCATCCTTGTCCGCGTCGAGTACCAGCGCGCAGGGCAGCTGGTCGCGCAGTGCTGCCAGGAATCCGCCATAGAGCGCACGGCCGATGCCGCCGGACTTGCGTGCGGCCACGACGTGCAGGCCGATGTCTTGGGCGTGCGGCAACAACTCCACGAGAGGCCGCAGTGCGACGTCGGAAACCAAGTCAAGATCGTCGATGACCACGTAAATATCTGGCCCTTCCCACCAGTCGCGGCGCGCGAGCTGGGAGGCGGTGACCTCCGACCCCGGCAGACGTTCGCGTAGCGTTGTCGCCGTCGCGCGCAGCGCTTCCTCGGTGGCGAGTGACTGCGCGGAATAGGCCGCGAGCAACGACTCCTCGACGGCGCCGAGGTGTGCGCGCCGATGGTCGATGAGCACAATACGCGCAGCGTCGCGGCCCCGCGCGGCGATTCCCGCAATGACAGTGCGCAGCAGCTGGGACTTGCCCGAACCCGGCGCGCCCACGCACACCAGGTGGCCTGTCGCCGCATCGTCCCAGGCCATCGGTTCCAGGCGGGGCCCGCCGATGCCCACCGGAATCCCCACTGCATTTCCTGCCGCGTCGCAGGTGAGGTCGGCAAGCAGAATCTCCTCCGGCAGAAGTCGCACACGCGGCGCCGGCTCCACTGCGGCCCACACGTCTGCGATATGCGCCAGGTCTTGGTTGCTGCTGCGGGCGATGAGCATGGGCTCGCCGTCCTGGGTGAGCCCGCGTCCGGGCGCGACGGGCAATGCCGCCTGCGCCTTGCGGTCGATGAGCGAATCCATGGGCTCGCCCAAACGCAGCTCGAGGCGGTGCGCGATGAGGTCGCGCACGGCCGGGCGCATGGTCGTCCAGCGCGGAGTGGAAACGACGAGGTGCACCCCCGCAGAGGGCCCGTCCGCGGCGAGTTGAGTGAGCCGCTCGCCGACGTCTTCAAAGTCCGCACCTGCAGTTCCCACGTGGTGCCAGCCGTCGACGAGGAGAAAGACGTCGCCCGAGCGAGTCGCGGTCGCGTCAGCCGCGGCGTCCGCCACCAGCTGTGTCACCTCGTCGACGATCCGGCGGAGCTTCTCCGGCTCGTGCTTCGTCGCCACGCCGGAGACGTGCGGCAGGCGCTCGAGCGTCGCGAGCTGCCCGCCGCCGCAGTCGATGACGTAGAAGCGCACCGCAGACGGTGACCGGCCCGCGGCCAACGCGGCGACCACGGTGCGCAGCATCGTCGACTTCCCCGACTGCGGGCCACCGCACACGGCGAGGTGCCCGCCCGCCGCAGCCAAGTCCACCACGAGCGGATCTTGACGCTGGTGGTACGGCCGGTCCACGATGCCCAGCGCCACGGCCAGGCCCGCCCCAGAACCGGGTTCGGCTCCCGCGACAACCTCCGGCAGCTCGATGACAGGCGGCAACGGCGGCAACCAGATGCGGTGCGCCGCCTGGCCCCGCGCGGTGGCTTCGGCACGCGCCACGTCGACGACGGCATCGAGCAAAGTCGTCGAGTGGTCGAGCTGCGTCTCTTCCTCCGCCGCATGCGGAGAGGCCTCACCTGTCGCGTCCCAGCTATGGAAGAGCGTCACCCTGCCGCGCACTGGCCCGTCCGCCGCGGCGAGGACTCGGCGCGCAAGCGGACCCGAGACATACGCGGCCTGCATGCGCGCGGGTTCCTCCGCGCCCGTCTTGAGGTAGCCCGCGCCCGGCTTAGTGGGCAGCGCATAGGCGTCCGTAATGCCCAGCACCTGGCGCGACTCAGCTGCGGAGAAAGTCTTGAGACCCACGCGGTACGACAGGTGCGAATCGAGCCCGCGCAACCGGCCTTCCTCCAGCCGTTGCGAGGCGAGCAGCAGGTGGACGTGGAGCGAACGGCCCAGACGGCCCACCGCCACGAAAAGGTCCGCGAAGTCCGGATGTTGCCCAAGCAGCTCCGAGAACTCGTCGACGATGATGACGAGCGCAGGCAGCGGCCCGTACCGGGCGACGGCATCCTCAGAGGCGTTGAAGTCGCCCACGTTCGCAAAGTTGCCCGCCGCGCGCAACAGTTCCTGGCGGCGGTTGAGCTCGCCTGAAATCGCGTCAAACATGCGGTCAACGAGGATGGATTCCTCCTCCAGGTTGGTAATCACCGCCGCCGTGTGCGGCAAGGTATCACAGCCCAAGAACGTCGCGCCGCCCTTGAAATCGACGAGCACGAGGTTGAGCTCGTCCGGGCTATGCGTCGCCGCGAGAGCCGTGACGAACGTGCGCAGGAGCTCGGACTTTCCACTACCCGTCGCGCCGATGCACAGACCGTGCGGGCCCGCGCCCCCATGCGCGGCCTCCTTGATGTCGAGGTATACCGGCACCCCGTCCGTGTCCACGCCCAAGGGCACATTGAGTCTTTCTCGTCCCGCACGCCCCGGCCACAAACGCGCGGCAAGCTCGCCGATGTCCCGGTGCCCCAGCAACCGCAGCAAGTCCCCGTCCGTGACGCGTGCGGTGGACACCGCACCCTCGGGGCGCCGGCACGGCGCCAGCTGACGGGCGAGGTGCAAGGCAGCGGCCTCCGGGGCGGCATCGGCAAGCCCGAGCTCCTCATCGCCGGCCTCAGTAACAACGCGCAAGGCCCCGGTCACATCCGTGACGAGGAAGAGTCCCTCCTGCTCCGCGCGCAAGCCCAACGCCGTGGACGGGCGGGCGCCCACGTCGATGATGGTCGTGAGCGTCTCGTCGTGGAAGAAGTCCTCCAGGCCCGTTGTCGTCACCGAGTCGACGAGCAGCACGTGATATCGCGCCGCCCGGGGCTCGCGCGTGTGGGGCAGCCACTTGAGCCACTCCCAGCCCTCCCCCAGCGCCGAGATGCCCACCGTCTCCGGGCCGTGCGCTGCGGCGAGTTCCATGACCATCGCTCGAGCAAGCTCCCGTGCCTTTGGACCGCCGATACCCAGGAAGCGAAACGCACGCAGCTGAATGACGATGGGCATTCCCGGCAGCTGCCCCGCGGAATGGACGAGCTGGCGCAGGCTTACCGTGCACACTGGATCGACGTCCTCGGGCGCGTCGATATCAGGGAAGGTAATCGGCGTGCACAGTGCCACCGCACCCTCGCCCACGCGCACCGCGAGCGCATCGTCATCCTGCGCGTCGCGCTCCCACAGGCGGTTGGAGCCCACCCACGCGACCAGCTGGTCATGCCGCGGATGGTGGTGGACCGCATGCGCGCGTTGGGCAGCGGCATGCTCCTCCGCCTTGCCGCGCAACGCCTTGAGGTGCCGCAGGTAGGTCCGGCGCCGCTCGTTCGGATCATCGGCGGAGCCCTGCGGCGCAAACATCGTCGCGACGGAGGCAAGCATCATGAGCGGGAACATGAGCATCATCGGGTTGAGCTCGCGCCCGCCACCGCCGAGCACCATGAGCGCGACCATGCCGAGCATGGCCACGATCATGACGACGGGCAACAACAGACGCACGAGCGGCACGGGCTTGGGCTTCGCGGCGTCCGGCACAGCCTCGGCCTGTAAAGAGCCGCTGGGCAGCGGCGGTGCCGGGTCGCGCGGCGCGCGCGGAATGGTGGTCACGGGCATGGAATAATCCCCCTCGTAGAACTGGTCCAGGTACTGGGGCCACCCCACAACCGGCATCCCCCAGCCGTAAGCCCCCTGCTCACGGCCCGTCCGCCGCCGTAGCGGTGGACATGCGCCTACAAGTAAGCCACAATGTGAGCCATTGGGCAAGGGGGACGCCCAGCCGTCCCAGAACATTTCTGGGGCGCCACCACGAAAAATACCGGGGGAAAATTCCGCCATGATGACCGCTACGAGCGTGCGCGTCACCGTCCGCGCGCACGCCGGCCGCTTCCACAAACAAATCGACGTGTCATTGCCCGTCGAGGCCAGCCTCGACGAGGTCTTAGGCGAAGTCACCGATCTTCTCGGCGCGCCGCTGCTGTCCACGCCGTGGCGCGCCNCGCTCGCCACGCGCGCGGCGGGGTTGCGCGTACCCCAGCTCCCCACCGCCGGCGAGGAGCCCACCGAGGACGAGCTCGGGGATATCCTCGATCCTCTCGCTGACTCCCGTGCCCGGCGCGCCCGCGAGCTCTACGAGGGTGCTCTCCTCGCGTGTGCCCTCGCCTGCATACCCGCACTGGGATTCCTCGTGCGTGGCGTCGCAGCGGGTCTGCCCGGTGGCTGGGTCGCGGGACTCGCCGCGGCGATGAGCGGCGCCTTTCTTCTCCACGCCGCTCGTCACGCCTCGGCACGCGGGACGTGGCTACTCATGGTGGGGGCCGCCGGCGGAGTTATCGCCCTCTGCGCGCTTGCCGTTATCGCCGTGAGTGCCGGGTTTGCCACTGGCACGTGGGTCCTGCTCATCGCCGCCGTCCTCATTGCTGCAACAGCTGCGACGGCCTGCCTCTGGGCACCGCGCGTCGCGCGTCTCGAGCCGACCACGCTCGTGTGGTTCGAACGCGCCGAGGCTTTGGCTCTCACCGCCATCGTGCCGTTGGCGCTGCATATCGCCGGCGTCTTCGTCCTGATTCGCGGGCTGGGCTAGCCATGCGCCGCCTTGTTCTCGTCGCGGGCATTGCCGCAGCGTGTGCACTTGTCCCTCCTGCCTTGGCCCAAGAACCCGCGACTGCCTGCATGGTCCCGGTGCCCGGGGAGGGCTCGCCCGCGCCCACCGCGCAACAAGCCGACTACCGTGCCCGGCTCCACGCCTTGGCGACAGGTCGCGGCGTGCGCGTCGCCGTCATCGACACCGGAGTCGCACGCCATGATCAGCTCGCCCGCCTGGAGTCCGGGCCGGACCTCGTCGCGCCGGATTCCCCGGACCCGCATCTCGACTGCGACATGCACGGCACCGTCGTTGCCGGGGTCATCGCCGCCCGTNAGCGCTTCCCCGACGCCACCCCGGCGCAGCTGCGCGAACGCCTGCACGCAACGGCACATCCGGGCTCTGGGTTCGTCGATCCGCTCGCTGCCGTGAGCGCTACAACTTTCTCCCAGAGCCGCGTCGTGCGTCCTGCATTCGTGGCGCACCCCGCACAGCGAGACGCGGAGCCCGCGCGGCGTTTGGCGTGGCTAGCAGGGTCGCTCGCCTTCCTTGCTCTCGCCATCGCGTGTGCAGCGGCGTTACGCCCGCGACGAATTCGTGAGGAGGATTGCTTCAACGCCCGCCACGTAACATGAGTACTATCTCCGGTTTCTCACATCCAGAGTAGAAAAGGGTTGGAGAGACCTTGTGCCACTCAGCGCAACGCAATCAGCTCGGCGTACAGACTGTAACTATCCGCTACGAGGACACCTGGCGCAGGTCACCGTGAGCGGTAAGAATTATGAACGGTGGCAATACAACCCCCCTAATACGCTGTAGCAAGGGTGGGTCTACCTTTTACAGAGTCGCTACTTGCTCGATTCTCCTTGAGAAACGGCACCTGTATCACCCGCGAGGGCAGCGACGCGGGATAGCTCCGAGCCTTCCGGCAACAGGCGCACAATGTCCCACGGCGCGCTGGCCGCGGCGTTCAAGCCGAGTGCCTCCCATTCGGCCTGCGAGGGGACGGTGTGGCGGGTGCCGGTCGCGGAAACAACGAGACGGCCGTGGCCCGTGTCCACGGCGNGACGCGACGAGGACTTCGGCTTGCGCGGCGGTGAGCGGTGCGACGCCGTCGTCCGTGTGCGCCCACAAGCCGTGGCCGGAATCCCAGACCTCCGGGAGGTCAGCGGGCAGCGCGAAGGCTGGCAGCTCCGAAACGGCATTGAGGAACTCCGGCGGCACCGCGCGGCGCGGGGCGTCCGGCTCGATGCCGACGACGCGGGCGATGGTTGTCGCAAGCTCGTCTTCATCTAGCGGGCGCCGGCCGTCCTCGGTGATGAGCCACGTGCGTCGTTCCGCCACGACGAGGGCAGCGTCCTCGGGGCCGAGGAGACGCACGGGGCGCTGGGCGTGAACGATGGTGCGGCCGGTCGGCTCGCCGGCGGCGTCAATGGAGGTCACGAAGGCGACGGTGTCCTCGGGAGTAGGCTCCTGGCACAGCGCCCAGGGGGTGCTGGAGGGTGAAGAATTGAGGAAGCCGGGGGCATCGGCAAGCCCGGCGGGCACACCGAGCGATGCTGCGGCGAGGATATCGGGGCCGATGGGGGCGGCATCGGCAGGCGCACCGGTGAGCAGACGGGCCGAGGCGAGGTTGGGGACGGGGTGGAAGGTGCCGTCGATATTAGCGAGGACCTGGCCCTGCGCGGTGCGGACGATGGGTTGCGCACCCGGATCCGGGTTGGGCTGGAGCCAGGCGATGAGGCCAGCACCCGCGGCGATGAGGACTGACAGGCCCACGGAGATCCAGGCGGCGCGGCTGCGGCGCGCGAGGGGATCGTGAATCATGCGAATATCGCCGAGGACGAGGCCGTGCTCAAGCCGTCGTTGCAGGAAACGGTGACCAGAAATTTGGGCTTTGGTGGTCGGTCGCAGACGCGCCATGGTGAACTCCCCCGAGTAGCAATGCGATGTGCGCTCATCCTAACCCGGAGCGCGCTGGCCCGCTACTCGAGCGAGCGGCGATTGCGGGCCGCCTCGGCGCGGGCGGCGAGATCCTCCGACGCCGGGTAATCGACGCCGGTGAGTGACAGGCCTTTGGCAGGCGCGACCGGGCATGTGTCCGAGCGTTGCGTCTCGCCGAGGAGCGCCGCAGCGAAATCGACGTCGCGGCGGCCCTCCCCCACCGCCAGGCAACAGCCGACGAGGGAACGGACCATATTCCAGCAGAAAGCGTCTGCGGTGAGGTGGGCCTCATAGAGCTCCGGCTCGTGCGGCGTTGAGACATCGTGCCAGGTGAAGGACTGCAGATCGCGGATCGTCGTCGCGTGCGGCTTGGGCCGGCAGAAGGCCGCGAAGTCGTGGAGGCCGACGAGCACAGTGGCGGCTTCTTGCATGGCGTCGATGTCCACGGCGTGGGGCCACATGGCCGTGTCGCGCGCGCGGGTGGGCAGCGAGCCCGCGGGGAACGTGGTGACGCGGTAGACGTAGCGACGGGCGAGAGCGGAGAAGCGCGCATCGAAACCCTCAGGTGCGAACGTCACGTCGTGGACGCGGATATCTTCGGGCAGGAGTTTGGCCAGGCGCCGCACGAGGGTGGACGGATCGCCGTGGATGCTGCGCGACTCGAGCAGTGCGCGGGGCACGTCCGCGTGGGCGACCTGATGCGCGGAATGCACGCCAGCGTCGGTGCGGCCGGCGACGGTGAGCTCGATCTCGGTCTGCGCGATGAGCGAGAGTTTCTCAGCGAGGACGCCTTCGACGGTGCGCAGCCCGCCTTTCTGCTTGGCCCAACCGTGGAAGTCCGTGCCGTCATAGGCGAGGTCGAAACGCAGGCGGACGGTATCAGGCGAGGGGGCAGTCATACTCCGGGATACTACCAATTCGGTGTGGCTGTACCGCGGCTGAATAGGCATTCTGTGTTGCGGCTGACAATTGCGGGCAGATTCCAATACTATTGCCAGCAAAAGTATGTCATACTATGTGCCATGCCTCACGTGAGCACGCTCACGGGGCGTACGACCGACAATATTTCCCAATCGAAAGGAAACACGATGACGAAGTTCAAGAAGTTTGGTGCCTCTGTGTCCGCCATCGCGCTTGCCGGCGCACTCACCGTTGCCGCACCGAACGCTGTGGCCGCAGACAACGGCGACCAGACCGGCTCCTCCGCGTCCGGTAAGCAGGACGGTTCTTCGAACGCAGACGGCAAGGAAGGCAACGGCTCCAGCGACGAAGAGCTGGCCAAGAAGTTCCCGACCCTGAGCTCCAAGGATGGTCAGAAGCCGGATTCCTCCTCCACTGAAGAGCAGGCACTGCTCGGTGTGGGCATCACCGCCGGCATCCTGGCTCTGGGCGCCGCTCTTTGGCCGCAGATCCAGCAGTTCCTGCCGAAGATGTAATTCTTCACCGGAGGTTCCAGCTGCGCGCGACGACATCTCCGCAGACGACAAAGACCGCAACCCTTATGCAGGGTTGCGGTCTTTGCGTATGCGGGCTTTAGGCCCCGGGGAGATTAGTTCTCCTCGGTAGCCTCGGCCTCGGTGGCCTCCTCAGCCTCAGCGGCCTTGGAAGCAGCAGCGCGGGTTGCGCGGGTGGCCTCGGAGGAAACGGTCTCCTCCAGCACCAGGGCAATCTGGGACATCGGGGCGTTGTCGCCACGACGGTTGTCCAGCTTGATGGTGCGGGTGTAGCCGCCCTCGCGGTTTGCGAACTGCGGTGCGAGATCATCGAAGAGGTGAGCAACAACATCCTTGTGCGGGATGAGCTTGAGAACCTCGCGACGGTCGGCAATGGAGCCGCCCTTCGCCTTGGTAATGATCTTCTCGACGTACGGGCGAAGCATCTTCGCCTTGGCATCGGTGGTCTTGATCGCGCCGTGCTCGATGAGGCTGGCTGCCAGGTTGCTCAATAGGTGAGCCTGCTGCGCAGCGGAGCCGCCGAGACGGGCGCCCTTCTTCGGGGTAGGCATTGTGTACTCCTCGTGTGCTTTTTAAGTGTTAAGCGCGTTTAGTGACTATTTACTCGGATTCGCCCGCGGACGGATCCTTGAAGTCACCGGTTTCTGCGTCATAACCCTCAAGCTGGGTCGGGTCAAAGTCCTCAGGGGTGTCCTTGAGGGCAAGGCCCAAGCTGTTCAGCTTGATCTTCACCTCGTTGATCGACTTCTGACCGAAGTTGCGGATATCCAGCAGGTCCGACTCGGTGCACTCAGCGAGCTCACCGACGGTGTGGATTTCCTGGCGCTTCAGGCAGTTGTAGGAGCGAACAGAGAAGTTCAGGTCCTCAATCGGCATGGAGTAAGCAGCGATGTACTCGGTCTCCTGCGGGGAGGGGCCGATCTCGATGCCCTCGGCAGCCGTGTTGAGCTCGCGCGCCAGACCGAAGAGCTCGACCAGGGTGCCGCCGGCCGAAGCCAGAGCGTCACGTGCGGTGATCGAGTTCTTGGTCTCGACGTCGATGATGAGCTTGTCAAAGTCGGTGCGCTGCTCGACACGAGTAGCTTCGACCTTGTACGAGACCTTGAGGACCGGCGAGTAAATCTGGTCGACCGGAATGCGGCCGATCTCACCGGACGTCGGGGCAGCCGGGACGTAGCCGCGACCGCGCTCGACAACGAGCTCCATCTCCAGTCGAGCGGTGTCGTTGAGGGTGGCGATGTGCAGATCCGGGTTGTGGATCTCCACGCCTGCCGGCGGCTGAATGTCGCCTGCAGTGACCTCGCCGGCACCTTCCTTGCTCAAGTACATCACGACCGGCTCATCAGAGTAGGAGGAGAGCACGAGGCCCTTGATGTTGAGGATGATCTCGGCAACGTCTTCCTTGACACCAAAGATCGTGGTGAACTCGTGGAGCACACCGTCAATCTTGATCGAGGTCACTGCCGCGCCCGGGATGGACGACAGCAGCGTGCGACGCAGCGAGTTGCCGAGGGTGTAACCGAAACCCGGCTCGAGCGGTTCGATGGTGAACTTGGAACGAGCCGAGTCGATAACTTCTTCGGTGAGCTGAGGACGCTGGGAAATGAGCATGGAACTTCTCCTTGTCGACGCCCGCTATTTGACGTCGGTAGAGGGTGAATATGTGGGTTAGACGAAGGGTTACTTCGAGTAAAGCTCGACGATGAGCTGCTCCTGCAGCGGGATGTCGATCTGAGCGCGCTCGGGCAGCTGGTGCACGAGGATGCGCAGGGTGTCGGGAACGACCTGCAGCCATGCCGGAACGACGGCATCGACAAGGCGATCCTGAGCGTCTTCGAACCATTCCATCTTCTTGGAGCGGTCACGGACATCGATGATGTCGTACTGGGTGACCTGGAAGGACGGAACGTTGATCTTCTTGCCGTTCACGGTGAAGTGACCGTGGGAGACAAGCTGGCGAGCCTGGCGACGGGTGTTGGCCAGACCTGCACGGTAGACCACGTTGTCGAGACGAGACTCGAGCAGGATGACCAGGTTGTCACCGGTCTTGCCCGGACGACGGTTGGCCTCTGCGTAGTAGCGACGGAACTGACGCTCCAGCACACCGTAGGTGTACTTTGCCTTCTGCTTCTCCTGGAGCTGCAGCAGGTACTCAGATTCCTTGATGCGGTTGCGGCCTGCCTGTCCCGGGGGGTACGGGCGGCGCTCAAACGCCATATCTCCGCCGACGAGGTCGACGCGCAGACGGCGGGACTTACGAGTTGCTGGGCCGGTATAACGAGCCATGAGTTTTTACCTCTATCCTTTCTGTCTGCTTAGACCTTGCGGCGCTTGGTCGGACGGCAGCCGTTGTGCGGCTGGGGGGTGGCATCCGTGATCGAGGAAACCTCGAGGCCTGCAGCCTGCAGGGAACGGATGGCGGTCTCGCGGCCGGAGCCCGGACCCTTGACGAAAACGTCAACCTTCTTCATGCCGTGGTCCATGGCCTTGCGGGCAGCGGACTCAGCAGCCATCTGAGCTGCGAACGGCGTGGACTTACGGGAGCCCTTGAAGCCGACGTGGCCGGAGGACGCCCAGGAGATGACAGCACCGGACGGGTCCGTGATGGACACGATGGTGTTGTTGAAGGTGGACTTGATGTATGCGTGGCCCTGGGCCACATTCTTCTTTACGACGCGACGGCCAGTACGACGCGCGCCGGAACGAGTCTTCGGAGGCATGTATTACTTCTTCTTTCCTGCGATCGTCTTCTTCGGGCCCTTGCGGGTACGAGCGTTGGTCTTGGTGCGCTGACCGCGGACCGGGAGGCCACGACGGTGGCGAATGCCCTGGTAGCAACCAATTTCAATCTTGCGACGGATGTCAGCCTGAACCTGGCGGCGGAGGTCACCCTCGACCTTCCAGGTAGCTTCGATGACGTCACGCAGAGCGGCAACCTGATCATCGGTCAGGTTGTCGGTACGCAGGTCCGGAGAGATACCAGTCTTCTCCAGCAGCTCGGCGGCGCGAGCCGGACCGATGCCGTAAATGTAGGTCAGTGCGATCTCCATACGCTTGTTACGCGGGAGGTCAACACCAGCGAGACGTGCCATGTGGCGTGTCCTTTCGGGTTGTTACGGTGGTTTTCTCCCTATCCGTCCCACACACCGTTCACGCTTCGCCCGGACCGTGCCGGAAACTGTGGGTAAACGCTACTGTGCGGGCTCTGGCCACCGCGGCCTGAGGTGCACGGACGACCAACGCGCGAGCTCACGCTCGCGCGCAGTGATGGTCGCCTTGGGTAAGGAGGCTTAATTTCTGTGTTTACTTGTAGCGGTAGACAATGCGTCCGCGGGTCAGGTCATAAGGGGACAGCTCCACGACCACGCGATCCTCAGGAAGGATGCGGATGTAGTGCTGACGCATCTTGCCCGAGATGTGAGCAAGAACCTTGTGTCCGTTGTCGAGCTCGACACGGAACATTGCATTCGGCAGGGGTTCGATGATTCGACCCTCGACCTCGATTGCGCCTTCCTTAGCCATAACCTCTACTTTTCTAGGCCCGGACAAGTACGCCGTGGCCTGCATGTTTGTATCTACTGCGGTGGTGCATCAACCCGCGTGCAAGCACGCGCGCATACACCAACGTTCAATAATACGCATGAACGACACGAAAACCAAATAAACGCCCAGCGCACGAGGCGCTAGGCGTTCGCAGCTCACGCCGCGGAGTGACAAAGACTAGAAGATGAAGACCTTGTCGCCAACCTGCAGGTCGTTCCAGTACGCCACGGCGTCCTGGTGCTGCAGGTGGATGCAGCCGTGGGAATCATACGCGGGGGAGCCTTCGTGGAAGGCGTGGCCAGTGTTGGTGAAGTAGATCGCGTACGGCATCGGCGCGTTGCCGAACTCGCGGGAGACTTCGTCCTTGACCTTGTACTGGACATTGAAGGCGCCGCGCGGCGTGGCGAGCCCCGGGGTGCGGGCGCCGGAGGAAATCCACTCGGCAACATGGGTGACGTTGCCGTTGTCGTCCTGCAGCCAGGAACGGTTGCGATCGATATCGACGCATGCGTCAGCGTCACGCGGGCAGGGGCCGCGGTCGAACTCGTTGCGTTTGCGCTGCTCCTCGGCAATGCGGGCGGCTTCCTGAGCGGCGGCCTGCTCGCGCGCAACCTGTGCGGCGTGCTCGCGCTCGAGGCGCTCCTGCTCTGCGCGAATCTCCGCGTTCTTGCGGGCGACAAGACCCGGGAAGACGGCGTTGACCGTGTTATCGACGGCCTGCTCGAGGACCGGAATAACCTGCGGATTGTTGATGGTCTTGATCTGCTTGATGAGATCGTTGCGCTGCGCCCATGCCTGTTCTTCGCTCAGGCCCAGGAACTTGCCAATCTGAATCTGCGAGGACATCTGCTCCACGGACGGAGCGGAAGGAAGAGTCTGAGCGCCGGCGACGGGGGTCGCCAGGAGGGATAGGGAGACGGCCACGGCCGCGAGCGGCGCGGCGACCTTCGTCAGGTTGTTTTTCGACATGCTGGCAGTATAGACCGAAACCTAGCCGTGACATAGCCGAGGACTTAGTTTTCGCTGGGACTTTTTAAGACCGGCTGCTTGAAGCCCAGTTCATAGCTGAAGTCGGCGCGACTGACCTCAATAGCGCGGGGTAAGGATACGGGGGCCCTCCGCCGTCGCTGCAACGGTGTGCTCCCAGTGCGACGCCCATGAGCCGTCGAGGGTGACCACGGTCCAGTCGTCGTCCAGCACTTCGTTGTCCTCCGTGCCCAGCGTGAGCATGGGCTCAATGGCTAGGACGGAGCCCTCCATAATGAACGGGCCGCGACCGCCACGCCCCTCGTTCGCGAGATACGGGTCCTCGTGCATTTCACGGCCAATGCCGTGTCCGCCGTAGCCATCCACGATAAACAGCTCGGTCTCGAACTTCAGCTCAGCAGCATACGTTGCCTGCTCCAGCGCGTGCGAGACGTCCGTGAGCCGGTTGCCCGGCACCATGGCCTTGAGTCCTTCCATGAGCACCCATTCCGTCGCCCTATTCAGGGCGTCGGCGCGGGGGCCAAGCCTTCCGATGCCGAATGTCCAGGCGCTGTCTCCTACCCACCCGTCCAACGTGGCCCCGCAATCAATCGAGATGAGATCGCCGTCTTCGAGCACCACGTCGGCCGAGGGGATGCCGTGGACGACGACATCGTTGACGGAGGCACAGATGGACCCGGGGAATCCGCCGTAGCCCTTGAACGTCGGGATAGCGCCGGCGTCGCGAATGGTGGCTTCGGCAAGCTCATCGAGCTCCAGCGTCGACATACCAGCCTTCGCGGCGGCCCTGACGGCTTGGAGAGTGCGGCCGACGATCTCTCCGGCTGCCTGCATGGCATCCAGCTCGCCCGGGGTGCGGGCGACCATCTTTTTGTGGCGACGTGCCATGATGTGGGGTCCTTTCTGGGAGGGGTGAAAACTGCGCAAGCGCCAGGGTATATCTCCCTGGCGCTTGACTGCTGCTTGGACGGCTTACTTGCCGATGGCAGCGAGGGTGCGAGCGTTGATGTCCTCAACGGTGCCCTCTGCCTTGACGGTGATGATCTGATCACCGTAGTGCTCAATGAGCGGGAAGGTCTCGTCGCGGTAGACGCCGAGACGGGTGCGGATGGTCTCCTCGTTGTCATCGGCGCGGCCGCGGGCGAGCATGCGCTCGACGACGACGTCCTCAGACACCTCGTAGTTGATAACGCCGTCGAGCTCGAGGCCCTTGTCGGCGAGCAGCTTGGTGAGGATCTCGGCCTGCTCCACGGTGCGCGGG
The DNA here is from genome assembly GCF_900092335.1 of Corynebacterium phoceense. Classification (GTDB taxonomy): domain Bacteria; phylum Actinomycetota; class Actinomycetes; order Mycobacteriales; family Mycobacteriaceae; genus Corynebacterium; species Corynebacterium phoceense. The sequence continues at coordinate 49,979 of NZ_LT596207.1, forward strand.
AAGCCATCGAGGAGGAAGCCGCCCGCGGCGTCGTCCTGGTTAAGGCGATCCTCGACCATGCGGGCGGTGACGTCCGTGGGGACCAGCTTGCCGGCATCAATGTAGGACTTCGCCTCGACGCCCAGCGGGGTGCCCTCGCCAATGTTGGCGCGGAACAGGTCGCCGGTCGAGATGTGCGGGATATTCAGCTTCTCGCTGAGGATAGCTGCCTGGGTGCCCTTGCCAGCACCGGGAGGGCCGAGGAGTACGTAACGCATTACTTGAGAAGTCCTTCGTAGTTAGATTGCAGAAGCTGGGACTCGATCTGCTTGACGGTGGTCAGAGCAACCGAGACCATAATCAGGATAGCCGTACCACCGAACGCGGACATGCCGTTTGCGGAATTGTGGCCAACACCAAGGTCGAGCAGGATGTTCGGCAGGATGGCGATGATGGCCAGGTACAGCGAGCCGACGAACAGCAGGCGGTTCATGACAAAGCCAAGGTATTCCGCGGTGGGGCGGCCCGGGCGGATGCCCGGAATGAAGCCACCGTAGCGCTTCATGTTGTCTGCTTGCTCGTTCGGGTCGTACTGCACAGAAACGTAGAAGTACGAGAAGAAGATGGTAAGCACGAAGTACGCCACGATGTACTGCCAGGAGCTCGGCGCCTGCAGGTGCGCGATGACATTGCGCTGCCACCAGTTATCCGGCACCGTTGCGGAACCCGAGTTGACGATCTGCGTGATGAGCACCGGCATGTAAATGAGCGAGGACGCGAAGATGACCGGGATAACGCCGGCCTGGTTGACCTTGAGCGGCAAGTAAGTGGAGGAACCACCGTACTGGCGACGGCCGACCATACGCTTGGCGTACTGCACGGGAATGCGGCGCTGGCCCTGCTCGATGAAGGTGATGCCCACAACGAGAACGATGAGGCCGACGGCAATCATCGCGAAGACGAGGCCACCATTGTTCTGGAGGATGTTAATGCCATCGGTAGGCAGGCGGGTCGCGATACCCGCGAAGATGAGCAGCGACATACCGTTGCCAATGCCCTTCTCCGTGATGAGCTCGCCCATCCACATGACGAGCACGGCGCCCGAGGTCATGGTGATAACGAGCATGATGAGCGTAAAGATGTTGCGGTCCGCGGTAAGGACCTCAACGCCCTGGCCCAGCAGCTGCTGACGGTCAGCGAGCGCCACGATGCCGGAGGACTGCAGCAGCGCCAGAGCGACCGTGAGGTAACGCGTGTACTGCGTCATCTTCGCTTGTCCGGACTGGCCTTCCTTCTTGAGCTGCTCGAAGCGCGGAATAACCACGGTAAGCAGCTGCACAATAATCGACGCCGTAATGTACGGCATGATGCCGATGGCGAAGATGGACAGCTGCAATAGCGCACCGCCCGAGAAGAGGTTGATGACCGAGTACAGGTTGCCCTGCTCCTCAGTTAAGGTACGCAGTCGACCGGCGATCGACGCGTAGTCGACGCCCGGGGACGGAATCTGCGCGCCGACACGGTAGAGGATGATCATCACGAGAGTGAAGATGATCTTCTTACGCAGGTCGGCGTCCTTGAAGGCCTGGAAAATGGCGGACACTACTTTTATCCTCCTGCCCTCTCGGCAGTCGCGCCGCACGCTCATGGACGGCGCGGAGACCTGAGAGGGGGAACTCATCTACCCCAGCGGACCCTGCCCACGCCGCGCACCGCGCGACGATTCAGCGAATCCTTAGGGACGGTTGAAACTTATGACCTCACTACCCTACCAGCATCGCGCGCAACCGCCACAATAACCGCATATCTCACGGCGCCATGTCCACGGCGATCCCGTCGAATTCCCCCGCCACGATCAGGGTGCGCCACAATAGTGGCCCGTCGTTGCGATAGTCAAGACCGGCGCGTACGTGCCTGTGGAGAACTTTGTCGGTTGCACACTATAGTTGGCGATTTCGGGCAGTTTTCCACAGATTGAGTTTTCACCCTAGCGGGCCTTGACATGCGTTGTTTAGCGTCGAAGCCATGAACTCTTTCGTCTCTCGGCTCAAGGAAGAAAACGTCGACTCCTTGCGCGAACTTACAGGCTGGCGCCGCACCGACTACTGGGACGCTGGCCTATCGACCGCCGACGCCGACTTCTACATGCCTCTCGTGCGCACCTTTTGGGAAGCCTCCCATCCACGCATCGGCGAAGCCCGGTACGCGGTCTCGAACGCGTCCTTACCATTGGACTCCCATCCACGCATCGGCGAAGCCCGCGACGCTGCCCGCCGCCTCGGCCACGGCATCCGGGTCCTGGCCAAAATCGACCGGCTTTCCAAGAAAGGCGACAACCCCAACGACCTCCGCGTGTTGTTGTGCGGCACCCGCGAACAAGACCTAGACAAGGTCGCAGCGCAGCACACCACCCCACCCGAAACCAAAGACGAGGCCACCGTCGGCGTCTCCCAGGACGGGCGCAACCGACTGGTCATCCGCTCCACCGAAGCGTGGCTTATGGACTACATCCACGGGCTGCCCGGCGTGGAACCCGGCAACTACGATGGCCTCTACGAGGGCTTGAAGAAGCACGTAGAAAACCGCACGCAGCTCACCGCGCCGCGGCGGATGATCCACATCCTCGTCAACCTCCACGACTTGGAGATGATTCTGCGCGGCGACGGCGAGGACATCCTCGTGCGCGCCACAGACGGCACGTGGCGCACCGGCGCAGAACTTATGGAAGAACTCCTCGCCNTGGCTTATGGACTATATCCATGGGCTGCCCGGCGTGGAACCCGGCAACTACGATGGCCTCTACGAGGGCTTGAAGAAGCACGTAGAAAACCGCACGCAGCTCACCGCGCCGCGACGCATGATCCACATCCTCGTCAACCTCCACGACCTGGAGATGATTCTGCGCGGCGACGGCGAGGACATCCTCGTGCGCGCCACAGACGGCACGTGGCGCACCGGAGCAGAACTCATGGAAGAACTCCTCGCCGGCGTGGGACTTGCCACGATTGTCAACGCGCGCAACGAGCCGATGAAGCAATACCGCCTCAAACGCTACTTCACCCAAGCCCAACGCGACATGATAGCGGCGGTCCAGCACACGTGTATGGACCCGGACTGTAAGATTCCGTTCTCGATGTGCCAGGCCGACCACCTCAAAGCCTGGGCGAAAGGCGGGGAGACCAACCTGGACAACATCCTCATGCTGTGCGAATACCACAACATGAAAAAGAGAGACGGCGACGTCTACTACAAAGGCTCAGACGGGCGAATCTACAAACGCCGGGAATTCGGACCCGACATCCCCTGCAACTAGACCAACAGACAACCCGCCCCGAAGGGCGGGCACTTCAGCATGCCGTTTTCAGTCTGCCCAGGACAACGGCGCTTGGGCGTGCGGCCCTGGCAGGTTCCCCGGTCCGGTCAATGACGGTACCGTTGCCACACGCCCGTACCGGTACGCAAACTCCTCCGGCGCCACAGGCTCGGGCACCGAAGCATCCGAGCCGGCTATCCGCCGAGTAGAGGTCCGCGATGCCGCACGCAGCCTGCACCGGGGAATCGAAGCCGCGGCGGTCTGCCTACACGAACCCGGACGGTACCCGCACAACACCACATCGCCCGTCCGCGACGGCACTGCTCTAGCCATGACCGGTGGCCAGGCACTGAGCGGGGATCTCCAGCTTCGTCAGCGGATAGATGCACGGCACGTCAGCGCCGAATCCAACGAGGAATTGCCCTGCGCTCGGCCCCGCCAGCACACGCGTGAGGTCAAGGACCTTGAGGGGACTGGGACGGAGACGCGGGGCGGCATCGGAAAGCTGGATGTAGGCCCAGCCGTCGCGGGTAGGAACGAACCCGGAATCGGCGCCAAAGAGCGACACGACCGCGCCATCGAGGCGCATGGTGTTGACGGCATTGCACGAGGTCATGACGGGAACGAGGAATCCTGTCACGTTGTGCGGTTGCATAGTGGAAGCCTACAAAACGCACGACACGCCCCACCATGACGGTGGGGCGCGACGTTTCCGCTTAGTTACTTCGCGGCAGCGGTAGTGGAACCACCGGCAGCCTCGATCTTCTCCACTGCGGACTTGGAGAACTTGTCAGCGGTGACGTTCAGCTTGACGCTGAGCTCACCGTTGCCCAGAACCTTAACCGGCTGGTTCTTGCGAACCAGGCCAGCTGCGACGATGTCAGCCTTCGTGACGTCGCCACCGTTCGGGAACGCCTTGGCCAGGTCGGCAACGTTGACAACCTGGTACTCGACGTGGTTCGGGTTCTTGAAGCCCTTGAGCTTCGGCAGACGCATGTGGATCGGCATCTGGCCACCCTCGAAAGCGGCCGAAACCTGCTTACGAGCCTTGGTGCCCTTGGTACCGCGACCAGCGGTCTTACCCTTGGATGCCTCACCGCGGCCAACGCGGGTCTTCGGCTTGTTAGCGCCCTTGGTCGGGCGCAGGTCGTGGAGCTTGATGATGTCAGCCATGGTTTACTCCCCTGCCACTTCTTCGACGGTGACCAGGTGGCGAACCTTCTGAACCATGCCGCGGATGATCGGGGTGTCCTGCTTAACAACGGACTGACCGATGCGCTTGAGGCCGAGAGCCTCCATGTTCGCGCGGTGGTTCGGCTTGGTGCCCACCAGGCCCTTTACCTGAGTAATCTTCAGAGCCATTGTTTATGCCTCCTGACCTGCGCGCTTGCGCAGCATACGGGCCGGGGTGACCTCTTCGACGGTCTTGCCACGACGGGCAGCGACCTCTTCGGGGCGGACCAGCTGCTTGAGGCCGTCCACGGTAGCGCGGACGACGTTGAGGGCGTTGTCGGAACCCAAGGACTTCGCGAGGATGTCCTGGACACCGGCGCACTCGAGCACCGGGCGGGCAGCGCCGCCAGCGATGACACCAGTACCGGGGGCAGCCGGCTTCATCATGACGATGCCGGCGGCGTCGCGACCCTCAACCGGGTGGGTGATGGTGCCGGCGATCATCGGGACGCGGAAGAAGTTCTTGCGAGCCTCTTCGGAGCCCTTCTGGATGGCGGCCGGAACTTCCTTGGCCTTGCCGTAGCCGACGCCAACCATGCCCTGGCCGTCGCCCACGACCACGAGGGCGGTGAACGACATGTTGCGGCCACCCTTGACGGTCTTGGAGACGCGGTTGATGGTCACAACGCGCTCGATGTACTTGTCGCGCTCAGCATCCTGCTGGTTGCGACGGTCGTTGCGGCGGTCGTTACGACGGCCGCCGTTGTTGCGGTCGTTGTTACGACCGTTGTTCTCGGCGGAGCGTCCGCCGTCACGCTGTTCACGGTCCGACATTAGGCGTTCCTTCCGTTGATGTTTCCGTTTGCGTTGATCATTAGAACTTCAGACCACCTTCACGTGCGGCGTCTGCCAGAGCGGCGACGCGACCGTGGTACTGGTAGCCCGAGCGGTCGAAGACGACCTTCTCGATGCCAGCAGCCTTGGCGCGCTCAGCAACGAGCTCGCCAACCTTAGCGGCCTTGGCCTTCTTGTCGCCCTCGATGGCGCGCACGTCGGCTTCCATGGTGGAAGCAGCAACGAGCGTGTGGCCAGCGAGGTCGTCGATGACCTGCACGTGCATGTGACGCGACGTGCGGTGCACGACCAGGCGCGGTGCCTCAGGGGTGCCGCGCAGGGTCTTACGGATGCGGAAGTGGCGGCGAGCACGGGCTTCACGACGACGCGTGGAAATGTCCTTGCCGACCGGGGTGCGCTTGGAATTCTCAGTGTTTGCCATTGCTTACTTACCCGTCTTTCCGACCTTGCGGCGGATCTGCTCGCCGTCGTAACGAATACCCTTGCCCTTGTAAGGATCGTCCTTACGCAGACGGCGGATGTTCGCGGCGATCTGTCCGACCTGCTGCTTGTCAATACCAGAAACCGACAGCTTGGTAGCGCCGTCGACTGCGAAGGTGATTCCCTCCGGTGCCTTGATGAGGATCGGGTGGGAGTAGCCCAGCGAGAACTCAAGGTCCTTGCCCTTAAGCGCAACACGGTAACCAACGCCGAAGATTTCCAGCTTGATGGTGTAGCCCTCAGTAACGCCAACGACGGCGTTGTTGAGCAGGGAGCGAGTCAGGCCGTGCAGAGCGCGGTGCTTGCGCTCGTCGTCCGGACGGACGGCCTTGAGCTCGCCGTCTTCGACGACAGCGGTGATCGGCTCCGGCATGGCGACGTGCAGCGTGCCCTTGGAGCCCTTGATCTCTACATCCTGGCCGTTGATGTTGATGTCAACGCCGGACGGGACGGTGATTGGTGCGAGACCGATACGAGACATGTGTCAATCCTCCCTTACCAGACGTAGGCGAGAACTTCTCCGCCTACGCCCTTCTCCTGAGCCTCACGGTCGGTGAGCAGACCCTGGGACGTGGAGATGATAGCCACGCCCAGGCCGCCCAGGACCTTCGGCAGATTGGTGGACTTTGCGTACACACGCAGGCCCGGCTTCGACACGCGACGCAGGCCCGACAGGGAGCGCTCACGGTTGTTGTACTTCAGCTCGAGCGAGAGCTCGCGGCCCTCGACGGTGTAATCAACGATGTAGCCTTCCTTCTTCAGGATCTCGGCGATGTTGGCCTTGATCTTGGAGGTCGGCATCGACACGGTGTCGTGGTGCGCGTGGTTTGCGTTGCGCACGCGCGACAGCATGTCGGCGATAGGATCAGTCATGGTCATGGTTAAGTGACCGTTACCTTTCTCGTTGCGGTTCCCGCGTAAGTGCGCATCGCGTTGACGCGACGCCACCCCGCGCCCTCAATAAAAAGGACGTGCGTTGTCCGTGTGATTTCGGGCCACTTATCGCCCCGGACGGTCAATACCGCCGGCGCTCGCTGCCCTTTGATGCATACACGGTCCGCCACGGCGGGGCGGTGGGCCTACAACAAAGTTGAAATGAAATTCTTGAATTTTGGTATCCCATAACGCCGTGAGCTGCGCAAACAGCACCCGGGCATGAGTCCAAGGGTTTACGTTACACGGCGACCTGGGTTTTTCCAAAATTCTCGCTGCTTGTCGGTAGACTGTGGCCATGACTCCCATCGCAACTGTCTCCCGTGCCAATCCAGTGGCCAACCGCTTCGACAACCCACGCATCGGCAACCGCGTCACCGCCGCAGCCGGCGTGGGCGGCGTGTACCACGCCATGGAAAAGGCCATCCCTAACCGCGCGCTCGTGCCGCTGCTGAAGATGAACCAGCACGGCGGCATCGACTGCCCCGGCTGCGCCTGGCCGGAGCCAGCGCAGGGCGATATCAACTTTGTCGAGTTCTGTGAGAACGGCGCGAAGGCCATCGCCCAGGAGACCACGCCCAAGCGCGTTACCCGCGAGTTCTTCGCGAACACCACCGTGCAGCAGATGCGCGAGATGACGGACTACGAGCTCGACCAGCTCGGCCGCCTCACTGAGCCCATGCTCTACGACCGCTCGCGCGGCGACGAGAAGTACCACCCGGTGAGCTGGGACGAGGCCTACGATCTCATCGCGGAGCAGCTCAAGGCGACGGATCCGGACCGCGCCATCTTCTACACCTCTGGCACCGCGGTCAACGAGTCCGCGTTTATCTTTGGCGTGCTGGGCCGCCGCCACGGCTCCAATAACCTGCCAGACTGCGCGAACCTCTGCCACGACTCCACGGGTGTGGCGCTCGCCAAGACCGTGGGCGTGGGCAAGGGCTCCATCGTCATGCAGGACATGTACAACACGGACCTCATCATCTCCGTAGGCCAGAACCCCGGCACGAACCACCCGCGTTCGCTTACTGCGTTTAAGAAGCAGAAGGAGAACGGCGGCAAGTTCATCACCATCAACCCCATGCCGGAAACGGGCCTCATGAAGTTCAAAGAGCCCCAGTCCGTTAAGGGCGCGATTGGCATCGCGGACAAGATCAGCGACGAATACGTGCAGGTCCGCCTCGACGGCGACCGCGCGCTGTTCCAGCAGATCAACCGCGAGGTCATCCGCCGCGACCTGCTTGACCGCAAGTTCCTCGACGAGTTCTGCTCGAATGTCGACGAGACCATCGCGCACCTTAACTCGCTTGACGATGCCACCCTCGAGCGCGGCTCCGGCGTCTCCCAGCGCGAGGTGAAGAAGATCGTCGACTACGTCGAGAAGGCAGAGACCGTCGTCCTCGCGTGGACGCTGGGTGTTACGCAGCACCGCAACGCCGTGGCCACCATCCAGGAGATGATGAACTTCCTGCTGCTCACGGGTAACTACGGCAAGCCGGGCGCCGGCTCCGCCCCGTTCCGTGGCCACTCCAACGTCCAGGGCGACCGCACCATGGGTATCTCTGAGAAGATGCCGGAGTGGTTCCTCGCCAACCTGGAAAAGGAGTTCGGCTTCGACGTCCCCCGCAAGCACGGCGTCTCCTCCACCGGCGCGGGCATGCAGCTGCGTGATAAGAACGTGGATTTTTTCATGTCGCTGGGCGGCAACTACATCCGCGCGATGTCGGACACCACGGCGCTCGAGGACGGCATGACCGCCACTAAGCTCTCGGCCCATATGCTGACGAAGCTCAACGGCACGTGCGCGTGGCCGGGCGAGAAGTCCCTCATCCTGCCGGTACGCTCCCGCACCGACGTGGACATCCAGGCCTCCGGCCCGCAGAAGGTTTCTGTCGAGGCCTCGGACTCCAAGGTCTCCGCGTCCTTCCCTAAGCGCCGCGCCAACCGCGACCTGGACCTCCACTCCGAGGTGCAGATCATCTGCAACGTCGGCGAGCGCACCTTCGGCGACGCCTTCTGGAAGCCCATGATGGACAATTACGACGTCATCCGTGACCACATCGCGAACGTCATCCCTGGCTTCGAAAACTACAACGAGCGCTTGAAGCGCCCCGGCGGCTTCATGCTCCCGCACGCGGCCCGCGAGCGTATCTTCAACACCTCGGACGGCAAGGCGCAGCTCACCATCAACGAGACCGACACTATCGAGCTCGAAGGCGACCAGTTGCTGCTTACCACCGTGCGCAGTCACGACCAGTACAACACCATCTCCTACGGTCTCGATGACCGCTACCGTGGTGTCCGCGGCGGCCGACGCGTTATCTTCATCCGCAAGGAAGACCTCATCCAGCGAGGCCTCAAGGACGGCGACATCGTCGACGTCGTCTCCGAGTACGAGTCCGGCCGACGCGTCGCGCCGAACTTCCGTCTGGTCGAGTACAACATCGCCAAGGATTGCGTGGGCGGCTACTTCCCGGAGCTCAACATCCTGGTTCCGGTCGAGCACATGGCCAAGGGCTCGGAGACCCCGGTCTCCAAGTCACTCGTGGTCCACCTCGAGCCGACCGGCCAGAACGCCAACAATCTCTAAGCCCGCCACCGCCTGAAAGTCCCGCCCCGAGCGGGACTTTCGCGGTCTTGGGCGGGTCCACGACTACAGTTGAGTTCATGACTGAAGACAAGGATCCCATCCAGACCGCCCACGAATGGCTTGAGGAAGCCGCCACCACGCTCGGTCTTGACCCCAAAGACGCCACCGCGCTCATCCGCGAGCTCCTCGACCTTACGAAGAACGTCGCCCACAACCGCTCGCGCCCGGCCGCGCCGCTCACCGCCTTCGTCGTGGGCCTGGCCAGCAAGGACGTCGGGGAAGCCCGCGCCAATATCGCCAAACTCAACGAGGCCGTGCAGTAGTGGCGGGCCGCGTAACCTCCAACTTCGCGGTGACCAAAGTGCGGCTCAACGAGGACCGCACCGAGGTCATCCAAGTCGACACCCGCGCTGATTCCGTCGCCGGCGAAGAGCCGCTGGAAATCCGCGTCGACGGCCAGACGCTCACCACGACCATGCGCACGCCGGGCCACGATATCGAGCTCGCTCACGGCTTCCTTCACTCCGAAGGACACATTCAGGCCGCCCGCGACATCGAGTCCGCCAAATACTGCGAGGGCGCCACGCGCGACGGCGTCAACACGTACAACCTGCTCGACGTCGAGATGCGCGACGACAACGTCATCTCGCTCAAAGACCTGCGTCTCACGCTCACCAGCTCCTCGTGCGGCGTGTGCGGCACCTCGTCCATCGAGGAGCTCGCCAAGAAAACCCGCTACCCCATCCCCCACATCCCGGTCGACCCGCTCGTCGTCGCACAGCTGCCTGACAAGCTACGCGAGGGACAGAAGCAGTTCCGCAAGACCGGCGGCATCCACGCTGCGGGCGCCTTCACGCTCGACGGCAAACGCGTGGTCATCCGCGAGGACGTGGGCCGCCATAACGCGGCGGACAAGGTCATCGGCCATCTGCTCATGGAAGGCCGCCTGCCCGCGGACGATCTCATCCTCGTCATGAGCTCCCGCGCCAGCTTCGAGCTCGTCCAGAAGGCCGCCATGGCCGGCTTCGGCATGCTCGTCGCTGTCTCCGCAGCGTCCTCGCTCGCCGTGGAGACCGCCCGCGAGACCGGCATGGCCCTCGTCGGCTTCGCGCGCGGCGACCGCTTCAACCTCTACTCCGGGGAGCTGAAGAAATGAGCCTCATCGATTTCCTCGTCGACGTCGAGCTCGACTCGCCACGCCCGGACTACCGCGCCCTGCTCATCGCGGTCCGCGGTGCCCAGGCGCCCACCACCGATGCCGCCACAGAGCCCTCGGCATTCCAGCCCCACGTCGCCGCGTGGCGCGCGGCCTGGCAGAACTTCGGCCTCGACCCCGCGCTCTTCGAGCTCGGCGCCCAGCCTTCCGATGCCCCCTTGGTCCCTCTCGGCACCGCGGTCGCCCGCCGCTTCGAGCTGCCAGTCACGGTATTCGCTCTCGACGGCTTCGAGGGCGCTGTGCGCGTCGACGTCGCCACGTCGACCGTCCGCGACGTAGCTGGCACCGCCGCACGTCGCTTCCGGCCGGAGCACCGCCTAGCCCCCACGGCGGAGACGACGGACGCGCTCTTCCTCCTCGAGGCGCTCGATCCACTCACAGACGACGATCTGCGTCTCGCGGGCGACGACATCCTCGACGCTCTACGCGCCGTGAACCCCGACGTCGAGGTCGCGCAGCGCATCCTTCGCACCGAATAGCCCCTAGTAGCTCCTAGTGTGTCTCGCGCACGTCGAGGAAGCCGCGCAACAACGCATTGCGGCGCTGGGTGCCGGCCTCGAAGGTCGCCTCGTCGTTGCCGTAGGCGGCATCGACCTGCGCGTAGACCTCATCGAGGTCCGACATGTCCGGCACACCCGCGACGAGCTCGGTGTCCCACGCGCCCGCGATGTGCTCAATGATGGACTTGATGCCGTCCGGGCCGCCGCCCAGGCGGTTAGACTCGAACGGTCCGGTCGCGGCGTAGCGCAAGCCCAGCGAATTGCGCACGATGGTGTCTAGGTCCTTGGCGTCAATAACACCCTGCTGCACGAGCGAGATGGCCTCCCACATGACCACCTTCTGGATGCGGTTGCCGACAAAGCCCGGGATTTCCTTCTTCAGCGCGCTGGGCTCGAAACCGAGCTCCGCGTAAACCTCCAGCGCCCGGTCGACGGTCTCTGGAGAAGTCGCAGGTCCCGGCACGACCTCGAGGACCGGCATGAGCGCCGGCGGCGTAAACGGATGCCCGATCACGATCCGGTCCGCGGCCGGATTCCCCTCCGCGATCCTCGACGGCAGGATGGCCGAGGTCGAGCTCGCCAAAACCGCCGTTTCCGTAAGCGATGCGAGCCGCGCGAAAATCTCGCGCTTGAACTCGAGCTTCTCTGGGCCCGCCTCCTGGACGAAGTCTACGCCGTGGAGAAGCGTACCGCGCCTCCGAATTCGTCTTTCACCGCGTCTGCGAGTTCTTCGCGCACGTCGGTCATGCGCACCTCCCACCCCGCGTCGACGAAGCGCCGCGCAAACGAGAAGCCAATCAGTCCGCCGCCTACTAACAATGCTGTGCTCATGAGCTCTAGTCTCGGTATGCCTCCGGGCCCTTGTTGAGCCAAGCATAGACGCCGCCGATGAGGAAGCCGCCGCCAATCACGTTGCCGATCCAGACGATGACCCAGTTGGTGAGTACCGCACCAATCGTAAAGTCAGCTGGGAACTCCGCCGCGCCAAAAAAGGTGAGGGTAACCAGGCAGAAGTTGGCAATGACGTGCTCGAGGCCCATGCCCACGAAGGCCGCGATGAGCGGGACGATGACGATGAACTTCGAGACGATCTCCTTGGCGAAAATGCCGCCCACGATCGACATGTTGACCACGAAGTTAGCAAGCATACCCTCGACGAGAAGGCCGCCTGGGTCCTTAGCAAGCTTGCCCTCCGTCAGCGTCACGATGAGGTGGTCGACAGGCATCGCACCGAGCTTGGCTGACAGGCCCATGCCCGCGGCGAAGATGATGCAGCCGACGAGGTTGAAGAAGGTGGTGACGACGATGAGCCAGAAGGCCTTGCCCCACGAGACCTGCTTATTCGCCGCGCCATAGATCATAAACATCATGTTGCCCGTCGCGAGATCCGCGCCGAGGATGATAATCGCGAACAGACCGAGGCCGAAAAGCCCGGCGAAGGCGACGGCGCCGAGGCCTAGGAAGTTGCCCTCCACCGCCTGCCCTACGACGCCGGCGAACGCAGTGCCGATAGTGAGGTACACGCCGGCGAGGATCGCGCGGACGCTAAAGCGCGCCGGCGACTCGGCGAGAAGTGTGGTTTTCTTCGTGACCGCGGCGGCCACAGAGTCATTGAGAGACATGCTCGTGTTAGTCCTTGCAGAGTTAAATGAGATGGACCCATATACTCTACCCCCAGACATGGCAAAACCCCAGCCTACAGTGCCGGAAAGGGGGCATCGGAAAGCTGGGGCGGGTAAGCGAAGCTTACTTGAACGGGAAGCCGAGCTCCTTGAGCAGGCGGCGGCCTTCCTCGTCCGTGGTGGCGGTGGTGACAACCGTGATGTCCATGCCGCGCGGGCGGTCGATGGAGTCGATGTCGATCTCGTAGAACATGGACTGCTCGGAGAGACCGAAGGTGTAGTTGCCACGGCCGTCGAACTGACGGTCAGACAGACCACGGAAGTCGCGAATACGCGGCAGCGCGATGGTCAGCAGGCGGTCCAAGAACTCCCACATGCGGTCGCCACGAAGGGTGACGCGGGCGCCGATGGGCATGCCTTCACGCAGCTTGAAGTTTGCGATGGACTTGCGTGCGCGGCGAACCTGCGGCTTCTGACCGGTGATCTTGGTCAGGTCATCGAGAGCGCCGTTGATCAGCTTGGAGTCGCGAGCAGCGTCGCCGACACCCATGTTGACGACGACCTTGACGACGCCCGGGATCTGCATGACGTTGTCGTACTTGAACTCCTCGTTGAGGGTGTTCTTGATTTCCTCGCGGTAGCGAGTCTTCAGACGCGGGGTGTAGTTCTCGCTCATGATTAGATGTCCTTCCCGTTGCTACGCGCGATACGGACCTTCTTGCCGTTCTCGTCGAAGCGGTAACCGACACGGGTCGGGTTACCCTCCGAGTCAACGATGGCAACGTTGGACACGTGGATCGGAGCTTCCTGCGTGACGACGCCGCCGGACTGTGCGCCGCGCTCGTCGGCAGAGTTGGCAACGTGCTTCTTGATGCGGTTGACGCCCTCAACGAGGACGCGCTCGCGGGCCGGGTAGGCCTCGATGACCTTGCCCTGAGCGCCCTTATCCGGACCGGAAATAACGACAACCATGTCGCCCTTATGGATCTTCATAAGTTAGATCACCTCCGGTGCGAGAGAAACGATCTTCATGAACTTCTTGTCGCGCAGCTCACGAGCAACCGGGCCAAAGATGCGGGTACCGCGGGGCTCGGAGTCGTTCTTGAGCAGAACGGCAGCGTTCTCGTCGAAGCGGATGTAGGAGCCGTCCGGACGACGGGTCTCCTTCTTTGCACGGACGATGACGGCCTTGACGACCTCACCCTCCTTGACGTTGCCACCGGGGGCAGCGTCCTTGACAGTCGCGACGATAACGTCGCCGATGCCAGCGAAGCGTCGGACAGAGCCGCCGAGAACGCGGATGCACAGAATCTCTCGTGCACCAGAGTTGTCGGCGACGCGCAGACGCGATTCTTGCTGAATCACTATGGGTCTCCTTGACCTGGATTAATGTGCGCCAAGATTTCCGTCCTTGACACACGCGGTCTACGTACATGCGGCTTGCGACTCTACAACGAACCTGCGCGGCGGGGCCGTGCTGTCGAGGGGTCTCGGGGCTGGCGGTTCGGAAATCAACCGCCGGTACCGAACGGCCACAAGCAACCTGAATATTCAACCATATCCACCCCACCTGGGCCAAATCCCCCGTTTATGTGTGCGAGCTGCAACAATGGAGCGCGTGACTGACACATCTCTTTCCGGTCTAGACCGGCTGCGCGCCGCCCTCGCGGCCTCGCCCCTGCCCGGCGCCGCGCCGTTGCTCCATCAGGTCGATGACTATATCGCGCCGCGCCTGGCTAACCTCGACGCTCCGCTGCTCGCCGTCGTGGGCGGCTCCACCGGCTCCGGCAAGTCCACGCTGGTCAACGGTGTGCTCCACGAAGAGGTAACGACGTCGGGCGTCATTCGACCGACGACGCGGCAGCCCTCGCTTATCGCGCATCCTTCGGACGCGGAGTACTTCGGCGCGTCGCACGTCCTGCCTGGGCTTGCGCGCGAGCACGGCGGGGCGAACCCACAGGCGACGACGTTGCGCATCGTGTCCACCGAGGCCGTGCCCGCGGGCCTCGCACTCATCGACGCGCCGGACTTCGACTCCATCGACGACACGAACCGCGCCCTCGCCTCGCAGCTCCTCGCCGCCGCGGACTTGTGGATCTTCGTGACGACGCCGGCGCGCTACGCCGATCACCTCGTGTGGCAGTTCCTCGAGGACGCCGCCGCCCGCGACATCAAGGTCGTCGTGGTCCTCAACCGCGTCGACGAGGACGCGCTCACCACCGTCCCCGCGGACCTGCAGCGTATGCTCGCCGAGCACAACCTCGGCGCCGAGTTCTTCGTCGTGCCGGACCAAGGCCCTCTCGAGGGCTTGCTGCCGGCCGCGCGCACGGCTGACCTGCGCGCATATCTCGAACGCTTGGCTGCCGATACCGCCGCGCGCCGCCAGCTGGCCGCCCGCACCGTCGCAGGCGCCCTGGCCAAGGTCGCAGCAGGCACAGAGACGCTCGCCGCGGAGCAGCAGTCTCGCACGGACTTCGCCGCGCTCATCGACGAGGTCGTCGCCGGGCACTACGCCGACGCCCGCGCCCACGTCGAGGAAGCCACCCGCGACGGCAACCTCTTGCGCACCGAGGTCCTCGCCCGCTGGCAGGACTTCGTGGGTACCTCGGATACTTNTCGGTGCCTCCTCGCCGCGCCGCCCCACCACGTCCGCGCCGCTCGCCGCCGTGTGGCACCCCGAGGGCTCCTCCGCGCTGCTCGATTGGCTCGACGTCGAAGACCGTCGCAACCGGCCCGGCGACTTCGCTCCCAAGGCCGGCCCACTCATCCTCCTCGACCTGCCGGACTTCGACTCCGTCGAAGCCTCCAACCGTGCGATCGCCACGCGCCTCGCGGGCCAGGTCGACGTCCTCGTCTGGGTCACGGACCCCGAAAAATACGCGGATAACATCATCCACGACGACTTTATCCGCCCGCACGCCTCGCACTCGGCGGTTACCCTCGCGGTCCTCAACAAGGCGGACAAGCTTGCCGATGCCGACGTCCCCACCGTCGCCGACTCCCTCACCGAGCTCCTGCGCGAGGACGGCCTCACCAAGGTCAAGGTCGTGCCCACCTCCGCGAAGACTGGCCTTGGCGTCGACGACCTGCGCACAGCCATCGCCAAGGTCGCCGCGGCCCACAACGCGCAGACCGTCCGCANAGGGCCTGCGCGCCTACGCCGCGGCCGCCGCGGACGGCCTCTCCCCCGCCTGGGCCAATGCCGTCGCCGACCGCGCGGAGTCCATCACCGATAAGCTTCCCGATGCCCTCGACCGCGCCGCCGCCCGCACCCGCCTGCCCGCACAGCCCTCGAAGCCTTGGGGCATCCTCACCTTCATCCAGTGGCTCGCACTCCTCGCTGCCCTCGTGGGCGTGCTGTGGTACCTCGCCGCGGCCTTCATCCCTGGCGCACTCACGCCGCTCCTCGGCGCAGACCTCACCCCGGAAATCGAGGGCTGGCCGTACCCCACACTGCTCATTCTGGGCGGCCTCCTCCTAGGCATCGTGTTGGGACTCATCTCGGCAGCCTTCGGCGGCGTCATCGGCGCCGGAGTCAAGGCCCGCACCCGGCGCGCCCTGCGCAAGGAAATCGCCGCAACCTCGCAGGAGCTCATCGTCGAACCGCTCACTGAACTGCGCTCGCGCTACGCCGCATTCCTCGACGACATCCACGCCGCCGCGCGCTAAACCCCCACACGACAACGAAGGGTCCAAAACTACCGGATTTCGGTTCCTTGATTGTCGCGAAAAACAGCAACGCCGCCCAGCGCATGCTGGACGGCGAGGAAGCTAGCCTGGGTTAGGCGGGGGCATCGGCAGGCTCGGGTTTCGGGTCAACCGTAGCGAGCGGGTCACCGAAGTCGATGGTCTCGCCCGCCCTGTAGGCAGGGAGCACCGGGCCGGTCTTCTTCGAGTTGGACACGACGACCGGAGTGGTCACCGGGTAGCCGGCGGCCTTGATGGCCTCGATGTCGAACTCGCACAGGACGTCGCCGGCCTTGACCTCGTCGCCCTTCTCCACGTGCGGGGTGAAGTGCTCGCCCTTGAGGTTCACGGTGTCGAAACCGATGTGCATGAGGATGTCCACGTTCTTGCCCGCGGCGTCCTTGCCGCGCACGGCGTAGGCGTGGCCAGAGGGGAACGTGACGGTCACCTTGCCGTCGATGGGCGCGACGAGCGTGCCCACGGTCGGCTCCACGGCGGCACCGGCGCCGAGCTTGCCCGCGGCAAACATCGGGTCAGACACGGAAGACAGCGCGATGGCTGTGCCGGACAGCGGCGAGGCGATGCGGAAAGCGTTCGGATCGGCGACAGCCGACGGGGCGGCACCGTCGGCGGCAGCGGCCGGGACGTCGGTCGCGTCAGGATCAATGGTGCCATTGCGGGAGATAAGCACGCGGCCATACGCAAAGGTTGCGCCAAAGGACACCACGAGGGAAAGCACGCAGCACAGCAGGAACTGGCCGTAGTCCTCCGGACGGATGGACACGACGCCGATGAAGCCTGCGGCACCGAGCGCGGTGGCCTTGACGTCGAGGATGGCGATCATCATGGAGGCAATAGCGGAAGCCCCCATGCCGATGTAGAACGGCCAGCGCAGGCGCAGGTTCACACCGAAGATAGCGGGCTCAGTAATACCGAAGAGGGCGGAGATACCGGACGCGCCGGCCAGGCCCTTCATCTTGTCAGACTTGGTCAGGAAGTAGATGGCCAGAGCTGCGCCACCCATGGCGATATTGGCCATGGACGCCGTCGGGAAGACGAAGGAACCGCCCTCGTTCCACAGCATCGTCTCGATCGGCGGGAAGGACTGGTGCAGACCCGTGATCACGATCGGCGAGTAGACGAGACCGAAGAGGAAGCCGGCCACAGGACCCGCGAACTCGTAGAGGTTCGCCAAGCCCAGTCCCAGCCAGTCGCCCGCGGTACGCAGGAATGGGCCGATGAGCACAAACGTGATGAAGCCCGTGACCAACAGCGTGAGCAGCGGGGTGAGCATGAAGTCCACGGTGCCCTTGAGGCGCTTGTGGAGCCACTTCTCGATGGTCGCGAGGATCCAGGAAATAACGAGCGTCGGGAGAATGGAACCCTGGTAGCCGGCCTGCGCGACGTCGAGGCCGAAGATGTGCCAGTACGGCATCTCGCCGGCCTCGATGGTCGCAGCCACGTTGTAACCGTTGACGAGGTCCGGCATAACCATGGCCATCGCCATACCCGCGCCGAGGAACTCGTTGCCGCCAAAGCGCTTCGTTGCGGTAAAGCCCACGAGGACGGGCAGGAACGCGAACGGCGCGGAGGCCAGCAGGTTAATAAGGCCGGCAACATCTGCGAGCGCCGGGTACATCTCGATGACGGACTGATCGCCGAACAAACCTGCCTGGGACAGGACGTTGTTCAGGGCCATCAACAGACCGCCACCAAGCAGGATCGGGATGAGCGGCACGAAGATATCGGCCAGCACCTTCACGGCACGCGAGAAGCGGTTGCCCGAGTCCGCCGCGATGTCCTTGAGGTTATCCGTCGACACGGCGATGTCCTTGGACGTCGCCTTGTTGATTTCGTCGAACACGACGTTGACGTCGCCCGGGCCGACGATGACCTGGAACATGCCACCAGCCTCGAAAATGCCCTTGAGGTCAGGGTCGTTGTCGAGGGCTTGCTTGTCGATTTTCTTCTCGTCTTTGATGACGGTGCGCAGGCGGGTGGCGCAGTGCGCCATCGCCACGATATTGTCCTCGCCGCCCAGCGCGGTGAGGATGCGCGCGGCTACTTCTTTATGGTCCATGGAGCTTCCTTACTTCTTGACCATGTCTAATGTGAGACAAAGCAAAAGCTTTCTTCTCTATTAGACCTGACACTCCGGGCATAAATCCAACTACTCGGGCGTGAGATTGACCTCTTTCACCTTGGAAATATCGTGCTTTATACGCGGCGCCAGCCGTCCCAGACTGCACCGCCCGGCGCGAAGACGGGCACGGCGAAGGCCGCCTGACCGTCGCCACCGAAGATTTCCACGGCGCAGCCGTCAGCGCTGAGGACGAGCTCGCCCGCGCCGCACTCGGCCGTGCGCGTGTCCCACTCCCCCGGCACGACCGCCGCGCCTGCCGATGCCGCCTCCTCCGGCGTCACCGACAGCGCCGCCGTCCCAGGCTCCACGGCATCGCCCGCGAAACGCGGGCGGGCGACGGTGAGCTGCGCGCCGTCCCAGTCGACGCGCAGGCACACCTCGCCCGCGGCGGTGAGCTCGTACGTGCCAGGCTCGCGGGTCGTGAACGAGCCCGGAATGTCCCACATAGGCTCCTGGTAGAGCGCGCCGTCGCGCAGCGTCACCTGGCGCGGGACAGTGAGTGTGTGGACCCAGCCCTCGGCCTCGACGGTAGGCGTGGCGTCGCGGGCCGGCATTCCCATCCACCCGACGAGCACCGCGCCCTCGTCATACGCGATGAGCTGCGGCGCATAGAAATTGTGGCCGTGGTCAAGGATGCGGTAGCCCTCGGTCACCGTGAACGTCGTGCCCTCGAGGTGGCCCACGATGTAACCACACTCGTCGCGGCCCGGGAACTGCGGACACAACACAAGAACATGCGACGTGGCACCGGTGGCGGCATCGGAAAGCTCGAGGAGATTGGGGCATTCCCACATGTAGGCGTCTGGGACGTCGCCCACGAAGGTGACCTCGCCCTCGAAGTCCCAGTGCGCGAGGTCGGTGGAGCGGTACATGACGAGCGCGCCGGTCTCATCCTCGCGCTGCGCGCCGAGGACCATGCGCCAGCGGCCGTCGGCCTCGCGGACAATCTGGGGGTCGCGGAAGTGACCGGTGAAACCGGGTTCGGTATCGGGGATCACTGGGTTGTTGGGGTCGAGCTCGTAGAAGCCGCCCTCGGGGCCCAGGTCGGTGACGCGAACGCGGTTCTGGCTGGGAATGCGACGGCCGTCGACTTTGAGGTTGCCCGTGTAAAAGAGCCAGAGGTCGTCGCCGTCGCGCACGGCGCCGCCGGAGTAACAGCCGTGCGCGTCATAGGGATGATCGGGGTACAACACATTAGGAAAGTGGCGCGGGCGCTCCGGGCGCGTGAGGCTCACCACGGTGTGTGCCCAGCCTGTGCGCTTGGGCGCGTGGGGATAGCCGGGGTCGTGCTGGTAGTAGAGGTGGAGGTCCGCGCCGTCGACGAACATGCCGTTCGGATCGTTGAGGCGGCCAGCGAGCGGGGATACATGAAAGTGAGGGCGGTAACTCATACGCTCCGATAGTATTTAATTTTATGAAGATTCACGTCTGCGGCGAGGGTCTCGTTGATCTCGTTCCCGTCGCGCCCGGTCCCCTGCACGACCTCACGCCGGCTCTGGGTGGCGGCCCGTTTAACGTTGCCATTGCGGCCGCGCGCCAAGGCGCCGACGTCGCTTTCCAGTCGCGCTTGTCCACGGACGGCTTTGGCAACACGCTCGTGGCGCGCCTGCGCGACGAAGGCGTGGATACCACCTACGTCCAGCGCGGCGAGGAACCCACGACCCTCGCGGTGACGTCCCTGGCAGGCGACCGCTCCGCCTCCTACACCTTCTACATCGAGGGCACCGCGGACCGCCTCGTCGAGCCAGTCTATGCTCCGGCGGATATCGCGTGCTTCGGCACCGTCTCGCTCGCACTGGAGCCGGGCGCCTCGCGCTACGCGGAGCTGCTCAAGCAGTTCTCGCGCCGCGGCACCATGGTCGCGCTCGACCCGAATATCCGCCCTTTCTACGCCACGGACGAACACCGCGCATTCTTGAAGAGCCTCTTCCCGTTCGTCACGCTGCTCAAGCTCAGCGACGACGAGGTGAACTTCCTCGGCGAGGACGCGCTCAAGCACGTGCCCGTCGTCGTCACGACGCTGGGCGGCGACGGCCTTGCAGTGAAGACCTCGCGCGCCGAGGTCCACGTCCCGCCCGTACGCACGAATGTGGCGGACACCATCGGCGCGGGCGATACCATCATGGGCACGCTCCTGGCCGAGATCACCCGTCGCGAGCTGCGCGCCCCGGACCTTCAGGAACTCACAGTCGCTGAGTGGCGCGACATCCTGACGTTTGCCGCGGGCGCAGCCTCCGTGACTGTCTCGCGCCGCGGTGCCAACCCGCCCACGCGCGCGGAGGTACAGCAGAAGATCGCCGCCGCGCGTTAGACGTCCCACGGGCAGCGCGCGGGCGTAAAATAAACCCACTCGTCTCGCGCTTCGCGCCCGTCCCCCGGAGTCTCCCATGCCGTACCCCACCGACCCCCACCGCAGGTCCGGTGACGGCCGCGGCACCCGTCGCGACACNCGACGCGCCCGCCCCGACTCAGCCCGCACCCCGCGCCGGCAGCCGGTCCGCGTATTCCGCGCGTCGCCCTCATCTTAGGACTCGTCCTCATCGTGCTGCTCGCGCTCACGTTCTTCGCGCTGCGGCATCAGGAACCGGAAGCCCCTGCAGCACTGAGCGAAGCCCCCACGACGACCGTGGAGGCGCCAACCATCGAGCAGGCCGCCGCAGTGGAGATGTATATCCCCGCCATCAACGTCCGCGCGCAATTCGACGAGGGCGCGTGCCGCACGAAGGACAACGCGCTCGACCCAGCATCGCTCGACAAGGCCTGCACCTACACCGCCGCGGACCGGCCGTACTCGCTGCCGGGGACGGACGCACCGGACATCGTGGTCATCGCCGGTCACACCGCCGCGGGTGTGCCCGCCGTGTTTAATAATCTCTACGACGGCACCCGTAACGAGCACAAGGTCCACGAGGGCGACAAGCTCTACGTGCGTACCGCAGCCTCCGGCGAGAAGTGGCTCATGTACTCCGCCACGGACTTCCACGACCCGGTCAAAGAAGGCCTCGCGGATGACCCGGACGTGTGGGGCACCGGGCCCATGCCGGGCCGGCTGCTCACCATCAGCTGCATCCAGCCGGCGAATCTCCTCGAGGCGTCGGTGAAGAACGCCGTCGTCGGTTGGTCCTACGAGGGCGTCATTGACGGTGCAGACGCTTCGAACGGCGCCGGGCCCGCAGCCCCCGCGTCAGCCTAAGCCGCACCGAATCACCCGCACGGGCGAAAACTCCCAGGAAATCCGCGCGACGCCGCCGCGCACTGCCATGCACAGGAGGAACGCCGACCCGACCATCCCCGCCACGCGCGGGGATTTTTCCTGCCGCGACACGCCGAAAGCAATGCACACAGTTGCTTATTTCTGAGATTAGTGTTTCCCATGTTGCTGTTGTGACATAAGGAACGGCAGCTTTGACTACAGTCTTTTTCTTCCACAGTCCCTTCTTTTTCACAGGAGTAAACATGAAGCGTCTCGGCACTTCCCTGGCTGCTGTCGCCATGTCCGGCGTCATCGCCTTCGCAGCCGCCCCTACTGCCCTTGCGTCTGACATGCCGTCGGCCGCAGACATGCAGCCCACCGTCACCCCGCAGGTCCTGGGCCAGACCCCGGCCACCCCGGTCGTTCCGACCAAGCTCGAGTGCGCGCCGACGCCGCCGAAGGCTGAGACCTCCGACAAGGCACAGTCCTACGTGCTCACGGGCAACAAGGTTGTCTACCTGCACGGCTCCGGCGAATGGGTCGACACCGCCGAGCGCGCCGCCTCCGAGATGCCGCTCAACAACGTGGAGCTCACCCGCTCCGGCGAGATCAAGAAGCTCATCGAGGAAGATCAGAACTGCTACCGCGAGAAGGGCTACGAGGTCCCGGGCGTCCCGGTCGTCGAGAAGAAGTCCGAGCGCTCTGGCGGCAACTTCGACGCCGGCGAGATCGCGGGCAAGGTCCTCCCGCCGCTGCTCGTCATCGGCGGCATCACCTGGTATCTCAACCAGGACGGCTCCACCTACGTCCAGGACAAGTCCCGCAAGGACTCTACCCCGACCGAGGAAGAAATCCGTATCTCCAAGGACCTGAAGAAGGGCCACATCAAGGAGATCCAGGAGCAGTCTGGCCAGCCCGTCACCCCGACCCCAGACACCCAGGGCCAGGTCCCGTCCGGCGAGCGCGGCATGAACGCTGAGACCGGCTCCAACACCGCAGCACGCGCCCTCTTCGCGCTGCTCGTGTTCTCTGTCTTCGGCGCGGCTGCCTTCGTCGCACGCCGTAAGTTCGCCTAGGACACAACGAGAACAGGCCGCCACCCCTCGGGGTGGCGGCCTTTCGCGTTTTAGTCCGGCGAGCCCGTCATGACGACGCGCTGCTCAGCCTCGTCCCACGTGAACTGCACTTCGTTAAGCCCGCTGGGCGCGGCATTTGAATCGCCCTCGCGGACGTAGACGTAGCCCACGGAGATGGAGTCATCGCTCGTCTGCGTGATCCTGGGCGCGAACCCGCGTGGCTCCTGCGTCGCGGTGCCGAGGTACTCGCCCTTGTGGAAGAGCATGACGTGGTACGGCGAAGAAGAAGTGCCGCCCACGATAGGGACCACGATGTAGGACAGTGCCAGGCACGGATCGAAGTCGTCCGTGTAGGCGTACTCGGCATCCCACTCCCAGCCGTTGTACTTCTCCAACGTGCCGATATTCTCCGCCACAGCCTGCTCCCCCGTGACCGGCGCACAGGAGGGGGCCTCGGTGGGTGGGGTGTCAGGCAGCGGTTGGTCAGCAGTAGGCTGCGCGATGCTGGAGGGAGCCTGCGGGGCCGCGGAGGGGGCATCGGAAAGCTGGGGGCTTTGGGTCACCGTCACGGTGGTGGGCTCTGAGGAGCCCGCGGAGCAGGCCGTGAGCGCCGCAGCGGTGAGGATCACGGGGAGCAATAGGGTGCGGGACATGGGGCCCACTATAGCGAAACGCCCCAACACCAGGGGTGCTGGGGCGTTTACCGTGGGGCTAGTTTACTTAGCCTTCTCCACGATCTCGACGAGACGGTAGTGCTTATCTTTGGAGATAGGCGCAGTCTCGGCGATGAGAACGCGGTCGCCGATGCCGGCGGTCTCGTTCTCGTCATGCGCCTTAACCTTCTTGTTAGAACGCATGATCTTGCCGTACAAGGCGTGCTGCTTGCGGTCTTCGAGCTCGACGACAATGGTCTTGTTCATCTTGTCGGAAACCACGATGCCGGTGCGGGTCTTGCGCGCACCGCGCTCCTTCTTCTCGTTCACGTTTGCCTCACTCATGATTTAAGCCTCAGCTCCCGGAACAACGGACAGGCCCAGCTCGCGCTCGCGAAGAACGGTGTAGATGCGGGCGATGTCGCGCTTAACAGTGCCGATGCGCTGGTTGTTGGTCAGCTGGCCAGTGGCCTTCTGGAAACGAAGGTTGAACAGCTCTTCCTTCGCGTCCTTGAGGCGGGTCTCCAGCTCAGCATTGTCGAGCTCACGGAACTCGTGCGCGGGGGTACCGGTTGCCATTAGAACTGGTCCTCCTTCTTGATGATGCGGACCTTGCAGGGAAGCTTCTGAGCCGCACGGCGCAGAGCCTCGATAGCAACTTCCTCGGTCGGGTAGGACATCTCGAAGAGGACGCGGCCCGGCTTAACGTTGGCGACCCACTTCTCAACCGGGCCCTTACCGGAACCCATACGCACGCCGAGCGGCTTCTGGGTCAACGGACGGTCCGGGAAAATGTTGATCCACACCTTGCCACCACGCTTGACGTGGCGGTTGATGGCAATACGTGCGGCCTCAATCTGACGGTTGGTGATGTATGCCGGCTCGAGAGCCTGGATGGCGTAGTCACCGAAAGCGATGCGGTTACCGCCCTTGGACACACCCGTACGAGTCGGGCGGTGCTGGCGGCGGTACTTAACGCGCTTAGGAATCAGCATGGATTAGCCCTCCTGCTTCTGCTGTGCGCGCTGACGGCGCTGGCCACCACGGCGCGGGCGACCGTTGCGGTCGCCGCGGCCACGGCCAGCAGCCGGAGCGTTCAAATCGGACTCCTTGACGCCGCCGATGACGTCACCCTTGTAGATCCACACCTTGACGCCAATGCGGCCGAACGTGGTGTGAGCCTCTGCGGTGCCGTAATCGATCTCTGCGCGCAGGGTGTGCAGCGGAACGCGACCCTCGTGGTAGCGCTCGTTGCGGGACATCTCGGCGCCGCCCAGACGACCGGACAGGAGCACCTTGATGCCCTTGACCTGCGGCTGGCGCATAGCGGACTGGATGGCCTTACGCATGGCACGACGGAAAGCAACGCGGTTGACCAGCTGCTCAGCGATGGACTGAGCAACGAGGGTCGCGTTGGCGTCGACCTGCTTGACCTCGAGAATGTTGAGGGCAACCATCTTGCCGGTGAGCTTCTCGAGCTCGCGGCGGATGCGGTCGGCCTCAGCGCCACGGCGGCCAATCACGATGCCCGGGCGGGCGGTGTGAATGTCGACGCGAACGCGGTCGCGGGTGCGCTCGATGACGACGTCGGCGATGCCGGCGCGGTCGAGGCCCTTCTCGAGGTACTGACGGATCTTGATGTCCTCAGCCACGTAGTTGGCGTAGTCCTTGTCGGCGAACCAGTGGGTCTTCCACTCGGTGGAGATACCCAGACGGAGGCCGTGAGGATGGATTTTCTGGCCCATTACTTGGCACCTTCCTTCTGGCTTTCGACAACCACGGTGATGTGGCTGGTGCGCTTGCGGATCATGAACGCGCGACCCTGTGCGCGGGGCTGGAAACGACGCATGGTCGGGCCCTCGTTGGCGTAAGCCTCGGAGATAACGAGCGTGCGCGGATCCAGACCGAAGTTGTTCTCAGCGTTGGCGGCCGCGGAAGCGACAACCTTGGCCACCGGCTTAGCGGCGTCCTGCGGAGCGTACTTCAGGATGGCAAGTGCCTCTGCTACTGACTTACCGCGAACCAGATCGATGACGCGGCGTGCCTTCATCGGGGTGACGCGGACGTAGCGGGCCGTTGCGGATGCGGAGGTGATGGTGTCACTCATCGCTTATCGACGTCCCTTCGTGTCGGCCTTGACGTGACCCTTAAAGGTCTTGGTTGGTGCGAACTCACCGAGCTTGTGACCGACCATGGAGTCCTCGATGAACACCGGCACGTGCTTGCGACCGTCGTGGACGGCGAAAGTGTGGCCAATGAAATCGGGGAGAATGGTCGAGCGGCGAGACCAGGTCTTGATGACCTGCTTGGTGCCGGCCTCGTTCTGAGCATCCACCTTGTTGAGGAGGTGCTCATCGACGAACGGGCCCTTCTTAAGGCTGCGTGGCATTGTTTACCTCCTCTTAGCGCTTCTTGTTCGGGCGACGACGGCGCACGATCATGTTGTTCGAGTAACGGTTCGGGTTGCGGGTGCGACCCTCCTTGTGACCCCACGGGGACACCGGGTGGCGACCACCGGAGGTCTTACCCTCACCACCACCGTGCGGGTGGTCGACCGGGTTCATAACGACACCACGGACGGTCGGGCGAACGCCCTTCCAGCGCATACGGCCAGCCTTGCCCCAGCGGATGTTCATCTGGTCAGCGTTGCCGACCTCACCCACGGTGGCGCGGCAACGGATGTCGACGCGGCGGATTTCAGAAGACGGCATACGCAGGATGGCGTACTTGCCTTCCTTACCCAGCAGCTGGATGGAGGCACCAGCAGAGCGGGCCAGCTTAGCGCCAGCGCCCGGCTTGAGCTCGACTGCGTGGATCGTGGTACCAGTCGGGATGTTGCGCAGCGGCAGGTTGTTGCCCACCTTGATATCTGCGTTAGCGCCCGACTCGACGATGGTGCCCTGCGTCAGGCCCTTGGGGGCGATGATGTAGCGCTTCTCACCGTCACGGTAGTGCAGCAGTGCAATGTTGGCGGTACGGTTCGGGTCGTACTCGATGTGAGCGACCTTGGCCGGGATACCGTCCTTGTCCGAACGACGGAAGTCGATCAGACGGTAACGGCGCTTGTGGCCACCGCCGATGTGGCGGGTGGTGATGCGACCGTAGTTGTTGCGGCCACCGGTCTTAGACAGGGGACGCAGCAGGGACTTCTCCGGGGTCGAGCGAGTGATCTCCTCGAACTGGGAGACGGAGCTCTGGCGGCGACCCGGGGTTGTCGGCTTGTACTTACGAATAGCCATAGTTTTTCCTTTACCTCGACCTTCTCTTACGCTTGAGCGCCAAAGATGTCGATAGCGTCGCTGCCTTCACGCAGAGTCACGTAGGCGCGCTTGGTGGACTTACGCTGGCCGAAACCGGTGCGGGTGCGCTTGCGCTTGCCGGCACGGTTTGCGGTGTTCACGGAGTCGACCTCAACGCCGAAGATCTGCTCGATGGCATCCTTGATCTGGGTCTTGTTGGAGTCCGGGTTGACGAAGAACGTGTAAGTGTTCTGCTCCATCAGACCGTAGGACTTCTCGGAGACGACCGGTGCGAGTATGATGTCGCGCGGGTTAGCGATCTTAGCCATTAGTTCTCCTCCTCTGCTTTCTTGTCAGCGCCAGTTGCGCGGGTGACGAAGGTGTGCAGAGCCTCAACGGAGAACACCACGTCGTCCGAGTTGAGGACGTCGTAGGTGTTGAGCTGGCCAGCGTCCAGGATGTGGACGTTGGGCAGGTTGTTGGCGCTGCGGCGAGCGGTCACGTCTTCACGGCCGAGGACCAGTAGCACGTTCTTGTTCGAGGAGATGCGCTCGATGAAAGCCTTAGCAGACTTGGTCGAGGGCGTCTGGCCCGGAACGAGCTCTTCGACGACGTGGATGCGCTCGTTGCGTGCACGGTCAGACAGGGCACCGAAGAGGGCCTGCTTGATCATGCGCTTCGGGGTGCGCTGGGCGTAGTCGCGCGGAACCGGGCCGTGGGAGATGCCGCCACCGGTGTAGTGCGGTGCGCGGATCGAGCCCTGGCGTGCGCGGCCGGTGCCCTTCTGGCGGAACGGCTTACGGCCACCACCGCGGACCTCGCCGCGGGTCTTGGCCTTGTGGGTGCCCTGGCGTGCTGCTGCAAGCTGAGCGTTGACAACCTGGTGCATCAAAGCGATGGATGCCTCGGTGTCAAAGATCTCGGCCGGCAGATCAACGGAGCCGTTGGTCTTACCGTCAGCGGTCAGGACGTCTAGCTTGAGGTTGCTCATGCGTGTGCACCGCCCTTCACTGCGGTCTTAACGGTGACGAGGCCGCCGCGCGCACCCGGGATAGCACCCTTGATGAGCAGCAGGTTGGACTCGGCATCGATCTTCTGAATCTTCAGGTTCTGGGTCGTGACGCGGTCACGGCCCATGCGGCCTGCCATGCGGGTGCCCTTGAAGACACGTGCCGGGGTAGCGCAGGCGCCGATACCGCCAACGCGACGGTGAGCAGCCTGGTTACCGTGGGCAGCGCCCTGGCCGGCAAAGCCGTGGCGCTTCATGGCGCCGGCGTAGCCGTGACCCTTGGTCGTGCCGGTGACGTCGACGAAGGTGATGCCCTCGAAGATGTCAGCCTTAACTTCCTGGCCGACCTCGTATGCAGAGGTGTCGTCCATGCGGATCTCGGCGACGTGGCGGCGCGGGGTCACGCCAGCCTTCTTGAAGTGGCCCGTGCCCGGCTTGTTGACCTTGCGCGGGGCGATTTCGCCAAAGGCGATCTGGATGGCGTTGTAGCCATCGGTTTCAACGGTACGAATCTGGGTAACGACGCACGGCCCAGCCTCGACGACGGTGACCGGCACAACGCGGTTGTCCTCGTCGAAGACCTGGGTCATGCCGAGCTTCGTGCCCAGAATGCCCTTGATCTCGTTTTCACTCATTGTTAGTTCTCCACCAATTAGTTCTCTAGTCGAACGCTACTGAATGTTGACGTCGACGCTTGCCGGAAGGTCGATGCGCATAAGGGCATCAACGGTCTTCGGAGTCGGGTCGAGAATGTCGATGAGGCGCTTGTGAGTGCGCATCTCGAAGTGCTCGCGAGAGTCCTTGTACTTGTGCGGAGAACGAATAACGGCGTATACGTTCTTTTCGGTGGGGAGCGGCACCGGGCCGACAACACGAGCACCCGTACGGGTGACGGTCTCGACAATCTTCTTTGCAGAAGCGTCAATTGCCTCGTGGTCGTAGGCCTTCAGCCGAATGCGGATTTTTTGTCCCGCCACGCTTATCCTCTTCCTCGCTTCCCCACATTCACATTCCCGGCGTATCCGGGGCGTGAAGCGGTGGGAAATTGCTTCTCGATTTCTCTATAACGTTGTCCAGACAAGGTCCAGGCTCAACGCCAGTGGTTGATTTAAATCCATGATGACCACAAGATGCGAGCCGGCTCAATAACCAGTCGCAGTGCTTATGACGGGGTACAAGACCCGAATGTCAATCACATAGGAAGGGATTGGGGCGTGAAACGCTTAAATCCATTCGTATACTGCCGCTGTTTATTTGCCATGCCCCTTCTCTGGTTCTGCCTCTCGGGGTGTGCCACTACTTAAGTCGCGGGCCTTACCCGATAAACAGACCTTCTCGTTGCCGTTGATTCCGAAGGAAATCCCGCTACAACTGCAAAGGCGTCATGTTCGCCCTACCAGCGTCAATGCCCAACCTAACGCGCGAGCTCGCTCGCGCCTGGCTTGCATTGCCCTGTTAAAGCAACCCCTGTATTTAAGCACGTCGCGCCACATAAGACAAACCTCTGCCAGCAAAGTGCCGAAAATCACGTTTAAGCATCAACCTGCGGCAACGTCGCGCGACCGCCCCCACGGAAAGCGCGTTTCGCACTACGGTAGATACCACGCGCCCGGCGGCCCCGGGCCTATCCTTATATATAAAGCATTCGCACGTTAAGAAAGGGCACCACACCATGGCCGAGAACACCACGCCGGAAGCCACGCAGAGCACCGAGCCCGCCACCACCGAGCAGCACGTCAATAAGAATCTCGAGACCGAGTTCGGCACCACGACCATCGAGACCACGGTCGTCTCCAAGATCGCCGGTATTGCCGCCCGCGAGGTCTCCGGCGTGGCAGCCCTCGGTGGCGGCGGCGCCCGCATGATGGGCTCCATTCGCGAGTCCTTCGGCGGCACTGAGGACGTCCGCCAGGGCGTCGACGTCGAGGTCGCGAACGGCGCGGCCACCGTCGCCGTCGCCATCATCGCGGAGTACGGCGTCGCCATCCACGAGCTCGCGGAGGCCATCCGTCGCAATATCATGACCGCCATCGAGCGCATGACGGGCCTGGAGGTCAATCGCGTGGACGTCACCGTCCACGACGTGCGCCTGCCCAAGGAGGCCGAGCCTGCCGATGCCCCCTCCACCGCCGTCGAGCCCCAAGCCTAAGCCCGCATGGCGGAACGCTTCCTTTTATCCCTCGAGCAGGCACGCGACCTGGTCACCGCGCTGCGCGCGGTGCCCGGCGTCGCAGATTTGGCGCCGGGGCGCTACGGAGAGGTGGCGCTGCTCTTTCCGGGCGAGCGTATTCCGGGCCTGCGGTTCCTGAGTCCGAAGGACGACACACAGATCGAGACGCACGTGGTCGCCGCCTTCGACGGCCCACCGCTCACGGAGCTTGGCCCCGCCGTCCAGGCTGCGGCTCGCCGCGCCGTTCCGGAACTCACGCGCCTCGACGTCGTCATCGCCGACGTTGCCGCGCCCGATAAGCACACGACACGATAGAAAACACAGTAAAGAAAGGCCTCCGATGAAGAACTACACCACGCTGGGCATCGTGGCAGGCATCGCGCTCGCGTTCCTGGCCTACTTCGGCGGGTGGCAGCTTCTGCTCCTCTCCGTCGTGCTGGCCGTCGTGGGCGGGCTCGCCGGCGCCCACTTCGATGGCAAGCTCAACGTGCTGGATCTGTGGAACCAGATGATTGGCAAGGGTCGCGGATAATGACGCATGCCTCGCCCTCCCCCGGCGCGTGGACGAATGTCACGCCGGAGACCATCACACCGGGACTCAACGCGGCGGCCGCCGCTGCTCCCGGAGGCATCAATGCTGATGACGCCGTCTCGGCACCCGCCATCATGGACACGGCCCACCATCACGGCTCCAACCGGCTCGGCCTGCGCACGATGGAATATATCGTGTCGGCCGCTATCGCGCGCGTTCCCGGCACCGCCAAGGTCTCGGGCACGTGGAAGAAGATCGGCGGACAGAACTTTCCGCGCATGGCCATCCAGATGGACCCGGACACGTGGACCGTGGCCATCGACGTCGCCATCGCCACCGTATGGCCCTCGCCTGTCACCGACATTGCCGCGCGCGTACGCTCCGCCATCGCAGAGGAAGTCGTCGCCATGAGTGGCTTCCAGCCCACTCGCGTCAACGTCATCGTCGGGCACACCATCCCGGGCGAGCGCGTCACCGCAGAAAACGTCGCCGCGCACGTGACGAAGCAACCGTGGCATCCCGAGGCCGCACCTTCGCGCATCGCCTCGCCCGCGATACCCGAGCCGCGTCCACTGCGCCCGACCACCACGACGAACACGGTGCATATCGTCTCGCCGGACACTCCCACAGCACCTGCCGTGCGCTCGCCCGAAGCGACACCGGACTTCGTGCCGCTCCCGGTCGAGGTCGCCGCGCACTCCGCCGCGTCTGCGCCGCTCCGCGCGGTCTCCACC
>NZ_LT596207.1:81214-99232 GCF_900092335.1 Corynebacterium phoceense
CCCCGGCACCGCTGCCGCTGCGTTCTCCCGAGATTCCGCCCGAGCAGCCGCTCGCCCGCGTCGCTGCCCCGGCACCCGTCACTCCATGGTCGCCCAGCGCACCCACGCCGCAGCCGCTGCGTCCGCTGACGATTGAGTCCTTCGCGCGCCACCGTCATGTCCAGGCCCCAGACCCCGAGCCGCTGCGCGCCATCGAGATCATCCCACTGTTCGGAAAGGAGCAGCCATGAGCACCGACGCCGCCGTCACATCCCGCGGCCAAGAACCCAAGGGCGAGCCCATCGTGCGTTGGTGGGCGCTGCTGCTCAGCGTGGCGCTCCTCGCTCTCGCCGCGGTCTTCGGCCGTGAGGCGTGGCGCGTGTCGACGCACGCCACCATCGACTCGTGGACGCAGCCCTTCATCGACGTCATGAGCGCCGACGCCCAGGGCTCCGCAGCCATCGCGCCTTGGATGCTGTGGGGCGGCGCCGCCGGCATCGTAGTCGGCCTGCTCGTGCTCTACGCTGCGCTCCGTCCGCGCCGTCACACCCACGTGGAACTCGCGAGCGACACGGTCTCCGGTTGGACGCGCCAGGTCGACATCGCCCGCCGGTGCTCCGCAACTGCGCGCAAGGTTCCTGGCGTGGGTGCCGCGCGCACGACCGCCGGAAAGAAGGGCATCCACCTCATCATCAACGGCGACATCGAGGACGAGAACCTCGCGACCCGCGTGCGTGAAGTCGTCAACGAGGAACTCGCGTCGCTCGCCCACCCCGCGCCGCTTTCCGTCACCGTCGAGCGCATCGAGGAGGTCGACACCAATGTCTAAACGCCTCGCCGGAATTCTGCGCACGCTCTTCATCATCCTTGGCCTGCTCCTCATCGCGCTGGGCGTGTGGCCCATCCTGCTGCACTTCGACGTCGGGCCCATTGTCGAGCTCACCCGCTGGGTCGACCACGGCATCTGGGCCGCACTTCCCACCCACGCGTGGTGGCCGTGGGCCCTCGGCGCGGCGGCCATCCTCTGCACCATTCTCGCTTTCTGGATCATCGTCGCAACGTTCAAGGTGCACCGCATCAACAAGGTGTCCTCGGAGGCCTCCAATGACGACGGCTCCATCGCGCTGCAGATGAACCCCATCATCGGCGGCATCGCCTCCTCCATGGAAAACGCTGAGGGTGTGGAAAAGGTCGAGCGCCGCGTCGCCTGGGACCGCGGCCACCAGCAAGCGACCTTTGCCATCCAGGCCAAGCCCGAGACTCCCTTCGCGGATCTCGTCGCCCTCGCCGAGCAAACCGAGCGCGACTTTCGAGCAGCCTTCCCCGACTCCGAGCTGGAGACGGTCTATAAGCTCCACTACTCACGCATCACGGCCTAAACGCCCGGCGGGGACGAAGGCCATGTCCCGTTGGCACTATCCGCAGGTCGCCGATTCTCCACACGAATCGGCGACCTGCGGTCATTGCTATTGAGACATTGCTTTCCTGCCGTGGCTCTAGCCGACTTCTGCCGCGGCGATGAGAATCTGCGTCACCGTGCCGAAGTCGCGCATGCGAGCCCCGGGCAGCTCGACCGTGAGCGTCTCGCCCACGGCACCGGTGACGATCCGCTGCCAGGAGAGATCCTCGCGGGCGAGCGTCCGGCGGGCGGGCGTGAAGACATGAAGGCCGTGGTCAAGCAGAATCGTCGACTCGGGTTCGGCGGTGCGCAGGACATAGACACGCTCGCCCAGGCTGCGGCGCTTGAGGCCTGCCAGCGGGCGCCCGGCGCGCGCGAGTGCTGCGGGGTCCACGCGGGAGATGGATTCGACGACCCCGAGGCGGTGCTCGGTGCCGGCGGCATCGGCAAGCACGAGGGGCCGGCCGGGACCGGTGGGACGGGCGCGGGAATACTCCCAGACCACCGGTTGGGACTGGCCCCGGACGATAGCGGTGCGGCCGTCGACGGTAACGAGCGCGCGGTCGCAACGGATGAGATACGTACCCTCCGCGGGTAGGAAGCCGGGGCGCACCGCGGCGCGAGTCTCAAGAGCGGCGACGAGATCCGCGTCCGAGGCGCCCCATCCAAGCCCCTCGTTGGCGAGCATCGCGAAGAGCGTGGGGAGGCTGAGATCAGGCTCGCCTTCCCACGCACGGCGCAGTGCTTCGAGGGTGGGGGCGATACGGGTGGGGTCCTGCATAGTGTCCCACTCTATTCGTCGCACGGGTCTGTAGTGCGCCAAACGGCAGACGATGTGGTCGTGATGGAGAAAGGCCGCCTTGTCGAGCACGGCCGCGTGGACGATCTCTTCGATCATCCGAAGGAGGCCTACACAAAGAACCTCATCGAGGTCCGTGCCGGGCCTCCACATCGAAATCGGCACCGGAGAAAACCTCGGCCTCACCGAGTAACCCGCCGCGCACGGCCGCCCCTCGTGTTTTCCGGGCCGTGTTTTCCGGGCCCACACTAGCCCCACGCGACGCGTCACACTCTCACCCCAGCTCCACGGCTGCCCCGCATGCGGCCAGGCGGACACGAATAATTAGCTCCAAAAATGTATGAAACGACAGCAGTTTTATGCACATTAGGCCCGATTTCCACCCCCGCATGAATTGCAATCTGGATCATATTATTAATATTCACCCGACGAAGGAGTGGAAACCGCAGGTCACAGCGTTATATTCTCTCGCATAAATCTGTCGGACTATTGGGGATTACCGTCACCCCATCACCCCTTTTGTGCCACAACTAACAGGGCGATAAATTATTCCCAAGCGCGTTTTCCCTCCCCAAGGAAGACGCGGTTGCGACCATTACTCTCAATCCGGCCGGACATGCAGCCGGATCTTCTCGGAGACACCATGTTCAAATACCTCATTAGGAAGACCCTGGGCTGGCTGCTCATGATCTTCCTGGCGACGAACATCGCCTACTTCTTGGCGGCGACGTTCCTCGACCCACGCTCGAATTACATCGGACGCCGTCCGCCTCTGTCCAACGATCAGATCAACGCGATGCTCGAGCCCTACAACTTGAGCCCCGAAACGCCTCTCCTTGAGCGTTGGTGGACGTGGCTCACCAACATCCTCCTGCACTGGGACTGGGGGCGCTCCCCCGTGGGCGACTTCGTCAACGACCAGATCAGCTACCGCATCTGGGTCTCGGCCCAGCTGCTCCTGCTGTCCACCATCCTCTCCATCGTCATCGGCGTGGCCGTGGGCGTCTATACCGCTTCGCACCAATACAAGTGGGGCGACCGCGTATGGCAAGGCATTTCCATCGTCGCGATGAACACGCACGTCGTCGTCGCGTCCATCGTGGTCGTCGCCATCGCCTTGTGGATCAATGAGGCCACCGGTTCCCGCATCTTCTACGTTGTGGGCGCCAGCTCCCTCGGCGTGGAGGGCTTTGCTAACAAGCTGCTCGACGCCCTGCAGCACCTCATCCTGCCTACCATCTCGCTTGTCTTCATCAGTTACGCGGGCTACCACATGACGCAGCGCACGCTCCTGCTCGATAACTTAAACGCGGACTACGTGCGCACCGCCCGCGCGAAGGGCCTCACGCGCCAGCAGGCCATCCGCAAGCACGCCCTGCGCACCTCCATCATTCCGGTCGCGACCTCCGTCGCGTTCTCCGTCCCTGGTATCTTCACCGGCGCGGTCATGACGGAGCGCATCTTCGGCTGGAACGGCATGGGCCAGTACTTCCTCGAAACCATCTCTAAGAACGACATCAACGGTGCCGTTGGTGTGGCCGCGTTCGGCGCTGCCATGACGGCCGTCTCCGCGGTCCTCGCTGACCTCGTTGTTGTCGCCCTCGATCCACGAGTCCGGGTGAGCTAAATGTCTGCGAATACTCCGAAGGGGAACAACCCCAACCTCAACCCCCACACGCCCGAACACGAGCCCATGAGCGAGCTCTCTGCGCAGTCCGAGCTCCACGCCGGCCAGCGACTCAACACAGCCGAGGCGCAGTCCACGCTCATCGCGGAGCTCAAGTCCGAGCCGGGCGCTGACGGCGTCGCCAAGGGCACCGCCCGCTGGAAGCTCTACGTCCGCCGCTACTTCCGCAACAAGATGGCGGTCGTGGGCCTGGCTATCCTCGTCTTCCTCATTCTCGTAGCCGTCTTCGGCGGGTTCTTCGCCCAGTGGGACTACCGTGACCCGGACTTCCTCAACTTGTCCACGCCGCCGAGCCCCGAGCACTGGCTCGGCACGACGGACGCCGGCAACGACCTCTACGCGCAGGTGGTCCACGGCCTCGGCCGCTCGCTTACCATCGCCATCCTCGTCTCGCTCTTCACGCTCGTCATCTCCGCGCTCGTGGGCGCCGGTGCAGCACTGTGGGGCGGCAAGGTGGAAAAGGCCGTCCTCGCCGTCATCCACTTCCTCCTGTCCATCCCGACCTTCCTCCTCATCGCCCTCGTGGTCTCCGACTCGGGCGGCGACTGGCGCCTGCTCATCGTCGTGCTCATCGCGTTCGGTTGGATGTATCAGGCCCGCGTCATCTGGTCGCTGGCGCTCACGGTGCGTGAACAGGATTACGTCCGCGCCGCGGACTACATGGGCGTTTCCCGTTTCAAGACGGTCATCCGCCACGTCATTCCCAACATCGGCTCGCTGCTTATCATCCAGTTCGTCTTCGGCGTCGTCGGCACCGTCGGCTCCGAGACCGCCCTGTCCTTCCTGGGCTTGGGCGTCAAGCTTCCCGATGTCTCCCTCGGTACGTTGCTCCAAGGCGGCACCGCCAGCGTGCAGTCTGCCCCGTGGCAGTTCTACGTTCCTGCAATCACCCTGACGCTGCTCACCGTCTCCATGGCCTTTATCGGCGACGGTCTGCGCGACGCTCTCGACCCGAACTCCAAGTCTGGTGGCAAGGCATGACACACCCCAACGAACAACCCGTCCTCTCCGTCAAGGACCTCCACGTCTCCTTCCCGTCCGAGGCAGGCTCCGTCTCCGCCGTCCGCGGCGTCGACTTCGACCTCTACCCCGGCCGCACGCTCGGCATCGTGGGCGAGTCCGGCTCCGGTAAGTCCGTGACCTCCATGTCCATCATGGGCCTGCTGCCGGACTACGCGAAGATCACCGGCTCCGTAAAGTTCGACGGTCGCGAGCTGCTGGGACTCACGGACAAGCAAATGTCCGAGATCCGCGGCCAGGGCATCGGCATGATCTTCCAGGATCCGCTCTCCGCGCTCACGCCGGTCTTCGACATCGGCACGCAGATCGTCGAGGCCATCCAGGCGCACCAGAACGTCTCCAAGTCCAACGCGCTCAAGCAGGCCGAGGCACTCCTCGAGCTCGTGGGCATCCCGGACCCCAAGCTGCGTCTCAAGTCCTTCCCGCACGAGTTCTCCGGCGGTATGCGCCAGCGCGTGGTCATTGCCATCGCGATTGCGAATAACCCGCGTGTGCTCATCGCGGACGAGCCCACCACGGCGCTCGACGTGACCATCCAGGCTCAGATCCTCGACGTCATCAAGGTCGCCCAGCGCGAGACCGGTGCAGCGACCATCATGATTACCCACGACATGGGCGTCGTCGCGGAGACCGCGGACGACGTCATGGTCATGTACGCCGGCCGCCCCGTCGAGCGCGGCGATGTAGACACCATCTTCAACCACCCGCGCATGCCGTACACGGTGGGTCTGCTCGGCTCCACGCCGCGCCCGGACGTGAGCTCCAACGAGCCGCTCACGCCCATCGAGGGCAACCCGCCCATCCTCGTCGACCTCCACGACCGCTGCCAATTCGCGCAGCGCTGCCCCGTGGCCATCGACGCCTGCCTCAAGGGCGAGCCCCGCTGACCCCGCTTGCCGATGCCCCCGCGCACCCCACGGCCTGCGTCCGCAGCGCCGAAATCCACGACGGCATGATTAACGGCGAGCGCATGTTCAAGGTCCCGCCGCTTTCCCCCGACTCGTTCGAGGGCATCCCGCGCGAAGACCGCAAGACCACACTCGAGGTCAAGGACCTGCGCAAGGAATTCCCGCTCATGAAGGGCGCGCTCGTCAAGCGGCGCGTGGGCACCGTCAAGGCCGTCGATGGGCTTACCTTCGATATCCGCGAAGGCGAGTGCATGGCCATCGTCGGCGAATCCGGCTGCGGCAAGACCACGACCCTGCTCGAGATCATGGACCTCGACCCGAAGGACGGCGTGGTCATCCTCAACGGCAAGGACGCGAACTCCATGTCGCGCGCCGAGCGCCGTGAGGCCCGCAAGGACATGCAGATCGTCTTCCAGGACCCGATGAGCTCGCTTAATCCGCGCCTCACGGTTCGCGAGGTCATCGCCGAGCCCCTCGAGTCGCTGGGCTACGCGGGCGACGTCGACGCCCGCGTCGCGGAGCTCATGAAGCTCGTGGGCCTCGATGCCTCGCAGCTCGACCGCTTCCCGGGGCACTTCTCCGGCGGCCAGCGCCAGCGCATCGGCCTGGCCCGTGCACTCGCGACGAACCCGTCCGTCATCGTCCTCGACGAGCCGGTCTCCGCACTCGACGTGTCCATCCAGGCCGGCGTGATCAACCTGCTCGAAGAGCTCAAGCGCAAGCTGGGCCTGTCCTACCTCTTCGTCGCCCACGATCTCTCGGTGGTCCGCCACCTCTCCGATCGCGTTGCGGTGATGTACAAGGGCCAGTTCGTCGAGCACGGCGACACCGACGAGATCTTTGACCACCCGCAGCATGAGTACACGCGCAAGCTACTGGCGGCCATTCCGATCCCGGATCCTGCAGTCGCGCGTGCACGTCAGGCCGAACGCGCTGCGCTCGCCAAGAAGTAGCACGACTCCGGCCTGCCACCGTGCAGGTCGGACACAAACTTTCCACGCTTATAACTGCATAGCCCCACTTTGTCTCATCCATAAAGGAGAACTCTTATGTCTTCGTTACGTCCGTCGCGTCTTCGCATTGCCAGCGTCGCGACCATGGCCACCCTTGCCCTTGCGCTTTCTGCCTGCGGTGGCTCCTCCGACTCTGCGTCTGGCTCCGGCGAGGCTCAGGTCGAAGTCAAGCCGTCCGGCGACTACAACGAGAAGTCGCGCAACGAGCTCAAGGACGGCGGTACGCTCACGCTACCGATCGGCGAAATCACCGAGCAGCAAAACGTGTTCCACGCCAACATGACCTCGGATACGCGTTCCGTATGGAGCTGGTACAACCCGCAAATCGCACTCTTCGACGGCGAGGGCAACTACACCGCAAACCCGGACTACATCTCCGAGGTCAAGGACGAAGAAAAGGACGGCAACACCGTCGTCACGTTCACCATCCGCGATGAGGCAAAGTACAACGATGACACCCCCATCGACTGGAAGGCCTTCGAAAACACCTGGAAGATGAACAACGGTGAGCAGGAGGGCAACCAGGTCAACTCGACTGACGGCTACGAGCGCATCACGTCGGTCGAAGCTGGCGCCAACGACAAGGAAGCCGTTGTCACCTTCGACGGCGTCTACCCATGGTGGCAGGGCCTCTTCAACCAGCTCCTGCACCCAGCTATCAACACCACTGAGCTGTACAACGAGGCGTACCTCAACAAGCTTCACCCTGAATACGGCGCGGGTCCGTTCAAGGTCGAAAACGCTGACTTCAACGGTGGCACCGTCACCTTCGTCCCGAACGAGAAGTGGTGGGGTGATGCCCCCAAGCTGGAGAAGGTCACCTACCGTCAGATGGAGTCTCAAGCGACCATCAACGCCTTCCAGGCCGGTGAGATCGACGCCGCTTCTGTCGGCACCAAGAACAACATGACCATTGCCAAGGGCATGGGCGATGCCATCGATATTCGTGCCGCGATGCTTCCGGCTAACTACCTCCTCACGCTCAACTCGGAAGCTCCGGCTCTCAAGGACGAGAAGGTCCGCGAGGGCATTATGACCGGTATTGACCGCACGCAGCTTGCCGCTGTGCGCTTTAACGGTCTGGGCTACACCGAAGAGCTGCCGGGTTCCCTGGTGATGTTCGGCACCCAGGAGGGGTACCAGGACAACTTCAGCGAGGTCGTCAGCTTCGACAAGGACAAGGCTAAGTCGCTCTTCGAGGAAGCTGGCTACACCGCTAACTCCGAGGGCATCATGGAGAAGGACGGCCAGCCGTTGTCCATCCGCTACGTCTCGACCGGCGACTCCGAGATGGTCAAGTCCACCGCCGCAGCCCTTCAGAAGATGCTGCGTGACGTGGGCGTCGACATGCAGGTCGAAGAGCGTCCTTCCTCTGACTTCTCCAAGATTATGAGTGAGAAGGACTTCGACATCATCGCAAGCGGTTTCCGTTCCTCGGATCCTTTCGGTCCCGCATACTTCAACCAGACCTACGCCTCTGACTCCGAGCTCAACAAGTCTGGCACGGGTTCGGCCGAGCTGGACAAGAAGATCGAAGAGCTGCAGAAGCTGCCGACCGCCGAAGAGCAGACCAAGCGCGCCAATGAGCTGGAGAAGGAAGCCTTCGGCCACTTTGGTCTCATGCCCTACGCCAACGGTGCTGACATGCAGGGTGTGAAGAAGGGACTTGCCAACATCGGCGCCCTTGGCTTTGCAGTCATCCCGAAGGAAGACATCGGCTGGGAGAAGTAGTTTCCTAATCACCACGCCGTCACGGCACGCCGAGTAGCCCGCTTCCCCTCGTAGGGAGCGGGTCTTTCGCGTCTTGGCGCTAGTTACACGGCACGTCGGGTCCGAATTCGCGGCGTTTGTAGATCCTGCCGTCGTTGCCTTTGTAGTAGACGTCGCCGTCTCTCTTTTTCATGTTGTGGTATTCGCACAGCATGAGGATGTTGTCCAGGTTGGTCTCCCCGCCTTTCGCCCAGGCTTTGAGGTGGTCGGCCTGGCACATCGAGAACGGAATCTTACAGTCCGGGTCCATACACGTGTGCTGGACCGCCGCTATCATGTCGCGTTGGGCTTGGGTGAAGTAGCGTTTGAGGCGGTATTGCTTCATCGGCTCGTTGCGCGCGTTGACAATCGTCGCTAGTCCCACCCCGGCGAGGAGTTCTTCCATAAGTTCTGCGCCGGTGCGCCACGTGCCGTCTGTGGCGCGCACGAGGATGTCCTCGCCGTCGCCGCGCAGAATCATCTCCAAGTCGTGGAGGTTGACGAGGATGTGGATCATCCGCCGCGGCGCGGTGAGCTGCGTGCGGTTTTCTACATGCTTCTTCAAGCCCTCGTAGAGGCCATCGTAGTTGCCGGGTTCCACGCCGGGCAGCCCGTGGATGTAGTCCATAAGCCACGCTTCGGTGGAGCGGATGACCAGTCGGTTGCGCCCGTCCTGGGAGACGCCGACGGTGGCCTCGTCTTTGGTTTCGGGTGGGGTGGTGTGCTGCGCTGCGACCTTGTCTAGGTCTTGTTCGCGGGTGCCGCACAACAACACGCGGAGGTCGTTGGGGTTGTCGCCTTTCTTGGAAAGCCGGTCGATTTTGGCCAGGACCCGGATGCCGTGGCCGAGGCGGCGGGCAGCGTCGCGGGCTTCGCCGA
Organism: Corynebacterium phoceense; assembly: GCF_900092335.1. Taxonomy (GTDB): domain Bacteria; phylum Actinomycetota; class Actinomycetes; order Mycobacteriales; family Mycobacteriaceae; genus Corynebacterium; species Corynebacterium phoceense. The sequence goes on from NZ_LT596207.1 coordinate 90,648, forward strand.
TGCGTGGATGGGAGTCCAATGGTAAGGACGCGTTCGAGACCGCGTACCGGGCTTCGCCGATGCGTGGATGGGAGGCTTCCCAAAAGGTGCGCACGAGAGGCATGTAGAAGTCGGCGTCGGCGGTCGATAGGCCAGCGTCCCAGTAGTCGGTGCGGCGCCAGCCTGTAAGTTCGCGCAAGGAGTCGACGTTTTCTTCCTTGAGCCGAGAGACGAAAGAGTTCATGGCTTCGACGCTAAACAACGCATGTCAAGGCCCGCTAGGGTGAAAACTCAATCTGTGGAAAACTGCCCGAAATCGCCAACTATAGTGTGCAACCGACAAAGTTCTCCACAGGCACGTACGCGCCGGTCTTGACTATCGCACCGGCGGGCCACTATTGTGGCGCACCCCCACTTTTGGCGAGGCTTTTCGAAGTAACTCTGCTAGGGGAGATGAACAAAATTCTAGACCTTACAGCGCGCCTACCGTATGATTCTGTCACCCTATTTAAATAGGTTGCGCATGATTCCCTGAAACGCGCGCCGAATCCCGCCAGGAATCGCTATAGTTAACACAACCACAACTATTGTGAGTCACATCTCGTTTAGAACTGTGTGGTCGTACAACTTCATACCTGATCTCACCATCTCTACGGCGGTCACGGAGGCGCTTGCTCGGCGCCCCTCACGGCCGTCGGTGCGCCCCAAGCATCTCTCCTCGTGACGAATCCTTGTGGGCGCACGCACCTCACAAGGAGTCTTGAACAACATGAAGAAGGTCCATCGTATCCGCCTCGCCGGCGTCGCATCCCTCACTACTCTCGCCCTCACTCTTGCCGCCTGCAGCAGCGGCCAGTCCGAGTCGGCAGAAGGACAGGATGGCGGTGAGGCTGTCGGCGGCCTCAACATTGAGGTCGATCCTGCGGGCGACTACAACCCGAAGGAACGCGACGAGCTCAAAGACGGCGGTGAGCTCACCCTACCCATCGGCGAGCTCACCGAGCAGATGAATGCGTTCCATGCCAACATGACAACCGATACGTCCACCATCTGGGGTTGGTACAACCCACAGCTAGCCCTCTACGACGGCAAGGGCGAATACACCCCTAACCCGGACTACATTACGAATGCCAGCGCCGAGACCAAGGACGGAAAGACCGTCGTCACGTACGACATCGTGGACAAGGCCACCTTCAACGACGGCACGCCCATCGATTGGAAGGCGTTCGAAAACACGTGGAAAATGAACAACGGCGAGGACAAGGAGATCTCGCCAAACTCGACCGACGGCTACGAACTTATCGAATCCGTCGAGCGCGGCGACTCTGACAAGCAGGTCAAGGTCACCTTCCAAAATGCTTACCCTTGGTGGATGGGCCTGTTCAACCAGGTCCTGCACCCGAAGGTCAACACTGCACAGCTCTACAACGAGACCTACTTGAACGAACTCCACCCAGAGTACGGCGCCGGCCCGTTCAAGGTGGATTCCATCGACTTCAACGCGGGCAACGTCACGTTCGTGCCAAACGAGAAGTGGTGGGGCGACGCCCCCAAGCTTTCTAAGGTCACTTACCGTCAGCTCGAGTCACAGGCCACTATCAATGCGTTTAAGGCAGGCGAAATCGATGCCGCCGGTGTCGCATCGAAGAACAACCTGACCGTGGCCGCAGAGATGGGCGATGCCATCGACATCCGCGCATCCATGCGCATTGCCAACATCCTGTTTACGCTCAACTCGCAGGCGCCGCATCTCGGAGACATCAACGTCCGCCACGCCATCTTCAACGCGATTGACCGCTCCCAGCTCGCCGCCATCCGCTACAACGGCCTGGGCTACACCGAGGACCTACCGGGCTCGCTCACGCTGTACCCGACGCAGGACGGCTACAAGGACAACCTCTCCGAGGCCGTCACCTACGACCCCGAGTCCTCGAAGAAGCTGCTGGAAGAAGCAGGTTACGCGATGGGTGACGACGGCTACTACGCCAAGGACGGTGAGAAGCTCACTTTGCGTTACGTCCTTGTCGGAGACGACGAGGTCTCTAAGTCCACCGCCGCGGCGATCCAGAAGATGCTCAAGGACGTAGGTGTCGAGGTCACAGTGCAAGAGCGCCCGTCCTCTGACTTCTCTAAGATCGCCGAGGAGCGTGACTTTGACATCTTCCTGTCCGGCATCGCCTCGTCCGACCCGTACGGCGTCGCGTACTTCGGCCAGACCTGGCTCTCCGACTCGGACCTCAACAAGTCCGGCACCGGCACCAAGGAACTGGACGAAAAGATCCGCGAGCTCCAGAAGATCGACAACGGCGACGATCAAATTGCTAAGGCCAATGAGCTCGAGGTCGAGGCGTTTAAGACCTACGGCCTCATGCCATGGGCCAATGGTCCTGCAATGACCGGCGTGAAGAAGGGACTCGCCAACTTCGGTCCCGCCGGCTTCGCCGTCATCCCGAAGGAAGACATCGGCTGGGAGAAGTAGACACTCCCCCACGCGTGCAGTAAGGCCCGCCAGCGATATGCTGGCGGGCCTCACTGCGCTTAAGGCGTCTGCTCAAATGCCAAATGCCGCCTCACCGTAGGGTGAGGCGGCATCGACAAGCTCTACGCAGCTGCGTTAGAAACTGGGGATTAGCCCAGGATCTTGGTAACGCGGCCAGCGCCGACGGTGCGGGAGCCCTCGCGGATAGCGAAGCGCAGGCCCTCGTCCATAGCGACCGGCTGGATCAGCTCAACGGAGATCTCAACGTTGTCGCCCGGCATAACCATCTCGGTGCCTTCCGGCAGCTTGATGACGCCGGTGACGTCGGTGGTGCGGAAGTAGAACTGCGGACGGTAGTTGTCCATGAACGGGGTGTGGCGGCCGCCCTCTTCCTTCTTCAGGACGTAGACGGAACCCTCGAACTTGGTGTGCGGGGTGTAAGCGCCCGGCTTGATAACGACCTGGCCGCGCTCGACCTCTTCGCGCTTGGTACCACGCAGAAGCAGACCACAGTTGTCGCCAGCCTCGGTGTAGTCCATCATCTTGCGGAACATCTCGATACCGGTAACGGTGGTGTTGATGGACTTCTCGGTGATACCGATGATCTCAACGTCCTCGTTAACGTTGAGGGAGCCACGCTCGACACGGCCGGTAACGACGGTGCCGCGGCCGGTAATGGTGAAGATGTCCTCGATCGGCATCAGGAACGGCTTATCCAGCTCGCGCTCCGGATCCGGGATGGAGTCATCGCAAGCCTGCATCAGGTCAACGACGGACTGAACCCACTTCTCGTCGCCCTCGAGAGCCTTGAGAGCGGAGATGTGAACGATCGGAGCTTCCTCGTCGTAGTCCTGCTCAGCGAGCAGCTCGCGGATTTCCATCTCGACGAGCTCGATGATTTCCTCATCGTCAACCATGTCGCACTTGTTCAGAGCAACGAGGATGTACGGAACGCCCACCTGGCGAGCGAGCAGCACGTGCTCACGGGTCTGCGGCATCGGGCCATCGGTTGCAGCAACAACCAGGATAGCGCCGTCCATCTGAGCAGCACCGGTAATCATGTTCTTGATGTAGTCGGCGTGGCCCGGGGCGTCAACGTGTGCGTAGTGACGCTTCGGGGTGGAGTACTCAACGTGGGAGATGTTGATGGTAATACCGCGCTCCTTCTCCTCCGGAGCCTTGTCGATCATGTCGAAGGCGAAAGCGGTGTTCTCCTCCGGGTACTGGTCAGCCAGAACCTTGGTGATCGCTGCGGTGGTGGTGGTCTTGCCGTGGTCGACGTGTCCGATGGTGCCGATGTTAACATGCGGCTTCGTACGCTCGAACTTCTCCTTTGCCACTGTATGTCCTCCTGGACTCTATGGCGGCTGCGAACTTCGCAGCCACGTGGTTTGTATTGCCATTGGCACTTCGTACTTCTCCGGGGAGAAGGCCGTAAGCGCAAATGACGCTTTCTTTACGTGCCAGTTACACGATCCTAGATTTATGCCGCAGTTTTTTCAAACTGCCAAAATAGGAGGTAACCCCGCGCATGTAATGCGGACGTTGACCCTCGACAAGAATCTTTTGCTGGATCCTGGGAGGGTAACGGCCGGCTCAACATACCGCCTGTGAGCAGGCAATATATTCAGCGAACCGCTACCCCACCAGTGGCCACCCCCTGGCGCACGGGCCCGAGTTCGACTGGCACGAATCCGGGCCGCAAGGGTGCGACCGGGGTTAGGTGGCGGGGTGCGCTCTTAGTTCTTGGCGCCGGTGCGCTCTTCGATGATGGCGGTTGCCACGGAGGACGGAACCTCAGCGTAGGAATCGAACACCATCGTGAAGTTTGCACGGCCGGCGGTCGCCGAACGCAGGTCGCCGATGTAGCCGAACATCTCGGACAGCGGGACCTTGGCCTTGACGACCTTGGCGCCGGAACGGTCCTCCATGCCGAAGACCTGTCCACGACGGGAGCTGATGTCACCGTTGACGGTACCCATGTACTCCTCCGGGGTCACAACCTCGACAGCCATGAGCGGCTCGAGCAGGACCGGCTTTGCCTTGGCAACGGCCTCCTTGAGAACCTGGGAGCCGGCGATCTTGAACGCCATCTCCGAGGAGTCGACGTCGTGGTAAGCGCCGTCTTCCAGGGTGGCCTGGATGTTGACCAGCGGGAAGCCTGCGAGGTAGCCGTACTGCATAGCATCCTGGATACCAGCGTCGACGGACGGGATGTACTCCTTCGGAACGCGGCCACCGGTGACGGCGTTGACGAACTTGTAGGTTGCGGACTCGCCCTCTTCCAGGGTCTCCGGATCCGGATTGTACGGCTCGATGGAGACGATGACCTTTGCGAACTGACCGGAACCACCGGTCTGCTTCTTGTGGGTGAACTCGAGGGAGGTGACGGCCTTGCGGATGGTCTCGCGGTAAGCAACCTGCGGATTACCGATGTTGGCCTCGACCTTGAACTCGCGCTTCATGCGGTCAACGAGGACATCGAGGTGGAGCTCGCCCATGCCGCCGATGACAGTCTGGCCGGTTTCCTCGTCAAGCTCGACGGTGAAGGTCGGGTCCTCGGCGGCGAGCTTCTGAATAGCAATGCCGAGCTTCTCCTGGTCAGCCTTGGTCTTCGGCTCGATGGAGACCTTGATAACCGGGTCCGGGAAGGACATGGACTCGAGGATGATCGGGTTGTCCTTGTCGCACAGCGTGTCACCAGTGGTGGTCTCCTTGAGACCAATCATGGCGTAGATGTTGCCGGCGTCAGCCTGCTCGACCGGGTTCTCCTTGTTGGCGTGCATCTGGAACAGCTTGCCGATGCGCTCCTTCTTACCCTTGGTCGAGTTGAGCACCTCGGCGCCCGGCAGGATCTGGCCGGAGTAGACGCGGACGAAGTTGAGCTGGCCGTAGAACGGGTGAGCAGCAATCTTGAAGGACAGAGCCGAGAACGGATCGTGAACGTCCGGCTTACGGGTGATTTCCTTCTCCTCGTCGTTGACGTCATGGCCAACGATCTCGCCGATGTCGAGCGGGGTCGGGAGGTAGTCCACGACAGCGTCGAGCAGCGGCTGGACACCCTTGTTGCGGTACGCGGTACCACACAGAACCGGGTAGACCTCGGAGTTGACGGTCATCTTGCGGATGGCGCCCTTGATCTCCTCGAGGGTGAGCTCTTCGCCACCGAAGTACTTCTCCATGAGGGCCTCGTCGGACTCAGCAACGGTCTCGATGAGCTTCTCGCGGTACTCGGCTGCCTTGTCCTGCAGGTCGGCCGGGATCTCCTCGATAACCGGCTCAGCACCGGTCTCGACCTTGCCGCGCCAAGTGATGGCCTTCATCTCGAGCAGGTCAACGACGCCGTCAAAGTTGTCCTCAGCGCCGATCGGCAGCTGGAGAACGAGCGGCTTAGCGCCTAGGCGGTCGATGATGGTCTGAACGGTGAAGTAGAAGTCAGCGCCCAGCTTATCCATCTTGTTGACGAAGCAGATACGCGGAACGTCGTACTTTGCAGCCTGACGCCAGACCTGCTCAGACTGCGGCTCGACGCCTTCCTTGCCGTCAAAGACGGCGACAGCGCCATCGAGGACACGCAGGGAGCGCTCGACCTCGACGGTGAAGTCGACGTGACCCGGGGTGTCGATGATGTTGATCTGGTTGCCGTTCCAGAAACAGGTGACAGCAGCGGACGTAATGGTAATGCCGCGCTCCTTCTCCTGCTCCATCCAGTCAGTGGTGGAAGCACCATCGTGCGTCTCGCCAACCTTGCGGTTGATACCCGTGTAGAACAGGATGCGCTCGGTGGTGGTGGTCTTACCAGCATCGATGTGAGCCATGATGCCGATGTTGCGGACCTTGTGCAGGTCCTTAAGCACTTCTTGTGCCACGGTGTTACCCCAACTTCGTTAGTCGTGGACGCGCCCAGTCCGCCCGGCCCAGTGCCAAGGTTTCCAGCCACGTCGCTTAAGTGGATGTGTCTCGTTGTAAAATTTTGCCACTAAAGCGCCGTTTTAGCAGCCCGTAGACCGCTAAAAGTTTAGTAGCGCCGGTAAGCAGCCGCCCGTCAAACAGTGAGTGTGGGTGGCAAATCACAGCCACTCACCGAGAGTGAACCCACTGTTAGCACAATGGCCCGAGCAACGAACTCCAGTATAGGGACGCCTGCGGCATGCGATCGGCAAAGCCGACGCAGCACGGGCGAAATGTCGTTGCTCGGACCATAGGCATGGGTACCGCGAGATTACCAGCGGTAGTGGGCGAAGGCGCGGTTGGCCTCAGCCATCTTGTGGGTATCCTCGCGACGCTTCACGGAAGCGCCAAGGCCGTTGGAGGCATCCAGAATCTCGTTGGCGAGACGCTCGATCATCGTGTTCTCACGACGCTGGCGAGTGAAGGTGACGAGCCAACGCAGGGCCAGGGTGTTGGCGCGTGCCGGACGCACCTCAACCGGGACCTGGTAGGTGGCGCCACCGACGCGGCGGGAGCGAACCTCGAGGTCCGGGCGAATGTTGCCCAGGGCCTTCTCCAGGGTGCCGACCGGATCGGTGCCGGTCTTCTCGCGGCACGCCTCGAGAGCGCCGTAGACGATACGCTCGGCGGTGGACTTCTTGCCGTCCAGGAGGATCTTGTTGACGAGCATGGTGACCTGCTCGGAGTTGTACACCGGGTCCTTGACTACAGGACGCTTCGGAGCAGCATTCTTACGCATTGTTTACTGTCCCTTCTTGGCACCGTAACGGGAACGGGCCTGCTTGCGGTCCTTGACACCCTGGGTATCCAGAGCGCCGCGGATGATCTTGTAGCGGACACCCGGAAGGTCCTTCACACGGCCGCCACGCACGAGCACCATGGAGTGCTCCTGCAGGTTGTGGCCCTCGCCCGGGATGTAGGCCGAAACCTCGATGCCGGAGGAAAGGCGAACACGAGCGACCTTACGCAGTGCGGAGTTCGGCTTCTTCGGGGTGGTGGTGTAGACGCGGGTGCACACGCCGCGACGCTGCGGCGAGCCCTTCAGCGCAGCGGTAGCAACCTTCGTGCGCTTGTCATGGCGGCCCTTGCGGACCAGCTGCTGAATAGTTGGCATGTATCTAGTCTTTCTGTATGACTTATCGGCTTTCCTGACCAAACAAAACGCCTAAACATGCAAAAATGGGGGCTCTTTTCCGGGGCCCTGCCGCATGTCCAGGTCGTCCGTCAGCCGGAACCGGCCGAGGTATCGATCAGACTTTTCGCATCACGCAAGATGCGAAACCTCCCAACACTTTAACAGCCAGCGGCCCAACTACCAAAACCGTCGCAGGAGGGCTCCGTGCGACACGCCCCGCTTTCCGATGCCGCCCCTACCCCAGCGTCTCCTGCAGCCCCAGCGCCAGCTCTGTGAGCGCCGCTTGCCCCGACTCATAGGTGCCATCCGCCGGCACGACCGCAAGCGCCACACCGATCTCGCCCTGCGTGCCCGGCACGAGACCGAATTGGCGCACAAGGTAGCGCCCACTCTCGTCCGGGCCCCAGCCGCCCTTGAACCGCGTGCCTGAAATCTGCCCCAAGCCGTAATCCTGCCCCGCCACGATGGAGCCCATCGCGGCGAGTACTTGGTCCGCGCCCGTGATCGTGGACAATTGCCGCGCAAAGGATGCCTGCGCGGCGGTATCCCACTGGGTTTGCCCAAAGGCGCTAAAGCCCGGGCGCGTGACCTCTGGATTGACAACCGTCGCCGTGTCTCCGGCCGTCGCAAGGATGGAGCCGACGGCGGTGGCGGCGGCATCGGAAGCACCGAGCATGGCCCACAGGGCTTCGGCCGCTGCGTTGTCAGAAGCCGTGATGGCCTGTCGCATGGTGCCCGCAGCACTGGGGTCCGCGCGCAGGGCCGCGATGGACAGAGGCACCTTGATGGTGGACCAAGCAGGCTGCACCCCGGCGAGGCTGCCCGCCTGCACTGCGGGCGCCCCATTTACTGGCGCCACGGCGAGCGAGACCTGCGCGCCCGTGCGCGCCTCGACGTCCGCGGCAAGCTGTGTGAGCGCCGCCGCACTATCCGGGGCTGGGATGGAAGCCATAGTGTCATTCGCTTGGGCCTGCGACGTGGGCTCCGAGCTCGGCGCCGCGGTGACGGTGGTCGTGCGAACCACGATAGTGCTCGTGGTCG
>NZ_LT596207.1:99615-124084 GCF_900092335.1 Corynebacterium phoceense
AGCGACGAGCAGGGCAGCCACGCCAGCGCGCGAATTAAGAGATGTAGACGTGCGCATTATTGCCGCCGGTGCAGTGCACGTAGGACCCGTTGTCATAGCAGCTCATCGTATAGGTGTACCCCGTCACCGGGCTATAGGTATTGACCACCGTCGTGCCGGAAGTCTTGCCACCCCGCGCCGCCACGAAGTCACGCGTGACAGCCAAGGCAAACGAATCCGAGGTCGGGCCCGCCGTGTACACGTTGGCGTAGCTGCCCGCCGGACTGTTATTGACCGCGCCGACGCTCACCGGGCTCAGCCCCGCCGGGAGCGAGGGATACGCGGGACGGCTCGGTGCCTGGGCCGGTTGTGCAGGCTGCGCGGCTTGCGCCGGCTGGGCCGCGTTCGCCTCGCCACCCGGCGCATCCGTGGCCGTCTCGGTGACGTAGACGACTTCATCGGCAGCCCGGCTGGCGTTATACGCGCGAACGCCAAAGAAGCCCGCGATGCCAAGGATAAGCAAACCCAACAGCAGGCTCACGATGATGAGCGCAATCTTCGTGCCGTTGCCGCCCTGCTGCGGCGCGGGCGCGTACGTCGGCGCATAACCCTGCGGCCCATACCCCGGCTGCGCGTAGCCCTGCTGGCCTACGTCCTGGGGTGCGTAGCCAGCACCGTAGGCACCGCCAGCAGCGCCGGCAGCGGAAGCACCCGGCGCGGCGGCGTCGCCGGCACCAACCGGCGGGAACTGAGTGGTCTCGAAAGAGTCCGAATCATGCGAAGGGAACGAGGGAGATTGAGGAGAGGTAGTCACCCTCCTAGTTTATACCCCGCCCCCGATATGAACCGCCTTTATGTGCAGCGTAGGGCCGATAGACGGTCTTAGAGTAACCAACGCCACGGGAACCATCTCACCCACCCAAAAGCGGCCCCTACGGCCGAGATAGGCGCAAACACAAAATGCGGCGGACCGCCCCACCCGCACTACTCACTGGGCGGCGTGATTGTGAACTCGACGGGCAAGCTCACCGCCAACTATTGGCTGGCCGAGGTCTCCTCTCCGGAGGCCGACCGCTCCCCCGTGAAGGCGATTTCCGCATCCATGATCTAGACATGCTCTCCGGCTACTGCACGACGAGGCCACGCGCCCGGGCTGGGTGGGCTTCGACCCCAAGGCGCTGCCGGAGCCCTGCCGCAGTTCGCCGGCTGCACGCCGGCAACGGCTGCGCGCATGTGGAAATCGCTCGCGCTGCTCGACCACGCCGCGCGCCTACGGGACCCACGTGCAGCTGCGCACGACTCTATGGGCGAACTCCATCATTGAGCGCCGCCTGGAGCAGCTGCGCGAGCAGGTGCGGCTTGTCTTCGGTGCGCTGCCGGACGACAGCTACCCGGAGCTAATGGTCCAGCACACCCGCGACGTCGATGCCGCCGACTACTACAGGCCGGGGCGCGCCTCAGCGCTCGCGGGCTGAGGCGCGCTGTGCGGCCTCCCACGTGGCCGCGTCCCACACCCACGACAGATCCGCCGCGACAGTCTGGCGCGCAAAGTGTTCGCGCTCCTGGGTCTCCCAGGTCTCGAACCATTCCGCGTAGTCCGGATCGCGCTCGAGGGCGCGGGCGCGGCGAGCCTCACGCGGGCCGTCGATAAAGAGCGTGACCACCCCGCCGCGCTCCCGGGCGGCGGCAACGGAATCCTCGGTGATGGCACCGACGCCCTCCACGATGAGGTCATCGCGTACGTCGAGTCCTGCCCATTCACCCGGCGCGCTCGCCTCCCAGTCCCAGCGCCAGTAGCCCGGATTGTGTTCGCGCAGCACCTGCGAGGTCACCATCTCGGATCCTGCAGCCAGCCCTCGCCAGCCGGGATAGAACTCATCGAGGTGCACGACCCTCCACCCCGTGCGCTCGGCCAGGGAGACCGCGGCCCACGTTTTGCCGGCGCCCGAGGGGCCGTCGATGAGCACCGTCATGGGGCGCATCGGCCGCTTGCGCGAGGCCGCAAGGGTGAGGGTATCGGTCAAAAGTCGGTCAAGTTGACTGTCAAAGTCCATGTTGTCCGCGCGAAAGGTTTCGCGCTGTCCATCCTTTGCGTGTACGGCGCGCCACCGCAGGCATGCGGTGCCGCACCAGGGAAGTCGTACCTGCCAGTCTAAGGGACTTAAGTCCCCGCGCGCTGCGGCTTAACTATCGCTAGAGGCCAAAGAGACGCCACGTTCCGCAGGCCACCGCAATGATGACGGGCAATGCCGCCGCCCCCACGGCTGCGGCCATGACCCACCAATCGCGGGCACGCAGGTGCGAGGCCACCGCCCACGTTCGCACCCGGCCGCCCGGGGCTGGGCGCCCAAAGCCGCGGGCCTCCATCGCTGTGGCGAGCTTGCCGCCGCGGCGCAGTGCGAGGACGAGCAGGCTAAAACTCATGGTGGCTAGGTGCCGGATGCGCCCCACGTCCGCGATGCCGCGGGCACGCCGCGCGCGAGCGAGCGAGTCCCAATCATCCTTAAACAGGGTGAGCATGCGCACGCCGGCGACTGCGCCGATGACAAAGCGGGAGGGAAGGTGCCAGATTTGCGCGAGGCCGTCGCCCAGCTCCGTGGGGTCGATATCGCGGGCCAGCACAATCACCGGCAACGCGACAGCAAAGACACGCAGCATGATGGCTCCCGCCAGTCCCACGGAATTCTCACTGACGGTCACCAGCCAGAAGGAGAAGTAGACCTCACCGCCCTCCTTGCCGTAGAGCAGCATGGATATCCCAGATAGCGGCGCGATGATCCACAGCGGCAGCGCCGCGCGTACCAGCCGGGACCAGCTCATCCCGCACAGCGGAGCGAGAAGCACCGTCACCGCGACGGACACGGCGGCCGAGAGCCAGTCAATGGTCAGCAAGATCGGTGTGGTGACCAGGAACGTCGCCACCAGGCGCGTGAGCGGATTAACGCCGCGTACGAGGTTAGGCATGGGTACTGCCTCCCGCCTGGCCAGTGTGCGCGCTAACGGTCACGCGGTGGTCACCCAGCGCCGCCAAGAATAACGGGTCGTGGGTAATGGAGACCAGCGTCGTGCCCTCGTTCGCGAGCTCACGCAACATACGCACGAGCTCTGCAAAAGTCGTGGGATCCTGGCCGAAGGTGGGCTCGTCAAGCAGCAGCACGGACGGCGCGGCGACGAGCGCCGTAGCCACCGAGAGCCGGCGCTTCTCTCCGCCGGACAGAGTAAAAGGGTTTGCGTCCACGAGGTGCGTAAGCCGCAGGCGCTCGAGGAGCTCGCCCACGCGCGATTGAGAGGCGGCATCGGAAGTACCCATCACGCCCGGACCGACACGCATCTCTTCGCCCACGGTGCGGGCGACGNCCAGGTCGCGCGAGCGCCACGTCGAAGGCTCGCCGCGCAGCCCGCGCCGCACGGACTCGGCCACGCCAATCTCCCCGCCGCAGCTGGGAAGCAGGCCCGCCATGGTCATCAACCACGTGGTTTTCCCAGAGCCGTTCGCACCCGTGATGACGGTGGAATACCCCTGCGGGACACGCACACTGCGGGGCGGGCCGAAACGCGTCACAAGGTTGTTCGACCACAGCGCGGCCTCGGCATCTGCCGGGGCGGGCACGGCGACGGGCAAGCCGGTGACGGCGCGCGCGGCCGTCACCGCTCCGTATGCGCCGTCTTCGACGATGCGCCCCCGGTCCAGGCGCACCGCGCGATCCAGCAGGCCGGACCACGCGGAATACTGGTGTTCCACCACGACCAACGTCGCTCCCGTGGCACGGACGATCCGCTCGACGGCCACGACCACGTCGCGCGCGCCCTGTGGATCGAGGTTGGCCGTCGGCTCGTCAAGCAAGATGAGCCCGGCGCCCATGGCAATGACTCCGGCGAGCGCCAGGCGCTGTTTCTGTCCACCGGACAGGCGTTGGGTGGGGTGGTCAAGCGGCACATCCAGGCCAACGAGGTCCAGGGCGTGTTCGACGCGCGGCCATATCTCCGCGCGCGGTAGGCCGAGATTCTCGCAGCCAAATGCCGCGTCGCGGCCCACAGTGGCCGCAATAACCTGCGATTCCGGATCCTGGAGAACGAGCCCGGCCGGGGTCTGCGGGTTCAAGGTGAGGTGGCCTACTTGCTGCCCGTCCTCGTCGCCACCAAGAACGCCGGCGAGCGCAGCCAAGAGCGTGGATTTACCGGAACCGGAATCCCCGCACAACAAGACTCGCTCGCCTGGGGCGATGTCGAGGTCAATATCGTCCAATGCGGGGGTCGCGCGGCCCGCGTGGGTCCACCCGAAGCCGCGCAGGGTGATCTGAGTCGTCATAGACAAGCAAAAACTACGCGGCTACTTGGCGCGGGCTTCGCGGCCTACAGCAAAGCGGTCGAGAGCACCCGTGGCCGCCAGGGCACGCGTTAGCAGGTGGCCGACGACGCCGGCCAGGATAGCGCCCGAGATAATCAAGCAGACCAGGTAGATGATGAGGAACTCCGGTCCTTTAGCCAGGTTGCCGGAGGTAAACAGCTCAAGGCACCACGCGCCAACACCGGCGAGTGCGCCGCCAAGCATGGCGATGCCCAGGCCGAATCTGCGGTATGCGAAAACGATGAGGACAAGCTCAATGCCGATGCCTTGGGCGAGGCCCGAGTAAATGGTGGACCAGCCCCATTGGCTGCCCATCACGGCAGAGACCGATGCCGCGAGCACCTCAACGTAGAGAGCCGCACCCGGCTTGCGGATGATGAGCGCGCCCAGCACGCCGCCAATCAACCAGATACCCGTGGCCAGGCCGCCTAGGCCCGGCGTGAGGGCATCCATGGCCATGTACCAGGCGTAGCCCACAGAGTTCCAGAAAACGAAGATGAGGCCGCAGGCCACCGCCAGCACGGTGGCGACAATGATGTCCACCACGCGCCAGCGCAGTGAGCGGCGCGGGGCCGAAGTAGTAGCGGTTGCGGGCGCAGATGTCGCGCTCATGATTCCTCCCTTATCGCCGGCATTATCCGGATCAGGTTCGACGGTTCGCCGATGCAGCACTGAGCGAGTCCATGTCACTCGCTAGCTGCTGCGGCATCTCAGCCCCGCCTACGCGGAGCACCCGTGTCACGTGTGAAATTTAAGTGGTGTTTGCCCCCATCACTTAGCCAAATCCGGCGATGGGGTGGAAAACATCTTTATCTTAACAGCCACCACTCCCTCGAAAGCACGTGGATGGGGCAATAGCTGACAACAGTTTTTCTTCACGCGCTAGCAAGATTTTGTGCCCTTTGATAGGACACGCTGAGAATTTCGCCCATGTCGCGCACCATCATTCCAGACTTTCATCGCAACAGCATGCTTACGGGTGCTTTCTTTCGCCTCAGCCGTAAGCCGTGCGGCTTCTTCGCGCTGCTTGTCCGCGCGTGGATTTAGCTCAGCGCTATTGGAGGGGAAAATGACTTCAACCACGATGTTGAGTTCGTCTGGGCTTACTCCTGCCTAATAGGCCATGGTTTCCCGGATCTCGTCGGCGGCATGGGCTAGTCGCTTAGTCTGCGACACAGCTCCCAGCTCGGCGCATTCCAGCACCCACACGTCACTCGTGCCTCCTTCTGCGGTAACTGTGTACGTCTTGGCCATTATCTCCACCCACCCTTTCCTCGTTCCTGCGCACATTGACCGAAGACCTTTTTCGCTGTCACATCGTCGATCTCGCGGTATCTGCCGAGCGCTCGGGTGGTGTTGCCCTCCCGGTAGGCATCATGGCGAGTAAGGGCGATTTCCTCAAATTCAAGGCTGCCTCGTTTGGCTTCATCCTTCAGCTTTTGATGGCAGCGGAGTGCTTCATGCCCATCAGTCGACTATCGATGTCTATTGCGAGTAGACATTCCCAAAGATGGTAATTCTGCCCTATTTCGGTCACAGCGCAGCACAAAGCCCCGGCTTTCCCTGCCACATGCGGTGGCGAAGGAAGCCGGGGCTTCGCGAAATTAAAGCAAACCAAGCTTGAAGTGCTGGCCCGCCTGGCAGTGGCGCCAGGCAGGGCTGGGGCGAGAACTAGAAGGTGAAGTCCTCGTCCAGCGGGACGGAGGCGCCGGTGAATTCACCGAACCCGTCGTCGCCGTAGATGGAATCACCGTACGTCGGGATGGAGTATGCCGCGTTGCGGGCAGCCTCCGTCGGCTTGACGGTAATGTTGCGGTAGCGCGAGATACCGGTACCGGCCGGGATGAGCTTACCGATGATGACGTTCTCCTTCAGGCCAATGAGCTGATCGGAGCGCTTGTTGATAGCGGCGTCGGTGAGGACGCGGGTCGTCTCCTGGAAGGAGGCGGCCGACAGCCAGGACTCGGTGGCCAGCGACGCCTTGGTGATACCCATGATCTCCGAACGGAGCTGGGCGGGCTCGCCGCCCTCGGCGACCTGCTTGGCGTTGACCTGCTTGGCCTCAGAGAGGTCAACCAGCGTGCCTGGCAGGAACTCCGTGGAGCCCGCGTCGATGACGGTACCGCGACGCAGCATCTGGCGGATGATGATCTCGATGTGCTTATCGTGGATGGCCACACCCTGCGTACGGTAGACGGCCTGAACCTCGTCGATGAGGTGCTTCTCAACACCACGGCGACCGAGGACCTCGAGGACGTCGTGCGGGTCAGCCGCACCGCGCATGAGGCGCTCGCCGGTGGTGACGTGGTCACCATCGCGCAGAGAGCGCTCAATCATGGCGTCCGGGTTGGACTCCATCGGGCGACGGACCTGAGCCAGGCCCTGGCGCTTCGACAGCTTCTCGTAGACCACATTGTCCGAACCGTCGTCCGGGGTGATGGTCAGCGTCCAGAAGTTGCCCTCATCAGAGAGGGAGATCGTGCCGTCGACCGAAGCGATCGGGGCGCGGTTCTTCGGGTTACGAGCCTCGAAGAGCTCCTGAACACGCGGCAGACCACCGGTAATGTCGCCACCGACACCACCCTGGTGGAACGTACGCATGGTGAGCTGGGTACCCGGCTCACCAATGGACTGGGCGGCGACGATGCCGACGGCCTCGCCGATGTCGACCAGCTGGCCAGAGGCCATGGATTTGCCGTAGCACTTCGCGCAGACACCGGCCGGGGTCTGGCAGGTAAGCACGGAGCGGACCTTGAGGTCGGTGATGCCAGCGTCGAGCAGCTTCTGGGTGAGCTCCTCGGTGAGGTCAGAACCGGCCTCGGCGATGACCTCGCCGGCCTCGTTCTTCACGTCAGAGGCAACGACGCGGCCAGACGCGGAGGTCTCCCACAGCTCGTGCATGACGACCTTGTCGCCGGAAACCTCGCCGATCGGGACGCGAACGCCCTGGCGGGTGCCACAGTCCTCTTCGCGGACGATGACGTCCTGCGCGACGTCGACCAGACGACGGGTGAGGTAGCCCGAGTCGGCGGTACGCAGTGCGGTATCGGCCAGGCCCTTACGGGAGCCGTGCGAGTTGTTGAAGTACTCGAGAACGGACAGGCCTTCGCGGAAGGAGGTCTTAATCGGACGGGTGATGTAGTCACCGTGCGAGTTCACGACCATGCCCTTCATACCGGCCAGGGTCCAGATCTGACGCATGTTACCGGCAGCACCCGACTTCACGATCATCGGAATCGGGTTGTCATCCGGGTAGAGGTTCTCGACCGCGTTACCGACCTCGTCCGTGGCGTTCTTCCACAGCTCGACAAGGCGGTCGTAGCGCTCGCGCTCGGTAAGCGCACCCTGCTCGTAGTACTTGCGCTCGATGCGCTGAGCTTCCTTCTCGTAAGACTCGAGGATCTCGTGCTTGTTCGGAAGGACCAGAACGTCGTCCATGGTGATGGTAACGCCGGAACGGGTGGCCCAGTAGAAGCCAGCGTCCTTCATCTTGTCCAGCACCTGAGCAACGGTGATCATCGGGTACTTGTTGGCGAGGTCGTTGACGACGTCACCGAGCAAGACCTTGTTATCGGAGCCGCCCTTACGGACCATGACGCCCTCGAGGTACGGGTAGTTCCACGGCAGCAGCTCGTTGAACATGATGCGACCGATGGTGGTGTCAGCCATCCAGGTGTCGCCCTTGTTCCAGCCGTCCGGGAACTGCTCAGCCTCGATGTCTGCCGGCGGACGCAAGTGCGAGATACGCACCTTGATCGGAGCCTGCAAGCCAACGACGCCGCGGTCGCGAGCCATGAGAGCCTCAGCGTAGGAGGAGAAAATACCGGTAGCCGGCTGATCGGTGGTAGCCGGCGTGTAACGACCCTCGCCGCCGATCTCGTCCGAGCCCTTGTCCATGGTGAGGTAGTACAGGCCGGTAACCATGTCCAGACGCGGCATTGCCAGCGGCTTACCGGACGCCGGGGACAGAATGTTGTTCGAAGCGAGCATGAGCACGCGAGCCTCAGCCTGAGCCTCGGCGGACAGCGGCAGGTGGACTGCCATCTGGTCGCCGTCGAAGTCAGCGTTGAAGGCCTCACAGGCCAGCGGGTGGAGCTGGATAGCCTTACCCTCGACGAGCTTCGGTTCGAAGGCCTGAATACCCAGGCGGTGCAGGGTCGGAGCGCGGTTGAGCATGACCGGGTGCTCGGAGATGGCCTCTTCGAGGACGTCCCACACCTCAGGGCGCTGGCGCTCGACCATGCGCTTGGCGGACTTGATGTTCTGCGCGTAATCGTTTTCCACCAGGCGCTTCATAACGAAAGGCTTGAAGAGCTCGAGAGCCATGAGCTTCGGCAGACCACACTCGTGCAGCTTGAGCTGCGGACCGACGATAATAACGGAACGACCGGAGTAGTCGACGCGCTTACCCAGCAGGTTCTGACGGAAACGACCCTGCTTACCCTTGAGCAGGTCGCTCAGGGACTTCAGCGGACGGGTACCGGGGCCCGTGACCGGGCGGCCGCGGCGGCCGTTGTCGAAGAGGGCGTCGACCGACTCCTGCAGCATGCGCTTCTCATTGTTCACGATGATCTCGGGAGCACCAAGATCAATCATGCGCTTGAGGCGGTTATTGCGGTTGATGACGCGACGGTAGAGGTCGTTCAAGTCGGAGGTCGCGAAGCGGCCACCGTCAAGCTGGACCATCGGGCGCAGCTCCGGCGGGATGACCGGGATAGCGTCGAGGACCATGCCGGCCGGATCGTTGCCGGAACGCAGGAACGCGGCGACAACCTTGAGGCGCTTCAAGGCGCGGACCTTCTTCTGGCCCTTGCCGTTGTTGATGATCTCGCGGAGGATCTCGGCCTCGGCCTCGAGGTCGAAGTTGCGGATGAGGGTCTGGATAGCCTCAGCACCCATGCCGCCGGTGAAGTAATCCTCGTAACGATCGATGAGTTCCTCATAGATCGTGTCGTCGATGATCATCTGCTTCGGGGCAAGCTTGATGAAGGTGTTCCAGATTTCGTCGAGACGTGCGACCTGGCGCTCGCCGTCCTCGCGGATGTGCTGCATGTCCTTGTCGGCAGCGTTCTGGACCTTGCGGCGGGCGTCGGCCTTGGCGCCAGCAGCCTCGAGCTCGGCGAGGTCCTCTTCGAGCTTCGCGGCGCGCTCTGCGATCTCAGAGTTGACGTCGTCCTCGATCTCCTTCTTCTCCAGGAGCATCTCGGCCTCGAGAGTGGACTGGTCGTTGTGACGAGCCTCCTCATCGACGGACGTGATGATGTTGGCAGCGAAGTAGATGATGCGCTCAAGATCTTTAGGCGCGATGTCGAGCAGGTAGCCCAGACGGGACGGAACGCCCTTGAAGTACCAGATGTGGGTCACCGGAGCGGCGAGCTCAATGTGGCCCATGCGCTCACGGCGCACCTTGGACTTGGTCACCTCAACGCCGCAGCGCTCGCAGATGATGCCCTTGAAACGGACGCGCTTGTACTTACCGCAGGCGCACTCCCAGTCGCGAGTCGGGCCGAAGATGCGCTCGCAGAAGAGGCCGTCCTTCTCCGGCTTGAGGGTGCGGTAGTTAATGGTTTCCGGCTTCTTCACCTCACCCTTGGACCAACGACGGATGTCGTCAGCAGTGGCGAGACCGATACGGAGCTCGTCGAAGAGATTTACGTCAAACACGTAATGTCTCCCTTTCATCCTCTAAATTTTCTGAGGAATTGATGGCTTAAAAGTTGTGTCTTTGTATCGCCCGGCCGGGCTTGTCCGATGGGTTCCTTTCCTTATGGAACCTTTCGCCTTACCGCGGTAGCGGGAAGGCGGCATCGGCAAGCTTAAGGCCAGACCAGAATGCGGTAACTTACGCGATGTTGTCGGCGTCGGAGCGCTCGTCGCGGGACAGGTTAATGCCCAGGGACGGCGAGTCCATGTCGTCATCATCAGATCCGGACAGTTCCATCGGCGTGCCGTCGGTGGAGAGGACCTCCACGTTGAGGCACAGCGACTGCAGCTCCTTGAGCAACACCTTGAAGGACTCCGGGATGCCCGGATCCGGGATGTTGTCGCCCTTGACGATGGCTTCGTAGACCTTGACACGGCCGACGACGTCATCCGACTTGATGGTGAGCAGCTCCTGCAGGGTGTAGGCAGCGCCGTAGGCCTGCATTGCCCACACCTCCATCTCGCCGAAGCGCTGGCCACCAAACTGAGCCTTACCACCCAGCGGCTGCTGAGTAATCATGGAGTACGGGCCGGTGGAACGAGCGTGAATCTTCTCGTCGACGAGGTGGTGCAGCTTGAGCATGTACATGTAGCCGACGGAAACCGGGTACTTGTACGGCTCGCCGGAGCGGCCGTCGAAGAGGCGGGCCTTGCCGTGCTCATCAACCATGACGTCGCCGTCACGGTTCGGCTTCGAGGAAGCCAGCAGGCGGGAGATCTCCTCGTTGGAGGCACCGTCGAAGACCGGGGTTGCGGTGAGCGACTCCGGCGGAACGTCGTAAAGCTCCTCCGGCAGCTTCTTCAGCAGGTCAGCGTTAGCCGGATCGTCGACGTCGACCTTCCAGCCAGCGTGTGCCAGCCAGCCGAGATGAACCTCGAGGACCTGGCCGATGTTCATACGACGCGGGACACCGTGGGTGTTGAGGATGATGTCGACCGGGGTGCCATCCTCCATGAACGGCATATCCTCCGGCGGCAGGATCTTGCCCACGACACCCTTGTTGCCGTGGCGGCCGGCGAGCTTATCGCCATCCTGGACCTTGCGCTTCTGAGCGACGTAGACGCGGATCATCTCGTTCACGCCCGGCGCCAGCTCATCGTCATCCTCGCGGGAGAAGCGAGCAACGCCGATGACCTTGCCTACCTCACCGTGCGGAACCTTCATGGAGGTGTCGCGGACCTCGCGAGCCTTCTCACCGAAGATGGCGCGCAGCAGGCGCTCTTCCGGCGTGAGCTCGGTCTCGCCCTTCGGGGTGACCTTACCGACCAGGATGTCGCCCGGGCGGACGTCCGCACCGATGCGAATGATGCCGCGGTCGTCGAGGTCGCGCAGGACGTCCTCGGAGACGTTCGGGATTTCACGGGTGATTTCCTCGGCACCGAGCTTGGTGTCGCGGGCATCGATCTCGTGCTCCTCGATGTGGATAGAGGTCAGGATGTCCTCTTCCACGACGCGCTGGTTGAGGATGATGGCGTCCTCGTAGTTGTGGCCTTCCCACGGCATGAACGCCACGAGAAGGTTGCGGCCCAGCGACATTTCGCCGTTGTGGGTACCCGGACCATCAGCCAGCACCTGGCCTGCCTCGACGCGATCGCCGAGGGAGACGAGCGGGGTCTGGTTGTAGTTCGTGCCCTGGTTGGTGCGCTCGAACTTGCGCAGGACGTAGGTGTCACGCACACCCTCGTCATCCATGATGGTGATCATGTCTGCGGAGACGTTCTCGACCACGCCGGCCTTCGGGGTGATGATGACGTCACCCGCGTCGTAGGCCGCGCGCAGCTCCATGCCGGTACCGACGTACGCGGCCTCGGAGCGCAGCAGCGGCACAGCCTGACGCTGCATGTTCGCACCCATGAGGGCGCGGTTAGCGTCGTCGTGCTCGAGGAACGGAATCATGGCCGTTGCAACGGAGACCATCTGGCGCGGGGACACGTCCACGTAATCGACGCCGGAAGCGTCGGTCACTCCGATATCGCCGTCCTTGAGGCGGACCTCAATACGGGTTTCGGTGATCGTGCCGTCAGCGTCGTGCTCGACCTCGGCCTGCGCAATTGCGTAACGGTCCTCTTCATCAGCGGTGAGGTACTCGACTTGGCCGGTGATCTTGCCGTCAACGACCTTGTTGTACGGGGTCTCGATGAAGCCGAAGGCGTTGACGCGTGCGTACGACGCGAGCGAGCCGATGAGGCCAATGTTCGGACCCTCGGGAGTCTCGATCGGGCACATGCGGCCGTAGTGCGACGGGTGAACGTCGCGGACCTCAATGCCGGCGCGCTCACGCGACAGGCCGCCCGGGCCCAGTGCGGAGAGGCGACGCTTGTGCGTGAGACCAGACAGCGAGTTGTTGTGGTCCATGAACTGCGACAGCTGGGAGGTACCGAAGAACTCGCGGATAGCCGCGGAGACCGGACGGACGTTGATCAGCGAAGTCGGGGTGATGGACTCGGCATCCTGGGTGGTCATGCGCTCGCGCACGACGCGCTCCATACGGGACAGGCCCACGCGAACCTGGTTCTGGATGAGCTCGCCCACGGTGCGCAGACGACGGTTACCGAAGTGGTCGATGTCGTCCGTGTGGAGAGGGATCATCTCGCCGTTCGGCGCCTTCATCTCGCGCTCGCCCGCGTGCAGGCGCACGAGGTACTCGAGGGTGACAGCGATGTCTTCCTCGGTCAGGGTCATGAGACCGTCGTGGTCGCCGCCCAGGCCCAGCTTGCGGTTGACCTTGTAACGGCCGACCTTAGCGAGGTCATAACGCTTCGCACGGAAGAAGGAGTTCTCCAGCAGGGAGGTCGCAAGGTCGCGGGTGGGCTGCTCGCCCGGGCGCTGCTTGCGGTAGATCTCCAGCAGAGCCTCATCGGTGTTGGACACACCGTCGGACTCGAGGGTAGACATCATGAGCTCGGAGAAGCCGAAGCGCTCGCGGATCTGCTCTTCGGTCCACCCCAGGGCCTTGAGCAGCACCGTCACCGGCTGGCGACGCTTGCGGTCGATACGGACGCCGACGGTGTCGCGCTTGTCCACGTCGAACTCGAGCCATGCACCGCGGGACGGGATGACCTTGACGGCGTGGAGCGGACGCTCCGTGGACTTATCGATGGAGCGGTCGAAGTAGACGCCCGGGGAACGCACCAGCTGGGAGACGATGACACGCTCGGTGCCGTTGACGATGAAGGTGCCCTTCTCCGTCATCATCGGGAAATCGCCGATGAACACCGTCTGGGTCTTGATCTCCTGGGTGTCATTGTTGATGAACTCTGCCGTCACATAAAGCGGCGCAGAGTAGTTAATGTCCTTTTCCTTGCATTCGTCGACGGTGTATTTCACCGGCTCGAAACGCGGCTCAGACAGGGACAGCGACATATTGCCGGAGTAGTCCTGGATGGGCGAAAGCTCTTCCAGGATGTCTTCCAGGCCGCTGGTCACGCGGGCGTCGGCGCCGCGCTCCTCCTGCTGCTTGGCGCGCCACTCGGGCGTGCCAATGAGCCAGGCGTAGGAATCAATTTGTACGTCGAGGAGGCCCGGAAGCGAAATGGGTTCGCTGATTTTCGCGAACGAGTAACGCTTCGGGGCTCCGGGAATATTAGCCACTGACTTGGTCTGGCGCGAGACTGCCAAGATGGGTCCTTCCAGCACCTCACGCGGAACCGGGATTCAACCACTCCGTTGCTGTGATTGGCCCGAAACCGCTGGTAGATTTAGCAATTGGTCTGCTGTGGAATCACTGTAAGAAAAGAGCACAAAATCACCTTGTCAAATGGGTTTTTGTACAAGGTGTCAGCGCACATCTGAAAATGATTCCAGCGCAACGAACTAGCATAGTTGAATTTCCGCCTATTGTCCAGCCCCACACATGGGTGCGACAAGGCGGTACTGGACCGCGCGGGGCGGCCATCTCACTTCACGCACGGGGCGCAGACTCTCGTCGCGCCGTCTCATGCGGTGTGCACTTCGGAAATATACCACCGCCCCCTGGAACCGATCCAAGACACGCCGGTCAGGGCCCGCCGTGGCACTTTCAGCCGTGACCGCCCGGCCGCTAGGATGGAACACCATGTTGCCAACCTCCCGCGTCGCCTCCGCCCTCCTGCTCGGAGTAGGTGTCGCCGGCCTTTCCGCCGGTCTCGCCGCTCCGGCCTTCATCGAGGCCGAGCCCACTCTGCCGCTCGATCTGGAGCACACGACGTGGACAATGACGGACGAGAACGCCACCACGCGCCTCCTCCAGGACGGCCGCCAGCTCCAGGTACCCGTCACCGCGCAATGGCACGTCGCGCTCCAGGAGCCCGCGGATGACGAGCAGGTCACCCTCCGCGTCGGCTCGTCGTGGATGCGCTCGAGCCTGCAGGAGGAAAAGGACCGCCTCATCACCGCGCAGGTCTGGTCCTACCCCATCGATCGCCTCACTGGCGACGCGCTTGCCGATGCCGCCGTGTCCCACACCATGGCTACTCCCGTCAGCACCGTTCCGGTCACCGGCCTGTGGTGGAAGTTCCCCGCCGGCGCGGAGAAAACCTCCTACGACGTATTCGATGAGACGCTGCGCGACTCCGCCCCCGCCGTCTTCGAAGAAGAGATGGAGATGGATGGGCGCACCGTCTATCGCTACCACCAGGACATCGAGCCCACGAACGTGGCAAAGAAGTACAACACCTATCAGACCATGCTCTCCGGCGAGGACGGCACGGAGTACCTCTTCCACTCCGCCCAGCGTGACTTCTACGTAGACAAAGTCTCAGGCATGATCGTGGACCTCGACGTATCCATCAAGGACTTCTACGCCAAGGACGACGGCGTGGAGACCCAGAACGCACTCACGTTCAACTCCTCCATCTCCGAGGAAGACACCCAAGCGTTCCTCGAGCAGACCAAGAAGTTCCACCACACGAACCTCATCCACTGGATCCGCTGGGGCCTCCTCGGTGCCGGCGCGCTCATCACGCTCATCGCACTCCTGGGCATCTTCGGCGTCTTTGGCACGCGCTCGCCCAAGCAGCCAAAGCCTGCCGCAGCCCCCGCCGCCGAGTAGCGAGGAAACTCACGACAACGAAGCCGTCAGATCCGCGTGGATCTAACGGCTTCGTTGTTCTGAAATCCAGCTCTGGCTAGGCCTGGTCTTCTTCGGCGCGTGCGGCCTCGCGCTGCGCTTCCTGCTGCGCCTCGTATTCCTCGAGATTCCGGAAGCCGATGCCCAGCGGCAGGCCCACGTTGTCGATGAGCCGCACGCCGCCCACGGTCGCCGCGACAAGGAGGCGGGCGTCACCCTGNCGTGGAGCGCCGCGTTGAGCGCGAGCAGCTCCTCGTAGTCTTTCTCCCCCGCCACGACGTCCGTCGCGCCCACGGCATTGATGAGCCGCAGCGCGCGCGTGAGCGACGTCGCGAGTTCTGTCGTGTTTTCCAGGCCGTGGTCGACGGGCAGGACAAGCGTGCGCGGCGCGTCCGGGACGTAGACCCACACGACGTCGACGCCTTCGCGCGCGAGCAGCTCCTGGTCACCCTCTCCCAGCGTTTCCACCGCAACAATGACGATGCCGCCACGAATGGCCTCGGCCGCTCGGACGAGCGCCACGTGGCCTGCGTGAATGCCAGAACCCAGGGGGACAAGGACGATGGGCTTGCCCAACTTTTTATAGGCCCGCGCAACCAACGCGACGCGAGACTCGTCGTCGAGGACCGTCGCCACGCCCAATTCGAAGCTCATCTGTTTTCCTCCTGTAGTGCCCACATCTCAATATCCTCAGCCTCTTCGACCTCGCCGAAGCGCCGCGCGACCTCCAAGTAGGAGCGCCGCAGACCCGGCTCGTGAATGTAGCCGTAGCCATCAATGACCTCCGCAGGGTCAATGTCCGCGCCCGGCTGAGTCTCCTCGTCCATGAGGAGCTCGACCTCCCGGCGCGCATCCGCGGTGAGCCGCGCGAGCATCTTCGCATACGCGACCCGGCTGGCCAACGTCGCACGCTCCGCATCGGTCTTCGCGATGGCGGTCGCGCCCATCTCTCCGAGCAGCAGCCCGGCGATGGTCTCCCCGAGCTCATCGAGCGTCGTCACGGCCCAGCGATTCACGCTCACGGGTGCGGCCGCCACGACCACGGCGCCGCGCGTCTCCAACGGGTCGAGGACCTGCACACCTGCGGCGAGCGCGGTGTGAATAACGATCTGCCCGTTCGCGATGTAGGTCTCCACGGCCTCGACAGCGCGCGGCAGCTGCGTCGCGTGGATAGCGAGGATGAGTGCGTCGACTTCCGCACAATCCGTGAGGGCGTCGATGCGCACGAGCGCGTGCCCAGCCGCAGCCAGCCCGGCCGCTAGCTCCTGGCCCGCCGCCGAGTCACCGAAGATCCCAATCCGCATGCGCGGTGCGGGCATCTACTTCCCCTTCTTCATCTGGGCCATAAGCTCCGCCACGGAGACCGCACCCTCGCGGCCAGCGTCGCTGCGGCGACGGCCACGCCGTCCCGCAGAGGCCGCAGCCTCAGCCTTCTTCGCGTCCTGCGCTGAGTCCTGCGCTGAGTCCTGCCCAGCATCCTGTGCAGCGTCTGCGGCCTTGGCGTCCTGCGCCGTGGCCGGCTCCGTCTTCTTCGCCGCGGAATGCGCCGTGGTGGAGGCCTTCGGCGTCACGTTCGTGTCCACGCCGCCCTGGTCCCAGCGCACGGCCTGGAAGGAACCGGTGCTGAACGTGGACTCGGGGCTGCGCTGCGTGGAGAACGTCGGCGCGTGCGGCGTCTGCTCAGAAACGAAGGACGCCGCGGACGCGGCCTGAGGCTTCGACGCAGTGTCCGCCTGAGGCGCGGATGCGGATGCAGATGAAGCAGCAGCAGTCTCCGGTGTCTCATGCGC
Source organism: Corynebacterium phoceense (assembly GCF_900092335.1). Taxonomy (GTDB): domain Bacteria; phylum Actinomycetota; class Actinomycetes; order Mycobacteriales; family Mycobacteriaceae; genus Corynebacterium; species Corynebacterium phoceense. The sequence continues at coordinate 116,484 of NZ_LT596207.1, forward strand.
ACCGTGGCGACGGGTCGGAGTATCGGTGCCGGCGGCCTCGCGTTCGCGGATGAGCTCGGAGAGCGGGTTGTCGTGGCGCGAGCTGGCGCTGGGCTGGGTGCCGACGCGGCCCGCGATGGCATCGGCAGACGGCGCACCCGCGGAAGACTGGGTGAAGGCGACCTTGGGCTCCTCCGTCGCGCCGACCTTGTACTCAATCTCCGCAATGCGGCGGGCCTCGGCATAGAGGGCGGCCGGCTCGTAGGTGAAGTCGCGGCCGGAGAGCTCCTCAAGCTGCGTGCGGATCTGTTGCAGCTCGTGCTTGATATCGGCAAGCAGCTCCGAATCGCCAGGCGTGGCGCCCTCAAGCGCGGACTTCTCGGCGCGGAGCTTATCCAGCTCGGCGGTGTAGAGCTCCTCGCGCAGTACGAGCTCCTGCTCGCGTTGCGCGGTCTCGCGGCGGTAGCGGGTAACGAGGAAGAAGCCCAGCACGGCGGCCCACAACGCGGCGACGAGCGCGAGCTTCATCGCTGCGGCAGAGCCCGAGATCAGCATCAAGATGGTCGCGACGACGGCGAGGACCACGAGCGCAATGAGCGCCCAGTGTGCGCGGGTGGTCGCGGTTCCGGACTCGGGCGCGGACTGCGCGCCGTCTTTGTCCGGGAATTCCTGCTGCTGTGTGGAAGTCATGGTCACCAACCTACCGTGTGCGTCCTTCGTGCCCGCACACCCCACCCGCATGGATGGCAGGGCCTACGCGCATGTCCTAAGCCTTAAACCCTACCGCGTTTCCTCCCCCACAGTGCCCTTGAGCCGGGCGTGCCCACACACGGGGATGCACCCCCATTCGCGGACGCTTCGTGGTCGTGCGTCTCACCGACGCAGGTTCCAGGCACACAACGCGGTCCAGCACAAGGCCGTCGAGGTCCTCACCCGCACCGAGCGTGACATCCTGCGCTAGGTGTCTACGCCGCCGCCCCATCCGCGGGCGGCGGTACCTCGCAGTAGCGTTCGAGGACAACGCCAGCCACCGCCATGGCAGCGCCGCCCAGCAGGCTGGCGAGAACACCGGGGACGTCCTCGGCCGCAGCCACGAGCTCGTGGGCATGCGGAATGACGTACACGGCCACGCCCGCATACGCCGCGCCCACGATGGCGCCCGTCCACGCGGACGCCTTGCCCAGCAGCATGAAGTTGGTAATCGTCATGGGGTTGAGCTGCGAGGTATCCAGCCCAATGCCGTGCGTATCGTCCTTCTTTGCTTCGCGCACGCGCCACGCCAGCACCGCGCACACAATGGCCATGAGCCACAGCGTGATGGAGACGGTGAGCGGGATGGTTCCCATGTAGCCGTAGAGCCGCGGGATAACGATGGCGACGGCGGCCGCCACAAACACGGCGGTGCCACTAAGCGCAGGCAAAGACGTACGTTGCATCTAGAGCTCCTCGATGGGCCCCAAGGGACGAATGGCAGCGACCTCTTCTGGGTCAAGATCCGCGATAAGCGTGTCTAGCGGGGTGCCCGCCAGCGTCGCATCAGGATCCGCCGCCAGCCACGGCACGAGCACGAAGGCGCGCTCGCGGGCATACGGGTGCGGAACCACAAGGCGCGGGTCCGTCGACGTAAACGACGAGATGTCCACGATGTCCACGTCCAGCGTGCGCGGACCCCACTTCTGGATGCGCTTGCGCTCCGCCGCCGCCTCGAGGCGCTGGCCACGACGCAGCAGACCGAGCGGCGTTTCTTCAACCTCGACGATGAGCACGGCATTCAAGAACTCGTCTTGGTTCTCCACGCCCCACGGCGGGGTGGCATAGACCGGCGAGGCCGCCACAATCTGGCCGGCGAACTCGTCAAAGACGCTGCGCAGCAGCGCCACGCGATCGTCCATGTTGGACCCGATAGACAGGACTGCGCGCATGCTTTACTTCCCCTTTCGGGAACGACGCGCCACGACCGCGACATCGCCAAACGTGCGCGGGATGGGCGCCTTGGGTTTATGAATGGTGACCTCTACAGCATAGAGCTCTTCAAAGCGTCGCATGGCGGCATTGGCCACGTCCGTGGCGACCGTCTCGATGAGGTCCCGCGCAGGTCCCTCCACGACCTCCGCCGCGACCTCTGCGAGCTCCGCGTAATTGATGGTCTTTGTGAGGTCATCGTCCGCCGCCGCCTCCGCAAAGTTGAGCCAGCACGTGATATCCACGATAAACGGCTGCCCCGTGCGCTTCTCCTCGTCAAAGACACCGTGGTAGCCGAAGCACTCCAGGCCGGTGAGTTCAATACGGTCTGCCATTATTTCGCCTTTCCTAGCGCCGTCGTTGCTACTGTCCCGTGGTCCGCACCGTTCGCATAGCTTCCCGATGCCCCCTCTCCTCCCGCGTAGTCCTTCCCCCGCGCCCAGGCTGCCGCCACATCCACGGCATCGCGCGAGGCACCCACCTCGTGGACGCGCACGCCCCACGCGCCGAGGTGCGCCGAAATCGCCGTCACCGCCGCCGTCGCCGGGTCTGCAAGCAGCGGATTGGACTCCGCGCCGCGGTCCGCACGCACGGCGGCGAGGAAGCGCTTGCGCGAGGCTCCCACGAGCAACGGGAACGGTCCGTCCAGGAATTCCGGCAGCGCGTGGAGCAGCGCCCAGTTATCCTGTGGGCTCTTCGCAAACCCCAAACCCGGGTCGAGCACAATCGCGTCCTCGCGCACGCCCGCCTTTACCGCGGCCGCGACGAGTTCGTCGAAGACCTGGTGCACATCGCGCACGACATCCCCGCCGTGGTTCGCGGTGCCCGCCGCGGAGCCAAACTTCTCAGTCCGCCAGTGCATGAGGCACACCGTCCGGCCCGCATCCGCCATCGCGGCGAACATCTCCGGATCCGCGAGGCCGCCCGAGACGTCGTTGACCATATCCACGCCCGCTGCAGCCGCCGCGGCCGCCGTCGCCGCACGCATGGTGTCCACAGACGTGCGAATACCCTCCGCATGCAGCGCCTCGATCACCGGCACGACGCGCTCGATCTCGTCGCGCTCCTCCACGCGCACCGCGCCCGGACGCGTGGACTCACCGCCCACGTCGATCATGTCCGCGCCCGCCGCGACGAGCTCGCGCGCGTGCGCAATCGCCGTCTCGTGGTTTAACCATCGCCCGCCATCGGAGAACGAGTCCTCCGTGACGTTGACGATTCCCATGACCAACGTCCTCCCCGGGACACTCACATCACTCACGCGGGCTGCCGGCTGCATGTTCTTCCTTTCGTTCAAAGCTGTCAAAGCATTCACGTCGCACTGCATGTACTTAAAAAGCGGCCACACGCTCACGCGTCCGGCCGCCTGGGATTAACTGCGGATAAGGCTCATCACTTCCGCGCGCGAGGCGGCGTTCTTCTTAAAGCCGCCGCGCACCGCCGAGGTCGTCGTGGTCGAGCCCGGCTTACGGATGCCGCGCGCCGCCATGCACAAGTGCTCGCACTCGATGACCACGATGGCCGACTGCGCGCCGAGCTTGTCCATGAGCGCGTTCGCAATCTGGCTCGTGAGCCTCTCCTGCACCTGCGGGCGCTTAGCGTACATATCCGCCAAACGCGCCAGCTTCGACAGGCCGGTCACGTGGCCGTCCTTGCCCGGGATGTACCCGATGTGCGCCTTGCCGTAGAACGGCAGCAAGTGATGCTCGCACGTCGAATAAATCGGGATATCACGCACGAGCACGAGCTCCTGGTGGCCCTCCGCGAACGTCTTCGCCAGCACCGCCGTCGGGTCCTCATGCAGGCCCGCGAACGTCTCGCGGTACGCCCGCGCCACTCGCGCCGGCGTTTCCTGCAGACCCTCGCGGTCCGGGTCTTCGCCCACCGCAATGAGCAGCTCACGCACCGCGGCCTCCGCGCGCTCCTGGTCGAACGCACGCACCGCCGGGATGTCCGGGGTCGCGCCGCCCTCCGCTGCGTCGGTCAGGGCCTCGGTCAGGGCGTCGCTCCCAGCGGTAGCCTCCGGATTAGTCATTCTTCTCTCCCTTGCTGTCCGCGGAGCCATCGGCGTATGGATTCTTCGGCGCGTCCTGGCTGCCCCACGGGCGTGCCCAGTCGCGCGGAAGCTCCTTGGTCTCTTCCGGCTGCGCGTCCNCCAGCACCGCCGTCGGGTCCTCATGCAGGCCCGCGAACGTCTCGCGGTACGCCCGCGCCACTCGCGCCGGCGTTTCCTGCAGACCCTCGCGGTCCGGGTCTTCGCCCACCGCAATGAGCAGCTCACGCACCGCGGCCTCCGCGCGCTCCTGGTCGAACGCACGCACCGCCGGGATGTCCGGGGTCGCGCCGCCCTCCGCTGCGTCGGTCAGGGCCTCGGTCAGGGCGTCGCTCCCAGCGGTAGCCTCCGGATTAGTCATTCTTCTCTCCCTTGCTGTCCGCGGAGCCATCGGCGTATGGATTCTTCGGCGCGTCCTGGCTGCCCCACGGGCGTGCCCAGTCGCGCGGAAGCTCCTTGGTCTCTTCCGGCTGCGCGTCCTCAGCGCTCGGCTTGTGGTGGCGACCCCGCGGCGCGGCGTCGCGCACGACCGGAATCTCCGTCGTCTTATCGGTGCTCGGGCTCGGCTTCACCGGCTCCGAAGGCTCAACAACCTCCGGCTCGGAGGCAACCGTGGACGGCTCCGAAGCGGAAGCCTCGGGCGCGGGAGCCTCCGGTGCCGGCGCGGCGGGGGCATCGGCAAGCTCGGTCGGCTCTTGGGTGGACTCGGGCTCGGTGCCCTCGGTGTAATCGTCGACGATATCGCCGGCGTCGCGGCCGAAGTTAAAGCCGTATTCCTCGTCGTCGCCGACGGCCAGAACCTTGCCGGCCAGGCGGCGCTCGCGTGCGGCGCGAGTGGCGTCGAGCAGGGTGCGGCGCTTGGGCAGCACCTCGCCGCGCTCTTCGGCAAGCTCGACCGGAGTCTTAATGGGCTCGCGGCCAGCCTGCTGCGGGAAGCGCTCGTCTTCGCCCTCGAAGACGTCGAAGGACTCGCGCGGCACGATGCCGTCGAAGACGCCCTCGAGGTCCGGGCGGCGCAGCGTCTCCTTTTCGAGGAGTAACTCCACCAGCTTATCCAGGTAATCGCGGTGCTCCGCAAGGATGGCGTAGGCCTGTTCGTGTGCACGGTCGAGCAGGTAGTGCATCTGCTCGTCGATGCGCTTGGCGACGTCGTCCGAGTACTCGATGGAGCCGCCGGCCCCACCGTAGGCAAACGGGTCTCCCTGTTCCTGACCGTACTTCACGGTGCCAAGCTCCGGGCTAAAGCCGTACTCGGTGAGCATGGCACGCGCGATCTTCGTGGCGTTCTCGATATCCGAGGACGCACCCGTGGTAGGCGCGCCGAAGACGAGCTCCTCCGAGGCGCGGCCGCCCAGGGCGAAGACGAGGCGCGCGAAGAGTTCGTCGCGCGTGTACATGCCCTTGTCGTCTTCCTGGGACGTCATGGCGTGGCCGCCGGTGCGACCGCGCGCGAGGATGGTCACCTTATACACGCGCTCGATGTCTTTCATCGCCCACGCGGCGAGCGTGTGGCCGCCCTCGTGGTACGCGGTGACCTTCTTCTCGTGCTCGGAGATGATCTTGGACTGGCGGCGCGGGCCGCCCACCACGCGGTCCGTGGCCTCTTCCAACGCGTCCGCCGTAATGACATTTCCGCCGATGCGCGCCGTGAGCAGCGCCGCCTCGTTGAGGACGTTCGCCAGGTCCGCGCCGGACATACCGGCGGTACGCTTGGCCAGCTGCTTGACGTCGACATCTTTCGCCAAAGGTTTACCTTTGGCGTGGACCTCGAGAATCTTCTCGCGGCCGGCAAGATCCGGGTTGGTCACCGGGATCTGGCGGTCGAAGCGGCCCGGGCGCAGCAGCGCCTGGTCGAGGACGTCCGGGCGGTTGGTCGCCGCGATGAGGATGACGCCTTCGCGGTCGCCGAAGCCGTCCATCTCCACGAGGAGCTGGTTCAAAGTCTGCTCGCGCTCATCGTGGCCGCCGCCGGTACTAGCGCCACCGCGGGAACGACCCACGGCGTCGATCTCGTCAATGAAGACGATGCACGGCGACTGCGCCTTGGCCTGCTTGAACAGGTCGCGCACGCGGGAGGCACCGACACCGACGAACATCTCCACGAAGTCAGAGCCCGAGATGGAGAAGAACGGCACGCCCGCCTCGCCTGCGACGGCGCGCGCGAGCAGTGTCTTACCGGTGCCCGGAGGGCCGTAGAGCAGGACGCCGCGCGGAATCTTCGCGCCGAGCGCGTGGTAGCGTTCCGGGTCCTCGAGGAAGTCCTTGATCTCCATGAGCTCTTCCACGGCCTCGTCCGCACCGGCCACGTCCTCAAACGTGTTGGTGGGCATGTCCTTGGTGAGCTCCTTGGCCTTGGAGCCGCCAATGCCGAACAGGCCACCGGCGCCGCCCTGCATGCGCGACATAAAGAAGAAGAGCAGACCGAAGACGATGAGCATGGGCAGGATGAAAGAAATCATCGAGCCGATGAACGACTCCTGCGTCACCTTGGTCTGGTACTTCTCCGCGCCGGAATCCTTCACGGCGTTGAAGACCTGCTCGGTGGCGCGGGCCGGGTACTTGGCGATGACCTCTTCGACGCCGTCGCGCTCCTCGACCCTGACGGGTTCGCGCAGCTTGAGACGAACCTGCTGCTCGCGGTCATCGATCTGGGCTTCCGCGACATTCTTGTCCTGCAATTGGGTCAACGCCACGGAGGTGTCGACCTGCATGTAGGAACGCGAGTCATTAGTAAAGAACGTAAACGCGTACAGCGCGATGAGCACGAGGCCCGCGATCGCGCCGTAGCGGACGATGCTGGAATTTTTCATTAAGAAGAGAGTCTAGTCCGAATATACTTCCGGCTTCAGCGTGCCCACGAACGGCAGGTCGCGGTAGTGCTCCGCGTAGTCGAGGCCGTAGCCCACGACAAACTCGTTGGGGATGTCGAAGCCGACGTCAAACATGTCAATCTCCACCTTGACAACCTCTGGCTTGCGCAGCAGCGTCACCACGTCAAGGTTGCGCGGGCGGCGGCCCTGCAGGTTGCGGATGAGCCAGCTGAGCGTGAGACCAGAGTCGATGATGTCCTCGACGATGAGGACGTCCTTACCCTGAATATCGCGGTCGAGGTCTTTCAAGATACGCACGACGCCCGAGCTCGACGTCGCGTTGCCGTAGGAGGACACCGCCATGAATTCCTGCTGGGACGGAATGCTGAGCGCACGCGCGAAGTCGGAGAGGAAGAACACCGCACCCTTGAGCACGCACACGAGGATGAGGTCTTCCTCGTTATCCGCGTACTTCGCGGAGACCTTGTCCGCCATCTCCTGCACGCGGGCTTTGATGGTCGCTTCGTCGAGAAGGACGGCTTCGAGGTCGTCGCCGTACGGGTTAGCCGGGACCCGAAAGTCCTTGGTGTCATGCATGAGGGGCTGGCTCCTTGGTTTTTACAGCTGATGCAATAGTGCCAGTTTGCCACCAACGCGCCTGACTTCCAACCTTGCGCCCACCGCAATGCCACCCTGGCCATGCCAATCCGTACACAGCTTTCCGATGCCCTCAATCCCCCACCCCGTCACCGGCGCCCCCGACGCCTGGAGCCAGGCGGCAATCGCGCGGCGGCGGC
>NZ_LT596207.1:124407-125922 GCF_900092335.1 Corynebacterium phoceense
CCCGGCGTCGACGGCGACGACCTTCGCGGCGAGTCCCCACGCGCGTGCCTGGCGCGCCGCCTCCTCCGAGACCGCGCGCGAGCCCTCCTGCAGCTGATGGTCGACGCACACGGCAACGATCTCGCCCCGCTTTTCCGCGGCGAGTGCCGCCGCCAACGCCAGCGAATCCGGCCCGCCCGACAGTCCCACGGAAAGCCGCGGATGCTCACGCGCGACGGACCGCACGGCCGCGCGCAGCCGCGCGAAATGCGGCGACTTCCGCGGCCAGAACGGATCCACTAGAACTCCCGCAAAGCCGAAGCCAGCTCATCCTGTGCCGCGCGCGCGGCCAGGATGTCGCCGTCGTTGACGAGGAACGCAAACGCAAAGACATGGCCCGACTGCCCCGGCACGATGCCCGTCAGCGCCGAGGTCCCCGTGAGCGTGCCCGTCTTCGCGCGCACGTAGCCGCGTCCCGCGAGATCCGTATACCGCGTGTACAGCGTGCCGTCGCCGCCGGCCACCGGCAGATAGCCAAGCAGCGGGCGCAGCGCGTCCTCCGTCGCCGCCTGGTTCATGATTCCCGCGAGCACGTCCGCCGGGATGCGGTTCACCTCGCTCAAGCCCGAGTTGTCTGCGATAAAGACCTGCGAGGTATCGACGCCGTGCTCGCCGAGCACCTCGAGCGTCGCCTCCGCAGCGCCCGCAAACGATGCCTCCTTGCCGCGCGCGACGGCGAGTTCGCGGCCGATAGCCTCGGCCATGACGTTATCCGAGTCCTTCCCGGCCTCCTCGGCGCGCACGGACAGCGGCTCGGACTCGATGGTCGCGACGGGTGCGGCGGCATCGGGAGCCTCGCTCATGCCCACCGTCGTCACGCCCAGGCGCTTGGCCAGCAGGTTCGCCACGTCGAGCGCCGGAGTGTGGCTGCGCGGCACGTCGCCCGTCGCCGCGCCCAGGCGTCCGCCGAAAACCATGGCCGGCTGCATCGGCGCGACGAAGCCGCCATCGACATTCTCCGGATCCCACCCCTTCGCCTGATCGTCGCCGGCCCACGCGCGTGTGTCGATGAACACCCCGCTCACCTCGGGCATGGCTTCCTTGATCTGCGCGGCCGCGGCGTCGAGTTGCGCGAGCGTGAGCCACACGTCGCCCGCGGCCTTGATGATGACCGCGTTATTGTCTCCGCGCACGATCTCCGTCGTAATCCGGTCATCCTCGCCCAACTCCCACGTCGCCGCCGCGAGCGTGAGCACCTTCGTGCTCGACGCCGGAAGCAGCGCCTTAGCCCCGTCCTGGTCCCACACGACCTCCCCCGTCGCTGTGTCGATGACCTGGCCGCCGAAGTTACCCAAAGCCTCGTTATCGCGCGCAAGCTCGGTGAGGCGGCCTGCGACGTCGCCCAAAGGGGCATCGGCAGGCTGGGCGGGCTGGAGCGGATTCGCCGGCGCCGGCGCCTCAAAGGCCTGGCCGTGATCCAGGTCCCCGTAGGTGCGCTGGACCGCCACACCGGTCGCCGCCGTCGCCGCCACGGCC
>NZ_LT596207.1:126186-154800 GCF_900092335.1 Corynebacterium phoceense
CCCACCCCGGTCGCCGCCGTCGCCGCCACGGCCACAGCCACGACGCCGGCTGCGGACCACCACCACACACGCTTTGTACTCATTGCCTTAACCCTAGCGGGTATGATGTGAGCAGCAAACGCTAACCACTACTGACATGGAGGACAACCGTGAACGTTGAAGTCACCGTCGAGATCCCTAAGGGCTCCCGTAACAAGTACGAGGTCGACCACGAGACCGGCAAGGTTTACCTCGACCGCTACCTGTTTACCCCGATGGCCTACCCGGCTGACTACGGCTTCATCGACCAGACCCTCGGCGAAGACGGCGACCCGCTCGACGCCCTCGTCATCCTCCCGGAGCCGGTGTTCCCGGGCGTTATCGTAGAGGCTCGCATCCTCGGCGTATTCAAGATGACGGACGAGGCTGGCGGCGACGACAAGCTCCTCTGCGTCATCGACGACCCGCGCTGGGAGCGCTACCAGGACATCAACGATGTTGAGCAGTCCATCAAGGACGAGATCGAGCACTTCTTCGTCCACTACAAGGACCTGGAGCCCAACAAGGAAGTCACCGGCTCCGGCTGGGGCGACAAGGCCGAGGCTGAGAAGATCCTGCAGGAAGCTATCGAGCGCCACAAGTAAATCTTCGCTCTTACCCCGCTCCTTGGAGCGGGGTTTTCGCGTTTTAGTAGTCGCGGATCGGCCCGTCGAAGCCTCGAAATACGACGTGCCACGCGCTCGCGAGCTTATGCGCCCACGCGTTCCAATTCGGTGTGCGAGCCGTGGAGACCTGCTCCACGATCTCGTCGAGGTGGTGCGCGACGCAGCTGCCTGTATACCGCAGCGTCGTCCAGCCGCGCAGGACCGCGTCATTATTCTTCCAGTGGTCACGCACCACGGCTTGGCGGTCTTTGTGGAAGTCGAAGCCGTTGATCTCGATGGCGATCTTTTCCTTGGGCAGCACGAGGTCCCAGAAGTACGGGCCAATCTGGACGTTGCTCTCCACCTCGAGCCCACGCGCTTTAAGGGCGTGCGCCACCGTGATTTCCGCGCCGGAGTCCGTAAACAACGCGGCCGTTTTAAGGAACACGCGGCACTTCTTGGGCAGCGTGCCCACGTAGCTCAGGTGCCGCTCGAGCCGGTCCCGCCCGGTGCGGCCTGCGTACACCTTCTCCAGCAGCGCGTGTGCTTCCGGCTTCTCCATGACGCGCGTGGCGAGCACCGGCGTATGGACTCTGTGTCCAAGGAAATCGTGTGCGTTGAGGACCGTCGTGCGGTGGGCGACATAGTAGTCCGACTTTGCCATCAACCGTGGTGTTGCTACATCGAGCGGAAACGTAAGCGGTTGTTGCGCATAAATCTGCGCAGCGGTTCGGCCTGTGAAAACCGCCGTCGGATATTTCTCGGCAATGGCCTGGGCGACTATAGCCGGAGTGAGTTCGTTGTCGACGTAAAATCCTTTAGCAATACGGTGGCGTTGCATGTATTCCTCCCCCGAGATTTTTCAGTTGCCACTGCACAATAACTGGATTCCGACGGCCTCGCAGTGCAAGTCTTCCAACTCGTTGCGAAAATTCATTCTAAACGGCAAGGAAATTTCTGATTTTCGCAAGGAACCAGGACGCCCGTTTGCGTTCCTTGCGAAAATCCTTTTGCCACAAGAATTTTGGGTGGTGTTTTCGCAAGGAACGGCCCGTGACTAAAGGGAGCCCACCCACTCGATGAAGTCGAAGTCGCCATCGTATGGCCTTGGCCCCAAACGGCCTCGAACTCGACGTTGCGGTCCATCATGTCGAGGGCGAGCGCCAGGTTCATCTCGGTCGTTGCCGTCGTCGTGCTGTCATTCGCCTGGGAAGGCAGCAGTCGTGGAGGCGGCAGAAGAAGTGGATGTGGAAGTGGATTCAGAAGAAGAACATGCGGCGAGGAACGTCGCGCTGGCAAGGCCGGTCACGGGCAAAAGGAACGGCGGTACATAATTTTTTGCTTAAGCCCGATCGGACACTACCCGCAAGTCTGAACCGAGCATTCACAGGAAAAGGTAGGCTGGCTCGCATGAAAGAAGTAGAACCGAAGGACGTGCCGCAAGGCGCGCAGCTTATCGATGTCCGCGAAAACGACGAGTGGAACCAGGTCCATGCCGCGGGTGCCACCCACATTCCGATGGGCGAGGTGCCGCAGCGCTACGCAGAGATCGATCCAGACAAGGACATCTACGTCATTTGCGCGGCAGGCGGCCGCTCGGCGCAGGTGGCGGAGTACCTCGAGCAGGCGCTCGGCTGGGACGCAATCAACGTCGCAGGCGGCACGAATGCTTGGGTTAGCCAGGGTCTGCCTACGGAGTAGCGCCGCCGAATAATTGGCTTCAACCCATCATTTGGGCTTAGTATGGTGGTATGTCTTCCACGAAAACCCACCCGATTCCTACCGCTCTGCTGGAGTCCCCGTCGTTTCAGCTCGAGCGCCTTCGCCGCCGCGTCCGCGATATGGTCGAGGCTCAGCTGAATTCGCAGGAGACGACTCTGCGCGAGTTTTGGGTACTCACGTGCCTCGTCGAGGAGTCCGCGGCGAGCCAGTCTCACCTGTCTGACACGCTGGCTATCGACGCCTCGGACATGGTGCGCCTCATCGACGCCCTCGAGCAACGTGGCTGGGCCAAGCGCGAGCGCGACCCCCGCGATCGTCGCCGCCAAATCGTCGCCTCCACGAAGAAGGGCACGAAGGCCCACGGCCAGCTCGCAGAGCTCGTCACGGCTGCCGAGGACGAGGCGCTCGACGCCTCCACAAATAAGCAGCTCAAGCACCTGCGCAAGCTCGCGACCTCCATCATCTCGGCGGGGGAGGACGATTCCTAAATGGAGCCGCGCCACGCGTTGCCCGAAGATCCCCGTGATGAGCACCAGCCCGGAGCGGGGATTATTCATGTGCCCGAGTCCTATCTCCTGCGCGAGGAGGCCGCCCCGCCCCGCACGCTCGTCGACATCGTCCGCACCACGGCTGGGCTCTACCCCGACGCCGCAGCCATTGATGACGGCGAGGTCCTCACCTACGCCGAATTGCTTGCCGATGCCACCGCCTGGGCCGCCGAACTTTCGGCCCAGGGGATTGGGCGCGGCCATCGCATCGGCGTGCGCATGACCTCGGGTAAGAAGGAACTCTACCTCGCGATTTTGGCGACGCTCTTCGCGGGCGCCGCCTACGTGCCTGTCGACGCAGACGATCCGGACGAGCGCGCCGAGATGGTCTTCGGCGAGGCCGCCATTGACGGCATCTTCACCGACGAGGGCTTCCGTCGTTTAACTCCGGACGCGCACGCGGCCGGCGAGCCGCGCCCTGAGGATGACGCGTGGATCATCTTCACCTCGGGCTCGACGGGCAAGCCGAAGGGCGTGGCTGTGAGCCACCGCTCCGCCGCCGCGTTCGTGGACGCTGAGGCTTCGATTTTTCTAGCGGACCACCCTGGTGGTCCCCTAGGACCAGATGACCGCGTGCTTGCGGGCCTGTCCGTCGCCTTCGACGCGAGCTGTGAGGAAATGTGGCTCGCATGGGGCCACGGCGGCTGCCTTGTCCCGGCGCCACGCTCGCTCGTGCGCTCCGGCATGGATCTCGGCCCCTGGCTCATCCGCCGCGACATCACGGTGGTCTCCACCGTCCCGACCCTCGCGGGTCTGTGGCCCGCAGAGGCCCTCGACCACGTGCGCCTGCTCATCGTCGGCGGCGAAGCCTGTTCGCAAGAGCTCGTCGACCGCCTGGCGACCGAGGACCGCGAGATGTGGAATACCTACGGCCCCACGGAGGCCACCGTCGTGTCCTCGGCGGCGAGGCTCCTGCCTGGCCAGCCAGTGGGCATCGGGAAGCCTTTGCGCGGCTGGGACCTGGCGGTCGTGGATACCGAGGGGTTTCCCGTACAGATGGGCCAGGTGGGCGAGCTCGTCATCGCCGGCGTGGGTCTTGCGCGCTACCTCGACCCGGTCAAGGACGCCGAAAAGTACGCGCCGCTCGAGTCCATGGCGTGGGAGCGCGCATACCGCTCGGGCGACCACGTGCGCCTCGAAGAGGACGGCTTGTACTTCGTGGGTCGCGTCGACGACCAGGTGAAGATCGGCGGCCGCCGCATCGAGCTCGGCGAGGTCGAGGCCAACGTCGCGGCCCTGCCGAATGTCTACAACTCGGCCGTCGCGGTGCAGTCCACGGCTGGCGGCGAGAAGGTCCTCGTGGGCTATGTCTCGCTCGATGACCCGGACGCCGGCTTCGATGAGAACGCTGCGCGCGAGCGCCTCGCCGAATCCATGCCCGCCGCCCTCGTCCCGCGCCTGTGCGTCATGGACGAGCTGCCCGTGCGCACCTCCGGCAAGGTCGACAAAAAGGCGCTGCCGTGGCCGCTACCTGGCGTGGGCGTCGAGGCCGTGGGCCTCACCGACACCGAGGCGTGGCTCGCGCAGCTCTTCGTCGAGGTCCTCGGCGTTTCCGTCGAGGACGCGAACGCGGACTTCTTCACGCTGGGCGGCACGTCGCTCGCCGCGGCCACCCTCGTGGGCCGCATTCGCGACCGCTACCCCACCACGTCCGTGCGTGACCTCTACGATCACCCGCGTCTGGGCGCGCTCGCCGAGCTTATCGATGCCACCTCTCCGTCCGCCTCGTCCGTGACGCGCCAGCGTCACGTCGCGCGGGTGAGGTGGACCACGCGCCTCATTCAGTTCCTGGTGCAGATTCCCGTCATGACGCTCGCCGCGAGCTCGTGGCTCGCGTGGCTGCTGCTCGGTTCGAATCTGGCGGTCCTCGCCGGCATCGAGTGGGCCGTATGGTCGCCGTGGTGGCTCGTCATCGCCTTGGTGCTGGTCTTCGCCACACCGCTCGGGCGCATTCCGCTGGGCGGCTTCGGCGCGCGACTCATCACGAGCGGCATTCAGCCTGGCGAGTACCCGCGCGGCGGCTCGGTGCACCTACGCATCTGGGCGGCGGAACGCTGGGCCGACGCGTCCGGTTCGCGGTCCATCGCGGGTGCGACGTGGGTCAATAACTACGCGCGCACCCTCGGCGTGAAGATCGGCCACGGCGTCGATCTCCACTCGCTGCCGCCGGTCACGGGCCTGCTTACCATCGGCGCGCACGCGTCCATCGAGCCGGAGGTCGATCTCTCCGGCTACTGGCTCGACGGCGACATTTTGCGCGTGGGTGCCATCGAGGTAGGCAAGAACGCCCGCGTCGGCGCGCGCTCCACGCTGCTGCCTGGCACGCGCATCGGCAACGATGCCCACATCGAGGCCGGATCCACCGTGACGGGCGCGAAGAAGGTCAAGTCTGGCCAACGCTGGTCCGGTTCGCCCGCGGCAAAGGTAGGCCGCTCCAAGCACCGCTTCCCTGATGAGCACCCGCGCCGCCGCAGCCACTGGGTCGCCATCTATGGCGTCACCTCGTTCCTGCTCGCGCTGCAGCCGCTCATGGCGCTTGCCGTGGGTGCCGCCGCGACCGTGGCGCTCATCCAGCTCACCGGCGGCAACCCCTACGTGGGCGGACTGCTCTTCGCACCCGTCGGCGCCCTGGCCGCCTTCGCGTTCTTCATGGCACAAACGTGGCTGGGCGTGCGCTTCCTGCAGCTGGGACTCAAGCCCGGCGTGGCGCCGGTGCGCTCGGCGGCTGGCTGGCGCGCCTGGGGCATCGAAAGGCTCATGGATGAAGCCCGCACGACGCTCTTCCCGCTCTACGCCTCCCAGCTCACGCCGGGCTGGCTGCGCTCGCTCGGCGCACGCATTGGCCGCGACGCTGAAATTTCCACCGCCGTCATGATTCCGAAGCTCACCGAGGTCAAGGACGGCGCGTTCCTCGCGGATGACACGCTCGTGGGCGGTTACGAGCTCGGCGGCGGCTGGCTGCTCACCGGCGAGACTAAGGTGGGCAAGCGCTCGTTTGTGGGCAACTCCGGCATCACGGGCCCCGGCCGCAAGCTGGGCAAGAATTCGCTCGTGGCCGTACTCTCTTCGACGCCGAAGAAGTCCAAAGCCGGTTCCAACTGGTGGGGCTCCCCGCCGGAGCGCATGCGCCGCGTCGAGGCGCACGTCGACGGCGGCGAGGCCCTCACCTATAGCCCGGGCCTGGGCGTCAAGATCGCGCGCGGCGCGGTAGAAACCCTCCGTCTCCTCGCGCCGATGACCTCCGCGATGCTGCTCGCCGCAGTCCTCGGCGGCCTCCTGTGGCTGCTCGACGCCTATGGCCTGGCGGTTGCGTGGCTCGTCTCTGGCCTGCTGCTCATGGCCGCCGGCGCGGTGGGCGTGGCCATCACCGTGGCCGTGAAGTGGATCTGCGTCGGCCGCCACGTGCCGGGCGACCACCCACTGTGGTCCTCGTTCGTGTGGCTCAACGAGCTCCAGGACGCCTTCGTCGAATCCGTCGCCGCCCCCTGGTTCTTCCAGCACGCGGGCGGCACGGGCTCGATGAATATGGCGCTGCGCGCACTCGGCGTGCGCATCGGCCGCGGCGCATGGATCGAGTCCTACTGGTTCCCGGAGACCGACCTCATCACGGTGGGCGACGGCGCCTCCGTGGGCCCCGGAACGGTGGTTCAAACCCATCTCTTCCAGGACCGCGTCATGAGCCTCGACACCGTCACCCTCGGCGCCGGTGCGACGCTCGCGGCGCACTCGGTGGCGCTGCCGGCGGCATCGGTAGGCCGTAGCGCGACGGTGGGTCCCGGCTCGCTTGTCATGCGCGGCGACCGCGTCCCCGCGGGCACCGTGTGGCAGGGCAATCCCATCGAACCGTGGGAGTAATACCCTTGTGACCTTCGCCACCTAACGGTACGATTTCTTCCAAAATCGTACCGTTATTTTTATCAAGGCAGGTCTCTATGCTCCCCCTCACCGGCATCACCGTCGTCCACCTCGGCGGGATTGGCCCCGGCCCGTTTGCCGCAATGATTCTCGCAGACATGGGCGCGCGCGTCATCCGCGTCGTGCGCCCCGGCAATCCGGCGGACATCGTCCCGCATGGCGTTCTCTACCGCGGCCAGGAAACCCTTGAGGCCAACCTCAAGGACCCCGATGATGTCGCCCGCGTTCTCGACCTCATCACCGACGCCCAGCTCCTCATCGAGGGCTTCCGCCCCAGCGTCGCGGAGCGTCTCGGCCTCGGGCCTTCCGATGCCGCCTCCCGCAACCCCGCGCTCGTCTACGGCCGCATGACGGGCTGGGGCCAGGACGGACCGCTCGCGCAAACAGCCGGGCACGATATCAACTACATCGCCATCTCCGGCGCACTCGGCGCTATCGCCGCGCCCGACGGACGCCCCGTGCCGCCGCTGAACTTCATGGGCGACTTCGGCGGCGGCTCGATGTACCTCGTCTCCGGCCTCCTCGCCGCCCTCGTGCACGCACAGACCACCGGTGAGGGCGCCGTGGTGGACGCCAACATTGTGGACGGCGCGGCCTCCTTGACGGCAATGCTCCACGCCTTTAGGAATGCCGGCCAGTGGGGCCCAACCGGCACGAACGTGCTCGACGGCGGCGCGCCGTTCTACACCGTGTACAAGACGTCCGACGGGAAGTGGATGTCTGTAGGCGCCATCGAGCCGCAGTTCTACGCCGAACTACTACGGCTCCTCGACCTCACGAACGAACTAGCAGGGATTGACCAGAACGACCAAGCCGAGTGGCCACGCGTGGCCCAGCGCTTCGCCGAGGTCTTCGTCACGAAGACCCAGGCCGAGTGGGTAAAGATTTTCCGCGGCACCGATGCGTGCGTCGCCGAAGTCGTCTCCCCTGACGACGTACTCGACCATCCCCATCTGGCCGCCCGCGGCACCTACCGCCCCACGAGCGACGGGATGGAGCCCGCGCCCGCGCCGCGGATTTCTCCCTTGGCTTAAAACGCGAGAAGGCGGCGCCTTCCTTCCGGAAAGCGCCGCCGTGAAGCACCGTACCGCGTACTACTTAAAGAGCTGGGAAGTACGGAATCTTCTGGCCCTGGATGGTGCCGCGGCCGACGAGGGTGTTGTACACGGTGCCCCAGAAGGCCACGGAAATAGCCACGCCGAGGACCGAGGAGATGACGTAGCCGGCGGTGGAGGAACCGGTATTGGCAGCAGTAGCAGAGCCGGATGCTGCAGCGTCAGAAGACTCAGCGAGGGCGACCGGAGCAGCGACAGCGCCGCTGGTGGCCAGAGCAACGGAGGTGGCAGCAGCGATAACGCCGCGGGTGAGCTTAGAGGACATAATATTTCCTTGGGTTAAGGGGAGATACGGACGTTTTCGATTCTAAAACATTATCGCTAGGCCGCGTGTGGTTTAAGCAACAAATTTTCTAAATTGTCCGTTACATCAACGTGAACGACATGAAATAAATGAAAACAATCCGCATATGTCAAGCATCGCCCCCTCGGCACTCACCTGCATATGCAAAAAGAGCCGCTTCCAAAAGGAAGAGGCTCTTCGTTGCGTTTACCGCAGGCGCGGAATCCAGCTAAGCGTGACTAGTCGCCGATTTGGTCGCGGCCGCGCTTAACGATGTGCTCGTCCGGCTCGCCGACCACGGAGTGGTCCTTGTTCGTGTACTCGAACTTGGAGAGCACGTAGCGCATGGCGTTAATGCGGGCGCGCTTCTTGTCATTCGACTTAATGGTGATCCACGGAGACTCGTCGGTATCCGTGTAGCGGAACTGCTCTTCCTTGGCGCGAGTGTAGTCGTCCCACTTGTCGAGGGACGCGAGGTCCATCGGTGACAGCTTCCACTGGCGCACCGGGTCAATCTGGCGAATCGCGAAGCGGGTGCGCTGCTCCTTGCGGGTCACGGAGAACCACAGCTTGGTGAGCGAAATACCCGAACCCAGAATCATGTTCTCGAGCATCGGCACCTCGCGAAGGAACTCCGCGTGCTGCGACTCGGTGCAGAAACCCATGACGCGCTCGACGCCGGAGCGGTTGTACCAGGAGCGGTCAAAGAAGACGATCTCGCCGCCGGCCGGGAAGTGCTGGATGTAGCGCTGGAAGTACCACGAGGTGGACTCACGCGGCGACGGCTTCTCAAGCGCCACCGTGCGTGCGCCACGCGGATTGAGGTGTTCGTTGAAACGCTTAATGGTGCCGCCCTTGCCAGCAGCGTCGCGACCCTCAAAAATAATGATGTGGCGCTGGCCAGTTTCCTTGGTCCAGTTCTGCCACTTCAGCAGCTCAATCTGCAGGGCGCGCTTCGTCACCTCGTACTCGTCACGCGTCATGCGCTCCCCATACGGGTAGTTCTCGCGCCACGTCTCCACCGGAGAGCCATCCGGCATGATGAGCGAGGGATCATCCTCGTCAGAGTCGTCAACGACGTAGCCGTCGGTCTGTGCAAGGTCAATCTCGGGAAGCTCGTCGTCTTTAATATCAGCCATGCATGACATTTTACTCCTAAAATCGCCCTAAAGTGCCCGCATGGGAGGTGAACCCCCGGTGAAATTCACCCCTCCCCGCCCCCACTGCGCAGACCCGCCAAAAAGACGAAAACTGCAAAAGCCCGCGCACACAGCGCGGGCAGCAGTTAGTCGCTCGAGGCGAAATCTACTACTGGGTCAGACCGATGAGGTCAGAGACGTTGCCAGCCATGTCAGCGAGCTGCTTCAGCAGAAGAAGCAGCTGGCCGGTCCAGGTACCTTCGGCAGAAAGCTTGAAGAACTCCATGTGATTACTCCTTTAAGGGTTGTGAAAGTTAGGTACACGGGCGCATGCTCACGCCCGCAAGGTTGAATTAGGCCTCAGACTTGGAGGACAGGCCCTCGAAGACGCCGGAGGTCTTCTCGGTCAGGGCGTCGGAACTATTGATCATGGTGTTCATGTTGCCAGCGAACTTCGCAAAGCCAGTGAACAGGTCGTGAATAGCCTTGCCGAAGGTGGAGAAGTTGTCCAGCTGCTCGGTGACGAAAGAGAGATCCATGTGTGTCTCCTTTAGATGTACCCAACTACAGGAGTCGGGGATGTGAATAAACGGTTTTTACGACATCCCGCAGTGGATGTCACGAGGATTATTGTGGCACATTTTGCTGACGCGTCAAACGGAAATTCTGATGCAATTCTCCCATCCATACGTCGCCTAAATCACACCGTACACTTTCTCACTCACCACACAGACAACACTAAGAAACGCCCCCACCTGCACGAATATAAAATACCGCCAATTTAGTCATTCTTTTTTTGGCAGCCCCCCCGTAACACCCACCACACTGTGTCCGATTTAATCGGACCGCAACCTTAAATTTGGTTAACCCGGTGTTAACCTTCAGCGAGTGAACGGGGGTGTCTAATGGGGGTAAACTTCGCCGCGGCAGCGGCTTTGGAGCGGGCTGAGTCGGCGTTCCCGCATGCTTTCGACGGCAATGAGGACACGACTGTGCAACACGGCGTGTCGTTCCAAATGTTACGGATGTTACTCAAGTAAAGCCGTCACGTGCCGCGAGAAGCCGGAGGCGCTGTGCACGCTGCGGCCGCCTGAGGGCCAGGCACGCGTACAGAACTAGCGCGGCCCCAAACGCGCAAAAGCGCCCGCCGCGCTCCTCTTTACAAGTAAGGAGTACGGCGGGCGCGTGGAGACGCGAGGGGCGGGGCTTAGAAGCCCATGCCGCCCATCTCGTCAGCGCCAGGAGCGGCCGGTGCGGCCGGCTCCGGCTTGTCAGCAACGACAGCCTCAGTGGTGAGGAAGAGCGCGGCGATGGATGCAGCGTTCTGCAGCGCAGAGCGGGTGACCTTGACTGGGTCGTTGATGCCCGCGGCCATGAGGTCCACGTACTCGCCGGTGGCGGCGTTGAGGCCTTCGCCAGCCTTAAGGTTGGCGACCTTGTCAGCCACGACGCCCGGCTCGAAGCCAGCGTTCAACGCAATCTGCTTAAGCGGTGCGGACAGTGCCTCGCGGACGATCTTCACGCCAGTGGCCTCGTCGCCCTTGAGATCAGACAGGGAGTCCAGAGCCTTGGCAGCCTGCAGGAGGGCGACGCCACCGCCGGCGACAATGCCCTCTTCGACGGCAGCCTTCGCGTTGCGGACGGCGTCCTCAATGCGGTGCTTGCGCTCGGTGAGCTCGACCTCGGTAGCAGCGCCGACCTTGAGGACGGCCACGCCGCCGGAGAGCTTAGCCAGGCGCTCCTGGAGCTTCTCACGGTCGTAGTCAGAGTCAGAGTTGTCGATCTCGGCACGGATCTGCTTGATGCGGCCGTCGATCTGCTCCTGGGAGCCGGCGCCCTGAACGATGGTGGTGTCGTCCTTGGTGACGACGACCTTGCGGGCCTGGCCGAGGAACTCGAGCTCGGCGGTCTCGAGGGAGAGGCCGACCTCCTCGGAGATGACCTGGCCGCCGGTGAGGATAGCCATGTCCTGCAGGGTGGCCTTGCGGCGGTCGCCGAAGCCCGGTGCCTTCACGGCAACGGACTTGAAGGTGCCGCGAATCTTGTTGACGACGAGGGTGGACAGGGCCTCGCCCTCGACGTCCTCAGCGATGATGAGCAGCGGCTTGCCGGTCTGCATGACCTTCTCGAGGACCGGGACGAGGTCCTTGATGTTGGAGATCTTGGAGGAGACCAGAAGGATGTACGGATCCTCGAGGACGGCCTCCTGACGCTCCATGTCAGTGGCGAAGTAGCCGGAGATGTAGCCCTTGTCGAAGCGCATACCCTCGGTAACCTCAAGGTCGACGCCGAAGGTGTTGGACTCCTCGACAGTGATGACGGAGTCCTTGTTCACGGAGCCGTTGCCCACGGTGTACATAGCCTCGGCGATCTTCTCGCCAATGGCCGGGTCAGCGGCGGAGATGCCAGCGGTCGTGGCGATCTGCTCCTGGGTCTCGACCTCCGTGGCGGAAGAGAGCAAGGCGTCAACGACGGCCTTGGTGGCGGTCTCGATGCCGCGCTTGATGCCCATCGGGTTGGAGCCGGCGGCTACGTTGCGCAGGCCCTCGCGGACGAGCGCCTGAGCCAGGACGGTAGCGGTGGTGGTGCCGTCGCCTGCGACGTCATCCGTCTTCTTGGCAACTTCCTTGACGAGCTCGGCGCCGATCTTCTCGTACGGATCCTCGAGCTCGATCTCGCGCGCGATGGACACGCCGTCGTTCGTAATGGTCGGGGCGCCCCAGGACTTCTCCAGGACGACGTTGCGGCCCTTGGGGCCGAGCGTGACCTTGACAGCGTCGGCCAGCGTGTTGAGGCCACGCTCGAGGCCGCGACGCGCCTCTTCGTCAAAGGCAATGATCTTTGCCATGTCTTTTTAACTCCTTGATTGGTGTCTTTTGTCTATGTGGTTGAAAGAAGACGACACTCAAGCGTCCCACCCTTCAAAGAGGCCCGCGACGGCGCGGCTGGCGAGTGTAAACCAACCTCAACTTCAAAGGTGCACGTTCTTAGCACTGACCATTCTCGAGTGCTAGCGACCATTCTGGCACTCGCCCGCACCGAGTGCAAGAAATGACGCGCATGCCCTGAGAGATCGCGAAAGGCCCGCCGGGAACCGGCGAGCCTGGAGCAAAGGGGGCATCGGAAAGCTAGGCGCGAGCCTTGCGGCGAGTCCACCAGTAGGTGAAGGCCACGGCCGCAATGAAGGCGATGATGCCCAGGATATCGGCGTAGGTTCCGCCGGAGAAGAACTCGAGCGGGGACGCGCCGCCGTCCGCCGCGATGAGGCCGGCGTTGACGACGCCGAAGAGGGACTCACCGACGATGAGGCCGGTGGCGAGCAGCGTGCCCAGGCGCTTCTTAGCCTCGGCGCTCTCCTGCTTGGCGGCCCAGTTGTCGTAGAACGTACCGAGGATGGCGCCGATCGGGATGATGATCGTGAGCGAGGCCGGCAGGTACATGCCCATGCCGACGGCGAGCGGCGAGAGGGAGTACTTATCCGTGGTCTTGCGCAAAACCTCGTCGATAACGATGAGGACCGCGCCGATGCCCATGCCGAGGAAGATGAGGTTCCAGTCCAGCGTGCTGTCGAAGATGCCCGAGGCGACCGAGGACATAAGCGCAGCCTGCGGGGCGGCGAGTGCGTCCTCGCCGGCGCCCTCCATGCCCTGGAAGCCGAATCCGGTGAGCATGACCTGAAGGATGGGCGGAATGACGACGGAGCCGAAGAGGACACCGATAATGAGGGCGACCTGCTGCTTCCAGGGCGTCGCGCCCACGAGCTGGCCGGTCTTCAAGTCCTGGAGGTTATCGTTCGAAATCGTGGCGATGCCGAAGATAATGGCCGCCGAGAAGAGCGTGTAGGCCACGAGCGAGAGCGGGTTCGCGTCCACGCCGCGCATGACGGCGGCGATGATGAGCGAGACCGCGACGACGGCGATGATGCCGATGGAGGAAATCGGCGAGTTCGACGCGCCGATGAGGCCGGCCATGTAACCGCAGACGGAGGCGATGACGAGACCGAGGACGAGCGTGAACAGCACGGAAACCGCGATGAGCACGAAGGCGTGCTCGTGAATATCGGTCTGCGAGAGGAAGTCCCACAACAGCAGGCCGATGGGCAGCATAAGGACCACGATGGTGGTGGCCACGTACGGGAACGGAATGTCGCGCTCCGTGACGTCCACGGCGTTGCCCGCCTTGCGGCTGCGCGAGGAAGCCAGGGACTGGGAGATGCCTTTGGCGATGGGGCCAGTGATCTTGATGAGCGTCCACACGGCAGCAATCGCCATGGTGCCGACACCGATGAAGCGGATCTCGCCGGAGAAGACCTCGTCGACGATGTCTGCCATCGCGGCGACGTCCGAGATATCGCCCGCGGTGCGGATGGGCAGCAGGATAATAAAGGAGATGAACACGCCCACGAGCATGGCGATACCGACAGGCAGGCCGACCAAGTGGCCCACGCCGATAAGCGCCATGGACAGGCTCGTACCAAGCGTCGTCGCGCCCGCGCCGAGCTTGAAGTAGCCCGCGACGGAGGACGAGATAGCCTTCATCGCGGCGAGCAGGGACATCGCGGCGGAGATGACGCCGCCCACGAGGATGACGCGCAGGCCCTTGGCGTTTTCCTCTCCTGCTTTGTCCGTGACGCCGTTTGCGCTGTCACCGTCGCCGACTTTAAGGACCTCGGCCGCAGCGACGCCCTCCGGATAGGGCAGGTCCGAGCCGGTAACGAGCGCGCGGCGCAGCGGGATGGAGTACATGACGCCGAGGATGCCGCCGATGGCACACACCGCGGCCGTCTCGAAGAAGCTGAATCCCGTCCAGTAGCCGACCATGACGAGGCCGGGGAGGACAAAGATGATGGCGGACAACGTACCGGCAGCAGACGCGATGGTCTGCACGATGTTGTTTTCCTTGATGTTGTGCCCCTTGAACTTGCGGAGCACGGCCATGGAGATGACGGCGGCGGGAATCGACGTCGCGAACGTGAGGCCCACTTTGAGGCCGAGGTAGACGTTGGCGGCGGTAAACACGAGGGTAATAAGCCCGCCGATGATGACGCCGCGCAGCGTCAATTCCGGCAACGATGCAGGCTTTTTCGCGGTCCCGGCGGGGGCTACTGGTGTGCCCATGCGAGGTCCTTTCTTTTCAAGATAAAATTCAACCTATC
Source organism: Corynebacterium phoceense (assembly GCF_900092335.1). GTDB lineage: Bacteria > Actinomycetota > Actinomycetes > Mycobacteriales > Mycobacteriaceae > Corynebacterium > Corynebacterium phoceense. The sequence continues at coordinate 140,687 of NZ_LT596207.1, forward strand.
GAATGGTAGTCTCCATAGCCCGAATTGCCACATCTATAGTGGGAACCATGACTGATATTGCTAGCTCCGTCCGCGGCGATCGCGCCCGGATTTTCCAGGACCTGTCCCAACTCGTTGGCTTCGCCTCCGTCCACAATGAGCCTGGCCACGAGCAGGCCAACAAGGACGCCGCAGCGTGGGTTGCCGCCGCGCTTTCCGATGCCGCCTTTAGCGTCGAGTCCATCCCCACCACCGACGGCTCCATCGCCGTCCTGGGCAACCGCCCGGGTGACGAGGGTGCGAAGACCGTGCTGCTCTACTCGCACTACGACGTCGTCCCGGCCGGTGACCCGGCCGCGTGGGAGTCCGATCCCTTCACGTTGACCGAGCGCACGCACGCCGATGGCACGACGCGCTGGTTCGGCCGCGGTGCAGCGGACTGCAAGGGCAACGTCGCCGCGCACCTCGCGGCGTTGCGCGCGGTCGAGGAAGCTGGTGGCACCAAGCTGAACCTGAAGTTCCTCGTCGAGGGCTCTGAGGAGCGCGGTGGCGCCGGTCTTTCCGCGCTCATCGAGGAGCGTCCGGAGCTCTTCGCCGCAGACGCCATCCTCATCGTCGACGCCGGCAACTCCGCCGTGGGCCAGCCCACGCTCACCACATCGCTGCGCGGCGGCGGCCAGGTTCGCGTCAAGGTGACGACGGCCGAGTCCGCCGTCCACTCCGGCCAGTTCGGCGGCGCGGCCCCGGACGCCGTGAAGGCACTCATGCGCACGCTCGACTCGCTCACGGACGAGTACGGCCGCACCGTCATCGACGGCGTGGAGTGCCGCGATACCTGGGACGGCCAGGGCTACCCCGCTGACAACTTCCGTGCTGATGCGCAGCTGCTCGACGGCGTGGCCATCGCCGGCGAGGGCTCCTCCGAAGGCGCCACCGAGACCGAGATCGCCTCCATGCTGTGGTCCCGCCCGGCCGTGAGCGTCATCGGCTTTACCTCCACCCCGGTCTCCGAGGCCGTCAACGCCGTGGCCAATGTCGCCGAGGCCGCGCTCAACCTGCGCGTGCCCGCCCACATGTCCGCCGCGGACACGGAGGCCAAGCTCATCGAGCACCTCAAGAACCACGTGCCGTGGGGCGCCCACATCGAGATCACCTCATGGGACGCCAACCAGGGCTTTGCTACGGACCCCGAACTGCCCGCAGCCCGCGTGTTCGCCGAGGCTTTTTCTGAGGCTTATGGCACAGAGACGACCGCGCAGGGCATGGGCGGCTCTATCCCGCTCACCACCGAGCTACAGGAGAAATACCCCAACGCCGAGATCATCCTCTACGGGGTCGAGGAGCCCAAGGCCGTCATCCACTCCGCGAACGAGTCCGTGGACCCGACCGAGATTGAGGCCGTCGCCATCGCCGAGGCCCTCTTCCTCACCCGCTTCTAGCCGCCCCGCAGCGCGCGTTAGCCACAACGTCCGAATAAGGCCCGGATTTTTCGAGATCTGGAACCTTCGTCGGGGGTTGTGGCTATTTTCGTGCGCACGCCGCGGCGCTGTGCGCAGGGGCTGCAGTCACAACAGCCACATAGACAACAGCATTGCTGTAGTCTTGAAGCGACGTAAAACAAAAGGGAGGCGCGCGTGCTCATTCTGCTGCTCGGACTTTTCTGCACCGCAGCGGCTGCACCGCTTATCATACGCCTCTGCGGACGTGCAGGCTTTGGCCTACTCGCGCTCGTTCCGCTCGCGGGATTCATCTGGGTGCTCCAGCTCTTCGTCGAGAAACGCTTCGCCGCGGGCGCGCTCGAGCAGCGCATCGAATGGATGCCAGCGGCCCACCTCGACATCGAGCTGCGCCTCGACCCGCTGGCCGGGCTGTTCTCGCTCATCATCTTAGGCGTGGGCGCGCTCGTCCTTTTCTATTGCTGGGGCTACTTCACGCCCGCGGACGGCGCGGCGCCCCGGCGGCGTCTCGAGATGTTCGCCTCCCAGATGGTCGCCTTCGCCGCCGCCATGTTCGGCCTCGTCATCTCGGATAACTTCCTGCTCATGTACGTCTTCTGGGAAGTGACCTCGCTGCTGTCCTTCCTGCTCGTGAGCTACTACGGCGAGCGCGCCTCCTCGCGCCGCGCCGCGCAGCAGGCGCTCATGGTCACCACCCTCGGCGGCCTGGCCATGCTCATCGGCATCATCGGCTTCGGCCGCCAATCGGGCGTGTGGACGTTCAGCGGCATCGCAAGCCTTCAGGCCGATATCGCGACGACCCCGTATATCGCCTGGTCCGTGTGCCTCGTCCTCGCCGGTGCTCTGAGCAAATCCGCCATCGCGCCCGCCCACTTCTGGCTGCCCGGCGCGATGGCCGCGCCCACGCCGGTCTCCGCGTATCTCCACTCCGCCGCGATGGTCAAGGCGGGCATCTACTTGGTCGCCCGCCTCTCCCCCGAGGTCCACACCGTCCCGGCTTGGCACATCGTGGTCATCCCGCTCGGTTTGTTCACGATGCTGCTGGGCGGCTGGATGGCGCTCAAGCAGCGCGACTTAAAGCTCGTGCTTGCCTACGGCACGGTCTCCCAGCTGGGATTTATCACCTCCGTCGTCGCCATTGGTTCCCGCGAGGCGCTGCAGGCGGGGCTCGCGCTCACCTTTGCGCACTCGCTGTTTAAGGCCACCCTCTTTATGGTGGTCGGAGCCATCGACCATGCGTCGGGGACAAGGGACATCGGAAAGCTCAGCGGCCTGGGGCAGCGCCAACCGGTCTTGGCACTCATCGCTGGCGTCTCCGCGCTGTCCATGGCGGGCCTGCCGCCACTGCTCGGCTTTGTCGCCAAAGAAGCGACGCTGGAGACGGTTCTCCACGAGGAGCTGCTCACGGGCATGCCGCGCAACATGATGCTCGTCGCGGTCGTGCTCGGCTCCATCCTCACCATGGCGTACGCACTGCGCTTCCTCTGGGGCGCGTTCGCGACCAAGGGAACCGAAGGCCCGAGCACGGCCGTGAAGAAGATGCACCACGTCGGCCCCGCCCTGTGGGTCCCGCCGGCTGTGCTCACGGCGCTCACCATCTTCCTAGGCGCACAGCCGGCACCGCTATCCAATGGGCTCACGCAGCACCTCGACCCGATCTTCGGCGAGGGGTCCGCGCTCAAGCTGTGGCACGGCTGGACGCTACCGCTGGGCATCTCGGCGTTTATCATTGTGGCCGGTTGCCTCATGCACTGGCAGCGGGGACTCGTCGCCGCCGCGCAGTTCGACACCCCGGCGCTAGGCAACGCGGACGACGCATACGATGCCACCCTCGCCCGGCTCCGCCGCGCGTCCTTGCGCATTACGGCGCAGACACAGCGCGGCTCCCTGCAGTACAACCTCACCACGATTTTCGTGTGTCTCATCCTCCTCGTGACGGCAGCCCTCGTGGGCGGCGACCTCACGGATGTGCGCATGCACGTCGCGGATAACCCGTGGCAGGCCATCGCGGCCGTCCTCATGATGGCCGCGGCCATCGCGGCCACGGCCATGCACAACCGCTTGTCCGCCGTGCTGGTCGTGGGCATTTCGGGCTACGCGCTCTCCTTCATCTTTGCGCTTCACGGCGCGCCGGACCTGGCACTCACGCAGCTGCTCGTCGAGACCATCATCGTGGTGCTCTTCATGCTCGTCCTGCGCAAGATGCCCGCCAACGTCGAATGGCGCCAGGGCCCGGAGATGAACCGCCTGCGTGCGTGGCTGTCCGTCGCGGTCGGTCTCACCGTCTCGGTGGCGGGCATGTTCGCCATCAACGCGCGCACGGCCGCGCCGATTTCGGAATACATGCCGAAGCTCGCCAAGGAGATTGGCCACGGCGCGAACACGGTAAACGTGTTGCTCGTGGACATCCGCGCGTGGGATACCTTCGGCGAAGTCACCGTCCTCGTCATCGCGGCGACGGGCGTGGCCTCGCTCATCTACCGCACGCAGTCCTTCACGCGCTCCTCGCGCCGCCCCACGCTGCGTGCAGTGGGCCGCCGCTGGCTGGCCGTGGGCTCCGAGTCGGAGCAACGCCAGAACCGCTCGCTCATGATCGACGTCATCACGCGCCTGCTCTTCCCGTCCATGATGGCGCTTTCGCTCTACTTCTTCTTCGCCGGCCACAACGCGCCCGGCGGCGGTTTTGCGGGCGGCCTCGTGGCCTCGCTCGCGTTCACGCTGCGCTACCTCGCGGGCGGGCGCGAGGAGCTCGAGGAGGCTTTGCCTATCGATGCCGCCCGCCTGCTCGGCGCCGGCCTTCTTACCTCCTCGGTCTCCGTCATCGTGCCGCTGCTTTTGGGCCAGCCCCCGTTGACGACGGCGTATACGAAGCTCGAGGTGCCATTCCTCGGCGCGGTCTCGCTGCCCTCGGCGCTCATCTTCGACGCGGGCGTCTACATCATCGTCGTGGGGCTCACCATGCACATCCTTACCTCGCTTGGCGGCAAGCTCGACGAGGAAGAGGAGGCACGTAAGCAGCGCGCCCGCGACCGCAAGCGCTCGCTCCAACTACAAATGCGCCACCAAGCCGGCCGCAAGCCGACGAACGCGCCGGCACAGGCCACGGCATCCACCGCAACAGCGACGACAAGCACAGGAAAGGAGACATCATGACCGCCAATCTCCTCCTCTTGCTCGCCTCGGGCGTGTCCGTCGCGGCGGGCGTCTACCTGCTACTCGACCGCGCGATGACGAAAATGCTCATGGGCATCCTACTCATTGGCAACGGCGCGAACCTGCTCATGCTCCAGGCAGGCGGCGAGCCGGGGTCCCCGCCCATTACCGGGCGCGAATCCACGCAGTATGGCGAACAGATCGCAGACCCGCTGGCGCAGGGCATGATCCTCACGGCCATCGTCATTTCCATGGCAATGACGGGCTTCATCCTCACGCTGGCCTATCGCCAGTACCGCTACCGCACGGCGGACGTCATCGAGGACGACACGGAAGACGCAGCCATCGCGGCGAGCGTGGGCCGGTCAACCTCGACGATCTCGCCAGACGTCGACGCGTCCTCCGACCCCACGACAGGCAGGGACACGGACAAGGGCGACGCCTTCGGCCCCTCGTCCTTTGAGGAGCCGGTGAAAGGCCCAGAGAAACACCATAAGAAGAAGCCGGAAAGCACCGCGAAGGGAGACAGCGATGGCTGAGCCGCTGCACGGCCTGGCCGAGGTCGTCTACCCGTTCGTGGGTTATCTCATCCCGCTGCCGATCATCATTCCGGCGGTGGCGGCGGCGCTCGCCATGCTCTTCGCCCGCGTGCCGTGGGTACAGCGCACCCTCGCCTTCTTCGCGCTGCTCGCCAGCGCGGGCGTGGCGGCACTGCTCATCGTCATCGCGGATTTCTACGGCATCCAGGCCATCCAGGTCGGCGGATGGGACGCCCCGGTGGGTATCACGCTCGTCGCGGACCGGTTGAGCTCAATCATGCTCTTCACGTCGTCCATCGTGCTCTTCTCCGTCATGTGGTACGCCATCGCGCAGGGCATCCGGGACGGCGACCGCGACTCCCCCGTCGCGGTCTTCTTGCCCACGTACATGCTGCTGTCCATGGGTATTAACGTCTCCTTCCTCGCTGGCGACTTGTTTAACCTCTACGTTGGCTTCGAGATCTTCCTCGTGGCGTCCTACGTGCTGCTCACCCTCGGCGCGTCCCCGGCGCGCGTGCGCGCGGGCGTAGGCTACGTCATGGTGTCGATGACCTCGTCCATGGTCTTCGTCGTGGGCCTCGCGCTCGTCTACGCGGCGGTGGGCACGATGAACATGGCGCAGATCGGCGAGCGCATGAACGACATCCCGGGCGGCACGCAGGCCGCCATCTTCGGCGTGCTTCTCATCGCGTTCGGCATCAAGGCCGCCATAGTGCCGCTCGACGCGTGGCTGCCGGACTCCTACCCCACCGCGCCGGCGCTCGTCACGGCCGTCTTCGCGGGCCTTCTCACCAAGGTCGGCGTGTACGCCATCATTCGCATGCGCACCTCCGTGTTCACAGATGGCACGCTCGACACGCTGCTCATGTGGGTCGCGCTCGCCACGATGGTGGTGGGCATCCTCGGCGCCATGGCGCAGGCTGACATCAAGCGTCTGCTGTCCTTTACGCTGGTGAGCCACATCGGCTACATGATCTTCGGCGTCTCGCTCGGCTCCGCACAGGGCCTGTCCGGCGCCATCTTCTACGCGGTCCACCACATTCTGGTGCAGACGGCGCTCTTCCTCGTTGTCGGCCTTATCGAGCGCCAGGCGGGCACGTCCTCGATGCGCCGGTTGGGCTCGCTCATGTACACCGCGCCGCTTGTCGCGGTCCTCTACTTCATCCCAGCCATCAACCTGGGCGGCATCCCGCCGTTCTCGGGCTTCTTGGGCAAAATCATCCTGCTCCAGGCAGCCGCGAACGACGGCTCGCTGCTCGCGTGGGTGCTCATCGTCGGCGCCGTCGCGACCTCGCTGCTCACGCTCTACGTCATGATGGTCGTCTGGGCCAAGGCCTTCGTCCGCGACCGCGCAGACGCCCCGGATTACCATGAGCCCGCCCAGCCTGCCGATGCCCCCTCCCGCATCCCCTCCGGCATGATCGGCGCCACCACGCTGCTGGTCGCTGCCTCGGTGGCCATTACGGTGCTCGCTGGCCCCATCTCCGGCGTGACCTCGCGCGCGGCGGAGTCAGCGCAGGATGACGGCATCTACCGCTACGCAGTACTCGGCGAGACGTCCGAGAATCCCACGCGCCGTCTCGACCAAAAGGAGCGCTACGCGGAGGGCCACGAGAACGCCGAACGCGGCGCAGACTCTTTGGGCGAGCGCCGCGCCTCACTCAAGGACCCGGCGCCGGGCCTGTCCACGGCCCCGGCGACGGCAACGGCCTCGCCCACGAGCGCCGCTCCCGTTGATGAGGGCTCGGCGGACATTGAAAAGAAGGAGCCGCGATGAGAGCACAGTTGCCGCACCTCAACGAAAAAATTAGTGGCCGACTCAGTGGCGTGCAGCACCGGTTCCGCCCGTGGTTTATCGTGTGGATCCTCGTCATGTGGTGCCTGCTCATGGGCGAGCTCACCGTGGCCAATGTCGTGGGCGGCGTGCTCGTGGGCCTCGCGGTGACCTACCTCCTGCCGCTGCCTGCCATGCCGGTGGGCGGCCTTGACATCTCGTGGGGCCTGCTTGTCCGGTTCATCGGCGTGTGGCTCTGGGATTTTTTGGTGGCTTCGCTCAAGGTGGCGTGGCTGGCCATCCGGCCGGCCGCCCCGCCGCGCACGGCCATCCTCACCGCGCCCATGCGCGTGGACAACGAGTTCGTCCTGGCTCTCGCAGTCTTCCTCTACAACCTCCAGCCGGGTGGGACGGTGACGGATATTGATATCGCCGGACGCATGCTCACCGTCCACATCTTGGAAGCAGACAATGAGCTTGACATCGAGCGGGCTCTGGGGAGCATCGGCAAGCTGGAGCGCGCCATGATTGCCATCTTTGAAAGGAGCGTCTAGATGCCCGACACGCTGTATGACTGGGGCCTCGCGGTGGCCGCGGCGATGATGACGGTGTCCTTCCTCGTGATCGTCTGGCGCATCATTACCGGCCCGAACTCTCTCGACCGGCTCGTGGGCATGGATGGCTTCGTGGCCGCCTTCCAATGCGCGCTCGCCACGTATATCTGCTGGTCACTGGATACGACCGTGGTCAACGCGATGCTCGTCATCGCGCTGCTTGGCTTCATCTCGACCGTCGCCGTCACCCGCTTCCGCAGGAGGGACAACCAATGATCACCGACATCATCTCGCTCGTCCTCGTGCTCGCCGGGTCTTTCTTCGTCCTCGCGGCCGCGCTGGGCACTATACGCTTCCGTGACACGATGGCGCGCGTCCATGCGGTGGCCAAGCCGCAGACCATCGGCTTAGTCCTCGTGCTCCTGGGCGCGTTCATCCGCGTGGTCGGCTCGCCGGAGTTCAGCGTGGCACAGCGCAGCGACTTAGGATTGCTGCTCCTGCTCGGGCTCTTCGCGCTTGCGACGGCGCCGGTCACGGCACAGCGCATCACGCGTGTTGCCCGCCGCGAAGGCCTCTACGATCGTGATGAAAATATGTCCCGAAACGACCGGCCTGCCGGAAAAACGATGCGTCGCCGCTAGGATGTAGCTTCGTGAAGAAAATCAATGGTCTGCCCACTCTTGCCGTGGGGCTTACTGCCCTCGTGGCTTTCATGTTGTACCGCGTGTTCACGTACGAGGGCAACACGCCGCTCGTGTGGCGCGTGCCCATTGACCTCGACATCTACGCCCTCGCGGGCAAGGACCTCCGCGACGGCGGGCTGCTCTACGACGCCGCGTACATTGGCAAGCTGCCGTTTACCTACCCGCCGTTTGCGGGCGTGCTCTTCAAGTGGCTGTCCCTGCTCAACGACAACTGGCTCATCGGCGTGTGGCAGATCGGCACGGGTGTGGCGCTCTTCGCCGTCATCCTGCTCGTGCTGAACAACCGTTCGTATAAGCTCACGCCGCTCACCGTCTACGTGGCCTTCCTGCTCACGCTGGGCACCACGGCCATCGAGCCGGTCATGGGCACGCTCTTCTTCGGCCAAATCAACGTCTTCCTCATGCTGCTGTGCGCGCTCGACCTGCTGCCGCGCCGCTGGCGCCTGCCCGGCGTAGGCATCGGCCTGGCTGCGGGCATCAAGCTCACGCCGGCGTACATGGGCCTCGTTCTGCTCTTCCAGCGCCGCTGGTGGGCGGTCGTGGGCTGCCTCGCGACGTTTATCGCCACGGTCCTCGTGGGCTACTGGATTGTCCCGGACGCCAACGATTTCTGGACGAACGCGGTCTTTAACTCCTCGCGCATCGGCGACCACGTGAACCCGGGCGCGATGGGCTTGCGCTCCGTCCTCGAGCGCCACTTCGGTCTCGCGGGCGGCGTGGGCTGGCTGCTTGCCGTCTTCGTCACGTTCTGCCTCACTCTCGCCGCGAACCTCGTGGCGACGCGCCGCGGCAACCAGGCGCTCGTCTTCGCATTTACCGGCGTCAGCTCGTGCATGGTCTCCCCATTCGCGTGGTTCCACCACTTCGTGTGGGTCGTCCCGCTCGCCGTCGTCATCCTGCTCGGCGCGAACCAGTGGCTAGGCGAGCGCCTACCGGGCTGGGCGGCCGCGCTCGGCTCGATGGTCGCGATGTGCGTGTGCGTCATGCCCTGGATTTCCGCCGCGTTCTGGTTCGACGCGAGCTACCACAACCTCGATGACTGGACGAGCCCGCAGCCGCTCATGTCCCTCCTCTTCCCGTTCGCGGGCGGGGTCTACATGTTCTTCTACGCGGTGAGCGGCTTCTGGACGCTGCGCCGCGGCGGGCGACACGCGCGAGTCTAAGCAGTTTTAAACCAGGGGGTGGCCGGCGGCGAGCTCGTCGCAGGCGAGGTCCACGGCCGGGTTCCACGAGCGCGTCTCCTCGAAGAGGCGGCGCTGGCGCTCGTAGCCGGCGCCGTGCTCAATAATCTCTAGGATGCGGGCGAGTTCCGCGGCGCAGCCGAGCTCGCGGGCGAGCGGCGTAAGCTCCTCGACGAGGTCCGCGAGCTCATCCTTGACCCAGCGCTCGTCCGTCTCGCGCGACGTGATGACGAGGGCGTCCATGCCGTAGCGAGCGCCGCGCCACTTATTCTCGGCAACGTGCCAGGGCTGCAGGGTGGGCAGCGGCTCGCCGGCTTCCCACAGACGGTCGTAGTGGACCACGAGGCAGTGCGTGAGCGCGACGATGGCGGAGAGCTCGCGGAGGTTGGAGGCGGCATCGGAAATGCGGACCTCGACGGTGCCCCACTTGGAGGCCGGGCGGATGTCGAAGTGCATGGAGCCGGTGTGGTTGATGACGCCGGAAATCGACTGGTCGCGCATGTAGGACTGCCACTCGGCCCAGCTACCGAATTGGTAAGGCATGCCGGCGGTGGGCAGCTGCTGGTAGAGCATCGTGCGGTTGGAGGCGTAGCCCGTGTCGAGCCCGTCCCAGCCCGGCGAGCACGCGGAGATGGCGAGCAGGTGCGGGTACGTGGTCATGAGCGCATTGATGATCGGCCACACCTTGTCCTCGTGGCTCACACCGACGTGGACGTGCGTGCCCCACAGCAGCATCTGCTGGCCCCAGTAGCGCGTGCGGTTGATGATCTCCTTGTAGGAGTCCTTGTCCCCCAGCGGGTTCTTCCGGAAATCCGAGAACGGGTGGCCGCCGGAGGCCCACAGGCGCAGGCCGCGTTCCTCGGCGGCCGCGCGGACGAAGGACAGGTCGCGGGCGAGCTCCTCCATCGCCTGCGGCACCGTATCGCAGATGCCGGTGACGAGCTCGACGGTATTTTGGAGGAACTCCTTCTCCAGGTGCACCTCGGGGTGGGCGGTATTGACGGCCGCGATCACCTCCGGCCCGCGCGCGACGAGGTCGCGAGTCTGGGGATCGACAAGCGCGACCTCCCACTCGACGCCAAGCGTCGGTTTGGGGGATCGCGCAAAAATTTCAGCCGGGGTATTCACCCTTAAAATTTAACCCTATTGGTTGACCAACACGATAGTCACCGCGCCCTCAGCCATGGCTTTCTCGGGCAAGGCCTGGATATTCTCCTTCGCGACACCACTGAATTTATCTGCGAGGGTGCGCGCCTGAGCCTCGGCAACCGCGTCGCCGGCCGGGAAGAAGACGGTGGTCTCGGTGAGGATTTCATCCGCGAAGTTGCCCACCTCGCCAAGCTCGTAGCCGGCGTCAGTCACCTGCTTGGACACGTCGGCAGCCAGGCCCTGCACCGTCGAGTTGTTGAGGATGCTCACCTTGCGCTGGCTTGCCGATGCCCCNCGGACTGGCCGTTGGCGGGGGCATCGGAAGGCTGGGCCTGGCCGGGCTGGGGCTGCTGGGCCTGGGGCGACTGGGCGGCCACGGGGGCATCGGCAGCCGTGGGCTCCGGGTTGCCGCCGCGGGTAAAGCTGTAAAGGGCCCAGAGGCCGAGTGCGACGGCGACGGCGATGAGCACCATCGCGAGGCCGCGCAGGGGCAGCCCTGCTGCCGGGGACTTCTCGTTCGTCTCAGGATTCACATTAGTCACATGCGTCACTTTAGCCGTCGGGCTGCTCCGTGGGGCGCGCGGCGCGCCGAAGATCCTCCCTCCGATCCCGCACGCGGCGCAGACGGCCCACGAGCTGCGGCGAATAGGCGAGCGCGTCGGCCGAGTCGAGCAGCCGGTTGAGCCGCTGGTGATAGCGGACGGGCGACATGTCGAAGCGCTCACGGATGGCCGCCTCCTTCGCGCCGACGGCGCGCGGGGCCTGCGCCTCGAAGTCTAAGAGGGCGGCGTCTAGGTCTGACAGCGAGCTCATGCCTAAACTGTAGGCCATGACTATTCGCCCCATCGTAATCCACGGCGATCCCGTGTTGCACCACCCCACCGAGCCGGTGACCGAGCCCATCTCCTCGCCCGAGCTCCAAGAACTCATTGCTGACATGTACGAGACCATGGAGGTCGCCCACGGCGTGGGTCTCGCCGCCAACCAGGTGGGCGTCAACAAGCGTCTGTTTGTCTACCACTGCCCGGACACGGATGGCCCGAACGGCACCGAGCTCGAGGGCGGCGGCATGCGCAAGGGTTGTGTCATCAACCCGGTGCTCGAGACCTCCGAGATCCCCAAGACCATGCCCGCCGACGATGGCTCCGAGGACGAAGGCTGCCTCTCCGTACCCGGCGAAGGCTTCCCCACCGGCCGCGCCGACTGGGCCCGCGTCACCGGCAAGGACGAGCACGGCAACGACATCTCGATTGAGGGCTACGGCTTCTTCGCCCGAATGCTCCAGCACGAGACCGGCCACCTCGACGGCTTCGTCTACACCGACGTGCTTACCGGCCGTTACAAGCGCCAGGCGAAGAAGATCATTAAGTCCAACGGCTGGACCGAACCGGGACTTACCTGGCTGCCCGGCGAAGGCCCGGATCCCTTCGGCCACGACGACTAAGCTCGCCTTCCCATGAGCTACATTTTCCGCTCCGATGCCCCGCGCGTGGGCGAGCGCGTGGTCGTGCGCCGCGACATGGGCGGCGGCATGCATTCCGATGTCATCGGACACGTCGTCTCCCTCGACCCCCTCGTCGTCCGGCCGCAGGCGGTGGGCGGCTACCCGTCCGCGCTCGAAGCCATCACCATTCCGGATGAGCAGATTCAGATCGTGAAGAAGCTCTCCCCGCGCATGGTCCGCAACTCCGACATCCGTGCGGTCGAAGTCGCCACCGCCGCGGCCTTCCCTGGCAAGGAACACACGTGGACCGCGGACGGCCAATGGCTCATGCGCGCCGGCGATGGCGTGACGGAACGCTCCAACTCCGCGACCCCGCTCGGCCCCTCCGCTGGCTTCACCCAGGTGCCACTCGCCGAAATCGAGACCTTCTACACCCGCCACGATTTGCCGCTCATCCTCGAGCTGCCCGAACGCATCGGCAAACCCGCCGAGAAGCTCGTTGCAGGCAACCCCGCATGGACGCTCGGTCCCGAAATCTCCGTCATGGTCCGCTCGCTCGCGGACCTCAGCGACCTGCCCGACCGTCCCGACGAGTGGGAGTTCCACATCGACGACCAACCCGACGACGACTGGCTGGCTCTCTATCACTTCCGCGGCCAAGCCCTGCCGCCGGAAGCGCTCGAATACCTACGCACACGCATCGAGGGCCACATGGGCTTCGGCCGCCTCGTTACCCGCGAGGGCGAGACCGTCGCCATCACGCGCGGTACGCTCACCGATTCCGGCAACGGCACACATTGGCTCGGCTACTCCGCCGTCGAGGTCGCCCCAGCCTGGCGCCGCCGCGGCCTCGCGACACAGCTGGGCATGGACATGCTCCGCTGGGGCCGTGAGCATGGCGCCGAGCGCGCCTACCTCCAAGTCCTCGGGACCAACGAGGCCGGCGTGGGCCTCTACACCAAGCTCGGCTTCATCGAGCAGCACCGCCACCGCTACGCTCACTTCACGGGCGAGCCCGGCACCGACGCCCGCTAGCCCCTGCCGTCCCTCGCCAACCATGTGCGGAGAGGCGCACGAAGCGCCACTACCCCGCCCCGGGCACACGCGAAAGGCGCCGCACGGAGCGGGGTGGGCAGGATTGGACAGGGCAGGGCGCGGGGCCATCGACTAAGCAATTCCCAGGTCGAACAGCCCACCATCTTCCGGCGGCTGGTCCGGCACGTCCGGAGATCCAGGCGGAGAAGTCTGTTCCGGCGAGGCCTCGGGGCGGGCCCGGAGACGTTCGCCCGGCGCACGACTGCGCTTGTGAGTCTCATTAAACTGCAGGTCACCGCCGTCCGGCGGGCGCCAGCCCACGGTTCCGGTGCGCAGGTCGCGCTCGAAGTGACCGAGTCCGCCCGAGCCGTCCCACTTGTCGTTGTTCGTCACGTGTCAGGGGCGGCACGCGATAGTAAGGTTCTCGATATCGGTGCGACCGCCGTTGGCGAAGGCCACGATGTGGTGGATATCGCTCATGACCAGCGGGGTATCGCAACCACGGCCGGAGCACACGAGCTCCGAGGCCGCTAGCGCGAGACGCTGCTCGAGCGTCGCCGTGCGGGTCGAGCGACCCATAGTGAGCGGCACCGGCGTGAGCCCGTCCATGAGGACCGCAAAGTCGGAACCGGCGCCGCCGGCGAGGAGGACCTCGAGCGCGTTGAGCGTGTAGCCCGTGTTCGTCTCGAAGCGGGTGTCCGCGTCAACGTGGCGCAGATCCTCGAGCGTCGTCGCGATGACGAGCGAGCCAATGCCACGAGCCTGGCGCTCGGGTGCCGAAAGATGCCCGCGGATAATGGCAAAGAACTGGTCCGCCANCCATCTCCGCGGTGAGGTAGCCGCCGAAGGGCACGCCGCCGTCCGCGTCCTGCTGGCCCAACCAGATCGTGCGGTTCTTCCGCGCCGTGAGGCGGTCGCGACGATCCTCCGGGGTACGGCCGCGACGGTTGGCGTCCTGGACCTTAGCGCGCAGCCACTGGCGCAGATCTTTCTCAGAGCGCTTTCCTGCCTCCTTAAGCGCGAGCGCGTGGAGTTCGGCCTTGGACGGATCGCACGTATCCGAAAGACGCTCGAGCTCCTGGTCGATGACGCGCTGCTTGGACTCGCGCACACGGCGGGCACGCCCACGAGCCTCGGCGCGGGCG
>NZ_LT596207.1:155066-161675 GCF_900092335.1 Corynebacterium phoceense
GGCGCTTGCGCTCCTCTTCTTCGCGGCGCGCCGCCTCTGCGGGATCCGGCGAGGGTTCCGCAGGTTCGGGCCCGGGGTCAGGAGAGGGAGCATCGAAAAGCAAACGACCCGCATTGAGGCGGGCCGTGGCGGTGGCGTGATCGATATCGAGGACGTGGGTGAGGTAGTCGATGGTGCGGGTGGAACCGACCAGGCGGCCAGCGTCCGCGAGATGCGCGAGCCAGGCAAAGCGTGCGTCGGCGAAGGCCTTCTTGGCCATGGCGCGCTCAAGTTCTTCCATGGGCTGGGAGAGCTCGGCAAATGCCGAAACCTCAACGACTGCCTGCAGCCGCTCCAGCAACGCGTCGATCTGATTGACCAGTTCCTGCGGATTATCCATCTCTACCTCCTCCCGCTTACACATTCGATAATATTCACCCACCAAGCAAAGTCAAGCCTTTTTTAGAACAACTTTTCTAACCTTAAAGCCGACAGTGAGACATATTCGATAGCGACCTGGGAGAAGCAAGGTAATCTTTAGGCCATGCGCATCGCCACGTGGAATATCAACTCGGTTCGAGCCCGGACCGAACGCGCCGTCGACCTCCTTCGCAAGCACGACCTCGACGTGCTCTGCCTGCAAGAGACCAAGGTGGCGGACGACAAATTCCCGCGCGCCCCCTTCGAGGAGGCCGGGTACCACGTGAGCGCCCATGGGCTGAACCAGTGGAACGGCGTGGCCATCGTGTCCAAGGACGCGCCGGAGGACGTACACAGAAGCTTCCCGCACCAGCCCGGGTTCGCAAAGGACCAGACCAAGCCGCAGAACCTCGAGGCGCGCGCGATAGGGGCGACGATCAGGGGCGTGGAAATCTGGAGCCTCTACGTGCCCAACGGCCGCGAGCTCACGGACCCGCACTACGGCTACAAGCTGGCGTTCTACTACGCCCTGGCGCGCTATGCGGAGGACAAAGCGAAGGGCAAGCTGCTGCTCACTGGCGACTTCAACGTCGCGCCCCGCGACGAGGACGTGTGGGATATCGACTTCTTCAAGGGAAAGACCCACGTATCCGAGCCGGAGCGGGCGGCGTTCGAGATGATCCTCGAGGCCGGAGTGCGAGAGCTCAAGCCGAAAGAACGCTACACCTACTTCGACTACAAGTCCGCGCGCTTTGAGCGCAACCAGGGCATGAAGATCGATTTCTTGCTGGCAACGGAGGCGCTGCACGACAAGCGCACGTGGGTGGATCTTGAGGAACGCGCCGGCGAGAAGACCTCGGACCACTGCCCGCTCATCACGGAGCTGGACCTGCCGGACTTCAACGCGGTGCGCTGATGAGCCTCAATATCGATCTGTCGATGTGGCAGTTTGTTCTGCTCATCGTCGATTACACCATCAAGATTCTGGCCGTCGGCTTCGTGCCGGAGGGGCGGCGCCCGTCGAGCTCGACGGCGTGGCTGCTCGCCATTTTGCTGCTGCCCTACATCGGGCTGCCGCTGTTCCTGCTCATGGGCTCGCCATATATCAACCGGCGCCGGCACCGCATCCAAAAAGAAGCCAATGAGATGATCGAGGACGTCCACGCGGGCATGCCGGACCACCCGCACGATGAACTGCCTACGGAAATCGAGTCGCTGCTCAGGCTCAACCGCCGGCTCACCGGGTTCCCCGCCGTGCACGGCCACAACGCGGGCATCCACGCGGACTACGAGGAAGCCATCGCCGCGATGGCCCGCGCTGTCGACCGCGCCGAAAAGTACGTCTACGTCGAGATTTACATCCAATCCTGGGACACCGTCACCGCGCCCTTCTACGAGGCACTGGAGCGCGCCGCAACACGGGGCGTCGAGGTCAAGTTACTCCTCGACCAGATTGGTTCCCACAAGTACAAGGGCTACCGGAAGCTCAGAAAGAAGCTCACGAACGCGGGCATCGACTGGCATCTCACGCTACCCATCTCGCTCATCCGCGGCCGCTTCCGCCGCCCCGACCTGCGCAATCACCGCAAATTCATGGTCGTCGACGGCGAGGTGGGCTTCCTCGGATCGCTCAATATGATCCAGCGCCAGTATCGCACGAAGGACCGCGCGTGGGTCGACTACATGACGGAGCTCACCGGGCCCATCGTCGCCTCGCTGAGCGCCATCTTCGCCGTGGATTGGTACCTCGAATCAGACGAAATCATCGAGCCTCAGCTCCCGCCCCACCGCGACACCTCGGCCGAGGACACGAACTACCTGCAGCTCATCCCCTCTGGGCCCGGCTACACCACGGAGCCGAACCTGCGCATGTTCAACTCCGTCATTCACCACGCCAAGCACCGCCTGGTCATGGTGAGCCCCTACTTTGTGCCGGACGAGTCCATGATGGACGCCATCACCACCGCCTGTTACCGCGACGTCGACGTCGAGCTCTACGTCTCCGCCGCCGCGGACCAGTTCATGGTCAACCACGCCCAATCCTCGTACTACCAGGCGCTTCTCGAGGCCGGCGTGCGCATTTTCCAGTTCCCCTACCCCTTCGTCCTGCACTCCAAGTTCCTCGTCGCGGACCCAGGCCACCCCAACCCGCTGTGCATGTTTGGCAGCTCCAACATGGACATGCGTTCCTTCGGCCTCAATTATGAGACCACGTTGCTCGTAGCGCAGGGCAATCTCATCGACCAGTTCGCCCAGCTCAGTGCCAACTACCGGGCCGTCTGCCACGAGCTCACCCTCGACGAGTGGAACAAGCGCGGCTTCGGCCGCCGCTACGTCGACAATGTCATGCGGCTTACCTCAGCGCTGCAATAGCTTTCCGATGCCCCCCTAGCCCGCTTCGCGTGCTAGGCGGAAGGTAGCCCAAAAACCCGCAGCCGCCGCAATAATCCCGCAGGTCAGGATACCGAAAGCCATCGTATGCGTAGGCTGGGATCCTAAGCCCATAAGCGGCGAGACGATGCCGCCCAACAGCGACTGGACAAAGCCCATGACCGCGGAGATGGAGCCAGCAAGCTCGCGGCGAATGCCCGTGGCCAGCGCCGTCGCGTTGCCCATGATAAACCCCACCGGGGACGTGGCGAGCAGGATGCAGGCAACGATGAGGTACCAGGGGGCATCGGCAAGCGCGGCGACGGTGAGGATGAGGCCTCCGCCAACGCACAGCAGCAGGCCAGCGCGGAGCATGGTCACGGCGCCGAAGCGTGTGACGAGGCGCGAGTTGATGGTGGTCGCGACGAGCATGCCCAACGCGTTGATGGCGAAGAGCAGCGAGTAGTGGGCGGGGCTGAAGCCGTAGACCGTCTGGAGGACGAAGGAGGACGCCGAGATATAGCTAAACAGCGCGCCGAAGCCGAAGGCCATAGCGAGGAGGAAGCCCCACACGAGCGGCATGCGCACGACGGTGAGGTAATTGCCCGCGACCGTGCGCACGAGGCCGCCGGTGCGCTCGGCCTTGCCGCCGGTCTCCGGGACGAGGAGGAACGCGAGGAGGAGCTGGACGGCGTGGAGACCGGTAAGCGTCCAGAAGATGCCGCGCCAGCCCACGGGCTCGGCGAGCAGGCCGCCGATGACCGGTGCGATGGCCGGCGCGATGCCGCCGATGGCCATGAGCACCGAGAACGTCTTCGCCGCCGCGGAGCCGCTGAGCAGGTCTGGCACGACGGAGCGCGCGAGCACGTTGCACGCGCCGCCGCCCAGGCCTTGGAGGATGCGGGCGAGGATGAGCACGCCGATGCCCGGCGCGAGGGCCGCAAGCACGGACGCCACGAGCGCCAGGCCTGCGGACCACAGCAACAGCCGGCGGCGGCCCACGACGTCCGAGACCGGACCGATAAGCAGCTGGCCGAAGGCCATGCCCACGAAGAAGCCGGTGAGCGTGAACTGCGCGACGGCCTGCTCGACGCCGAACTCGCCAGCGATGTGCGGCAGGACGGGCAGGTACATGTCAGTCGCAAAAGGCGCTGTTGCGGACAACAGCGCCAAGGTGAGCATGAGGGGGACGGGAATCATACGTCTCGTTTTACCAAGGCGGCCACGCCGCCCAGCCACAGGATGGCGGCCCAGAGCACGAAGACGACGAGGTACCAGTGCGAGTTATCCGCGAAGACGGACCACGAGCCCGCCGCATCCGTGAGCCACGAGCGCAGCGCGTTAAACGGCGAGAAGTGCATGAGCTTCTCGCCCACTTTCGGCACGAACTGAATGAGGTTGTCCACTCCCCAGAACAGGATGAGTCCCACGGCAATCGTGCCCGCGGACTGGCGCAGCAGCAGCGCCAGGCCCTGGGCGAAGACGACCATGAGCGCCGTGCCCACCGGGTACGACCACAGCGCGCGCTGCGCGACCGGGTCTGCAAAAATGTTGTCGAAGCCGACGACCTCGTCCGCCATGAGCTGCGCGAGCCCCAGGCACGCGACGATGCCGATGAACATGAGCACCGCAGCGATGACGGCGTAGAGCACAAGCTTCGCCACGGCGACCTGCGCGCGGTGCGAGTTCGCCAGGTACAGCGGCGTGGGAAGGTTGTAGCGGTACTCCGTCGTGATGACCATGATCGCCTGAATCATGAGCACGGACAGGTTGAGCCACAACAGGCCCGAGACCACGATGGACGCGCTCGCCACCGCGGGCGCTCCGTCGAAAATCGAGGTCAGCCGCGTAGTGAAGAACGCCCACAGCAATGAGAAGACGAAGAACAGGCCGGTCGTCCATCGGAACGACGCCGTCGTGGTGAGCTTCGTGAACTCCGCACGAATCGTATTAACGAGCATGGTGGCCTCCTTGGTTGCCCGCCGGGCGGGACTGATATTGCACGTCGTCGCGCGTGAGCTCCATAAACGCGTCCTCGAGCGAGGCGCGGCGCAGCGAAAGCTCGTCGAGCGCCACGCCCACGCTAAACGCGAGGCGACCGATGCTCTCCGTCGTCTGGTCCGGCACGATAAGCGTCGGGCGGTTTTCTTCGTCCGCGCCGCGCTCGTAGCCGATGCCTTCCGCGCTCAGCGTGCCCGCGAACGCGTCGAGGTGCTCGGCGCGCACGATGACGGACGAGCCCGAGTACTGCTTGACGAAGTCGTACGTGGGCATGTCCGCGATGAGCCGGCCGCGGCCGATGACCACGAGCTGGTCCGCCGTGAGCGCCATCTCCGAGAGCAGGTGCGAGGAAATGAGCACCGAGCGGCCCTCCGCCGCGAGCGCCTTGACGAGCGAGCGCACCCAGCGGATGCCCTCCGGATCGAGACCGTTGACGGGCTCGTCGAGGAGCAGCACCTCCGGGTCGCCGAGCAGCGCCGCCGCCAGGCCCAGGCGCTGGCCCATGCCCAGCGAGAAGCCGCCGGCCTTCTTACCCGCCACGCCGTCGAGGCCCACGATTCCCAGCACCTCGTCCACGCGCGACAGCGGCAGCCCGTTCGACTGCGCCATCCACTTCAAGTGGTTGCGCGCGCTGCGGTTGGGGTGCACGGCCTTCGCGTCGAGCAGCGCGCCCACCTTCGTGAGCGGGTTGCGCAGCTCGCCGTACGGCACGCCATCGATGAGCGCACGCCCGGCCGTCGGCCGGTCGAGCCCCAGAATCATCCGCATGGTCGTCGACTTGCCCGCGCCGTTCGGGCCCAAAAAGCCCGTGACGACGCCCGGTTTGACTTCGAACGTCACGTCATCGACCGCGCGGACCGAACCATATTGCTTGGTCAGCCCTTGAATTTCAATCATGCGGACAACACTACAGCCCCAACTCCGCCACCGCGTCCCGCAGGCCCGGCAACGCCGCCCGGAACGCCGGCAACAAATCCAACTGCTCCACCGCGTCCCCCGCCAACGGCACCCAGCGCAGCTCCTGGGATTCCTCATTCGCCACCACCGGCAGTCGACGCGAAGCCCCCGCGAGCACCGTCGTATACGTCCACCCGTCGCCCTCAAACGGCCCAGCNGCGGCTTCCTCGCCGCGACGGTGCTGCTCTCCGTCGCGTTGGCCTGGGTGAGTATCACCACCATCATGATCTGGGCCGCGGGCTCGCAGCGCTTCGAGGCCGTCGCCGCGCCGTGGGAGCAGCTCACCGCCTCCCAGATTGAGGCCCAGCAAGCGCGCACAACGGAAACGCTCATGCTCGTCTCCCGCCAGGCCACCGTGGACGCGACCGTCGACTTCGACGCCACAGTCCTCGCCGTCCACCAGGCGCTGGACTCCTACGGCGCGGCCGAAGACCTCGGCGCCGGCGACGCCCAGTCCGTCGCCGATGCCCGCGGCGCCCTCAACCAATGGGCCAGCGCGCACAAGGACCTCGTGGCCGATCTCAACGCGGGCCGTTACGACTCCGCCATCACGCTGTCCACCGAGGACGGCGCCGGCAGCTTCAACGACCTCAATGACGCACTCACCCGCCTTATCGCGGACACGCGCGGCGTCCTGCGCTCCTACATCGAATCCGGCCACCAGGCCACGACGGCGCTCGGCGGCTCGGTGGGCTTCCTCACGCTGCTCGGCATCATCTGCGTCTGGCTCGGCATCCGCCCCCGACTCCAGGAGTACCTCTAATGCGCCGCCTCGCCGCCGTCCTCCTCGCCGTCCCGTTGGCCGCCTGTGCGCCCCCGCCTTCCGATGCCCCCTCCCCCGCGCCATCCGCTCCCTCCCGCATCGGCCAGCCGCTGCCGGCC
>NZ_LT596207.1:162474-250564 GCF_900092335.1 Corynebacterium phoceense
CAGCCGCTGCCGGCCGGCGCCTCGCTCGAGCCCGCGGGCTCACAGCCCGCTCGCACGGACGCGGACGCGAGCACAGATCTGCTGCGCGGCGCGGAAGGCAGCCTGCGCCCGGATGATAAGAAGCCGAAGGAGCGCGTCCCGTCCATCGTGGAGCGCGGCCGACTCATCGTGGGCGTGGACCAGTCGAATAACCTGCTCAGCTACCGCGACGCGCAGTCGGGCGAGCTGCGCGGCTTCGAGGTCTCGCTTGCGCACGAGCTCGCGCGCGATATCTTCGAAGACCCGAACCGCGTGGAGTTCCGCTACGTCACCTCCGCCGAGCGCGCCGCGGCCCTCGAGGACGGCACCGTAGACGTCGTCATCCGTTCCATGACGATTTCGGCGCAGCGCCAGCAGCAGGTCGAGTTCTCCACGCCCTACCTCACGACCCGCACGCGCCTGCTCGTGCCGGCCTCAAGCGCCATCCGCGAGCTTTCCGATGTCGCCGGCCACACCGTCTGCGCCGCCGCCGGCTCCACCTCCATCGACATCATCCGGGCGCAGGCGCCGGAGGCGGACATCCTGGCCACCCGTTCGTGGGGTGACTGCCTCATGGCGCTCCAGCTCGGCCAAGCTGACGCCATCATCACCGACGACGCCCTGCTCTCCGGCATGGCGGCGCAGGATTCCTCGACCATCATCGTGGGCGAGGCGCTCTCCCAGGAGGCCTACGGCGTCGCCGTCGCCCGCGACGCCGCGAAGACTGCGGGGCTTGTGCGCCAGGTCAATTCCACGCTCGAGCGCCTCCGTTCCAACGGCACGTGGTCGAGCCTCTACCAGGAGTGGTTCGGCGACTACCTGCCCGCGCAGTCGCTGCCCGCGCCCGTCTACCGTCCCGAACCCGCGCAGGAGGATCGTGCCCAATGACCGACCGCGACCACCCATCCCACGACGAGCCCCAACCCACCGAGGCCGTTCCCTACGATCCCTTCGCCGACGACACCGCCGCGACTGGCCCCGCGACGCAGGCCGTCGCCTACGACCCCTTCGCGGACGACGAGGACACCGGCACGACCGCCGTCGCCTTCGACCCGTTCGCCGACGACGAAGACGACGCCGGATCCACCGAAGAGGACGCGGCGATTGCTGCGCTCATCGAGTCGATGACCAACCTGCGCCCGGGCGGGGCGGCGGCGAAGGGGGCATCGGCAAGCTCACTCACCCCGAGCGAACNGCTCTACGGCGTGCTGCGCGAAGTCATCGCCGTCCGCGACGGCATCCAGCACCCGGCGCAGCACTCGCTCTTCTCGCCGCAGCGTACAACCTTCGGCACAAAACACCTCGTCTTCCGCACGGACCAGCTCATCGACGGCATCGACCGCACCGTGCGTATTACCTCCCCCGAGGTCGCCTCCGCGCTGCCCACCCCGCTGCTCGACCGCTCCGATATCGGTGCCCCGCTCCTCCAAGGCTATTCCTACACCGAGCCGCAGGAAGCCCTCGAAACCCTGCGCCAGGCCATGCAAACACCCGAGTATAAGACCTCCGTGGAAATCCCCTTCGGCGTCGTGCGCTCGATGATCGACCTCGGCTTCATCGGCCAGGCCCGCGCGTGGCTCGACTCCATCCACGCCACCCACGGCGACAACTGGCGTTTCCACTGGTTCTCCGGCGTCACCGAGCTCCTCCTCGACCGCTATGTCCAGGCGCAGAAGCACTTCTCGCACGTGCTCACCATCCTGCCTGGCGAACCCGCGCCGAAGCTCGCCATCGCCGCCGTCAACGAGCTCATCCTCCAACAGCTCGGCTACCACGAGACCGCCCTGCTCCCCGCCGAGATCGCCCGCGCCGTCTCCGGCCTCCATACCTCGCTCGCGGCGCTGCCCAACGAAACATTCGAGGAGCATCCCGGTATCTGGGAACACATCACCGAAGATCCCACGATGCTCCGCTTCAACTCCTTGCGTCTCTACGCCGTGGTCTGGGCGACGAACCCCACCACCGTCTCCTCCGCCTTCGGCCTCGCGCGCCAACTGCGCACGGAGCACCAAGTCGAGCTCGCCGTCGCCACCCTCGACGCCGTGCCGAACGCCTCGCGCCACCACCGCATGGCGCGCCTCACCACGATCCTGCAGCTCATCATGCAGGGGCTTACCGAGTCCCGCGTGCGCCGCGCCGCCCGCCGCCTCGAGGAAATCCCCACCAACGAGCCGCGCTTCCTGCAAATCAAGGTCGCCGTCATCTCCGCCGGGCTCAACTTCCTGCGCGAGAAGCACCTCGAGCGCGCCGCCTCCCCCAACGACCTCTTCGAGTACGCGTTTACGCAGCGCGGCCTCCAGTACGGTCTCGCCGATACGCTGCGCACCCTCGCGCGCCAGGCGCCGTTCAGCCGGCACCGCTACGCGCTCGTGGACCTCGCCAACCAGGTCCGGCCCATCACGATGTTCTAGCCCACGCCCCCAGCGCGAGCAGCACCGGCACCAGCCGCCACAGCATGTCCGTCGCACTGCTTGCCGATGCCCCCTTCGCCCCCGATGTCGCATCAAAGGTCACCACTGTCTGCCCGTGGGCGCCGGGCTCGCCGACGGTGGCGTGTTCAGTGGCGTTATCGTTGGAGGCCGCGTGAACCGCCATGAGTTGGGCGGTCGCTCAAAGGGCAGCCGAAAGCGCCGCACCGCCGGCGATATGCCTGGCGTGAACAGCCCAAAGACAGGATGTGTGCGGGGAGTTTAGGCGTTGCGGAATTCCTCCTCCAGCAGTTGCTTTTCTTCTTCCACCCACGCCGGCAGCGGGCCTTCCAGCTCCGGCGCGACCGGCGTGCCTGGCGGGTGATACCAGCCCTTCGGCGGCACCCAGTAAATCGTTCCGCGCCTTCTTAAGAACCCGCGACCATCCACCTCGTTGACGGCGTTGTGATACTGGCACGCAATCGTGAGATTCTCCGGGCTCGTCTCCCCTCCGTTGCGCCAGGCTTCCAGGTGGTGCACCTGGCAATCGTGCGCGCCCTTCGAACAGCCCGGCCAGGGGCAGACGGGATTCTCACCCATGGCCATCAGCCGCTGCTTCGTGGAGGCAAACCGCGAAATCCGATGCAGATTCACCGGCCCGTAGACCGGGTGCAACAGCACGTGGAAGCCGTAGTCGTTGATGTTTCGCGTCGCCAGCTCCGTCGAGGAAATCACCGCGCCGTTGGACAGCTGGAACCACACCTCGTGACCCTCACAGGCCTTGGCGTAGTTGTCCATCGTGGTCACGAGCATAAGTGTGATCGTCGGCTGCGCGGCTTTCTCTTCGCCGAACCAATGCTTGAGCACGGACTCGATGGGCTGGTCTTTGTCGATGGAGTCGCGGATGTCAGCTAGGTCCGCCGACGGCCCGCAGATAGTCAGCGACGCATTGCCATCCGAATGCTGAGCAAAGCGCACTCCTGCCTTCGGGGTGCGCGGCTTGACCACCTTCTTCACCAGCTCGCGGGCCTCTTTGTCAATGCGCTTCGTATCGCCGGTCTTCTTCAACGCCTCGAGACGTAAGTCCCAGCGCTGGTGTTCTTTCTTCAGCCGTTGGGCTTGTTTCTCCACCGCGATAAGCGTGAGTAGGTTGTGTTTCTTCGCCGCGGCGCGCGTCTGGCGGCGTTTGTCTTGGAATGAATTCGTCTCGGTAAACGGCGCGGCAGTCGCGACGACGTCCTTGGCAAGCGTGTCGGGAATACCCATGGCGATAATCTCCGACTCGGTCAAGCCGAGCACCTCGTCAACGATGTCGAGCCCCCGGGCCAACAGGCTGGCCAGCTCCCCCATAATGGTCATGCACCACACGCTAAAACGAGTACAGCCCTCCGGCAAGCGGAGGACTGCACATTCTATTTGGCACCCAAAAGATACTGGGCATTAGCTGCGCGAACGGGGTCGCGGCGGCAAAAAATTAGCGGTGCTGCGCCGTGCGAACAGCCCACACGGCGCAAAGACGCAGACATGCGAAAACTCCCAGGAGTCTTCCTGTAACGCCGTTCCTAATAAAGTCCCGCTTCGCGTGCCATGGCGGCCACGGCGGCGGACTTCTGCGCGATGGCGAGCTCCTCGTTGGTGGGTACGACGAAGACCTTCACCGGCGAGGTGCGCGTGGAAATCATGCGCGGCTCACGCGACGGCGAGAGGTTGGCTTCCTTGTCAAAGTGGATGCCGTACATGTCGAGGTTGTACAGGGAGTCCTGGCGGACCTCCGTGTCGTTCTCGCCCACACCGGCGGTAAAGGTAATCGCGTCGACGCGGCCGAGCGCGATCATGTACGCGCCAATGAAGCGGCGCAGCGCGTGGATGTAGATGTTGTACGCCAGCCACGCGTCCTGGTCCTCGTTCTGGATGCGCTCGCGCAGAACACGGAAGTCGTTGACGCCAGCCAGGCCCTTGACACCGGACTGCTTGTTGAGCAGGTTGTCGATCTCATCGATAGACATGCCCGCCTGGCGAGCCAGGTGGAAGATGATGCCAGGGTCAATGTCACCGGAACGGGTACCCATGGCCAGACCGGCCAGCGGGGTCAGACCCATGGAGGTGTCGATAGCGCGGCCATTGCGGATGGCGGCGGCCGAGGCACCGTTGCCCAGGTGCAGCGTGATCTGGTGAACGTGGCCTGGGTCGCGGTCCAGCAACTTCGGGACCTGCTGCGAGACGAACTCATGCGAGGTGCCGTGGAAACCGTAGCGACGGATGTCGTACTGGGAGGCAACCTCATTGTTGATGGCATACAGCGCAGCGGCTGGCGGCATGTGGTTGAAGAACGCGGTATCGAAGACCGCCACGTGCGGGATGTTGGGCAGCATGGCGCGCGCGACGCGGATGCCGTCCAGGTTCGCCGGGTTGTGCAGCGGTGCCAGCGGGATGAGGTCTTCGATCATCGACTCGATCTGGTCGGTGATGAGCTGCGGCTCGGAGAAGAGCTTGCCGCCGTGGACGACGCGGTGGCCGACGGCGATGACGTCGACATCCTGGGGGCCAACACCGTGGTCGTGCATGATCTCAAAGGCACGCTCGAGGCCGAAGGAGTGCGTGGGGATTTCCAGCTCTTCCTTGTAAGCCTCGCCGCCCGTCTTGACGGTGACAGCGCCCATGGGCTCGCCGACCTGCTCGACCAGGCCGGACACGAGCGGGGCGTCCGTGGCGGCGTTCTCGGGGTTGACGAGCTGGAATTTGACGGAGGAGGAACCAGAGTTGAGGACGAGTACGTACGACAAGGCTATTTACGCTCCTACCTGAATTGCAGTGATGGCGACGGTATTGACGATGTCCGGGACGGTCGCGCCGCGGGAGAGATCGTTGATGGGCTTGTTGAGGCCCTGCAGGATGGGGCCCACGGCCAGCGCGCCAGCGGTGCGCTGCGCCGTCTTGTAGGCGATATTGCCGGCCTCGAGGTCCGGGAAGACAAAGACGGTGGCCTGGCCGGCGACCTCGGAATCCGGGGCCTTCTTCGCAGCCACGCCCGGGTCACAGGCGGCGTCGAACTGCAGGGGGCCGTCGACCTTGACGGTGGAGTCCAAGGCGCGCGCGGCCTCGACTGCGGCGACGGAGCGGTCCACGTCCGGGCCGGAGCCCGAGGTGCCCGTGGAGTAGGACAGGATGGCCACGCGCGGGTCAATGCCGAACTGGGCAGCCGTGCGCGCGGAGACGACGGCGATTTCGCCCAGCTGCTCCGCGGTCGGGTTGGGGTTCACGGCGCAGTCACCGAACGCCCACAGGCGTCCACGCATGACCATAAGGAAGATGGAGGAGACCACGGACGCGCCCGGAACGGTCTTGATGATCTGGAAGGACGGCTTGATGGTGTGCGCCGTGGTGTGGGCAGCGCCAGAAACCATGCCGTCCGCCAGCCCCTTGTGGACCATCATCGTCGCGAAGTAGGAGATGTCCTTCATCGTCTCGCGCGCTTGCTCGATGGTCACGCCCTTCTTCTTACGCAGCTCCGCGAAGTCCTCTGCGAACTCCTCGGCCAGCGGCGAGGTGAGGTGGTTGATGAGCGTCGCGTCCGAGAGATCCACGCCGAGCTGTCTCGCGCGAACCGTAATCGTCTCCGGGTCGCCCAGGATGGTGAGCTTGGCAATACCGCGCGCGAGCAGTTGGCCCGCGGCGAGCAGGATGCGGTCATCGTCGCCCTCCGGCAGCACGATGTGCGCGCCCACGGCCTTCGCCTTCTCCAGCAACTGGGCCTCGAAGACGGACGGGGACATGACGGGCTCCAGCGCGCCAATCGGGGCGAGCGCCCCCGGCACCTTGTCTAGGCTGTCCACGGCAACGGCGGTAGCACGCAGCTCCTTGGCGTGGCGCAGCGCGAGGTCTGCGGCAACACCGGAGCCGACGATGATGAGCGGCACGCCCAGTGCCGCGGCGGAAATCGCGTCGAAGTGGGAGTCGCCCGTGCCGCGGATGAGCCCCTGGATGCGCGGGCCCGCCGCGACGATCTCGGGGACGGAAGACAGGCCTTCAACGGACGTCGCCTCGAGCCCCAGGGTCGTAGCAAGAGCGTCGACGTCGAGGCCATCAAAGCTGCGACCAGCAACGGTCACGAGCGCGGAACGGGAGGCGGTCATAGGAAAATCCTTTTCTATAGCACAATATGGCGCGCGTCACTGGCGCGCCCGAATAGTGATCGTCTCTACCTTACCGACTTGACCACGGACAAGAGAAAATCTTGAACCACGTCACAGACGTAGAATGCGTCACATGACAGATTCGATAACCGTCGCGTCCCTCCACGAGCTCAGTCCCTTGCAGGTCCATGCACTCTACAAGCTGCGCGTGGATATCTTCGTCCACGAGCAGCAGGTCCCCTACGCCGAGATTGATGACACGGACGCCGCGGCGACCACGCGTCATCTTCTCGCCACGGATGACTCCGGCGCGGTGCTCGGCGTCGGCCGCGTCTACCCGTCCACGATTGACGGCGAGGAGGTCCTCCAGTTCGGTCGCTTTGCCGTGACCCCTGCCGCGCGCGGCACCGGCGTCGCCCGCCGCATCATGGAACAAGCCCTCCAGCTTGCCGATGCCCCCTCTACCCCACTGCCGCTCTACCTCACCGCCCAAAAGCCGCTCACCGACTACTACGGCGGCTACGGCTTTGACGTCTGCGGTCCTCAGTACGACGACGAGGGCGTGCCCCACGTGCCCATGATTCGCCGCTAGGGTCTACAACTCCTCAGGAGTCGCGGTGACGGAGATTTTGGTGGCCGCGAGGTTAGCGCGATCGCGGGCGAGGTCAACGGTCTCACCGGTGGCGGTGACCAGGCCCATGCGGCGGCCGACGTAGGCGCCGGGCTTGCCAAAGAGACGCACGTCCGTTTCTTCATAGGCGAGGGCCTCGGCAAGGCCGGTGTAGGCGACGTCCTGAATATCGGAATCCGCATGCAGGATCACGGAGGCGCCGGGGCTCACGAGGGTGACGTCAATCGGATAGCCCAGGATGGCGCGGGCATGAAGCTCAAACTCGCTGAAGCGCTGCGTGTACGCGGTGACCATGGCGGTATCGGAAGGCCGGGGCGAGACCGAAGAGAAGTAGACGTCGTCGCCGGCGACGAAGACCTCGACGCCGTACACACCGCGGCCGCCGAGCTCATTGGAGATACGCGCCGCGACGGAGCGGGCGTTGTCCAGGGCATCCTCGCTCATCGCAAGGGGCTGCCACGCCTCCATGAGATCGCCGTTCGCGTGGCGGTGGCCGATGGGTTCGCTAAACCACGTGGCCAACTCGCCCGTCTCCGGATCGATGGAACGCACGGCCAGGATGGTGGCCTCATAATCGAAGTCGACGAAACGCTCGGCGACGAGACGGTGATGGTCGCCGACGACGCGGTGGACTGCGGTCCAGGCCTCGGGGGCATCGGCAGCATCACGCACAATCATGTGGCCGCGGCCGGAGGTCGCGGTATCGGGTTTGACGATGCACGGGTAGCCGAGCTCCTCACAGGCTGCGGCGAGCTCCTCCTCGCTCTCTGCAAACTTATACGCCGAGACGGGCAGGCCCAATGACTCCGCGGCTGCGCGCATGCTCGCGCGGTCCTGCGTGAGCTCGCACGCACGTGCCGTGGGGACAACAACGGCCTGGCCTTCCTCCTCGAGCTGCTTGAGCGCGCTCACCGCGACCATCTCGACCTCAGGCACGACGAAGTCCGGCTGCACCTCGCGGACGAGGTTGAGCACCGCCTGTTCATCGTTGACGTCCGCGACGTATGCGAAGTGAGCGACTTGCTGCGCCGGCGCGCCCTTGTAGCGGTCCACCGCGTGGACCTCGAGGCCTAAGTTCTGGAACGCGCTGGCCAACTCCTTGCCCAGCTCGCCGGCGCCGAGGAGCAACACGCGGGTGGCATTGCGGGCAAGTGGCGTGCCAACGAAGTCAGCAGCAGGCTGCGGCGTGGTCATGGTGGATTCTCCTTCGAGGGACCCTGAAATAGACATTGTGGCCATTATTCCACGCCTGGGTGCAGTCCTATTGGCAGGGCGCGCAGTGTCACGGGCGTGCTCGCTTGCCGATGCCCCCTCCCCCAAGATCGCCGCAAGCCCCAACCACCGCAGTCACTGCGGTGGTTGGGGCTTGCGCATACCGGTGAGCAATGCTCACCAGAGGTTCACGAGAAACCTACCTTAAAGGATTACTTCTTGGAAGAACCATCCTTCGGGGTGATCGAGGAGTTACCGTTGGTGTCCGCCTCAATCTCGGAAGACAGGGAAGAACCATCGAAGGAAGCGGAGGAACCTTCATCCTTGGAGGAACCCTGACCAGCCGGCAGGCAGGAGTCAATAACCCAGCTCAGCGCGAGGATACCAGCGGCTGCGAGGGCGATGCCGCCTGCAACCTGGCCCACCATCGGACCGTACTTCTGCAGCTGCGCATTAAGGTCAGCAGCCTGCTTAGCGAACGGGCCCTTGTAGATGCCCAGCTGCTTCTGCAACTGCGAGTTGGCGTTAGCAATCTGGGAGTTCACATTGCCGAGCGCCTTCTCGAACTGAGCCTTAATCGGCGCCATGCCCGGGATATTCACCTGGTCGGCGAGGCCAACCGGAATCAGGAGCAGCAGCGGCAACGACGTGGTCGCAATCGCCGGGATGCACTTCGGGTTGAGACCTTCCTTGGCCTTCTCAATCGTGACGGTCACCGTGTCAATGACCTTGCCGTCCTTGTCCTTGACGGTAACGACAATCTTGTCACCCGGCTTCGCATCCTTGCTCGGGGTCACAACCAAGTTACCCTCAGCATCAATGTCTGCCGTGCCCGGACCAGTTACCTCGGTCGTGGTGCCATCAGCGACAGCGCCACCCTTGTTCGGCAGCTTGATCTCAGTATCCGG
Organism: Corynebacterium phoceense; assembly: GCF_900092335.1. Taxonomy (GTDB): domain Bacteria; phylum Actinomycetota; class Actinomycetes; order Mycobacteriales; family Mycobacteriaceae; genus Corynebacterium; species Corynebacterium phoceense. Next base: position 171,785 of record NZ_LT596207.1, read on the forward strand.
AGTGGTGGAACCATCCTTCCAATCCGGGGCGTCCGTAGCCGCAGGCTCCGTCACCTTTACCGTGACGGTGTCAATGACCTTGCCGTCCTTGTCCTTGACGGTAACGACAATCTCGTCACCCGGCTTCGCATCCTTGCCCGGGGTCACAACCAAGTTACCCTCAGCATCAATGTCTGCCGTGCCCGGACCAGTTACCTCGGTCGTGGTGCCATCAGCGACAGCGCCACCCTTGTTCGGCAGCTTGATCTCAGTATCCGGAGTGGTAGAGCCATCCTCCCAATCCGGGGAGACAACCTCCTCCGGCTTCATGTTCGGATCAGTCTTCTCATCCGTCTGGTTCGGATCCGCAACGGTCTTACCGGACTCATCCACCTTGGTGTTGAGCTCGTCACCGTCGGTGACACCGTCACCATCCGTATCCGGGTTCAGCGGATCGGTCGGGTCACCCTTACCGTCCTTGTCGTTATCGAACGGGTTCTTGTCACCAGAAACCTCGTCACCATCGTTAACGCCGTCACCATCGGTGTCCGGGTTGTTCGGATCAGTACCGAGTTCCTTTTCCTTATCGTCCGGCAGGCCATCGCCGTCAGTATCCGCACCATTCGGAACATTAGGATCGGTCTTCTCATCCGTCTGATCAGGATTCTCAACGGTCTTACCAGACTCATCCACCTTGGTGTTGAGCTCGTCACCGTCGGTGACACCGTCACCATCAGTATCCGGGTTCAGCGGATCGGTCGGGTCACCCTTGCCGTCCTTGTCGTTATCGAACGGGTTCTTGTCACCAGAAACCTCGTCACCATCGTTAACGCCGTCACCATCGGTGTCAGCCTTGTTCGGATCGGTACCGAGTTCCTTTTCCTTGTCGTCCGTCAGGCCATCACCGTCAGTATCCGCACGGTTCNGCGTCAGTCGGAGCATCAATGGTCTCCTCACCACCCTGCTCAACCTTAGTATCATCCGCATACTTCGGATCCACAGAATCCGTGGTCTTGCCATCGGCTGCCTTCTCGGTGACCTTGACCGGAACGTCAACCGTATCGGTCGAACCATCCGGGTACGTTACCTTCACCGGAATCGTGTAATCACCAGGCGTTGCATCATCATCAGCAACAACCTTGATGGAACCGTCCTCATTGACAGTCACTTCACCCGGGAAATCAGAATCACCATTCTGCTCCACCTTCGTACCCTCAGGCAGCTTGTCACCCTTAGCGTCAGTCGGAGCATCAATGGTCTCCTCACCACCCTGCTCAACCTTAGTATCATCCGCATACTTCGGATCCACAGAATCCGTCGTGGGCTTCAAGTTGAAATCGGCGTTCACTGTGCGATTCACGACGGTATCCGTGCCAGGAATCGTCCAAGTTGCGGTGACCGCAACCTGCGTCTCGCCCTTAACCTGTTTATCTTTAGGCCAAGTGATTACGCCCGTATCCGGGTCGATCGTAACGCCGAGCTTCTCTGCTGCCGCAGGATCCGAGAAGGCGAACTTAGCACCTTGCGGAATCGTCTCAGTCTTATCCGTGTTCGGATTATCGAATTTGGGAGTCGAAGTGAGAGCCTTCAAACCTGCGGTTCCCGTGACCGTTGGGTAATCGATGTATGCCGGATCAGCCAGGAAAGAGTCCGCGAGAAGCACGGTACCAGTTGCTTTACCAGAAGCATCAGCAGCAAAAACCTGCGACGAATAGACAGTTGCCTTTGCAAGGTCCTCCGGAACCGTGAACGGAACTGACTCGAGCGTGCCTGATTCGTTGGCCTTTACTGTCTTCGAAGCACCGCCAATAGCAACGCCATCTGCGTACCACTGGATAACGTAGTCATTGAACGGGTTCAGTCCAGTAGTCGTGTTGACCGCAGTGTCTCCCGGACCCGCAATCCGACTCGACAGATCATAGTTCGTGATGTCATGCATCGGATTTGCAGTGAACACAGCGAATTTGACGTTCGAAATATTGTAGGATTCCAGTGCGTTAACAGCGGTAGCAAGCTCAGGCGACTGGAACATATTGTTCTGGAACGAGTTCATCCACACATCGCGGTCGCCCTCGATCACAGGGTACACGTACAAGTAATCCGAGTTGATGTGGCGATGCTTTTGGCCGACCGTGCCATTCCACTTCATCAGGCTGCCATGATCAACGTCCGAGTCCGGCACAACGGTACCGTATTCCTCATCAGAGATCGTGTGGGAAATGGAGGCTCCGGAGTTTTGCTTATCGCGAGACACGCCATACAGGCCATTGAATGGAATGTAGTAGTCGCCGTTCGAAGCCACAGTTGCAACAACCGATTCTGCGATAGCGGACCCAGCACCGTTTTCCGCCTCGTAGTCAGCGACAATCTGCTTCTGAGCTGACGCAAACTCGTCAGGAGTGAAGCCAGCATTGGCATCCTTCCAAGCGTCAAACTGACGGGCGACCTCATCATTTACGTAAGACCCAACAACCTTCGTATCCGTGGCCGCGCGGTCGTTGAACTCTGTGTCCTTGTAGTACTGGTTGGCCAGCGTTCCGCCAGCCTCGCGGTTTTCCCACCAGACGTTACCGCGAACAGTACCGTATTTACCGGTGTTTTTACCGGCTTCGGTTCGCTGTGCCTCCGGCTTAGCAAGCCAACCGTCAACGTTCGGCTTCTCCTCGAAGACAACCATGCTGTTGACGACGCGGTTAATGCCGGCAGTGAAGTCCCAAGACTCATTCTTACGAGAAAGTCTGCCGTGGAAACGGCCAGCCATCATGTCACCGGTCTTAACCTGCATAAGGCGCGCCGGGTCGGGATTCTCAGCCCACGTACGAAGCTGAAACTTACTGTCTCCTGCAAGGTCAAACCCGTACTCTCCGCCATTAGCGTCCTTCACCGGCTTGGAAAGGTCAAAGACAAACTTGCCCTCAGAATCAGACACCGTGTAGTACACCGGCGAAACGACGCCCTGTCCATTGATCCACTGCAGGAAGACCTTCACACCTGGCATGAGGACATCGTCGCCGTTGCGGGCATCAAGACCGCCACCGTACTGCTTAAAGACCTCACCCTGGTACCCCTGCTTCTGACCCCAGACACCGTCAGCACGAATGGCCGTGGCTTCAGAAGAACCCGGCATATCTGCAGGGGTGTTGTTAGCTGCATCAGTAGCAGCATCCTGTGCAACAGCAGCAGGCACGGTATCAATCATGTTCGGTACAACAACCGTACCGGTCGCGGCGATGGCGAAAGCAGCACCGCCAGCGATGAGATTACGCATACGGCCCTTGAAGCCGAGACCCTGGAGAGCCAACGCAGACGTACTGCGCGGAGCCTGGGAAGCATCAAAATTAAACTTCAACAGAAAATCCATTCCTAGAAAGACGAATAGGGGAACCTAGATCACCGCGAGCGAAGTAGGACGGCGGATAATCCAAGTGGAATTTCGATACCAGCAAGAGAGCGGCAGTGTCCCTAAGATAAGCACTTAGAAACTCTCACGAAATACCTAGAAACAATCCTAAAGTGGATTCACAGGTTCCACCACTACCCCCCACATCCAGCCAATGGATTCCGCGTGAAATTACAGCTTTTATGCGCAGTTATTGAGAGAAAGGCCAGCTCACAAGGTACCACTGCCGAGAGAGCACTTAATTGTGATATTGCCCACATATTAGATAGTATCTGAGGATTCCATGCCAGAGGCCTTTTACCCTTTGGTCTAGTTGGTGATTGTTGTTGAAAAATATAACCGCCAAAGAGGCAACTGTTGTGAACACGGACCTTTTTGAAACTTCCCCACCTAACCCCCGCACGGCGTTGAAGTGTTCTATTTTCGGGGGAAAATACCCGTGTGACACACTCAGGCCGATTTTCTCTAAGGTTTATCTCAGCAATCGGAAACCTGAAGGCATGCAAAATCCCCCGCCGCGCCCGCAGAAACGCGGGGCGACGAGGGCATCGGAAAGCTGAGGTTAGTCCGCCAGGATGTCGTGGCGCACGATGGTCTGGTCGCGGCCGGGGCCGACGCCGATGTAGGAGAAGCGGGCGCCGGAAAGCTCCTCAAGGCGCAGGACGTAGTCCTGAGCCTTCTGCGGGAGCTCTTCGAAGGTCGTGCAGTCGGTGATGTCCTCATCCCAGGCCGGCATGGTCTCGTAGATCGGGACGGCGTGGTGGAAGTCAGACTGGGTCATGGGCATCTCGTCGAAGCGCTTGCCGTCGACGTCGTAGGCCACGCAGATCGGGATCTCACCGATGCCGGTGAGCACGTCGAGCTTGGTGAGGAAGTAGTCCGTGAAGCCATTGACGCGGGTGGCGTAGCGTGCGACGACGGAGTCGTACCACCCGCAGCGGCGCTTGCGGCCGGTGTTGACGCCCACCTCGCCGCCGGTGGTCTGCAGGTACTCGCCCCACTTATCGTGCAGCTCCGTGGGGAACGGGCCGGCACCGACGCGGGTGGTGTAAGCCTTGATGATGCCCAGGGCGTGCGTGATGCGAGTCGGACCGATGCCGGAGCCCACGGACGCGCCACCGGCGGTCGGGTTGGAGGAGGTCACGAACGGGTAGGTGCCGTGGTCCACGTCGAGCATGGTGGCCTGGCCGCCCTCCATGAGGATGTGCTTGCCCTCGTCCATCGCCTTGTTGAGCTCAAGCTCCGCGTCGATGACCATGGGGCGCAGGCGGTCCGCGTACTGCAGGAAGTACTCCGCGATCTGGTCAGCGTCGATGGCCTTGCGGTTGTACATCTTCACCAGCATCTGGTTCTTGATGTCGAGCGCAGACTCGATCTTCTGGCGCAGGATGGACTCATCGAAGACGTCCTGGACGCGCAGGCCGATGCGAGCAACCTTGTCAGCGTACGTCGGGCCAATGCCGCGGCCGGTGGTGCCAATGGCGCGCTTGCCCAGGAAGCGCTCCTGCACGCGGTCGAGCGTCTGGTGGTACGGCGCAACGAGGTGCGCGTTGGCGGAGATGCGCAGACGAGAAGCATTTGCGCCGCGGGCCTCAAGGCCGTCGATCTCGTCGAAGAGGGCCTCAAGGTTGATAACCGTGCCGTTGCCCAGGACCGGGGTGGCGTTCTCGGAGAGGATGCCGGCCGGAAGGAGCTTGAGCTCATATTTCTCGCCGCCGACGACCACGGTGTGGCCCGCATTGTTACCGCCGTTGGGCTTGACCACGTAGTCCACGCGGCCACCCAGGATATCGGTGGCCTTGCCCTTGCCCTCGTCGCCCCACTGGGCGCCGACAATCACGATAGCTGCCATGTTGCTTCGTTCACTTCCCTAGCCCTGATGGGCCGATTGCGTGGGTTGCGTTTATCGTGCCGTCTCTCGACGGCCGACCGCAGCCGCTACGATCAAAATACTGCCCTATCGTACCCGGTCGCACAATAGTTTTCATTACCTGGACGCGATTATGTGGGTGTAATTACGCGTCCCAGCGAGAACCAGGCAGCGACTACCGTCGCCGGCGGGCCCATAAAAGTTCTCAAGCTTGGCAACCTCAGCCCACCACATCTGTTCTCACTGTTGCGCGTTTGCGCCAGGTGGAAGAAGGTAAAGCCACTCTGCCAAGCTATAGAACCCACGGCCTAGGCGGCGCGGCAGATGTCTAGTCACAACCATCGCCGAGGACATTCCACATTTCTTGCGCCCATCTTCAGACTCCGTCCAAACAACAAGCTCAAGAATCTTAGCGATGGCCGCGCGGTCAGCCGGGTTATCCATCGAAATGGTCGCTGCTCCATGGCGGCAGTTGGTCGCAGGGGTCGACATGACCGTGCGCCTTACCCATCTATTTTTCTGTAATCTGGCCCGCGAGAGCGCAAGCTCTCCCCTTCTGACGGTGCTGTCAACCGGGTTTCGCCCGGGGTCTCCACCGCCATATATGGGGGTCGGGGGCCAACTGCCATCGTCAGCGCTGAGGCGTTGGGTTCCGCCTACCTGATGGAGGGAGGTGAGATGACACATGTCCGCTTCTAATTCGCAGCCGCCTGAGGGCGACAAGGATAAGAAGAAGGCCTGGAAGAAGTTCGCGGGAACGATCTTCGCCCAGGCCCTCGGGACGCTGGCAGCCACTGGCCTGCACGATACTATCGAGCAGGTCTGGCACTGGCTGACTAGCTAGTCTCACTGGAAAGTCCCGGGATCTTTACCAGGAACCGGGGCTTTCCGCTGTTTTGGCGTGACAATCCGGCGGCGAGCTTTCATGTCACGGCCCAGCTTACCGGCCACGCGAAGCCGATTCAACGCCTCACTCCTTGCAACTTTGTGTAATCTGGCCCGCGAGAGCGCAAGCTCTCCCCTTTTGACGGTACTGTCAACCGGGGTCGCCCGGGGTCCCCACCGCCATATATGGGGGTCGGGGCCGTTGTTTTTCTTCGCACCGCCAGGTGCGGAGTTCCACCTACCTGACGGAGGGAGGTGAGATGACACATCTCCACTTCTGACTCTCAGCCGCCTGAGCGTGGCAAGGATAAGAAGAAGGCCCTGACTGCGATTGTTACCACAATCGCAACCAAGCCCCTCGGGACGCTGGCAGCCACTGGCCTGCACGATACTATCGAGCGGGTCTGGAACTGGCTGACTAGCTAGTCTCACCGAAAGCCTCGGCGACTTTTAGGAGGAACCGGGGCTTTCGCCTGTTTTGGCGTGACAATCCGGCGGCGAGCTTTCATGTAACGACCTCGTCTACCGGCCGCGCATAGCCAATTCAATGAGCGCCGACCGAGCACAAATAAAGATGGTGTGAGGCAGATGGTGTATTTGTCTCATTTGAGGGTGAAATACACCATCTGGCTCACACCATTTACGCCTGTTCAGCTGCGCTTGACTCCACGAGACGTCAGCCGGCACCGGAGACGAGTACTACGCAAAGTTGAGGAAGCCCAGAATAATGAACAAGTTGGTGAAGTCGATGAACATGCCGCCGACGATGGGCACGATGAAGAAGGCGAGCGGGGAAGGTTTGAACTTGGTGGTGACGGATTCCATGTTGGCCATGCCGTTGGGGGTGGCACCCATGCCGAAGCCGACCTGGCCGGCGACGAGCACGGCGGCATCGTAGTTCTTGCCCATAACGCGGAAGGTAATGAAGTACGCGGCGGTGGCCATGAGGATGACCTGGCCGAGGAGAAGGACGAGAAGGGGCACGGCGACATCGGCAAGCTCCCACAGGCGGACGTTCATCAGCGCCATAGCCAGGAAGATGTTGAGGCCCACGGTGCCCACGATTTCGACTTCCTGGACGGGCACGAGTTCTTCGTATTCGCGCTGCTCGTACTTATCGTTGATATAGCGGAAGAAGACGGCCACGAGCACGGTGCCCAGGTAGACGGGGAAGGCGGCCTTTTCCGTGAAGGTGCCGACCCACGTGTTGAGGAAGTCCGTGATGAAGGAGCCGATGAACATGGCGAGCAGGATCATGATGAACGCGTGCATAATTCGGTCCTGGCGCAGCTTGCGTACGCCCTGCTCGAGAAGAGAGGTGTCGATGTGGACCTTCTCCGACTCCTGCTTGTGGAGCTGGTGCTTGAGGATGAGGCGATTGGCGATGGGGCCGCCCAGGAGGGAGCCGGCCACGAGGCCGAACGTCGCGGAGGTGTAGGCGACGGTCTCTGCACCCGTGACGCCGGATTCCTCCACGAGCGGGGAAATTGCGCCGGACACGCCATGGCCACCAGTCATGGACACCGAGCCCGTCATGAGCGCGAGGTCCTTGGACACGCCCACGAGCGGCGCGAGGAGCACGGCCACGAGATCCTGGAAGAAGCACAGCACCGTACACAGCACGAGGAAGACCATGACCTTCGGGCCGGCCTTCTTGAGCACCTTGATGGAGGCGCCATAGCCCACCGAGGTAAAGAAGATGACCATAAAGAAGGACTGAACGGTCACGTCGAACGTGATATTCGCCAGCCCGGTCTGGCGCAGGATCAGATTGATGATGGCAAACAAAAAGCCGCCGATAACCGGCGACGGAATGGCAAACCGCTCAAAGAAGTAGATACGCCTTTTGAGCCACATGCCGATGATGAGCACGACGATGGAAAAACCCACCGACTGAATGAGAGAAAATTCGATATCCATATATACCTCAGGCCTTCTTGGGGTTAGAACTCAAGGTTGCGAGCGCGACAGCGCCCCGCTTAGCGCAACAAAAGGGGGCAATGTAACTGGGCCAGTTTACCGTTACGTGGCCCAAACAACTAACTCACGCATGTGTGGGCGCCGCGACTGAATCACCCCCGCCCACATTTTGTAGGCTTAAAACTCACTACTCATATTTCATCCAAGGGGTCTTTCATGACGTACCTCGTCCTGCGCTGCGGCACCGACGCACCGCTTCCCGCTTCCTTACCCAAGGACGCTCACGTCCACGATCTTTCCGCGATCCCCACCCGCCAGGAACTCAAGGTCATGGATGCCCTCGCGACAGAGATTCTCCCGGAGGACCCCACGCCCTCGCTCGACGAGATTGCCGCGCAGCCCGACGTCTCTCACCTCGGCACCCCGCAGCTCGCCCCGCAGCCCATACCGGAGCCCCTGCGCACCGTCGTTGTCGGCACGGACGCTGCGCTGTCTGCCGTTCTCACGCGCGCCATGCGCGCGGACTACATGTGGGTCGAGTTCGGCTTCGTGCCCGCCCAGCTTGCCGATGCCCCCTCTACCCCAGCCTCCGCCTCCACCGCCGCCCACAACTGGGGACTGCCCACCGATGCCGAGGCCGCATGGTCCGTGGCCCTCACCGCACCCGTGCGTCCCGTGCCTCTCATCCGCAACGACTCCGGCCTCGCCATCGCTGGTTCCGCGGCCATCTGTTCCTGGGATGGCGGCGAAATCACCGGCGAAATCATCGTCGATGACGCCGTGCTCGTGCGCCAGGAAGCCGGCGCCGGCGCGTGGGGCACTCGTCTCGTGCCCATGCTCGACGCCCCCGGTATCGTCGCCGCCACAGCGCTCGGTCCCCTCTACGGCGAGCCGCCCGCCCCCAAGGGCTTCCTCGCGCGCCTGCGGAACCGGCACACGCCGGAACCCGGTGCCCTCGACCACGAGAGTGTGCGCACCGGCCGCGCGGTCCAAGCCGGCGGCGCCGAGATGCGCGTCGTCGTCGACGGCGTGAGCGCCAAGCGGCCCGTGGACCGCGTGACGTTCTACCGCCACCTGCGCGACCTTCAAATCGCGCGCCCCTAAGCACCGAGTCTCAGACTGGCGAGCGAGGCCGCGCTATTCGCCGTGCACTTCAGGCGGATAGGCGGGGTGTTCCGACGTCGGTTGGAGCGCCGCCACCGCGGATTCGCGCGACATGCCGCAGACCATGAGCAGATCGACGGTGATGGAGCGCGTCTGCGCAAGAATGGCGTAGGCCGAGAGCACGTGGGTGTCTGCCACGACGTCCATTCCGGCGCGCGCTGCGATGGAGCGCAACTGGTGGATGGTTTCGGGAATGATTTCTGCTTCGTGGAGCCGCTGCTCCCGTGCAGACTCGGAGTAGAGGGCGCCAAGGGCTTGGGCGGCATCGGAAAGCTCTTCGATGAGTTCCAACTGGACGGGTGAGACGTGGTCGCCATCCTCGGCGAGGACGCGCGCGCGGCGCGCCAGGACGCGAACGCCGCGCACAGCATTGTCCACCGGGGACAAGGTGCGCTCGAGCGACCGAATACTGCGCTTCGACGCCCAGAGGAAGGGCGAAACCTTTGCTGTCTCTTTGCCGCCCTTCGCGGCGGCGAGCATCTTATTGATATCGGCCTGGGTGCCGCGGACGGCGTCGAGGGCGTCACGAATGCCCTCGGGGTCGTCCTTGCGGAGGCCTTGAGCGACATCGGAAAGCACAGAGCTCGCGACGCGCAGGACCTTGGAGACTTCCCCACGGCCGGCACGCAGCGGTGAATTAGGAATAAGCGCAATCATGACCACGCCGATGACGGCGCCGATGACTGCGTCGATGGCGCGGGAAAGGCCGCCCATCTCCTCCGGCGGCATGATGGTGGCGATAAGGATGGCGCCGATAGTGATTTGGTTGCTCACCAGCTGCGAACTCGTCACAAAGGACGCAATAAGTAAGGAGACGCCAATCATGATGGTCATGTGGATAGGGCCTGTGCCGAGAGTATCGACGAGGAAGGTGCCCACGATGACGCCGATGATGCCGCCGACGGAGAGCTCGATGGCGCGCTTGAGGCGGTCACTGCCGGACAGGCCGAGAATGATGATAACCGACATCGGCGCGAAGAACGGCTGCGAGTGACCAAAGAAGCTGTGCGCAACGAAGAAGGCCAGGCCGGCGCCCAGCGTGATCTGCAGAATGTAGACGAAGCGGTTGCGCAGGCGGCCAAAACGAGCTTTGAGCGACTTATCCACCGTGCGCAAGGTTTCGCGAGTGGTCTGTCGCACGCGGGAAGGTTGTTTCTCAGTCGCCATGATGCCTGATTTTAGCGGTCATGCCGTGGCGCGACAGCGGGTTATGGTCCTAAGGGTGTGGTGGCAGAAAAAGCCTCCGCACCACGGCCCGATGATGAGCCGCGGTGCGGAGGTATTCAGGAGGTGTCAGCAGCGCTTACCGCTGTGACGAGTCGTGCGTTTTACTTGGAGACCGTCTTGCCCACGGAGTGGAGGTCGGTGCAGGCCTCAACAACGCGCTCGGACATGCCCTGCTCGGCCTTCTTCATGTAAGAACGCGGGTCGTAGACCTTCTTGTTGCCCACCTCGCCGTCGATCTTGAAGACACCGTCGTAGTTCTCGAACATGTGGCGAGCAACCGGGTTGGTGAAGGCGTACTGGGTGTCGGTGTCGACGTTCATCTTCACAACACCGTAGGACAGAGCCTGCTCGATCTTCTCCTTCTCGGAGCCGGAGCCACCGTGGAAGACGAAGTCGAAAGGCTGAGCGTCAGCGTCAAGGCCGAGCTTAGCGATAGCAGCCTTCTGGCCCTCGTCCAGGACCTCCGGGCGCAGCTTGACGTTGCCCGGCTTGTAGACGCCGTGGACGTTACCGAAGGTAGCGGCCAGCAGGTAGCGGCCCTTCTCGCCGGTGCCCAGTGCGTCAATGGTCTTCTCGAAGTCCTCAACGGAGGTGTAGAGGTTAGCGCCAGCCTTAGCCTGGACGCCGTCCTCCTCGCCGCCGACGACGCCGATCTCGACCTCAAGGATGATGTTGGCCTTGTGGGCCTTCTCCAGCAGCTCCTGGGCGATGACGAGGTTCTCGTCGATCGGGATAGCGGAGCCGTCCCACATGTGGGACTGGAACAGCGGGAGCTCGCCACGGTCGACGCGCTCCTGGGAGATGGCGATGAGCGGGCGGACGTACTCGTCCAGAACTTCCTTCTGGCAGTGGTCCGTGTGGAGAGCAACGTTGATGCCGTAGTGCTTGGCTGCCTCGTACGCGAACGCTGCGAGAGCCTGGGCGCCAGCAACCTTGTTTTTCACGGACAGGCCGGAACCGAACTCCGCACCACCGGTGGAGAACTGAATGATGCCGTCAGACTCTGCCTCAGCGAAACCACGTAGTGCTGCGTTGATGGTCTCAGAGGAGGTGCAGTTGATGGCCGGGAATGCGAAGCCGCCCTTCTTGGCGGTATCCAGCATGTGGTTGTAGACCTCAGGGGTTGCGATAGGCATTGAATCATCCTTGGGTGTTCGGAGCCGATATGTTTACCCCTCCAAGTATGCCCGCGTTAAGCGGATCATGTCGACCTAATTTTTGTGACATTTGTTGTACTTTGTGCCCGATCTGTCGCCAGCTACGCAAAATCCCTGCCCACTCGCACATCTCGAGGGCACGCGGGGACAGGGAATGTGTGAAATTTCGGGTGGAAAGCCTGCATTCGGGCCACGGCGGTTGCGCCCGGTGGGTGGGCGGAGTACGGCGGCAGCCGGCTAGATGTCCAGCTCGCGATAAATCCGTGCGCAGGCCTCAAGAAGCATCCAGCCGGAAAGCTGCACGGAGAGGTCGCGTTCAGCGACGCGGATGAGGCCGACGCGCTCACTGAGGGTGGTCGAGGCGAAGCCGTAGTTGTGCGGCAGGCGGGCATCGGCAGCCCAGTCCGTGCCGAAGATGGGCAGGCCGTCGACTTCAAGGCGGTGCTCCCACGCGGACTNCGCACGGCGACGTCCGCGAGGTAGCGCGCGAGGATGCCCTTGAACAGGCCGCCGTCGCCGTCGCCGGTCACCGCGTTGAGAACGCCCGACGGCGTGGCCTGGTACGACGCTACCGCCTGGACGAGGCCGCGAATGCGAGTGAGGTACTGCATGAGGTCCTCGACGAGCTCTGCCTCGTGGACGGTGTCGATGTCTTCGAGCGAGGTAACCCCGGCACGCTCGCGCAGGTTCAGCGCGATCTCCAGGCACGCGCCTAAGACGACGCCCTGGCAGTACGGGTGGATGACGCGGACGATCTCGGGGCCGTCCATGCGCATGCGCACGCCGTCCATGACGAGACCGTCATCATCGATGAGGTGGTCGTAAATCCAGTCGACGATGGTGCGTGCCTCGGCGATGCGTCCCCGGCGCGCGAGCATGATGGCGCCTGGACCGTTGGAGGGCACGTTGAGGAACGACTCCCCTTCGCGCCACGGCAGCACGCCGAGCTTCGGATCGAGACCCGCCGCGATGTTGAGCTCCAGCGCACCAAGCCGCTTGGCGCGCTTCATGTTCTTAACTTCGCCAGCACGCCCCATGGCAAGCGCCAACCACGCCTTGTCATCGTAGTAGCGGTTCTTCGTGAGCGACTCGACGTTGCGAATGCGAATGCCGCGGACAGTGTCCGCGATGCGACGGCGGCGAGCCTTGGTGTTCTTACGCTCGGCGGCATCGACAAGGCAATCGAGGTAGTGCGCCTGCCACCAGTAGTGCCAGTGAATGAAGAGCTTCTCTTTGAGCGTCGGCGGCCAGGACACGACGGCGAGATTGGTGCGCGGCAGCCCCCACACCGCGGAGGCGTGGCGCTCGTTGATCGCGGTTTCCGCGAGGTCTGCGCGGTGTGCCCACGTCTCGTTCATGCGTGTCCCTTATGGTCGGTGTGAGGTTCTGCGGCACGACGGCCGCGCTATAAACATCGCTATTCTATACCGCTTGTTACCACGCGCGGGACAGATCAGCGTGCTGGCGGATCCACGCATGCATGGCGATGCCCGCCGCCACGCCCGCGTTAATGGAGCGCGTCGAACCGAACTGCGCGATGGAGCATGTCATCACGGCGTTATCTTGTGCTTCGGCGCTCACGCCGGGGCCTTCTTGGCCGAAAAGGAGCAGGCATTTTTCGGGCAGTTCCGCGGTCTCCAGCGGCACCGAGCCGGGCGTGTTATCGATGGCGACGACGGTCACACCGTGGTCGTGTGCCCATTCGATGAGCTCCCCCACCGTGTCGTGGTGCATGAGGTGCTGATAGCGGTCGGTGACCATGGCGCCGCGGCGGTTCCAGCGGCGACGACCCACAATGTGCACCGTATCGACCGCAAACGCGTTGGCGGTGCGCACGACGGTGCCGATATTCGAGTCGTTTTCGAAATTCTCGATCGCGATGTGCAGCGGATGCCGCCGGGTATCGATGTCCGCGACGATCGCCTCGCGCGTCCAGTACCGGTACGCGTCGACGACGTTGCGGTGGTCACCGTCCGTGAGCAGCTCCGGGTCGTAACGCGGATCGTCTGGCAGCGGGCCCTCCCACGGGCCTACGCCATGACGGCCTTCGTTCCACTCGGTAGGGCCACGGCCCTCGGCGTACGGGTTCGCCGCGCTTTCCGATGCCCCCGGCTTAGGCAAGGCCCAGATCCTCGAGGCCGAGGAGGAAGCGGTACTCCAGGCCCTCGGCCTTGATGACGTCCGCGGCGCCCGTTGCGCGGTCGACGACGGTGGCAACGCCCACGACCTCGGCACCGGCGTCGCGCAGGGCGGCAACGGCGGTAAGCGGCGAGTTGCCCGTGGTCGTAGTGTCCTCAACAACGAGAACCTTCTGGCCCTCGACATCGAAGCCCTCGATGCGGCGCTGCATGCCGTGCTTCTTCGCTTCCTTGCGCACGACGAACGCGTCGATGTCGCGACCGTCTGCATGCATGATGGAGGTCGCAACCGGATCGGCGCCCAGGGTCAGGCCGCCGACGGCGACGTAATCCCAGTCCGCGGTGAGCTGGCGCAAGAGCGAACCGATAAGGCGGGAGGCCTCGTGCTGCAGCGTCGCGCGACGCAGGTCGACGTAGTAATCAGCTTCCTTGCCCGAGGACAGCGTGACCTTGCCGTGGACGACGGCGAGTTCCTTTACCAATTCCGCCAGGCGGTCCAGCTTGGCCTGATCGAGTTCACGTGCGGTCATGAGCGCTCCTTTGATTGCGTCTACGAGTGGTCTGTGTACAGCTTACTTCGACCGCCCGCGGCGTTTCGTGGCGGTCTCCGAGTGTTCTTAGTCGTCGTTTTAGTCGTCGCCAAAGATGCTCGACTTGCCGTCGAGGTGGCGGCGCACGCGCGGAGCGTGCTCGTCGACATCGGGGCGTTCCTTGCCGTCCGCGATGGCGTCGACCTCGTCCGCGCCGAGGGCGGTGCGCTCGACGGGACCGCGGACGTCGGAGGCCACGCGGGTAGGCATGGGCACGGGTTCCTCGGGGCGCTCGACGGGCGGGTACTCGAATTCGTCGCGCTCCGGCGCCACGAGGGCTGGGCCGCTGGCCAGGGTGACAGCCTCCTGCTCCATCGAGCGGGTGGGGTCCCCATCGCCGAGGCGCAGTACCTGCGCGGCCTGCGAGCGCGGCGGTAGGACGCGGGCGCAATCGGCGAGCAGCGCCAACGGTGCCTGCATGGCATCCCACTCGACGGCGCGGGCATCCTTGGTCATCTGGGCGAGCACCCATTCGGACTCCATCCACACCGCGGTGACCTCGTGCGGGAAGGAGTCGAGCGCCGTGCGCACGCGGGCGTCGATAAGGCGCTCAGCGACGGCGGCATCAGAGGCGTAGACGCTAAAGCCCTGGGCCTCGAAGGCGGGAACGAGATCATCTGCGCCGGTGTCCTCGAGCGCGCCGGTGCGGCGGAAGTCGACGACGATGTCCGAGGCCGCGCCGGTGCGCATGGCCATGACGTTGACGCCGCCGATGTCCATGAGCAGCATCTCGTGGCCCAGCACGCGGCCGGCCACCACGTCGTGCGGTGCCGCGCCACCTGCAGCCGCGCCGCGGGTGAATTCGTCGACGAGGTACTCGTCCTGCTTCGCGAAGTCATAGTCACGCGCCGCAGCCCAGGCACGCCGCTCACGGGCCACGGCACCGGGCAGGCTTCCCAGCAGCGAGCGACGACCGCGGATGAGCTCGGGTTCGGATGCGGTGTCTTCGGCGTCCTCAGCGCCGTCCCCGAGGTCGCTGTCGAGGTTGCTGTCCTCGTTGTCTTCTTCGTCGATGCTCTCGGTGTTGTCGGTGGCGTCGTCGGCGACAGCGTTCGTATCGGAAAAGTCGGCGTCGTCCGGCTCGGGCTCCGCCGAGTCAGAGGACTCGGAATCGAACAGGGCTCCGTCAACGTCGTGGTCAACGTCATCGTCGTCCGTCCAGGCGGCATGGCGGCCATGGGTCGGAGCGGGATCGGCGTCGATGATGGGGGTGGGTTCTTCGGAAACCTTGGCGGTGTTGTCGTCCTCGTCCCCCGCTTCCTCAGTTGCCTCGGCCTGCTCAGCCTGCTCGGCCTCGGTGACGGGCGCGTCGCTCGGTGCGTCCTGGAGGCCGTGGGAGTCGTCGGACCACTCGCCGAAGAAGTCATCGTCTTCAGATTCTGTTGCTTCCTCTGGGGCGGTTGCAGCGTCGCGGGCCTCGGCGGACGCGCCGGAGACGGCGGGGCGCTGAGCGGGGGCATCGGAGGCCGGGCGACCGGACAGCCACCACAGGTAGGCGCCGGCGCCGCCGGTGAGGAGCGCAAGGAGGAGAAGTATGACAGCCATTAGTGCCTTAGTCTACGTCCCCTGGTGCGCTCCTGGGCGTTAGTTGCTGCGTGTTCGTCCCCGCGTGTTAGTCGCCGCGCTCGGCAGGGTTGTCGCGCACGGCGGACCACTGGGACCAGCCGCCCACGAAGTGGCGGGGGCTGGGCAGGCCGGCGATTTCTAGGGCGGCGATGGCCAGCGCGGAGTGGTTGCCCGAGCCGGAGTAGATGATGGCCTTGTCGATGGTGTCGAGGTTGACCCCGGCGGTTTCAAAGACGGCGCGGATTTCTTCCGGGGACTTCCACAGCCACGTCTCGTCGTCCACATGGAGCTCACGCTCCGGGACGTTGATGGCCCCCGGAATGTGACCGGCCTTGAGGTCGAGATGCTCGCGGCGGCCGGTAAAGCGGCTGGGCGAGCGGGTATCGATGAGCTGGACTTCCGGGTCCGGGTTCGCGAGATGCTCCTTAACCTCGTCGATCGTGGCGGTGGGCATGCCGCCGGGCACGACCACGAGGTTGGAGTGCAGCGGCAGGTTGCCGGGGCCGGTCAGCGTTTCCAGCCCGGCGCGGCGCCAAGCCGCAAAGCCGCCGTTGAGGAGGCGGACGTCGCCCACGCCAGCCCAGCGCAGCGTCCACCAGGCGCGGCCGGCGAAGAGTCCGCGGCCGTCGTCATAGATGACGACGGGGTACTCGGCGCGCAATCCGAGGCGTTCAAACCAGTTCTGGAGTTTGTCCGGATCCGGCAGGGGGTTGCGGCCCACGCGGGAGCCGGGGGTGCCGGCAAACGCGAGGGCGGTGTCAGCGAAGTGGGAGGTGGGGATGTGGAGCGAAGAAAATTGGTTGAACGCTGCGCCCGCGGTCGGTGCCCACGTGGTGTAGACAACCGTGGAGCGCTGGCCTTGATAAAGATGATTTTTCAGGTCTTGAGGAGAAACCGCAATGCTCATGCCCCCACAGTGTAGGGACATGAGCGAAGGGTTGCCGGACACGCGGCGTCGGCGCAGGTTAAGCGCTCAGCGTGAGCGCTTCACCATCCGCGGCGCAGTCGACGTGGACCGTGTCGCCGTCGACAATCTCACCGGCGAGCAGGAGCTTGGCGAGCTTGTCGCCGATGGCCTGCTGGATAAGCCGGCGCAGCGGGCGTGCACCGTAGGCCGGGTCGTAGCCGCGCTCGGCGAGCCAGGACTTGGCCTCCGGCGTGACGTCCAGGGTGAGGCGGCGGCCCGAAAGGCGTGCGCCGAGGGCGCCAAGCTGGATGTCCACGATGCCGGCGAGCAGCTCCGGGGACAGCGACTCGAAGACCACCACATCGTCGAGACGGTTGATAAACTCCGGCTTGAAGGCGTGCTTGACGGCCTCCATGACCTGCTCTTCCGTGCCACCTGCACCCAGGTTGGACGTGAGGATGATGACGGTATTGCGGAAGTCCACCGTGCGACCCTGGCCGTCAGTAAGCCGGCCTTCGTCGAGTACCTGGAGCAGCACGTCGAAGACGTCCTGGTGGGCCTTCTCGACCTCATCGAAGAGGACGAGGGTGTACGGGCGACGGCGGACCGCCTCCGTGAGCTGGCCACCAGCGTCGTAGCCGACGTATCCCGGAGGGGCACCGACGAGGCGCGCAACGGAGTGCTTCTCGCCGTACTCGGACATGTCAATGCGGACCATGGCCGACTCATCGTCGAAGAGGAACTCCGCGAGCGCCTTGGCCAGCTCCGTCTTACCCACGCCAGTGGGGCCAAGGAAGAGGAAGGAGCCGGTCGGGCGGTTCGGGTCGGCGACGCCAGCGCGTGCGCGACGCACGGCGTCGGACACGGCGGCGACGGCAGCCTTCTGTCCCACGACGCGCTCGCCCAGGACGTCCTCCATGTGGAGGAGCTTCTCGGTCTCGCCCTGGAGCATCTTGCCGGCGGGGATGCCGGTCCACGCAGAGACGACCTCCGCGATGGTGTCCGGGGTGACTTCCTCGGTGAGCATGGTGTTCTTATGCTCTGCCGATGCCGCCTCGGCCTCGGCCAGCTCCTTCTCCAGCGGCGGGATCTTGCCGTAGTTGATCTCGGAGGCCGCGGCGAGGTCGCCGTCGCGCTCCGCGATCTCGGCCTGGCGGCGCAGCTCGTCGAGCTGCTCCTTGATGGCCTGGACATCATCGATGGACTTCTTCTCGTTCGCCCAGCGCGCCTTGAGCTCGCCCAGCTTCTCACGCTCGTCCGCAAGTTCCTGCTGCAGCTTGGCCAGGCGGTCCTGGCTGGCGGCATCAGACTCCTTCTTCAGCGCGAGTTCCTCGATCTCCATGCGGCGGACAATGCGCTCGAGCTCGTCGATCTCCTGTGGCGAGGAGTCAATCTCCATGCGCAGGCGCGAGCCCGCCTCGTCGACCAAGTCGATGGCCTTATCCGGGAGGAAGCGGTTGGTGATGTACCGGTTGGACAGCTCCGCTGCCGCGACCAGGGCAGAGTCCTGGATGCGGATGCCGTGGTGCACCTCGTAGCGCTCCTTCAAGCCACGGAGAATACCGACGGTGTCTTCGACAGAGGGCTCGGCAGCGTAGACCTGCTGGAAGCGGCGTTCAAGCGCGGCGTCCTTCTCGATGTACTTGCGGTACTCGTCGAGCGTCGTCGCACCCACGAGGCGCAGCTCACCGCGGGCGAGCATGGGCTTAATCATGTTGCCCGCGTCCATGGAGCCCTCGCCGGTCGCACCGGCGCCCACGATGGTGTGGAGCTCATCGATGAACGTAATGATCTGGCCGTCCGAGGCCTTAATCTCGTCCAGCACGGCCTTCAAGCGCTCCTCGAATTCGCCGCGGTACTTCGCACCGGCGACCATAGAGCCGAGGTCCAAGCTAATAAGAGTCTTGCCCTTGAGCGACTCCGGGACGTCACCCGCGACGATGCGACGGGCAAGGCCTTCCACGATGGCAGTCTTACCGACGCCGGGCTCGCCGATGAGCACCGGGTTGTTCTTCGTACGGCGCGAGAGCACCTGCACGACGCGGCGAATCTCCTGGTCACGACCAATAACCGGGTCAATCTTGCCCTCGCGGGCACGCGCCGTGAGGTCCGTCGAGTACTTCTCGAGGGCCTGGAACTGGTCCTCGGGGTTCTCGCTCGTCACCTTGGCCGCGCCACGCACGGACGGGAAGGCACCCTTGAGCGCCTCATAGGTCGCGCCGCGGCTCGTCAGCAGCTCCGAGGCGTCCGTCTTGGAGCCGGCGATGGCTGCGAGCAGCACCTCCGTCGACACATATTCATCACCCAGCTCGCCCGCGAGTTCCTGCGCGCGGGTGAGCACGTTAAGTGCGTCGCGGTTAAACTGCGGGTTCGCCATCCCAGCGCCCTCCGCCTTGGGATAGCCGTCGACGAGGGCCGCGGCCTCCTTGGCCACGGTGCCCGCGTCCACGCCAGTAGCGCGGAGCACGGGGGCGGCGATGCCGTCTTCCTGGTTCAAAATAGCGGCAAGCAGGTGCGCCGGACGGATATCCGGGTTGCCGTTACTCGAGGCGGTCTGCAGCGCCTGCTGCAGAGCCTCCTGAGTCTTCGTGGTGGGGTTGAAACCGCTCATGGTTTCCTCCTGTTTCTTCTTTCGTCTCTTCCTGATATATCTGCCGTTCCCGGCCGTTGTGCCACCCCACTCTAGGGGCTTCACTGTCCATAACGCACCCAAAGTTGAGTTTGTTCCACTCAAGTTGAAAATTCTTAAAAGTTTTTCCTGCTCGCCCTTGAGTGTGGATCACGCAACTTTACCCCTACCTGGGGTAGTACCCTACAACCATGAGCGATGTAGCCCCCGTATTCAGCCACGCCCGGTCCGCGGCACTCGAGCTGCCCGGCACACAACTCACCCACCCTTTCGGCCCCGCGTGGGACGTGTGGAAGATCCAAGGAAAAGTCTTCGCGCTGCTCACCGAGGAAGCCGGAAAGCCCATGGCCATCGTGAAGTCCGATCCTCTCATCGGCGAGAGCCTGCGCCTCGAGTTCCCCCTCATCACGCCCGGCTATCACATGAATAAGAAGCACTGGATCACCCTCGTGGATGGCCTGCCACCGGAGGTTATCCGTGAGCTGGTCACCGAGTCCTACCGCCTCGTCGTGGCCAAGCTCCCCCGCCGCCTGCGCCCCATCGACCCAGAGACCTTTGGCCGCCGGGGGTAGGCAAAGGCTGCGACATTATCACTACTGCGCTGCATAAACACACCTCATACGCTTTTGTACCCTAACTAACCTTATGCACGTACCGATACCCTGCTCATCACCGTGCCCACCGACATGGGCGTCGACGTCAACGTGAAGATCCTCGAGAACTTCGCCACGCACGTCGCGCCGGCCCTGGGCTGGAAGCCGAATACGGAGGGCCCGGTGACGGGTTACCCGATCGACTAATACACTGCTAGATATGCAGCATCTGGCGGACCTCATCCTAGAAAATCCCTCGGCATTTCGTGACCGCGTGCACGAGGATTTCTACACCAGGATTCTCGAGGCCCGCCAGATTTTTGGTTTTCGCATGGCCGAGACCCACGTGGACATGGCTCCGGCCCTCGCGTGGTATCTTCAGCACTGCTCGGAGGACGGCGTGCCCAACGCGCAAGCGCGCGAGCGCATTGCTTTCCTCGGCCGCGACCACCGCCGCCACGGCTTCCCTCCCGCGGCATTCGCCGCGTTCTCCCAGTCCCTCATGGCGGGCCTGAAGCCCTTTGAGCTTTCCGATGCCGCCTCCCGCGCCGCCCAGCGCGCCTTCACCGAGCTCGCCGCCCTGCTCTCCGGCGCCGCCGAGGAGGCTGACCTCGCAGGCACCCCGCCGGCACACCAGGCACAGGTCGTCGACGTCGTCCGACCCAACCGCGAGCTCGCCCTCGTGCGCCTCGAGACCGCCATGCCCATTGACTTTGCGCCCGGTCAGTATTTCCCGGTGACCTCCAAGTTTTTACCCGGCACCTGGCGTCACCTCACCCCGGCCGCACCCTCGACCTCCACAGGCCAGCTCGAATTCCACGTGCGCGGTGTGGGGGATGCCTCGCGCACTCTTGCGCGCGCCCAGGTGGGCGACACGTGGACCCTCGGCGCGCCGCGCGGCGAGTTCGCGCACACGCTGGGCGACAGCGAGTACTCCGTCTTCCTCTGCTTCGGCACCGGCTGGGCGGCCGTGCGTACCTGGCTCCTCGCCCAGGTCGAGGCCGCCATCGAGACCCCCGCTGACATCGAGTGCTCGCTCTACTCGGTGGCGCCGAGCCCCGGACATCACTACGACACGACGGTGCTCGACAACCTGGCCGCACTCAACCCGGACATGCGCGTCCATCTCCTCGTCGACGCCGCGGAGGACCCACTCCTCCTGGGCGCGCCCGAGCCTGACGTCTACTGCGAACCCACCAATGATCCTGTCATGACCATGCTCTCACGCGAGGACGCCCACGGCTCCCGCTTCATTCTCGTGGGTCCCGAGGTCCGCGTCACGGACGCCGCCGCGAAGCTGCGCGCCGCCGGCATCACCGCCGTCGAGGAACACCCCTGGGGACGAACGAGTCACAGTTTCTAGCCTGGCGCACCGCGCGAATTTACACTGGATTTATGACTGAAAATAATTCACGTATCCAGCTGCGTTCCGCCATGCCGGAGACCTCCCGCGCGCAATACGCCGTCACGGACACCATCATCGCCCGTGCCACCGAGCTCGGCATCCCCCGCGCCGTCCTCGAGCTCGCCTTCGTCCGCGTCTCACAGGTCAACCGCTGCGCGTACTGCACGGACGTCCACTCGCGGCTCGCCACGAAGTTCTACACCGAGGCTGGAGAATCTGCCGAAGACATCACCCGCAAGTTCGCCCTCGCTCCCGGCTGGCGCGAAGCCGCTGGCGTGTACACCGACCTCGAGCGCGCCGGACTCGACATCGCCGAGGCTGTCACGAGCGTCGAGCACGGCGCCCTTCCCGACGAGGACTATGACCGCCTCCGCGCGCAGCTCGGCGATGACGTCCTCGCGGTATTCCTCATGGGCTGCATCAACATGAACGTCTTCAACCGCATTCACCTGTTCTCCCACACCGTGGTGGGCCAGCCCTAAGCAGCGGTAACAGCTCTAGAGAATAGGCAGCGCCTTACGCGCCTTCTCCACCTCTGCCATGTCGAGGTCGGCATAGAGGATCTCGTCCTCGTAGCCGGCCTCCTCAAGCCGCACGCCGGTGGGGCCCACCACAACGCTGTGCCCCAGCCCCGTCGGCCCCGAGGCCTCGCCCGCCGCAGCTTCGCCGCCCGGGCGCGACTGACCCGCCGCCACGATGTAGCTCGTGGAATCCAGCGCCCGCGCCGCCGAGAGCAGGCGCCATTGCTCGCGCTTGCCCGGACCGTCAGCCCAGCTAAACGGCACGGCGATGACCTGCGCACCCGCGCGCGCCAAGTCTCGGAACTGCTCGGGGAAGCGCACGTCATAACACGTCGCCACACCCACCGTCACGCCGTCAAGGTCAAAAGTGACCAGGTCCGTGCCCGGTCGCACGGTATCTGATTCCTTGTAATCAAAAGCGTCATACGTGTGAATCTTGTCGTAGCCGCGATGGATCCCAGGGCCAGTGATGAGCGCGGTATTCGAGACGCGATTGATAGTCTTCCCGTCACGCTCGACGGCATCGGCAGGCCGGAACATGCCCGCAATGACCGTGACCTCCAACTCCTCAGCCACCTCGCGCAGCCCCGTGGCGAAGGGGCCATCAAAGTCGGACGCCTGGGTGTCGAGACGCCCGGAGTCGAAGCTCTGCGCCGTCGCTTCCGGCAGCACGATAAGCCGCGCGCCCTCACCGGCAGCGCGCCGGATAAGCTCCGTGGCGCGCTCCAGGTTGCCGTTCGTATCTCCAGTGGACGTAAATTGCACAGCTGCGACCTTCATGGTTGCCCAATGTAATGGGCAGCCGGTGAGTTATCCACAGATTTCTTCTTTCGCCCTTGCCAGATGGCGGCGCACCCCGTAGTTGTGAAGGCATGATCTACTTCACTGATAACGCACCACAGCACCTGTCCACTCTGCGCAGCCACCACTTCACGCCGCACTTTCCTACCACGGGAGGCCCGCACACCTCCCGCGCCTTAGCCACCGTCGCCGCTCGCTGGTCGTCAGCGATTAGCCAGGCTGAGACTGCTCGCGGGGCACACCTCGACGCCCTCGAACGCCTACTTACTGATATCCGAGTCGGCGACGAAGCACTCGCCGCGCGCTTAGGAGACCTCCCATGAGCCCCGCGCGTTCCTTGGCCACCGCCGCCACCCAACTCGACTCCACCTCCTCTCACCTGCACGGATACACAGTGGAGTGGCGCCATCATGCGGATGCCCTATTTTTGGCAACAGCTGGCCCCGCGCCTGAAAGCGCACGCCACAACGTCGAGCTCGCCCGCGCGTCCCTCGAGCAACCACGCGCCGAAATGGCCGCCGTGGCGGGAGTCCTCCGCAGCTACTCCCCACTAGAAGACCTCCTCGAACCGCTTGCCGATGGCCTCGCCCCCGGGCTCGCGGGCATCGGCGAGGCGCTCGACTGGATGTGCGCCCGTGAGATCGCGGCGCTCTGCTCGGACACCACAGCCGAGCCACCCCAACGTCTCGAGGACTTCGAGGGCCTCTCACTCGAGGGAATTCATGAGATTCATCTATCCAGCGCCCCAGCACACGTCATAGCTTTGGCCGAAGCCAACCCCGATCTGCTCATCCTCGAGGCCTCCGAGGGCAGGTTCGCCGCCCTCGTGGATCCGACCTCCGCCCGCACGCAACCGTCGTCCATCACCACGTATATCCCCGGCACCGGGTCCTCGAATCCGGCGAGCTGGCAGTCTCACATCGACAATGCCCGAGCGCTCGCCACCGCGACGGGAAGCCCGGCCGTCGCGTGGGTGGGATACGACGCGCCGCCGCGAGTACCACTGGCCGCCCGGCGCGCTCCCGCGGAGAAGGGGGCCCGCGCGCTCACCCGTTTTCACCGCGCGCTGCGTCGCCGCTTCCCACGCGCGCACCATATCGTGGTCGGCTATTCGTATGGCTCGACGGTCGCCGGCTACGCCGCACGCGACGGCATGCGCGCCGACGATCTCGTCTTCGTGGGTAGCCCCGGTGCCGGCGTCCATCGCGCCGACGAACTTCCGGGACGCGTGTGGTCCGTGACGAATGCGGACGATCCGATCCGCTATTCCACGGGTCCCGTGGGCGGCGTCCACGGGACCGATCCCAGCACGCCGTGGTTTGGAGCCGACCCCGTGCCCGGAACGCAGGGACGGCCGGGTGACCATTCCAGCTATTGGTCAGACCCGG
This sequence comes from Corynebacterium phoceense, assembly GCF_900092335.1. Taxonomy (GTDB): domain Bacteria; phylum Actinomycetota; class Actinomycetes; order Mycobacteriales; family Mycobacteriaceae; genus Corynebacterium; species Corynebacterium phoceense. The sequence continues at coordinate 195,925 of NZ_LT596207.1, forward strand.
CCTTCTTTGAGGGCGTGGGAGCTATCGCTCGGCGCTACTAGAACAGGCCCGCCGGCTGCTCGCTGTAGGAGACCAGAAGGTTCTTGGTCTCCTGGTAGTGAGCGAGCATCATGAGGTGGTTCTCGCGGCCGATACCAGACTCCTTGTAGCCGCCGAACGCGGAGTGCGCCGGGTAGACGTGGTACTGGTTCACCCACACGCGGCCTGCCTGAATGTCGCGACCAGCGCGGTAGCAGATGTTTGCATTGCGTGACCACACACCAGCGCCCAGACCGAAGTTCGTGTCATTCGCAATCTGGATGGCCTCGTCGTAGTCCTTGAAGGTCGCGACGGAGAGGACCGGACCGAAGATCTCCTCACGGAAGATGCGCATGTCGTTCGTGCCCTTGAAGACGGTCGGCTCGATGTAAAAGCCGTTGTCCAGGCCTTCCACCTTATTCACGTGGCCACCGGTGAGGACCTCCGCGCCCTCCTTCGGGCCGATCTCCAGGTACTCGGTGATCTTGTCCATCTGCTCCTGGGACGCCTGGGCACCCATCATGGTCGCTGTGTCGAGCGGGTGGCCAATCTTGATCTTCTTCACGCGCTCGATGGCACGCTCGATGAACTTGTCCGCGATGGACTCGTGGACGAGCGCGCGCGACGGGCAGGTGCAGACCTCGCCCTGATTGAGGGCGAACATCACGAAGCCTTCGACGCACTTCTCGAGGTAGGTGTCATCCTCGTCCATGATGTCCGGGAAGAAGATGGACGGGGACTTGCCGCCCAGCTCAAGGGTGACCGGAATGAGCTTGTCGGCAGCAGCCTTGTTGATGATCTTGCCCACCGGGGTCGAGCCTGTGAAGGCGATCTTTGTGATGCGGTCCGAGGTGGACAGCGCCACACCGGCTTCCTCGCCGATGCCGTTGACGATGTTGACGACGCCCGCAGGGAGCAGGTCGCCGATGAGCTCCATGACGAAGAGGACGGAGGCCGGGGTCTGCTCGGCCGGCTTCAGGACGACCGTGTTGCCTGCGGCGAGCGCCGGCGCCAGCTTCCATGCCGCCATGAGGAGCGGGAAGTTCCACGGGATGATCTGGCCCACGACGCCGAGCGGCTCGTAGAAGTGGTAAGCGACGGTGTCCTTGTCGATCTGCGACAGGCGGCCTTCCTGGGAGCGCAGGGCGCTCGCAAAGTAACGGAAGTGGTCGACCATGAGCGGGATATCTGCGGCGAGCGTCTCGCGCACGGCTTTGCCGTTGTCCCATGTCTCCGCGACGGCAATCTTCTCGAGGTTCTCCTCGATCCGATCCGCGATCTTGAGCAGGATGTTGGCGCGCTCGGCGGGCGAGGTGTGGCCCCAGGTCTCAAAGGCCTTCTCTGCCGCATCGATGGCGAGGTTGATGTCTGCTTCCTTGCCACGCGCAACCTGGCAGAAGACCTCACCGGTGATCGGCGTGATGTTGTCCATGTACTCACCGTCGGCCGGGGCAACCCACTCGCCACCGATGTAGTTGTCGTAGCGGTCGCGGTAGGTGACGATGGAGCCTTCAGTGCCGGGATCTGCGTAGCGGGTCATGGTGGTGTCCTTTCGAAGCGGAGGCGTCGCCACAATTCTTTTCTGTAGTGAGCTACGCCATATCGGATTGAGTTACCCAACAGTAACTGAAATGACTTAACTACCGCCACAACTCCGGCACTACTACTTTGCGAAACTTTGCAAGGATCCCCCACCCATGAATATTCACGCTGTTCACACGACATCCAACCCCAACTCAACGGGGGTATTCCAATCGGCTGGCAGGAATCAAAAACACCCGAGCGCCCCTCCTGTTGGCTCAACAGAAAGGGCGCTCGAGTGTGCTGACGTGGCGTACTGCGCTAGTGGCTGCGCTTGCGGCGCGGGGTCCACATGACCACAGAGGTCGACCGCGGAACGTGGACGAGTTCGCGACCCGTCGAAGTGCCCACTCCCCTTGAGCACCTGCGAATCCGGACGAGCCACCTGGAAGATCATTGTGGCAGCCTTGACACGATTCCTGCCCCTAGAGACCGGCATGAGACTGCCTAGATTGAGGGCAACCATTCAGCTCGACTTAACCCCTGTTAAAAGTGGGCCGGGACTCTCATGTGGAGACACCAGCTTCGACACGTAAGGTTGACCAAGCAGCCACGTTGACGTACCGTAAGAAGCGATAGATCCTCGGTCAGGCCTCTAATCCCGCAAGGGACAATGCACAAATGACCGGGGCCTTTCACATTCTAGGAAGCTCATGGTCAAACACTGGCTCAGTTACGACGAACAAATCACGCTGCTTCAAGAACGCGGTTTGAACGTCGCTGACACCGCATCAGCAGCCGAATTTCTATCTCGCGTAAACTACTACCGTCTTTCGGGATATTTCCGTTATTGGCAAGTTGACCCAATGGCAGGCAACAATCGCTTCCTCGATGGTTCCTCCTTTGAAGATATTCAGAGGCTCTACGAAGCCGAGCAAGACTTGGTTGCAGTATGCGATGAAGTTCTCCACCCGATCGAGGTCCTTCTGAGAACCCGGTTCGCCTACTATTACGCACAGCGGGTCGGAACGATCGGAACGTTCGCCCGTGGTGACGGGTTCACGCAATCGCCCGATCCTAATGACGAACGTGTCGAAGAACATGCGCTGGCGAATTTAGATCGCAGCAAAGAGACCTTTGTGTCTCACTACCGCGATGACTCAAAACGGGCAACGCTTACAGCATCGATGCCTATGCGCGCATGCCCATCTGGGTAGCGGTTGAGGCCTTCTCGTTTGGCAGTCTATCCAGGCTTATTGAAGCTTCAAGCAAGTCCGGAGTGCTGCACGACATGGCAGCGTCGATGAACGTTTCTCCAACTACGCTGCCAAGCCAAGTCCGGTCATTCGTCTACTTGCGCAACCGCAACGCCCACTGTGCGAAGCTGTGGAACCATGCGGTCCTCGACCGTCCAGGACTCCTGCCTAACATCGTACGACGAGTCGAACGAAACCACCGTCAGTTCAGTGATCACTCGATCTACAAGATCTTCGTAGCGCTTGACCAGGTCGCCACCAAGACCGGTCTCCAGCATGATTGGCTCGCCAACCGCGTCGAGCCAATCCTTGCCACGCATCCCCTTCTTGCCGCAGGCATCGCAACCCCAGCCCGCTACGGAGAAATGTCGACGCAACTACTCACCACAGACCACTAGCACCACACCGTCCCGCCTACGACATCCCACTCAAAATAGACGATGAAACCACAAGCACCCGAGTGCCCTCCTGTTGAGCCAACAGGGAGAACCCTCGGGTGCAGCGAGCTGGCGTGCGACACTAGCGGCCGCGCTTGCGGCGCGGGGTCCACATGACCACGGAGGTCGACCGCGGAACGTGGACGAGCTCGCGGCCCGTCGACGCAGACGAGGAGCGGGCACGCAGCTCGCGGACTTCCTCAAGAAGCGCGTCGCGCTCGGCGAGAAGCTGGTCGCGTTCCTCGGTGAGCTCGATAATCGACTTAATGCCGGCGAGGTTGACGCCTTGCTCCTGGGACAGCTCCTGGATGTGGCGCAGCAGCTCGATGTCTCGGTCAGAGTAGCGGCGTCCGCCGCCGCGCGTGCGGGCCGGGGACACCAGACCCATCCGGTCGTACGTGCGCAGGGTCTGCGCATGCATTCCGGAAAGCTCCGCAGCGACGGAGATAACGTACATCTTCTTCGGTGCCTCGCGCGGACCGTCGGTGGAATTAGCCATCACTGCTCACCTGCCTTACTTGTTGCCCGCCCAGTCGGCGCGCGGGTTAAAGCCGGAGTCGCGCTCAGCCTGTGCGTAGGTGCGCAGAGCCGAGGTGGCTGCGGCATCGAGCGTCGAAGGGACCTTGACCTGGACCGTCACCATGAGGTCACCCGGTGTACCGGAACGGCGCGTGATGCCACGGCCACGCACGCGCAGCGTGCGGCCATCCGGAGTACCGGCGGCAATCTTCACGCGCACCGGCTGGTCGAGCGTGGGCACCGTGATGGTGTCACCGAGGGCCAGCTCCGCAAAGGACACGGGGACCGTGATGTGCAGGTCGTCGCCGTCACGAGTGAAGACCTTGTCCGGCTTCACGGACACGCTCACAAAGAGGTCGCCCGCGGGAGTGCCGTTGGGGCCTGCCTCGCCTTGGCCGGCCAGGCGCACCTTTTGACCGTCGATGACGCCGGCGGGGATGCGCACGGTGATCGAGCGGGTGCGGCGCACCGTTCCGCTGCCGTTGCAGTCCGGGCAAGGATCCGTGATCTTCTGGCCGGTGCCGCCGCAGTCGGTGCACGGCTGGGAAAACCCGAAGGTGCCGCGCTGCTCCGAGGTAAACCCGGTGCCGTCACAGCGTGAGCACTTCTGCTTCTTGCCGGAGCGGGAGCCAGAGCCATGGCACGTGGTACACGGCGCGTCGCCCGTTAGTTGGAGCGGAAGCGTCGTCCCTTTCGCCGCTTCTCGGAATTCAAGGGTGACGTGCGTTTCGACGTCCGCCCCCCGCGACGGGCGAGCTGTTCGGCCAGCACCACCGCCGCGGTTGAAAACGCCACCGAAGATATCCCCAAGACCACCGCCGCGAGGCGCTCCTCCAGCGTGTCCGAAGATGTCCGAGAGGTCGAAGTCCGCTTCGAAGCCTTGCCCCGGCGCCGTGCGAAACCCGCCGGGAAAGCCGGCGCCTCCCGTCCCAAAGCCGCCGCCGCGTGCGACCATAGCCTTGAAGTCGTCGTATTCCTTGCGGGTCGCGGCATCAGCGAGGACCTCGTGGGCCTCGGCGACGGCCTTGAAGCGTTCGAGCGCCTCCGGATTATCGGGATTAGCGTCCGGGTGGTTCTCGCGGGCCAGCTTGCGGTAGGCGCGCTTGATCTCCTCCGGGGTTGCGGATGAGGAGACCCCCAGATCCGCGTAATAATCTTTCTCTGCCCATTCAGGTTTCACGCTCACTGGGCATCTCCTCCTTTCGTGTTGGTCGCCGGCCCACACCGGCGTGGTGTCATTGTCAACGTGTGTTCTAAAGCTCTAACTAAAAATCTAAAAGGTGCGGATACACCGCGGGCGCCGGATAACCATTGGTGTGGCCCCGGCGCCCCAGCGTTCTACTCCGCGTCAGTCGCTGACTCAGCCGACTCGGCCGGGTCCGCGATAATCACCATGGCGGTGCGGATGAGCTTCTCGCCCACCCGGTAGCCCTGGCGCAGGACGGTCCCGATGACCTGCTCGGAACCGGAGGAGAGATCCTGGACTGCCTCGTGAATCTCCGGGTCGAATGCGTCGCCCTCCACGCCGAAGGCTTCCACCTTCTGAGCGGTGAGCACGCCCACGAGCTTGTCTGAGATGGACTTGAGCGGGCCATCCTCCAAGTCGCCGTGCTGGCGAGCCAGCGCAAGGTCATCGAGGATGGGCAGGAACTGCCCCAGCACCTGCGCCTTAGCGGTCTCAATGACCTGGGAGCGCTCGCGCTCCGTGCGGCGGCGGTAGTTGGTGTACTCCGCGTTGAGACGCTGCAGGTCCTCGGTGCGCTCGGCGAGCTGCTCCTCGACCGTCGGCTCAGCAGAAGCCTCGGCGTCGGAGGCGGCATCGGCAGCCGCGGCCTCAGCCTCTGCGCCGTCCTCGGTGGCGTCGAGGTCAGCCTCGACGTCGGCGAGGGCCTCTTCGAGGTCGGACTCGAGCGTGGGGTCAAGCTCCTCAGCGGAACCGCTAGCCTGGGCGGCGCGAGCCTCCTCGGCAGCGGACTCGGCGCGGTCGGCCGAGGTAGCCTCGGGGTCGGTGTGCTCCGGGTCGCCGGGGTTGTCCGGCATTCCGTTGTGGTCAGCCATTACTTGTTGTCCTTACCTTCGGTGTCCTCGTCGACAACCTCAGCGTCAACGACGTTGGGGTCTTCGTCAGCTCCTGCCGACGCGCCAGCGTCGGCAGCGGCGGCCTCGGCAGCCTGAGCCTCGTAGATCTGCTTACCCATCTCCTGGGACTCGGTGTTGAGCTTCTCCACGGCGGACTTGATGGCCTCGATGTCCTCGCCCTTGAGGGCCTCGTCGACGGCGTCGGCAGCCTCGGTGACCTTGGTCTTGACGTCCTCAGAAACCTTGTCTGCGTTCTCGTCAAGGAACTTGCGAGTCTGGTAGGAAGCACCCTCAGCCTGGTTGCGGACCTCCTGCTCCTCGCGGCGCTTCTTGTCCTCCTCAGCGTGCTGCTCGGCATCCTTGATCATGCGGTCGATCTCCTCCTGGGAGAGGCCGGAACCATCCTGGATCTTGATGGTGTTTTCCTTGCCAGTGCCCTTGTCCTTCGCGGACACGGAGACGATGCCGTTGGCGTCGATGTCGAAGGTGACCTCAATCTGCGGCACACCGCGCGGGGCCGGAGCGATGCCGCCCAGCTCGAAGGAGCCCAGCAGCTTGTTGGCCGAAGCCATCTCGCGCTCGCCCTGGAAGACCTGGATCTGGACCGACGGCTGGTTGTCCTCAGCCGTGGTGAAGGTCTCGGACTTCTTGGTCGGGATGGTGGTGTTGCGCTCGATGAGCTTGGTCATCACGCCACCCTTGGTCTCGATACCGAGGGACAGCGGGGTGACGTCGAGGAGCAGCACGTCCTTGACCTCGCCGCGCAGAACGCCAGCCTGCAGGGCAGCGCCGACGGCAACGACCTCGTCCGGGTTCACGCCCTTGTTCGGCTCGCGGCCAGTCATCTCCTTGACCAGCTCAGAGACGGCCGGCATACGGGTGGAACCACCCACGAGGACGACGTGGTTGATGTCCGACAGGGACAGGCCAGCGTCCTTGATGACCTGGTTGAACGGCGCCTTAGTGCGGTCGAGCAGGTCCTGGGTGATCTTCTGGAACTCGGTGCGGGACAGGGTCTCGTCGAGGAAGAGCGGGTTCTTGTCCGAGTCGACCGTGATGTACGGCAGGTTGATGGTGGCGGACTGGGAGGAAGACAGCTCAATCTTGGCCTTCTCCGCGGCCTCGCGCAGACGCTGCAGGGCCATCTTGTCCTTGGTCAGGTCAATGCCGTTGGCGTTCTTGAATTTCTCCACCAGCCAGTCGACGATGCGCTGATCCCAGTCGTCACCACCGAGCTGGTTGTCACCGGCGGTAGCCATAACCTCAACAACGCCGTCACCAATCTCCAGCAGGGAGACGTCGAAGGTACCGCCACCAAGGTCGAAGACCAGAATGGTCTGCTCCTGCTCGCCCTTCTCCAGGCCGTAGGCCAGAGCAGCGGCGGTCGGCTCGTTGACGATACGCAGGACGTTGAGGCCCGCAATCTGGCCGGCTTCCTTGGTGGCCTGGCGCTGGGAGTCCTCGAAGTACGCCGGGACGGTAATGACGGCGTCCGTGACGTCCTCACCGAGGTACGCCTCCGCGTCGCGCTTCAACTTCATGAGCGTACGAGCGGAAATCTCCTGCGGGGTGTACTTCTTGCCGTCGATATCCACAGTCCAGTCGGTGCCGATGTGGCGCTTGACGGAGCGGATGGTGCGGTCAACGTTGGTCACAGCCTGGTTCTTGGCAGACTGGCCAACGAGGATTTCGCCGCCGTTCTTCGCGAATGCGACGACGGACGGGGTGGTGCGAGCACCTTCAGAGTTAGCGATAACAGTCGGCTCGCCGCCTTCCAGAACGGAAACGACCGAGTTCGTGGTGCCGAGGTCAATACCTACTGCGCGTCCCATAATGATGTTCTCCTTCTACAGGTTTGTTGTGTATTCATCGTTTCGGGCTGCCCCTTAAGCCTTAAGGGTTGACCCGGCGTGACTCAACTTCGCTGGAGTCCTTGCGCCACTCTAACAGAAGTCCGCGACTCGAAGGTAGAACCTTGAGCGCCCGTCACTCAACCTACACAACGGTACGACTTCCGAAGTTGTTCCCATATGACTCAACTTTCTTTCAAATTTCCCCAAACCCGCAGGTAAAAAGCAAAAAATATTTTTCCACTTGCGCCAAAGAACCCGGTTACCCCCGCCCGCGTGAATGGGTTGACGACGCCCAACGCGAGCGCTATTTTTTCTCATCAAGCGAGATAGATCACGGAACGCACCCAGGTTAGAGGAGCGTCACATGACAGCTCGCGCGGTGCCCGGCATAAAGCCCACGTTGAAACCCCAGGCATAAGGACCCGGTTAAAGCCCGGCTTCAGGCCCCGGCACCTCGTACCTACAAGGGCGCACGCACCCGTGAGGCCCCCTCAAGTGCACCACCACATATTTTCTTCTTCGGACCCGACTCGCCCCGGGCCACGGCACACCAGCCGCGAGCCAGAGGCAGGGACGTGTCTGAGCACCGTGTGTCGTGCTTTCGAGGGTTCGGCCACGGTGAGCATGACTGAGAGGTACTGTCACTATGACCAGCCAGAATTCTTCTGCCCCTGCCTACACCCGCCTGCCGGAATCCGATGATGTCGACGCCGTCGTCGAGGCCGCCGTCACCCGCGCCCACGAATTCCTCAACGCCAGCGCGGACGAGCAAGACAAGGGAACCGAGCAGCTCGCCAGCCTGCTGCGGGATTCCGATGGCGTGAACTTCACCATGGACTTCGTCGACCGCGTCATGCGCCCGGAGGACAACGCCGTGGCCGCCGACGCCCTCAAGGACGTCACTAGCCGCTATGATGCGCGCTTCCTGGGTCTTATCAACGGCACGCTCGTGGGCCTGGGTGGCTTCTTCGGTCCGATCCTCCCGAGCCTCGTCATGCCGCTCGCGCGCCTGCGCATGCGTCAGATGGTGGGCCACCTGGTCCTCGACGCGGAGTCGGACGCGCTGGACAAGATGCTCGACAAGGCCGCGGCGTCCGGCGAGCACTTGAACCTCAACCTGCTCGGCGAAGCCGTCCTCGGCGAGGACGAGGCCCGCTCGCGCGCAGCGCGCACCCTGGCACTCATCCAGAACCCCAAGGTCACGTACGTCTCCGTCAAGGCGTCTTCGATGGTGGCGCAGCTCAATCCTTGGGATATCGATGGCTCGGTTGAGCGCTTGAAGGAGCGTCTGCGTCCGCTCTACGAAGCCGCGGTGGCGCGCAGCCCGCACGTCTTTATCAACCTGGACATGGAGGAATACCACGACCTCCACCTCACCATTCGCCTCTTCAAGGAGCTGCTCAGCGAGCCGGAGTTCCACAACCTCGAGGCCGGCATCGTGCTCCAGGCCTACCTGCCGGATACGTTCGAGGCCCTGGAGGAGCTCGCGGAGTTCGGTGTTGAGCGCGTCGCCAAGGGCGGAGCGCCCATCAAGATCCGCATCGTCAAGGGCGCGAACCTCTCCATGGAGCACGTCCAGGGCGAGATCCACGGGTGGAAGGTCGCCACCTACGAGGACAAGGCGCAGGTCGACGCGAACTACTACCGCCTGCTTGACTACATCGTGCGCCCGCAGTTCGCGGACGCCGTGCGCATCGGCATCGCCACGCACAACCTGTTCACCGCGGGCATGGCCTACGAGCTCGCCACCAAGCGCGGCGTGCTGCGCATGCTCGACTCGGAGATGCTCCAAGGCATGTCCCCGGCACAGCAAGAAGCGGTCCGCACCCGCTTCGAGGGCCGCCAGATTCTCTACACCCCGGTCGTCCACGCCGAGGACTTCGACGTCGCCGTGTCCTACCTCGTGCGCCGCCTCGAGGAAAACTCCGCGTCCCAGAACTTCCTCTACGCGCTCTTCGCGCCGGACCAGAAGCAGGCCCTCGCCGATCAGGAGCAGCATTTCCGGACCGCCGTCGCCGAGCGCTGGGAGACTTTTGCTGGCCCGAAGCGCACCCAAGATCGTGTCGATGAATCGACGAACAAACAAGGACGCCAGGCCCCACGCACCGGCCGCTTTACCAACGAGCCGGACACGGATCCGGCCCTGCATGCCAACCGCCAGTGGGCACAGGAAGCGCTCACCACCAACCCAGGCGAGCACGGCATCGAAGAGGTCACCGATCCCCAGCAGGCTGTCGCCGCCATCGCGACGGCCAAGGCGCTGGCGCCCGAGTGGGGTGCGAAGACCGGCCACGAGCGCGCGGAGGTCCTCGACACCATCGCGGACAAACTGGCGGACCACCGCGGGGACTTCATCTCCGTCGCCGCGTGGGAGGCTAACAAGACGGTGACGCAGACGGACCCGGAGGTCTCCGAGGCCATCGACTTCGCCACCTACTACGCGCAGTCCGCACGCTTGCTTGACGATGCCCGCTCGATCTTTACCCCGAACCAGGTCACCGTCGTCACCCCGCCGTGGAACTTCCCGGTGGCCATTCCGGTGGGCGGCATACTCTCCGCGCTCGCAGCGGGCTCGGCCGTCATCATCAAGCCGGCGCCGCAGGTCGTCCACTGCGCCAAGGTCGCGGTCAGCGCCATCCACGAAGGCCTGCGCGAGCACGGCCTCGATACCAGCCTGGTCCAGCTTGTCCTCACCGACGAAGGCGAGGCTGGCAAGGCACTCATCTCCCACGAGGACGTCGACGCCGTCATCCTCACCGGCGCCTCGGACACCGGCGCGCTTTTCCGCTCCTGGCGCCCGGAGATGAACCTCATGGCGGAGACCTCCGGCAAGAATGCGCTCATCATCACCCCGGCCGCGGACCCGGACCTGGCCATCGCGGATCTCTACAACTCGGCGTTCGGCCACTCCGGTCAGAAGTGCTCCGCCGCCTCCCTCGTCATCTTCGTCGGCGCCGCAGGCACCTCGCAGCGCCTGCGCACGCAGCTTATCGATGCCGCCAAGACCCTTAAGGTCGGCCCCGGCCACGACATCACCACGACGATGAACGGTCTCGCCGAAGCTCCCGGTGAGAAGCTCCTGCGCGGCCTCACCCAGCTGGAGCCGGGCGAGACGTGGCTGCTCAAGCCAGAAAAGCTCAACGAGGAGGGCACCCTGTGGTCCCCGGGCATTCGCGATAACGTGCAGCCAGGTTCCTGGTACCACCTGAACGAGTGCTTCGGTCCAGTGCTCGGCATCATGCATGCAGACACCCTCGAGCAGGCCATCGCGTGGCAGAACGCCACTGGTTACGGGCTCACCGGCGGCATCCACTCGCTCGACGACAAGGAGATCGAGTACTGGATGGACCACGTCGAGGTGGGCAACGCCTACGTCAACCGCGGGATTACCGGCGCCATCGTCCAGCGCCAGTCCTTCGGCGGTTGGAAGAAGTCCGTCATGGGTCCGGGTGCCAAGGCCGGCGGCCCCAACTACGTCCCGCAGATGGGCACGTGGTCCGACGGCGAGCTCCGCGTCCACGACGTCGACATTCAGGCCCCGGTCAAGGCCCTGCTCGCCCAGCTTCCCGATGCCCTCAGTGAGGAGGACATCGCCTGGCTGTGGCGTGCCGCCGAACTCGACCAGCTCGCGTGGCAGGAGGAATTCGGCCGCGAACACGACCGCGCAGGTCTCGTCTCCGAAGCCAATATCTTCCGCTACCGCCCAGTGCTCGAGCCGCTGCGCATCCGCATCGGCTACGGCTACGCGTTGCGTGACGTCGTCCGCCATGCCCTCGCTGGCGCCCTCCTCCGAGCCGAGTTCGACGGAGTCCACTTCGGCAACGTGGAGCCGCGTTTCTCCGCGACGCCGGAGATTGCAGCCGAGCTGGCGGAACGGGGCATCGGCAAGCTGGGCGTCACGGTCGCTGCACAGTCGGACGAAGATTTTGCCCGCGAGCTGGCCCACACGCCGTCTGCACGCATGCGTGCCCTCGGCGCCGTCGCGGACTCGGCACGCACGGCCGCGGTGGAGTCCAATTCGGTCATCCTCGACCAGCCGGTGCTTGCCGATGGCCGCCGCGAGCTCCTGCCTTACCTCCTTGAGCAGGCAGTTTCGGTGACCATGCACCGCTTCGGTATCATCCGCTCGGTCGCTGGCATCGCGCGTTAAGCGCGCCTGCGGCGTGCCATAGACGCACGCTGTCATGCCCCAACTTTCTGCCCTTTGTGCAGGAAGTTGGGGCTTTTGTGGCAATATGGGACGGGTGAGTTCAGACAATTCCCAAGAAAATACCTCCACACAGGCACACGGCACCGCCGTGCCGCAGGCAGCCACGGGTAGCCAGGCAAAGATTGCGCAGCCACTCGTCGCTTCCGACGCCGAAGGCATTGGCGCCGATGTGCCCGATGCCCTCGCGCACGACCGCAAGACCGCCGTCATCCACCGCGACTTCAAGTCGATGGCGTCGTTCTCGTGGCGATTCATTGTCATCGTCGCGGCCATCGCGCTCATCGGCTACGTGCTCAAGTTCGTGTGGGCAGGCCTGCTTCCCGTTATCCTCGCAATTCTGGTCTCCACGGTGCTCTACCCCGTCACCGCCTTTATGCGTACGAAATGGCGCTTCCCGGGTGCGCTCGCCGCGGCGACAACGCTGGTGGGCTTCTTCGTCATCGTCAGTGGCATCTTCGTCGCCATGGCACCGACCGTCAAGGAACAGAGCGGCCAGCTCTTCTCGCAGGCCGAAGAGGGCATTAACAAACTCGTCGGCATGACGGACCAACTGCCCTTCAACGTCGACCAGGCACAGATCCAGTCCGTGGTCGATGACGTCACGAACCTCATTAAGAACCAGGCCTCCAACATCGCTGGCGGCGTGCTCTCTGGCGTGTCCACGGTGAGCTCCATCGTGGTCAACCTCGTCATCATGCTCTTCCTCACCTTCTTCTTCATCAAGGAAGGCGAGAAGTTCCTGCCCTGGCTGCGCAAGTACGTGGGCCACTCCACTGGCTGGCACATCACGGAGCTGTCCAACCGCATCTGGAAGACGCTGTCCGGCTTCATCCAGGCCCAGGCCACCGTCGCCTTCGTCGACGCCGTCCTCATTGGCGCCGGCCTGTGGATCATGGGCGTGCCGCTGGCCTTCGTCATCGGCGTCGTCACGTTCTTCGCCAGCTTCATCCCTGTTATCGGTGCCGTGACCGCCGGCGTCCTCGCCGTCGCCATCGCGCTCGTTTCGCAGGGCTTCACCAGCGCGATTATCGCGCTCATCATCGTCGTCGCCGTCCAGCAGATTGAGGGCAACGTCCTCCAGCCGCTGCTGCAGTCCAAGGCCATGGGCCTGCATGCGGCCATCATCCTGCTCTCCGTGACGGTGGGCTCCGCCCTCGCTGGCATCATCGGCGCGTTCCTTGCTGTGCCCGTCGCCGCGACCATCGGCGTCATCTTCCGCTACAACGCGCTCGTGACCTCCATCCGCTCCGGCGAGGTCGATCCCGCTTCAGCTGAGATCGTCACCGGCGCGCCCAAGCCCGATAAGAAATCGAAGAAGAAGGACGCCACCAAGGCCGAAGATTCCGTCGCTTCCGAGCAGGCTGCCGACGACAACGCCACCGACTCCAGCCCCGACATGGACGCCGCCCGCGACATCGAGCGCCTCGCGCCCGACTCCCCGCGCGCCAAGGTGCGTGAGCTCTACCTCGCGATGGCGCCGAGCGCCAGCTAAACAGCCCACTGCCCAACCTCCCGCTCCACTTGTCGGCGCGGGAGGTTTCAGCGTTTTACGCCGCTCGCATTCATTCCTCGCCCACAGACAGCACGAACGCCAAAAAGCAGTTTGACCTCCATGAATCTCTTGAGGAGGCATTCATGTCGACACCCCCTGGCATGCTGTGGTCACTCGATTACCGCACCACGCTCAAGGAGCCTCGCTATGAAACCGCTTACCATCATTCGTCTCAGCGTCCCCCTCGTGATCGCCGCGCCTTTCACGTGGAACGCCGCCCAGCGTCGCTACCGCTGCAGCCGCGCCGTCCCACTCGCCGCACCCCGCGCCCGCAGTCCCCACAACACAGGCCCGCGCGAGCTCAATCTCGATGACGCCAAGCAAGCCATCGCCACGGCGTTAACCACCACAGCGTCTCCCTCCCGTGTCACCGTCACCAGCGCGAGCCCCGCCGCTCACGCGGCATACACGCAGGCTGGGTTCACGCTGCCCGCCATCAACGCCATGTTGACCACCGCAGATTCGTTCCCTGGACACAACGGACGTCTCTGTTTCCGCACGGCTGCGCACTTCCTCGTCGTCGACCCCGCCGACGGTGTCCTCGTCGCCTTCGCACCGAAGAAAGATACCTACAAAAAGAAGGCGAACCAGCACCGTCCTGCCCCTCGCACGTCCGGTACGCGCCGTCAGCCGACGCGCCCCCTGCGCCACCGCGCCAAGCCTGTAACGCTCCCGCTTCCCACGGCGCGCAAGGATTTCATCGACCTACTCGAAGACCGCGGCTTCATCATCACCCCAGGCCGAAAGCACACCAAGGTGATACACCCCGCACATCCCGGCAAGCTGAACACTATCCCCTCCACCGCCTCTGATTATCGGTGGATCGCCAACGCCGTGCGCGATATCAGGCACAACTTCGGCATTGACCTGCGGCGGGCTACTGGGGAAGACGCCTGGGCGCCAATGACCACTAGTGGGCTGCGATGAATCCCGACTTCACGCATGCCTCATGCAGCTCGTGCGCCGCGCGCGGTAGAGCGTCATCCCACTTGCCCACGCTCGACTCATTAGCTGGATCCGAGACCTGCTTGAGCAGCGTCACCGGCACGCCGAAGCGCTGACAGACCGCCGCGATGGCGTAACCCTCCATGTCGCATAGACCCGAGTCCTGCGCCAGACGCTCACGGGTGTGCGTATCTGAAACGAACATGTCACCCGTCGCCAACCCCTGGACCGGATGGTTGCCGGAAACGGGAATCTCGATGACCTTGGGCAGCAGGTAGCGGTCAATATCGGTGAGCATTTCCAGCTTGAAGTCGTGCTTGGTCACGCGGTCAATCTCGTAGACGCCATCCAGCCCGTCGCGCAGCGCGCCGACCGTGCCAATATTGACCACCCGGCGCGGCAGCGTGCCCTCCTCGCGCGCCACCGTGAGATACTCCGTCAGCGCCATCGCCGCCGGAAGCGTGCCAATACCCGTCACCAACAGCGGAGTGCCCTCCGGCAAGGCCGCGGCTTCCTTGTCTACAGCGGCGACGAACAGAATAGTTGCGGAGTGATTATCTAATTCTTCAATGGCGCTCATGCTCTGAGAGCTTACCGCGGTTCGTATTCCGAAACCGTCGTCACCACGTAGCACAGTCATACTGGTAACTGGGTTAGCTTGTATTAGTGCTTACTCCTGCTACCTTCGAAACGCCCGCCGCGTGACGCGCGTACTGAGGTTTCTCCACCCTCAGGGCCAAGATAGTCATTACCCCATGAGTCTTCTGCAAAAATTGGATACTCTTCACGCCAGCTCTTGCGCCTTCGCGGGGCGTAAGCCCGTTCGTAGCTCTTCGAACGGTTCTGACGCTTCTTACGCTTCGATGTCGTCGACGAACCGTGATGTATCGAGCCAGAGTTATCTGTTTTGCCTGCATCTGAGACATCCAACAAATATGGCAGCGCAGCCGCAGGTACGCGTCCTGATGCAATGTCCTGTTTAGATACCCGCGGGTGGTTTTTACGACGCTTGTTCGATCGGGAAGTTGCTTTTCCTCCCTTTGGATTCGATTGACCGACTACGCGCCCTGCTTTATCAATCGTTTTCATTGTTTGAGGTCGTGCAAGGAGCACCACCTTCCTGCGACTGGAACACAGTGTTTTACTGTCGTTCAACTGAAAATGCGTCTGCAAAGACTTTGAATTCGGGAAGTACTGTACTGAACGCCCACATACCGGGCACCGATAAAGGCCATTCTCAAACTTGGCCGTAACGATAAGAGGACTCGACATTCCAAAATCATACGAATTTCGCTCCCCTGTCCGCAGAACTTTCCGCGTACTACTCCCAAATTTAACGCCTCTTCACTACAACCTTCCCACCCCTTCGAACGGGGGAGGCACGAGCCGAATGGACACCACAGCAAAATGGCCTCTGCCGGCGCCGATGCAACTGCCCTAAAACCTTGAGTCATCTACGCAGGCCACGCGCGCATTTAAGGACAAAGGTCCGGTACATTGTGGAGAAGTAGTCCTGTGTGAACGCCTGGAGGAACAACGTGAAGAAGCGCATCGAAGTCACCGCCGCCGTCTTGGTCCGAGACGGCAAGGTTCTTGGAGCCCGGCGCGGCGAGCAGATGTCTTTGGCGGGTTTCTGGGAGTTCCCCGGTGGAAAGATCGAGCCGGGCGAGACACCGGAACAGGCACTGCACCGCGAGCTCAAAGAGGAACTCCTCATCGACGCCCAGGTTGGCGATCACCTCGTCACCACGGAGCACGAATACGGCTTCGGCATCGTCGTTCTTGCATCGTTCCTGTGCCGACTGCAAGAGGGCGAACCGAAGCTCACCGAGCACGCTGAGATCCGCTGGTTCGCGCCGGAAGATCTGTTGTCCGTCGAGTGGGCGCCAGCTGACGTCGAGGCCGTCGAGCTCGTTCTGGCCCGCATGCAGCAGCCTTAAGCCGAACGGCCCTGGAAACACCTACAGACCAGCACGCCATGGATAACCGCACTCTCCTCGACGACGTCCGCTTCGGATTTGTCGATCGCCACACACCCGCCGAGAAGATCCTCAACCCGCGGCTCATCAGCAATGAAAAACCGGACACCATGCACCGCGCGATCCGCGATGAGCTGCGCCGCGCTGAATCGTTTACCTTCTCCGTTGCGTTTATCTCGGCGAGCGCGCTGGCGCTCCTCAAAGAGGACCTTCTCGAGTTCGTGGCGCGCGGCGGTCGCGGCGAGATCATCACGTCGAACTACCTCGACTTCAACGAGCCGACCATGTTCCGCGAGCTGCTGGGGCTCGAGGGCATCACCGCCTACGTCCACGACGATGAGCACGGCGGCTTCCATCCCAAGGGTTACGTCTTCCACGACCCCGGCGAGGTCACCACTATCGTGGGCAGCGCCAACCTCACTCCTCATGCGCTCATTCACAATCGCGAGTGGAACCTGAAGTTCTCGACGAGCTATGACGGCGATATCGCGCTTCAGCTTGAGGATGCCGTTCGTCTTCAGCGCACGCGGGGGACGCTGCTCACCGAAGAGTGGATTGCACGCTACGAGCAGACGCGGCGCAACCGCGTGCTCATCGTGCCCGATGCGGCGCCGAACGCTGGCCACATCGTCGCCAACGCCATGCAACGCGAGGCGCTCGACGGCATCGGAAAGCTGCGGCAGGCTGGCGAGAAGAAGGCGCTCATCATCTCCGCGACGGGCACGGGCAAGACCATCCTCGCCGCACTTGCGGTCAAGGAGATGGACCCGCGCCGCGTGCTTTTCATTGCTCACCGAGGCGAGATTCTCTCCAAGTCCCGCTCCGAATTCCAGCGCGTGCTGGGCGGTGCCGACAACGACTACGGCCTGCTCGTCGGCGGCCATAACGACGCCGACGCGCGCTATGTGTTCGCCTCCGTGCAGTCCCTCAACAGCCGGGATGCCTATCGCCAGTTCGCTCCCGATGCCTTCGACGTCATCGTTGTCGACGAAGTCCACCGCGGCGCCGCGGCCAGCTACCGCACACTCATCGACTACTTCCGGCCGGGTTTCCTCCTCGGACTCACCGCGACGCCCGAGCGCACCGACGGCGGCAACATCTTTGAGCTCTTCGACTACAACGTGCCGTACGAGATTCGCCTCCAAGCCGCACTCGATAACGACATGTTGGCGCCGTTCCACTATTACGGCGTCACCGATTATGAGACCGAGGACGGCGAACTCATCGAGAATACGACGCAACTGTCCCGCCTCGTCTCCCACGAACGGCTCGCCCACATTCTACGCACGCTCGAGACCTACGGGCATGCCGAAAATGTCCGTGGCCTCATCTTTTGCTCCCGCATCGAAGAAGCGGTGGAGCTCAGCAATGGGCTCAACCAATCAAAAATCAACGGCCGTCCACTCACAACCGTCGCTCTTTCCGGCAACGACAGTCCCGAGGTTCGCGACGCCGCGCTCCGTCGGCTCAACGCGGGCGAGCTCGACTACATCCTGACCGTCGATATCTTTAACGAGGGCGTGGATATCCCCTCGGTCAACCAAGTCGTCATGATGCGCAACACGCAGTCGTCCATCATCTTCACCCAGCAGCTCGGCCGCGGCCTGCGCAAGGCTGCCGGCAAAGACCACCTGCGCGTCATCGACTTCATCGGTAATTACACGAATAACTACCTCATTCCCGTCGCCCTCTTTGGCGACAACAGCCGCAACAAGGACTCCATCCGCAAGAAGATCATCGACGCCGGCGAGGACAACACCATCTCCGGCGTCTCCAGCGTCAACTTCACGAAGGTCGCCCGCCAGCGCATCTTCGCCTCGCTCGCCGTAGCGCGCATTGACGGCGTCGCCGAGTTCAAGAAAGACATCGCCGCCCTCCAGTCGCGTCTCGGCCGCGTGCCGCGGCTCATCGACTTCGCCCGCTTCGACACCGCGGACCCCTACGTCCTCGCCACGCGCCGCACGGATCATTATTGGGATTTGCTCGTCAAGGCCAAGCTTGCCGATGCCCCCTCGCCCCGCGCGTCAGAATTCCTCAAGTTCCTCTCCCGCGAGCTGCTCCATGGCAAAGCCCCGCAAGAGCTCCTGCTCCTCCAACGCTTGCTCGCACACGGCCCCTGCTCCGTCGCCGAGTTCACACACATCCTCGAAGCCCACCACGCCGCGCACTCCCCCGCTGATCTCAGCGTGGTCGAGCGCGTTCTTTCCCTCGAGTTCTTCACGGAGGGGGCCTACAAGTTGGAGGGCGTCGTCGCTCTTGCCGACGGTATCTATCGTCTCGAACCCACTTTTGCCGAGACCTACCGCGGCAATCTCGAGTTCCGCACTCACGTCGACGACGTCATCGAGACCGGGCTCTTCCTCTCCCGGGAGCGCGGCTTTACCGGCGGCGAGCTCAAGGTGGGCAACAAGTACTCGCGCAAGGACGTCTCGCGACTACTGCGTCTCGAGTCCAACCAGGAGGGCACGCTCAACGGCTACAAGGTCGACAAGTACTCCGCGACTATTCCCATTTTCGTCAACTATCACAAGGCCGAAGACGTCGACGCTTCCATCGCCTACGAGGATAAGTTTCTCGACACCGGCACCATGAAGTGGTTTACGCGCTCCAACCGCACGCTCCGCAGCGGCGAGGTCCGCGACATCCTCGCTGACGAACTGCCCATTCACCTCTTCGTGCGCCGCGACGACACCGAGGGACGTGACTTCTACTATCTCGGTCTCGTTCACCCCAGTCAGCCCGAGCAGACCACCATGCCCCAAACCGGCCAGCCCGTGGTGACCATGCACCTCACTCTCGAGCAGCCCCTCACCGAGGAATTCCTGGGCTACCTCCAGTCGAAGTCCTAAATTTCGCGCCATCACAGGCAAGTGGAACGCCGAACCGTTCGGATCCTGGGTGTTAAATCGTTCAATCACAGGGTGTTAAAACGTTCAATTAAAGAGTGTTGAAACGTTCAAAGTCAGGGTGTTAGAACGTTCAATCTTCCTGCGCGAGAGCTTCTGGCGCACCAAAATAATGGGGATTGCCGATTTTCTGAGCTGCGGGAACGATCATGACCTCGACTGCGGCGGAGGGACGGGGAGCAAAGGTGAGCGAGAGGGCTCTTCCGGTTTTAGAGTGCATTGATTTTGTGTCGGATGTTGGCGGCGTGAATCAGGCACCGCAATATGTAGTGGTCGAGGTTGCGGAATCCCAGGGCGATGCCGCGTAGGAATTCCAACCGACCGTTAATCGCTTCGACAGGTCCGTTGGATACTCCGTGGTCGAAGTAGGCGAGGATGTCCTTGCGGCGTTTGTTCATGGTCCTGCCTAGCTGCGCGATCTCAGCGATCCCGGCGTCTTTGATGTCAACAAGCGTGTCAATGAGCGTGCTCATGGCTTTCTTGGCTGCTTGCTTGTTGGGATTGTTGTAGCAGCTTATGACTTGTTGGTAGTAGGTCCAGGTCTCTTGTAGCGGCGCGTAGTCGTCGTCGAAGTCAAACAGTTCCTCAAGCCTCCCGCGCTGCTTGTCGGTGAGCAAGCCCTCGGTGGTCAACAGAGTTTTCCGGTTGCGGTAGAGCGGGTCTTTGCTGCGGCCACGTCGGCCTGTTGTTTCTAACTGGAGCCTGGCGCGGCACTTGGTGAGCTTGTCACCGGCCAGGCGTACAACGTGGAACGGGTCCATGACTTGGGTGGCGTTGGGAATGACTTCGCCAGCGGCGGTGGCATAGCCTTGGAAGCCGTCCATGCTGATGATCTTGACCTGATCGCGGAACTGCTCGCTGTGATTATTCAGCCATGTTCGTAACGCGTCAGCGCTTCTGCCTGGGACAACGTCAAGAAGCCGAGCGGGGCGGATGACGTTTCCATCCTTGTCGTGGTGGTCGGTCATATCAACGATGACGGTGACGTATCCGTCGCGCCATGTGCGTCGGTTGTGCGACCAGCGATGCTCATCAACACCGATGACCTTGACCCCGTCGAGGTAGTGCTCGTCGTTGTAGATCAAGTCCTGGACAGCGGCTAAGGCCAAGGCGTTGGTGGTATCCCACCCCAGGCCTAATGACTTGGCTGCAGCGGCAACGCTCATCCGATCTAGGCAGAGTCGTTGCAGTATCCAGCGGGTCACCCTGTCCGTGGTCTTTGAATTGTCGGGCGCGCAGGTAAGGCCCGCGCGGAAGATCTTCTGCAAGCAGCGCTTGTTGGTGCACCGGTAGCGTGGAAGGCGCACATGAAGGCGTGTTGGGTGGCCGACGATGGGCAGATCGACCAGGCTGCGGATGACGTGGTCGCGGAATACTCCAGGCTGACCGCACGTGGGGCATTCATTGATGGGCTCGACGGGCTCGGCTTCGATGACGGTGACATCGCCGTGTTCTGCGGCCCCGGTGATAGTAACTCCTAGTTCTGCGGTGCGGCAGATGGTATCGACGATGACATTTCCGTTAGGCTGCACAGTAGGTCCTTGGTTTGTACGGATGGATTAGACACCCTTATTCCTACAAAGCCAAGGACCCCAATATCTTGTGCCACGCCCGAACCCCCGGCGAACTAATCAATGCACTCTAAAACCGGAAGAGCCAGCGAGAGGGCATCGGCAAGCTCGGCGTACGTCGCGGTCATGCCCGCCTCGGTGGAATACGGCGCGCGGTGGGCGAGACAGCCCAGACTTCCCGGCCGGAAGTGCCCCGGCGCGAAGTCCACGTGCATAGACCGAATTTTTAAGCTCAAGGCTCGACAAAGGCTGAGGACGCAGGGCACTACTTCCACGTCTTTCTCCGTTTGGATTGACCGCGGGTCCCCCAAAAGCCTGCATGCCACGTATATGTGCATGATTTATGTCACCTGGTGAAACACTATGAAATTCACAAACAATTATTAAATTAAGAAAGGAAATCCTGTTCCTTTCGCCCGCTCTATCACTCAATCTCGAGGTTGCTTCATGTCTCTCGCCTCTCGCCTCGCCTCTGCTGCTGTCGCTCTGGCTGCCACCACCTCCCTCATGGCGGCGCCGGCGTCGGCTATTGAAAATGCGCCGATTGCTTCCGATGCCCTCTCGAACACCGCCGCGCGCGTAACCGCCGACGTCGCAGGTGGCACGTTTGTATGCACCGGCGCAGCCATTTCGCCGACCGTCATCCTGACCGCTCGCCACTGCACAACCCAGGCCGATCCGACCTCAGTGACGGCACCGGATGGCACCGTCATCCCCGTTACTGGCTTCACTGCAAGTAACAAGTCCGACCTCGCCGTGCTCAAGCTGGGCCGAACCTGGACTGGGGATATCGCTCGCACTTCCGTGGTTCCTGCCCGCGCGAAGTCCACGTTCGCTGCCTATGGAATGGGTGGCGACGAGAACAACACGCTACGCGTCTCGCGCGGCGTTGTCACGATTCCCGTGTCCTCGAATACCTCCATGAGTTTCGATGGTCAGTTGCTCTCCCCGCTCATGGGTGAGACCAGCGATGGTTCCTCCTGGGAGCACGGCGATTCGGGCGGACCGGTAGTCAACAACAACGGCGAGATCATCGGTGTCATTTCGGGAGCCTCGGCGACGGGATTCGTCTCTGACAAAGCGATGAACATCATCGGACCACTGTCCGTCGATGCCGCGTTGCTGACCAACGCAGGAGTGACGCCGGTCGTGCCGTCCCAGTCGGATCCCACGCCGTCTGTTCCGGGCACCATCATTCCGAATCCGTCGGACCTTGTTCCTGGCTCGAACAGCCCTGATGCGGGTTCGTCGCTGGATGCCGGCTCGATCATCGGCATCATTACCGCTGTGATCAGCCTGCTGGGCGTACTCGGCGGCCTCGCCTCGCAGTTCGGCCTCATCTAACGAGTAGGCATGCACAGAAGCCGACGCAGTGAATGCGTCGGCTTTGACATTCTTGGAGTGTGGCTGAGCCGTAGGGCTCCCCCGCCTTAATTAGGCGAGGGCGGGGGCGGCGTGGAAGTCCTCGTTGGACTCCATGCCGATGAGGTCCTCGATGTCCGCGTGTGCCAGGGCCTCGGTGAACTCGTCGCGGATGCGGTCCCAGACGGCAGTGTTGCGGCCGCCGTGAAGGCGCCACTCGCGGTCGCGACGCGCGTAGACCGCAGCGCGGTCCGCGAACTCGTTGAGCAGGTGGCCGTGGTGGCCGCGCACCCAGTGGACGTTGACCACGACGCCGGCGTCGCGCCATTCCTGGACAATCTGCGCACACTTCTTCATGCCAACGTGATGCAGAAGGCCCGGGTACTCCTCCGGCTGGTTGAAGAGGCGATAGCACGTCATGCTGTCCGTGAGCACGTCGATGACGCGGAATCCACGGTGGCCGTAGCCCTGCACCGCCGAGGCTATGGCAGTGGCTTCAGCGGGCGCGATGGATTGAGCGCGCAGGCTACCAATAAAAAGGTCGCCGGTCGAGGACGCGGCTGCCCAGCCAGCGGTAGAGCCGTACGTGTTGCGGGAGGCGTCCGTGCCAACGACAACGTGAGCAAGAGCCGCGTATTCGGCAGCAGCCTTGGCTTCCTCTTCGCGGGCACGCTTGGCTTCGTACTCGTCCTGCAGAGAGGTCACGGCGGCGGAGTGCCAGGTGCGGCAGGCCTGCCACGTGGACTGCATCGCAGCGCCGGAGACAACGGTGCGCACGACCATGCCAGGGTATTCCTCCGGGTAGGCGGTGAGCACCTGGCAGACCTCCGGCGAGGAGACGTACACGGCCGTGGTGCCGTCCTCTGCAGGAGCGGCATGCTGCGACCACAGGCGGTGGAAGGCCTCGGCCATGACGCCGGCGAGGTCCATGGCCTCGGCACGAGCGACCTGCATGCGGCAGTCCTCGGGGTAGTCGCCGAAGCCGCGCTCCTTGGCCGGCGTCAGGACGCGGACGAAGAGGTCCTTGGCGCGGCCATTGCAACCGGTCGACACGACCGCGTAGCGGACCGAGTCCACGGTAACGAGGGCACCATAGACGACGAGCGATGCAGCAACCGGGCGCGCGGAGGCAGCGATGGCAGCCGGATTAGGGGTCAGCGTGCCGGGTTTGTGGGAATAGGGGGCGGACATGAGGTTGGTTCCTTTTCTTGTACGAGGGTCGACATCGGTCATAGCGCTCGGGATTGCGCGCTATGGTGTCCACCTTATGAAGCACCCCTGACATGAACTCGGGCGCCGTGGACTTGAGCCTAGAACGAGCATGCGAACGCCCTCGTAGCCGCCCAGAGGTTACAAAAAATGTCACCCCGAAAACCACAGAGATTCGGCCGGACACCACAGGATTTCTGCGATGCCCGGCCGAATTCAGGGCTAATGCACAAGGCGCTATCTAGCGCAGGCGCTGCCCCACGAAGCCAGCGGCCAGGGTGTTGCCGCTGGACTGGTCGATAAGCAGGAAGTTGCCCACGGCGCCACGAGCGGCGTAGTCCTCCACGGGCAGTTCCTGGGCGGTCTGCAGCGTGATGTGCGCGATGTCGTTGAGGGTGGCCTTCTCCGGGTTGTCAGTGTCGGCGACGCCATCGAGGTCGAGGATGCGGTCGACGCTCGTGATACGGGCCTTGACCTGGGCCGCGCCGTAGCGCAGCTTGAGCATCTGGCCCGGGGTGAGGTCTTTCTCGGTGAGCACGACGGCGGTGGCCACAAACTCGCGGACGGGCTCGGGGCGGGGGCCGGCGGCGAGGAGATCGCCGCGGGCGAGGTCGATCTCATCGGCAAGCCGGAGGACGATGGAGTCGCCGGCGCGGGCGGCATCGGCAGGCCCATCGGTGATGTCGATGTTGGTCACGGTCGTGGTGCGGCCGTGCGGGGCGGTGACCTCATCGCCCACGGCGATGGAGCCGGCCTTCACACGGCCCGCGTAGCCGCGGTAGTCCGAGGCGTGCTCGCGGATGACGTACTGGATGGGGAAACGGAAGTCGAGTTCCTCCGCGCGGCCACCGGTGACGGGGACGGACTCAAGGACCTCCAGCACCGTGGGGCCGGTGTACCAGTCCATGTTGGTGGACGGCTCGACAACGTTATCGCCCTTGAGCGCGGAGATGGGCACGACAGTGGAGTCGGTGATGCCCAGGCGATTGGCGATGGAGTGGAAGTCCTCCTCGATGGCGCGGAAGGTCGCCTCGTCATAGTCGACCAAGTCGATCTTGTTCACTGCGAGGATGACGTGGCGCACGCCCAGGAGTGCGGCGACGTTGAGGTGGCGGCGGGTCTGCTCGACGACGCCATAGCGGGCATCGATAAGCAGGACGACGACCTGGGAGGTAGACATGCCGGTCACGGTGTTGCGGGTGTACTGCACGTGGCCCGGGGTGTCCGCGAGGATGAACGTGCGCTTATCCGTTGCGAAGTAGCGATAGGCGACATCGATGGTAATGCCCTGCTCACGCTCGGCGCGCAAGCCATCGACGAGGAGGGAAAGATCCATGCCGTCGAAGCCGCGGTCCGCAGAGGAGCGTTCCATGGACTCGACCTGGTCGGCGAGTACGGACTTCGTGTCGTAGAGCAGGCGGCCCACGAAGGTGGACTTGCCGTCGTCCACGGAACCGGCGGTGCACAGGCGCAGGGTCTCACGCTCTTTGAGGGCGGCTACCTGCGGCGTTGCGGTATCAATAGCGGTAGTCATCAGAAGTAGCCTTCCTTCTTGCGGTCCTCCATGGCAGACTCGGAGAGTTTGTCATCGGCGCGGGTGGCGCCGCGCTCGGACAGGGTGGAGATGGAAATCTCAGCGAGGATCTCGTCCGGGGTGGACGCGGTGGACTCGACGGCACCGGTGCAGGACATGTCGCCCACGGTGCGGTAGCGCACGGTCTTGGTCACGAGCTCCTCACCCTCCTTGGGGCCGCCCCACTCACCGGGGCACAGCCACATGCCGCCCCGGTTAAACAGCTCGCGCTGGTGGGAGTAGTAAATGGACGGCAGCTGCAGGTTGCGGGCGCCGATGTACTCCCAGATATCGGACTCCGTCCAGTTGGAGATGGGGAAGACGCGGACGTTCTCACCGGCCATCTTGCCGCCGTTGTAGAGGTCCCAGAGCTCGGGGCGCTGGCGGCGCGGATCCCAGCCGCCGAAGGAGTCGCGGATGGAGAAGATACGCTCCTTGGCGCGGGCGCGCTCCTCGTCGCGGCGGGCGCCGCCCAGGACGGCGTCGTACTGGCGCTCGGCGATGGTTTCGACAAGCGGTACGGACTGGAGCGGGTTACGCGTGCCATCGGGGCGCTCCTGCAGGTCACCGCGGTCGATCCAGTCCTGGACCTTTGCGACGTGGAGGCGGGCACCAGTTTCGGCGACGAGGCGGTCACGGAACTCGATGACCTCCGGGAAGTTGTGGCCGGTGTCGACGTGGAGGAGCTCGAAGGGCACGGTGGCCGGAGCGAAGGCGCGGCGGGCAAGCTCGAAGACGACCACGGAGTCCTTGCCGCCGGAAAACAGCAGGCCCACCTTGTCGAACTGGCCGGCGACCTCACGCAGGATGTGGAGGGATTCGTTCTCCAGGTCCTTGAGGTGCGGCGACAGCGCGCCTGCCGGCGCTTTAGAAATAGTCGTAGTCATGGGGGTCAGCTCCTTACTCGTGCAATCCGCACTCGGTCTTGCCATCCGCAAAAACGCGGCCCGAGCGCGCGTCCTCGCCTTCTGCGACGGGGAAGGTTAGCGGGGCGCAGCCAATGGACCGGTAACCCTGCAGCGTAAGCGGATGGATGATGAGGTCGTGGTCCTTGATGTACGCGTCCGTATCCTCGAGGTCCCACGTAATAATCGGCGAGATCTTCAGGCGGCCGTGTTGGTCGAGGCTCAGCGCCGGCGCGGTGGCGCGGTGCTCAGAGTCGGCGCGGCGCAGGCCGGTGACCCAACCGACGTAGGGGTCCATCGCCATGTTGAGCGGCTCGACCTTACGCATGCGGTTATACGCGGCGACGTCGCGGGCATAGAGGCGGGGGCCGTAGACCTCGTCCTGCTCCTCGGGGCTCAACAGCGGGAGGACGCGCACGAGCGGGAGGTCCGGGTAGCGCTCCGCGACGCGGTCGGCGGTCTCGAGAGTCTCCGGGAAGTGGAACCCCGTATCAATAAAGAGAAGGTCCGCGTCGAGGTGCGCGCGGTGCGCGAGCTCGGCCAGAACAGTGTTCTCCATGGACATCGTCACGGCGAGGCGGCCCGGCGCGTGCTCGGCGGCCCACTCGATGATCTCTTCTGCCGTCGCGTCATGGAGCTTGTCGGCCCAGTCCTCGACGAGCGCACGGTTAGTGGCGGCCACCTCGGGGTCGAGCGGCGCGGTATCGCGCGTGCCCTCGGGGCTCATGGCCGGGTCGCGGAACGTCTTTCCCGCGTCCAGGAGATTAATCGGTTCTGTCATGCCGAACACTCTAAAGAACCACGCAGTCTGCTGCAGCCCGAACCGGACATTACGGGGCGTGAGCTTGCCTGATGTCATGAATGTTAATTGCGCAAGGTGTACGGCTCGGTCTATATTTATAGACAAGCCAGTCTAGGGATACAGAAAGGACGACACGCATGCACGACCACCAGCGCGTCATCATCGTCGGCGAGGGCCCATCCTCGCTGTCCGCAGCAGAACACCTCATCGCTGCGGGCATGTGTGTCGACCTCATCTCTTCCTCTCCTGCACCGCTCGGTCTACTCCAGCGCTATGCTTCCGATGCCCTCAATCCCTGCGGCCCCGCAGCCACCCCGCGCCTGCGGCTCATCGGCAACGTGAAAGTCGGCGCCCGCCCAGGAGAGGGGGATATCACCCACGCCGAGCTCCATCGCCTCGCGGCGACCGGCCAGCGCGAGCTCATCATCCTAGAGCTCAAGGCCCGCGGCATTCCCGTCACCACGTGGGAGGGACTGTGCGTCCCCCTCGACGGCGCAGAGCCCACGGACTGGGAAGCCATCCAGTCCAGCGCTCGCCATGCCGGCGTGCGCGCCACCGAGCTCGCCATGGCGTAGTTCGCGCACATAAGCGACGCTGCAAGCGAACCCCCAGCTCGAACTTAAAGCTTTAACACCGAAGATTGCTAAAGTTGGTTCCTTGTGGAACTGATCAAACTCATCGGTCGCTACGCGAAGCCGTACACCTGGCAAATCCTGGCGGTACTCGCGCTGCAGGCCATCTCAACCGCAGCGACGCTCTACCTGCCGTCGCTCAACGCGGACATCATCGACCAGGGCGTCGCCCAGGGCGACGTCCCCTATATCTGGACCACGGGCCGCGTCATGCTCGCCGTCGCGTTCGTCCAGGTCATCGCCGCCGTCATCGCCGTGTGGTTCGGCGCGCGTTCCGCCATGGGCCTCGGCCGCGATATCCGCGCGATGGTCTTCCGCCGCGTCGCGCGCTACTCCGCCGAGGACATGGGTCACTTCGGCACGCCGACGCTCATCACGCGCGGCACGAACGACGTCCAGCAAGTCCAGATGACGTTCATGATGACCCTGAACTTCATGGTGTCCGCGCCGATTATGGCCATCGGCGGCATCATCATGGCCATGCGTGAAGACGCTGGCCTCTCCTGGCTCGTGTGGGTCTCCGTCGCAGTGCTCCTCGGCGTCATTTCCGCGCT
The DNA here is from genome assembly GCF_900092335.1 of Corynebacterium phoceense. Lineage (GTDB taxonomy): Bacteria > Actinomycetota > Actinomycetes > Mycobacteriales > Mycobacteriaceae > Corynebacterium > Corynebacterium phoceense. Next base: position 223,808 of record NZ_LT596207.1, read on the forward strand.
CATCGCCAAGCTCATGCCGCTCTTCCGCGTCATGCAGGACAAGCTTGACGCCATCAACGGCACGCTGCGCGAGCAGATCACCGGCATCCGCGTCGTCCGCGCCTTCGTCCGCGAGGCCCACGAGACCGAGCGCTTTACCGAGGCCAACGAGGACATCACGCAGCTTTCGCTCAAGATCGGCAAGCTGTTCGTCACGATGTTCCCCATCATCACGGTGATCCTCAACGTCGCGACCGGCGCCGTGCTCTGGTTCGGCGGCCACCGCGTCGACGACGGACTCGTCGCGGTCGGCTCGCTCACGGCTTTCCTCCAGTACCTCATGCAGATCCTCGCCGCCGTCATGATGGGCACGTTTATGGCCATGATGCTCCCCCGCGCCATCATCTGCGCCAAGCGCATCACCGAGGTCCTCAACCGCGCCCCGTCCATCGTCGAGCCCGAGCACCCCATCGAGCCCGCACACGAGACCGGCGAGGTCGAATTCGATAACGTGACGTTCTCCTACGCCGGCGCCGATGCCCCCGTCCTCGAGAACGTCTCCTTTACCGCCCACCCCGGCCAGACCACCGCCATTATCGGCGCGACCGGCTCAGGCAAGACCACGCTGCTCTCCCTCATTCCGCGTCTCTACCTGCCCACGCAGGGCCAGGTCCGGATCGACGGTGTGGCAACGAGCGACCTGGCGCGAGAGGGCATCGTCAAGCGCGTGGCCCTCGTCCCGCAAAAACCCTACCTGTTTAGCGGCACCGTGGCCTCCAACCCACGCACCGGCGCACCCGACGCGACGGACGAGGAGCTGTGGGACGCCCTTAAAGTCGCGCAGGCGAACTTCGTGACGGACCTCGACATGCCCATCGCGCAGGGCGGCACGAACGTCTCCGGTGGCCAGCGCCAGCGCCTGTCCATCGCGCGCATGCTCGTCGCAAAACCGAAGGTCTATCTCTTCGATGACTCTTTCTCCGCGCTCGACGTCATCACGGACGCGAAAGTCCGCGAGGCCATGCGCTCCTATACCGCCGACGCCACGACCATCATCGTCGCGCAGCGCGTGAGCTCCATCGAGAACGCGGACCAGATTCTTGTCATGGAGGCCGGCCGCGTGGTGGCCAAGGGCACCCATGCGCAGCTGCTCGAGACATCCCCGACGTACCGCGAGATCGTCGAATCCCAAGCGACGGTGGAGGCATAAACCATGGCTAAAAAGACTCAAGAACTCTCCGAGCAGGAGCTCCACGAGCTCGAAGCCGCCACCGCTGGCGACGATTGGTCCGGCTCCGCCCCGCGCACCGCGAAGAACTTCTGGCCCTCGGCCAAGCGCCTCATTGGCCTGCTCGGCGGGCACAAGGCGGCGCTCGCGGTCATCGGCCTCTTCAACGTGGTCTGCGTTGTCCTCGCCGTCGTCGCCCCGAAGATCATGGGTAAGGCCACGGACGTCATTTTCTCCGGCGTCGTCTCGCGCATGCTGCCCGCCGGCACCACCAAGGAAGAAGCCGTCGCGGGCCTGCGCGCTGCTGGCCAGGACCAGTTCGCGGACATGGCGTCGGGCATGGAGCTCCACCCTGGCAGCGGAATCGACTTCACGCGCCTGGGCCAGATCATCATCCTCGTCATCCTCATGTACGTGGTGTCCTCGCTCTTCCAGCTCTGGCAGGGCTTATGGCTCAACAAGCTGGTCATGGGCGTCGTCTACGATCTGCGCCAGCAGGTCGAGGCCAAGGTCAACCGCCTGCCGCTGAACTACTTCGACACCAACCAGCGCGGCGACCTCCTCTCGCGCACTACCAACGACGTGGATAACGTGCAGCAGGCCCTCCAACAGGCGATCAGCCAGATGTTCTACAACGTCCTGCTCGTGGTGGGCATTACCGTCATGATGTTCAACGTCTCCTGGCGCCTCGCACTCATCGCGCTGCTCTCGCTGCCGCTCACCGGCATCGTCATCGGCGTCATCGGCACCCGCTCCCAGAAGCAGTTCAAGACGCAGTGGAAGTCCACGGGCCTGCTCAATGGCCAGGTCGAGGAGGCCTTCTCCGGCCACGAGCTTGCCCAGGTCTTCGGTCGCACCAAGGCCATGACCGCCGAGTTCGACGAGCGCAACGAGGAGCTCTTCCGCTCCGCGTCCCTCGCCCAGTTCCTCTCCGGCATCATGATGCCGATCATGCAGTTCATCTCGTACCTGTCCTACGTCGCCATCGCCGTCCTCGGCGGCCTGCGCGTGGCCCACGGCCAGATGACATTGGGCGATGCCCAGGCGTTTATCCAGTACTCCCGCGAGTTCAACCAGCCACTCGGCCAGCTGGGCGGCATGGCCCAGCAGGTCCAGTCCGGCGTCGCCTCCGCCGAGCGCGTCTTCGAGTTCCTCGACGCCGAGGAACAGCTTCCCGATGCCCCCTCCTCCCACCCCGGCCGCGCCCACGGCCTCGTGGAGTTCGATCATGTGGCGTTCTCCTACGATCCGGAGAAACCCTTGATTAAGGACCTGTCCCTGCGCGTCGAGCCCGGCCAGACCGCCGCCATCGTCGGCCCCACCGGTGCCGGTAAGACCACGCTGGTCAACCTGCTCATGCGTTTCTACGAGATCGACTCGGGTGAGATTCGCCTCGACGGTGTCTCCACGGCTTCACTCTCGCGCGCTGAGCTGCGCTCCCAGGTGGGCATGGTGCTCCAGGATGCCGTGCTCTTTAAGGGCACCATCATGGATAACATCCGCTACGGCCGCCTCGACGCCACGGACGAGGAGGTCATCGCCGCCGCGAAGGCCACGTACGTCGACCGCTTCGTGCACTCCCTCCCCGACGGCTACGACACGGTCATCGACCAGGACGGCGGTTCCGTCTCCGCTGGCGAGCGCCAGCTCATCACCATCGCGCGCGCTTTCCTCGCCCAACCGGCGCTGCTCATCCTCGACGAAGCCACCTCCTCCGTCGACACCCGCACCGAGGTCCTCGTCCAGGACGCCATGAACGCCCTGCGCGCCGACCGCACGTCCTTCGTCATCGCCCACCGCCTGTCCACCATCCGTGACGCGGACCTCATCCTCGTCATGGAAGACGGCGACATCGTGGAGCAAGGCACCCACGCTTCACTGCTGGAGGCCCACGGCGCGTACTGGCGTCTCAACCAGGCCCAGTTCGCGGAGGACTAACCTCCTCCCCGAGACTCGTGCTGCCGCCCCTGATCTCCTGGTTCTTAGCAGTAAATCAGGGGTTTTTAATGTTTCAACCCCCGAATGCGCCATCCCGAAAATTTGTTCCTCTTTCATTGCTCCCACGTCCGCCACTCTTAACTCAAGGAGTCTTTGCCCGTGCGCAAGATTGGAACTCTTCTCTCGGCCCTCGCGCTCTCCGGCGCGCTCGTGGTCGTCCCCCAGGCCGCAACCGCTGCGCCCCTCACTTTCGCCGAAGCCTACGACCCGCAACCTTTCAACCCCTTCCCGGCTGAGGTTGGCTCCGCAGAATCGGGAGTCATCCTTCTGGATGGTCTCCCAAGCAACGACTACATTTCACGTGTAAATGTTGAATTCGGAGAAAGTCCGTACCCAATCAACCTCGCAGGAAATAGCTTCCTTCCAAGTTTTGCAAAAGCCTCAATCAACCCAGAGCCCATTTACCCTGCTGAATTCAGCGTGCCTTTCACCGCAACAATCATCTACACCGACGGAACTCGAGACACCGTTTCGGGAATTAGGACTCTCGCTCCCATTCCCACTCTTGTCAAGGACGGCGAGCCGATCCCCGCAGACCCGACGCCGGAGCTTCCGACTGTTACCGCTACGACGACCGTCACCGTGAAACCCGCACCGGTCACCACCACGGTCATCAGCCGCGAGCCTGCTACAGCCACCGAGACTACAACCGCAACCACCACGAAGACCGTCGCTGTCCCGACGACTGTGGCCACTCCGACGACGGTCACTGAAACCGCGACTGTCACGAAGGTCGCAGCACCGGTCACGGTCACGAAGACTGTGGCGACGCCGGGTGCTGCTACGGATAAGGGTTCGAGCAAGGACGGCGGGCTCATCGGCGGCATCATTGCTGCGATTGTCGCTGTCCTGGCCGCTCTGGGCGGCGGCGCGTACTGGTTCCTCAACATGCGCTAAGTCCAGCTAGTTCAGTTCCTTGCGAAAATCGCTTCTCAGATCGAAAAATTTGAGCGATTTTCACAAGGAACTTTTTTGTTGCTGCCCAAAAGCGCTCCGCGCCTCGAGCTGAAACGAGATTTTCGACAGGAACGCTGCAGCGTCCACGCGTCCCGTGGGCGGCATGAGTAATCGAGTTCACGGCAAAGTAGTTTTCATCACTGGTGCGGCCCCGGGCATGGGCGCCTCGCATGCGCACGTTCTCGCGGACGAGATTGGCGCGAACATCGCGGGAAATTTGTCACTAACGCACCCGATAATGCAGTGCTCGGCGGTGCGTCCTAGGCGCACGCGGGCAAAGAGAACGCCTCGAGCCCCGACCGAAAGGCCGGGGCTCGAGGCAACTCTATCTCTCTTAGGAGGTGTCCCATTGGCGGTGTCTCACGTCGCCACCCCCGGGACCCGGGGCTATCTCTCTCAGGTATGCGCCTCTCAAACGCATGAACTCATTATGGGGCGCGCACCTTGCACAGGCCGTACGAGCGCCTGCGCGCTTTCTGGCAGTTCCTGATAATTCTCTGGCAGCAGGTGAGATGGCACACTCGTGGCGGGGTGTGGGGAATCGATAACGGTTGGGCCACGGAGCAGCGCCGAGAGTAGGCACACGGCGCGGGAGGAAAGTACTCTAATCGCATGACTCACACTCTCGCCGCAGATGTTGTTGTCCTCGCGGCTGGCTCTACCGACTACACGCCGTCCCTGGTCTCCTTCGCGTGGATCATGGCGGTAGCCTTGCTTGCCCCGATTGTGGCCGCCATGCTGCGCAACCGGCTGCCGTCGGTGGCACTGCTCATCATTTTCGGCATGATCATCGGCCCGTCGATCCTGGATCTGGCGCACGAGGATCCGGGCATCGGCATGCTCAAGGAAATTGGCGTGGGCGCGCTGTTCCTCCTCGCCGGCTTCGAGATTGACCTCGGCACGCTGAAATCCAAGCAAGCGAAGACCGCGTTTACGACGTGGCTGATGTGTATTATCGCGTGTATCGCGGGCGCGTACTTCCTGGTGGATACGATTCCACTCGCCATCGTCATGGGCATCGCCGTGACCTCGACGGCGCTGGGCACGATTACGCCGATGCTCAAGCAGGACAAGCTCATCGGCACGCGCGTGGGCGACTCCGTGATGATCCACGGCGCTGTTGGTGAGCTCGCACCGATTACCGCGATGGCGCTATTGCTGGGTACCCGCGCCACGTGGCTCACGGCGCTCATCCTCCTGGCCTTCTTGGGCATTGCGGTCTTTGTGGCGGTCGCGCCCCAGGCCATCGGAAAGCTCGCGCCCTGGGTGAAGCGGGCGTTTATCGCCGGTGCGGGCGCGACGAACCAAACCATCCTGCGCCTTATCGTGCTTATCCTGGCCATCCTCATGGCGGTCACGGCGGTCTTTGAGCTCGACATCGTTCTGGGCGCGTTCGCGGCTGGCATTATCCTGAACCGCGTGGTGCCGGACGAGTTCCACAAGGGTCTGGAAAACCGTCTCAACGTGCTGTGCTACTCCATGCTCATCCCGGTCTTCTTCGTGGTCTCCGGCATGTCCATCGACTGGAAGGTCATCGCAGACAAACCGCTCCAGGTCATCGGCATCCCGCTGCTCATCCTGTTCACGCGCGGCCTGCCAGTCTTCCTGCGCGAGAATGTTCACCACACTGGCTCCGAAATCGAAACCACGCGTGAGCGCCTGCAAGTCGCACTTTATGCCGCGACGGGTCTGCCGATCATCGTCGCCGTGACCACGGTGGCGGTGGCCTCCGGCATCATGGATGACGAACACGCGTCCATCTTCATCGCCGGCGGCGCGCTCACCGTCGTGATCTTCCCGCTGCTGAGTTCTCTGGTGCGCAGCAATGACCCGAACGCGGAGGAGAAGCAAAAAGAAGACGAGGACTCCACGGCCGAGTCCAGGGAAGAAGCGGAGCACGCTGAGAGAGAACAAGCAGTCAAGGACGAGCTCCGTAAGGATTCAAACACCTAATATAGACAGCGTGACTAGCTTTGGAGCCTCCCCGTTTGATAATTCGCTGCGGCTTTCTGATGCCGAGCGCACCGACGCCATGAATCAACTCGCCCGCGCCGTGGGCGAGGGACGCATCACCATGGACGAGTTCGAACAGCGCTCGGATGACATCATGCGCGCGGCCACGCGCCGCGATCTCGTGCCGCTCTTTGCCGATATCCCGGCGCGTGGCACGCAGGAGCTCAAGGTCTACTCGCAGGGCGATCTGGAGCGTGCACGAGCTGCGGCGCGCAAGCCGCGTCTGGCCACGGCGCTCATCGGCACGATCGGCCTCAACGTGGCCGCCATCTCCGTCGGCGTTGCGGGCACGGGTGCGGGGGCGGCCGTTGGGGTGGTCACCCTCTTAGCACTGGTACCGGTGCTGTGGATCCTCCTCTACGTCGCGAAAGTGGGTCCGGAAAACTGGAGCACGCCCAGCGCCCGGCAAATGGAGCGCCAACGCATGCGGGAAATCCAGCAGGCCACGGCGGCACAGCGCGCAGAGCAGAAAGCCATCGAATCCCAGATGTGGGCGCAGCGCCGCCAGCAGGCAAGCGAGCTCACGGGCGAGGCCATGAATTTCGCAAAGAAGAAATTCAATCAGTGGAACGAAAAGTAGCCTAGTCGGGGTATAGACTTAGGCGGCATGACTCGCATTTTCGATCAGGCAGACAAGCTCAAGGGCGTCGCATACGACATCCGCGGCCCGGTGACCGCCGAGGCCGAGCGCATGGAGCTCGACGGCCATTCCATTCTGAAGCTCAACACCGGTAACCCAGCCATCTTTGGCTTCGACGCGCCGGACGTCATCATGCGAGACATGATTGCGGCGCTGCCCACGTCCCAGGGTTATTCCACGTCCAAGGGCATTATCCCGGCGCGCCGTGCGATTGTGACGCGCTATGAGCTGGAGAATTTCCCGCCCTTCGACATCAATGATGTCTACGTGGGCAACGGCGTCTCCGAGCTCATTTCCATGACGACGCAGGCGCTGCTCAACAATGGCGACGAGGTCCTCATCCCCATGCCGGACTATCCACTGTGGACGGCGGCGACCTCGCTCGCGGGCGGCACCCCGGTGCACTACCTCTGCGACGAAGAAGACGACTGGAACCCCTCGCTCGAGGATATCCGCTCCAAGGTGACGGAGAAGACCAAGGCCATCGTCGTCATCAATCCGAATAACCCGACGGGCGCGGTGTACTCCCGCGAAATCCTCCAGGGCATCGTCGACATCGCGCGCGAGCACGACCTGCTCATCCTTGCCGACGAGATCTACGACCGCATCCTCTACGACGGTGCGAAACACATCTCGATCGCCTCGCTCGCCCCGGATCTGCTCACCATCACGTACAACGGCCTGTCCAAGGCCTACCGCGTCGCCGGTTACCGCGCTGGCTGGATGGTCGTCACGGGTCCGAAGAAGCACGCTCACGGCTTTATCGAGGGCCTCGATCTTCTCGCAGGCACTCGCCTGTGTGCCAACGTTCCGGGCCAGCACGCCATCCAGGTCGCGCTCGGTGGGCGCCAGTCCATCTACGAGCTCACCGGCCAGGGCGGCCGCCTGCTCGAGCAGCGCAACGTCACGTACGAGGGTCTCAACAAGATTCCGGGTGTCAGCTGTGTGAAGCCGATGGGCGCGCTCTACGCGTTCCCGCGCTTGGATCCCAACGTCTACGACATTCACGATGACACGAAGCTCATGCTCGACATCCTGCGCGCGGAAAAGATCCTCATGGTTCAAGGTACGGGCTTCAACTGGCCGAACCCGGATCATTTCCGCATCGTCATGCTGCCGTGGGCCTCGCAGATCGAGAATGCCATCGAGCGCCTCGGCAACTTCCTCGTGAGCTACAAACAGTAACGATTTCCGCTATTGCTGGAGATAGTTCACAATAGTGAACATGTCTCGACATTCCGCACCGGTCACCGGCCGCAACCCATGGCGCGTCGGCCTGGCCGGTGCGCTGCTTTTCGCTTTCCTCCTCACCGCGATCGGGCTCGCGTGGCAGTGGCCTTCGGGCACCCCGATGTTCAGCCCCGAGTTCACTCGAACCTACGCGCTCAATCAGCCACAGATTACGGCGCGCGTCACGACGGTCGACCATCACCTGTGCGCCTCGCCGCTCACGGGCACGGCGTTTGACGAGCCGCCGCTGCGCCCCGCGTTCGAGGAGGACACGTCCTGTACGCGCGCGCTGCTCGATCTCACGAGTGGCACCAACGAAGGCAAGCAGACGCAGCTCGTCTTCCACGGCGTGGCCGGCGACCCAACGCTTGAGGTCGACCAAGAAGTCCTGCTTGCCGAGGCCACCAATCCCGACGGCTCGCTTACCTATTCCTTCGCCGACTATAAACGCGGCGGCGAGCTGTGGATCTGGGCGGCTATCGTCGCGATCATCATCGTGGGCTTCGGCGCGTGGCAGGGCCTGCGCGCGCTCCTCGGGCTCGCCTATTCGCTCGCGGTCGTCTTCCTCTTCCTGCTCCCCGCGCTCCTCCAAGGTCACAATCCGATCGTGGTCACGCTGCTTGCCTGCTCCATCATCGTGCTCATCGCCGTGCCCATGGTCCACGGCGTGAACTGGAAGGCCGCGGCCGCGATGGGCGGCTCACTCCTCGCCCTAGGCGTCACCGCGCTCCTCGCTTGGGCGATGATCGACACGACGCACCTGCAAGGACTGAGCTCCGAAGATAACCTCAAGCTCGTCCTCTACCTGCCCGGCGTCTCCGTCATCGGCGTGCTCATGGCCGGGTTCATCATCGGCGCACTGGGCAGCCTCAACGACGCGGCCATCGCCCAAGCGTCGATCGTCACGGAGCTCGCCGCCGCCGAGCCCGAAGCCCGCGCTGGTTCCCTCTTCGTCTCCGCGATGAAAGTCGGCCGCGACCACATCGCCTCGATGGTCTACACCCTCGTGCTCACCTATACGGGCGCCGCACTCCCCCTGCTCATCCTCATCACTGCGGCGAAGCGTCCCGCCGGCCAGATCCTCGTCTCCGATCTCGTGTCCACCGAGCTCCTGCGCTCCGGCATCGGCGCCGCGGCGCTCACTATCGCCGTGCCGCTCGCCACGATCATCGCAGCACTCACGGTCCCCGAACGTCGCGCTCTCCAGGTCGTTTCCGAATCCGCACCGCGCTAGCTTTGGATTTATGGCGCCTCACACGAAATTTTCGACGCCGAGGCGCCATAAACCCAAAGCTGGGAGCCCTAAAGCGAGCGGCCGAGCGCGTCGAGCGTCCAGCCAGCAGTCTGCCATGCCTCGACGTCGAGGACGTTGCGGCCGTCGATAATGTGGCGGCGGCTCACCAGCTCGCCCGCAGCCGCCGGGTCGAGCTCCTTGAATTCCTTCCACTCCGTGGCGAGGATGACCAGCTCCGCGTCGCGCAGCGCGGACTCGCAATCAGGCGCGTAGTTGAGCGTGGGGAAGACCTTCTTCGCATTCGCCATGCCCTCCGGGTCGTAAACCGTCACGGCCGCGCCTGCCAGCGAGAGCGAACCGGCCACGGACAGCGCCGGCGAGTCGCGCACGTCGTCCGAATTTGGCTTAAACGCGCAGCCCAGCACCGTCACGCAGTGGCCGAGCAGCGAGCCGGCGAAAGATGCCTTGGCTAGGTCCACCACGCGGTCGCGGCGGCGCATATTGATGGCGTCGACCTCGCGGAGGAACGTGAGAGCCTGGTCCGCGCCGAGCTCACCCGCACGTGCCATGAACGCACGAATATCCTTGGGCAGGCAACCGCCACCGAAGCCAAGCCCAGCCCCGAGGAACTTGCGGCCAATGCGATCGTCGTACCCGATGGCATCGGCAAGCTGTGTCACGTCCGCACCTGCAATCTCGCAGATTTCAGACACGGCGTTGATGAAGGAAATCTTCGTGGCGAGGAACGCGTTCGCGGAGACTTTGACCAGCTCCGCGGTCTGCAGGTCCGTGGTGATGAACGGCGTGCCGCCAGCGAGCGGCTGGGCGTAGATTTCGCGAGCGACTTCTTCGGCACGGCCGCCATCCTGGACGCCGAGGACGATGCGATCCGGAGTAATGGTGTCCTTGACCGCGTAACCCTCGCGCAGAAACTCTGGGTTCCAGGCAATCTCTACCGTGGTGCCCGCGGGCGCGAGCTCGTTGGCCATGTCTTGTAATTCCGCGGCGGTGCCGACGGGAACGGTGGACTTGCCAAGGATGAGACTCTCGCCCGTAAGCTTCGGCACGAGGTCCGTGATGACAGCCTTGACGTAGGTCATATCCGCTGCGTACGAACCATGACGCTGGGGCGTGCCCACGCCCAAGAAGTGAACCTTCGCGAACTCGGCGGCCTCTGTGTACTCCGTGGTAAACGACAGTCGACCGGCCTCAATATTGCGCTCGAGGACCTCCGGCAGCCCCGGCTCGAAGAAAGGAACCTTCCCAGCTTGGAGCGCCTCAATCTTGGCCGCGTCCACGTCGACGCCCAGAACCTCGTGGCCCAGCTCCGCCATGCACGCCGCGTGCGTGGCACCCAAATATCCAGTTCCGATCACAGTCATTCGCATAAAGGGCAATCCTACGAGCGGCTGGTAAACAAAGGGCGACGTTCAGCTTAAGACTTAACGGAAGTTGAGGTAAGACTTCGACGGCGTGGGACCGCGCTGCCCCTGGTACTTCGAGCCAAGCTTGCCGGTGCCGTACGGGTTCTCGGCCGGCGAAGACATCTTGAAGATGGCCAGCTGGCCCACCTTCATACCGGGCCACAGGGCGATGGGCAGGTTTGCGGTGTTCGACAGCTCGAGCGTGATATGGCCCGAGAACCCCGGGTCGATAAAGCCCGCCGTGGAGTGCGTGAGCAGCCCCAAGCGGCCCAGCGAGGACTTACCCTCGAGGCGACCCGCGAGGTCCGCCGGCAGCGTGAATTTTTCGTACGTCGCGCCGAGCACGAACTCGCCCGGGTGCAGGATGAAGGACTGGCCGTCCTCGACCTCCACGAGACTCGTGAGGTCCGGCATTTCTTCTTTGGGATCGATGTGCGTGTAGCGCGAGTTATTGAACACGCGGAAGAACTTGTCTAGGCGCACGTCGACGGAGGACGGCTGGACCATCTCCGGGTCGTACGGCTCGATGACGAGGGACTCGGAGTCTAGGGCGGCACGGATGTCACGATCTGAAAGAAGCACGTCCTACATCTTACGCGGTGCCTTTCCCTGTCGCGGCGAGGGCGGTGCTAGACTGTCTGAGTTGCTAACTTCTAGCAGCAGTGCCGACGTAGTTTAATGGTAGAACTGCAGCTTCCCAAGCTGCTAGCGCGGGTTCGATTCCCGTCGTCGGCTCCACATTTCCCCATTTCATGGACTAATTTCATACCTCCAGGATGGATCATGACAGCCCCTATCTTCACGCCCAAAACCACAGCGGAGCTTCGCGCTGAGCGTGAGCATGTACTTCGAGAGCTTGCGCCCCGCACAATCGATGAGCTCCGCGAACAGCGCGCGGTTGATCAAATCTTGGCCATCGACGAGACCACTCTGAATCGGTATGAAGCCCTGTGCTTCGTTATCGGCGACTAGACAGACACGTTTTCTCTCAGAGCTACATCGTCCCTAGTCCGAGATTCAAAACTACCCCCACGTCAATACCAGGGCATGCGGTAACAGACCCCACACAGGCAGGACACAATGGGCAAGCACGAACCAGCGGAAATCAGCGACGCACCCAAGAAGAAAGGCGTCAACCGCAACGCCATCATTGCGTTAATTCTGATCCTCGTCGGCCTCGGTGTCTTGCTCTACCCCGTGGTGGCCACGCAGTGGAATAACTTTAACCAATCGCGTGCCGCAGAGGAATACGCCAAGCTGGAGAAGCAAGCCCCGCCAGAAGTACTGCACACCGCCTGGGAGGAGGCACAGGCCTACAACGCCCAGCTGGGCCACATCAGTGTGGAAGACGCTTGGACCACCACCGATGACGAGAGCTCTCCCGAGTACCAGCGCTACCGCCAATACCTGTCTGTGCTGTCGGAGACCGATGCCATGGGCCGCATTGTTATCCCCTCCATCGATTCCGATCTGCCCATTTATCACGGCACCTCAGAAAAAGCACTCTCCCGCGGCGCTGGCCACCTCTATGGCACGGACCTACCTGTCGGCGGCGTAGGTGATGGCGCGGGTCGGCACGCAGCACTTTCCGCCCACACTGGCCTACAAAATGCCACGCTGTGGGACAACCTCACCAAGGTCAAGAAGGGCGATGCTTTCTACATCGCCGCCGGCGGCGAGAAGCTCAAATACGACGTACACGATATTCGGGTCGTCGAGCCAACAGACACCAGCTCGCTCCACCGTGAGCCAGGCCAGGACCTCGTTACGTTCATTACCTGCACTCCCTACGGCGTAAATACCCACCGCTTGCTCGTCACAGGCCACCGTGTGCCGATGGAACCGGAAGACGAGGCCGCATTCAACAACTCGGGCGCTCACTGGCAGTGGTGGATGTGGGCCATTCTGGCAGCCGCTGCCATCATCGTGCTTCTGCTCATCTACTGGTGGCGCAAATATGTCAGCAACGCCAAGGACGCCGCGCTTGACGACGACCCGCAAGACTCCTAACCGACAATGCGCATGCAATAAGGCCCGCCCTTCCCTGGTTGGAAGAGCGGGCCTTTTCTAAAAGTTGCCGCAAGTGGTGGTTCTACGCCGGGCGACGTCGCAAAGCAAGGTACCCGACCGCGACAATCGCGGCGCCCGCGAGCGCCCACAGGCCTACGCCCTCACCACCGGTCTTGGGCAGTGCACCCTTGGTGATGTCAGCGACCTGAAGGACGCCGATCTTCTTCACACAGTTGGCAGCGGTGTCAGACTCAGCGCACCTATTACTGGTGATCGCGGTCCCTCCGGAGAGCACCTTGATGACTGCATTGCCATTCTGATCCCACTCCGTCGAGAACTTGATCGGCGCGGGCAGCAGATTATAGCCGTTCGGCGCCTTGGTCTCGATGAGGTAATAAACGCCAGGGGCGTCCAAGCCTTCGAGCTTCACACGGCCCGTGGTGGTGGTCGTGGATTGCTTCACCACGGGGTTAACATCAGTGTTAACGCTGCCATCTGCGTTCAGCCTAAGGTTTCCGTCAGCGTCACCGCGGTGGACTGTGAACTGCGCGCCGCCAAGCAACCCGTCTGTTTGGATCTCGTCCGGGTTGTCCGGGTTATAGCTCGCCTTTTCGAGCAGGACGTCCATCGTTTCCGTCTCCAGCGGGATACAGTCAGTATCCTTCCAGCCGCCCATTTCTGCCTCGTTCATGAGACCAAACTTTGGCTCATGTAGGCCATCCTTGGTGTAGCAGCGGGTGTTTCCTGAAGGTTGACTCGGGTAACCGGCTGGGACGGAGGTGCTGTCCAGTTTCGAACGATCCAGCTTGAAGCGCACCGTTACCTCGTAGACGTGCTGCCCAGTGCTTCCGTCAACACCCTTGGGTTTAATGATCTTCGGAGTGCCATTCTTGTTGAGCTCAAAGGGGCCGGCACCTTGGTACGCACGCGGCTGGCTGGTCTTGTTGAACTCGTCCTTGAATACGACGGAGGCGCCAATAACTGTAGCAGCACCAACGAACTTCGGGGTGTCCGTGAGCTTGCCGTAGATCACTTCGTTGGTGTCGAACCCAGGCGCGTCGGGTGTCTCAACTACGACGTTGTACTTCGCAGTGTATTCATTCGCTGCACCAGGAACAGGTTGCGGTGTGCTGTCGACGGCAACCTTGCTGAAGCAGGCTTCTGTAGCGACGTTGTCATCTTCAGCCGGGCTCGACTCCCCGTCTGTAGCCTGAAAAGCAACCTTGTTCGGACTACACACCGTCTTAAGGTTCCCGTATTCGTCTGTTCGCACCGGCGCAGAGACGACATACTCTACCTTCGCGCGCCCTGGAAGAGTACCAACATAGCCCATCATGTATCGAGACTCACCGTCCGCTCCGGACGGGACAATCATGCCTGCATAAATACCAGTTCCCGGCGCAATCTGGTCAGGTCCTGGCCCACGACCGTTGACCTGGGTAGATCCTGCTCCAAATCCCTCGAATTTCGCAGTGGGACCGGAAGCGTTCACACCATAGTGAGTATCCGTTGGTAGGTACTCCCAGAATGTGCCGCCCGAACTGGTGTTATCCGTGGTGTTTTCCACGGAGATGGTCCAGAAAGTACGCACCTCGCCGTTTACCACCTTGGTCTCCGAGCGTTGCTTCTTCACCGCAATATTTGATTGCAGCTCTGGCGGTGGCGGCACTAGGTCGGAGGCGGCGTCCGTGTTGAAAGAAGCCGGCAGGTTATCCATAATGTTAACCAGCTCAAATGTCGGCTTATCGGAATCGGGGTTGGTGATCTTTAGCTCGAAGCCCAGCTGGTTTGCATCTTTGCTGCCTGAGCCAAAGCCGAGGTTACCGTTGGAATAGGTCCACGCCTTGCCCCAAGAGGCCGATGGATTAGAGATCGTACGGCCATCCAGGGTTTTGATCCCTGTGAGATCCCAAGTCTTGATTGCGCCGGTCTGTGTATCGATGCGCTCAAGAATAAGCCTATCGCCCGCTTTTGCCTTACTCTGGAAACCCCACATGTATTTCTGGGCTTGGGGGAGCACGGCCCAGTCTTCGGCGTAGGACGTCGCGTTGCCCAATGTGCGGTCAGCAGTTAGCTTGTCAGGATCAATCTTGTAGAGATGGCGCGTACCAGACGTCGAAGCGTTACCCACGAAGAACCCCTCGCTGGTATACACGCCTGCGTTAAGGAAGTCTCGGTCGCCTTCGCTCTCAAATGGCGTGCCACTGCTTCCTGGCGCGAGAATCGGACCAAGATTATGCACCTCACCCGTGGCGGGATTGATCTGAAGAAGGTTTCCGGCAGGGTAGCACGGATCACCGTTCAGGCCACGTTTCTGGCTCACGGCATAGAGCCAATTATCATTTGTATTGAATGCCAGCGCATTGTAAACCCAAGGCGACTTTTCCCCCACTGACCGGAAGTCTCGGCCTTGATTTACTTGCCGGCTCAGGATAGACGTATCTCGGCGAAGATCCTTTGGTTCACTGGTTACGACATAGACTGGGCTACCGTCGGTATACTCCTCGGCAGTCAGCTCACGCTTTGGTTGTCTACGTTCGACTGTTGTGTCGTCTTTACACTGTTTCGGATCTGGCACGGTAAAAGAGGCCGTAAACACCGTATTAGCCGGTCCACGATGAACACCCTTGAACTGAATCTGGGCGTTACCGCCAATAGCGATCTGTGGGAGGGTGACGTGGTATTCCTTAGCACTGATCTTCTTATAGGTTGCCTTGGCCTCGTACCAGCCGCCATTAGCACCGGTGTAATAGACAGTAAGATCGTTAGGGTCTGTCGAAAGGTAGCTATTGACGTTGGACTTTAAAGTAACCACCGTGCCATCCGGGATGGTCATTCTGCCTGTCGGAAGCTCTGTAGCTGGGATTTTGAAGTTCGGAATATAGCGGTTTCCCTTGAGCACATATCCATCGTTCTGGATTGTGATGGTGTGGTCACCGGCAGCGTACGGAGTAATGTTCGGTGCTGCCATCAGGCGTGCTGGGGCCGCGTCGACGTCAGAAACCTCCAACGACTCGCCGTCCTCCGCGGGCGCTTCCGAAGCTTCGCTGTCTTCATTTACAGAAGTACTAGCGTTTTCCTCGACTAAACCAGACGCATCGACGGATATCCCGCTCAGCTCGGATTCCTCTGCGACCGCCGGGGTGTTCAATGAAAAAGCTGCTCCTGCGGGTACATCGGCATTGAGTCCGGTGACGTGGAAAGTCACTGCATTGCTCGTCGTATCTACAACGAGATTGTCGCCTTCGCGAACGGGGATCTCCTCACCGGCGATTGTCAGCGTGAATGCCGCGCCTTCGAATTCAAGCTGCGAAACCTTGGTAGTGAACTCCAGCTCTTCCACCGTTCCGCCATCGACAAAATGGCCTTCAAATGTAGCGCTGTCGCCAGCGGGAATGCTCAGCTGGTCTGAGGAATCAAGCTCGGCACGCAACGCTGTGGTTTGTGCCTCGGCGACAGCGCCAACGAAACCTGGAAGAGCAGCCGGTGCAGCGACGCTAAAAACTAGGGCCAGCGCCGCAGCAAACGCCCCTACGACGCGCCAGCGATACGCTACCGGCTCGACCAGATGAGAATCTGTCCAGGACATTAGCGTCCCTCGCTTTCTGAATTCTTCCTACGGCTAAAGGCAATCATCACGAAACCAGTGGCGATCAACGCCAACGCTGCGGCAACGACACCGAGTACCTGTGCACCGGTCATCGCCAATGAGCCACCATTGCCCGACGACACTGCTGGGGTTGAGGTCTTACCGGCACTTGGAGTAGCCGACGGCGTTGTCTCGGGTTGGTGAGGCGGCTTCCCTGGTTTAGTCGGTGGATAGTTCGGAGGTGTTTGCGGGGTATTCGGGCGTGACGGCGGAGCGCTCGGAGTAGATGACGACGTGGTTGGCGTCGGCGTTTCACCCGGTTTGTGGGTCTTAGCCACGATTACTCCTGGTACCGGATTCGGGTTATCCACCACGGTGTGGAACGGAACCGCCACCACAAACGGGTTGATCTCCCGATAGGAATCATCCGGGGCCGAAGATGTCACCACATAGAAGCCATCCGCTAGACCATCGAACGTCACCTCTCCATTGGCATCGGTGACCTGATCCACGTGCACGTCGCTACGCCATTCACGAATCTCGTCCAGATTCGCGTCTTGCACGCGTGCTGCATCGTCAGCGTTGTTTGGATCTAGGCCGGCAAGCCGGGCTAGATGAATCGTGACTCCCTGGACTTGCCCCGAGGGTGCCTGCCCATCGTCGTCGGGATTGCCCTGCGTGAGCCGAACAGTCACCGTATCCGAGTCCACGGTGCGCTCCGCACCAGTAGTCTGCTGCCCGGCAACCTGTACCGCTCCCGCAGCAACCATGCCCGGCCCAGCAAATGCAATTGCACACGCCACTCCGACGGCAGCCATTTGGGCCGACCATGTACTTGTCAACCTCTGCATCGCCTTACTCCCGCACGCTACTTTCTTCATTAATAACTTCTTGTGCTCCGACAGCCGCCTGGTGCCGTCGCAGCCACCACACCAGCCAGCAACCAATGACAATCACTGCAGCCAAAAGCGCGTACATCCACCATTGCCAGCCCGGACCATGGGAGTTTTCAAACACCGACTCCTCCCCAGGCTCCATAGGAACCTGATGGCCACGCACCAGCAAGCGATGAGTGTTGATCCCGTATGGGGTACACGTAATCAGCGTGACGTAATCCTGATCGGCGACTGGCCGTAGGCCATCAACTTCACTCGGCAGAACCACTTGAATGCTGTCGACGACGTACTTCAATTTGTGGCCAGCAACCTGGATATAGAACACATCTCCCTCGGTGGCAGAGTCGAGGTGATCAAACATCGTCGAATTTGCCAGACCCGTATGCCCCGTAATGACGGAATGGGTTCCTGGTCCACCGACCGGCAGGTCAGAACCATACAAATGCCCCAGACCACGCTGCAGTGTCTTATCTGCGGTGCCATGAAATACCGGAAGATCAACGTCTACTGCTGGAAACACGAGGCGAGCCATCGCTTCGTTCTCGCCCAACTGCTTCAAATAAGCCTCATAGTCGGGATTGTCTACCCCGATACGGTTCAGCCACGGATCCAAGATTGGGCCCGACGTATGCTCCTCGTTGTATGCATGTGCAGCATCCCAAACCGAATCCTGCACCTGCGCCGGTGTCTCTTTATCCAGTCGCGCATATTCCTGCGCCACTCTTGAGGCGTTCCAATTGTTCCATGCGGTCGAGACCACTGGGTACAGCATCACTAACAACCCAACGACAACGATTACCGCCGGAAGGACTAGGCCTCCACAGCGCCTGTGCCGTCGACCTGCATTTTGGCCTACCACCGTAGTCAACGACCCGCACCACCCAAAACAATGCCCCACGCGCTAGCGCAGCGCGACCGGGATTACAACGAAAGAGAATGAAGGGGACTGAAGTCTATACCTAGCCCAGTCCCCTCACTGGGTCGAGCACCATATTTTGATTACCCGACCCGCAGCGCAGACCATCATGGACAGTCTGCGCCACCGGAACTACGCCCGGCTATTAGTTGCGCGCGGTACGACGAGCGAACCAAGCACCAGCAGCAACAATTGCTGCGCCAATAGCAGCCAGGATGCCCACACCGGCACCACCGGTCATCGGCAGGTTCGGGGTGTCGCGCTTGATATTTTCGATTTCAGAGACGAGGGTGACTTTGTCATCGCCTTTGAGCTCACCAGTCTTCGCGATGTTGTCGCGAGTGAAGTCAATCTCAGTAATGTTTTTCTCCGGCAGCGCATAGCCGGCCGGAGCCTTGGTCTCCTTCAGACAGAACTTCTTCACGTCAGTGACCTGTGCGTTGTCCGCGAAGTCCGTGACATGCAGGCCGTCGATGGTAATAGTGCCGTCTTCACCAGTGGTCCACTTGTCCACACCGTTTACCGTCAGCGGGTTCTCGAGCTTATCCTGCGCGGAGGCACATCGGTAGAGCTCGAACTCCGCACCCTGCAGGACCTTGCCGGCTTCCTTGCCATCCTTCTTCACCACCTTCAGCTTGCCGTGGTAGGTCACGACCTCATTGGTCTTATTCTCGACATCCTTGTCGGTGTTCGGGTTGTTGAAGATGACCGTACCCTGGTTCTTCAATTCAGTGGTGTCGCCGACCTCCTTGCGCTTGACGGCGAAGGTTAGCGACATCTTGGCACCCGAGGCCACCTTAGCCAAGCCCTGATCAGTCAGGGTCACAGTAAGAGTGTTGGTGTTGCCAGCAGCAGGTGCGTCGATGGTGTAGTCGCCCTCTGTCAGAACGACATCGCCGGCCTTAACTTCAGTAACCTCGTCGAACTCCAAGCGAGCATCCAGTTGGTCAGAGAAGACAAACTTCTTCAGAGTCTTATCTGTGCCGAAAGTCGGAGCGTCGGCGTTAATAGTGTAGGTGTATGCGTCCTGGATGTGCTTGTCGGCGTCCTTGACGGTCTTCTCGGTCTTGGTCTCGGTGTTCTTTGGGTAGGCCACGACATCGTAGTTCCACGCATCGGAAGCCTCATTGACCATCGGCACCGACACGATGAACGGAGCGCCAGCAACGATGCCGGCCGGAGCCTTCGTCTCTTCTACCAAGTAGATACCCAAGTCCAAGTTTTCGAAGGCCACCTTGCCGTCGTCACCAGTGATCCCCTCAACAGTCGTGTCGGTCTCGTGGCCCTTGGCATCGGCAGCGGTCTTCGGGAACGTCGCCCAATCACCGTTCTGCAGGTCGTAATTAAGCTTGGTGATCTTGTAGGTCACACCAGACAGTGCCTCACCCGGGACGCCCGCCATTTCCTTACCAGTGGCCCGATTAGCGGTTTCGGCGCCCTTCTTCTTGTAGAGGGTGATCGAGCCCTTCTTAGTGAAATCGATGTTTGCCTTGTTCACGGCCCCCTGCTCAGCGCCAGGGTTCTCCTGGGCCAGTGCACCCGGAGCGGAAACGCCCAAAGCGAGTCCGGCGATAGCAGCGAAGGCAACTGAACGAGCGGTACGAGAGATCTTGTTCACGGAAACTGGTCCTTTACACGAGTTCTGAAATGAGATACCACGTCTCATTAGCTGTGTGCAATCCATTCCCCACGGTTCACGCACCATGACCTGACCCGTTGCTAAGATTCTTTCGCCTGCCGAGAGCAGTTTTCAGGTGGAAACGCCTGCGCAGGCCCTAGCCTTAACTAACGATGGCCTGTGGATTACATAACTAGATCCTACACCCAGCACCTGAGGCAAAGCCCCCGACCAAAGCTCCCCCCCGGAGATTCAGCCAGATCGCTCAAGGCTCCGCTTCATCCACGCTAGCATGAAAACCTTTTTCGCAGGTCAACAACCGTTTTTGAAAAGTCATATAGTTTTGTGTGAAATTGAACTCATTACCCCTTGGAGGGGGTAAACCTATTCGATTTTACACCCGTCACATAGCAAGCGACCATCACACAGAGGAATGGTTTTCCGGAGAGTACCCTCCTGCGGCAGTAAAACAACCATTAATACTGCCAATATCAGCAGATAATCCAGAGCCTTCAGCAGCCCGACAAAAGGAAGTATCACCAAGAAGGCCCAGGGGTATTCCAAAACCATTCAGATACTCAGCTTTCAACAAGCCACATGACTGAAAGTTAATAGCGTTAAGATTCTCTGGAGCAGCCCTCTACGAAGCGTCAGCCGCGGACGCAGCACGAAGCAGCGCCGCGTAGGCACCACCACGAGCGAGCAGCTCAGCGTGGGTGCCGCGCTCGACCACGCGGCCGGCGTCAAGGACAACGACCTGGTCGGCATCGCGGATGGTGGACAGGCGGTGCGCAATAACCAGGCGGGTAGCGTCCGCGCCAATGACTGTTTCCTGGATGGCGCGTTCGGTTTCGTTGTCAAGGGCCGAGGTGGCCTCATCCAGGATGAGCACCCGCGGGCGGCGCAGCAGTGTGCGGGCCAGCGAGAGGCGCTGTTGCTCACCGCCGGAGAAACGGTAGCCGCGCGAGCCCACCACTGTGTCCAAGCCTTCTGGAAGCGCGGCGATGACCTCGTCCACGCGCGCGGCATGCAGCGCCGCCCACATCTCTCCCTCGCTAGCACCCGGCTGCGCAAAGAGGAGGTTCTCCCGCACCGTGCCGTGAATCAGGTAGGTTTCCTGGGAAACCACGCCGATGACCTCAGCGCGCTGCTCCGCCGGTACATCACGCAGGTCGACACCGCCCAAGGTGACGGAGCCTTCAGTCGGATCGGCCAAGCGCGCCAGAAGCGCGGCCACCGTGGACTTGCCGGAACCGGTATGCCCAACCAGGGCGGTGGTGGTATGGGCGGGGATGGTGAGGGAGACGTCGGAAAGCGCGTCGGTGTCGGTGCCTGGGTAGCGGTAGGAAACGTGCTGGAGGGTGAGGGAGGCGTCGGCAAGCTGCGCGGGCTCGGTGGCTTCCGTGAGTTCGGGCTCCAGGTCCAGGTACTCGAAGATGCGGCTGAACAGCGCCATCGACGCCACCCACTGCGCGCCCACGTTGAGCAGGTCAGTGATGGGGCGGAATATCTGAGTCTGCAGGGTGGAAAAGGCGATGAGCGTGCCAATCGTAATCCCCGGGCGCAGGCCAGCCACCAGGTAAATCAGCGCCGGCATCACGCCGAAGATGATTTGGGTCAGCGCCATGCGCCAGAGCCCGGCCAGCTGCGATTCGAGCTCCAGGCGGATCAGGGAGCGCGAGGTCTTCTCAAACCCGTCATAGACGCGTTCCTGCGCGCCCAGCGTTGCCGCCAGGCGCATGCCGGACACGGATAGGTTTTCCGAAATGGTCTGCTGCAACGTCGCCTGCGCGCGGCTGTTGTTCTCCATGAGGCTGCAACGCAGAACGGCGGCGCGGCGGGTGAGCCACACGGCGGGCGGCAGCACCACCAGGGGACAACAGTGAGAGCGTGGGTGAGAGCGCGACCATCGCCACCAGCGTGGCCACCGTCATGGTGAGATTGCTGGCCACAGAGGTCGCCGTGGTGGTCACCATGCCGCGCATGGCCGCGATGTCGTTAGTCAAGCGGGACTGGATTTCGCCGCCGCGGTTATTGGTAAAGAACTGCAGCGACTGGCGCTGCAGGTTAGCAAAGACCTGCGTGCGCAGCTCGTGCATGATGGTGTGCCCCACCCGCGCGGATAAAAAGGACTGGATAACGCCGATGGCCTGAGAGACCACGGTGATGGCCAGCATGCCGCCCACCAGCCACAGAAGCAGCGTGGTGTCGTGCTCAGGAATGGCCTCGTCCACGGTGCGGCGCACCAAGAAAGGCTGCACCACGGTCAGCCCAGAAGTCGCAATGATGAGCGCTACCACCACAAGCAGCGTGCCGCGGTGGGCTGCGAAGATGCCGGCGACGCGACCAAACTTCACTGGGTGCTGGGCCAGCTGATCGACGTCCGCGGGGTCCTTCACCGCGGTGTGCATCGGCCGGGTCGTGGCTTAACCGCAGGTAACGATAGGCTGCGGGTCATAGACCGTGGTGGTGGTCTCCCGGGAGATTTCCTTGCCGGAGAGGTCCTTGATCACGCGCGTATCCGAGGTGGTAAAGCCCGGCGCGCCGGAGGACGGCGAGCAGTCATCGGTGACGGTCATCCTAGTGGGCTGAGTCGTGGCCCAGCGGCCGTTGTTCACGGACTCGACGTTGACGGTCTTCACGCCCATGAAGCGGACGGTGATCTGGCCGCCACCGAAGGAGGTGTCGATGCGCACCGGGTGGTCCGAGGTGTTCTTGAACTGCAGGTCAATGGCGCCCTCGTAGACGGTGGCCTCGCGGCCGGCCGGGTAACGGGAGATGTAGTAGGAGTGCGCGGTGTGCGCGACGTCTTCCATGCCCGCGAAGTAGGACGCGTTGTAGAGCGTCGTCGCGAACTGCGAGATGCCGCCGCCCACGGCCGTGCCTGAGTGGCCGTTGATGATGATGCCGGACTCGACGTACCCCTGCGCCGTGCCGCGCGGACCGGTGTAGCCGTTGAGCGAGAAGGTCTCGTCCGGGTTGACCACGGCGCCGTTGACGGTCTGCGCGACGAGTCGGATGTTCTCGCCCGAGGGGCCAGAGAAGCCGCCGGTGGAGAACTCGCTCACGACCTGGTCGAAGGTCGAGGCCTCGGCTTCTTCCGTGGTGAACGTGGCCGGCTCCAGCTTGTACGCCGCCTCCCACTCACGTTTGTCGTCGCTGCGCACGCGGGAGTCGAAGTCTTTCATGGTCTCTTCCCAGTTGACGACGTTGCCGTCCTGGGACGGCGTGACGGACTTGCCGCCGCCGGCGAAGCTCACTTTGGCGTTCTCGCCGGGGACCTCGGAATCCGCAAGCTGCGCAGCAAGCAGCTCCTGCGCCTTCGCGTCGTCGATATTGAGAACGAGCTTTCCGTCCTTTGAGGAAATCGAGACGAACTGCGCGATGGCGCCACGGTCGAGCGTCGCCGTGACGTCCTTGTCACCCTTGACCACGAGGTACTTATCGAGCGCGGTCTTCGCCTCGCCCTTTTGCATGTCCTCGATGACCTGGTCATTGATGGCGGGTTCGACNCGGGTTCGACGACCTGCGGTTCCACCTCGACGCCGGCGGGGTCGAGCCAGTCGGCTTGGACGGCATCGGAAAGCTGAGCGGGGTCGACCGTCTGGCCGAGCTTGGGGTCTGTGACCTTGAAGTCTGCGTTCTCGATGGCCAAGGCGCCGTCGACGGGAGCGATGGACAGCTCGCCCTTGACACGCTCGAGCTCCTTGTTCAGCGCGGCGTCATCGACGTCCACGGCGACGGGCTGCTCGCGCGGGTCCATAAAGAAGGACGCGACGCGCGTCAACGGATTGAGCGAGGCGTCAGGAATGCCGTCCACGGCTTTCTGGAAGTTCATAGCGAGGCCGGAGGCAGACGGCAGCAGTTCGCTGTGCTTCTCCCCCGCGCGCACGGTAACGACCTGATTCTCGATGCCGCCGAGCTCCTTCTGGAGCTTGTCCACCGCGGCAGTGCGCTCCATGGACGAGATGTCGACGCCGCCCACGCTCGTCGCGCGCGGAACTTTACCCTGGTTCTGGGCGATATCGAGGGCGTATGCGACCCCGGCGAGCACCAAAAACCCCAGCACCACCGCGAGGGTGATGATGAGCCCTTGAGACTTGCGCTTTCCTACTGCTTTCTTCACAACACTTAAGGTTATCGTTTGAAGCGCGAAAACGTTAGCGCGGGGCGAGTCCAGCCGCAGAATGTGCGACGGCATCCGCGAAGCGCTGCTCAGGAATGATACCGACCTCCACCGCACCGACCACCTGGTCGATGATGAAGTTGATATCCGTGGCCGTCGACCACAGTGCCACATCCGCGCCCGAGGCGAGCGCCGTGACGATGGCCTGCTCTGGGGTATACCGGCTGGTAATCGCCGCCATACCAGTGAGGTCATCGGTGAAAATCCGGCCGCCAAAGTGCTCGCGGGTGCGCAGCAGTTCATACGCCGCGGGGTTGAGACTCGACGGCGTGACGCCATTGCCCAGCCCCGGCACGACCATGTGTCCGACCATCGCATCCGCGCGCGGTTCGCCGGGCAGCGCGCCGTCCCACGGCACGATGTCAAAGGCCTCCATCTCCGGCAGCGGCGGCGTCACCGCAGCTCCCAGGTGCGTGTCTCCGGAGGCGCGGCCGTGGCCCGGAAAATGCTTAAACACGGCATCGACGCCTGCGTTTTCTAGGCCGCGCGCGAACGCGGCGCCGTACTCGCCGGCGCGCACGGGGTGCGTGGAATACGCACGGTCACCTACCACGTCGAGATCCGCGCCGCCCACGTCGAGCACGGGAGCGAAGTCCAGCGTGATGCCGTACGCAGCGAGCGTCTGGCCAATCTGGAACGCGGTGCCCTCGACCTGTTCGGGTGTGCCTTGCGCCATCTGCTGCGCCGACGGGTAGGACCCGAGAACCTCCGAGAAGCGCTGAACGCGGCCGCCCTCGAAGTCGATGGAGATCTCAAAGTCACGGCCCACAGCCTCCCGCAGCGCGTGCAGGTCACGGCCTGGCTGCGTGAGCAGCCCCGGGTCAGCCCAGCTCACGATAAAGATGCCGCCCACACCGGCCTGCAGCTTAGCCAGCGCGTCGTCGTAGTTGACCACGGCAGGCATGAGCAGTGAGGCCGCCGCCGCGCGGCGCTGCTCCGGTGGGACGAGCGGGTTCGCAGCGGGAACGTCCGGAGCCGCTGGCGCCGGGTCGGACGGGGCGGCAGAAGAAGGCGCGGACGTCGGCGCCGGTGACGGGCTCGCCAGAACTCCCGCACTCACGGACTCGAGGGAGGCGGGCGAGGGCTTTTCGCCTGGCGGGTCGCAGGCTGCGAGCGCCGCCGCGGACGCGACGACGGCGAGCGCGAGAATTTTCTTCATTATTTTCTCAGTATGGCGTATGAGTGAAAATCTCGCATGCATAAGGTCCTTCTTGGCGCGCGTGGGGCGCTAGGCTGGGGGACCATGAACGGTCAAACCATGTTGATTGCGTACGACGGCTCCGAGCGGGCGGACCGCGCCATCGAGTATGCGGCACAGCTGCTGCGCCCGGGCATCGTGGAGATCCTCACCGCGTGGGAGCCCGCCGCGCGCCAGGCAGCCCGCGCCCTGGGCCGCACGGGCTTGCACCAGTCCACGTATGCGCTCGATGACGCGGCGCAGGAAGAAGACCCAGCCTACGAGGAGGCCATGGCCGTGTGCCGCAAGGGCGTCGCCGTCGCGGAGAAGCTCGGCCTGGCGGGCCGCGCGCACCTCGTCGAGGTCGTCACCACCACCGCGGAGGCGCTTGCCGATGCCGCCGAGGAGCTCGACGTCGACGTCATCGTCACCGGCACCCGCGCGCTCACCGGCTTTAAGGCGTGGTGGAACGCGTCGACCGCGGACCAGCTCGTGCGCACCGCGGGCCGTCCCGTCCTCGTTGTCCCGCCGGAGCCGGACGACCCGAACGACGCGAACTACACCGACACCGCCGAATAATCGGCGGACCTGCGTGAGCAGGCTGCTAGGATGTGGACTTATGGCACTTGAATCCGACTCCATGACAAAGCGCACCCTCGGCCCGGCCGTGGGCTCCGCGGTGGTCGGCATCGCGCTCGGCGTCGTCGCCATCGTGGGCATTGCCCAGTTCAGCGGACAAGACACCGTCCCGTCCTCGGCGGCGGTCTCTGCGGATGATGCTTTGCTCGGCGGCCCGGAATACGGCTCCCGCAACTAGCTTGGCCCAGCTTTTCGCGCGCCCCTGGGCGGCGCATGCGGCCGGGTGGCTTTTCGCCGCCCTCCTCGCCTTCACGCAGCCGTGGGGCCGCGTCGCGGCCGATACGAAGCACGATCTCGCCGTCGATCCCGCCGGCTTCCTCGCCGGCGCCGCGCACGCGTGGACGGACTCCTTCACCCTGGGCCAGCTCCAAAACCAGGCCTACGGCTACCTCTTTCCCCAAGGCGCGTTCTTCGCGCTTTCCGATGCCCTCCCCGACTGGGTCGCGCAGNGACGGCGACGCTCGCGGCCTGCGTCCCGGCCGCCCTTGTGGCGCTTGTCTATCACCGCCGGGCGCTGCTGCCGTGGCTCGCCGGCTGCGCGCTGGTGAGCGTGTGGTGGATCGGTCCGCTTCTCATCCTGGGCCGCTACGCGCCGCCGTTTACGGACTACATCGAGTCTTCGTTCGTCACGACGCGCTGGCTCAACCTCGCGGAGATCCTGCGGGGCACCACGAGCTGGTCGCCCTTCGTCGACAATGAACGCCTCGCCGGCACGTTGCTGGCCACCGAGCCTTTCTTCGTTCTCGTCACGGCGCTCGTCGCCGCGGTGGGCCTGGCGGGACTCACCAAGGCCCCGCGTGTGTGGACCGCGATGCTCCTTGTGGGCGTCGCGGTCCTCGGCTGCCACTACGCGGGCTACCTCGATTTCCTCGACGGCTCCGGCGCGGCGCTGCGCAACGTCCACAAATTCGATCCGCTCGTGCGCCTGCCGCTCGCGCTCGGCATCGGCTTTGCCTGGGCGGCGCTAAGCCGCCAGCGCAACTCTGGGCAACGCGCGACGGCGCTGGTGGCCGTGGCGCTGGT
>NZ_LT596207.1:251038-252591 GCF_900092335.1 Corynebacterium phoceense
CGGCGCTCGTCGCCGCGGTGGGCCTGGCGGGACTCACCAAGGCCCCGCGTGTGTGGACCGCGATGCTCCTTGTGGGCGTCGCGGTCCTCGGCTGCCACTACGCGGGCTACCTCGATTTCCTCGACGGCTCCGGCGCGGCGCTGCGCAACGTCCACAAATTCGATCCGCTCGTGCGCCTGCCGCTCGCGCTCGGCATCGGCTTTGCCTGGGCGGCGCTAAGCCGCCAGCGCAACTCTGGGCAACGCGCGACGGCGCTGGTGGCCGTGGCGCTGGTGGTGGGGGCATCGGCAAGCCCGGCGTTCACGGGCCGGCTCTTGCCGCGCGGGGCGTACGAGGCGGTGCCGCAGTACTGGCAGGACGCGGCGGACTTCCTCAATGCCCATGCACAGGGCACGCGCACCCTCTTTTTCCCCGAGCGTTCTTTCGCGCGCGAGGCCTGGGTTTGGCCGCGCGCCGACCCGCTCCAGCCGCTGCTCGACGTGCCGTGGGCCTTGCTCGACGCGATTCCGCTCGTGCCGCCCGAGGCCATCCGCGGGCTCGACGGCGTCATGGCCGCGCTCCAGGCGGGCGACGCCTCGGGGCTTACGCGCCTGGGCATCGGCGCGCTCGTCGTCCGCAATGGCGTGGAGAAGCACGGCGCGCTCAAGGACGTCCCGGGCGAGGTCCACTCCTTCGGCGACGTGGACGTCATCCTCCTCAACGAACGGCCGGACATGCTGCTCGGCTCCACCGACCCGGTACGCGTGGCCGGCGGCGGCGAGTCCCTCGCCTTCCTACCTGGCGGGCCGTACTCCTTGGTGGACGCAGACGCGGACGTCGTCACAGATACGCCGTTGCTCGTGGACCGAAACTTCGGCACGCTCGACGGGCCGGTCTCCGCGCCGCTGCCCGCAGACGAGCCGACGCGCTCGCACAACGTGGAGCGCGACTATCCCTCGGCGGGCCCGATTGTGGCGGTAGAGGAACGTGGCGGCCACGTGCGCGCGTCGAGCTCTGCCGCGGACGCGAATGCCCTGGGCGGAGCGCGTCCGGCGCACTCGGTGACCGCGGCGGTAGACGGGGAGGATTCCACCGCCTGGTGGCCCGCACCTGGAGATACGGGCTGGCTGGAACTCGAAGGCGAGTTCCCGGCGCGCTCGACGCTCACGCTCACCGCGACGGCGGAGACGACCGTAACGGTCCGCAACGGCGACGCCTCCGTGAACGTCGATCTCGGCGAAGAACCCACCGAGGTCCGCATTCCCGGCGGGGCCGCGAGCGCGGTGCGGGTCGAGCTCCACGAGCGTGTGGGTCTCGCCAACGCGCAGGTCGAGGGGCATGAGATCACCCGGACCGTCGTTGTGCCGGATAGCTCGCCGAAGGCGCGCGCCTTCCTCTTCCAGCGCGCCATCGTGGACACCGGCGTCCTCATTCGCGAGTTCACCGCCCCGCGGGACATGTCGCTGAAGCTCGACGCAGACCGCCCCGTGGACATCGACGGCGAGACCTACGAGCCCGGCGCGACCGTCCCCCTGGCCGCGGGCACGCACGAGCTGCGCACCCGGGCGAAGGTC
>NZ_LT596207.1:252863-423729 GCF_900092335.1 Corynebacterium phoceense
GGCCTTCGAGCTCCGCGGCGGTCATGCCCACGGCGAACCACGCGGCGTACGCGGGCGGCCAAATCTGCGCGTTGACGCCGGTGAAGTCCTCAATGGGGGCTGCAACCCACGCCCAGCCGAGGCTGAGTGCTGCGACGGAGCCGAGGGCGATCAGGCGTGCGCGCAACGACCGGAAAGAAGGCAGCCACGGCAGCACGAGATAGAACGCGAACTCCACGCACAGCGACCACAGCTGAGTCACGCCGGAGGCCAGACCGTCCGGAACGTAAATCTGGGTCGCGGTGAGCGTGGACAGGACCTGCACCACGGAGAAGGACGCGCCGGGCAACGCGAGGAACACCACAGCTACGCAAGCCCAATACGCAGGCATAACGCGGCGAAAGCGCGCGAGGTAATAGCCCGCCGGCGAGTGCGCGTCGCGGCGGCGCCACAGCACGAAGGCAGACAGCGCGAAGAAGACCGCCACGAAGTAGTCGAGCCGCTCGGCCCAGGCCCAGCCCGTGGCGGTCTGGAAGCTCACGTGCGTGACGAGCACGCCCAGCGCCGCGACCGCGCGCAGGCCGTCTAACGCGGGTACGTGCTGCGGTAAGGTATTGGCCATCGTCTGCCCAACTTAGCACCAAAGGATGTCCCTTTATGGCCCGCTCGCCCTTGCCGTGGCTCGTTATCGCCGCGATCCTCGCGCTGCTCGCGGGCGTGCTCGTGCCCTCGCTCGTGGTGGGACGCTCCATCCGGCTCGCCGACGACGTGGAATTCCACGCCGTCACTGAACCAGCCGCGGTCCTCGTGGAAACCGGTGCGACCACGGTGCGCATGGACAACACCTACATCACCTCGCCGAACGAGGAGGATGATGCGCTGGTCCAGCTCGACGCCACCAAGGATTTCTACCGCATGCCCGAGGGCCAGCCGGAAGACCGATCCGCGCATCTGTCCGCCTCGCTCACGCTCAACCGCGAATCCGCCTATCCGGAGGCGGGTCTCGCGAGCCACCAGTCCTTCGCGGTGCGGCAGCTCAACCTCGGCGCGTCCATCGACAACGGCGACATGGAGGGGCTCACCGCGTTCTTCCCCGCCGACACGGAGCAGCGTTCCTACCCGTACTTCGACTTCATCGCGCAAGAGGCCGTACCCATCGACTACACGGGGAAGTCCAAGCGCGGCGGAATCGACGTCTACGAGTTCCACCAGCACATCGACGCCCTACCGGCCCAAGACATCCTCGCGCGCACGGCCGAGTACGCGACCGAAAATGATCCCACGTTCACCCCGGACGATCTGCGTCGCCGCGGCCGCGCCGAGGACTTCTACACGGACGAGGAACTCGCCCACTTCGGTCTGAAGAAGGACACCGCCGTGGTCCTCGACTCGTTCTATTCGGTCGATCGCACCGTCACCGTCGACCCGGCCACGGGCACCATCCTCGACGTAGACGAAAATTTTTCCTTCGTCTGGGCCACGGACGCCAAGCAGGCGCGCGATACCTCGATCCCGCCCGAGCGCCGCGCCGTCTTCGTGGGCGATCTGCACTGGGACCAGGCCACGCAGGACTCCGCGCTTGAGCTCGCGCGCCCCACGGTTCGCCTCCACAAGGCCATGGGCTTGGTGAGCTGGGTGGGCAAGGGGCTCGCTGTCGTGCTCCTCGCCGCCGCGGGGCTCACGTACCTGCGCCGCCGCGACCATGTTTAGGCGCGCCTGGCCCGTCCTCTGGGGCACCGCGCTCGTGCTCGCGGTGACCTGGCCGTTCCTCCTGCCCGGCTCCGAGTTCCTCTGGCGCGACATGGCCGTGCCCGAGACCTTCGGGCTCACCCCAGCCAACTTCGGCGCTGGCGACCTCGCCGCGCGCGCCGCTCCCCAGGACGGCGTCTTCGCCCTCTTCTCCACGCTCCTGCCTGCACCATTCCTGCTGCGCGCGCTCGTCATCTCCGCCGCCGCGGCCGCCGCCTGGGGCGCATGGCTGCTAGCGCGGAGTTCACCGGCACCCGCGATGTTCCTCGCCGTCATCAATCCCTTCACTGTCGAGCGCCTCCTCCAGGGCCAATGGTCGTTGGNGCGCGCCTTCAATCAGGGCCTGCGCGGCTACCTCGGCGACACGAAACTCGAGCCCCGCGAGGTCGACGCCGCGTCCCAGGCCTTCGTCATCCCGGCAGGCGCGGCGGGCGAGTTCCGGCTGGAGTTCGCCGGGGAGCGCGCTTACCGTCTCACACTGCTGGGCGGCGGCTGCCTCGCACTGCTCACGGTGGCGGGTTGCCTGCTCCTCCTCGCTCGCCCGCGCCGCGGTCACTTCGCACACGCGGCACGGGTTCCCGTTCCGCTCCTGGCGCTCGTGGCGCTGGCAGCGGCGGACCCGGNCCGCGGGCCTGGGCCTCGCGGTCTGCATCCCGTGGCTCGTGCCCGGGCTCATCGACTCCCTCCACCCCGCCCCGCTTTCCGATGCCCCCTCCTCCGTCGCCGCCTTCGCCCCCCGCGCCGAGGCTGGCACCGGGACGTTGGGCTCCCTGCTGCAGCTCGGCGGTCTATGGAACGCGGACGCGCTCCCGGCTTCGCGCCAGGCGGGCTTCGCAGTCTTCGGGTTTGGAGTGCTTGCCTGCGTCCTCGTGGGCCTGCGCCGCGTATCGTGGCCGCTGCTCGCGCTCGGCGCGGCGGGCCTGGGCGGGGCGATTGCGTGTTGGCTGCTGCCGGACGTACTCGCGAGCGTCATCGACGCCTTCCCCGGCGCCGGCATCCTCCGCGACTCCGGNCACCGTCGCGTGGCTGCTCCTGCCGCTCGCGGTGCTCCTCGTCGCCGCCTTCCGGCGCGCCTCTGCCGAGTAATCCACAGGCTAGGCGCTCATGGTTGCCCACTGGGTTGTGCAAAAGCCGAGTTATCCACAGATTTGCACGCTCATCGTTGCAGGCCTTGACAGGTTTTTATAGCTTCAAAGCCATGACCACTTTCGTCTCTCGGCTCAAGGAAGAAAACGTCGACTCCTTGCGCGAACTTACAGGCTGGCGCCGCACCGACTACTGGGACGCTGGCCTATCGACCGCCGACGCCGACTTCTACATGCCTCTCGTGCGCACCTTTTGGGAAGCCTCCCATCCACGCATCGGCGAAGCCCGGTACGCGGTCTCGAACGCGTCCTTACCATTGGACTCCCATCCACGCATCGGCGAAGCCCGCGACGCTGCCCGCCGCCTCGGCCACGGCATCCGGGTCCTGGCCAAAATCGACCGGCTTTCCAAGAAAGGCGACAACCCCAACGACCTCCGCGTGTTGTTGTGCGGCACCCGCGAACAAGACCTAGACAAGGTCGCAGCGCAGCACACCACCCCACCCGAAACCAAAGACGAGGCCACCGTCGGCGTCTCCCAGGACGGGCGCAACCGACTGGTCATCCGCTCCACCGAAGCGTGGCTTATGGACTACATCCACGGGCTGCCCGGCGTGGAACCCGGCAACTACGATGGCCTCTACGAGGGCTTGAAGAAGCACGTAGAAAACCGCACGCAGCTCACCGCGCCGCGACGCATGATCCACATCCTCGTCAACCTCCACGACTTGGAGATGATTCTGCGCGGCGACGGCGAGGACATCCTCGTGCGCGCCACCGACGGCACGTGGCGCACCGGAGCAGAGCTCATGGAAGAACTCCTCGCCGGGGTGGGACTAGCGACGATTGTCAACGCGCGCAACGAACCGATGAAGCAATACCGCCTCAAACGCTACTTCACCCAAGCCCAACGCGACATGATAGCGGCGGTCCAGCACACGTGTATGGACCCGGACTGTAAGATTCCGTTCTCGATGTGCCAGGCCGACCATTTGAAAGCCTGGGCGAAAGGCGGGGAGACAAACCTAGACAACATCCTCATGCTGTGCGAATACCACAACATGAAAAAGAGAGACGGCGACGTCTACTACAAAGGCTCAGACGGGCGAATCTACAAACGCCGCGAATTCGGACCCGACGTGCCCTGCAACTAAAACCAGATAACCCGCCCGAAGGGCGGGCACTTCGGCATGCCGTTTTACAGCGAAGACAGAAGTTCTTCGAAGCGGCGGCCGGTCGACTCCCAGGAGAAACCGGCCGCGAAGTCGCGGGCGGCGGTGCCGAGTGCGGCGCGGCGGGAGGGGGCATCGGAAAGCTGGCGGGTGGCGGCGATGAGCTCGGGCAGGGTCTCGACGAGCACGCCGGTCTCGCCGTCGCGGACGGAGTCGCGCAGACCAAAGCGGTAGCCGATGGTGGGCACGCCATGCTGGGCGGCCTCCATGACGGCGAGGCCCCAGCCCTCCATGCGGGAGGGCATGAGGTGGATATCGGCGCGGTCGAGCAGCGCGTGCTTGTAGTCCTCGGTGACCTGGCCGCGGAAGCGCACGCGGTCAGTGAGGTCGTGCTTCTCGACGTACTCACGCAGCTGAGCCTCCCACCAGCCGCTACCAATGATGTCGAGGACCGAGCCCGGCACGGCCGCGACCGTGTCGATGGCGTGCTCGATCTGCTTGTGCGGGACGAGGCGCGAGAGCGTAACAAGGTGCAGACCGGCCTCACGCTCGAGGCGCGGGACGTGGGCCGGGATAGGGTCGACGCCGTTTTCGATGATCTCGATGCCCGTGACGCCGAGCTTCTCCAAGTCCGCCGCGGAGCCGCGCGAGACGGTGACATAGGGCACGCCGCGGTAGACGCGGGGCGCGACCTTGGACTCGAGGAACCAGCCGAGACGAGACAGGAAGGGGCCGGCGACGGGCCACTGCGCCTTGTGGCAGTGGTGCGTGAGCAGGACGACTGGCTTTCGCGTGGCCAGGCGGGCGAAGAATGGGATGCCGTTCTGAGTGTCAATGACAGCGCCAAGCTTGCCGAACCGCCCCGTGGCGAGCGCCAAGAGCGCGTACGGGTAGACGGTGAACTTGCCGCCTGCGCGGGAGTACGTCACGCCGTCGCGCTTCTCGCGGCGGGCGCCGTTCATGTGCTTCGAGGTGCGGAAAATAACCTCGTGACCGTGCGCGGCGAGGTACTCGCCCACGCGCTCCAAGTAGCGTTCCGAGCCCCCGCCCTGCGGGTGGGTGGAGTCGCGCCAGCACAGTAAAAGAATTCTCATGTCGAGCTACTAGCCTAATGGGTTATGAAGAAAACCCGTGCCTTGGCCACCTTGCGCCGCTCGTGGCGGCTGCTGCGCTCGTTCCGCTTTGAGCAAACGGCGCCGTCTCTTTTTTACGGCGGGTTAGCTGACGACACCGCTTCTTTGGTCGCGGCACTCTGCGCGGACCATGGCGTGCCGATGGGCCGCGTGCTCGACGTGGGCGGCGGGCCGGGTTACTTCGCCTCGGCGTTCGCGGCGCGCGGGGCGTCCTACTTCGGCGTGGAGCCTTCGCACTCGGAGATGTCTGCGGCCGGCATCCGTGTGGCGAATGCGGTGCGCGGGGACGGCGCTGACCTGCCCTTCGCAGACGGCGCCTTCGACGTGACGTACTCGTCCAACGTTGTCGAGCACACGCCGCGGCCGTGGGACATGGCGCGCGAGATGCTGCGGGTGACCAAGCCCGGAGGCCTGGTGATTATTAGCTACACGGTCTGGCTCGGGCCCTTCGGCGGGCACGAGACCGGGCTGTGGCAGCACTATGTGGGCGGCGCGTTCGCGCGCGACCGCTACACGCGAGTGCACGGCCACGCGCCGAAGAACGTGTTTGGTGAGTCGCTCTTCGCCGTGTCGGCGCGGGAAGGCTTGTCCTGGGCTCGCTCGAGCGGCCGGTCGTGGTGTGCCTTTCCGCGCTACCACCCGTGGTGGGCGTGGTGGGTCGTGCGCGTGCCGGTGCTGCGCGAGTTCTTGACGTCGAATCTGGTGCTCGTGCTGCGGGCGTGACCGCTCGGCCGCGCGCGTCGGCGACGAAGGCCCTGAGGTTCGTCCAAGAAAAAGAAAGCGCCGCCCGGGTGGGCGGCGCTGCAGTCGTTTTTTAAACGCCTGCGTCAGCGAGACGCTTCTTCAGAGCCTCGAACTGCTCGTGAACCTCAGCCGGGACGCGGTCGCCGAGGAACTTGAGGTAGGCCTCGTTGTCCTCGATGTCGGCGGCCCAGTCAGCCGGGTTCACGGCAAGAGCTTCCTTGACGTCGGCCATGTGGACGTTCGTGCCAGCGAGGTCGATGTCCTCCGGGCGGGCGGTGTGGCCCACGACGGTCTCGGTGGCCTCAACCTTGCCGTCGATACGGTCGACGATCCACTTGAGGACGCGGGAGTTCTCGCCGAAGCCCGGCCACAGGAAGCGGCCGTCGTCGCCGCGGCGGAACCAGTTGACCAGGAAGATGGACGGCATGCGGTCGCCGCCTTCCTTGCCCATGTCGATCCAGTGCTGCAGGTAGTCACCGACGTTGTAGCCGATGAACGGCAGCATAGCCATCGGGTCGTGGCGCAGGGAGCCAACCTTGGCCTCGGCCGCGGCAGCGGTCTGGCCGGAGGAAAGCAGAGAGCCGATCATGGTGCCGTGGTTCCAGTCGAAAGCCTGGGTGACGAGCGGAACGGTCTTCGCGCGGCGGCCGCCGAAGAGGATCGCGTCGATCTTGACGCCCTTCCAGTCGTCGTACTCCGGAGCCGCGGTTGGGCACTGAGCAATCGGGACGCAGTAACGAGAGTTCGGGTGAGCGGCCTTGCTGGTCGCCTCGTTCGGACGCCACTCGTTGCCGAGCCAGTCGATGAGGTGCTCCGGCGTGTCGCCGCCCATGCCCTCCCACCAGACGTCGCCGTCATCGGTGAGCGCAACGTTGGTGAACAGCGTGTTGCCGGCCTCCATGGTCTTCATCGCGATCGGGTTGGAGTCGTAGGAGGTGCCCGGCGCGACGCCGAAGAAACCGTTCTCCGGGTTGACGGCGTACAGGCCGTCTTCGCGCAGGTGCAGCCACGCGATGTCGTCGCCCACGACCTGTGCGGACCAGCCCGGGATGGTCGGGGTGATCATGGCGAGGTTGGTCTTACCGCAGGCAGACGGGAAGGCAGCGGCAACGTGGTAGGACTTGCCAGCCGGGTTGGTGAGCTTGAGGATAAGCATGTGCTCGGCCATCCAGCCCTCTTCCTTCGCCATGACGGAAGCGATACGCAGGGCGTAGCACTTCTTGGCGAGGATGGCGTTTCCGCCGTAGCCGGAACCGTAGGACCAGATTTCCTTGGTCTCCGGAAACTGGGTGATGTACTTGGTCTCGTTGCACGGCCAGACGGAGTCTTCCTGGCCCGGCTCGAGCGGGGCACCCACGGAGTGGAGCGCGTGGACGAAGTTGCCGTTGGCACCGATCTTGTCCAGGGCTTCCTTGCCCATGCGGGTCATGATGCGCATGGAGAGCACAACGTAGGCGGAGTCAGTGAGCTGAACGCCGAGCTTCGGCTCCGGATCGTTGATGGGGCCCATGCAGAACGGCACGACGTACATCGTGCGGCCCTTCATGGAGCCACGGAAGGCCTCGGTCATCTCGGCCTTCATCTGGGTCGGGTCCATCCAGTTATTGGTCGGGCCGGCGTCCTCTTCCTTCTCCGTGCAGATGAAGGTGCGGGACTCGACGCGGGCGACGTCAGACGGGTTGGAGCGCGCGAGGAAGGAGTTCGGACGCTTCTCCTCATTGAGCTTAATCAGAGTGCCCTTCTCCACGAGCTCGGCCGCAAGGCGGTCAGCCTCTTCCTGGGAGCCGTCCACGAAGACCACGCTCTCCGGCTGGAAAAGCTCGACAGACTCACTAATCCACGAGATGAGCTGTTCATTTTGGGTCGGAATTTCTCCAACGAGGCCACGAATCTGAGCGGTCATTCACTTCTCCTTGGGTGATCAGGTGTTGGCATGTACAGAGTAGCCGCTACAAACACTTTTGTGGGCTAAATAAAAACCAACAGGTTATATCCACGCTCCCCACCTTAACTGAAACCGCGGGCACCCCTGGGGGCCGTGGGAAATGCGCCACACTCCTGCACCCTCAAACGGGGGAACAGTGCCCCCGATGCCAACAAAGCACGCACGCAGTCTCGGCGCGCCGACGCCCTGGTTATAACCGCGCGGGCGGACGAGAGAAACAGCAATGCCTGTCAATATTGGTCCTTGACCTAAAAACAGGAACAATAGGGTGCGATGACTACACCACAGAACCCTGAACAGGCCCTCACCGAGCGTGAGCGCGGCCAGTTCGGTCCCATGCAGACCGACTTCAACGCCACCTTCGGCAACGAGCTCGACTACCCGCGCCTAGGCAACGTCACGTTCCGGCGCGGCACGCTCACCGATAACCAGCAGGCGCTCTTCGACGAGCACTGGCCGCGCCTAGGGCGCGAGCTCGCCAACGAGCGCATCGATATCGACGAGTGGTTCGGCCGCACTGGTGCCAAGACCATCCTGGAGATCGGCTCCGGCACCGGTACCTCGACGGCCGCAATGGCCCCGCTCGAAGCGGACACCAATGTCATTGCCGTCGAGCTGTATAAGCCGGGCTTGGCCAAGCTGCTGGGCGCGGTGGTGCGCGGGGGCATCGGAAACATCCGCATGGTCCGTGGGGACGGCATGGAGGTTCTCATGCGCATGGTGGAGCCGGAGTCGCTCGACGGCATTCGCGTGTTTTTCCCGGACCCGTGGCCCAAGGCGCGCCACCACAAGCGGCGCATTATCCAGTCGGGCCCGCTCAATCTGTTTGCCTCGCGCCTGAAAAAAGGCGGCGTGCTCCACGTCGCGACGGACCACGCGGGCTACGCCGAGTGGATCGATGAGCTCGTGAACGTCGAGCCCCAGTTGGAGTACAAGGACTGGCCGTGGCCGGAGTGCCCGCAGCTCACGGACCGCCAGGTGATTACGAAGTTTGAGGGCAAGGGTCTCGACGCAGACCACGTGATCAAGGAATACCTCTGGGAGAAGAAGTAAATGAAGTACCTGCTCGTGTGGGACGCGCCCAATATGGACATGGGCCTGGGGGCCATCCTGGGCCACCGCCCAGATGCCGCGCACCGGCCGCGTTTCGACGTCATCGGCCGCTGGCTCGTGGAGCAGGCCCAGGCCGTGGGCGCCGACCCTGAGGCAGGAGTCTTCACCAACGTCACGCCCGGCAATGCCGATGCCATCCGCAGCTGGGTCGAAGCCATCCGCAACGTCGGCTTTGGCGTCTTCGCCAAGCCGAAGCTCACGGAGGAC
This sequence comes from Corynebacterium phoceense, assembly GCF_900092335.1. Classification (GTDB taxonomy): domain Bacteria; phylum Actinomycetota; class Actinomycetes; order Mycobacteriales; family Mycobacteriaceae; genus Corynebacterium; species Corynebacterium phoceense. The sequence goes on from NZ_LT596207.1 coordinate 261,991, forward strand.
TCGGACGTCGACCCGGACATGATTGACCACATCCAGGCCAACCGGGGCCAGCTCGCCGGCGTCGTCGTCGCGAGCGCGGACGGCCAGAACTTCGAGCCGCTCCTGCGCGAACTCGCCCACACGGGCGTAGCCGTCACGGTGCTCGGCTTCCGCGAACACGCCAACTGGGCGCTGCATGCAGCAGGCGAGGTGGCGCATTTCGAGTTCGTGGATCTCGAGGACATCGAGGGCTCGTTCCGCGAGCCGCTGCCGCGCGTCAACCTGGACAACCTGCCGGAGGGCGGCGCGTGGCTCCAGCCGTTCCGCCCACTCGCTGCGTTGCTTAAATAAGGAGGTCGCGTGTTTTATTCCTGGGGCCTATTTTCCTATAAGCACCGCAAGGTCGTGCCATTGCTCATCGTGGCGGCCATCCTCGTACTCTTTGGCGTCTTCGGCACCCAACTGGGCGACCGGATGAGCCAGGAGGGCTGGGACGATCCGAACTCGGCGTCCACGCCTGCCGCAAAGATCGAGCAGGACACGTTCGGCCGCGATAACAACGGCGACGTCATCCTGCTCATTGACGATCCCGATAAGAACTTCGACGCCGCCAAGTCCTATATCGAGGGGCTCAAGGAGCAGTACCCGGACCAGATCGACCACGTCACGAGCTACTTCGACTCGCGCAACCCGAAGCTCAAGAACGCGGAGAGCAACGTCGCCTTCGCCGCCATTGGATTGAAGGGCGACGGGGAGCAGACGCTCAAGGACTACCGCGCCATCGAGGACTCCCTCTACGACACGGAGCTGCCCGTCCAGGTCGCCGGCGCCACCGCCGTCGCGGACGCGCTCGATGACGGCATGGCCAACGACATTGCGCGCGCCGAGAAGGCCGCCCTGCCGCTGGTCGGCCTGTTGCTGCTCGTGGTCTTTGGGTCCGTCGTCGCGGCATTCATGCCGCTCGTCGTGGGCGGCCTATCCATCCTGGGCTCACTGGGCATCCTCTCGGTGCTCGCGGGCTTCCTCCAGGTCAATACGTTTGCCCAGGCCGTCGTCACGCTGCTGGGCCTGGGCCTGGCCATCGACTACGGCCTGTTCATGGTCTCCCGCTTCCGCGAGGAGCTCGACGCCGGCCGCGAGACCCAGGACGCCGTCGCCCGCACCACCGCGACCGCCGGCCAGACCGTGGTTTTCTCCGCCCTCATGGTCGCTTTCGCGCTCTCCGGGCTCTTCATCTTCCCGCAGGCCTTCCTCAAGTCCGTCGCCTACGGCGCGATTTCCGCCGTGGGCCTCGCCGCGCTCCTCTCGGTCACGGTGCTGCCCGCGCTCTTCGGCCTTCTCGGTAAGAACATCGACAAGTGGACCGTGCGCCGCACAAGCCGGAAAGCGAGAACGCTTGAAGACTCCTGGTGGTACAGGCTGCCCAAGCTCGCAATGAAGCGCGCCACGTGGGTCACCGTGGGCATCGCCGGGCTGCTCATCGCGCTCACGCTGCCCACGCTCGCCATGACCTTCGGCGGCATCAACGAAACCTACCTGCCGCCTACGCAGCAGACCCGCGTCGCGCAGGACCGCTTCAACGAGGAGTTCCCGGGCTTCCGCACGGAGCCGGTCAAGCTCGTCGTCACTGGCGCGGAGAGCAACCAGCAGCTCGTGGACGTCTACATGCAGGTCCGCGGCCTCCAGGGCCTCACGGAGCCCATGACGCCGTCCACCTCCACCGTGGACGGCACGACGGTGCTCTCCGCCGGCATCCAGGACCGCGCGGACTACACGCGCATCGTCCACGAGCTCGAAAACATCGAGGCTCCGGAGGGCGTCGAACTCTACGTCGGCGGCACACCCGCCATGGAAGTCGAGTCCCTCGATGCCCTCATCCACAAGCTCCCTTGGATGACTCTCTACATCGTGGCGACGACGTTCATCCTCATGGCGCTCGTCTTCGGCTCGCTCGTCCTGCCGGCCAAGGCCGTCATCATGACAGTGCTCACCGCCGGCGCCACGCTGGGCATTCTCACCGGCATGTTTGTCCTCGGCGCGGGCTCGGGCCTGCTCAGCTTCACGCCGGGCCCGCTCATGTCGCCGGTCCTCGTCCTCATCATCGCCATCGTCTACGGCCTCTCCACGGATTACGAGGTCTTCCTCGTCTCCCGCATGGTCGAGGCCCGCCGCGCAGGCGATTCCACCGACGAGGCCATCGCCAAGGGCACCGCGCACACCGGCGGCATCATCACCGCCGCCGCGCTCATCATGATCGTCGTCGCCGCCGCCTTCGGCTTCTCCGATATCGTGATGATGAAGTACATCGCCTTCGGCATGATCTTCGCGCTCTTCCTCGACGCAACCGTCGTGCGCATGCTCCTCGTCCCCGCCGTCATGCACCTCCTGCGCGAGGACAACTGGTGGGCCCCGCGGTTTATCCAGCGCGCCTACACCCGCATGGGCNCGCGGGGGCCCCGCCCAGCTTGCCGATCCCCCCCCCCCCGCCGCGCCCGCTGCCGAGACGGCAGGCATGGAGGAACCGGAAGGCCCCTACCGCGGCCGCCGCACCGCGGACACCGATTCGGAGCTTGTGCCCTTCAGCGAGCTGGTGAAACGTTTGGAAAAAGAATGAACCGCAAGTGGATTACGTGGATAGTCTCGCTCGTCGCGCTTGCGGCGCTGGGCTGGTTCTTTAGGGACCAGCTCGACTTCATCGGCGACGGCCTGCGCAGCCTGCGGCACGCGGAGCTGCTGCCCGTGGTGCTCGTGGTCGTCTTCGCGCTAGGCGCAGTGGCCTCGATGAGTGAGGTCATGCGCCGACTCATCGGAGCAGGCGGCGTACACGTTCCGCTGCGGGAGGCCTTCGCGATTTCCATGGCCTCCAACGCCTGGTCCACGACGCTGCCGGGCGGGCCCGCCTTCTCTGCAATCCTGACTTTTCAGGTGCAGCGCGGCTGGGGGGCATCGGTAGCCTTGTGCAGCTACTTCTTCTTCCTGTCCTCCGCGATCTCTACGATGTGGCTCGCGCTCATCGGCATCGCAGGTGTGTTCTTCCTCAACGCAGATATGGCGTTGGGCTCGCTCATCCTCACCGTGACGCTCATGGCCGCGGCGACGGGCGGCATCTTCTGGCTCACGGAGCACCCTGAGACCCTCAAGAAGTGGCTCGGCCATCCCAAGCTCGCACGCCTGCGCGCGGAGGTCGACCACTTGGGCGAGGTGCACCTGTCGCGCTGGGCCTTCGGGATTGTCTCGGGCGCCTCGCTCGTCCATCGCCTGCTCGACCTGCTCGCGCTGTGGGCGGCCGTGTGGGCCGTCACCGGTGAAATGCCGTGGCTGCGCGCCGGTGAGAACGCCACCACGATGGCGGGCGTCGCGCTCGCCTTCCTCACCGCCAAACTTGCTGGCTCCGCGCAGGTCACCCCCGGCGGCCTGGGCACGGTCGAGGCCGCCATCATCGGCCCACTCGTGGCCACGGGCATGACGGCCGTGGGCGCGACCTCCGCCGCGCTCATCTACCGCCTGATTTCCTTTGCCCTGGTTACTATCATTGGCTGGGTTATCTACTTCTGGCATTACGCTCGCCAGGGCCTTACCTATCAGGCCCTCAATGGAAAGGATTCCAGTGCGCACAGCACCGCTTCTTGATATCGCTGCCCTCGTCCTCTTTGCGCTCTTCGCCCGCGCGGCGCACCCGCCGTTCACGTTCCTGGGCGCCATCGACGCGTTCTGGCCGTGGGCCGTGGGCGCGCTCGTGGGCTGGGGCATTGTCACGTTGGTCAAGCCCCGCAACCACTACGGCGAGGGCATCATCGTCTGGCCCAGCGCCATTATCATCGGCATGATCCTGTGGACCGTGGTCAACGGGCGCATGCCCCACTACAGCTTCCTCATCGTGGCGTCCGTGATGAGCTTTATTCTGATGTTTGCTTGGCGCGTCGTCGCGATGCGCCGAAACGCCAGATTAGCCAAGCAGCAGGCGCCACGACGATAGCAATCAGCACGAGCACCAGCGCTGGCGCAAAGACTGCCGATGCCGCCAGGCCCGCCGAGAACACATCCTCCGCCGTGGAGACCACCGGGGCACCCACGCCCACGGTGGTGGTGTTCACGACGGGCCGCGTTGTCGTTTTGAGCAGGTGCATGGCCAACGCAACGCCAAAGCCAACGACGAGCAGAATCCACGTCTTCGGCTCCGACCACACGCTGGAGTCACCCACCGTCTGATCCCCGAACGCCGAGGCAAACATAAGCCCGCCCGAGGTCGGACGCACGAGCGTCTGAATAATGTCATTGACCGAGTCGACCGCCGGCACCTTGTCCGCGACAATCTCGATGGCGAGCAGCACGCCAATGATGATGAGCAGAATCGGGTCCGAAAGCCACGTCCACCCCTCCGGCAGGTTTACCCAATCGGTGTAGCGCGCGAGCACGCCGTAGATGAGCAGAGGAATATAGGCGTTCAGGCCCGCCGAGGTGGCCAGGCCGAGGGCTGCGGAAAGTTCCATGGTTTCCAGTTAAGCACGACGGGCATCAGGGGCTGAAGAAAAATACCATCGGCCCCCAGTTTCCTGGGGGCCGATGGTCTCTCTCAAATCTCCCGACTCCGAGTGGTTTCTCAGGCCGCTCGCCCCTCGGGAGGAGGGGTTCTCTCTATCTCTCATGCGCCTCTCTCAAACGCATGGCTCTATTATGGCACAATCTTCTGCAATAAGCATGATTTAAACCTGTCAAAACCTTCACAGTTTGATAGCAACGAGGTAACGAACCACGAGTGTGCTCACCACATGAGAAACCCGGCCCGCGAGATAACACCGTGGACCGGGAATACAGAGAGGCGAGACGCGTCGCAACTTCTAGCGCGGGCTAACCGCGGCAATCAGCTGGTTGACCGCCATGATGATGTAGTTGATGATGTCTCCCGACAGGTCGAGAACGCTGCTGAGCATAATGCCGGCCTCCTATTTTTTGAAAAATGTCTCGTTGAGTCTATCGCGTCGAGACCAGCAAGTGCTACATCGGCGAAATCGTGTGCTTCTTCGGCAGGTCGTGGACATCCTTGTCGGCGAGCTGGCGCAGCGCACGGCGCAGGGCCAGACGGGACTCGGAGGGATTGACCATGGCATCGAGGTAGCCACGCTCCGCAGCAACGTAGGGCGCGGTCATGGTCTCGTCGTAGAAGTCCATGAACATCTTCTTCGTCGCGGCGCGCTGCTCCGGGGTCTCGGCGGCGGCGAGCTGCTTGCCGGCGATCATGACGACGGCAGCGGCGGAACCCATGACGGCAATCTGCGCGGTCGGCCACGCCAGGTTGATGTCACCAGTGAGGTTCTTCGAGCCCATGACGGCATAGGCTCCGCCGTAAGCCTTGCGCACGATGAGCGAAACCTTCGGGACGGTCGCCTCGACGACGGCGAAGGCGAACTTCGCACCGCGGTGGATAAGACCGGCCTTCTCCTGCTCCACGCCCGGCAGGTAGCCCGGGGTGTCGACGACGAAGACGAGCGGGATGTTATACGCATCGCAGATGCGGATGAAGCGCGCGCCCTTATCGGCGGCATCGGCGTCGATGCAGCCCGCGTTGAACATCGGGTTATTCGCCACAAAACCCACGGTCTTACCGTCGATACGGCCGAAGGCCGTAATCATATTCGGCGCGAAGTTGGGCTGCAGCTCGATGATGTCCTCATCGTCGCCCAGCAGCGGAAGCAGCTCGGTCATGTCATAGCCGGCGTTGGTGTCGTCGGGCATGAACGAGTCCAAGGCGGCATCGTCAAGCTCCGCGTCGGACGGCGCCGGGAACTCTGGGGCCGGGTCGAAGCAGGTGAGCGGCAGGTGGTCGAGCAGGTCGCGGACGAAGTCGAAGGCCTCTTCCTCGGAGCCGACGACGGCCTGGACGTTGCCGTTGAGCTCCTGCTGGCGCGCGGAGCCCAGGTCCGCGGAGGTGATGTCCTCACCGGTGACCTCACGGATGACATTGGGACCGGTGACGTACATTTCGGCCTCGCCGTCCACGGCAATGACGAAGTCGGTCGTCACGGGTGCGTACACGGCGCCGCCGGCGGACTTGCCCATCATGATGGAGATCTGCGGGCTGCGGCCGCTCAAAGGCATCTGGCGGCGGGCGATCTCGGAGTACATGGCCAGCGAGGTCACCGCGTCCTGAATGCGGGCGCCGCCGGAGTCCTGAATACCGATAACTGGGCAGCCAATCTTGATGGCCATATCCATGACCTCAGTGACCTTCTGGCCGAAGGTCACACCCACGGAACCGCCGTAGACCGTCTTATCGTGCGCGTAGATGCACACCGGACGGCCGGAGATGCGCCCGTAGCCCGTCACCACACCATCCGAGTAGATGGCGTCCGGGTCGCCCGGGGTCTTGCCCAGGGCGCCGATTTCCACGAAAGAGCCCTCGTCGAGCAGCGCGTTAATGCGCTGGCGCGGCGTGGACCGGCCGGCCTCGTCGCGGCGCTGACGCGAACGCTCGGATCCGGGATCCTGCGCCTTCTCAAGCCGCGCGCGCAGATCGGCTAGCTTCTCAGCCGTGGTTGTCACGAATGAACTCCTCGGTGTCTTGGTTTATCGCGCGGTCGCCGTGAAGGCAGCCGCCGACATGTCAGTCCTCAATGATAACTCCCCCTGTGGGAGGAGAAAACGTCGCACGCGGCTCAGCCGAAGCCGAGCCGCGCTCAGTGCGGAGAATTTAAGAGAGCTTCTCTTCAATCCACTGCTGCATGTGCTTGCCCACGATGCCGATGGCCGGCTCATCCGGCACAGCGAGGTGGTCGCCCGGAAGCTGGACGATCTCCAGGTTCTTCACAATCTGGCCCCAGCCGCCATCCGGAGCGATCTCCGCGTAGGCAGGTTCGAGCTCGATGGCGCCGTCGTGCATGCGCTCAGAGCGGAAGAGCAGGACGGGGACGTCGACCTCAGCCCAACGCTGGAAGTCGATCTTCGCCAGAATCTGGTTGTCCACGAAGGACGCACGCTGATGTTCGAGGACGCCGGCGGCGAGGCCGTGCTCAGAGGCATCGGTCGTGGAGAGGAACTCCGCGAGCATCGCCATGACGGCGTCCTCGCCGACGGTCTCGATAAGGTCGTACGGCACCGGGAAGTCCAGGTCGTAGGTCTTCTTCGCGAACGCCGCGTAGCGACCCCAGCGGGCCTTGGTCTCCTCGAGGGTATCCGGAGCCGGGTGAGCCGGCTGCGTCGTATCGAGCAGCGCAATGAAGCCCACCTCAGGGACGTCCTCGCCGGCGGCGCGGCGCTTGCCCAGCTGCGCGGCTACCTCGTAAGCCAGTGCGCCACCGAAGGACCAGCCACCGAGGACGATCGTACGGCCGCGTGCGTACGTGATGATGTCATCGAGGTACGACTCGGCGCGCTCCTCGATGGAGCCTTCGACGCGCTCGATGCCGTAGACGGCGACGTCGTCCGGCAGGCGGCGAGTGAGCGGCTGATAAACGACGGTCGTGCCGCCGGCCGGGTGGAACATGAACACGGCGGGGCCATCGGCCTCGCGCAGCACGCGCACGTTGCCTTCGACCTCAGTCTCCAGGCCCTCGCGGACGCGATCAGCGAGCGGCTCGAGGGTCTGGGCTTCCTTGACCTGCCCTGCGGTGACCTCAATCCCGGCGCGCTCGGTAAGGCGCTCGGCGATCTGCTGCGCCACCTCGTCCGAGATAGCCGGCAGCGTGGAGGTCACGCCTGCGGCGGCCTTACCTGTGAACGTGGCCCAGGTACCGAAGACCAGGCGCTCGGAGGCGTCGCGCGGGGCGACGCCGACGCCTTCCGCATCGACGGCGCCCGCCGGGGCGTCCTCGCTGGAGGTCTGCGGGGCCGGGCTTTCCGATGCCGCCTCATCCTCAGCGTCGGCTGCAGCACCCGCCGCGGCCGGGGTTTCAGACGGGGTCTCGCCGGTCTGGACAGCTTCTTCGACCATGGCGATGACGTCGGCGAGCGACGCGTCACGCAGGGCCTGGACCGGGATCGGCGGAATCTGGAAGTCGTTTTCCACGCGGTTCTTAATGCGCATGCCCATGAGCGAATCAAGCCCCAGGTCAATGAGCGGCAGCTCGCGCGGCAGGTCCGAGACGTCGTAGCCCATGGACTCAGAAACGATGAGGGCGAGGTGCTCCTCGACAGATTCCTGGGACGGATCCCAGCGCACGGCCTCGATGTCAGCGAGCTCATCGGCGGCTGGCGCCGCAGACGTCGAAGCGGAAGGCGCCTGGACGCCTTGGAGCGTGGGGGCATCGGAAAGCTGCAGCGTGGAGGCAAAGCCCTCGGCAAGCAGCGAACCGTCCGTGGCGAGGTACGCGGCAACGGAGAGACCGCCCAGGGAGCGGTCGACCGTCACCGTGATGTCACCCGCCGGCGGAAGGTCGGCGTGCTCCTCAACGGCGGCGAGCTGGGCGCCGGGCTCAACAGCCTCGGCGGCGGACTCGAGCAGCGCGAGGACGCTCGGCGCCTGGTCCGCGTTCGTGCCGAAGGCAATCTGGCCGGTGGGCAGCGTGACGCGGGCGCCGGGCAGACCCGACACGCCCGACGCCGGGCGAGCATTGGTCCACAGGTGCTGACGCTTGAACTGCGTATGCGGCACCGCCGGCGCTGCCGCGTTGGCGGAAGCAGCGGAAAGATCGCCAAAGACTGCACGGTAGTCGATGGGCGCGCCCGCGACATAGAGCTTGGCCAGGAGGTCGAGCAGCGAGGCGGACTCGTCGATCTTGCGTTTGAAGACGTAGAGCAGCTGGGCATCGGCCTTGCCCACGGTAAACGCGGTGTTCATCATGCCCATGAGCGCGACAGGGTTCGGAGAGATTTCCACGAGCTGGGTGTGGCCGTGGGCGAGCGCCTGCTCCGTGGCGTCCTGGAAGTAGACGGCCTGGCGCGTCATGTGGAGCCAGTACTCGTCCGTGTGGACCGTGGCGCCCGGCTCATAGCGCACCGCCTTATCCACGGAGCTGTAGAGCGCCGTGTGGATGGGGCGAGCCTCGATGCCAGCGATCTCTGCGGCGAGCTCGCCGAGGAGCGGCTCGACGGCGGAGGTGTGGCCGGCGCCCTTGACCTTGAGGGCACGGGCGAACTTGCCTTCGCCTTCGAGACGCTCGACGAGGTCGAGGACCTGCTGACGCGGGCCACCGACAGTATTCATGCCGGGGCCGGCGTAGACGGCGGGCTCGATGTCGTTGCCGAGGGCGAAGATTTCCTCGGCGGACAGTTCGACGACGGCCATGGCGCCCTGAGTTTCCTCAGTGAGCGAGGCCTCGCCCTCACCCATGAGGCGGGCGCGGTGGCACGCGATGAGCATGGCGTCCTCGGCGGAGATACCGCCGGCGGCGTAGGCCGCGGCGATCTCGCCCATGGACATGCCCATGACGGCGGACGGGCGGGCGCCGAAGTGCGCGAGGAGATCCGTGAGCGCGATCTGGATGGCGGTGACAGCGACCTGGCCCGTCTCCGTGTTGTAGGTCTGCGAGTCGTCGCGGACGATGTCGAGGATGGACCAGCCGGACTCAAAGTCCACGATCTTGTCGAGCTCGGCGAGGCGCTCAGCGAAGAACGGAGAGACCTCGAGGAAGTCCTTGACCATCTTGCGGTGCTGGGAGCCGAAACCGGAGTAGACGAAGACGGGACCGGACGACGCTGGCGCGTCGGCCGAAGAAATGCCCACGGAGACCTTGCCCTCGGCAACCTGGCGCAGGCGGCGCACCGCCTCTTCCTCGTTCGTGGCGGTAACGACGGCGCGGGAACGCGCGTGGTTGCGGCCGGCGAGAACGCGGGCGACGTCGAAGAGATCCGGGTGGGTCTCCTCGATGAAGTCCGCGAGCTGGGCGGCCAGCGCCTTGCGGCGCGAGGGCAGCAGGCCGGAGACGGCCAGAGAGAAGGACGGCACGACGGCCGGGTGGTCCTCGTCGACGGCGGGCTTCTCCTCAAGGCGCACCTGGGCCGGGCGGCGGGTGGTCTCACCGTCAAGATCCGGACGGTAGTCCGTGAGGACGAGGTGGGCATTGGTGCCACCGAAGCCGAAGCCGGAGACGCCCGCGACCTTGCGGCCGGAGTACTCGGGCCACTCGCGGGTGTCGGCGACAACCTCGAGGTGCTCGGCGTCGAAGTCGACGTAGTGGTTGGGCTCGGTGAAGTTGACCTGGCCCGGCAGCTCGTTGGCGCGCATGGCGGAGAGGACCTTGATAAGACCCACGACGCCGGCGGCGGCTTCGGAGTGGCCGATATTCGACTTCGCGGAGCCGAGCAGCATGGGGCTTGCGGCGTCGCGGCCGTGGCCGATGACGCGGCCGAGCGCGGAGGCCTCGATGGGGTCACCGAGGATGGTGCCGGTGCCGTGGGCCTCGACGTAGTCGACGGTGCGCGGGTCGATGCCGGCGTCGGCGTAGGCGCGACGCAGGACGTCGACCTGGGCCTCGGGGTTCGGCGCGGTGATGCCGTTGGAGTGGCCATCCGAGTTCACGGCGGAGCCGCGAATGACGCCAAGGATGGTGTCGCCTGCGGCTTGGGCGTCGGAGAGACGCTTGAGCACGACGAGGCCGGCGGCATCCGAGCGCACGATGCCATCCGCGTCATCCGAGAATGCGTGGATATTGCCCGTGGGCGAGATGACGCCGAGCTCGCTGAAGCCCAGCGACGCGTACGGAGCCGCAAGGATATTGACGCCGCCGGCGAGGGCGGCATCGGCAGCACCCGTGCGCAGGTCGCGCACAGCCTGGTGGATGGCCACCAGCGAGGTTGAGCACGCCGTGTCGACGTTGATGGACGGGCCGCGCAGGTCCAGCGCGTAGGACACACGGTTCGGGATGACGGCCGAGGACGTACCGGTGAGCGCATAGGGGTGCATCTCCGCCGGGTCGGCGGCGAGCAGCATGCCGTAGTCGTTGTTGGTGGAGCCGATGTAGACGCCGGTGGCGGTGCCGCGCAGCTCGTTGGCGGGAACGCCGGCGTCCTCGAGGGCTTCCCAGGCCAGTTCGAGGATGATGCGCTGCTGCGGGTCCATGTTCGTGGCCTCGAGCGGGCTGAGACCAAAGAACTCCGGGTCGAAGCCCGCAATGTCCTCGATATAACCACCGGTGGTGTTCTCGGTTTCCAGCTTCGCGGAGATCACCGGGTCTGCCGTGTATTCGCTCCAGCGGCCCATGGGAAGCGGGCCCGTGCCAGTGCGGTACTCGGTAAGCATCTGCCAGAACTCCGCAACGTCATTGGCGCCCGGGAAACGACCGGCCATGCCGATGATTGCGATGTCGTGCTCATCAGCCTTGCGGGCGGGTGCGGCGTCACCACCTGCGGGCGCTTGCGACCGCAGCGACTGCGGATCTGCGGGGCCATTGATAAGGCGGTCCGCGAGCTGCGCGATGGTGGGGTATTCGTAAGCCACGGTCGCGTCGAGGTGCGTGCCCAGCAGGTTTTCCAGCTCGCCGGAGAGCACGACCGCGTCGCGGGAGGACAGCCCGAAGTTTTCTAGGGGCTTGGTGTCCGTCACTTCCTCAGGCTCGACGCCGGTGGTCTCAACCACCCAATTGCGCAGCCAGACGCGTAGTTCTTCAACGGTCATAAAAGTCATCAGTCTTTCTATGGCGGGTGTTACTTGCCGGCGCAGCGCCTTCCGGCGCGCCCTCATAACAAGAAATATCGCCCCATTGTCTCACTTTGTTAGGTCTCTGCCGAATTGCGACATGCATTTATGCCCCATGTACTGGGAAAACACGCCTTAAGATCGCCACCAGCATGCCCCATTTCTGCCCTTCGCCCGCCGCTTGAATGCGGCCGCGGCGCGATACGTGAGGAACTCCCGCGGTCGGNGCCAGGGTGCTGGCGAAGCTGTCTATGTCTATTGTGCGCTCTACCTTAAGTAAAACTTGAGACTTTGTGGGGGAGGACACGCGGAAAAACGCACAAACCCGCGCACCTCGGTGCGAGGTGCGCGGGCGAAGAGCGTGGAGATTTACCAGGCGTTCATGACGTCGAGAACGCGCTTGTGCGTCTTCACGAGCTGATCGCCGAAGTTGATCCAGTTGTGCTCACCGGTGGCCGGGTAATCCGCGGTGGGGTTAAGACCCATAGCACGGGCCTTCGCCTCCCACAGGCGGGTAGTCGCGAGGGAAAAGCCCTCCAGAGCAATACCGGCGGCCTGGATGTTGGCCGGGATGGACTTATCCTTGGGGCCCGGAACACCCGAGGCGGCCGAGATATAGACGTCCGTGTTGCGCAGACCATTGATCTGGTTGAACGGGTCATTCTCGAAGCGTTGCGGGTTGAGCGAAGAACCGTACATGGCGTTGATGTTGTAGCCGCCCGCATCGAGCAGGGCCATGCGCATGAAGGTGTGAGCGCCCGGCAGAGAGGTGGTGAGGTAGCCGGAGAAGCTCAGCGCCTGGCGGAACTGACCCGGGTGCTTGCCGGCCAGCGTGATGGCGGCGGTGCCGCCCATGGACAGACCCGCAATCGAGTTGTTGTTGCGTGCCACGCCGAAGTTGCGCTCGAGGTAGCCCGGCAGCTCGGAGGTGAGGAAGGTCTCCCACTGGTAGGTGACCGGGTTGATGACGTCATACGTGGCCGGACCCTGCCAGTCTTGGTAGAAGGATGCGGTGCCGCCCACCGGCATAACGAGCGTGATGTTATTCGGCTCGTAGAGACGTGCCGCGTTGACGTCGTTGACCCACGCGTTCGTCTTATCCGTCGCACGGAGGCCGTCGAGCAGGTAGAGGGCCGCGTTGCCGCCGCGCTTCGCCGGCTGAATCTGCACCGGAATAGTGCGGTTCATGGACGGGGACCACACGTCGCAGCGCTGGACCCACCAGCCCANAAGCCGCGCTCTATCACGGTCACCCACGCGAAAAATGCTCGCACCGAGCCGCAGCCGTAAATGGCTGGGGCTCGGTGTGATGGGCAGTAGCGTTACGTGCTTATGCCTCGACGAAATGCTTCTTCGCCACGCGGCGGGCGATCTTGCCGGACGAGGTGCGGTTGATCTCGCCAGCGCCAAAGAAGACGACCTGGTCCGGGGTGACGCCGTGGTTCTTCGTCACGGCACCGCGGATGACCTCGGTGGCCTCGGCATCGGCGGCATCGTCAGCCGTGACACCGTCGGGGCGCTCGACGAGGATGACGAGGGACTCGGTGTTGTCGCCCTCCACGGAGAAGGCAGCGACGGAGTCCGGACGGACACGCTCGGAGGCTTCCTGGACGGTGGCCTCGATGTCCTGCGGGTAGTGGTTGCGGCCCGCGATGACGATGAGGTCCTTGAGGCGGCCGGTGATGTAGAGCTCGCCATCGATGATGGTGGCGAGGTCGCCGGTGGCCATCCACTTGTCATCATCCGGGGCGCCGTCCACGCGGGAGCCCTCCGGCAGGCGGCCGGCGAGGGTGTTGCGGAAGGTGGCGTCAGACTCGCTGTCGCGCCCCAGGTAACCGGACGCCATATTGCGGCCGTGGAGCCAAATCTCAGCGATGACGCCGTCTTCGACCTCAGTGCGGGTCTCCGGATCGACGAGAGTGAGATACTGCGCGGGCACACCCTGACCGTTGGAGGCAAACGCCACGGTGGTCTCGGACTTATCAACGATAACGCCCTTGCCCTCAGCCAGGGCATCGCGGTCGAAGTGCGCGATGATCGGGCGGTTGGGGGTTTGCGGGGTCGCGACGATGAGCGAGGCCTCGGCCAGGCCGTAGGACGGACGCAGGACTTCGCGGCGCATCTTGTACTCGGGCTTACCGAAGGTCTCCCAGAAGGAGTTCACGGCAGACTCGGTGACCGGCTCGGAGCCGATGATAATGCCGTCGATGTTGGAGAAGTCGAGCTCCTCGCCCTCCTCCGGGGCACCGTAGCGTGCGGAGAGCTCGAGCGCGAAGTTCGGGACAACGGCGTAGGTACCCGCAAGGTTGTCATCGATCGGCTGGCGCTTGATCTGGTTGATCCAGCGCTTCGGGTGCTGAACAAAGTCGCGCGGGGTCATGATCTCGAAGTTGAAGCCGAGGATCGTAACGAAGACGGCGAGGATGATGCCCATGTCGTGGTGCATGGGCAGCCAAGAGACGACGCGCGGCGGCATCTTGATCTGCACGCTGGTGAAGATCTGCAGCACGTTCGTGAGGATGGAACGGTTGGTGAGCTGCACGCCCGCCGGGGTGCGGGTGGAACCGGAGGTGTACTGCAGGAAGGCCGGCATATCGATGGGGGCCACAGTGGAGTTGGCGGCAATGGCCTTGCCCTGCGGGGTCTCCGCGGGGTTGACGAAGCTCTCCGCCAGATTATCCGGCAGCGTATCGACGACAATGACGCGCGGGCGCTCCTTGGCGGGGAGATCTGCGAAGTGTTTGCGCACCGCGGCGGCGGAGACGTTATTGGTGAGCACGATCTTCGGGTTGGAGTCGCCGAAGACAGCATTGAGGTGTGAGGTGTGGCCCGGCTCGTTGGGGTCGTAGAGCGGCAGCGGGATCATGCCCGCGTACATCGCGCCGAGGAAGCCAAAGATGTACTCCGGGGAGTTGCCGGCGAGGACGGCGACACGGTCGCCAATACCGCCCACCTGCTGCAGGCGGGCCGCGACGGCCTTGACGCGAGTGTTGAATTCGCGGCGGGAGACCTCGCGCGGGGTACCCTCGCGGGATTCGCTGTAATCCCACTGACGCAGGATGGGGCGGTCCAGGTCCGCGCCGGCAGCCTGTTCTTGGGCGTAGAGTAATTCGGCCAGGCCCGGCAGGGTCAGCTGCGGCGGCAGGACGATCTGGCCGTTTTCGTCGAAGAACTTGGCAAACATCTTGGCAAGATCCATGGGGGTTCCTTTACTTTCGATGTAGTTTTGTTTTGACTGCAAAATATAGCACAGAGACGCGCGGCGTCAGCAACACCACGCGAGGATAGTTAAGCGCTGCGGTGCGCTTATGCGGCGTCGATGATGCCGCGCGCCCAGTCCACGACCCAGGCATTCGCCGTCGTGCCCGGAATGACGTTGGGGTTCGAGGCGTACATGGCGTGGACGCCGTTGGCAGCGATGAGGGCGGCCGCGCGGTCAATGCCGTTGCCAATATCGCGCGGGGCATCACACACCGAGTCATCCGGGGCACAGATTTGATACGTGCGGTCCGCGAGCGAACCGAAGCCGTTGGCGCGCTCGCCGCGCATGGTGGCGCCGGGGACGACGGCCTGGATAAGCGAATTGACCGGCAGGAGGGCGACCTCCGCGCCGATGCCGTCCACGGGGTTGCCCGGGTTAATGCCCACGCCGGGCATGCGGCGACCATCCGCGATGACGGCGACGCCGGCGACGTTTTCGGCTGGGATGGGGCCGTTGCCGCCGCCGATGCGGTCCGCGATGTCGCCCACGATGACGGCGCCCTGGGAGAAGCCGGAAAGGATGAACTGCGTGTTGGGGCACTCGCTGTGCATGTAGTTGAGCTCGCCCTCGAGCGTCGAGGTGCCTTCCTGACGGGATTCGTCATAGCTCATCTCGTGCTGCGCGTTGATGTTTTTAAACTGCGCGGTATACGGCAGGGTCCACACCTTGACGTGGTCCGGGGTATAAGCCTGCTGCAGCGGGTTCGTAATAGACAGCATGAACGACCGCGGGTTGGCCGTGGGCGAGAGCGGATTATCGTCCTTCGCGGATTCCCACGTGCCAGGGGCAGAGATGAACTCATAGGCCGGGCACCAGTCCGGTTGCTCGGGCGTGGTCGCGTCCTCGCCCTCGGGGTTGTCCGGGGCGGCAGGATCGAGCGCGTTATCCGTGCTCGTTCCCGTCTGACGCGAGTTGAAGTATTGGACCGCTCCCCCACCGATGACGAGTAGAACGATGACGACAGCGATGACTGTGACAACCTTTTTCATAGTCTTCTTAGAACTACTCCTTCAACGTTGGGGAAAGGTGCCAGCCCCATGCGGACTACATGGGAGCTGGCTGTGCCCCGTTTCTGTACTGCAGTGTTGTCACTGCAGCTAGATTAGCCAGGTGGATTAGCCACAGTAGGCCGCCATGGCGGTATTCGTAATGAGCGCCACGACCTGCTCGTGCGGCAGCTGCGTGCGGCCTTGCTCGATGAGCTGGCCGGCGACAGCGCCGATGGTGACGGAATCCTGGCCCTCGCAGGAGTTCTGGCCCACGCCGAGGAGCTGGTCTTCGACGCCCTCGGTGTTGATGCCAGACTGCGTGAGTGCCGCGAGGTAGTCCGCGTCGCGGTCCACGAGCGGTGCAGGCGCGGGAGCCTCGGAGATGGCGCGGGCGCCCTCGTCCTGGGCCGTGGCGACGGCCGCGGCCTCAGACTCCGGCTCGGAGGATGCGCTCGCTGAAGACTCAGACGCTGACGCCGCCCCTGATGCCGAGGCGGAAGCCTCGGCGGACTCGGAGGAGGGGGCATCGGAAAGCGCGGTGGTCTCCAGCGGGGCGATGGAGGTGGGGGTTTCCTGTTCCACCGTCGCGGAGCCGCATGCGGCCAGCAGGCCGGCGGCGGCGAGGACGGCAGCGGCGAGCGGGGCACGCATTAGTTCTTCTTCTCCTGGATAGCGCCGAAGACCTGGCTTATCTCGCCGTGCTGGAACTTCTGGATCTCACCGCCGGCTGGGATCTGCGCGTAGTCCTCGGTGGGCCAGCCATACACGCCCTGCTCGAAGCCATTGGCGCCCCAGGTGTTGAAGATGTCGCCGTACATGATGACGTGTGCACCAGTGGACGGGGACCAGTAGATGGAGCCGTGCTCGAACTCCTGGAAGGCACCGCCGTTGATAGCCTTCTCGTTACCCTTCGGGAAGCCGAGAGCGGACTCGGGGCCGTTCAGCTCCTTGTACTTCGCGCCGATGGCGCCGTGGACGACGGAGTTGGACTTGTCCGGGTTACGGGTGAGGACGCCGTTCTGGAAGTCCTGGGCATAACCCTCGCCGACCTGGCGCACAGCTGCGGTCGGGTACTTGAGGTCGCCCGTCTCGTAGCCGCCCGCGCCCCACGCGGTGAACATGTCGCCCGGGATGGCCCACGCGCCGGTCTCCGCGGTCCAGTAGATGGAGCCGTGCTCGAAGTGAACGAAGCGGCCCTTGCCGTCCGGAGTCTTCCGCTCGCCGGAGGTGGGGAAGCCCAGCCAGGAGGACGGGCCGCCGATTTCCGCGTAGCGGGCGTTAATGCGGCCGAACAGCGGCTGTGCGCCGGTGCCCGGGGACCAGTAGGCCGTGCCTCCGGTGAAGTCCTCGGCCTTGCCCTTGCCGTCCGCCACGTCGTACTCGTTGTTGACGCAGGTGCCGATGATGCCGCCCTTGGTGGCGGCAGCGATATCGCCCACCGGGGTACAGTCCGCGCCGCGGTCTTCCTTGGACAGACCCAGGGCGTCCGCGACGTACGGGAAGGCCTGCTCCATCTCGAACTGCCAGTATTCCCAGTTGTGGATGCCGGACGGGCGGAACTTGGTGGTGACCGGAACGCCAGCCTTCTTCGCGTAGTCCACGAAGGTCTGGGTGGACATGCGCGAGAGCACCTCGAGGCCGACGCCCGCCATATTGGCCGGCCCCTTGGCCACGGAGCCCGGGGTGCCGAAGTCGTCCTTGCCGGAGCCAGCAGAGACGTAGACGGTCATGTCCTTGAGAGCCTCGATGCCCAGCTTCGGGTCGTGGTCGACCCAGTCCTGAGAGTAGTGCGGGCCCCACATGTTGGTGGAGGTGTATCCGCCCGCATCCATCTGCGCGACCTGGATAGCCTCCGGCATGCCCTGCGTGGTGGTGTCCAGGTAGCCGGAGAAAGAACCGACGAACTTGAAGAGGTCTGGGCGACGCTCGGCCAGGTTCATGGCGGCGGTGCCGCCCATGGAGATGCCGATGACGCCGCGCTGCTCATTGGAGCGGAACTTGTTCTTGAGGATCGGCGTGAGTTCCTGGGTGAGGAAGGTCTCCCACATGTAGTGCTTGCCGTTGTCCGGCTTCTGCCAGTCCGAGTAGAAGGAGGACTCGCCGCCGATGGGCATGACAACGTTGACGTTCTTGTCCGCGTAGAAGGACTCGATGTTGGTCTCGATGGTCCAGCCGGACTCATCGTCGCGCGCACGCAGGCCATCGAGCGCCCAGACCTCCGGGAAGGTCTTATCCGGCTGGGAGTACCAATCGCGCGCGAGCAGGATCTGCACACCCACTTCCTGCTCCGGCATGGCGGCGGACTTCACCCACACCTTAACGTGGCGCGGGGAAAGATACTCGATGCGGTTGACGGACACGCCT
Organism: Corynebacterium phoceense; assembly: GCF_900092335.1. GTDB lineage: Bacteria > Actinomycetota > Actinomycetes > Mycobacteriales > Mycobacteriaceae > Corynebacterium > Corynebacterium phoceense. The sequence goes on from NZ_LT596207.1 coordinate 280,154, forward strand.
TCCGGCAGACCCTCAATCTTCGGATGATCCTCCGTAGAAATCGGAGTGCGCTGCGGCGGGTTGGACGGCGCGAAGGCATCCGAGAGGCTCGAGCCGTTGCTGGAGAGACCATTCGGCAGCGACGACTGTGCGTTGGCGCCCGGCAGCAGGGCCACGCCCACGGCGATGGCGGTGGGCAGAGCGGCGGCAGCGATGCCGCGACGGAGTGCGCGCGGCGTCTGGGCGGTGCGAGAGGGGAAGCGAGATGGTGTGCGCATGAAAGTCCTTTAAAAAATCTCTGAAGTGGCGGCGAGGTCACGAGTATTCCCCACCACGCCCGGTACGAGGCGTGGAGAGGAGGCACCGCGGCGAGCCACATTCCGAAGGTTCCCCTCCTCCGGACTGGCAGCNTCATGGACGGGGACCACACGTCGCAGCGCTGGACCCACCAGCCCACGGGATCCCACGTACATGTACCGGTTGCGTCCGCACGCAGGAAGTCGCGCGGGGCAGCTGAGGCGCGCGGGGCGGCGACGGCGGCGAGGCCGCAGGCGACCACGATGGCCACGAGGACCGCGAGGACGCGCTGAGACACCGTCTGTACCTTGGTCAAGGACAAGGTGAACATGTCTCTCCTTTAAGATTGAAAGAATTCTGATTTCGTCACAAATCTATAACGAAGGTTCTGCAGTAGCTTAGCGGACGAGCGCGAAAAAGTCGCTCCCGCCGGGTGTTGTCCGTTAGCTTCCCAGGTAATCGTCTGGGTTCGAGGACAACTGCAGCGTGCGCCCGTCAGTGAGCGCCCACTTAATATTCGCCATGAAACGGTCAAACGTTAGCGGATCGCGGTAGGTCGCAAAGAGCTTCTGGAAATCTTCGGTCTGCAAAGCCTTGCGTGCCTTGCGCACCTCGTCCTTGTTTATCCAGCTTGGCAGCTCGTCGATATCCACTGCGGAATCCGCCGCCTGCCACTCGCGCGAGAGCAGCTTGTCATGTCCAATGCGCCCCTCCGGCAGGCGCGGCTGACGCGCCGCGAGCGGCGTGGCCAGGCCAATATTGTCGAGCACACGCACGTTCAACGGGCTGCGCGCCGAGGACATACCCATGTTCACTAGATAGAGCGTGGGCGGTTCCGTGCGCCCGGTCTCGCGTTCCACCGGCAGCCAGCTGTAGGTCTCCGGGTCCTCGTTCTCGAGGTAGCGCATGGCCAGTGCATCCCCGTCCTCGAGGCCCTTGATGCCCTTGTCGAAGCCGCCCAGCAGCTTATTGTCCGCGTAGTCTGCAATCCCCTTCGGGGCGTCGCCGCGCTCCAGCCTGTTCGCGTACGTCCAGAACTCGCGCTCGTCGACGATGGAAATCTCCCCATCTTCGAAGTATGCCCAATCCACCGGGTGTCCGCGCAGGACCACCGTGAACGCCCAGATACCCAGCACCGCCGCGCTTGCCGATGCCCCCACCGCTTTCAGCGGCACGACGAAGACCGGCAACAGCGCCGCGAAGAGAGGCAGCAAGAGCATGCGGCCATGCATAAAGTCGCCGCCCACGCGCAGCACATAGAGCGTATGTAAGGCAGCGCAACCGACCATGATGGCGACGGCCGCCACGCGCCGCCCGCGCAGCACACCCCCGCGGTACGCGAAGTACCCGACGATGAGCGCCACGAGGACCGGCAGCCACAGCCAGTACGGCCCCACAAAATCCATGAGGTAGGCCCAGCCCTGGCCCCAAGCCGAGTCAGCCGCGGACTTCGCCACCGCGGTATGCGGGGTAAGCAGGCCGTAGTAGCCCATGCGGAAGAGCTCGTACGCCGCCGGCACCGGCAGCGCCGCGCCGAGGATGCCCAGCCACGCGCGCCAGTGACGGTGCGTGGCGAGCAGGACGATGCCCGTGATACCGCCGTAGAGCGCCAACTCCGGGCGCACGAGCCAGGACAGCCCCGCCCAGAAGGCGAGCACGTAGACGAGCGCATTCCTCTCCCCGCGAGCCCATTCAATGAGCAGCCACCACAAGAAAGCGAGATAGAAGATGGCCAGGCCCCACTCGAGGCCCGAGGTAAAGAAGTCGCGCGCCGGCGGCAGCGCCAGATACACCAGCGCACCCGCCGGAACGACGGCGCGGCCCGCGAACACGCGCGAGGTCGCCCACACGGCCGCCGTCATCGCCGCAACGGACAACAGCAGCGCCAGCCACATCACGATGTGTTCGAGGTCGCCACGCGTGATGCGTTGGACCGCATAGATAAGGTATTGCCACAGCGTGGAGGTATTCGCCTCGACGCGCTCTCCCGCGTTAAAGACGGGTCCGTTACCTGCGATGAGGTTGCGCACCGTGCGCAGCACGATGAGGCCATCGTCCGCGATCCAGCGGCGGGTCCACGCACCCCAGAATGAAAAAATACCGATAACAACGACGGAGCCCCACACCGTCCATCGGACGATCAGGTTCTCCCGCGAGGTATCGGTATTCGGCACGAGTAGAAAATCTACCAGCAGTTTAGAAGAAAGCCGGAATCACATACGTGGCAATTGCGATGCATGCGAGCCACAGTAGCGCCAGAATCTGCAGCGCACGGTCCTGGAGCGCAATCTCATCCGGCGCGCCGCCGTTGCCGCGGTCGACGTCTGCGGCGTAGCGCAGGATGGCGATGGTGAACGGCACCATGGAGACCTGGTACCACACTGCGGCCGCGCCATCGACGGAGTTGGACAGCGTAAAGCCCCACAGCGTGTAACTCATGACCACGGCCGTGGCCGCGAGCGTCCACACGAAGCGCAGGTACGTCGGGGTGTAGCCCTCGAGGGACTTGCGGATCTTCGCGCCTGTGCGCTCCGCGAGCAGGATCTCCGAGTAGCGCTTGCCCGAGGCCATAAACAGCGAACCAAATGCCGCGACGAGCAGGAACCACTGGGAGAGGACAATCCCCGCGGCCACGCCGCCAGCCATGGTGCGCAGCATGAAGCCCGAAGACACGAGCGCGATGTCGATCACCGGCATGTGCTTCCAGCCGAAGCAGTAGCCCAACTGCAGCGCGATGTAGACCGCCATGACGATGGCGAGCTCGACCCCCGCCGTCGCGAGGAAGGACAGGCCCACCGAGGCAATGATGAGCACGACGGCCATCGCGTACGCGAGTCCCACCGGCAGCACGCCCGCCGCGATGGGACGGAAGCGCTTGGTGGGGTGTGCGCGGTCCGCGTCCACGTCGCGCGCGTCGTTGATGAGGTAGATGGCCGAGGCCGCGCAGCAGAAAACCACGAACGCCAGCGCCACATCGATGAGCACTCTCGAGTGGAAGAGCGCGTCCGCGCCGGCTGCGGCGGGCGCGGCCAGCACGAGGACGTTCTTCACCCACTGCTTGGGGCGCAGGGCCTTGACCATGCCATCGGCTAGGTTCTTCGGCGGTTGGCGCTTGCGGCCGGTATCGACGCCAGCGGTGTGCGGCTCAGAGTGGAACACACTCTGGGTGCCATCGTCCTTGGGGCTCATGCAGTCTTCTCCTCGCGGGCGGAATCAAGTTCAAAGAGGGCGCAGGTCGTGGCCGCGCCCAGGGCGGCGCCCAGCGCCGTGTCCGACGGGTAGTGTACGCCCAGCACCATGCGCGAGCACATCATGACGGGAATACCCAGCAAGAATGCCGGGTTTCCCGTGACGCGCGTCGCACCAACAAGGAACGCCGTCGTCGACGTCGAGTGCGAGGACGGGAAGGACAGCTTAGAAGGCGTGCCCACGCCCACCCGCACGTACGGGTAGTCCGGACGCTTGCGTCGCACGATGCGCTTGATGATCACCGAGGCCGCATGCGCCGAAAAGGCACTCACGCCCACGCGCGCCCAATCACGCACGCGATCGCTATCCCCGCGTCGGTACGCAAGCCCCGCGAGCACCGCCGAGGTGCCCATCCAGCCGAGCGCATGCTCGCCAAAGTGGCTCAAACCCCGCGCGGTGGGCAGCACGCCCGGCTTATCAAACGCGACCTCCTGGATCTTTTCCAGGATGTGGGATTCCGCGACGGAAAGCTTCCCCGGAGGATTACTGCGCATCGAAGACCTCCCGCCACGAGTCGCGCGAGGTAAGCTCCGGCAGCGCCGCACGGTACTGCGCCTTCAAGCCGTCGAAGTTCTCCTCAATCTCGCCCAACAACTCACGAGTCTGCTTGACCAAGTCACGCGCCAGATCACGGTCGCGCTTGCGGAACGCCACGCCCGTGCCGCCCGCCGTGGAGACCGTCGCCGAATCCACGCGTGCCAGCGTGAACCAGCGCGCCTCCTCCGGCGTGAGGTTGAGCTGCGGCGCGGTGTGATGCGCCGGGTCTTCCTTCTTGAGCAGATGCAGCGCCGCCTTGGCGGCCCACGGCAGCTTCTTCACCTTGCCCAGGCGTCCGCCCACGTTCTTGCGCGGCACACCCGGCGCGCCCGTCGGCGCCGGCAGGTCCGAGGCGGACGGGAGGATGACGGCGTCCGAGTAGTTCTGGCGAATCTTCGCAATGCGCGGCAGCGAGGTCTCCAGGATGTCGAAGAGCTGATCCGGCCCGGCCAGGAAGTCCTTCATGGCCTCGAGCTGGATGGCCATGGTCGAGTACTCCATGCACATCGTGTGCTTGAGCGTCGACTTGAAGATGGACTTGGTAATGCCCTTGACGTCACCCTCGTGGTAGAGCGCCGCCACGATAAGGCGGTTGCGCAGGTGGAAGTACGCCTGCCAGTCGATGGCGTCGTCCTTATCCGCCCACGCCATGTGCCAGATCGCGGCACCCGGCCACGTCACCGTGGGGAAGCCATTCGCCGCGGCACGCAGCGAGTACTCCGTGTCATCCCACTTGATAAAGAGCGGAAGGGGCTGGCCAATGGTCTCCGCGATGACGCGCGGGAACAGGCACATCCACCAGCCGTTGTACTCGACGTCCACGCGGCGGTGCAGCGCGCGCGAGTCGTACTTCTTCGGGTCCAGATGCGACTGCGCGTCACCAATCGCGCGCAGCGGGTACTTCGCGAAGTCGTGGTCGTACACAGCGTGCTCCGCCGCACCCCACATGAAGTCCGCGCGGTTGACGCGCTCACCCGTGGTGCGCAGCTGGCTGCGCTCCTGCAGGTTGAGCATCTCGCCGCCCACCACGAACGGACGTGCCGCAAAGCGCGCGACCTGCAGTGCGCGGTACACAGAGTCCGGCTCGATCGCGATGTCATCATCCATGTAGAGGATGTACGGCGCGTCCGTGTTCTCAATGGCCTCGAACATAATGCGCGAGTAGCCACCCGAGCCGCCCAGGTTGCCCTGGCGGAACTCGCGGAAGCGCTCGCCAAAGTGCGCCACGGCCTCGGCGTATCCCGGCTCGTCCGCCGGGTGCTGGTTGCCTTGGTCCGGCATGAGCACGTACTCGATGACGTCATCCACGAACGGGTCCGAACGCAGCGCATCGAGCGCCGCCACGGCATCGGTCGGGCGGTTGAACGTCGGGATACCCACCGCGACCTTGCGCGGTTGGACCGGGTACTCCGTGCCATCCGGCAGCGTCTGCGGCTTGGGCGCGTGCGGCGCGCACCAGGCGGCATTCCGTAAAGTCGTGTCGGCGCTAGCCGACACGTCGAACCACAACAGGCCGCCGTCCTCGAAGTTGCGCAGCGGCAACTCGAACTCGTGGTGACCAGTCTCCACGTCATGGTGCGCGATGGAGATACGCTGGCCGTCTTCCTTCGAACGGTAGAAGGACAGCGTGGCCGAGCCCTCTACCTCGACGGAGAGGACCACGGATTCCAGCTGCGACCAGCGGCGCCAGTACGCGGCCGGGAATGCATTGAAGTAGGTCTCGAAGGAGACCTCGGCGCCGGCAGGCACCGTCACGGTCGTGCGGTTCGACCAGCGCGGGCGGTTGTTATTCTGCTTCGCCTCGAGCAGGTAGAGCATGCGCACATCGTTCGGCTCGCCGCGCTTGGGCAGCAAGATGCGCGCGAGCGGTTCTTTGGCCTGGGTGCCGGTGGCTTCAGTGGCCGAGGAAGTAGACACAGTTCTCCTTGATGTAGGGACGTCTTCTGCCGAACTAGCCTAATTGTTTTCAGCGCGGTTGCCGCGTTGCCACGACCAAGCAGGCCATGCCTATACAAAAAAGGACAGCACCGAGACGACTGTGTCTCAGCGCTGTCTTCGAAGATCCTCTAGCCGAACTAGAAGTCTTGGGAAAGCAGTTACAGTACTTGTCTGCAACTTTCTCCGTGAGTATGGCAGGAACGGAAGGTTGTGTAAACCTGCAGTAGAACTCGTCTACGAACGAGTGCACCGGCTTGTTCAGCTACGGAATCGCGCCGCACACGTAGACAACCTTCTCGACTCCAACCCGCATGCGCGACTGCACGATGCAACAGAAATAGTTCGTTACATAGATCCAGGCCTCCGTAGCTGGCTCACGATTCTTCAGCTTTAGCGCGAAACAAAAGCCCTAGCTAACGTATGCATTGTCTTCACGGCATGACACCTGAACCGGTATCTCACAAGTGTGCCTCTAGCGGACATGGTGACGCATTGTAAGGCGCGTCCTGGCTGCTCTCGCACAAATCCTGCTGCCACGCCCAGACGCACATACACTTAAATCATGCGTATCCTCCCCACCCTCGCCGCCGCGTCCTTGCTCTTCCTTGGCCCTGCCGCTCCCGCCTTCGCGGTGGAGCCCTCCACCGTCACGGTGGATGACCAAGCAGACCTTCTCACTTCTGAGGAAGAATCCCAGCTCAAGGAGGACGCCAGCAACGTCACCCTACCCGAGAGCGTCACCGCTATCGACTTCGTCACGTTTGAAAGCAACGACGACAATCTCAATGACACCGTGCGCTTCTATACCGGCGACCACGGGCTCCATGACGCTTCGGGCGAGAAATACGCCGACGGTCACCTCATCGTCGCCGTGGGCATGGACCCGCGTCGCATGGGTGTCTACGCCGGCGAGGACGTCGCAGGCGACCTCAACCTCCGCGACGAGAAGCGTCTCGAGGCAATTACCGACGAAATGCGCGGGCTCCTCGCGGACGAGAAGTACAAGGACGGCATGCTCCGTGGCGTGCAGGCCGCTGCCGATACCAATCTCACCGCCAAGGACTCCAACGACGGCCTCGTGGGCGGCATTATCGGCGGCACCTTCGGCGTCCTCGGCCTCGGTGCTGCGGGTACCGCAATAGCGGCCACCCGCAAGAAGAAGGCCAAGAAAGCCCGCGAGGACTGGGACTATATCCTGGCCCACCACGGCGACATCGCGCAGCGCCTCGACCAGATCAATGTCCGCGCCCATTCGCTCAGCTCTCCCCTGGCGAATGACACGCTGCGCGCCCAGTGGGAGGACGTGCGCCGCGAGTTCCTCGCCGCCCACGCGTCCATGCCGACTGCCCCCGCCGACGACAAGGAGTTCCGTGCCAAGGCAAGCGAGCTTGCCGATGCCCGCTCTGCCGTCGAAGCCGCGGTGAACGCCGAGGCCAATATCGAGGAACTCGCCCGCATGGAGCACGGCAACACCGAAGTCCGCCGTCGTGAGCTCACGGATCTCCATGAGGACGTCCTCGCCGCCACCACCAAGGCGGAGGGTGATCTCAAGGGCAAGCTCGAGGTGCTCGACGCCCGCGTCCTGGAGCTGCGGAAATACATCGATGCCCCCGATTTCATGGACACCTACGCCGGCATCCTCGGCGATTACAAGGTCCTCATCGACGCACTCCAAGACCAGCTCTACGCCGCCTCCAACATCGAGCGCGAGGACCACAGCGCCGCCACGCTTGCCGATGCCGCCTGGCGCCCCGGCGTCGGCTCCTACTATGTCCCTTATGTCGTCATCAACGACTGGCACCAGTCGGACGTCGCCGCCCACGCTCAGGCAAGTTCGGATTCTGGCGGCGTCTCCACGGGCTACTCCTCCGGCGGATTCTCCGGCTCGGGCGGATCCAGCTCGTTCTAAGAAGGACTTACATGACTAATTTGTTTATCGTTCGCCACGGCGAAACCGCCTGGTCGCGCACTGGCCAGCACACCTCGACCACGGATCTGCCGCTCACCGAGAAGGGCCGCGAGCAGGCGAAGGCGCTCGCGGGTGTCCTCGACCCTGACCAATTCGACACGGTTTACTGCTCCCCGCGCCTGCGCGCACAGGAAACCGCCCAGCTCGCCGGATTCTCGGACTATCAGGTCACCGAGGACCTCGCCGAGTGGAACTATGGCCAGTACGAGGGAAAGACCCGCCAGGACATCATCGCCACCATTCCCGACTGGCAGATCTGGACCCACGGTGCGCCCGGCGGCGAAACCCCAGAGCAGGTCGCCGCACGGCTCACGCGTTTCTACAACCGCATGATCGATACCGGCGACGAGCGCATTCTCGTCTTCGCCCACGGCCACGCCCTGCGCGTGCTCGCAATGACGTGGTTGGGCATGCCTCTGAGCTTCGGCTCGCAACTCCCCCTCGATACCGCGACCGTCTCGCTCCTCGGCCACTACCGCGGCCGCCGCGCACTCAAGAAGTGGAACAGCCGCGTGGGCAGTCTTTAGGCCGACACCTGCGGCACCAGCGTGCCGTCTTCTCGTTCTTCGACGCCGTCTCCACGAATGAGTCCGCCGCGGAACTCATGGACCATGAGGCCCTGGCGGAGATCGCTCGCCAGCTCGTGGCCACGCTGCGTGACTACAAGTACCCGCCGGACAAGGCACCGGAGGCCATCAAGCTTGTTATTGAGCAGATGGAGAAATTCGCGCCGAGGTATTCGGCACAGGCACGCGAACATGATGAATTCTAAATGGTGACCGCTTCGGTTGCGTCCGCTGTTGACGTGACGACATCCACGATACGAGATTGCATGTCAAAGCACATCGATGCCCGGCATTGAGTCCTCTCCTTGTACCGCGTATCATGGCAAGTGACATGAAAGCGCGCCGCCGGATTGTCACCAACAGCAGGAAAGCCCCGGCTTTTTAGGGCACCGAGGCTTCCCCGGTGAGACTAGCTAGCCAGCCACTGATCGATTGCGACGATCAGGTAATTGGCTGCCAGCGTCCCGAGGGTCTGGGTTGCGATTGCACCAACAATCGCGATCCAGACCTTCTTCTTATTATTGCCGCCACGCGGGGGCTCCAAGTCAGAAGAGGACATCCATCTCACCTCCCTTCATCAGGTAGGCGGAACCCGATCCCTCCGACAGAAACTGCCTGGACAATCGGCCCCCGACCCCCCTATATGGCGGTGGAGACCGCTCGGGAAACCCGAACCAACAGCACCGTCAAAAGGGAAGCACTTACGCGCTCGCCGACCACATTACCGGAGCACAATAGTCCACGAGATGTAATTCAGAACGGCCTCGGTTCGACCCCGAAAGCAGGGAGACTTTCTGCCCCAAGAACGCACAACCCGTGGCCGCGTTTGTGCGGTCACGGGTTGTAATGCAGCTACAAGGCGCAATTTAGACGTTGACGGGCGCGTCCTCAGAAATCGGCTCGATGCCGAGCTTGCCCAGCATGTAGAGCACGCGGGCCTCGAGGTCGTCCGCGAGCTCGCGGGTTTCCTCGACGGTGGTGGCGGGCTCGATGTCCCAGATCTTGATGTCCTTGCCAGCCTCGTCGCGCTCAAGGTCGCGGCCAAGGTAGACGATGTAATCCGGCATGGCGACGGTGCGTACCTCATCGAGGTAGCGGGCCGGGTCCTCGCCCAAGCCACGCTCGCCGAGGACGTGCGCCATGTGGGAATCCGAGAGGTTCTCTGGGTGCGTGACAGCAGCATCGACATACAGCGCATCGCCCGCGCGCTTCTTGGTGAGCGCGACAGCAGCGGCAGCCAGTGAAGGATCCACACCAGACGCGAAACGAACGTGCACGCGGTGCTGGCCAAAGTATTCGGAGATCTCGCGCTCGACCATGACCGGAACAAACTCGTCGAGCGTCGCGCGCTTGAGGTGGCGAGCGATAACCTCATCCAGCTTCGAGTCAATCTCTTCTGCGGAGAAGCTATGGCCGTAGGACTCGTGAAGGTCCTTGCGCAGGGTATCGAGGGCATTCTGGATGTTGAGCATGATTATTCACCCACTCACTTTCTTATCTCGTTAACCTACTGTTAACTTTAGCAAGGGTAATGGGAGTGGTCAAATAGTGGGAACCAACCCAGCAATTCGTGTCATGAAAGTTTGAGCTATCGCTGCAGGTAGGTCGCTATCTCTTCAAGTGCCTCGGGCGAGCCAACTTCATAATCAAGCAGCGGAAGCTCAGTGACGGGCACGTCAGGCAACGCCGCGCACAGCGTCGCGAGCGCTTCTTCCTCCACCGCGCGCCGGCCAGGCAGCGCCGCCGGAGATCGGCGGTTAATGAACAACCCTCCCACCGGTATGCGATGCTCGGCGAGCTCCGCGTAAAGCTCAATGGTCTCCATGACCGGCAGGCGCTCGGCCGTGAGCACGATATTGAAGGTCGAGGACCGCAGCGCGTCACGCAGATGCGCGAAGCGCGTGCGGCGGCGATAAAGGATGGAACGCAACTCCGCGTCACGGCGCTGCGACTTGGTCTCGCCACCGAGCGAGCCGACGACGTCCGCGAACTTATCCGCTTTATCGCGGCGCTTGAGGAGACCATCCGTCCACGCGCTCATGAGCTCGGGCAACGCCATGAGACGCGCGGTATGCCCGGACGGAGCGGTATCAAAGATGATGTGATCGTAGGAGCCCTCGTGGTCCTCGATAAGGACGGCCATCTGCTCGAGGAGCGCAGCTTCATGCGTGCCCGGGGAGGCTGCGGCAAGCTCCAGATGCTTATCGACTTCCTTATGGAGGCGCTCCGGCATGTGGGCGCGCATGGTCTCCCCCGCCTGCGCGAGGTGAGCGCGGGTCGCCTTCTCCGGGTCCAGCTCCACGAGGTCGAGGTTCTCGCGCACCGTCACAGGTTCCGGACCGATCTCCTGATGCCACAGGTGGCCCAGATTGTGGGCAGGATCGGTGGAAACAACGAGGACGCGTTCCTGCTTCGAGCGGCCCAGCGCGTAGGCATTCGACAACGTGGTTTTCCCCACGCCGCCCTTGCCGCCAAAGAACGTTAGCAACAGCTCATCCCCTCAATCGGCGACCGATCCATGCCCATGCGTGTATGCCATTCGTGCAGGTCTTCGTAGATAACCGGGAGCAACTCAATCGTGTAGAAGCTCGCCGGATTCGGGATGCCCAGCGCCTCGGAGAGAACGAGGAGACGAAAGAAGTCGTCCTCGTCCCGGCGCGCCCGGGAGAACTCGCGCCGGTACGGCGCGGCGTAGAACTCTTTGAGCAGACTGGTGAGGTTCATACAGACTTAGGCCACCGGGGCATCGGCAGTCTGACGCACCGGATGCGGCGCGTCCGTGTCCTCGTCACTCCACTCGACGGGCGGGGCCTTGCGTGCCGCAGAGACGGCGCCGATAACCTCGACGATGACCCACACCGCAGCAACAACGATGACGACGTCCATAGCGAAGAGCAGCCAGTTCTGGGCAGCCCACAGCGTGCCCAGCTGCTTGACTGCAGCCCACAGAGACATCGCGGTAACGAAGACGAGCGGGATGGCGACCGGCCACGTGGGGCGGCGCAGATGCGTGAGAATGACCGTGATGACGGCGAGCGAAAGACCCGCCATGAGCTGGTTCGTAGTACCGAAGAGCGGCCAGATCGTCATGCCGCCGGAACCGTCCGCGCCTTGCGAGAAGGTGAGGGCGAAAGCGATGCCCACCGCGATGGACGTTGCGCCGAGGGCACCAATCTTGAAGCCCATGATCTCGCCGATCTCCTGGACGACGAAGCGCTGGAGGCGCACGCCGGAGTCCATTGTCGTCGCCGCAAAGAGGACGGCCATGGTCGCAAGGATGGTTGCGGACAACGAGGTGGAAATACCCAGGCCCTCGTTGATGAGGTTGCCGCCGCCCTCAACGAAGGCGGACACACCGCCGGCGTTCCACTCGGAGTAGATCTGCTCCCAGTCGGCGAGCGTCTTGAAACCGGAGGTCGTGGCGATAATGGTGCCCAGTGCAAGAAGGCCCTCGCCGACGGCACCGAAGTAACCAACAAAGCGAGCGTCGGTCTCCTTATCGAGCTGCTTCGACGACGTGCCAGAGGCAACCATGCCGTGGAAGCCGGAAATCGCGCCGCAGGCGATGGTAACGAAGAGCAGCGGGAAGATACCGGGTGTTTCCGCCGGCAGGTTGTCGCGCAACGCCGGTGCGACGACGTCGGGCGCGGTGAAGAGGAAGGAAGCGTAGAGGATGCCCAGGCCGATGAACAGCTGTAGGCCGTTGATGTAGTCGCGCGGCTGAAGCAGCATCCACACCGGCAGCAGCGAGGCGATAAACGCGTAGACGAACAGAACGATGATCCACACGCCGTTCGCCGGGATGCCGAGAACGGTCTCCGGCAGCACGATGGGGAAACGATCACCGATGATCATGAGCGTGTAGAGCGCAACGACGCCCACAACAGAAACGAGCGGCAGCGACCACTTGAGACGGTAGATGGCCTGGCCCACGAGGAGCGCGACGATGATGGCGCCCCACGTCGGGATAACGGAGGTCGGCGTCGAAACCAGCAGATTGGAGATGACCACACCGAAGGCGGTGTTCACCATGAGCAGGAGGAGGAAGATGACGACCAGGAAGAGGTTGCGGCCACGCGCACCGATGTAGCGCCCGGAGAGCGTACCGATGGACTGGCCGCGGTGGCGCTGGGAAGCCCACAGCGCGCCGAGATCATGCATACCCGCCATGAAGACGGTGCCGATGGTCACCCACAGGAAGGCCGGTAGCCAACCCCAAATGACGGCGACGGCCGGGCCGATGATGGGCGCCGCACCCGCGACCGAAGTGAAGTGGTGACCCCACAGCACGTACTTATTCGTCGGCACGTAGTCGACGCCGTCCTCCATGGTGTGGGCAGGCGTCTTATAGCTATCGGAGAGTCTATAGATTCTTGAGCCTAAAAATTTTGAGTACAAGAAGTAGCCGACGGCCATCATCGAAAGACCGATGGCCATAAGGATGAGAGAGTTCATACCAATCCTCCGTGTGCTGCGGTTCACATTAATTGGGAGGATTATGGCACATCACGAGATGGGGCGCCATCGCGCGTGAGTGATGGGGGTATTTTCCACCCATCACGCGAACCGCTACCGCTATTTCGGGCTGCGCAAAGGCTCGGTGCATACAAGTTCGCCGGCTTCCACCATCTCGTTGAGCACACGACGAATACCGCCCACCGATATGCCCGCCGCCGCGAGCTCACGACTCGATGCCGTCACATGTTCCTGCACATAGTCGATCACAGCATCCCGAGACTTCCCTCCGCTTGCAGCAGCTCTCTCCGTCCTCGTCGCGTCGCGCTGTGGGAAGACAAGTTCACACGCCGTCAGAGAGTCACGCGGTTCTGGCGGCGGCAGCACATGCCGCAGAAGTTGATCAAGGATTTCGATACAGCCGGTTGCACGATGAAGTGCCCCGCCGTGCGTGTGTTTATCCCCGCAGTTCAGAACGACTAACTGCGCGCGAAAACGGCACACCCCACAACACAACACTGCACACAACACTCAGCACGTGCGCGTGTTGTGTTGAGTGTTGTGTGCAGTGTTAAAGGTCGAAGCTTCGCGACCTCAGCGGAGGAGACTTAGTGACCGCGCTCCTGCTCAAGGGCTTTGCCCTCATTCCAGAACGGTGCCAGCTTGTTGTCGAACATGGACAGCGCCGAGGCGATGGCCATGTGCATGTCGAGGTACTGGTACGTGCCCAGGCGGCCGCCGAAGAGGACTTGATTGTCCTTAGCCTCGGCCGCCGCGCGCTTGCGGTAGGCCCCGAGCTTGGCGCGGTCCTCCGGGGTGTTAATCGGGTAATACGGCTCGTCGCCGGACTCGGCGAAGCGGGAGTACTCCTTCATGATGACCGTCTTATCGGTCGGGTACTTATCCGCGCGCTCCGGGTGGAAGTGACGGAACTCGTGGATGCGGGTGTAATCCACGTCCGCATCGTTGTAGTTCATGACCGGGGTGCCCTGGAAGTCGCCGGTAGGCAGAACCTCGAGGTCAAAATCGAGCGTGCGCCAACCGAGCTCGCCCTCGGCGTAGTCGAAGTAGCGGTCGAGGGGGCCGGTGTAGACGACGGGTGCGTCCGGATTGGCGGCACGGATGTCGTCGCGAACTTCGAACCAGTCAGTATCGAGGCGGACCTCGATGTTCTCGTGGTCAGCCATCGCGTGCAGCCACGCGGCATAGCCATCGACGGGCAAACCCTCGTAGGTGTCATTGAAGTAACGGTTGTTGAAGGTGTAGCGCACGGGCAGGCGCGTGATATTGCCGGCCGGCAGCTCCTTCGGATCGGTCTGCCACTGCTTTGCGGTGTAATCACGGATGAAGGCCTCGTAGAGCGGACGGCCGATGAGCGAGATGGCCTTCTCTTCGAGGTTGGTGGCTTCCTCCGGGGAGAACTCGCCGGCCTGCTCGGCGATGAGCGTGCGGGCCTCGTCCGGGGAGTAGTAGCGGCCGAAGAACTGGTTGATAAGGCCCAGGCCCATGGGGAACTGGTAGGCCGTGCCGTCGTGCATGGCAAAGACGCGGTGCTGGTAGTCCGTGAACGACGTGAACTTATTGACGTAGTCCCACACACGTTTATTCGAGGTGTGGAAGAGGTGGGCGCCGTACTTGTGGACCTCAATGCCGGTCTCGGGTTCGGGCTCGGAGTAGGCGTTGCCGCCCAGGTGGTTGCGGCGCTCGACGATGAGCACCTTTTTGCCCAGCTGCGAGGCAGCCCGCTCGGCGACGGTGAGGCCGAAGAAGCCGGATCCAACAACGATGAGGTCATAAGAAGTCATGGCTCCCAGCTTAATGGGAAAAGGCTCAAAGAAAGGCAGCGGCGTGTCGCAACAGAGTTCACACTTTTATCAGCTTTAACATTGGCCCCAAACGTATACTCTCGTCGCGGCAGCATGCTGCGACCAATCCGAGGAGTCCTCACCGTGCAGTTACGACGTATCAATAGATGCCAGCGTTCCGTGTGGACGCCGGTAGCCGCCGTCATCGCGTCGGTCTCCGTGTTTGCCGCCGCAGCCTTTGGCGGCCACGACATCCTCAAGACGCAGGAGATCGGCTCTGGTCCGATTGACCCGGCGGTCAACTCGGCGTCCTTCGCCGATGGCGCCACGACCGTTGTTGACGATCCGGCCATCGCTTCCCAGGGCGAGGGCGACGGCCCGCGCGCGGTGAAGGAATTCCACCGCGACGAGGCCTTCTCCCAGTTTGCGCTCACGTGGTCCGGTGAGCGCGATATCGCCGCGTTCGTCCGCGCGAAGCAGCCGGATGGCTCGTGGTCCGAGTGGTACGACGCCTCGCCTATCGGCACCGAGGGCAGCAACGGCAAAACCGGCACGGAGCTCATCTATGTGGGCCAGACCAATGACGTCCAGGTCTCCGTGGGCAACGTCGACCTCTACCAGGACAATAACGACAACATCCTCGACCAGGCAGCGAATACCATCAACCCGTTGCTTACCAACGTGGGCGATATCGCGGCGGTCGCGGACACCATGCCCAGCGACCTCGACGTCGTCTTCATCGACGGCAAGGCGCAGTCCGGCATCGCGCCGGTCGCAGACTACCGCGACGCAGGCATGCCGTCCGTCGTCTCCCGCGCGGGCTGGGGCGCCAACGAAGGCATCCGTTGCCAGCAGCCGACCGATGACGGCTACGTCAAGGCGCTCACGCTGCACCACACCGCGGGCTCCAATAACTACACGCAGGCGGACGCCGCCGCGCAGGTGCGCGGCATCTACGCCTACCACGCCCAGACCCTGGGCTGGTGCGACATCGGATACAACGTGCTCGTGGACAAGTTCGGCACCATCTACGAGGGCCGCTACGGCGGACTCGACCGCGCCATCCAGGGCGCGCACGTGGGCGGCTTCAACTCCCACACCTGGGGTATTTCCATGATCGGCAACTACGAGACCGCGCAGCCAAGCCAGGAGATGCTCGACTCGGTCGCCTCCATCGCTGGTTGGAAGGCCGCGAAATCCGGCTTCTCCCCGTCATCGACTGTCTCGCTGACCTCCGGTGGCTTCAACGGTTCGCGCTACGCCGCGGGCCAGACCTACACCGGCCCGGCCTTCATGGGCCACTCGGATCTGCACTACACGCAGTGCCCGGGTGCGAATACCATTGCCCGCTGGGACGAAATCCGTGCGAAGGCGACGACGAAGTACAACGCCATCAAGAACGGCGGCGGCGCTGCGGATGACCTCAACATCAACGACGGCATCAATGACGGCTGGGACGAGTCCCAGGCGCAGGAGAACAACACGAGCTCGGATCACTCCTCGACTCCGCAGACCTCGAACTCGAATGCCACCTCGTCTATCGGCGGCACCGAGGTTCCCATGTCCACCATCGAGGCGATCATCGGCATCGCAGCGGCGCTCATCGGCATCGTCGCAGCCTCGAACGTCGACGGCATGAAGGTCGATCAGAAGGCCGAGCTCGCCGGCGGCATCACCGTGGGCGAGGTCCCGAATATCGTGTCGAAGGTCATCGCCGTGACCGGCAACGAGGGTCTGGCCGAGACGTGGACCGCGGTCCTCAACGCCTTCGGCCCGGTCCTCGGCCTGCCCGTGGGCGGCCCGGACCTCAAGGACGTCGACTCCCAGCTCGTCTCCCAGCTGTTCACCAACGGCGTCGTCCTGTCCAGCAAGGACACCGGCACCCACGCGCTCGTGGGCGATATCGCTCGGAAGTGGGCCGAGAACCCGGAGGCATTGGGCCTGCCCACCTCAGACGAATACAAATCCGCAGACGGCACGACCATCCGCGTTGACTTCCAGGGTGGCTACATTACGTTTGACCCGACCAGCGGCCAGGCTCAGGTCTTCACCAAGTAAGACGCACACGAAAAATGCGCCCCTCGGGGCGCATTTTTTATGCGATATTTAAGCCCAGTCCAGACTGCGCTCCACCGCGCGCTGCCAGTCGGCAAAGATGTCGTCCCGGTTGGCCTGCGGCTCCCACGTCTTATCCGGGGCAACGAGTCCCTCGAGTTGCTCGAGGTTTTCCCACACGCCAGCGCCGAGCCCTGCGGCGAACGCAGCGCCAAGCGCAGTGGTCTCAATCTCGCTCGGGCGCGTAACCTTCGCGCCCATAATGTCAGCCTGCAGCTGCATGAGGAGGTCGTTGGCGACCATGCCGCCGTCCACGCGCAGCTCTGTGAGCGCAACGCCCGAGTCCGCGACCATCGCCTCCACGACCTCGCGGGTCTGGAAACACGTGGCCTCGAGCGCGGCGCGCACGATGTGCGAGCGGTCCGCGAATCTGGTCAGGCCCACAATCACCCCGCGCGCGTCCGGCCGCCAGCGCGGAGCAAAGAGCCCGGAGAAAGCCGGCACGATGTACCCCCCGCCGTTGTCCTCCGCTGCAATGCTTTCCGATGCCGCCGCCGTCGGAATCATCCCCAGCTGGTCCCGCAACCACTGGATAAGCGCGCCGCCTACGGCGACGGAGCCCTCGAGGGCGTAGGTGGGGGCGGCATCGGAAAGCTGGTACGCGACGGTGGTGAGCAGGCCGTGGTCCGAAAAGTGCGGCTCGGCGCCGGTATTGTGCAACAGGAAGAGCCCGGTGCCGTAGGTGTTCTTCACCTGTCCCGGGGTAAATCCGGCCTGGCCGAAGAGCGCAGACTGTTGGTCGCCGAGCACACCCATGATGGGCACGCGGGAGAGCGTCCCGCGGTGTCGCACCACGCCGAAGGCGCCGACGGAGGGGAGGATGTGGGGAAGCATCTGGACCGGAACCCCCACCTCACGGCAGAGGTCCTCGTCCCACTCGAGGGTATTCAAGTCCATGAGCAGCGTCCGCGACGCATTGGTCACGTCCGTCGCGTGGATCTCGCCATCCATGAGATTCCACAGGAGCCACGCGTCGATGGTGCCGGCGAGCAGTTCGCCGTTCTCGGCGCGTTGCCGGGCCCCCTCCACGTGGTCGAGGATCCAGGCAATTTTGGGCCCTGCCGGATAGGAATTCGCGAGCAGGCCGGTCTTCTTGTGCCATTTATCGGCGGGCTCGTGGCGGCCCGCGGTACGGGTGTCCTGCCAAACGATCGCGTTATAGATAGGCTCGCCGGACTCCTTGTCCCACACCACTGCCGTCTCGCGCTGGTTGGTAATGCCGAGCGCGGCGACATCCGCCGCGGTGATGTCGAGCTCCACCATCGCCGTGGAGACGGCGCGGCGCGTGTTGTCCCAGATCTCGCGCGGATCGTGCTCAACCCAACCCCGGCGCGGAAGGATTTGCTCGTGCTCGTACTGTGCAGAGGCGACGATGTGCCCCTCCTCGTTAACGAAGACGCAACGCGTCGAGGTGGTCCCCTGGTCGATGGCGGCAATCAGCGGCATTAGAACCAGCGCTCCAGCACTGTGGCCACCCCGGCTTGATGGTTCGGGGTCGTCACTTCGTCGGCCGCCTCCTTCACAGCGTCCGCGGCGTTGCCCATGGCCACGCCACGTCCAGCCCAGCGCAGCATCTCAATGTCATTGGGCATATCGCCAAACGCGATGGTCTCGTCTTGTGCGACGCCGTAGTGATCCGCGAGCCAGGTAAGCCCCGTGGCCTTGGTGATGCCCGGCGCAGCAATCTCGAGGATGCCCTCGTCCATGGAGAAGGTCACGTGTGCCTCATCAGGATCGACGTGCGGGGCAATGAGCTCATAGAGCTCCCGCGAGCTGTACTCCAGGTTGCGCAGAATGAGCTTGACGCAGGGGACCGAAATAACTCCCTCCGTCGTATCCTTCTTGAACTCCCCAAATAGATCATCGTCGCCGTAGGCGGGATCCACGACGAAGAGTTCCGCCACGTTGTCACGGGTCGACGTGCCAGCGCGCTCGGCGCCCACGGCGATGCCCCCGTAGCGCGCCATGACGGACTGCGCGGTCTCGACGATGGTGGTAAGCGTCTCCGGCTGCAGCTCATGAGCGAGGACCACCTGATCTGCCGCGGAGTCGTAAATGACGGCCCCGTTGCTCGTCACGCAGAGCGGACGCACAGGAATCTGTTCGAGCACCGGCGCGATCCACCGGAACGGACGGCCCGTCGCCAACGCGAAGTGGGTTCCGGATTCGACCGCGCGCGCCACGACGTCGCGGGTGCGCTGCGTGACGCGGTGGTTGGGATCGAGGAACGTTCCGTCGATATCGCTGGCAATGAGCCGTGGGATCACTTTTTTAAGTTTCCTTCTTCAGACGGCGCCAGGCGCGTCGCACCCGGCGGGCGAGCCGCTTATCTTCCTTGATTTCCTTCTGTGCGGCGGCGCGATGGGCCTTCTCCGCGCGGGCGCGGGCCTTGGCCTCGCGCTCGGCATGATCCATGCGGTTGGCTTCATCGAGGGTCGGCGCGGTGCCGCCCATCGCGGCCGGGCGCCAGTCGAGCCCGTCCTCGAACGGGCCGTACTCCTTGTCGTATCGGGTACGGACCTCCGAGAGCAGTGCCTGCATCGCGGCCTTGAGCGTCGCGATGTCGGTGTCCGGGTCCCCGGTCCTAGTAATGGGCTCGCCCACCTGGATGATGACCGGCGTCTTGGTGCGGCCGAGGTGCTTCTCGCCGCCCTTCGTCCATATGCGCTGGGAACCCCACGTCACCATGGGAATGAGCGGCACGTCTGCGGTCGCGGCGATGCGCGCCGCACCGTTCTTGAAGTCCTTGAGCTCGAAGCTGCGGGAGATCGTGGCCTCCGGGAAGATCGTCACGAGACGACCGGAGCGCAGGTGGAGCACGGCGGCATCGATAGACGAGGCACCCGCCGAGCGGTCCACCGGTACGTGCTTCATCGTGCGCATGAGCCAGCCCACGACGGGGACATCGAAGATTTCCTTCTTCGCCATGAAGCGGGTGAGGCGACGCCCGCGGATATACGGCGGGATTTGGCCAAAAATGAAGTCGTAGTAACCCGTGTGGTTCATCGCGAAGAGCGCGCCGCCGAACTGCGGGACATTCTCCGCGCCGTAGACAGAAATCTGGATGCCCTGCGCCCGCATGATCCGGTTGAGAACAGCAATAATGCCCTGGTAGACCGGCTCGCCCGCCTCAGCGTGGCGCGGGAGCTTCTCAAGCGAGACTGGGACGTGGACGAAACCTTCGCGAATATCCATGGTGCCCTACTTCACCGGCGTGAGGACGTCCTTGCCCACGAACGGGCGCAGCGCCTCGGGCACGACGACGGAGCCGTCAGCCTGCTGGTGGTTCTCCAGGATGGCAACAAGCCAGCGGGTGGTCGCAAGCGTGCCGTTAAGGGTCGCGGCGAACTGGGTCTTGCCGTTCTCGTCGCGGTAGCGGGTGTGCAGGCGGCGGGCCTGGAAGGTCGTGCAGTTCGAGGTGGAGGTGAGCTCGCGGTACGTCCCCTGGGTCGGGACCCACGCTTCGTTGTCGAACTTGCGGGCAGCGGACGATCCAAGATCGCCACCGGCGATGTCGATGGTGCGGTACGGCAGCTCCATGGCTTCGAGCATGGACTTTTCCATGTTCAGCAACTGCTGGTGCATGTCCTCGGCCTCTTCCGGCTTGCAGTAGACAAACATCTCGAGCTTGTCGAACTGGTGGACGCGGAGGATGCCGCGGGTGTCCTTGCCGCTGGCGCCGGCCTCGCGGCGGAAGCAGGAAGACCAGCCAGTGTACTTGAGCGGGCCGTCCTTGAGATCGATGATCTCGTCCTTGTGGTAGCCCGCGAGCGCGACCTCGGAGGTGCCGACGAGGTACAGGTCATCCGCTGGGAGGTAGTAAATCTCGTCCGAGTGCTGGCCGAGGAAGCCGGTGCCGGCCATGATCTCCGGACGCACGAGCACCGGCGGGATCATGAGCTGGAAGCCAGCCTCGCGTGCCTTCTGCGCGGCGAGCATAAGCATGCCCAGCTGCAGGAAGGCGCCGTCACCGGTGAGGTAGTAGAAGCGCGCGCCGCCCACCTTGGCGCCCCGCTTGATGTCGAGGAGCCCCAGGGACTCGCCCAGCTCCACATGATCCTTCGGCTCGAAGTCGAAGGTGGGAATCTCGCCGACCTCCTCGATGACGATGAAGTCGTCCTCGCCGCCGGCGGGTGCGCCCTCGACGACGTTGGAGAGCTTGTACTGCAGCTCGGTGACCTGCTCCTCGGCCGCGACCTGCTCGGCCTCGGCTTCCTTGACCTTGGCCTTGAGCTCGTTCGAGCCCTCGAGAAGGGCTGGGCGCTCCTCCGGGGAGGCCTTACCGATCTTCTTGCCAAAGGCCTTCTGCTCGGAACGCAGCTCGTCGGCCGCGACGATGGCGGCGCGGCGGCGCTCGTCCGCAGCAATGAGGGCGTCGACCAGCGACGGATCCTCGCCGCGGGTGACCTGGGAGGCACGGACAACGTCTGGGTTTTCGCGGAGGAACTTGAGATCAATCACGCAACAATCCTAGCGCATAGGGACTTTCACCACGGCTTACGCTCGCCACGGGGGCGACCACCCCCTTGCCTGGTTATGACCACCGGCCTAAAATACATGACATGAACATCCCAGCACGCATCATCGAGGACGGCCCCATCCCGAAGCATGCGCAGCTACGCGATATTTTGGCGGAGCTGTGCCACACGCAGCTCAAACCTGGAGATATGTTGCCCGGGGAGAGGCTCTTGGAAGAAACCTACGGCGTCTCCCGCATCACGGTCCGCCGCGCGATTGGTGATCTCGTCGCCGCCGGGCAGCTGCGGAGGGTCCGCGGTAAGGGCACCTTCGTCGCCCCCAACCCGCTCGTCTCCCGCCTACACCTCGCATCCTTCTCGGATGAGATGGGCGCCCAGGACGTGGAGGCTTCCTCGAAGATCCTGCTGGGCGGACGTTCGCCAGCGCCGGACGAGGTCACGGAGTTCTTCGGAACTCCGGCGGGAACCCCGCACACGCACCTGCGGCGCCTGCGCCTGGGCGACGGGGAGCCGTATTCCATCGATGACGGTTGGTACAACTCCACGTACGTGCCCAATCTGCTGGAGAACGACATCTACAAGTCCGTCTATCACATTCTCGACACGGACTTTCAGGTACCGATTACGGAGGCGGACCAGATCGTCACAGCCGTCGCCGCGGATCCGGAGGTCGCACAACTACTCGATGTCGAGCCCGGCGCGCCGCTGCTCCACATCATTCGGTACTCGCGCTCGGGCGATAAACCGGTCGAGTGGTGCTCCTCGGTCTACCGCACAGACCGCTATCACCTCTCAGCCCGCGTCGGACGTGCGATGGAAGAGTAACCGGGCGAGTGTAAACTACGCAGGTATATGAGTAGCCGACAGACTTTCCGCGCCCTCCGGAGCGCCACCGCCGTCAACACTGTATTGATAGCGGCGGCGGCCTCCGCCGTCTTCGTCGGCTCCTACGGTCTCTTCGGAGGCGAGACCACGACCAAGACGCACGGTGCCGCCGCAGCCTCAAGCTCGGCAGAGGTCGCCGCAGAGCTTGCCCCGTTCACCACGGCGGACGCGGGCTCGTGCCTGAACTGGGATATCGACGCGCAGGGGAAAGTCTCGAATTTCTCGCAGACTGACTGTTCGACAGAGCACCGTTTCGAGGTCGCCGCGCGCGAGGATCTGTCTGTCTACCCCACAAGTGAGTTCGGCGAAAACGCGCAGATGCCCAACCAGGAGCGCCAGGCGCAGCTGCGCGAAGAGCTCTGCCACGGCGCGACGCTCGCGTACGTGGACGGCCGCTTCGATCCGGCGGGCAAGTTCTCCATCGCGCCCATCCTGCCGCCGGCGGAAGCCTGGGCGCAGGGAGACCGCACCATGCTCTGCGGCCTGCAAACCACGGATGAAAAAGGCGTCGCACAGCCTTTTAGCGGACGCGTCGTCGAGGTTGACCAAGCGAATATCGCGGAGCCTGGCGCGTGCCGCGCCATCGGCGACGACCAGGTGCTGCGCACGGTCGACTGCGCCGAGCCGCACCAATTGGAGACGGTGTCCATCGTGGACCTGTCCCAGCAATTCCCACAGGGCACGCCGTCCATCGACGACCAGAACAAGTTCCTCTCGGAACGCTGCACCCAGGCGGTCGAGGATTACCTCGGCGGCGAGGAAGCGCTCTACCAGTCCACGCTGCAGCCCTACTGGGGCTCGCTCGCGGAGTCCTCGTGGAACGGCGGATCGCGCTCGGTCAACTGCTCGCTCATGCACGTGAACAGGCAAACGAAGACCTTCTCCGCCATCACGGGTTCGGCGAAGAATGGCCGCGAATCCCTCACCATCGACGGCGCCACCCCGGCCGCGCCGCCCACGCGTAACCCGCTGCGGAACCCGTAGATGTATTACGTAGAGGACGAGCGCTTCGATGAAATGGTCGAGGCAGCGCTGGACAAAGTGCCCGAAAATTTCGTGGCGCGCATGCGCAACCTGGCGATTCTCGTCGAAGACTACAACGAGGAGTCGCCCCACATCCTGGGTCTCTACGAGGGCGTCGCGCTGCCCGAGCGCACGTTTGACCACACGGGCTACCTGCCCGATGCGATATTCATTTACCGTCGCGCGCTCCAAGACTGGTGCAATTCAGAAGAGGAACTTGAGCACCAAGTCATGGTGACCGTCTTCCACGAACTGGGGCACTACTTCGGCATCGACGACGAGCACCTGCACGAGCTGGGCTGGGGTTAAAGCTCGAGGTCGGCCCAGCGCTCCAGCGTCCATTCCCCAAACCGCCCCGTCGGCTCCATGACCGTGAAGCGGCAGTTGGGCATGTAACCGGTGAAGGCGAAGTCTGGATCCACGCCGCAGGCATGCGTCGTCACGGTACGGATGACGGCGCCGTGCGAAAAGACAACAACGTCCGAATCGGATCCGACGACCGACTCCAGGATGGGCTGGTAGCGCCCCAGCACGTCACGCAGCGTTTCGCCGCCTTCCATGCACGCATTCATATCCCCGGTGAGCCAGCCGCGCAGGGCGAAGGTATAGGCATCACGCGTCGCATCGGTTCCGGACATCTCGTGGATACCGGCGAGGATTTCATGGAGCCCCGGCGTCGGCTCGACGGGCAACGTATACGGATCCCAGCCGCGCGCTTCCTCGAAGGCGCGCGCCGCCGCCATCGCCGTTTGCTGCGTGCGAATCGCGATGGATGAAAGGAAACGCGGAACCCCCTCAATGAGATCCGCCAGCTCCAACCCCACCGCGGTGGCTTGGTCGCGGCCGCGCGGGGTGAGTTCCGCACCCGGCGGGCGGGTGTCCATGAGGTGCTCGACGTTAGAGAATGTCTGCCCGTGACGCACGAGGTAGATACGCATACCCCGGAAGTTTATTGGCCCCGGCGCGCCCGCGCTACCCATTCGTCTGCGGCCGCGAGACGACGGCTCGAGTCCAGCTCCTGCGCCGCGGGCCACGAGCCGAAGAAGACGAGCTCCTCCGTCCGCAGCCACAGGGCACGCAAGGCCTCAGCGACGGGTTCGTCCTCGATATGCCCCACAAGATCCGCGTAGAAGCGGTACGTGCCGAACTCTCGTCGGGTGGGACGGGACTCGATGCGCGTGAGATCCACGCCGCGAATCGCAAACTCCTCGAGCGCGCCCACCAACGAGCCTGGTTGGTTGGGAAGCGTAAAGACGACAGACGTGCGGTCGGAACCGGTCGGGGAAGGCGGAGCCGCGGGCGCACCAACAAGAAGAAACCGCGTCGTCGCGCCGCGCACGTCGGCCACGCCCGATTCAATGATCTCCAGTCCATAAATCTCCGCCGCGCGCGCCGGTGCTGCAGCGACGTCGGCCTCACCCTGCGCGACCATCTCCGCGGCCGCGGCGTTGGAGGACGCCGGGGTAAAGGCGGCATCGGGAAGCTCCTGCGCGATCCAGCTCCGCACCTGCTGGTACGCGACCGGATGCGTCGCAAACTTCGCTCGATCCCGCGACCCCGGGCGCACCATAATGGCGAACTCGACGGGAAGATCGACCTCTCCGAAGACCTGGACTCGCTCATCAGACTCGACGAGCGCGTCAAAGGTCGCCGTGACGGCGCCATCCACGGAGTTCTCGATCGCGACGACGGCGTACTGGGCAGCACCAGAGCGCACCGCTCCCAGCGCTTCGGAAGGGGAACTAACCGGAAGCCCCGTCACCTCCCCCAGATCAAACTGCAGGAGGGCGGCTTCCGTAAACGTCCCGGCAGGGCCCAAATACGCGACTGTCGTATGCATAGCGATTACCCTAACACCTATGGATTTTTCCCTTGGACAGTTACGCCAGGACCTTCAGGGCCTTACCCCCGAAGAACATGGCTTTACCTACCTCGATCTGGATCGGAGCCCCACAGCGTCCGGTCGCCTCGACGGCTGGGTGCTCTCCGCAAAGGATCTGGCGGACGTCAAGGGTATGCGCACGACGCTGGGACATATCGATCGGGCGTACACCGCCACTGCGACGGATCCCTTCCTTGCGCAGCTGGAGTCCGAAGGCGCTGTCATTATCGGCAAGTCCGCTGCACCCGAGCTCGGACTCATGGTCGACACGGAGCCCATCGGGCTGCCACATCCGGATAACCCTCTCTGGCCTGGCCGCACCCCGGGCGGCTCCTCCGGCGGTGCGGCGGTCCAGGTGGCACGGGGCCTGCTCCGTGCCGCCCACGCCGGCGATGGCGGCGGCTCTATTCGCGTTCCCGCGGCAGCCTGCGGAGTGGTCGGATTTAAACCGGGTGGGGACTCACTCGCGGTCGACGGCTTCATCACCCGCACCGTTGCCGATGCCGCCTTCCTCCACGACATTCACCCGCTTGTCCCCCGCGCGCGGATTGGAGTGCTCACCGAGCCGCTCTTCATCGACACCCGCGTCGATCCCGTCATGCTCGAGGCGGTCCGCGAAGCAGAAAAGCGACTGCGCGCCCGCGGCTTCGACGTCGTCCACATCGGAAAATATCCGCAGGCAAACACCACTTTCGAGTCCTTCCGCCACATCTTCACCTCGCATCTGGCGAACCTCGACGAGGCCGAAGGCTACGTGGACTGGATCCGTGCGCTCGGGCGCCGGGTCTCCCCCAAACAGCTCGCCCTGGCGAAGAAGCATGGGACGGCATTACAGGAGATCCTCACCCTCCAATGGCGCGTCGACGCGATTGTCTCCCCCATGCTCGCGTTCGACCCACCACGCCACGGCACCTTCCGCGCATTGCCCCACGAGAAGAACTTCGAGGAACAAACTCGCTGGTCGCCGTGGGGTTCTCTTTTCAATGTTGCGCATCTCCCCGCAATCTCCGTCCCGTGGGCCCTCGATAATCACCAGCCCGTCGGCCTCCAGCTCGGCGCGATTACCCTTTCCGAGCCCGAGCTTCTCGGCCTGGCCACGGTGCTCCACCCATGAACCGCGTCCGCTCCGAGATCCTCATCGTCCTTGCGGTCACCTTCGGCATGTCCGGGCTCCGCTCGCTGCTCCGACTCGTCGATGGCCTCCTTAACCCAGCGCCGTTGTCCGAACAGTCCGTCACCCTCAACGCTTCCCAATCGGACCTGGCGTGGCTCGACATCGCTCTCCAGCTATGTTCCGCCGGGGTCCTCTTCGCCTGGGGCGCGCTCGCCCTCTTCCTCCTTCAACGCTCACTCCCCCGGCCCCAGCTTTCCGATGCCGCCTCCTCCCCCGCCCTCGCCCTTCTTATCGGCGTCCCAGGGCTCGCGCTCTATATCACCGCCCTCCACTTCGGGTGGACCAAAGAAGTTGTCCCTACGGATTTTAATAATCCGTGGGTCGAGGTCCCCACGCTCCTCGTGTGGTCTGCCGCCAACGCCTTTGCCGAGGAGACCGTCGTCGTCTTCTGGTTTATCTCACGATTGCGGCAACTGCGGATTTCGCCGTGGGCAGCGATCGCTGCCTCGGCGGTGCTGCGCGGCTCCTACCACCTCTATCAGGGGGTATCGGCAGGCTTCGGCAATCTCGCCATGGGTCTCATTTTCGGCTACTACTTCCACAAAACCGGCAAGGTATGGCCACTTATCATCGCGCATTTCCTTATCGATGCTGTCGCCTTCGTAGGCTACGCCTTCCTGCCCAGCCTCGACTTCCTGAGAATCTAGCGCTAAACCCCGACCACATCTACACCGATAAGACCGGCTCTGGCATGTGTGGCGATACCCTGCGTCTGCGCTAGTCCCGTTCCCGAGGAGGCGCGCGGTATCCTGTTCGCATGACTGACACAGGACGCGACCCCCACCGGGAAAACCGGCGTGTTGGCGACGACCTGAGCAATTACGTGCTCGGCGCCGACGGCAAGCCCATCACCGATCGCTACGGCCGTCCCGTCCTCCGCCGTTCCATCGCGAAGCCTGCACCCCGCGCGGAGCGGACCCCGCAGTTCTCCGTGCAGGACTGGCAGCGCGAACACCGAGCCCACCAGCCCGCGCCCCAGCCTGCGCCACAACGCACGCCTCGGCAGCAGGCACGCCAGCCGGTGCCGCGCAACTACTCGTCCCGGTCGGCGCAGCCAGCCGTGCGCCCGCACCGCCATGGCAAGCAAGTCAACCCGGTGCGACGGGGCATCGGCTGCCTCGGCGCAGCGCTTGTCGCGATTGTGGTATTTACGCTGGCGATTGCGCTGTGGAGCGATTCGAAGCTCACGCGCATTGAAGCCATGCCAGATTCACAGGTCTCGAACACACCGGGCACCAACTGGCTGCTGGTCGGGTCCGACTCCCGCGTAGGCCTTACCGAGGAAGAGCAAATTGAGCTTGGCACCGGTGGCGACGTGGGATCGAGCCGCACTGACACGATCATGCTTCTGCACATCCCGAAGTCGGGTAAGGCGAAGCTCGTATCGTTGCCGCGCGATAGCTGGGTCAACGTCCCGGGATTCGGCATGGACAAGATCAATGCGGCTTTCTCCTACGGCGGTGCGCCGCTGCTGGCACAGACCGTCGAAGAATGGTCGGGGCTCCACATCGACCACTATGCGGAAGTCGGCATGGGTGGACTGGCCAACGTCGTCAATTCCGTGGGCGGCGTAGACATCTGCGTCCAGGAAGCCATCAACGATCCGCTGGCTGGCATCGATCTGCAGCCGGGCTGCCAGAATCTACAGGGCCGCGATGCCTTAGGCTATGTGCGCACGCGTGCAACAGCCATGGGCGACCTTGACCGTGTCCAGCGCCAGCGTGAGTTCTTCGCCGCACTGCTCGACAAGGTCACGGCCCCGACAACGCTCATCAATCCTTTCCGGACGATTTCGCTCATCAACCACACGGCTGACTCGTTCGTCGTGGGCAAGAAGGATCACGTATGGCACCTGGCACGCGTAGCCCTCGCCATGGCGGATGGCGTCGAAACCGAGACCATCCCTGTATCCGGCTTCGCCGATACAGCCTCCGGCAACGTCGTGCTCTGGGATGACGAACAGACGGCAGCTCTGTGGGAGTCGATGAAGTCCTAGCTTTGAGAATGGGGCGGGGTGTTGTCCTCCTGGTCGGTGTCCGGGGTGTCGGGTGTCTGGAACGCGGCAGGAGTATCGGTAAGGACAGCGGATTCAGACATCGCAACGGTCCTAAGAAGAAAGCAAAGGCCAGAGCCTCGCTGAGGGGGCTCTGGCCTGAGCAAAAGGAACGTCTAACGCAAGGTAACCTGGCGGGACTTAATGTTCTGGAGCTGCTTACGCTCGTCTGCGGTGAGCTCGGCGTCGTTGTCAAGCTCGGCGGTAATCGCGGCATCGACAGCCTTGAGCTTCTCCTCGTAGGAGTCGTAGGCGACCTCGGGATCGAGATCGAACACGGGGGCGATGAGACCATGGGTGCGGAAGACGCCAGCGAACTTGGTGCCCTCGCCGAGGTTGAGGTCACCGCGGGCAGCAATGCGTGCCAGGCCATTGAGCAGGGCGGCCTCGTCATCGTTCGGACGGACCCAGCGGATGTGCGCCTTGCCGCCGCCAGCGTTGGCCCAGAAAGCAGTGCCGACGATGCCCTCGCCGACCTGGTGGGACTCAATGACAGAGTCGTTGGCCATCTGCATGGACTGCGCGATCTGCGGGGTGACCTGAGCACCCTCCGGCAGCCACCACTCGAAGTCCTGGTAGACCTCGACGTCGAGGATGGCGTCGTTGTCCAGCAGCTCAGTGATCTTCGGCTCGGTGCCATCTGCAACGGTGGACTCGAGGGTCTCGCCCTCGCCGTGGTTCTTCACCCAGTTGAGCGCGTACGCAAGGTCGCGGCCCGGGTTGTGGGAGTGGGTCTTCACCTGCAGGCCCACGAAGGCCTGGCCGCCGGACTGCTCGTCGCGGATAAGGGCTGCCGATGCCCCCGGCAGCACCGTCGCCACGTAGACGTCACGGTCGACATCCTTCAAGGTCAGCTTGGCAATAGCGGAAGGAACGAATTCCTGCAGAGCGACCAGCTGGGACTCGGCAGCAAGGCCGGCGTAGGGACGTGGGTCCTTCTCAAGGGCCGCGCGCTCAGCGGCACGGGCAGCAAGCTTAGCCTGACGGCGGGACATGCCCTCAGGCAGCTGTTCTTTGTTTTTCTTGTTCTTCTTGGCCATAGCGCCCAAGTCTACCGGGCGTATTAATACTGCAGGGTGTGCAGGGCCACTTCTGGCTGATTTGTGGCCAGAATATCTACTCCATTCGCCCACGCCCACCGCATATCATCCGGACGGTCGACCGTCCACAGGTACGTGGGCAGGCCGTAGGCACCGATGGCGCTCGGCTGCATTTTCGCGCGCAGGAGTGACATGCCCAGGCCGGTGGGCTTGGACAGGAGGACGTCCGGGCGGTTGAGGTGGCGCTCCCAGTCGCGGCGCAGATAAAACCGGTCCATATAGGGATTAAGGTGCGACATCGTGCGAATAGCACGGTGAGAGAAGGAAATGAGGTGGATGCGGGGGTCATCGGAAAGCCCTGCGTGACGAAGACGCGCCACAGTCTCCTCCTCGACCCGATCACCAAAGGGGCTCGGGTGCTTGGTCTCGACGTAGAGGTGATGGCCTGTGGGAGCGACCATCTCGAGCAACTCGTCGAGCAACAGCGGGTGCTCGCCGCCGCCAATGTCGGCCTTGCGGACGTCCGCCCAGTCCATCTTTTCGATCGTGCCCGTCCGGTCCGAGGTGCGATCGAGCGTCGAGTCATGGTTGACGACCAGATATCCGTCACGCGTGAGGTGAACGTCGCACTCGACGCCATGGATGGGCAGCTCAAGCGCCTTAGCAAAAGCGGAAGGGGATAGCTCCGGATATTTTCCGGAGTATCCCCTATGGGCAACGATGTGCACTAGCCGAAGATTTCCTTCTTAATGTCATTCAGCGTATTGAAGGACTTGTTGAAGCGCTCCTGCTCGTGCTCGTCGAGCTGCAGCTCGATGGCACGGCTGACACCGGAGCGGTCCACAATGGCCGGGGTACCCATGTACACGTCCTCGGCGCCGTACTCACCCTGCAGGTAAGTCGAGACCGGGAGGGCCACGCCCTGGTTCTGGATGACAGCGCGGGTGATGCGGGCCAGGGCCATGCCGATGCCGTAGGACGTGGAGCCCTTGGCGTCGATGATGTGGTAGGCCGCGTCACGGGTCTGCTCGAAGATCTTCTCGATGCGCTGGTTGTAGTCCGGGTCCTCCTCAGAACGGCGGGACATGTGAACGCCAGCGATGTTGGCGGAGGAGACGACCGGCAGCTCGGAGTCGCCGTGCTCGCCGATGATGTACGCGTGGACGGAGGTCGGTGCGACATTCTCCATCTCGGAGAGCATGTAGCGGTAGCGTGCGGAGTCGAGAACCGTACCGGAGCCGATGACGCGCTCGTGCGGCAGGCCGGAAGCCTTCCAGACCGCGTAGGTGAGCAGGTCGACCGGGTTGGATGCCACGAGGAAGATGCCGTCGAAGCCGTTCTTCATGACGTCGCCCACGATGGAGTTCATGATGTTGACGTTCTTGTCCACGAGCTGCAGGCGGGTCTCGCCCGGCTTCTGAGCGGCGCCGGCGCAGATGACGACCATGGAGGCGTCCTTGCAGTCTTCGTAGGTACCGACCGTGACGCGGGTACGGGACGGAGCCCAAACCACACCGTGGTTGAGGTCCATCACGTTGCCTTCGAGCTTCTTCTCATCGATGTCAATGATGGCCAGGTGGTCGACAGTGCCCTGGTTCACCAATGCATACGCGTAGGCGATTCCGACATCGCCTGCACCAATCAATACAACCTTGTTTCCCACAAAATTCGTCATGACCCCGATTGTGCACGAAAATGTCTGACTTGTCGCGTTGTGCGCCCGATCTCACACAGTCGGATGTCCGATCTCACATCACATATGCCCGTTCGGACAGGGTCTGCACAGTGCCGAATTCCCTGGTTCAATGGTTTCCATGCATCGCTTCGCACTACGCGTTCTCGCAAAAGGCCTGTCTGCCGCCATTTTTGGCCTCGAAGTGTTGAGCGATCTTACCCCTGGTGTACGCATGACCGGGAGGAGACGTTTACCACAGAACATGGCGGCAGGCACTGCGGGCGCCGAGGTCGCCACATGGGCCGCCGTGTCGCCGTCGCTTCTCCCCCGTCCCTGGTGGGTGACGGCAGCCAACGTGGCGCTAGGCCAAGGCATGGGTCACTTGAGCGCCTCCGCGCTCGCATTCGGACTCAAACGGGCATTCCGCGTCTACGACGTGCGCCCACAGGACCGCATTCCGTATCGCACTCTCCACGCAGTGCTCGGGGCGGGAACAGTCCTCGTCGGCATCCGTTCTATCCGCAACCAGGAAGCGCAAGCCCAGCTCGTGGGCAAAGAAAACGAGCGCGGCCCGCGCCAAGCTGCCGCCGGCGTCGCCCTCGGCACGCTCGGTTACGGCGTCCTCCTCATCCTCGGCGAAGCGGCACAAGCAGCGACAACAAAGCTCAGCCGCCGTGCGCAAAGGTTTCTCCCACGCTGGGTCGCCTGGCCCCTCGCGGCGGGCGTCCTCGGCGCCAGCGTCATCGCCTTAAGCGACCGCGTCGTGTGGCGTCGCTTCATCCGGACCGCCTCCGTGCGCGCTGAGCGCCTCAACCGGCTCATCTTCCCCGACTCGATGATGCCCTGGGAACCTGAGCGCTCCGGCAGCCCCTGGTCACACGAGCCCTGGACCGCCATCGGCGCGCAAGGCCGTCGCTTCGTCACCCGCGGCCCACGCGCCCGCGACATCCAAGACATCATGGGCTACGACCACGCGCACGAGCCCATCCGCATCGTCGCCGGGCTCGTCCCCGGCCGCGACTTTCTGGGCTCCGCCCGGCAGGTCATCGCGGAAATGGAGCGCACCGGCGCGTTCCGCCGTGACACCATCGTCGTGCACATGCCCGCTGGCTCTGGCTGGGTCAACAATTACTCCACGAGCGCGTATGAATTTTTGACCCGCGGCGACTGCGCGACAGTCACGCTCCAGTACTCGTATCTGCCCTCCGTCTTCGCTTTCCTCGTCGATCGAGACGCGCCCGGCGCGGCCGCCCGCGTCCTCCTCGACATGGTGCATGCTCGCATGGCATCTCTGCCGGAGGACGATCGCCCACGTCTCTACCTCGCGGGTGAGTCTCTCGGTGCCTTCGCCTTGGTCGAGAACTTCGAGGAATTGGAGCATTTGCTCACCGCATGCGATGGCGCGATGTTCACGGGCCCACCGCGGATGACAGGGTTCTTCCGCAGGCTCGCCGCATCCCGTGACCGCGGCTCGCTGGAGCGGCTTCCACTCATCGACGGCGGGCGCCATGTCCGCTACGTATCCAATCCCGCGCATCTTGCTGCCGATGCCTTCGGGGCGCCGTATCCCCGCGCCTGGCAGCGCCCCCGGGTCGTGGTCGCGCAGCATGCTTCCGATGCCATCGTGTGGTGGGACCAGCAGCTCGCGTGGCGTCGGCCGGACTGGCTGCGTGAACAAGTCCCGCCCACGCTCCACGCGGATGCCTTCCGGCGGCTGCAATGGGCGCCGTTTATCACCTGGTGGCAGATTGCGCTCGACCAGGTGAACTCACTCAACGTGCCCGGCGGCCACGGCCACAACTACTTTGAAGAAACCTTCTGGTACTGGGACGCCGTCCTAGGCTCGCAGGCCCGTGTCCCGCTCGACGCGGCGAAGGCCGACCGGATGCGGAAGTTCATTGTGAAAACGCAGCCCCGCGGCTAGCCGCACTTCACGCCAGTGCTGTGATGCGGACAGTAACCGTTCGGATTCTTGGCGAGGTACTGCTGGTGGTCATCCTCGGCCAGGTAGTACGCGCCCGAGTCGGTCTCGGAGAGCAGACGGACCTCGGTGGTAATTGGACCAAAGCCAGCCTCGGCGAGCTTGGGCTCATACGCGTCGACGATCTCCTGGATTTCCTGGCGTTCCTCTTCGGTTTCCGGATAGAACGCGGAACGGTACTGCGTGCCCACGTCGTTGCCCTGGCGGAAGCCCTGCGTGGGGTCGTGCGCCTCGAGCGCGGTTACGACGAGGTCCTTGAGCGAGACCTTGTCCGGGTCATAGACCACCTGGACGGTCTCCGCGTGGTTGGTCATCCCCTGGCAGACCTCGAAGTAAGTGGGGTTGGGCGTCGTGCCACCGGCGTAGCCGACCGAGGTGGACTCGACGCCGGGGAGCTCCCAGAACATCTTCTCCGCGCCCCAGAAACAACCCAACGCCACAAGGAGGGAACGCTGACCGTCTTTCCACGGGCCCGTAATCGGCGTGCCGAGCACGGTGTGCGGCTGCGGATCCGCGAGCACCGGGGTATCTCGACCCGGCGTGGCGTCGGTTTTCGCGACAATCTTCGGTTCAGGCTTGAACAAAAACATGGCGGCTCCTTTTCTTTCGTCTTACAAGTCAGCGCGCGGAGCTGGGCGTATTATTCCCGCCTCCCCACATTTGCCAATTAATGGTGGCAAATTTCTTACAGTGGGCCTATCATCGTGCACTGTACCCAAAGAAAGGAAACAACAATGGCTGTTTACGAACTTCCGGAACTCGACTACGCGTACGACGCTCTCGAGCCGCACATCTCCGCAGAGATCATGGAGCTGCACCACACCAAGCACCACGCTAACTACGTGGCTGGCGCTAACGCTGCAACCGAAGCCATCAAAGCCGAGGCTGAGGGCGAGGGCAACGGTGACCGCCTGCGCGCTCTCTACAAGAACCTTGCTTTCAACCTGGGTGGCCACACCAACCACTCCATCTTCTGGAAGAACCTCTCCCCGAACGGTGGCGGCGAGCCGACCGGCGAGCTGGCTGAGGCCATCAACGAGGCATTTGGTTCCCTCGAGGGCTTTAAGAAGGCCTTCTCCGGCGCTGCGCTGAGCCTGCAGGGCTCCGGCTGGGCCGTCCTGGGTTACGACCACATCGCTGGTCGCCTCGCTATCCAGCAGCTCACCGACCAGGCTGGTAACACCTCCATCAACCTGACCCCGCTGCTTATGCTCGACATGTGGGAGCACGCCTTCTACCTGCAGTACAAGAACGTTAAGGCTGATTACGTCAAGGCTGTCTGGAACGTCTTCAACTGGGACGACGTTGCAGAGCGTTACGCTGCTGCTAAGAAGTAATTTTTAGAGCCTAGAGCCCGCCTTGCGCGGGCTTTTCGCGTTTTTCAATGAAACTCCGGAATTGATCCGCCGCCGGCGAACCGGGCCGCCACGTAAAGCCCAGCTCGCGGTACGCGGGCGGATCGAGCGGGACCACGGAGCCCACCCGCAGGTACGGGTCATCCACCGGAATGAGCGCGACACCCAGTCCCGCCGCAACCAGACCCGCAACGGTCGTAAGCTCCATCGACTCGAAGACGAGATGCGGCGTGAAACCAGCGCCGGCAGCCAGGCCGTCAAGAAGCATGCGCGTACCGTAGCCGGGCAGCATGCCGATGAAGGGCTCCTCCGCGAAGTCGGCGAGGCGGACAAAGGTTGCATCCGACTTCGGATGCCCGGGAGGCAGGGCAAGGCCAAGGCGCTGCATCTCGAGCCGGTGCCAGGGCAAACCCTCCGGTTTCGGGCCCACGAGAGCGATGTCGGATTCGCCTTGCTGCACGCGATCCACAAGCTCGCGGGCAGCGCCCTGATGGAGTACAAAGTCGACGTTGGGGTGGGCCGCACGATATTTTCCCAGCAGGTCCGGCACCAGCCACGTTCCGAGCGAATGCATGAAGTCGAGCCGGACAGTGCCGCGCTCCGGGTCCATGAGGCGAGCGACCTCGGCGCGGGCCGCGGCAGCATCGGCAAGCATGCCCTTCGCACGCGGGACGAAGGACTTCCCACGGTCGTTGAGGTGAAGGGCTCTTCCGGCGCGATCGAAGAGCGTGGCGCCGAGCTCGCGCTCGATTCGTTGGATGCGGCGCGTGAGCGCTGACTGGGACATGCCGAGGGCATCCGCGGCGGCGCCCACGTGACCATGCTCCGCGACGGCGACGATTCCACGCAGATCCTCGAAATTCATGCACACCTCGCATTGAAAACTAGAGTTTCAAACATTTTACACATGAACGCAGGTGAGGCAGGCTAGAAGAATGACTCGTTCCCGCCGCGCGACGCTCGCCATGCTGCTCATCGGCCTGGCTATTTTTTCTGGACTCTACTCCACGCAGGCCATCCTGCCGGTCCTCGTCGAGGAGACGGACATGAGCTCGGGCGCGGCGGCGCTCACCGTGTCCGCCGCAACGGGTGGGCTCGCGCTTTTTGTCATTCCGGCGTCCATCCTTTCGGAAAGATTCGGCCGCGGTCGCGTGCTTCTCGCCTCCGCCATTGGTGCCGCGCTCATCGGCGTGCTCGTTCCGTTCGCGACGACGGGATGGGCGGTGATTGTCCTGCGCGGCCTCCAAGGCGCAGTGATGTCCGGTGCGCCCGCCACGGCCATGGCGTGGCTGGCAGAAGAACTCGAACCGAGGGCCCTCCCGCGCGCCATGGGCATCTATATCGCAGGCAATTCCAT
The DNA here is from genome assembly GCF_900092335.1 of Corynebacterium phoceense. Lineage (GTDB taxonomy): Bacteria > Actinomycetota > Actinomycetes > Mycobacteriales > Mycobacteriaceae > Corynebacterium > Corynebacterium phoceense. The sequence goes on from NZ_LT596207.1 coordinate 315,967, forward strand.
CGGTGGGCTCATCGGCCGCCTCGTTCCTACGTTCGCCACCGAGGTCTTCACCTGGCGCGGCGCGCTGTGGACGGGCGCAGCCGTGACGTTGGTCTTCGCACTCGTCGCGGCGTTCTTACTCCCTCCGCAGCAACGATTTACCCCAAAAGAAATTCACCTACGTTCGGAGCTCTCCGCCCTCTTCCAGCACTGGCGTGATGGTCATTTGGCGGCGCTCTACGCCGTCGCATTCCTCGCCATGGGCACCTTCGTATCTCTGTACAACTTCATCGGCTTCCGCCTCATCGAGCACTTTGGGATTCCGCCCGTCATCGCAGGCTTCGTCTTCCTGCTGTACCTCTCCGGCACGTGGTCATCCGCGCGCGCAGGAGGGTTCATCAACCGATTCGGACGGAGGGCGACGCTCACCGGATCTTCCGCGCTCATGGTCGTGGGTTCCCTGCTCGCCGCGGGGCCATTGCCGGTGCTCTTCGTCGGCCTGTTGTTGTTTACCGCCGGTTTCTTCGCGGCGCATTCCACGGCCTCCGGCTGGGTGGGAGCCCGTGCCACGCAGGACCGCGCCGAGGCCTCGAGCATGTACGTCTTTTGTTATTACTTGGGCTCCTCGATCATCGGCGCGGCGACGGGGTGGGCGTTTTCCGTTATCCCCTGGGTCGCCTACGCGGTGGTGTTGGCGGTGCTCTCACTCCTTCCCACCTTGATCGCAGCAAATTTATCCGACTAAAGTCGTAAGAATGAACAACCAAAAGACGGTCGAGGAAAAGTTTTCCCCGCGCGTGTGGCATCGCCGCGCCGCGCGGCCGGTGTCCGTGTGGATGATGGTTTTCATCCTCATTGGACTTACTCACTTCGCCATCCCCAACTACGGATGGCTCCTCGTCCACGTCTTTACCCTGGGCATTCTCACCAACTCCATCCTCGTGTGGTCCCAACACCTCACCGAGAAATTCGTGCAGCACAAGCTTGCCGATGCCGCCCGTCCCCGCCAGCTGTATCGGATCTACGGGCTCAATATCGGCGCCATCATCGTCATGGTGGGCCAGGTCTTTGCGATTCCCTACGCGACTATTACCGGCGCCGCCATCATCGCAGTACTCATGGCGTGGCACGGCGTAGAAATCCTCGGCCAGTGGAAGGGTGCGTCCGGGAAACGCTTTCGGCCCATCGTCGGCGCGTATGCGGCATCCGCATTCTGCTTGCCCGTCGGCGCGTTCTTTGGCGGCTGGCTTGCGCTCGATCCGGGCAATCCGCGGCTGCTCATTGCACACATCGCGGCGAATATCGGCGGCTTCGTCGGGCTTGCGGCCGCAGCCAGCCTCACCATCCTCCTGCCCACCGTGTGGCGCTCTCAGGGCATCTCGAAGTACATGACGCCCACGCTGTGGATTCTGGGCGCGGGCGTCCTCGTCACGATTATCGGCGCGCTCGTTGGTTTTCCAGAATTCGGTTTCGTTGTGTATGTGATCGGCTGGGTCCTCGCCTGGCAGCAGTGGCTGGGCAACGTCAACCTCAAGCAGTTCACGTACGCGTCAGCGTCCTCCATTGCCGCCGTCACCTGGCTCGTGCTCACGCTCGCCTACTACGCGGTGGAGCTCATGCTGCAGATGCAGCCGAAGGTTCCCACCATTGCCCTCCTCGTCGGTTTTGCGGCGCAGCTACTCATCGGCATGATGAGCTACCTTCTGCCCTCGACCATGGGCGGTGGCCCCGGCGCGACGCGCGCGGGCTTAATAGAGATGTACAGGTATGGCTTACTCCGCTGGACATTTATCAACGGCGGCCTGCTCTTGTGGATTTCCGGCACGAATTCCTACCAGAACGTCGTCATGTCGCTGTTGTGTCTAGGCTCGCTGGCGGTCTTCCCCATCTTCATGATCCGCGCGGTCAAGGCACAGAAGGCGGTGCTGAAGAAGGAGAAAGAGGCACCCGCAGCCGAGCCCGAGCCGCGCTTTATGGAAATCACGATCGGCGTCGCCATCCTCGCGCTCGTCTGGGTCCTGTTCCAGCTATAAATCGCCGATGCCCGGCGCCCCAGCACTCATCCACTCGCGAATACGGTACGTCGCCTGGACGTCGCCGCAGTTGTACTCCAGAAGGCGCGCACGGGCGCTCTCGTCGCCTGCAACGGCGGCACGGCGTGCGTTGACAGACGCTTCGCCATCAAAGTCGTCTTCTGCCCACGCATGGCCAGCAACGGGAGCGACGGTTTTTAAGCTGAGGCCATGCGGGCCAGCGAAGCTGCGTTTGACGTCAAGAAAGAGGTCGACCCAGTCCTCGGAAGTAATGAATTCTTCGATCTCATTCTGTGCAATTCCGAAGCGCTCTGCCGATGACCGCAGCCAATGGTTTTCCCCATGCGCCGAGTAGCAGTAGGCGGCGAAGGTCTCGCCGCGCGCATGCGTGGCGCTGCGCAGTTCGGTCAGCCAGGTCCAGAACTCGTGGAAATTCTCACCTTCTGCGGCGCCGCCCAGCGGCTGCCACGTGACGAACGGGTGGTACGCACCGTCGTGCCACACACCCCAGAGGTACGCGCCCTGGTCGAGGTAGGCCTCCATGTCGATGTCGACCTCCACGTCGGCCCGGCGCGGCGGGGCAAAGGTAGGGCGCTTGAGAAGTGGGATCCCACGTTCCCACGCCGCCGCGAGACGACTAGGCTCGCCGAGGTTCGCCTCGATGAGGCCGTGCACCGTGTGGATTCCACGCTCCCTGTACTTGCGACCGCGATCCCCAGGCAGGAAGAGCGAAATATCGTCCATGCGCTCGAGCTCCGGGCGGCAGAACTCCCAGAACCGGCAGCTGGCGCACTCTTTGACACGGCGCGGGGAGTCGGGCAGGTCCTCCAGCGTCGCGAGAGCACGCTCGGTCGCCTCAAAGTAATCACCGGTCTCGACGACGAACGCGGTCTCTCGGTCCTGGCCGATGACGACGCCCCGGCCGGAGTCAAGGTCGGATTCCTGTAAGCCCCACGCGCCCAGTGCGAGACGGTAGCCGTCCACCGGGTGATGGCGCAGCTTATAGGGCAGGTCGAGCGGCGCCGAAAGTCCCAGCCTGTGCGTCGGCACGCCGGGGAGCGTCGCATGCGGGTTCTTCTTCGCCACGCGGTGGTTACTCACGATGATGGGCAGGTAGGCCTCGCCGTCACGCACCAGCCCGTCGAGTTCGACGTACCAGCCGCCATAGCGAAAGCGGGCATTCGTAATGAGATGGACTCCCGCGGCCATCGCCTCGAGGGTCGCCATCTCACGTGCGAAGTCGTCGCCTCCAAGGTCGACCCGCCGGAAATTTTTAGAGCTCGACGAAAGGAGGGAATGGACCGCAGCACGGGCGGCATCGGCACGCTCTGCACGGGCGAGGCTTGCATGGGTGGAGGGAACATCGGGGTAGCGCTCCCGCTGCACGAGCCGGTAACGGCAGCCCACGAGATCGCTGGCCTCTACGGGACCGACGCTGTAGTTCCTCACGCCTTCCAAGCCTAACGGGTAAAGTTGGAAGACGATAAACGCACAAACATCAACGAAGCACAAGGAACTGATTCCCATGGCCAGCATCATGAAGACCCTCCGCAAGCGTCGCAACGAGGCGAAGGCCGAGATTAAGGCAGCAAAGACCCGCGCTCTGGCCGAGGTCAAGGACGCCCGCAAGGCACGCGAACGTCAGCAAAAGCTGCTAGCCAAGCAGGAAAAGCACCTCATTAAGGCCGAGGAAAAGGGTCTCAAGCGCAAGCGCAAGCACGAGCAGAAGCGCGCCAAGCAGGAGCTGCAGAAGATTAAAGAAGGCCGCTTCAACGCCAAGACCGTCAACCGCTACGCCGGCGCCCTCCGCGCCGCCGCCCCGCTGCTGCTGCCGCTTATCTACCGTGGCATTATGTCCGGCCGCGAGGCCCTAGAGCAGCGCAAGGCCAAGCGGGCCGGCGTCTCCGTGGACCAGCTCGCGTCTCTGTCGGGCCACGGCGCTCCGCTCAAGGCGCGCATCGCTGGCGTGCGCAACTCGCTGCCGGGCTCGGGCCTTCCGGCGGGCTTCCAGCGCGACGTCCGCGAGCGTCTCGACGAGCTCGACAAGGCGGTCGACAACGCCGAATACATGACGGACCAGCAACGTCGCCGCGCACATGAATCCATTTCGGCCGATATTGACGGAGTTACTCAGGAAATCCAGGAACGCCTGTAATTTCCTTCGATTTCGATTAACCCGGAATGCACCTTTATGGTGATTCCGGGTTGTTTTATTAATTTGAGGAATTTCTTCTTCAATTGCGTAACGCTTTTGTTGACGCGACCGATTTTATGATCGAATTAGTCCCATGTTCTGTCACCATGAGAAAGACGGAGCACTGTTTTGCGGGACAAAGTCACCTGTCATTGCATAGTCGAAACCCCCACAATAGTATTCAAAGGGCTTTTCCCATGTCACGTCGCGAAGTCACACAGTTCTATGACGACCTGGACCACACCCCGCTGTCCGAAAGCGAAATGGAAGTCATCCGTTTTTCCGTCGACGGAACGACGTACTTGCTGGATCTTTCCCCTGCCAACGCGGCGAAATTCCGCGCTGCCCTCGATCCGTTTGTGAGTGCTGCGCGCATCGCACCCGAGCCCGACGCACGCCGTGTGAACCCCAGCGTCATCCGCGATTGGGCCCGCACCCGGGGCATCCCGGTCGCCCACCGCGGCAAGATCCCTAACGTGATCATTGAGGCCTACAACGAGGCCAACGCTTAAAGCACGCCTTGCTCGCGCGCCGCAGCCACGGCCGAGGTGCGCGAACGCACGCCCAGCTTGTCATAAATATGCACGAGGTGGGACTTCACCGTCGCCTCAGAGAGCATGAGGTCCTGGCCAATCTGGCGGTTCGACGCACCTGCGGCGACCAGCTGCAGGACCTCGAGCTCGCGCGGCGTCAGCGAGGTACGCGGAGTGCGCACGCGCGTCATGAGACGGTCAGCGACAACGGGCGAGAGCGCCGAGTCGCCGTCCGCCGCGGAGCGCACCGCCGCGAGGAGCTCCGCCGGCGGCGCATCCTTGAGCAAGTAGCCCACAGCACCCGACTCGATGGCGCCGAGGATATCCGCGTCCGTGTCGTAGTTGGTCACGACGAGGATCTTGGGCGGGTTGTCGCCCTGGCGAATGGCCCGGGTGGCCTCGGCGCCGCCCATGACGCGGGTGCCTTCGATGCCCGCGCCGAAGCGCAGGTCCATGAGGATGACGTCGATCCCGCCGCGCGCGGCGGCGTCGATGGCGGCCTCTGCCGTCGCGACCTCACCCACGACCTCGATGTCCTCTGCACCTTCCAGGATGGCGCGGAGACCGAGGCGCACGATTTCATGGTCGTCTGCCAGCAGGACCCTAATCACAACGAACGCTCCTTATATCAAACTTTTGAACACCGTCATTCTATACTAAGGGCACGCTAACAGATACCGCCGCCCCAGAGCCCGGCGTGGACTCGAGGGTGACGGTCCCGCCCAGCTCTTCTGCCCGGCGATGCATAGCAGACAGACCAATGTGTCCGAGTCCGGCCGGGCGCGCCTCCACGGCCGCAGGGTCGAAGCCCCGCCCGTTGTCCACGATGTCCACACGCACCTCGTTCTCGTCGTACGTGACGGTCACGCGCGCCTTCGTCGCGCCCGAGTGCTTCACCACGTTGCCCACAGCGCCCTGCGCGATGCGCAGGAGCGCCGCCTCAATCTTCATGGGTAGCTGGGCCGCGTCGCCTTCCACGTCAACGTCGATGTCAATCCCGGCCGTCGCCGCGAAATTCGCCGTCATGCGCTCCAAGGCGCCAGCGAGCGAGGTCTCCGCAAGCGCCGTCGGCTGAAGAGCAGCGATCATTGCACGCGCCTCATGGAGGTTGTCAGACGCGGTGGTACGCGCGAGCGCAATCCGCTCGCGCGCCTTATCCTCGTTGTGCGTGTCGAGGTCACGATCCGCCGCGTGGAGGAGCATTTGGATAGAGGAGAGCCCTTGCGCCAACGTGTCATGAATCTCGTGGGCGATGCGCTGACGCTCAGCAATGACACCCGCATTGCGCTCGGACTCCGCGAGCTGAGCCTGCGTTTCTTTGAGCTCCCGTGTCATCTCGGCGAGTGCGCTAAACGCGTAGTAGATGGCGACGACGACCACCGCGGAGACCAGCGGGCCCATCGCGCCGCCGAAGGTGATGTCGTTCGGAATCTGCACGCCAATCGACAGCGCCGTTGCAAAACCCACCATGAGAATGCCGCGCCAATCGTCCACGACGAAGAGGTAGAGGAACATAAGCGAGAACAGCAGGTACATCGCCGCTGGCGCGATGAGCATCGCCGCGAACCACGTCACGGTGAGCACCACGAGCCACAAAATCTTAGGCCCCAGCGTCCAGCGCTCGAGGAAATTCCAACCACCGAAGTAGATAATGGCGAAGGTCGACAACAACATGAGCGTGGACACCGCCGAACTCATAGGCATGGACACCACCGTAAAGATGGCCACGACCAGCAGCGTGGTGGTGAGGATATGCACGCCATTGCGCAGTGCATCAGATTCTGTCGTTAAGCTGGTGTCCATGCGCCATATCCTACTGCCCCTCGTGTGTGCCGCCCTCCTCGCTGGCTGCTCTGCGCAGGACACTCCCGAACCCGCCGAATCGAGTGCCGTCGCCGCCGACCCGCTCACGGATAACGCGGCGGTCGACGGTTTTCCCGTGGATTCCCCCGCCATCGTCAACGCGTGGGATCAGGAATGCCCGTACCTCGACCCCCAATGGGTCGCGGAGACCAACGGCCAGCGCATGACCAAGCAGGGTCTCGATACCCGCTTTGGCACGCCCGCCTGCGTCTTCTGGTCCTACCCCGAAGCGCCCCAGGCGACCGTCATGGTGCGCGACCTCGGCACCGTAGAGCGCGCCCGCGCCGCCGTGGATTGGGCCGCCCCCATCGACCAGACGGAGCCTGTGGATGAGGGCGGCTGGCAAGGCGGCCGTGGCGTCCTCAACGAGGAGCTCTCCGTCTACGCCGTCCAGAAGGACAACGAGGCCGTCCTCGTGTGGACGAACCAGGCACAGACTGTCAAGGCCGAACTCATCGCCAAGGAAGCAATTAAAAACCTCGGGCTCTAAACCGCTACGTCGTTATACGGCATCATCTCCGACACCCATGGAAACACGACGTCCATGAGCAGAAAGAATACGGCGACGAGCAGGGCGAGCGAGAAAGTCGCTTTCACCCAGCGCGGCCCCGGCAGCAGGTTCCATATGGCTCTGTACATTTAGCTTTCCTCCAATACGGCTGGGCGCTCGCCCGCGACCTTCGGCTGATGGTCCGTCTCCATTGCGTGGATGATCATGCGCTCTGCGTTCGAGAACTGCGGGTGGCAGGTCGTCAAGGTGATCAAGCCTTCCGATGCCTCCGCGTTGTCCGTCCCAGGCACCGGCGCGATGGTTCCCACGTCGCTCGGAAGCGTAATGGAGCGGCCCAGCACGTTCGCATACTCGCCCGTGAGCTTCCCCTGTTGTTCGGGCGTGAGGCAGTCCGCGGGCTCACCATCAATCGGCAGCACGCGGTAGGTAATCCACTCGGACTGCGTCTCAACCACAATCGCGTCGCACGTCTGCAGGTTGCCCAGATCATTGAACGGGGCACCCTTGCCCACGCGGTGGCCGGCAACGGCGAAATTTCCGAGTTCCCCAGGCATCTGGCTGTCCGTATAGCGCCCAGGGCCAGCGAGAAGGTCCTCGTCGTTCGTGCCCTCGACTATCGCAAACTGGTAATCCGAGCCGAACGTAGGGATATACATGCGGGCGAAAGCCTCGCCCAGCTCCGGGTGGAGCTGCCCGCGCGGGTTGACCCATTCCTCATCGAGTTTCTCAGACGCCTGATCCTGCAGCTTGCCTGATTCAATATTCGTCCAGTAGGACTCATAGAATGCGAAGAGCAAGAGAAGGACCCCAGCGGTAAGCAACAGCTCGCCCACAACGTGGGTGACGCTCATGAGCGACTTCTTCATGCTCAACACTGTACTGCCCTTCAGAGAAAGGCCCGAACCCGCGTGATTGATATCTTCGTCTACCCGGTCTCTGCCATCATGAAGCTCTGGCACCTCATTCTCCACAGCTTCCTCGGCGATCAGACCGCATGGCTCGTATCGATTCCGCTCCTCGTGCTCACGGTGCGCTCCCTCATCTGGCCGCTTAACTGGTCCGCCATCCGCTCCGGCCGCCGCTCCGCACTCATGCGCCCTGAGCTCGCCGCGCTCAATGCGGAGCTCGACCAGGCCACGACGACAGCGGACATCGCGGCACACAAGGCAAAGGTCAAGGAAGTCCACGAGCGCTACCACTACCGCCCCGTGGCCGGCTGCCTCATTCCCTTCATCATGGTGCCCGTCTTCATCGGCCTCTACCAGGTCATCCTGCGCATGGCCCGCCCGTCGTTTACGGGCGCCATCGGGCTCATCTCCGCGGATGAGGTCGAAGATTTCCGCAGCACCACGCTCGCCGGCGTTCCGCTACCCGCCTATGTCTCCATGCCCGAGTCTTGGGCCACGCAGTACGGCGTCACTGGCGGCGAGGTCCGCCACCTCATCATGCCGCTTCTGCTCGCCGCGCTCGCTGCCACATTTATCAACATGTGCATCTCCTGCTACCGCGGTTTCCTCACCACCCAATTCGACAAGACCATGCCGCGCCGCATGCTGTACGTGCTCGCGTTCTTCGCAGTGCTGACCCCCTACTTGCTGTGGAATGCCGCCATTCACGGCCCCGTCCCCGTGGCGGTCATCCTCTACTGGTTCACGTCGAACCTCTATACGCTCACCCAGACCCTCGTCAATGAGACCCTGCTACGCCGCCGCTACCCGCTTTCCGATGCCGCCCATGCCGCCCGCCGCGAGTCCTGGCAGCGCCACAGGGCATCCCGTAAAATCCCCCGCGCCGAGCGCCGCGCGCAGAAGAAGGCCGCCAAGGCCGAGGCCAAGCGCGTCGCAGAGCTGCGCGCGCAGCTCCTACGCGAGGAGCGCGAAGCTAAGAAGTCCGGTGAAGAGAGCTAAATCGTGTAATCCGCCGGCGGCTCAGCAAGCATCTGCTGCGCCATCTCGCGCGCAGTCCGCAGCGGTGCCACGTCGCGACGCAGGCGCGCCCCCGCGAGACCGCCGTCGAGCAGGATAAGAATCTGGTTCGCCTGCTCGCCCGAGGGATAGCCGTTGCGCGCGCTGAGCAGGTCCGTGAGCACCGTGTGCATCCAATCGCGGTGCGTGTGACACGCCTCGACGATGCCGCGCTCTAGGTCCGTTTCCGGGCGCGGATACTCGCCCGCCGCATTGAGGAAGTGCGAGCCACGGAATTCCTTGCCCGGCTGCTCCTCGATCTCGATGTCGAAGAAGGCAAGCACCTTCTCCTCCGTCGTCGCATCCTGGGTGCGCTCAGTCCATACGGTGCGGGCCTGCTCGTCAAGCGCCTCGATATACGCGATGACGAGCGCGTCCTTGCTGCCAAAGAGCGAGTAGAGCGACGCCTTCGCCACGTCCGCCTCGCGCAGGATGCGGTCGATGCCGATGACACGGATGCCCTCCGTGTTAAAGAGGTTCGTCGCCGACTCGAGCAGGCGGCTACGCGGACTTGGCCGGTTGCGTCGGGACTTCTTCGGGGTTGTCACAGTGCTCCTTCACGGGGTATCGGGTAGGTGGCTCCAGCCAGGGGGTGAAAAACTGGAAAACCGGTTCATCTACACACTGTAGACAAACCGGTATGTCCGGCGCGAATTATATTACTTCTTCGCACCGCGACCGCGGATAAGACCCACGATCCACAGGAAGACAACCGCACCCACAACCGCGGTAACGATCGAGAGAATCCAACCGTTCGAGCCGCCGATACCCAGCAGCTTGAGGATGCCGCCACCCACGAAAGCACCCACCAAACCAATAATCAGGTTCATAATGAGACTGTCGTCGCGGCCCATGATCTTCTCTGCAATCCAACCAGCGATAATACCGACGATAATCCAACCAATGAAGCTCATGAGAGCGCTCCTTTTCTAAGTAACTTTTTGGTCCATCTCCCATGGTGCGCCCGTTGCTCGAGAAAATCGAGAAAAAGCGAGAAAGCGTCCAATATCGTTATTGGACGCTTACTCATTCGTTAGCTAATCGAAACATTCTATAAATGTTCCGAGAAACTAACGCACACGGTTATCACTCAGAATCCGGGCGGACAACCATCATCGGGCACGGCGCGTTCTGCAGCAGCGCGCGCGAGGTGGAACCCAGCAGCATGCCCTTGAAGCCGCCGCGACCATGCGAGCCGACAACGAGCAACTGGGCACCCGCGGCGGCATCGGCAAGCGCGCGCACCGGACGGTCACGAGCGATAACCTTCTTCACCGGGACATCCGGGTACTCGGCCTGGAACTCGGCCAAGCGCTCAGTGAGCAGCACCCCCTGTTCCTTCTCAACCTCGGCCCACTCGGCCTGCGCGGCAGACAAGCCGGCAAGCGACGCCTGCACCTGCATATCCATCCATGTGTGGACGGCGATAAGCTCAGCACCGCGGGCCGCAGCCTCAGCGAACGCGTAGTGCGTAGCCTTCTGGGAGACCTCGGAGCCATCGACGCCGACCACAACGGGTCCGTACTTCGTGGACTCGGTGACCTGGTTGTCCTCGCGAACGACGACGACCGGGCAGGACGCGTGGGAGACAACCGACGCGGAGACCGAACCCATAACCATGCCGGACAGGCCGCCCATGCCGCGGGAACCCATGACAACCATGGTGACGTCATGCGACATCTCGAGCAGCATGTCGATCGGCGAACCCTCAGCGATGGTGTGGCCAATCTTGATGTCCGGCGCAACCTCATGAGCCACGGCACGTGCAGCTTCGATCTTCTCCAGCGTCTCCGCCTGCAGATCATCAAAGAGTTCCTTGGGCGGAACCATGCCCTCTGCGTAGAGGAACTGCGGAACCGTGTAGCTCGACGCAATACGCAGCGGGATGCCGCGCTTCATCGCGGTGTTTGCGGCCCACCGCACAGCGTTCTTTGACGCCTCCGAGCCATCGACTGCAACGACAACAATGTCTTCCTTGGCCATGACATCCATCCTTTCGAAGTGGTTATACCGTTAGTATACCGCCCATAAGACCGGACGCTACCAGCTAGATCACATCTCGGGGGTGGTGTGAGCGGCCTCCGCATTCGCCGGGAAGAAGACGTTATAGAAGAACTCACCGATCCGGGCGATGACAGCACCGATACCATCGGAGAAGAAGGCGACAATCGGTTCGAGAAGGGCGTTAAAATCCATGGCCAATAGATTAGTACACATGCGCAAAGGCTTCACCCCGTTGCCCATCCGCGATGGTCTCAACGCCACTCGCGCCCGCGTTCCCGAACCCGGGCTCACCGCCTACTCATTCGTCTGGCACCTCGTATCCTCCCAGCGCCACCGCCACCCCTCAGACAACGAGGCCGCAGTCCTCGCCCGCTTCGATGCTGGCGAGGTGGTTCTCCGCGACGGCACCGTCCTTTCTCCGGACTCCGTCCTTACTGAGGGCTCCGACGTCTACTTCTACCGCACCCCCGCTCCGGAAACACCCGTCCCCTACGACATTCCGATCCTCTACGAAGACGACCAACTCCTCGTAGCCGACAAGCCCCACTTCATGGCCACCATGCCCCGCGCGCGCCACATCACCGAGACCGCCACCGTGCGCCTGCGCCGCTCGACCGGTCTTTCCGAGCTCTCCCCCGCCCACCGCCTCGACAGGCTTACCGCCGGCGTCCTTCTCTTCACCAAGGACCGCACCGTCCGCGGCGCCTACCAAACCCTCTTCGCCAACCGGGAAGTCTCCAAGACTTACGAGGCCGTCGCCGCCTACCAGCCTTCCGATGCCCCCGTTACCTGGCGCTCCCGCATCCACAAGGTCCCCGGCGAAATCCAAGGCACGCTCGTCGAAGGCGAACCCAACGCCATCACCACGCTCGAGTCTGTCATGCCCCTGTCTAGTTCGGAGCAGGCAGCCCTCGAAGCCATCCACGGCCCGCAACCCTCGCTCGCGCGCTACGTCCTCAAGCCCACCACCGGGAAGACGCACCAGCTCCGCCTCCACATGTGGGCCGCCGGCCACCCCATCCTCGGCGACCCGGTCTATCCCACCGTGCTCCCCGAGGACGCCGAAGACATGACCATCCCGATGCATCTCATTGCGCGCACGCTCTCCTTCACCGACCCGCTGAGCGGCGAGCAACGCACATTCACGTCACAATTAGTCACTACGTTCTAAAATTGACGTCCTACACGCCCACAATCCCTCTCCGGTGCACACAGAGAGGGATTTTTCATGCTTTTCGCACGATGAGAAATGCTGCGAAAACCGCTGGTCAAAGAATGGGGTAGCTATAACAACACAATTTCCCATTTCAATTCTCCCCATGCCCGATCCGCACAATAATGGCGAGCCCCCAAGTCAGTTGCCTGCGGATCTCCCAAGTTAACCTCTGTGACTGCTGTGAATATTCGAACATAGGAACTTTCGCGGCCCGCTTCGTTGGAACTCCGTTGCCACCCGACCCTCGCTAGCATCCTCTGTCTGCTATCAAGCCTCGTTGCACCCTGCACTCCACTCCGATACCCTCAAGCCCGTAAACACCAGGAGGAGGAACGCCATGAAGGCCGCAACAATGCTCAAGATTGTCACCGCCACTGTCCTCCTCCTCGCCGCGACACTGCTCGCCGCTGTCCACCTCTTCCATCGCGCCGAGGTCAACAACCTCGTCTCCCAAGCCGAGGACCGCGGCGTCAACTACGAGCTCACCATCCACAATCCCGTGCTGTATACCTACAGCTTCCTTCCCGAGTAGCAGCGCCCGCCCCGCCTCGACCCCGTATTCGTCAACGATCCCATCACGAATTGGCACGACCCCAACGTCCCGTTTCCGAACTAAATGCGTAACTGCGTGCCGCACGCTTCTGTATCCGCGCGCAGGCAGTCGCGCCGTTCTACTCGGCCCCTCCAGTACGAGCCGATGGAAAGATGGGATGCCTTCCGTTCGACGCTAACGCAAAGTAGCGAGCGTCCCACCAAGCAAACGACAGGCCCCCTTGAATCGCAGCCTGCCGGTATCGGCGGACATACACGTATGTCATCACCTCACCTCAAAGGGAACGGACGAAAAGCTCGACTTCGCCCCTCGCGTCCGCAGCGAATGCCGTCTCCTCAACGTCACATATGCGAAACGACGAAACCTTCCGGCCAGTACTCGTAACCGCTCCCCTTATTAAATGTCTCCCACTACTTCCGCAAAACTGAGCAAAACGTGTGGGCGTGTAGCGCTCGCGTGCCTCCGTGTGCCGATGACCCCTCTGCGTAACGATAGCCCTGTACTCGGGATGTAGCGAGGCCGATGCATTCGAGCACCCCATTATGTATGAGCTGTTGAAGAATCGCGAAGCGGTAGATTCGATGCCTCATTTACGTTTCAGGCTCCGACTGTCGCCGGCCCGCCAAAAGGCTCGGCATGACCGTCGGCGCGTTCTGCCTTCGGTATGCCAAGACCGCAAAAAGACCGCTTGCCGGGAAGAAGCGTGTTCTTCCCGGCAAGCGGCCTTTAAATATGTAGTTGTTGTTTGTTGTTTTTATGTCGGCGGTAACTTACTCTCCCACACCCTCCCGAGTGCAGTACCATCACCATCTGAAACAGACAAAAATAAAAAGTACATTGGCACACTATTGAGTTCTCAAACATCATCCGTACACTCAACCACAACCCTTAACGAGTTGCTCTCAAGCGACTTGTTCAAACTTAACGAAATGAATTTTATAAGTCAAATCCATGTCGATTCGGTTTGATTGCCGCTAGCTCGTAACCTTTCGGCCATCTCGCTGGCAGCTCGGATAAATATAGGCGAGCCTTTGAAAACGCGCAAATCGCCAGGTAAGTAGCACTTTCGCAGCACCTACCTGGCGATCCCGAATCGTGGTTAATAGAAGGTTTCTTCCTGTGCACGCTCGATAGTGGCACCGAGAGCGGTGAGGTTCTCCACGAAATTCGGGTATCCACGGTCGATATGGAAGACATCGTGGACGGTAGAGACCTCGTCCGCGCACAGGGCGGCGAGCACGAGACCGGCGCCGGCACGAATGTCCGAGGACCACACGTGCGTAGAAGAAAGCTTTTCCTTGCCGCGGATAACAACGTGGTGGCCATCCACCGTCGCCTTCGCACCCAAACGGAGCATCTCGTCCACGAAGCGGAAGCGTGACTCGAAAACGTTCTCCGTGATCATGGTCATCCCCTCTGCCACGGTGGACAGCCCGATGGCCATGGGCTGAAGGTCGGTGGGGAATCCCGGGAACGGCAGCGTTTGGTAGTTGACGGCCTTCGGGCGGCCGTCCATGCGCACCCGGAAACCATTCTCGTAGGTCTCAACATTCGCGCCGGCGAGCTTGAGCTTCTCCAGCGGCAGGTGCAGGTGCCGCGGCGCGATGCCGGTTACCGTAATGTCGCCCCGCGTCATGGCTGCGGCGTAACCCCAGGTACCGGCGACGATACGGTCGCCGATGACCTCATGCTCGGTGGGATGAAGCGAAGGAACGCCCTCAATGGTGATGGTCGACGTGCCCGCGCCTTCGATCTTTGCACCCATGGAAACCAGCATCGAACACAGATCGACAATCTCGGGCTCGCGTGCCGCATTGTCGAGGATCGTGACGCCCGAAGCCAGGACTGCGGCCGTAATGATGTTCTCGGTCGCACCCACCGAGGGGAAATCGATGGAGATCTTTGCGCCGCGGAGGGCTTCGGCCTCGGCGACGACGGCGCCATGTTCAATGCGAGTGACGGCGCCGAGCTTTTCCAAGCCGGACTGGTGCATGTCGAGCGGGCGAGAGCCGATGGCATCGCCGCCGGGGAGAGCGACCTTGGCGTGGCCGCACCGCGCAGTCAATGGCCCCAGGACACAGACGGACGCACGGAACTGGCGGACGGCATCGAAGTCGGCATCGGAACGCAATTCCGCCGGCGTGGTGATTTCCACGCGGTCGCCGTCGATGGTCACGATGCATCCCAGGCCCTCAAGCACCTTTTTCATCAAAGGCACGTCGAGGATTTCCGGGCAGTTGGTCAGGGTTGTGGTGCCCTCTGCAAGCAGCGCGGCTCCCATGAGCTTCAGCACGCTGTTCTTGGCGCCATCAACCTTGACGGTGCCTGCAAGCCGGGCTCCACCGGTTACGTTAAAGATGTCTTTCACACGGGACAGTTTACGGCAAGGCGCCAATACGGCGAGCCGCGTTCACCGCTTCGTAACGCGTGTGTGCGCCCAACTTGCGCATCACGGAGCGCAAATAGGACTTGACGGTCTCGGCACCGATTCCCATTTCTTCGGCGGCCTCGATGTTGGTGTGGCCCAGCGCCACACAAGAAAGCACGTCGAGCTCACGGGCAGACAGCTTCGTAGACTGCTTGACGCGAACCGGAGAGACCATCTGGTCGCAGAGCATCTCGAGCTCGCGGCGCAAATCATCGTCCTCGACACGGTTAGCCAGCATGCGCAGCTTGGAATGCGTGGAACGAATCTGCTCCCACTCAGCACCGTTCATGACGTTGCCGCGTGCCGCAGCACCCTTGGCGCCATCGGCGCGGCGCATAGCGGAGTTGACAGCGAGGTCCTGCTCGAGGGAGCGAGCAGTCATCGTTACTTCTTCGATGACCTTGTCCCCCAGGCGCACCGGCGAGTGCACGCCAACGTAGAGAACGCCACGAATCTCACGCTGCACGATGACGGGGACAGCCACGATGGAGTGGAGACCTTCGTCCTGCATGGCGCGGTCATTCTCGTGGGAGATGGTGTTGGCACGAGCATAATCCGTGACACCCACGGCGCGGCGGGTGGAGACCACGCGACCACCGACGCCGACGCCAGCGTCAATGATGAGGTTCTGGAGAGCCGGAGTACGCAGGCCCACCCACTGTGTAATTTGCAGGCGGTTATCCGCCAGCAGCGTGCCATACATGGTGACGGGAATTCCGGTGGCGTTTTTCAGGGAAGAAAGCGCGGCGCGGACGGCTTCTTCGTCATCTTTGATGCGGGGCGTATCCATGTAACTACTCCAGGCTCGGGGACACCCAATAAGGTGCCCTAGTCCCACTCAGGGAAGCGGGCAAATATCCGATAGGTTTTCGGCTTACGGGGGTAATCGTAAACCACACCCACCCCTCTACCCTAATTCCGCATCGTAAACATTCCACCAAAGAGAATAAATATCTGTCTAGAATTTGCGAACCGAGCGGTCTAGGACGATAGTGTAGGATCGGCGCTAGCAAAGAAAGACCAACAGATTTTAGGAGGCCACACACCATGGCACAGGTATTTGATTCCATTCTCGACACCATCGGCGGCACGCCGCTGGTGCGCCTTAACCGCCTTGTTGAGGGCAAGAAGGCCGAGGTTCTCGTGAAGGTTGAGTCCTTCAACCCGGCTAACTCCGTCAAGGACCGCATCGGTAAGGCCATCGTCGAGGCCGCGGAGAAGTCCGGCGACCTCAAGCCGGGCGGCACCATCGTCGAGGCAACCTCCGGTAACACAGGTATCGCCCTCGCCCTGGCTGGTGCAGCCAAGGGCTACAAGGTCATCCTCACCATGCCGGAGACCATGTCCAACGAGCGCAAGGTTGTCCTGCGCGCATACGGCGCAGAGCTCGTCCTCACCCCGGGCGCCGCTGGCATGCAGGGCGCTGTCGACAAGGCAAACGAGATCGTCGCCCAGAACGAGAACGCTATCCTGGCTCGCCAGTTCGGCAACGAGGCCAACCCGGCTATCCACTACGCCACCACCGGCCCGGAGATCTGGAACGACACCGAGGGCAAGGTTGACGCTTTCGTCGCCGGCGTCGGCACAGGCGGCACCGTCTCCGGTGCCGGCAAGTTCCTCAAGGAGAAGAACGCAGACCTCTACCTCGCTGCTGTCGAGCCGGCTTCCTCCCCGCTGCTCACCGAGGGCAAGGCTGGCCCGCACAAGATCCAGGGCCTGGGTGCCAACTTCATCCCGGAGGTTCTCGACCGCAAGCTACTCGACGAGATCCTCACGGCTACCAACGAGGAGTCCATCGAGACCGCTCGTAAGCTCGCCACCGAGGAGGGCCTGCTCGTCGGCATCTCCACCGGTGCGAACGTCTCCGCCGCTCTGAAGCTGGCTGACCGCCCGGAGTTCGAAGGCAAGACCATCGTCGTCGTCGCTCCTGACTTCGGTGAGCGCTACGTCTCCACCGTCCTGTTCGAGGACATCCGCGAGGCATAAGATTTACCGCTGAATAAACGCGCCCGCCATTTTGGCGGGCGGTTTTTCATACCTATTAGAGTGGGTGCCCATGAGCATTCTTTCCAGAATCCGCGAGGATCTCGCCAACGCCCGAGATCATGACCCCGCCGCGCGCGGCGACATAGAGAATGCCATCGTGTATTCCGGCCTCCACGCCATCTGGAGCCACCGCATCAGCCACTGGATGTGGAAGCGAGGCTGGAGAGGCCCTGCGCGCATTCTCGCGCAAATCAACCGCTTCTTCACCGGCGTGGAGATCCACCCGGGCGCCACGATCGGCCGCCGTTTCTTCATCGACCACGGCATGGGCATCGTCATCGGCGAGACCGCGGAGATCGGCGACGGCGTCATGCTCTACCACGGTGTGACCTTGGGTGGCCAGGTCCTCACACAAACCAAGCGCCACCCCACCATCGGCGATAACGTCACCATTGGCGCCGGCGCGAAGGTCCTCGGCCCCATCACGGTAGGCTCCGGCTCGGCCGTAGGCGCCAATGCCGTCGTCACCAAAGACGTGCCGCCAGACCACATCGCTACGGGCATCCCGGCGAAGAACCGCCCACGCAATCCCAACGAGCGCATCAAGCTCGTCGACCCGGACTACTACATCTAAAGCTTGCCGATGCCCCCTCGTAGGGCCACGCCAAGAGCCCCATGCAGTGCATGGGGCTCTCGTTCGTTTCTCAGGCTCTAAGAGGCCACGAGGTCCTGGTACTCCGGATTCTTGCTGATGAAGCGCTCCACGGCCGAGCAGGTGGGGATAATGGAGCGTCCTGCCGCGCGGGTGTCATCGAGCGCGAACTTGATGAGCGGCTTGGACAGGCCCTTGCCCTGGAATTCGTCATGGACGACTGTGTGGTCGAACTCGAGAACCTGAGCGGAGTCCTTGTAGTCGGCGAAGCCAGCTTCTTCACCATCGACGGTGATGACGTAGCGGGACTGGTCGGTCTGCTGTGCAACGTTGATATCCATGTCGCCATTATGCCGAAACCCTGCCTCCCCGTCGAGACCTCGGTCCTCCCCCATCCCAGCCGCGCGGCGGCAGTTCAGGACAACGAAGACCCTAGATCCTGTGAGTTGTAGCCGCTTCTTTGTCCTGAAATCCGGGCTTAAGGCAGCACAACAAAAAATCCTCGCTCCGGAAACCGGAACGAGGAGTATTTTGTGGCCAGAGCCAGGATCGAACTGGCGACCCCACACTTTTCAGGCGTGTGCTCTACCGACTGAGCTATCTGGCCAGAAGTCAGATGACTTCGGCGACCCTGACGGGACTTGAACCCGCGACCTCCGCCGTGACAGGGCGGCGCGCTAACCAACTGCGCCACAGGGCCATATTCTATTGTTGTTGTGCTCTCTGGCACGAGTAGTTACTCTACACAACAACCCTAAAATCACACAAATCACCATGTCACCGCCCCTTTCTAGGACGGTGACATGGTGAAGAACTTAGACGTACATACTATTTGCGACGAGCGAGCAGGAATCCGCCCGCAGCGCCCACCGCGATAAGGAGAACGACTCCAGCACCGATGAGCATGCCCTTGAGTTTACTGCCACCAGCAGAGTCCTCACCGGCCTGTGCGACATCAGCGGACTGCTGCTCTGCATTGTCCCCTTCCTTGGGCGCATCCTCGGTCGTGGTCGTCTCAGCGGCCTTTTCGAGGTCTTCTGAGGCCGACGCAAGGTTGATGGGGGTATCGGAAGGCTCGGCACCTGGCTCAAAGTTGGGCGTGAACTCGGGACCGTCCATCGGCTCACCGTCGAGCTCCACCTTGAACGAGTAGCCCTGGTCTATGCCCGCCGTACGATCGTGCTTGTTACCATTCACGCTCTTTGCGAAGACGAGATAGTACGTGCCGGGGAGCGTCAGGGGTCCATCGATGTACTCGGTACGGTTAGCCCATTGCACGGCGGAATCGCCGGCGCTGCGATTCACTTCTTCTTCGCTTCCCACGTAGATATCTTCTCCGGCAAGCACGCTGCCACGCGTGGGGTTATAAAAATCCCACTGCAAGCCGTAGCTCTGGTGCTCCGCGACCGTCTTGCGCCCCTGCACAGTCACGACCGGACGCTTGCCGTAGGGCACATCAAACTTATAGAAGCGATATTCGCCGTCAACGATGGCGTCGTTATAGGTCTCCTCCGGCGTCACGGCTGCCGCGGAGTCGAAGGTAGCGCCGCCGGCCACAGGTGCGCCCTCCTCAATCTGCGTGACCCCAGGGAGCTCACGAGACGCATACGGCTTCTTTTCGTCGCCAGCGAACGCGCCAGCCTTGACGTACTGCACGTTGACCTCAACGTCTAGCTCGACATCCTGGTTGACCTGGTCGGAGCTGAGCGTGTCAGCGAAGTACAGCGTTGTCACGATGTCCCAATCGTCCATCTTGATACAACGATTTTCCTCGTCCTCGGGCTGCTTTTCGTTTTGCACCAGCACGCTGGCGGAATAGGGCGGCGTGTAACGGCCGCCGCTCGTCGTGCGTGGGCTCGGCTGTACCGTGGTCGCGTAGTCCTCACAGTTGGGCGCAGGGTTTTCAGCCTCGACCGTGGAGAAGATGTCCGAAGTTACCTTACCATCCGCGTTCTGCTCTGGGATAGCGAAAACCGTGACATACGCGTTGTAGCCCTCAGGCACGGAAAGCTTGGTGTAGAACGGACGATCCTCGGCCTCGTTCTTACCCATACGGGGCAGGACCTTCGTGTGGTAGGTGCCCTCCCCGAGATACTTGGCACTGTCTGGATCATCGGCGAACTCGAACGGGGTGCCCCGTGCCTCGTACATGTTGACAGAACGCAGCGTGAGGAACTCCATGTTCTGCGCAAGCTCAGCAGCATTCGCTGCAGCGAGCGACTGGCCACCCGTTGCCTTAGCGACGCAATCCAGCTCAGACTGCGCCTTCTCGTCGACCTGGAATCCAATGGTGTGAACCGTGAGCCCCACGCCGTCAGCAGCAAGCTCCTTGGCCACGTCGCACACCGGTGGCGGCGCGCAGGTGTCGATGCCGTCCGAGACGAGCACGATGGAATTCTCGCCCTCGCCGCCGGCAGCTTTGAGCTGCTCCGCGGCCTTCTTCAGCGAGTTTCCGATGGGAGTGTAGCCCTTGGGCTCCAAAGCATTAAAGCTGTCTTTCAGCCCGGCCTTGTCGATCCGCCCGACCGGCGATAGCACGGAAATATCCTGGCAACCACGCTCTTTATTATCCGGCGCATTCGACTCCTTGGAGCCATACGCGACGGCGCCGACAAGGGCGCTGTCCGGAAGCTTATCGACGAGCTGGTTCGTCGCGTCCTTGGCCACCTGCATCTTCGATGGGCCGCCCTCGCTTTCTGGATCCGCCATGGAGAACGAGGCGTCCATAACAAGCGCCACCTTGGACTGTTTATCGCTCGTCGGTCCCGCGTCTGAGCTCGGCGCTGTAGACGACGCTGTCGTGGACGATTCCTCGGACTGCGCGGCCGCGAACGGGACGACCAGCAAACTGAGGAAAATTATTGAAAGAACTGCGCCCCACGTGCGAGGCGAGAAATGCGATGTAGCCATCTAACCTAGCCTTTGCATAGAGAAGAGTGATTTACTACACAAAAGTACCGGAGATGACAAAAGGTCGCACCTGGAACAGAACAGAAAACACTCGGTCCTTACTTGAAACCAAGCAAGGACCGAGTGCGTCACACAATGCGACCCTGACGGGACTTGAACCCGCGACCTCCGCCGTGACAGGGCGGCGCGCTAACCAACTGCGCCACAGGGCCATATTCGATTTTTCTGTACGAAGAAAGAATCTTCGTACCCCCAACGGGATTCGAACCCGTGCCGCCGCCGTGAAAGGGCGGTGTCCTAGGCCGCTAGACGATGGGGGCCCGGTACATGTTCGCTCACAGCAGTGTGCAACATGCGACCTCCTAGAAATATACTGGAGTGATCCCCATGCAACAAAATCGCCCGTAGGAGGAGTTGAAAAACCATGACTGAACAGGCAGAACCCTGCGGCTGCCACGCCCCCGGCACGCATGGCTACAACCAGTCGGAGATTTCAAAGAAGCAATATTTGGCTCGACTCAAGCGAATTGAGGGCCAAACGCGTGGCATTCACCGGATGATCGACGAGGACCAGTACTGCATCGACATCATTACGCAGATCTCCGCGGTAACCTCCGCACTAGAAAACGTCTCGCTGGCGCTGCTCCAAGACCACATCGCGCACTGTGTCGCTGGCGCCGCTGCCGAGGATGGTCACGTGGCCCAGGAAAAGCTCGAGGAAGCCATGACGGCGATTAAGAAGCTCGTGAAGAACTAGCAGCGCTGGCCCCACGCGATAGGCGCCTTACCGGTTATCGGTAAGGCGCCTTGTTTCGGTTGCGGGTTACTTGGTGAAGAACTCCGCAGCGGACTCGAAGAGCAACATGTCATACTCGCCTGGCACGTTCTTGTACGTAGTGGCGGAGATGCGCTCGGAGTGGCCCATCTTGCCCAGCACGCGGCCGTCGGCGGACATGATGCCCTCGAGGGCGAACAGCGAGCCGTTCGGGTTGACATCGATGTCCATCGCCGGGTTGCCTGCGGCATCGACGTACTGGGTCGCGGCAGCCTCCTTGAGGCGCGCCCACTCGGACTCGCCGGCGGTGATGCGGCCCTCGCCGTGGGAGATCGGCACGGTAAAGACATCGCCGACGTTAACTTTGCTGAGCCACGGCGAGTCGTTGTTGACGACCTTGACACGCGAGATGCGCGACTGGTGACGGCCAATGGTGTTGAACGTCAGCGTCGGGGACTCGGTACCCGGCTCGGAGATGGCGCCGCCCGGAACAAGGCCCAGCTTGATGAGCGCCTGGAAGCCGTTGCAGATACCCAGGATGAGGCCGCCGCGCTCATCGAGCAGTGTGTGGACGCCAGCGGTGAGCGCTGGGTTGCGTAGGAAGGACGTCATGAACTTCGCGGAGCCGTCCGGTTCGTCACCGCCGGAGAAACCGCCCGGCAGGTACAGCATCTGCGAGCGGTCCAGGGCGGCTGCCATGCGCTCGACGGACTCGGCAATGTCTTCAGGCGTGCGGTTGCGCACGACGAGGATTTCTGGCTCGATACCGGCGCGCTGCAGCGCCTTCGCGGAGTCGTATTCGGTGTTGGTGCCCGGGAAGACCGGAATGAGTGCGCGCGGGGCGGAGCTGCCCGCGACGCGAGTGGGCGCAGCGGCAGCCGGCGCAGCCGCTGGCACGTCTGCGGGAGCAGAGGAAAGCTCAGTGGAGCCAGACTGCGGCGCCTCGGACGGGTAGATGGGCTCGAGGGTGGCGCGGTAGGCGGCCTCGGCGTCAGCGGATGAGACGGTCTCGGCACGGAAGGTGAAGCCGTCTGCGGTGGTCTCGCCCAGCGCGGTACCAGCGGACGGGGTGGCGTCCTCAGCCCACTCGAGGACGAACGCACCGTAGTTGTAGTCATAGAGCGGGGCGTCGTCTGCGAAAGCGAAGCCCAGGCCCTCGCCCAGCGACATCTTGAGCACGGCCTCGGCCACGCCGCCGAAGCCCGGGGTGTAGGCCGCGGTGACCTGGCCGGAGCGCAGGAGCTCCGTGACGGTCGCGAAGTTGGCGAGGAGGGACTCGGGGGTGGGCAAGCCGACGAGCGCGGTGTCGGCGGCATCGGCAAGCTCCGGGGAGAGCAGCGTGACGGCGTGGCCAGCGCCGGTGAAGTGGTTGGACGCAATGTGGTCAGTGGTCTCGTGGCTCACGGCGACAGAGATGACCGTGGGCGGGACGTGCAGTTCCTCGAAGGTGCCGGACATGGAGTCCTTGCCGCCGATGGCGCCCACACCCAAGCCGAGCTGAGCCTTGATGGTGCCCAGCAGGGCCGCGGCAGGCTTGCCCCATGCGGTGGCGGAGTCCATGCGCTGGAAATACTCCTGCATGGACAGGTAGGTCTCGTCGATGGAAGAACCGGTAGCGATGAGCTTGGCCACGGACTCGACGACGGCAAGGTAGGCGCCGTGGTACGGGCTAGCCTCGGTGACGTACGGGTTGTAGCCCCAGGACATCACGGAGCAGTCCGTGGTCTCCCCCATGACCGGGAAGGTGTGGGCCATGGCCTGAATCGGGGTGGCCTGGCGGGAGCCGCCAAAAGGCATGAGGACGGTGCCGGCGCCGACGGTGGAGTCGAAGCGCTCGGACAGGCCCTGCTTGGAGGCGACGTTGAGGTCGCCCGCCATCGCGAGGAAGGACTCGCGGAAGGAGGAGTCCTTGTGAGCCCACTCGCGGCCAGCTGCGCGCCAGTCGGTGGAGGGCTCGATACGCACGTCCACATGCTTGTCCGCGCCGTTGGTGGCGAGGAATTCGCGGGAGAGGTCGACGATGGTGTCGCCGCGCCAGGTCATGCGCACGCGTCCCGAGTCGGTGACGTTGGCGACGATGGTGGCGGTGAGGTTTTCCTCGTTCGCGAGCTCGATGAGGCGCTGCGCGTCCTTGGCTTCGACGACGACGGCCATGCGTTCCTGGGACTCGGAGAGAGCCAGGTCGGTGCCGTCGAGGCCCTCGTACTTTTTGGGCACGGTGTCCAGGTCGATGTCGATGGAATCGGCGAGCTCGCCCACGGCGACGGAGACGCCGCCAGCGCCAAAGTCGTTACAGCGCTTGATGAGCTTGGAGAACTCCGGGTTGCGGAAGAGGCGCTGGAGCTTGCGCTCCTCGGGCGCGTTGCCCTTCTGGACCTCGGAGCCCGCAGTGGTCAGGGACTCCACGTTGTGCGACTTGGAGGAACCCGTGGCGCCGCCGATGCCATCGCGGCCAGTGGCGCCGCCGACGAGGACGACGACGTCGCCCGCGTCCGGGACCTCACGGCGGACGTTCTCGGCTGGGGCGCCGGCGACGACGGCACCCATCTCGAGGTGCTTGGCGACGTAGCCTGGGTGGTAGACCTCGTCGACGAGGCCGGTGGCCAGGCCGATCTGGTTACCGTAAGAGGAGTTGCCTGCGGCGGCGGTACGCGCGATGGTCTTCTGCGGCAGCTTGCCGGCACGCGTGGTGGTCTCGAGCGGGTTTCCGGAGCCGGAGATGCGCATCGCGCCGTAGACGTAACCGCGGCCGGACAGCGGGTCGCGGATGGCGCCGCCGATGCAGGTCGCCGCGCCACCGAAGGGCTCGATCTCCGTCGGGTGGTTATGAGTCTCGTTCTTGAACAGGAAGAGCCACGGTTCATCCTTGCCGTCGACCGTGATGGTGACGTGGACGGTGCAGGCGTTGATCTCCTCGGAGACGTCGAGCGCGTCGAGCTTGCCCGTGGCGCGCAGGACCTTCGCGGCAATGGTCCCCATGTCCATGAGCGTCACCGGCTTGGTGCGACCAATGGAGTCGCGCGCAGCAAGGTAGTCGTTGTACGCGGCCTCCACGGCCGGGTCGTGGAACTCGATGTTGTCGAGGACCGTCTCGAAGGTGGTGTGACGGCAGTGGTCCGACCAGTAGGTGTCGATGACCTTGAGCTCAGTAATGGTCGGGTCGCGCTTCTCCGACTGGAAATAATCGCGCACGAGCATGGCGTCGTCGACGTCCATGGCCAGGCCGTGGGAGGCGACGACCTCGGGAAGGGCGGCATCGGAAAGCTCGGTAAAGCCGGTAAGCCGTGCGACGTCTGCTGGGCGTGGGGCCTCGACAACGAGAGCCTCGGGAAGCTCGAGGGAGGCCTCGCGGGCCTCGACCGGGTTAATGAGCCCGGCGCGCATGGCCTCCGGAATTTCTCCGTCCACGGCGTAGAGGACGGCCGTACGGACGGTGGGGCGCTCTTTTTCAAAGAGGAACTGGATGCACTGTGCCGCGGAGTCCGCGCGCTGGTCAAACTGGCCGGGCAGCGGCTCGACGGCGAGGATGGCCTTGCCGTCCAGGCCGGCCTCCTCGAGCGTGGCGTACGTGTTGTCGACCTGCGGCTCTGCGAGCACGAGGTTGACGGCGGTGGCGAACTCGGCGTCGGTCGTGCCCTCCACGTCGTAGCGATTGAGCATGCGCACCGCCACTCCGTACTCCGCCGAGAGTGCAGCTGCGTGGCCGCCCTCCCGATTTTCCACGTACACACGCTGAACCATCGCGCCTCCCAGATAGCTAGTAATAGTCGAAGTTTTACGGTTCTGCCAGCAAGTATATGGACTTGCGACACCGCGTACTAATCCCCCGCTATCCTAGCGTGCAGGGCACCCCCGCGACTCGATTCTGCGGAGGCTGACGGTACACAACGGTGTCACAGGGATACATGGGCTATCCGATGCCTCTTTCTGCAGTCTCAGCCGAGGATGGAATGCCAACCGGTTTTCTCGCGATTGAACACTGCTCCCCCAGAGTTTCCATAAGGACTTGAGGGCTGGGAACAAATAAGCGCCTGGCCGGCCGTACCGACAAAGCAACTTAGCGTATAAGTTTGACCGGTGACGGAACTTGTCACTTGGAAATCGTTGACAGTCGCAAGCACAATATTGCCGCTTGCGCCTGCCCGAGATTCGTATGCCTACGCAATGGCGGCATCATAAATCGCCATGGCAAACGCGCATGATGCATCATCATTGGCGTCGACCCTAACCCCGTCTGATGTCATTCCGCAATAACCGCCAATTTGCTCGGGATTCGCGGCGATGTTATTGCTGTGCGGTTGTGCCGCAGGCGCTGCAGGTACGGCGGTGCTCATGGCTTCGGCAGGGGTCTTCTCCGCGGTGCGAGGAGCGGGCTGGTGCGACTCTGTGCTCGGATCAGCCGGCGCTGGAACCGTCATAGTTACTGTGCGCGGACCGGCCTCACCTTCGCCGGAACACCCTGCTAGAGCAAGAGGGGCAAGGAGAATAGCCGCGGCAGTGGCACGAAAGATGGAGGATATGAGACACCTTAGAGACGACGAAACAGACGCCTATCGAGAGGCGAAGACACATAAATCATAAGACACGGCTACGCCTGTGCACGTGGAATTGTCATACCGTTGCAGCGCTTCTCGCCGCTCACCCACCGCAAGCATAAATCCCCCGGCCGCTGTGCAGCCGAGGGATTATCGGTGGGCCCTCCGGGGGTCTACAAACACAAACCAATATGCGCAGGTAAACGGCACTTTTACCCAATCCGCAGAAAATTCTTTCTCTCTATTTTCTCTTAGGGGGAAAGAATCGCGCCCAGAAAGGCTGGCCAATGACCACCGCCACCGACACCCACGAGACCACGCAGCAGAGCGCCATCACGGTACACGTCCCCCGCAACCTTATTGGCGACCTCTACGACGGGCACCGCGCAGGCAAGCACATGCGCCCCGTCTACATCGACACCGCAGACCTGCAGCCCCTAGCAGACGGCATGCCCATTGAAATCTGCCCAGACTGCGTGAAAGCCTACAACGCCGCCGCCCGTGCCGAGTGCGAGCGCCAGGCGCAGGAAGCTGCCCGCCGGGCTGCAGAGGAAGCGGAACGGGAAGCACGAGACGCAGAGGAACACGCCATCATCCAGCGCACCACAGGCTTCAGCGATATTTCACGCCATGCTCTTCAGAATGCGCTCATTACCGCCTATCGAGCTGGCAAGGACACTGGTATCTGGCTAGACGCCATGGAAGCACTTGAAGAGGCCGACATGGCCCGCGCCGGGGTCACGTCATGGGACGAGCGGGACGAGAAAGAGTAACCCGGCCCGCCGAGGTGCCACCAACCACAGCGCTCACGGGCCAGCCACATCAGGCCGTGCCCGTTTAAGCCGTTTTGGGGTACGGACATACACATACGAAAGTTCAACGTCTTAGACGGCGATATTGAACAGGGGAAACGCACCCCCTTAGAGGGCACCTGTCAAAGGCGCGCCGGGGATGTTGTCATTGGCCCCGCCCCCTTGCCTCCATCCGCGCATTTCCATCATCCGGGCCAGATACCCCAAATTCCTACCCCGTTTTAACCCCTCTTGTGTTTACCCTAATATGTCCACTCTCCAGCATCAGATATTGGTCTCTTATGCCGGTATGAATTGCCCCGGCGCGCCGTACTCCCGGTTATGGAGGGGGTCTAGTGGGCGGGCTCCCAAGCAAGTCCCCCGGCGCGCCGTACTCCCGTACTTTCGTACTATTGCAGGCCAGGGGCTATTTTCGCCGTACTATCGTCCGTACTATGTACTACGTGGGACAGTACGTAGTACACAGCCAGTACGGGCCGGAAACCACCGTTAACCTGCGGATAGTACGTAGTACGCAGTACGGACTGTTTCTAGGGGACTACTCCAGATAGGACTCCAGGCGGGCTACATCATGCGGGCGCAGTGTTCCATCATCACGCGGCACAATCGTGCCGTCTTTCTCCCAATCAACGATCAGGCCTTCCACAGCCGAGCGAATATCCACGCGGGCCGTAGACCTCAAGTCATAACGGTTATAGTTCGCATCGTCGGACAGCAGGCGGCGGGCGATATGCTTCCGGGCGCGGGCCAAAAGTTTCTGCTCTTTGACCTCACTGCGTTCTTCCGCTTCCTGTTCCCGTTTCTCCGCCATGGCCTGCCTATCGCGCCGGGCTATGGCATCGAACTGTGAGAGCACCGCATCATGCTGCGCCATCACGACGTAGGAGAGTTGCCAATCCTCCATCGTGACTTCCGTAAATCGTCCGTCCAGCATGGCCAGGGCCACGGCTACTTTCAGGCGCAGCAGGTTGGCATGCCCGCCTATATCGTCTGGGTTGTCTGCCAGGTTGAGGCGGGCGCGCTCGTGGTACTGCTCGATGATGTAGGTTTTCACTTCCTCAGGAAGGGTGATTACCGTCCGCTCCGGAAACGCTGGCACCTTCACCTTGTGATCCCAGACAGTGCCGCCTTTGCCTAGCTCATCTTCCGCACGTACCGGAAGGAACAGGAAACGCTGCGGAAGGCCACTAGCGCCATGCTTCAGCAACTCTTTCGCGTTGCGTGGCTGCACTTGCACGGTCACGCCCAAGCGGTAACTGTGCCGCTCCAGGCGGGGTGTCTTATCCGTCTTGTTCCCGAAACCGATAGCTTCACTCATAGCCGCCTTCAGCAGTGTTTGGTTAAGGGTGGCACCGCTGCGGCCTCCGAGCGCTGCCATGTTGGTTATCTCGGACTCATGCAGGATCGCCCGCTGTATCGGTGGTTCCCCTTCAGTCTCCGAGACGAAAGCCGCAGCCAGGCCTTCGCCTGTTCCCGCGTCTAACTCTTTGGTAGTCACGGGGAAATAGCCAGTATCGTGCAGGTCTAACACTTCCTCCGCTACGGCATACGCAGCGCCTTTACCCTGCCCAGAATGACCCGCAATAGCAACCATCAGGTTAAGGGACGCATAGCCGCCGATAAGCGGGGGCAACACGAGAGCAGGCGGGGTGGCTGCAATCACTTTGACCATGCAGAAACCTAGCACCGCCCACGGGCTTGTATTGCGCTTTACCGCCCCCTTATAGATCATCTGCAACGCGGTGCGAGACTCCCAGAATGAACTAGACATGATGGTCACCTCCCGACTTCCCGGCGCGCCGGGGTGCATCAGACTGCGGGGCGATAAGGTCACGGTGACCTCCGGCTAGTGGTGTCATGCGGGCCGCAGCACGGGCACGGTTCTGCAGGAAGTAGCGCACCCACTCCCACTGTTCTTTAGGCTGCTGGGTCACGCTGTCACCTCCAGCCCGGCGCGCAGAGCCAGGGAAGGAAGGAAGCCAGCATCATGCAGAGCACGGGCCATATCGTCCGCAGAGCCTTCCGCAGACTCCACTAGACCGGCTCCGGCTGTGCGCATAGCACGGCGCAGGCGTTGCACCTTCAGCCCGTCTGCCAGCTCCAGGACTCCAGACCAGGAAGGCGGTACATGCGCCCCTGTGGTGGCCTGTATCAGCGCGCTGGCTGTGTTGCCGTGGGATAGCTCCCCAGTGCCCTGCAGGCGCAGCTGCACCACCGTGGGGTGAACTATGGCATCAGCTTCACTCCGGCTTTCCATCTCATGTGCTGCTGCACAGATATGCGCGTAGATAGTCCGGTGGTGACCATCGTAAAAATCACGCTCATCTACCCGGGCCGCGATCTCCAGCACCCGGCGCGCAGGAAGCATCATGAGTCCAGCAAGTAGTGCGAGCTCTACCCGGGCTGTATGGTTGGCAGTAGATTCATTGTCGGTTTCTACGTTGAGCGCCTGTTCCACTTGCACCGTGGGGTGGGCGTTTTCGTTACTGTGCATCGGCATCGTCGTCTCTCACCGCATCAGCCGCAGGGGAACCACCTATATAGAACTCCCTTACAGGGCATCCGTTAAGTAGTTCCGGGTTTTGCAGGAAGTAGCCGTAACGCTCATGGTGGAAATACACGGGCACGCCATTGCTGTAGGTTTCCGGGCAGTTGTGAATCCCCAGGGCTTCTAGTTCTCGCGAAATGAATGCTTTAGCAGTATCACACTGGGCTTCCAAATAGTCAGAGATTTCTGGGTACCCCGTAGCCCAGTCTTTAATCCCGTCGAAATGCAGGCACACGAGTTCCCGCAGAAAGATCAGGCGATCCTTTGTCGTGGGCTGTTGGTTCACGCTACGCCCTCATTCCACTTGTTGGTAGGGGTGAAAATTGCGTCTACATCATCAGGGCGCAGGCGGATCGTCCGGCCTGCGCGGTAGGCGACCAATCGGCCTTCCGCGATGTAGCGGCGTAGGGTGCGGATGGAAATCTTTGTGTACCTTGACGCATCGTCTAGCGTCATCATTTGTTTTTGTGTCATAAGACAATAATTCCGCTATTAACCCCCCATGGCAACGATTGTCACAGTTCAAGCCGAAAAATAAGCACTCGAAATAAATGTCACCTAATGTCAATGGGACTTCCACGGACTTCCACGGACTTACTGAAACAAACTGAAACCTGTTGATACGAATCAGGGTAGTTAGGTAAATCACAGCCCAAACTTGAATAAAATTCCAGGCCCATCATTCACCCACGCCAGACACGGGCCCGTTACTGCCCCTCCCCATCAGTCACACTGACGCGTCAGGCGCGCCGGGCTGTGGACGTAACAAGTTCAACGAGTCTGCCGCACGCTGTTGATACCCCACTTCCGCACGTTGATACTCCATCAACTGCGCCGTGGTCTCATGCCCCATCAACCGGCGGGCTTCCTCCATCGACAACGCCCCCTGCATCACAAGCCGCACCAACTGCGTGCCATAGAACCGCCTACACGAATGCACCGAGCTATCAGCACCGCGCCCTGCAGCCGTCTTAGCCGGGTTGAAATAGTGAGTACGGAAATTGTTCTGCGTGAACTGCCCGCCGTTCTTCCGCGAAATAATCAACGCTTCCGGGTCAACCTTGCCAGCATCTTCCACATGCTTACGGATCACGTCTGCCACCCACTCCGGGGCCAGCACATCGCGCCTACCCGCTTCCGTCTTAGGTAGAGAGTTAATCAGCACTTCCTTGCCACCATCAGCCCGGTCAACGTCCTGCATATCGCGGCGAATCTTCAACGTCATAGGCGCGCCGGGCCGCAGGCCCGTTACGTCTTTCACGCGCAACTCCAGGGCTTCACCAATACGCAGGCCACACCACAGCAGGATTAGCGGGGCGTGCTCCAGCCAGGCCGGGAACGAGTCGCACAGCGTCTGCGCCTGCGCTGCGGTGAACACCGGTTCATCCCTGTTGCGGGTCTGTGGTTTAGGAAGCGTCACGCCCGCCGTGGGGTTCACGTCGATTAGCTGCAGTTCATCCTTTGCCCAGTTAAACGCCGTCACGAGTCGCTTTAGCGCGTAGTAGCACGTGCTGTATCCGTCGCTGCCCTGTGGCCAAATGCCTAGCATCTGCTCCACCCACAAGCGCACGCGTGCCCTATCGACTTCCACGGCCGGCACATCCCGCAGGCTATCCAGACGGCCCGGGTAGCTCTCATTAAAGGCGCGCAGCTCCAGGCGCTTACGGTGCGAGCGGATCGTGGTCTCCCGCAGGTTTGTGGCACGAGACAGCCAATCTTCCGTGAGTTCCCCCACGGTCATTGCCTTAGCCTGCTGCGCCTGCGCATCTGCCGCTGCAGCGGCGCGCCGCGCTGCGGGCGGTGTCCACGTCTCCGAGTCAATCAGCCGCCGCTCTATGGACAGCCAGCCCTCTGCATCCGTGGCGTTAGCGAAAGAGTGCCCCGGGCTGTGGCGTGCCCCATCCGGGCCTACATAGTCCGCATACAGACGCTTGCCCTTTTTGCTCACACGCCCGAACTCCCGGCGCTGCCGCTTCTTCTTAGCCATTGGTGTCCCCTGTTGTGGTGAGAGGTAGGGCCACGGGGAGAACGAGGGAGAAATTTCTCTCTATTTTCTCTTAGTGGCTTCATTTTGTGGCAACTATTGACCACAGCTGGCAAGATAGCATAATGCCGCTAACCAGTGCAGATACAACAAAACCCCCGGTCAATCACGACCAGGGGAAATGCTAACTTGTGGGCCCTCCGGGGCTCGAACCCGGGACCTGCGGATTAAAAGTCCGTAGCTCTACCAACTGAGCTAAAGGCCCAACGCCCACCTAGTTTAGCGGTGAGGTTGTGTGGAAGCGAAATCACCCCGGGGTAGTCCCCAGGGTGACCTACGCTCAGCGCATGCGAGGGATTAGCCGCGCATGTCGCCCTTCTCCGCGAAGTTGATCTGGAAGTCGAAGGCCGTCTTCAGATCGTGCGGGGTGTGCTGGAACTTGTTCTGCTTTGCGCGCTCGTAGTACTCCTCGAGCAGCGGGCGGTAGTCCGGGTGAGCAACGGAGATGACCTTCTCCACGCGTTCCTTGGGAGCCAGGCCGCGCAAATCAGCAACACCGTACTCGGTGATGATGACCATCGTGTCGTGCTCCGTGTGGTCGATGTGGGACGCGAACGGAACGATAGCGGAGATGGCGCCATCCTTGGCCACAGACGGGGAGACGAACGTGGAGATGTAGGCGTTGCGGGTAAAGTCGCCGGAGCCACCGGTGCCGTTCATGATGCGAGTGCCGCCCACGTTGGTGGAGTTGATGTTGCCGTAGATGTCGGCCTCAATCATGCCGTTGGAGGCAATGAGGCCTACGCGGCGGATGACCTCCGGATGGTTGGAGATCTGCTGCGGACGCAGGATGATGTGCTCCTTGTACTTCTCCGCCTTTTCGTTCATGCGGTCCGCGTACTCCGGAGACAGCGCGAAGGAGGTTGCGGATGCCATGGTCATCTTGCCGGCGTCGATAAGGTCAATCATGCCGTCCTGGATAACCTCGGTGTAGGCCTGGATATTCTCAAACTTGGAGTCGAGCAGGCCCGCCATAACGGCGTTCGGGACGTTACCCACGCCGGACTGCATGATGAACTGGTCGTAGGCCAAGCGACCGGCAGCTACCTCGCCCTCGAGGAAGTTAATAAAGTTCGCAGCGATCTTCTCCGAGACCTCATCCGGCGCCTTGAACGGGGCGTTGCGGTCCGGAGCGTCGGTCTTCACGACGGCGACGACCTTCTCCTGCGGAATCTCGATGTAGGTGGTGCCCACGCGGTCGCCCGGGTTGGTGATCGGAATCGGCTGGCGGTTGGGCAGCTTTTCAATCTTGTAGATGTCGTGCATGCCCTCGAGGTGCTCAGACTGCCACTCGTTGACCTCGATGATGATGCGCTCTGCGGCTTCGATGTACTCGAGATTGTTGCCCACGGCCGACGACGGCACGATGTTGCCGTTGTCGAGGATGCGGACGGCCTCAATGATGGCGACCTGGAAGTCACCATAGAAGCCTTCCTCCACCTGCTGGCCCGAGTGGGACAGGTGAATGTCCTGGTAGAGGGCGGAACCATCATTGAACTTGCCGCGCAGCACCGGATCGGAGTTGTACGGGGAGCGGAAGCGAATGGCGTCTGCCTCGGCGAGAACGCCGTCGCAGTCCGGGGCGGTGGACGCACCGGAGAAGACGTCGATCTGGAATTCTTCACCAGCAGCGTGAGCGGCCTTCGCCTTCTCTGCGATCGCAGTGGGCAGGGCCTTCGGGTAGCCAGCACCGGTGAAGCCGGAAATGCCGACGCGGTCGCCGTGGTTGACGAACTTAGCCGCTTCCTCAGCGGAAACAACGAGGTCCTGATAGAAACCGATACGCTCGGACAAGGCGATTCCTCCTGTGGTGTAAAACCGAATGTTAGTTACCTGGAACACAATAGCGAAGATCTGTTAAGGGTGTAGGATTATTTCACCATTTGCCTATAACCTGCGAAAAAAGGCACAATTAGGGGGTGAATTTGCGCATCGGTCCCCTCGAATTAGCCTCCCCCGTCATCCTCGCGCCCATGGCGGGTGTAACAAACATGGCTTTTCGCACCCTCTGCCGCGAGCAGGAACTCGCGCGCACGGGAACAGTCTCCGGCCTCTATGTCTGCGAGATGATTACCGCCCGCGCCCTCGTGGAGCGCAACGAGAAGACCATGCACATGATCGAGTTCGCACCGCAGGAAACCCCACGCTCGCTCCAGCTCTACACCGTGGATCCGGAGTACACCTACCGCGCCGCGAAGATGATCGTCGACGACAACCTCGCTGACCACATCGATATGAACTTCGGTTGTCCCGTGCCCAAGGTCACCCGCCGTGGTGGCGGTTCAGCCCTGCCCTATAAGCGCCAGCTCTTTGGCAACATTGTCACCGCGGCCGTCAAGGCCACCGAAGGCACGGACGTACCGGTCACGGTAAAAATGCGCGTGGGCATCGATGATGAGCACCACACACACCTCGACGCCGGCCGGATTGCTGTCGACAATGGCGCAGCAGCCGTCACCCTCCACGGACGCACGGCCGCGCAGCGCTATTCCGGCGACGCTCGTTGGGACGAGATCGCGCGCCTCAAGGAACACCTGGGCGACGAGGTCCCCGTCCTCGGCAACGGCGATATCTTCCGCGCTGACGACGCACAGCGCATGATGGATGCTACGGGCTGCGACGGCGTGCAGGTCGGCCGCGGCTGCCTGGGCCGCCCCTGGCTCTTCGCGGAGCTTTCCGCCCAGCTGCGCGGCGAGCCCATCCCGGACGAGCCCACACTCGGCGAGGTCACCCGCATTATCGTCCGTCATGCCGAGCTCCTGGCAGAGCACGACGGCGAAGACCACGCCGCGCGCGATATCCGCAAGCACATCGGCTGGTACATGCGAGGCTTCCCCGTGGGCGGCCAGGTGCGGGCCAAGCTCGCCCAGGTCACTTCGCTCGACGCGTTGCGCGAGATCCTCTCACCCTGGGCCGACTCGGAGGCCAAGGCTGCCGATGCCGCCGGTGCGCGCGGGCGCCAAGGCTCCCCCGCCAAGGTCGCGCTGCCCGATGGCTGGCTCGACGATCCGGAGGACATCACTGTTCCCCACGCCGCCGACATTATGAATTCTGGCGGTTAAGGTCCCCGCCTTACCGTGCGAGCACCCTCCCACGTAACGACTATCACCCCGTGCGCACGAGGTAATTCTCCTTACCACATGCACAATCGTGCCACGTCGGGTTATTTAAATGATCATTGAGTAAACGGCAGGTAAATTCCAGCACCTCCTAGTAGGCCACATGGACGATACCCCTCCTTACGCCTACCTCTTTGGACATAAATTTCTTGGGGGTAGACCCACCTTTCCCGTGCAATCCTTTCTATGGCGTAATAGGATGACAGTCATGCGTACGGCATACCGCGAACATCTCGACAACTTCTCCCACGACCTCATTGGCATGTGTGACGGCGTCGAGCAAATGATGAAACTGGCCTCATCTGGCCTGCTCACCGCCGATCTCCAAAAGGCGGAAGAAGCCCTGTCCCTCAAGGACGATCTTGAGGAGACCCGCGCTCGGTGCGAGGAGCGCGCCGTCAGCCTGCTCGCACTCGAAAATCCCATGGGCAAGGATCTGCGCCAGGTCGTGTCGTCGATCTACATCGTGGAAGACCTTTACCGCATGGGCAACCTCGCCAAGCACATCGCGACCGCCGCCCGCCGCCGCCATCCCGAACCTGCCATTCCGGACGCCTACCGTGGCTTCTTCGAGGAATACACACGCTTGTGCATTCACCTCCTGGAGCAAACGCGTGACAATCTCATCGCCCCAGACCCTGACCTCGCCATCCAGGCCGCCAAGGATGATGACGCAGTCGATGACATCAATGGCCACCTCATGTCCGTGCTCACCCAACGCGAGTGGACCGAGTCCACGCGCGCTGCGGTCGACATGGCACTGCTCTCCCGCTTCTTCGAGCGTTTCGCAGACCACGCCGTGAGCGTCAACTCGCGCATCGTCTTCCTCGTCACCGGACTCGCCCCCGAGCGCTACCTCGCGAAGAAGGATGAGGAAGCCCGCGCCGAGGACTTCGAGGAACGCTTCGCCGACATCACGAAGCAGTTCCGTAACTAGTCGGCGGCACGCAGCCGCCCCATCGGCGCGCCTTAGCGAGCGCGCAAAACAACCGGTGTGCGGGCCCAGCCGCCGGCTAGGTCACGCTCGCCGTCGCCGGAAGGCACAAGGTCGAAACGCGGCAGCAGCTCCGCGAAGAACGCGTGAAGCTCGTACATAGATAACGGCTTCCCCGGGCAATAATGCGCGCCCACGCCCCACACCAGGTTGTCTGCGGCGTGGCCTTCAGGATCAAAGCCCCTAAACATGTGGGGGTCGCGGTTGGCCGCAGTCCAATGCAGCCGCACACGCGTGCCGGCGTCCAGCTCTTCCCCCGCCACATGCACCGGGCAAGTGGTCACGCGGCGATTGGAGACGAAGGGATCGTCGAGACGCAGCAGCTCGTCCGCGATGGCAACGAACTCCATATGGCTCACCCGGCCGCGCAGGCGCTCTTGGAGCGGCACATTATCCGCGAGAGCACGCACAATGACGCCAATGCACTTGGCCATAGAGCCCAGGTCCCCTGCCGTCCAATTGCGCAGGATGGAGACGATCTCAGCGTGCTCAAGGCCGTGGTCGTGCGCGAGATGCCACGTGACGGAGCCCTCGGGAGTGGCCTCGAGGGCGGCCGTGATGATCTCGTCGTATTCCGCCGCGACGCGTGCCGTCCAGGCGCGGTCGCCCGAGCGCGCGGCGCGCGCGTTCTCCGCAACCCAATCCAGCAGACGGTCCTCTAGCGACTCGGGCCAGCTCAGCCAGTGCCGCATGGCGCGCACGCTGAAGAGCGCTGCCAGGCGATCTGCGTCGAGGCTATCCGCAGCGCGGTCGAGTACGTCACGCGCGACGGAGCGGAAATCCATCTCGGCCACGACCTCAGCATTGAGGTAGATATCAAGCAGCGTGCGGAAGCGTGCGTGTTCCTCGCCATCGAGACCGTTGGGCAGCTGGAGGTGCGCAGACACCCCAGAAGAATAGGAGGCCGGGTCGAGCGCGATCTCGCGTGCGGCGGCGTGACCCACGACGATCACCTCCGCGTCGGTGTGCACGAGCTGGGTGCCGAGGGAATGCTGGTGGTCGCCGAAAGCGCGGGGATCAGTCATGCCGACCAGTCTATAAAAGAAACACCCCAGGACGGCAGTTCCATGTAACTGAATCAGCACAAGGGAACCGCTGCCTGGGGCGCAGAACGGTTGCGAGGGAGGCTTAGCCGAAGCGGCCGGAAATGTAGTCCTCGGTCTCCTTCTTCGACGGGTTCTCGAAGATATTCTTCGTGTCATCGAACTCAACGAGGTGACCCGGCTTACCGGTGGCCTCGAGGGAGAAGAAGCCGGTCTTATCGGACACACGGGCTGCCTGCTGCATGTTGTGCGTCACGATGACAATCGTGAAATTCTCCTTGAGCTCGTGGATGAGGTCCTCCACAGCGAGGGTGGAAATCGGGTCCAGAGCCGAGCACGGCTCGTCCATGAGGAGCACCTCGGGCTCGACCGCGATGGCACGGGCGATGCACAGACGCTGTTGCTGACCACCGGAGAGGCCGCCGCCCGGCTTGTCCAGGCGGTCCTTCACCTCATCCCAGAGATTGGCGCCGCGCAGGGAACGCTCGGCGACTTCCTTGAGCTTCTTTTTGTTCTTCTCGCCGGACAGCTTGAGGCCAGCGACAACGTTTTCCTCGATGGACATCGTGGGGAACGGGTTCGGCTTCTGGAAGACCATGCCGATGGTGTTGCGCACGGACACCGGGTCGACCTTGGAGCCGTAGATGTTCTCGCCGTCAAGGAGGATCTCGCCCTTGACGGAGGCGCCCGGGATGACCTCGTGCATACGGTTGAGAGTGCGCAGCACGGTGGACTTGCCGCAGCCGGACGGGCCGATGAAGGCGGTCACGGCCTGGGCCGGAATCTGCATGTTGACGTTCTGCACGGCATGGAAATCGCCGTAGTAGATGTTCACGTCGTTGAGCGAAAGCTTGGACATGTGGGTCTTTACTCCTGTGAGTGGATAAGTCTGGGGGCGGGTTTACTTCTTAACGGAGAACTTCGCAGACACCCAGCGGGCCGCGACGTTGAGGACGGCGATGAGGATAACCAGCGTGAGCGCGGCGCCCCAGAGCTTGTCGAGCACGGCAGGCTGCGCGCCGGCCTTGTACATATCGAGCATCATGAGCGGCAGCGAGGACTGCGGGCCCTTGAAGGAGTCCCAGTTGATAGACGACGAAGAGCCAACCAACACGAGGACCGGAGCGGACTCGCCCATGACGCGAGCGACGGCGAGCATGATGCCGGTGACAATGCCGGACAGTGCCGTGGGCAGGACGATACGTGCAATGGTCTTCCACTTCGGGACGCCGAGGGCGTAGGACGCCTCGCGCAGGTCCATGGGCACGACGCGGAGCATTTCTTCCGTGTTGCGGACCACGAGCGGAATCATGAGGAGCACGAGGGAAAGCGCCACGGCGAAGCCGGAGCGGTCGAAGCCGAAGAGCGTGATCCACATAGCGAAGACGAACAGCGCTGCGACGATGGACGGGACACCGGAGAGGATGTCAACCATGAACGTCGTCATGCGGC
The DNA here is from genome assembly GCF_900092335.1 of Corynebacterium phoceense. GTDB lineage: Bacteria > Actinomycetota > Actinomycetes > Mycobacteriales > Mycobacteriaceae > Corynebacterium > Corynebacterium phoceense. The sequence goes on from NZ_LT596207.1 coordinate 354,115, forward strand.
CGAGGAAGCCGCCCTTGGAGTACTCCACCAAGTAGATGGCAGTGAAGATGCCGATGGGCACCGAGATGAGCGTCGCGAAGAGGGTCTGGACGAAGGTACCGATGATGGCGTGCAGTGCACCGCCGCCCGCCTCGGTGTTCATGATGCCGCGCTGGGACGTCGTCCACCACTCAGGGCTGAAGATGACGCCAGAGCCGCGGGCAATGAGCTCCCACAGCACCCACACGAGCGGGATCATCGCGATGATCATCGCGCCCCACACGACGGCGGTCGCAATGCTATTCGCGATCTTACGGGAGCCGGAGATGTGCTGGAACGCAGAGCCGTTTTTTACCGGAATTGCAGTAGTTGTAGTCATGCTGGGCTCCTCCTTACTTCTTATTCACGATGGAACGGGCAATGGCGTTGACCAGGAAGGTCAGGAGGAAGAGCATGAGGCCGGCGGCGATGTAGGCGCCAGCGCGCATCTCGTTACCAAACTCGGCGGCGGCCAGGGCGATGGCCGTCGCGAACGTCGTACCGCCGTCGAAGAGCGTGAAGCGGAAGTCGATAAGCGGCGAGACGACCATGTACAGCGCCATCGTCTCACCGAGCGCGCGGCCGAGGCCGAGCATGGAGCCCGCGATGTAGCCGGAGGTACCAAACGGCAGGACGGTCATGCGGATGACTTCCCAGCGGGTCGCGCCGAGTGCGAGCGCGGACTCGATCTGGCCCGGAGGGGTCTGCACGAAGACCTCGCGGGCGGTCGCCGCGATAATCGGGAGAATCATGACGGCGAGCACGATGCCACCCGTGAATATATTGCGGCCGGTCTCAAAAGACGGCGAATTGTCGTAGACCTTGAACAGGAAGAAGCCGCCGGCCCAGGACTCGAGCCAGGTGTAGAACCCGGAGAGCTTGGGTCCGAGGACCTGCCAGCCCCACAGACCGTAGACGATGGACGGCACGGCCGCGAGCATATCGACGAGAAAACCGAGCGGTTTTACGGCGCGGGCCGGAGCATAGTTCGACAGGAAGATGGCAATACCCAGCGCGATGGGCATGGCGATAAGAAGCGCGAGGACCGAGATGAGAACGGTCGACGCGAACATCGTGGGGATACCGAACTGCATAGCATCCGTATCGCTCGTATTCCAACGCTCACCGTAGGTGAAGAATCCAACGACTCCTCCCTCGTTGACGTTGAGGGCCGGGACGGCGCGCCACAGGAGGAACAGCGCGATGGCTGCAATCATCACCGTGATGAGCGTCGCGGACGCGGTGGACAGGAATTCAAAGACACGGTCGCCAGGGCGACGGACGCCCTTGCCCGAGTCTACAGTAACCACGTCATTCGTCGGCTTCGCAACGGTCGCCTGAGCGACAGTCGTTGGTTCCGCCTCGGGCGTGGGCGCCGTGGTGAGGTTGTTGTCTGCCATGAGACTACGAAATCCTTTAGTTAGCGGGTGCGAGGGGTGTTACGCCCGCGCAGCGGGCTATAACGGCAAAGTTTTGGGAAACATGCCATAACCCCCAAACGTTTGTGCAACGGTTTGGGGGCAGCATGCGCGGCGCCGAACACGGCGCGACGCGGCGAAGGTCACCCGAAGCGAGCGACCCTCACGGGCGAAACTCTTAAGCGAGAGCCTCGACAGCAGCCTTCAGGCGGTCCAGGTGAGCACCAGAGACCGGGATGAAGCCAGCGTCCTCGAGCTCGGTGGACTGGTTGTCCAGGACAGTCTCGAAGAAGGCCTTGACCAGGGCGGCCTCGGACTCGTCGTAACCAGCGGAGCAGACGATGTTGTAGGTGGTGAGGATGAGCGGGTAAGCACCCTCAGCGTCAGAGGAGAAGAGCGCGTCCGCGTCGACGACCATGTCGTGCTCGGAGTTGGTCTCCTTGAAGGCCAGGTTGTCCAGAGCCTTGGCGACGGAGTCGTTGGACAGCTCGACCGGGCCATGACCGAAGTCGATAGCAGCGGTGGAGACGTTCTCCTTCTGCTTAGCGAAGCCAGCCTCGACGTAGGTGATAGCACCGTCGATGGAAGCAACCTGGTCAGCAACGCCGGAAGAGCCGTTAGCACCCTCACCGACGGCATCCGGGAACTGCTTGCCCTTGGAGTCCCACTCGCCGGTAGCAGCCTTGAGGAACTTCTGGAAGTTGTCCGAGGTACCAGACTCGTCAGAACGGAAGACGACGGTGATGTCCTTGTCCGGAAGCTCGACACCCTCGTTGGCGTCAGCAATAGCCGGGTCGTTCCACTTCTTGATCTCGCCCTTGAAGATCTTGGCGATGGACTCGGTGGTGAGGTTGACCGTCTGGTCGACACCCTCGAGGTGGTAAGCGATAGCAACCGGGCCGATGGTGGACGGCAGGTGCCATGCGTCGTTGCCGCCGCAACGCTCGTTAGCCGAGGTGACCTCGCCATCCTCCTCATCGAGCGGGGAGTCAGAACCAGCGAAGGTGGCGGTGCCGTTGATGAAGGCCTCAACGCCGGCGCCGGAACCGGAAGCGGTGTAGGACAGGTCAGCGTCCGGGTACTTCTCGATGAAGGCCTTCTGGAACACGGACATGGCGTTCTGCTGGGAGGAAGCGCCCTCGCCGACCAGGGTGCCGGAGACGGAAGAGTCGCCCTGAGCAGAGTCGGAGGAACCGGAGTCAGAAGACTCGGAGCAAGCCACCAGAGCGGTGGAGGAAGCGGCGATCAGGCCGAAGATAGCTGCGGTGCGCTTGAAGTTGCGAATCACGGGAAACCTTCCAGTTATGTAGAGCAGATTCGAAAGAGGTCATTGGGGAGCCTGGATGACCACCCTTTTTCATTCTTTGGCGGGGGCCACGAGCTCACAGCGACATAACCTAACGAGCCTGGGTTAACCGAAAAGGTCACTTTCAGTGAACACAAGGTAAACAGTTATCACCGTTGATTAATGAAAATCATTGCTGCTGATACACGGCGTGCTCCTCGGCCACCCCGAAACCCAAATTTTCGTAGGCCCGCACTGCCGGTTCATTATCGGACTCGACATACAAAATCACACGTCGCGCGCCCTTTTCCACCATTCGGTGTAGCCCTGCATGGAGGAGCGGTGCCCCCAACCCACGTCCGCGATAGGCATTCGCCAACCCCACGACATAGACCTCACCAAAGGCCTCGCCGCCGTCCTCAACGTCTTCCGTGTGCCACTTGGTCCAGTGGAATCCAGCCAGGCTGGGGGTATTATCACTGCCCCCATTCGTAACGCCAGTCACATTTGTAGACGTGTCCCAGAATAGAATTACGTCCTTCTCATCGAACCATTCAGCCTCCATGCCGCGGCGCAAGCGCGCGACATCCCAGCCGCCTTGTTCGGGGTGCCACGAGAAGGCTTCATTATTTGCCGCCACCCATGCCGCGTCCACCGCGTCCGCGCCCCAGCGCGCCACCGACTCCTCATAGTTGAGGACCTCAAATCCTTCGGCAGAAGGAACCGTTGCGGCCGCGCGCAACGCTTCGCCCTCGACAGCCATGACGAGCAAGCGCCGCACGACGCTGAGCCCCTGGGCCTGCGCGAAGGCCTGTGCCGCCGGGAGATTACCGTGTGCCCACACCTGGAGGGAGGAGCCAGCGTCGAGCGAGCGGGCGGCATCGGCAAGCAAGGCCGAGCCAATGCCGCGCCGCCGGAAGTTCGGAGCTACAACGAGCTCTGCGGACTCCCCATCAAGCGCAATGAGCGCGCCGACCTGGCCATTCTCGCTATGCACGAAGTGCTGGTGGCCCAGGCGTTCATCGCTCAGCCCCAACAGATACTGCTCAGAGAAAGGTGCCACGCCATCGTTCGTGCGGGCGGCGTCGAGGACGGCATGGATCTGATCAAGGGTGTCCTGGTTCAAGCTCATGCCCCCACCTTAGTGACGCGCGGGTGCGTGCGGTAGAAATAGAACCATGAAGGCACTGAAAGCCGCGGGTGTCGCGGTGGGCTGCGTGGGAGCGCTCTGGCTAGCGGACTCCGCCGTAGCCATGCACGCGGAACACGCCGTGTCCGAACGCGTGGAAGAGCTCACGCGACTCGAGACCCCGCCGGACGTCTATATCGGAGGGCTTCCCTACGTCGCCGCGGCGGTCACGGGCACCGTGCCGCTGCTCGAGGTGCGTTCCTCCGACGTCGAAGTGCCACAGCTAGGCATGGTCAACGCGCAAACCACCCTGCGCGACGTGCACATCACCCCGCAACAGGTATGGACCGGGGACTATGACGGCGCGGTGGCCTCCACACTCTCGCGCAGCCTGAGCCTCGACGGCGTGGCGCTCGGCCGCCTGCTGGGCATGACGGATCTCAATATCAACAACCCGAATAATATCTCGCCCTCCGGCGGCAATTCCGCAGAAGCCGAGCTCACGGGCACCATCCCCGGCGACGAGTTGCCCACGACGGTTCAGGTAGAGCTGCGTCTCGAAGGCCCCATGTTCTATATGCGGCCCATCGACGCGCCAGAAGGCCACGTCCACGACGCGTTCTATCTGGAACTCGACACGCGTCGCCTGCCGCTGCCGGCCCAGGCGACGAAGGTCTCGCTGCGTGGCGGCACCATCAACGTGGAGGTCCAGCGCCGCAACGTCGAGCTCCACCTCGATCTCCTCTCTCCGCTGGAAATCGACGGGGACTACGACAAGGACGGCAAACAGATCACGAGCTAAGGCGAATAGACCTCAAGCGCGTCGGGGATAGAACGCAGCCGCACGTGCTCGAGTTTGCCTTCGGACTCGCCGTCCGCTTGGAAGCGGTGCAGGCCAGGCACGCCCAGCTCCACCCATTCCGCGTCATCGAATTGGATCACGCGGCCACGCGCAAGCCGGTACGCCCCAAAGAGGTGCAGCAAGCCCGCGAAGCCGCCGATGCCCCCAATATCCGTCAGCCCGAAGACCCCCAGGCCCTTATCGAAGGAGTTACGGGGGTTCGTCACGACGGGCAGCGGCCCGAGGAACGTCCACGGGTTGGTATTCGACGCAAAAANCACGCGCCCAACCGCGCAGCGTCGCGCGCAGGTAGCGCAGCGGCGTCGCCGCAAGTCCTTTCGCACGCGCCTTGTCCACGGCGTGGAGAACGTCTGCGTCGAGTCCAAAACCAGCGTTGACGGCAAACCATCGCGCCTCGTCTGGCTCGGCCTCACCGTCTGCTCCGAGAGACTCCCACGTGCCCAGGCGGATGGTGCGGCGCAGGTCGTAGAGCATGCACTCGGCGAGGGTTTGGGCGGCATCGGCAGGCTCTGCGGGAAAGCCCAAAGCCCGGGCGAAGACATTGGCCGAGCCCGCCGGGATGACGGCGAGCACCGGGACCTCCTCGGCTGGGCGCGGGTTCTTGGGCGATCCCAGAAGCCCGCCCACGATTTCATTGACGGTGCCGTCTCCGCCGACAGCGATCACCACGTCGCACTCGGCGCGCGTGAGGGTGGACACCATCTCCGCCGCGTGTCCCGGATAGTGACTCTGCCGCACCAGAAGATGCAGGTCAGGGACCTCGCGCAGGCGGGCGTAGACCTGCCGAAGCATAAGTTCGCTCTGACTGGTCGAATTCGGGTTGGTGATGAGCAAGGCTCGCATGGGTTTCTAGCCTAGCGCTAAACGGTAGGCTGATGGGCATGTCTGAACGAAACGCATCCCACCCCGAAAACGATCCCAACAAGCTGGACGGCAACGAGGCCGTCAATCGCGCCGCGGAGGATTGGAAAGACGCCGCCTCCCGCAATATTCCGGCCGTCGGCCTCGACGAGGTCCCGGTTCCCGATGACACGGCGAACCTGCGCCAGGGCCCGTCCCTCCACGACGCGCTGCTGGGACTTCTCCCCTTGGTCGGCGTGTGGCAGGGCGAGGGCCAGGCTCACGATTCGAACGGCGATCAGTACACGTTCGGCCAGCAGCTCGTTATCGCCCACGACGGCGAGCACTACCTGACCTACACCTCTCGCACGTGGAAGATCGACTCCGAGGGCAAGCCGGTAGGCCCCGATGTACGCGAGTCCGGCTTCTGGCGCATCTCCCCCAAGGACGAGATCGAAATGACCTACACCTCGAATAACGGCATCGTGGAAATCTTCTACGGCGAGCCCTTTAACGAGCGCGCCTGGTCCCTCCAGTCCGCGTCCACCATGGTCACGGAGACCGGCCCGAAGAACCTCGGCCCCGGCAAGCGCATGTACGGCCTCATGCCGAATAACAACCTGGGCTGGGTCGACGAGCGCATGGTCGACGGCGAGATGCGCCCCTACATGTCGGCGGAGCTCAAGCGCATCGCGGGCTAAAGCATTAGAGCGCGGACCGCATCAGCTCCCGAATCTCCTCCACATTGGCGGGTTTCGGGAGCTTTTGTCCGTTCAGGTGCGTCACGCGCACCGGCCCGCGCGTCGAGGAGACGAGCCACACCGAGTCCGCCCCCAGCAGGTAGTCAACGTTCATTTCTTTGCGTTTACAGCGCCAGCCGTCTGCCTCCGCGCGGGCGAAGATGGCAGCTTGCGTCGTGCCCGGCAAAATTCCCGGCGCCGCGGGCGTGCGCAGCTTGCGTCCCTTGGTCGTCACGACCGACGAGCGGGAGCCCTCCAGCACGAGTCCTGCGCCGTTGAGGTAAATGACGTCCTGCGCGCCCTGCTTTTTGGCGTAGCGCAGCGCCGCCATCGTCGCGGCGTAGTTCACCGTCTTCGCCGGGAACTCCGTGGGCAGCTGCCACGTACGCTCCATGGTGATGGCCTTAACACCCTTCTCACGCTCACGCAGCGTCTCCGCGTCAATGCCCTCGACCGCGACCCAACCAGTGGGAATGCTCGTCGACGCGCGCCCGCGCGTGAGCGTCCACGTGCACTTGCCCTCGGCCTCGCCCCACTCCTCGAGTGCGGCCTTCGTGGCCTCCTGCCACTTCTCGGGCGTGGGCAGCGGCAGGTCGAGCGCCTCGGCCGAGCGCCGGAACCGCTCGAGGTGGCGTTCCATGTTGTGAGCCTGTCCGCCCTCAACGCGCATGGCCTCAAAGATGCCGTCACCACGCGTGACGCCCAGATCGTCGGCAAAGAGCAGCGGAAGGTTCGCGTTATGGCGGCGAATAGACCCGCCGAAAGGCTCGATGACGTAGATGACAGGCGCAATACTCATGACTTCAATTATGCCCTACGATGGGGATCCATGACCTACGTTTCGCCGTTGCTTGACCGTCCCCGCGCTGCCGCTTTCCAAGGGGACAGCCTCCTCGATAAAGAGGGCGTGGCCTGGCATTATGGCGATCCCCTCGTGGAGCAACGCTACGTCGAAAACGGCACCGCCGTCATCGACCGCTCGCAGCGCCGCGTGCTCGCCGTCACTGGCCCCGAGGCCGCGGTATTCCTTAATAATTTGCTCTCCCAAAAGCTTGACGATGCCCCCTCGGGCTTCGCCGCGTCCGCCCTCGACTTCGACATCCAGGGGCATATCCTCCACGCCGCAGACGTGGCCGTCGTCTCCCCTACCGAGATCTACCTCGACGTGCCCGACGCACAGTTCGAGTCGCTGCGCGATTACCTCACGAAGATGATCTTCTGGTCCCAGGTCGAGGTGGCCGAGGCGGACCTTGCGATCCTCACGCTGCTCGGCAAGCCGGTAGACGGCTTCGACGCGGCCGCCGCGGGCGTCGTCTTTGATCGCACCGTGGACTGGCTCGGCGCCCCGCGCCGCGATCTCGCCGTCCTGCGGGCCGAACTGGTCGACGCGGTCGAGGCCCTCGAAGCCGCCGGCGCCCACCTGGCTGGACTCATGGCGTTTACCGCCGAGCGCGTCCGCGCCCGCGAGCCGGAACTGGCCGCTGACCTCGACGATAAGGCGATCGCCCACGAGGTTCCCCAGTGGATCGGCCGCGGCGAACACCCCGGCGCCGTCCACCTCAACAAGGGCTGCTACCGCGGCCAGGAGACCGTCGCCCGCGTGGAGAACCTCGGTCGCTCGCCGCGCTTGCTCGTCCTTTTGTACCTCGATGGCTCCGCGCCGGACCGCCCCGAGCCGGGCGCCGATATCCTGTCCGGCCCCGGTGGGCGCCGCGTGGGCCGCCTGGGCACCGTCGTCGACGACTGTGACTTCGGCCCCATCGCCCTCGGCTTGGTCAAGCGTTCTGCACTCACGGGCACCGATCTCGTCACCGGCCCGCTGCGCGGCGAGGCGAACGTCGCCGCGAGCGTCGAGCCAGAGTCCATCCCCACGGATGAGGGCCCCAAGGCTGGCCGCGCCGCGGTGGAGAAATTGCGCGGCCGCTAGCCTTCTTTGCCCTGTAACAGGGGGCGGTGCGGAATTTTTTCGGCACACAGGCTATTGTGTCTAACAGGACCATACTGTTATTGAAATTCGATGGGGCATCCGAACTTCCCTGGAATGCCTACACACACCTCAAGGGGGTCATGCACATGGGACGCGGACGCGCGAAGGCGAAGCAGACCAAGGTTGCACGCCAGCTGAAGTACAACTCACCTGAGATGGATTTGGACTCGCTCCAGCGCGAGCTCGCCGCTCAGAAGCCGCGCAACGACTGGGATGACGAAGACGAGGTGGACTACGAAGACAAATACGCCGACTACATCGACGAGTATGACGATGAAGACGACGTTGAGGATGACACCGACTCTTCGGACAAGCGCTAAGTCCTAAGACTCTTATTCCGCCGCCGGCCCGCCCGGCGGCGGATTTTTGCGTGTCCCCATCCTGACCGTGTCCGTCACGACGCTGTCTGCGCTTCGTCCGTCCGGCGCGCGGCGCNGTGTGTCGGGGCGTGCCAGGTAGACGTACTCGAAGACGCAGCCGTGGCGGGTGGGCTCGGCGAAGGTCTCGGAGCGGATGCCGGCCTCGTCGATGGAGATGAGCTCGCCAGGCTCGACCTCGCGGAGGAACTGGGCGCCCACGATGTCGAGCGCACAGGTCTCAGAAGCGACGACCCAGCCCTTCTCTAGGCGGCCTATGACGAGCGGGCGCACGCCGTGCGGGTCGCGCGCGGCGTACAGCGTGTGGCCATCGGTAAAGGTGAGAGAGAAAGCACCCTTGACGCGCGGCAGCAGCGCACGAGCGGAGTCGAAGACAGAGGTGTTTTCATCTACGCCTTCGGCAAGCAGCATGGACAAGCACATGGAGTCCGAGACCGATTCCTGCGTGGGCTTAATCAAGCCCTTCTCCACGACCTCTGCACGCAGCTCGAGGTAGTTAACGAGGTTGCCGTTGTGGCACAGCGCAATGTCCACGCCGGACGAGGACGTCTCAAACATCGGCTGGACGTTCGACCATTCCTTGCCGCCCGCCGTGGAGTAGCGCGTGTGTCCCACGGCGACGTTGCCCTTGAGCGAGCCCAGGATGGATTCATCAAAAATATTGGCGACGAGGCCCATGTCTTTGAATACGACGATTCGCTCGCCGTCGCCGACGCCAATGCCGGCGGCTTCCTGGCCACGATGTTGGAGGGCGAAGAGGCCGAAGTACGTGAGAGTGGAGACGTCCTCCCCCGGTGCCCAAACGCCGAAGACGCCGCACTCCTCGCGCGGTTCAGTCTCCCCCTGATCGTCAAGATCGGTCAGTGGGGCGGGGTGGGTAGTGACAGCAGCATGCGCAGGGTTAATCACGCGCCCCATCCTAGCCGCTACAGGCACAGAAAACTAAAAGATTACGGGGAGCCATTTCGCGATTTCCCCCGCGCGCGAACCCGAGGCGTCGATGCGACGCGCCTCCACCGCCGTGGACCACTCCGTCACACCCAGCGCCAATTCCAGCCAGGTGCGCGCGTCCGTCTCGACCACATTCGGGGGCGTGCCACGCGTATGACGAGGCCCCTCAATGCACTGGACAGCCACGAACGGGGGAACACGCAGCTCCACACTGTGTCCCGGCGCGTCGTGTGCGACGGCACGGGCGGTGCGCCGGACGGCATCGGCAAGCTGCGAGCGGGAGGGATCCGGCAACGCCGGGTCGCGCACCCAGGCTTCCACGGCGGCGACGGCGGCGCGGGTGGCGGCGGGGTCATGCACCTTCTTCATACCCCCGGATTGTAGACCCGTCGCGACGACTTATACCCTTTGCCTGCGAATGTGATCCACGAACCTTAAGGTAGTGACATGGCTAACGCTGAAACCCCGTCCCCATCCCTCACACTGCGCTTTATGGCTGCGCCCACGGACCTGCTTATCGCGGGCGCCCAAGGCATCGGCGGCGGCCGCGTCCTCGAATGGATCGATAAGGCCGCCTACGCCTGCGCCGCGCAGTGGTCCGGCACGTACTGCGTGACCGCCTACGTCGGCCACATCCACTTCACGCGCCCCATCCCCTCCGGCCACATCGTGGAGGTCCGCTCGCGCATTGCAATGACGGGCCGCACCTCCATGCACATCGTCAACGAGGTGCTCTCCGCCGACCCGCGTGACGGCTTCTTCACCCGCGCATGCGATTGCCTCGTCATCTTCGTGGCCCAAGACCCGACGACGGGCAAGCCGACCCCAGTGCCCTCTTTCGTACCCCAGACGGATGACGAGCTGCGCGTCGAGGCCGCCGCGAAGTCCCGCATCGAGCTGCGCAAGGCCATCGAGGCAGAGATGGACACGCAGACCTACGACGGGCCCTCGGATGCCCCGCGCATGGTTAACCGCTTCCTCGCCAAGCCCACGGACGTCAACTGGGGCGGCAAGGTCCACGGCGGCACGGCCATGGAATGGATCGATGAGGCCGGCACCGCGTGCACCATGGAGTGGTCCGGCGAGCAGACCATCGCCACGTACGCGGGCGGCATTCGCTTCTACCGTCCCATTTCCATCGGTGATCTCATCGAGGTCGACGCCCGCATGATGGTCACGGATACCCGCACCATGCAGCTGTCGGTCCACGTACGCTCCGGCGCGCCTGCCGAAGGCCGCACGAACCTTAAGACCGCCATCCACGCGACGGTGTCCTACATGGCCATCGATAACGACTGGCAGCCCCTTGGCGCCCGCCAGTTCACCCCGCGCACCGAAGAGGACATTCGCCTGGCTGAGCACGCCCACATCCTGCGTGGCCTACGCGGCAAGTACTCCCCACAGCCGCTCATCGTGGCGCCGAAAGTTCAGCACATCGACTAGCTTTCCGATGCCCCCTTTCCCATAGGCTGGGCCAGAACAGCACGCGACCATCGAGCCCTATCTTTTTCTTCGACGGCACCACGCGTGAGGCTTTCACGTTCTACCACGAGGTCCTCGGCGGCGATGCCACGGACATTGAGACCGCGCGCGGTTGGTTCGAAGCTCTGGCCAAGGACGGCCGCGTCGTCCTGCCGATGGGCAAACAGCAGTGGGGCGATGTCTACGGCCAGGCCGAGGACAAGTTCGGCATTTTCAGGTCCGTCAACATCCCAAGCACATAGCGGCTGCCGCACATGAGGCAGCCAGCACGGTCAGCACGCTAGGCCGCTGACACGACGACCATCCACACAGCGACGAGGTGCACGATAGCCGCGGCCACCGTCGCGGTGTGGAAGTGTTCGTGGTAGCCGAACCATTGGGCGTTGCGCCCAGGCCATTTGAAGCCGTAAATGAGCGCGCCGAGTGAATAGATAATTCCTCCGGCGAACAGCAGGCACACGACTGCTGGGCCCGCCTCGCGCCACAACTGCGGAATGAGCGGCACAACGAGCCACCCCAGCCCCAGGTAGACCACGACGTCGAGCCACCGCGGGTGAGAAATCCACACGAGATTCAGCACCACCGCAGCGATGGCGCCTATCCACGCGATGACGAGCAACCACCACGCGTTGTCTACCGCAATGCACAGCAGAGGCGTGTATGTCGCAGCAATAAACACCGCGATGGTCGAGTGGTCTGCGCGCCGCCACCACGCCACGGTAGAAACCTTGCCCCAAGGCACGAGGTGATACGCGGCGGAAACTCCGAACAACCCGATGAGTCCCACTGCGTACACCGTCACACCCAGAGCCGCGCCCCACGGCACGCGCATCCACGCGAAGGTAACAAGGACCGTCGAGGCCACGAGTGCTGCGATAGCTGCGCCGAAGTGGAACCATCCACGCCCCGCTGGCCGCTGGCCGCGGTCAGCCATGACATACGTGCGGGTAATCAGGCCCTTGTCCATCGTGGTGCCTCCCATTCAGTTAACCTACGCCACCGTAACCATACCAGAACACCACTCCCCCACAGCCGGCCTTCACACCGTGCATGAGCGAGCGGCAGGCCCTCTCGCCCAGTCGAATTGCTCTCACACAGTAAGTTCTTTGCCCAGCGCACCCGCGAGATTATCATCGTTAACATGCACGTCATCGCCTCGTTTCTCTCGGCTCTCCTCGTCGCGCTTCCATCCCTGCCAGACCCTCTCACGACACCACTGACCTTCCCCCAGATGTCGAGCACCACGCTGCCCGCTGTCGAGGGCACCACGAACGTCCCCGTAGGCACTGTCACAACGTCCGGCACGAAGCTTGTCGCGACGCGCCATATTCACGACAATCTCTATGAGATCGACGTCTACTCGACATCGATGGACCGCGTCATCACCAACAACCTGCTTCTGCCGCCGGGCGGGCCCGACAACACCACGCCGCGCCCCACGTTCTACCTCATGCAGGGCTCCTACGGTGGCGAGCGCGGCGACACGTGGGCGACGGCCTCGGACTATGAATCCCTCTTCCGCGGTAAAACGTCAACGTCGTCTCACCCATCGGTGGCGACGGCACGCTCTTCTATGACTGGAAGAGCACGACCACGCCCGTGGGCACCGCGAAGTGGATGACGTACTACACGCAGGAACTGCCGTTCATCATGGAGACGCAGTTTCATGCCACTGGCAAACGCGCCATCGCGGGCCTCTCGGCCTCCGGCGCACCGGCCCTCACTATCGCAGAGGCTTATCCCGATAAGTACGTCGCGGTTGCGTCGCTGTCTGGCTACACGGCGGTCTCCTCCACGATGGGCCGCATCATGTCGCTCGGCGTCACGGCTGCAAAGATGGCGCCCGTGTGGGAAATGTTTGGATGGCCGGATGATCCGGAATGGCTCCACTACGATCCAATCCTCCACGTGGACAAGCTCAAGAATACGAAGGTCTACTTCTATTCCGGCTCCGCCTGGAAAAGACGGCTTCGACACCGACCAACGCGGCATGTTCTGGAACGGCGTTATGGAGTACCTCGTACGCCTCACCAACGAGCCTTTCGTCGCCCAGGCACGTGGCGCGGGTGTCGACGTCACCTATGACCGCGATGCCTATGGCATTCACGATTGGCCGTACTACAAAGACGCCCTTGGCAAATCCTGGACAAAGGTCATTGGCCCTGCGCTCGGGGCATACGTCACCCACTTTTCGTTCGGGTTTCACGTTCCACGCGCGTGCGGAGCGGTAGTCGCCCCCTTCCTCAACTAGTTTCTCGAATGAAGAAAAGTTATGATTAATGAATGCGACTTTCTCTCTCTCGTGTCGCCGCCACCGCCCTGACGGCCACCACTTTGGCAGCTTCCGTTTTCGTCACCGGGTTCGCAGCTCCGGCTCAGGCCGCCCCCCTTGCCCCGGGGTCGTCACTGCCGGGCACCGCTGCCCCGCAGCCGTGGCTTGGTAATACGCCGTTCATCGTCTCGAAGAAACACGTAAACGGCAACCACTGGAAGGTGCGCGTGTGGTCCCCAGCCAACCGCGCCGTCGTCGACAACAACGTCCTGCTGCCTCCGGGTGACCAGCCGCGACCGTCCTTCTACTTGCTGCCCGGCATCAAGGGCGGCCAGGCAGGCCTCAACTGGATGTCGCACAGCGACGTCAAGAGCTGGTTCGCCAATAAGAACGTCAACGTCGTCATGCCGCTGGGCGGTCCATACTCCCTCTACACGGACTGGGATTCCACGGATCCCATCCTTGGCGTCAACAAGTGGAACACTTACATGACGCAGGAGCTTCCTCCGCTCATCGACAAGGAATTCCATGGAACCGGCCGCGACGCCATCGGCGGCCTATCCTCCACGGGCGCCGCGGCGCTCGACATCGCAGGCCATAACCCGCGCCGCTTTGTTGCTGCGGCCTCGTATTCCGGCTGCCCCATTCGTTCCGGCGCCTACGGCGGCACAATCTCCACAGCCATGATCGCCTTGGGCGGCGGCTCCTCGTTTAACGCGTGGGGCATGCCCGGCAATGCCTCGTGGCGCGAGCACGATCCCAACGCCAACCTGGATCGTCTGCGCGGCGTCAAGGTCTTCGTCGCCTCCGCCTCCGGCCAACCTGGCGGCCCTGACGGCATCGGCAACTTAAGCTCCACCGCTGGCCAGGCATTCGGTCCCGCCGAGGTCGAAATCGTCGCTAACGGCTGCACCCAGCAGTTCGCCGATAACGCGCGCCGCGCCGGGCTCGACGTCAACCGCTATTACACGCCACAGGGCTCTCATTCCTTTGGTCTTTTCTCCCACCAGATGAAGGTGAGCTGGGCTCAAACCATCGCACGCGCTATCGGCGCCGCGAATCTCTAAAGACCCCATCTGAGGACAGCGTCGCGCAGACACAAGAGCGAAAACGCCCCTGGACGTGACCCAGGCCACTAGGGTGAAGCCATGACCGTTTCTCCCGCCTCCGCCCGCCTGCGTGCGCTGTGCATCGCCGCGGCCATCACTTCGCTCCTCGTCACATCGTGGAGCGACCCCGCCGTCGCTCCCGCACAATCCGCAGAGAACTCCTCTACCGAAGGCAGTGCCGACAGCGAATCTGCACGCACCGCCACCGAAGGCTCGGTGGCCATTTCCGATGGCTCTGCCCTCAGTTCCATTGGCTCTTCACGCCTAGGCGATCCCCTCGTCGCGCCCCGTGGCTCCGCCCAGTTACCTGACGCCCTCGGCTCAGGTGACGGCAGCTCAGATGGACAATGGCTGGGTAGTTCTGTCCCGGCATTCAAAGGACTCTCCAGCAACAGGGCCAGCAGCTCGTCGAGTGGAGACTCCTTTGCCACGGCTCAGCTATCCAGTGAGGAGGATCGAGGCGAACCTTCCCCTGTCGATTACGGCCCTGAGCCGCGCCTGCTCGACACCCGCCCCGTCGAAGGCAACCTCGTCGAGATCGATGTCTGGTCACCGGCGAATCAGAGCATCGTCACCAATCTTTTGTTGCGAGCCCCGCAGACCGACACCCCAGCATCGACGCTCGTGCTCATGTCCGGCGCTGACGGCGGTGCAGGCGGTGCAGGCGGTGCCAACTGGCACACGGAGACTGATTACGAAGAATTCTTTGCCGATAAGCAGGTCAACGTCGTCACCCCCATCGGCGGCGGCGCGTCGATGTACGTCAATTGGGAAAACACGAACTCGCCTGCTGGCCGCAATCAATGGGCAACGTACCTCGGCGAGGAACTCCCCCGCGTCGTCCAAGAAGAATTCAATGGCACCGGCCAGGATGCCATTGCTGGCCTGTCTATGTCCGGCGGCCCCGCGCTGCACATTGCGGCGGAAAACCCCGAGCGGTTCGCCGCGGCAGCATCGTTCTCCGGCTTTCCCGCGACTTCCGGCGTCCTGGGGCGCATTGTCAGCCAAGGCATCATCAAAGGCTCGGAGGGCAGCTCCGTCGACGCCTTCGGCTTGTCCAGCAGCGATGCGTGGCAGCTCAATGACCCTTCCTACGACCCAGCGGCGCTGCGTAATACCGACGTCTTCGTGGGCACCGCCTATGGCATCCCCACCGCAGAGGAATTTGGCGGCAATTGGACGTGGGGGCTTACCCTCGAGGCAGTCTCCCAAGTCACCTCGAACTACTTCACCCGTGCGGCCCAGGCGCGCGGCGTCCACGTCGAGCGCTTTCACACGACGTTTGGCGCACACTCGTACGCGCTGTTCGAGCGAGAGCTGCACGCCGCGTGGGAGTCGACTATCGCCCCGGCCCTCAGCTTAAAGTAACCGCGGCTGAACAGTGGTCGTCTACGACCACTGAACTCCATGGCATCAGGCCAACGGCACGGCTTGTCTCCGCGAGCCGTGCCGTTCTCATTCAGCTTGTCCGCATCCCGGCACCCCATCCCGCCCTCATGAAGTGACCACTAAGTAAATACTGCGAGAACATTGTTAAAGCGCTAAACAAACTGCCAGGTGAAGGCGAAATTTGTAGTTTCACCACGATGCTTTTACGCGTTTAATGCTATCTGTCCATTCGCTTCTCTCCTCATCGAACTCAAGGATTCTTATGCATTCTCGCCGCATTGGCACGCTGGCTATCGCTGCCCTCGTCTCCTCACTCGCCACTATTCCAGCCCACGCCGCGACGGACGGCTCCCAGGTCGTCATCTCCGAGGCCTACGGCGGTGGCGGAAACTCCGGCGCCACATACACGCACGACTTCATCGAGCTCTACAACCCCACCGACGCAGACATCGATCTCTCCGGCTACACCGTCGAGTACTTCTCTGGCAAGGGCAGCACCGGCGGCAAGGTCACCCTCAGCGGCACCATCCCTGCTGGCGGCTACTTCCTCATCCAGGGCGGCCAGGGCAACGGCGGCACCACCGCGCTGCCCACCCCGGATGCCGACGCCGGTCTCAACATGGCTGGTTCAAGCGGTACGGTCCAGCTTGCCGATGCCGCCGGCACCGCCGTCGACACCGTCGGTTACGGTTCGGCCACCCTCAACGAGGGCTCCCCCGCCGCTGGCGCCTCCAACTCGCAGTCGGTTTCCCGCGATGCCGCAGGCACAGACACCGACAACAACGCCGCGGACTTCACCGCGGGCGCCCCCACGCCGCAGAACTCCGGCGCCGTGCCGAGCGACCCGACAGATCCTGCCGATCCCACCGACCCCGAGACTCCGGCTGACCCCACAGATCCGACCGCCCCCGCTGACCCGGCGGCCATCACGCCCATCGCCGAGATCCAGGGCACGGGCGCCACATCCCCGCTCGTTGATCAGACTGTGACGACCGAGGGCGTCGTCACCGCAGTATGGAAGGAAGGCGGCCTCAACGGCTTCACCATCCAGACCGGCGGCACCGGCACCGAGGTTCCCGCTGCTGGCGACGCCTCCCACGGCATCTTCGTCTACATGGGCTCCCGCACGGACTACCCGGAGCTCGGCGCTTCTGTCCAGGTCTCCGGCAAGGTCTCTGAGTTCTTCAACGCCACGCAGATCACCGCTGCTAAGATTTCCTCGCTCGCCGAGGCTCTGCCTGCCGTCACGCCGCTCGTTATCGATGAGCTGCCAGCCGGCGATGCAGCCCGCGAGCCCTTCGAGGGCATGCTCGTCCAGCCCGGTACCCACACGGTGACGAATAACTACGCGCTCACCACCTACGGCGAGGTCGGCCTCAACGGCGGCACCGAGTACCTGCGCCAGCCGTCGGATATCTACGAGCCCTCCACAGAACCGAATTCCGATCTGCAGAAGCTCGCTGCGTCCAACAAAGAACGCCTCGTCATCCTCGACGACGCCCGCACGAAGAACTACATGCAGTCGGACAAGGAGACCCCACTGCCCTACATCTCGCAGGACGGCGGCTCGACCATCAAGTCGCTGCGCACCACGGACCACGTCGAGTTCCAGCACCCCGTCGTCGTTCACTACTCGCACAACGCCTGGCGCTTCGAGCCCACCACACCGGTTACCGGCAACACCTCTGGCGCTGACTTGCCCATCTCCTGGGAAGATTCCCGCGCAGCCATCGAGGGCGGCGTAGACGTCAAGGGTGACTACACTATCGGCGCATTCAACGTCCTTAACTACTTCGTCTCCCTCGGCGAGGAGTTCGGCGGCACCAGCCACAAGGACAAGGACGGCAACCCGGTCACCGTCAACCGCGGCACGACCCGTGGCGCGTGGACCGCCTCGGCCCTGGCTGACCAGCAGGCCAAGATCGTCGCCGCCATCAACGGCCTCGACGCTGACGTCCTCGCCCTGTCCGAGATCGAAAACGGCTACGCCGTCACCGGCGACATCAACAAGCGCGATAACGCTCTGAAGACACTGACCGAGGCCCTTAACGCCGCAGGCGGCAACTGGGAGTATGTGAAGTCCCCGTCGAATGCCCCGGTCAAGGGCGATGTCATTCGCACCGCGTTTATCTACGACCCGGATCGCGTCAAGCCCGTGGGCGAGTCCCGCATCTTCACCGATGACCGCTTCACCGGCACCGCCCGCGAGCCGCTCGCCCAGGAATTCGCGGCGACTGATCCGAATGTGAAGGAAACTTTCGTCGCGGTCGCCAACCACTTCAAGTCCAAGGGGTCCGTCGCCAAGGGCGACGCTGACTCCGGCGACGGCCAGGGCAACAACCCGAACGTCCGCAACGCTCAGGCGCAGGCTGTGCTCGATCACCTTGCCAAGCAGAAGGACTGGGAGGGCAAGGCCACCTTCGTCATGGGTGACCTCAACACCTACACCATGGAGCAGGCCCTCGGCGTCTTCCGCGCGAACGGCTACACCGTCCCGGCTGAGACCTACGGTGCCGATCCGTCCTACCAATTCGACGGTCTCCTCGGTAGCCTCGACCACGTGTTGGCCAACGAGGTTGCCTCCGGCAAGGTCTCTGACGCCCAGGTCTGGAACATCAACTCGGACGAGTCCGTCGCCTTCGAGTACTCCCGCCGCAACTACAACGTGGTGGACTTCTACGACAACTCCCCGTTCCGCGCTTCTGATCACGACCCGGTCAAAGTTGGGTTCTCGCTCTCTGCTACGGCTCCCTCGGAGGACGACGATCCGAAGGATGATGAGACCACCTCCGATGCCCGCGGTGTCAAGGAGATGAAGATCGTCGACGGCGAGCTCATCGTCTACTACACCGACGGCACGGAACAGAACCTCGGCACCGTCCGCGGCGAGCCGGGCAAGGACGGCGTCGATGGCAAGGATGGCCAGAACGGTACCGACGGCAAAGACGGCCGCTCCGTGACTAAGGTTCAGGTCCTCGACAACGGCGATTTGGAAGTCACCTACTCTGACGGCACCACCGAGATTGCCGGCAACACCCAGGGCCCGAAGGGTGAGCCTGGCCGCGACGGCGCGGACGGCAAAGACGGCGTCGACGGCCAGAAGGGCGAGACCGGCACTGATGGCCAGAACGGTCAGGATGGTGCCAATGGCGCCGACGGACAGAATGGCAAGGATGGCGCCGCCGGTAAGAACGGCAAGGACGGTCGCGGCATCGAGGCCAACGAGGACGGCTCGCTCACGGTGACCTTCACCGATGGTACGCAGCAGAACGTCAAGGTCTCGGGCCAGGTGACGAAGGAAGCCGGCGACGAGGAGACGGACAAGGACACCACGCCGGGCAAGGACGCGGACGGCGCGGATGCCTCGAGCCTGGGCACGGGCGGCATCGTCGGCATTGTGCTCGCGGTGCTGGCGCTCGTGGGTGCCTTCCCGTTCATGGCGGCTGTCTTCGGCCAGATTCCGGACAGCGCACTGCAGACGCTGCCTGCGCCGGTACGCATGGCCATTAAGAATCTGCAGATGTAGCACACAACGCAGAGAGGGCCCCGGTTGTGGGAACTGCTCCCCATAATCCGGACTGAGAAATCAGAAATCAGATTATGGGGAGTTTTCTATGCATCCACACGCTGTTGGTAGTCGGGGTGCTTGGGTCAGCCATGACTTCGCGTAGGGGACACCGCGACGATGCGCAGGCCGTAGTCGACGCCGTCGGAGAGGCCGTCACAGACTTTCTCCTGGGGATTCGGCTCGGTGCTACTCAAAGGACTGCTCCTTGACGAAGTGATGGGACGGGATCGAGACGCGATTGGTCACGTTCATGGCAATCGCCACCCACTCGACGGCGGCGAATTGGGCGTCGGTGAGAGGAGCGGCGGCGAAGAGTTGAGCAAAGTCGCGGGAGGGGGCATCGGAAGGCTGGGTGGCGGCTTCGGTCAGCATGAGTGCGACCTTTGTGTGGAGGTTAATGAGCTCGATGAGCTCGTCGCTCCGCCTGCCGCGCGGGCCTCCTCGCCGACGGCCCGGGTGAAAGCGATGGCGGACTTCCAGGTCTGCGGGGAGGACTTATCGAGGTAGAACTTCAATGGGTTCCGTGACATGTCCGCACATATACTCGCGCCTAGAGAAAGATGCTGTAGCTCTCCGGCCTCGCCCCGGCTGCGGCGGCTTTGTCGACGGCGCGCAGGAAGTCCGCGCGGACCTTGCGGTCCTCGAGGTTGCGTGCGGAGACCGAAAGGCGGACGGTGTTGCCGCGCTGGGCAGAGCGCTCCGCGGCCCGAATGATGTTGCGACGCCACCATTTCGCAGCGCCGAAGCCCTCGCCGAAGGAGAGATTGCGAGTCTGATGAAGCCTGCCGGAGGGCAGCTCGTGGAGGCCATGGGAGGAGCAGGCGAGCTGGAACTCAAACTCGGGCAGGACCTCGAGCGTGCCCGGCGACATGCGCCAGCGCGGGGCGGCAAAGATGGTGGGCTCGAAGCCGATCTTGGCCATCTGGCGGGTAGCACCCTTGAGGCGCAGGCGGGCCTCGTGTGCCTCCAGGTTCGCGAACTCGGCGCGGCGGCCTTGGACGGCCTGGTCGAAGCCGTTGAGGATGAGCGTGCGTCCGGCCTCGGCGTGGTCGCGCAACCAATGCTGCATGCGGTGGTCCTTGGCCAAGTGCCAATTGCCATCGATGTGTGGGGCGACAAGGAGAGAGACGGGAATGTCGTCGCGGTCGAGCTCCGCGATGAGATGTTCCGCGTACTTCCGGGTGTCGTCGAAAATACTAGAAATCGAAACCAGGAGAACGCCGTGCATGCCGCTTATTATCGCACGCACGGCGCCACGCCGCGCGGCGAGAGGCTAGGCGGTTAACCCCGTGATCTTGTTGATGGTCCACGCGTACTCGAACGCGGCCTGACGCCACTGGGCGTAGCGGCCGGAGACGCCGCCGTGACCGGCGACCATCTCGGTCTTGAGCAGGAACTCGCCGCCGGTGGCCGTGGCGCGCAGCTTGGCAATCCACTTGGCGGGCTCGACGTAGAGCACACGCGTGTCATTGAGCGAGGTGAGCGCCAAAATGTCCGGGTAATTCTGCGCGGTAACGTTCTCGTACGGGGCGTAGCTCGCCATGTAGTCGTAGACCGTCGGATCGTGGAACGGGTCGCCCCACTCCTCCCACTCGACGACGGTGAGCGGGAGCTCCGGCATGAGGATGGAGGTGAGCGGATCCACGAAGGGCACAGACGCCTGGATGGCGCGGAAACGCTCCGGCGCCATGTTGGCGACAGCGCCCATGAGCAGGCCGCCGGCGGAGCCGCCCTCGGCAGCGAGCACCTCCGGGGCCGTCACACCGCGGGCGATGAGGTCGTCCGCCACCGCAATGAAATCCGTGAAGGTGTTCTTCTTGTGCAGCAGCTTGCCGTTGTCGTACCAGGCACGACCCATCTCGCCGCCGCCGCGCACGTGGGCCACCGCGAAGATGACGCCGCGATCCATGAGCGAGAGGCGGAAGACCGAGAAGTACGGATCCATGGACACCTCGTACGAACCGTAGCCGTAGAGGAGCGTCGGGTTGGGCTTCGACATGTCCAGGTCCGCGCGGCGCACGATGGACACGGGAATCTGCGCGCCATCCGGGGCCGTGACCCACTCGCGGTGCGCGACGTACTGGCTCGCGTCGTAGCCACCCGGGACTTCTTGTTCCTTGAGCAGCTTGTACTCGCCGCTCGTCACGCGGTAATTAAACAGCTGCGAGGGCTGCGTATACGACGTGTAGCCCACGCGCAGGACGTCCGCCTCCCAATCCGGGGCGCCGCCCACGGAGACCTCATAGAGTTCCTCGTCGAACTCGAGCTCCTTAAACTCGCCCCAGCCCTCGCGCACGTCCATGATGGCGGCACGACCGATGCCGCCGCGGCGGTAGCCCACCACGATCTGGTCGCGGTAGACAGCCGGCCCTTCAATGCGCACGGTCTCCTCGTGCGGCATGAGGACGGTGAGCTGGTCGAACTCCGGCAGATCCGCGCCATAGGCCACCGGACAGTAACCCAGCTCGTAATTCGCGCCAGTCGCATTGTGCGTGACCAGCCAGTAGTCCTTGCCACCCACCACGGCGTGGTCGACGTCGTAGTCAACGTCCTGGCGGCGCTCCCACAGGCGGCGCAGCTCCCCTTCCGGATTGTCGAGCCCCACGACCCACGCCTCCGTGGTGGTCTTGGACTGCACCTGAACGAAGAGGAACTCGCGGGACTTCGTCGTCCCCACACCCACGCCAAAGCGCGCGTCTTCCTCGTGGAAGACAAGCACGTCCTCGCTTTGCGGGGTGCCCATCTTGTGGCGCCACACCTTATCCGAGCGCCACGCCTCATCCACGGTCGTATAGAAGATGTAATTCGGACCGGCCCATGTGAGGTAGTAGTAGACGCCGTCCAGGCGATCCGCGAGCAACTCGCCTGTCTTCAAATCCTTGAAAGAGACCTCAAAGCGCTCGTCGCCCACGGTATCCACGCCAAAAGCAAGCACATCTGTCTCCCGGTTGCGCGCCACCGCGCCCACCTGGAAGAACTCGTGCCCCTCGGCCAGGACGTTGGAGTCGAGCAGAACCTCCTCGCCCTCCGGCGCGCCCTCCTCGGGCAGCTCGATGGGGCTCCACGCCTCCGCGCCCTCGGCGGCCTTGAGGCGACACGACAGCCCGTAGCTCTTGCCTTCCTCGGTGCGGCCGTAGTACCAGTAACCATCGCGCAGGACGGGCACGGACATGTCCGTCTCCTTCACGCGCGACTTCACCTCGGCGAAGATGTTCTCGCTCAGCTGTTGAAGGTGCTCCGTGCGCGCCTCGGTGTACGCATTCTCCGCTTCGAGGTACGCAATCGTCTCCGGGGATTCCTTGTCGCGCATCCATTCATAGTCATCGACGAAGTCGCGGCCATGGAAGGAACGAGTCACGGGATGTTGCGCAGCACGAGGCGCTGCAAGGGAGGGGTCTACAGTCATGCCGTGCCATTTTACGCGCCTTCCGGCACACGCCACGGAATGGGAGGACTTCTTCGCCGCCNGCCCACACGGTGTGCCCCAGGAGCGTCGCGAACTGGGCAACCCAGCCATCAGGCAGGCCCTCGGCCAGGTGCGCCAAGCCCTTCTCACCGACGAAGCGCCTCCCCCGAGCACGAGCACGCCATCCTGGAGATCCTGCAGCGCGCAGCCCGCGAGATCACTGAGCTCGACTAACCCCCGCACACGACGACACAGCACCCGCGCCGATTTCTCGGCGCGGGTGCTGAGTTCTGTGTTTTAATGGTTGAGGTTAAGCGAACGGAGGATGGCCGGCGGCAGGCCCATCTGGTTGATGGCGAAGCCGATGGCCGCGAGGATGGCTGCAACGCCGATGAGCGGAATGGTGACATTCACGGCTTCGGTCTCCGCGAACTTCGAGGAGCCGAAGATATCAGCGACAACGACGTCGATCTGCGGGTTGATCTGGATAGCACCCGGTGCGATACCCAGCACGCCACCCTCAAGGGTGCCGGTCACGCCGCCCGGCTCGATGCTCACGCCCTTAAACGCACCGTCCTGAATGGTGCCGGTGATCGGAACGTTGACGCCGTCCTTTTCGATGACGCCCTTGAAAGCGCCCTCCTGGATGCCGATGATGCCGTTCGGGTCCACGTTGATCTCGGCCCCCTTGATGGCACCGTTCTCAATGGTGC
The DNA here is from genome assembly GCF_900092335.1 of Corynebacterium phoceense. GTDB lineage: Bacteria > Actinomycetota > Actinomycetes > Mycobacteriales > Mycobacteriaceae > Corynebacterium > Corynebacterium phoceense. The sequence continues at coordinate 377,661 of NZ_LT596207.1, forward strand.
CCGTGATCGGAATCTTGACGCCATCCTTCTCAATAGCACCGGTGAAAGCACCCTCCTGGACACCTACAAGACCACCAGGCTGAACCTTCACGCCCGTGATGCCGTCCTTCTCAATGGTGCCCGTGATCGGGATATTGACGCCGTCCTTCTGAATGGCACCCGTGAATGCACCTTCGGCGATGCCCACGACGCCGTTCGGATCGACCTTGAGGCCCGTGATAGCGCCGTTCTCGATCGTGCCGGTGACCGGAATCTTGATGCCGTCCTTTTGAATAGCACCGGTGAAGGCGCCATTCTCAATGCCGGTGCCGTTGACGGACACGAGGCCAGACGGCAGGGACGGCAGCGAGGACTGGGCCGTGGCAACCGGAGTGGCGGTAACGGCGAGGGACACGGACACGGCAGCGGCAACGAGTGCGCGGCGAGGAGAGAAATTCATGTGGTTGTAGAGCTTTCTGTGAGGGAGAAGATGGGATGGGTGAGACTACTTGTCCGCAAGCCCCAGGGTGCGGCGAAGGTTCTTCGCGTAATCAAGGTAGTACTGCGTGTTATCGACCACGGGGCCTTGCGCCTTGCCGTCCACGATCCAGCTGGAGCCGGAGGAGAACTGCGCGATTCCCGTGCGCTTGGGCTGCGGGGCGAGTGGATCAATGACCTTAGTCGTAGCCTGCGCGGTATCGATGACTTCGCCTGCAGCGGTATACGCCGTAAAGGTCACCGTGTAGCTGGCGCCGACTTCTTCGGGCAGGAGAATCTTGTCAAAGATTGCGAAGCCCTGAATCACCGACGCGGTGTACGTGTCAGCCGCGCCCTCAGGAAGGCCCGAGACCTTGGCAACGATGCGACCGGAATTAAGTTCCACGCGCGTGCCGTGCCGGTTAACGACCATGAGCGAGTAGCCGGGGTTCTGACCCGAGTGGATGGTGGCATCCGCATAGGCAACCTTGAGTGACTGCTCCGCCACCGGGACGGAGTCTGCCGGCACGGTGCCTTTAGCCTCGTCCACCGTGATACTCGTGGTGCCCTGGGTCTCCTGCGCGCCTGCCGGTACAACGGCGGCGCCCAGCGTCACCGCGAGCGCGCAGCCTACGGCAACGCTCGCGTGAGTAAGGTCGAGCATGAGAGTCCTTTCGAGAGCGAGCATTCAATGTGAGCACCGTAAAGCGCACACACGCTCCTCAATATATCCGAGTTCGCTGCCCATAGCGGTATTTCATGCCTGTCTCACTTTTCAGGCACCCCTGCTCACACACGCGTCCCGCCGAGAAAGCGTTGCTGCTCTCTCGACGGGGACGCGTATCGAGTGGTTTTGCGGGTTCTAGCCAATCCACTCGTCGAAGGACTTACCGGACAGGCGCTCGTAGGCCTCGATGTAGCGGCCACGAGTAGCCGCGACGACGTCGTCCGGCAGCGCCGGCGGCTCGGTGTCGGCCGCGACGTCCCAGCCGGAAGCGTCCGAGGTCAGCCAGTTGCGCACGTACTGCTTGTCGAAGGACGGCTGAACCTTGCCTTCCTCGTACGTGTCGGCCGGCCAGTAGCGGGAAGAGTCCGGGGTGAGGACCTCGTCCGCGAGAACCAGCGTGCCGTCCTCGTCGAGCCCGAACTCGAACTTCGTGTCCGCGAGGATAATGCCCTTGGCCTCCGCGATGGCGGCGGCCTCAGAGTAGATGCGCAGGGTTGCGGTGCGCAGCTCCTCGGCCCGCTCCTGGCCCAAGTCTGCGACGACGCGGTCGAAGCTCACGTTCTCATCGTGCTCACCAAACTCGGCCTTGGTGGCCGGGGTGAAGATGGGGGCCGGCAGGCGCGAAGCCTCCGTGAGACCCGAGGGCAGCTCGATACCGCACACAGTGCCTTCTGCGATGTACTCCTTGAGGCCGGAGCCAGTGAGGTAGCCGCGGGCGACGCACTCGAAGGGCAGCATGTCCAGCTTCTTCACCACGATGGCGCGGCCGAGCACCTCTTCCGGGATACGCTCGTCATCGACGGGGCCCGCCAGGTGGTTGGGGAAATCGATGGCGTCGAAGAAGAATTGCGAGGTCGCGGTGAGCACGCGGCCCTTATCCGGAATCGCGGGGGTGAGCGCATGATCGTAGGCCGAGATACGGTCCGAAACAACCATGAGCAGCGTTTTATCATCGACTTCGTAGATGTCGCGAACCTTGCCGGAGGACAGATGCTTGTAATCAGAAAGCTGAGGGCGCATGACAGAAAGCATATCGCAGCCTAGACTCTGTAGCATTGTTCTGACTTTTGTTGTCTCCTCCCTCTCACTTAGGAGTTCTTATCGTGCGTAGCCGCCTTACCGCTGCTCTCGTCTCCACCACCCTCGCGCTCAGCGCCGTCGCCGTCCCTCAGGCGACCGCCGCCCCTATCGTTAACACCCGAACGTCCCAGCATGGGACCCCGTTGTGCACTCTCGAGCACGCCCCGGAGGACACGCAGGCTGCCGATGCCGTCATTGAGGCTTACAAGAAGGTCCTCACCGCCGCCTCGGAAGAGGTCCAGGCTCAGTTCCCTGAGGACAAGGACACCTTCGCTGCGTTTACGACGCGCGACGTCAAGGCCGCAGCAGGTTACCCGGAGCTGCTGAAGAAGTTCCAGGCAAAGGGCTATAACGCGCAGGACGTTCTGGTCATTCTCGTTGCCGCCAATAACGTGGACGCCATCATCAGCGACGAGGCGGCGGACAAGCTGCTGGGCGATAACTTCCCCGAGGCCTCCATCAACCGCGCGATGGCCATGCGCGACTCCGTGCCCACGGGTGCGCGCGCGGAGCTGCTCTCCGCGTCGACGGCATTCAGCTCGCAGTTCCGCACTATCCTCGCCAAGCACGAATCCGAGGTCGGACTGCAGGCCACCATCGATTCCTTCGAATCCACCGCAGGCAACGACGCCGTCAAGGACGCCTGGGAAAAGTGCATCTCGGAGCTCAAAGCGAAGGGCGCAACGCCGGGTTACCAGCCGGTTCCGGAGATAGAGGTGCCCATCACCAACGGCACCGGTAACGACGGCAGCAGCGGCGGCTCCTCGCAGGGCACGGCCATCGGCATCCTCATCGCCATCGCCGTCCTCACGGTCGGCGCGGCCTACGTGGTCAACACCCCCGGCGGCTTCAAGCTGCCGAACTTCAACCTTCCGTTCCCGCTCGGCGCCTAAAGTAGGTGCCTCAAGCTCCCCACCGCAACGAACCCCGGTTCACGCCACCAACGCGCTGAACCGGGGTTCGTGTATGCAGGGTCTCTGCCTGAGGGCTAGTAAATCTCGCCCGGGGTGTAGTTCGCTGCCCCCGGGTGCTGATCCGCAAGGGCCTTGATGCGGGTAAGTACCTGGTTGACTTGGGACTCGGCCGCGCCGATGAAGGCGTGCTTGTCAGCGAGGGCGGCCTCGAGATCTTCTGCAGACAGCGGCAGGCGCTCGTCCGCAGCGAGGCGGGCAACGAGGTCCTGCTCAGCACCGTTTTCACGCATGTTGAGCGCGACGGCGACGGCATTTTCTTTGATTACCTCGTGCGCGGTCTCGCGACCCACGCCGGCGCGGACGGCGGCCATGAGGATGCGGGTCGTGGCGAGGAATGGCAGATAGCGCTCGAGCTCGCGGTTGATCATTGCTGGGAACGCGCCGAATTCGGAGAGCACGGTGAGGAAGGTCTCGAACTGGCCATCGATGGCGAAGAAGGCATCCGGCAGCGCCACGCGGCGGATGACGGAGCAGAACACGTCGCCCTCGTTCCACTGCTGACCGGAGAGGTCAGCGACCATGGTGAGGTAGCCGCGGAGGATGACCTGGAAACCGCAGACGCGCTCGCAGGAGCGAGCATTCATCTTGTGCGGCATCGCGGAGGAACCGACCTGGCCTTCCTTGAAGCCCTCGGTGACGGTCTCGTTGCCGGCCATGAGGCGAATGGTCGTGGCCAGCGAGGAGGGGCCGGCGCCGAGCTCGACGAGCGCAGAGACCGCGTCAAAGTCGAGGGAGCGCGGGTAGACCTGACCCACGGAGTTGAAGATTCGACTAAAGCCCAGGTGGTCGGCAATGAGCGTCTCCAGCGACGCGAGCTTATCCTCGGAACCGCCCATGAGGTCGAGCATGTCCTGAGAGGTGCCCATCGGGCCCTTGATGCCGCGCAGCGGGTAGCGGCCCAGCAGGCTTTCCACGCGTTCGATGCCCAGCAGCATCTCGTCCGCGGCGGACGCGAAGCGCTTGCCCAGCGTCGTGGCCTGCGCCGCCACGTTGTGGGAACGGCCTGCCATAACGAGGGTCTGGTACTGTGCGGCGCGCTCACCAATGCGGGAGACGACGGCGATAGCCTTGTCGCGGATGAGCTCGAGGGAGCGCAGGATCTGCAGCTGCTCGACGTTCTCCGTGAGGTCACGGGAGGTCATGCCCTTGTGAATGTGTTCGTAGCCAGCCAGGGCGTTGAACTCTTCGATGCGTGCCTTGACGTCGTGACGAGTGACGCGCTCGCGGTCAGCGATGGATGCAAGGTTGACGTCCTCGATGACGGCCTCGTAGGCCGCGATAGCCTCTGCCGGGATGTCGACGCCGAGGTCCTTCTGGGCCTTCATGACGGCGATCCACAGCTGACGCTCGAGGACGATCTTGTGCTCTGGCGACCAGATCTCGGTCATCTCGGGTGACGCATAGCGTGCGGACAGTACGTTGGAAATGTTCTTTTTCTCAGCCACGCCGTTTATTATCGCACGCCTAGCGTGCCGATGCCCCCGACTCTCGCGCTAGGCCGCGCCACGGCGTCTGGGCCCAGCGCTCAGACACAGCGTCCGCCTCAGTGACCGGGCTAGTGCCCGGTCACGCCCGTACCCCCTTAGACGCGAATGCGCTCCTGCGCTGCGGGCAGACCGATGTCGTAACGATAGAAGCCGCCGTCCATCGCGACCTCATCGAGGACAACGTAGGCGTTGCCACGGGCCTCGTGGAGGGTGGAGCCGTGCCCCAGGACGTTGAGCACGCGGCCGCCGTTCGCACGGACGGCGCCGTCCTCCTCGACGGTGGTGCCCGCGTGGAGGATCTTCTCCGGGTTGTCCAGATCCGGACTGGAGATTTCCGCGCCCTTGACCGGGGAGGCCGGATATCCCTCAGCGGCGAGGACGACGGTGACGGCGTAGCCGTCCTTCCATTCCAGCGGCGGGAGTTGGGCCAACTCGCCGACGGCGACGGCGTGGAGGGCCTCGGCCAGCGGGGACTCGAGGAGACTCAGGACGGCCTGGGTCTCCGGGTCGCCGAAGCGGCAATTGAACTCGACGACGGACGGGCCTTCCTTACCCCAGGCCAGGCCGGCGTAGAGCAGACCGGAGTACGGGGTACCGCGGCGGACCATTTCCTTGGCAACAGGCACGCAGACCTCGTTGACGATGCGCTCGACGCCGCGCTTGGGCAGCCACGGCAGCGGGGTGTACGCGCCCATGCCACCGGTGTTGGGGCCTTCGTCATTGTCGAACGCACGCTTGTGATCCTGCGCCGGCAGCAGCGGGACGACGGTCTCACCGTCGACGAGACAGAAGAGGGAGACCTCCGGGCCGTCGAGGAAGGACTCGAGGAGAACCGGGTTGCCGGCACCCAGCACGGCGTCAACGTGCGCGCGAGCCGCGGCGCGGTCCTCGGTCACGACGACGCCCTTGCCGCCGGCCAGTCCGTCATCCTTGACCACGAACTGCGGGCCAAAGCGGTCGAGCGCGGCCTCGATGTCGGCGTCCGCGGTACCCGGGGTGAGCTGCTCCGCGCGTGCAGTCGCAACGCCTGCGGCCTCCATAACGTCCTTGGCGAACTTCTTGGAGCCTTCAATCTGAGCGGCGTCCTGGTTGGGGCCGAAGACGAGAATTCCCGCCTCGCGGAGAACGTCGGCGACACCCGCGACGAGCGGGACCTCAGGGCCGACAACGACGAGCTCAGCATCGATGGACTGCGCCAACTCGAGCATGCGCTGCGGATCATCAACCTGCGAGTACTCGGGGTGGACGGTGGCGAGTTGGGCGAAGGCCGGTGAACCCGGAGCGACGTGGAGCTCTGGGGCAGAAGGGTCGTTTGCCAGTCCCTTGAGGAGGGCGTGTTCGCGGCCGCCCGAACCGATCACAAGAATTCGCATGCCGCCTATCCTACCGGGCGGGTAGGGTATTCCCCATGGCTTCTGTATTTACCAAGATCATCGAAGGCGAACTGCCCGGCCGTTTTGTTTACCGTGACGACACCGTCGTTGCTTTCTTGTCCATCGAGCCCCTGCGCTACGGCCACACGCTCGTCGTTCCCATCCAGGAAGTCGATAAGTGGACCGACCTCGACGAGGAGACGTGGGCCCACCTCAATGCCATCGCCAAGGAAGTCGGCAACGCTGTAAAGAACGCGTTCGACGCCAAGCGCGCCGGCTACATCATCGCGGGCTTCGACGTCCCGCACACCCACATTCACATCTTCCCCACCGACAAGATGGAGGAGTACGACTTCGCCAAGGCCTACGCTGCCGATGCCACCGATGCTGCAGCCATGGACGAGGCGGCCACCCGCATTCGCCAGCACCTCGGCACCGGCGAGGACGGCTTCCGCTCCTAACGACGTCTTTCCTGGGGAGCGCCCGACTTGACTCAGCTCACCGTCAGGCCCGACCACACTGGTCGAAGTCCCGACTCACAACCAACCTGGGCTTTCTTACCTGGCTTGCCTATCAATGTGGCGTAAGCTCGTTCGCATCAACGTCTTTGCCTTGAGGTTTGGTGTCGACGTTCAGGCTTCGTCTGACTTGACTAATGGGTCAGGTTCAGGGGACCTGACTCCAGTTGTCCACACCTGACCAACGTGATGACTGCGACGGTGCTCAGCGATGTCCCTCCACGCGCACACCGACCGACTCGCAACATGGCCGGAAAGCTGCCTCCCCCGTCTGACTACATTGAACCAAGGACTAACGCAAACGAGTCCGTGGACAGACCGAGATCAAGACCGTATCCATCGCTGCGGAGCTGTTGCCCACCCGCTTCTCACCGCGCCGTGCCGCCGCGAGTTAGCCACAACGTCCGAATAAGGCCCGGATTTTTCGAAATCTGGAGCCTTATTCGGGAGTTGTGGCTATTTTCATGCACACTTCGCGACAGCCCAGGCAGGAGTTGTCATCACAGTAGTCATACCCGACTTGCGCAAAACCTGGGGTTTTCTAAGAAGTAACACTGTGACCTAAAAATACTCTGTTGAAGGGGCCTTTTCGCGGTACTCAAGACACAGTGTGAAAGCCAGGTTTGGGGGCCAGTGTTCGGGATCGGGTCCTAACGTGGGCCTTGGGGAGCGTCCGGCGTGTCCGGTGCGGACTCGGCGTTGCCCGACTCCGTAGCAAAGTCGCCGCGCGACTTCTCCTTGGACTTGCTGCGTGACCACGGCTTGGTGCGCAGCTTCTTCTTCGCCTTCTTCTCAGAGACGGGAACCGCGGTACCGGTGATGGTGGCGGGCTCGGCCGTGGGGTCGCAGGGGGCATCGGCAGGCTGGGGCACGGCCGGCAGCGCGACCGTAAAGGTCGAGCCGACGCCCAGCTCCGAGGTCACTGACAGGGTGCCGCCATGCTGCTCCACGAGGGATTTAGCAATGGCCAGGCCCAGGCCGGAGCCGCCCGTGTCGCGAGTACGCGACGAGTCCGCGCGGTAGAAACGCTCAAAGATATGCGCGGCGACTTCGTCCTCCATGCCCTTGCCGTCATCGATGACGTCGATATAGATAAAGCCTTCTCCATCGCGCAGCTGGATGGTCACCGTCGCGTCATCGCCCGCGTGGCGCATGCCGTTGGACACGAGGTTGAGCAGCACCTGGTGGAGACGGTCCGGGTCGCCGTTAACGAGCGGGATGCCGGAGGTCTTGGGGCGCACATCGATGGTGCGTCCGGCAAACGCGGCGCGCGCAGTCGACCCCACGGACATGCAGAGCTCGAGAAGATCGACGGTATGCATCTCGAGGCGATTGCCCTCCGCGCGGGTGAGTGCAAGGAGATCCTCGACGAGCAAGGACATGCGCTTGGACTCGGCGTCGATCTTGCCCAGCACGAGGTCTACATCATCCGTGGCGCCGGAGCGGTAGAGCTCCGTGTAGCCACGCAAACTGGTAAGCGGCGTGCGCAACTCGTGGGAGGCATCTCCCACGAAACGGCGCATCTGGTTTTCCTTGTCGCGCGCGGTCTCGATGGATTCTTGGAGCCGGCCCAGCATGATATTGAGCGATTTGGAGAGCTCGCCGACCTCGGTATTTTCTCCCAGGACCGGGACACGCTTGTCCAAGTCGCCTGCGGCAATCTGTCGAGCGGTGCGTTCCACCTCGCGCAGCGGACGGAGCGCCGCCTTCACGCAGATGAAACTTATCAAGTAAATGATGATGCTGACGATGAGGCTGATGCCGATCTGCATGAAGGACAGCTGCTGGATCTGCGCGTTTTCACGTGCAATCTTCTTCGCCACGACGATAATAGAGCCGTCATTGCGCGTGGCGACGGCGCGCCACTGCTCGCTGGAACGGCGGACCGCACCGGAATTGTCTGTCCGGACCGTGTCCACCGTCTGCGGCGTGCCGTCCACCACGAGATCTTCCACGCGCGGGATGGCCTCAAGATCCGGATTGAAGTACTTGGCAGTACCGTCCGCGCCATACGAGATGACGGTGTATTCGCTCGGCGGACGGCGGTCATCGCTTTCGCCCAACAGATCTTCGTTGCGTGCCCAACCCCGCGCGGCGGTGATGAGATCCTTGTCGACCTGCGAGTAGATCGCTTCGCGCATGAGCGCAGAAACCGCAGCGGAACTCGCGATAAGTCCCGCCAACGAGACGCCCACCACGATGATGACGAGCAACGTGCGCAGCGAGACCGTGCGGACGAAGGAGGAAAGAGATTTCTGTATCTTCATGAAGCGGCAGTCGGCTTCAACCTAGGAGCGCGGCATGCGCAGAACGTAGCCCACGCCGCGAACGGTGTGGATGAGCGGGGTGTCGCCCGTGTCGATCTTGCGGCGCAGGTACGAGATATAGGACTCGACGACGTTGCCGTCGCCACCGAAGTCGTAGTGCCACACGTTGTCGAGGATCTTCGCTTTGGAGAGAACAACTTCTTTGTTCTGCATGAGGTAGCGCAGGAGGTTGAACTCCGTGGGCGATAGGTCGACGATCTCGCCACCCTTGGTGACCTCGTGCGTGTCATCATTGAGGGTGAGGTCAGCGTAGGTCATAGTGGCGTCAGACGTCATGTCGTCCGCGACGGCGCCGCGGCGCAGAATGACGCGCAGACGCGTGATGACTTCTTCGAGGGAGAAAGGCTTCGTCACATAATCGTCCGCACCGATGGTGAGGCCGTGGATACGCTGATCGACGCTGTCCTTCGCCGTGAGGTAAAGCACCGGGCCGTCAAGGCCTTCTTGGCGAAGCTTGCCGAGTAGCTCAAAGCCGTCCATGCCGGGCATCATGACATCAAGGATGTACGCGTCCGGGTTGATCTCGCGCGCGATGCGCAGCGCCTCCGTGCCCGAGTTCGCGGTGTGCACGTTGAAGCCCTGGAATTTGAGGGACACGGTGAGCAGTTCGACGATATTCGGTTCGTCATCGACCACGAGGATGGTCACGTTGTCATTATGCTTATCGTCCATGATGGAAGGGTGCCTTTCGTAATTTAAGCTCGACTGATTAGTCTGCCACTCGCGTTTTCAAGGGTACTGCCGAAAACCTGAAAGCCGACTGTGAGACTCCGCGGGGATTCCGCGCCCCCGCGCGGGGTAGTTTATGTTCCATTGCGCTGCGCGCCTGTCCCGTGCACCTTAGGCTTACGGTTTATGACTGCGCCTGCTGCTTCTTTGCCCGTGCCTTCCGCGGCTCGCCGCACCGACCGCCTCACCGTCGCTGCGTGGGCTCTGTGGGACTGGGGTTCCGCCGCGTTTAACGCCGTGCTCGTCACCTTCATTTTCTCGGTCTACCTCACCGATTCCGTGGGCAAGCAGATCGATTCTTCGCACACCCCAGCCCAATGGCTGTCCTGGTCCATGACGGCGGCGGGACTCGTTATCTTCGCCGTCACTCCCATCATGGGCCAGCGCTCGGACCGGCGCGGCTCCCGCCGCCGGGCGCTCGCGTTCTGGTCCGCGGCCACCTTCGCCGTTATGGCGTTGCTCTTCTTCGTACGCAACGACGCCCCCGTCTATTTCTGGCTGGGACTCGCGGGACTCGCGGTGGGTTCGGTGACCATGCAGTTCGCAGAAGTCAACTACTTCGCGCAGCTGAAACAGGTCGCCGCCCCGGAGCGCGTGGGACGCGTCTCCGGCCTGGGCTGGTCCGCGGGGTACACCGGCGGCATCGTGCTCCTGCTCATCTGCTACTTCGGGTTCGTCGCCACTGGCAGCACCCCGGGGACGGCAGGCGCGCTCAATCTTCCCACTGATGGTGGCTGGAACATGCGGCTCGTCGCGCTCCTCGCCGCGCTATGGTTTGGCGTAAGCGCCATCCCCGTTCTCCTGCGCGTGCCGGAGATTCCCGCCTCCGGTGAGGACACTGGCAGCATCATCGCGTCCTACCGTGCGCTTTTCGCGACGCTGCGCGAGCTATGGCACGAGGACCGCAACGCCTTCTACTTCCTCTTCGCTTCCGCGGTCTTCCGCGACGGGCTCTCCGCCGTGTTCAGCTTCGGTGCCGTGCTCGGTGTCTCGGTCTATGGCTTGAGCGCCGGCGACGTGCTCATCTTCGGCGTCGCCGCCAACGTCGCCGCGGCACTCGGCGCTGTGCTGGGCGGCCTCCTCGATGACCACGTGGGGCCAAAGGCCATCATCCTCACGTGCTTGGGAATCCTCACCTCCATGGCACTCGTGATGTTCTTCGCCTCGGGCCCGCTCGCCTTCTGGATCTGCGGCCTCATACTGTGCCTGTGCGTGGGTCCGGCGCAGGCCTCGGCCCGCGGCTTCCTCGCCCGCGTCGCGCCGCCGGGCCGCGAGGGCCAGATGTTCGGTCTCTACGCCACGACCGGCCGCGCCGTGAGCTGGCTTGCTCCTCTACTCTTTGGTCTCTTCGTCTCCTGGTTCGGCGACGGCGACCGCGGCGGCGTTCTCGCCATCGGGCTGGTGCTAGCCGTGGGCGCGCTGCTTCTTATCCCCGTCAAGGACCCGACGAAAAACGGCGCGACGCCCGCGGCCTGAGCGGCACGCGGGCGCGGGGCTCGAGCAAGCTCGAGGTTTTAAGGGCGCGGGATGTTGCGCAGGTTGGACTGCGCCAGGTTAATCATCTGGCCCACGCCGCCGCCGAAGACGGTACGGGTTGCGGCCTTGGAGAAGCCGGCGAGCTGCGCGAAGGTCAGCGTCGGCGGGATGGACAGCGCGTTCGGGTCGGTCACCATATCGACGAGAACTGGGCCGTTGAAGGCCATGGCTTCCTGAATCTGCTTGCGGGCCTTCTTCGGGTCCTCAATGCGGATGTGCTTGATGCCAGCGGCCTCGGCGATCTGCGCGTAGTTGACGGCGTCGTGGTCCGTCTCATGCTCCGGCAGGCCCTGGACGAGCATCTCAAGCTTGACCATGCCCAGCGAGGAGTTGTTGAATACGAACATCTTCACGGGCAGATTGTGGAGCTTGACGGTGAGCAGCTCACCCATGAGCATGGACAGGCCGCCGTCACCGGAGAAGGTGATGACCTGGCGGCCCGGGTTCGCGGCCTGGGCGCCGATGGCCATCGGAAGAGCGTTCGCCATGGTGCCGTGGCGGAAGGAACCGATCTGCTCACGCTGACCGTTCGGGGTGATGTAGCGCGCGCCCCAGACGTTGCACATGCCGGTATCGACGGTGAAGATGGCGTCGTCCGCGGCCTCTTCGTCAATGATGTTGGCCACGAATTCCGGGTGGATGGGCTTCATCTTCTCGGCATTCTTGGTGTAGGCCTCAACCACGTTGTTAAGCTTGTTGTAGTGCGACTTGAGCATCCGGTCGAGGAAGCGGCGATCCTGCTTCTCCTCGACGTGCGGCAGGATGTTTTCGATGGTCGCTGCGACGTCGCCGGTGACCGGGTACTTGATCTTGGTGCGGCGGCCGATGTGGGAGCCGTCGATATCGACCTGCGCGACGTTACCTTGCGGCAGGAAGTCGTTGTACGGGAAGTCAGTACCCAGGAGGATGAGCAGGTCAGCCTCGTGGGTGGCCTCGTGCGCGGCGCCGTAGCCGAGCAGGCCGGACATGCCGACATCAAACGGGTTGTCGTACTGGATGTACATCTTGCCGCCGAGGGCGTGGCCAATCGGAGCCTTGATCTTTTCGGCGAGGGCGAGGACCTGCTCGCGGGCGTTCTTCACGCCAGCGCCAACGAAGAGCGCGACGGTCTTGGCCTCGTTGATGGCCTGGGTCAGCGCGGCGGCCTCGGCCGGGTCCGGGAAGACCACCGGGGTGCCGGAGGAAATCTTCGACTGAGTGAAGGCGTCATCGGTAGCCTCCTGCATGGAGACGTCGCCCGGCAGGACGAGGACGGACACGCCCTTGCCCGCCATCGTGGACTGGATGGCGTGGTGCAGGACGACGCCGCCCTGCTCAGCGGAGTTGACCATCTCGCAGTAGCCGGAGCACTCGTTGAAGAGCATCTCCGGGTGGGTTTCCTGGAAGAACTTCGAGCCAATCTGGCGCGACGGGATATGCGACGCAATGGCGAGCACCTTGGCACCGTTGCGATGTGCGTCGTAGAGACCCTGCACCAGGTGCGTGTTGCCCGGACCGCAGGAGGCGGCGCAGACAGCCAGCTTGCCGGTGGTCAGGGAGTCAGCCTCAGCAGCGAAAGCAGCGGCTTCCTCGTTGCGGACGTGGACCCACTCGATGGGTGAGCGACGAACCGCGTCGACGATGGGGTTGAGCGAGTCACCCACCAGACCATAAATGCGCTCGACGCCCTGGGCTTCGAGCACGGCGACGAGTTGTTCGGCGTAATTGCGTGCCATAAGAATACTCCTCGTTTTCTTCGTATTTAAGACCTAAATTTGCCTACGCCCGATTGTCCCCGTCTGTGATTGGAAAAGCCACTATCAGCTCGCTTCTCACAACCGAACGGGCAGCGTGATCCACGAGACAATGCAACCGCTCAGGTTGATTACTGTAACGAACGTTCGCTAAAGTAATGCGTCATGACCGAAGAACTCTCGACGCCCCCGACGCTTACCGAACGGCGCCGTGTAGCCCGCACTGAACGCGCCGCACGCCGCCACGATCGCCGCACCGCCCTGCGCTATGCAGAGGACTCCACGCCCGCGCAGCGCTGGACATTTCTTGCCGTGGTATCACTCGGCCTGCTCATGATTGGTCTCGACAACTCGATCCTCTATACGGCACTGCCGCGGCTCACCCACGTGCTTCATGCCTCCGCGCTTCAGTCGCTGTGGATCATCAACGCCTACCCGCTCGTCCTCGCCGGCCTACTGCTAGGCACGGGCACGCTAGGCGACCGCGTGGGCCACCGACGCATGTTCGTCACGGGCCTCGCGATTTTCGGACTTGCCTCGCTCGCGGCTGCGTTCTCACCGACCGCGTGGGCGCTCGTGGCTGCACGTGCGTTCCTCGGCTTCGCCGCGGCCGTCATGATGCCCGCGACCCTCGCACTTATCCGACTCACCTTCGCCGACGAGAGGGAGCGCAACACCGCCATTGGCATTTGGGGCTCCGTCGCCGTCGTCGGTGCGGCCGCCGGTCCTGTCCTGGGCGGCTTCCTGCTGGAGCACTTCTACTGGGGCTCGGTCTTCCTCATTAACGTGCCCATCTGCGTCATCGCGCTCGGCCTCACGCTGCTCATCGCGCCGCCCAACGTCCCGCACCCGGACAAGCGCTGGGACTTTATCTCCTCGCTCTATGCGCTGTTCGCGCTGGGCGGATTCACCATGACCATCAAGGAACTTGCGCGCGGCTCCTGGACGCTCGCGGGCGTCGCGCTGCTCGTCGCGATATGCGGCGGCTGGGTCTTTGTCCGCCGCCAAAACAAGCTGGTCGACCCGCTCCTCACCTTCGATATCTTCCGTTCGCGCATCTTTGCTGGCGGCGTTGCTGCCGCAGCCGGCGCCATGTTCGTTCTCGCGGGCGCGGAGCTCACCACGACGCAAAAACTGCAGCTCGCCGATGAATGGACCCCGCTCCACGCGGGACTCGTGGTCGCCATCGCAGCGGTGTGCGCCATCCCCATGTCCGCCATCGGTGGCGCGGTGCTCCACAAGGTCGGCTTCCTGCCGCTCATCTCCGGCGGCTTCCTCTCCATTACCGCAGGCGTGTTGCTTGCCGCATGGGCGACGCATACGGGTCTGCAGCCGGCGCTGTATGCCGGCATGATGCTCGTAGGTCTGGGCGCGGGCTCGGCGATGTCCGTGTCCTCGACCGCGATCATCGGCGCCGCCCCGCTTAACCGCTCGGGCATGGCAGCGGGCGTGGAGGAGGTCTCCTACGAGTTCGGCACGCTTATCGCGGTCGCGCTCACCGGTTCGCTACTGCCCATGTTCCTCAGCGCCTACCTGCCGGAGGAGCTGCGCAGCCTGGGCCTTGCCATCATGGATTCGGCGGAGCATGCCTCCGTCGCGGCGCCGGCCTATGCGCAGGCCTACGTCTCAGTACTCATCATTCTGGGCGTCATCGCCGCCGCTTTCGCGGCATACACCGGCTGGGCTTTCCGCGATAATCCCACATCAGGAGGCAACGGTGGCACGCACGAGTAAAAAGAACGAGGCGCTCGTCGCCGCCCTCGACATCGTCCAGGACGCTGGCGTCAACGCCGTGACCTACGACTCCTTGTCGCAGGCGACCGGGATGACGAAGTCCGGACTCATCTACCACTTCCCCACTCGCCACGACCTGCTCGTGGAGATGCACCGCTTCTGTGCGCAGCGCTGGGAGGCCGAACTAGAAAAGCTCGGCGGCGGGCGCGCCGAAGAGCTCACGCGCACGCAGCGTCAGCGCGCGCTTGTGCTCTCCTTGTCGAAGAACGATCCGCTCGTCGAGCTACTCATGTCCATCCATGCGCAGTCCCACCCGGAATTCCAGGCCATCTGGAAAGAGGTCGACGATGAGTGGATGCCCGATCCCTCGCGCGACGTGAGCGACGAGGCCGAACTACAGGAGCTCATCGTCGCCGTGCTTAGCATGGGCTTGTGGGTTCACGACCACGTCTCAGAAACGCACCTGTCCGCGGGCAATCGAAAGAAGATCCTCGAGCACGTGCTGCGGATCCTCGACGCGGACGCCTAAAGGCCCGCCCCGAACACGTCGCGACGTCACTTTCGGGCGCTAGAGCTCTTTCCGCGCCAGAACTGCGCGCAACGCGCCCGAAAATACAGCAAAGACGGGCTCCACGGGCGACAAAGTTGAAGCCCCCTACCCGTCAGTGCAGGTAGAGGGCTTCTGTGGGGCTGGAGACGAGACTTGAACTCGCAACCTACGCATTACAAGTGCGTTGCGCTACCAATTGCGCCACTCCAGCCTGTGCGCGCGAAGCGCACTAGGGCTAAATCGTACAATATGGCGCCCGCTGGAACCTAAGCGGCGCGAGCATGGCGCGGCACAGGGGTGCAGGTGCAGGGGTGCGCGGCGGTGGGCACTACGGATAGAGTTGCAGGCTAGATACGCATACGCAGTTATTCGACTCTCGACACACGCGGTGGTCGCGCCGGCTCACGGACGCGACCCCCATTTCAACGCAAGGCACACGTAGACACAGTGACACATGTAATAGATCAGTTCCGCGGCTGGGCTGGCAAGCTGGGCGGCGGTTTCTTCGGCGACGCCCGCACGCGCATCGCCACGATTGACGCGGCCCAGGCCGCACCCCCGCCGTCGCCGCTGGCGCCGGTCGATCTCACGGACCCGGCTCAGGTGACGGGCGTGATGGAAATCGCCGCGCGCATCGGCGAAATCCTCATCTGCGCGGGTTCCTCGAACGCGGACGCGCGCTCCCAGATTTACCTCGCGGCGGCGTCCTATGGCCTGCACTACTGCCACGTCGATGTCGTCATGAACACGATCACCATCCACACCAACGTGGGCACGGGCGCGGACCGCCGGCCGATCACGGTCTTCCGCGTGGCGCCGGGCATTGACGTGAACTTCTCCAAGCTCTCGGCCGTGGATAAGCTCATCCGCTCCATCCACTCCGGCGCCACGCCGCCCGCGCTGGCCGAGCGCATCCTCAACGAAATCGATCAGATGCCGCCGCCGCGCGGTATCCGCTCCGTCCTCGTCGGCTGGGGCGTCATGGGCGCGGCCTTCTCGGTCGTCCTCGGCGGCGGGCTGCTGGCCGCGGCGCTGACGTTTATCATCACCATCCTCATCATGGGAGTCAATGCTCTCCTCGCGCGTTATCGGGTTCCGACGTTTTATCAAAACATCGCCGGCGGATTCATCGCCGTATTCCCTGCCGCGTTGTCCTATAACCTGGCGGCGACGCTCGGCATCCACCTCGTTCCGTCACAGGTCATTGGTTCGGGGATCATCATCCTCGTGGCGGGGCTGACGTTGGTGCAGTCCCTTGTCGACGGCATCACCCGTGCGCCCGTCACCTCCACCGCGCGCTTTTTCGAGGCAGTGCTGGCGACCGGCGCGATCATCGGCGGCGTCGGCTTAGGGATTCAAACTGCCGATGCCCTGGGCTTCCCGCTGCCACCTCTGGAAACGATGGCAGCGCCGGTCTATCACCAAATCCCACTGCTTATCACTATGGGCGCCATCGGCTCTGCCGCATTCGCGTACTCGCTGTATGCCGCGTGGAAAGAAGTTATCGTCTCCGGACTAACCGCCGGCGCCGGTATGGTCTTCTACTACTTCGTGGTCATCCCCTTCGGCGTGGGCACCGTCGTGGCCTGCGGCATCTCCGCCATCGCGGTGGGACTCGCCGGCGGTCTACTTGCTCGCCGTTACTACATCCCGCCGCTCATTACGATGATCATCGGCTACACGCCGATGCTGCCGGGTCTCATGCTCTACCGCGGCATGTACGCCACGATCAACGAGCAGGTCATCACCGGTTTCACCAACCTCGCCACGGCGATCGCCATAGCGGGCTCGCTGGCCGCGGGTGTCGTGCTCGGCGAGCGCGGCGCACGNCAGTACTTCCGTCCGTACGAAGCCTTCAAGCGCCTGGGGCGCTTCTCCGCGCACCAAGCCCGCGCGCTGCGCCACCGCACCCCGCGTATTCCGCGCGTGCCGCTTTCCCCACGTGCCCCGCGCGTCGAGCGCCCCGTGCCGCCGCCCGTGCAGGCGCCGCAGCCAGCTCCGGCCGAGACCACGGGGGCATCGGAAAGCCCGAGCGTGGCACAGGTCCGTATGGAGCAGGACAAGACGGTACGCGAGCAGCTCAAACAGCTCAACAGCCACGAGGTGCTCGACCTCCTCGAGGCTCTCGACCCAGCCACGGAAACGTGGGAGGCCATCTCCAGCCCGTTGGCGGACGGCTCCTCCTCGCCGGACGACCCAGATTTCCCGCCCCGGATTCCTCACGGCGATTGAGCGGCCTGTCGCGCAATAGCGTAGAATTGCAAGGTCTAAGAACAATCCCGTCAAGCAGGAGGACATTCGTGCCACCCAAGGTCACCGACGTTCAACCCAGTGCGGATAACTCGCACGTCCTCGAGGAAGAGACCGCCCGCGCCGCGCGCCGCATTGTCGCGACGTACGCGGAAGACTTCCTCGACGGCGTCACCCTGATGTCCATGCTCGGTGTGGAGCCCAAGGGACTCATCCACCGCAAGGTCCTCGCGGAGCACGAAGAAGCGCAGCCGAAGAAGGCCACGCGCAAGAAAGCAACGAAGAAGGCCACCAAGAAGGCGACGAAGAAGTCGACCAAGAAGACCGCCAAGGCTGCTAAGAAGACCTCGAAAAAGGCCGCCAAAAAGACCGCGAAGAAGTCTTAAAGCGCAGGTATGAGCGACAACAACTTCGTCGTCGTAGCCAACCGGCTGCCAGTCGACCTCCACACCGCCCCCGACGGAACCCGGACCTGGACCCCGTCGCCGGGCGGTTTGGTCGCTGCGCTCACCCCCGTGCTCGAGAAGCACAATGGCTGCTGGGTCGGCTGGCCGGGCGTCGTGGGGGACGCGCCCGAGCCCTTCCGCACCGAGCGCGGCGTGCTACTCCACCCCGTCAAGCTCTCCCAAGCGGATTTTGAGGGCTTCTACGAGGGCTTTTCCAATGCCACGTTGTGGCCGCTCTACCACGACCTCATCGTCACCCCGGTCTATGACCGCGACTGGTGGCACGTCTACCGCGAGGTCAACCTCCGTTTCGCCGACGAGGTCGCTGCCGTCGCCGCCGAGGGCGCGACCGTGTGGATTCAGGACTATCAGCTCCAGCTGCTGCCGGGCATCCTGCGCCAGCTGCGCCCGGACCTCACCATCGGCTTCTTCCTCCACATTCCTTTCCCTGCGCCGGATCTCTTCGCGCAGCTGCCCTGGCGCATGGAGCTCGTCCGTGGGCTCCTCGGCGCGGACCTCGTGGGCTTCCACCTCGAGGCCAACGCCCGCAACTTCCTGGCGCTGGCCCGCCGCTTTGGCATCGAGGTCTCCGGCGAGGTCTCCACGCGCGAGGTCACCGCGCACCTGGAACTGAACAACGGCCGCCGCGTGGGCGTGGGCGCCTTCCCCATTTCCATTGACGCCGCCGCCATGAACGAATGGTCCGCCGCTGACTTGGGCGGCGCGGAACGCCTCCACGCGGACCTCGGCCACGAGCGCACCGTCATCCTGGGCGTCGACCGTCTCGATTACACCAAGGGCATCCTCCAGCGTCTCAAGGCCTTCGAGGAACTCCTCGAGACCGGCGCGCTCAACCCGGAAGATGTCTGCCTCGTGCAGATCGCCACACCCTCGCGTGAGCGCATTACGAGCTACCGCAAGACCCGCTCCCAGGTCGAGGAGGCCGTGGGCCGCATCAACGGACGCTTCGCACAAATCGGCGCACCCGTCGTCCACTACCGCCACACGAGCGTGCCCAAGGACGAGCTTCGCCGCTACTACCGCATGGCAGACGTCATGCTCGTTACGCCGTTCAAGGACGGCATGAACCTCGTGGCCAAGGAATACATCGCCTGCCACGGGGACGACTCGGGCGCGCTCGTGCTCTCCGAGTTCGCCGGCGCCGCCGTCGAACTTACCCAGGCCTACCTGTGCAATCCTTTCGACATTGAGTCCATTAAGAAGGCCCTGCGCGACGCAGTGGTCGGCCTGCACAATCAGCCGGAGGTCCTCGCTGAGCGCATGCATGCCATGCACGCCCAAGTCATGGAGCACGACGTCGACCTGTGGGCGAATTCCTTCCTCGACTGCTTGGAGAAAAAATGAAGAAAATCCTCGCTCCTCTCCTCGCTCTCACGCTCGCGGCCTGCGGCACGCCGGAGGACAACGCCGCGCCCGGCGACCAGGTCCGCTTGAATAAGTCCTGGCAGGTCGTCGGCATCTACACGGCTGCCGATGCCCCCAGTTCTATCCCTGAGACTCTCCACCCCGCGCCCAGCCTCACGCTCGGCACGCAGGGTCTCGTGGGTACGACGGGCTGCGCCCAGTTCCGCGCGGACGCCACGTACCTCAACGGCGAGGAAGAATCCAACGTCGAGGACGCGGACGGCGTGCGCATCGACTCCGTGCAATTCGACGACACGCGCGCCGACTGCACCGGCGAATCCCTGTGGGCACACAACCAGCTCACGCGCCTGCTCGCTCAGAATCACGAGTTCACCCTCCGCGTCGACGAGAACAACCAGATGGTCTTCACCCTGCACGACGGCCGCGTGGACTCGCCTGCCATCCGCTTCGTGTCCCTCGCTGCCTAGAAACGCTTAAAAGGAGCATTTATGACCGACCAGCCTGCTTTCATCAACGAACTCGCACGTACCCCGCGGCTCGCGGTCGTCTCCGACTTCGACGGCACGCTCGCCGGTTTTGCCACGGACCCCTACGCGGTCCAGGCCGATCCCCGCTCGCTCGCAGCGCTCGAGCGCCTCGCCCAGCTCCCCGACACGTGGGCCGCGGTGCTCAGCGGTCGCCACCTCGAGGGGCTCGCCCGCGTATGTCCGCTCCACGATCCCGTCATCTTCGGTGGCTCCCACGGCGCGGAGACCGCAGGCCCCGCGGGCGCGACCCCCGTCACGCCCGAACAGCAGGCCTTCCTCGACGACGTCGAAGCTCAGCTTCACCCCATCCTCGCTCAGTTCCCAGGCGCCGAGATCGAGTACAAACCCTTCCAGCGCGTGCTCCATGTGCTCAAGCTGCATCTCCAGGATCCCGCAGCCGCACGCGCCGCGCTCGATGCCGCGCTTGCCCTCGACCTTCCCGGCGTCGAAGGCAAGATGGTCGTGGAATTCTCCGCCTCCTCGGCGACGAAGGGCTCGTGGATTCAGGCCCTGCGCGAGCGTCTGGGCGCCACGGCCGTCGTCTTCCTCGGCGACGACGTCACGGACGAGACCGGCTTCGCCGCGCTCACCCAGTTGCCTGCTGGCCCGGACCTGGGCGTCAAGGTAGGCGCGGGCGAGACCACCGCCGTCCACCGCGTGCCCGGCGTCGACGCCGTGGCGGACTTCCTCACGGACCTCGCCGCTGCCCGTGCCAACGTCGTTGGTCGCTAGTCTGAGAATGGATGCCCCTCGAGTCTCTTAATCTGAGGCTTTAGGAAGTGCTTGGAAAGCGCGTCTCCTCCAGTCTGTTCGCAGATCGTCGATTGACAATTCTGCAGTCGAATATGCGTAGTCGATAACGTTCGAAAAATTGGATTCGGCGTCCATCAAGCTCAGCCATTCATTCGTGTTAAACGCAACAACAACTGGACTATAAGTTTGTCCGGTTTCGCCAACTTCGAGCGTAGGGCGCAAAGGCATCAATCGAGCGAAGGACAAAACAGTCTCGACATTGACATCAATCTCGTTCGCGATGAAGAACGTAGATACTTTCCTGCCGTCTCCGAATTCTGCTTCAAAATTCGTCGCATGCCTGAGAACCGGTTCGAGTTCATTTCGACGCTGGTTCGAGGGGTTCATCAAAGTAACTTCTACGAGGACCGCTGCCTCGGGCAATACTATTTCAATATCGCCCCGGAATCCCGGTGCCGGAGAAAGTGGCATGAAGTCAGCGTCTAGCGACATATTTAGGCTCTTTGAAAAATCAAATTTGGTCGGTGACGCGTAATAAATGCTCAAGCCGACAAGGTATTCAAACGCCGTCGGGACTGTTGGTTTGCTCGCAAATGCCCTCTGGATTCGTGTTTCTAGTGCAGGTGTCCCATAGCTCTGTGAGATATCTGAAAGCAATGCGTTGACAGTCGAAGGGGGCAATACTTCATTGATGACACGTTCAAACTCCGCTTGTCGCTGTTGGCGCAACCATTCATCAACTTCAGTAGGCTCAATGCCCCACTTCTCCTCAAGCTGGGTGAAGGCTTTTCGGACCGTTTCAACGCCGTACAAGTCAACGAAAGTGGGAAAGGAATTGGACGAAATTACATTCGCCTGGCTAACAACCCGAAAGTCTTGGATAAGGCTCAACGACTCGAGGACAAATGAATTCCGCACTCGCACTTGCCGCCCCTCGAACGAGAAAAGGCCTGTAGCTGCCACGAGGCGGCGATTCAAGTCAAAATACTCTTTAGCCAGTGCCAATGACTTGCCGTTCCGGAAGACGCTTAAAATAGCCTGCCGGAAAACTTCGTCATCGTCAGACGCAAATCCCGGGAACGTGATCTCCGAAACAAACTTGTCGAGGTCTACCTTGTCTGGCTTCCCAAAACGTGGAAAATACTCCTTGATCAAAAATCCGTCGCGAACTGTTTTATTTGCTTTCGTTCGGTACAGCTCCTGGTAGCTTTCAAAGCTCGGCTCCGCTCTAAAGCTCATCAACGCGCTAACGAATTCGATGTATTTCTTCTGGTACGTCTTACCTTTGCCATGCGGAAACACGGAGCCCGAGACGACTCCTGAGCCAACGAAAACTTGTTCTTCCTCCGACAGTGCACTTTGAGCATCTTCTTCCCCGGAATCCCGCAAGCTGCCCACAAAGACTTCGTCATCAAACGCGGTCATGGCTGAATCCACCATGAATATACGGACAAATTGCTCATACGATAGTTCCCCATCAAATGAGGCCAAGGCAAAGAGCAAAGCCCTCAATGGGTAATACAGGGTGCCATCATCCAGCTTGAACCCATGATTAAGCAAGCCGCGGAAAAGCACTGCATTTCCGGGTTTGAGAGTCGCCAGTTCTTCAAACTGATCGAGATCAAGATCATCTGCAACCAGTGCCGACCCCAACGGCGTCAAGTGACGCTCAATATCAAGGAGCCCGGCCTTCACCAAAGCATTTGTATACGTACGAGCCCGCTGCGCACGTTTTTTAACAGCGGGGCGTTCCACTTCGTGGAACACAGCTGTATTTTCAATGAGCGCATCATAAAACCAAGCCTGCAGAACATTATTGGCGCTCCACGTCTCATGCCCCCTCTGCTCGCTCACCACACGACAAATTTCAGAATAGGCCTCAATAACACCTGCGCGACGCAGCGAGGTATCCCCTAAACAAATTGGTTCCATACTGGAATGGTACCTTCCGCACCGACAGAAATATCCCACTATTAAAAGCAACTAATTCTCGGAATCGGAAGTCATCCGCTGCCGCCGACACGGGTGGTGAGCTAATAGTTCGTAACCAACACTTCAAGCGTTGGCGAATCCTTGTTCTTACGTTGGTAGTTGGAGTTCGAGTAGCCATAGTTCAAATGGTGCAACGAATATTCGCGCTCTCGCATCCATTGCGCTAGCACTACGTTGACGGCTCCCTTGGATTCAAGGACGTTGGACAAGGCAAAACGACGCCCGCTGTCATGGACCTTATCCAAGAAGTGCAGGAGCTCGGATTCCCTTTGCTCGTTCCAAGCCCCGCGTTCGTTGTATGTTGCCTGCGTAATCAAGTACGGAGGATCACAGTAAAACAAGGCGTCGAGGTCATAGCGGCTGATGTCTAACTTGGTGAAATCCTTAGCCAAAAATTCATGCTCGACACTTGCAAGCCGTTCGTAAAACAACGACAGTTTCCTACGCATCTTGGAATTGAAGTCACGCTTCCCGACGGGCAGATTAAAGTCCCCTTTACTGTTGAAACGTAGTTGGTTGTTAAATCCAAAGATCACCAAGACATACAAATAAAGAGCGCGTCGCGTCAGGTCGACTTCATTGTTATAAGCGCTGCGAAGACGTACATAAGGTTCTTTATTGAGGGAAGCCAAGCCGCTAGAGCTGTGAACGCCGTAGTACTCGTAGGAATTATGGAAACTATCAGTGAGTCCGAATTCTGCGACCACCTGGTCAACGTCATGCTCAACTTCCGCTGGAGGGGTCGATGTCAGATACTTCATCAAATCAACCAGCGGTTCATTTACATCATTAAAGAATACTTTCTTCGCCTGCACATTGGCCCCGACGGTGCAGCCTCCAGCAAACACATCCACAAACTCTCTAACAGGAGGCAGTAGAGGCTGTAGCTGCGGCATCAGCTTTCCCTTTCCTCCGATATAGTTGATAGGGCTTTTCACGATTGACTTCTGAGAGTCAGTTTGAGCAGCAACTTTACAGACAAACAATCGCTCGGTATTTCCCGTAAGTCGACTCTTTCCTGTACTGAAGGATTTGTACGCTGTTTCAAAAACTGAGACTTTTCCCTTTGTTGCCAGGATGGCGAGAATTTCCGAATCAGAGATTTTGGCATTCGATCGCCCGTTTCCTTTGTCAGCCATATTGTTGTAAGACAATACGATGTATCGAGCGTTGGCCTTGTTCACCAAGTCTCGCAGGGCTTCTGGCGCGCTTCTAGTGTTGTAATCACTCTTAATAGAGGTGCGGTCCATTTTCCGCGCAACACCAAAAACCTCGGGCTTTTGCCATCGAGCAATATTTTCTAGCAGATGGTAAGCGTCTGAGTACTGGCGTGAGTTATAAGGAGGATCCAAGTACAGTACGTCGCAGGCGAGCGAGCTGACGAGAGCATTCGCATCCTGATTAAAAATCTTGTTTCGGTGATCTAGTTGAATGTCTGGAATCAGGACCGGAAGAACTAGTTCTCTGCTTAACTCAACATTTCTGCGATACGCGTCGTAATGCCCCACCGTGTTGGCGATACGATCCATTCCATAGATGAGACTCGTGAGCAAAATGGCGGCTTCGCGCTTCGTCACAAGCTTGTCAACCCAAACTTGGTGAATAGCCTCCCGTATTTCTCCAATGGCAGAACAAACATCAGCGGAAAAATACGTGTCCGCGAAATTCTCCCGCACATAGTTGTTCTCCGAGCTTTCTACATCGTTAAATAATCTGATCGATTCCACGATCAACCCCGGCCGATAGTCTCCGTCAAAAAACCAAGCAATATGCGACACATAGTTCGAGAAGAGCAAGTCGTTCGTCGTAACTTGTATATCTCTGAAAGCGTGTGCAACCGACCCCGTCCCCGCGAAAATATCCACGAGATGGCGAACATCATCGCACTCACGGTGAATCGTTTCTCGGATAAACTGCGTAAGCGAGTGCTTGTTTCCGAGGTATCGGCGATTATTAATCCCCGCCACTCTCACACCATCATTCTTTAGGTCGCGGCGAAACTGCTCAATATCCGCCTGAACCATGTCTCTCGTCGAAACATAGTGGCCATGCCGCACTACTTCGAAAAATTGGCGAATGGCGCTGTTCCGTGTTGACTCTTCTTGCCTTGGCATCTGTGTTCTCAGTTCGTTTTCGTGAAAAATAGCATCCTAGATGCAATTTGCCACAGCGACAAGACGTGNGCTCGAAGGTCGTGGGCAGCAGGCGGCGCGGGCTCTCCTCGGGCGCTTCGGCCTCGCCGCGCGCGATAAGCGAGGAGAGCATGTGGCCCGCGGCCGCGCCTTTCGCCTTATTCGGCTGCACGACGGTCGACAGGCCGCGCAGGCGGGCGGTCTGAATGCCGTCGAAGCCGGTGACAGAGAGCTCGCCTGGGACGTCGATGCCGCGCTCACGCGCCACTGTGAGTACCCCTAGCGCCATGGAGTCCGTGGTGCACAGGACGGCGGTGAGCTCGGGGTGGGCATCGAGAAGCTCAGTAGCTGCCGCGTGCGTAGTCTGCGCATTGTTGAGGTGGCGCGTCAGCACCGGAACGTCCGTAATGCCAGCCTCGTGGAAGACCTGCAGCGCGCCCGTCACGCGCGAGCGCTGCACGTGCATGTCAGCCTCGGCCAGGCGCTCCGGCGAAACGAAACCGTCCACCGGTTCGCGGAAGAGACGGATAGCGAGGATGCCGATCTGCGTGTGGCCAGCCTCCACGAGCGCACGCGCCGCTGGCTGAATGGCCGCAACGTCATCAATGCCCACGAAGGGCAGCCCGGCGTCTGTGGGCTGGTCGCAGACCACCACGGGCAGGCCGCGGCCGCGCACGGCCTCGAGGTACGGGTCGTCTGCGGCGACGGAGTAGACGACGAAGCCGTCGACGGCGGCGCGAGCGACGAGCGAGGGGCCATCGGCAGGCAAGCTGGTGCCGGGGCCGGCGGGGATGAGGGTCAGCGTCGTATCCGCGCCGGCAGAAGCCTCGGCCATGCCCGCCAGGAAGTCGACGGAGGCCTGGTCCTCGAAGGCGTAGGAGAGATGCTCGGTGAGCAGGACACCCACGGAACCAGCGTGGCGGGTGCGCAGGCTGCGCGCCGTGGGATCGGGCCCCGGGTAGCCCCGCGCGGCCGCCGCGGCGAGGATGCGCTGACGCGTAGCTGCGGAGAGCTGATCCGGGCGATTATAGGCGTTCGAGACGGTGGTGGGAGATACCCCCAACTCGGCGGCGAGCGACGCCAGCGTTTTGCGTTGTGGGGTGCGTTTTACCATAAGTGCTACCCTACCCCACCCACCCGCGTCGACCTCCCCTGATTTTCAATTGGTTATCAATTGACATTGAGTTGCAACAACGGAAAACTGGAGCGCATGCTGTACTCGCGTTCCCTGACTCTTGTGTCCGTCGCGGCACTGGCTCTCACGGCCACCGCCTGCTCCTCTGGCTCCTCTGACTCGTCGGCCTCTGGCGACGAGACCATTAAGATTGTCGCCTCCACGCCGATCTGGGCTGACGTCGCCAACGTCGTCGCCGAATCCACGGACGCGGACGTCGAGGTCTCCTCTGTGATTACGGACCCGAGCGTGGATCCGCACCACTTCGAGCCCACTGCAGCCAATATCGCGCAGGCCAACGAGGCAGACATGGTC
The DNA here is from genome assembly GCF_900092335.1 of Corynebacterium phoceense. Lineage (GTDB taxonomy): Bacteria > Actinomycetota > Actinomycetes > Mycobacteriales > Mycobacteriaceae > Corynebacterium > Corynebacterium phoceense. The sequence continues at coordinate 403,860 of NZ_LT596207.1, forward strand.
GTCGTCGGTGGCGGCGGCTACGACGCATGGCTCTACGAGACGGTCAAGGAGCAGGACAAGGTTGTCACCGCCCTGCCGCTTATTGAGCACGGAACGCTCGACGAGCACATGAATGACGAGGGCCTTAAGGTCACGATCATCGACGGTAACGAGCACATCTGGTACGACGTCGAGGCCATCAACGTCGTCGCCGAGGAGATCGCGGACGCCATCAACGCCAAGGACCCAGAGGCGGGCGCCTCGGCCGACGGCCTCGAGGAGAAGACGAAGGGCTTTGCCGACCGCATCGCCGCGCTGCCCGCCAAGAAGTACGCGCAGACCGAGCCGATTGCGGACTACCTCCTCGCGCCGTCGGACTCCTGGACTGACAACACGCCGGAGAAGTACCGCGCCGCCACCCTCGACGAGGGCGAGCCGGCCGCAGCTGACCTCGCGCGCTTCCTCGGCGTCATCAAAAACGGCGACATCGACGTCCTCATCTACAACCCGCAGACCGAGACGGATATGACCACGCGCATCCACGATGCTGCGGAGGCCGCCGGCATCCCGGTCGTCGAAATCGGCGAGACCCCGGTGGACGGCGAGAACTTCTTCGATTACTACGAGTCCGTTGTCTCCGCGCTGGAGTCCAATGCCAAGTAAGTCGCTCGTCTCCTTCTGCGACGCCGCGGTCGATCCGCTGTGGTCGAACATGTCCTTCGCCATCGAGCCCGGCGAGTTCATCGCGGTGCTCGGCCCCAACGGCGTGGGCAAGTCCACGCTGCTCGGCACCATCTTGCGCACGCGCCAGCTCACCGACGGCCGCGTAGACGTCAATTGCCGCGTGGGCTATATCCCTCAGCAGCGCATGTTCCCGCCTGAGCTGCCGATGCGCGCCCGCGACCTCGTCTCCCTCTCCCTCGCCCATGGCGTGGTGAAGAACCGCCGCGCCGCGCGCGCTCGAGTGGACGAGCTCCTCACCGAGGTCGGCGCGACCGGCATCGCGGACCGCCGCGTAGGCCTGCTCTCCGGCGGCCAGCAACAGCTCATCCGCCAGGCTCAGGCCCTCGCTGCCGACCCGCAGCTTCTGCTCGCGGACGAGCCGCTGCTCTCGCTTGACCCGGCGCGCCAGCAGGCCACCGTGGACAAGCTCGATTTCTGGCGCCGCGAGCGCGACCTGTCCATCGTCTTCGTCACCCACGGCATCAACCCGGTGCTCGGCGTCGTCGACCGCGTGCTCTACATTGCGCCACATGGCCACATCATGGGCACCGTCAACGAGGTCATGCGCAGCGACGTGCTCTCTGAGCTCTATGGTTCGCGTGTCAACGTCATCGAAATCGATGGCCGCATGATCGTCGCGTAGAAGGGGAATCATCCATGCAGAAATATATTGAGGACACCCAGTACCTCCTGAGCATCGACTTCGTGCAGCAGTCGCTTATCGCCTGCGCCCTGCTCGGCATCCTCTCGGGCGTGATGACCTCGCTCATCGTATTGCGTCAGATGTCGTTTTCCGTGCACGCCACCTCGGAGCTCGCCCTTATGGGCGCCTCGGCCGCGCTCCTCTTCGGCCTCAACATCGGCTTCGGCGCGGTCGCCGGCGCCATCGTCGCTGCCATCGTGCTCGCCGTCCTCGGCTTCAAGGGCCAGCAGGACTCCGCCATCGGCGTCGTCATGAGCTTCGGCCTCGGTCTCTCCGTGCTCTTCTTGCACCTCTACCCCGGCAACTCGAACTCCGCGATGTCGCTGCTAACCGGCCAGATCGTCGGCGTCTCGAGCGCCTCCGTCTGGCTGCTCGCCGCGACCATGGTCATCATCGTCGGCGCTGTCGCACTGTTCTGGCGCCCCATGCTCTTCGCCTCCGCGGACCCCATCATGGCGCAGGCCGCCGGCGTGCCCGTGCGCGCACTGTCCGTCGTCTTCGCCATCCTCGTCGGCCTCGCTGCCGCACAGTCCGTGCAGATCGTCGGCTCCCTGCTCGTCATGGCGCTGCTCATCACCCCGGGCGCCGCCGCCGTGCACATCACGTCCTCGCCGGTGCGCGCCATTATGTGGTCCACCATCTTCGCTGAGGTCTCCGCCGTGGGCGGCCTAGTCCTCTCCCTGGCTCCCGGCCTGCCCGTCTCGGTCTTCGTCACGAGCATCTCTTTTGTTATTTACCTGGTCTGCCGCGGTATCGGCGCGGCCCGCAGCCGCAAGGCCGTCCGCGACGACGTCGCCGCCCGCCGTGCCTCCCAGAAACACTTCGGCGCCGCCACCGATCGCGCCGACGCCGAGGCACACCACACCTCGACGCACGACGAGAGCTGCACGCACCAGGACTAGGCTAGATGCGTGACTTTGGAACGCCGTAGCCTCGAATTACAAGACCGCACCCGCAAGTACCTCGTGTACCGCCCCGACACCGTCGCGGCGAAGCCCGATATCCTCATGTTCTTCCACGGCTCCCTGCAATCCGCGAATGTCATCCGTCGCTTTACCAACGGCACGTTCGATGACCTTGCCACCCGCCACGGCATGCTTGCGGTCTACCCCACCGGCGTGGAACAGCACTTTAACGATGCCCGCGCCACCCTGCCCGTCGCCGCGCGCGAGCTGGGCATCGATGACGTCGCCTTCACGCGCGCCATCCTCGACGAGCTGCGCGCGGAGCAGGAGATTGGCCGCGTGTTCCTCTGCGGCTTCTCCAACGGCGGGCAGATGGTTATCCGCTTGCTCTTCGACGCGCCCGGGCTTGCCGATGCCGCCTGCGTCTTCGCCTCCACTCTCGGCGCCGGCACCAACCATGCGCCCACCAATCCGGACTCGGCGTACCAGCCCACCCCGGTCATGTTCGTCCACGGCACGGGCGACCGGCTCGCGCCCTATAAGGGCGGAACGGCGGGCATTGACCCGAAGCGCACCCGCGGTGCCGTCTCCGGCGCGCAGGAGAATGCCGCACGCTTCGCGGAGCTCAACCATGCCGCCGGCCCGGCGCGCACCCAGCTTTTCCCCGACACCGTTGTCGACCACTGGAAGCCAGCAGATAGCGACGGCGCACCGGTCGAGCTCGTGAGCGTCGAGGGCATGGGCCACGTCATCCCGTCGGGCAACGAGCTGGACCCACGCCTGGGTAAAAACACGGATTCCTTCATCGCTGCCGAGCTCGTGGAGGACTTCTTCGGCCTTTAAACCCGCCGCATCACTTCGGCGAGGGACTGAAACGCCAGCGTCTGTGTCACGTCGCGCATCTCTAAGAAGAACCCATCTTCTGTAATTTCAACAATCCGCGCACCGGGGATGGCTGCCACGATCGGCGAGTGCGTCACCACGATGAACTGCGCACCCGCCTCCGCGGCACGATGGATTTCCGCCATGAGCGTCATCTGCCGCACGAGCGAAAGCCCCGACTCCGGCTCGTCGAGGATATAGAGCCCGCGCCCATCAAAGGAACGCTGCACGACGTCCATGACGGATTCGCCGTGCGACATCGCGGTCGAACCGACGTTGTAGTGCGTCTCCGCGCGCAGGAAGTAGCCGTCCTTCGCCGCGTTACCCAAGCGCAGGCTCGCCCACCCCCGGAGGGGATTGATGGGACCGGCGGAGCGCTGCACACCCCATATCCCGCCGCGCTCAGGAAAGCCGTACTCGAAGGCAATGCCCTCGGCGAGCGTCGACTTGCCCACCCCGTTGTCCCCGGTCAGCACGGTCACCGGCGCACGCAGGTCCAGTCCCTGGCGTCGCAGCGCCACGAAACCAGGAACGGAGGACACCCACTCAGGTCCGTGGCCGCCGTCCACCGCGGCATAGGCGTCGACATAGAAGTCCCTCATTCGCCCTCCCCAATTAGAAACGCGGCGGTCCCCAATGGATCGGCGAGGAACTCGCGCGCGGCGTGAACAGCCTCCGTCGCTTCGGGAGCGACGGGCGCAATCCCATTGTCGCCGAACGCGTAGACGGTCGCGCCTTGCATGCTGAGGAAGACTGGTGAGTGCGTCGCGAGGATGACCTGTGCGCCTTGGGCGGTGAGGCGCTCGAGCTGCGTGGCAACCTCGACCTGCCGGGGATAGGACAAGCCGTCTTCCGGCTCGTCGAGAATGATCATTCCGTCAGAATGGAAGCGTCTCTCGACGAGGGCGAGCAGACCCTGGCCGTGGCTGAGAAACGGCAGGTCCCTGAGCGGATCGGGATTCTCCGGGCTATGGATCTGGTGGTGATACTCGCTCAAGTTGAGGAAGGTCTCGCCGCGCAAGAAGTACACGTCGCGCGGGTTGTGCGCCCGCGAGCAGATGAGCCACTCGGGATAGTCCTCGTCGCCGGTGGCAAAACGGGCGTGGCGCGAACCGCCCTCGGGATTGACACCAAGCCCCACGGCGATGGCCTCTAGCAGCGTGGATTTTCCGGCGCCGTTATCCCCCACGACGACGGTAACGGGCGTAGGAAAACGCAAGGCGCCGCCGGGCAGCGCTGCGATGAGCGCGCCCAGGCGGCGCATGTGTTCCGGCACATCGGGCAGTCCCTCCCCGATAAGCTCCGGGGCGGGACGCACGCTCGTGAGAAACATGGCGGCGAAAGCGTGAGCCTATTTCTGGGCCACGCGGCGCTGGCGGGCGAACTCGGACAGCACCGCGCCGGCCGCGACGGAGGCGTTGAGCGACTCGACCCACGGGGTCATGGGGATGGACATGACCTCGTCGCAGTTCTCGCGCACGAGACGGGAAATGCCCTTGCCCTCGGAGCCGATGACGATGACGACGGGATCCGTGCCGCCGTCGTAGGTGTCGAGCGTGTGCTCGCCGCCGGCGTCGAGGCCCACGACCTGGTAGCCGTGCTTCTGGAAGTACTGCACCGTGCGCGTGAGGTTCGTCGCACGCGCCACGGGCAGGCGCGCTGCGGTGCCCGCGGAGGTACGCCATGCCACGGCAGTGACGGAAGCGGAGCGGCGCTCCGGGATGATGACGCCGTGGCCGCCGAAGGCCGCGACGGAACGAATGACCGCGCCGAGGTTACGCGGGTCCGTGATGTTGTCGAGGATGACGAACATGCCCGGCTCGGGCTTGGCCGCCACGTCAGCGACGAGGTCCTCAACCTGCGCGTATTTGAACGGCGGAATCTGCAGGCCAATGCCCTGGTGCATGCCGTTGCCTGTCATGTTGTCCATCTCGTGGCGCTGGACCTCGAGCACCGGCAGGTTGCGGGAGTTCGCGATGGCAACGGCCTCGGAGAGGCGTTCGTCCATGCGGGTGCCCTGCACAATGTAGAGGGAGGTCGCCGGGACCTTCGCGTGGAGGCATTCCACGACAGGGTTGCGGCCCACGACCATCTCTGCGGTCTCCTTGACGTGGCGCCCGGAGTTGCGACGTTCGCGAATCTGCTTCGCCTTGTACTTGGCGTGGTAGACGCGGTCCTCCGCCTTCGGGGTCGGGCCCTTGCCCTCCAAACCCTTCTTGCGCTGTCCGCCGGTGCCCTTGAGCGCACCCTTCTTATTCGACTTGCGTGCGCCTGCGCCGCCACGGCCGTGAGTTCGTGCCATAAAAATCTATCCTTCTAGAGCGTGTGCAACGTGTAATTTAAGCCAGCGACCAGGTGGGGCCGTCGGGAGTATCGGTAATGGTAATGCCCGCTGCTGCGAGTCGGTCGCGCACGGCATCCGCCGTGGCCCAGTCCTTCTCGGCACGTGCGGTGGTACGTGCCTCGAGCTCGGCGGCGACGAGGACCTCGAGTGCCTGCTCGGCCGCACCCGAATCCGCAGCGGAGCCAGACGCCCACTCGATCGGGTCGAAGCCCAGCACCGCAGCCATAGCGCGCACAGACTGTGCGAGATCCAGCGCGCGGGCTTCGTCCCCCTCGGCGAGCGCCTTGTTGCCAGCGCGCACCGTGGTGTGAATTTCTGCCAGGGCGCGTGGAACGGCGATATCGTCATTCATCGCGTCCTCGAAGCCCTGCGTCCACTCACCCACCTCGACGGTGTCGAAGCGCGCGAGGAAGTCCTCGATGCGCCGGTAGCCCGCGGCAGCCTCGGTGAGCGCGGCCTCGGAGTACTCGAGCACGGAACGGTAATGCGCCGAGCCCAGGTAGTAGCGCAGCTCGACTGGGCGGACGAGCTCCAGCATGGTGGGCACGGAGAGCACGTTGCCCAGGGACTTGGACATCTTCTCTCCGGCCATGGTGACCCAGTGATTGTGCATCCAGTAATGCGCGAAGCCGTCGCCCGCCGCGTGGGACTGGGCAATCTCGTTCTCGTGGTGCGGGAACTGCAGGTCCAGGCCGCCGCAGTGAATGTCGAACTCGGAACCCAGGTAGTACGTGGACATCGCCGAGCACTCCAGGTGCCAGCCCGGGCGACCCTTGCCCCACGGCGTGGGCCACGAGGGCTCGCCGGGCTTCGCGCCCTTCCACAGGGCGAAGTCTTGGGCGCCGCGCTTGCCACGGTCGAGGGCGTCCACGCCCTCCCCTTGGTCCATTTCCTCGACCTTGTTGCCGGACAGGGATCCGTAGTCAGAACCCTCGGCCGCGACCCAAGCATTGACGTCGAAGTAGACGGAACCTGCTCCTTCGGCTTCACCGTCGGTCTTGCCGACGGCATAGGCGAAGCCGCGGTCCATGAGGCGCTGCATGTAGTCGACCATCTGGGTGACGAAGCCGGTCGCGCGCGGCTCGACGGAGGGCGGAAGAACACCGAGCGTGTTGTACGCCTTGGTGAACTCGCGCTCATACGTGGAGACCCACTCCCACCAGGGGCGGCCGTTGTCCGTGGCCTTGGTGAGAATCTTGTCATCGATGTCGGTGACGTTGCGGACGAAGGCAACGTCGAAGCCCTGAGCAATGAGCCAACGACGCAGGATATCGAAGGCGACGCCGGAACGCAGGTGACCGATGTGCGGTTGGGCCTGCGGGGTCGCGCCACACAGATAGATAGACACGTGACCGGGCCGGATGGGCTCGAACGGGCGCTGCGTACGCGCCGCCGTGTCATAGATGTGAAGCTGCGTGGTCGGGGTCTGCTTATCGTTGGAAGTCACGCAGCCCATTCTAGGGGACGCTGGGCTTTTCTTTGCTACCCACCGACATCGGTGGAGGGCACGGCTGCCTGCGCAGCACGAGTTTAGGCGCTGGCTAATGCGGTGGCTTATGCGGTGGCCTTCCACACGACAGCGGTCGCGACGGCGGCGCGGCCTTCCGAGCGACCGGTGAAACCGAGGTGATCGGTCGTCGTCGCGGAGATGGACACCGGGGCGCCGAGGATCTCGGTGAGCACGCGCTCGGCTTCCTCGCGGCGCGGGCCCATCTTCGGGGTCTGGCCTACGAGCTGTGCTGCGGCGTTGCCGATAGTAAAGCCGTTCTCCTCAAGCAACGCGCGGCATTCTTTGAGCAGCTGCGCTCCGGAGACGCCGGCGTATTCCTTGCGACCAACGCCGACGAAGGAGCCGAGGTCACCCAACTGCGACGCGGAAAGCAGTGCGTCGACGACGGCGTGGGAGACAACATCGCCGTCCGAGTGTCCCTCGCAGCCGTCCGCGCCCTCGAAGAGGAGGCCCGCGATCCAGCAGGGCTTGCCTTCTTCGATCTGGTGGGCATCCGTGGCGATGCCCACGCGCGGGATAATCGGCTGTTTCATGATGGTCTCCTTATTTATTTCTCGTCGCGCGCCGCAGGCTGCGCGGCGAGGACGGCGCGGGCGAGGGTGAGGTCGAGCGGGGTCGTTATCTTAAACGCCATCGCGTCGCCGGGGACGGTCACGACGGTGACGCCGAACCATTCCATGAGGCTTGCGTCATCCGTCGCGATGAAGTCCTGGCTGCTTGCGAAGTAGGCCTCGTTGGCGCGGATGAGCGTCGCGAGGTCGAAGCCCTGTGGGGTCTGGACGGCGCGGAGGCGGGAACGGTCTGGGGTCGCGAGAACGGTGTCGCCGTCGACTTCTTTGATCGTGTCGGCGACGGGCAGCACCGGGATGACGGCGGACGCACCGGCCGCGACGCGGTCGACGATGCGCGCAACCATGTCCGGCGGGGTGAGCGCGCGGGCGGCATCGTGGACGAGNGGCCGGCCCAGACGGAGTCGGCGCGCTCGCCGCCGCCGTGGACGAGGCGCACGGGGGCATCGGCAAGCTGGGCGTCTGCAAGGACCCGCGCAGCGGTGTCCTGCATGTCGGGGCTCACGAGAACGATGACCTCATCAACGCGGCCGGAGTCGAGCAGCAGACGCACGGAACGCGCGAGCAGCGGGACGCCGTCGAGTTCGACGTAGGCCTTAGGGATCGGCGCGCCGAGGCGCGTGCCTTGGCCGGCCGCAGCCACGAGCGCAATGACGCGGCGCGACATTATTTACTCTTCGTCGTCAGAATCGTCGAAGTTGAGGTCTGCGAGGTCCTCATCATCACCGCCAGTGACGACGGTGGTGTCCTCAACGAGGCCTGCTGCGCGGTGGCGCTCGATGGTGGCCTGGATTTCCTCTTCGAGGGCATCAGCCTTCTTCTCATCGACCGGGGTGGCAAGGGCCAGCTCACCCACGAGAATCTGGCGGGCCTTGGCGAGCATGCGCTTCTCACCGGCGGACAGGCCGCGGTCCTGGTCGCGGCGCCACAGGTCACGAACGACCTCGGCCACCTTGTTGATATCCGAGGAGGCGAGGCGCTCCTGGTTGGCCTTGAAGCGGCGGGACCAGTTGCCAGCCTCTTCGACGTCGGTTTCGCGCAAGACGGAGAAGACCTTCTCCAGGCCTTCCTTACCCACGACGTCACGGACGCCAACATGCTCGGCATTCTTGGAAGGAACGCGCACGACGAGATCCGAGTGCTTGATCTGAAGCACGAGGAACTCCAAGGTCTCCCCGCCCATCTCACGCTGTTCGATGGCAGTAATCTCTGCAGCACCGTGGTGCGGGTAAACGACGACCTCGCCGACCTTGAACTCCATGTTTGTCCAGTCACTCCTCGTTCGGGTTCGTTGGCGCGCATCGCACGACGCGACACACGCATATATGGTGAGAAATTTTACCACGGTGGATGAGGGCAAGGTTTGCACCCCGGGTTTACCCCCGGATACCCCCATGTTACGCATGTGGCGTAGCCCCCAACGGGCCCAAAACTGTGTACTTCCCGCCGCTAACGACTAGGCTAAGTCGTTGATAAACGCCTGATCTCTTAATTGGAGGACGCTCGAAGTGAAGTCCCTGAAGTCTGCCGCACGTCGCGGTGCCATCATCTCTGTTGCTGCTATGTCCGCGCTTTCTCTGGCAGCCTGCTCCGCGGGCCAGATCACCCAGACCTCGCAGAAGGTCATCGCAGTGGATGGCACCAACGCCAAGACCGAAGACGGCGCCGTGGCCGTGCGTGACGTCACCATCCAGCTGGAGCCGAACGACGGCACCGCATCGCTCAAGTTCAGCGTCATCAACGACGGCTACGCCGACGGCAAGGTCACCCTCCAGTCCATCGACGTCGACGGCCAGTCCGTCAACGTCTCCTCCGCACAGCCCATCGGCCGCGGCCAGTCCATCATCGGTGATTCCAAGGCCAACCTCGACGCCGTCCCGCAGGACGAGACCTCTAATTCCGTGCAGTACATCACCACGGATCTCACCAACGAGGACTACGCCTTCGGCGGCACCCGCCCGGTCACCTTCACCTTCAACAACGGTGAGCTCACCGTGGACGCTCCGGTGTCCGCCTCCCCGCTGACCTCCGGCCAGTACAACCGTGACTCCTCCTCCACCGAGGGCTACACCACGGAGACCGCTAAGGCTGAGCACCACTAATTCTCTCCGTGTGCGCCCCTGCCGCACACGCCTTCGAGCCATTCCCCCGCCCGCGCTGCTGGTCAGCGCCGGCGGGGGTTTCGTGTTGAGGGGCTGGTTTAGAGTAGGCAGCATGGCTAAGAAAGTTCGTCCCATCCACACCTGCTCCGAGTGTGGATACGTCTCGCCCAAGTGGCTGGGGCGCTGCCCCGAGTGTGGTTCGTGGGGCACACTGCAGGAATCCATGCCCGCCGCGCCCGCGTCGGGTGGCGGCCTGGGCGGCGGGGCCGCGGCGCAGGCGGCCGTAAGCGGCCAGCTGGCCAAGGGGCTTACTCCCACGAGTCNGTCGCGACGTTGGGGCAGGCCATCGCACTCGTCGACGCGTAGCGGGGAGAAAAATGCGCACGCCCCGCGCGGCGCGTGTGTGCTGGCGGGGGCGGAAAGCGAGAGCGACTCGGGGTAAGCGCTTGGCTAGTTCAGATTGAACGTGTAGCCCTCGGAGTAGTTATCGCCAATGATGCCGTGGGCGAAGTAGTGGCCAGCCTCGGCGACGGGGCGGTCGGAGCATTGCCCAGGCTCGGAACCCTTGCGCGACCACGTGGCCTGGAATTGCTGGGTGGCACCGGCCTTGAAGGTCGTGCGACCGGTCTGGACGGAGGGGTAGCAATCCGTGTCCGCCCACACGCGGGCGTTCGTGCCCATCTTGTAGACCTCGAAGCGGAGCTTGTTCTGGTCCAAGTCGATATCGCAGTCCACGGCGGTGGGGTTTTCGACGTCCATGACGAAGACAGGCAAGGCGCCGTCCTTGTAAGACGCCTCCACGGTTTTCACGCCCACCTTGAGATCATCCACGGTGCAGGAATTCTTCGGGGCTTCGGACGCTGCGGCGGAGTCGGACGGCGCGGCTGCAGAGGACTCAGCGGACGGGGCGCCGTCGGAAGCGGGAGCCTCCGCGGCGGAGGACGTGGGAGCCGCCGACGGTGCGGAGGAGGGGGCATCGGCAGGCTGGGCCAGCGAGGAGGTTGCGGCGGCCTGTTGCGACGCATCATCCTTACCGCCTCGGCCCACGGTCCAGGCGATGATGAGCGCGGCGACCACCACGAGGATAAGAATCAGCGCGGCCGCACGGCGGCGCTGATAAATCACGGGAGGCAGTGGCTTACGCGGAGTCGACATGCCCTTATTTTAGGGCGTGACCGGCGCGACCTGCGCCACTGCGGGCCCGCGTGTCTACTGCACGCCGTGCAGGACGAGGGGTTCGACCGTGCCGTCATCAAGGAGGTAGCGAATGCCAGCAATGCCGAGCTCCCCCGCTTCAACCTTATCGGCGAGATGCGGAATGCGCGCCATGAGCTGCTTGACGGTCTCCACAGTGTTACGACGCTCGAAGTCGTCCGTGGTGTCCTTGCCCTCGGCCTGGGAGGCGATGGCGGCGAGCGCAACCCTTTCCACGATGGTGCGTTGGAAGCCAGCCGGAATGGTGGAGTCGTCCTTGAGGAAGCCCGAGGTCGCCTTCACAGCACCGCAGGACTGGTGCCCCATGACGACAAGGAGGTCGCAATCGAGGTCATCGACGGCAAACTGCACGGAGGCGAGCACGGAGTTGTCCACGATATGGCCAGCATTGCGAATGATAAACGCGTCGCCAAAGCCCATGTCGAAGACAAGTTCCGCGGGGACGCGAGAGTCGCCGCAAGAAAAAATTGCAACGCGCGGGGCCTGGCCGGTGCGCAGGGCGTCGCGGCGAGCAATATCGGAGTGAGGATGTTCCGCCTGGTCAGAGGCGTAACGTTGGTTTCCAGCCAGCAGGGCGTCCCAGACGTCCTGAGGGGTCTTGAGCTCAATGTTTTTAGCCACGGTACATAAGTTTAAACTATCCCTGATGAACTTCGAAGCACTTCTTGCATGGTTTGACGTCAACGAGCGGGATCTCCCCTGGCGCCGACCGGGTACCACTGCCTGGGGCGTGCTGCTCAGCGAAGTGATGAGCCAGCAAACTCCCGTCGCGCGCGTCGCCCCCATCTGGAAGGACTGGATGGTGCGCTGGCCCATGCACGTGGACTTCGCGGCAGCCTCCCGCGCGGACGTCCTCAAGGCGTGGGGCACGTTAGGCTATCCCCGGCGCGCGCTGCGGCTCTGGGAGTGCGCGCAGGCTCTCGGCTCGTCACCCGTCCCCTCTGATGTCGATGCTTTATTGGAATTGCCTGGCATCGGGGATTACACCGCCCGAGCCGTGGCGTGTTTCCACTACGGGCTCAACGTGCCCGTCGTCGATACGAATGTGCGGCGCGTCTATGCGCGCGCTATCACAGGGACCTTCCTGCCACCCACGCCGCGCAAGCGGGAGCTTGCCGATGTTGCCTCGCTCCTCGAGGCCGCACCCGCTGGGCGCGGGCCGCGCGTCTCTGCCGCGCTCATGGAGCTAGGCGCCCTGGTGTGCACGGCGAAGAATCCCTCCTGCGAGGCGTGCCCGCTCAAAGCCGAGTGCGCGTGGCAGCTCGCCGGGTGCCCGGAGCCCTCGGAGGAGGAGACCGCCAAGGCGAAGAAGCGCGTCCAGAGGTTCACGGGCACGGACCGCCAAGCGCGCGGGCGGCTCATGGCGGTACTCCGCGGGGCGACCGAGCCTGTCTCACAGGCGGCGCTCGACGCCGTGTGGGAGGACGCCCCGCAGCGCTCCCGCGCGTTGGCCTCGTTGCTCGCGGACGGACTCGCGGAGCAGGATCCGGACGGGCGGTTCCGGTTGCCTTCCTAGAAGTCTGGGTTCCCCGCGCCCGGGCGGTGGTGCGAGAAGTCGATGAGGTGGCCCAACGCCCAATCCTTATCCGTGAGCAGACGGGCGAGGATGAGCCCGGCGCCAATGGAAATGACCACCATGGCCGCCGTCGCGGCGAAGGTGAGCGCCTGCGTCATATCGCCAGCGTTGAGCTGGTAGACGGAACGGAACATCGCGGTGCCGGGAATCATGATGACGGAGGCCGGGACCGTCGTCGTAATGCGGGGCAGATGCACCTGCTTTGAGGCGACGGCGCCGAGTAGGCCCACGATGAGCCCGCCCACGAACGCCGCAAAGTAGGCCGTGGTGCCGGCTTCCACAAGCAGCAGGCGCACGAGGTTGGCCACGGTGCCCACGCACGCGGCGACGAGCACCATGCGCCGCGAGGAATTAAAGAGGAAGGCGAACCCCGCGATGCCGCAAAAACTCGCCGCGGCCGCGAGCAGGAACCATCCCTGCGTGAAGTCCGCCTGCGCCGGCTCCGGCTTGAGATCCGTCAACCAGCTCACCATCGTCACCGTAAACGTCGCCGCAAGGATGACTGTGAGCGCATACGTCAAGCGCGCGAGCCCCGCATCAAAGTCGAAGCGGCCTAAATCAATGAGCGCGGAGAAGAGCGGAAAACCCGGGATGAGGAAGAGCACCGCAGCAACATAGCCGGAGGAGAACCCCGCGGGGTCCGCGAGCCCCGCCGCGGCGAGGGATTCCGTGGTGGCAAAGAAGACGAGCGAGGACACGAGCCCCGCCGCGACGATGCCGCCCAGCTGGTGGACGTGTTGCTTGGCTAGGGTGTGGCGCGTGAGCTGCCCGCAGAAAGCAGCCAGGGCCACGAGCGCGATGGCCACCCAGGAGAAGTAGTTGAGCACCGCAAAGGCAGCGCACGCCACGGCCGCAGCAGTCGAGAGAATCCACACGTTCCAGCGCTTCGTCACGCCATGCTCAATCGCATCAAGCTTCGCCGTGAGTTCTTCCGCCGTGGTCCCCCATGGCACCCCGTGGTGCGTGAGGTCCTCAAGCGCCTCGATGCGCGAGGCGTCCACCGCCGGCGAATGTTGCTGCGCAATGATGGTTCGGAAATGCTCACCGCGGTGGAACGTGCACACAATCTGCGTCACGCCTACGGACAGGTCGAGCCGGTCAAAACCCATCGCGCGCGCCGCGCGCTTCATTCCACGCATGACGCGGTAGCCGGATGTGCCCGCGCCCATGAGCAGCATGCCCAAGCGCAGCACGACGTCGGCCTCGACGCCCATCTGCCGATATTCTGCTTGCGACATGCCCATAGGCCGTCGCTCCCTTCGCCCATCTTTTCTCGACTAAAACCGCGTGCTTTAGCGCCAGCGACCGCGGAAGTTGAGTCCGCCGGGCAGGTTGACCCACATGCCACCACGCGAGTTGAGGGTCACGGGACCGATTTTCGTGGACATCGAAGCACCCGAGCCGGAGATATTGATCCAGCTATTCTTGCCCGTCTTCTTGCGCTTGCGGAAGTAAATACCCATGCAGCAAAGTCTAGCGTCCCGCCCCAATCCGGGTAATCTATGTTCGTGAAAATCCGCTTTCTTCTCTCCTCGCTTGCCCTTGTCGCAAGCCTTGTCCTTCCACCCGCCACGGCTGTCGCCGCGCCTGCCGGTGCTCCCTCTCCCGGCACCGTCACTGCCAGCGCGCCCTTCCAGCACCTGCTGCCCGCCAACTCCTCCGCCCGCGTGCTCACGTACTCCACGACGCGCGAAGATGGCTCCCCCGTCGCGGCTACCGCGACGCTTTACGAGCCCACTGCCGCCTGGACGCACGGCGGCCCGCGTCCCACCATCGTCTTCGCCCCAGGCACCCGCGGTCAGGGCGACCAGTGCGCGCCCTCGCGATCCTTCCTTGGCGTGTCCTCCGCGTGGCCCGGCTCGGTGAATTTTAACTACGAGTACCAGTTCCACCAGGCTGCCGCCGCGGCCGGCATGCGCGTCATCGTGCCGGACTACATCGGGCTCGGCACCCCGGGAGCGCACACCTACGTCAATAACATCGAGGAAGCCCACGCCGTCATCGACGCCGGCCGCGCTGCGCTCCAGGCCTCCGGCGCGCCTGCCGATGCCCCCATCGCCTTCGCCGGCTACTCCCAGGGCGGCGGCGCGGCGGCCGCAGCTGCCGAATTCGCCGAGTCGTATGGCCCCGACCTCAACGTCCGCGGCACCTACGCCGGTGCCCCGCCGGCTGACCTTGAACGCGTCATGCATGCCGTCAACGGCTCCGCCATCGCGCACGTGCTGGGCTACGCCATCAACGGCTTCGCGGAGCGCGACCCGCAATTCCGCGACGCCATCCTCGCCAACTTCAACGACCGCGGCAAGGCCTTCCTGCGCGACGCCGCTACCTCGTGCATCGGCGAATCCGTTGCGACATGGGGCTTTACCCGCACCCAGACGCTCACGGCCCACGGCGAATCCCTGGAGGAACTCTCCCTCAAAGAGCCCATTATCGGCGAGACGCTGCGCCACCAGAAGCTCGGCCAGCACACCCCCAACGCGCCCATCTACATCGCGAACTCCCCCACGGATGATCTCATCCCCTACGGTCAGGCCCGCGCGCTCGCTGGCGCCTACTGCCAGGCCGGCGCGACGGTGAACTTCGTGGCGGAACCCGGCACGGCACTCACCCCCGGCGCGGCCCTCGGCCACGCGGTGCCTCTCATGGCCTCCGTACCGAAGGGCTTGGTTTACCTCTTCGACCTGTTCACGCATAAGCCCGCCCCGAACAACTGCGCATAGACCCAGGTCACACCGCCCATGCCGGCGCCACGCGGTAGTATTTTCACCGTGAAACTTCTCTCCCTCTCTCCCCTGCGTGCGGGCCGTATTCTCGCCGCTTCGTCCCTCGCCGCCCTGACCGCGGCGGCGCTGTGCACTGCCCCTCTCGCCACCGCGGCCCCCGCGTCGGCCTCATCCCTGTCGAGCGTCGGATCCAGCTCCGGTTCCAGCTCCGGTTCCAGCACCGATTCCAGCTCAGCCGGCGAGGACTACGACTTCTACATGACGCCGCCCTCGGCCGTGGGCTACGCCCCGGCGGGCACGCTCCTGCGAGAGAGCACCGTGGGCGTGGGCCGCAGCCGCATTCTCTACTCCTCCACGCTGGAGGATGGCACGCCCACGTACGTCTCCGGAGCGGTCCTGGAGCCCACCGGCACCTGGCACGGTGAAGGGCCCGCCCCCACCGTCGTCATGGCACCGGGCACCCGCGGCCTCGCGGATCACTGTGCACCCACCAAGGGCCCGGGCTTCCGGGGCCAGATCGCCCCGCTCATGTCGTCCATGGGCATTAACTATGAGCTGCCCTATTACGCAAAGTTCCGCGCACGCGGCATGCGTCTCGTGCTCACTGACTACATCGGTCTGGGCACGCCCGGCGTCCACACGTATGCCAACCGTGTCGAGCAGGCCCACGCGGTGCTCGACGCCGCCCGCGCCGTCGTCGGTGACTCGGGCCGCCCCGTCGCTCTCTTCGGGTACTCCC
Organism: Corynebacterium phoceense; assembly: GCF_900092335.1. Classification (GTDB taxonomy): domain Bacteria; phylum Actinomycetota; class Actinomycetes; order Mycobacteriales; family Mycobacteriaceae; genus Corynebacterium; species Corynebacterium phoceense. Next base: position 419,833 of record NZ_LT596207.1, read on the forward strand.
AGGGCGGCGGTGCCGCTGCCGCCGGCGCTGAGCTCGCGGAAGCATACGCCCCAGAGCTCAACCTGCGCGCCACCTATGCGGGCGCTCCCCCGGCTGACCTCATCGCCATGCTCGGCGGTTCGCCGAACTTAGGCCCGAACCTCGCTTACGCCATCGCGGGATTCTCTGCGCGCGACGAAGGCTTTGCCACCGCTGTCAACGGCTACCTCAACTCCAAGGGCCGGTACTGGCTCGCGGAAAACTCCCGCTCGTGCATCATCGACTCCATGCTGCGCTGGGGTGCTACTCCGCTGTCATCGCTCACGGATACCGGCATGTCCATGGCCGAGTTCATCGCCTCGGACGAGCGTGTTTCCTCCGTCCTCGCCCAGCAGAAGCTGGGCACCGTAGCCCCCACGGGCCGCGTCCTCGTGGGCAGCGCTCCCAACGATGACATCGTCAATCATGACCAGGCCATGCAGCTGGCCTCGGACTGGCAGAAGCTCGGCGCGGCGGTGGAGACCACCGAGGTTGCTGGCTCGCCGTTCTCGTCCCGCGTCTCCGGCGGCCACGCCGCAGGCCTCATCGCGCAGTTCGATCCCGCCCTCGACTGGTTGGAGCAGGCTCTGTTGGCGGGCTAGACTCGGTCTCCTTACATGCGGCGAGCCGCGCCGTGTGCCGGAACAAGGAGCTTTCACGCATGCCGAAATTCAGCAATATCAAGACCCAAGATCTTCTCTCCCTCATCATGGCGCTGGCTACGCTCGTGAGCGCCATCATCGGCATCACCGCCAGCAACAACGATGATTCCTCGAGTGGCTCGCTGAGCTCCGAGTCCGCCGCCACCTCGTCGAAGTAACCCCGGAGTAACCCGCGCACTCAGTACACGCCGCGCGGGCTCATCTCCCCTGCACTAGCCCTGCGCGCGCCAGCTCTCCGTAAATTCTCCGCCCGCCACACGGGCACCGCCCTGGCGCACGCCGAAGCCGCTGTCGCTCACCGTGATGAGTGAGTCGTCCGTGGGAACATAGAACGTTGGGCCTTCCAGATAGGCCGTGTTTGTCAGCGATCCGCCAAACAGCGCGCTGTGATAGATGTACTCGCCGCCAGATGCACACACGACCGCCGCGCCATCGGGGCCACGCCCGGCAAAAGCAAGCGTCTCGCCAGCACCGCAGACGGCAGTAGTCCCCGACCATCCGCTCTGCGTAAGTCCCTCCGGCATGCCTGTCTCAGCAGACGCTTCCACCGTTGAGGTCGGCACCACCGACGTCGCGGATGGCGCCGAGGACTCGCTCTCGGGTTCGTCAGTCGGCACCGCCGCCTCCTCGCCCTGCCCCGACGCGGTCTGCGTGACCACAACGGTCGAGCGCTCCGCATTACTGTTCTTTCCGCCACCCCACACGGTCCACGCTACGAACCCCACTGCGGTGAGCACAATACCCGCCAATAGGACAACCCCAGCGATCAGCGGCCAGCCGGACTCACTCGAGCGGGCGGTTGCAGATCCTGTCTTCTTCGACGAAACCATAGTTTTCCTTTCGGTGAGCGAGGATTACACGGGGCTATAAGAGCAACCGAGTTCAGCCTAGAAGACTGCAGCATATCTGGAATAGACCTCCGCAGGCATACAAAGAACCCGCATGCAATGACTGCATGCGGGTTGTGTTGCTCTACACCTCGAGCGGGCTAGGGCTTAGAGCGCCTGGCCTGCACCGGCGGTCGGCGGGTTGTTGCCGTCGTCGTTCGAGTCGTCGTCGAACGGCAGCTCCGGCTCGGAGGACGTGGACGGCACGTCGGCGGTGACGACCTCTTCGGTCTCACGCACCTCGGCGTCGGCCTCCTCGTCGGTGAAGGTGCCAGCCGGCAACGGCTTCGGGCTCGGCGAGAAGGTAAACGTCGCGTTCGTGTTGTCCTTGGACTCGCCGTCCCAGTTCTCCACGTCGACCGTCACGAGGTCACCGGCACCAATCTCGCCGAAGAGGATCTTCTCGGAGAGCTGATCCTCGATCTCGCGCTGGATGGTGCGGCGCAGCGGACGAGCGCCGAGAACCGGGTCGAAGCCACGCTTGGCCAGGAGGTCCTTGGCCTTCTGCGTGAGCTCGATGCCCATGTCGCGCTCGGTGAGCTGCTTCTCCACGCGGGCGATGAGCAGCTCGACCATCTGCACAATCTGCTCCTGCGTGAGCTGGTGGAAGACCACAATCTCATCGATACGGTTGAGGAACTCGGGGCGGAAGTGCTTCTTCAGCTCGTCGTGAACCTTGTTCTTCATGCGCTCGTATTGGCCGTCGGCATCCTGCGACGCGGAGCCGGAGAAGCCCAGGCCCACGGCCTTGGAGATGTCCTGCGTACCCAGGTTCGAGGTGAAGATAAGAACGGTGTTCTTGAAGTCGACCACGCGGCCCTGGCCGTCGGTAAGGCGGCCGTCTTCGAGGACCTGCAGGAGGGTGTTGTAGATCTCCTTGTGGGCCTTCTCAATCTCGTCGAAGAGGACGACGGAGAACGGCTTGCGGCGCACCTTCTCGGTGAGCTGGCCGCCCTCCTCGTAGCCGACGTATCCCGGAGGAGCACCGAAGAGACGCGACGCGGTGAAGCGGTCGTGGAACTCGCCCATGTCGATCTGGATGAGGTCATCATCCGAACCGAACAGGAAGTTCGCCAGGGCCTTGGACAGCTCCGTCTTACCAACACCGGACGGGCCGGCGAAGATGAAGGAACCGGAAGGACGACGCGGGTCCTTGAGGCCTGCGCGCGTACGGCGGATAGCGCGGGAGACGGCCTTGACGGCTTCGTCCTGGCCAATGATGCGCTTGTGGAGCTCCTCTTCCATGTTGAGCAGGCGAGAGGATTCCTTCTCCGTGAGCTTGAGAACCGGGATGCCGGTCCAGTGAGCCAGAACCTCTGCAATCTGGTCCTCGCCGACCTCGGCGATGTCCTCGAGCTCACCCGAGCGCCACTGCTTCTCCTTCTCTGCGCGCTCTTCGCCGAGCTTGCGCTCCTTGTCGCGCAGGCCAGCAGCCTTCTCGAAGTCCTGTGCGTCGATGGCCGCTTCCTTTTCCTTGCGGACCTCAGCGATACGGTCATCGACCTCACGCAGGCCTTCCGGAGCGGTCATGCGCTTAATGCGCATACGGGCGCCCGCCTCGTCGAGGAGGTCGACGGCCTTATCCGGCAGGAACCGGTCATTAATGTAGCGGTCAGACAGGTGAGCAGCAGCCTTGAGAGCCTCGTCCGTGTAGGAAACACGGTGGTGTGCCTCGTACTTGTCGCGCAGGCCCTTAAGGATAAGAACGGTGTCCTCAAGCGAAGGCTCGTCGACCTTCACCGGCTGGAAACGACGTTCCAGGGCGGCGTCCTTCTCAATGTGCTTGCGGTACTCATCGAGCGTGGTCGCACCGATGGTCTGCAGCTCGCCACGGGCCAGCTTCGGTTTAAGCAGCGAGGCCGCGTCAATAGCGCCTTCTGCAGCGCCCGCGCCGACGAGAGTGTGGATCTCGTCGATGAACAGGATGATGTCGCCGCGCTGATTAATCTCCTTGAGGACCTTCTTCAGGCGTTCCTCAAAGTCACCACGGTAACGGGAACCAGCAACGAGGGAGCCCAAGTCGAGCGAGTAGAGCTGCTTGTCCTTGAGGGTCTCCGGAACCTTGCCGTTGACGATATCGAGAGCCAGGCCCTCGACGACGGCGGTCTTACCAACGCCCGGCTCACCAATGAGCACCGGGTTGTTCTTGGTACGACGCGAGAGCACCTGCATAATGCGCTCGATTTCCTTGTCGCGGCCCACGACCGGGTCGAGCTTGCCTTCCTTGGCAGCCTGGGTCAGGTTGCGACCGAACTGGTCAAGCACGAGCGAGTTGGAACGGTCGCCACCGTTGCCGCCGCCGGTGCGGCCGCCCGGGGCAGCGCCGGCGC
>NZ_LT596207.1:423755-613316 GCF_900092335.1 Corynebacterium phoceense
GGCCGCCCGGGGCAGCGCCGGCGCCGACGGGGCCGGAACCCTGGCCCTCGCCGCCTTCCTGTTGGTTGCCCTCGTAACCCGAGAGCAGCTGGATAACCTGCTGGCGCACGCGCGGCAGATCGGCGCCGAGCTTAATAAGAACCTGTGCGGCCACGCCTTCACCCTCACGGATGAGGCCGAGAAGCAGGAACTCGGTGCCAATGTACTTGTGTCCCATCTGCAGGCCCTCGCGCAGGGACAGCTCGAGCACCTTCTTGGCGCGCGGGGTAAACGGAATGTGGCCCGTGGTCGGCTGCGTGCCGTGGCCGATAATCTCTTCCACCTCACGGCGGACATCCTCGAGCGAGATGCCCATGGACTCCAACGCCTTGGCGGCGACACCCTCACCCTCGTGGATCAGGCCGAGCAGGATGTGCTCCGTGCCGATGTAGTTGTGGTTGAGCATGCGTGCTTCCTCTTGCGCCAACACGATGACGCGTCGAGCACGGTCCGTAAACCTCTCAAACATGTCCATAACCTCTTTCGCTCTAATAGTTCTTTGCCCACTCTAACGCGCACCTCCTCCCCGACATTGCCCGCTGCCTCCACGTGTTCGCCCCGAACCCTCGTTCCCGCAGCTCACAGGGGTGTACGCCGGTAGCGAACAGGGCCTTTTCTGGCCCTGCTCGAAGCCTCAGTGTTGTCTTCTGAAGGCGGCCCCACACGGCTCTGCGTCGCCTGTACCAACCTGCCCCGCTTTCCGATGCCCCCTCTCATCGGCTCCCCTGCGATCGCCGCGTCGGCTCCCCTCAACGCACGTGTCCCCGCCGCGATGACCATCGTGGCGGGGACAGGCGTGTTTAGGCACGCTCAGCTGCAGCAGCCCGAGCGTGAAGGACTCCTAGTGGGCTTCCTCCGTGGTCGGGATGCGCTTGACCATCGGCGCGAGGACGCACGCGACGATGCCCACGGCGCCAGCAAAGAGGAAGGCCCAGTGTGCGCCGTGGGCAGTGGCGGCATCGGCAGCCTGGCCTGCGGCCATGCTGGACTCGGTGCCGCGGGTGAGGAACACGACGAGGAAGGCCGTGCCGGCCGCGCCGGCGAGCTGCTGCAGGGTGTTCATGATGGCGGAGCCGTGGCCGTAGAGGTCGCCCGGCAGGGAGGACAGCGCCGAGGTCATCAGCGGGGTCATCATAAGACCCATGCCGAAAGCAAGCAGGATGTGCATGGCAACGACGTGCCAGATGGCGTCATTCTCATCGAGGGTGGACATGAGCCACAGCGAGGCGGTGAGCATGATGACGCCGGGGATAAGCAGCGGGCGCGGACCATAAGAGTCGAAGAGGCGGCCAACGAACGGCGAAATGAGGGCCTGGAGGATGCCGCCGGGCATGACCACAAGCCCGGTCATCGCCGCGGTGGCGCCCAGCGAGGTCTGCAGGTAGATGGGCAGGACGGTGACAGTGCCGAGCATCATGCCGAAAGAGAGCAGCATGATGGCGATGGCGAACGTGTAGTTGCGCACGCGGAACGGACGCAGATCCATAAGCGCCTGGTTGTCCTTCGCGAGGGCGTTCTGGCGGCGCACGAAGATGATGAGCGAGATTAGGCCCACGACGGTGATGATGATTTCCGTGGCGCCCTCGCCCTTGAGGATCGCGTTGATGGAGGACAGGCCGTAGACGAGGCCACCGAAGGCGAGGACGGAAAGGACGACGGAGAGGACGTCGAGCGGGATGGTGCGCTGCTCGCCGACGTTGGGCAGCTTAATGAGGCCGAAGACGAGGAGGAGCACGACCAGCGGCACCATAGCCCAGAAGATGAAGTGCCACGTGAGCGAGTTAAGAATGAAGCCGCCCACCGTCGGACCGAGCGCGGGTGCCACGGAGATGACGATGGAGATAACGCCCATGACGGAGCCACGGCGCTGCGGCGGCACGAGGGTCATGGTCACCGTCATGAGCAGCGGCATCATGAGCGCCGTGCCGGAGGCCTGAACAATGCGGCCGAGCAGCAACAGCGGGAAGACCGGAGCCGTGGCGGCGACGACGGTGCCGACGAGGAACGCGACGACCGCGAAGAGGAAGATCTGGCGGGTGCGCAGTCGCTCCAGCAGGTAGCCGGTCGCGGGGATGACCACGGCCATGGTGAGCATGAAGCCCGTGGTGAGCCACTGTGCCGAGGTCGCCGGAATGCCGAAGTCCGCCATAATGGCAGGCAAGGCAACGGACAGCGAGGTCTCGTTGAGGATCATGATCATCGCGCCGAGGACGAGCACGGCCAGCGTCATGCCCGTGCCCTTCGGCATGGTCTGTGGTTCAGCCACGAAGTGTCACAACTTTCTTCTCACGCATTAAAAAGGGCGTATCCACGCACAAGGCGCAGATACGCATATTAAAAAGACAAGCGTCTACCTTAACCAGCGACAGCTACCGCTCGTAATTCGAGAATGTGAGTTTGTGAGCAAATCCACAGATAACCGCGGGAGTTAACAGGGTCCACGAGCTTCGCTGGGTAAGGTCACCAGCCACGAAAGCGATACCTGAGGTGAAAGCGCTTCATCGGAATTGGCGTGGCATATGACTCCAAGGGCGACATCTGGGTCGTCCAACGCCGTGGCGCCCCTGCGGCCTACAAAGACTTCAGGGACGCCATCGGCAGATAGCTGCGGCGCCGCGTCTACTTGATAAGGACGACGCGCTGCTGGCCGTTATCGGCCGAGCACGTAAAGTGGCGATTTTCCGGAGTGTCAGGCTGGCCGTCGAGAGCCGCAACCGAGCAGCCCCATCCGTTGCTCACCGGCGCGATAAGTGCCTGACCGCCCTTTTCGGCATCCTTGTACTCGTCGAGCGCCGCCATCGCCTCGTTACAGTTCGTGCCGTCCTGGGCGACGTAGACGAGGAAGTCCTGGTTGCCCATGGGGTTCGCCTGACCACAGACCGTGCCCACACGCGCAGTGCCGTCAGCCGCAGGCTTCGGTGGGAAAGTATCAGAGTGGTACTCGCCGCTGCCCGAGATGGTGAACTCGTGGCCGTCCTTCGTGCCCTTGAGGCCGCCATCAGCAAGGGCTTCGAAAGTCACGCCCTCGATGTCGACCGACTCGCCCGGCTGCAGCGCGCCGGCCGTGCGGTACTCGCCGCCCACGAATGCGGCTGGACTAAAACCGTAGTCGGACTCGTACTTCAAGCCATTGGATTCCCAGATGGGCATGCCCACCTGGGGGACGAGCGGCGGGTCATTGAAAGCCAGGCGGCAGGAGACGTGGTCATTGTCCGGGATGACCATGCACCCCGAAGAGCCGTCAGCGTTCGTCACGCCGTAGGAATCCATAGTCGAGTGGTCGAGCGGGGCGTTGAGGAATTCGTCCGCGGAGCGCTGGCCAGACTTGTCCTTGGACGTGGCGGAGGCGGCCTCTGCCGTCGAGCTGGGTGCCAGCGCGGACTCGCTGGACGCGGAAGCGGACTGGGACGGCTGGACGACGACGGTCGAGGTGACCGGCTCGCTGGTTCCGGACGAGCAGGCGCTCACAACGAGCGCCATGCCGATGACTGCACTAGGAAAGAGCAGGGATTTCATACGGTCATCTTTGCACACGCCCTCGACATAAACGGGAAAGCAGCGTTGTAGACCCGGCGGTGGGGGGTACTCCCCCACGACCGCCGCACCGAGCGAGTCGACGTCCGGGGCCACGACCTTGCCTCCCACGCGCGCGGCCAATTGATTGTGGAAGCGCACGAGCCCGGGCTCCTCGTCGAGGTGGAAGAAGGTCACAATTCTTGCGCCTTATTCTCTTGCGCCTTATTCGGACGTTGCGGCTATTTTCCTCAAGACACACGAAACCCGCCCCGGCACATGGCCGTAGACGGGTCGGCGTCGAAGACTAACGTGCCTCCGGCTTCACCAGCGGGAAGAGCACGGTCTCGCGGATGCCCAGGCCGGTGACGGCCATGAGCAGGCGGTCGATGCCCATGCCGGTGCCGGCCGTCGGCGGCATGCCCTGTTCCATGGCGGCGAGGAAGTCCTCGTCGAGACGCATGGCCTCATCATCGCCGTTGGCGGCCAGACGGGCCTGGTCCTCGAAGCGCTCGCGCTGGATGACCGGGTCAACGAGCTCGGAGTAGCCGGTGGCCAGCTCGAAGCCGCGGACGTAGAGGTCCCACTTCTCGGTCACGCGCGGCTGCGAGCGGTGCTGACGGGTGAGCGGCGAGGTCTCGACCGGGAAGTTCTTCACGAAGATCGGGCCTTCGAGCTGGTCCTCGCAGAGCACCTCCCAGATTTCCTCGACGAGCTTGCCGTGGCCCCAGCCACCGTCCTTCGGGACCTCGAGGCCAATGACGTCAGCGATCGCCTTGAGCTCCTCAACAGTGGAGTCGATGGTGACCTCCGGCTGGCCCGGGAACTTGCGCTGAAGTGCCTCGTTGAGCGAAGGATACATCTCGATTTCCTTCCACTCGCCGCCGAAGTCGTACACGGTGCCGTCGGCAAGCGTACGAGTGAGATCCTCCGGATCCTTGCCCTCAGCCTTATTGAGCTCACGGACGATGTACTGGATGGACTCGCGCGTGGTACGTGCGCAGTCGTTGTAGTCGCCCCACGCGGCGTAGGTCTCGAGCATGGCGAACTCCGGCGAGTGCGACTTGTCCACGCCCTCGTTGCGGAAGTTGCGGTTGATCTCAAAGACGCGGTCGATGCCGCCCACGACGGCGCGCTTGAGGAAGAGCTCCGGCGCGATGCGCAGGTAAAGGTCAATGTCGAGCGCGTTGGAGTGCGTGACGAACGGACGGGCAGCCGCACCGCCGTGCAACGTCTGCAGCATGGGCGTCTCGATTTCCACGAAGTCCTGGCTTTCCAGGTAGTCGCGCAGCGCGCGCAGGACTCGGACGCGGGTCATCGCGTTCTTGCGGGCCTCCGGGCGCACGATGAGGTCGTTGTAGCGCTGGCGCACGCGAGTCTCTTCGTTCATGTCCGCGAACGCAACCGGCAGCGGACGCAGGGACTTCGCAGCCATCGTCCACTCGGTGGCCATGACGGAGAGCTCACCGCGACGCGAGGCAATGACCTTGCCGGTCACGGAGATGAAGTCGCCCAAGTCGACGTCAGACTTCCACGCGGCCAGCGCCTCCTCGCCGACCTCGGCGAGGGAAAGCATGGCCTGCACCTGCGTGCCGTCGCCATCCTGCAGCGTCGCGAAGCAGAGCTTGCCGGTGTTGCGCATGAAGATCAGGCGGCCGGCAATGGAGACGACATCCTCGGTCTCGTCGCCCGCGGCCAAGTAGGTCACGCCTTCCTGGGCACCCTTTTCCTCGCCCTCGGCGACCACGACGTACTTGGCGCGCAGGTCAGCCAGGGAGGTAGAACGCGGCACGGTGACCGGGTAGGCCTCCACGCCAGAGTCGATCAGGCGCTCGCGCTTCTCGCGGCGGATGCGCAGCTGCTCCGGAACGTCATTTACTTCAGTATTCTTCTGCTCACTCACGCAGACAAGGATAACCCATCGCTGCCGCAGCGACCGTGTTGAGGACAGGCTTCTCACGGTCCGAGAACCACAACGTACCCCACGACGCTCAGCGTTACGACGACCCGGATCGAGACGCACGCCGCCCCTCCCCACCGCACGCCAGCACCTCGACCTGTCGCTCGAAGACGCCACGGACGAGCACATGGCCCTCGCGGATGAACTCTTCTGGCGCGAACACCAACAGAACTCACAACACTAAGACGCGGGGTTTACGGAAAATTCACGCATCTGACACCTCGTTTCCACGCGCTCGAAACTCACCCCTCCTTTAATAGATGCGTCCTACCCACGTCCCGCGCACCGACCCCACCGCGCGGGCAATAATTTTTGGAGCGCACCCATGGCCCTGCTTGGCAAGAATCTCTTTAGCAACCGTTTTACGTCCTCCCGTTCCTCGCTCACCTGCACCTACAAATGCGGTAACGCCTGCTTCGGGGAATGTGAGAACCCCTCGAGCAACGCCTACTTTGGCGACCAGTTCACTACACCGTTCTCGCGCCGCTCCGCCCTGCGCGCCGGCGGTCTCACCGTCGTCACCGTGGGCGGCGGCGCGGCCCTGGCGGCCTGCAGCCCGGCAGAGGAGGGGGCATCGGCAGGCTCGGGCTCCACGACGACGGCGAAGGTGGAGCTCACCTCGGCCGAGGGCATGCGCTTCGAGGCCGTCCAACCGAACACCAAGGACGAGGTCGTCATCCCGGCCGGCTACGCGCAGTCCATCCTCATCGCCTGGGGCGACCCGGTCATCGAAGGCGCGCCGGAGTTCGACGTCAACAACCAGACGGCCGAGGCCGCAGAGAAGCAGTTCGGTTTCAACAATGACTTCGCGGGCCTTATCGAGCACCCGGATGACCCGAACCGCATGATCTACATGTGCTCGCACGAGTACACGACCGAGCCGATGATGTTCCCGAACTACGACGCAGACAACCCGACAGAGGAACAGGCCAAGATCGGCTGGGCAGGCCACGGCCACACCATCCTGGAGGTCTCCAAGGTCGAGGGCACCGGCGAGCTCAAGCGCGAGTTCGGCCCGCTCAACCGCCGCATCACGGGCACGACGGAATTTAAGCTGGTGGGTCCCGCCAAGGGCACCGACCTGGTAAAGACCACAGCAGACCCGGCTGGCGAGACCGTCAAGGGCACCTTCAACAACTGCTCCGGTGGTGTGACCCCGTGGAACACCATGCTCTCCGGCGAGGAGAACTTCGACCAGTACTTCGCCGCGGACGAGAATATGAAAGACGAGAAGGCGAAGAAGTCGCTCGAGCGCTTCGGCATCAAGGATCCGGAGACCGACCGCAAGTGGGAGCGCTTCGACGACCGCTTCGATGTCGCCAAGGAGCCCAACGAGCCCAACCGCTTCGGCTGGGTCGTAGAAATCAACCCGCTCGACCCGCAGTCCACCCCGATTAAGCACACTGCGCTGGGCCGCTTCAAGCACGAGGCCGGCAATATCCATATCACGAAAGACGGCACCGTCGTGTGCTACTCGGGCGATGACTCCCGCTTCGAGTACATCTACAAGTTCGTCTCCACCAAGAAATTCGAGGAAGGCAACATCGAACACAACCTCTCCATCCTCGACCACGGCACCCTCTACGTAGCCAAGCTCGAAGGCAACTCCCCGGCAGACGAGATTGACGGCTCCGGCGTCCTGCCCGAGGACGGCGCTTTCGACGGCGAGGGCACCTGGGTCAAGCTGCTCACCTCGGACACGGAGAACAACACGTTCGTCTCCCACGTCGACGGTTTTACCGCCGAAGAGGTTGCGGTCTTTACCCGCGAGGCTGCCGATGCCGTCGGTGCGACCAAGATGGACCGCCCCGAGGACATGGAGGTCCATCCGGACACGGAGAAGGTCTACGTCGCGCTCACCAATAACTCGTACCGCGGCGCGACGGGCGAGAACGCCAAGAAGAACAAGGAAGAGCCCATGGAGTGGGCACCGGTCAAAGAAAACAAGAACGGCCTCGTCATGGAGTTGACCGACGACCACGCCGGCGAATCCCTCAAGTGGAACCTCTTCCTCGTCTGCGGTGACCCGAAGGAGGCCAACACCTACTTCGGCGGCTTCGACAAGGAGAAGGTCTCCCCCATCTCCTGCCCAGATAACCTGGCCTTCGATAACCACGGCAACCTGTGGATCTCCACCGACGGCAACGCGCTCGACACCAACGACGGCCTCTACGCCGTGACCACCGAGGGCGACACCCGCGGCGAGCTCAAGTGCTTCCTCACCGTCCCCGCCGGCGCGGAGACCTGCGGCCCCATCGTCGACGACGACCGCGTCATGGTCAACGTCCAACACCCAGGCGAAGCTGACGATGCCACCTTCGAGTCCCCCACCTCCCACTGGCCCGACGGCGGCAACTCCACCCCGCGCCCGGCCGTCGTGGTCGTTTGGAAGGAAGACGGCAAGATCGGCACCGACGCCTAAATCGACGCCTCACACCGCTCACACACAACACAAACCGCGCACCCGAATCGTCGGGTGCGCGGTGTACTGAACTTAGTGGCCTGATGACCCCACGCCGGAGGGCACACAGTTCACACAACTCCAGCGCAGCGACCGGTTCAGACCAACCGAATAAGCACGACGCCCGCGAGCACGAGAGCGAGCCCCACACACTGCCGGACCGCCACGGTCTCGCCACGGGCGCGCTCGATAATGACAGACCCGACCATGGAGCCCAACAGCGTGGCGACGACCGTGAGCCCCGTGCCAATCTGCGGCACGAGCGAGGCCGTGGAGAAGACGAAGAGCGCGCCCAACACTCCGCCCAGCCACATCCACCACGGATTACGCTCCCCGTGCGGACGGTCAAAGTGTGGACGCCACCGCAGCACGGCATTGATGAACAGCAACGTCGCGGTGCCAATAGCAAAGGACGCGAACGCCGCGGACAGGGCCGAGCCTGCCAGCTGCCCCAGATGCCCATTGATGGCGGCCTGGCACGCGTTCAGGCAGCCGAAGACGAAGCCGGCTATCTGCCACGGCAGCAGGCCCCAGCCTGTCTCTTGGGCGCGCGGGCGCCCCACGGTGAGCATGACGCCGGCGAGCACGATGAGCGCGCCCAGCAGGCGTACCCACGTCAGCCGAGCGACCGGCGAGCTAAACAGCCCACAGTGGTCGATGATCAGGCCCATGAGGATCTGCCCTGCGATGGGCAGCACGACGGTCTGCACCGCACCCAGGCGTGGAAAGAGCAGGATATTGCCGGTAAGAAACACCACGCCCAGGAGGCCACCGGCCCAGATCCACGGCGGGGCACCCCACGCGGCCGAGAGCCCAAAGTTCCCGCGCTGGAGCACGAGTACCGCCGTAAGCAGCGTTGCCGTGCCCACCACAAACGAGATCATGGACGACGAGAACGGCGTGCCAGTCGACTCACGCAGGCGCGTATTAATGACAGTCTGGACCGGCACGACCAGCCCCGCCACGACGCCGAGTAGGATCCACAGCACGCGCTAAACCTTAAACGTCACGTTCGTGGGGCACTCCACCGTGCGCGAGACGGTGCAGTCCTTGTCGTGGCTTACCTGCACCAAGCGTCCCACCATGGCCTGCGCCTGGCGCCCCTCCGGCGTATCGGGGAAGGTGACGTCGAAGGCGAGACGGACATCGGAAAGCCGGGACGCCCCGGCCTCGTTCACGCGGTCGCCCTCCGCGGTAATACGGAATGTCGAAGGCTCACCCCGGCGCGAGGTCACCACGTCCACGTCTACAGCGGTGCAGCCCGCCACCGCGGCGAGCAAGAGCTCCACGGGACTGAGCAGTCCCTCGCCCGCACCGAACTCCAGCGAGGCGCCCGCGGGGTTGGTTGCGCGGTAGTGCGTCTGGGCGAGGCGTTCGACCTCGACGCCGTAGGTTTTTACAACATTGGGTTCACTCATGCTCATCGAGCCTAGTATGTTAGAACGGTTCTATGACCCACATAACATCAGACTTACTCGCCGAGTTGCGTCACCAGGCAGTAAACGACCCGCAGCTGCACGCGGCCCGCAATGCCGTCACCCAGGTGGGCGTCGGCCGTGCCGCCCTCGATTATGACAAGCTCATCGCCGTCCAGCAGGCCACGCAGATTAAGCTCGACACCCTGCCGGTGACCAACCAGAAGCGCTCCGGGCGCTGCTGGATGTTCGCGGCGCTCAACGTCTTCCGCCACCGCGCGGCCAAGGAATTAAACGTCGAGAACTTCGAGTTTTCTTTTATCTACCTGCAGTACTTTGACAAGCTCGAGCGCGTCAACCTGGTGCTCCACGAGCTCATCGAGCACAAGGACGCTGACCTCGACGATCGCGTCGTCGCCCACATCCTGGACGACGCGAATGCGGACGGAGGCTGGTGGAACTTCTTTACCAGCCTCGTCGCCAAGTACGGCGCCGTGCCCGCCGAGGTCATGCCGGAGACCCACGCCGCCGGCGATACCCGCGAGATGAACCGCACGCTCGCCACCATCGTGCGCCGCGCCGCCCTCCAGGTTCGCGCGGGCGCGGACGCCCAGCAGGCTGCCGATGCCGCCATCGCGGACGCCCAGCGCGTCCTCGCCGTCTACCTCGGCTTCCCGCCCACCGAGTTCGAGTGGTCGTACCGTGATAAGGACACTGAGTTCCACCGCTTGACCTCGACCCCGCGCGAGTTTGCCGCGAAGTTCCTGCCGGACCTCGACGACTACGTCATGCTCGGCGCTGACCCGCGTGAAGAAGCGCAGAACAACCAGCTCTACGTCTCCACCCCTAGCCGCAACGTCCTCGAGGACGAGGGCTACACGTACCTCAATATCGACGTCACGGAACTGCGCGCCGCCGCCCGCCGCAGCCTCGAGGCAGACGAGCCCGTCTGGTTCGCGTGCGACGTCAACCGCAACTTCTCGTTCAACGACGGCGTCTGGGATGAGGGCCTTCTCGCTATCGATCTGCTCTATGGCATCGACACCTCAACGACGAAGGCCGAACGCCTCGCCTCCGGCGACTCGACGCCCACGCACGGCATGGTGCTCACCGGCTTCGATGAGGACGCAGAGGGCCGCGGCCGCTGGCGCGTGGAGAACTCCTGGGGCACGAAGGTTCACGGACCGCACCGCTCCATCGATAACAAGGAGATCCCCGGCAAGGGCTACGGCACCGCCACGGATGCCTGGGTGGACAATAACGTCTTCAGCGCCATCGTGCGCAAGAAATACCTCACGGAGGCTCAGCTCAAGGGCCTTAAGACCCAGCCCATCGAACTGCCCATCGACGACCGGATGATCTAGGAGACCACCCTCATGAACAACGCACAACTAGATCCCCAGTCCATTGCCGCTCGCAACGCGGAACTGGCCCAGGACCCGACGCTCACGCTGCTGCGCAACGCTGCCGCTGGCACGTCGCTCGACCAGGTTCTCCTCGAGCACACGCTCGCCACCGAGCTCACTCCAGCCGTGGAGACCAAGGTGGACAAGTGGTCCGCCGCCAACCAGAAGCAATCCGGCCGCTGCTGGATCTTCGCTGGCCTGAACTCCTTGCGTGGCCCTGTCATGGATACCGCCAAGATCAAGGACTTCGAGTTCTCGCAGGCCTACATCCACTTCTTTGACAAGCTGGAGAAGGCCAACTATTTCCTCACGGCCATGGAGGAGCTCGCAGACCGCGACATCAATGACCGCACCATCAAGCAGCTTCTCGACTCCCCCATCGATGACGGTGGCCAGTGGCCCATGTTCATTGCCATCGTCGAGAAGTACGGCGTCGTGCCGCAGTACGCCATGCCGGAGACTGCCTCCTCCAACCAGACGCGCCTGATGAACCGCAACCTCGAGACCGTCCTCCACCGCGCCGCGATGCGTCTGCGTGCGGCCGCCGAGACAGAGCGCGCCGGCATCCATGAGCAGGCGCTGCGCGACTGCTACCGCATCCTCGTCACCAACCTCGGTGTCCCGCCGGAGAACTTCGAGTGGGCTTATCGCGACAAGGACAATGAGTTCCACCGCGAGGGCACGTTTACCCCGCAGGAGTTCGCCGCACGCATGCTGCCTGCGGATCTCTCCGAGTACGTCTGCGTGGTCAACGACCCGCGCAACGCCTACGGCGAGCTCTACACCGTGGACCACCTGGGCAACGTCGTGGGCAAGGACGTCACGTACCTGAACGCCCCGAGCGATGTCCTCCGCCAGGCCGCATTCGACTCGCTGCAGGACGGCGCCGCTGTGTGGTTCGGCTGCGATACTGACCAGCAATCCAACGGCGACGCCGGTATCTGGGCTGCGAAGCTCTACGACTATGAGTCGGCCTTCGGCATCAAGCTCGACATCGACAAGGCTGACCGCCTGCGCACGCACGAGTCTCTCATGACACACGCCATGGTGCTCACCGGCGTCGATGCCCCGAACGGCCAACCCACCCGCTGGCGCGTGGAGAACTCCTGGGGCACGGACAAGGCCGACAAGGGCTTCTGGACCATGCGCGACGACTGGTTCGACGAGTACATCTTTGAGATTGCCGTCCACCCGTCCCGCCTGCCGGAGGAGTACCAGAAGGCGCTCTCCAGCGAGCACGTGAATACATTGCCTGCTTGGGACCCCATGGGTGCGCTAGCATAATTTTGTGATTCGCCCCGCCCGTCCCGAGGACATTCCAGAAATCCACGAACTCATCTGTGAGCTCGCCGACTACGAGATGGAACCAGGCGCCGTGCGCGCCACGCCCACTGACCTGGAGCGCGCCCTCTTCGGCGCGAACCCGCAGGTCTTCTGTCATGTCGCGGAGACCCCTCGGGGCGTGCATCAGGACGGCGCACGCCGCGGCGAGCACGACAGTTTCTCCACTGGCACCTCGCTCGATGGCTTCGCATTGTGGTTCATTAGCTACTCCACGTGGGAAGGCGTCCACGGCATCCACCTCGAAGACATCTTCGTGCGCGAGAATCGCCGTGGCCGCGGCATCGGCGGCGACCTCCTCCGCGTACTCGCCCGCGTCGCCCACGAGCGGGACTACGCCCGCATCGAGTGGTCCGTGCTCAAGTGGAACAAGCCAGCCATCGGCTTCTACGAGCACATCGGCGCCGAAGTCCAAGATGACTGGGATACGTACCGTCTCACCGGCAACGAGCTCAAGGCCTTCGCGCGCTCCGCTGACGCCGCGTTCTAACGCAGGTCAACCCGGCAGCGACAACCGTTTCGATTACTAGCTTCGACTCAGTCTCTGCCGGCAATCCCTGCCCGAGTTTCCCCAAACGCTCACCATCGTGACATCACTGTCGCGCTCCCCCGCCGCGCGATAAGGCCCCATCTCCTCACGGGACATCCCCACGGGCGGCAAGAAAACGGGAACGACCCCCAACCGACAGAAGTCGGTGGGGGTCGTGGCATTTAAGCCACAAGTAAGTCCGAAAGGAAATTACTTGAGCTCGACGGAAGCGCCAGCCTCTTCGAGCTTAGCCTTAGCGGCCTCAGCGTCGTCCTTGGAAGCACCCTCGAGGATAGCCTTCGGAGCGGACTCAACGAGCTCCTTGGCTTCCTTCAGGCCCAGACCGGAGACGATCTCGCGGACGACCTTGATGACGCCGATCTTCTTTGCGCCAGCGTCGGTCAGAACGACGTCGAACTCGGTCTTCTCTTCCTCAGCAGCGCCGCCGGCAGCCGGGGCACCTGCAGCTGCAACTGCAACCGGAGCAGCAGCCTCAACGTCGAAGACCTCTTCGAATTCCTTGACGAACTCGGAGAGCTCGATGAGGGTCATTTCCTTGAAAGCTTCAATGAGCTCGTCCTTGGTGAGCTTAGCCATGATGGCCATCCTTTCTGTGCGGAACGCCGTGCGTTCCAAAGTGTGTGTGTTTTAATTGTGTGCGCGAGTATTCGCGACTTTAAGCCTCGGCAGCCTTCTTGTCCTGCAGGGCCGCAGCGGTGCGGACCATCTTGGTTGCAGGAGCGTTGAAGACTGCAGCAGCCTTTGCCATAGAACCCTTCATGGCACCAGCCAGCTTTGCGAGAGTGGTCTCGCGGTTGTCCAGCTCGGCGATGGCGTTGACCTGGTCGGCAGACAGTGCGTTGCCGTCCATGTAGCCACCCTTGACGACGAATGCCTTGTTATCATCAGCGAACTTCTTGATAACCTTAGCGGCATCCACTGCCTCGCCCTTAATGAACGCAATAGCGGTCGGGCCGGTCAGCAGCTCGTCAAGACCTTCGATGCCAGCTTCAGCGGCAGCGATCTTGAAGAGGGTGTTCTTGGCGACGGAGTACTCAACGTCAAAGCCGAGATTGTTACGCAGCTCCTGGAGCTGAGCAACGGTCAGACCACGGTACTCGGTGAGCACGACGGAGTTTGCACCCTCGAGCTTCTCCTTCAGAGTAGCCAGGTCAGCGGTATTCTTCGGGTTTGCCATTTTGTTCTCTCGCCTCCTTTCGAAACATCTCTTAATATTTTCCGCCGGAGCCTTTTGCACAAACAAAAAGCCCCGTGCAAGAGCACGAGGCGCACGGCTTTAAGGCCATGTATCGCAAGTGTCTCCTGCGTGGGCCGTCCCTTTAAGCGGGAACCTTCGGCCTATTTCTAGGCGACCAACGGTCTTCGGTGAAACTTGAGCTCGACCAATCGGTCGTTCAAACTTCTGGGATTACACTACACCCGCTGCTCAAAACAACAAAATCCCGTTCCGCTGAGCCTGCCGATGCCGCCTTTACTCCACCGCCGCTCCCGCCCTGCGCTGGGCTCGTTGGAGATCATTGTCCCTACACAACCTCATATCAAGAAGCCTCCATGGCCCATACTTCGTGCCGACTCCTCGGCGTCAAAGTCACCTGCGCAGTTACCGTGAGCACCGCCGGCATCGTGCTCGGCGTCGTGGGCGGACTGGCCGCTTACGCCCTCATCGCGACGGGTATTCGCTACCGCGATGAGAGTGCAACCACTGGCCAATATGCCATCGCAGCGACGTACACGAGCTCCGCTGCCAGCCAGGCTTTCACGCTGAGCGCGCTGCCAATCGTGAACCCGCAGGGATTCTGGTACTACATCCACAACATCCTCCCGCTGCGCACATGACACAGCGCAAGTTGCGCGCAACTGCGTTGCACGACAGGCGGACGGTTGACACCGCCAAGATCACATCTCATGTGGTTCCGCCCGTTCCTCCCGCGGCCTAATCTAGATGAAGAGGTTGTCTGTACAGCATCGTTTATGTAATTCCGGCGTCTCTTTCATTCTTTAACTCTTTCTTCTGTGAAAGGTCTCGTCATACAACGCAACGAGTCCATCACTGATCGCTCCGTACGCGGCGCAGGCGCCGTTGTCGCTTTCTTGCTTGCGTTCTTCGCAGTCAAGCCCAAGAGCCCAGCAGGAATCGCACTCATCGTCATGGGCACCATCCTCGGTGCCACCGCAGCACTGGGCTTCTGCCCGCTTTACAGGCTCTTTGGCCTCAACACCTGCCCCATCAATCAGCGTTAAACCCACCCCTCACGAAAGGCTCATTCTCATGCGACGCATCTCTCAAGCGCTTACCGCTACCATGCTGGCCACTGCACTCACGGTCTCATCGCCAGCGCTCGCGCATGCACAGACTGCCCCTGTTATCCAGTCCGTAGAGCTCAAGGCCGACAACGACGCAAGCTCAGCCGCCAAAGACACGGCCATCGGTATCGTTGCCGCCATTCTTTTCATCGGCGCGCTCTTTTTGGGCGCCCACGCGAATAACGCCATGCTCGCTCGCAACGCTCAGTAAATCTTCACGCTACAGCCGGTTCACCCAGCTGGCTCGACCACGTCTCTCCCATCTCGCATCTTTCAAGGACCTTCCATGTCACTTCATCTCCCCCGCCGTATCACACTGCTTGTAGCTGCAATGACCGCCACGGCAAGCCTCACCACCACCGTCGTAGCTCCGGCTCCGACAGCCATCGCAGTAGAGGCGCACGCATACGCCACCGTAGAGGCAGCCCAGACCGCCGCGCACCAGGAGGCAGGCACGTCGCCCCAGACTGACGGCAAGAAGTCGGATGAGAGCTCAGACGGAAGTTCCGAGGCCGGTGCCGTCATCGGTTATGTTCTCCTCGGCCTCGTTGTCATGGACGTCTCGCTTAGCGGTCTGGCCTACAACACGTGCTACGCCGGCAACCCCGATGCCCAGTGCGACATCAGGTCGCTCACCAGCAGCTTCATCGGCTCGAGTCTGCTTGGCGGCTATAGCCTCGTCTCGGGTCTCGCCACGATGGCCAATGACTCGCTCGCTGCCAGCTCCTCGCGTCTCGGACTCGGCGCGCGCTAAAAAGGACCCCGCATGCACTACTCCTCACGCTTCGTCACGGTCGCGACCGCCACAGCACTCGCATTAACCGTCCCCACGGCCACGGCCGACGACTCCTCCGAGAATTCCTCGAACGCCACAGGCACGCTGGGCATCCTCTCCGCAGGAGGCACTCTCATCGGAGTCATGCTGTCCTCAGTAAGCCGCCAATCCGCGTGTATGCAAGGCAACCAGGACGCCTGCGGTTCTTCCCTTTTAGAGCTAAGCTCGGCAGGCATGCCTCTCTCATCCGCAGCGATCAAGCCTGCTGTTGAGGGGATTGTCGCAGCCCGGGCACAACTGGAGAAACTCTCGTCCTCATTCCCACGCTGACGCGTGGCTCGAACCGCTGTCCCTTCGTTATTCCTGCTTCGCCATGCCCGCGAGATAGCGCCGGGTGATGAGGCTCTGAGCGGCTGCCGCGAGGTGCGGGGCCAGCCGCGCGAACCAGCGCTCGGGGCGGGAAAACGCGACACACCTGCCTACGACACTGCCATCGGCGCGATGCTCGATGAGGAACGCCTCTTCGCCACACTCGACGTGCCCGGGCAGCGTCCCGTAGACCAACGCGGTGCGCTGCGGCGTGCGCTCGACATGCAGAATGCGGCACGGCGAGAGCGTCGGACCCACGCGTAGCCACACCACGTCTGGGTCCACAGGATCGCGGCGCACGCGCACCCCGGCATATCGGTGCGCACGAAACTCAAGCAGGTTCGCACTCGCACGCTGGAAGCACTCCTCCCCTGTTCCCAGGACGCGTGACTCATCGACCGCACGCCACGACGCGTTAAGTCCGAGTTCCTCGCGCATCCCGCCGTCGGCGAGAGCTAGGCTCGATAGACGCAGATCAGGCGGATACGACATCGAAGATGTTGCTGCCATACCCACGAGTATCCCATACGAGATTAGACACTTTCGAGCTACGGCGTGCCGAACACGGTAGGAAAGTACAAACGCATCCATCAACTCAACGCACCTACGAAACCGCCTCCGCGCTGCGCGTTAGCTGGCGGATTCCCTGTCCGATGGCGCGCGCACCGCATTGTCCGGAAAATGTCGACCACGTTGCCATATTCATCAAACGGTGGACGCGTTAGCTCTGCTGTCTCAAGAACACCATTGCGCGCAATGTAACCCACCAGCAGATCCACGAATTGAATCTGCACAGAATTCAGCGTGGTATCTGCCGGCACGGCAGAACATTCAGCGCGCACGGCCGGTTCATCCATCCCCACGATTCCGCGCAAAAGCCTCCTATCGACTCATCGACATGAAAATCACGCAGTTGCTCAGCGCCGTCAACGTGGCAATCCACCACATCAATGGACTTGACCCCGTAGCCACGTGCCCCACCACAGATTCGAGCACGAAGCGCGCTTGGAACACGGAACCGCGCGGATTAGTGAGTGCATTTCACTCAACCAATCGGCAGTCGTTAAGCAGGTTCGGCCACACCACGCCGATAAAGCCGAAGTTGCTGGATCGGGGTGTTCCACCACTCATCGTCGCCACGGCGCTCCAGTTCCTCTCTACTAGTTCCGCATCTCATACTGCTTGGTTACAACCATTATGGTGTCTTTTCCGGCGAAAAGAACGCCATTTCACCATCCAACTCGATTTACAACCGTACTGAATTCGTACTGAATTTTCAGCACAATATTTCAGTCACATTTCAATCATATTTCAGTACGATTTCCGATCAAACTTGGGTACACTGCTCCCCATGAGCATCATCGACGTCCCAGAACTCATTGCGCTCCTCCGCGATACGCAAAATGATACGTGGAATGTCGAGGCCAAAGAAGCCTCTCACCAGATTCCCGAATCAATTGACGAGACTCTCTGCGCCTTCGCCAATATGCCAGACGGCGGCACACTCATCCTCGGGGTCGCTGAAAATGGTGGCGCTTTTGATGTCACTGGAGTCTGGGATCCGAAAGCCGCACAGTCCGCAATCGCTTCAAAGGCCCGCGAGCGAATCACGCCGCCCTTGCAACTCGGTGCAGTTGAGGTGACCATCGTGGAGGGGAAACCCGTCGTTGCTGCGATTGTTCCTCCCCAGCCTTCAGAGCATCGTCCCTTCCGCGTCGGTAAGTTTGGCAAGGCCTACATTCGTTCCGGCGACGGCGACTACGACTTATCGCCTCAAGAAGAGCTTTTCTTGGTCGGTGAGCGGCAGCAACCACACGCGGATCGCACACCAGTCGAGGGGGCCACGGTTCAACACGACTTGGTAGACGACCTGCTCCAGCAATACCTCAGCGCGAAAAAGCGTGACTCTCGCCGGCTGCGTGACCTCGACGAACGCACGCTCCACATCCGCACCAACGTTATTGACCCGGACACTGGTTTCGTCACGACTGCAGCCCTTTACGCCTTCGGCGAGCAGCCGCAGCAGTTCCTACCCAACCTCGTGGTCAAAGCTCGCGCCATCAATCCCCAGGTCGACACTGCTCAACGGCTCACCGATCGTCGCGAATTCACGGGTCCCGTACCGGACCTCCTTGACTCGGCAAGGGAATGGGTCTCTGCGCAGCTACGCGTCGGAGTAACCTTCCGCGATGGCAACGGGATCGATGTACCTGAGCTCCCTCCGATCGCCATTCGCGAGATCATCGCCAATGCCCTGGTTCACCGCGATCTTTCCGCTGCAAGTTACGGCATGTATACGCAGCTCATCAAGCAGCCCACCAAGCTCATTGTGGAAAGCCCCGGCGGATTGTGGGGCATCACCAAAAATCAGCTCGGCTACACCTCCCCTCGCGCCCGTAACGCGATCCTCTATTCCATGTGCGCCGCCCTCACAACCGACAATGGATACCGCGTTATCGAGGCTCAAGCTACTGGCATTCCTGCAGCTCGTGCCGCCCTTGCAGAGGCTTTCCTCCCCGCCCCGCACTTCGACGATCAGATTACTAAGTTCACCGCTATTCTCACCTCTTCGTCACTTCTCAGCGATACCGACCTTCGTTGGCTTGGGCAGCTCCCCGGCTCAGACACCCTATCCGTCGCTCAAAAGCACGCTCTCATCGCTATGCGTCACGGCGAGGAGATCACCAATAGCAGCTATCGAAGCGCCTTCCCCATGGACTCCGTTAATGCCCGCGCCGAGCTTCAGCAATTGGTGAAATACGGGCTTGCCGATGCCGCCGGCTCTGGCCGTGGCACCACCTACAGGGCCCCATCCGACAATGACGAAGCCCTAATCGAAACCGTGGCTTCCGGTGCCGCTCAGGCTGCCGCAGCTTCCGCCGACGACCATGCCAAGCGCAGCACATACCTGTCTGCAGCCGAGAAAGACAAGCGCATCTTGACAGCGTTACGTGCCGCGCAGCACGGGCTCACGCGCAAAGAGCTGGAGCGCGAAACAGGCCTAACTCGAGGGCAAATCAATCCGAGAATTGCAAAATTGAGCGAGAAAGAAATGATACGTAAGACGCCATCCAAATCCGACTCACGCTCCCAGATTTACTCCATTGGTCCAAGAGAATTTTAGAATACCAGTTTGGGCCTTCCCTCTAGTCATCGATAAGCACTTGAGGTCCTGACTGCATGGCATGGTTGCGGGCCTTCGGCTAGCGGGGGCATCGGCAAGCTCATACACAAACGCCCAGCCACCGTGAGGTGACTGGGCGCTTAAAAGAAGTGCGCTTAGAAATTAAGCGGTGTAATCCTTGGTGACGGACGCGTCGACCGGGATGCCCGGGCCGGAGGTCGTGGTCATGGTGACCTTCTTGACGTAGATGCCCTTGGAGGAGGACGGCTTCAGACGCAGGATCTCGTCGTAGAGAGCGCCGTAGTTCTCAGCCAGCTTCTCGGCGTCGAAGGATGCCTTGCCGATGATGGCATGCAGGTTGGAAGCCTTCTCCACACGGAAGGAGATCTTGCCGCCCTTGACGTCGGCGACAGCCTTGGTGACGTCAGCGGTAACGGTGCCGGTCTTCGGGTTCGGCATGAGACCACGCGGGCCGAGGACGCGGGCCACGCGGCCCACCTTGGCCATCTGGTCCGGGGTAGCGATGGCGACATCGAAGTCGATGTGGCCCTCGTTGATGGCCTCGATCAGCTCGGCGGTACCGACGATGTCGGCGCCAGCAGCCTTGGCCTCATCAGCCTTCGGGCCCTCGGCAAAGACGGCCACGCGGACGTCCTTACCGGTGCCGTTCGGCAGGGAGACGGTGCCGCGAACGAGCTGGTCAGCCTTGCGCGGGTCAACGCCGAGGCGGAAGACGACGTCAACGGTGGCGTCGTAGTTCTTGGAGGAGGTCTCCTTGGCCAGCCTCGCGGCCTCGAGCGGGGAGTACAGGCGGGACTTGTCGACCAGTTCGGCCGCAGCCTTGTAAGCCTTAGAGTTGGTGCTCATTTAAGCAATTCCTTTTCGTGGATTGTTGTGGTCTGTGCGGGCCGAAAGCTGGCCCTGCCACATGAAGTTGTTGGAGGTTTTTACTGCGGCATGTCGGCCGGAGCACCCTCGACGGTAATACCCATGGAGCGGGCGGTACCGGCGATGATGCGGGCAGCGTTCTCGATGTCGCGAGCGTTGAGGTCCTCGAACTTGGTCTGGCCGATCTCCTTGCACTGATCCCAGGTCACAGAAGCAACCTTGGTGGTGTGCGGGGTGCCGGAGCCCTTCTTCACGCCTGCGGCCTTGAGCAGCAGCTTGGCTGCCGGCGGGGTCTTCAGCTTGAAATCGAAGGAGCGATCCTCGTAGACGGTAATCTCAACCGGGACCACGTTGCCGCGCTGGGATTCCGTTGCAGCGTTGTACGCCTTGCAGAATTCCATGATGTTGACGCCGTGGGCACCCAGTGCCGGGCCGACCGGCGGAGCCGGGTTAGCGGCGCCAGCTTCGATCTGCAGCTTGATGAAGCCAGTAACCTTCTTCTTCGGAGCCATCGAATTACCTCAATTCCTGTGTTACCGGCACCCGCCACGATGAATAACGGGCACCGTCCGGATGCCTGCTTTCGCAGGCCACCGGGGATAAACGATTTACTACGCGCGCAAAAAGCGCACGGTGTTCCATTTTAGAACACCGTGCGCCTGGGACAAAATCGCGTTTGCGCAGGTCGCCGCTTACGCGGCGAGAGTCAAACGAGAGCTCGCTTCCGGACTCGCTTAGGAGATGCGCTCGATTTCGTTCGGGGAGAGCTCGACCGGGGTCTCGCGACCGAAGATGGACACGAGGCCCTGCATCTTGCCGGTCTCCGGGTCGATCTCGGAGATAGTCGCGGAAACCGAAGCCAGTGGACCAGCCAGGATGGTGACGGCCTCGCCCACCTGGAAGTCGTGGTTGAGCTTCGGCGCAGCCTTCTCCTCCGGCATGGCGATGACCTGCTCGCCGTCGGCGGTGGCGGCAGCGGCCTCGCCGGTCGTAGTCGGAGCGACCTGCGGCATGAGGAACTTGGCTACGTCGCGCGGCTTGACCGGGGTGGCGTTGCCCTCGTTGCCCACGAAAGAGGTGACACCCGGGGTGTCGCGAACGACGGACCAAACAGCGTCGTTGATATCCATGCGGACGAGGACGTAACCCGGCAGCAGCTTGTGCTTGACGATCTTCTTCTTGCCGTCCTTGAGCTCCATGCGCTGCTCGATAGGAACGACAACCTCGTAGAGGGAGTCCTCGACCTCAAGGGTCTGGGCACGCATGTCGAGGTTGGTCTTCACCTTGTTCTCGTAACCCGAGTAGCACTGGATGATGTACCACTGGCCCGGCTGCTTTTTCAGCTCGCGGGTGAACGCACGCAGGCGCGTCTTGTACTCGCTGTCGTCCTCAGCGGCAGCCTCGGCGCCGACGGCTGCGGCTGCCTCCTCGGCGGTAGCGGGGGCATCGGCAGCCTCAGCGGGCGCCTCGGCGTCTGCGGACTCTGCAGCTTCAGCGGCCTCGGCAGCTTCTGCCTCAGCGGCGGCCTGGGCCTGGGCGGTCTGGGCCTGGGCGGCCTGCAGATCGTCTTCGAAGCTCGTGCTCTCCGTAGTGGTTTCAGCAGTGTTGTCGGTGGTGTTCTCTTCGCTCATGGGGTGAGTCTCTCCTCTGCGTGCGGGCGTGTACTGCCCAGGGTAATGAATAATCCCGCCGTCCGGACCGGACAGCGGGATGATGAAGTCACTATGCAAGCAGTCTACCTAAGGGGCAAGGACTGCTTCAACTCCCAGGCCGGTGAGCGAATCCACGCCCCACACAAGCGCCGTGAGAACGATGAGGAAGAGGAAGGTAATGAGCGTGTACTGCACCATTTCCTTCGCCGTGGGCCACACGACTTTCTTCATCTCAGAAACGACTTCGCCTGGGAACGCGGCGACGCCGCCGCCCGGCTTTTCGTCCTTCTCCGCCGCGGCGCGCTCCACGCGCTTGTTCTCATAAGCGGCAGAGGACGTGGTCGTCGCCGCGCCGGAGAGCTGGCGCTTGCCGGTCGGGCGGGCTGCGCCGGACTGCGGCTGCTGCTCATCACTCATGGGTGAGATGTCCTCCTGGATTGAAAACCTATAACTTTGTCAACTCTAGCAAAGCTGATAGGAGCGTGAATAATTCCGCGCGGTCAATAAAAAGCAAAGAACCCGGCGCGTGGCCGGGTTCTTTGCGTTCTGCAGGGGCGACAGGACTCGAACCTGCAACCTACGGTTTTGGAGACCGTTGCGCTACCAATTGCGCCACGCCCCTCTGGGCTTGTAGAAGTTGACTCTAGCAGAGCCCATGGCCCCTGCCCCCGCGTGCGGGGAAAGAAACCTGTAGCGATGGCGAGAATTGAACTCGCGACACAGCGATTATGAGTCGCTTGCTCTACCACTGAGCTACACCGCCATATTCACTTAGAACTCCACGCCCTGGGCCCGGATGAACCCTAGACATGAATGGAGCCCCCTGACAGAATCGAACTGTCGACCTTTTCCTTACCATGGAAACGCTCTGCCGACTGAGCTAAGGGGGCACATCCTCGCCGTTGAAGCTGTGCGATATTTCGCGTGCTCTCCGTTGCGGACTTAGAAAGAGTAACCCACTTTCTTCTCGTTACACAAATCCGCTGTACAGGACGGAAAATATCGGTTTTTAGCCGCCTGTATGCGGTGTGCTTGAATGGATTTATGTTGGATGACAAAGACCGGCAATCAATCGACGCGGCGAAGCTCTATTACGGTTCCGGCCTCTCCCAGGCCGAGGTTGCCGCACGCCTGGGCTTGTCCCGCCCCACCGTCTCCAAACTGTTGGGCCACGCGCTCGAGCGCGGCTTTGTCACCATCACCATCCACGATCCCCGCGAGCGTTCTGACGAACTCGTCGCCCAGCTCACCGCGCGCTTTAAGCTTGCCGATGCCCGCGTGGTCACCACCCCAGCCGGCGGCACCCTCCTCACGGACCTGGGCAGCGCCGGCGCCACGCTCCTCGAGGAACTCGTCCACGACGGCATGACGGTGGGCCTGTCCTGGGGCACGACGATGTGCGCCGTCTCGGAGCATTTGCGCCAGCTACCCCTCCAGGGCGTGCGCGTGGTGCAGCTCAAGGGCGGGCACTC
This sequence comes from Corynebacterium phoceense, assembly GCF_900092335.1. GTDB lineage: Bacteria > Actinomycetota > Actinomycetes > Mycobacteriales > Mycobacteriaceae > Corynebacterium > Corynebacterium phoceense. Next base: position 447,025 of record NZ_LT596207.1, read on the forward strand.
CCACTCGGAACGTTCGACACGCGACATGGAGACCATGCGCGCTTTCGCCCGCGCCTTCAACGCAACGACGGAGCTCCTCCCGCTGCCCGTGATCTTCGACTCCGCAGAAGCCAAGGACTGGGTGACGCGCGACCGTCACATCGCGAGCGTCCTCGAGCTGGGCCGCAGCGTGGACCTTGCCGTCTTTACCGCCGGCGCCATCGCCCCCGAGTCGCTCGCGCTCAACCTGGGCTATCTCTCCGCCGCGGAGACGCAGGAGATCTTGGACCACGCCGTGGGCGACGTGTGCTCGCGCTTCTTCACGCGCACCGGGAACATCGCGGCGTCTGACGTCGACGCACGCACCGTGGGCATCACGCTCGCCGATCTCAAGGGCCGGCCCACCCGCGTACTCGTGGCCGGCGGCGCCGAAAAAGCCCAGGCCATCCGCGTTGCCTTGGAGATGGGACTGGCCACCCACCTCGTCATCGATCATCAGACGGCGCAACGGGTGCTCGACCTGTGACGCACACGCTGCACAACTGTCAATTTAGCTATTGACATTCGTTCTCCACGGTCTAGGCTTGAGGGTGACAGTACTTCTACTTCACCCCGCGTGATCGACTCAAGGAGACACACATCATGGCCGCTTTGCACAGCACCGAAGGTCTTTCCACCCCGCACATCAACCCCAAGGGCGTCGACATCGCAGACACCATTCTGCTGCCCGGCGATCCCCTCCGTGCCAAGTTCATCGCAGACACCTTCCTCGAAGACGTCGTCCAGTTCAACGAGGTCCGCAACATCCTGGGCTTTACCGGCACCTACCAGGGCACGCCGGTCTCCGTCATGGGCACCGGCATGGGCATGCCCTCCATCGGCATTTACTCCTGGGAACTCATCCACACTTTCGGCGTGAAGAACCTCGTCCGCGTCGGTTCCATCGGCGCCATGCAGGAAAACATCGACCTCCACGACGTCATCGTCGCCGCCTCCGTCTCCACCGATTCCAACTTCCTGTCGCAGTACAACCTGCCCGGCACCTGGGCGCCCACCGCCTCGTGGCGCCTGCTCAAGGGCCTCGTCGATGAGGCCGAGCGCCAGGACGCCCGCATCCACGTGGGCAACATCTTGAGCTCCGACATTTTCTACAACTTTGACGACTCCGTCAACGCCCGCTGGGCCGCCATGGGTGTCCTCGGCGTCGAGATGGAATCCGCCGCCCTCTACGCCACCGCCGCCGAAGCCGGCGTCGACGCCCTCGGCCTCTTCACCGTCTCGGACAATCTCGTCTCCAACACGCACCTGTCCGCCGAGGAGCGCCAGACGGCCTTCCACACGATGATGAAGCTCGCCCTCCCGCTCGCAGCCCTCTCCTAGCCTTCCGCCTTCAAGGGAAAACCATGTCCAACGTGCAAACCACCCCGGACGGCACTCGGGTCAATCCCAAGGCCGCCGTCCCCATCCTGCTCTTTGTCTTCGTCTTCTCGCTCGTCATTGACAACGGCTTTAAGACGATGACCATGCCCATGGCTGCGGGCCTGGGCATCTCCGATAACACCGCGAGCCTCCAGGCCTCGCTCGCCGGCGTCATCATCGGCATCGGCGCCGTCGTCTACTCGGCGCTCGCGGACTCCATCTCCATCCGCAAGCTCATGCTCACCGGCGTCATCCTCATCGCCGTGGGCTCGGCCATCGGCTTTATCTTCTCCGGCTCGTGGCCCATGGTCCTTGCCGGCCGCCTCATCCAGACCACCGGCCTCGCCGCGGCGGAGACTCTCTACGTCATCTACGTCACCAAGCACCTGAGCGAAGACGACCAGAAGACCTACCTCGGTTTCTCCACCGCCGCTTTCCAGGCCGGCCTGCTCATCGGCGCGCTGACCTCCGGCTTCGTGTCCACGTATATCTCGTGGACCGCGATGTTCCTCATCCCGCTCGTCCTCCTGCTCACCATCCCGCCGATCATCAAGATGGTTCCGGAGGACGAGGCCGTGGAGGGCCACCTCGATGCCCTCGGCCTGTTCTACATCGCGCTGTTCGCGACCTCGCTCATCATGTTCACCCAGGCGTTCAAGCCCCTGTGGCTCATCCCCACCGTGCTGGGCGTCGTCCTCTTTGCCATCCACATCCGCCGCGCACACTACCCGGTCGTAACCACGGAGTTCTTCACCAACGGCCGCTACATCTGGACCATCGTCATGGTCTTCTTCGTCTACTCCACGCAGATGGGTTACATCTTCCTGCTGCCCTACGCGGCCCAGGATTACCACGGTCTGAGCATTGACGAAGCCAGCCTGCTCATGATCCCGGGCTACGTGTGCGCCATCCTCGTGGGCATCTTCTCCGGCAAGATCGGCCACGTCATATCCTCGCGCGCCACGGTGTACACCGGCATGGCCATGATCATCGGCTCGCTCATCGTCAATGCTCTTTTCGCCCACGCCCATATCGCGGTCCTCGTCGTTACCACCATCGCGTTCGCCTCCGGCTTCGCGCTGCAGTACGCGCCGCTGGTCAACACGGCTCTGCGCAACATCACCGCGCAGAAGTCCGGCATCGCCATCGGTTTCTACAACCTCACCATCAACATCGCCATACCGCTGGGCATCGCGTACACCGCGAAGCTGCTCGATGCGACCGAGGGCTACACCACCGCGCTGTGGGTGCTCTCTGCCGTCGCCGCCCTCGGCGCCATCATCTACGTCCTCAGCGACCAGGCTATGGCTAAAAACGAATCTAAGGAGTCCCTCCATGTCTAACCAGATTGCACAGCTCATCGACCACACCCTCCTCAAGCCCGAGGCCACCGCGGACCAGGTCAAGGACCTCATCAAGGAGGCCGCCGAGCTCGGCACCTACTCCGTGTGCATCTCGCCCTCCCAGCTGCCCGTTGAGGTCCCCGAGGGCCTCCACGTCGCCACCGTCGTCGGCTTCCCGTCCGGCGCCGTGAAGTCCGAGATCAAGGCCGCCGAGGCTGCCCGCGCCGTCCAGGACGGCGCCGAGGAAGTCGACATGGTCATCAACATTCCGCTCGCCGTCGAGGGCCGCTTCGACGAGCTGCAGGCCGATATCCAGGCCGTGCGCGACGCCATCCCCGGTAAGGTCCTCAAGGTCATCCTCGAAACCGCCGCGCTTTCCGATGCCGCCATTGAGGGCGCTTGCCGCGCCGCCGAGGCCGCAGGGGCCGACTTCGTGAAGACCTCCACCGGCTTCCACCCGGCCGGTGGTGCCAGCGTTCACGCCATCGAGATCATGCAGGCCACCGTGGGCGGCCGCCTGGGTATTAAGGCTTCCGGTGGTATCCGCACGGCTGCCGATGCCCTCGCCATGGTCAACGCCGGTGCCACCCGCCTGGGCCTGTCCGCGTCGAAGAAGATCCTCACAGAATTCGCAACACAGGACGCACAGGAGGCATAAAATGCCCATCTCCGAAGAGCTTCTCACCACCGCCTGCACCTGGGCCGAGCACGACCCGGACCCGGAAACCCGCGACCAGATCAACGCGTGGATCGCTGCCGAAGACGCTGAGGCTCTCGCCGCCGCCTTCGCCGGTCCCCTCACCTTCGGAACCGCCGGCCTGCGCGCCGCCGTGGGCGCGGGCGAGTCCCGCATGAACCGCGCCGTCGTCATCCGCACGACCCACGGCCTCGTGACGTGGCTCAAGAACCAGGTCGACACTCCTAAGGTCGTCATCGGCTGCGATGCTCGCCACGGCTCCGCACAGTTCCAGCAGGACGCCGCCGAGGTCATCTCCGCCGCGGGCGGCCAAGCCCTCGTCCTCCCCGCGAAGAACCCGACGCCGCTCACAGCCTTTACGGTCAAGGCGCTCGGCGCCGACGCCGGCATCATGGTCACCGCCTCGCACAACCCGCCAGCGGATAACGGCTACAAGGTCTACCTTGGTGGCCGCGTCGCCACCGGTGACGCGGAGGGCGTCCAGCTCGTCTCCCCCGCCGACACGGAGATCGCCGCCGCCATCGCCGCGGCGCCCTGTGCGGACGAGGTCGCCCGCGACGACGCCCGCATCGAGCACGTCGACACGCGCGCTGAATACCTCGCTCGTGCCGCCATGCTCGTCGGCCCCAACACGGATGTCACCATCGCACTCACCGCCATGCACGGCGTCGGCGCGACCCTCGGCGAGGCGCTGCTCACCCGGTGCGGATTCACTGTCTCCCTCGTGCCCGAGCAGGCCGAGCCGGACCCAGACTTCCCGACGGTCTCCTTCCCGAACCCCGAGGAGCCCGGCGCCCTCGACTTGGGCAAGGCACACGCGAAGAAGATCGGTGCCGACATCCTCATCGCCTACGACCCGGACGCTGACCGCTGCGCGGCTGCGGTTCCCGACGCCGCCGCCGAGGGCGGCTGGCGGCAGCTCACCGGCGACGAGACTGGCGCCCTCCTGGGCGATTACCTCGCCCGCCGCGGCGTCCCCGAAGGCGCCTCGTTCGCCAACTCGCTCGTGTCGTCCCGCCTGCTTGGCCGTGTCGCCGCGCATTACGGCATCCACCACGAGGAAACTCTCACGGGCTTCAAGTGGATCGCCCGCACGCCGAGCCTCGCGTTCGGTTACGAGGAAGCCATCGGGTTCTGCCCCGACCCGCAGGCCGTGCGCGACAAGGACGGCATAGCGACTTCTGTCGTGCTCGCCAGCCTCGCCGCCGAATGCAAGACCGCCGGCATCACGTTGCTCGACCGTCTCGCCGAGATTCACGAGACCGTGGGGGCACTCTACACGCAGCCGCTCACCTTCCGCGTCGAGGATCTCAGCATCATCTCCACCGCGATGGAGAAGGTTTCCACGACCCCGCCCACCGAGCTGGCCGGCTCCCCCATCGCCAAGGTCGAGAAGTTCGCCCAGGGTTCGAAGTTCTTCACGGAGAACGATGACCGTGTCATCGTCCGCCCGTCCGGCACCGAGCCCAAGCTCAAGTGCTACCTCGAGTCCCCCGACCGCGAGCGCCTCGACGCCATCGCCGCAGATCTGCGCGAGTACTTCGGCATCTAACGTCCTCGCATAAAATCCCCGGCTCTCGCCGGGGATTTTATGCGTCTAGGTCGCTCGTCAACTCCGAAATCCATTGCCGGGCCTCGGCTAAGCACTAAAGCGTTGAGCTCATCACGGAGTTCGGTATCAACGCGGATAGTCGTCATAGTCATACAAAAGTATGACTCTGTCCCAGGTGATCGTCAATACGGTGTCATTATGTGTTGTCGTTGAAGTAGTCATGCCCCATTAGACTGAGCTTCGACGCCACAGGTTTCCGCCCTCGTAAGCCCGCTCTCACCCCACACCGTCGACGGCGCATTCCCGGAGGAAATATGAATTCACACCGTACAGCCTGGGCGTGGGTGCTCGCGACAGCCGCCCTCGCCCTCGCCGCCGGGCTAGCCATCGTCCTAGGCTGGGATGCGCTGCCTGACCCGCTCCCCCAGCACTTCAACGGGAGGGGCGAACCGGATGCGTGGATGGCCAAGACCTATCGCAACGCCGTAGGCATGGCGGTTCTCGTGCCCGCCATCCTCACCGTGGTCTCCGCAGGTGCCCTCGCGCTCACACAGCAAGCTGCACAGTCCGCAGAAGACTCCTACCCGAAACCTGACCCGGTCGATCTCGCCCGCACGCGCACCCAGACCGCGCTCCTTTTACCGGTGATAGCGCGCTGGATGTTCGCTCTCGCCGCCATATGCACATCCGCCATCATGGCTGGACTCTTCGGCATTGGCAGCGCTCCTTTCAGCATGCCAGCCTTGCTCTTCGCGATCGTAGCGCTATGCGGATGGTTGCTCTGGGATATCAAGTCCATCAACGATCGTCTCGATACCGATTACCCCACCGCGCAGATGACTGGGAAGATGAAGTGGGGAATGCTCTACTACGACCCCGCCGAGCCGCACGCGATGGTGCCCCACCCCAACGGTTCGTCCTCACTCAATTTTGCCCAGAAGAAAGCATGGTGGCTGCTCGCCGCGTTGCTTGCCCCAACGGCGTTCATACTTGTTCTCGTCATCGTCGCGGCGTGAGCGAACACGCAGAAACCCCGCGCCTTCCTGATGGAAAGCGCGGGGTTTGTCTGTGCCAGGTAGAAGATTCGAACTTCTGAAGGCAATGCCGGCGGATTTACAGTCCGCTCCCTTTGGCCGCTCGGGCAACCTGGCGTGCACCTTGCGGTGCGAGAGATAACTTTACTAAGTGCTGGGACGTTCGCCAAATCGGCAGGGTATCTGCCATTTCAATGCGTCTCCGCTGCGCTTTCAGCAACCTAGCCCACGCGCTTGACGGTGTACTCCGCCAGCTGGCGCAGCGCTGCGGTAGCGGAATTCTGCGGCAGCGAATCGAGCTCGTGCTCCACCTCGTCGAGGTAACCCTGCACGGCGTCGAGCGCCTGCTGGCGTCCCGTGGAGGCATGGAGGAGCTCCAGGGCGCGGTCCACGGCGGCATCGGAAGTCAGCGGACCCGTAAGCAGACCACGCAACTCCTCACCCACCGGGGTGTCTTCCTCGAGCGCGTAGAGCACCGGCAGGGTGAACACGCCCTCGCGCAGGTCCGTGCCCGGGGTCTTACCGGAGTCCTTCGGATCGGAGAAGATGTCAATGATGTCGTCGACGATCTGGAAAATCATGCCCACGAGCGAGCCGATCTTGTGCAGCGCGGTGGCATGCTCCAGAGTGGCACCCGAGTGGTAGGCGCCAAGGTAGGCCGCCGAGGCGATAAGAACGGCGGTCTTCTCACGGATGACGGCCGTGTAGTGCTCGATGGCGTTGGCCTCGCCCGCGCCGATGGTCTCACGCATCTGGCCGGTGACGAGTTCCTCGAAGGTATCCGCGAAGTGCGCCACCGTGTGGGTGTCGAGCTGCGACATGAGGCGCGAGGCGTGCGCGAGCAGCGCGTCGCCAGCGAGGATAGCCACGGAATTCGACCACCGGGAGTTCGCGGACTGCACGCCACGGCGGCGGTCAGCCTCGTCCATGACATCGTCGTGATAGAGCGTTGCCACGTGGACCATCTCCACCGACGTCGCCGCAGTAATGACGTCCGGGCACCCCGGACGCTCGCCATACTCGGAAGCCAGCAGCGCCATCATGGGACGGAAACGCTTGCCGCCAGCGGCGGTAAGATGCAGAGCTTTCTCGCTCACAAAGCTCTCGCCGCGGTCGATCTCCTTATACAGGCGAGCTTCCACAGCAGCGACGCCTTCGGCCACACGCGCGGTAAGCTGCGGGTCACCCAGGTCCACGGTGTTGTCGCCGTTGCTCATATCTGTAATGGTCCTTTTGTGGCAGTCGTTGACGTCAATAATCTCCTACTAACCTAGTCCACTCGCAGGGGTTAGACATAGTTGAGGTGCTCGCTCTGCCACAATGGGTTCCATGCCCCAGCTTTTTGATGTAGCAATCGTCGGCTCCGGTCCTGCTGGCGCGGCGGCCGCCATCCACGCCGCCCGCGCCGGACACTCGGTGGCGCTCCTCGATTCCGCCGAATTCCCCCGCGATAAGACCTGCGGCGATGGACTTACCCCGCGCGCTATGCATCAACTGGATCTCCTCGGCATCAAGGTCAACCCGAGCTACCGCAACCACGGCCTCAAACTCCACGGCTACGGCGGCTCCGTCACGGCGCCCTGGCCCGACACGTACCCGACGAACGAGGGCACTGCGCTTCCCCGTCACGAGTTCGACGCGCTCCTCGTACGTGAGGCCGTCGCCGCCGGAGCAACACTGATCCACGGCACGGCCACCGCGCCTGAGCTGGCCGGAAACCGGATCGTCAGTTTTTCTGTCGTTGATGGGTCGGGCGCCACGGACACCATGAAAGCCCGCTGGATCATCGTCGCCGACGGCGTGCGCTCCACCTTCGGCAAGCAGCTCGGCCGCACGTGGCACAAAGACGAGGTGTACGGCATCGCGGCGCGCTCGTATTCCTCTTCCCCTCGCGCCAGCGAGGGCTGGATGCACTCGCACGTCGAGCTCAAGGACGCCGACGGCGTAGTCCAGCCCGGCTACGGCTGGATCTTCCCGCTGGGCGCGGAGCTCGGCCAAGTCAATATCGGCTTAGGCGCGCTGTCCACAAAGTCCCGCCCCGCGAAGATCAACACCAAGAAGCTCCTGGAGACCTACGCCGCGCAACAGCGCGCCGAGTGGGGTCTGGGACCGGTAGAAAAGGTGGCATCGGCAGCGTTGCCCATGGGCGGTGCCGTAAGCACCGTCGCGGGTGCGAACTGGATGCTCATCGGCGACGCCGCCGCGTGCGTCAACCCACTCAACGGCGAGGGCATCGACTACGGGCTGGAGACCGCCGCCATGGCCGTCTCCCTTTTGGGAGGAAAGGACTTCACGCTCGTGTGGCCGGACCGCCTGCGCGCTGCCTACGGCGAGGCTTTCGTGCTCGCCCGCACCGCCGCACGGCTGCTCACGTACCCGCAGTTCCTCCCCGTCGCGGGCCCTGTCGCCCTGCGCGGACCCGTGGGCCGCATGCTCATGCCCGCTGCGGCGCGGCTCATGGGCAACCTCATCACGGACGAGGACCGCGATCTCATCGCGCGCGCCTGGAAACTGGCGGGTCACGGCGTGGCGTGGGCGCGCCGTGACACCCCACTGTGGTCTTAAGGGATTTCACATCAAACAAGCCCTCAGATCCGCGTGGATCTGAGGGCTTCGTTGTCGTGAACTGCCGGAACTACGCCGGTTTGACCGCGCTGTGCAACGCCACGATGCCGCCGGTGAGGTTCTGCCAATTGGCACCCGTCCAACCGTTGCGGTTAATGGCAGCGGCGAGTTCCTTCTGTTCCGGCCAAGCGCGGATCGACTCGGCGAGGTAGACGTACGCGTCCGGATTCGAGGACACGAGGCGCGCGACCGGCGGGAGCAGGCGCATAAGGTATTCCTTGTACACCGTGCCAAAGACCGGAATGACGGGCTTGGAGAACTCCGCCACGGCCAGGCGGCCACCGGGCTTGGTTACGCGAGCCATCTCACGCAGGCCGAGCTCGAAGTCGTGAATATTGCGCAGTCCATAAGAGATGGTCACGGCGTCAAACGTGTTGTCCGCGAAGGGCAGCTGCATGCCGTCACCCGCGACCTTGGGCACGTTACGGTCCTTGCCCGCCGCGAGCATGCCGCGCGAGAAATCGCAGGCCACACACCAGGCGCCAGACTTGGCCAGCTCCACCGTAGACACAGCGGTGCCAGCGGCAAGATCGAGGACCTTCTCCCCTGGCTGCAGGCCGAGACGCTCACGCGTGCGCTTACGCCACAGGCGGTCCTGTCCGAAGGAGAGGACGGTGTTGGTGATGTCGTAGTTCTTGCCCACGCCATCGAACATCTTCGCCACGTCTGCGGGGTCTTTGTCGAGATCTGCCTTGAGGTTAAATTTCGCCACGGAAAACCAGTCTATGCCACGCGCGCGCCCAGAGCGCGGGCGGCCCAGCGCGGCAGCTCCGGGCGCTGGCCGATGATGGTCAGCGGCACGCGGCGCGTGTCCTCAAGGACTTCCTCGTAGGAGTCCAGGAGCTGGCGGCACAGCGCGTCCCACGTCTTATTCGCAATGGAGGCGCGGGCGTTCTCGCGCAGTTCCGCGTGGATCTCCGGGTTAAGCAGCGCGTCCACGGCGCCGGGCAGATCCTCGACGAAGGTGTCGACGTCGAGGAGCAGGCCGTTGTAGCCTTCCTCAATCAAATCAATAGGGCCGCCAGCGCGCGGGCCGATGGTGGGCACGCCCGAGGCCTGCGCCTCCTGGATGGCCTGACAGAAGGTCTCGAACTCGCCAGCATGAACGAAGATATCGAGCGAGGCGTACGCATGCGCGAGCTCCTCGCCGCCGAGTGCGCCGAGGAAGATCGCGTGCGGCAGCTGGGCCTCGAGGAGCGGGCGCTCGGGACCATCGCCGACGATGACGACCTGAATATCGGAACGCTCATCGAGCCCGGCCAAGCGGTGCACGCCCTTCTCCGCGGCGAGGCGACCAACGAAGCCCACAATCTTCTTCGAGCCCGTGGGATCCCACTGGCGGCGCAGTTCTTCCGAGCGCTTGAAGGGATGGAAACGCACCGCGTCCACGCCGCGGCCCCAGTGGCGCACGTTCTTGATGTTATGTTCTTCCAGGTCCGCGATGGTGGGCGAGGACGGCGCAAGCGTCATCTGGCAGGAATTGTGGATGGTGCGCAGCCACTCCCACACGCCGTGGGCCAGTGCGGAGGCGTGGTACTTCGTGGCGAAGCCGGCCACGTCCGTTTGGTAGAGCGCCACGGCCGGGATGCGCTGCTGACGCGCGACGAAGGCGCCGGCCGCGCCGAGCACGAACGGGCTGGCCAGGTGAATGATGTCCGGCTGAAAGTCACGAATGGCGCCATCCACGGCGGAGGTGGGCACGCCCACCGGCAGGGAATCTACGAGCGGAACCTTCACCGTGGGCACGCGATGGATGGGAAAGCCCAGGTAATCCGGGATTTCTTCCTGACCCTCGCGCGCGCCCGGCGCCACAACGATGGCCTCGTGTCCCTCCGCATGCAGGTGCTCCAGGACGCGCAGCACAGAGTTGGTTACTCCGTTGACGTTGGGCAAGAAAGATTCAGCAACAATGGCGACACGCATGTGTTATACCTTTACACGTCGAAGAAACCAGTGGGTGAACTCAACATTAATTCTTTTTCAGGCTCGTTCCCCGCCAGGCTAGCCCAAAAATGAGGCTCGCTACCACGGCGACGGAGAGCGCCGGGATGATAGACAGCGTCCATTCGCGCCCTTCCACCTTGACCAGGTCCGGATTCGACAGCTTATACGTCACCCAGACCTTTTGGCCCTCGCCCAGGCCCGTGGGATAGATGAGTCCCGTCGGCGGCGAATGGTAAAGACCCTGCGAGTCCTGGAAGTCGACCGAGGTGCGCAGCCAGCCCACGTTCGTCACCGTCGCCAGCGCTCGGCCCGGCTCCACCGCAATGGAGCGGTCATTCATGAAGGGGCCTGCGACCATGGCAAAGGCTCCCAGGAGTGCCACCGCGTAGACCGCGAGCAGCACCTGCCGTACGCGCCTCCTAGACACTGGTCTTCGCGGCGAGCTCGGCATGAAGCGCCCGGCGCGTGCCGCGCGTCGTGTGGGCGTCCACAACGGTAATCCCCGTCGAAGTTTCCTTGAGCTCCGCGAGCAGGTCGAGCAGCTCCTGCGCCGAGTTCGCCTCACGGTAGTCTGCGCCGTAGGCCTCGCACAGCTGGCCGATGCCCACCTCCTGCGGCGTTCCAAAAGCCCGCTCGAAGGCAGGGCGCAGGGATTCCTGTCCGATTTCCAGGGTCTCGAAGATGCCGCCACCGTTATCGTCCGCGACAACGATGGTGAGGTTCTCCGGGCGCGGGTCACCCGGCGAGATGAGCAGAGCAGAAGCGTCGTGGAGGAACGTGATGTCCCCCATGAGCGCGACGGTGCGCGGCGCGCGAATCTCCGTGGCCTCGCGGGACTGGGTGGCCAGCGCCACGCCGATGGACTGGGCCACCGTGCCGTCGATGCCAGCGGCGCCGCGCGGCGAGTAGGTCTCCACGCCGTCGAAAGGAAGACCCACGAAGCTGGCGTCGCGCACCGGATTCGAGGCGCCGAGGACGAGCGCGTCACCCACGGCGAGTGTATCCGCCACGGCGGCCGCCACGTGCAGGCCGGTAAATCCATAGTCCTTATTTTCTAGGACTTCGCGCACCGCGGCGCCGCCCATCTCGGCCGCGCCCTCGCAGACCTTCATCCAGTCGCGCGTGGGCTCGCCGCTCACCTTGACGCGGGTACCCTTCCGGGCGGCCTCGCCGCGCGGGTTCGTGAAGTCCGCCGTGCGCGAGAGCGTCACGAACTCGATATCGGGATCGCTGAGGAGCGCCAGCACCCCGCGGTGCAGCGTCGGATGGCCGACAACGATGACCTGCTCGACACGCGTATTGACCACATAGTCGTTCGCACTCACGTGGTCCTTGCGGAAGATGCTCGCCGCGAGCGGGTGCACCGGATGGTACGGCGCGGGCGCCGTGGGCTCTGCGATGGTGGGCACGTCTTCAAGGCCCTCGACGTCCCAGGCCTCGTCGCCCGCGATGACCAACGTATTGCGGGTGAGGTCGAGCTCGACCTCGCCGTGGTCCACGAAGCGGACGGACGGCGCGCGGCGCAGGGTTCGATCATCCGGCGTAGAGGGAAGCTCCGTGCCCACGAGCGGCACGTCGAGCGCGACATTGATATGCACCGCAAAGTCCTGGGTAAAGCGCTGCGCCATCGCCGGAATATCCTCCGGCGACGCGACCTGCGTCGTGTCCGCGAAGTTGCTAAAGATGCCCTGCTGCTCGATGGTTTGCGAGGCACCCGTGCCCACGAGGCGCTCCGGGCGATCCGCAGAGACCACCGCGAGCGGGGTGTGCGAGTGGCGCGCCTCGACCAGCGCCGGCAACGCGTTGGCCACGGCCGTGCCTGAGGTCATGACGACCGCGACGTGGCGGCGCTGCACTCGCGCCAGGCCCAACGCGAGGAACGCGGCGGAGCGCTCATCGATGCGCGTGTGCACCTTGAGATCCGGGCGGGCGAGCAGCGCCAAGTTGAGCGGCGCGTTGCGCGAGCCTGGGCAAATGACAACGTCAGTACAGTGGCGCGCGAGCTGCGCGGCGACGGCCTGCGCCAGCTCAATGGATTCGGTCTGTGCGGTCTGGTCCATAGCAGCCCAGTCTAGCCCGTGCCCTAATTTCCGCCGCGGCCGTTGCCGTTATTGCCGCCAAAGATCTCGTTAAGAAGATCGTCGACGTTATCAGCGCCCTCGCCCAAGTCGCTGGGCAACGAGGTAGGCAGCTCCCGGGTGAGATCCGGCGTCTCCGTCACTGTCTCGGTGACGGTCTCCGTCTGGGTCTGCGTGACGGGGCTCGGGGTGTCCGTCACCGTCGCCGTGGCCGTCTGCGTAATGGTCTCCGGAGCAGGCGGCTCCTGGTTTGCGGCGCGCGTATACATATAGGCCAACGCCGCGAGCGCGATGAGCGCCAACACGAGCAGGCCGACGAGAATGCCCGTCAAGCCACTTCCCGAGGAGCGCTCCTCCGGCACGTCATAGGAGCGCGGCGGCTCTTGCCGTGGTGCCTGCTGGGACGCCGGTTGGGGTGCCGGTTGCGGTGCTGGCTGCTGGTACTGATAGTTCTGATACTGCGGCTGCGCTGGCTGCACACGCGTCTCGTCTTCCGGGAAGACCTGGCGCGGACGCTCGAACTGCTGAGTCTCGTCGCTCATCCGCTCGTTCCGGCCATTATTGGGGGTGTTAGTAGGCATGTATAAAGAGGTACACGGTCAACCTGTGAGTCGGCTGAAAAGTCATCCCCCTTAAAAGCATGCATAAATATGTAAAGCGTCGAGTCTTCCGTTATTGACAGACTGACCGTCCTAGTGTGAACTAGCCACTTAGCCTAGGACCGAGAGATGTGCTGACCTCCCACTCCCCCGCGATAGCTAAAGCCCACACCCCACCCAAACATGGAAATTTCGTACAGGTACCGAGAGTTTGGGTCGGCTCTGGGCGCCAACCCCACACCACACCCCACCCGTACTGTGGATTGCTGTACAGAATCCGTGAGTTCGGGTGGGGTTTCGGCATGCGCGTGGAACCTCCACGCTGCTGGCTCAGTCCAATAGGTCATGACGATCTACACGACGCGACAACTCCGAGAGCTCGGTACAACCAAGACTCGCCAGAACAAGGCGGTAGCCGATGGCCGACTCATTAAACTCAAGGCCGGTATCTACTCAACTACGGGAAGCCTCGCCGACATCGCGAGTCTGTATCCCGAAGGCGCGGTCACCGGTCTCAACGCCCTGGCCCTCCATGACTTGACGGAAGAATCTCGCCCCGTCTTCCTGCGCGTGCCGCACATCAGAACGCCATTGGCGAATTCACACATCCGCCTCATCCGCTCCGAGGCCCCAAGCAGATCCATCAACGACATAAGGACAGTCAACGTCGCGCAAGCCCTCTCTGACGCGCTCGCCCATGAGAAGCTCGAGAATCCGGGAAATCTCCTGCTCAATCACTACACAGGCGTCCGCGGCGGTGAGCGTCTCGAAGCAGATTTAGCCCAACTAAAGCGCCCCAGCGCCATTCGAGGACTTGCGTTTAAGGCAGGCGTGGGCACCGCCTCCAAGTGGGAACGCACAATGCTGTTTCACTTGCGCAAGGCTGGCCTCGAGCCTGTGCCCAATTTCAAGCTCGAGGCCTATTACTGGGACCTCGCCTTCCCCGCAGCCCGCGTCGTCATCGACTGGGATTCGCTGCATTATCACTTGCCGCACAACAACAATGACACCTTTTATATCGGCCTGTGGAAATCCATTCAGGCCGTGCAGCTCGGCTGGGCGCCTCTGAAATTCACCGATACATGCACGAACTATCACTTCGAGTTAGTGCGCGACGTTATCAAGGAGACCGTTGCACACCGCACCACACTGCGCCCGCACTCGCCGGTCCCGGGGACGTTGAAGAGTCCGGCCTGGCAATTCCACGAGGGGATTAGTTTTGGCACAAGCTTCTAGAGATACTGCCAGCTCTCGCGGACACGGTTGAACCACCAGTCGCGACGCTCAGCAGAGGCGGCCAACTCAGTGAGGCGGTCCTCCGACGGCGCGGGGTGCTCCACGCGCAGGAAGCCGTCCACGAGCTCGCGCGGCGGACAGACGTCCTCGATAAAGAGCGAGCCGGTGGCCAGGCCGGCGGCGGCCGGGGTGACGTCGATGTCTTCATCGTCGAGGATCTTGGGGAGCGCGGCCACGGCAGCGAGGCCCATGGAGATTCCCACCGACGTGTCGAGCGCCGAGGCCACCGTGATGTCCATATGGTGTGCACGCAAGTCGTGGGCGATCTGCAACAGTCGCTTAACCCCGCCGAGGGGCGCGGCCTTGACCACGGCGACATCGGCAGCTTGAAGTTCGGCAACGCGGTAGGGGTCTGCGACCTTGCGAATGGATTCATCGGCAGCAACGCGCACAAAAAGCCCAGAGCGCATGAGGCGCGAGCGGACCTCGGCGAGTTCCTCGGCGGTGCGGCAGGGCTGCTCCATGTAGTCAAGCGGCATGAGCGCCTTGGCGGCCTCGATGGCCTCGTCGACGCTCCAGCCGCCGTTGGCGTCCACGCGCAGGACGGGAACGCGGCCCATGTCGTGGACTGCCTCGCGCACGGCCTGAACGCGCGCGACGTCGTCCGCGAGCGTCTGGCCCGGCTCGGCAACCTTGATTTTGAAGGTGCGGCAGCCCGGATAGCGCTGCATGACCTCGGGCACCATCTCCGCCGGCACGGCCGGAATGGTTCCGTTGACCTCGACCTCGGAGCGGACGGGCGAAGGGAAGCCCTCGTACGCGGCCTCGAGGCCAGCGGCCAGCCAGTGCGCGGACTCTTCGGGGCCGTATTCGAGGAAGGGCGCAAACTCGCCCCAGCCGGCGGGCCCCTCGATGAGGAGAGCCTCGCGGGTGGTCACGCCGCGGAATTGTACGGCCAGCGGAAGGGCAACCACGCGCGCGCGGTCAAGGACGTCGTCAACGTTAATCTGCATACGGCCCAGAATAATGCATCCCACGAGGTGCGACTGGTCCACACAGGGTGATAACCTAACCAGGAAAGGTTATAACAACCGCGGTTAGCCTTCTATCGCTCCTCGGAGCCCCACCGCCAGCAGCGCATGCCAGGCGGCAGCTCTTCGTACCAGTGAAGGAATTGACTTACCGTGCTCTATCTCATCATCGCCCTCGCGGCCATCGCGGCCGTCGTGTGGCTCATCTATAAAAAGGTTCATGCGGCCGCCGCCATCTTCGGAGTAGGCGTCGCCCTCCTCATGCTCGCCGCACTCACCGGCCGCGCAGACATGCGCACCACCGAAATCGAAGCCACCGGCAACGCCTTCTACGACCAGCTCCTCGTGGTCGACGCCCTGTTCAAGGCTCGTTTCAGCGGCATCGGCATGGCGATTATGGTGCTCTTCGGCTTCGTGTCCTACATGCGTCACATCGGCGCGGACGCGAAGACCGTCGTCGTGCTCTCCTCGCCGCTCAAGCGCTTTAATGGCTCCTATTGGTTGGTGCCCGTCGGCTTCGTCATTGGCTCGCTGCTCTCACTCGTCATCCCGTCCGCCGCAGCGCTTTCCCTGCTCCTTGTGGCGACACTTCTGCCGGCGCTCATCGCCGCAGGGCTCACGCCGCTCACCGTCGCCGCCATCGTCGTGACCTCCTCGACCATCATGCCGACGCCGCTCGAGGCTGGTCTCATTCAAGGCGCGGATCTCACGGACATGTCCGTCACCGAATTCGTCTACGGCTCCGTCGCCCGCGCCACCGTGCCCACCCTGCTCATTACCGCGTTCGTCCACATGTGGTGGCAACACCGCTGCGACAAGTCGGACCGCAAGCACTACATGGAAGAACACGCCGGAGAAACCACCGAGGAGAGCGAATCCGAACGCACTGCCCGCGAAGCCATCGAGCGCGCCGCCGGACTGCCGGGTTTCTACGCTGTCCTGCCTCTGCTCCCGCTGCTACTTATCATCATCTCGGCCATTCTCAATCGCACCGGCGTCATCCCCTTCGAGGCTGACATCCTGCCTGTCACGGTCGTCTCCCTCTTCATTGCGATGATCATCGAGGCTATCCGCGGCCGCTCCATCGAGACCGCCATGGACTCCACCAAGTCCTTCTTCAAGGGAATGGGCGAAGGCGCAGCCGGCGTAGTCGCCCTCCTTGTGGCCGCCGCAGTCCTCGTCGAGGGCATTACCCAAATGGGCGTCATCGACATGCTCATCGACGCCACCAAGGGTTCGTCCGGCGCCGCCGTCATTATCGTGCTCATCTTCGTCGCCGCGACCGCCGCGATGTCCGCGCTCACCGGCTCCGGCACCGCTCCGTACTTCGCCTTCTCTGAGGTCGTCCCTGGCCTCGCAGCCGAGACGTCCATTCACGCGCCGCAGATGCTCACCGCGATTTGGGGCACCTCCAACCTCATGCGCCAGGTCTCCCCGGTCAACGCCGCGGTCCTTATCGTCTCCGGCGCCATCAAGGTCAACCCCATTCGCCTGGTCAAGCGCACTTCTGTACCGATGATCACCGCGACCATCCTCAACACGCTCTTCGCGTTCATGTTTATTGGATAATCGTGTGTAACGATACGCTCCCCACAGACCACAAGCGAGGGAGAAAGGAAAGGAACTCACCATGTTGTTAGCTGAAGCCCTCGCCGAGCGCGCCGAAGCCCAGGCCCGCCTCGACGAACTACGCTCACGCATCGTCGCCGTGGCCCGCGTCCAAGAGGGCGATACCCCGGACGAGGATCCGGCAGAGCTCCTCGCGGAGGCGGAACACCTCGTGGACCGCATCGACGAGCTGGTCAAAGCAATCAACGCAACAAACTCGGCCACCGCGTTCGACGCTGAGCGCAACCTCACCGCGGCGCTCGCGGACCGCGACGGACTCATCCGGCGTCGCCGCCTGCTTGCCGATGCCGCCGAAGCCGCCGCCGCGCGCCAAGACCGGTTCTCCCGCAGCGAGATTAAGTTCGTCTCCACCCTCGACGTCGCGGCGTTGCGAAAGAAGATCGACGAAGTCTCCAAGGCCTACCGGGAGCTCGACACAAAGATTCAGCAGAAGAACTGGAGCACCGAAGTCGTCTAAACGTAGTTGGTAGTCCACGCCACCCCACATCAGCGAGCGCACCTCGGCCTTGGACGAGAAAACCCAAGGATTCTGTTGGCAGCCTGGTAGCGGAGCAGGCTGGGAAGTTCAAGTCTTCCCACCGTATTGCGCAGTCCGCCGCACATGTCACAGGAGCACAAGCGGGTAACAACCCCGCGCACCGCTCACATATCACCACCACCGCGCTGGGATGAGGGAACGTGGACGAGGGTTGGGCAAGGGGACTACACGTTCAAAACAGCGGGGACGCGATGACGCGTCCCCGCTTTTCGCATACTCACGGGGTCTAAATCACAATCACTTGCAATAAGTGTCGGGAGTATGTACATTTTTCAATGTTCAACAGATTGAACTCTTTACTTCAATTTTAGAGAAATGAGAGATACGCACGTGAAACGCATTCCTGCGCTCGTCACCCTGTGCGCCGCCGCGCTGGCCTTGAGCGCGTGTTCGAGCGATGCGAGCGCCGACAAACCGAAGGACCACCTCACCGTTTTTGCCACGACGGGCTACCTGGCTGACGCCGTGCACAACATCGCGCCGGACGCCGAGATCACCACGATGGTCGGCCCGGGCGGCGACCCGCACACGTACCAACCCACGACGAAAGACATCGAGGCCATGCAGTCCGCGGACCTCGTCGTGTGGAACGGCCTGCACCTCGAGGCACAGATGATCGACCAACTCGAGTCGCTGGGCGACAAGCAGATCGCGGTCGGCGACAAGGTGGACCAGGCGGGTCTGCTGCCCTGGCCGGAGCGCAGCGCGGACGGCGAGAAGCTCTACGATCCGCACATCTGGAACAGCCCGGAGCTGTGGACCCAGGTCGTCGACGCGCTGGGCGCCAAGCTCGGCGAGGTCGATAAGGACAACGCCGCCGCCTACGTCCAGGCCGCGGATGACTATGAGAAGCAGATTCAGGCCGCCGAGGACAAGGCGCGTGCCGAGCTGGAAAACGCCACGCCCCGCGTCCTCATCACCGGCCACGACGCCTTCAACTACTTCGGTAAGACCTTCGACTTCGAGATTCACGCGACGGACTTCGTGACCTCCGAGGCTGCGAAGTCCCCGACGGAAATCTCGGAGCTCGCCGATACCATCGCGGAGAAGAAGATCCCCGTCATCTTCCAGGACAACCTGGCGAACCCGCAGGCGGTGACCTCCCTCAAGGAGGCCGTGCACGCCCGCGGCTGGAACGTCACGGTCTCCTCGGAAGAGCTGTTCGCGGACACGCTGGGCCCCGACGCCCCGAATGACACCTACTTGGGCGCCTTTGAGCACAACGCTCACGCCGTCGCGGAGGCGCTCACCAAGTGATAAGACTTGCAGGTCTCACCGTCGCCTACGGGTACACACCGGTGCTCGAGGATGTAGCCATTACCTTTCGCACTGGAGCGATGACGGGGCTCATTGGCGCCAATGGCGCTGGTAAGTCCACTCTCATCAAGGCGGCGGTGGGCCTGCTACCCGCTCCCGGCGCGCAAATCGACATAGACGGCACCGTGGGCTATATGCCGCAACATGCAGATATCGATTGGGACTTCCCCGCCACGCTTATTGACGTCGCGCTCATGGGCCGCACGCCCCACCTACGCTGGTGGCAGTGGCCGAGCCGCAACGACAAGCAGATCGCGGAGCACATGCTCGAACGCGTCGGCCTAGCTGACAAGCGCAACGATCCCATCAGCGCCCTGTCCGGGGGCCAGCGCCAGCGCACGCTGCTTGCGCGCACCCTCGCATGTGAGCCGGACATCCTCATCCTCGACGAGCCCTTCGCCGGCGTCGACCAACAGAGCCAGGCCACGATCACAACAATCCTCCGGGAGCTGCGAGACCAGGGCACGACCATCATCCTCGTCCACCACGACCTCGCCGAGGTCGCCGAGCTCTGCGATGACGTCGTCCTCGTGGCGAATCGCAAAATCCTCGCCGCGGGCCCCACTGAGACCACGCTCACCGAGTCCGCCATCTCTGAGTTGTTTAGTCTGCCATGATCCTCACCGAGCTCTTCACCAACTACACCTACCAGCAGGCGCTCGCGGGCACCGTCACCATCGGTGCGTGCGCCGGGGCGCTCGGCCCGCTGGTCTATCTGCGCCGGCAATCCTTGCTTGCCGATGCCGTCTCCCACTCCAGCCTGCCCGGCCTCCTCATCGCCTTTGTCACGGCGACCGCGCTTGGCATGAACGGCCGCACTGTCGGAGTCCTCGTGTGCGGCGCCGTGGCCACCGGACTGCTCGCCGTCGCCGCCATCCACACCCTCCCCAAGGTCACCCCCTTGAAACAGGATGCCGTCATGGCCGCTGTGCTCACCACGTTCTTCTCCGTGGGCATGCTCATCCTGCAGTACGTCTCGCGCACGCCGTTGCCGGGCAAGGCTGGCATCCAGGACTTCTTACTCGGCAACGCCTCGACGCTCACCCGCGCCGACGTCGTTACCTCCCTCGTCATCGGCGTGGGCATCCTCGTCGTGCTTGCCGTCGTGCACAACCATCACTCCGTCATGATTTTCGATCCCGCCTTCGCCCGCGTCACCGGCACGCGTACAAGAATCATCAACACACTCGCCTTCGTCGCCATCACGGTCATCACCGTCCTCGGCGTCAAGGTCGTGGGCGTCGTCCTCATGGTCGCCGTCGTCGTGAGCCCCGCCGCCGCGGCCCGTCAGTGGATCCACCGCCTCCCCACCTTCATAGGTCTCGCCTCCTTTCTCGGCGCCGCCTGCGCCGTCCTAGGAACTGCACTGTCAATCCACTTCGCCATTCCCACCGGCCCCACCATCGTCCTCGTGCAGGCGGCCGTTGTCGCCGTGTCGCTCGCCGTCTCCCCGCGCCGCCGGGCGGTGATCGCATGAGTCTCGCACTTGCCGCCTGCCTCCTCGCCGTTGCCACGGCTCTCGCCTGCGCGCTGCCCGGCGTCTTCGTCGTACTCAAGCGCGAATCCATGGTCATCGACGGCATCGGCCACGCGGTCCTGCCCGGCATCGCCGTGGGCTACCTGTTTACTGCGGACATTGACTCGCCAGTCCTGCTCGTGACGGCGGCATCGGCAGGCTTAGCCGTCGCCCTCGGTACGGAATGGCTGGGACGCTCCGGCCTGCTTGCGGGCGATGCCCCGCTGGGCCTTATCTTCCCGGCGCTCTTTGCCGCCGGCGTCATCCTCATCTCCACGCGCATGAGCCACGTCCACCTCGACGTGCATGCGGTCCTGGTGGGCGATCTCAACCTCGTCGCGCTCACGCATCCGGGCTACGCGCTCGTCATGGCCATCATCGCGATTCTCAACGTCACTTTTTGTGCCGTTGCCCTCCCGCGGCTTACAACCAGCACCTTCGATCCCGCCTTCGCACACAGCGCAGGCCTGCGCACTCGCGGACTCCACGTCGCCTTCATGGCGCTCGTCTCACTCACCGCGACGGCCGCCTTTCAGGCCGCCGGCGCCATGCTCGTCATCGCACTCATGGTCATTCCTGCGTGTGCCGCACGCCTGCTCACCACGCGCGTGATGACCATGCTCGCCACCGCGTGCGGGATTGGCATCCTGGGTGCCCTGGGCGGATTCTGGTTGGCCTATCACCTCAACGCGGCGACGTCCGCAGGCATGGCCGTCACCAACGCGGGGCTGGGTGTCCTCGCTTTCCTGATCTCACGGCTGCGAACGACTAGATTTGTCAGTCATGAGCGAGCAGAGAACTTACAGCACGGACAACCCGTTCAAGCCGGAATTGTGGACTAAGGTCCCCGGCTTCGAGGACCTCACGGACATCACGTATCACCGCTTGATCGGTGAGAGCCGCGCCGACGGCATCGTCCGTATCGCCTTCGACCGCCCGGAAGTGCGCAATGCCTTCCGCCCGCACACCGTGGACGAGCTCTACCACGTCCTCGACCACGCGCGCCGCACCCCCGATGTGGGCACGGTTCTGCTCACCGGCAACGGCCCCTCCGTGAAAGACGGCGGCTGGGCCTTCTGCTCCGGCGGCGACCAGCGTATTCGCGGCCGCTCGGGCTACCGCTACGCGGATGGTGAGACCGCGGACACCGTCGATACCGCCCGCGAGAAGGTCGAGGGCGGCCGCCTCCACATCCTGGAGGTCCAGCGGCTTATCCGCACCATGCCCAAGGTTGTCATCGCCGTGGTCAACGGCTGGGCCGCGGGCGGCGGGCACTCCCTCCACGTCGTCTGCGACATGACGGTCGCCTCGCGCCAGGAGGCCCGCTTCAAGCAAACCGACGCGGACGTGGGATCCTTCGACGCCGGCTACGGCTCCGCCTACCTCGCAAAGATGGTGGGTCAGAAATACGCCCGCGAGATCTTCTTCTTAGGCCGCACCTACGACGCCCAGCGCATGTACGAGATGGGCGCCGTCAACGAGGTCGTCGACCACGCCGACCTTGAAGACGCCGCCATCCAGATGGGCCGCGAGATCAATATGAAGTCCCCCACCGCCCAGCGCATGCTCAAGTTCGCCTTCAACCTCACCGACGATGGACTTATGGGCCAGCAGGTCTTCGCCGGCGAGGCCACCCGCCTGGCCTACATGACGGACGAGGCCGTCGAGGGCAAGAACGCCTTCCTCGAGAAGCGCGACCCGAACTGGGACGAGTTCCCGTATTACTACTAGTCAGGTTCCACAGACTGCCATGGTTTATCTCGCCATCGCCTTCGCCGTCGTTGCCCTCTGCGGCATCATCGGCGCCCGCGTCTGGATGATCAAAGGATTGCGCGACGCCCGCGACACGGACGAGCGCCCTTTTGATCACGACGATGAGCTGGGAAATCCCTACCAATAGGGACACGAGTCACTTTATCTTTAAAGTAAAAATCCCGCACAAGGATTGGACGTTGCCCTTACTTCAAGGTTAAAGTCACTCCCCGTGAAGTATTCCGGCATTTCCGTATCGACCATGAACCTCGCGAGCTCGTTTGTCATGCTCGCCGCTCGTCTCATCGTGGGCATCGTCCTCGCTGCCCACGGCTGGCAGAAGTTCACCGAGTGGACCATCGCGGGCACCACCACCGCCTTCGAGGGCATGGGCGTTCCGGCCCCGGGCATCGCCGCTCCGGTCGCGGCCATCATCGAGCTCGTCGGCGGCATCCTGCTCATCATCGGCCTGCTCACCCGCTGGGTTGCTGGCCTCGTCGCCGTCGACATGATCGGCGCCTGGGCCATCGCCCACGCCGGCAACGGCATCTTCGTCGACGGCGGCGGCTGGGAGCTCGTCGGCATGATTCTTGCCGCAGCCCTCATGCTCATCGCCGCGGGCCCTGGCATGCACTCCGCTGACCAGTTCATCGCAAAGGCGCGCGCCCGCGCCTAAACACTTACTGCTCGCGGTAGCCTACATACCGTGACTCATCTTCTCGCCCCGCTATCTGTTAGTCTCCGCGACCCGTCGGCCATCCTGGACGATCTGGAGACAGCGATAGCGGGGCGACATTCCTATGTGCCCGTCCCCGCCGACGATAAGACGAAGGCAGAGCTGCTGCGCAACCACATGCGAGTCGGCGAACCCATCGCCGAGGACATCGCCCTCGTCGTCCCCACCTCCGGCTCCACGGGCACGCCGAAGGGCGCACAACTTACCGCCGCCAACCTCGTCGCGAGCGCCGATGCCACCCACGAGCGCCTCGGCGGCCCTGGCCAGTGGCTGCTCGCCATGCCCGCCCACCACATCGCAGGGATCCAGGTCCTCGTCCGCTCGCTCGTCGCCGGCGTCGAGCCGCTCTGTCTCGATCTCAGCCACGGCTTCGACGTCCCCGCCTTCGCGAAGGCCGCAGCCGAGCTCGCCGCCACAGGCGACCGCATGTACACGGGACTGACCCCCATGCAGCTCGCCAAGGCCATGGATTCCCTCCAAGGCATCGACGCGCTGCGCGAATTCGACGCCATCCTCGTCGGCGGCGCCGCCACGCCCCCTCAGCTCCTCGAATCCGCCCGCAAACTGCGCATTCGTCCCGTCACCACCTACGGTTCCTCGGAGACCGCCGGCGGCTGCGTCTACGATGGCGTCTCACTTCGTGATACGGAAATCCAGATCGACGATGACGGTCGCATCCTCTTGGGCGGCCCCACCATCGCGCACGGCTACCGCAATGTGCCTTCCGATGCCTTCCACGACGGGTGGTTCGCCACCTCCGACGCTGGCTACCTCAACGGCGACACCCTCACCGTCACCGGGCGCCTGGACAACATCATCAATTCGGGCGGGCTCAAACTCCACCCCGAGGCCCTCGAGCAGCTCCTCCTCCACATCCCCGGCGTCGACGCCGCCTGCGTCGTGGGCATCCCCGATAAGCGCCTGGGTCAGATGATCGTCGCTGCCTACACCGGCTGGGCCTCCCGTACAGACATCCTCATCGCCCTCGACGACCTGCCCCGCTGGCAGGTGCCGAAGGACGTAAAACGCCTGCCCGAGATGCCACTCACTGGCCCCGGCAAGGTCGACCGCCGCGCCGTCACCGCCCTTTTTCAGAAAGCGTAGACACGACCCACAGCTTTTACTAAGGTTACGGGAGTGAAATTTGCTAACTTCTGAGGCCGCGCGAAGACAGCCATGCTCTTCACCGGCCTCCTCTCCCTCGCCGCCCCAATCGCCACCCCCATCGCCACTGCCGCGCCCCTCGATGATCTGCAGCACATGAGCAGCCAAACGGCAAACCAGCTCAACCGAGCCGCCGCCGACCTCACCGCGCAGGTCAACGAGCAGCTCGGCGCCATCCCCGGAAGTTCCCAGGCGCAGCTTCCTGCCGCGCCGGCCCCGCGCGTGGGTAACGCGAAGCCCGCCCCGTTCTTCATCAACGGCACCGGCGGCCAGGTCTTCACTCAATCCACCGGCCGCACGCGGCGCTACCTCATCGAGATGCCCACGCACTATAACCCGGCGCGCCCCGCCCCGGTCATCTTCGGCTTCGACGGCTGGCGCGATAGCCCGGAGAATTTCCGCCGCTACTCACGCCTCAACGAGACGGGTGCAGCGCGTGAGGCCATCCGCATCTACCCCGAGTCCATCAACCACGGCTGGGAGGGCGCGCCCTACGCGGTCGTGCGACCCGGCGAGGACCTCGCGTTCATCACGCAAATCATCGATGAGCTCGACCGCACCTACAACGTGGACCGCCGGCGCATCTACGCCACGGGTCACTCCAACGGCGGCGGCATGACCGCGGTCGTCGCGTGCCACCTGCCCCACGTCTTCGCGGGCGTGGCCGCCGTGGGCGGCGCTTACTACGACCCCGTCAACATGAATTGCCGGAACGAGGCCATCCCGTTCCTCATCATGCATGGCACCGGCGACACGATGATGTTCTATCACGGCGGCTACCGCCACAACGGCGCGCACTTCCTCGACGTGGACCACCTCATGAGCAGCTACATCAAGCGCAATGCCTGCGCGTTCCCGCCACGCATCGAGAACATCCCCGGCGGCCAGCGCCACGTCTACGCGTGTGCGAAGGAAGAACTGCAGCTCATCACGAACTCACAGAATCATACGTGGAATCGGACGCCGGACGCGTCGCAGGAGGTGTGGAACTTCCTGTCGCGCCAGCGCCTCTAATAGCCCGCCACACGGCGTCCACGACGAGGAAGACCACGAGCGAGATGCCAAAGAGCGGCGCGATAATGGCGTAGATGACCAGGCACAGCACGAGCGTCACCAGCGCCGGCTTCGAGAGCTTGCCGAAGCCCTGGGGGCCCGCGAAGCGCCGCCCCCTCCGGAACCACATGACAAGGCCCAGAATGCTCACGACGAGCAGCGCGAGCGCGATAAGCGCCAGCACAATCTGATTGACCAGTCCAAAGAGGAAGCCCATGTGGAGATTGATAAGCCACTCGGTGAGCTTCGCCGCGAGCGGCCACTCAGAGAAATTGACACGCTCCACAACGTGGCCGTCCACCACGGCGATGGCGTCGTTATGGAAGACAAAGGGAGCGCGCGCCTCCGTGATATTCCACGCGGCACCGTTCGGCTGCAGGTTGAGGATTCCGCGCAGCCCAGCCTCGCGCGCCACGTCATAGGCGCCATCAAGCGACGCAAGATCCGGCCCCATGTCCATGTGCTCCATGGAACCCGCACCGTGACCAGCATGCTCGCTGGCCGAGGCCGAGAGCTGCGGCGCCTTCCAGTGGAGCAGTGTGCGTAGCTTGCCAATGTTCCCGCCGGCCACGGAGGACCATGTCAGTCCCGTCACCGTGAGGAAGAGAAATCCAGCAGAGCACAGGGCACCCAACCACGCATGCGTGCGCAGCGTGCCGCGAGTGCGCTTCCGGCGGCCAAGCCAGAGCACAAGTCCGCCGATGGTGAGTGCGCCCATCCAGCTCGCGGCGAGCTCCGAGTAGAGCCGGCCTGGCTCGCCGAGCCACAGCGAGCGGTGGCCATTGGATAGCCACGCGCGCAGCGGCAGCGCACGGGAGCTGCCGTACTGGACCTTTTCGCCGCGCACCTCACCCGTCGCCGGGTCCACGAAGACCGCGTGCGTGTAGCTCTTCGAGGGCAGCGCGTCATCCGCAAACAGCACGCGAGTGTTCTCCCCCGGGATGACCTGGACGGTGTTGAGCGCGAGATCCGGATACACCTCGCGCGCTGCCTCGACCTGGTCCTCGAGCGAGACAACTGCTTCACCCGAGGGCCGGGTGAGGTCGGCATAGACGATCTTCTCCAGGCTCGGCGCGAGCGCATAGAGCACGCCTGTGAGCGCGGCAACGATGAGAAAGGGCGCAACGATGACGCCCACGACAGTGTGGAGCCTTCTGAGAACGCCGAAGCTCCTCGGCGACAAATGAATTATTGAAATCACGTGTCAGTTGTCGACAGGGAAACCCCAATGGTTCCCAACAATTTTCCTCTATTAACCCCCACCGCATAGTTCAACGTGCTGAACACCCTACTTCAAACATGGATAACCTGCAGGTATAAGCGGCACACGAGGAACCGTGCAGCCGCAAAAAATCTACATTCCCGAGACCGTAATCTCGCGTGCCGCGTCAAGCGCGAGCGGCATCACGGCGTCTCCGACCCGTACCCGCACGAGTCCCGCGACGACCGCCTCAACGGTCACGCTCTCGCCCACGCGCACCCCATGTTCCTGGAGATAGCGCAGCAACTCGGCGTCCTCGTCGCGGACCCGCTCGATGGCGACGGTGGCGCCCACGGGGGCATCGGCAAGCGTGGCTGTGCCCAGGTCCTCGATGCGACCCTCCGGATCTGGGATGGGATCGCCATGCGGGTCGCGCGCGGGCGAGCCGAGCAGCGCGTCGAGACGCTCAACGAAGAGATCCGAGCACGCATGCTCGAGCTGGTCCGCGTCCTCGTGGACCTCGTCCCACGTGTAGCCCAGCGTCGTGACGAGGAAGGTCTCCAGCAGCCGGTGGCGGCGCACCATCCCCATCGCGAGGCGGCGGCCTTCCTCCGTGAGCTGCACGCCCGAGTAGCGCTCGTGATAGACGAGCCGCTGCGCCGCCAGACGCTTCACCGCCTCCGAGGCCGTGGGCAGCTTCTGCCCCGTGCGCCGCGCCAGTTCGCCCAGCGGCACCGCGTCCCCGCCGGTATGCTCCGCAATATCCCACAGGACCTTGAGATAATCCTGGGTGCGCTCGGGCAAGTCCGCCAGCCGAAGGTGTTCATCCATGAACAACAGTCTAGCGATCCTGCATTCAGAGCCCGCACCCACGCGTGGCACAATATGTTCCATGACCACACCCGCTCAGAAGTATCCCGCGACCGCTCATGACTGGCTCGAAGGCGCCCGCCCACACACATGGGCCAACGCCTTCGCCCCCGTCGTCGCGGGCACGGGCGCTGCCGCAGCACTCGGTGGATTCCACATCGGCCGCGCGCTCCTCGCGCTCATCGTTGCGTGGGCTCTTATCGTGGGTGTCAACTACGCGAACGACTACTCGGACGGCATCCGCGGCACGGACGAAGACCGCACCGGCCCGCAGCGCCTTATCGGTGGCGGATTAGCGAAACCGCAACACGTCAAGTACGCGGCCTTCGCCTGCTTCGGCGTCGCCGCACTCGCGGGTATCGCGCTGTCTATCTCCGCGGACGCCTGGTGGTTCATCCTCGTCGGCGCCCTGTGTATCGCGGGCGCGTGGTTCTACACCGGCGGCAAGAACCCCTACGGCTACATGGGACTGGGCGAGGTCGCCGTCTTCGTCTTCTTCGGCCTCGTCGCCGTCCTCGGCACGCAGTTCACGCAGGCTCACGCCACCTCCTGGACCGGCGTGCTCCTCGCCATCGGTGTGGGCGGCATGAGCTCCGCAGTAAACCTGGCGAACAATATCCGCGACATCCCCTCGGACACCGAGGCCGGCAAGATCACCCTCGCGGTGCGCCTCGGCGACCAGAAATCTCGCCTGCTCTTTACCGCGCTGCTGCTCTTGCCCACCGTGTACACGATCATCATTGCGTTCGGTTCCTGGGCAGCGCTCGCGGGCCTGCTCTACTTCCCGTTCGCGCTGCAGGCGGTGCGCACCGTCAACCGTGGCGCCCGCGGCCCCCAGCTCATCCCGGTCCTCGGCCTCGCTGGCCGCGCGATGCTCATCTGGGCACTGCTCACCGCAATCGCCGTGGCTTTCATCTAGCGCATGCAGGGCGTTCTCACGGGCTTCGCCATCATCCTGGCGGTCATCTTCATT
Source organism: Corynebacterium phoceense (assembly GCF_900092335.1). GTDB lineage: Bacteria > Actinomycetota > Actinomycetes > Mycobacteriales > Mycobacteriaceae > Corynebacterium > Corynebacterium phoceense. The sequence goes on from NZ_LT596207.1 coordinate 475,311, forward strand.
GGTTGGTTCCTCGCCGTGCGCGGGGTCATTGCCAGCGACCGAGAGCGTCTCATGTTCAACCGCGTGGCGTTCTACGCGGCGACCCCGGCGCTTCTCTTTGACTCCGTCGCGCGTTCCGATCCGGCGAACGTCTTCACACCGGTCACACTCATTATCATCGTGACGACCGTCATCGTCTCCGGGCTCTACCTTGCGCTCTTCTGGCGCAAGGGCCTCGCCAACGCCACCTCCGGCGCCGCCGCCGCGAGCTACTTCAACTCGGTCAACATTGGCCTGCCGGTCTCCATTTACGTCCTCGGCGACTCGACGTACGCCATCCCCATGGTCTTTATCCAGATGGTGCTCTTCACGCCCATCATCCTGGGCGCGCTGGGCGGAAAGTCGCTCCTCGGCGCGGTGAAAACCGGACTGCTCTCCCCCATGGTCGTGGCGAGCATCCTCGGCTTCATCGTCGCTTACACAGGCATCCACGTCCCCGAACCCATTACGGAACCCATTCATCTGCTGGGCGGCGCCTCCATCCCCATGATCCTCATGAGCTTCGGCGCCTCGCTCAAGACCTCCGGTGTGCTTTCCGATGCCACCGTGCGCACCCAGGTGCTCGTCTCTTCTGGTCTCAAGCTCGCTGGCATGCCCGCCATCGCCTTCGCCGTAGCCACCCTCGTTGGCCTCGACGCTGACGCGGTCTATGCGGCCACGATCCTCGCCGCGCTACCGACGGCGCAGCAGGTCTACAACTATGCGGCGACCTTCCAAGCGGGCCAGACTGTCGCGCGCGACACCGTCTTCATCACGACCTTCGGCGCGCTGCCGGTCATGCTCATTATCGCCGCACTCTTCGGACGTTAGTTTTTCTGTTCGGTCGCGCCCGCGAAAGTAAAAGGTGTACCTGAGAAGGTGTAATTCATCTTCTAAGGACCACAATGCACCATCTCAATGACACCCTCTTGGGCTCCACGCTTGGGTTCCACGCGGAAGCCAGGTTTAACGGCCCGCGAGCTCCTGTTCGACCCACGCCTTGTGCGCCTTGCGCTGCGCGGAGTACGCGGCGAGCGATTCGGTGGCCTCCACGCGCCACCTGGTGAACATGAGCATGGACAGCGGCAGCGCAAGGAAGAGCGCAAGCATCGCCGAGATGAGCAACATGACGGGGGCGTTCACGAGCAGCACGATGCCGTGAATGATAACCGTGAGCACGAGGAAGAGTCCCAGGCGGGCCAGGCCGTATTTCACCATGGCGCGACGCGACTTCTTACGCAGCTCCGGATCCGGTGCCGGCGGCTCGGGGTTCGTATTCTCCTCAATCATTCGTATGATTCTACGCGCCCCGCGCGAAACCCGAAAAGCTAGAATGGCCCCCATGGGTAGAATCCTCCTCCTCGTCCTCATCGTCGTTGCCGTCATCCTCGTCTGGAAGGCCTTTGGCCCCGGCACGTGGAACAACAACCGGAAAAACGTGCAAGGCCCGGCCACCCCGCAGATCAAGGGGCCGGACGATGATGAGAACTTTTTGTGGGAGCTCGACAAGAAGCGCTTCAAGGAGCGCCGCGCACGCGAACGGGAGCAGAAGAAGAACGAAGACGAAAAATAGCGCTGAAGATTAGCGCTGTGTGAAGGTCATCTCGAGGCCCAGCGCATCTGCAACGGCCACGACTTTTTCCCAGCGCACGCCCGTGCCACCATGCTCGATGGTGTGGAGGGTGGAGCGGGAGATACCGGCGGCATCGGCAAGCTGTTGCTGCAAAATGCCCAGTTCACGGCGGCGCGCGGCGAGCTGCGCGCCAAGGTCAAGCAACGCCGGATTATCGCCAGCAGGCTTGCCTTGTTTATTGCGCGTACGGTTTAACGGGCTTTCCTCAGACACGGGGAACCTCACTCAAGCAGAAGCTAGTTCAGGCCCGCGTAGGAATGCAGGCCGGAGACGACCATGTTGATAAAGAACAGGTTAAAGACCATCGTAGCCATAGCCACGATATTTATCCACGGAGCAGCCTTCCGCATTGATGGAGTAGCGCGTGCGTGGAGGTACGCGGCGTACAGAACCCACGTCGCAAAGGAGACGGTTTCCTTCGGGTCCCAACCCCAGTAGCGGCCCCAGGCGGCCTCGGCCCAGATGGCGCCGAGCACGATACCCAGGCCCAGCGTGGGCAGCGTAATGACAGCGGTACGGTACGCGAGAGTATCCAGCTTCGTCGCGGTGGGCAACGGCTTGACGATGCCCCCAATAAAGCCATGCTCCTTCCCCTTCGGCTGCCAGCTGCGCAGCATGCTCAGCAGCGAGGACAGACCAGAGAAGAGGCCGATGGCAGCGCCGAGGGAGACGACGGTGACGTGCACCGGCAGCCAGTAGGAGCGCAGCGCCGGGACGACGGGGGCGGACTCGGCGTAGAGCTTCGTGCCGCCGAAGAACATGAGTGCCAGGACCGGGACGAGGATCCACGGCCACAGGGTGCGCCACTCCTTGCGCTGCAGCGCGATGGAGGAGACGATCATGACGCCCGCGGTGACCATGAGGACGTACTCGTAGAGGTTGCCGAACGGGAAGCGGTGCGCAGACAGGCCGCGCAGCACGATGGCGACGACGTGGACGGCAATGCCGATCCACAGCAGCGACTGCAGCATGCCACCAATCTTGTTCGCGGTAGCCTCGGCCTTCTCCGCATTTTCTTGCAGGTTGCTGGGGCGTTCCTCAAGGAGAACGCCGCCCGACTGACCCGCGGCGGGCACCGCCGCCTTCAGGGCGCGCCGTGCGTCGATGACGGCTTGGATGCGCACGTAGTAAAAGAGGGACAGGAACAGAGAAATCACGTAAAGGACCAGCGCAGTCCTAAACGATAAGTCCGAGAAATTGGACAGGTTCTGATCGACGAGCATGGTTACACAGGCTACCCCGCCCCGGCGACCGAGTCCAACTTTTGACGGAGTTTTATATCCTGCTAATGACCTGGATACGGGGGTAAGACGCTAGTCGTCGACCCAGATATCGTCTTCTTCAACCTCGTCCGCGTCCGGCAGCTCCATGAGGATGCGGTAGAGTTTGTCGAATTCTTCGGACCAGCCAGCGCGGTCCGTGCGCGCGAGACCGCCCATCTCGACTTGGGTGGTGCCATCATCGTTCGGGCGCAGGCGCACCCACACGCGGCGGCGCTTGATGACGAGCGAGCCCACGAGCGAGAGCAGCATGGCGAGCGCCGCAATGAGCAGCGGTGTCTGGGCCGGGTTGTGAGAAATCTGGTAATTCGCGAACTCGGAGGCGCCGTCGAAGGTGAGCTTCGTGCCGTCGTCGAGCGTGACCGACTCGCCCTGTGTGAGGTTGACGCGGTCGACTTTCTGGAGCTGACCCGAGTGCATGAGCGATGAGTCGAGCGAGAAGATGGACTGCGCGACACCTGTGTCGAGGCCCGCGTCGCCGCGGTAGATGTCAATAGCGAGCGCCGGGTCTGTCAGTGCCGGGTATGCCGAGGCGAGCATCTTGCCGTTCTCGCCGGTCCACTCGGCCGTCGGTGCAAAAAGGCCCTGCAGCGCGATCTGGTTCTGGCGACGCTCATAGAGGTCCGGGTACATGCCCGCCGGCGGGTCGAAGCGCATAGCGCCCGAAGAGAGGAAGCGGGTCGTCTCCGTGGGCTGGAACTGCATGGTCTGCGTGCGCTTTTCGCCATTCGGCCATTCGATGGTCACGGTTGGTGCGTAGCCGTGCCCCTGCAGGTAGACGCGGTCCGTGGACAGGCGCAGCGGGTGATTGACCTGCAGCTGGTAGTCCTGCCACTCAGACTCGTCCTTGNTATTTATTCTCGTTTTTTTTTTTCAAGCAGAAGACGGCATACGAGATATTCGAGGTGAACATCTCGGCCTGGCCATTGGACAGGTACTTCGCGGTGAAGTCATGCGCGATGAAGCAGAAGGGGTTGAGGCCTGTGCCGTCGAAAAGCGCTCCGGCACGGAAGGAGTCGAAGTTCGAGGTCGAGGTATTGCAGAACTCCGTGGACTGGTCGACCTTCGTCGCGTTCTCGTAGGAGCCGGACTGCGTCACGACGATGACCATGCCTTCGTAGGAGAAGAACTTGCCCAGCGCCACCGCGGCAAGGATAGCCACGAGACCGATGTGGAAGATGAGGTTAAACAGCTCGCGGGCGTAGCCGCGCTCGGCGGAAATGGAATACGCCCCGGCGCGATCCTCGTCCGGCTGCACCTCCGTGAAACGCCACTTGCCCAGCATCTTCTTTGCGGAGGCCTGCAGCTCGTCGAAGGAGCGTTCCGAGGTCGCGGCCGCATGCAGCGGCATCTTCTCCAGGTAGCGCGGGGCACGCGTGGGCTTGGAACGCCACGCCTTGTAGTGATCCCATGAGCGCGGGATGATGCATCCGATAAGCGAAATGGCCAGCAACAGGTAGATGGCTTGGAACCACACGGATTCGAAGACATCGAAAAGCTGAAGCTTGTCGTAGATCTCCGCGACCTTGCCGTTGGAGGCAATGTACTCGTTGACGTTCGTCTCGTTGAGCGAGCGCTGTGGCAACAGAGACCCCGGAATGGCGGCGGCGGCGAGCAAGAAAAGCAGGGCCAGTGCCGTGCGCATACTGGTGAGCCAGTGCCACGCCTTGCGCAAATATTTCACGAAGTCTCCTTACATAGACGCGACTGCTAGATAAGCGTCGCGCCGTAGTTGAAAGTCCACTGCTGGATGAGGTTAATAAACTCTGCCCACAGCCCCGTCACGAGGGAGAGGCCGACGAGGATCATGAGCACGCCGCCGAAGATCTGGATAGCGTGGGTATGGCGCCGCAACCAGTCGACGGAGCGCACTGCCTTAGCCGAGCCCAAGGCCACGAGCACAAACGGCAGTCCCAGGCCCAGGCAGTAGGCAACAATGAGGAACGTGCCCCGCACCGCCGTCATGCCCGCGGTGCCAGCGCTCACCGAAATGATGGCCGTGAGCGTCGGCCCCAGGCACGGGGTCCAGCCGAGGGCAAAGACGCCACCGAGGAGCGGCGCGCCCAGCCACGTGGTCCAGCGCTTGGGCGCCATGCGCGTGTCCTTCTGCAGGACCGGCACGATGCCCATGAAGACGATGCCCATGAGGATCGTGATGACGCCGCCCACGCGCATCAAGGAGTCAGCATTGAGCCGGAGCGCCGAGATCGCGCCGAAGACGGAGACCGTCGCGAGCATGAAGACCACGGTAAACCCGAGCACGAAGAGGATTGCCGCGAGCGTCACGCGGCCGCGACGACCCGACACGCGCACGCCCGCCGCGTCGTACTCCACCGAGCCGCCGACGACGGAGGCGAGGTATGAGATATAGCCCGGCACGAGCGGCACGACGCACGGCGACGCGAAGGACACGAGTCCGGCCGCGGCGGCGGCGAGCAGGCCCAGCAGCAGTGGGCCGCTCGCCGCGGCATCAGCGAAAGCCTCGCCCATCTATTCCTGCTCCAGTTTGTCGATGATCTCGAGCAGCTCCTTGTCCGTCGTCTCCTTGAGGAGGACGGCGGCGGGACGGTGCTGCTTGTCGAGCACGATGGTGGTGGGCACGACGGACGTGGGCACGCCGCCGAGCGCAGCGGCCGTCTTGAACGGCGGATCGTAGATGGACGGGTAGGTAATCCCGTTATCCTTCACGAAGTCGCGCGAGATGTCCGGGTTGTAGTCGCGGACGTTAATGCCCAGGATGGTGCCGGTGCCACGCTTGTCCAACTCCTCCTGGACGCGCTGCAGGTCATCCGACTCGGAGCGGCACGGCGCGCACCACTGGCCCCACGAGTTGAGCACGACGATCTCATCTTTGAAATCGGAGAGCGAAATCGTCCTCCCTTCTTCCAGGAGGGACTCGCCCGAGAAGTCCTGCAGCGGCTTGCGCTCTTCCGCGGGATACTCGATGACGGTCTGGCCGCCGGGCGAGATGAACTCGAAGGTTCCCCCCTGGGCGACGGCTTGGTCCGCGTTGTCCGAGGTGCAGGCGCTCAAAGTAAGGCCGGCGACTACAACGGCGATAGCGATCTTAAAATTCATGTGCCGGTGCGGAGTAGAAGATGTCAGTGATTTCGGAGCCCTTAAACACGAGCGAGGTCACGGAGGCGAGCTCGCATTCGCGATTCCAGGGGGCATGGGCCAGGCGCTTGCCCAGCACAGTGCGCTGCACCATGACGATGGGCAACTGGTGCGACACCAGAATGGCTTCGTGGCCCTCGGCGGCGACGCGGCCACGCTCGACGGCGGCCATCATGCGATCCGCGATGACGTCGAAGTGCTCGCCCCACGACGGCTCCAGCGGGTTGCGCATGAGCGGCCAGCGCTTGGGGTTCCACAGCTGCGAGTTCCAGCCCTTGGTGCGCAGGCCCTCAAACTGGTTGCCGGACTCGATAAGGCCCTTGTCCGTCTCCACGTCGAGGCCCACGACCTTGGCGATCTCACCCGCGGTCTCCTGGGTGCGCTGCAGAGGCGAGGCCACCAAGTGCTCCACGTCGTGACCCAGGAAGGACTGCGCGGTACGCGCAGCCTGGGAGAAGCCGCGCGAGGACAGATGGTAGCCCGGAATGCGCCCGTAGAGAAGCTTCTCCGGGTTGTGCACCTCGCCGTGGCGCACCAAGTGCACGATGGTCGTCGACATAGTGTGTTCTCCTTTTAGGATGCCGGCTGCGCAGCGGCCGCGGCCTTCGCCGCCACACTGGCGGCCTTCTCGATTACCTCAAAATCATCGTCGGTGAGCGCGTCAGATACAAACCACGTCTCGAACGGCGACGGCGCAGCGTAGACGCCGTTCTCCAGCAGCGCGTGGAAGAACGGGGCAAAGCGGTACGTCTCCGCGGCCTTCATCTCCTCGAAGTTGTGACCCTCGCCCTCCGCGAAGCGCAGGGAGAACATCGTGGACGCGCGCTGGATATGGTGCGCGACGCCCTCGGCGGACAACGCAGCAGACAGGATGCCGGTGAGACGGTCCGCATGGGAAGCCAAGCGGTCGTAGAGGGGGGCATCGGCAAGCTCCAGCGACTTGAGGCCAGAGGCCATCGCCACGGGGTTACCGGAGAGGGTGCCCGCCTGGTAGACGGGGCCCAGCGGCGAAAGGTAATCCATGATCTCGGCGCGGCCGCCAAAGGCCGCGGCGGGCAGGCCGCCGGAGATGACCTTTCCGAAGGTGACGAGGTCACCTGCAACGCCATCCACGCCGTACCAGCCCTTGTAGGAGGTACGGAAACCGGTCATGACCTCGTCGAGGATGAGCAGCGCGCCGTCCGCGTGCGCAATCTCCTTGAGCGCCGCGTTGAAGCCCTCAGCCGGAGCGACAGTGCCCATGTTGCCGGCGGCGGCCTCCGCGATGATGCAGGCAATCTCGCCCGGATGCTCAGCAAAAGCCTTCTTCACGGCCTCCAAATCGTTGTAGGGCACGACGATGGTATCCGCCGCCGTCGCACCCGTCACGCCCGGGGAATCCGGGAGCGCGAACGTCGCAACGCCGGAGCCCGCGGCGGCAAGCAGCGCGTCCACGTGGCCGTGGTAGCAACCATCAAACTTGAGGACTTTAGAACGGCCCGTAAAACCGCGGGCCAGACGCACGGCGGACATGGTGGCCTCCGTGCCGGAGTTGACCATACGGACCTTCTCCGCAGCGGTGCGCTCGACGATAGCCTCCGCGAGGAGAGCCTCGCCCTCCGTGGGCGCGCCGAAGGACAGGCCATCCACGGCCGCCTTCTGCACGGCCTCGATAATCTCCGGGTGTGCGTTGCCGTGAATCATGGGGCCGTAGGAGCTCACCAAATCGACGTACTCGTTACCGTCCACGTCCCACAGGCGCGAGCCCTTGCCCCGTGCGATAACGCGGGCTTGACCGCCCACCGAACCGTACGCGCGGACCGGCGAATTCACGCCGCCGGGGATGACTTGGGAAGAACGCTCGAACCACTGCTGGGACTGGGAGATATTAGGCATGGGAATCATTGTAACTATTTAAGCGCCATACAAAAGTCTGATATTGCCACCGCGCCTCACCTCGCTTAATCTGGGGTCACACACTGTCACATACCCGGGGGGGTATCGTGCTCACACGCACCGTCACTTTTTCTGCCATTACCGCTCTCACCTTGTCCTTGTGTGCCTGCGCTGCACCTGCGCCGTCGCTCGCACCGCGCCACACCACCACGCCCGTCTTCGCCGAATGGACGCCCGCTCTTTCTCCCACGCCCCTGCGTCCGCGCCCTTCCACACCCCCGCCCACGCTTTCCGATGCCCCCTCTCCCACCCTCGCGCACACATCCACGTCTACACCGGTCCGCATATCTGCGCCGGCCCTTTCGACACCTCCGCCCGCCCCGGCTCCGGCTCCTGCGCCGAAGCCCGCACGACCCAAGGCTCCCGCGCTCCCTCGCATGCCCGAACTTCCTGCTCTGCCCACCGTCCCCACCTTGCCGCCGCCACCTCCCGCTCCGACCCTGCCGCCGCTTCCTGCGCCGCCCACCCTGCCGCAACCTACTCTGCCGCCACCACCCCAAATGCCGAACATCCCTGCGCTTCCTGCCCCCCGCATGCCAGACCACCTGAACTTCACATAACCGCTGTTCAACGCATATACATGCGTTCATGTTGACCCCCTATTTTAGAGTGGCATTCGTACGTTAGTTCCCCTCCTTCATATCTCTCCCGGAGCCGAATCATGACGACCGCCACCACTACTTCCACCCCGCCCACCCGTTTCTACGCTCCCACCAACCCCGACTGCCCCGAGACCCGCGAAGCCGCCCGCATGCGCCGCGAAGAATTCGCATTCTGGGAAAAGCATCTCCCGGAGCCCTCTCTCGACATCGATCTCGTCCTGCGCCGCCTTCAGGCCATCACGGGCAAGGATCTCACCGAAATCAATAACTACATCTCCGCCCTCTACCGCCTGCGCGAGCTGCCCAAGCTGGCTGCCCTCCAGGCAAAGTATTTCTTGCTCGACTTCAATCGTCTCATCGGCATTGACAAGGCGCTCGACCGCCTCGGCGTCGCACCGCAGTTCCTCTACGACCAGGTCGATCAGGCGCTCATCGACTACCTCACGCCCCGGCGCGCCAACCAACATCTGCCCACGCGCGCCAATATCGTGCGCCGGGTCCGCGAAATCATCACGGCGCTCGATGACACCATCGCCATGCGCAAGGGGCACAAGAAGCGCCGCTTCCGCTCCGATTCCGAATTCATCTCCCTCGAGGTCGAGGAAGAAACCCGCGCCATCATCGACCAGCAGGTCCGCGAGATGGCCAAGGAGCTCGGCGTCCCGCTTGCCGATGCCGCCGTGGCGCTGCTTACTGGCGCCGTCAAGCCCACCGCGCACGTCATCCTCCACACGTACCGCGCGACGGACGTGGAATTCGCGCCCACCTTCATCGAGGGCTATGGCACGACGTTAGAAAATCTAACGCCCACCGTGGTTCGCGACGAGTCCCAGGTCGAGGAGTCTTGTTCGTACAAGACACCGGACGTCATGGCGAAATTCATCGAGGGCCGCGACGGCACGTGTCGCTTCCCTGGATGTAAGCGCCCCGCACACAAGTGCCAGAAGGATCATTGCGTCGATTTTTCTGACGGTGGCCCCACGCACCCGTCGAACCTGTTCTCCTTCTGCCAGCACCACCACAATATGAAGACGGACGGGCGTTTCTATTACATCCCTCACCCGGAAACGGGAGATCTTGTCTTCCTTTTCGAGGACGGCACCTGGGAAATCACGGAGCCCTCGGGCCCGCTCTCGCCCAAGCAGAAGCACTGGGTCCAGTCCGTCTCCCAGAACATCCAGGCCCGTCGCCGCAGCTCCCGCGCCGAGGCCCAGGCCCTCAAGATCGAGCTCGACGGCCAGATTGTTGAAATTTACGAGGCCCCGCAGCCCGACCCGGACGAGCCCGCGCCGTTCTAGTTCCGCCTAGCCGGTGACCTTCAGCCCGATAATTCCGCCCACAATCATCGCCACGAACAGCAGTTTCACCGCGGTCATCGTCTCAGCACCCGTGAGGAAGGAGTAGCCCAGCGTCGCCACCGCGCCGATGCCCACCCACACGGCATACGCAGTTCCCACCGGAAGCGACTTAAGCGCCCACGCGAGCCCGCCCATAGACACCGCGAGCCCCGCAAAGAAAATGACAGTGGGCCAGAGCTTCGTCATGCCTGCCGAGCGGTCGAGCGCGGTCGCCCACACCGCCTCAAACAAACCGGAGATTACCAACACGAGCCACGACATAGCTATCCTTCTGGCCGTCTTGTCGCGTGGCCGGGTACGGCTCCCTCGTCCGGGGCGCACACCTCTGCGCGCCTGCGCACCATTCTGGCACACTCGATTCCATGAAGATCGCATTTTTAGGAACTGGCCGTATGGGCACTGAATTGGCCCGTCATCTTTTGAAGGACCACGAGGTCACCGTGTGGAACCGCACCGCCGAGCGCGCGCAGCCGCTCGTTGACGAGGGCGCAACACAGGCCGCGACTCCACAGGACGCTGTCCAGGACGCCGAGGTCATCATCACCTCGCTCTTCGGCCCTGACGATGTGCGCGAGGCCGTCATTAAAACTGACGTTATCCCCGCCGGTATCCCGTGGATCGACACGACGACTGTCTCCCCTGCCGCCGCCCGCGAGTTCGCAGAGGCCGTGCCCACGTACGTCCACGCGCCCGTCGTGGGGTCGCTCGGTCCGGCCCGCGCGGGCGAGCTGGGCGTCTATGTGGGCGGCGCGAATCGCGATATCAGGGATCTCGCCGTCGAGATCGCCCGCCCCTGGGCCCACCCCGACAAGCTCATCCCCGTCGACTCCGGCGCGGCCGCCGCGACCGGCAAGCTGCTCGCCAACATGGCGCTCTCTGTCATGGCCGAGGGCGTCAAGGAAGCCCTCGTGCTCGGCGACGCCGAGGGCTTCAGCGAGGAGCAGGTCCTTGACATGCTCTCCATCACAGGCCTCAACTTCATGGCCACCATGAAGGGCCCATTCATCCGCGGCGAGCGTTCGACCGATCCGGGCGACTTCACGGTGGACGCACTGTGCAAGGATTCCAAGCTCATGGTCGCCACGGCCACCGAGCCGCTGCCCGCCGTCGAGGCCGCCATCGCACGCTTCGAGCACCAGCAGGAACTCGGCCACGGCAACGAGGACTTCTCGTCCATCTTCGTCCACAAGGATTAAAAAGGACGCGCGCCCGACCGTCAGAAAAAGTGACGCCGGCACTCAGCTCACTACTAGCCCTCGGCACAAGGCCACCGCCCCGACAAATATGCCTCAACGGCCTTGTTTTGAAGCCGTAACGTGTGCCGCGCGAGATGATCCCCTCAAAATCTCAAGACGTCGGGCAGTGGTTCCAATCTCTGTAGCCTGCAACTTACCCATCTAGCGGGCACTAGCCGTTGCCGATCGCTCGTCGTCCGGCAGGGCCGCATTCAACGGGGAGTCGCAAGTCGTTAACATTAACAAACCCATTCTGTACCACTTGCATCAATACAGTCTGTACCATAAGATGTGGCACAAAATAGATTGGGGAGTTTCGCATGTTTATTACCCTCGAACCCGACTCCGAGGTCCCGCTGTACCAGCAGATCCATGACCGCATCCTAGAAGCCATCGCAAGCGGCGAGCTTAAAGAGGGCGACAAACTCGATCCGGTGCGCCGCGTCGCCGCGGAGTTCGGCATTAACCCGGCCACAGCGAAAAAGGCCTACGACGCGCTCCAAGCAGACGGCGTCATTGAGACCCGCGGTCGCTCAGGCAGCGTCATTAAAAAGCGCGTTCCTACTCCGCAGCAGCGCGCACGTCTTGCGAGCGACGCGCTTCGCTTGGCCACGAAGGCCCGCGCCCAAGGGTTTAGCGACGCCGATATTGAGGCCATCCTTGCCACCCTCAAGAAGGGACTCGTCCAGTGTTCATAATCTCTATGGCCGCGCTCACCCTCGCGCTCACATTCATCCTTGCAGCAGCGCCGCGGTTCACCCCGACCGCCCCGCTCGGCGTTCGCGTCCCGCATGCCCAGCTTTCCGATGCCGCCGTCACCTCCGCGCTGCGCTCCTACCGCACCATCGTGTGGAGCGTTGGAATCGCAGCCACGGTGCTCACGGTAGTGCTGTGGGAGTACCCCGTTCTCGCCTCGCTGACCTCGATGCTCGTCGTGGCGGGATCGCTCGTTGCTTACGTCATTGAACGCCACACAATCCTCAAAGCTAAGGCCGAAGGCGGGTGGTTCGAAGGCGTCGACACCGTCATCGCTGGCAGCGTCACCTCCGAGCCACGGTTTTCTTTTCCTTGGGCTGGCATCGCGGCGTCACTTTTTCTGACTGCGGCGGGTGCGCTCATTGTGGTCGCGCGGTGGGACGAAATCCCGGATGTCGTCGCTACGCACTGGAACGGGGCCAACGAGCCCGATGCGTGGGCCGATAAGTCTGTGGGCTCCGTCTTCCTGATGAGCTTCGTTGCTCTGGGAATGGTAGTGACGTATGCCCTGGTCGCGTTGCTCATTCGCTACTCATTCGTGCACGTTCGCTCGGACCGCACGCCGGCCGGGCAAGTGCGCACGCACGCGATGCTCGCAGCGAGCATTGATGGCACGGGCGTCCTCGTCGTCCTACTCAACGCGGCGCTCGCGGTGGCGCAGGTTGTCACGGTACTGCCACGGTACGCGGACTACACGTGGGTGGGGTTCACGTCGATTATGGCGGCGAGTGTGCTGGGCATCATCGGGATGCTCGTGGTCTTCATCAACGCGCAGAAAGACATGCCCGCCGCCGAAGCCGAATCCCCCGATAACGACCATCTCTACAAGGCAGGCATGTTCTACTACAACCCAGACGACCCAGCCGTGCTGGTGGAGAAGCGTTTCGGGGTGGGCATCGACTTCAACTACGCGCGCTGGCAGGCCAAGGCGTTCTTGGCCGCCATTGCGGTGCTCATTATTGGATCAATCGCGCTGCCGCTGCTCGTGAGTCAGCAATAACCGCGGGCACGCCCACGCCGCCGGCCCAGGCGCCGGTGACGTCGATGCCGGGAACCTCGGCGATGGCTGCGCGCGTGGCCTCGACCGTTGCAAGGTGGGTCTCGTCGTAGCGCGGCAGGCCACCGAACCAGCGCTGGGTGTAGATTTCGTTCACTCCGGTCGCGCGGCCATCGAAGCCGGTGATCTTCTGCAGATCGTCGAGCGCGTAGTCGACGAGGTCGTCTTCCTCGGCGCGGACGAGGGCGTCATCGCCATAGCGGCCGAAGGAAGCACGGACGATGAAGCCGGGGCGCTCGCCGATGTGCGGCCACTTGTTAGACGAGATGGTGAATGCTTTTGCATGCAGGTCGGGCTCGTCAGCGGCGATGAGGATGCCGGTGGCGTCCGGAATCTTATTGCCCTCCGGGTCGACGTTGGACGCGAAGTTGAAACCAACGACGGCGGAGCTGGCGAGCTTGACGGACTTGAGGGCATCGGCAGCCTTGGGGGCGACCTTCGGTAGCAGGCGCGCGGTGGTGGGAGCCGGGGTTGCGAAGAGGACACGGTCGAACTCGCCCAGCTCAGCGGGGGCACCGGCGACCTTGAAGCCAGCGTCAGTTTTTGTGACACCCGAAATGAAGGTGTCGAGGTGGATCTCGGCGCCAGATTTCTCGGCGAGGGTCTCGTAAAGCGTCGCGTAGCCACCCGGGAACGCGGCGAAGACAGAGCCCTCGGCCGGCGAACGGTTGGACTCGATGTGCGTGATGGCAGCGGAGAGGGTGACGGGGCCCTCGGCGGCGAGGGTGTCGAGGGCATCGGCAAGCTGTGGCACCGTTGCGCGGACGCCGAGGTCATCAGCGGTGCAAGAGTACACGCCGCCAAGCAGCGCCGAGACCACGTGGTCGACAACGTCATCGCCATACTGCTGGCGAATGAGTTTGCCCACGGAGACGTCCTGGCCCGGGGTCCACTCGAAGGGCTGCTCGTTTTCGATGCGGGCGTTGGTCTCATCAGAAACCAGGTCAATGGGCTGCGACGGGATACCCATCATGCCGCCCTTGGGCAGGAAGTGGAGCTCGCCGCCGGAATAGATGCGGGGGCGCAGCTCCCGATTCGGACGCGCAAAGTCAGTGAGGCCGAGTTCCTCGAAGAACGCGACGGCGTCCGTGCGGCGAGCGATGAAGGCCTCGGCGCCCATGTCCATAGGACCGTCGTTGAAGGGCACGGTGTGCAACTTGCCGCCGATGCGCCCCGCCGCCTCGAACACGTACACCTCGTGGTCGCGCAGCTCATAGGCCGCAGTAAGCCCGGCGACGCCGGCTCCGATGATGGCAATCTTCATTATTAGCCTTCTCCTCTAGCCTTCGTTGTGAATGATGGCGACGGCGCGAGTGATAGCGTCGGCGTCAGTGGTGGGCAGAACCCCGTGGCCGAGGTTCCAGATGTGGCCGACGCCGGCGGCGTCGACCTCGCTCTTGATCCTTTGTACCTGTTTGCGGACGGCATCGTCGCCAGCGAAGAGCAGCGCCGGGTCGAGGTTGCCTTGGAGGACCTTGGTGTTGACTCTGTGCGCAGCAGCGTCCATGGAGACGCGGTAGTCGACGCCCATGACCTCGGAGCCGGCCTCGGACATGGCCGTGAGCAGCTCACCGGTGCCGACGCCGAAGTGAATGCGGGGAATCCGGCCTGCGGCAGTAGCGAGAATGCGGGTCGAGTAGGGCAGGACAAACTCGCGGTAGTCCGCCTCGTTGAGGAAGCCCGCCCAGGAATCGAAGAGCTGCATGGCGTCGATGCCGGCAGCCATCTGCTGCTCGAGGAACGCGATGATGGTCGGCGTGAGTCGTTCCATGAGCGCATGCCACAGCTGGGGCTGGGAGTGCATGAGCGCCTTGGTGCGCTCGTGGTTCTTGGAGGGGCCGCCCTCGATGAGGTAGCTGGCGAGAGTAAACGGTGCGCCGACGAAGCCGATGAGGGCTTGGGTCTCGGTGAGTTCGTCGTTGATGATCTGGATACCTTGGGCGACCTCGGTGATCTCGTGGTCAAGAATGGGCAGGTTCGCGATGTCGGCCTCGGTACGGACCGGGGCGTCCATGACAGGGCCGCGGCCGGGGACGATCTCGACGTCGACGCCCGCCGCCTTGAGCGGGACCACGATGTCCGAGAAGAGGATGGCAGCGTCCACGTCGTGGCGGCGCACCGGCTGGAGGGTGATCTCAGCGAGCAGCTCCGGCATGAAGCAGGAGTCGAGCATGTCGATGCCCTCGCGCACCTTCTTGTACTCCGGCAGGGAGCGCCCAGCCTGGCGCATGAACCACACCGGCGGGCGGGACGGCGTGCGGCCATAGGCGGCCTCGATGATCGGGGCATTGCGAGTGGTCATGCTGGGATCCTTTGTGTTGTGAAGAGAGTTAATCAAGCGTCGGGCGATTGTTTTCGCGAATGAACTCATTCGCGTCGGGGCGGTACATGAGCACCGTCGCGCCGAGGAGGAGGAACGGGATGGCGACGAGCAGCAGGCCACCCGCGCCGATGGCGATAGCCGCGATATTGAAGAAGCAGGACAAGCCGACGACGGCTGCGAGAATGGTGCGCGCGTGCTTCATTGCGCGGGCGAGCTGTGGCGCGACGAGCGCGATAATGATGGCGGCGGCGAGATTCGTCCACGACACGAAATGGCGATTCTCGGCGAGGAACTGGGAGAAGGCGGTATTCGACGAGTCGCCCGGGCCGAAGAAGCCGGCGAGTCCGGTGAGCGCCAGGTAGACCGCGGCGACGACGAATACCCAGTAGGCGTACTTCAGTGAGTTGGGCCAGATCCCAAGATCGACGGGTTTCTTCTGTCCGCGCGCAGCTCGGTTGTAGTCGTGGGGAAAGGCGTTCGTCATCGCGGGGCGTCGTCTTTCTTTTTCTCTTCGGCTTCGCGCTTCTTTTCTTCCTCGCGCTTCTTCTGCTCCTCCTCGAGCTCCTTCTGGAGCTTGCGGATTTGCTCGTACTCGCCGGTGTACTTGATGACCGGCTCGCGGGAACCGAAGTAGACGCCGAGACCACCGGCGACGCCAGCGACGATTTGGATCATGCCGTCAATGGCAAAGAGCCAATCGGGGGCATCGGAGCCCGCGGGCGAGGTGACGAAGACGAAGACGACGCGCAAGGCGTAGTAGAGCCCGAAGATGAACAACAGGCGGCGCGCAGTTCCCGCCCACTTGTGCTTCGCACGGAAGAGGGTGAGCATCCAGGCGAGCACTCCCAGGATCACAAACGCGACGAAGGCGGAAAAGCCGATGGACAGGTACGCCGAGAGCCGCACGAGTCCGTCCGAATACGCGGTGGGGTCCTCGTCGCGCAGGAACTTCGACATCTGAGCGACCATGACGTCACGGTTGAGAATGCCGAGGATGACCTGCAGGATCTGGTGGACGACCTCCGCGCCGAGAGCGACGGCCCACACGCCCATGGCGTAGACCGCGGCCTCGGGCCACGGGGACTTCTCCTGCTTCTTCGCAGCAGTCGTGTCTGGGGTCTGGTCTGGAGTCTCGCTCAAAGTGTTAAGCCTTCAGCTCGCGGGCGGCCTCGACGGCGTAGTACGTGAAAATTTGGTCAGCGCCCGCGCGCTTAATGGCGGTAAGCGACTCCATCATGACGGCGTGCTCGTCGATCCAGCCGTTGGCGCCGGCCGCCTTGACCATCGCGTACTCGCCAGAGACCTGGTACGCGGCGACAGGCACGGAGGAGAACTCGGCGATGGCAGAGAGCACGTCGAGGTACGGCAGGGCGGGCTTGACCATCACGAAGTCGGCGCCCTCGTCGATGTCGAGCTCGACTTCAAGCATGGACTCGCGGAAGTTGCGCGGATCCTGCTGGTAGGTGCGGCGGTCGCCCTGGAGGGAGGAGCCGACGGCCTCGCGGAACGGGCCGAAGAACGCGGAGGCGTACTTAGCGGAGTAGGCCATGATGGCGACGTCCTCGTGACCACCCTCGTCAAGAGCTTCGCGGATCACGCCAATCTGGCCGTCCATCATGCCGGACGGCGAGACGATGTGGGCACCGGCGCGGGCCTGAGCACGCGCCATGTCGGCGTAAAGCTGCAGGGTGGCGTCGTTGTCCACGCGGCCGCGGTCGTCGAGGACGCCGCAGTGTCCATGGTCGGTAAATTCGTCAAGGCAGGTATCGGCCATGATGAGCAGGTCGTCGCCGAATTCCTCGCGCAGGGCCTGAATGCCGCGGTTCAAGATGCCGTCCGGCTGCCAGGCAACGGAGCCCGTGGCGTCCTTGTCCTCGTCGAGCGGCACGCCGAAGAGATCGATGCACGGCACACCCGCGTCGAGCGCTTCGTGGGCGGCGGCCTTGAGCGAGTCGATGGTGTGCTGGTAGACGCCCGGCATGGCGGAAATCTCGCGCTTTTCGGAGATTCCATCCGCGACGAACATCGGGAGGATGAGGTCGCTCGGGTGCAGGTGCGTCTCGGCAACGAGCTCCCGCATGGCGGGCGACTGGCGCAGGCGGCGCGGACGACGGACAGGGAAGGTGCTCACAGCGTGAATGCTCCTTTTACACAAGTAGTTAATGCCTAATCGACTTTAGTAGCCTTCTTGCGCGCACGGCGCTTCTTCCGCGGCGCGGGAAGATTGCCGGCGGCGCGCAGGGCAGCGACGTGCTCCGCGAGGGCATCGATAAGCGCGGGCACTTCCGCAACCTCCGGGACGACGTCGACGCGCAGGCCCATCTCTTCCGCGGCGGCCTGCGTAGAGGGGCCGATGCAGGCGATGATCGTGCGGGCGTGCGGTTTGCCGGCGATGCCCACGAGGTTGCGCACGGTCGAGCCGGACGTGAACGCCACAGCGTCAAAAGCGCCGGACTTAATCATGTCGCGGATTTCCGCTGACGGCGGGGCGGCACGGACGGTGCGGTAGGCAACGACATCGTCGACTTCCCAACCGAGGGCCTCGAGGCCCTTGGGCAGGGCCTCGCCAGCAAGATCGGCGCGCGGCAGGAGGATGCGGCCCACGGCGTCGATGTCTTCCACGTAATTGGGGAAAACCTCGAGCAGGCCTTCGGCATTCTGCTTCGTGCGATCTGGGAGCAGCTCGGGGACCATGCCCTTTTCACGGATGGCGTCGGCCGTCTTCTGGCCCACGGCGGCAAGGTGAACGCCGGCGAAATCGCGGGCGTCGAGGCCGAGCTCGAAGATCTTGTCCCAGACTGCTTTCACCGCATTAACGGAGGTGAAAATGATCCACTTGTAGCGGCCTTCGACAATGCCCTTGATGGCGCGATCCATCTGCGCCGGGTTGCGCGGCGGCTCGACGGAGATAGTGGGCACGGACTGCGGAATAGCACCGTAGCCGGCGAGACGCGCGGACATCGCGGCGGCCTGCTCCTTGGTGCGCGGCACGAGCACGCGCCAGCCGTAGAGCGGGCGGTTTTCCCACCACGAGTATTTCGTGCGGTCATCGAAGCTACGGCCCAGGGTCACGACAAGCGGGCCGGGAAGTTCGGCGCAGAGCTTGCCCAGGGTGCCAAGCGTGGTCTCGTGGGTGCGCTGGAGACGCGTGGTGCCATGCACCGTCACGTAGGCCTCCGTGTCCGCAGGCATGCCGCGGGACTGCAGCTCGCGCGAGATATCCGCGAGCTGCTCCTGCGTGGTCTGCAGGACGAGCGGCTGGGTGGCGTTGGCCAGGGCGTCCCAGTCGGCACCGTCGCTGAGATCAGCTTCGGTGTAGGCCGAGCCGAGCGCGAGACCAGCAAAGGAGGGCACGGTGGACGGCAGGGACATACCCGGCACGACCTGGAATTCCATGCCTGCTGCGGCGACGGACGAAATCTCGTCCTTAATGGACTCGCGGCCCAGCGGGTTGCCAGCCACGAGACGGATGACGTCCCCGCCTTGGTCGAGCGCGGACTGGAACTGCGCGATGAGATCCTCTGCCGGGTCTTCGATGATGGCGGCAGTCGGGGCGGCGGGGCGCGGCGGCTTGCGACGCGCGCCGTTGGCCTTTGCCTCGGCGCAGATGCGGGCGTACTCCTCCTCGGCGGCATCAAGAAGCTCTTGTGGAACCGGGAGCGCGGACGCGATGGTCTCGCGAATACCGCCCGTGACCTCCGGATCGACGACGGCAAGCGCGTTATGCGCGAGCACCTCACGGGCACGAATGGTCAACAGGTCAGGGTTGCCTGGACCAGCGCCGACGAAGATGACTTTGCCCAGTGGCTCCGGGGAGTCAGAAATAGACGCTGACACGGGGTTGCTCAATGTGAAGGTTCTTTTCTATGTACGGGCTTCAAGTTCAGGGCGACACGCTCTTACACGGGGGTCATGCCGGGATCAGATCGCGGCATGTGGTATCCACACTTTAATTTAAAACCTGCAGTAAGCGAAATTAGCTCAGGAGCTCTGCCGCGCCGCGAGCGAAGAGATCCTCGGCCACGCGGTGACCCAAGGCGCTGGCGTCTGTGCCTGTCGCCTCGGAAATGAGCTGGCGTGATNCGCGAGCACCTGGCGCTCGGCCTGAGCTGCGGCGAGTGCGCGCGGGTCCACGATGGCATCCAAGGCTTCCGATGCCGCCGTTCCCACCTTGGCCTCAATCGCCAAGGCACCCTGCGCCGGGGCGGGCATGAACGTGTCAGGATCGAAGACCTGGGTTGCCGCGTCCGCACGACCCGCGCGGGAAAGGCCAGCGTAGGCAAGGATGACGGCGTCGAGTTCACCGGAGGTCACCTTGCCCATACGCGTATCGATGTTACCGCGGAGGGGGCGGATGTCCAGGTCGGGGCGCAGGGCCTTGAGCTGCGAGATGCGGCGCGGGGCGGAGGTGCCCACGGTGGCACCCTCGGGAAGCTCGGCGAGGCTAAGGCCGTCGCGAGCGATGAGGGCTTCGCGGTTATCTTCACGCTGCGGCACGATGAGGCGGAAACGCTCATCGGCTGCGGTGGGAAGATCCTTGAAGGAGTGGACTGCGATATCGCACTCGCCACGGTCGAGTGCCTCGCGCAGCGCCTGAGTAAAGACGCCCACACCAATGCGCTCGACGGGCGCCATGTTGGTATCACCCGCCGTCGTCACGATGTGGAGCTGCACCGGGTAGCCCGCCGCCGCGAGCCAATCGCGCACGTGGCCGGACTGCGTGGTGGCGAGCATGGAGCCGCGCGTACCGATTTTGAACATGGTGTTTATCTCCTAAATTTCGGTGGGCAGTTCGGCAGCGTTGACAGCAACGCCCTCAGAGCCGGTGTCCTCGAGGTTGAGGCCAAAGAGCTGCTGCAAGGCGGTCTCATGGCTCACGGTGCCAGACGTCGCGGCGAGCTGTTTAGCACGCACCGTCGGCTCGTGGAGCAGCTTGTCCACCACACGCTTGAGGGCGCGGTTGACGTCCTTGAGTTGTGCTTCCGTGAGTTCTGGGTGCTTCTGCTCGAGGCGCGCGGCCTCACAGTGCACGAGGTCCGCGGCATGCTTACGTAGTGCGGAGACCGCAGGTGCCACGTCACGTACGCGCTGTGCCGAGCTGTAGGAATCCAGCTCCTCACGCACGATATCGCGCGCCTGGGAGTGCGGCCCCTCGTGGACCTCGCCGCTGGTGAGGTCGTTGGACAGGCGGTCGATATTGACGAGCTCGATGCCGTCCTTCTTAGCGCAGGCCTCATCAATGTCGCGCGGAAGCGAGAGATCGATGAGCATGAGTTCGCGGTCCGGCATGTCGGACGCAGCGATGGTAAACCCCTGCGCGCCCGTGGCGGAGACGGCGACGTCGACGCGATCAAGGACAGTGGCGCGATCCGCGAAGTCGACGACCTCAGCCTTCACGCCAGCCTGAGCGGCGTNCCGTGCTCATCCATGGCGCCGGCGCCGAGGATGAGCACGGTCTTGCCTGCGAGATCCGAGGTACCCATGACCTGCAACGCACGGTCAAAGGAGAAGGAGACCATGGACGCGCCGGCGTCATCGATGGCGGTTTCCGAGTGCACGCGCTTGCCGGCGTGGAGCGCGGACTGCGCGAGCGCGTGAATGCGCGGACCCACCGTGCCCTGATCCGCGGCCTTCTGGTACGCCGTGCGCACCTGGCCAATGATCTGCTGCTCTCCCACGACCATTGAGTCCAGGCCCGAGGTGACGTTCATGAGGTGCTCCGCTGCCGCGTCCGCGTAGCGGACATACAGGTAGTTGCGCAGCTCATCGGCCGTCACGCCGGACTGCTTCTCCAGCACGTCGACGACATCCTTGACACCCGTGTGGAAGGAATTGGTGACGGTGTAGACCTCCATGCGGTTGCATGTGGAAATGATCATCGCTTCGCTGAGAGAGCCCTGGCCCACCAGCTTGCCGCATGCGTCGTTTTGGATCTCATCGGCCATGCTCAGCCGCTCCAGTAACGCAACCGGCGCCGACTGGTAGGACATGCCTACGACCAGCACGCTCATGAACGCTCCTTATCAACCCTTTGGATGAGAAAAATCAACCAAAAGACTACTAGCTGTGCCTACCCTAGGGGTAGTAAGGGTGGGCTTAGTCTACCGCAAGTTCGGCAGCGAGCTCATCGTTGTCGACTTCCCAACAGGCGAATTCTTCGCCATCTATCACCACAACCGGAATGCGGTCGCCATATTCCATCGCCAGCTCTTTGTCCTCGTCAACGTCGCGCGCGGTCAGGCTCGCGCCAGCGGCCGCGACCACGGGCTCTATCTGCGCATAGACGCGCGTGCAGGATCCACACGTGGCGCGCACCATGAGTTCGACTTGTCGCATTTTCCCTCACCCTTCGCGCTGAGCTGTTTCGTCCTAAGATGTACACGATACCGCCGCAGTCCAAGGAGCCTCGTGTCCGCCACCCCTACCCCACCGTCCATGCCGCCCTCACCCCGCGACTTCCTCGCGAATTGGACGGCCAGCCGCGGCAATCTGCGCAATTTCCTTGAGAACACGGCGCTCGCCCCGCTTGACGATGCCGCCCAGCGTACGGCCGGCGAAGCCGCCGCGGCCGCCGCAGCGGATCTCTTCGACATCACGCTTGATAACTACACGGCCGGCGTGGACTCGGTCGAGGGTTCGTTCACTTCGGCCGGACGCGCCCGCATCACCCCGCCCGACCCCGATATCCCGCAGGATGCCGGGGCGGCCGCCTTCTTCGACGTGGATAACACGCTCATCCAGGGCTCCTCGCTCATCGTCTTCGCCATGGGACTGTTCCGCCGCCGCTATTTCCGCATCCGCGAAATCGCCCCCATCGCGTGGAAGCAGGCGAAGTTCCGCTTCTTGGGCCGCGAGAACGCCAACGACGTCGCCGCCGGGCGCATCCAGGCCCTCGAGTTCATCAAGGGCCGCTCCGTGGAGGAAATGGTGCAGCTCTGCGAGGAAATCGTGGACGAATCGCTCGCGCGCAAGGCCTACCCCGGCACACGCCAGCTCGCAGAAATGCACTTGGACGCCGGCCAGCAGGTCTGGCTCGTCACCGCGACCCCGGTCCAACTCGCACAAATTCTGGCACACCGCTTCGGGTTTACTGGCGCGCTCGGCACCGTCGCAGAGGTCAAGGATGGCAAGTTCACCGGCCGCCTCGTGGGTGACATCCTGCACGGCCCCGGTAAGAAGCACGCCGTTGCGGCGCTCGCGACGATGGAGGGGCTCGACCTGGATCGCTGCACCGCCTACTCAGATTCCGCGAATGACGTGCCCATGCTGTCCATGATGGGCACCGCCGTGGCGATTAACCCGGACGCCAAGCTGCGCGATATCGCGGAGGCTCGCGGATGGCTCATCCGCGACTACCGCAGCGTCCGCAAGGCCGTGCGTACCTACGGCGTGCCTGCACTGGTCACCGCGCTGTTCTCTTATGGCGGCTGGAAGGCTTTCAAACGCTAGACGCTAAGGAAACCTTTAAAAAGGGGGCATCGGCAAGCGCATGCGAAAGGTCCCGGCCACACCGAGGTGTGACCGGGACCTTTCGTCGACCAAGATTTACTTGCCGAGCTTACGACGCTGGACGCGGGTGCGGCGCAGCATCTTGCGGTGCTTCTTCTTGGACATGCGCTTGCGGCGCTTCTTGATAACAGAACCCATAACGGTTTCCTCACTTTCACGATCAGTACGTACTAGACCTGCCGGCGCCGCCTGGATTACTGGGCCGCGAAGGTGCACTCTTTGCGTCCACCGCCCGCTACCAGAACCGAAGTCCTTGAGACACAGGCGAAAGTCACAGGCATGCAGATGCCGACACGAATGGTCACCATCTTACCTACCGGCCCCAGTCCAACAAAAATGACCACCGGCAACGCAGACGCGACCGTCACTTTTTCTCACGGCGAGATTCAGCACCAGCACGCATGACAAAGGCGCCCACTGTGAGAGACAGTGGGCGCCTTCTGGCGACTAAAAGTAACTCTAGGCTCCGTAGACGGAAGCCTCGAGGTACTCGTTGACGGCAGACTCGTGGACGCGGAAAGAGCGACCGACGCGGACTGCCGGCATTTCGCCAGCGTGAACCAAACGGTAGACCGTCATCTTCGAGACGCGCATGATTTCCGCGACCTCAGCGATGGTCAAGAAGGTTCCTTTATCTTCATTAGCCATAGTTGTATAACCCTTCAGCTCGTGGCGCGCTGCAAGGCTTCCCCTCCTGCAGGAGTACACGCACGTGCTTGTTCTAGCCTAGCGTGAAACCTGTGACTAATGCGACTCAATAGCCGATATTTTTCTCATTAGTTTCTCACGACAACTTCTTACCGGGCAGACGCATGTGTCACAGGCTTCCCTACACCCCCACGCGGGGGGCTGTTCTTCGCGGCTGCACTAGCCCAATTCGGCCGCTCGGTTCGCGCAAGCCTCCGCGGCACGATAGAAGGCGCCTCGCAGGCCCGACTCTTCAAGCTCGCGGACGGCTGCGGCCGTCGTGCCGCCCGGCGAGGTGACGTTGGCGCGCAGCGTCGACGCCTCGGAGCCGGAGTTGATGAGCATCTCTCCGGAGCCGGCCAGGGCGTAGTTGACGAGCTTCGACGCCGTATCCCTCGGCACGCCGAGCGCGACGCCAGCGTCAATGAGGGCGTCGGCCACGAGGAAGAAGTAGGCGGGCGAGGAGCCCGACAGCGCCGTTGCGGCATCCATGTTCTTCTCCTCGACGATCGCGGTCTCCCCCACCGCATCCATGAGTTCGCGCACGAGGGCCAGCTGCTCGTCGCTCACGCGCGAACCCGGCGTCACGATGGACATGCCACGGCCCAACAGCATGGGCGTATTGGGCATGACGCGCACCACAGGGTTGGCGACGGCGGCCTCAAGGGCCTCCAGACGCACGCCCGCCGCCAGCGACACCACAACAGCGTCCTGCGGCAGCGCGTCCGCAATCTCCTTGGCGACGTCGACGATGGCGTAGGGCTTCACGCACAGGAAGACTACGTCGGCGTCTTTGACCGCCGCCGCGTTGTCGTCCGTCGTGGACACGCCGTAATGGTCTGCAAGCTCGGCGCGACGTTCGGCGCGGCGGTTAGTCACCGTCATGGCAGTCTCTCCCGACGCGGCGAGACCAGAGACGAGCGCCTCGCCAATCTGGCCGCCGCCAATGACGGTGACGGTGTGCTGGGCAGTGGAAGTTGATGCGTTCTCAGTCATGCTGCCACCCTATAGCGAAACCCCCGGGGCCGTACACATCGTGTCGGTCCCGGGGGTTAGCCGCGGCGGCGCTTCATGCCGTGACTTTATGCCGTGAGCAGCGCGCCGAACGTGAGCACCAGGCCCACGATGATGGACAAGACAATCGCCGCCTTGTCGCGATCCGTGCGCAGGGCGTGCACGACGCCTGCCATCGCGGCGGTCACAGCCACGGCGAGCGCGGCCACAAGGCCCTTGTTGAAGTTGGTCCACAGGATTTCGAAGCCCTTGTAGACCACGGCGCCCAGCACGATGCCCACGAGTGCGAGCAGGATGATGGACACGGGATTGAGCTTGCCGTCGTCCTCGGCATCCTCGTACTCGGCAGGATCGGCGTCCTCGGCATCATCCACTCGGTCGATTTCGGTGGTCGCAGCATCCTCGAGCTGCGCCGCCGGCTCGTCCTCGACCTTCTTGATGACGGTGGTATCCCCCGTCGACGGCGTAGACGCCGCCTTCACAGCATCGCGCTCGCGCTTCTCGGCGAGAATGCGGCGGTCTTCCTCAACCTTGGGATCCAGCGGTGCCTCGTCGATGGACGACGCAGCAGCCTTGTCCTCGGTCGCCTTCTTTTCGGCAGCCTTCTTCTTGGCTTCCTCCGCCTTCTTCGCGAATTCGGCCTTCTTCAGAGCTTCGATGCGCTCAGCTTCGGACTGCGCCGGAGCAGACTTCGCAGCGTCCGACTGTGCGGCATCGGACTGCGCGGCCTCAGGCTTGGGCGCCGGGATGACCGGAGCGGTCTCGTCAATGTCGACGTTCGAGTGCTTCGCCTGCGCCGGAGTAGCCTCGACCTTCTTGAGCGAGCCGGTGAGCTCGGCGACGGAAACGCCGCCTTCTTCCAGGCTGCGGCGGCGACGGCGCGGCTTGTCGCCGCCCGTGCGCTCCTGCTTGTTGCGGGCAAGGAGCTCCGCAACAGTCAATTGCTTCTCTTCAGCCATGTCTTACTAAACCAATTCTTTCTGAGGGTCTGCGCCGAGACCTTTGTCGAGACGTCTCAGGATAACACCCTCGCGCAGAGCCCAGGGACAAATCTCCAGTTGTTCCAAGCCTAGAGCGCGCATGGACGCTTCCGCTACTAAGGCACCGGCAACAATCTGGTGCGAGCGGTTGGAGCTAACACCTTCGAGGTCCGCGCGGTCCGCAGCTGTCATGCGCGAAATGAAGGAAATTAGCTGGCGCAGACCCGCAGCGGTAAGGGTTCGCTTGACGAAAGGCCCAGCTGAGGACGGTGCGGCGCCGGTAAGGCGGGCCAAGCTGCGGAAGGTCTTCGAGGTACCCACGGCTAGGCGCGCGGAGCCCACGGTCTTCATTGCCGCGGTGGGCTCGGCAAGCTCGGCGTCGATGTAGTCGCGCAAGGCGTTGACGTCCTTCTTGCTCGGCGGATCCGTCTCAAACCAGTTATGGGTCAAGCGGCCAGCACCCAGATCAAGGGAGAACGCCATGTCCGGCTCCTCGTCTGTGCCAGTGGACAGCTCCAGCGAGCCGCCGCCGATGTCGAGGTTGGTAATGCGGCCAGCAGACCAGCCGTACCAACGGCGCACGGCAAGGAAAGTAAGGCGCGCCTCGTCCTTGCCGGAGAGGATCTCCAGGCGGACGCCGGTTTCCTTCTCCACGTGGTCGAGAACTTTGGCGCTATTGGGCGCCGAGCGCACCGCAGACGTCGCAAATGGAATGAGCTCGTCGCAGCCCAGCTTCTTGCCGAGCTCGGAGGCTTCGGCCACCGAGTCCGTGAGCGCCTTGAGGCCCTTGTCATGGATATTGCCCTGCTTGTCGAGCTGCTCCACGAGGCGCAGAGGGGTCTTCCAGTCGCTCATCGGAGTTGGACGGCCGCCCAGTTTGGCGTCGACCGCCACGAGATGGACCGTGTTGCTTCCCACGTCTAATACACCTAATCGCACACATACAGAGTAATGGGTCTACCGTGGTTAAGTGTGAATCGCCCGAAAACAAAACCCGTGTATCTTGGCTTTCCTGCCACTTCACCTGCGGGAATATCGATTGCATCCGGTCGCGAAAAAGCCCCGGATTTTCCGCGCGAATGGTTTGAATTTACTGATCCGAACGATCCTGAGCACGTCTTTTCCATCGATCTCACGTGGCTCGAGTCCCATTACGCGTGCCAATTTGGCACCGAGCGCTGCCCCGGCATCGACTCCAACAATCCTGATGTCGGCTGCTGCGGGCATGGTGCCTACATGGCAGACGAGCAGGACCGCGACCAGCTTGCCGATGCCGTCTCGCGCATGCCCGCCACATATTGGCAGCGTCGCGAGGAGGTTACGGGCCGCACGCCCTCCGAAGAGATTGTGCTCGAGGGCGACGAGCTGGAGCCGTGGCTCATGTGGGACGAACTCGATGGTGACGATGGCGAGCCGGAGCCCGCGTTGAAGACCCCGGTCGTCGAGGGCGCCTGCATCTTCGCCAACCGCGCGGGCTGGGAGACCGGTGCCGGTTGCGCCCTCCACCAATGGGCGCTCGCCGAGGGCGAGGACCTCACCGTGGTCAAGCCGGAAGTGTGCTGGCAGCTGCCGCTACGCCGCTACGAGGACTACGAAGAGCGCCCCGACGGCGTGGAGATTCTCCGCACGCAGATCGGCGAATACGACCGCCGCGGCTGGGGCAACGGCGGCGAGGACTTCGACTGGTATTGCTCGACGGACCCCGCCTGCCACAACAACCCCGAGCCCATGTGGAAGTCCCAGAAGAACGAGCTCATAGCCCTCATGGGCGAGGACGCCTACGCGATCCTCGCCAAGCACTGTGCCAAACGCGCGGCCGCCGGGCTCGTCTCCGTGCACCCAGCCAGCGAGCGCTGGGTTTAAAGCTCGAATTTGTACCCGAGGCCGCGCACCGTGACGAGGTGCTCTGGGCGCGACGGCGTCGCCTCAATCTTGGATCGCAGGCGCTTGACGTGGACGTCGAGCGTCTTCGTGTCGCCCACGTAGTCCGCGCCCCAAATGCGGTCAATGAGCTGGCCACGGGTGAGTACGCGTCCGGCGTTGCGGAGCAGGTATTCGAGGAGATCAAACTCTTTGAGCGGCATGTTGACGGGCTCGTCCTCGACTGTCACGATGTGGCGCTCGACGTCCATGCGCACGCGGCCGCCTTCGAGGATCTGCTCCTCGAATTCTTCCTCGTCCTCGTGGTGGCGGACGTCGCCACGGCGCAGGACTGCGCGGATGCGAGCGATGAGCTCGCGGGAGGAGTAGGGCTTCGTCACGTAGTCGTCTGCGCCGAGCTCCAGACCCACGACCTTGTCGATTTCCGAGTCGCGCGCGGTGACCATGATGATGGGCACGCTGGACTGTGCGCGCAGCTCCTTGCACACGTCCGTGCCGGACATGCCGGGCAGCATGAGGTCGAGGAGCACGATGTCGATGTCCTCGGCCTCGAACTTGGCGAGCGCCTCAGGGCCGTCGTAGGCGATGACAGCCTCGAAGCCTTCCTTCCGCAGAAGAAAGGCGAGCGGATCCGCCAGGGATTCTTCGTCTTCAACGATGAGGATGGTAGTCATGTGCTTTACTCTCTAGTCCTTCCGGCGAGCGCTCACGCGCCCGGCGTTTCCGGCCGTCGCGGAAGCGACGCCGTGTCCATTATCCCCCGTCGAGGCCGTATCTGTCTCGCATACAGGGTGATGAACGGGCAGTTCAATGGTAAAAGTCGATCCCGTTCCCGGGCGCGACCACAGTTTGATGTTGCCGCCGTGGTTCGCCACGACGTGTTTGACGATGGACAGGCCGAGACCCGTGCCGCCGGTCTGACGTGACCGCGCCTTGTCGACACGGAAGAAGCGCTCGAACACGCGCTTTTGGTCTTCCGGCGCAATGCCCACGCCGCGGTCCGTGACGCGGATGAGCACGATGTCCCCACCCACGACCTTCTGCGATACGGACACCGGCGCCGCCTCCGGCGAGTAGTTGATGGCGTTGGAGATGAGGTTGGTTACGGCCGTGACCAGCAGCGGCTTGTCAGCGAGTACCTCCACGCCGGTGTCCTCGCCGCGAAGGAGCTCGATGCCATGCGAGTCCGCTGTGAGCTGGTTGCGCGAAATAGCCTCGGAGACGATGTCGTCGACGCGGACCGGCTCCATTCTGGGCAGACGCTCGGCGCCCTGCAGCTTGGACAGCGCGATGAGCTCCTGGACCATGTTGCCCATGCGCGAGGCTTCCTTCTGGACGCGCTCGCCGAAATACTTGACGTGCTCCGGATCATCCGGGTCCTGCAGGAGTGCCTCGGCGAGCAAGCCGATGCCGCCCACCGGGGTCTTCAGCTCATGCGAGACGTTGGCCACGAAGTCGCGGCGCGCTGCCTCCATGCGCACCGACTCGGACTCGTCCGTGCCGTAGATGATGACAAAGCGAGCATCACTCGGAGTAAGCGGCTTGACCACAGCCTGCACCTGGGTGACGCGGTGGCCCGTGCGGCGCTTGCGGATGACAACGTCGAGACGGCGTTCCTCGCCGTCCTTGAAGACCTCCTGAGCCACCTTCCACACGTCCGGGTTGAGGACGCGATCGTGCACGAGCGACATGCTGTGCGCCGAGCTATTGGACAACACGACGTCGCCCGCCTGCGCCACGACGATAAGTCCCGTGGGCGATCCCTGCACGCCAAGGTGGAGCACCTGGCTGATGGTGGTGATCTGGTTCGGGGCGTCGACGACGCCTTGGCGCATGAGACGTGCGTTGACGAGACGCCACACCAGCTGCGCCAGCAGCGTCAAAATCACGCCTGCGACCAGGCCAAAAATAATATCCACTAGTACTGTGTAAGTTCGTTTCTCTTCTCCCGGCATTGAACGCCGGGGACACAAATATATCCCCAGGGAGTATAGGCCCCCTGGGGATAGTTCGCAGCGCGAGCTGTTATTTACTTGCCGCCCTGTGCCGCGACAGCGGCGGCGCCGGCAGCGGCTGCCTCCGGGTCGAGGTAGGTGCCGCCCGGGTTGACGACGGAGCCGTCTTCCGCGATTTCGTAGACCAGCGGGATGCCGGTCGGGATATTGAGACCCGCGATGTCATCATCCGAGATGTTGTCGAGGTGCTTGACCAGCGCGCGCAGGGAGTTGCCGTGTGCGGCGATGAGGACGGTCTCGCCCTTCTTGGCGCGCGGGAGGATTTCCGACTCGAAGTACGGGACGAAGCGCTCGACGACGTCCTTGAGGCACTCGGTACGCGGAACCTGGTCCAGATCCGCGTAACGCGGGTCGTTCGCCTGCGAGTACTCCGAGGAGTCCTCGAGCTCCGGCGGCGGGGTGCCGTAGGAGCGGCGCCATGCCATGAACTGCTCCTCACCGTACTTGTCCTTGGTCTCAGCCTTGTTCAGGCCCTGGAGAGCGCCGTAGTGACGCTCGTTGAGACGCCAGTCGCGGACGACCGGGATCCAGTGACGGTCCGCGGCGTTGAGAGCGATGTTGGCAGTGCGGATAGCACGGCGCAGCAGGGAGGTGTAGACGACCTCAGGCAGGATGCCCTGCTCGCGCAGCAGCTCGCCGCCGCGCTTGGCCTCGCCCTCGCCCTTGGCGGTGAGGTCAACGTCGACCCAACCAGTGAACTGGTTGGATTCGTTCCACTGGGACTGTCCGTGACGAAGAAGAATGAGTTTTCCGTTAGTCATGGTGTCCAGCATGCCAGGTTTTCCTGCGGCGCGCTTGTCTGATTGGTTACTCTTTTTACCCGACCAGACATCCTGTAACACACCTCACACCCAAAGGATTTCATGCCCCTTATCCGCATCTCCTCCGCGCACCTCGACACGAACGACCAGCCGTCGACCGCCATTGCCGCCTACGTGGAGGCCACCCGTGCACAATCCATTGCGCCACTGGCCACGATGACTTTGCGGTGAGCACTGACCACGCCGGGCCGCACGGTGCTCTCGCTGTGGACGCAGTTACCGATAAGCGAGAACTCGCTCGAGGAACATCCACGCGCACGCATCCTGCGCGCGGCAGGCTGCAACCTGGGGCTGGTGGAGCAAGCGTCGGAAGTGGGCATCGGCAAGCTGGGCACCCCGGCAGTCCCGGAGGGACTGCGCGCGGAATTCTTCACCGGAATTATGCCGCTGGGCGGAATTATGCCGCTGGGCGACCTCATCGATTCGTTCCTCGACATCGTGAAAATCGCGGACGTGGACGGCGTCGTCGCATTCACCGCGGCGAATGTCTACCCCGACCATCCCCACGCGATGGAGCAGGGCCCCACAGTCGCACACCGGCGCGCCCGCGGACGCGGCCTCGCCACACTGGTCAAGCAGGTGCTCGCGGACGAAGTCGCGCAGCGCTATCCCGACATCGAGCGCGTGACGACGTATAACGCGCTGGACAACGCTCCCATGCTCGCCATCAATAACAAGCTGGGCTTGGTGCTGAAGTTCTATGAAACGAATTGGCTCAAGCGAATCTAGTAGCCCGTCGCCCGGCGCGCGTGACAGTCCGGGATCTGAATGCTCATGGCATCGGCATAGATGGCCTCGAGCTGCGTCGCGGCGGCGGCCCAGCTGAAATTCTGTGCATGATCGACGGCGGCCTCGCCCATCGCGATGCGTCGCTCATCGTTGTCGAGGAGCTGTTCCAGCGCGTCCGCCCAGGCCTCAGGGTCGTGGTTGTCCACGAGCAAGCCCGTCTCCCCGTCGTCCACGGCAATAGGCAGCCCGCCCACGCGCGCGGCGATGACGGGCGTGCCGGATGCCTGCGCTTCCACGGCGACGAGGCCGAAGGACTCGTTGTAGCTGGGCACCGCCACGATATCCGCGGCCTGATACACGGCAACGAGCTCGGCCGGCGGGCGCGGCGCAATGAAGCGGACATAACGCTCCACGCCCAGCTCACGGGCGAGGTTCTGGTAGGTCTCCGGCGTCGCGTTCGCGCCCGAGGGCCCGCCGCAGAAAATGACGCGGACGTTGCGGAACGGGTCGCGCTTGATGAGTTCCGCCGTGGCGCGCACGAGGACCTCGGGGCCCTTAAATTTCTGAAGGCGACCCACGAAGGCCACGACCTTCATATGCAGCGGAATGCCGAGCAGGCGGCGCGAGCGCTCCGTGTTGCGGTCCGTGCCGGGAGTAAAAAGCTCGGTGTCGGCACCGGGCGAGACGACGACGATGCGCTCCGGCGGGGCATCGTAATGCTCAATAAGGTCCTGAGTCTCCTGCGCCGTATTGACGACGAGGAGATCCGCGTTATCCACGATCTGCTGCTCGCAGATGCGGCGGGCCTCGGACTCCTGCGTGTCATCTGCCGTACGGTGCGCGTTCTTCACTGCGGCAAGCGTGTGCGCGGTATGAACGAGGGGGACCTCCCACAGGTCACGCAGCAGCCAGCCCACCTGGCCCGAGAGCCAGTAGTGCGAGTGGATAACGTCATAGTCCAAGTCAAAGCAGCGCGCGAAGGTAATCATGCTGCCGGCGAACGCGGCGAGCTGCGTGGGCAGCTCTTCTTTGCTCAAACCTTCGTAGGGACCCGCCACGATGTTGATGACACGCAGTCCCTCTTCGACCTCCACGATCTCGCCCTGCGAGGGCCGCGTGGCGAGGGTAAAGACGTCTACCTCGATACCTCGGCGCGCGAGTTGGCGTGCGGTGTTGAGGACGTAGACATTCATGCCGCCCGCATCCCCGGATCCGGGCTGTTCCAGGGGCGAGGTGTGCATGGAGATCATCGCGATACGCATAGACGCCCATCCTAGCGCCGCGAGTCCGCCGAGCTTGCGCGTTATACTGGGAGGTCGCTAGAACCTACGCAACCGAAAGGTCATTTTATGTCGGCTTATGAGTCCAAAGCCTGGCTCCAGTACTACCCCGAGTGGACGCCGCACACCCTCGACTACGGCGACACAACGCTGTTGGACATCTACGACAACAACCTGGCCATCAATGCGGACAAGCCGGCCACCTACTTCTTCGGTAAGACCCAGACCTACACGGAGCTCGACCGTCAGGTGCGCCGCGCCGCCGCGGGCCTGCGTGCCTTCGGCGTCCGCGAGGGCGACCGCGTCGCCATCGTCGCCCCCAACGCCCCGCAGACCGTCGCCGCGTTCTACGCCGTCCTCAAGCTGGGCGCCACGGTCGTGCTCCACAACCCGCTCTACACCGCCCACGAGCTCGAGAGCCTCTTCCAGGATCACGGCGCCCGCGTCGCCATTTCCTGGGATAAGACGGCCTCCACGCTGGAGAAGCTGCGCGCCACCACCCCGCTGGAGACGGTCGTGTCCATCAACATGATCGACGCCATGCCCACGGTGCAGCGCCTCGCCCTGCGCACGCCGTTCCTCAAGTCAACGCGCGAGCAGCTCACTGGCGATGCCCCCAATACCGTCCCGTGGGACACGCTCATCGGCAACGCCATTGGCGGCGACGGCTCCGATGTGAAGTCGCCCGAGTCCATCACCAAGGACTCCATCGCGCTCATCCTCTACACCTCCGGCACGACCGGCAAGCCCAAGGGCGCGCAGCTTAGCCATGGCAACCTCTTCGCCAATATTCTGCAGGGCAAGGCATGGGTTCCGGGCCTGGGCGACCAGCCCGAGCGCATGCTCGCCGCGCTCCCCTTCTTCCACGCTTACGGCCTCACCATGAACCTGACCCTCGCTCAACTCATTGGCGGCGAGCTCGTGCTTCTACCCAAGCCGCAGATCCCGCTCATCATGGGGCTGATGAAGAAGCACACCCCCACCTGGATTCCGGGCGTGCCCACGCTCTACGAGCGCATCGTCGAAGCAGCGGAGAAGGATTCCGTGGAGATCAAGGGCGTGCGCGCGGCCTTCTCCGGCGCGTCTACTCTGCCGGTTCAGACCGTCGAGAAGTGGGAGGAGTACACCGCCGGCCGCCTCGTTGAGGGCTACGGCCTCACCGAGTGCTCGCCGATCATCGTGGGCAACCCCATGAGCGATGACCGCCGCCCTGGCTACGTGGGCATCCCCTTCCCCGATACCGACATCCGCATTGCGAACCCCGATAACCTCGACGAGACCATGCCGGACGGCCAGGAGGGCGAGGTCCTCGCCCGCGGCCCGCAGGTCTTCAAGGGCTACTTCAACAATGCTGAGGCTACCGATGCCGCCTTCCACGACGGGTGGTTCCGCACCGGCGACCTCGGCATCATGGAAGAGGATGGCTTCGTCCGCCTCGTGAGCCGCATCAAGGAAATCATCATCACCGGCGGCTTCAACGTCTACCCGGGCGAAGTCGAGGAAGTCCTGCGCACCCACCCGGCCATCGATGACGTCGCCGTGGTCGGCCGCCCGCGCTCCGACGGTTCCGAGGACGTCGTGGCCTGCATCGATCTGGCTGACGGAGCCGCACTCGACCCCGAAGGCCTCAAGGAATTCTGCCGTGAACGCCTCACCCGCTACAAGGTCCCGCGCACCTTCTACCACTTCGAGTCCCTGGCCAAGGATCAGATGGGCAAGATCCGCCGCCGTGAGGTTCAGGAGGACCTCATCAAGCGCCTCGAAGCCGAAAAGAAGTAGGACTAAGTCTGCACGAATAGGCCGCCCCAGCGCTCCGAATGCGCAAAGGCGGCTTTTTTCATAGCTATACTAATCGCAATAGATAGTTCACTTTAAGAAATAAAAGGGGATCGGTATGGGTGCCTATGAGTCCAAGGCCTGGCTGCAGTACTACGCAGACTGGACGCCGCACACGCTCGAGTACGACGACACCACGCTCATCGACAGCTACCGCGAGAACCTCGAGGCCCACGGCACGTGGCCGGCCACCTGGTTCTTCGGCCGCACGCAGACCTATGCCGAGCTCGACGCGCAGGTGCGCGCCGCCGCCGCGGGACTCAAGGCCCTCGGTATCCGCAAGGGTGACCGCGTAGCCATCGCGCTGCCCAACTGCCCGCAGCACATCGCGGCGTTTTACGCCATCCTCAAACTCGGCGCTGTCGTGGTCGAGCACAACCCGCTCTATACGGCACGCGAGCTCGAGGAGCTTTTCATCGATCACGGAGCCCGCGTCGTTATCGCGTGGGACAACCGCTCCGAGGTCTTCGAGGAACTGCGCGAGACCACGCAGCTGGAAACCATCGTCTCCGTGAACATGACGGACGCCATGCCACGCATGAAGGCGCTGTTGCTGCGCATTCCGCTCCCACCGATTGCGGAGAAGCGCGCACAGCTCACCTCGCCCGCCCCGAATACCGTGCCATGGTCCACCCTGACCAGCCCCGCAATGGGAGGCGACGGCCACGCCTTCATCGACGCCGAGGACGTAAGCAAGGATGACCCGGCCATCATCCTCTACACCTCCGGCACGACAGGCAAGCCCAAGGGCGCGATCCTCACGCACGGCAATATCGTGGCTAACACCAAGATGGGTGTCGCTTGGGTGCCTGGCCTGGGCGAGAACCGCGAACGCATGCTCGCGGCGCTGCCCATGTTCCATGCCTACGGTATGACGCTCATCGCGGCACTCGGGGTCGCCATCGGCGGCGAGCTCGTGCTCACCCCGGCGCCGAAGATGGATCTCATCATGGACATCATGAAGAAGCACACGCCCACCTGGATTCCGGGTGTGCCCACGCTGTACTCGAAGATCATCGCCACCGCGCATGAGAAGAACATCAGCATCCACGGCGTGCGCAATGCGCTCTCCGGTGCGGCCGCCCTGCCCACGGAGACCGTGAAAGAGTGGGAAGAGCTCACCGGCGGTCTCCTCGTCGAAGGCTATGGCCTCTCCGAGACCTCACCCGTCATCGTCGGTAACCCTATGAACAGCAACCGCCGCCCTGGCTACATCGGCCTGCCTTTCCCGGATACCGAGATTCGCATCGGCAACCCCGATAACCTCGACGAAACACAGCCCGACGGCACGCCCGGCGAGGTCCTCGTCCGCGGTCCGCAGGTCTTCACAGGCTACCTCAACAAGCCGGAGGCCACCGCCGAGTCCTTCCACGGCGACTGGTTCCGCACCGGCGACATGGGCATCATGGAAGAAGACGGCTTCATCCGCCTCGTGAGCCGCATCAAGGAGATCATCATCACCGGCGGCTTCAACGTCTACCCCGCCGAGGTCGAAGAAACCATGCTCGCCCACCCCGACGTCACAGACGTCGCCGTGGTCGGCCGCCCGCGCGACGATGGCTCCGAGGACGTCGTGGCCTGCGTCATCCTCCGCGACGGCGCCGCACTCGACCCTGAGGGCATGAAGGAATTCGCCCGCACGCGTCTCACCCGCTACAAAGTCCCGCGCACCTTCTACCACTTCGAGGAGCTCGCCAAGGACCAACTGGGCAAGATCCGCCGCCGCGAGGTCCAAGCCGACTTGCTCAAGCTGCTGGAGAAGAACGAGAAGTAGTGTGGACTTACCCGCGCGACGCACGCCGGTGATGATCCGAACCCTGTCGCCGGCGAGTGGACGCGTGAGTGTGCCGAGGTACGTCTCCCGCGGAAAGAGCGGTTACGATAGCGCGGCATGTGCCATATCTGAAATCGTCTTTGAAGATCTTGCTCTAGGTTGCCCGCGCGTTAGGATACTTTCGTCCGACAACAAGAAAGGCGACGCGTGGAAACTCAACCCTGGCACCGGTTCTACGGTTCGTGGACGCCCGCATCCCTCGACTACGGCGACGCCACCTTGGTAAGCCAGCTCGCCGAGACCGTCGCCACCCACCCAGACCGCATCGCACTGCGCTACGTAGACCAGGTCGTCACCTACGCCTCGTTGGATCACGAGATCGATCGTCTCGCCGCAGCACTCGCTCAACTGGGCGTCAAGCCCGGCGCGTTCGTCGCTCTCGCGCTGCCCAACCGCCCCGAGCATGTCATCGCCTTCTACGCAGTACTCCGCCTCGGCGCGACCGTAGTCGAACACAACCCCCAGTTCACCGCGCATGAGCTCGCCCCCATGGTCGCCGACCACGGCGCACGTGTCGCCATCGCGGCGGGCCCCGCCGTGACCATCTTCCAGGATCTCGATGAGATCGAGCACGTCATCAACGTCGACGATGACTGGAATGAGTTCCTCTCCCGCGGCACTGAACTGCCGGAACGTGTCACCGTCACTAAAACTGACGTTGCACTCATCCTCTATACCTCGGGCACGACAGGCACGCCCAAGGGCGCCATGCTCACGCACGGCAACCTCGCGGCCAATGCCCTCCAGATGGCGGCGTGGCGCCTGCCCGAGGAGCACCCACAGGCGCTGGCCGTCCTGCCGCTCTTCCATTCCTACGGCCTCACCATGTCACTCACCGTCGGAATCCTCTCCGGCGCGACAATCACCTTGTTGCCCGCGCCACGGATGGAGTTCATTCTCTCCGCGCTATCTGCACACCCACCCACGTGGATGCCCGCCGTGCCGACCATCTATCAGCGCGTCATTAGCGCGGCGCCGCAGGCACACGGCATTAAGCAGGCCATCTCCGGCGCCGCCACGCTGCCCGCCGCGACCGTCGCCGAATGGGAAGAACTCACCGGCGGCATCCTCGTCGAAGGCTACGGGCTCACCGAGGCCGCACCCGTCGTCGCCTGCAATCCCCTCAATGAACACCGTCGCGCCGGATGCATTGGCCTTCCGATGCCCGATACCGAGGTCCGCATCTCTCCGGAGTCCGGCGAACTCCTCGTCCGCGGGCCCCAGGTCTTCGCGGGCTACCTCCACAACGAGGAAGCCACGCGCGCCGCGTTCGAGGACGGCTGGCTACGCACGGGCGACGTCGCCACGCAGGACGCGGACGGCTTCCTCACTCTCCACGCGCGACTCAAGGAGACCATCATTACCGGCGGGTTCAACGTCTACCCCGCCGAGGTCGAGAACGTCCTCACCGCGCATCCCGCGCTTTCCGATGCCGCCGTCCTCGGCCGCGCACGCGAGGATGGGTCCGAAGACGTCGTCGCATGCATCGTCATTAAAAATGACGGTGCACATTCCGCGCCCACCAATGACGAGTTGCGCGCGTGGTGCCACAGCATGCTCGCCCGCTACAAGGTGCCGCGATCTTTTGTGCGCGTCGACGATCTCGGCCGCGATGCCCTCGGCAAGCTGAGGCGCCGATCCGTCGCGGAGCGCTTTCTGTGATTCCGCCCAAATAAGACCGTCAGAAAACTGACGGCGCCCAAACCCCACCCACAATTCGGAATTGTGTACAGGATTCCAGAGTTGTGGTGGGGTTTGGGCGCGACATTGAGGGGCTAGCCTTCAGCTCGCGGACGGCCCCGGAGCAAAGGTGTCACAGCCCAGGACTGAGTCAGGGGCGTTAGAAAAAGTGACGGTGCCCAGGATCAGCAGAACCCACCCACAACTCAGAGAATCTGACAGATTTCGGGAGTTACGGGTGGGTTATGCAGAGGTGAGCGGAGGCGCTTACTTGACTGCAGCCTCAACCTCAGCGAGGACGCCGTCCACGAGGCCCGACTTGAAGTCGGCCGGGGTGAACTCGCCGTCGGTCATGTCGGTGATGAGGTTGACCTCAACCTGGGCACGAATCTGGTGCATGGAGAAGTTCGCGACGGCTAGGCGCCATGCCTCGACGGCACGGACGCCACCGGAGAAGCCGTAGCCGATGAAGGCGACGGTCTTGCCCTGCCACTCAGCGATGGAGTCGAAGGCGTTCTTGAACGGGCCCGGCACGGAGTGGTTGTATTCCGGGGTGACGAAGATGAAGCCGTCGCAGGACGTGATGGCGTCGGCCCAAGCCTGAACGTTGGCGTTATCGTACTGACCGTTGGCCATGCCCGGGACGATGGCGGACTCGAGCAGCGGGACGTTGAAGGACTTGAGGTCGAGCAGCTCGTACTCGACGCCGGACTCGCGCTTGTCAGCGATCTCCTTGACCCAGTTCGCGATGGCCTCGCCGGAGCGGCCTTCGCGGATGGACCCCAGGATGATGCCAATCTTTGCCATATTTCTAAAGCCTTTCAGCACTTTTAACCTGCACAAATGCGCAGTTTCTAACTTGAATCCTTAAGTCTACCCCTCATGGTCGGGTTGCGCACACGACAACTAAGTTTCTAAAGATTTCCTGAAAGTTGAGTAAAACCTCACGTTTTGGGCCGTCATAGCTAGAAAGTTACGGAGCAGTAGGCTACGGTAGCGTAATTGCGATTTGTTTGTTGTTGCTAACAATCCTTTTATCGCGCACGATCCCCGAGAATCACAGAGGTTTCCTTACATGCCGCTTTCGTCGTTGACACCGCTCAACTCCATGCAGCGCCCCGCCCTCCTCTTCGCAGGCCAGGGTTCCGCATGGCAGGCGTCGCTTGCCCAGGCCACCACGGCCCCGCACGTTGCCACGCGCTTGCGCGAGCTTCTCACTGCCGCCCGCGCCACCGCCGCTCCCATCGCCCGCCAGATCGCCTCGACCTGCCCGGGCGTTTTCGATCGCCTAGAGGAGCTCCTCGCTGGCGACGCAACGGTCAAGCCGGTGGACGTCTTCCCGGCGTACTCCATTCCCGGCATCGTCCTCGGCCAGATTGCAGCCATCGAGCACCTCGAGCAGCTGGGACTCAAGCCAGAACTCGCCGCCGGCCACTCCCAGGGCTCCCTCGGCGTGCTCGCGCTCAAGGATCCGCAGGAAGCCCTGACTCTTGCCATCCTGATGGGGACGGCGGCATCGGCAAGCCATGGCGGCTCGGACGCACGCTCGCACATGCTGGCTGTGCGGGGCCTGTCCCGCGAATTCATCGAAGCCAATATCGCGGGCGATGCCGCCATCGCCGTCATCAATGGCCGCCGCGCGTTCGTGCTCGCTGGCGCGCCGGAGGACCTCCAAGCAACGCAGTCCGCGCTCGAGGCCGCCGCCCAGGCCTTCAACGACAACTTGGAAGAGCGTCCGGTGGGTGGCGACGAACTCGTCGCGACCTTCAACGAGCTGCCGGTAGCACTGCCCTTCCACCACACCTGCCTGCGTGACGCGGCCAAGCTCACCGAAGAGTGGGCGAAGAACTGCGGCATCAATGACCATGCGCTGGCCCGCGCCATCCTCGTCGAGCCGCACGATTGGCCCGCACAGGTCCGCGCCCTCGACGCGGATTACTTCCTCTCCCTGGATCCCTCCCTCACTCGCCTCACCACTCCCCTTATCGCCGGCTCCGGCGCCGCCGTCGTCGAGGTTGCGTCCCCTGCGCAGCGTGACGCGCTGGCCACGCCGGGCAACTCCCTGCCGGAAGCGGTGAACTACGACGACTTCGCTCCCCGCCTCGTCCGCCTGCCGGACGGCCAGGAGTATACGCAGACCCGTTTCTCGGATCTCACGGGCCTGTCCCCCATCATGCTTGGCGGCATGACGCCGACCTCTGCCGACGGCGAGATCGTCGCCGCGGCCGCCAACGCCGGTTACTGGACGGAGATGGCCGGTGGCGGCATGTACTCCGACGAGGTCTTCACCAAGCACCGTGAAGTCATGGAGTCGAGACTCAAGCCGGGCCGCACCGCCCAGTTCAACACCATGTTCTTCGACCGCTTCCTGTGGAACCTGCAGTTCGGCCAGACCCGCATCGTGCCCAAGGCCCGCGCGGCCGGCGCTCCGTTCAACGGCGTGTGTGTGTCCGCCGGTATCCCGGAGGTCGACGAGGCCACCGAGCTCCTCGCACAGCTACACGAGGACGGCTTCCCCTTCATCTCTTTCAAGCCGGGCACCGCGAAGCAGATTCGCGACGTGCTCAAGATCGCCGCCGCGAACCCGGAGGATCAGATCATCATCCAGGTCGAGGACGGCCACGCTGGCGGCCACCACTCGTGGGTCAACCTCGACGACATGCTGCTCGAGACCTACGCCGAGGTCCGCCTGCACCCCAACGTCTACCTCGCCGTGGGCGGCGGCATCTACTCCCCGGAGCGCGCCGCGACCTACCTCACCGGCTCCTGGGCTTCCCAATATGATGTGCCCGCCATGCCTGTCGATGCCGTCTTCATCGGCACCGTCGCCATGGCCACCAAGGAGGCCAAGGCCACGGACTCCGTCAAGGAACTCCTCGTCAACACCCCGGGCATTGGCTACGACACGAACGGCGGCTGGGTTGGCCGCGGCACCGGCACTCACGGTGTGGCTTCCTCCCAATCCCACCTGCTCGCGGACATCCACGACCTGGACAACTTCTTCGCCGCGGCATCGCGTCTCATCACGTCTCTGCCGCTCGAAGAGTACGACGCCCGTCGCGACGACATCATCGCGGCGCTGAACAAGACGTCCAAGCCCTACTTCGGCGACGTCGAGACCATGACGTATGCGCAGTGGCTGAACCGCTTCGTCGAGCTGGCGCACCCCTTCGTCGACCCGACGTGGGACGACCGCTTCTTCGACCTTCTTCACCGCATCGAGGCCCGCCTCAACGACGCCGACCACGGCGAGATTGAGACCCTCTTCCCTTCCATCGAGGAGATCGCGGATGCCCCGGCCGCCGCGGCAAAGCTACTCGCGGCGTACCCGTCCGCTTTCGAGACGACAGTCTCCCCGCGCGACGCCGCATGGTGGATTTCGCTGCACTACAAGCACGTAAAACCCATGCCGTGGGTCCCCGCCATCGATGGCGACCTCAAGGTCTGGTTCGGCAAGGACACCCTGTGGCAGGCCCAGGACGAGCGCTACACCGCGGACCAGGTCCGCATCATCCCGGGGCCCGTCGCCGTGGCCGGCATCACGAAGAAGAACGAGCCGGTCGCTGACCTGCTCGGTCGCTTCGAAAAGGCTGCCACGGACGAACTGCGTTCGTCCGAACACAAACCGGAAGAGATCTTCGCTCGTCTCCACGCCGCTAAGACCGCCGAGGACTACATCCTCCATGCGCCGACCATCCAGTGGCACGGCCACCTCATGGCCAACCCAGCCTACGAAATGGACAACGACGCCTTTGACCTCATTCAGGACGAGAACGGCAACTGGGAAATCCGTATCAACGCGGACTCCTACTGGGACGACCTGAAGCCCGACGATCGTCCGTTCTACGTCGAACACGTCTCCGTACCGCTCGACCTCCCGGCGGACGTGTCCACCGGCGGTTCCCCGGTCGTCTCCGACGAGCGCCTGCCCAAGGCCGTCTTCGAGCTCCTCGAGGGTCTCGCTGGTGTCGGCTCCACCGCCGAACAGGGCGACGCCATTGAGAAGATGCCGGTCATCGAAGAAGGCTCTGTTTCAGAGGACGCTCCCTTCGGCGTCGCGCACTACTCTTTCACCCTGCCGGCTTCCCTGCTGCAGGCCCACACCAACGTCACTGGCGCCGCTCTCGACGGCGAGTCCCCGGTAGGAACGCCGGATGTGTTGGTCGGCCCATGCTGGCCCGCCATTTACACCGCGCTCGGCTCCGGCCAGCTCGCCGATGGCTACCCGGTCATCGAGGGCCTGCTCAACGCGGTGCACCTCGACCACGTCGTCGACGTCAAGCTGCCGCTTGACGAATTAGCGGATGGTCGCACCATCGACGTCACCTCCAAGTGCACCGCCATCGACGAGTCCGTCTCCGGCCGTATCGTCACCGTCGAACTCGAACTGCGCGACCATGACACCCAGGACGTCGTCGCTACGCAGATGCAGCGCTTCGCCATCCGCGGCCGCGCCACTGGCACCGCGATGCCGGTCCCGGCTCCGGAGTGGGGCGGCGGCGCGGCGTACGCCGCGCGAGCAGTGGTGTCCACGCCGCGCTCCTTCGTGGATCGTGAGACCGTCACCGCGCCGCACGACATGACTCCGTTCGCGCTGGTCTCCGGCGACTACAACCCCATTCACACCTCCTACAACGCGGCGCAGCTGGTCAACCTGCAGGCGCCGCTCGTCCACGGCATGTGGCTGTCGGCCACCGCGCAGCACCTCGCCGCGCGCCACGGCGAGGTCGTGGGCTGGACCTACTCCATGTACGGCATGGTCCAGCTCGATGACGAGGTCGAAATCACCGTCGAGCGCGTGGGCCGCAAGGGCATCCACGCCGCGCTCGAGGTCACCTGCCGCATCGGCGGCGAAGTCGTCTCTCGCGGCCAGGCGCTGCTCGCAGCACCGAAGACCGCTTACGTCTACCCGGGCCAGGGCATCCAGGCCGTCGGCATGGGTCGCGGCGACCGCGACGCGTCCCCGGCCGCCCGCGAAATCTGGCGTCGCGCGGACCGTCACACCCGCGACAACCTTGGCTTCAGCATCCAGCGCATCATCGACGAGAACCCCACGACCGTCAAAGTCAAGGGCGTCGAGTTCCGCCACCCGAACGGCGTGTTGCACCTCACCCAGTTCACGCAGGTGGCCCTCGCCGTCGTCGCCTACGCCCAGACCGAGCGCCTGCGCGAGAACGACGCGCTGGCTCCAACCAGTTTCTACGCCGGCCACTCCCTCGGCGAGTACACCGCCTTGGCTTCGCTCGCGAACATCTTTGAGCTCGAGGGGGTTATCGACGTCGTCTACTCCCGCGGCTCCGCCATGGGCTCTCTCGTCGAGCGCGACGCGGAGGGTAACTCCAACTACGCCATGGCAGCGCTGCGCCCCAACATGGTGGGCATTTCCGGCGACGAGGTCGACGCCTGGGTCAACGCGCTCAGCGAAGAGACCGGCGAATTCCTCGAAATCGTCAACTACAACATCAAGGGTCAGCAGTACTCTGTGGCCGGCACCAAGGCCGGTCTCAAGGAGTTGGTCCGCCGCGCAAATGCCATCACGCCGCGCGCCGCCGTCATGGTCCCGGGCATCGACGTCCCGTTCCACTCCCGCGTCCTGCGCGACGGTGTTCCGGCCTTCGCTCAGAAGCTCGACGAGCTGCTCCCGCAGGAATTCGATCTGTCGAAGCTCGTGGGCCGCTACATCCCGAACCTTGTGGCCCGTCCGTTCGAACTCACCCAGGACTTCGTCGACGCGGTCGCGCCGCTCGCCCCGTCCGGCAAGCTCGACGGCCTCAAGGTCGAGGACATGGACGAGCAAAAACTCGCCCGTCTCCTCGTCATCGAGTTGCTGTCTTGGCAGTTCGCTTCCCCGGTCCGCTGGATCGAGACGCAGGACTTCCTCTTCGACCACGTCGAGCAGATCGTCGAGGTCGGCCTCGCTGCCTCCCCGACGCTGGCCACCATGGCGAAGCGCTCCATGGCCGTCGCCGGAGTCGACGTGCCCGTCTTCAACGTCGAGCGCGACCAGGACCAGGTCATGCTGCAGGACGTCCAGGCCGCCCCGGTCGAGGAGGCCCCGGAGCCTGAGCTTTCCGATGCCCCCTCGGCTGAGCCCGAGCCCGCCGCCCCTGAGCCCCAGGCTGCTGCGCCGGCTCCCGCTCCTTCCGCCGGCGGCTCCGCCGCCGACGCGCCGGAGCTGCCCTTCGGCCCGGCACAGGCCATCGACGTGCTCTTCGCGTTCCAGAACAAGATTCGCGTCGACCAGATCACCAACTCAGACACCATCGAGGAGCTCACCAACGGCGTGTCCTCGCGTCGTAACCAGCTGCTCATGGACATGTCTGCGGAGCTGGGCGTGCCGGCCATCGACGGCGCCGCCGACGCAGACGTGAAATCCCTGCGCGAGAAGGTCACCGCCGCCGCCCCGGGCTACGCCCCGTTCGGTTCCGTCCTGGGCGAGGCCGTGCAGGGACGCCTGCGCCAGATTCTCGGCGCCGCTGGCCTCAAGCCCGCCTTCGTCGGCGAGCGCGTCACCGGCGCGTGGGGTCTGCCGGCCTCCTGGACCGCCCACGTCGAGGCTGAGATTCTCCTCGGCTCCCGCGAGGAAGACTCCGTGCGCGGCGGCTCACTGGGCACCGTTCCGTCTGCGGCGACCTCCAAGTCCGCTGCCAACGACCTCGTCGACGCCGCCATCCACGCGGTCGCGTCGAATAACGGCGTGAGCGTTTCGCTCACCTCCGGCGGTTCCGCTGCTGGCGGCGTGGTCGATTCCGCCGCGCTCGACGCCT
Source organism: Corynebacterium phoceense (assembly GCF_900092335.1). GTDB lineage: Bacteria > Actinomycetota > Actinomycetes > Mycobacteriales > Mycobacteriaceae > Corynebacterium > Corynebacterium phoceense. The sequence goes on from NZ_LT596207.1 coordinate 519,658, forward strand.
ACGCGGATACCGTCACCGGCGAAAACGGCGTGCTCGCCACGGCCGCACGCCAAGTCCTCACGCAGCTGGGTCTCATGGACGAGCCGGAGGCCTTCGAGGCTCCGGACACCACGGTCATCGACACCGTCGAGGCCGAGCTCGGATCCGGCTGGGTCAAGTCCGTGACCCCGTCCTTCGACGCGGACAAGGCCGTCCTCTTCGATGACGCCTGGGCTATCGCGCGTGAGCAGCTCACCCGCGTGGCACTGGGCGAGGTAGACACCCCGGCGCGCTACTTCCGTGGCACCGGCGCCACCATTGCGGCCCAGGCCACCTGGTGGGCGGCCAACGGCGGCCAGGGCGATNGTCTACCCGGGCCAGGGCATCCAGGCCGTCGGCATGGGTCGCGGCGACCGCGACGCGTCCCCGGCCGCCCGCGAAATCTGGCGTCGCGCGGACCGTCACACCCGCGACAACCTTGGCTTCAGCATCCAGCGCATCATCGACGAGAACCCCACGACCGTCAAAGTCAAGGGCGTCGAGTTCCGCCACCCGAACGGCGTGTTGCACCTCACCCAGTTCACGCAGGTGGCCCTCGCCGTCGTCGCCTACGCCCAGACCGAGCGCCTGCGCGAGAACGACGCGCTGGCTCCAACCAGTTTCTACGCCGGCCACTCCCTCGGCGAGTACACCGCCTTGGCTTCGCTCGCGAACATCTTTGAGCTCGAGGGGGTTATCGACGTCGTCTACTCCCGCGGCTCCGCCATGGGCTCTCTCGTCGAGCGCGACGCGGAGGGTAACTCCAACTACGCCATGGCAGCGCTGCGCCCCAACATGGTGGGCATTTCCGGCGACGAGGTCGACGCCTGGGTCAACGCGCTCAGCGAAGAGACCGGCGAATTCCTCGAAATCGTCAACTACAACATCAAGGGTCAGCAGTACTCTGTGGCCGGCACCAAGGCCGGTCTCAAGGAGTTGGTCCGCCGCGCAAATGCCATCACGCCGCGCGCCGCCGTCATGGTCCCGGGCATCGACGTCCCGTTCCACTCCCGCGTCCTGCGCGACGGTGTTCCGGCCTTCGCTCAGAAGCTCGACGAGCTGCTCCCGCAGGAATTCGATCTGTCGAAGCTCGTGGGCCGCTACATCCCGAACCTTGTGGCCCGTCCGTTCGAACTCACCCAGGACTTCGTCGACGCGGTCGCGCCGCTCGCCCCGTCCGGCAAGCTCGACGGCCTCAAGGTCGAGGACATGGACGAGCAAAAACTCGCCCGTCTCCTCGTCATCGAGTTGCTGTCTTGGCAGTTCGCTTCCCCGGTCCGCTGGATCGAGACGCAGGACTTCCTCTTCGACCACGTCGAGCAGATCGTCGAGGTCGGCCTCGCTGCCTCCCCGACGCTGGCCACCATGGCGAAGCGCTCCATGGCCGTCGCCGGAGTCGACGTGCCCGTCTTCAACGTCGAGCGCGACCAGGACCAGGTCATGCTGCAGGACGTCCAGGNCGTGGTCGCCCACGCCGCTTCCTACGGCGACGGCGCCCACACCTCCATTCCGGCTCCGGGCCTCGGCGCCCTGGGCGCAGGTCGTGGCCGCGAGAACTCCCCGCTGGCCAAGGGTCTGCGCGGCCTGGGCCTGACCCCGAACGACGTGACGGTCCTGTCCAAGCACGACACCTCCACCAACGCCAACGACCCGAACGAATCCGAGCTGCACTCCATCCTGTGGCCAGCCGTGGGCCGCGACGCGGATGAGCCGATGTTCGTCATCTCCCAGAAGACGCTCACGGGTCACTCCAAGGCGGGTGCCGCGCTCTTCCAGACCGGCGGTCTCATCGACGTCTTCCGCACCGGCCGCGTTCCCGCGAACGTGTCCCTGGACTGCGTCGATCCGCTTATCGCGCCGAAGGCGAAGAACCTCGTGTGGCTGCGCTCCCCGCTCGACCTGGGGGCCGCTGGCCGCCCGGTCAAGGCCGCGGCACTCACCTCGCTGGGCTTCGGCCACGTCGGTGCCCTCATTGTCTACGCCCACCCGGGCGTGTTCGAAGNCCAGGGCGATCTCAAGGCCATCGCGAAGGAGGCGGAAACGAAGTTCGAGGGCGAATTCGCCGGCGAGGTCGCGCTCGTCACCGGCGCGGCGCCGGGCTCGATTGCCACCGCACTTGTCGAGCGCCTGCTCGAAGGCGGCGCCACCGTCATCATGACGGCGTCTCGCGTCTCTCAGGCCCGCAAGGAATTCGCGCGCAAGCTTTACGCCGCGCACGGAGCCGCGGGCTCCGCGCTCTGGCTCGTTCCGGCCAACCTCTCGAGCTACCGCGACATCGACGCGCTCATCGAGTGGATCGGCAACGAACAACGCGAATCCGTGGGCAACGAGGTGAAGATCCTCAAACCCGCGCTCACACCGACGCTCGCCTTCCCGTTCGCCGCACCGTCTGTCTCCGGCTCGCTGGCCGACGCCGGTGCGTCCACCGAGCAGCAGGCACGCCTGCTTCTCTGGTCCGTCGAGCGCACCATTGCAGGTCTTTCCGAGCTCGCGCAGAACGACGTCGACACCCGCACGCACATCGTGCTGCCGGGTTCCCCGAACCGCGGTATGTTCGGCGGCGACGGCGCGTACGGCGAGGTCAAGGCCGCGCTCGACGCCATCCTCGCCAAGTGGCACGCCGAAGCCGGTTGGCCCGCTGGCGTCACCCTGGCCCAAGCCAAGATCGGCTGGGTCGCGGGCACGCACCTCATGGGCGGCAACGACGGCCTTGTGCCTGCGGCCGAGAAGGCCGGCATCCACGTGTGGTCGCCGGAGGAAATCTCCTCCGAGATTATGGGTCTCGCATCCGTTGAAAACCGGGCGCGAGCTTGCGAGCGTCCGCTCGAAGCCGACCTCACCGGTGGCCTCGAGGGCGTGTCCCTCAAGGAGCTCGCGGCCCAGGCTGAGGCTCCGGCCGCCGAGCCGGAGGTTGAGGAAACGCCAGTCATTAAGGCCCTGCCCAACACGGTGAGCCCGGTGCAGCCGGGCGGCCTTGAGGGCATCGGCAGCATCAGCACCGACCTGGACGACATGGTCGTCATCGCTGGTATCGGTGAGGTGAGCTCCTGGGGCTCCGGCCGTACCCGTTTCGAGGCCGAGTTTGGCATGCAGCGCGACGGCTCCGCCGAGCTCACCGCCGCGGGCGTGCTGGAGCTGGCATGGATGACGGGTCTGGTCCACTGGGCCGAGGATCCGCACCCGGGCTGGTTCGACGCCGAGGGCACCGAGATCGCCGAGGAAGAGATTTACGACCGCTTCCGCGACGAGGTCGTCGCCCGTGCCGGCGTGCGCACCCTGACGGACAAGTACCACCTCGTTGACCAGGGTTCTATCGACCTCACCACGGTCTTCCTTGACCGTGACATCACATTCACCGTCGCCACCGAGGCCGAGGCCAACGACATCGCCGAGGCGGACCCGGAGTTCACCCAGATCCGCGAGGCCGACGGCGAGTGGGAGGTCACCCGCTTGAAGGGTGCGACCGCCAAGGTCCCGCGCAAGGCCACGCTCACCCGCACGGTCGCGGCCCAGATGCCGGACGACTTCGACGCTTCTCAGTGGGGCATCCCAGACCACATGCTCGACGCGCTCGACCGCATGGCGGTGTGGAACCTCGTCACCGCCGTCGACGCGTTCACGCAGGCGGGCTTCTCACCCGCGGAGCTGCTCCAATCCATCCACCCGGGCCAGATTGCCACGACGCAGGGCACCGGAATTGGCGGCATGGAGTCCCTCCACAAGGTCTTCGTGGCCCGCTTCCTCGGCGAGGAGCGTCCGTCCGACATCCTGCAGGAAGCCCTGCCGAACGTCATCGCGGCGCACACCATGCAGTCCCTCGTTGGCGGCTACGGCTCGATGNCGCCGAGGCACGCCTGGCCGCAGGCCACGCGCACTTCGAGCCCGGCATGCTCGGCCGCGCGCCACTCTTCGAGGTCATCGACGGCCGCCGCCTGCCGCACGCCGACGCCAAGGTGATGATTGACGGCTACGGCCTCGTCGACGCCGACAAGGCCGCGGAAATCTCCATGCTCCTCGACGCCGATGCGCGCCTGGGCGCAAACGGGGAGTTCCCGGGTGCGTAGTCGTTAACTAACTGGCTGGCCAGACCAGCCAGTAGTAGATAGAGCTCAGGCCCGCTTCCTGAAAGGGGAAGCGGGCCTGAGCTTTTGTAGCCGCCACCGAATCGGCCACTACGTTTCAGCTAACGCTCGACCAACTTTTGCTTCTCAACTCCGTTAATCTTTTCCACTCATCCAGCGGCCGAGTGTCATACGAAGCAAAGGACCGTATCAAGCGTCTTTAACAAAACAGTGACTCACGATAAGAGTTATCTGGCGCATTGCGCTCGCAGTCCACCGGGATAACAGCTATCCCGGTGAACTAAGATATCGATCTACCGGGATAAGTCTTATCCCCAATGCGTCGAGCGCATGAGATGAGTCAGCTGTAATGCGACGCTGCAAGAGGGGCCATCGGAAAGCTCACAAGGGACCGTCACTAAACGTGACGGTCCCATCATGGCGCAGGTTAGGTGCCCTTGACGTTGAGGATCTGGCGCAGGGTGTGCTTGACCTCGACGAGCTGGGCGGCATCGGCCATCACGCGGTCGATGTCCTTGTAGGCGTCCGGAATCTCATCGACGAACTCGGCGCCGGGACGGTAGACGATGCCTTCCATGCGTGCGGCAAGGTCTGCCTCGGTGAAGCGGGCCTTGGCCTGAGTGCGCGACATTACGCGACCTGCGCCGTGCGGCGCAGACTTGAGGCCCGGCGCGTAGCCCTTGCCTTCTACGACGTAGCTGGCCGTGCCCATCGAGCCGGGGATGAGACCGCGGTCGCCCTCATCCGCCTTGATGGCGCCCTTGCGCGTGAGCCACACGTTTTTGCCGTAGTGGTTCTCGCGCTGGGTGTAGTTGTGGTGGCAGTTGATGCGCTCGAGTTCAAGCGTCTCCCGGTCCGCGCCGGACCAGGTGGCGACGCAGTCGAGGAAGCGGTCCATCATCTCATCGCGGTTGAGCAGCGCAAAGTGCTGTGCCCAGTGAAGATCCGCAATGTAGGACTCGAACTCGGGCGTGCCCTCGACGAGGTAGGCCAGGTCCTTGTCCGCGAGCTGGATCCAGTGCTTCTCGCAGTGACGCTGCGCGGCCTTGATGTGCTTCTGGGCAATCTTGTTGCCCACGCCGCGCGAGCCAGAATGCAGGAACAGCCAGACGCGGTCGGATTCGTCGAGACACAGCTCGATGAAGTGGTTACCGCCGCCCAAGCTGCCCAGCTGCTGACGCCAGTTCTTCGAATGCCTAAGGTCCACGCCGGTGTCCTGGGCCAGCTGCGCGAGCTCGCGCGTGCGGGCCTCGGTGCGCGGGTCCATGATCCAACCGTTGTAGTTTCCGGGCGAGAGCGGAATGGAGTCTTCGACCGCGGTGCGCAGGTCCTCGAGCGCGAAGTCCTGGATATCCGCGTGCGTGAGGTGGGTCCGCACGGCAATCATGCCGCAGCCGATGTCCACGCCGACGGCCGCTGGGATGACGGCGCGCAGCGTGCCGAAGACGGTGCCGACCGAGGAGCCCTTGCCAAAGTGGGCATCAGGCATGAGCGCCACGTGTGGGTAGACGAAGGGCAGGTCAGCGACGAGTTGTGCCTGCGCCACCGTCTTGTCTTCAACAATGGAGGCGAAGTTGTGCAGGCGCATAAGAGAGCCTTTCTCTGCGTTTGCGTAACGCAGTTCGTGAGAAAGGGCCTGCTTGGGCGGCTGACTTATAAGTGCGCGCGGGTCGCGCGGCTGGCACCAACGTCCGGGATAAGCAGGGCCGCTTTCCCGGGAAATGGTCAAGTCAGCCTGTTAGAAGAGTTGCTTAAAGAAGCGTCCTAGCGGCTGATTGTTATAGGTCATCATCGCGGTTCGCCTCCTTTATGCTTTCTTGTTCTTCTTTCGGGCTATTAGTGCTGCGTGTGAGCCTACACCATCGGTGTACAGAATGCGCGCATAAAGAATCCGGCTGGTGACCTTTCGGGTGCCAGCCGGTTTCAGAGTCGCACCGTCAGTTTTTCTGACGGTGCGCTCGCGGCGCGTTGACCTGTGGTTTAGTGAGACCGCGGTTTAGTGGAAGACCATGCCGCCGTCGACGATGATGGTCTGGCCGGTGATGTAGTCAGAGTCGGAACCAGCGAGGAAGCCGATGATCTTGGCGACATCCTCGGATTCGGAAAGGCGCCCCAAGGAGATGTCCTTGGTGAACTGCTCCCAGCCCCACTCGGCAGGCTGGGCCAGCGTTTTCTGCGAGTTCCTCAGCAAGGCCCTTCATGAGTGGAGTACGCACGATGCCCGGCGCGATTCGGGCGGCGGCACGCGAGGGGGCATCGGCAGCGCTGACGGCGCATGCGGAATGCTCGAATTCGTCGCAGCACACGTAACGTATACGCAGTTGAAGGTCCTCTTTCGAATCCCACAACGCCGCAGCAAGGGTGCCAGTACGATGAGAGAATGTCCGCTCTCACTTGCTCGGCACGGCTCGCCCAGGCCGCCGCTGCCTCATTCCTTGCCCTCGCGGCGCTCGCCCCGACCACGGCGTCCGCTCAAGAAGCTGCACCGCTGCCTGCACTGTCCTCGACAAGCCTCACCGAGGTCATCGACTCCTATGCGGGCGCGTCCATGTTTATCAATATCAATGCCGGCTATCGGGTCATTCATCCCACGAGTCCCGCCGAGGAGCAGCTCATCCGCTGCATGGATTCGGCACCCAGCAGCTCGCGGGACCGCTGGAGCACTGCCGGCATGATGAGCAGTTATGCCGCAGGCTGGTGGTGCATTCTGAGCAACCCGCAGCTCTCTCTGGCGTTAGATAGGCAAATCGCTCGCCCCATGAATTAGCATCGCTTTCGCCGTCAGCGACCTCGTGTCGGCACCCTCCCGTAGCATGTGCGGTGTGAGGACAGAGACACTCAATAGCTTCGTAGACCCGCGGGTCGTCCAGCGCGGGGTAGCGCTGGCCACGCAGGATGCCGCGCGCATCGAGTCCGTCGAGGCTGCCCGGGGCGAGGGCGCCAAGGTGTCGGGCTACTGCACCGGGTCGCGTGGGGACGAGTACTTCGTCACGGTCGACTACACGCTGGGCACCGACGGGGTGGTCGCGGCATTTAACTCGTGGTGCGCGTGCCCATATGGCGAGCGGTGCAAGCACGCGGTGGCGCTGGCACTCAAGCACCACCGTGACTATCGCGGGATAGACAAGCGCGAGCCGTTGGGCGCGTTCGGCGCGTTTGTTGACCACCTTGTGGAGCACACGGACAGCTTCCGCGAAACACGGGAGGTGCTCAGCGAGGTACTGGGGTGGGGACGGCGCCGCCGGCCTGTACGACGCGAGCCGACGTGGCAGGAATTGTTAGAGGAATACCTGCCTGTGGAATCCGCAGAGTCCTCGGCCGCCACGCCAGTCGCGGTGGTCTTCGAGACCGACTTTGACGTTGTGGGGGATCATGCGGTGCTGCGCAACCTCAGCGTCACCGGCGGCCGACCGCGTAAAAACGGACGCGGGTGGGTGAGCTCTGACATGACGCTGGCCAAGCTGGAGAACGGCACCGGTCATCCGGTGGCAGAACGCGACCGCGACAGGCTCATTGAAATTCTTTCCGAGGCCGGTTCTTACGACGTTCATAGCCAGCCTCAGTCATTGCGTAGTCTCCGCAATCCCGAGTTCTTTGCGCTTCTGGACGAAGCCCAGGGGCACGGCATCGAGCTCGCCACGGCAGACGGAGGGCTCGTCATCCTCCATGAAGATCCGCTCACCCCAACCGTGCACGTCACCGAAAATGATGAGGGGCTGCGCATGCACGCCGCGATCGTAGAGTCCGGCGACCATCCCCCACTCATTCTGGGATATGAGGCGCGCGGTGCGGCATGGTTCGATGATGACGGGTATCTGAACCTGGGACGCTTCCGGCACCGCGCACCAGTGGAATGGCAGCGCCTGCGGGAAGCCCGCCGCCCCATCACGGTGCCGCCGGAGGGCCGCGCCGAATTCGAAGAGAAGTTCCTGCCGCGACTGCGTGCAACCGGGTGGAGCAGTCCGGACGAGTCGTTTGTGCCCACGCCACCGGCACCGCCCGTGGTGCGGGCGTTTGTCACGGCCACGGCCCATCTGTTGCGCGGGGCCGTCGAGTTCTGCTTCGCCTACTCCGATGGGCGCACGTACGCGCTGGGGACGGACGCGGACCCGACGCGCAACGGGGAATCGGAAAGCGAGCTGCTGGCGGGCCTGGAGGGCTTCGACCTCACGGATCGCGAGATGATCGGCGCGGAGCTCATGGAATTCCTGCATGAGACGCTGCCGCAGCTGGAAGCCGCGGGCGTCGACGCGCGGTTATCGCCCGGCGCGCGGGAGCTCCTTGGACTGGAGGCGGCCGAGTCCATCGAGCTCCACGCGGGGCTCGAGGGGCAGGACAAGGACTGGCTCGACTTGTCGATGGAAGTCCGTGTCGACGGCCAGGGCGTGCCGCTCGCGGAGGTCATTCGGGCGCTGCGCTCGCAGGCGCGCATCCTCATCGTAAACGGGCACTACGCGCACCTCGACTCGCCACAATTCGATAAGTTTGCCCAGCTCCTCGAGGAGGCGCAGGGGCTTTCCGATGCCCGCCGCAGCGCCGTCCGCGTGCCGAAGACGCGCGTGGACTGGTGGGACCAGCTAGGCGAGCTCGACGCGCTCCAGGTCGATGAGCGCGCGTGGCTCGACAAGGTCGTGGCAGCGGCGCACACGGAGCTGCCCTCGTTCGACGTGCCGGCTGCGTTGGACGCGACGCTGCGCCCGTACCAGGAAGACGGTTTCCGCTGGCTGGCAAGCCTGCGGCGGCGTGGATTCGGCGGTGTGTTGGCTGACGACATGGGCTTGGGCAAGACCATCCAGATTTTGTCGATGATCCTCGATTCTGGCGCCGGTCCCTGGTTGGTCGTGGCGCCGACGTCTGTGGTTTCCAACTGGAAGGCCGAGGCCGCGAAATTCGCGCCGTCACTGCGGGTGGCGGTGGTGGACGCGACGTCGAAACGACGCCAAGATTCTCTGGAATCTCTGGCGGAGTCGGCGGATGTGCTCGTCACCTCGTATACGCTTCTGCGTCTCGAGGCATCCGAGTACCAGGCGTTGGGCGTGGCGGGCGTGGTGCTCGACGAGGCACAGAACGTGAAGAACCCGACATCCAAGATCTACGCAGCGGTGCGCGACCTGCAGGCGCCGGTGCTCTACGCGGTGACGGGGACCCCGATTGAGAACTCGCTCAAAGACGCATGGAGCCAGTTCTCCCTCGCCGCGCCCGGTTTGTTGGGGAGCTTCCAGCAGTTCCGTGAGCGTTTCGAAAAGCCCATCGCAGGCAACGACACGGAGCTGTCCAAGACGCGCATGGCGGAGCTGCGCCGCCGCGTCGAGCCGTTCCTGCTGCGTCGTCGCAAAGCTGACGTGGCGCTCGACCTGCCGCCCATCCAAGAGCAGGTCGTGCCGGTGGAGCTCGCGCCCGCGCACCGCAAATTGTACGACGTGCACCTGGCCCGCGAGCGCCAGCGCGTGCTTCACCTGCTCACCGAGGATCCCGAGTCCAACCGCGTCGAGGTGCTCGCCGCGCTCACCCGTCTGCGCCAGCTCGCGATTTCTCCGACGCTCGTGGAACCCGAGTCCGCCGCACCCAGCTCCAAGCTCGACGCAATGACCGGGCTTCTGCGCGACATCCTGGCCGAGGACCACCGTGTGCTCATCTTTAGCCAGTTCACGAGCTACCTCGCAGAGATTCGTACTCGGCTAGAAGCCGAGGGTGTCTCCTTCTCCTACCTCGACGGAGGCACGCGCGACCGCGACACCGCCATCCGCGCGTTCACAGAAGGTAACACGCAGGTCTTCCTCATTAGCTTGAAGGCCGGCGGTGTGGGCCTCAACCTCACACAGGCGGACTACGTTATCGTCGCCGACCCGTGGTGGAACCCGGCGGCGGAGGCCCAGGCCATCGACCGCGCCCACCGCATTGGCCAGACGCAGCCCGTCACGGTCTACCGGCTGGTCTCCGCGAACACCATCGAGGACAAGGTCGTCGCCCTCCAGGACACCAAGCGCGCGCTGTCCAGCGCCTTCCTCGAGCCCACCGGTTCCGCGACCGGCGGGGCGGCGCTCGATGCGGCGGCGATTAGGGACCTGCTGGCCTAACGCAACGGGGCGCCGTCCAGGAAATCAGCGGCATGGAGATGTACTACCTCTCCAGTGCTCAGAGGCATTGCATCGAATGTGAGGAGAATGCAATGGCTGCCAGCGGGCAGGCCCCGGAAAGAAGACAGCTCCCGATGCAGCGTCTTATCATCCATGGCCGTGAGCGCGACCTGCACATAATAGCGTTCCTTATCCCGCGTCACCACGAAGTCGATTTCTCCCTGCGGCGCATTTCCTACTGCGACCGAGAATCCCCGGCGAAGCAGCTCGAGATAGACCATATTTTCCAGATCGTGCCCGGTATTCGACGAGTTCGCTCCAAGTAACACGTCACGCAGTCCTGGGTCGACGAAATAATACTTGGCACCGCCTTTGAGATGTGCTTTCCCACGGACATCAAAGCGGTCACAGCGATAGAGCATGTGCGCATCGACCAAAAGACCGAGGTACCGCTCCACCGTTGGTTGCGTCGTTTTTGCACCCGCAGATGTCAGGTAATTGGCAATCTTGTGAGACGACAGCTGCGATCCCACATTATCGAATACGAAGCTCGCAACCCTCATGAAGATGTCAGGATCTTTAATTGCACCTCGCAGTGCAATGTCACGCGCGAAAATAGAGTCAAAAATGGCGTTGTTGATCTCCCGTCGGATTTTCGCAGATCCTGCTTGCGCCGCGGCTGGCAGCGTACCCCGCATCCATTCCGCATAACGAGCCGCAGGCTGAGAAGGAGCTTCCGGAGCGAAAGAGGAGTACTCATGAAGCGAAAGAGGAAACATCTCCAGCTGTATATAGCGCCCAGCTAGGTATGTAAGTCCCTCGCCCACGAACATGGAAGCATTCGAACCTGTCACCGTGATGGTGAGATTCTCGTGAAGCCGCAGCGAGTTAATAACCTGTGGCCAATCGTCGAGCTCCTGAACCTCATCCACATGAAGATGCGTCGCCCCCGTTGCTGCAATTCGTGTCGTCATTTCCTCGTGAAACCGCTGGGCTTCACGAAGCCCCAGAGTGGAAAAATCCTCAAAGTTGACAGACACGACCTTATCGGAACCAACGTGTTGCTTATAAAGCTCCAGTAGAGACGACTTTCCCGAACGTCGCACACCACTTATTACTCTCACCATGCCGTTAGTTGCCGGATCCGCGTCCCAATCCACCAATGTCTGCAGGTAGTCCTTGCGGGTGCGAAGTTCATGTGCGCGAGTCATGACTTAAAGTTTACTTCAGATTTTCACCAATGGCGCCGACAATTTAAAGTTAACTTTGATTTTCCGCCTATTCCGGACGGAATTTAAAGTTAACTTTGGTTCGGCTGCTGTGCTGCCATTAGGAAAGGACCCCGCCACCGGCTACATTCGTGGCATGTCTCTTACTTTCTCCCGCGCGGCCGTAGCCTGCGCTGCTGCGCTCCTTGCTGCGTCGACTGCCGCTCCGGCGCTCGCGCAGTCCTCGAACTTCGCTCCTTCGGAAATCCTGTCTGGACTCGCCCCGGGATTTGAGCCTTCGCACTTCCCGCAGGGCTCTTCTACCGTACTGCCCCAGGTTGGAGGTTCGAATACGCCGACCACGGACGGCTCGGGTGCACGGCTGGTCGATACCCGCCACGTAGAGAAGAACGTCTACGAAATCGACGTCTACTCGCCGTCGATGGACCGCACCATCACCAACTACTACGTGAAGCCGACCACCGATGCCCCGCGTCCCACGGTGTACCTCATGCAGGGCTCCGAGGGCGGCGAGTTTGGCTCCACGTGGTACACGCAAACCAACTACGAAGACTTCTTCGCCGACAAACCGGTCAACGTCGTCTCCGCCGTGGGTGGGCGTGGCTCGCAGTTCGCGGACTGGCGCCGCAACGATTCCGGATTGGGCATGAACAAGTGGATCACGTATTACTCTCAGGAGCTGCCCTACGTCATGGAGCATGAGTTCCACGGCGATGGCCGCTCGGCCATCGCGGGCTTGTCCATGTCCGGTTCGGCTGCGTTGAACATCGCGACGAAGTCCAATGGCAAGTTCGCAGCCGCCGTGGGCTTCTCCCCGTATCCGGCGCCGTCGTCCGTCATCGGCCGCGCGTTTAACACGGTCATGACCGCGCGCTTGGGCGGCGACCTCGTCAACGCCTTCGGCTGGCCGGATGACCCGGCGTGGGATGACAACGATCCGTCCGCACACCCGGAGCGCCTGCGCGGCATCAAGGTGTGGGTGACCACCGGAAACGGCACGCCCATGACAAAGGATCCGTACGACGTCGACGACTTCCAGGAGATGCTCGCGGAGACAGTCTCGCGCCCCATGACCGACCAATTCGTGGCCAAGGCCCGCGCCGCCGGCGTGGACATCACCTACGCACGCGAGAACTACGGCTCGCACTCCTATGAGTTCTTCGAGCACCAACTGCCAAAGGCGTGGTCGCAGGCCATCGCCCCGGCGCTGGGACTTTAAATCGGGATTCGCGGAAGTCGAACGATAGACTCGAGACCATGACAAAGAGCAACGTGGAATCCTTCGAACTCGACCACCGCCTGGTCAAGGCCCCATACGTACGCGTGGCCAAGCGCGAGCGCCTCAGCGACGACGTGGAGATCATCAAGTATGACCTGCGTTTTTGCCAGCCCAACGAGGAGCACCTGGAGATGCCTACGATGCACTCCATTGAGCACATGATGGCCAACTTTATGCGCGACTACACGGATAAGCTCATCGGCTTCGCGCCGATGGGCTGCCAGACCGGCTTCTACGCCATCACCTACAACATGGAGCAGGACGAGCTCCTCATGGCGCTCGAGAACGGCCTAAACGATATTCTCACCGCCACTGAAGTTCCCGCCGCCAACGAGCGCCAGTGTGGCTGGGGTGCCAGCCACTCCCTCGAGGGCGCGCAGGAAGCAGCCCGCGCGTACCTCGCGAAGAAGGACGAGTGGCTCGAGGTCATGGCGTAGCGCCACGACTTCACACCGAGCCGGATTTCAGAACAACGAAGCCTCAGATTTTCGAAAAATCTGAGGCTTCGTTGTCGTGAAATGCCGTTGCGAGCGCTTGAAAACTACTCGTCGATGGACACACCCAACCAAATGGGCTCCGGCACGAGCTCGACACCGAAAGCGGCGAGGACGCCAGCCCGGATTTCGCGGGCCAACGCCACGATATCGGCGGCTTTCGCATCGCCGCGGTTCGTGAGCGCGAGCGTGTGCTTCGTGGACAAAGTCGCGGGACCGGAGCCCGGGTAGCCCTTCGCGAACCCGGCGCGCTCGATGAGCCAGGCTGCAGACAGCTTTACTTCCTCGCCGTCCGAGCCTGCGGGGACGGCGTGGCGGGGCATGCGGTCCGCATCCTCGTCGCCGCGGGCTACGCGCACCTTCGACTGAATCACGTCAGCCGTAGAAGAAGAAACGATCGGGTTGGTAAAGAAGGAGCCAGCGGACCACGTGTCGTGGTCGGCGGGGTCGAGGACCATGCCCTTCGAAGCGCGCAGGCGCAGGACGTCGTCGCGCACGGAAGCAACGGGGCGACGCTCGCCGGGGTTCTGCGTAAGTTGGCCAAAGCGCAGGGGCTTGGACAGGCCGTCGGTGGTGAGCTGCAGCTCGATGGCGAGCACGACGCCGCGGCCGGTGAACTTGAGGTTCGAGTAGCGGTAAGACAAGTCCAAAGACGAGGCAGGAACCCAGGCCGCGGAGCGGGTGGCAGATTCATAGAGGTAAATCTGCGTGAGGACGTCGGAAGTTTCCGCACCATACGCCCCGACATTCTGGACAGGCACGGCGCCCGCGTCGCCGGGGATACCGGAGAGGCACTCGATGCCGCCCAGGCCGCAGTCGACGGTCATCGCGACGACGTCGTCCCAGGTAGCGCCCGCATCCGCACGCACGAGGCCGAAGGCGACATGGACGTCGATGTCCTCGAAGGCAAGGCGCACGACGACGATGTCCTGCGGATCATCGGAGACGAGCAGGTTGGATCCGCCACCCACGACCATGTAGCGCGTGGACGTTGCGTCGAGTTCGCGCAGGGCGGACACGGCGGCTGCGGCGGACTCACAGACCACCGTGACCTGCGGCGCGCCACCCACGCGCAGCGTCGTGAGATCGGCGAATGTCTGAGAATCGTCCAAGGAAACGCCGTCAATTGCGGACAGTCGCTGGGTCAGAAATGAATCAAGCACGCCTACCAAGGTAGTCTGAAAACCATGTCAACCCGTAGCGAAAACACCGTAATCATCAATCAGCCGCTCGAGAAGGTCCACCAGGCCTTCACCACCAAGGCATACTGGGAGCACATCGTGGCTACCCTGTCGCCGGAGCCGGGCCAGGTCCACGAGTTCACCGAGAACCAGGCCGTCCTCTTCGAGGTTCTGCCCACTACCCTCCTGCCGGAGGCCGTGCGCGCCATGGTGTCCCAGGCTCTCAAGGTCAAGCGCACCGTCACCATCGGCGAGGTCGCCGCTGACCAGCTGTCCAACTCCTTCGTCGCTGACGTCAAGGGCACCCCGGTCGACTTCAAGGGCGATATCACGTACAAGGCAGAAGGCGAGGATAAGACTGTCGCCTCTTACGTCTCCGAGGTCTCCGTCAACATCCCGATGATGGGCGCTGCCATCGAGCCCAAGGTCGCCGAGGCTCTGGGTGAGCTCTACCAGAACGAGGCCGACCTCACTTCCCAGTGGATCGAAGCAAACCTCTAAAAATCTGTACCCCGAATGGCCGACCACGCGCATAATCTCCGGGCCACCGCCCGCGCGGGTCGGCCTTTTGGCGTCATTACCCGCGGTACCACCAACCAGAATCGCCTTCGCAAGTGCGACCGCTGGATGGTCGCACACCCGCAGATTTCGTCTTTACTCCGGGCACAGCTTGCTGGGCCCGCCGATGCCGCCCCCTTGGCGTTGGATGTCGGCTACGGCGCGTCCCATACAACGACATGTGAATGGGCACGGTGGCTACGCACCGTGCGCCCCGACGTGCGGGTCACAGGCCTAGAGATCTCGCCGGAGCGTGTGTTGCCGCCGCGCGAGGGCGTGACGTTTGAACTCGGCGGATTCGAGCTCGCGGGCTATCGTCCACAGCTGGTGCGAGCGTTTAATGTGCTGCGTCAGTACGACGTGGACCAGGTCCACGAGGCGTGGGAGACCGTAATCGAGCGCCTAGCGCCCGGCGGGTTCTTCGTCGAGGGCACGTGCGACGAGCTGGGGCGGCGGTGCGCGTGGATTCTGTTGAACGCAGAGGGACCACAGACGCTCACGCTCGACTGGGATCCGTTCGAGCTCGAGACGCCGTCTGAGGTCGCGGAGCGCCTGCCCAAGGTACTCATTCACCGCAACGTGCCGGGCGAGCCCATCCACGAGTTCCTCGCGGCAGCGGACCAGGCATGGGCGAATAACGCGGGCTGGGCGCCGCACGGGCCACGGGTGCGGTGGCGGCACACGCATGCGGAGCTCGTGGCCGAAGGCTGGCCGCTCGTGCCGCAGCGCCGCCGTTACTCCGACAATTGGCTCACCATCGACTGGGCAGCAGTTGCGCCACGGGCGTAACACGGGCACCATTGTTAACCATGTCTGCTTCGTCTGGAAAGAAATCCGTGGGTGCACGCGTCTGGCGCGTTGTTCTCATCGTGCTCGTCGCTCTCCTCGTGCTCGCCCTTCTCGTGGAGTTCGGCCTGCGCTGGTTCATGTCTTCACAGATGACGAAGCAGTTCGACGAACAAGGCGCAGAAGGCGCCAACGTAAGTTTTGGCGCGACGCCGCTCCTCTTCGGCCTCGCTCGCGGCGAGATTAGCGAGATGAACATGGACACGCCCTCAACGCTCACGATCGACAAGGAAGCGAAGACCATCGAGGGCCAGCCCGCCACGAAGATCCACATGGAGGGCATGACCATGAGCCAGGATCCGGTCGCGCGGTCGTTGCAGACGACCACGACGCTGCCCACGGACTACCTGCTCGTCACGCTCCAAAATGAAATCGCGAGCCGCTCCGGCCAGGACATGCTCGGCGATATCGTCATGACGAACCTCACCACGAATGACGCGGAAGACGTCGTCGACGTCGAGTTCGCTGGTGGCCTGTTCACGCTCACCCTCAAGCCGGAGGCCCGCCACGGCGCGCTCGCCTTCGAGGCCACCGGCTCCAAGTTGCTCGCGTGGGATCTGCCGGAAGAGGTCACCAACCAGATTTCGGATGCCCTGAGCGAGGGCCTGAAGAACCAGGTTGCGGGCGATACCATGCGCATCGACCGCGTGGACGTTGGCGCCGGCGACATCACGATCGATATCTCGGGCGAGAACGTCAAGCTCAACGAGATGGGCGAGCAATTCGGCGGCGCAGCGCCGACGGAGGCGCCGGCCACCGCGCCTGCGAACACCTAAGGACGAACGAGCGCCGCGGCGCCAGCCCCGAGAGCGGCGACGGCGGCATCGTCGTCAGCGGCCCAGGCGACAACCTCAAGGGCTGCGTCGACTGGGGCGTCCGCGATGACGCGCTCATAGCCCGCGGTCGCGGCGAGCTCGGCGAGTTGAGCTGCGGAAAGCGCTCCCTCTGCGGGGAGCAGGAGACCGAGTTCAGCGGGGCGGGGGCAGGCCTCACGCACCGCGATGAGATCGGCAAGGACAGAATTGGGATCGGCGTTCGTGTCGTCGACGCTCACCCATGCTTCGTGCGCACCTTGTTGGATGGCGAGACGGGCTTCGGAGGCCTTAATGAGGCTGTGGTGGCGGCCGGTGGGATAGCCTGCGACGGCGACTACACGCTCATCACCAGCACGCAGGGCGTGTGCGATATGCGTGGGCGGGACGACGATGCCGCGGTAGCCGGTGGCGTCCCAGGCGAAGCTCGCCTGGGCGTCTGCCGCCCAGCGGTAGGTGCGGGCGGCGAGCCAGGCGGCATCGGAAAGCTCGGCTACCATGCGTTGTTGGCGCCGCCGATGATGTCCTTGAGCTGCGGGCGCACGTCAAACCAGTACAGACCGACGATGACGGCGCCAACCCAAGTGAAGATGGACAGGCCCGGCATGGGGATGAGCAACACGAAGGCGGACACTCCCACGAGCGCGGCCCACACGGCCTTGGGCTGGCGGTCGCCGACCTCAAAGGCGTCTGCGCGCGTCATAAGGATGAGGACAAAGCCGACGAGGCCGGCGATGCCCACGGCGGCGTAGAGGCCGTAATAGAGCAGGTTCATGCCGTTGAGGACGGCCGAAGTAAAGGACATACAGTGCTTCCTTTGCGAGAGGGGTCTAAGCGTACGGGGACTGCCCGGGATCGTCACTAGAGATTACTTCGCCCTCGACCACGCTGTCATCTGCGCTGGGCTTGGGCTGCTGCACCCCCTTGGTGCCGAAGGTAGTGCGCACCTCCGTGGCGGCCTCGGAGAGGGAGTCCTTGGCCTTGGCGACGGACTCGGAGCCCGCGGTGGCCTCGACGCTGCGGCGGAGGACGCCGCCCCACTCCTTGGCTGCGGCCGTGGCCTTGTCTGTCAGCGAGGCATCGGCCGGCGTGGCCTCCTGCGGGTGGGCGGCGCGATCTGCCTTGACGTTCTCGCCGAAGGTCTTCGCGACCTCCGCGACGGAGGCACCGGCGGCCTTGACTGTTTCAGACTGGGACAGTTTCTTGAGGTTGTCCATGACACTCATGGCTGGTCCTTTCTCTGTGGGTATTTAGTACCAAGTGTAGGCGGGACGCGGGCAGACAGGACGATTGAAGCCATCCCAGATGACTTAAGTGAGAAGGAGGAAGAGTTGGTTCGCGCTGTAGATGGCCAAGCCCGCGAAGCCACCCACGAGGGTGCCGTTCAAGCGAATGAACTGGAGGTCCTTGCCCACCATGAGCTCGATATTCTCGCTGGCTTCCGTGGCATCCCAGCTCTTGATGGTCTCGGGGATAATGCTCACAAGGTCCGGCGCGAACTTCTCAGCGAGGTAGCGGGCAGCCTTGTCCACGAGCTCGCCCAGCTCCGCCATCTTTTCGGGGTCCGCGAGCAGGCGCTGGCCATACGCGTCGAGCTCGGTCTCGATCTTCGTGCGCAGCAGCGAGGTTTCGTCCTCGAGCATCTCCACGAGCGTGGCGGAGACGGACGTCCAGATGGCTTCAGGAGCGCGCTGCATGCGATCGGAGGCGAGAACGTCGGCCTTGATGTCCTCGACCTTGGCGATGAGCTGCGGGTCCCACTGGAGATCCTGCGCGAGCTTGGAGAGGTTCCGCCGGATGGCCAGGCGCGCGTCATGGTTGGAATCCGCGACGACCTCGTCCGCGAAGCCGACGAGCTCCGCGTAGACCTTCTCGCCCACGAGGTTGCGAGCAAAGCGCGGGGCCCAGCCCGGCATGCGTTCATCGATAGTCGTGACCACCGTGTCCTCCATGGTGAGGATCTTGGCGTGAGCCCAGGCGATGAGATCATCCTCGAGCGGACGGGCCTTGCCTTCGGCGATGAAGGATTCCAGCACGCGCCCGGCGGGCGGTCCCCACTCCGGTTCCATGGCACGGTCGATGATCTGGGATTGGATGATCGTCGCCGCATCCTGCGGATCGATGTCGCGGATGACGGAGGCCAGGCGCGTACCGATGATCTCCGAGGCGTAATGGGCATTGCCCTCCCCTGTGATCCATTCTGCGGCCTTGCGGGGCACGTCCCACTCGTGGATCTTGCCACTCAATGCATCAGGCGTCAGGAAGTTCTCCTCGACAAACTCGCTCAGCGCGTCGCCCACCTTGTCCTTGTTTTCCGGGATGAGCGCCGTATGCGGAATCTTCAGGCCCATGGGATGCCGGAAGAGCGCAGTCACCGCAAACCAATCCGCGAAGCCACCCACCATGCCGGCCTCCGCGAAGGCGCGCAGGTAGCCCACCCAGCCCGGGGCGCCCCCGGCCGCGTTCTGCCACCACGAGCAGCTGAGGAACACCACGGCGGCGAGCACGAGCAGAAGCAGCATGTAACGCTTCCAGCGGCGCAGCTCGGCGCTGCGGGCCTCCTGGTTACTCGGGGAAGGAACGAACGTAGAGGTGGGCTCGGCGGCGCGGTGCGTCATGGTCATCCTTTCGCGCCCTCGCGGGGACACGGGGCAGGGGCCTTGTCAGTGGCGAAAATCTCGAGACTCGGGTGCATAAAACCCCCGCGCCCGGGGTGGGCAGCGGGGGTGAATGCGTGCGTGAGGAATTAGTTCACGCGGCCGGTCTCCTGACGGTACTGGCGGTAGAAGCGGCGACCAAAGTGCACCAGCGCCACAGCGGCGACGGAGACGATGATGGTCGCAGCGATACCGACGTACAGGGTGATCTGAGCCTGGTTGCCCTCGGACGAGGAACCGCCCCAGAACATGCCGGAGGACAGACCCCAGATGACGGTACCGACTGCGGGCAGAATGCCCAGGATAAGGCCCATGCCGATCCACGTAGAAATGCGCAGCAGGGAGGAGTGCGGAGCACCGAAGGAGACGGGATCATAACCCTCGATGTAGCCGTCCTGGATCTTGTAGGAGAAGTCGGGGTAGGTCTCCTCCAGGTAATCAGCTACTGCATGATTGTCGCTCATGGCTGACACTTTCTCTCGTTTCTTTTAACTTCAGTAACAGACTATAGCACCCGCGCGAAAGCTTTTCGCACGGGTACAGCGTCTTTTAGTCGTCCTTGCCACGCAGAGCCGCGCGAGCGCGCTCACGGGTGACGGCGCTCACTGCGGTCAGCGGAACGCCGGCCGGGCAGACATCGGCGCACTCGCCGTAGAGAGAGCAGTGACCGAAGTTGGTCTCCAGGTCATCGACCATGTTGCGGGCGCGACGGCCACGCTCTTCCTTGCCCAGCGGCATGAGGGAGAGGTGAACCAGCTTGGCGCCGGTAAACAGGTGGGCTGCGCCGTTCGGGCAGGCGGCAACGCAGGCGCCACAGCCGATGCAGGCCGCGTGGTCGAGGGCGTACTCAGACGTCTCGTGGTTGATGTGGAGGGTATCCGCATCCGGGGCGGTACCGCCCATGATGGAGACGTAGCCGCCCTGCTCCATGACGTGGTCGAGCGCGGCGCGGTCGACGATCATGTCCTTGATGACCGGGTATGCGGCGGAGCGCATCGGCTCGATCTTCAGGGTGTCGCCGTCCTTGAATTGGAACAGACGCTGCTGGCAGGTCGGAGTGTTCTGGCCCGGGCCGTGGGGGCGGCCGTTGACCTGCAGACCACAGGTACCGCAAATACCTTCGCGGCAGTCAGAGGCGAACGCAAACGGCTCCTCGCCGCGCTCGATGTAGCCCTCGTTGACGTGGTCCAGCAGCTCCAGGATGGACATCTGCTCTGCTGCGTCATCGACCTGGACATCCTCAAAGTGTCCTTCTTCAGTCGGTCCGGCCTGACGCCAAATCTTCAGGTTAAGTTTCATTACTTGTAGTTCCTTGTCATCAGCGGAATCGAATCGAAGTACAGCGGCTCAGCGTGGCGAATGAACTCGCCCTCAGCCGCACCGGGCTCCCATGCGGAGACGAAGCACCAGTTCTCGTCGTCACGCTCGGCCTCGCCATCCTCGGTGAGGTGGTCGTCGCGGAAGTGGGCGCCACAGGACTCGTCGCGGTCGAGAGCGTCAACGCACATGAGCTCACCCAGGTCGATGTAGTCGGCCACGCGCAGGCCGTACTCGAGAACCTGGTTCATGTCGTTGGCAGCACCCGTGATGCGGACGTTGGCCCAGAAGTCAGCGCGCAGGGCGCGGATCTTCTCGATGGCAACCTTGAGGTCCTCGATGTTGCGGGACACGCCGCAACCCCAGTAGAGGATCTCACCCAGCTGGCGGTGGTAGTACGCCGGGCCGTGCGGGTTCTCGCCGCGAATGCCCATGAGGCGGTCGATGCGCGCCTGTGCGCGGTTCAGAGCCTCGACAGCCTCAGCGGAATCCTCAGCCAGCTTAGCCTCGCCAAGGTGGTCAGCCAGGTAGTTCGGGATGGTGAACGGCAGGGTGAACCAACCATCGACGGAAGCGGACAGCAGGGAGTTGGCGCCCAGGCGGTTCGCGCCGTGGTAGGTCCAGGAGCACTCACCGGCGGCGAAGAGACCGTCGATGGCGGTCATCTCGTTGAAGTCCGTCCACAGGCCACCCATGGTGAAGTGGCAGGTCGGTGCGATACGCATCGGCGTCTCGTACGCGGACTCACCGATGGCCTCTTCGTACATCTCGATGAGGTTGGAGTAGCGCTCACGGATGACATCCTTGCCCAGACGCTCGATGGCGTCACGGAAGTCGAGGTACACCGAGTTGTGCAGCGGTCCAACACCCAGGCCCTTGTTGATCTGCTGAGAGATGGCACGGGACGCAACGTCACGCGGGACGAGGTTACCGAAGGCCGGGTAGCGACGCTCGAGGAAGTAGTCGCGCTCCTCTTCCGGAATCTCGTTGGCCGGGCGGTCGTCGCCTTCCTTCACCGGCGACCAAATGCGACCGTCGTTACGGAGAGACTCAGACATGAGGATCGTCTTGGACTGCCACTCGGAGTTGACCGGCAGGCCCGTCGGGTGGAACTGGATGAACGCCGGAGATGCGAAGTACGCGCCCTGCTCGTAGGCACGCATGATGGCGCCTGCGTTGGAGTTCTTAGCCAGCGTGGACATGTGGTAGACGTTGCCGTAACCACCAGTGCCCAGGATGACGGAGTGACCGGTGAAGGTCTTGAGCTCACCCGTAATCAGGTTGCGGGTGACAATGCCGCCCACGCGCTTCTTACCACCGTCGTTGTAGGTGATGATGTCCTGCATGTCGTGGTGCGCGAAGAGCTCCACGTTGCCCAGACCGATCTGACGGTAGAGCGCCGAGGTCGTGGACAGCTGCAGCTGCTGACCCGTTTGGCCACGGGTGTAGTAGGTACGAGAGACCTGAACACCACCGAAGGAACGGGTAGCGAGGGTTCCGCCGTACTCACGAGCGAACGGAGCGCCAATAGCGTTCATGTGGTCGATGACGCGCACGGACTCGTAGGCCAGGCGCCAGCAGTCAGACTCGCGGCAACGGTAGTCGCCGCCCTTGACGGTGTCCTTGGTGTGGCGGTACGCGGAGTCATTGTCGACCTTCTTGTGACGCGAGGAGTTCACGCCACCCTGGGCGGCAATGGAGTGCGCACGGCGCGGGGAGTCGTGGTAGGTGAAGACCTTCACGTTGTAGCCCAGCTCGCCGAGGGCAGCGGCGGCAGCACCAGCGGACAGGCCGGTACCGACGACGAGGATCTCAAACTTGCGGCGGTTGAGCGGGGAGACCAGCTGCATGTGGTCCTTCTGGTGGTCCCACATGTCGCGCATCGGCACGCCGTGCGGCTCGTGAGATTCCAGAATGGTGCCTGCGGTCACGCCCGGAACGATGGACTGCGGGTGCGTGAACTTCGGGTGCTCGCGCTTCAATTCAGTAGTAGTCATGGGTTTACAACGCTCCTTTAAGAGACCCAGCCAAAGGCGACGGACAGCGGCATGATGATGTTGCCCAAGCAGACGACCGCCGGGATGATGTAGGCCAGAACCAGGAAGGTCTGGCGCCACTTACGGCCGGTGATACCCAGGTCAGACGCAGCAAGGCGGATGCCGTGGGTCAGGTGCAGGAACAGGCAGCACATCGCGATGACATAGACGATGGTCACGGGCCAGCGGCTAAACGTTGCCAGCATGTTGGCCTTCACGGCGCCGTGCTCGAAGGCCGCGGATGCGACCGGGGCTGCGCCAATGGTCAGGTCCAGCAGGTGGAAGATGACGAAAAGCAGCAGGACAACGCCGGTGACGATCATGGTCTTCGTGGCGAAGGAATCCAGGCCACCCATGAGATTCGTGCGCTTGAACTTGCCGCGCGACTGCTTGGACCGGGCGGTAAGAGCGAATGCGCCATAGACGTGGCCCACCAGGCAGGCGAGCAGCACAATACGGAACATCCACAGGAACGCGCCGTGCGGGAGCAGCGGCTCACCCAGGGAGCGAAGGTACTCGCCGTAGACGTCGAGCGCCGGGGCGCCGTCGTGGTTCGGCAAGTAGAGCTTGAGGTTGCCGGCCATGTGACCGACAACGAAAAGCGCAAAGATGAGGCCAGTGATGGCCATGGTCAGCTTGAGTACCCAGCTCGGAACGCCCGGCTTGGTACGCACAGTTTCATTAGTGATGCGGCCGTGAGCGAGAGCCTCACGGTCAGGATTTCTTACAGTCATGACACCTCCATAGTCGCCCCTTAGATTAACCCGCTTAACTGCTGGTTACTATTCGATTTTGAGTCAAGAATGAGCGATCCCGGCGCATGCCCATTTCCGTATTAAATACATTAGGCATGGATCGCCTAAGTCACAGATGTTAAAACTCGCAACACGCTTGGGGACTTAGATTTACGAAACGGTTGTGTTGCGTATTTACGTGCACTGATGTGACTTTCCTCACCCGATTAGCGAAACGTGAAAGTCTTCCCCCTTTAGGTATCAAACTTTCGCACGATCCAACCCCGAATGCCCGGCTCGCAAACTTGCTTCACAGCAGTTTTGCAAATTTTGCGGATCGTTCACGGGGTTCCAGGTAACCTAGCTCACATGTCCAAGACCTACGTCGGCTCCCGCCTCCGCCAGCTCCGCCGCGAACGCGATCTTTCCCAGGCCTCGCTCGCATCGACGCTCGGCCTGTCCGCCAGCTACGTCAACCAGATCGAGCATGATGTCCGTCCACTCACCGTGCCGGTCCTCATGAAGATCACGGAGGTCTTCGGCGTCGACGCCACGTTCTTCTCCCGCGACGATGATTCCCGTCTCCTCGCCGAAATCCAGGACGTTATCCAGGACCAGGAGATCTCCCCCTCGCCGGTCGAGCTTCAGGAACTGTCGGAACTCGTCTATAACCACCCGTCCGTCGCACGCACGCTCGTCGACGTCCACCGCCGTTACCGCACCATACGCGACAAGCTCACGCTGGTCACGGACACGCGGCGCAGTGGCCCCGGTGCGCAAACGCTGTCCATGCCACATGACGAGGTCCGCGATTTCTTCTATGCCCGGCAGAACTATCTCGACGATCTCGACCACCAGGCCGAGCGTCTCGCCCACGACCTGAACATTGCAGAATTCGGAATCCGCGACACCGAGGCGGCCATTGCCACGCGCCTGCGCGAGAAACACAATATTGAGATCCGCACACAGCCCAACCTCGGCGATACGCTCCACCGCTTCAACCCGGAGACCGGCACGCTCGAGCTCGCCGCGCGGCTGAGCACCGGACAGCGCGCTTTCCGCATGGCCGCGGAGCTCAGCTACCTCGAGGCCGGCTCGGATATCTCGCAGCTCGTGTCGCACGAGCCCTTCACATCCGAGGCCTCCGTGAATCTTGCCAAGCGTGGCGTCGCCAGTTACTTCGCGGCCGCCACTCTCCTGCCCTACGGCCTCATGCATTCCCAGGCTGAGACAGCCGGCTACGACATCGAGTACCTCTGCCAAGTCTTCGGCGTGGGCTATGAAACGGTCGCCTCCCGTCTCTCCACGTTGCAGCGTCCCAATAAGCGAGGAATCCCCTTTACCTTCGTTCGCGTCGACCGCGCCGGCAATATGTCCAAGCGCCAGTCCGCAACTGGCGTGCACTTCGCCAACTCGGGCGGCACCTGCCCGCTCTGGTGCGTCTACGAGTCCTTCGCCCAGCCTGAGGTCATCGTCCGCCAGCTCGCTCAGATGCCCGACGGTCGCAACTACCTCTGGGTCGCTCGCGCCGTCCGCCACCACCAGGGCCGCTTCAGCGACACCAATAAGCTCTTCGCCATTGGCCTCGGCTGCGAGTCCCGCCATGCAGATCGCACGGTCTACGCCGCGGGGCTGGAGCTTTCCGATGCCGCCGCAACGCCCATCGGCGCCGGATGTCGCACGTGCCCGCGCACCAATTGCGCCCAGCGCGCCTTCCCCGCCATCAACGAGTCGCTCGACATCGACGCGCACTCCTCCACCATCGCCCCGTACTAGCGCGCTTCCAGGCTCACGCGCCCTCCCACTCCACTCCCCTTGATCGATTCGCCGCACCCCGGACGGCATCCCCCCGCGGCGCCAGTCCCCGCGCAGAGATAAGGCCCTTCCGGGTAGTTCAGATAAACTACCCGGAAGGGCCTTTTGTTCTGCGTGCGCAGTTTAGAGGTTGATCATGTGGCCGCCGATGCCCTCGGCAGCTTCCTTCATAGCCTCAGACAGCGTCGGGTGGGTGTGGACGTTGCGTCCGATTTCCTCAGCCGTGAGGTCGAAGCGCTGTGCCAGGGTGAGCTCCGGAAGCAGCTCGGAGACGTTGGCGCCGACCATGTGTCCACCGATGAGCTCGCCGTACTCGCCATCAGCAATGAGCTTGACGAAGCCTGCGGTCTCGTTGAGACCGGCAGCCTTGCCGTTTGCGGAGAACGGGAAGGTAGCGACCTTGATCTCGCGGTCCGGGAACTTCTCGCGAGCGGCTTCTTCGGTGTAGCCGAAGGAGGCGACCTGCGGGTTGCAGAAGGTCGCGCGCGGCAGGTTCATGTAATCGCCCAGGACCTGGGTCTCCGCGCCAGCGATAACCTCGGCGGCGATGACACCCTGCGCCTCAGCCACGTGTGCCAGCTGCAGCTTGGCCGTGACGTCGCCGATAGCGTAGATGTGCTCGACGTTCGTGCGCATGTAGTCGTCGATCTCAATGGCACCGCGCTCGGTGAGCTTGACGCCAGTGTTCTCCAAGCCAAAGCCCTCAACGCGCGGGGCAAAACCGATGGAGACCATGCAACGCTCAACGGTAAGCGAGTCCGTCTTGGAGCCGTCCTTGGACTCGACCTCGACGGTAACGTCGGAGCCGTTGTCCGTGATGGACGTGGTCTTGTAGCCGGTGAGCAGCTTAACGCCCAGCTTCTTGTACTGTTTGGCGATCTCCTTGGAGACGTCCTTGTCCTCATTCGGCAGGACGCGGTCCATGAATTCGACGATGGTGACGTCCACACCGTAGTTAGCCAAGACGTAGGCGAACTCCATGCCGATCGCGCCGGCACCCACGATAACCATGGACTTCGGAGCCTCTTCCTTGAGGATCTGCTCCTCGAAGGACACGATGTTGCCGCCGATTTCCACGCCCGGCAGGGAGCGGACGACGGAGCCAGTGGCGATAATGCAGTCGTCGAACGTGACGGTCTTGCCCTTGTCGTCACCCTCGGTGATCTCGATGGTGTGTGCGTCCTTGAACGAGCCCAGACCGTTAATCTCCTGGATCTTGTTCTTGCGCATGAGGAAGTGCACGCCCTTGACGATGCCTGCAGAAACCTTGCGGGAGCGCTTGTGCGCCACACCGTAGTCGAAGGACACCTCACCCGAGATACCAAAGTCCTTGGCCTCAAAGTTGAAGGTGTGGGCAACCTCAGCGTTCTTGAGCAGCGCCTTGGACGGGATGCAGCCCACGTTGAGGCAGACTCCGCCCCAGTACTGCTTCTCGATAACGGCAACCTTCTTGCCCAGCTGTGCTGCGCGGATGGCGGCAACGTAGCCACCAGGGCCCGCGCCGAGTACTACAACGTCATAATGTTCATTAGTCACGCACTACAGGATACTTACCCTCTCCCCCTTTTGTCTTTTCTTCCCCCAAACGCGCCCCCTCCCGCGCCGCGTCCCCGCGCACAGGCACCACCAAGAGACAACAAACGCGCGTCGCCACCCCTCGAAACGGGGGCACGCGACGCGCGGAAACGGGGATTCAAGCCCCCAGGCGCTGAAACCGAATTAGATGAGGCCGAAGTCGAGCAGCGCCATAGAAAGGTTGGAGGAGCCCATGTGGACGAACGGGCCGAGAGCGTTGTTGATAGCCAGAATGATGCTGTCAAAAGACATGATGAAATTTCCTTTGGAAGGTCAGGTGTTCTTCGCCGACATAGAGCGACGCGGCCTCGCGCAACACGGGGTCTCTATCTTTATTTGTCGCTACCGCCAGCGCGGGCGTTACCTCCTGGCGCGAACGCGCCACGGCGATGTCACCCACAAATGGTCCCTGAAATTATGACACAAACGCCACTTCAGTACCAGGGGTAACAATTTTTACCTGTTAAACTCTTGTCACAATCGCGTGGACTGCGGCACCAACCAGGTCGCCGCCAGCCCACACGTCTCCTCGCCCACCAGATCTCGTCGCTCCACCATCAGGCGCACCACCCCCGTCAAGCCCGGTCGCGCCTGAGATTTCATAAAGGCTTGATAACGATGGACGGATAGACAACGATGTTTCAAGAAGATGCACATGGATCTCTACGTGCCCGTCAAGGTCGCCCACCAGCGCCACACGGACGCGCCAGGACATACACAGGAAGCCACCACATGAAGTTCTTGAGGACTCTCACCACGACCTCCGCCGCGGTCGCGCTCACCCTCGGCCTTGCCGCTGCTCCCCTTGCCCAGGCCGACGACAAGATGGCCCCGAACGAGAAGGCCGCCTCCGCTGCTAGCCGCTGGAACGTCGACAGCTTGGACCAGGTCGACCGCTCTCAGCTCTCCGTCATCAAGCAGTACGACGACGTCCTGCCGTTCATGGCAGAGAAGGGCCTTATCACCAAGGACGGCAACAGCTACGTCCGCGGCGCCGATGGCAAAATCAAGATGACGGTCACCTCGAAGAACGAGAAGTGGCGCTGGCTTTCTGACGTCAACAACTCAAAGGGCAAGGTCAAGTTCATGACGGCCACCTCGCCGTCCATGAACAACCGCGAGGTCCCGCTCGCCGTCATCACGCCGACCGGCAACTTCGATGCAGCACGCCCGACCATCTACCTGCTCAACGGCGCTGGCGGCGCAGAGCAGGGCATGGAATGGCTCTACATGACCAACGGCGAGAAGGGTAAGACCAACCTCATCGACTTCTACACGTCGAAGAACGTCAACGTCGTCGTGGTCGAGGCCGGCGCCTTCTCCTACTACACGGACTGGTACAACTCGCCGCACCCCACGGACACGGTAGAGGACCGCACGTACCTGCCTGGCCCGCAGCGCTGGGAAACCTTCCTCACCAAGGAGCTGCCGGGACCGCTCGAGGGCGAGCTGGCCAAGGATGCTCCGGAGGATCAGTCCACCGCCACTGACGGCGCAACCGTGAACGCCAACATCAACGGCAACGGCCAGCGCGCCATCGCCGGCATGTCCATGTCCGCGACGTCCTCGCTGCTCCTCGCCGAGCACAACCCGGGCTTCTACAACGCCGTCGGTTCCTACTCCGGTTGCGCCGCGACCTCCACGCCGATGACGAACTTCTACGTTGGTCTCACCGTCAACCGCGCCAATAACGCAACGCCGGAGCAGATGTGGGGCCCGCGCGGTGGGGAGTACAACCGCTTCAACGACGCGCTCATCAACTCCAACAACCTGAAGGGCACGCACACCTACGTCTCCGCTTCGACCGGCCTGCCGGGCGAACACGAAAACCTGTCCTCGATCGCGGAGAAAAACGGCGGCGACCTGTCCTCCGCATTCAAGTCCTCGTCCACGCTCGTCGTCGAAGGCGGCGCCATCGAGGCCGCAATGTTCGACTGCACCACCCAGCTCAAGCGCAAGATGGACCGCGAGGGCATCGACGCTGACTGGAACTTCCGTGCAACCGGCACCCACTCCTGGCCGGGTTGGAAGGAAGATATCTGGAAGTCCTGGCCGACCTACGCTGCCGCGTTCGGCCAAGATGCGTCCACCGAGGTGCCGACCGCAACTCCGGAGGCATCGGAAGACCGCTCTGCCGCCCCGCAGGCTGCCAACGCCGAGACCGTCGAAAAGCTCTCGCCGACCGCTGAGGAAGAGAACGAAGCCAACGCTGCCGAGCGCAACACCGGCGCGCTCAACAACGTCACCGACGCTGCCGCGGCCGCCGCAGACGCCCTCACCAACGGCACCGACACCGCAGCCGACGCTCTGACCGACGAGGCCGCTGCCCGCACCGACACCGCTGACGATCTCGCCGCGACCAACTAAACCTCTCACTGCAAGGAATATTGACCCTCATGAAGCGCTTTACGTCCTTCCTCGCGGCAACGTCTGTGGCCGCCACGCTGGTTACCGCCACTCTCGTCCCGGCGAACGCTGCGGTTCTCACGCCGCAGCAGGTCGCCGGTGCCACCCCGGTCTCGCAGGTGGGCGATCTTCAGGTCACCGACGCCGTCGCTGGCCAAGCGTGGTTTAAGAAGTTCGGCAACGACCCGCGCGTGCTCAAGCTGCAGGCCACCTCGCCGGCCATGAACGGCCGCGCCATCCCGCTCGCCGTCATCCCGGCGGGTGAGGCGAACCGCCCGACCATCTACCTGCTCAACGGTGCCGGTGGCGCCGAGCAGAACTCTGACTGGGCCACCCTGTCCCAGGTCGTGGACTTCTACGCCGATAAGAAGGTCAACGTCGTCATCCCGCAGGCTGGCGCGTTCTCCTACTACACGGACTGGGCCCAGGACCCGAACGGCAAGTACTTGAACGGACCGCAGAAGTGGGAGACCTTCCTCACCAAGGAGCTGCCGGGACCGCTCGAGCAGCGCCTGGAGGCCAATAACAAGCGCGCGATTGCCGGCATGTCTATGTCCGCGACCTCCGCGCTGCTGCTCGCCGAGCACAACCAGGGCTTCTACGACGCCGTCGGCTCCTACGCTGGCTGCGCGCAGACCTCCGCGCCCATGCAGTACGAGT
Organism: Corynebacterium phoceense; assembly: GCF_900092335.1. Classification (GTDB taxonomy): domain Bacteria; phylum Actinomycetota; class Actinomycetes; order Mycobacteriales; family Mycobacteriaceae; genus Corynebacterium; species Corynebacterium phoceense. Next base: position 549,434 of record NZ_LT596207.1, read on the forward strand.
TCCTGCGCCTCACCGTCAACCGTGGCGGCGGCCAGCCGGAGCAGATGTGGGGCCCGCGCGGCGGGGACTACAACCGCTACAACGACGCGTTCCTCAACGCTGAGAAGCTGCGCGGTTCGGAGCTCTACATCTCCGCGTCCTCCGGCCTGGCGTCCGAGACTGACCTTCCGGAGTACTACCTCAAGCAGGGCATGAACCCGGCCATCGTCGCTGCCGGTGTCACCCAGCTCGTCGTCGAGGGTGGCGTCATCGAGGCCGCCGTCAACCACTGCACGCACAACCTCAAGGCCAAGCTGGACAAGTCCGGCATCGGCGCGGACTACAACTTCCGCACCACCGGCACGCACTCCTGGCCGGGCTGGCGCCAGGACCTCGAGGCGTCCTGGGGCACCTTCTGGCGCGCGTTCTACGCCAAGTAAATCCGGCGTAGCCTCCACCGACTCACAGTCGGCACTCCGCGGGCGGTAGAGTTTCAAGCATTATGACAACGCTTGACTCTCTCGCCCGCGCGGGCGTTTTTCACAAGGAATCTGCCCGCGATCCGTACACTTCTGTCGAGTACAACCTGGGTTTTACCGTCGAGCATTATCGCCTCGATCTCACCTATAACGTCGAGCCTAATCGTCTCCAGGGCGAGGCCACGTTACACCTGCGCGTCGGCGACGAGCCGCTGGACAAGCTCACCGTAGATCTCGCAGGAGCGATGGTCGCCCGGCGCGTCAGCGCGAAGGGTGCGCACGTCGCGAAGTTCCGCCAGTCGAACGGCAAGCTGCGTGTCTCCTTCGGCGATGAGCTCGCCGCCGGAGCGGAGCTCGATCTTGTGATTCGCTACGGCGGTACCCCGCGCCCGCTGCGCACAGCTTGGGGCGAGATCGGCTGGGAGGAGACGGAGTCCGGCTCCCTCGTGGCGAGTCAGCCGTGCGGCGCGCCCAGCTGGTTCCCGTGCGATGACACGCCCAGCGCGAAAGCGCCCTACGACATCATCATCACGGCGGACTCCCCGTTTACCGTCGTGAGCAATGGCAAGCTCGTCTCCCGCAAGCACTTCGGATCTATGACGCGCTGGCATTATCGGACCGCGCACCCCATGGCGACGTACCTCGCCACGGTCATGGTGGGCGAGTTCACCGAGATGAAGCTTGGGCCGGATACCCGCGCCTGGACCCCGGCGGAGCTCCAGTCTCAGGTCCGCGAGGCCTTCGCGCAGCAGCAGGAGATGCTCGACTTCTTTGCGCAGACTTACGGCGACTATCCCTTCAACGATTACCAGGTCGTCGTCACCGAGGACGAGCTCGAGATCCCGTTGGAGGCCCAGGGCCTGTCCATCTTCGGCGCCAACCACACGAACGGCAGCTACGAGCGGCTCATCGCCCACGAGCTCTCTCACCAATGGTTTGGCAATTCCTTAGGCCTTGCCGCCTGGCGCGATATTTGGCTCAACGAGGGCTTTGCCTGCTACTCCGAGTGGCTCTGGGGCGAGCATTCCGGCGGCCCCACCGCGCATGAGGCCGCACGTTCCCACTACGACGTCCTCGCCCGGAAGAAGGAGGACATTCTCGTTGCCGATCCCGGCACGCGTGCCATGTTCGACGACCGCGTCTATAAGCGCGGGGCGCTCACCCTCCACGCACTGCGCCGCCAGCTTGCCGATGCCCCCTTCTTCCAGGCCGTCCGCGCCTACGTCGCAGCCTCCCAGCATGGCACGGTGACACCGGAGGACTTCATCCGTGAGCTCCACAGCGTCGCCGAGGACGCGGGTGTGACTCCCGCCGATATCGACGCGACGCTCGCGGCCTGGCTCGATGAGACGGCGCTGCCTCACTTCCCCGCGTAAGGGTCTGAGAGAATTCCCCCGGTTTTGTTAGTCTAAACGGGTGAATAACGCTCTGCTCTCTCTTCCCAAAGCTGCCGTCGCCGTCGCTGCCTCGGTCGTGCTTGCCTGCGGCCTCGCACCGGCGGCATCGGCTACGGCCCCATCAACGAGCCCTCGGCCGGCGCGGAGACCATCCCCTGCGCGCTCGACTTCTGTTCCGAATCCACGCTGCAGAAGCTCCGCAACCTGAATAAGCAGGTCCGCGACGTCATCCGCCGCCACGACTCGGAGGTGGGCATCTGGCTCACCGGCTACGTCACCACCGTCATGGGCGCGCCCGCGCACATGGGCACGAAGCCGGATGCGAATACCGTCCACGCGTTCAACTCGTATGCGCAGGTGTGCACCATCCCGCTCGAATTCCCCGAGGCCGTCTGCGAGCCGAATCACCGCAAGGCCATCAACCAGTCCTGGGCCTACGCCAACTCGCAGAACATGCCGGCGGTCCTCGCCGAGTTCGGTGCCTCGAAGAACCCGAACCTGCTGCGCAACCAGGCTCGCCTGTCTGACGAATACATGCAGTCGCGCTTCCACTGGCAGTACGGCGGCTACGACCCGGCCACCACGGCGTCCTCCTGGCAGGATCAGGCTTTGGTCATCAATCCGGCGCGCCCCATCACCGAGCCCGGCAACACCAACTGGTCCAACGTCAAGCAGCTGGCTACCCCGTACCCCTCTGCCGTCGCGGGCACGCCCACCGGCTGGAAGACGGACGGGGCCTTCACCGCGACGTGGAACACCGCTCGCGCGGACGGCTCCGGCGCCTTCGAGCCCGGTGCTGAGTCCACCATTAAGGTGCCGAATATCTGGGCACCCAATGGCTACCGCGTCCACGTCGAAGGCGGCCACGCCGTGAACGCCCCAGCCGACGGTATCTTCCGTGACGTCGACCTGCGCATCGCCGCCGACGCCGGCGCCGTGAAGGTCACGGTTACCCCGGCCTAGCCACACACCTTCTGTGTTTTCGCTCCTTAATCCTCCAGCTGTGCGTCCAAACGGCGTTGGTCGCGACCATGCTGCCAGCGCCGGAAGACGGGGACAACGAGGAAGGCGATGGCCACGCCCACAAACCCACCACCCACGAAATTGTCAGCGAAGTCGCTATTGGCCTGCATAAGGCGTACGTAGAGCCCCACGAACATGATGAGCTCGACGACGAGCAGCGGAATCATAAACGACCACCGGCGTGTCACCGACGGACGCGGCATCTGGGTCTTCAGCCACGTGGAGGAGATAATCTCTCCTGCCACCAAAGGCACAAAGACGGCCAACGCCCACAGGGCATGCGCACCAGGCAGGACCCAGGCGAGCACGGCGCCGGTCACGATGGTCATTACCTGGATAACCAGGAAAGCCACGGCGAAGGACTTGTACAGGGAATCACGCTCGAACTCGTCGCGGGCCGCGCGGTCAACCTCATTGAATGAATAGCGTGCAATCGTGTTAATCATTATTCTTCGTCTCCTCCAAATATCTCCTCGACGGTCTTGCCCAGTTCCTGACAAATTGCGAGAGCCAAGTAGACCGATGGCGAATAGTTTCCTCTTTCGATATTGGCGATGGTCTGGCGTGAGACACCGACCTTGTCTGCAAGCTCCGCCTGGCTCAGTTCGTGCCACCGGCGCCACTTGCGCACCATGTTTGCGTGCTCTGGCATTGTCACCTCCATTTCAACCTTTCATCACAAAGTGTAAAAGATACTTGTCATTATGGCAAGGGAACTCCCGGTTTTGTTGAGCTTCCTGGCGGAATGCCTACCGGTAGGGAGACTGGGATACAGTAAAAAGCGGCCTGTTTCTCCCTAGTACACGTGGGGAGAAGCAGGCCGCTTTCATTGCCGCTATTCACCTACATCGCAGGGACGACATCCGCGCGAAGGGACCGACAAAGGCTCTGTACACCGTGACCTTCGTTGAAGGTCGCATACCGTTCTAGAACGGAAAATGGAGCTCCGGCTGCGAGGCCGGGGTGGGAACCGGAAGCTGGAACTGTGCAAAATTCTGGGGGAACATGATGTCTCCTTCTGAAGTGTGATGGATATGTACTCGGCAGCGTGGACCGGTGTGACCCGACGGCTCGCTGCCGATGACTCACAATCTAGCGCCGTTCCCGTTCCAGCAGAATCCCGCGGCACAAGCCGCGACCTGCGGAAATACCGATCTTTGGAATAGCGTGGGAGGATTCCCAGGCGTGGTGTGGCCAGCGCAGATTCCCGTTGCGCGCGTTGCTCGTACGAGCCAATCTGGGAGTTGGCACATAATGACTAAGGGTTCCCTGACACCGCAGAAAAGGCGAGTTCAGAGAAAAATAAATCCCCTCGCATGACACTCAACGGCGACATGCAAGGGGGGCGAACAGAGCGGCTAGAAGCGCTCCTCGATGAGCGTTGCGGCGCGCGGCGCACCGCCGGCGGCCTCGCAACCCTCGAGGATGGCGTCCAGGCCGTGGCTGACGGTGAGCGCGGCGACAATCTTCTCGTAGAGTTTCTCCGGCGTGACATCACGGCCGGGGATTGCCTGGCCTGCGCCCGAGGCGAGGACGCGCTGCGCCACCTCGTGCTGGTCGCGACCGAAGGGCACGATGACCATAGGGACGGAGCGCATGAGAGCCTTCTGCGTGACGCCCATACCGCCGTGGCCGATGAGCAGCGCCGCGTGGTCCAGAATCTTCGCGTGGTCGCCCAGGCGCACGATGGTGCAATTACTATTCGGGCGCAAGAGCTTGGGCTCGATGGCACCCGTCGTGACCACGACGTGCATCCCCGTGCCGTCGAGCGCGGACTGCGCGAGCGCCGTGTCGTTCTGGAACTCCGTGGACAACGTGACGAGCACGATGGGATCCGTAATGCCCTCTGTGGGATCGACGATGCCCTCACCTGGCCCCGGAGACCACAAGCCAGGTCCGACTTCCACGATGTGGTTCGGCCAATCCGGGTGCGAGTACTCGAAAGGCTCTGCCGTGTAGCTAATGATGAGCGGCGGAATGTCGAGGATATCGAGCACGTGCTCGAGGGGATCCACACCATGTTCCTCGCGCACGGCGTTGACGCGCTTCTTCAGCTGTGTGTCCCACAACAGCGGGATGGCCCTGCGCAGCACCGCCGCCTTTGCCTTCTCAGCACGCGTGCGCGGAATGCCCATGCCCACGCCGTACGGCGGCGCGACGTTGGAAGGATATGGCAAGAAGGTCGGCGACCACACGGCCCACGGCAGGCCGGACGTTTCCGCGGCCAGCTGCGCGCCAAAGACAGTCACGTCGCAGAGCAGGAAGTCTGGCTTCGTCTCCGCGATGAAGAGCTCGAACTCGTCGCAGTCGTAGGGAATGCGCTCGGCCAGTTGGTCGAAGACGAGTTGCAGCGCCGCAAAGCCGGAGGGCGCGTCCCAGTCATGGAGTTCCTTATTATCCGAGCGGTCTTCGTGCGGGCTCGCGTGGAAGCCCAACGCGTTCATGCGCTCGACCTCGTTGGGAATCGTGCGGAGGAAAATCTCGTGGCCACGCGACTGCAGCTCCAAGAGAGTATCGACCACCGGGTACAGGTGCCCCTTCGCCGGCGATGTCATAACGGCAATGCGTGCCACGGGAAAATCCTTTTCATTCGTTAGCTTTGTGCAAACCCCCATTTTCCTGAGATTTTCTCCATCAGCCAATGCGAATACTTTCTTGGAAGCATTCTCACAGGTAACACGCGCCCCGCCACGCATCTCCCTATGCAACTGTGGTCAGAGAAGCGTCCCCGCGTGGCGACTAGGATGGACAACCATGCACAGCATGCTCGTTACCGGCGGCGCCGGCTTCATCGGCGCCAACTTCGTCCGCCTCGTCAACGCTACGCGTGACGAGATCAAGGTCACCGTCCTCGACAAGCTCACCTACGCGGGCAACCGCGCGAACCTCGCCGGGCTGGAGGGGGTCGAGTTCGTCCACGGCGACATCGCGGACGCCACCCTCGTCGATGAACTGGCGCAGAAGAATGACGTCATCGTCCATTTCGCCGCCGAGTCCCACAACGACAACTCGCTCGAGGACCCCTCCCCGTTCATCCAGACCAACCTCGTAGGCACGTTCACGCTCCTCGAGGCCGCTCGCAAGCACGACGTGCGCTTCCACCACGTTTCCACAGACGAGGTCTTCGGCGATCTGGAGATCGGCGCGGACACCAAGTTCACCGAGGCCACGCCGTATGCGCCGTCCAGCCCCTACTCCGCGTCGAAGGCGGGCTCGGACCACCTCGTGCGCGCCTGGGTGCGCAGCTTCGGCCTGCGCGCCACAATTTCCAACTGCTCGAATAACTACGGGCCGTACCAGCACATCGAGAAGTTCATCCCCCGCCAGATCACCAATATCGTGGACGGGCGCTCGCCGAAGCTCTACGGCACCGGCGAGCAGGTCCGCGACTGGATCCACGTGGACGACCACAACCGGGCGGTGCTCGACATCCTGGACAAGGGCATAATCGGCGAGACCTACAACATTGGCGCGGACCAGCCAGATATCAACAACAAGCAGGTCATCGAGCTCATCTGCACGCTCATGGGCCTCGATCCCGCTGACGGCTACGAGCACGTGAACGACCGCCCGGGCCACGACCAGCGCTACGCCATGGACGCGACGAAGCTCAAGCGCGAACTCGGCTGGCGGCCGCGCTTCACGGACCTGCGCGCAGGCCTCGAGCAGACCATCGCGTGGTACCGCGACAATGAAGAGTGGTGGCGCCCGGCCAAGGACGCCACAGAAGCAACCTATGCACAGCGAGGACAGTAAATGCACATCGAGAACACCACCATCGACGGCCTGCTCCTCGTCCGCCTCGACGTCCACGGCGATAACCGGGGGTGGTTCAAAGAGAACTGGCAGCGCGAGAAGATGGTCGCCGCAGGCCTGCCGGACTTCAAGCCGGTGCAAAACAACGTCTCGCTGAGTGCGAAGAAAGGCGCCACACGAGGCCTCCACGCCGAGCCCTGGGACAAGTTCATCTCCGTAACTACCGGTCGTGCGTTCTGCGCATGGTGCGACCTGCGCGAAGGTTCGGAGACTTACGGACAGCTCGTCACCGCCGAGGTCGGCCCCGACACAGCCGTCTTCATCCCGCGCGGCGTCGCCAACGGCTTCCAGGCCCTCGAGGACGACACGGCGTACACCTACCTCGTCACCGCGCACTGGTCGCCGGACGCGCGCTACGCCGCGGTTAACCTCGACATGGTCGATTGGCCGCTCGAGCCCACCGAGATCTCCGAGAAAGACCGCGCCCATCCCCAGCTTGCCGATGCCCCCTCCATGGCCCCACGCCGCATCCTCGTCACCGGCGCCAACGGCCAGCTCGGCCGCGCGCTGCGCCCGCTCCTTCCCAACGCAGAGTTCGTCACCCATGCGGAGTTCGATATCACGGATGACTCCGCGTACGCGGCGCGCGATTGGGAGCAGTACTCCGCCATTATCAACTGTGCGGCGTATAACGACGTCAACGGCGCGGAGACCGACCGCGCGGGCGCCTGGGCCGTCAACGCCCTGGCCCCGGGCAAGCTCGCCCGCGTAGCCGCCGACCACAATCTCACGCTCGTCCACGTCTCCACGGACTACGTCTTCGACGGCTCCCACGAGGTACACACGGAAGACGAGATTCCCTCCCCGCTGTCTGCCTACGGCGCGTCGAAGGCAGCGGGCGAGGCGGCGGCATCGGCAAGCCCGAAGCACTACATTGTGCGCACGTCGTGGGTCTTTGGCGACGGCAACAACTTCATTAAGACCATGGCGAACCTCGCGCGGCGCGGCGTCGAGCCCGCCGTGATCCATGATCAAAAGGGCCGTCCGACCTTCGCGGAGGACCTGGCGAAGGGAATCACCCACCTTCTTCGCGTCGGGCCCGACGCGGCTCCTTACGGGACTTACAACCTGTCCTCCGAGGGCGACGCCGTGGGCCGCGACGAGATGGCCATGGCCACCTTCATCGGGCTCGGACACGACCCCTCCGAGGTCACGCCGGTCTCCACGGAGCAGTACGCCGAGATTGCCGGCCCCGAGGCCCCACGCCCGGCCCACTCGACCTTCGACCTCTCCAAAATCGAGGCCACCGGCTTCACACCCATGAACTGGCGCGCGGCGCTCGCGCTCTACCTCGCGCTCCTGCCCGAAGATTAACGACCTGCGGATTTCCCCCTTAATTCTGCAAAATACCGGTTACGATCCTTGCATTGCAGGGATCGTAACCGGTCAATTGCAGAATCATGAACGGTTCTGCCGAATATTGGCCGCGCGTCGTTGACGGCCCCGCCCCGCCTTCCGTGCCGTCATCACGGGCACCGGCCCGTGTCTCACCCTCGACGACGGAACGGTGACGTTCCCCCTCGCCGCGTTCCGTCCGTAGGCCCCTCCCACAAGACGACCGGCGCCGAGCACCGCAGTCGCGGGCCCGGCGCCGGTCGCACGATCAGAGGCGTTAGTAGCCGCGCTCGACGTATTCGTCGATGCGCTCGGCCTCCGCGCCGACGGTCGTCTGATCCCCGTGGCCCGGCAGCACCTTCGTGGCCGGCGGCAGGTGGAAAATGACGTTACGCAGGGACTCGACGATCTGGTCGAAGTCGGAGTACTTGCGCCCCGTGGCGCCCGGGCCGCCATTAAAGAGCGTGTCGCCAGAGAGCAGCGCGTTCTCGTTCTTGATGTAGAGCACCACGCAGCCCGGCGAGTGACCCGGAGTGTGGAACACGACGACATCCTCACCGTCGATGGTGAAGGTCTGGTTGTCCGCGAGCGGCGTGTAGTGCGCGTCGCCGTTGGATTCTTCCCACAAGGGCTGATCATCCGGGTGGAGGTACACCTCGACACCGTAATGCTCCGCAATCTCTGGGGCGAGCTCACAGTGGTCGTTGTGGGCGTGGGTAAGGAGGATCCCACGCACGGGGCGGTCGCCGACCTCGTCGTAGATGCGCTCGGCGTTGTGAGCCGGGTCCACGATGTAGCAGCCGCCCTTGCCGCCCAGGATGTAGATGTTATTGTCTACGTCCCACTCGTTGCCGTCGAGGCGGAACTTGCCAGAGGTAACAAAGGAATCGATCTTCATGGTCTACCTTTCTTCCTGAGTTTGGGTCGTTTACCCGCAGGATACCTAAAGCTCCACAACCGAGCGCAGGACCTTGCCCGCCTTCATCGTCGCGAAACCTTCCTCGACGTCGTCGAGACCAATGCGTTCAGAGACGAACTTATCCAGCGGGAACTTACCCGCCTGGAACAGTGCCGTGTAGGCCGGGAAATCGCGCTCAGGCAGGCAGTCGCCGTACCACGCCGGGCGGATGGAGCCGCCGCGGCCGTAGACGTCGATGGCCGGGATATCGATATGGTCGGTGAGGTTCGGTACGCCCACCATAACGAGGCGTCCTGCGAAGTCGCGCGAATAAAATGCCTGGCGCCAAGTGGGCTGAATGCCCACCGCGTCAATGGCGACGTCGGTGCCGAAGCCATCGGTGAGCTCACGGACGGCATCGATAACTNGTTCACGGCAGCGCCGAGACCCGCCATGATGCCGCAGCCAAGCAGGCCTACCGCGGCCGGATCAGCACTCGGATCGACCTTCGTGCACTGCCCCTCGTGGACGAGGGTCTTCTCCGCAAAGGCACCAATTCCCAGCGCCGGGGTGAGCTCCGTACCGTCTTCAAGCGTCACTTTCTTCGACGCATTGTGGGTATTAAAGCAGTACTTCGGCTCGCCCTTCTTGCATGCACGGCACTCGCCGCACACCGCGCGCCAGTTGAGGACAACGAAATCGCCGACCTCGACGTGGGTTACCGCGTCGCCCACGCGCTCCACGATGCCAGCGGCTTCGTGGCCGAGCAGGAACGGGAACGCGTCCTCGATATCGCCGTCGCGGTACGCCAAGTCCGTATGACAGACGCCGCAGGTCTGGATCTTGACAATAACGTCGTTGGCGCCTGGGTCCGGGATAACGACAGAGACGGTTTCAACTTCGGCGCCCTTCGAACGGGCGATGACTCCTTGTACAGTTTCACTCATGTGGCCCACTCTACTGATGGCCCAGGTCACATGCTGAAAATCGTTTTCGTCTCGAACTCGTGCCGCGCCGTACGACGCGACGCGTGGGATAAGCTAAACCTCCATGAAGGGAATCATCCTCGCCGGCGGGTCTGGCACGCGGCTCTACCCCATCACCAAGGGCATCTCGAAGCAGCTCATGCCCATCTACGACAAGCCGATGGTCTACTACCCGCTCACCACGCTCATCCAAGCGGGCATCCGCGAGATCCTCATCATCACCACGCCCGAAGACCAGGCCGCGTTCCAACGTCTCCTCGGCGACGGCTCACAGTGGGGCCTCATGCTTGACTATGCCGTCCAGCCCCGCCCCGAAGGTCTCGCCCAGGCTTTCCTCATCGGCGAGGACTTCATCGGTGACGACGACGTCGCCCTCGTCCTCGGCGACAATATCTTTGACGGACACGGCTTCTCCTCCGCGCTCACGCACTGCCAACACCCCGACGGCGGCACCATCTTCGCCTACGAGGTCTCTGATCCCCAGCGCTACGGCGTCGTGGAGTTCGATGCCGAGGGCAACGCTCTGTCCATCGAGGAGAAGCCCGCAGCACCCAAGTCCAATTACGCGGTGGTGGGACTCTATTTCTATGACAACTCCGTTGTCGATATCGCCCGTTCCATCACACCCAGTGCCCGCGGGGAGCTCGAAATCACCGCCATTAATGAGGAATACCTCCGCCGTGGCCGCCTGCACGTCCAAACCATGCAGCGCGGCGACGTGTGGCTCGACACCGGCACCATCGACTCCATGAGTGAGGCCGCGTCCTACGTCGAGGTCCTCCAAAAGCGCACCGGCACCATCATCGGCTCACCCGAGGTCGCCGCATTCAGGGAAGGCTTTATCTCTCGCGAAGCCCTCGCTGCCCTAGCCGCACCCCTCCAGAAGTCCGGCTACGGGGACTATCTCCTCGCCTCCGCACGGGACGACTAACCACGCAACGCGCCCAGCCCACCTCGAGCCGTGCGGGTTTGTCATTCTTATGCCAATGGTCAAACGCTCCGCAAACGTACACAAGGCGGACACACGTGGTGTCCGCCTTGAGCGGTGTTGCTGTGGCCTTCTTTAAGGCCTGACTTTAAGACGCAGCGACGACGTTAGCTACATGCTCGTGTCCGCGAGCATTGATGTGGATGGGCAGGTTGCCCGGGCCACCGCTGAAATCAATGAGGCCTGCCCACATGCGGTTGTTATCGCCGGCGCACATGCCGTTGTTACGCGTAGAAGGCTTCAGGTCGAGGAACTCCGTGCGCGTAGCTGCGGCAAGATCCACCTGCATCCACTGAGCCTTGTCCTCCCAGGAACGCACCTCGGGCAGCGCAGTAGCGTCAAGGACGCCACCGTTGACGTGGAACAAGCAGTAACGGTCGCCAGAGCCAATCGTCGGGTAGCCGACAATCTGAATGCGTGCGTTCGGGGCGGCAGCACGGATACGATTGACGATGGGCGCGTTGTAGGCCACCCAGCGGTTACGAATATCCTGCATACTCAACGAGCGATTGTTGTACGTGTCGTTGAAGCCGGTCGCGTAGATCACGCGCGAGGTGGCGCCAGTGAGGGCACCGGTGCGGATGGCTTCGTCGACCTGCGTGGACATCTGCGGGCCCGGGGCCATCGACACAGCACCAGAGCAGGAGAAGTCACGGACAGGGAGGCCAAGCTTCGCGCCCGCGCGCTTGGCAAAGTTAAAGGACTGCGGGCAATTCGTGCCAAGGGGGCTAGTGGAGCTCATCTTGGCACCCAGGTAGACATCGGCGCGCGGATCCGCAAGGACGGAGTCACCGAACGCAACGAGGTTGCGCTCCTGGGCGACGGCCTGCGGGGCAGCAACACCGAGTGAGACAGTCGCGAGGACTCCGGCAAGCGTCGCCGTGAGAGACTTCTTCAACGATTTCTTAGTAAAGAGCATGAGTTACTTCCCTGCTAGGTACTGGGACGGCTATGTTCCGAAACAAAACTACACTATATTGTCACACGAGTAACGTGCGCAACACTCCATCTGGTGAATGCAACGGTGCTTATGCCTACGGCGATAGTTAGATATACCCTGATTGACACCCGTCACTTTAATTAAAGGATGATCCCTCATGACCCTCTCGCTCTCTAGCGTGCCGTTCTATGCGAAGGCTTTCGGCGCTTTAGCGAAGACCCTCGTCAGCAGCGGCATCGTCAGCCCCGAGGGCGGACCGCGCGCCATGGCATCGCTGCCGGGAGTTCTTGCCCGTTACAGGTTCACCACCGCACGCGAGCTCGAGCAGGGCTACCTCACGTGCCCCGAGCGTATTGCTCTCATTGACGATGACGGTGCTTTGACCTACCGTCAGCTCCGCAACGAGGCACGCACGTTTGCGCGTCACCTGCGTCACCACCACGGCGATGACATCCGCCTCGGCGTCATGGCGCGCAACGGCCGCGGCATCATCACGCCGCTTGGTGCAAAGGGCTACGCAGGTGCCACCATCTACCTGCTCAACATCGGCTCCTCTGCAGAGCAGCTGCTGGGCTCCATGGAAGAAAACCGCATCAATGTGCTCGTCGTCGACGATGAGTTCTTGCCGCGCGTGCCGAAGAACTACAGCCACGACCTCGAGCTCATCGTCGCCCACGAGGGCGACGGCGCAGCCGACCATGGCCTGACAACGCTGGACTCCATCGTCCGACGCCCGGAGCTCGTTGCCGACGAGAAGCTGCCGGCGTTCCCTAAGCACGGCGATATCGTGCTCATGTCGTCCGGCACGACGGGCATCCCCAAGGGCATCATCCGCCCCGAGCCGAAGTTCCCGTTCGTGCTCAGCACCGTCATGGGCAACGTGCCGTGGCGCGCCGACCAAAAGATTCAACTCACCGCGTCGATCTTCCACACGTGGGGCTGGGCATGCCTCAACATCGCGCTGGGCGCACGCAACACCATCGTGACGCACCGCGTCTTCGACCCCGTCCAGTGCCTCGATGACATCCAGCGCTACCAGTTGGACGGCCTCATTTCTTCGCCTGTGTTCTACCGCCGCATGGTCGAGGCCGATCCTGAGGGCACGTATGACACGTCCTCCCTGCGCTTTATCTGCTCTTCCGGCCACGCACTCACGCCAACCCTCGTCGAGGAAACCATCGATCGCTTCGGCCCCATCCTCGCCAACATCTATGGCTCGACGGAGCTCACGCTCGCCGCAGCCGCGAATGCCGAGCAGGTTGCCTCGGATCCGACGCTCGCGGGTTCCGTCGCCACGGGCACACGCCTGAAGATCCTCGACAAGGATGGCAACGAGCTGCCGCGCGGCGAGGAAGGCGAGATCTACCTACATAACTCCATGACGCTCACGGGCTACACGAAGCCCGGCATGGAGGTCAAACGCGTGCAGGGTCTCGTGTCCATCGGCGACTTGGGCTACATCGACGAGGAGGGTTACCTCCACGTCGTGGGTCGCGCCGACAACATGATCATCGTGGGCGGCGAGAACGTCCACCCGGAGTCCGTCTCCGAGGTGCTGGAGTCCATGCCAGGCGTCCATGAGGTCTACTCCGGTGGCGTCGATGACGAGGACCTGTTCAAGCGCGTGGCAGTCTGGGTTGTCCGCACGAAGGACAAGCTGGGCGAGGCACTCACCGAAGACGCCATCCGCGAATTCGTCGAGGAGAACCTGGCGTCACATTCCGTCCCGCGTGACGTCCACTTCTTGGACCGCCTGCCGCGCAACCCCACCGGCAAGGTCGTGCCGCGCCTTCTGGGTTAGGCTTTCTGGACCGCATCCGGTACCACCCCCAGTCGCTTCGGCGACTGGGGTGTGCTCGTTTTGTGCGCGGCGTGACACCGCGAAACCCCCAGCTAGAGAAGCTATCTAGGCTTTCTAGCTGGGGGTTTAGTGGAGCCGCCTGTGAGAATCGAACTCACGACCTTCTCATTACGAGTGAGATGCTCTACCGACTGAGCTAAGGCGGCACGCTGCATGTAACAGCGTGCATAAGCTTAGCGGACAACCGTCCCAGTTAAAAAATCGGGCCGGTCAACGGGCGCGGCAGGCTATGCGCAGGCGTCCTACCAGCCCGTTGAGCGCCATCGTGGGATCGAGGTTGACGAGCAAACGCTCGCGGCACAGGACAATGGCGTTCTGCGCCGCGACGAGGCCTTCCTCGCTCACGCGCGCGGCGAGATCGCCTGCGAGACCAGAGAAATCGGGGTGCGTGGCCTCCACCGCAGCGCCAACTTTAAGCATGAGCGCGTCGCGGTAGATACCCATGAGGTCAACCAAGGCGGTATCGAGCAAGTCGTATTGCGTACGCTTCTGGCGCGAGCGGCGCGCTGGCTCCCGTTTCTTGATCTCTTTCTTAATCTCGCTCTGCACCTTCGCCGCGCCCTTGCCCTTCGCGCCGGCGCCGAAGGCCATGGCGATTTCCTCGTCCTCCTTCGCGTTTTTGGCCTCGTTGATGGTCTTCGCCTCGTTGGTCACGTTGGTGATAAGCCGCGAGGCCGCGACAAAAGCGCCCGAGCCATGAAAGATGTCCTCGGCCAGGTTGATGGCCATGGTGCGGCGGCGCTGGGCGTCCGTATTCTGCACAAGCTGGCGTGCCCTGCCGACGTTGCGCAGGCTGGTGACGGCGGCGAGGCGGGCATCGGCAGGCGAGGCTCCTTCCGCAACGAGATCCTCGACGATCTGATCCACGGTCGGCGCAGGGATATAGAGGTGGCGGCAGCGCGAGCGCAGGGTCTGCGAGAAATCCTCCGGCGCCGTCGAGGGCGCGCACAAAATGAGTACCGTCGTCGACGAAGGCTCCTCGACGGTTTTGAGCAAGGAGTTGGCCGCGGAGTCCGTGAGACGATCCGCCTTGTCATAGATGACCACGCGCCACGGTGCGACGGTGGGACGCGTCGCGGCGTCACGGATCATGTCGCGCACGCCGTCGACGCCAATGGTGAGCCCCTCAGGGCGGATGAATACCAAGTCGGTGTGCCGTGGTTCCGGCCCAAGAATGCCGCGGCAGGTCTCGCACGTGCCGCAACCGCGACCGGGCTCCGCAGGACACATGAGCGCGGCCGCGAACGCCTGGGCCGCCAGCGCACGACCGGCGCCGGGCGGGCCGGTAAACAGCCAGGAATGCGTCATTGCACGAGGGTCGGTACCAGGCAAGCCATGCGCCGCGGCGGCCGCGGCGAGGATGGTGTCGCGGACCGAGGGGGCATCGGCAAGCCGGGCAGCGACAGAGAGATTTTCGGGGGAACTCACCCGCTCCAGCCTAGTAGAGTATGAAGTTATGAACAGACTCCTGCGCGCAGCCGGCTGGCTCCTGCACACCTCGTGGCCGAAATACGCGGCGCTGGTGCTGGGCGGCAATATCGCGGGAGCTATCGCCGTCATGCTGTTTGTGGTGGCGCTGCCCATGCCGGAAGTACGCGCATTCGCGGAACGCTTTGACAGCCTGTGGGCTATCGGCGTCGCTTACGTTGTCTTTGCCGTGCTCGTGGGCATGGTCGTGACGAGCTTTATTTTCCGGCCGGTCCTCGATTGGCAACGCAGTCCAGATACGCACGATCCCAACATGGTGCGCGGCTTGGTGCTGCGCATTCCTATCTATCAAGCGGGCGTGGCCGGACTCGTATGGGGCCTAGGCATCATGCTCACCGTCATCATTGCGGCGGCCGATTCCGGGCGGCTTGCGGTCATCATCGGGGTTTCGGGCGCGCTCGCGGCGATGATCGTCTGCCTACTCACGTACCTGCAGGCAGAGAACCTCGTGCGTCCCATCGCGGCGGAAGCGCTCGCCCGCCGCTTTGAGGACTCCACGCTCGAGCCGCCCGTGAAGTATCGCCTCATCACGGCATGGATCATGACCTCAGGCGTGCCGCTCGTGGGCATCATCTTGCTCATGAGGGCGCGCTACGCCGGGTGGTTTGATGGGGACCTCTCCATTCTTATCGCGGGCCTCGCCGCCGCCGCACTCATCACGGGTTTTGCCGGCACGTATTTTTCCATGCACTCCGTCGTCGACCCCATCCTCGAGCTCCAGGACGCCATCCGGCGCGTGCGCCTGGGCGACAAGGGCGTCCAGGTCGATATCTACGACGGCTCGGAGCTGGGCGTGCTGCAGGCCGGCTTCAACGAGATGATGAAGGGCCTGGCCGAGCGCCAGCGCGTGCGCGATATCTTCGGCCGCTACGTCGGCACCGAAGTCGCCCAGCGCGCGCTCGAGGAAAAGCCGCAGCTCGGCGGCGAGGACCGCAAGGTCGCCGTCATTTTCGTCGACGTCATCGGCTCGACCACCTTCGCGGTCAACCACACCCCGGAGGAGGTCGTGGAGGCGCTCAATGAGTTCTTTGAGCGTGTCGTGGCTGTCGTGCACCGTAACAAGGGCATCATCAACAAGTTTCAGGGCGACGCGGCCCTGGCCATCTTCGGCGCGCCACTCACGGTCTACGACTCCACGTCGCTGGCACTGCAGGCCGCGCGTGAGCTACGCCTGGAGCTGCGCGATCTGGAGCTGCAGGCAGGCATCGGCGTCGTGGCTGGCCACGTGGTCGCAGGTCACATCGGCGGCGCGGACCGCTTTGAGTACACCGTCATCGGCGACGCGGTAAACGAAGCCGCGCGCCTCACGGAGCTCGCCAAGGACACCCCGGGCCGCGTGCTCACCAACGCTGCCACGCTCAAGACCGCGAACGAGGCGGAACAAGCCCGCTGGACGCTCATGAAGTCCATCGAGCTGCGTGGCCGCCGCCGCATGACGCAGCTCGCGCGCCCCATTCGCGCGACGCTCGCGGACCGTTCCTAGCCCGCACGAGCTGCCAAAATCCCCGCCGCACTCGACCATTTTCTACCGTTTTGGCAAGCCGCATGCCACGACAGTTCCCCACTAATTAGGTATGCTTAACGGCCATGAGTGCCGATAACCAGCCTGCCGATGCCCCCACTCGCCCACCCCGCATGCTCGTCCCCGACGTCGCACGCGGACTCGCTTTGCTGGGCATTGCGCTCGCCAACGCACCCACGGCGTGGTTCCTCGATGACGACACGACGGAGCGCGCCGACTACTTTGGCGGCGCCGTCTCTAGCGCGGATGACGCCGCAGTCCTCTTCACAGCGGTGACTTCTCACGTGCGCGGGCTGCCCATGTTCTCCACGCTGTTGGGCTTTGGCGTGGGCCTTATCGTCATGAGCCTGTGGCGCCGCGGCTTTCCCGTGGGGCGCACGCGCGCGGTGGTCGTGCGCCGCTACGCCTTCCTCGCGCTCTTCGGTGCCCTCCACGGCATCGTCCTCTTCCATGGCGACATCATGTTCTTCTACGGTGTGGCCGGCATTGTGCTCGGTTTGATCTTCACGTGGACCGATAAGGTGCTCATGAGGGTCGCGTTAGGCATGCTGTGCTTCTGGACGCTCATGGGAGTGAGCATGTCCATCGGCGCGTTCTTTGAACCGGAAGCACTGGCGTTCGGCGGCGGCGCCTATACGCCTGCGGATACCTATCCCGCGATGCTCCTCAACAACCTGTCGTACTTCGCCTTCCAAGCCCTGTCCACCCCGTTCTTCCTCATCCAGCTCTTCCCGGTGATGATCATCGGCTTCGTGTGGGCGCGCCGCGGCACGCTCAGCGACGTCGCCGCGCACCGCCGTGAGCTTCTCATCTGGGCTGGCGTGGGCGTGGTCATCGCCGTGGGCATCGGCCTGCCCTGGGGCCTCAGCGCGCTCGGCATCGTCCCGGCAGACATGGAGCCGTTCTTTATGTTCCTCAACAATGCACTGGGCGTTTTCACCGGCCCCGGCATCCTGGCTGCCCTCGCGCTTCTCATCGACGGCGTCCAGCGCCGCGTGTGGGACGGCGCCGCCGCACCCGCCTGGTTGTCCATCCCCGCAGCGCTGGGCAAGCGCTCCATGAGCGGCTACCTCGTGCAGTCCCTCCTCTTCTTCATCGTCGCCAGCCCCTTCCTCTTCGGGCTCGACCTAGACGCCTTCGGCATGTCGATCATCGCCTTCTTCATCTGGGTCGCCACACTCGTGGGTGCCGCCGTACTCGAGGCGCTGGGCAAGCAGGGCCCCTTCGAGCACCTGCACCGCCGCCTGTCCTACGGTCCGACGGGCCGCGCGGAGCTTAGCGCGCCAGGCCGCGCATAAGCAGTAGCTTTCCGATGCCCCGCGTGGCGACCTCTGCCGCGCCCGCCACGCGCCAGGTCTTCTTGTCATTCCGCTCGCGCCACGCACGCAAGAAAGTGAGCGCCTCCGAGGCTGCGAGCAGATTGGCACCGTGGCTCAGCCCCGCGGCGGCCGGGCTTTGTGCGCGCAGCATTCCGTCATTCGCGAGCGCGACGAGCACCGCCGTGGACAGCGCCCCCACGCCCGTGGCGGTGCGCAGCGGGCCATCACTCACTGCTGCCTTGGACAAGCCAATTGCAGCAACGAGGCCACCCATGACGTAGCTCGCGGCGTCCCCGCGCGCGCCGCGCTGGCGCAGAGAGTTCGCATACGCGAGCTGACTGCTCACCACGCCGGCCGCGCCCCACGTCGTGGGATGGGCGAGGGAACGGTTCTTTTCTTCAACGCCGAGGCTCGCGGCCAATCCCGCGGCGACGATCTCCGGGTGGCGCTGCGGGTCCCCGTAGGCGGCGCCCACGGCGGCTGGCATGACGACCTCGATGGCACGCGTCCAGCGCCAGTCAAAGAGGCGGCCCCACGCGGGCAGCTCGATGGCGGCAAGTGCCGCGATCTTAGCGGGGCTGGTGAGAGCCTCCTCGAGCGCCGCGATGAGCGCTGCGACGCCCTCGTTGTTGCGGGCCCACAGGTCGGCCAGGACGGAGGAATTGGTGTTCTTCACGGTCATGACCGCCAGCCTACCGCGCAGCCACGACATGAGAGAGTGGGTCACCGCGGCACCGGTCGAAGACGCCAGCTGCGCGAAGAATTCAGAAGTATCTAGAAGTATCTAGAGGAATTTAGTTTTTTAGATAGTGCTAGATACTTCTAGATACTTTGAAATTCCGCAGGTCAAAGCGCCAGGATGAGAGCTCGCGAAGGACACGCGCGGGCACGCCGCCCACGACGGTATTCGCAGGGACGTCCTTGGTTACGACGGCGCGGGCGGCGATGACGGCGTTCTCGCCCACATGGATGTTCTTGCCAAAGTCGGCGGGAAGATGGTGAGCGAATCCGGAGCCGGGCGGCCGGTGAACTCGCCAAAGAGGGCGCGAACCTCCTCGGGCGCGTGAGAGCGGGAGTTGAGTTCCGCGCACACGCGCAGCGACTCTTGCGCCGCGACGTGCTGGAACTGCGCCTCGGGGCTACCAGCCGCGACGGGGCGGCCAGCGTCATCGTGGGCGAGAAAATCCTGTAATTCCATGACCTCCCAGACCACCCCGGCTAAGGTGACGGCTTACTTGGCAGCCTTGGTCGTCTTCTTCGTCGACTTTTTGGTTGCCTTCGAGGTCTTCTTGGTCGACTTCTTCGCAGCCTTGGAGGTCTTCTTGGCACCCTTCTTCGCCGCCTTCTTGCCAGCCTTCTTCGTGCCGCCGGCAGCTTCCTTAGCACGACGCTCGGAAAGTAGCTCGTTGGCGCGGGCATCCGTGAGCTTTTCCGGATCGTCGCCGCGGCGCAGCGAGGCGTTCGTCGTGCCATCGGTGACGTACGGGCCAAAGCGGCCGTCCTTGACGGTCATCGGCTTGCCGGACACATCGTTGTTACCCAGCTGCTTGAGTGGCGGCTGCGCGGCTTGGCGGCCACGACGCTTGGGCTCGGCGTAGATGCGGCGGGCCTCGTCGAGGGTGATGGTAAACAGCTGCTCCTCGTTCGCGAGCGAGCGGGAGTCGTTGCCCTTCTTCAGGTACGGACCGTAGCGGCCGTTCTGCGCGGTGATGACCTCGCCGTCGTCGTCCGTGCCCACCTCGCGCGGCAGGCTGAGCAGCTTGAGGGCTTCCTCGAGGGTGACGCTGGCGGGCTCCATGGAGCTAAAGAGCGAGGCCGTGCCCGGCTTGAGTTTGTCGTCGATGTACTCGGCGACGCGCTTTTCTTTCTGCTTGGCGGCGGTCTTCGTCTCCCAGTTCTTGGCGCGCTTGCCCTCGGCGGCACGCTGAGCGTCCTCCTCAGCGCGCTCTTTGGCGACGATCTCCTCGGCTTCCTTCTCCGCGATGGCACGCTCGTCCTCGCGGACAACCTCGGTGACGTACGGGCCGAAGCGACCTTCCTTCGCCACGATCATGCGACCGTTGGCAGGGTTGGTGCCCAGCTCGCGGCCGCCCTGCGGCGTCGCGAAGAGCTTCTCAGCGAATTCCTCGGTGAGCTCGTCCGGGGTGACGGTCTCCGAGAGGTTCGCGCGCTGGTACTCGATGGTGCCGTCCGGGTTCGTGCCCACGGCGCGCTCGATATAGGGACCGTAGCGGCCGACGCGAACGAAGACGTCGCGACCCTCAGAGTCCGTGTAGAGCTTGAGCGAGTTCACCTGGCGGGCGTCAATGGCCTCAAGGTTAACGTCGATAAGCGACTTGAGGCCGCCGTGGCGCGCGATGGACGCGGCCTTTTCCTTGCTCGCCTCGGCGTTACCGAAGTAGAAACCGTTAAGCCACTCGGTGCGATCCTCGTTACCTGCGGCGATGGCGTCGAGCTCGTCCTCCATGGAGGACGTGAAGTCGTAGTCGACGAGCTCGCCAAAGTTGTTTTCCATCAGGCCGATGACGGCGAAGGCGACCCAGGACGGCACGAGCGCGTTGCCGCGCGAGAGCACGTAGCCGCGGTCCTGGATGGTCTTGATGATCGACGCATACGTCGACGGGCGGCCGATGCCCAATTCTTCCATCTTCTTCACCAGGCTGGCCTCGGTGTAGCGCGCCGGCGGATTGGTGGAGTGGCCGTCCGCGGTGACTTCCTTGGCACGGAGCTGGTCGCCCTCGTTCAAGTGCGGGAGGCGAGCCTCAGGCTCCTTGCCGCCCTTGCCCTTGCCATCCTTGGGCTTGGAGGGGGCATCGGCAAGCGCTTCGTACGCCTTGAGGAAGCCCGGGAAGGTGATGGTGCGGCCGGTGGCGGAGAACTCGACCTCTTCGCCAGTGGTCGATAGACCACTGATGGTGACCTTCATGGACGTGCCCTTGGCATCGGCCATCTGGCAGGCGACGGTGCGCTTCCAGATGAGGTCGTACAGCTTGAACTCCTCGGCGTCGAGCTGGCCCGCGAGCTGGCCCGGGGTCGCGAAATTCTCGCCGGCGGGGCGGATGGCCTCGTGGGCCTCCTGGGAGTTCTTCACCTTGCGGTCGTAGACACGCGGGGAATCCGCGACGTACTCAGCGCCGTAGATGCTCGAGGCCGCCGAACGTGCGGCGTTGAGGCCCTGCTGGGACAGCGCCGTGGAGTCGGTACGCATATAGGTAATGTGACCGTTCTCGTAGAGGCGCTGTGCGATGCGCATGGTGCGCTCCGAGGTGAAGTGCAGGCGGCGGCCGGCCTCCTGCTGGAGCGTCGAGGTCATAAACGGCGCATACGGCTTGCGGGTGTACGGCTTGTGCTCGACGTTGGCGACGTTCATGGTGCCGCCTTCAAGGCCCGCGGCGAGTTTTTCCGCCAGGGCCTTGTCCACGACGGTGACGTCGTCCGTCTTGAGCTGGCCACGATCGTCGAAGTCGCGGCCGAGCGCGACGCGGCGCCCTTCGACGGAGGTGAGGCGTGCCTCGAACTCCGTGGTGTCGCCGGACAGCGCGGCGAGCTTGGCGCCCAGGTCCCAATAGTCGGCGGAGATGAACGCCATGCGCTCGCGCTCACGCTCGACGATGACGCGGGTCGCAACGGACTGGACGCGGCCGGCGGACAGGCGCGGCATGACCTTCTTCCACAGCACCGGAGAGACCTCGTAGCCGTAGAGACGGTCAAGAATACGGCGGGTTTCCTGCGCGTCGATGAGGTTGACGTCTAGGTCACGGGTATTTTCCGCGGCTTCGAGGATGGCGGACTTGGTGATCTCGTTGAAGACCATGCGGCGCACCGGCACCTTGGGCTTGAGCACCTCGAGCAGGTGCCACGCGATGGCCTCGCCCTCGCGGTCCGGGTCTGTTGCGAGGTAGAGCTGGTCGCACTGCTTGAGCTTGGACTTAAGGTCCGCGACCTTCTTCTTCTTGTCCGGGGAGATGACGTAGAGCGGCGTGAAGTTGTCCTCGGGGTTGACGCCAAGGCGGGCCCAGGACTCTTTCTTATAGGCAGCCGGAACATCGGCGGCACCGCGGGGAAGATCGCGGATGTGTCCGACGGAGGCCTCGACGATGTAGTGGTCGCCGAGATAAGGCTGAATCTTCTTCGCCTTCGTCGCCGACTCCACAATCACCAAGGTCTTTCCCTGGCCAGCTCCTGTTGCCACTTGTTGTTCATCCCTTTCGCTCGGACGCGCCGCCTTCTCCGTATGAAAAATCTTTAACAGTTTCCACCGAGAAAGGTCAATGGTTCCTTAGCGTACACATTTTCATAGCCGTGCAAACAATAGATCAAACAATACTGTATCTATTGGGTGCGCCACACTGTCCAACTGGACGCTCCCGCTCCCCTCCTAGGGGGAGAGTCCGAGCAACGAGAACCCGCCGCTGGGCACCGCGGACGCCGGTGGCTTCGGTGCCGCAGCATTTCCAGCCGTGCGCACCGGTGGCGGTGTTCTGGAAGCAGTGGCGTGCGGTGAGCACCCACCGATCGTTGAGGAGAGAACCGGTGCACGCCGCGCGCCCCGGGTAGCGCGTGGCACCCAGGAGGACCTGGGAGGTGGCCGAGTACATGGCCGGCGCGTTATGTCTCACCCCGCCCCGGGCGTCAAGCCCCGACGCGGCACCCAGCACGGCTGCCGACACGGCGCTTACCTGTACGGCGCTTACCTGCGCGAGAACGCCCGCGCGTGTGGCGCGTGTATTCTGCTGGGATAGGTCACGCGGCACTCGGCCGGCGTAGAAGCAGACGTAAAGGAGCGACATGGTCGACGCAGTCATGGGGTGGATTGAAACCCTCATGCTCACCGAGTGGATCTATCCCATCGTCGGCTCCATGATCTTCCTCGACTGTTTCATTCCCGTCATGCCCTCCGAGGTCCCGCTCAACATGGTGGGCGCGTGGGCCGGCTCGCAGGGCGTGCCGCACATCCCGACCATGTTCTTCGTCGCGGTGGGCTGCGCCATGCTGGGCGATAACCTCTGTTACGCCTTGGGCGGGCGGCTCATGCCACTCATCAACCGCGCGCAGAAGGGCTCCAAGCCTTATGAGGCGCTCCAGTGGGCTAAGCGCAATATGCGCCGCGGTGCCGGTGCCGCCATCATCATCGCGCGTTTTATCCCCTCGGCCCGCCTGTTTATGACGATCTTCCTCGGCGCCATGCGCTACTCGTGGCCGATGTTCTTCTTCTTCGACACCATCGGCGTCATGCTCTGGGCCGCCCAGGCGCTGGCCGTGGGCTACCTCGGCGGCGTCCTCTTCGGAGGCAATCCCGCCATCGCCATGATCATCTCCATCATCGCCGCCTTCGCCTTGGGCTGGGCGCTACAGAAGGCCCAGAATTCCATCGCCAACTGGTGGGACACGCGCCGTGGCTTCGCGGAGACGCCCTAAACGACAACAACCGCCCTCCCCGAAGGGAAGGCGGTTGTTGTCAAAGAGTCTTAGAGCGCGGTGACGTTCTGAGCCTGCGGGCCCTTCTGGCCCTCGCCCACCTCGAACTCAACCTTCTGGTTCTCTTCGAGGGAGCGGAAGCCCTTGCCCTGGATCTCGGAGTAGTGGACGAAGACGTCAGCAGAGCCGTCGTCCGGCGCGATGAAGCCAAAGCCCTTCTCTGCGTTGAACCACTTTACAGTTCCCTGTGCCATAATATTTTCCTTCTTTCGGAATGGGTGAAACCGGTCGACGCCGAACTCCCGAATTCCGGGTGCTCGCCTTTGTGAAGCCTTTTACCTGCGAGCACTTATTACAACACTGCACTTAAAGGGGCGTCAGCCTTATGCCCTAGTGTGCCAGGTTATGGGCTACAGCGATAGGCTAAGGGAAGATTAATGGACAAAAGGGGGTGGCATGACGGCTTCTAACCCGCTCGGTGACGAGCTCATGGCCCTGCTCACAGCACGTTTTCCCGAATCCGAGGCTACCCACGTCGAAACTCTGCCGCCGCGAGAATCACAGCATGCGGCCTGGCCCAGCTGGGTCCTTCCGGCGCTCCGAGCAAAGCTTGTCGATGCCTCCATTTCCGCACCGTATGCTCACCAAGCTCAGCTTGCCGATGCCGCCTGGGCCGGCCGCGATGCCGTCATCGCCACTGGCACATCCTCGGGCAAGTCCCTGGGCTACCAGCTCCCCATCTTGACGCGCTTAGCGGAGGATTCCACGACCTGCGCGCTCTACCTCACGCCCACCAAGGCGCTGGGCTCAGACCAGCTCCATGCCGTGATGAACCTCGTCCAGGGCATCCCGGAGCTGCGCGGCGTGGCACCCGCGCCCTATGACGGGGATACCCCGCAGGAGGCCCGCGCTGGCATTCGCGACCACTCGCGGTTTATCTTTACGAACCCGGACATGCTCCACATGTCCCTGCTCGCCGCGCACCAACGCTGGGCGCGCGTGCTGCGCCATCTCGAGTTCATCGTCATCGACGAATGCCACTCCTACCGCGGGGTCTTCGGCGCGAATGTCGCGCTCGTGCTCCGCCGTCTGCTGCGACTGTGCGAGCACTACGGTGCGCACCCCGTCGTGTTGCTCGCTTCGGCGACGATGAAGGACCCGGCGCGCCACGCCGCGCGCCTTACGGGGCGTCCCGCCGCGGACTTCGTGGAGGTCACCGAGGACGGTGCGCCCACGGGCGCACGCACCGTCGCGCTCTGGGAGCCGGGGTTCGTTGAGGGCGCCGAGGGCCAGAACGGCGCACCCGTGCGCCGCGCCGCGACGACGGAGGCGGCCGGAATCATGGCCACACTCATCGCGGAAGGCGCGCGCACGCTCACCTTCGTGCGCTCGCGACGCAACGCGGAGATGGTCTCGTTGCGCACGCAGGAGGAACTCTCCGGACGCCTGGGCCGGCCGGACTTCGCACAGCGCATCGCCGCCTACCGCGCGGGCTACCTGGCCGAAGACCGCCGCGCGTTGGAAAAGTCCCTCGACGATGGCTCGCTGCTGGGCGTGGCGACGACGTCGGCGCTCGAGTTGGGCATCGACGTGGGCGGCCTCGATGCCGTCGTCACCGCGGGCTTCCCGGGCACGGTGGCGAGTTTTTGGCAGCAGGCCGGCCGCGCCGGACGCCGCGGCCAGGGCTCCCTCGTGGTCCTCGTCGCGCGCGATGAGCCGATGGATACCTACCTCGTCCACCACCCAGAGGCGCTGCTCGGACGCCCCGTGGAGGCGAGCGTCTTCAATCCTGAGAATCCGTATATCCTCTACGGCCACGTCTACTGCGCGGCCATCGAAAAGCCTCTCCAACCCGCGGATATCGAGGCGTGGGGCGCAGAGGGCGTTGTCCGCGCGCTCGAAGCCGACGGGCTCATTCGCCGCCGCGAGCGCGGCTGGTTCGCCGTACCCTTGCCGGCCGGATCCTCGCCGGTGACCCCGGAGAACGCCCACGCGCAGGTCTCGCTGCGCGGCGGCTCAGGCGAGGAAGTCATGATCGTCGACCACACCACGGGCCGGTTGCTCGGCACCATCGACGCCGCCCGCGCCGCTGGCCAGGTCCATCCCGGCGCGGTCTACTTGCACCTGGGAGAGTCCTACGTGGTCGACGAACTCGACTTCGGCAATTACGTGGCGCTCGTGCATCCGGAGATCCCGAATTACACGACGCAGCCGCGCTCGACGACGGATCTCCGGATTCTCTCGCAGGCCGATGGTCTCGTGAATTACTCACCTGGCCTGTGGGTCGCCAACCTCGAGGTCGAGGTCACCGATGCCGTGACCGGCTATCAGGTGCGTTTCCCCGATGGAACGGTGGGCGACGACATCCCGCTCGACATGCCGGAGCAGACCCTGCGCACGCGCGCAGTGGCCTACACCATCGATCCGCTGGTGCTCGCGGAGCTGGGTATCAACGCCGCCGCCATCCCCGGCACGCTGCACGCGGCAGAGCACGCCGCCATTGGTCTGCTGCCGCTCATCGCGACGTGCGACCGCTGGGACATCGGCGGCGTGTCCACGGCACTGCACATGGACACGCAGCTGCCCACGGTCTTCGTCTACGACGGCCACCCCGGCGGCGCGGGCTTCGCGGATGAGGGCTTCCGCCGCTTCCCCGAGTGGATCGAGGCCACCTACGAGGCCGTGCGCTCCTGCCCGTGCGAGTCCGGCTGTCCCTCGTGCGTCCAGTCGCCCAAGTGCGGCAACGGCAACAACCCGCTCGATAAGGCGGGCGCCATCGAGCTGCTTGGTGCCTTGGTCGCCATGACAGCCAACGGGCCTGTCGAGCCCGAGCCGGTCGATGAGGCACCGCCTGAGGACTAGCCGCGAGGCCGGGTTTTAGAGCGGCCCGGCACGAGCACGCGCCTCGGAGCCGCGCACGGTCGCGGTGAGCACGACGTCCGCGCCCTCCACTGCGCACACGGCAATCCTCGCGCCGTTGCGCTCGGCGATATCCGCGGCGACCGCGCAGCCATCCTCGCCGCGATAGACGGCAAAGGCCCCGGCCACCGCAGCGACATCGGCGGCGACCTGGGCCTCATGACGTGCAACGACGACGGAGGCGAGGCCCGCCACGGTGAGCAGCAGACCCGTGAGCGCCGCGATGACGCCCGCCGTGACGACGCTCGCTGAGCCGCGATCGTCCGCCAGGATGTCGCGCCACTTCACGGCGCCTCCTGTGGGAAGACCGCGGTGGCGCTCACCTCGCCCAGCGGCGCCGGGATGGTGGCCGTGACTGTCATGAATCCACCCGCTTCCGAGGTCGCGATGGTGCCCCGCGTTGGCTCGAATTCCAGCCCGATGGCCACCGAACGCGCGGCTGCGCCAGCGGTGTCCACGGCGGCGAGATACGAGCCCAGCGTGGCGATGGCACCGACGAGGGCGATGAGCACGATGACCAGGCTCGACATGCCGAGAGCGGCCTCGACGCTCACCGAGCCACGGTCACTCGTGAGCAGCGCTGCGAGGCGGATCTTCACACGGTCACGGCGTGCCATTAGCCGGGGGTGTTGCTCAGGGCATCGGTGAGGATGGATTCGAACGCCTCGCTCACCCCGCCATTATTAATGACGAGGTAGAGCACCCCGGCGAGTGCTGCCGCGGCGACTGACCCCATGGCATATTCGATGGTCGACATTCCCTGGTCGTTGCCAAGCAGAGCGCGCACGCGGCGGTGTACTGCCTGACGGATTCGGACGTGATGGTTCAACATGATGGATTCCTTATTCGATGAGTTGGTGTGTGATGGGTTGGTTGTTTAGAGCATCTGCGCGCTGAGACTCACCACGATGGGCACGAGCCCCAGCACGATAAAAGCGGGTAAGAAACACAGCGCGAGCGGGAGGGAGATGAGCACTCCGGCGCNGCCGCGGCCCCGGCTGGGCCCAACCCGGCGCGCAGGCACGCCGCGAAGAGTTCGATGTCGAAGGCCGCCCCGATATGGTCAGGTGTCGGTTGCGAAGCGAAGCGCCGTATCCACGCCGGGCCATCTCGTGGTCGCTTGGGGTTAGACCGCGCGGCATCCTCGACGGTGAGCGCCAAAGCCGCGGCAGCGAGGAGGATAAAGCTCAGCGTCATGACGCCGCCTTCCGCAGGAGTGTGCGCGACCAGATAAAGCCGCCACATACGAGGGCCACGCCGACGACGAGGAGGATGCCGCCGAGCCCACCGCCGAGAAGGAACCCCAAGGGATTGGCACCCATGACAACGCCCATGCCGATGCCCGCGAGCGGCAGACACGTGAGCACCACCGCGGTGGACTGCGGTCCCTGGAGTTGCGCCGTCGTCGCAGCAGCATGGCGGCGCCGAGCATCGAGGCGTTGTTGGGCGCGCTCTGCTAGCTCCGCGAGCGGGATGCCGTGGCGCTCCCCCAGCTCGACGAGATCCGCAAACTCGGTCACTGGACCGTCCTTGTCTTCCCCGGCGCGCAGCGACTGGGAGACGGTGCCGCCCCGCACAGCGACATAGCCTGCGGTGCGCAACACGCGGCGAAGAGCACCGGCGGTCTCGGGCAACCGATCTGCTGCGTGGACGAGCGCGAAAGGAAAGCTGCTCCCTGCGCGCAGCTCTGCCGTGACAGTGCCCAGGTAGCCCGCCATGGTCTCTTCCGTCCGCCGCTGCGCGCGGGTCCGCACGATATCGCGGACGACCCAGGCGGTAGTCGCACCGGCCATGAGCAGAGCAGCGACGATGCTCAGCCGGCCGAGTGCCACAGCCAGTCCCACCATGCCTACTGTCGCCGGAATGAGGACGAGCCGCAGGCTGCGTGTAGGGTGCGCGCCGGGACGCTCAGCCGTTCCCGGCGCGCCCACTGCGACGGCCGCGGCAGCACACAACAACGCGATAGTCATGGCGCCTCCTTGTGCGCGCCGTCCACGAGGCGAAGGAAATCCTCGAAGCCCGGCTGCGGTCCCTCGGAAGAACTCCACACCACCTGGGCGGTGACAGGATTGCCGGTGAGCAGCCCAATCTGCGCGATCTCCCGTACCCCGTCCGCGCGACGATGCATAGCCAGCACCACGTGGACGGCGGCGGCGAGCTGGGAGTGCAAGCCCACGCGGTCGAGACCACCCAGCGCAGCGAGAGCTTCCATGCGCGCCGGGACCTCGTGGAGCGAGTTGGCATGCAAGGTGCCGGCGCCGCCATCGTGCCCCGTGTTGAGGGCCGCGAGCAGGTCAACAACCTCGGCGCCGCGAATCTCACCGACCACGATACGGTCGGGTCGCATGCGCAGCGCCTGCCTGAGCAGCAGCGACATGGAAATTTCACCGCGCCCTTCCGCGTTGGCGCGCCGGGCTACAAGGCTCACCACATGCGGATGCTGCGGCGCAAGTTCCGTCGTGTCCTCAATGATGAGCACGCGTTCGGTCGCCGGAGCTTGTGCGAGCAGCGCGGAAAGCAGCGTGGTCTTACCCGAGCCTGTGCCGCCGATGACGAGAAAAGACACACGGGCGGCGACGAGCTCGCGGAGGTGCACCGCAATGTCGCTGGGCACAGCGCCGCGCTCGACGAGCGAGTCGAGGCTCACCTGAGCCTGGCGTAGAACGCGCAGGCTCAGATGCGGGCCGCCCACCGCTGGTGGCGACAGCAACGCGTGGATGCGCACCATCGTGCCGTCGGGGCGAGGAAGCCGGCCATCGGCGCACGGCTGTGCATCATCGAGGCGCGCACCCGCCGCGATGGCCAACCGCGTAGCGAGGCGCCGGAGCTCTTCTTCGTCGGAAAAGCGCACGGAGCTGAGCTCTAACCCGGAACCGCGGTCGATAAAGACGCGCTCAGGCCCATTGACCACAACGTCAGTGACCGCTGGCTGCGCGAGCAGCGGCTCGAGGACACCGAGCCCTGCAGTGTCGTGCCGGAGCGTTCGGAGAATATCGAGCAGATCGACGTCCGAGATAACTCCTGCCTCGGCGCGCACGCGGCGGGCGAGCGCGGCAGCATCGTGCGCAAGGTCTGGTTCAGCCGCGAGGATGTGCTGGAGGCGCTCCGACAACTCGGAAGGGGTCGTTATCTGGCCGTGGCCGCTCGCGGTCTCCGCTCCGACCGACCCCGCGCGCTGGGTCCATGTACTCATGCCACGCCCCGCTCATCCCAGGGATCCTCGACCCAGCCGAGGTCCTCAATGACGCGTTCACATGCCTGCCGCAGTGGCCGTGGCAGCTCTAAAGGCAAGCCGCCAAGCTCCATGTCGCGGGCGAGGCGACGCAGGTGCGGCAGCTCCGCCACAATGTCGGCATGGATGATCTTCTCCACGTCCGAGGTAGCCAGCGAAGACCAACCGCGGTGCCGGAGGACGACACTCACGGGGATGCCGTGGGCTGCGCATCGCGCCGTAATCTGCGCCGCCGCGGCCGCAGCTCGGACCTCAGCCGGCACAACAATGACGATGTGGTCGACATGGTCGTACCACCCTGCCCCAAAGAAGGCGGCGGGTCCCGCCCCGCCGTCGAGGACGACGCGATGACTCTGCAGCGACTCCAGAACTGCCGTGAGGGTTTCGTCGCTCAGCTCAAAGGGATCGTTCACGCCACTGCGCGTTCCCGAGACAAGGCGAATCCCGTCGGCGGTGACGGGCAGAGCCGCAAGCAGATCCGCGGCGTCGAGTTGCCCTGGGCCTAGGTGCAGTTCCGGCCACCGCACGCCCGGCGTTTCTTCAGCGCCGAGGACCAGGTCGAGGCCTCCTGCGCGAGGGTCGCCATCGATAAGCACGGTTGCTTCGAGGGTGCGTGCCAAGCCAGCTGCAAACGTCGACGTTCCTGCGCCGCCCGTCGCGCCAACGACGGCGACGCATCTCCCGCTCACCGACGCCGGTGCAAGCAATTCCCCCGCAGTGCTCAGTGCCGCGAGAAGGTCGCGCGACTCGGCGGGGAGGAGAAAGGCCTGCGCAGCATGCGCCCGCAAGGCGGCTTCGAAGTCGATCGGGCCTGGGTCAGCCGCGACGAAGAAGATGTCGCGGGCGCGACCGCACGCCGCAACGTGGCTGGCCGTTGTGCGGTCGGTAATGACGGCACGCGCTCGTGGTACGTGGCGGGCGATATCGCGCGGGTCGTCACACGTGATGACGTCGAGACCCGTCGCTGCCGCCGCGTGGGTGGCCTCCGGTCCGACGACGGGGTCAGTTACAGCAATGAGGATGAAATCGTTCATGCCTTTCACTCAACGCAGGGCGCCGAGTTTCGACAAGGGTGTGCAGGTCAGCCTGTGGATAACCCCCTGTTTTCTTGCCAAATAAATTGTGCAATTGTCAGCACTGTGGATACGGAACCGTAACTTTTCGCTGGGGCATACCGATAGGAAGGGTGTACGCACGCATACCCACTGGTACAACACGCATCACAATTTTCACATTTACAACAGACAACCTTGGCCTTTAGGGGCTACAATCGGAATCCATGACTGCCCAGAACCACCCGGAAACCCCGGCAACGCGCACGCCAGCACGGCGTCTCGTCGCGGCGTTTTTCGATCTGGACAAGACCATCATCGCAACCTCGTCGGCGTACGCCTTCGGCAAAGAGTTCATGCACAACGGACTCATCACGCCAGCTAACGCGCTGCAGATTTCTCTCGCCAAGGCGACGTACATGATGATGGGCCAAACGAGCGAGCAAATGGATTCCTCGCGCGACCAGCTCACCGCCATGGTGCGCGGCTGGAAGGTCGACGAGGTCGAGCACATCGTGCACGAGACGCTCCACACCGTGGTCACCCCGGCCATTTATGCCGAGGCGCGCGAGCTCATCGACTTTCATAAGGCAGCAGGCCACACCGTCGTCATCATCTCTGCCTCCGCGGAGACCCTCGTGCGCCCCATCGCCGAGGAGCTCGGCGTTGACGTCATCGCAGCCACGGAGCTCGAGGTCATCGACGGCGAGTTCACGGGCGAAATCCTGCACTACCGCAAGGGCCCAGCCAAGGCCGAGGCCGTCCTCGAGATTGCAGAAGAACTGGGCATCGCGCTCGAGGACAGCTTCGCCTACTCGGACTCCGCAACAGATATCCCCATGCTCGAGCTCGTGGGGCACCCCGTGGCCGTCAACCCCGACCGCCCACTGAAGAAGCACGCGCTGGAGAATTCCTGGGATATCCGGGCGTTTAAGGACCCAGTTCCGCTGTTTACGTTGCCCAACGCCCGCGAGGTGGGCATCGGCGCCGGCGTCGTTGCCGGCGTGGCCGCAGTCGTGGCGGCGGGATTCTGGCTCTTTTCGGCGCCCAAGAACACGGCTTGACTCCGCGTGCTCGCGCACGCGGTGAACGGCGGCATGCAGGGTCGCGCGATCATTTTCACAGTGAATTCGC
This sequence comes from Corynebacterium phoceense, assembly GCF_900092335.1. Classification (GTDB taxonomy): domain Bacteria; phylum Actinomycetota; class Actinomycetes; order Mycobacteriales; family Mycobacteriaceae; genus Corynebacterium; species Corynebacterium phoceense. The sequence continues at coordinate 581,220 of NZ_LT596207.1, forward strand.
TAGGATGGTGGTCGCGTAACTTTTAGAAATAAGCTCATAAGAACACAAGGCAGGTTTTTCACCGTGAGTAACGACGGACTCTTCACTGACGGTTCCAATCAGTTCGCCCCGCGCGCGAACGCTATTCCGCTCAGCGATGTCGACACCGCGAAGACTGGTGAGGCCTCCATTGGCCAGCTGGTCTCCAACGCGACGGAGCAGATTTCCTCGCTCGTGCGCTCGGAGATGGAGCTTGCCAAGACTGAGCTCGCTGCATCCGCGAAGAAGGGCGGCATCGGCGCTGGCTTCTTCGGCGTTGCAGGCATCGTCGCAGGTTTTAGCTCTTTCTTCTTTTTCTTCTTCCTCGCGGAGCTCCTCGCCAAGTGGCTGGACCGCTGGGCAGCGTTCCTCATCGTCTTCCTTATCATGCTGGTCATCGCCGGTGTTGCCGCGCTGATCGGCCTTAAGAACGTGAAGAAGGTCAAGGCCCCGGAAAAGACCATCGCCTCGGCCAAGCAGCTGCCGGAGGTCATCCCGGGTTCCCGTGGCTCCAAGGAGCTGAACTCTAAGGGTCTGTACACCTAAATAATCTGCACTCCCTCCCCCGTCTATCGCCCTACACTGTCTCGGCGATGGGCGGGGTTTCGCACTTTAAAGGACTCACATGAACTCACCCTCCGTCGTCGAGCTGGACGGCCCGTGGCGCCACGAGATGCTCCATACCCGCGGCATTCGTTTGCATGCGGCCACACTGGGACGCGCGAACGATCCGCTCATTGTCTGCATTCACGGCTCGATTGGCGGTTGGTTCGATTACAAGGATGTGTTGGAGCCCCTCGCGGCCGCTGGCCATCACGTCGCCGCAGTGGATCTGCGCGGCTATGGCATGTCGGATAAGCCGCCGGTTGATGCGGGCCAGGACATGCGCACGCTCATCGGGGATATCACGGGGCTCATCCAGGCCCTGGGCCACGACTCGGCAACGCTCATCGGCAACGACACCGGCGCAGCCTTGGCGTGGTGCGTCGCGTGCGAGCGCCCTGAGCGTGTGGATGCCGTGGTGTCGGTATCCGGCGCGCACCCGGTGGACCTGCGCCGCGCCATCGCCGCACGCCCCTGGGATTTTGGTTGGCTCCTCCTGCGCACGGTTGTCTTCCGCCTGCCGCTGCCCATCGTGCGCGTCCTCGTGAAGAACCCGCGCATTGGGCTTGATACGAAGCTCAATACCCTCACCCAGGGGCCTGCAGAAGAAGCAAACCAGCATCTGCGCGAGCAAGCCATGGCCATCGATCATTCGCTGCGCGGCACGGTATGGAACCACAGGCTCCTCACCGCGCCCATTCCGCGCGCTGGGCTTGACGCCAAGGCGCAGGCACCGGTGCTCTTCGTCCACGCAAGCCAGAGACTGTGGTGGCCTGTCATTCGGCGCGCACGACGCCGCGCGGAATCACTCGTGACGGCGTATATCCCTAAGACAAAGAACTTGCCGCATATCGAGAATCCCGAGAAGTTCGCCCGCACCGTCACGTTGTGGCTGGGGCGCTATCGCCGAAACCACAACTAAAAGGCAGCCACTAAGAAACAGCGATGTAGCCGCCGCGGTTTACTTGGACACACACGTCCCGGTATCGACGGTATCGACAAGCTGCGTGACGTCCCCGATATGGGACTGGACTTCCTCAGCGGTGAGCGCGTAGCCGGTGTCCGAGTCGTCAACGGAGGCGCCGAAGACGACGCCTAAGACCTCACCCGTCGAGTTGATCATCGGGCCACCGGAATTGCCCTGGCGAATGGTGCCGCGCACGGTGTACGCGTGGCGCTCCACACGGCCCTCTGCATAGATGTCAGGCCCCACGATGGTGAGCTCCTCCCGCACGCGGGCAGGCGAGGCAGTGAAGGGGCCGGAGAGCGGGAAGCCCATAACCACGGCATCATCGCCCGTCTGCGCCTGCTCCGGCGCCCAGCTCAACGGCGCAATGCCCAGGCCGGTCGAGTGCAGTACCGCGATATCCACGTCCGGGTTGTAGTAGACGACCTCAGCGTTCTTCATACCCAGCGTGGTATCGAGCGCCACCACATTGGTGCCCGCCACGACGTGGGCGTTGGTCACCACGTAATCCTCGGCCACCACGAAGCCCGAGCCCATGAGGCGGCGGCTACACGTCTCCGCGTCACCGAGCACATGGATGACGGAGGGGCGCAGGCGCTCTACGAGCTCCCTGTCCTCGACCTCAATGCGCGGGGCTTCGACCTCAACGGTGGACTGATCCGTCCACGGTGAAACGAGCGGCGGCAAGCCCGAGTCGTTGAGCAAGGCCGCGATGCCGGACGGCAGGTTGGACAGCTGCGAGGGCGCGACGCGTGACATAGCGCCGAGGATCTCAGACTCCGAGATTCCCTTGGAAACCTTACTGCCCAGCCCAGAGGCCAACGGGATGGACACAAGCCACGTGATGAGCAGCATGGCCACGACCTGGAAGACCGCGCCCACGATGGAGTCGACGCGCTGCTGGGAGCGCGCCCGCATGCGGTCGCGCAGCGTCGTGCCCAGCATGCCGCCGATGATTTGGCCCACACCCACGAGCAGGATGACCACGCCAAGCCCCAGCAGGAAGCGCAGCGCCGTCTGCTCCGTAAGTTCCATGACGGCGGGTGCAGCCACCATGCCCAGCACGAGGCCAGACACGATGCCGATAAAACTCAAAATCGAGCTCCACGCGCCTTGCCGCCAGCCGCTCCACCACGCCGCCAGCGCGCCAAGAACGATGACGGCATCAACGGTAAGGGCGGCGGTCACAAACAATCCTTCGGGTCAGATGGTTTCGTGGAAGAATTACATCTTCTCACGATTACGCGAGGATCGAAGTACCGACCGGAGGTCGTGGCGATTCTCGCGGTCCCAATCTTCCTCCCACCCGGCATGCGCAAACAAACTCGACAGCAGCCCGCCGGTAAACCCCCAGATGAGGTAGCCATTCGCCCAGAACGCTGGGCCTGTCCAATCGCCCCAGCCAATCGTGAGTCGGTTCTCCGGATCCAACAGCTCGCGCAGTGAAGCCGTGAAAACGTCATCCGTCTCCGCCGGGCTTGCCGGCCACAAGTGCATGGGCGCATGCCAGTGCGCGAGCACCGGGCTCACCGGGTGGCCCGAGACCCGAATGGTCACGGGATCCAGCTCTTCGACGACCGTCGTCGTATCGGCCTCCAGACCGGTCTCCTCCCACGCCTCGCGCAGCGCGGCATCGACAGGCGTCTCGCCCTCCTCCAAGCGCCCGCCGGGAAACGCAATCTGCCCCGAATGCGATCGCATGCTCGGCGAGCGGTGCGTAAGCACTACTTCGCCGTCGTCGAGGCTCGTGCCTGAAAACAGCATGAGCACCGCCGCAGGCTTGAGCACCTTCGGCGCGTCCTTCACAAACAGGCGGTTGCCCAGTACCTCGTCAATCTGCGGCGTACTCAGCCCCATGGCAGGGCGCAGCCACGCGGCGTCGTTGCTCATAGGTACTCCTCGATGCTCGTTTCAATTTCCTCGGCGCTCGTCATGGCCTTAATGATTCGGCCCTGCACCTCGCCATCTTTGAGCACCACTGTAATGGGAATCACGCCAGGCAGCCCGAGCGCGCCCGCAAACTTATTGTCCGAGTCCTGGAAACTGGGCATCTCCGCCCCGATATCCTCGAGGAACGCCGCGCCATTGCCTGCGTTGGTGTCCGCATGCACGCCCACGATCTTCCACTCCGGGTGTGCCGCGGCGACCTCCATGAGGTGCGGCATCTCAGTCCGGCAGGGCTCGCACCACCAGGCCCACACGTTGACGATGGTGATTCCCTCGTCCGCTGCGGGTCCCGTCGCCTCGCCACCCAAGCACGGCAGGTCCACGCCCGCCACAGTGCCGCTCAGGCAATCCGGGCGTCCCGTCACGCTTGCCGATGCCCTCTCGTCCTCCGGCGCCGCAGTACTCACGGTCGGCTGGCCTGCGGCCTGGTCCGCAGGCCCCGAGGACAGCGCGCCACGCGCCGCGAAGACGACGCCCACGCCGAGCACGAGCATCGCCGCAATCGAGCCAATGACGGTCTTATTCATCAGCATCCGTCCTCGGGTTCGTACTGGAGGGGCAGATATCGGCAAGGACGCACTCGCCACAGCGTGGGGAGCGAGCGGTGCACACGCGACGGCCGTGGAGGATCACACGGTGGGAAAACAGGGTGCGCTCGGCCTCGGGGATCTGTGCGTTGAGGTCGCGTTCAATGGCCAGCGGCGTCGACGCGTCGCTGAGCCCCAGCCGATGTGACAGGCGTGTGACGTGCGTATCGACGGTGATGCCGGGCAGGTCGAAGGCGTTGCCGCGCACGACGAGCGCCGTCTTCCGACCCACGCCAGGCAGCTGGGTGAGGTCCTCGACCGCGCATGGGACCTCGCCGCCGAACTGCGCGACGAGGGTCTCCCCCATCCCGATGAGGTGCCCCGCCTTAGAACGCTGGAAGCCGAGCGGCCGGATGATCTCCTCCACGTCGCCGCGGCGCGCCTGTGCGTAGTCCGCCGCGGTGGGATAGCGCCGGAAGAGCTCCGGGGTGACCTGGTTGACGCGCTCGTCCGTCGTCTGTGCCGAAAGCAACGTGGCGACAGTGAGCTGCAAAGGGTTCTCAAAGTCGAGCTCGCAGCGCGCGTCTGGGTATTCCTCCGCGAGCCGCGCATTAACCTCCTGCGCATCCGCCGCCGTGTTTCTAGCCATAATCACCCATCCTAGCGACCTCACGGCGCAACTCGGTGGAGACCGGGTAGGCTTGATAGCATGATTTCTCTCGTTGTGATCGTGCCTATCGCCCTCGCTCTCTTCGCCATGGGAATGGAAAGACTCGAGGAGAAAGCGCTGTAGAATACTCGCGACAGCGAGTTGTACACACTCTTCACGAAAGATTTAGTGATTAACGGTCGCGATATTTACATTCGTGACCAATTCCACGGTAGACTGAGACGCGTTACATAGTGACGCGTCGTACCCTGCGGCGTGACATGATTTTTGGATCGAGCTTTCGGCCCCACACGGCCCTAGCCGGCTCGCGGGTAAACGACGGCTCGGTCCACGATAAGCCAAGGAGCGATAAGTGGAAGGCGTACAGGAAATTCTTTCGCGCGCCGGCATCTTCCAAGGTGTGGATCCGGTTGCAGTGCAGAACCTGATTGAGCAGATGGAAACGGTCCGCTTCCCGCGCGGCACCACCATCTTCGAGGAGGGCGAGCCGGGCGATCGCCTGTATATCATCACCTCGGGCAAGATTAAGCTCGCCCGCCACGCGCCGGACGGCCGCGAGAACTTGCTCACGGTCATGGGCCCGTCTGATATGTTCGGCGAGCTTTCCATCTTCGATCCGGGCCCGCGTACCTCCTCGGCCGTCTGTGTCACGGAGGTCCAGGCCGCGACCATGAACTCGGAGATGCTCAAGCACTGGGTCGCCGATCACCCGGCTATCGCCCAGCAGCTGCTCCGCGTGCTCGCCCGCCGCCTGCGCCGCACGAACGCCAACCTCGCGGACCTCATCTTCACTGACGTCCCAGGCCGCGTCGCCAAGACGCTCCTCCAGCTCGCCAACCGCTTCGGTGTTCAGGAAGGCGGCGCACTGCGCGTCAACCATGACCTCACGCAGGAAGAGATCGCCCAGCTCGTCGGCGCGTCCCGTGAGACCGTCAACAAGGCGCTCGCCACCTTCGCCCACCGCGGCTGGATTCGCCTCGAGGGCAAGTCGGTGCTCATCGTCGACACCGAGCACCTCGCCAAGCGCGCTCGCTAAACCCGCGCGTTTCTTCCCCGGCCGCGTGCCGGGGTTTCGCATTTTTCAGCCGACCGCCGCCTACAACGTGAATGAGTCGCCCGAAAAGCCCAGGTTTTTCGATCACTCATTCATACTTCGCGGCAGCAGGCATAAAAAATGGCCCCCGAAGGGGCCACAATGAGCGCGAAATTTAAGCGTCCAAGTACTTGAGCGCCGTGCGCGTGGACTGCTCTGCGGCGTGGCGCAAAACCGGGTCCACATCGTCGTACATCTCGTCGATCAGCGTCTTCAGGTCAACGTCGTTGCCCAGACGGCTGCGGATCTCCTTGATCTGATCCAAGCGGAAATGGCGGCGGTCGATGTACTTGCGGGCGACCTGCGAGACGTCATCCAAGTCCGGACCGTGGCCCGGCAGCAGCGGTACGTCCTTACCGCGCTCCTCGAGCACGTCGAGCGTCTTCAAGTAATCAGCCAAGTCGCCGTCCGTCTCGGACAGCAGCACGGTGTGGCGGCCTACGATCGTGTCGCCAGTAATTATGCCCTCAAGACGGGACTCCTTGGGCTCACCGGACCAGACGAAGAAGCTCGTCGAATCCGCAGTGTGGCCCGGAGTGTGAACGACCTCGAGACGCGGCGTGACATCGTCCAAAGCGATGATCTCGCCGTCTTCGAGGGCCTCGCCACCGTTGCAGTAACTCGGATCAAAGGAACGGATCGGGGCGCCGGTGAGCTGGCGCAGGCGCTGAGCGCCGGAAGCGTGATCGTCGTGGCGGTGGGTGATGAGGATGAGCGCTACCTCGCCGGCCTTGGCGGTGACGACGTTAAGGTGACCCTCGTCCTCTGGGCCCGGATCCACCACGATGGCGCGGTCATCTTCAGGGGCACGCACGATCCAAGTATTCGTGCCCTCGAGAGCAGTGTATGAAGGGTTATCGCACAAAACTACGCCCACGGATTGGGTAACGGGGCGCAGCTGACTATATGCAGGATGTTCCATGTCTTTCAGCCTATCTCAAACGAGCGCGTCTTATGCACTGACTTCCACAATAAGCTCGATTTCCACCGGTGCGTCCTTAGGCAGGACGGCAACGCCGACGGCCGAGCGAGCATGGTTGCCCGCCTCGCCGAAAAGCTCACCGATGAAGTCCGAGGCGCCGTTGATAACGGCCGGCTGCTCCACAAAGTTCGGGTCCGAGGCCACAAAACCCACGACCTTGAGGACGCGGGTGACGTTATCGAGTCCTACCTCGGCGTCCACGGCCGCAAGGGCATTGAGGACGGCCGTGCGGGCGGCATCGGCAGCCTGCTCGGACGTCACTGCACCGCCGACCTTGCCCGTGATGGGCAGGGCGCCGTCGACGAGAGGCAGCTGGCCGGAGGTCCAGACCTGGTTGCCCACGCGGGTGGCAGGCACATAGGACGCAAGCGGCTTGGCCACCGGCGGGAGGGAGTAGCCGAGTTCTTTAAGGCGCGCGAGGTGGCTCATTTAAGCCTCCTCAACCGGACGCTTGAAGTAAGCGACGACGTTTTCCGGATTCATGCCGGGAGTGATCGTGACGAGCTCCCAGCCGTCCTCGCCCCACGTGTCGAGGATCTGCTTGGTGGCGTGCGTAAGCACCGGTGCGGTGGCGTATTCCCATTGTGTCATGGGGCCAATCCTACCTTTTCCCGCACGCTCGGTGCAGGCTAAATGCCGACGAGCTCGCCGCCCTCGGCTAGGTACTGTGCCCACGAGGTGATGTGCGGGTTCTTACGCAGGAGCGCGCGGCGCTGGCGCTCGGTGAGGCCACCCCACACGCCGAACTCGACGCGGTTATCGAGCGCATCGGCGCGGCATTCGGTGAGCACCGGGCAGTGGCGGCAGATAACGGCGGCCTTGCGCTGTTCCGCGCCGCGCACGAAGAGGGCGTCCGGATCTCCGTTACGACACTTAGCTTGGGTAACCCACTCTCCGCGCTCGACGTAGTCGGATACATTCTGGGAAGTTGTCACGCTGACAGCCATAGGGGATGCGCTCCTTCCAACGTTGGGTCTACGCTGGGAGCGGGCGCACCCAGACGCAGACCGTGCGGGGCACCACCCGCACAAATTCAGGGAACCTAACACAGGTAAGTGTATTCACAGGGCCTTTACGTTGTCTAACAGGTCACACTTTAGGGGGGTCTTACGCGTTTCGCTTCACAGGAAAGCAACGTAGTGTATGGAAGGTGACTTATATTAAGGCCCTGTTGAAGATGGTCTGCGCGACCGCCCTCGTAGGACTTCTTTGCGCACTCGCCATGGCGCCCGTCGCCGGTGTGGGCGGCGTCGCCATCGCGCGCACGCAAGAGGCGATGGAGTCTGACATCAACGACCTCGAGGCCGCCAACATGCCCGGCGTGACCACTATCAAGGACGCGACCGGCGAGGACATGGCGTACCTGTTTACGCAGCGTCGCTACCCCGTCGCTCCTGACAAGATCTCGCAGACGATGAAGGACGCCATCGTCTCCATCGAGGACCGCCGCTTCTATGACCACGAAGGCGTGGACATCCAAGGCAACTTCCGTGCGGTAGCCACCAACGTCCTCGCCGGCGGCGTGTCCCAGGGCGCGTCGACGCTCGATCAGCAGTACGTGAAGAATTACCTGCTGCTCGTCACCGCCGAGGACGAAGAGGATCAGCAGGCCGCCACCGAGCAGTCCGTCGCCCGCAAGCTGCGCGAGATGCGCATGGCTACGCAAATCGACAAGACACTGAGCAAGGAGCAGATTCTCGCCAACTACTTGAACCTTGTCTCCTTCGGCAACCACGCCTACGGCATCGAGGCCGCTGCACGCACCTACTTCGGCGAAAACGCCAGCGAGCTCACGCTGCCACAGTCGGCCATGCTCGCCGGCATGGTCCAGTCTTCGGAGTACCTCAACCCGTACACCAACGAGGAGGCCGTCACGGAGCGCCGCAATACGGTCCTGCAGTCCATGGCCGCCAATGGCTACATCTCGCAGGCCGAGGCTGACGATGCCGCCGCACAGCCGCTCGGCGTGAATTCCGAGCCGTCGCTGCTCACCAACGGCTGCATCGGCGCCGGCGACCGGGGCTTCTTCTGTGACTATGTACTCGAGTACTTGGATGCCAAGGGCCTGGATGTAGATTCGCTCGCGCGTGGCGGCTACACCATCACCACGACGCTCGACCCGAAGGCACAGGATGCCGCGAAGAAGGCAGTAAGCGATCAGACCTCGCCCACCGCTCCTGGCGTCGCCGAGGTCATGAACGTCGTCGAGCCCGCCGCCGATGACCGCGACGTGCTTGCCATGGTGTCCTCGCGCACCTACGGCCTGGACCAGGACAACTACGAGACGATCCTGCCGCAGCCGTATTCCCTCGTGGGCAACGGCGCGGGCTCCGTCTTCAAGATCTTCACGGCGGCGGCCGGTCTCGAGGCCGGGTACGGCATCAAGGATCAGCTCTCCGTCCCGGCGCGTTACGAGGCCTCGGGCCTGGGTCACGGCGGCGCGCAGAATTGCCCGGCTGACAAGTACTGCGTCGAAAACGCTGGTTCCTACCAGGCGTCTATGACGTTGCAGGACGCACTCGCTTACTCGCCGAATACGACGTTCGTGCAGATGCTAGAGCAGCTCGGCGTGTCCTCCATCGTCGACACCTCGGTCAAGCTGGGCCTGCGCAGTTACATCAAGGACGGCTCGTTTAGCGAGGACTCCTCCATCGCCCAGACCGCGAAAGATTCCTCCATGGGCTCCTACACGCTGGGCCCCACGGCCGTGAATCCGCTCGAGCTGTCCAACGTGGGCGCAACCATCGCGTCCGGCGGCATGTGGTGCGAGCCAAACCCCATCGAGAAAATCACTGACCGCGACGGCAACGAGGTCTACCTCGACCCCACCCCGTGCGAGCGCGCCATCGACAAGGACGTGGCCGATGCCCTGTCGAATGCGCTCAGCCAAGACGCCGTCAAGGGCACTGCGGCCGACTCGGCGCGCGCCTACGGCTTCAGCGGCACCACCGCGGCGAAGACCGGTACGACTGAGTCCAACCAGTCCTCCGCCTTCTTGGGCTTTACCTCGAAGTGGTCCGCGGCACCCTACATCTATAACGACGGCACAACGACCACCCCGCTCTGCACCGGCCCCGTCCGCCAGTGTGGCTGGGGCGATCTCTTTGGCGGCAAGGAACCGGCCGCGACCTACTTCGAGCTCGCAAGCCAGCTTGGCGTGGGTGCCCTCCCCGGTTACAACAATGCCTACGACAAGGGCACGTCCGGCGACGCGACGCTCGATGGACTGAAGAATAAGTCCGAGGCCGAGGCTCGCCGCACGCTGGAGTCCAAGGGCTACAGCGTCAAGGTCAATCGAGTGCCTGGGATGGGCGTGGGCTACGGCCAGGTCGTGCGNCGGCCAACGTGCCCGCCGCGCCGGCCGCGCCGGCGGCGCCAGCTGTCCCCAACCTCGAGCAGCAGTTCAACGACCTCGCGGACAGCGTCCGCAATGCCTTCGGCCTCTAACGCTGGCTCTCACGCTCCGTTCGTTTCACGCCCGTCCCGCCCACCGCGGGGTGGGCGTTGGCGATCCTCGGCGCGCTTCCTCTTCGGCTCGTGAGCGGTGCCCTCATCACCGTGCTCCAGCTCGTCTCCCTGAGCGTGAGCCCCATGGAGGTGAGCTCCGGCGAGGCCAGCTAAGTACACAAAGCCCGCGGGAGAATCTCTAATTCTCCCGCGGGCTTTAAGCCATTCCAGCGGCGAGCTGGCGCTGCAGAACTAGCCCTGCAGGCGTGCCTTGACGGCATCGGAAAGCCGCTTGCCGTCCACGCGGCCGGCGGCCTTGGCGTTGGCAGCCTTCATGACGCCACCCATGAGCTTCATGGAGGCAGGCTCGCCCTTCTCGGCCTCGACCTCGGCGACGGCCTCGTCAACGAGGGCCGTGACCTCGTCGTCCGAGAGCTGTGCGGGCTGGTAAGCCTCGAAGAAGGGGACATCGACAAGCTCGGCCTCAGCGAGTTCTGGGCGGCCGTTCTCGGCGTAGACCTCTGCGGACTCGCGGCGCTTCTTAATCTCGCGGGCGATGACCTTGAGTACGTCCTCGTCGGTAAGATCGTGGCGGGCACCATTCGTTTCCTCGGCCTGGATGGCGGCGAGCAACGAGCGGATGGCGCTCGTGCGCTCCTTTTCACGGGCCTTCATGGCGGTCTTCAGGTCGGCGCGGATGGTTTCTTTCAACTGACTCATGCCATCCAATCTACGCGTCTGGGGACGCCAGGTAGGGTTAAGGCCGTGAAGAATTCAGCAATTGCAGGCACCCTCGCCGCCGCCGCAGCAGCCACCATCGCTGCCGGACTGGGCACGCTGGCGCTCGCCTACCGTGAAACCTCCCGCTTCGAACTCAAGGACATCACGGTGCCGTTGCTACCCAAGGGCACCCTGCGGGGTGCCCGCGAGTTCAAGCTGCTGCACATCAGCGACCTGCACATGATTCCGGGTCAAGAGCGCAAGATCGCGTGGGTCTCGGCTCTCGACGCCCTCGACCCAGACCTCGTCATCAATACCGGCGATAACCTCTCGGACGAACGCGCCGTGCCTGACGTACTGCGCGCGCTTGGGCCGCTACTCGCCCGCCCTGGCCTGTTCTGCTTCGGCACGAACGATTACTGGGCGCCGCGCTTGCCTAACCCGTGTAATTACCTCATCGGCAAAAAGAACACGCCCTCCTACGTCGATCTGCCCTGGCAGGGCATGCGCGCGGCGTTTATCGAGCACGGCTGGCGCGACGCCAACCAGGCACGCCACGAATTCAAGGTGGGCGACGTACGCCTCGCCGCCGCCGGCGTGGACGACCCACACCATGACCTCGACGACTACGCAGAAATCGCCGGCACCCCCAATGAGGACGCGGACCTCGCCCTTGCGCTCCTCCACGCCCCGGAGCCCCGCGTCCTCGAGCGTTTCGCCGCCGATGGCTACCAGCTCTCCCTGTCCGGTCACACCCACGGCGGTCAGCTGTGCTTGCCGGGCTCGCACGCCATCGTGACCAATTGCGGCATCGACCGCGCCCGCGTCCAAGGCCTCCACGATTTCGGGCCAATGAAAATGCACGTCTCCAACGGCCTGGGCCAGTCCAAGTTCGTGCCCTTCCGCGTCTTCTGCCGCCCGTCCGCCACACTCATTCGCATCACCGAAGTGGATTAACCTGCCGTTTTGTTGTTTGTTCAGGGTGTGAGATAAGGTATCCCAGTACCGCTTAGAGCGGGCGACCGGGATATGGCGCAGTTTGGTAGCGCGCTTCGTTCGGGACGAAGAGGTCGCAGGTTCAAATCCTGTTATCCCGACCATCTCAATCCGGCTAGTTTCGACTAGCCGGATTTTTATTTTTAACCCGCCACGCCCGCGGCCCACGCATCCGCGATGAGCTCAGCAAGTGCCTCCAGATCAATGTCTTCCGGCTTATTGACGTAGACGCACGACGCACCAGTGGTGAACTTCCCGAGGCGCGCGGACAGCTCCTCCCAGCGCGGGGCGTCCTGGAGTCCGTAGAGGCTGAGCTTGGCCTTGCGCGGGGCAAACCCCACGCGGAACGTATCGCCCTCGCGGCCGGTGGCGTAGCGGTAATGCGCTTCCCCGTAGCCCACCATGGACGGGCCCCACAGCACGCCGGTGACCCCGGTAGCGCTTTCAAAGATCTAGGCGAGGAGCTCGCCGTGCGCCCGGCGGCGCGGCGTGAGCGTCGCGAAGAACACCGCGACCTCGGCGGCGGTGCCCTGCGTGGTTTTAATATCGGGTGCATTGACGCCCGTATGCCCGACGGACCACGAACCACGGCCGGTGGAGGGGGTAGAAGCCATAGCCCCACCGTACAGCCGAAAACGGGGAAACGACGCGGCGCCCCTACAGCTACCGCGTCGTCCCTATTCCCTATCACTCACTTGCAGCGCCACAGCACTGCGCGCCCGCCCCCTAAGCGGGCTTACGTGAGCATCCATAATAGTAGCACTCCTAGGGAGGGAAACCTACTCGTTTTTAGGTCACGCTTCCTTGTGTCCAGAAGGAACTACTCATCGTTCGTCACCACCGCCGTTTGCACAGGTCGCACGGCGCGGCTCACAGCGATTCCGCAGCACACTATCACCGCAAGCACACCCACAGCGGTCCATTGCAAGGCCGCATCGCCACCGTTGATGGCGACCGCAACACCCGATGTCGCCCAGGCCAACGGAAAGAGATTGGCCGCTACGAGCGCCGCGCCCGTGATACCGGCCTTCCAGACCCAGCCGGTGAGCAGCAGCTGCGCCAGTCCGCCCACGCCAGCGAGGCTAAGACCCCAGCCAATCCCGGTAGCGGCGATGAGCACGCGCGTGGCGACGGCGCCAGCCAGGGTGGCCAGGACGAAGACACCAGCGGCAAGCCCCACGGCAGGCGCCGCGGCAGCCAGGGAGGCGCCGTCGAGCGCGGGGAGCGCAAAGAGTGCCAGACCCGCCGTGGCCGTGATCGTAAGCCCCAGGGTGCCCAGTAGAAGGACGTGCCACACGCGCGCCCCGGCACGCGCGGCCGCGGCCCAGTACACGCCCATACCCGCGCCGCCCAGCAGCGTGAGCGCGGAGAGCAGCACTGCGAGCCGCGGGTCGAGTGCCACGGCGGGCGCGGAGTGCGCGGCCGGAGCAGGCATGGCTTTCTGCACGGCGTCGATCTTGGCGGAGTTCTGTTCTGCCATCGTCTGCAGGCGCTGGGCGCCCGAGTCGAGTTCATCCACGCCCGAGAGCGCCTCGTCCGTGCCCTTCTGCAGCTCCCCTAGGCCGGCCGCAAGATCCTTCGCGCCCTGCGTCGCCGTGTACACGCCGTCGTGATAATCGTAGCCAGAGACGGCCAACTGGTTGGCGAGNGTCGTCCCTATTCCCTATCACTCACTTGCAGCGCCACAGCACTGCGCGCCCGCCCCCTAAGCGGGCTTACGTGAGCATCCATAATAGTAGCACTCCTAGGGAGGGAAACCTACTCGTTTTTAGGTCACGCTTCCTTGTGTCCAGAAGGAACTACTCATCGTTCGTCACCACCGCCGTTTGCACAGGTCGCACGGCGCGGCTCACAGCGATTCCGCAGCACACTATCACCGCAAGCACACCCACAGCGGTCCATTGCAAGGCCGCATCGCCACCGTTGATGGCGACCGCAACACCCGATGTCGCCCAGGCCAACGGAAAGAGATTGGCCGCTACGAGCGCCGCGCCCGTGATACCGGCCTTCCAGACCCAGCCGGTGAGCAGCAGCTGCGCCAGTCCGCCCACGCCAGCGAGGCTAAGACCCCAGCCAATCCCGGTAGCGGCGATGAGCACGCGCGTGGCGACGGCGCCAGCCAGGGTGGCCAGGACGAAGACACCAGCGGCAACCCCCACGGCAGGCGCCGCGGCAGCCGGGGAGGCGCCGTCGAGCGCGGGGAGCGCAAAGAGTGCCAGACCCGCCGTGGCCGTGATCGTAAGCCCCAGGGTGCCCAGTAGAAGGACGTGCCACACGCGCGCCCCGGCACGCGCGGCCGCGGCCCAGTACACGCCCATACCCGCGCCGCCCAGCAGCGTGAGCGCGGAGAGCAGCACTGCGAGCCGCGGGTCGAGTGCCACGGCGGGCGCGGAGTGCGCGGCCGGAGCAGGCATGGCTTTCTGCACGGCGTCGATCTTGGCGGAGTTCTGTTCTGCCATCGTCTGCAGGCGCTGGGCGCCCGAGTCGAGTTCATCCACGCCCGAGAGCGCCTCGTCCGTGCCCTTCTGCAGCTCCCCTAGGCCGGCCGCAAGATCCTTCGCGCCCTGCGTCGCCGTGTACACGCCGTCGTGATAATCGTAGCCAGAGACGGCCAACTGGTTGGCGAGGTCGCGCGAGCCCTTCTTCAGCTCAGTGAGCTGTGCTGCCACGTTCGCATCGAGCTCAAAGTTCTGCGCCTGCGCCTTCAAATCCGTGAGCTGCCCCTTGATCGCGCGCGCATCTGCGGAATTATTGCCCTTGAGATCCGCGAGCGTCGAGTCAATCGCAGCGATAATCTGCCCGCGCACCGCGTTGACGCCCACAATGTTGTCCACGGCCGTGCCCACGCCGTCCGCGATCCTCATCGCGCCATCGCCCAGCTGTCCCGTGCCGGACTGCAACTGAGTGAGTCCCGCGGCCAAATCATCTGCGCCCTTCTTCGCAGAATCAACGCCCTCCCCCAGCGGCTTGGCCCCCTCCACGAGCTTGCCCGTGCCATCCGTAAGCTGTCCTGTCCCGGCCTCTAGGAACCCGGCCTGCGCCCGTGCTTCCGATGCCGCCCGCGCTGCCTCAGCCGTCCCCGGGGCGCTCTGCGGCGCTGCCGCGGGGGCATCGGCACGCCAGCCGAAAAATGCCTGCAGTCCTGCCCCTACGGCAAGGGGCAGGACGAGCAGGAGGGATAACAGGAGGGCACGGAGTTTCATGCCCTTTAACCTATCGACCAGCGGGGACGCGGCCGGTCAGGCGCGCCGTTACTTCTTGGTCGCGAAGACCTCGCGCACGCGGCGGCCGAGCTCCGGGTCGACGTTCGTGAAGTACTCGTAGACGCGCTCCTCGGTCTCCGGGTGGACGCCCACCATCGCGTTCGTGATGTTGGTGACGAGGTGCTCACGGCCTTCATCGTCGAGGACCTCGCGGTAGAGGATGCCCGGCTGCATGAAGTCATCATCGTCGCGGTGCTTCACGTAACCCGCGCGGGTGAGATCCGCGCCGTGCGGATCCGGGTTGATGTACATATCCGGGGCATCCTGTGCCTCGTGCGCACCCTCGCGGATGTTGACCTCCTCGTCATCGAGGTAGCCGTTGCCCTTATCAAAACGGTTCGGGGAGTACACGGGCTCCTCCGGCGCGTTGAACAGGAAGGACATGGAGCCCTCGTGTTCGTAGGTGTTGACCTTGTTGAGCGGCTGATTCACCGGCAGCTGACGGTAGTTGGTGCCGATACGGTAGCGCTGCTGGTCCGAGTATGCGAAGACGCGCGCCTGGAGCATCTTGTCCGGGGACAGGCCCACGCCCGGGACCAGGTTGGACGGGTCGAGTGCGAGCTGCTCAATCTGCGCGAAGAAGTTGCGCGGGTTGCGGTTGAGCACGAAGTAGCCCACCGGAATGAGCGGGTAATCCTTCTGGGACCAGACCTTGGTCAGATCGAACGGGTTCCAGCGGTAGTCCTCCGCCTCAGCCATGGGCATGATCTGGACCTTGACGTCCCAGATGGGGTAGTCGCCGCGCTCAATGGCGTCGTAGAGGTCCTGGCGGTGGGAATCCGGGTTCTTGCCCGCCTCCATGGTCGCCTCGTCGTCAGTAAAGTTCTCCCAGCCCTGGCGGGTCTTGAAGTGGTACTTCACCCAGAATGCCTGGCCCTCTTCGTTAATCCACTGGAACGTGTGGGAGCCGAAGCCGTCCTGGTGACGGGTGGTCTTCGGGGTGCCACGGTCGGTCATGAGGTAGGTGACCTGGTGGGCGGTCTCCGGGTTTCGGGTCCAGAAGTCCCACTGCATGTCCGCGTCGCGCAGACCGGAGGAACCGAGGCGCTTCTGGGAGTGGATGAAGTCCGGGAACTTCATGCCGTCGCGGAGGAAGAACACCGGGGTGTTGTTACCCACGATGTCGTAGTTACCATCCTCGGTGTAGAAACGCAGCGCGAAACCGTGGACGTCGCGCCAGGTATCCGGGGAGCCCTGCTCGCCGGCGACGGTGGAGAAACGGCCCACCATCGGGGTCACGGTGCCCTTCTGGAAGAGCTTGGCCTTGGTGTACTGGGAGACATCCTCGGTGACGTGCAGCTCGCCGAAGGCGCCGTGACCCTTGGCGTGCGGGGTACGCTCCGGGACGCGCTCGCGGTTAAAGTGCGCGAGCTTATCAATGAGGTGGGAGTCGTTGAGCACAACCGGGCCCTGCGGGCCAGCGGTAATGGAGGTGTTCTCGCTCGGCACGGGCTGGCCGGACGCGCGGGTGGTGGACTCGCCGGGTTGTGCCGCCGGGCGCTCGCCCTGGGTGAGGATCTTATCGAGGTCGGACATGGTGTCTGCCTTCTTCCTTGGGATTACTCGCCCGAAATCTTTCGGACGAAATTATTAATCATGGGATACCCATAGAATAGCGCTGTCAATAGGAGGGTGCAACCAATGACAGGTAATTAATAGGTTGCCCGCAGCTGGTAGATTAAAGCGGGTGAAACACCACTCCGAAGCTGATGACGCACGCGTCACCGACCTGGCCCTCAAGGCCGGCCGTGGCGACCGCACAGCTCTCACGGAGTTCATCCGCGCCACCCAAGATGACGTGTGGCGGCTCATCGCCCACCTCGGCGGACCGGAAATCGCTGACGATCTTACGCAAGAAACGTATTTGCGAGTCATGAGCGCACTCCCCCGCTTCGCCGCCCGCTCCTCCGCGCGCACCTGGCTGCTCTCCCTCGCCCGACGCGTATGGGTGGACAACATCCGGCACGACATGGCGCGTCCCCGCAAGTCCGCCACCCAATACGAGGACGCCGCCGCTGGCGCGTCCACCGGCGAATCCTCCGCCGCGTGGTCCGAATGGATCGACGCCCGTGCGCTTATCGATGCCCTCCCGGAGGACCGCCGCGAAGCCCTCATCCTCACCCAGGTCCTGGGCTATACCTACGAGGAAGCCGCCAAGATTTCCGGCGTGCGCGTGGGCACTATCCGCTCGCGCGTGGCGCGTGCGCGTAAGGATCTCATCGACGGCGCAGGAAAATAGCGGGCGGCTGCTCCCCACCAATCGTTACAAACTAGTTACTTAGCGTCCGTTTGTACTAGCCAGCCGCATTTCTGGCGTCTTATTTCGCGAGTGAATTAGTTACAACGCTCACATGTCAATGGAGCTAGTTCACAAAAACGCACGTATCGTGGAGGGAAGACATGCGTGCAAAATCGATAGTCGACCCGGGGCCGCAACCACTAGAACGCTGGCCCCGGCACGCATGAGATAGAGAGAAACTCCCTCATGTTCAAACGCGCAGTGGCGATCTCCATGGCGTTTATCGGTGTCATCGTTGGTGCGGGCTTCGCCTCGGGCCAAGAGGCCCTCCAGTACTTCGTTGCTTTCGGTAACTGGGGGCTTGCGGGCGTCGCGCTCACCGCACTTCTCGTGCTGATTACCGGCGTGGCGACCCTCCAGCTGGGCTCCTATTTCCAGGCCAATGAGCACACCGCCGTCTTCGAAGAAGTCTCGAACCCGATCATCTCCAAGATCCTCGACTGGGCGACCATTGTGACGCTCTTTTCCATCGGCTTTGTCATGTTCGCCGGTGGCGGCTCGAATATTTCGCAGCAGTTCCCTGCCGTCCCCATCTGGGTCGGCGCCGTGGTCATGCTCGTCCTCGTGCTTCTCGTCGGCCTCCTCGACGTCGACCGCGTCACGACGGTCATCGGCGCGATTACCCCGTTCATCATCCTCTTCGTGCTGGGTACCACCATCTACGCCATTGCCACGAACGACATCGATTTCGGCGCAATGAATGACTTCGCCTCGTCCAACGTATCCTCGCCGCTGCCTACATGGTGGATCTCTTCGCTCAACTACACCGGCCTGACCATTATGACGGCGGTGTCCATGTCCATCGTCATCGGCGGCAACTTCCTCGATAACCGCGCCGTTGGCTTGGGCGGTGCATTCGGCGGCATCGTCTTCTTCATCATGATGACCTTGCTTGTCGTCGCCCTCTACATTGTTGCCCCGCAGGTCATGCACGCTGACATGCCGGTGCTCGAGCTCATTAACACCATCAATCCGGCCTTGGGCTACGTGATGACGTTCATCATCTACGGCATGGTCTTCAACACTGCCATCGGTATGTTCTACGCGTTAGGCAAGCGCCTAACGCGCAACAACCCCAAGCGCTTCTACCCGGTCTATGCCGTCTCCTGCATCATCGGTTTCGGCCTGTCGTTTGTAGGCTTTAAGGACTTGGTCGCTTTCGTCTACCCGATTCTCGGCTACTTGGGCATCCTGATGATTGCCGTGCTCTCGGCCTACTGGCTGAAGAACTTGGGCCCGATGCGCAAGGAAACCAAGCGCCGCCTCCGCGCGCGCGTTCTGGTGCAGCGTCGTCTGGACCCGCGCAAGCGTTTCACCAAGAAGAATGAGCGCGAGCTGTCGAAGCTGGCGGCCGGCTCCAACATGGAGACCACCGAGTTCGTAGCCGTCGTCGCAGACGAGATTCACGAGGAGCTCGAAGCCGATGCTGACCTCGATTACGACCGTGAAGATCCAGAACCCACTGTCACCTACGTCCAGCACACCAAACCGGTTGCCGTCGACACCGAGCCTTCCGATGCCCCCTCCACCGCCAGCTCCAATTCAGTCACGTCCGATGACCTCGACTTCGGCGCTGCGCACGGCAACAAACCTGCCACTCACTAATCACCCCCTATAGCGAAGGCCGCGGTCTCCAAAGAGACCGCGGCCTTCGCCATTCGATATGCACGCTTAGACGAGCAGCTCCGCAATCTGAATCGTGTTGAGTGCAGCGCCCTTGCGCAGGTTGTCGCCCGCGACAACGAGGACGAGCCCCTTGTTGTTGTCCACGGACTGGTCCTGGCGAATGCGGCCGACCAGAGACTCGTCGATGCCGGCGGCAGCGAGCGGGGTAGGGACGTCGACGACCTTGACGCCAGGGGCATCGGCAAGCAGCTCGCGAGCCTGGTCCGGGGTAATCGCCTTGTCGAACTCGGCGTGGATGGTGAGCGTGTGGCCGGTAAAGACCGGAATGCGCACGCAGGTGCCCGCGACCTTCAGCTCCGGATGGCCCAAGATCTTGCGGGACTCGTTGCGCAGCTTCTGCTCCTCGTCGGTCTCCTCGGAGCCGTCATCGACGAGGTTGCCCGCGAACGGCAGCGCGTTGTACGCGATGGGCGCGACGTAGGGGCCGAGCTCCTCCGGGGCGAGCACGGAGCCGTCGTGGGCGAGCTCGACGTTGCGGTCACCGACCTCGGCGACCTGCTTGGCCAGCGTCTCCACGCCGGCCAGTCCGGAACCGGAGACTGCCTGGTAGGAGGAGATGTGCAGGCGCTGCAGCCCGGCGGCATCATCAAGCACCTTGAGCACCGGCATGGCAGCCATGGTCGTGCAGTTCGGGTTCGCGATAATCCCCTTCGGCGGGTTCTGCGCGTCCTGCGGGTTGACCTCGGAGACGATGAGCGGGACGTCCGGATCCTTACGGAACGCAGAGGAGTTATCCACGACGGTTGCGCCGGCGGCCGCGAAGACCGGGGACCACTGCTTGGAGGTGGCGCCGCCCGCGGAGAAGAGCGCGATGTCGACGTCCGCGACGGACTTCTCGGTCACCTGGGCGAGGTCTTCCACAACGATCTTCTCGCCGCGGAACTCAAGCTCCTGGCCCGCCGAGCGCGAGGAGGCGAAGAAGCGGACCTTGTCTGCCGGGAAATTACGCTCTTCGAGGATGGAACGCATGACGCGGCCGACCTGGCCGGTGGCGCCTACAACTGCAACAGTGGTCATGGTAAAAAGTCTCCTTTGAGGTGGGTCGTAGACCCGGGGTGTATCCGGTACGACGTCGCGCACCGGAGAATTATTCGTCCTTTAGCGGCCGGTACCGGCGTAGACAGTGGCAACCTCGTCGCCGCCGAGCTGGAACTTCTCGTGCAGGGCCTGGGCGGCCTTGTCGAGGTCGGACTCGCGGGTGAGCACAGAAATGCGGATCTCCGAGGTGGAGATGAGCTCCATGTTGACGTCCACGTCGCGCAGGGCCTCGGTGAAGTCTGCGGTGACACCCGGGTGGGACTTCATGCCGGCGCCGACGAGGGAGACCTTGCCCACCTGGTCGTCGTACAGGATGTTGGTCCAGCCGCCCTCGGCCTTGAGCTTGGTAAGCAGCTCCATCGCGCGCGGGCCGTCAGCGCGTGGGCAGGTAAAGGTGATGTCCGTGGTGCCGTTCTCCAGGGAGGAGACGTTCTGGAGCACCATGTCGATGTTGATCTCGGCATCCGCGACGGCGCGGAAGACCTTGGCGGCCTCGCCCGGGCGGTCCGGGATGCCCAGCACCGTCACCTTAGCCTCAGAGTTATCGGTAGCGACACCAGTCAGTACTGCTTCTTCCACGGGAATATCCTCCATCGAACCGGCAATGAGCGTGCCGGGGTCATTTGAATAAGACGAGCGAACTCGCAAGGGAACGTTGAATGCGCGGGCGTACTCGACACTGCGCAGGACGAGAATCTTGGAACCGACGGCCGCCATCTCGAGCATCTCCTCGAAGGAGAGCTTCTCCAGCTTGCGGGCGTTGGGCACGATGCGCGGGTCGGCCGTGTACACGCCATCGACGTCGGAGTAGATCTCGCAGACGTCGGCGTTTAGGGCGGCGGCCAGCGCGACCGCGGTGGTATCGGAACCGCCACGGCCCAGCGTCGTGACGTCGCGCGTGTCCTTGTTGACGCCCTGGAAGCCGGCGACGATGCAGATCTGGCCCGCTTCGAGGGCTTCCGTAATACGGCCCGGCGTCACGTCCACAATGCGCGCGTTGCCGTGACGCTCGGTGGTGAGCACGCCCGCCTGCGAGCCAGTGAACGACTGCGCGTGCGCGCCGAGAGACTCGACGGCCATGGCGACGAGCGCGTTGGAGATGCGCTCGCCGGCAGTGAGCAGCATGTCCATCTCGCGCTGCGGCGGGACGGGGTTGACCTGCGCCGCGAGGTCCAGCAGGTCATCGGTGGTATCACCCATGGCGGAGCAGACCACGACGACGTCGTGGCCCTGCTTTTTCGTCGCCACGATGCGCTCCGCGACGGCGCGAATGCGCTCGGCGCTCTCGAGGGACGAACCACCGTATTTCTGTACGATCAGGGCCACTGAAACTCCTGCCGCCTTCCTAACTCGAATTCCTCGCGTCCGCGGCGCGTGAGCACCACGAATACCTGTTGCCTAGTAGTCAACTTCTCCAGACTAACGTTTTCCCGCGCGATTAGAAACATGACGTGCATATAAATGCGTCACACCGGACGCGGTCTGCGGATCGGGTAGCGTGGGGCGGGTGTTACACAACGTTATCGCCGTATTCTTCGCCTTGGCGTCGGCGATCGTCGTCGCATGGGGCACCGTCATCCGCCACCGTATCGCACTCGAGGCCTCCGGGGCGGTCATGCGCACCGCCATGGGCAATCCGTTGTGGTGGGTAGGCACCGGCGCTGCCGTGCTTGCCTATGCCCTCCAACTCATCGCGCTCGCTTTCGGTACCCTCCTCGTCGTGCAGCCCGTGCTCGTGCTCTCCCTCATGTTCACACTGCCCCTATCCGCGTGGTACTCCAAGCGCCGCATGCCGGGTCACGAGATTTTCTGGTGCGTGGCACTCACCCTCGCCGTAGGCATCCTCGTCCTCTACGGTCGCCCCCGGGCCGGCGAGGATAATCCCACGTGGTCGGACTGGTGGCCAGCCCTCCTCGTCGGCGCGGTCCTGCTCATCGGCTTAGCCATCGCGGGCGTGCAGTGGCACAAATACCGGGCGCTGGCCTTCGGCACCGCCTGCGGCATCATCTATGGCTACGTCGCGTTGCTGGCGAAGGGGGCGACAACCGAGCTCACCCACGGGGGCATCGGCAGCCTGCTCACCTCGTGGCAACTCTACGCACTCATCGCGCTCGCGGGCACCGGCACGGTGGTTCAGCAGTATTCCTTCCACGCCGGGCCGCTCACGCACTCGCTGCCCGCGATGACCATCGCGGAGCCCATCCTCGCCTTCGGCATGAGCTACTGGGTGCTCGGCGAGAAATTCTCCGTATCCTCCGCCGCGGGCTGGGCCGTCATGGCCACCGCGCTCGCGGTGATGATTCTCGCGACCATCGTGCTCGCGCGCGTGCCAGTCGGGCCTAGGCCAGCTCAGAGCCCAGTTAAATAGCCCACTCGAAAACCACCAGCATGTAGGCGCTCACCCACGCCCCGAGAAGTGCCCACGCACCCACCAGAGTCCAGGCCACCGCCGGGCGCAGAGAACGCACCGCGCACACAGCCCACGGCATGAGCACGAGGGCGGCGGGCAGCAGCAGGCGCGGGCGCGAGTGCATGAGGCCATCGGAAAGCACAATATTGGCCTCGAGCGCCGCTGCGAAGAGCCACACGGGCGGATCCAGGCGCCGCCACGCGAGCGCCAGGCCCACAGGTGCTGCGATAATGACGCACGTGGCGAGCAGATAGCCCACGTTATCGCCCGAGGTGAGCGTGTTCCAGACCCAGCGTGCCGTGGCCAACCCCATGTCGAACTCGGAATGCCAATTCTCCCGCTGCAGCGCGAAGTAGCCGCGCGGCAGGTGCGCGTTGGCCCAGATGAGGAACCCCAGCAGGCCCAACGGGGAGACCGCGACGCCCACCCAGGCGCGCCACTCCCGGCGCGCGGCCCACACGACGTAGACGAAGAACGCCGCCNGAGCTCCATGGCCCTACCCTCGCGCGGCTTTCCGGCACCCAAGACCTGCCGGTCACCCTCCACGCCACGCCCCACGCGCTCCAAGCCCAGCTTGCCGATGCCCCCTTAGGCCTCCTCCCCGCCGCCGACCGCGCCGAATACCCCGAACTCGATTGGCTCCTGGAACAGGGCTTTACCCCGGAGGTTACCGCCCGCATCACGGTCGACGGCCTTGCCTCTTCCGCCGCGTTGCGCCTGCCCCGCCCGGGTCTTCTTCTGCCCGCAAACAACCCGCCGGCCCAGGCGTGGACGCTCCTGCCGCCTGGCTCGCCTGCGGACGCGGTGACGCTCATGGACCTCCCGGACGATATCGGCATCGACAAGCGCTCGCGCCTGCAGCTGCTCACCCGCCTGCGCGCCCTGCCTGATGGCGGCGTCGAGGTCTACCTGGGTAATCACCTCGCGGGGCGCTTGCCCGATGCAGCGGCCGCGCNCCCCTGCGTTGCGCGAGCGCCATAACGCCCGCGGTCATCACCACCGTCAACACGACGTTGAGCGCGATGCCCGCCGCCGCCGAGCCACCCAACACCCGCAGCAGCAGCGGGAACGCCGGGAAGAAGGCGAAGGATTCCTCTTGCGCGTAGCCTTCGGAGGCAATCCGCAGGTAGTGCTGCGCGTCCCACGCCACGAGCTGCTCCCCCAGCGGCTTGCCATTCGCCGCCGCGAGCACCGCAAGCACGGCCACGCGCAGCACCGTCAGCACGCCAGCCAGCGCCGCCGCATCCATCCAGCCGCGCTTGCCGATGCCCCCTTGGGTTCCTGTCGCCTCGATCGTCACCCCAGGCACTTTACCCGCTTCTCGATCATCTCACTACGTGAGATTTCTTGCCACGACGTGAAACGTAGGGTAGCCTGCGTCACATGACGATCGCGCGCCTTCTCCTTATCGGCCGCGGCGGGATTTAGGCCCTTAATCCTTGTGGGGCCGGCGCCCGTCGCGGATATTTCGCCGCGCCGGCCTCCCCCACACCTTTCAACCGATAGGATTTAAGCCATGTCCCCGAATGACGCATACATCTCTGCACCCCGCGAAATCACGACCCCGGCCGGCCCGGCGCGCGACGGCCAGCCCGCCTGGAATAAGCAGCGCGGCTCCTCCATGCCGTTTCACCGCTACCTGCCCTTCGAGCAGGAAGTAGAGGTCATCGACCTGCCAGACCGCACCTGGCCGTCGAAGAAAATCACCCACGCCCCGCAGTGGTGCGCGGTCGACCTGCGTGACGGCAACCAGGCACTCATCGACCCGATGAGCCCGCAGCGCAAGCACCGCATGTTCGACCTGCTGCTCAAGATGGGTTACAAGGAGATCGAGGTCGGCTTCCCGTCCGCGTCCCAGACGGACTTCAACTTCGTGCGCGAGATCATCGAGCAGAACAAGATTCCGGACGACGTCACCATCCAGGTCCTCGTTCAGGCCCGCGAGCACCTCATCCGCCGCACCTTCGAGGCCTGCGCGGGCGCGAAGAACGTCATCGTGCACTTCTACAATTCGACGTCCAAGCTGCAGCGTCGCGTCGTCTTCCGCAAGGACAAGGCGGCCATTAAGAAGCTGGCCACGGACGCCGCAACGCTGATTAAGACCATCGCCGCGGACTACCCGGACACCAACTGGCGCTGGGAGTACTCCCCGGAGTCCTACACCGGCACCGAGCTGTCTTTCGCCAAGGAGGTCTGCGACGCCGTCGTAGACATCATGGACGCCACGCCCGAGCACCCCATGATCATCAACCTGCCGTCCACGGTCGAGATGATCACGCCCAACATCTACGCGGACTCCATCGAGTGGATGCACCGCAACCTGGAAAAGCGCGACTCCATCATCCTCTCGCTGCACCCGCACAACGACCGCGGCACCGGCGTCGCCTCCGCCGAACTGGCCTACCTGGCCGGCGCGGACCGCATCGAAGGCTGCCTGTTCGGCAACGGCGAGCGCACCGGCAACGTCGATCTGGTCACCCTGGGCCTCAACATGCTCACCCAGGGCGTCGACCCGCAGATCGACTTCTCCGACCTGCCCACCATCCGCGAAACCGTCGAGTACTGCAACCAGCTGCGCGTGCCCGAGCGCCACCCCTACGGCGGCGACCTCGTCTTCACCGCCTTCTCCGGCTCCCACCAGGACGCCATCAACAAGGGCCTCGACGCCCTGGCCAACGAGGTCCGCCCCGGCGCCATCAACACCGAGGTCTCCTGGGACGAGCTGCGCGAGACCACGTGGGAGGTCCCGTACCTGCCCATCGACCCGAAGGACGTGGGCCGCGACTACGAGGCCGTCATTCGCGTCAACTCCCAGTCCGGCAAGGGCGGCGTCGCCTACATCATGAAGACGGACCACGGCATCAACATGCCGCGCGCCATGCAGGGCGAGTTCTCCGCCGTCGTCCAGGAAGTCACGGATTCCGAGGGCGGCGAGGTCAACTCCAAGAACATGTGGGACATCTTTGCGACCGAGTATCTGGACCGCACCACCCCGCTCGAGCAGGTCTCCACCTCCATCAAGAACGCGGAGACCCCGGACGCGGACACCACGCTCAACGTCGACGTCATCTACAACGGTGAGAAGAAGTCCATTACCGGCACCGGCAACGGCCCCATCGCCGCCTACGCGAACGCGCTGGAGTCCCTCGGCATCGACTTCGAGGTCATCGAGTACTCCCAGCAGGCCCGCACCGCCGGCGACGACGCCGAGGCTGCCTGCTACGTCGCCGCCGATGTCAACGGCTCCAAGATCTGGGGCGTCGGCATCGCCGGGTCCACTACCACCGCGTCGCTGCGCGCCATGACGTCCGCCGTCAACCGCGCCCTCGCGTAATTTCCGCCCCGCCTAGCGCCCTGGTTATCCTGACTTAAAAGGAAAGGGGCGCCATGGCGGACACGTACACAATTCCCGCGACGGGGCTGGGGGCCATCCGGTCCATCGCTCTCCACGAGCTCCATGGCCCTACCCTCGCGCGGCTTTCCGGCACCCAAGACCTGCCGGTCACCCTCCACGCCACGCCCCACGCGCTCCAAGCCCAGCTTGCCGATGCCCCCTTAGGCCTCCTCCCCGCCGCCGACCGCGCCGAATACCCCGAACTCGATTGGCTCCTGGAACAGGGCTTTACCCCGGAGGTTACCGCCCGCATCACGGTCGACGGCCTTGCCTCTTCCGCCGCGTTGCGCCTGCCCCGCCCGGGTCTTCTTCTGCCCGCAAACAACCCGCCGGCCCAGGCGTGGACGCTCCTGCCGCCTGGCTCGCCTGCGGACGCGGTGACGCTCATGGACCTCCCGGACGATATCGGCATCGACAAGCGCTCGCGCCTGCAGCTGCTCACCCGCCTGCGCGCCCTGCCTGATGGCGGCGTCGAGGTCTACCTGGGTAATCACCTCGCGGGGCGCTTGCCCGATGCAGCGGCCGCGCGCCTACACCCCACCATCGTGGCGCACCGCGAGCACGGCGTCATCGCCGTCGCCCGCGCCTACTACGCCCCGCGCCGTGGCGAGCGCACGCTCACCCTCTACGCCGCGCCCGCGGAGTTTGACCCCACGCACGTCTCGCCTGCCTCCCCACACCAGGACGCGGCCAGCTCGTTTGAGACCACCACTTTCCTCGCCGCGCAAGGCCCCCGCAACGCGGACCTCGATACTCCCACCGCGGACACGTCACGCACGTGGATCTGGTGGCTCGTTGCCGCACTTATACTGCTCTTGGTTTTCGCCGGCGCCGCGTGGTATTACGTATAACACCCAGCTGTTCTTTCCACTTTTCAAGCCTGAGAAAGATTAGAAAATACCCAAAAATTGGCGTAAAGTCTCAAAAGATAAGACGTGGCTCCTCTCTCCCGCGTCGTCTACGCACCAACCCAAAGGCAGTTAGTTATGAGTCATACTCCGTATGTGGTCCCTGACCACGGCTTTGGTGCTGCCCGCACGCTGCCCATCAACGGCATCGACGCCGAGGTTTTCGCTAATCTTCTCGGCTCCGCAGACGTGCGAACCATCTCCGTTATTTTGGGCACCCCCTCCGCGTCTGCGGATGACACCGTGGGGCTTACCGTCCGCCACGACGGCGTCCAGATCGGCACCATCGACGCCCACGACTCTGCCGAGTACACCGAACTCGACTGGATCCTCGGCGCCGGACTGTCCCCCGAGGTCTCCGCGCGCCTGACTCTCGACGACAACGGCTGGCCGCTCGCCTCCGTCGTCCTGCCCGCTCCCGGTCTGTGCGTGCCGGCGAACAACCCGCCCGCCGTGCGCTGGGCCATGCTCGATGGCGGCGTCGGCATTCCCGTCCAGGGCATTCCCACGTCGCTGGCGTCCTACCCGCGCGAGCCCCAGCACTTCCTCGTCACGCTGCGCGCCCGCCGCTTCCTCGGCCATCGTTCCGTGTCGGCCTACGTCGACGGCGCTTTCATCGGCACCCTCGCGCGCGAGGACGCGCTCCAGCTTGCCGATACCATCATTTCCTACCACTACTCCGGTCTCGTCTCCGTCGCGCGCGGCTACTACAAGTACAACGAGGGTTACCCAACCCTGACCATCTACGCCGACGCAGAGGCGCCCGNCCGACCACCAGTGCTGCGCCGGCCACCGCGACGGCAACCACGACTACGACGACAGCCGAGCTGACGGACGCCCCCGCGACGTCCCCTGTCGAATCCACGACCACCGCCGCCCCGACCTCGGCCGTCACGCCGACCACCACCGTCACCGCAATTGCACCCACCACGCCCACCACGGCAAAGGCGACCCCGACGACCGTCAGCTACTCGTTCCGCGACAACGACCCCACTACCTCGACGAAGACGACCGCCACCACGAGTGCGCAGCCGTCCACCACGGCCCCCGCCACGAGCGCACAGCCCACGACGGAGACCACGCCCGCCACGACGACCACCACGGCCGCCGACACCGCGGACAGGAACGCCGGCACGAAGGAATGCGGCACGGGCTTCTGGTTCACCACCATCGTCAACTGCATCATCATTCCGTTCTTCCGCGGCGCCGACGCGGCAACCACCACGGATGAACCCACCACTGAGGCCACCACGTTCGAGGTCATCGAGGACCCCGCCACGAAGTCCCCCACAGTGCTCGAACCGACGCCGCTCGAACCGACGCCCGCAGTCGAAGACACCCCGCAGGAACTCGCCGTCGAAACCCCGACCGAGACCGTCTCCTAACCCTCCTCTGGGCGAGTAGCGCACGGGATTCGAGTCCGCGTCCGTTAAACTCGGAACAATGACAGATTCCCCGCGCGAGCACGACCGGCTCACTGATATCGCGGACTACCCGTATGTCGCGGTGACCATCCAAACCACCGGCATCCATCCGTCGACCGGGCGCCTGCTCACCCTCGACGCCCTGACCTTCAACGACGCCGGCGAGACCGGCCGCGACTTCCACGCGGTCCTCAACCCCGACACCGACCGCGGCCCCCGCCACCAGCACGGCCTCGAAGCCGACGCCGAGGGCCAGCAGTTCTCCAAAATCCTCAAGCCGCTCGATCGGCTCATCGACGGACGCANTCTCGCCGCCGTCGCCGGTCACGACGCCGCCGCGACCACCGAGCGCGCAGCCCAGCCCGAGGCCGAGACCTCCCGCGCCGCGACCCAGATGCTCATCGAGCTCTACCGTTCCCAGGACGAGCACTCGAGCTACGCCCCGGACGACCTGCGCGCCGACCGCTTTGGCCTGCAGCGCTCCGAGGTCCGCGTCGACGCCGCCCAGGCCCCGCGCCTGCATCACAACTCAGGCTTCTGGCGCCGCGGCGAACAGGTCCGCAAGGGCATGGAGTTCGTCGTCGCGCCCGAGACCCGCATCGACCCGGACGAGCTCATCGCCGCCGGCGTCACCGCGGAGCTCAACTACGTGGAAAAACTCTCGCGCGAGACCTCGCTCGTCGTGTGCAACCGCCGCCACGACCTCGTGGGCAAGGCCATGCACGCGCACCGCAAGGACATCGAGCTCGTCACGGACGAGGAGTTCCTCGAACTCCTCCAGGACGTCGCCGAGCCTGCCGATGCCCCCGAGCCCGCAGCGCCGTCCCAACACCCCATCCCCAATGCGAATAACCGATCGCGGTCCCGCAATGCGCAGGGCGGCAAGTCCGGCGGCAAGCGCCGCCGCGGCTCGCGCGGTGGCAATCGCCGGCGTCGCGGACGCGGCAGCAACAACCGGAATAAGAACCATGGCGGCAACGACAGCCAGAAGAAGGAGAGCTAAATGGGTGTCCTAGGAAAGGCGCGCACCGCGGTCGCGAAGACCGCAGCCAAGGCCGCGACGTACGCCTCGCGTGCGACCGGTCGCGGCGCGGGCGGCATGATCGGCGGCCTCATCGCCGGAGCCATCGACCCGCACATCATGGGCGAACTCGCCGGCGGACGTCCGTCCGTCCTCGTCACTGGCACGAACGGCAAGTCTACGACGACCCGCATGCTCGCCGCGGCCTTGCGCACCCGCTACACCGTGGCGACGAACGACGGCGGCGACAACATGGACGCCGGCATCATCTCCGCGCTCCTGGCGAGCCCGGACGCCTCGCACATCGTGCTCGAGGTCGACGAGCTCCACGTCCCCCACGTCGCAGACAACATCACTCCGCAGGCGCTCGTGCTGCTCAACCTCTCACGCGACCAGCTCGACCGCGTCGGCGAAATCAATAAGATCGAGCGCGCGCTACGCGGCGCCGTCGAGGCCCACCCAGACATGCTCATCATCGCCAACTGCGACGACGTCCTCATGACCTCCGTCGCCTACGACGCGAAGAACGTCATCTGGGTCTCCGCCGGCGCCGGCTGGCTCGGCGATTCCGTCACCTGCCCGCGCACCGGCGGCCACGTCGTGCGCACCGCGGACGACTGGTACGCCGTGAAGAAGCTGGAAGACGGCCGCGACTTCCGCCGCCCGACGCCGAGCTACACGGTGACGGACGCGGGCCTGGAGGCGAACGGGGGCATCGGCAAGCTGGAGCTGGCGCTTCCGGGCCGTGCGAACCGCGGTAACGCGGCGCAGGCCATCGCCGCCGCCGTCGAGGCCTTCGACATCCCGCAGGCTGACGCTACCCGCGCGTGCGAGACCGTCGACGACGTCGCCGGCCGCTACTCCACCGTGCGCCTCGACGACCACGAGATTCGCCTGCTGCTCGCGAAGAACCCCGCCGGCTGGCAGGAAGCGCTGTCCATGGTCGACCGCACCGCCGACGGCGTGGTCATCGCCGTCAACGGCCAAGTCGCCGACGGCGTCGACCTGTCCTGGCTATGGGACGTAAAATTCGAGGACTTCGACCGGATTGCCGTCAAGGCCGCCGGCGAGCGCGGCACCGACCTGGCCGTGCGCCTCGTCTACGCCGATATCTCGCACGAACTCATCCCCGACCCGCTCGACGCTATCCGCGCCTGCCCGCCCGGCCGCGTGGAGGTGCTCGCCAACTACACGGCGTTCCGTGATCTCCGCAAGGCCTTGCTCCGCGCGGCGAACCAGGAGGACAACAATGCTTAATATCGGACTCATTCTTCCCGACGTCCTCGGCACCTACGGCGACGACGGCAACGCGCTCGTCCTGCGCCAGCGCGCCCGCATGCGCGGTATCGACGCAGAGATTCACCGCGTGCTGCTCGGCGAGCCCATCCCGTCGACGCTCGACGTGTACACGCTCGGTGGCGGCGAGGATACCGCGCAGATTCTCGCGGCAGAGCACTTCATCAAAGACGGCGGCCTCACCCGCGCCGCGAACGCTGGGCGCCCCATCCTCGCGATCTGCGCGGGCCTGCAGGTGCTGGGCACTTCCTTCCGCGCGTCCGGCCGCATGGTCGACGGCCTCGGGCTTATCGATGCCACCACCGCCGGCCTGGCCAAGCGCGCCATCGGCGAGGTCGTCTCGAGGCCCACCGGCACCGTGCCCGGCCTCACCGATACGCTCACCGGCTTTGAGAATCACCTCGGCGCGACCATCCTCGGCCCCGACGCGACCCCGCTGGCGCGCGTGACGCGCGGCAACGGTAACACGGACTCCACCGCGGCAACCGCCGCCGGTGCTTCTGCCGACCAGGTCGGCACCGAGGGCGCAGTCCAGGGCTCCGTCATCGCGACGTACATGCACGGCCCCGCGCTCGCGCGCAACCCGCAGCTCGCGGACCTGCTTTTGGCGCGCGCGATGGACACGACCGTCGAGAAGCTCGGCCCACTCGACATTCCGGCCGTCGATCGCCTGCGTTCTGAGCGCCTGGCGTAAAACGGCATGCCGAATCGCCCGCCCCTCGGGGCGGGTTTTCGCGTGTGCGCGCCGTTAGCTATTCGTGCAGGGTAGGTCCGGCCCGAACTTCCGGCGTTTCCAGAACCGACCCTCGGCGTCTTTGTAATAGACGTCCCCATCCCGCTTCTTCATGTTGTGATACTCGCAGAGCATGAGGATGTTGTCGATATTCGTCTCCCCACCCTTCGACCACGCCACCAGGTGGTCGGCCTGCAACAAGTTAAACGGCCGGTGACACTCCGGATCCTGACACACATGCTGCACCGCCGCGGCCAACTCCTTCTGCGTCGCACTGAAATACCGCTGCAGCCGGTACTGCTTCACCGGCTCATTACGGGCGTTGACAAACGTCGCCAACCCAATACCCTCCAACAACTCGGCCATGATCTCCTCACCCGTACGCCACGTCCCATCCAACGCCCGGACCTTAATGTCTTCCGTATTGCCCTGAATCAGCTGCGCCATCACAGGCAACGGCACGATAATGTGCAGCATCTTCCGCGGCGCCGCCAGGCCCATCTTCCCCCTCGCGTGCTGCTTCAAACCCTCATACACCGCCTCCAGGCCGCCGTCATCCACGCCCGGCAGAGAGTTAATGAAATCCATCAACCACCCCTCGTCCGAGCGCACGATCAACCGGTTACGCCCGTCCTTGCCAAACGCCACCGACGCC
>NZ_LT596207.1:614411-618553 GCF_900092335.1 Corynebacterium phoceense
CTGCGTTGCAGCCGGTCGTTGCGGCATGCGCTGCGGCTGCTGTGGGGCAGGCCGAGCAGGCTGCGTGTTCTGTGCAGGCTGGGAAGTCTGGGCCGGTTGAGCTGGCTGGGCCTGCTGCTGCGCCGGGGCGGCGTTCTGCGGCGCCGACTGCTGCAGCTGCTGCATGTCGGGACGCGGAGGCGCCTGGCCGGCCTCGGGGTCTGGCGGCAGGAACTCCGGCGGTGCGAAGTCTTCCTCCGGGCCCGGGTCCGGCGGCAGCGGCACGCCGTCGCTAAACGACGGCGTGTGCTTGTTCCACTCCTCGTAGGCCTGGCGCTTGGACTCCGCGGCCTGCGCGATGCGACTGCGCCAATCGGGCTTGTCGTCCTGCGGCTGTTGCTGCGACGCGGGCGCTGATGACGGCAGTGGCTGCTGAGGATGTGCCTCGGCGGCCTCCTCACGGCGCAGGTGCGGCGTCGGGTCGGGACGCGGCGGCAGGTGATGGTGCGTCTCCTGCTGGGCAGGCTGTGCTTCCTCGCCGATCGGTCGCGGCGAGCCCCAGCCCTCACGGGCGGTCGGCTGCGGGGATGACTCAGCCGACTCCTGGGGCGCAGACTCCTGGGCCGGCTCAGCCGACTCAGCTTCCTCGCCGATGGGGCGTGGGGCGCCCCAGCCCGATGCCGACGTCGGCGCGGGGGTGGAGGGGGCATCGGAAGGCTGGGGCTCGTTAGGACTCTCTGCCTCCTTGTCGTCCGTCTCACGGGCGGGCTGATTGGGGTTCCACGCCTGGCGCGGCTGCGCGAGCGGCGGGAGGCCGGCGGCCTCGGGCGAGGTGCCGACGATGCACTCGACCTTCAGCGTCGTGCCCGTCTTCTCCGCGAGGACGGCGGCGATGTCTTTGTTCTTCGCCTCATCGTTGATGCGGTGCGCAAGCGCCCCGGTCGTGTGGCCAAGGATGAGCGTGTCATCGCGCAGGCCGAGGACACGCGCCTCGGTGAGCATGATCTCGGCGACCTTGTTGCGCTGGCCAATCGCGGCACGCAGCTCGGCCCACGAGGCGCGAATCTGCTCGAGAAGCTCGGGGCCCGGGGCGGTCTGCTGCTGCGGAGTCTCGGCCGCGGGCTGGGTCTGCTCGGGCTGCTCCGGCTGCGGCGCGGCAAGCTGAGCTGGCTGAGNACTGCGACGGCAGCCGAGCCGACGGACGCCCCCACGACGTCCCCTGCCGAATCCACGACCACCGCCGCCCAGACCTCGGCCGTCACGCCGACCGCCAGTGCTGCGCCGGCCACCGCGACGGCAACCACGACTGCCACGACCACCTCGGCCACCGCGACGGCAACCACGACTACGACGANCACCAACACGCCCGGCACCGCACCGGCCGCCGTCAACCCGACCGTGGCCAACCAGGGCGCCCGCCCCGACACGAACTCCGGCATCTCGCTGGACGAACTGCGCCGCCTCACGCGCGACGACAACCTCATCCTCGCCCAGGACGCCCCGTCCACCACCGCGGCAGCCAGCCCGACCACCACAACGACTGCGGCCTCCGCCCCCACGACCGCGTCCCCGCTGCCCAGCACCATCGCTGTGGCCCCCACCGACAAGGCTCTCGCTGCCCCCACGCCCACCTCCACCGCGCAGATCGAAGACACCACGATCGACTCCGGCGACGTCATCATCAGCGACGACAACGGCGAGTGGGCTTTCGACGTCGTCACGCCCGCGACAACCACGATGACGACCACCGCCTCGGCCCCCGCGACGGCAACCACGACTGCGACGGNCACCAGGTGGTCGGCCTGCAACAAGTTAAACGGCCGGTGACACTCCGGATCCTGACACACATGCTGCACCGCCGCGGCCAACTCCTTCTGCGTCGCACTGAAATACCGCTGCAGCCGGTACTGCTTCACCGGCTCATTACGGGCGTTGACAAACGTCGCCAACCCAATACCCTCCAACAACTCGGCCATGATCTCCTCACCCGTACGCCACGTCCCATCCAACGCCCGGACCTTAATGTCTTCCGTATTGCCCTGAATCAGCTGCGCCATCACAGGCAACGGCACGATAATGTGCAGCATCTTCCGCGGCGCCGCCAGGCCCATCTTCCCCCTCGCGTGCTGCTTCAAACCCTCATACACCGCCTCCAGGCCGCCGTCATCCACGCCCGGCAGAGAGTTAATGAAATCCATCAACCACCCCTCGTCCGAGCGCACGATCAACCGGTTACGCCCGTCCTTGCCAAACGCCACCGACGCCTCGTTGACCGGCTTCGGCTTTGTAATATGCTTGGCCGCGACTTTCTCCAGCTCGCCTTCGAGCGTGCCACACAAAATCACCCGCAGGTCATTCGGCGTATCGGATTTCTGAGCCAAGTTCTCGATCTTCTCCAGCACCCGCAGCCCGTGGTTGCGCGCACGCGCGGCCGCCCGCGCCTCGTCGATACGCGCATGGCCCGACTCCCAGTACACCTTGGCCAACCGCAGGAACAGCGACGCATCAATGTTGTTGATGCCCGCGTCCCACAGCTGCGTGCGCGTCATCCCGCGCACGGACTTAAGAGAGTCGACGTTGTGGCGCTTGTAGTCGTCGATGAGAGAAGTTGTCATGCCTCACACGCTACGAAGCCTTGTCAACCCCGCGCAATGGCAAGCCCCAGCAAGGCGCCACAATCTGTGGATAACCATAACGACAAAACTAGTTATCCACAGGCTGCGCGGCGGGATCCTGGCACCCCACCCAGGAATCCGGTACTCTGTCGCGCGCACGCGGACAGGCCCCCAAAACTAACGCACAGCCAGACGCCCCGACAGCGCACGCGACAACGTCAACTCATCCACAAACTCCAAGTCCCCGCCCAACGGCATACCCGACGCTAGTCGCGTGATCTTCAAATCCGGGAAGTCCCGCAGCAACCGCACGAGGTAGGACGCCGTCGCCTCGCCCTCCGTATTGGGATCGGTGGCGAGGATGACCTCCTTGATGTCGGGGGCGGCATCGTAAAGCGGGTGCTCCGGCGTGGAATCCGCGAGCTCGCGGTCCTCGAGCACCCCGCCAATTCGCTGGAGCAGCTGCGCGATGTTCAAGTTCTTCGGCCCGATATTCGCCAGCGGGTCAAGCGCCCCGCCCAGCACGTGATAACGCCCGTTGTACTCACCCGTGCGCTCGATGACCTGGATGTCCTTGGGTTCCTCCACCACGCAAATCGTCGACGCGTCACGCTGCGAGTTGATACAAATCCGGCACACGTCCTCGCGCGAGATATTGCAGCAAATACGGCAGAACGTCACACCGTCGCGCACCGCCCCCAGCGCGTCCTGCAAACGCGTGATGTCCTCCGGTTCCATGTGCAGCACGTGGAACGCGATACGCTGCGCCGACTTCGGCCCCACTCCCGGCAGACGCGAAAACTCATCGATGAGGTCCTGCAGCGGTCCTTCGAACACGCAAACTCCTTATATAAAACGCACAAAAGCCGCGGCAGAACCGCGGCTTTCAGGGGCCAAGTTTACTGCTGGCCGAAGACGTCACCGAAGTTCGGACCGTCATAGTTCTGCTGCGACTGGCCCATGCCCTGCGACAGCGGGCCAATCTTCTCCTGTGCCAGCCTACCGGCTGCCGCGTGTGCTTCCTTGTAAGCACCGATGATGAGGTCCTTGAGCGTGTCGACGTCCTCTGGGTCCACGATGGACTTGTCAATCTGCAGGTCGACGAGCTCCGCGCCGCCAGTCATGGTGATGGAGACGAGGCCGTTGCCGGCGGTACCGGTGACGTTGGTGGCCAGGATCTCCTCCTGCGCCTTCGCCAGCTCGGCCTGCACGCGGGACGCCTGGTTAATGAGTTCCTGCATGTCGAAGCCCTGCTGCTGCGGATCCGGGGTGGTCATCGTAGTGCCTTTCGTAGGGTGAATTTTACTTCGAACCAGTGTACCCGTCAGGCCCGCCGCGCGCCGAGCTCTTGCTCGAGCAACTCGACGGCGACTTCCATCGCGGTGCGGTGGTCATGCTGGCCCGCGGTACGGGCTTCTTCGGCCATCATGCGTTCTTCCTCGTCGCGGTCCACCGGCGCCCCAGGCGCTGCCTCGCTTGCCGATGCCCCCACGCCTCCAGTCGCCTGAGCCCTCGCCGCCGCCATGCGCGCCTGCGCCGCGCTCGCCG
>NZ_LT596207.1:618723-736962 GCF_900092335.1 Corynebacterium phoceense
GCGGAGGCGAGGTGGGCCAGCTGCGCGTTGGAGAAGGCAGCGGCCTCGTTGGTCATGGCCTCGGCGCGATCCTCGGGCACGGCGACGAGGCCGGCGGCGACGGCATCGGGCACGGCTTGGAGCACAAGCAAGTCGCGGAGGCGGTCGAGCAGGTCGGTAGCGAAGCGGCGGGGTTCCTCGCCGCTTTCGACGACGGCATCGATAAGCTGGAAGAACGCGGCCTTGTCACCGGCGGCGAGGGCGGCGACGGCGTCGTCGATGACCGAAATGTCCGTGATACCGAGGAGCGGGCGCGCGAGATCGTAGGTGAGGCCATCGGGGCCAGCACCGGCGAGGAGCTGGTCGAGGATGGACAGGGTATCGCGCGGGGAACCGCCGCCCGCGGAGATGACCATGGGGTAGACGGAATCTTCGACCGTGACACCCTCAGCGGCGACAGTGCGCTGGAGCAGGCCCTTCATCGCGGACGGGGTGAGCAGGCGGAACGGGTAGTTGTGCGTGCGCGAACGGATGGTGGGCAGCATCTTCTCCAGCTCGGTGGTGGCGAAGATGAAGATGACGTGCTCCGGCGGCTCCTCGACGACCTTGAGCAGCGCGTTGAAGCCCGCATTCGAAATCATGTGGGCCTCGTCGATGATGAAGATGCGGTAGCGCGACTCGGCAGGCGCGAAGTAGGCGCGGTCGCGCAGATCGCGCATGTCGTCCACGCCGTTATGCGAAGCGGCGTCGAGCTCCGTGACGTCCAGATTGCCGGGGCCGCCGGGGGCGAGCGAGACGCAGGAATCGCACACGCCGCAGGGCGTCGAGGTGGGGCCTTGCTCGCAGTTGAGCGAGCGGGCCATGATGCGCGCGGAGGAGGTCTTGCCACAGCCGCGCGGGCCGGAAAACAGGTAGGCGTGATTAATACGCCCCGCGTCGAGCGCGGTGGACAAGGGCCGGGTGACCTGCTCTTGGCCTACCACCTCGGCGAAGGTTGCTGGACGATATTTCCGGTAAAGAGCCACGATTGCACAGTCTACCGTCTAGCGCGCGCGGGCAAAGCCGGGCGGCGACCAGAAAGGCGCCAGGAAAGACGCGGGGTTAAGACTCGAAACGCGACCAGTCGAGGAGGTCGATCTCAGACTCAGCGACGGCGTCCTGGAGCGCTGGCACGCCTTCCTCGACGGCATAGGCGTACTCGGAATCCGTGAGCGCCACGAGCTGAAGCATGAGCGTCCAGCGGCCATCCAGCTTGACCTGTGGCGTGGGCCCGCCCCAGAGCCAAGGAGCAACGAGGACGCCGTGGCGACCCGGGCCCAGCTTGGGCAGGAGGGTGCCCGGCTGGGCGGGGATGACGCGGGCGGCATCGAGAAGCTCAGTGGCTTCCGTGATAAGAGCGGCGAGGGAGGACAAGGGGGCGCGGGCGACGGTGAGAATCTCCGCGCGCACGTCCATGCCCTCCGCGGAAAGCCCCGTGGAGACCTCCGCGAAGCGGGTCGTGGCGACGAGGTTCTCGTCATTGTCCAGCGACGCGTAGGCCAAGTCATTCTCAAAGCGCAACTGCGCCGGAATGATATTAGCCAACCAGGCTTGGGTCTCCGCGGCGTTCATTTACGCCCCGAGCTTCTCCAGCGCCGCGAGCAGGACGCAGGTGGCCACGCCATCCATGGCCGTCTCGACCTCGGCCAGCGGCGGCAGGGACGGCGCCAAGCGGATGTTGCGGTCGTTGGGGTCCTCGCCGTGCGGGTACGCGGAGCCGGCCTTGGTGAGCACGATGCCGGCATCCTTGGCGAGCTCCCACACGCGCGTCGCCGTGCCGTCGATGACGTCCAGCGAGATGAAGTAGCCGCCCTTCGGCTCGGTCCAGCGCGCGACCTCGTACTCGCCGAGACGCTCGGAGAGGATGCGCAGGACCGCGTCGAACTTAGGCGCGAGGAGCGCTGCGTGACGGCGCATGACCGAACGCACGCCCTCAGCCGAGCCGAAGAACTCGTAGTGCGCGAGCTGGTTAATCTTGTTCGGGCCAATGCCGCGGATGCCCGCAAACGAGCGGTACCACTCGAGGTTCTCCAGCGAGGACGCGAAGAACGCGACGCCCGCGCCGGCGAAGGTGATCTTCGACGTCGAGGACATCACCCAGAAACGGTTCGGGTTGCCAGCCTCGCGCGCGTAGTCGAGGATGGGCAGAATCTGCGGGAAATCCTCGGTGAGCGTGTGGACCGCGTACGCGTTGTCCCACACGACGCGGAAGTCCGGGGCGGCGGTCTCCAGAGAAGCGAGCTCGCGAGCGATCTCTTCCGAGATGGTCACGCCCGTCGGATTGGAGAACATCGGCACCGTCCACATGCCCTTAACCTGTGGGTCCTGGACGAGCTCGCGGATAGCGCCCATGTCCGGGCCGTCCTCAAGCATAGGCACGGTGATGAGCTCGTAGCCGAACTTCTCGGTGATCGCGAAGTGGCGGTCGTAGCCCGGCACCGGGCAAATCCACTTAACCTTGTCCTCCTGGCCCCACGGGCGCTCGGAGTCGTTCGTGCCCCACGTGTGCGCGAACGAGATGAGGTCGAACATGATGTTGAGCGAGGAGCTATCCGCCGCGACGAGGTTCTCCGCCGGGATGCCCAGCAGCTTGCCCCACAGCTCGCGAACCTCGCGGATGCCGTCGAGGTTGCCGTAGTTGCGCAGGTCGTTGCCCGCCGCGTCGGTGTAGTTGTCCTCACCCGGCAGGGACAGCAGGTCATTAGCCAGGTCCGACTGTGCCTTGGAGGGCTTGCCGCGCGTGAGGTTGAGCTGCAGGCCCTTGGCCTTGAGCTCCGCGTAGTCCTTGCGGATGCGCTCAGCGAGTTCCTTGAGCTGATCAGCATCGAGTGATAGCAGCGACATGGTGGCCTTCCCTAACGTGATGAACAAATTGCTATGCCGCACACAGTGTAGCCGACTCCCCGCCCCGAAAAACGATTAACGGACCCCGCGCACCCGCCAGAGCCTCCTGACCCTTGCTGCATTCCTGCCCTGGGGGAGTTCAGAGGATAAACGCCACGCGGAATCCTGCTGCCTACTTTAACCGCTGCCCCGCGTCCGTTCCAAACTAGGTTGCCCCAGCCTTCCGATGCCCCCTCCACCCCACCGCAGCCTCCCCTCCCCAAAGCTTCGCCTGAGCTGGCGATTTTGCGTGATTGCTACGGCCTGATAATGTTTCTCAGCGGAGGATTCGACTAGCGGCCTATGTCACACGCCTGGAACGCGTGCGGGAGTCACATCCCTCAGGGGTTCAAATCCCCTATCCTCCGCCAAAGGAAATCCCGGCTCTTTTAGAGTCGGGATTTTTGGATCTTAAACCAGCCCGAGCTTCTCGAAGGCGTGAGCCAAGCCATCCTCGTCGACGTCGTCGGTGACCATCGTGGCGGCAGCCTGGACGTCTGCTGGGGCGTTGCCCATGGCGACGGAGGTGCCGCACGCGGCGAACATGGTGAGGTCGATGGCGGCGTCGCCGAAGGCGGCGGCATCGGAAGGCTGAGCATGCAGATGGTCCAGCACGGCGGCGACGGCAGATTGCTTGCTCACGCCCGCCGGCGCGAGGTCGCCAAAAAGAGCGGTGGCGCCGGCGCCGCCCCACGTGTGATTCTCCAGCTCAGGGAAGCGCTGCGCGGTCTCCTCGAAGTCCGCGTAGCTGCCCAGGATGTAGCTGATCTTATTGACGTCGTCGCGCGCCTGAAGACGCGCGAGCTGCTCGCCGAAGACCATGCCGTGGAAGGCAACGGTGACGGGCACCGGCTCACGCCCTTTGGCTGCCTGATACGCGGCCATGGGCCCCTGTGCGGCCTCCTCGAAGCCCGGGCTGGCAAAGAGCCCCGCGTTGCACTCGAGGTAGAACTCGCAGCCACGCGCGGTGAGCCAATCCACAATTTCTGCGGTCTGCTGCGCGCTGAGTGAATGCCGGTAGATTTCCGTCCCGTTGAGCTCCACGTAGCCACCATTCGCGCCCACGAGGCCGTCCACGCCCAAGTCCCACAGGAACTGCGGAATCTCCGCGCGTGAGCGACCCGTGTTGAGCAGCACGGCGTGCCCATTCGCACGGGCGGCACGCACGGCCGCCGCGGCCGACGGGGGAATTTCGTTGGAGTAGTTGACCAAGGTTCCATCGACGTCGAGGAAGATAATCATGGTTCCGAGGCTACGGAAAACGCGGAAAGTCCGGTCCTGTTTCAGGAAGGAAACAGGACCGGGCTATCCCAACCGACCCAACGGCGTCACCGCACTATCCCCGCCATTATCAGCCGGGCCGACAATGATGCCCACAATCCGCCCGTCGTCGCCGTACACGGGTGCGCCCTCAGCCCAGACACGCGTGGTGTTGGGATTGGAGCGGTGGAGGGTGACGTCGAAGGTACAGTCGGGCTCGACGTACGTGCCGGTGCTCATGCTTGCGCCCATGGTG
This sequence comes from Corynebacterium phoceense, assembly GCF_900092335.1. GTDB lineage: Bacteria > Actinomycetota > Actinomycetes > Mycobacteriales > Mycobacteriaceae > Corynebacterium > Corynebacterium phoceense. The sequence goes on from NZ_LT596207.1 coordinate 623,141, forward strand.
CGCTTTTCAACATCCATGATCTGCGTGTCGGATAAGCGCCAGCCCGGCGGCTAGGCGATCACGGGGAGCTCAGAACCGTCTTCCTTGAACCACGCGATGTGCGGCGGCGAATCCATCGCCCATTCTTTCAGCCTCATGCCCAGCGCCCAGCGGGCATCCTCAATCTGATAGTCCTCGTCCGCGGCGCCGTCGAGGAGGAACTGCCAGAAGCTATTGGGGCCGGTGTCCTTAAGCCACAGCCACACGTAGTCTTCCAGCGAGTGCGCGGCAAGCAGGTCTTCCATGCCCTCGGGCACGAGCGCGCGGTCCGCGCGCACGCGATCGGCGAGGTCCGCGTCAAAGAAGTCGTAAAGGTAGTCCATCGCGGCGTCGGCCCCGGCGTACTCGAAGGCGGCAGCGGCGGCATCGGAAGGCGCATCCATGAAAGCCAGCCTAGCGGTGCTCCGCCACGAGAACCATACGGTCGACCTCGACCAAGACCTCGTCCACGATGTGTGGGTTGAGGCCGCGCTCGCCGCGCATACGCACGAGGGCCTGTTGGGCAGCGGTGTAGGCGACGCGTTGGGCCTCGGTGGCCTTCTCGCGGGCCTTCTCGATCTTCCAGGCTCGGGTGTCGGGGTTCTGCTCGTCGTCGAGCTCATCGCCCAGGCGGTCGGTGAACCAGTCGTCGATGGTGGCGGCGATCTCGGGGTCGGCGTCCGCGTAGTGGCGGCGCAAGGCGGAGAGGGCGGCCTTGCGGGCGCGCTCGGTAATCGCGGTGCGCATCTTGTCGTGTGCGGCCTCGGCCGTGGTCGTGAGATCCAGCTGGCGCATGAGCCACGGCAGGAGCAGGCCGGGAATCACCATGGTCACGAGGAGGACGGTGAGCGCGATGACGGCGAGCTCGTGGTGGAACGGGAATGCGCCGGAGGGCACGGAGAGGACCAGCGCCAGGGTGACGAGTCCGCGCATGCCGGACCACGTCATGAGCAGGACCTCCTGGAGGCGCAGGGGTGCCAGGTGCGGGCGGCCCGAGCGGCGATTAATGAGGTAAAACAGGTACATCCACACCCCGCGCACGGCAAACGCCACGAGGGAGAGGATGACGCCCACGAGGATGGAATGGAGGATATCCGCACCCACCGCGCTGATGGCGTTATTGGCTGACAGGCCGATGAGGCCGAAGGCGACGCCGGTAAAGAGCATCTCCACCGTCTCCCAGAAGCCCTGGCCGGAGAGGCGGTCCTCCGCATGAATCGGCGCGCGCGAGTGCAGCTCGATGGCCGCGATGACCACGGCGATGACGCCGGAGGCGCCGAGTTCCTCCGCTGCGATATAGGTCGCGAAAGGAATAACCCAGGTCAGTGCGTTGCGGGTTGTCGAGTCGTGGACGCCGCGAATAAACCAGGCTGCGAGCCTGCCGATGCCCCATCCCAGCGCCGTCGCCACCACCGCCGAGTAGGCAAAGTTCCCCAGGCCCTCTGCGAAAGAAAGCTCGCCCTGCGCCGTGACCGCGGCGAGCGCGAGGTGGAAGGCGACGATGGACGCGGCGTCGTTGAACAGGCCCTCGGTCTGCAGGGCGGAGATAATACGACGCGGGATGCCGACGGGCTCGGCGACGGCGTCGACGGCCACGGGGTCAGGCGGGGCGATGGCCGCGCCGATGAGGATGGCGCCGGCGATGCCAATTCCCGGCAGCAGCGCGTATGCGGTAAAGCCCACCGTGAAGGTGGTGACGACCACAAGCGCGACGGACAGCAACGCGATGGTCATCCACTGCTCGCGGATGACACCCCAGGACGTGCGGCGCGCGAGCGACCACAGCAGCGGCGGCAGGAAGATGGGCAGGATGAGCTCGGCGGGGATCTCCAGATCGGTGGGTATGCTCGGCACAAGCGCGGCGACGGTCGCGAGGATGGTGAGCAGCACCGGCCAGGGCAGTCCGATCTTGTCGCCGACAGCGGCGACAACCACCGTCAGCAGCATCAAGGCGACCAAGATCAACAGGACTTCCACGCGGCACTCCCCAGTTTTCAAGTTCAAGAAACAACTCAAACCAGTGTAGGCCGCCCTACTGTCATGCGGTCGAGATTATCCTTCGAAAACGCTGGGTTCCGTGCCCAACCGCCCGAGTTCGAAGACCTCGAGGAACTCATCTGCGGAGCGCACGCCCTCGTAGCCCAGGCCTGCGGCCATCGCTTCCACGACGTCGCCCACGCTGCGGGTCTCGAGCAGCTCGCGCAGCGTCACTGCCCCGTCGCGCTTAGCCAGGCGCTTGCCCTCCGCGTTGAGCACGAGCGGCACGTGGATGTACTCGGGCACGTGTAATCCCAGGAGCGTCGCGAGGTACGCCTGCCGCGGCGCCGAAGTAAGTAGGTCGTCGCCGCGCACAACCTGGTCCACGCCCTGGAATCCGTCATCGACAACGACGGCCAGGTTGTACGCCCAGTCCGGCGCCTGGCCCCCGCGCCGCAGGATGAAGTCATCCACCTCGCCGGTGTAGTCGCCGTGCAGCGCNCCCGGCCTTGGGCGGCGAGCTCGGCGCGCTTGGAGGCACGGGCGGCACGCGAAAGCTCACGGCATGTCCCTGGGTACTGGCCCGGGATGGCATGCGGCGCGCGGGAGGCCTCCTGGATATCCTTGCGCGAACAGTAGCACTCGTAGTACGGCAGCGTCTCGAGCGCCGCCTCGTAGGCCGCGTCCCGATCGTGCTGGTAGAGCACCTCATCCCAGTCCAAGCCCAGCGTCGCGAGATCCTCGAGCTGGCGCTGCGCGGAGTCCGCCGAAGAGCGCTGCGTGTCCACGTCCTCGACGCGCAGCACGAAGCGCCGCCCCGAGCCCCGCGCCGCGAGCCACGCGATGAGCGCGGTGCGCAGGTTGCCAAAGTGCAGGTCGCCGCTGGGGCTAGGGGCATAACGTCCGGCTGGTGTCATAGCTGCCCAGTCTATCGCGCGCGTTTCGCGCAGACCGCGCGCATGCGGCATAGTTGATGCTCATGACAACTCAATCGGCAACCGCAACCACGGATTCACGTGGCGAGAGCATCCGATTCATCCCGGTACAGTCCACGCTGTATCCGTGGCTGGTCACGCTCTTCGTCGTCACGTTCCTCATCTCGAATATCAACGCCACGAAGGGCGTACAGCTCGGCCCGCTCATCACGGACGGCGCGTTCTTCCTCTTCCCGCTCGCCTACATCGTGGGCGACGTGCTCTCCGAGTGCTACGGCTTCAAGTCCACCCGGCGCGCCGTGGCCATCGGCTTCGCGATGGCGATCCTCGCAGCCATCGCCTTCTACATCGCGATCTGGCTGCCGGCCGCAGATTTCTATGAGGGCCAGGAGGCCTTCGCCGCCACGCTCGGACTCATGCCGCAAATCCTCGGCGCCTCGCTTGCCGGCTACGTCGTGGGCCAGCTGCTCAACTCGTTCACGCTCGTGCGCATGAAGGCCCGCTCCGGCGAGAAGGGCCTCATTAGCCGCCTTATCGCGTCCACCGTCGTGGGCGAGCTGGGCGACACGGTCATCTTCTGCGCCATCGCCGCGCCCGTCATCGGTGTCGCTACCGTTGGCGGGTTCCTCAACTACGTCATCGTGGGCTTCCTGTGGAAGACCGCCTGCGAGGTGGTCATGCTGCCCATCACGACGCAGGTCATCAAGTGGGTGAAGAAGCGCGAGGATTACGTGCCGCTTGACCGTGCCGCCTAATCTCCCGCGTCCCTTGCTCCTGGCTTCCCGCCAGGGGCTTTACTACTTTTTCGCGTAGTAACGGCCCATGAACTCGTCGCGGAAGGCCTCGTAGTAGCCGCCGTCGATGGAGGCCCGGATATTGTCGACGAGGCGAATCATGAACTCCAGGTTGTGCATGGTGCACAGCGTGCCCGCGAGGAACTCGTGAGCCTTAAGCAAGTGGTGGATGTATGCGCGCGAGTAGTTCTCCGAGACGTAGCCGCCGAACTCCTCGTCGATTCCCTTAAAGTCGCGCTTAAACTTGGCGCCCATGAGGTTGAGGCGGCCGTCGAGCGTGTACACGCCGCCGCGGCGGCCCAAGCGCGTGGGCGCAACACAGTCGAAGGTATCGGCGCCGGCCTCGATGGCGGTGAAAAGATCGTCCGGCTCAGAGATGCCGAGCAGGTGGCGCGGCTTGTCCTCCGGCAGCTCGTCGCAGACCCAGCCCACGATGGTGCCCAGGTTTTCCTTCTCCAACGCTCCGCCGATGCCGAACCCGCCGAATCCGCGCATGCCGGCGGCGACGGCGGCATCGGAAAGCTGCACGAGGCCACGGGTGGCCTGGCGGCGAAGGTCCTCGTACTGCGCGCCCTGGACCACGCCCCACAGGGACTGGCGGGGCTTTCCGGCGCGCGCGTTGGTGAGTCGGTCATGCTCGTCGAGGCAGCGTTTGGCCCAGCGGTGCGTGCGCGCGACGGATTCCTCCTGGTACTGACGAGTGTCGACGAGCGTGGTGAGCTCATCAAAGGCAAACATGATGTCCGCGCCCAGGGAGTGCTGAATCTGCATGGAGACCTCCGGCGTGAAGCGGTGCTTCGAGCCGTCAATGATGGACTTGAAGTCCACGCCGTCCTCGTCGACCTGCGCCATGCGCTCCTTCTTCGCCGCGCGGATATCGCCCTCAGTAAGGTTCGCGACGTCCATGGCGAGGACCTTCTTAAAGCCGACGCCCAGCGACATGACCTGGAATCCGCCCGAGTCCGTGTACGTGGGGCCGTGCCAGTTCTCGAACTCCGCGACGCCACCTGCCTCGTCCACGATGTCGTGGCCCGGCTGCAGGTAGAGGTGATACGCGTTGGAGAGGATGGCCTGCGCGCCCGTCTGACGGATCTGCTCCGGGGTCAGCGTCTTGACCGTCGCTTTCGTCGCCACCGGGATAAACGCCGGGGTCTGGATATCGCCGTGCGGGGTATGAATCACGCCGGTGCGGCCGTGCTTGCCGGTGCCTTCGGGCAGGCGCGTGTGCACGTCGAAGCTTAAGTCGGTATCCAGAAGTGGTTTTGTCATGAGAACCAGCGTACCGGTCGCCCGCGCGAGGAGCTGCCCGCGGTACAACAACACTGGGCTCCAGGGCTTCTTAGCAAACAAAAGACCCCCTCGCGGCCTTTCCGCTGAACGGAAGACCTCAATGCGAGGAGGAATACAAGGTCCATACTAAGACAGGTTTCCCTTGAATGCACCACCTCGCACTAGTGGCTCGTGTCTACAGGCTCTGCGGCGTGGCGGGCTTCCCACTCTTCCTCGAGCTTGGTGCCCTCGATGTCGAGGGTGGGCAGGATCTTGTCGAGCCAGCGCGGGATCCACCACGTGGCGCGGCCGGTGAGGAACATCGTTGCGGGCACGAGCGCCATGCGAATGCAGAACGCGTCGAAGAGGACGCCGGCGGCGAGCGCGAAGCCGAAGATTTTGATGAACGGCAGCGGCTGGCCAATGAACGCCACGAAGACGGCGATCATGATGATGGCAGCGGCGGTGACGACGCGGGCGCCCTGGGCGAAGCCCACGATGGTCGATTCCTCAACGGCGTTGTATTTCCCGTGGAAGGCCTGCGAGCCGCGGGGATTGCGGATGAAGTGCTCGCGCATGCGGGTGACGATGAAGACCTGATAGTCCATCGCCAAGCCGAAGGTCACGCCGATGAGGAAGATCGGCATAAACGAGATGAGCGGGCCCGGCGCAGGGACGAGGCCGGTGAGCCCGTCCTGCCAGACGAGGACCGTGACGCCGAAGGCCGCGCCGACGGAGAGCAGGAAGCCCAGGCCGGCGACGAGCGGAACGAGTAGCGAACGGAAGACCACGAGCAGCAGGAGAATGGCGAGGCCGACGACGATGGTCAGGTACGGCAGCATGGCGGCTTGGAGGCGCTCGGTGATGTCGAGCTGGACGGCGGTAAGGCCGGTCATGCCGATGTCGGCGCCAGTGGAGTCCGCGATTTCCTCGGTGGCGGTGCGCAGGGCCTGGGCCGTGCCTTCGGTACGCGCGTCAGACGGCGAGGTCTCGGGCGTGACCATGACCTGCGCGGCGGTGCCTTCGCCGTTGAGGCCCACGAGCTGCGCGTGCTTCACGCCGCCCACCTGGTTGAGCTGCGAGGCGGTGTAGAGGAAGGAGCTCAGCGTCGCCTTGTCCTGATCCGTGCCTTCGGCCTGCGCCGCCATGTACGGGGCGAGCGCCGCGGAATCCGGGTTGGCGTCCTGACCGTTAACGATGACGAGGAAGGGGCCGTTGATGCCGGGGCCGAAGCCTTCGGCCATAAGGTCGGCCGCCTTGCGCTGCGTCGTGTCTGGGTCCGAGGTCGTGTCGGTGGGCAGCGCGAGCTGCATGTGGAGCACCGGCGTGGTGAGCGCGCCGAGGCCGAGGACCGCGACGGCCATGACGAGGCCCGGCATGCGCTGGACGAAGCGCACCCAACGGCTGCCCATGGTCTCGCCGTGGCGGACCCTGCCGCGACGCGTGGGGTTACCGGCGATGCCCGGGATGCGGCCGGCGAAGGCCTTCTTCCCGAACAGGCCGAGTAGCGCCGGGACAAGCGTGAGCGAGACGAGCACCGCGACGGCCACGGTGCCCGCAGCCGACAGGCCCATGGCGGTGAGGAAGCCGATGTTGGCAACGAGCAGCGCGAAGAGCGCAGTGAACACTGTGGCGCCAGCGAAGACCACGGAGGAGCCGGCAGTGCCGACGGCCATACCGGCGGCATCGGCAGGCTCCATGCGGGCGCGCTCCTGCCGGTAGCGGGAGATAATAAACAGCGAGTAGTCCACGCCCACGGCCAGGCCGATCATGAGGGCGAGGACCGGGGTAATGGAGTTGAGGGTGACCCAGTGGGTGGCAATCATGACGCCCATAGCGCCCAGGCCCACGCCCACGACGGCGGTGATGAGCGGCATGCCCGCAGCGACGAGCGAGCCGAAGGTGAAGACCAGAACGATGAACGCGACGGCGAGACCGATGATCTCGGACATTTCTTCGACGGCGATGGCGTCGCCGAAGCCAGCGCCGCCGCCCTCGACGGTGAGCCCCTGCTCGCGGCCGAGTTCCATCGCGGCGGTAACGACGTCCTTATCCTCCTGCTTCACGGAGTTCGCGGAGTCCGCGTCGAAGTCGAAGGTCGTGTACGCGATGGTCTCGTCCTCGTTGACCATCGCGAGGTTATCCGCGTCCGCGCGCGCGGTCTCCTCGGGCAGGCCCATGGACGTGAACTGGTCAATAACGCTCTGCTGAAGTTGTGGCGAGACCTCAAGCGGGTTGCCGAAGCGCTGGCCCTCGACGCCGAGGTTGTCCTTGATGTAGTCGACGACGTCTTGGATCGCAGCCATATTTTCCGGATCCGAAAGCTTCTCGCCCTCGGGCGCCTGGAACACAAGGTTGACGCTCGGCGCGTTGGCGAGGTTGCCCGCTTCGGGGAAGAGTTCAGACGCGCGGTGGGTGGCGTCGATGGCCGGGGTATTCGAAATGGAATACTCGCTCGTCATCGGCTTCATGAGTGTGGCCATCGCGCCGGCCGCAGCAGCGACCAGGATGAGCCACGCGATAATGACCTTCCACTTGTTCAGGAAAGACCAGCGTCCCACGCGGTACAGGAACTTAGCCATGTCGTCCTCTCTCGGTTGAAAACTCACCCAAGTGTAGCCGACACAAAAGATAAAGCCCCAACCTGCATAAACAGGTTGGGGCTCAGTGCGGTGGCGGCGGGATTTGAACCCGCGGTTGGGGATTACCCAACACTCGCTTTCGAGGCGAGCACCTTCGGCCGCTCGGACACGCCACCGCGAAACAGCTTAAAGCAGACCTAGGGCCCGAACAAAATCACTAGCCCCGCGGGCGCGTCCGTCACTGCGGTGTGGTTGCGGTTTAGTCTTCCGTAGCGTCCTTCACAGCGGCGATGGAGTCATCGACCTTTTCCTTTACGGCATCCTTGGCGTCCTCAAACTTCTGCTTGACGCCTGCCTTGGCCTGGTCCGCCTTACCCTCGTTCTCGAGGGATTCATTATCCGTGGCCTGACCAAACTTCTCCTTGGCAGAACCGAGTACTTCGTCTTTCTTGTTCTCAAAATCGCTCATATCCCCACCCTAACGGCGTGACACAGCTGTGTGGGTTACAGCGACGTAACGATTGAGCGCAGGTCGCCGAAGAAGCCGCGCAGCAGCTCGGCGCATTCGTCCTCGAGGACGCCGCCGCGGACCTGTGGGACGTGTAGGGCACCCGGGGCGCGAGGAACCTCGAGGAGGGAGCCGCAGGCGCCGGTGCGTGGTTCCCACGCGCCGAAGACAATGGAGCCGACGCGCGCACCGACGAGGGCGCCAGCGCACATGGCGCAGGGCTCGAGGGTGACGACGAGCTCGCAATCGGTGAGCCGCCATCCATCATTGCTTTTCGCCGCAGCGCCAGCCGTGGCAGCGCGGATGGCTTCGACCTCCGCGTGGGCGGTGGGGTCCTGGCGCTGCTCGCGGCGGTTAACGCCGGTGGCAAGCTCGCGGCCGTCGGGGCCGTAGATAACCGCGCCGACGGGCACGTCACCGGCGGGAGTAGTGCGCGCGACCGCGAGGGCACGGCGCATGCGTTCCTCGGCGCGGGCGAGACCGGATTCGCGGGGCAGGACGCGCTCGGGCTGGTCGGGCGCGGCGGGGGTGCTAGAGATCGAGGGCATCTTCCAGCTCGTCGCCGAAGCCCAGCTCGCCCGCGATGCGCAGCAGCATGTCCGAGGGATAGTCCTCGTCATTGTCGATGATGGCCTCGATTTGATACTCGTCCATGCCGAGGTCGGCCAGGATGTCGAAGTCGCCGTCGCCGAAGGGGGCCGCGTCATCGAGGTCTTCCGGGGCAATATCGGGGATCTCAAGGTCGCGCAACTCCAGGAAACCTGCCGCGAAATCATCATCGACGGCCATGGTGGCATCGGAAAGCAACATGCGCACATCGCCCGGAACCGGGCGGACGATGACGAAGTAGTCATCGTCGACGCACAGCAGCGCAAACGCTGCGCCCTCGCTGCGCAGCGCACGCACTGCGGCGATGGACGTCTGGGGGTCTTCAAAATCATCCGCGAAGGAACGGACAACCCAGGCACCCTCGCTGCGCGCGACCGTCACGGCGAAGGAGAGCAATTCATCCTGACTCATACCTCGTCAGGTTAGTCGGGTTGTGCCATGATTGTCATGTGAATCCTTATACCGTCTCCCGCCCTGTCTGCATTATTGGCCTCGGCCTCATCGGCGGCTCGCTGCTGCGCGATCTGACCGCACGCGAACATGCCGTATTCGGCTATAACCACTCCACCTCCGGCGCCCGCCGCGCCGCTAAGCAGGGCTTTGACGTCACCAATGACCTGCCCGGCGTTCTCGCCCGCGCAGAGAAAGAAGGCGCACTCATCGTCCTCGCCGTGCCTTTCGAGGCCGTCGCCTCCGTCCTCGACGCCATCGTGGAGCACGCCCCTACGTGCGGCATCACGGACGTCGTGTCCGTGAAGACCCAGGTCTACGATCTGGTCAAGGAACGCGGCCTCGAGTCCCGTTACGTGGGCGGCCACCCCATGGCCGGCACCTCCCAGTCCGGCTGGGATAACTCGCAGCGCGGTCTCTTCGCCGGTGCGGCGTGGGCCGTGACCTATGACTACGCCCTGGAGGTGGAGAAGCTGCCTCAGTCCTGGATCGACCTCTTCGCCGACGTCGTGCGCCTCGCCGCCATGGCCAAGGCCGAGGCCATGCCGGTGCGGGTCGCCCCGCATGACGAAGCCGTCGCGCGCGTGAGCCACTTGCCGCACGTCATCGCCGAGTCCCTCGCCGTCGTCGGCGACCACGGCGGAATCCTCTCCCAGTCGCTGGCTGCCGGCTCCTTCAAGGACGCCACCCGCGTGGCGGGCACCCGACCGGAGCTCGTGCAGCAGATGTGTGAGACCAACTCCGCGGCCGTGGTCAAGGCGCTCGACGAGTTCCTGAACTACGTCACCGCCGCGCGCGANCCCGCCTCGAAGCGCGCACCGGCGCCCGCAAGGAGTCCGTCTCCCCCGTGAAGATTTCTTCCCGCCCCGTCCTGCGCCTGTCCCCCGGCTCCCACGGCTGGGTCTCCCAGCTGCGTCAGGCCGAGTCCATGGGTGGACGTATCGAGGTCTTCTAGCTCCCTGGCGTTAGATTCCCAACACGGACTTGGCAATGAGGAAGTAAATAATAAGGCCGGTCGCGTCGCAGAAAGTCGAGATAAACGGGTTGGAGAAGACTGCTGGGTCCGCTCCCACCTTCTTCGCGACCAGCGGCATGAGTCCGCCCACGGAGGCAGACATCGTGCACACCAAGAACAGCGTGGTTCCGATGACCGTGCCGATCTTCACGTCATAGACCAGGGTCGCAAGGATAAAGCCCACAGTGCCCAGCACGGCGCCAAGCACCATGCCAATACGCAACTCGCGCCACAACACGCCCCACAAGTCACGGTCGCGCACATCGCCCATCGCGAGAGCTCGCGTCACCGTGGTGGCAGCCTGATTGCCCGTATTGCCGCCGGTGCCGGTGAGCAGCGGAATAAACAAGGACAGCACCACCGCGGCTGCAAGTGCTTCCTCAAACATGGCCAGCACCTGCACGGTGAGCAGCGCGGAGACCGCCAACACCAGCAGCCAGACAATGCGCGACTTCACCAGCTTCATGAGCGGCGTAGACAGATACGGTTGATGCAGTGGATTCGTACCACCCGCACGCGCGGTGTCCTCGTTATCTGCTTCTTCCTGGATATCCATAGCGTCATCCCAGGCGAGCAGTCCCACCAGGCGCCCCGAGGCATCCACGATGGGCAGCGCCAGGAAGTCCAGCGGCAGGAACCAACGCGCGACCTCCTCCGCATCATCCGTGGCCGTCGCAAACACTGCCTCCCGCATGAGCTCACCTAGCGGGGTTGTATCCGGCGCCTGGAATACTTCACGGAAACTCACCACGCCCACCAGCCGGCGGTCCGCCTCCACGATGGGCAGCGTGTAGATCGTCTCCAAGTCCTGCGCGGTCTCTTTAAGTTGCGCCAGCGCTGCAGCCGCAGTCATCTCCGGATGCAGCGTGGGCACCTCCGGCGACATGCGGCGGCCCACTGAGCCCTTCTCATAGCCCAACACCACGCCCGTAATGTCACGGTCCGGTTTATTAAGCGAGCGCAACAGGCGGTCCGCAATTTCCACGGGCAGCTCATCGAGCAGCGCCACGCGGTCCTCGGGCTCAAGTGCATCGAAGTACTCGAAGACCTCGGCGTTGCCCAACTCATCGATAACGTCCGCCTGCTGGGCGAAGTCCATGGCGTCGAATACCTCGATGGCTTTGCGCCGCGGCAGCAGGCGCAGTACCAGCGCCGCGCGCACCGCATTGCAACGCTCCACAATAGCGATGACATCCCGAATGGGCAGACCCGTGGCCAAGGTCTTGAGCTCCTGTGCCTGACCGGGGTCGAGTTCATCCTCGCTGCGCAGCATAACCTCGAGCTTGTCTACGTTGTCGAGAACCTGCTGTTCGTTATTCATGCGCACCACCGTTTATCACCGCGAACTAATCGCCTTCACCTTACCCCGCGTTAGTAGTTAGTCACGAAAGTTATCATCACGCTTCTTGCGCGCGTAATTCTTCTGCCGGTCCTCGCGTCCTACGAGCGGCACGACAGCCAGCCCCACGACTATGCCTGCAAGCAGCCACCAGAACGTTCCCGTGGCAATCCACATAATGCCGCCCAGCACGGCGCCACCGATGAGGCCCGGGGTCCACTTGTTCATTGCTCGTCTCCTTCTGCCCGCCGGGCACGCCTGTTGGCTTTATCCTAATGCCCCATGCTTTTACCCGACGGCGCTGGGCCACCAGCATAAGACCCGTCATTATTGAACACGGCGGGCACTATCGGGCGCACTAGCCTCATTTTCAGCGTCACACTCCTGATAACGCGCCCGAAATATAAGCGCCCCTACCCCCACGCTGCAGCACGGGCGGATGGAACACGAAGAAACCCGCTAGCCTTGCGGCCAGCGGGTTTGTGCTGTGCGCCCGGAGGGATTCGAACCCCCAACCTTCTGATCCGTAGTCAGATGCTCTATCCGTTGAGCTACGGGCGCTAACCATTGCCTCGAGCGGTTGGTGCTCTCTGTGCAACGTGGAATAACTATACCCACGGCTTTGAATTGTGACAAATCGCCAGGCCAGTCAATGTTTTTACCTGCTGTTTACCCGGGTCAGACCATACGCAATGCCCCGCACGAGGCGGGGCATTCGCAGAAAGAGAAAGTGATTAAGCAGTGAGGCCAAAGACCGGGATGGCGATGAAGTAGACGGTGAGTGTGATGAGCACGGTACCGATGATGTTGAGCCAAATACCGCCCTTGATCATGTCGCCAATCTTCACGTGGCCAGAGCCGTACGCAATGGCGTTCGGCGGGGTGGCGACGGGGAGCATGAACGCACAGGTGGCGGCGAGTGCGACCGGGATGCAGAGCACGAGGACATTGATGTCGCCGTTCGCCGTGAGGCCAATACCCACGGCGACGCCGCCCATAATCGGCAGGAAGGTCGCGGCGGTTGCGGTATTTGAGGTGATTTCCGTCAGGAAGAGGACCAAGAAGGCAATCGCGGCGATGAGCAGGATGACGGGCAGGGAGCCCAGGCCCTTGGCCAGCTCACCAATCCACAGGGACAGGCCGGAGTTATTGAACATCGCGGACAGAGACAGGCCGCCGCCGAAGAGGAGGAGGACGTCCCACGGCATGTCATTGGCCGTCTTCCAGTCAAGCAGGCGCACGCCGGACTTGAAGTTGGCCGGCAGGATGAAGAGGATGAGGCCAGCGGCGATACCTACGATGGCATCGTCGTAGCCGGACTCCTTATCAAGGAAGAACGGGAGAGCAACCCACGCGACAGCGGCGCACAGGAAGATGATGGCGGTGGCGATCTGCGGGCCGGTCCACGGACCCATGGCCTTGATTTCGTCGTTGATGAGCTCCTTGCCGCCCGGGATACGATCCATCTCCGGCTTGAAGATGGTCACGAGCAGGAACCAGGCGATGAAGAGGAAGACGATGGCAATCGGCATGCCGACGATCATCCACTTGCCGAAGCTCAGGTCGATGTCATGCGACTCACGCATGTAGCCAGCGAGCAGGGCGTTCGGCGGAGTACCGATGAGCGTGCCCAGGGAGCCGATGGACGCAGCGTAGGCGATGCCGAGCATGAGCGCGGTCGCGAACTTCTTCTGGTTAGCCATGCCGCCGACCGTGTCAGCGGTAAGCGTCAGGACGGACATGCCAATAGGCAGCATGACCACGGCGGTCGCGGTGTTGGACACCCACATGGACAGGAAGCCCGTGGCAAGCATGAAGCCGAGCACGAGGCGCTTCGGCGACGTACCAACGACCTTGACAACGGCAAGCGCCATGCGGCGGTGGACATTCCAACGCTGGAGGGCCAGCGCGATAAGGAAGCCACCCATGAACAGGAAGATGGTCGAGGACGCGTACGGCGAGCCGACTTCCTTAATCGTGCCCACGCCAGCCAGCGGGAAGACGACGAGCGGGATAAGGGCGGTGGCGGCCAACGGAATGGCCTCGGTCATCCACCATGCGCCCATGAGGACGGTAACGGCGGCGACGGCGCGCAGGCCTTCAAGCGTGTAGGTCTCCTCCGGGTCAGCTCCGGAAGACTGCATCACAGTCTCCACGGCGTTGGACGGGAAAAAGAACCAAATGAGTGCGGCAAGAACAAGACCGACAATGAGGCCGGTGAATTCACGGCGCCATTCGAAAGTGCCGAGGGGCTTGTCGTCTTCGCCCTCGGCATGGGCGGTCGATGGGTGCGTTTGTGGGGTGGTCATGATGCTCCTGGAAATGAGATACACGGCGGCGTTCACCGCGAGAGACACGCATTACCATAAACCACGCACTAGGGTCGGGGCCACATCGTGCCACCCCCACGTCAACCCCACGGCGGGCCGTTAGTCCGCCAGCCGAGCCGCGATTGCGGCCCCCAATTCGGAGGTAGTCGCGGTGCCGCCCATATCGGGCGTCAAACCCTGGCCCTCGGCGAGGACGGACTCGAAGGCCGCGATGACGGCATCGGCAGCCTCGCGCTCGCCGAGGTGATCGAGCATCATCGCGCCGGCCCAAATCTGGCCGATGGGATTGGCAATCCCCTGGCCAGCGATGTCTGGGGCCGATCCGTGGACGGGCTCGAAGAGGGAGGGGAACTCGCCCGTGGGATTGATATTGCCTGACGGCGCGATGCCAATGGTGCCGGTGCAGGCCGGGCCGAGATCGGACAAAATGTCACCGAAGAGGTTGGAGGCGACCACCACATCGAAGCGGTCCGGGTGCATGACGAACTGGGCCGTGAGGATGTCGATGTGATATTTATCCACGCTTATTTCCGGGTAATTCTCCGCCATGGCTTCAACGCGGGAATCCCAATACGGCATGGTGATGGCAATGCCATTCGATTTCGTCGCGGACGTGAGATGCTTGGCGTCGCGACGCTGCGCGAGATCGAAGGCGTATTTCAAGACGCGGTCGACGCCAGTGCGGGTCATGACAGTTTCCTGGATGACGGTCTCGCGATCCGTGTCCGGGAACATCGTGCCGCCCACGGAGGAGTATTCGCCTTCGGTGTTCTCGCGCACGACCCAGAAATCGATATCGCCGGGCTCACGGCCTGCGAGCGGCGAGGGCACGCCGGCGAGTAGCTTCACCGGACGCAGATTGATGTACTGATCGAACTCGCGGCGGAACTGGAGGAGCGAACCCCAGAGGCTCACATGATCAGGGACGACATCCGGCCAGCCTACGGCACCGAAGTAGATGGCGTCACAACCACCCAGCTGCGCCTTCCAATCGTCCGGCAACATCTTTCCGGTGCGCTGGTAGTACTCCGCCGAGGACCAATCGAACTCGGTGAACTCGATCTCCAGGTCGAATTTTTCAGCCGCCGCGCGCAGGACGCGCAGGCCTTCGGGCATAACTTCGGTGCCGATTCCATCACCGGCGATNAGAGCGCGCTAGGCACGGGTTTCTCCGTACAGCAGGATGCCCGCGATGACGAGGACGGCGAGGATCAACACCGGTAGCGCGAAGCTGCCCGGCAGCGGTGTTCCCTCACGCATGGCACGCTCGCAACGCGCCCAGTGCAACCACGCGGCTACCGGCAGCACGAGCGCCGCGATGAGCATGACGACGCTCACCGCGCCGGTCACGCGGTCCGGCAAGTCGAGCTCGAAGGCGCGCAACGCCACGCCGCCAGCAATGAACGCGAGCGCCGTGCGCGTCCACGCGAGGAACGTCCGTTCATTGGCCAGGCTAAAGCGCGGGTCCGGCTCCTCGCCACGCCCGTAGACGGCGCGCGGGAAACGCTTGTCAGGGTTGCTCATGCCCCGCAGTCTAACGCGGCAGACAGGCGTGCGCCCCGCAGGCCATCGATCGACCGCAGGGCGCACAGGAAGCGGTATCCCCACCACTGGCCGGTCGAGTTGTAGCCGGCGCCGCAGCTTATCCTTCCGTGAACTTCTCCAACGCCGCCGGCGAGCCCGCCGCCACGATGAGGTCGTTCGCCGTGAGCTCGCGGCCATCAGTAAGCGGCAGCCACCGCCCCAGCGTGCGCACGGAGACCAGCTGCACCTTGTACTCGCGCAGCACCTTGGCCAGGTCGAGCGGCTTGCCCTGCACGCACGCGGGCGGCACGAGCTTGGTCACGCCGTAGTCCTGCGCGATCTCCGCAAAATCCTCGAAGCGGCCGGACAGGAGGTGCGCGATGCGCCGACCGGTATCGCGTTCTGGGCGGATGACGTGATGGACACCGATTTTGAGCAGGATGCGCGCGTGCGCCTCCGAGTCTGCCTTCGCCCACACGTCGCGCACGCCCAGCTCCACCAAATTCGAGGCCGTCAAGATAGAGGCCTCCACGTCCGAGCCGATGGCGACAACGGCCCGCTCGACCTCGTCGATGCCGAGCTGCGTGAGCACGGCGGCATCGGAAGTATCTGCCTGGACGGTCTGCGTGAGCTCGGGCGCCATCTCGCGCACCAACTTGTCCGAAGCGTCGATGCCGAGCACCTCCACGCCATGGTCCATGAGCTCGCGGGCCAACGCGTGGCCGAAGCGGCCGAGGCCCACGACCACGACGGGTGCGATGTCGATGGTCTTCCGGGAACCAAAAATATTAACCAATGAAGGGCCTTTCCTCGGGGTAGCTAAAGCGCTGCGTGACCGCGCGCGCGGCGAGCGCCGCGATGAGTGTGGTGGGGCCGACGCGGCCCAGATACATAATGAAACACAGGATAATTTGGGACGGCGCACTCAGCGACGCGGTAATGCCGGTGGACAAGCCCACCGTCGCAAACGCGGAGGTCACCTCCAGCATGACCTGGTCCGCGGTGAACTGCGGGTCGAAGGCGCGCAACAGGCCCACGCCCACCGCAATGACGGCGATTCCGAAGAATGCCAGCACCAGCGCTTGGCGCACCGCCGCAGTGGGGATGCGCCGGTGTCCGATGGCGACGTCATCACGGCCGCGAAATTCCGCCACGATCGCCGCAAGGAGCACACACGCCGCCGTGACCTTGATGCCGCCGGCCGTACCCGCCGAGCCGCCGCCGATGTACATAAGGACATCCGTCCCCATGAGCGTCACCGGGTGCGCCTGGCCATAATCAATCGCATTGAAGCCCGCCGTGCGCGGCGAGACCGCCATGAAGAAAGCATTGAGCAGCCGCTGCCCCGCCGGCATCCCCGCCAGGACGCCCCGGCTTTCCGATGCCCACATGAACGCCGTCCCCCCCACGACCAGCACCGCAGATGCCCACAAGGTCATGCGCGCGGTCACCGATGCATGGTGGACGCGTGCGCGCACCGTAAGCCGCGCGCGGACGCGGCGCAGGAACTCCGCGTGAACCGGATAGCCGAGACCGCCGCCGATGATCGCCGCCGCCAGCGGCAGCAGAATCCACGGGTCCGCGGCAAAACCCACGAGGTTATCCGAGTACGTGGAAAAGCCCGCGTTATTGAATGCGGAGACCGCGTGAAACGTGCCTTCCCACACCGCCTGCGGCCCGGTCCAGCCGTAGTGCACCATGCCGCGCACACCCACGACGAGCGCCACGGCCGCCTCTGCTGCGAAGGTGAAGAGAAAGGTAAACGTGAGCGTGCGCCGAATGCCGCCTTCGACGATGGGGCGTCCCTCCGCCGCGCCCGCAGCACGCGCCTTGAGGCTCACCCGCCCGGTAAGCAGCATGCCCGACAGCGACGCGAGCGACATGATGCCCAAACCGCCCAGCTGGATGAGCGCCAGGATGACGCACTGGCCGAAATGTGTCCAGTACGAACCGGTGTCCTCAACGATGAGCCCGGTGAGCGACACCGCCGAGGTCGCCGTAAAAAATGCCGGAAGAAACGGCGTCCAGTGCGGCACATGCGCCGAGATGGGCAACATGAGCAACAGCGTGCCCGTCAAGATGAGAGCCATAAACCCGACCGCGGTGAGCCGCGCGGGTCCAAGCCACGAGATTTTCACCAGCCGATCCTAACCCCAGCGCGTTCCCGCCGCCTAGTTATGTGACGCAGGTTCCTCGACGCGCGTGGCGCCTTGCCCCACACATGCGACAACCCCCGGCGAGAACCGGGGGTTGAGTGGCGGAGACGAGAGGATTTGAACCTCCGGACCTACGCAAGTAAGTCAACTCCTTAGCAGGGAGCCCCATTCGGCCGCTCTGGCACGTCTCCAGATACTCGAAAGTATCACACGGAGACTTTACCTGAGGGCCGCCCCTGCACACAAAAGAGCGCACACAAAAGACCGCCCCCTTTATGTCAACGCGTCATAATAGACGGCAGCACTCACCGTCTCGAAAGGAGCACTGCATGCAGACAACCGTGGGCGAATTCCTCCTCCGCCGTCTCAAAGACATTGGCATTACCGAAGTCATCGGCGTGCCTGGCGATTTTAACCTGAGCTTTTTGGAACAGCTGCGCGACGCAGAAGGCATCCGTTTCGTGGGCGCCTGCAACGAGCTCAACGCGGCGTATGCGGCGGATGGCTATGCTCGCTCGCGCGGCGTCGGCGCGCTTCTTACCACGTACGGCGTGGGTGAGCTCTCCGCTCTCAACGGCATTGCGGGCTCGCGCGCGGAGCACATCCCGGTCGTCTCCATCGGCGGCGCCCCACCGCAGTACGCCACGGAGTTCCGCTGGAACCTCCACCACTCCCTCGCGGATGGCGACTTCGCGAATATGCTCGAGGCCATCGCGCCGTTCACGGAGGTCGCCGTGCGCGTCTCCCCCATGAACGCCGTTGAGGAAATCGATCGCGCGCTGCGCACCTGTCTGCGTGAGAAGCGCCCCGTCCACATCCAGCTCCCCTCGGACATCACGCATCTCACCATCGAGGCTCCCGATGCCCCGCTCGACACCTCCCTGCCCGCCTCCGACCCCGAGCGCCTCGAGGCCGCGGCCGCACGCATCCTCGAGGTCCTCGCCCGCGCCGAGCACCCACTCCTCCTTATTGACCAGGACGCGGACCGCCACGGTTTTACCGAGCCCCTCCTGCGCCTGGCGGAGAAGGCACAGATTCCTTTCGCCCAGATGTCCTCCGGCAAGGCCCTCCTGCCCGAGAATCATCCGCTCTTCATCGGCACCTACAACGGCGCGGCCTCGGCGCCCGGCGTCAAGGACCGCGTCGAGCACTCGGACTTCCTGGTGACCACGAACCCGCGCTTCATCGAGGTCAACTCCGGTTCGTTCACGCACGAGCTTGACCACGCGCTCGTGGTTAACCTCGGTGACCAGCACGCCAGCGTTGACGGCGAGTACTTCGTGGGGCTCACCACCCGCGAACTTATCGATGCCCTCATCGACCGCGCCCCCGAGCGTCCCGCCACCCCGCGCGAGCCCGCCCCGACCACGAGCGCCGCCGCGCCTACCGGTCCGCTCACGCAGGCCGAGCTGTGGCCGCGCATGGCACGTTTCCTCCGCGCGGACGACGTGGTCATCGCCGAGGCCGGCACCTCGCATATCGGCCTGAGCGCCCAGCAGCTGCCCGCGAACGTCAAGTACATCAACTCGCCCATCTGGGGCTCCATCGGCTTTACCCTGCCCGCGACGCTCGGCTCTCAGCTTGCTGAGCCGGGCCGCCGCCACGTCCTCTTCATCGGCGACGGTTCCTTCCAGCTCACCGCCCAGGAGCTGTCCACCATCCTGCGCGAGGAACTCAATCCCATCATCGTACTCATGAATAACCGCGGCTACACCATCGAGCGCTACATCCTGGGCATGGAGGACGAGTACAACGACATCCAGAACTGGTCGTACGGCGCGCTGCCGCAGGTCTTCAAGCCGGATACGACGATGAAGTCCTACTCCGCGCAGACCTTCGAGGAACTCGAGGAGGCGCTCGCCGCCATCGAGTCCTCGGATGCCGGCGCGTTCCTCGAGCTGCACCTTNCCGGCGCGAACCGCTACCCGGACATGGGCGCCGTTGCCATCCGCGAGGCCCTCGCCGAGCACCTCGGCGTCGCCTTCGAGCAGGTTGCCGTGGGCACCGGCTCCTCCGCGCTGTGCCAGCAGCTCGTCCAGGTCACCTGCACCGACGGCGACGAGGTCGTCTTTCCGTGGCGTTCCTTCGAGGCCTACCCCATTTTCGCCCAGGTCCACGGCGCCACCCCGGTCGCCATCCCGCTCAAGGACGAGGGCGTGGATCTGGAGGCCATGGCCGCCGCGATCACCGACCGCACACGCCTGATCTTCATCTGCAACCCGAATAACCCGTCCGGCTCCATCGTGACCCGCGCCGAGTTCGCTGAGTTCATGGCCAAGGTCCCGGCCGAGATCACCGTCGCCCTCGACGAGGCGTACACCGAGTACCTGCGCGCCGAGGACACCCCGCTGGCCACCGAGGAAATCGCGAAGTACCCCAACCTCGTGGGTCTGCGCACCTTCTCCAAGGCCTACGGCCTGGCCGGCCTGCGCATCGGCTACGCCTTCGGCCAGCCGGAGATGATCGAGGCCCTCAACAAGGTGGCGATCCCGTTCTCCGTGAACTCCGTGGCCCAGGCTGGCGCTCTCGCCTCCCTCGCCGCGCAGGATGAGCTGAAGCAGCGCACCGATACCGCCGTCGTCGAGCGCCAGCGCGTCATCGAGGCCACCGGCGCGTACCCCTCCGAGGCCAACTTCGTGTGGCTGCCGGGCGAGACCCCAGAACTCGCCGCCGCGCTCGCCGAGCAGGGCGTGCTCGTGCGTTCCTTCCCCGAAGGCATCCGCATCACGGTGACGACCCCGGAGGAGACCGATCAGCTCCTCGCCGCGTGGAAGGCCGTCCGCGGCTAGTCTGCGCGTTTTCTCAGGCGGTCCGCAGGGACGGCCGGTAGTGTCACACCCATGAAAGCCCTGTGGAACTTCGCACTCAACGTCATAGCCGTCGCCCTCGCCTTATGGGTCGTTGTCTCTTTCGTCCCCGGCATCGACATCGTGCCGCCCGCGCTCACTCCGGGCGAGCCAGGCATCGGGTCGACCAATGAGGCGGGCTCCTCGTCGACGTTCCTCGCCGTCGCGGCCGTCTTCGTTCTCGTCAACGCCGTCATCACGCCGGTGCTGCGGTTCCTCGGCGCACCCCTCACCTGCGCCACACTCGGATTGTTCGCGCTCGTCATCAATGGCGCGGCGCTGCTCATCACGGAGTGGGCATTTAACTCCCTCGATACCTCGCTGGGTCACCTCGACATCGACGGCTGGCTGCCCGCCATCCTCGGCGCGATCGTGCTCGGGCTCGTCTCAGGCGTGGTGAATTTCTTCACAAGCCCGCTGCGGGCGCGCTAGCCGCCGGCGAAGGGCGGGAGGATATCCACGCGCGCGGCGCCGTCGAGGACGGCGTCGCGTTCGGCGTTTTTGCCGTCGATGAGGAAAGTACACCGCTCGAGGACCTGCGCAAGCGTCATGCCCGCCTCGGTGGTGCCGGTATGCGCGGCCGCGAGGGCATCGAGAAGCTCGCCCAGGGAGGCTGCGGGCTCCGCAGACTCCTGGGCGGTACCGGCGGCGGCGCGGGCCGCGGCAAAGTAATGAATCTCAAGCATGCACCCCACTATGCCAGCCGAGAACACGCGAGAAAAAGCCTAGACTTGTAGAAGATGTGTCCCCACCGGGGTTTCACCCACGGATCCCCCTTGTACAAGGAGTTGCCATGCGCACGTACGAAGAACACTTGAGCGCCGTCCGCGCCGTCGTCACCGCACCGAACGTCGTCACGCGTTCCCTGCTGGAGGCCGATGGCATGGTCCTGGCCAAGTCCATCAACGCGACCTACAACTCCCCGCGCTTCGATAACTCCCAGATGGATGGCTACGCCATCACGGACCCAGCTGGCGGCACGCTCACTGTGGGCGCCACGGTCGCCGCAGGTGACACGGCTGCGACACCGCTCAAGGAGGGCATCGCCACCCCAATCATGACCGGCGCCAAGGTGCCGGAGGGCACCAAGGCCATCGTGCCGGTGGAATTCTGCGAGCCGTCCACCTTCGTCGAACAAGGCGGCACCGTCACCATCCCGGCCGTCAAGGAAGGCCAGTACATCCGTAAGGCCGGCTCTGACGTCGAGGAAGGCAAGCTGCTCATCCCCGGCGGCACGCGCCTGCTCCCGGCCGCTATCTCCGCGCTCGCTGGCCAGGGCTACACCGAGGTCGAGGTGTACGCCCCCGCCCGCATCGTCGTCGTCACCGGCGGCGCCGAGATCGGCACCGCCAACCTGTCCGCCGGCCAGATTCCGGACTCCAACGGCCCGATGATCGCCGCGCTGTGCAAGGAGTACGGCATCGAGGTCGTCGCCTACGTACGCACCAACGATGACCCGGGCATCCTGCGCTCCGATCTGGAAGGCGTCGTGCGTCTCTACCAGCCGGACGCCATCGTCACCTCCGGCGGCGTCTCCCACGGCAAATTCGAGGTCGTGCGCCAGGTCTTCGAGGCCAACGGCTGGTTCGGCCACGTCGCTCAGCAGCCCGGCGGCCCGCAGGGCCTCGCCCACTTGGGCGATGTTCCGGTCATCTGCCTGCCCGGTAACCCGGTCTCCACGCTTGTGAGCTTCCGTCTCTACGTCGGTCCGGTCCTCGGCCACTCGCGCCCGCCGTATATCTCGCGCATCATGCAGGACGTGGACGGCCTCGAGTCCCGCGACCAGTTCCGCCGCGGTGTGCTCTCCCACTCGCCGGAGGGCATGGGCCAGGCCGAGCTTCTCCCGGGTGCAGGTTCCCACCTCATTTCCCAGGCTATGTCCGCCACCGCCCTTATCCGCATCCCCGCTGGCGCGCACCTCAAGGCCGGCGATCCAGTTGAGGTCTTCCCCATCTAATGGCACGCACCGGAATCGTTATCGTCGCCTCCACCCGCGCCGCCGCGGGCACGTATGAGGACCGCTCCGGCCCCATCGCCGTCGAGTTCCTGCGCGCGCAGGGCCTGGAGTGCGCCGATGCTTCCGTGGTTCCCGACGCAGACATTCGCGCCGCTGTCGACCAGGCTTTCGCCGAGAAGCCCGCGGTGATCCTCACCTCGGGTGGCACGGGGCTCAGCCCCGATGACCAGACGGTCGAGGCCCTCGAAGCCCACCTCGAGCGAACCTTGCCGGGAATTGCCCACGCGTTCTACGCGGCATCGGCAAGCGTGCCCACCGCCCCACTCTCGCGCACCGTCGCGGGCACGCGCGGGACGACCTTCGCCATGGCACTGCCCGGCTCGACGGGTGGGGTCAAGGACGGCGTCAAGGTGCTGGAGCCTATCCTGGGACACATCATTGAACAGCTCGAAGGGAAGCATGAGCACTGATCCACAGTACGTAGCAGAGCACACCGGCCTGGTCATCGACGCTTTTATGACGAACGAGACCATCGACACGGCCGCGGCAGTCGCCGCGACCGTAACGCCTGCCATGGGCGCGACCGTCACTTTCGACGGCATCGTGCGCAACCATGACGGCGGGCGCGGCGGCGTCGAACTGCTCACCTACACTGCGCACCCCAGCGCGGACGCGGAAATCAAACGCGTCGCCGCTGAGGTCATCAGCTCCCATCCCAACGCCCGCCTGTGGTGCGCGCACCGCACGGGCGATTTGCGCGTCGGGGACTCAGCCTTTGTGGTTGTCGCCGCCGCCGCGCACCGTGCTGACGCGTTCCATGCCGCCGAGGACTGCGCCAACCGCGTCAAAGCCGAGGTGCCCATCTGGAAAGAGCAACGCCACACTGACGGCTCCGTGAATTGGGTGGGTCTCGAATGAGCGTCCGCTATGCCCGGCAAGAGGCTCTCTGGGGCGAGGAGGGCCAGGCCAAGCTTGCCCGTGCCACCGTCGCGGTCATCGGCGCCGGGGGGCTCGGCTCCCCCGCGCTGCTCTACCTCGTCGGCGCCGGCGTAGGCCGCGTCCTTCTCTTCGACGATGACGAGGTCTCCCTGTCCAACCTGCAGCGCCAGGTCATCCATGCCACGCCGGACGTGGGACGCCCGAAGACCTCATCCGCAGCCGAAAAAATCGCCGCGCTCAACCCCGCCGTCACAGTCGAGACCTTCGGCCGCCTCGAGTCCGCTACCGCGCTCGAACAGCTGCGTGGCGCGGACGTCATCCTCGATGGCACCGATAACTTTGAGGCGCGCTACCTGTCCTCCTGGGCCGCCCACGAGCTGGGCATTCCCCATATCTGGGCCTCCATCCTGGGCTTCGACGCGCAGCTGTCCGTCTTCTGGTCTGGCCACGGCCCCGTCTACGAAGACGTCTTCCCCGAGGCCCCCGCGCCCGGCTCCGTGCCGTCGTGCTCGCAGGCGGGCGTGCTCGGCCCCGTCGTGGGCATCGTCGGCTCCGCCATGGCCCTCGAGGCCCTCAAAATCATCACCGGCGTCGGCGAGCCCCTCGTGGGCAAGCTCGGCTACTTCGACGCCCTGTCCGGCACGTGGGAGTACATCCCGTTGGTCACCTCAGGCACCGTACCCACCCAGCCTGACGATGCCCCCGAAGTCCGCGCCGTTCCCCTCGGCACCCGTCTGATCGACGTGCGCACCGCCGAGGAACGCGAGCACTCCGTCATCCCCGGCGCGGAGCACTTCCTGCTCGACCGCATCGTCGACGGCGAGAACCCCGACCTCGACCCCGACGAATACGCGGTCATCCACTGCGCCTCCGGCATCCGCTCCGCCCAGGCCGTGGCCCTCCTGCGCGAGCGCGGCTTCACCAACGTCGTCTCGCTGCGCGGCGGAATCAACGCCTGGCTAGAGCAGAATTCGTAGTGGCCAACACCGTTATCTACCGGTAGCGTCGCTAGCGCGCGAAAGGAATACCGC
This sequence comes from Corynebacterium phoceense, assembly GCF_900092335.1. Classification (GTDB taxonomy): domain Bacteria; phylum Actinomycetota; class Actinomycetes; order Mycobacteriales; family Mycobacteriaceae; genus Corynebacterium; species Corynebacterium phoceense. Next base: position 647,420 of record NZ_LT596207.1, read on the forward strand.
GATGACCACCTCCGCAGCACCGCTCGTCGTAACCGCCCGCACGTGGTACGGCGGTGGGGACCTCATTATCGATGAGGACAACGCCACGAGCACCCTCCGCCTCGAGGACGCTGAATATCGATCCCCACATACGCACTAGGCAGCACTAGGCGCCCCCGCCCGGTACGAGCCCGGGAGGGGGCGCTGCGTTCAGTTGTGCTTGCTGACTTCCGGTTCATGTTCGGCAATGTGCTCGGTCTCGATCTGGAAGGTCGAGTGATGAACGGAGACCTCGAAGTGTCCTGCAACGCAGTCTTTGATCTCTTGGAGCATCTGGGCGGCATGACCGTCGGTAAAGCACTCGTCGTCGACGACGACGTGGGCGGTCAGGGTCGGTAAGCCGGTCGCCACAGTGGAGGCGTGCAGATCATGGACATCCTGAACGTGGTCGAGTTCGAGGATGTGTGAGCGGACTTTGTCGAGGTCGAGGCCCTTAGGAGTGAACTCCATGAGGACGCCGATAGTCTCACGCATCAGCTTGAACGCGCGAGGCACGATCAGGCTGGCGATGAACAGTCCGGCGATGGCGTCGGCCTGCGTGAACCCGGTCGTGGCGATCACGATCGCCGCGATGATCACTCCGAGTGAGCCGAGGGCGTCGTTGAGGACTTCGAGGAACGCGGCACGCATGTTGAAGTTCGAACCGCGGCTGGAGGCGAGGACGGTGATGGCGATGGTGTTCGCGACCAGGCCGATAATGCCGAAGATCAGCAGTTCGCTTGCGGGCACCTCCGGCGGCTCGAACAGTCGCCGGATGCCTTCGATGGCGGCGTACGTGCCCAGCACCAGCAGCAGTGCCGACTGCCCGAGGGCTGCGATCACCTCGATACGCCGGAACCCCCAGGTGCGCTTGGCGTTAGCGGGTTTGAGCATCAGCGTCCCGGCAATCAGTGCAACCAGCAGGCCGAAGGCATCGGTGATGGCATGGGCGGTGTCGGTCAGCAGTGCGAGGCTGCCGGTGATGACCGAGCCGATGGCCTGGGCAACGACGATCATCGCGGTGATCGAGAATGCGATCCAGAGTTTCTTGCGGAAATCTCCAGGGTGCCCGTTCTCGCTGGCGGCGGGGCCGTGATTGTGTCCTGCCCCCATATCTACTTCTTCTCCGTATCTGTCGCGTGGTGGATATGTGGGAGTCGCAGGTGCGTGCAGTGCAGGGCCTGCGTGCCGGTGGCATCGAGGAGGCATTCAGCAGCGGCGATGAGGGTACGCAGGAGCTCGGGCTGTGTCAGCGAGTACCAGGTGGAGCGCCCTTCCGGGCGCATCGTCACCAGGCCGCACTCAACGAGAAAGCCGACATGTTTGCTCACCGTAGACTGGGCCAGGCCCATGTGCTCGACCAGATCGCGGACCCGGTGCTCACCCGAGGCGAGGTGCTGCACGATCGCCAACCTCGTCGGTTCTGCAAATGCTTGGAATAGGTGGGCGTATGCTGCCGTCGCCACCTCGTCGAGGGTTGCCCCGTCCTGTTGCTTCATAGCCATATGGCGATTATATCGCCCGATGACGATATTATCGAGTGTGATCTGTCGCTCGATGCGAAATGAAGCTCAGAGGTCTCGGCGTGCCTGAGGGTGGACTGCCAGCCGCCTGCGACGCGTGCCCTATTGGACTCAGCGGAAAGTGGAGGTGCCTACGGGACTCGAACCCGTGTCAAAGGTTTTGCAGACCGCTGCCTATCCTCTCGGCCAAGGCACCAAGTCGCCGGAACGGGAAGAAAATTCCCTTAACTTTCCCTTCATTACGTCATTTTGTGGCTATACCTGTCCCCAAATGACGGGTTAAGGGACAGAAGGGGATGCGGACATTTTTTAGGAATGTTTAGAGTAGCAGTTCGCGCCTGCGTTGATTGATGCTTAATCCATCGAACTCAAGCTTGATTCTATGTTCGTTATAGAAGCCAACATATTCATGAATTGCTTGCTCTAATTCATCACAATGGGGCCACTTACGTCCATAGAACATCTCATTTTTCATTCTGCCGAACAATCCCTCGCACGCTGAATTGTCGGGCGAACATCCCTTCTTCGACATCGAACGCGTAAAGCCGATGTCCTGTGAGGCTTGAATCCAACTGTTGCCCCGATAATGGCAACCTCGATCGGAATGAACTACTAGTTTTGCGGGGTCAGGCGGTGCATTGTTTTCAAGCGCCTGCTTCAGACAGTCGTCGGCAAGCTGCTGATTAGGGTGTCGGCTCGTTGTCGCCCCAACAATCTTTCCATCGAAACAGTCCACTAACGCCGAAAAGTATATTTTCCCGTCATCAGCAGGAAACTCAGAAATATCCGTCAACCACAATAAACCCGGCGCTTCGGCATGAAAATTTCGTTTAACCAGATTCGGTGGCGCCTCCGAAATCTCACCACGATAGGACGAATAGCGACGCCTTTTCTTCACGTAGCGCACCGTGAGTCCTTCGGCAGAGATGATTCGACGCACGACTTTCTCACTGACCTTGATACCCAGTTTCTTCAACTGGATCCATACGCGACGATATCCATAGCTGAATCCAGAATGCTCGACGATTTTGGTTACCACCTCTGTCAGTTCTGCATATTTTGACGGGCCATTTAGGGCTTTGAGCTGGTAATAGAAGCTGGATGAAGAGAGACCAACAATGTCGAGCAACAATGAAATTGGAAAAGAAGACCGTAACGCATCGACCACAATGGCTTTGAACTTGTTACTGAGGTTGGCTGGGTCGATGCTGTCGTCTTTTTTTAATTCTTCCAGTTCTTTTTCTAACACGGCCTTTTCTGCTGATAGGCGTGCTGCCAGCTTCTTGAGTTCAGCCGCATCATCTGGAAGCGATTTCTCAAAGGCTTTACGAGTAACAATGCCGGCAGACTGTTTGCGTTCAGTTGCGCTCATCAAGCCCCACTTTCCTTCTTCGCGGAATCGTTGGGCCCAAGCATAGACGCTCATTTTCGAGTTCAGCGAAAGCTCAGATGCGATGGCCTCAGGAGACATACCAGCGGTAAAAAGCTCAACGGCTTTGAGCTTTGTCGCAAGTGGGTAGCGCTTTAAGGTCGTACGCCGAATGGGGGCAGCTGGGGGTACATCACGCTCTCTGATCCATCGATGGAGTGTCCAACGGCCTGGGTAGCCCAACTCGCGAACGGTCTTGGTAGCAGATTGTGTTCTATCGAATACCTCTAATGCCTTAAGCCGCTGGGCATCCGTGTATCGCACATTAGTCATACGGGAAATCCTCCAAGATTTCGTCCGCATGCCCTTTTGTCCCTTAACCCCAAATGACAAAATGGATTATGCCGTTGACCAGCCTAGACAAAGCAAAACCCCCGGTGGATAGCCACCAGGGGAAATGATATTGGCGGAGACGGAGGGATTTGAACCCTCGGTGAGTTTCCCCACGCTGGTTTTCAAGACCAGTGCATTCGGCCGCTCTGCCACGTCTCCTCGTCACAACTGCAGTCGCAAGCGACCACAGAACGTTACTGCTTTAGCCTACTAAACCGTGGGCCGCGATTCACACTCGCCTCGCAATTCCGAAAATCGGTCCTCCCACGTGGCCCGCACGAGTCGGGCGCCAGTGACCTGGGCCAGAGGCGTATCAGAATGTCTTTTGTTCACGATGCGCGTGAGCTCCTCGTAAGAGGCGACGCCCACAGTCTCGCGGTACACGCGCAGACACGAGGCATCATCGTCTGCATCGAACACGACAGGCTCCGCGGTCGCCCACATCACCAAGTGCGGAGTCACCATCGTTGACTCCTTTCTCGCTAGCTGCGTGAATGTGTACGTACCCACGGTCTAAAAGAATCCCCAGTCCAAGTCAGCGCCCCGAAAGCCCGGCGCGCGGCGGGAAGAAAACGCTAGTTTGGGGTGCATGCACGCAATCATTCAGAAAGACGTAGAAGATCCCCGCTCACTCGAACTGGGCGAAGTGGATACGCCAGAGCTCAAGCCCGGGGAGGTACTCGTCGAGGTCAAGGCCGCCGGCGTCAACCGCGCGGACCTCCTCCAGGCGCGCGGGGCGTACCCGCCGCCTAAGGGCGAGTCGGAGATTATCGGTCTCGAGGCCGCTGGCGTCATCGTTGACGCAGGCGATACCGACCGCCAGGTCGGCGAGGAAGTCGGCGCGCTGCTCGCCGGCGGCGGTTATGCCGAGTTCGTCGCCGTGCCGGAAGGCCAGCTGCTGCCTATCCCCAAGGGCTTCACACTGGAAGAGACCGCCGCCATCATCGAGGTCGCCTGCACCGTATGGTCGAATATCGTCATGGCCGCGGGCCTCAAGGAAGGCCAGACGATTCTCATCCACGGCGGTGGCGGCGGCATCGGCACCTTCGCTATCCAGGTCGCCAAGGCTCTCGGCGCGACGGTGGCTGTTACCGCAGGCTCGGCGGAAAAGCTCGAGCGCTGCCGCGAGCTCGGCGCGGATATCCTCATCAATTACAAGGAGCAGGACTTCGCTGAAGAGCTCAAGAACCAGTGCGACGTCGTCCTCGACATCATTGGCGCGAAGTACCTGAAGCAGAACCTCAAGGCGCTCGCCGTGGACGGCCACATGGTCATCATCGGTATGCAGGGCGGCACGAAAGGCGAGATTAACCTCGGCGTCGTCCTCAACAAGCGGCTCACCATTCAGGGCACGACGGTGCGTGGCCGCAACCACGCGGACAAGGCCGCCATCGTTGCCGAGACGGTGAAGAACGTCTGGCCCATGCTCGAGGATGGCCGCGTCAAGCATGCACTCCACACGACGTTCCCGCTTGCTCGTGCCGCCCGCGCCCACGAGGCCCTCGACTCCGGTGAGGTCACGGGCACCCTGGTGCTCACGAACGCCGACTAGGCCGGGGAGACTTACGCCAGCGAGGCGACGACGCGGGTGAGCTGCTCGATGTCGTTGTGCGTGTTAAACGGACCGAGCGCTACGGTGACGGCGCCGCCGAGTTCGTCGATGCCCATGTCGCGCAGCAGGGGCGTGGCCGGGGCGAGCGTCGTGACAAGCCGGTTGTCGAAGAGACGACGGTGGACGGTCTCGGCCGGCACGCCGCGCACGGCGAAGGATAGGCGCGGGAGGCGGTCATCGGAAGCCTCGGCGGCGGCCTCGCCGGTAGCGCCGAGGATGTGGACCTGGCTCAGCGTGCCGAGATAGATATAGAGGTCTGCGCGGAGATCGTCGAGGTAGGCCTCGAGGGACTCCATCGAGCCGCGCAGGCGCACGCGGCGGGAACCACGGTCGCCGCCGGCGAGGGTCGCCATATGGTCGACGAGCGGACCGACGCCGCCAGCGAGGCCCGCGGAGACGGGGGTCTCGAGCTTCGCGGCGGTGTGCGCTGTCTGGCCGGGGCTGAGAGCGTCGAGGCGGCGGAACATCGCGGTGTCACGGAAGACGAGCGCGGCGATCTGCGGGCCACCGAGCTGCGCCAGGTCAATGGCAAGGATGTCCGCGCCGAGGTCATCCATGTCGATGGGACGGTACGGGGCGAGCGCGGTGACGTCGAGAAGCGTCCAGGCGCGGGAGCGGGAGCGGACGGTCTCGATGATGTCATGGACGGGTGCCACGGTGCCAAGCAACTCATGCGCGGCGGAAAGGGACACGAGGCGCGTGGAGCCATCGACAAGCTCCGCGTACTGGAAGGCGGGCAGCTCGCCGGTGCCGAGATCCGGCTGGGCCCAGCGCACGGTCGAGCCATGCGGACCGTGGGCGAAGGCGGCGTAGAGCGCCGGCGGGTCAAGCTTGGAGAGCACCACCGAGGACTGGCGGCGCAGGAGCGGGCCGAGGGCGCGGGCGAGCGACTGGTAGAGCACGGGCAGGGAGGGGCCGAGCACGACGGCATCGGCACGCGCGCCCACGAGATCGGCGACGGCCATGCGGGCGGCCTGAAGGTGCTTCTCGCCCTCAAGCATGCCGGCGACAGGGGCTGCGGAATGGGCGCCCACGGGGGCATCTGCAGGCAAGACGGCATTCGCGGTGCGGAAGGCTCGGGCGACGCCGGAGGCAACCTTCTCCGCAATCTGCGGCGCGGCGTGCGCGTTGAGGTACGTCCAGCCGTCAGCGAGTCCCGTATATAAACCACGAACACTCGCCGCGTCATAGGCAACCATGGCAACTCTTCCCTTCCGCGCTGACAACTTCCCCACTCTATACCGTTCGCACCAGAATGTGTTTCTTGCAGCTCATCGCCTTTTCACGGCGGGCCACTCCCACTGGGGACCTCGGAGACGATAGGGTATGCCACGTGCATGACAATAACCAACTGCGCGCCGATATCGCCCGCATGACTGCCGTCACCGACCAAGGAGAGATTCCTCCTTCGCAGTCGATGACCTTCAAGGCAGCCTTCGCCGATCTCATTGAGGGTGCGCGCCAACGCGAGCTCTGGTTCAAGCTCGGCGTCCAGGACATCAAGCAGCGCTACCGCCGCTCCGTCCTGGGTCCTTTCTGGATCACCATCGCCACCGGCGTCATGGCCGCCGCGCTGGGCCTGCTCTACTCCTTGCTGTTCAAGATCCCGCTGGCTACGTTCCTGCCCCACGTCACCGTGGGCCTTATCATGTGGAACTTCATCTCGGGCGCCATCAAGGAAGGCGCCACCGTCTTCATCGACAACGAGGGCCTTATTAAACAGCTCCCCGCGCCGCTCTCGGTCCACGTCTACCGCCTCGTGTGGCGCCAGACCCTCTTCTTGGGCCACAACCTCATTATTTGGCTTATCCTCCTCGCCATCTTCCCGCGCCACCTGGGCTGGGAGTTCTGGCTGTTCCTTCCAGCTCTCGCCTTGTTGCTGGTCAATGGCGTGTGGGTGTCCATGTTCTTCGGCATCGTGGCCACGCGCTTCCGCGACGTCGCGCCCTTGCTCGACTCGCTCACGCAGCTGCTCTTCTACGTCACGCCGATTGTGTGGATGACCTCGACGCTGAAGGACAACGCCTCCGTGTCCTCGCGCGCGCGTCTGGCGGAGCTTAACCCGCTGTACCACTACATGGAGATCGTCCGCGCCCCCATGATTGGCCAGCCTGTCGCGGCCTACCACTGGTGGATCGTGATCGCCTGCACCATCGGCGGCGTGCTGCTCGCCGCCCTCGCCATGCGCCAATGGCGCTTCCGCGTTAGCTACTGGGTATAAGGACTTCTCACCATGGTTTCCATCGATACGTATAACGCCTGCGTCGACTTCCCCATCTTTGACGCGAAGTCCCGCTCCCTGAAGAAAGCCATGCTCTCCACCGCCGGTGGCGCGATTGGTAAGAACGCTTCCAATACCGTCGTGGTCGAGGCACTCAAGGACATCAACCTTCACCTGCGTGAGGGCGACCGCGTGGGGCTTGTCGGCCATAATGGCGCCGGCAAGTCCACGCTGCTGCGTCTGCTCTCCGGCATCTATGAGCCCACCCGCGGCACCGCGGACGTGCGCGGGCGCATCGCGCCGGTCTTCGACCTGGGCGTGGGCATGGACCCGGAGGTCTCCGGCTACGACAACATCATCATCCGCGGCCTCTTCCTGGGCCAGACCATCAAGCAGATGAAGTCCAAGATGGATGAGATCGCGGAGTTCTCTGAGCTCGGCGACTATCTGGCGATGCCGCTGCGCACCTACTCCAACGGCATGCGCGTGCGCCTAGCGCTCGGCGTCGTCACCTCCATCGAGCCGGAAATCCTCCTGCTCGACGAGGGCATTGGTGCTGTCGATGCCGCGTTTATGGCCAAGGCCCGCGTCAAGCTCCAGGAAATGGTGAAGAAGTCCGGCATCCTCGTCTTCGCGTCGCACTCCAATGACTTCCTCGCCCAGCTATGCAATACCGCCCTGTGGGTCGATCACGGCGAGATCAAGGAAGTCGGCGAAGTGGCCGACGTTGTCGAAGCCTACGAGGGCCCCGGCGCCGGCGACTATGTGCGCGACCTCCTTAAGCGCTTTAACGAAGAAGAAGATGAAGAAAAAGATAAGGACTAAGAGCTTTCCGCTTACCCCTTCTTCGCCCCGCAGCTCCGTTTTAAGGAAGTCTGCGGGGCCTTCTTTTTGCAGGTAACAGCGTGAACATACTTAGCGTGACCTTGCCTTTTCGCCATTTGTGCCACGGCCATCTTTTACCCCCGGATTAAGTTAATTCATACCTCATCCACCTGGGATTTTACTTTCTCCGGAAAAGACTTACGAATCCCACAGGAATGGTCTAAGCTTAGACCAGTTCCGCAGGGAGGTGTCCCTACGAGCGTGTCTATCTTTCCATCCCCCTTTCAAGGAGATTCCCCATGAAGCGTTTCGCTGCTGGCGCCGTTGCCGTCGCTACTGCTCTGTCCCTGTCCACCGGTGTTGCTTCGGCCGCCAATACTGATGAGGAAAGCGCACTGGTCGGTCTTGCCGCTGGCATCTACGGTGCAGTGAACGGCGTTTCCGAGCCGGCCTCCGGCTCCGCTGAGACCAGCTCCGATGCCATGGATAGCTCCTCCAAGTCTGAGAAGGCGGCTTCCTCCAAGGCATACATCGACTTCTACCAGTCCTCTTGGGATAACGACGCAAACAACAAGTACAAGCTCGGCACCACCGCTGACATCCTCTGGGGCTTCGGCATCGCCGCTGCTGTCCTGGCTGCTGGCGCCGCTGCCGTCAATGCCGGTGTTATCCCGGGCGTTTCCCTTCCGTTCTAGTTCTCGATAATTTCGAGGATTAGTTTCCGGATTTCGAAGCCTTGCTTGGTTACCATGCCAAGCAGGGCTTTTTGCTTTTCAACATATCTTCTCTTTCAAGGATTGACGACCATGAAGCGTTTCACTGCGGGCGTTGTGGCTGTGGCCGCTGCCCTGCCCCTGTCCACCGGCGTCGCGGGAGCGGCCGACGGCAAGACCTCGTCGGAGGTCACTGATGGTGAGGTAGGAGTCGCCATCACCAAGGCCGTAGCTAAGGAGGCTTTCGGCGGCGACGGGTTTGGGTCTTCTATCGATGTAGCTGCAGACGTTATCTCTTCCAAGGCGGAGAAGGGCGAGATCGGCAGCTCCGATATCGAGAATCTCAAGAATGCGGCTGACCGTGGCTCATCAGACGAGTTCCTCGTGTCGACCATCAAGTCGGACGTGGCGAACGACTGGAAGATTGGGCAGACGCTCGACATCATCCTCGGCGTGACGATTGCGGCTATCTCCACACTTCTGGTCGGCGGCGCGGCGGTGGGCGCGGATGCCGCGGGCATCATCGACATCCCGGGGCTCTAAGCACCGGCACACATCACACCGGCACACATCCTAGCGTGAATGAGTTGGCCAAAAAATTGAAAAATCGGCACGACTCATTCACGTTGTGAGCGCGACGCTGGCTGGCGCGGGGTGTCTAGAGGGGGCATCGGAAAGCTGGTGGCAGAATGGAAGCCATGACTGTTAAGACCCTTTCCGCGGCGGGAACAACTGCCGCTGTCATCGTCACTCACCAGCGCGTGGAGCTGCTGCGCGCGTCGTTAGAGCAGGTCGTAGGGCAAACTCACCCGGTGGAATGGGTCATCGTCGTCGACAATGGCAATGAGGCTGCGGTGCGTGAACTCGTGGAGTCCATGGCGGGCGAACGCGCGGTATACATCGGGTCGAAGACGAACCTGGGCGGCGCGGGCGGCTTCGCGCTGGGCTTCTTGAAGGCGCTGGCGCTGGGTGCGGATGCCATCTGGTGCGCGGATGACGATGGCCGTCCGGCGGACTTCGGCGTGCTGGAGGAGCTCTACCGCGTGGCGGAGGCGAACTCCTTGCACGAGGTCTCCCCGGCCGTGTGCAATATCAACGAGCCGGAGCGCCTCGCGTTCCCGCTGCGCCAGGGCCTCGTGTGGCGGCGCCGGATGGATGAGCTGGAGGGGGACTTCCTGCCGGGGATCGCGTCGCTGTTTAATGGCGCGCTCATCTCGGCGGAGGCCATGACGATCATCGGCGTGCCGGACTATCGCCTCTTCATTCGCGGCGACGAGGTCGAGTACCACCGCCGCCTGGTCAACTCGGGACTCGAGTTTGGCACGGCGCTCACGTGCGCGTACTTGCACCCGGACGGCTCGGACGAGTTCAAGCCGATTCTGGGCGGCAAGATGCACACGCAGTACCCAGAGGGCGAGTTCAAGCGCTTCTTTACCTACCGCAACCGCGGCTACCTGTTGTGGCAGCGTGGCATGCGCAAGCTCCTGCCGCAGGAATTCGCACGCTTTGGTTGGTTCTTCCTCGTCCAGCAGCACGACCCGAAGGGCTTTATGGAGTGGCTCGCGCTGCATAACCGGGGGCGCAAGGAAGACTTCCGTAGGCCGGGGCAGTAGCCGCCCGGGTTCATTGAAAACAACGAAAGCCGCCGGATGTCCGGCGGCTTTCGGCATTGAAGGGCTACTTTTCAGAGCCCTCCGGACGAATCTTCATCTCAGATTCCTTCCACAGACCCGAGCGTGTGATGATCTCGTGGTCGATGGAGGCGAGGTCGGGGGCCTCGCCGGCGGAGTTGGTGCGCAGCTCGTACTTCTTGATGGAGCCCCAGTCGCGGGCCCAGTCGTGGTTGAGGTAGGCCGGGATCTCGTAGTCGTAGTTCACGGCCTCCGCGGTAGCCATGGCGCCGCCGCCAGAGAAGGACTGGAAGTCCGTGAGCGAGGTCTGCGCCGCCGCGTCCGGAAGGATGCGGTACTCGGGGATCTCGGTCACGCCGGCGTAGTGGTCGAAGGTGCGCTGGCAGGGGAACTGCAGGGCCGTGGACCAGTCGAGAAGGCCCGGGGTATCGGAGCCGATGACATTATTGAGGGTGTCCAGGGTGGGTACGCGCGGCGGCGTGATGGCCAGCCAGTCTTCCTCATCGAGGGAGTCATCCGTAGCGACGAGGCGCACGACGTTCGCCTCGGCGGGGAGCTGGTCGAGTGCCATGCGGAGGTTACGCCACTTCGGGGTGGCGCCGACATCGGACAGTTCGGCCTCGCCGATGTCCTTGATGGAGCCGCCGTCCTGCGTGCCGTACTGGAGCGTGAGCTCCATGCCGTCCTGCTCAATGCCATTGACATCGTGGTGGTAGATGTTGCCGGCGGCGGAAACGACGAGGAGCGGGGCGGCGTCGGTTGCTTCAGGCAGCTTAAACCACTGGGACTTGAGGCTGGCGGTGCCTTCCTGGTCCTCAGAGTACGAGCCGGTGATGGGGACCTTGGTGTAGTCCAGGTCGAAGGGCAGCGCGATGTGGGAGCCGTTGACGCCCGCCTGATCACGCTCGCCGGAGGTAGCCTGCTTCTCCTGCTCGCTGCGGTGGGCGGACTCGCTCTCCGTCTTCGTGGAGGCCGTACCGTCCGTCTCGCCGTTCTGCTCGTTCTCGTCAACCGCGCCGCCCAGGGAGCGGTCGGCGCCGGAGGACGCGTTGGTCGTATCCGTGCTCTGCGACGTGGACAAGCCGCCGATAGCACCCACGGAGGCGGAGTTCTGATACTCAGGTTCGATGGAGGACGGCACGTTATCCGGGGCAAAGCCCGTGGAGTTCGGGTCGTTGAGGGACTCGCCCAGAGTGCCGGCAATCGGCTCGAGGAAGGAGTCGTTCGTATTGGTCTCCACCAAAGTGGCATAGGCGAGCGAGCACGTGTTACCCGCAAGCGAGGCAAGATTGCCCTTGCCCACGGAGTAGGCGTCGCCCTGGGAGACGTAGGCCTTAGCGAAGGAGGCCATGGAGAAGGCCACGACGCCAATACACGCGATGGCAATGGGAGCAGACATGACGCCGGCCCAGCGGGTCACGCGGTCAGACTCGGCGGCGCGGAAGTCCTCGTCGCTCGTGCCCGCGGCAATCGCCTTGGTGCGGCGCGACTCGCGACGGAAGGACTGAATGATGCCGATAGCGAGGATGACCAAGCCGATGGCGAGCACCACCGTGTTCGCCTCAATGGCCTTGAGTTGGACGGTGCGGTCCCACCACGGAATGCCGAAGGAGGAGACGTACCACCAGGCGTTCCAGCCAGCCAGGGAGATGGCAAGGAGGAAGGTCACGGCGGCCAGGGCGAAGGTGCGTGCGCGGGAGGAGCGCAGGGCGATCTGGGAGAGCACGACCGCGCCCAGGGCGGCGACGACGCCGGCGACACCGGCGTAGATGCCGAAGTGGTGCGTCCACTTCGTCGGCGTGAACATGAGGAAGAACATGCTCAGCGCGATGATGAGCAACAGGCGCGCGGTGGGGCCAGCCTCAGCGCCCACGACGCGGCGGTTCTTAATGAACGCGTAGACGATCAGCGCCAGGCAGAAGAGCATGGTGAACATCGCGAAGCGGCGTGTGAGCGAGCCGTCCACGGACTCCTGGAAGAGCGTGGTGTAGCGAACGTACTCGGAGTACCACGGCAGCGCGGGGCCGACCTGGGAGCGCACGGAGGTGGACTCAAGGACGGTCGCGAGCGTTTGGTCGTGGAAGACCGCCACCATAATCGCGGTGCCGGAGGCGAGGAACGTGGAGACGAGCGGGACCCAGCCCAGCCCAGTGGCCTTGGCGCGCTCACCGAGGAAGGCAAAGAGCTGCGGCAGGCAGACCAGGAAGATGCCCACGGCGAACAGACCCGTGGGGCCGACGGCCAGCGTGATCGTCGCGATGATGGTGCCGATAGCCGCTGGCAGGAGGCGGCGCGTAGCGATGGAGCGCTCGAAGGACGCCCACGTCAGCATGACGCCCAAGGCGACCATAGGCTCCGGACGGATGCCGTTGTTATACGGCAACCAGAAAGCCAGGAACATAAACGCCGCGGTCCAGTGGGCGACGCGGCGGCCGTTAACGAGCTCGCCAAAGCGCGGGAGGATTTCGCGCGACAGCACGAACCAGATTATGAGCGCGGCGACGAGCGATGGCAGGCGCATGAAGACCGAGGAGGTCGACACGTGCGTGAGCGCGGCGAGTAGGTCGTAGTACGGGGAACCGAAGGGGGCCTCAGGCACGCCGTACCAGCGGTAGTAGTTCGCCATGTAGTCCGCGTGACCGCTCACGCGCGCCATGGTGAGGATGAAGCCGTCGTCCGAGGTATTCGAACCGAAGATGTGCCAGAACGCGAGGATGGCGGCGACCACGCCATCGAGCGGACGGACCTGCTTCCACGTCTCCGGCATAAAGCCGAAGCGCTTGCCGTCGAGGCGGTCAATACGCCACAGGCAGAACAAGGAGATGAGGACCATGAGCAGGCCGAACCACATGGCAATGGTCTTCACCGTGGACGGCGAGGAAGTAAAGCGGGAGTTGACCTCCACGTCGACACGCATGTCGCTGAGCGCTGCGCGAGCCTCCGGCGTGTTATCAATCTCGGTGTAGGTACCGGTGACCTGCGGACGCTCGTCGTCTTCGGTCTCTTCTTCGTGCTTGCCCACGTCAACGCGCACGGAGTCGCCATCCGCCGCGATATGCAGCACGGCATCGTCAGGCAGAGCCGCGACCTCGCTCTTGTCGAGGGAGAGGATGACCGTGTCGAGGGAGGCGACCGTGAGGCCCCGCTCCTCGTCGTAGCGGACGAACATACCGCGGTTGGTCGCCTTCTCCGACTCGGGCGGCACCGTGCCGTAGAGCAGCGACTGTCCCTCACGCAGGTACTGCGTCGCTGCGATGGGGATTTCCGCATCAATCTTCTCCGGCGCCACCGAGATGAGCGGCGAGTTGATCGAATTGAGCGAGTCATTTTGCGGCCAGTGCACGCTGGACTGCACCTGGTTGACCGGCAACAACGGCAGGGCCACAAAGGCCAGGAAGCCAAGAATGCCGGAGACGAGAGCAGTCCACTTCAACCATGCCGGCGCGGTCTCCATGCGCACGGGCTGCGAAGCAACGCTCGATGCTGGGCTTTCGGTCGATAAAGTCACCCAGATAGTCTAAACCACCTCGCACGGTTCGCCTTATCTCTGCGCAGGTGATCCCGGCCCCAGCACCCGAGCTGCGTGGGCCAGCTCCTCCTCTGCCGCCCGCAGTTCCGCCTCCATCTGCGTGTTCGCGGGAGCGCGGTCGAAGCAGGCTTCCGCCGTGAGCAGGCCCGCCGCGCGGTCGATGCGGAAGGCCAGCCGGAAGTCCGGCAGCCACGCCGTCCACGCGCCCGCGATGGCGTGTTCCAGCGGGTCTGTCACGACTGTCTACTACTGGGTGCGCACGGCGACGACGAACGGGCCGACCTGCTTGACGTCCCAGCCCTCGGCGAAGACCTCCGGGTTGTAGAAGATCGCGCGGTAGCGCACGTTGGGCTGGTTCGGGTAGATATCCTCCGCGAGGTGGATCTTATAGCCGTCCGTCTCCGCACCGTCCTCGGCGACCTCGCCGCGGAAGATGATGGCGGACGGACCCTGCCACTTGGCGCTATCGAGCGCCTCGCGGAATTGCTCGGGGGTCTGATCCCAGGACTCGCGCGCCCACGTTTCCATCTGTGCGCTGCGCTCGCGGAACTGTCCCAGCGGGTTGGCGTAGTGCGCGGTAAAGGCGTTGAAGCCGTGGTACGGGTAGTACGCCATAAACAGCTTCTCGTCAGTCATGATGACCGTGCCGTTCGGCGTATAGCCGTGGTCCACGATGAAGTCATTGATCTCCCCGTACTTCGAGGCCGAGTCCGGGGTGAATTGGTCCGCGCGCTCGCCATTGCCGTCCGTATCCGCGTACGCGTGGTCAATGGCGTCTTCGTTGAGGCGCGGAATCTGCTGCACGTAGTAGATACCTGACAGCAGCATGACCACCACGAAGGCCGTGGTAATCGCGCGGTTTGTCGGCACGTCAAAGCGCGCCGGATACAGGGAGTGAATGCCCACCAGCCGTACCTCCGCCAGACCCAGGATGCCGGCGGTGGCCATGAAGAGCACGACGATGATTTCCAGGCGGAAGCTGAGCAGCGTCGTACCGGCGAGCGTCACCACCATCGAGGCGACGATCCATGCGTAGATTCCGCCGAGCGCGAAAGCAAGCGCCCGCACCTCGGCATCGGCAAGCCGGAGCGCCAGGAAAATGACACCGATGAGGCACAGCGCACCGATGACGCTGGGCGAGAGGAACGGCACGGGCAGCTGCGTGCCCTCGCTGGGCAGGTAATGCTGCGCGGCAGACTCGAGCGGGACGCCGCTGCGCAACGCCGACATGACGTAGGGACCCCACGCGACGGCGGCGATGGCCAACGAGGCCACGCCGATGATGACGAGCCGGACAATCGGCAGCCACCGGCGTTCATAAACCGCGGTGATAATGGCGAGCAGGGAAACCACCGTGAGCGCAATGGCACCGGTGAACAACGTGTAGAAGGTCGCCGAGATGCCCAGGAAGAGGGCAAGGCCCGCCGTCGCGGACCACGAGCCATGGAAGGCACGCTGCGCGAGCAACGCCGCCGCCGGCGCGCCCATCGCAATGACCGCGGAGTACGGCTCTTCCGCGCCGAGCGTGAGCGTGACCGCCGTGGTCATCACAGCAATGGCCGTCGCCACAGGCAGCGAGCCCACGAGGTGCTGCCAGATCGGCACGAGGATGGAGCCTGCCACCGCGAGCGAGATGAGTGCCCACGGCTGGAAAACCTCCCAGCCCGGTAAGCCCAACACGGCCGCGAGCCGGCCGCCCAGCCAGAACCAGCCCATGGGATAGAACGTGGGCATGTCCAGGTAGTTCATGTCGGCGTAGCCGCCCTGCTCCGTCGTGCGCGTGAGGAACTGTGTGCGGAAGACCTGATCGACCTGAATGCCGTCGAGCCACAGCTTGGTGGCCGAAAGCGGAATTCCTACCGCAGCGATGACGATGAACGCCGGTGCCATGTAGGAGAAGAAATACGTGAGCGCCACGCGCCACTGCGGCCGGCGGCGTTTACCGTAGTACTCATCCGAAATCCACCATGCGAGCAGCCCCGCCACAATGACAAGGGTGAGCACCATACCCGCCGTCGCGAGCGCGCGCGTGACCATGGAGGTACTAAACGCCGGCAGGTGCGTGCGCTTGAACACCATCCACGCCACGAGCGTCACCGCAAAGGCGCCCACACCGGCGCTCGAGAGCCCTAAGAGCGTGGAGCGCAGGGAGAGCAGATCGGACGCATAGTTTTCGGTGCGCATCTGGGGACGCAGAATGGTACCCCGGCGGCGCGGCTGAGCGGCGGCAGTAGTCATGGCTTCCAGTGAACCACATTCCCCACCGGGATCCGGGATCGCGAAACCCCCGCGACCACGTCACAGTCGACGAGCGGGCGCGGGGGTTGCGGGTCGTTCTAGAACGGCAGCTTGCGGAAGATGGGCTGCGGGATGAACTTAAACGCCAGGGAGACGTACTCGAACAGCGGGTGCACGAAGATGGACTCCTTGTTGTGCACGACTGCGTCGTACGTGGCCTTGGCAACGTCCGCGACGTTGACGGTGAGCGGTGCCTCGCCTGCGGCGGCAGACATCTTGGTGCGCACCTGGCCCGGGCGCACGACGAGCACCTTGGCACCGGACTCGCGCAGCGCCTCGCCGAGGTTGACGAAGAAGCCGTCGACGCCCGCCTTGGACGCGCCGTAGACGAAGTTGGAGCGACGCACGCGCTGGCCTGCAACGGAGGACAGGGCGACGATGGTGCCGTGGCCCTGCTTCTTCAGCTTCTGTCCCAACAGCACGCCCACGGACACGGGCGCCGTGAAGTTGGTCTGTGCGGAGGCAACAGCCTGCGCCTGGTCCTGCCACAGCGCTTCCTGGTCGCCCAGGGTGCCGAAGGCGATGATCGCAACATCCACGTCGCCGTGCGCAAACGCGGCGTCGATGACGGCCGGATGGGAGTCGAAGTCCGTGGCGTCGAAATCGACAACCTCGACCTGTGCGCCCTGGGCCTCGAGCTGTGCGCGGGCCGCGTCGATACGCGGGGAATCCTTGCGCGCGGCGAGCGTGACGTGCGGGGTGCCGCCGTGGGAGAGGAACTCGGAGACGATGCCCAGACCGATCTCGGAGGTACCGCCCAGAAGCAGGATGTTTTGTGCCTGGCCTACTGCATTCAGCATGTTCTTTTCAGGTCCTTTCGGGGTGGTTTCTAGTGCAGCTCGAGACGGCGGGACATGTCAGATGCGAAGACGCCGGTCGGGTCGATCTCGTTGCGGGTCTTCAGCCAGCCCTCCATGCCCGGGTACATCTTGTGGAAGTTCTCGGCGGAGGTACGCGACTCCTTGGCCAGGTACAGGCGGCCACCGAACTCCATGACGCGACGGTCAAGGTCGTCGAGGAAGGCACCCAGGCCCGGCTTGATGGGGAAGTCCACGCAGACGTTCCAGCCCGGCATGGGGTAGGACAGCGGAGCCTTGTTCCCCGGGCCGAAGAGCTTGAACACGTTGAGCGCCGAGTAGTGGCCCGAACGCTGCATGTCGCGAATGATGTCCTTGAACGGCTCGACGGCCTCGGTGGGCACGACGAACTGGTACTGCAGGAAACCATTGGAACCGTAGCCACGGTTCCACTCACCGATGAGGTCGAGCGGCTGGTAGAACTGCGTGAGGTTCTTCACCTTGTTCCGGGCCGGAGCACCCATCATGTAGTAGGCCTCGCCAATCGCCATGAGCGACAGCTTGTTCATCGTAAAGTTCGGGAAGATATCCGGCACCGTCATCAGCTGCGGCGCGTTGAACTTGAGCGGGTCCTTGGCCAGCTTCGGCGCGAGCTCCTCAAGCTGTGCCAGCGTGGCGAGCGAACCACGGGAGATGGTCGAGCGGCCCAGCTTCGGCTCCGGGGAGATGACGTCGAACCATGCGGACGAGTAGGTGTAGTTCACCTCAGAGCCGTCCGAGTGGAAGGCCACGGTCTCATCCAGGTTGTTCGTGCGGTCCGTATCCGCGATGAAGTAGGCGGTCTCCGTCTTCGTCATGCGAATGCGGGCGCGCAGGATGATACCGGTAAGGCCCATGCCACCCACGGTGGCCCAGAACAGCGTGCCGTCCGGATCATCTGCAGAGCCTTCCGGCTCCAGGTGGAGGACGCGGCCGTCGGCCACGAGCAGCTCCATGGAGACAACGTGGTTGCCGAAGGAGCCGGCGGAGTGGTGGTTCTTGCCGTGAATATCGGGGCCAATGGCGCCGCCGATGGTGACCTGGCGGGTGCCCGGCAGAACCGGAACCCACAGGCCGTACGGCAGGGCAGCCTTCATGAGCTGGTCCAGGGTGACGCCGCCGTCGACGTCGACGATGGCGGATTCAGGGTCAATGGAGTGAATCTTGTTGAGCGGCTGCATGTCGATCACGAGGCCGCCGGCGTTTTGTGCCGGGTCGCCGTAGGAACGACCCATGCCGCGGGCGATGACGCCGCGCTTGAGGTGCTCGGGCTTGTCGGAGTTGTCGTCCGCCACCTGGGCGACGGCCGCCTGGATGACCTCAACGTCTGCGGTGGACAGGACGTGAGCGGAGGTGCGGGCAGTACGTCCCCAACCATGCAGGGACTGTTCGGTGGTGTGTAGTTCCATCTCTTACTCTTTGCTCGACGGATAATGCTCCATCCAGCCTACCCACGTGTGAGCCCGCATGACACGCAGGACCCAAGTGATATACGGAACAAACCGGGCATTCTCATGCCCGATCAAAAACCTTTAATACAAATCCATGAGGTCACGGATTTCCTTGGGCAGTTCCTCCTGCGTCTCAATCACGGGGCCGTCATACTCCCGCAGAATGTCGTACACGCGCTGGCGCGAGGTCGAGTCCATGATGGGCAGTTCCTGCGCCATGAGTCGCGTCATAAAGTCGCTGAGCGGCGCCGTCGTATTCTGTGTTGCCTGGTAGGAGCCATTGCGACGGTCGTCCTCCGTGCGCTCGTCCTGGGCCGCCTGCTGCGCCGGCGTCATATGCTCATGCTTATCGGAATACATGCCGTCTAGACTATCCCGCATGACCGCTCCGCAAAATAAGCCCGATAATTATGCCCTCGACGACACGCTTGCCGGCCGCATCGCGCAGGCCGCCGCTGTGGGAATTCTCACCGCGCTGCCGGACTACCTCAAGTCCAAGGTCGGTCTCACGGTCGGCTACCTCACCGGGTTCACCGCCTTCGGCAGCCTCGTCGCCTTCGCTAACGCCCAGAACGAGGACGAGCGCGATGACGCACCGCTTACGGTCGAGCCGGCATCCCCACTCAAGACGTACGGCGCATTCCTTGTCCTCCTCGCTCTACTCGCCGTCGGCGCGTTCCTCAACGTGAAGATCGCCCGCGGCATCGTCAGCTTCTTGCGCAAGCGCGGCGCCACCAAGCCCTGGAGCCTCACCGGCGCGCTGCTCGCAGCACTCACCTTCGCCGTCTCGGAGGCGGAGGCCCGCGGCCTCGACAAGCAGTCGTTCAACGACACGTCCCGCTAACTCAGCTCGGCGCCCACGGCGCGGGACCGTCAAAGTGGTTAGGCTGGGGCCCATGTCCTCCCCCATCATCGATCTCGAGCAGGCCCGCGCGCGACGCCAGCCTGCCGAGTCGACCATCATCGTCCAGGTCGCCCACGTGCGCACGGACGCGGAGGTCCACCGCCAGATTGGCATCAACGACGCGCTCACGTTCGAGGAGTTCCACGAGGTTCTCGCCACGTGCTTCGCGCTCCCCAACGAAGACGCGCCCTGGCATTTCTTTGAGCACGACGCCGCCCGCGGCGCGCGTATCGATCCCGCCCACCGCGTGCGCGACTTCCTGCGCCGCCCGGGCCAACACATCGACTACGTCTGGGGCCTGTGGGACTTCACCATCACCGTCGCGGAGGTCTACCTGCGCGACGCTGACACCCCGCGCGCGCTGTGCGTCGGCGGTTCCGGTTCTTTCGATGTCCCCTTCGATATCACGGCGATTAATGCTCAGCTCACCGGCGATAAAACCATCAACGCCGTCCTCGAGCAAGTCCGCCCCGAGGTCCGCGACGCCGTCGTGCGTTCCCGGCTCTTCGACTTCGTGCCGCTCCTCCAGGCGCTCGATCTCACCCGCGAGGTGAGCCTTCCCGCCGCCACGCTGCACGCGCTGGCGAGCCTGCCCCGCGAGGTCACGCTCGAGGGCCGCGACGCTTTCTGGTCCACCGCCCTGGCGCTTACCTGCATGGGCGACAAGCAACTCACGGAGTCCGTCCTCACCACCACGCTCGAGGCCCTCGGCTGGGTCGACGACTCCGGCGCGCCCTTGCTTGCCGATGCTGCCCTTAACCTCTGCGCCGATTCCCTCGCCGTCCTCACGCAGGTCCGCGCCACCGGTCCCGAGGCCCTCGCCCCAGTCGACCGACTCGACCTCTTCCGCGCGCTTCTTCGTCGTTAACCATTCCGCAGGCCCGCGGCAGGTAGGCTATCAGCGTGGAAAATACCGCGCAGACCCCCAACCCGCAGCAGCCCGACGCGCACGATGCCACCCTGAGCACGGACGACGTCGTCAACGCGACGCCCAATAATTCGCTGCGCACCCAGCTCGTCCGCTTCGTGTCCGTGGGCGTGTTTACGGCCATTCTCGACTTTGGCCTCACCCTCATCCTCACGCACTTGGGCCTCCACCGCTCCGCGGCGAAGGCCATCGGCTGGGTCTTCGGCACCATCGCGGCCTACCTCGCCAACGCCCGCTGGACCTTCGGGGCGCAGGTCTCCGGCCGCACTGCCACCGCAGTCGGCCTGCTCTACGCCTCGACCTTCGCGGTGCAGAACTTCCTCTACTGGGCCACGAACGCCCCGCTCATCGCGATGGGCTTCGAGGGCGCCGTCAAGGACACCATCTCGTTTGTCATCGCCCAGGCCGTCGCGACGATCACAAACTTCGTCATCCAGCGCGTCTTCATCTTCAAGGGCAAGTAAGACGGGACCACCGCCATGGATTCCGCCGCCGATCGCCTTTCGCGCTCCAACTCCCTGCAGGCACAGGGCACGAAGTTCGCCATCACCGGCGGCATCTCCGGCGTCATCGACGTCGGGATCACCTGGCTGCTCCAGATCGGCCTCGACCTCCTCGGCGACACCGCGGCCCGCACCGTCGGTTTTATCGTGGGCACGCTCACCGCGTACCTGCTCAACCGCCGCTGGACCTTCAACGCGAAGGCCTCCACCCGCCGCTTCCTCGCCGTTGCCGCAACGTACGCACTCACCTACGCAGTCAACATCGCGCTATACAAGTGGTGCTTCGAGTTCCTCGACAACGATCTTGCCTGGCCCAGCTCCTGGGCCCTCGTGGTCGCCTATGTCATCGCCCAAGGCACCGCGACGCTCATCAACTTTTGCGTGCAGCGCTGGGTCATCTTCCGCTCGACGCGGAAGAACTTCGTCGTCGATTAAGACTAAGGGTCGCTCCCGGGCCGCCGCGCGCCGATGAATCTTTCCATCGTAGGCAGCAAGCGCCCATAATCGGATCGACAAGCGCGGAGATCAGCGTGGCTTCACGCGCCGTGTCGCGCTTGCCTGCGTTACTCTGCGACTTTCTTGAGGAACTCCGCCGTGTCCTTAATGCGCTGACGCGCCACGGCCGGCGTAGAAATACGGTGCCGCGCCACGTAGTCTGCGGTCTGCGCGCCCGGCAGCTCCACGCGCCCGGCGATTTCATCTTCCGTCGCGGTCTGGATGAGCGTGTTGGGGAGGGCATCGGGAAGCTCATAACCCGCACGCAGCTCATCCGGCAGGTTGCCGAGTGCTGCGAAGTCGGGGAACGTGAGCAGGTACGCGTCGGCCTTGACCAGCGCCGCGAGCGCGCCGCCGGAGGAATAACCCCACACGGTCACGTGTCCGGGCAGCGCATCGATGGCCGCCTGCACGACCTTCACCATGTCATCCACGGTGTGTTCCGGCGCCAGCGGGTAATCAATGTCCACGATGGTCGTTCCGGACAGCTGCGCGGCCGCCGCGACCTCGGGGCGCCACTGCATCTCGAGCGCCTGACCGTCGCCGCGCCACCAGCCGCCCGAATTCAGCGACACGGCGTACGTGCCGTTCGGATCGCTCGGGGTAAAGACGCGGCCGTGCTCGTTATCGCTCACGGTCACGCCGTCCGTAAACGCCGTGCCCGGCATGGAGTGGTCCACCGCCGTCCCCAACACCATCATGGAGGCCTGGACAATGCGATCCGGCAGCTTCGCACAGTAATTATCCGCCTCCGGCGAGCCGCCACCGGCCCACGGCGGACGGAAGTCCGGCAGCTCATAGTGCGCATCGATGTACGATCCCAGCTGCTCGAGCTGTTCATTCTCGCTGAGCTGGCGGTCCTGGCCGCCAATCTCCCAAGACTGGCCTTCGGCCAGTTCGGCGTGCGGTACTTCCTGCGGTTGCTTGTCAGTCATGGGCCCAGACTACCTCCCCGGCGCGCTAAGCTGGCCGGCATGACTGAAGCGACCGTGCACCCCGAAGCCACCCTCTCGCCCACCAAGGACGAGCTGTGCGCCGAGTTTTCCACCATCACCGAGCGTCTCGGTTCGTATCGCGCGGTGGATCCGGACGGCGAGGTGGGCATCGAGGTCATCATCGGCCGCACCTTCTCCGGCGAGCTGGGCCAGCTCTTCCTCTCCTATCGCGCCGCGGATAACGCCACCAAGAAGGAAATCGCACGCATGGATCACTCCGTGCTCGGCGAGCGCTCCGTCGCCTTCGGCGCCGATGACCGCGTGGCAAAGGCTGAGTTCAAGAGGATCGTCGAAGAATCGGACGTATCCGCGGGCTTCGTCGACCGCGAGGACAACGACATCCCCCAGCGTTTTACCGCCTATGGCACCGGCGGCGAGGGCGAGTTCTTTTGCTATTCCACCCTCATCGACGAGCCAAAGGCCCCCGGCCAATTACGCGTCATTGATCACGAAACCGGCGCCGACTACCTCGCTGGTGCCGTCGTTCCGCGCGCCTCGCGACGCAAGGCCTAGGCCTTCTGAGTGGCCAGATAGTCCTTGCGCTGCGTGATGAATTCCTGCAGCTTGTCTGCGGCCGAGTCGATGTCTGACTGTGGCGTCCCGTCCGTCGCCGGAACCTGCGAGCGCAGGTTCTCCAGCGTCTTTTCAGCGAATCCCGAGCCATAGATCTGCTCGTAGAGGTCCCAGTACGCCTGGTCATAGACGGCCTTGAACTTCTCGGACGCCAGGAAGCGCGTCTTGAGCTCGTTGCCGCTCATCATGCCGCCCTGCTGCTCCTGAATGTCTGCGGTCTGGGTGGCTGCGGCGTCTGCGGTGGTGGAGGTGGCGGCATCGGAAGGCTGGGCCTGCTGGCGGCGGCCGCCACCCATGGATGCGGACTCGTCCGGGGACTGCTCCGCATTATTCTGCATCGACATGTCGAGGTCCCACGACACGACGGAGACCTTCTTCGTCTCATTGTCGTACCAGAGGTAGTAATTCTTGCCGGGGCCGGCCATGTCATCACTGTTGACGAGCAGGTTCTGGGTGGCGAGGTACTTCGCGAAGGAGTCGACGTCGACGTAATCCTCGAGGTGCGCGTCGAATTCGGTGTCGTCGGCGGAGTCCATCCACTTGAGCAGATCCACGATGGGCTGTTCCTTCTCCACGTCGTCATCCTTGGACTCGATCTTGAACTGATCCTCGTAGGTTTCCGGGTCATCGCCCTGGTAGGTAAAGGAGCTTTCGGAGTCCGCCTTGTAGAGGATGCCGTCACCAAGGCGGGCCGCGTAGTATTCGTCCGGGTTCTCCAGTGCGATGCGAGTAAGCGTCTCGCCGCCATTGACCGAATACGTGAGGTACGTGTAGCGCTGCGAGGCCTGACCGGTTTCGGCGGTGGCCGAGAGCGCCGTCGCCTCGTTGAGCGACGGAATGCCCGAGCGCAGCGAGAACTGGGACATGCCTTGGTAGACGCGGCCGTCCTCATACTTGTCGAAGCTGATGAGCAACGGCCAGGTGGTCACGTCGCTTTCGTCGATGCTGGAGCCGGACATGCCGCCGCCTTGCGGGGCCCCGCCAGGGCCACCCTGACCACTGTCGGGCGGGGTGGGCTTCTCGCCGTCCGTGGGCATCTGCATTCCTGCGGGAGCCTGACCGTCGGCATTCTCACCAGGCGCTTGTCCGCCGCCCGGCATACCGGAGTTGCCGCCGAGAGTGCGCAGGGAGGAGTTGCCCTTGAGACGCACACCGACATTCTCGATGGTCGTGCCGTCAATCGTGATGTTGGCCTTCACCCAGGTCTTTTCGTCGCCGCTTTGGTAGTCCTCAAGCATGGTGTCGATGGCGTCCTGGTCAATATCGAGGGAAACCTCGTGGGACTGCGACAGATCAAAAAGGTCGGGGTTGTCCGCGCCGACGTCGGTGGTGTCCTCAAGGAGATCGGCGAGCTGCGTGGTCTGCACGGACGTGGCGGATGCGGTGCTGGTCGTGTCGTTCGCGCTGCACGCGGCCAGGGAAATGGCGGTAGCACCGGCGACGATGCCGGCGATGATCTTTGTGCGCAAGGTCAAGCGCTGCATGGGAGTCCTCTTATACGTGATGTTCGGGTATGAGACTTATTTAAGGACACCCACCTGCACGCACCGCGCGGATTTCTGGGCAGGGTCGTGAGAGTTCGAGCCTGGTTTCCTGGAAGCCAGCTGAGCAGTTCCTGTTCCTGCCGAAAATTCCTCGTTTCAATGGGGGCCGGTTCAGGTGGTGAATGCAATGCGACTGGAAGGAGCATTGCATTCACCCCGAGGATTTGAAATCTCCTAGAGAGAAGTACCTGGCGGCCTACCTCCACGCCCCGCCCGCTGCCCGAGATCCGCACGGCGTTGTGGGTGGGGTGTCAAAAAGAATCCTGACACCTCACCCTCGCGTTTCCCAATGACTGGGTGCGCATCGGCGTGACGACGGTCGCGTTCGTCTACGCGCTAGCATCGGCGCGCAGCTCGAAATCAAGCAGCACGACATCAAGCAACAAGAAGAAATAGCCACAACGCCCGAATAAGAAGCGAAAAATTGAAAATTCTCGACCTTATTCGGGCGTTGTGGCTATCGGACGCCGAAGCGAGCTACCAGATGGTGACGCGGTCCTCGGGCGCGACGTAGGTGGGGGCATCGGAAGGCACGTCGAAGGCCTCGTAGTACTCCGCGACATTGGCGACAATGAGGTTGCAGCGGAACTCGGCCGGCGAGTGCGGGTCGATGGCGAGGTACTGGGCGGCCATCTCCGGGCGGATGGCAGTGCGCCACACACGGGCCCAGGCGAAGAAGAGGCGCTGGAGGCCGTTCCACTCCTGCTCGGCGAGAGCGGGCTCGGCGCCTTCAGCGGTGAAGGGCCGGACCTGACCGAGCGGGTCTAGATCGTGATCGGCGCAGTACTTCTTGTACGCCACGACGGCAATACCCAGGCCGCCGAGGTCGCCAATGTTCTCGCCCAGGGTGAAGGCGCCGTTCACGCCGGAAGACTCGATACCGGCTTCCTTGAGCACGGTGGGCACCTGGCCCTGATACTGATCCACGAGCTTGGCGGTGAGCTTCTCAAACGCGGCACGGTCCTCGTCAGTCCACCAGGAGGTGAGGTTGCCGTCGCCGTCGTACTGGGAGCCCTGGTCGTCGAAGCCGTGGCCGATCTCGTGGCCGATGACGGCACCGATGGCGCCAAAGTTCTCCGCGACGTCACCGCCCTCAGCGGACGCGGTGAAGAACGGCGGGCGCAGGATGCCAGCGGGGAACGTGATGTCGTTGGCCACCGGGTTGTAGAAGGCGTTGACGGTCTGCGGGGTGGCGAACCACTCCGTGCGGTCGGCCGGCTTGCCCATCTTGGCCAGCTCATAGTCGTGCGAGAAGGCGGAGCCGCGGCGGTCGTTTTCGACGGCGTCGTCCGTGGGCTCCAGGCCCTCGTACGAGCGCCACTTATCCGGGTAACCGATCTTCGCGTTGAACTTGCCCAGCTTCTCCAGGGCGCGCTCGCGGGTCTCGGCGGTCATCCACGGCAGCTCGGAAATACGGGAACGGTAGGCGTCGAGCAGGTAAGAGACCAGCTCAAGCATCTCTTCCTTGTACGAGGCCGGGAAGTGCTTGTCCACGTAAGCCTTGCCAATCTCCTGGCCCACGTAGCCGGCCTGACCAAGGGCACGCTTCCAGCGATCGCGCTGCTCGGTGGCACCGGTGAGCGTCGTGCCGTAGAAAGCGAAGTTGGCCTTAGAAATCTCCTCGGTGAGCAGGGCCGCGCGGCCGCGCAGGATGTGCCATGTTGCCCACAGCTGCCAGTCCGCAATGCGGTCTGCGGTAAACAGCGAATCCAGGTGCGTGAGGAAGGACGGCTGTGCGACAACGACGCGGGACTCAGGGAACCGGGCGCCGCGCAGGATCTCTTGCACGTGCTCGGGCAGATCAGTGAACTCGGTCGGGTTATAGGTCTTCACAGCGTCGCGGGAGGCGACGACGTCCCAATGACCAGCCGCGATGGAGGTCTCAAGTGCGACGATGCGGGTGGCGGCGGCATCGGCAGGCAAACCAAAGATGCGGCCGGAATCGAGGAAGCCAAGCATGCGCTCCACGTGCGCGCGGTAGGCCTTGAGGGTCTCCGCGTGGGCCTCCTCGCGGTAGTAGGCCTCATCCGGCAGGCCGAGGCCCGACTGGATAAGCGTCGCAATCGCATCAGTGCCGCCCGGGTCCTTCTCAATGTAGGCAGCCACTGGGCTACCAATCCCGAGTCGGTCCAGCTCACCCAACACGCGCGCGAGCTCCTGTGTATCCGCCACGGCGAGGCGGTCGAGGTCCGCGTCGAGCGGAGCCACGCCCGCGGCGTTGAGCGCGTCGACATCCATAAACGCGGCGTAGAACTTCCCGGCGCGGCCGGTATCGTTCTTCACAATCTCGTGCTCCATCTCCTCCGCGTCATCGCGCAGCTTATGGAACGTACCGTCCACCGCGCGGTCCGCGGGGATCTCGTGCGTGGCCAGCCAGGGCCCATTCAGAAACTGGTAAAGGTCATTCATGCCGCCCAAGCTTAATAGCTAAGGTGGACGCCATGTCCGCTCCCGCTTTCTCCTATCGTCTCCAGCCCCCGCGCATGGGGGCAGGGCTCACTGCGGTGCTGCTGAGCGCCGCGGTCCTGCTCTTTGCGCCCACGGTCTATTGGCTCACGCTTCCAGACCAACTCCGCCCGGCGGAGCCACTGGTCATTGGAGACGTCGCCGTGCCCATGGAGTGCACGCCCACGGCCGGATTGCTGCCTTCTGAGGGCTGGTATTGCGGGGATACGACCGTCACGGTCACGGAGACTCCCGGCGTCGCGGACGCAGAGCTCGCCGCCCGGCGCGCCCTGCGCAATATCGCGTTCGGCACGGACCCTGCTGGCCCCGTCGCAGTCTCCGGCTCGACCCTCGTGCTTGCCGATGCCCCCACCGGCGCCGCAGCCCTCATCCTCCCCGCCCCAAACGAGGCCCCAGAAGAGAACACGGCCTTCGTCGTCACCTTTGAGGGCGCGGACGCGGCCTCTGTCCTGGCTCCCACGTGGCAGGCGGCGACCGGCGAGGCGTTGCCGGCGACGATCACGGACGAGCTCGCGCACATCGACTCCCACGACGGCTTTGAGCCGGCGCTTCCGCAGGCGGTGAACGTATGAGTCGCGCCGCCCGCGGGGTCCTCTGGGCTGGTCTGGGCCTGGGCATTGTGGTCTTGGCCCTCTTCGTGTTTCCTATTTTCTTTGTGCTGCCGGGGCTCGCGCTGGCGGGCTCGGCCCTCGCCGCCCTCTACACCGCGATAGTCCTGTGGCTGCTCCACCTCACCCGGCCGGCGTGGCCGGGCGGGCGCGCGTGGGTCGTCGCCGCGCTGCTCTGGGGCTCGGGAACGTCCTTCGGCGTCGTCTCCGCTGCAGGGCTGGGGTGGTTCGACATCATCGACCACTGGCGCTGGGATCCCCTCATCGCCTCCTTCGGCGGCGCCTACCCGGAAGAACCGGCGAAGGCCCTGGGCGTGTTCCTTCTGCTCCTGTCCTTCCGTGAGCTGCGCCGCCCGTGGCATGGGTTCCTTGCCGGCGCCGTCGTGGGCCTGGGCTTCGAGACCACCGAGAATCTCCTGTACTCGTTTATGGGAGCGCTCATGGATCCGGTCTCGGACTGGGGCGGCTTCTGGGCCATGTGGGGCCTGCGCGTTATCGCTGGGCCCTGCCTCCACGTCGTCTTCACGGCCATCGCCGGCTGGGGTGTGGGCTGGGCGCTCTACGCCGCCGAGTGGTCGCGCCTGCGCCGCGTGGGCGTTGCCGCGGGTTTCCTCGCCTTCGCCTTCGCGGGCCACTTCCTGTGGAACATCACGCTCGACACGGACGCGTGGTGGGTCTACGCCCCCATGGTGTGTTCCGCACTTCTTACTTATCCCACAGTTTTCCTGCTCGTGCACCGCGCGCGGCGTCTCGCAGCGGCGGATCCGGGCTACGTGGCCGTGAAGGAGTTGCGGACCCGCGTCTAAGCTGGAACGCATGCACCACACGCGCCACGCCATCTTCCAAACCAGCCTCATCACCTCTCTCGCCCAGGGCGTCTACGAGGACGAGATGATGTTGTCCGAGCTCCTCGGTCACGGCTCCTTTGGCATTGGCACCTTCAACGGCCTCGACGGCGAGATGGTCATCCTCGATGGGCGCTGCTACCGCCTGCGCTCCGATGGCTCCGTCACCGAACCCCCGCTCGACGAGCGCACGCCCTATGCCGTGGTCACCAACTTCGTGCCCTCTATCCGCGAGGAACTCACCGGCCCGCTCACGCGTGAGGAATTCTCCAAGGTCGTAGACGGATTCATTCCCAGCTCCAACTACATGTACGCCCTGCGCGTTACCGGCCGTTTTAGCTGGGCCAGCGCGCGCACCGTGGAACGCCAGGAGCAGCCCTACCGCCCCATGGTCGAGGCCACGGACGGCGAGGAGGTCGTGCGGCTCGACAATTTCACGGGCACCATCGCCGGGTTCCGCACGCCGCTCTACGAGGCCGCCATCTCCGTGGCCGGCTGCCACGCCCACGTCATCAACGACGAGCGCACCTGGGGCGGCCACCTCGTGGACTTCGTCCTCGAGAAAGGCACCGTCGAGCTGTGCCTGTGCACGGATCTGCAGCTGCGCCTGCCGCTCACGGACGAATTCAGCGCCGCCGATCTGGGCCGCGACATGTCCGAAGAAATCAAGCAGGTCGAGCACCACTAAGCTCCGCGAGGCGCCGTGGGAAGTCTGGTTACACTGGGCGTCATGACTGAAATCCCGGCCGTAGCATCACTCAACACAGACTCGCCGCGTCTCGTCGCCGGCGGCATCACGAAGGACACGCAGCTGTGCCTGTCGCTGTCCGGCCGCCCTGGCAACACGGGCACGCGCTTCCACAATTACTTGTACGACGCGCTCGAGCTCAACTACGTTTACAAAGCGTTCACGACGGACGACATCCAGCAGGCAATCGCCGGCGTGCGTGGCCTGCAGATCCGGGGTGCCGCGATTTCCATGCCGTGGAAGGAAGACGTCATCGCCCTCGTCGACGAGATGGATCCGTCCGCCGAGGTCATCGAGTCCGTCAACACCATCGTCAACACGGACGGCCATCTGAAGGCCTACAACACGGACTACCTCGCCATCGTCTCCTTGCTGCGTTCCAACCAGCTCGACCCAGCGCTCGAGACCGTCGTCCTCGGCTCCGGCGGTATGGCCAAGGCCACCGTCGCTGCCCTGCGCGACGAGGGCTTCACCCACGTCACCGTCGTCGCCCGTAACACCACCACGGGCCCTGCGCTCGCGGACAAGTACGGCTTCGGGTACGCGCCCCAGCTTGGTTCGCTCACACCACAGCTCATCATCAACTGCACGCCCATCGGCATGGAGGGCGGTCCGGAAGCGGCCGACCTGCCCGTGCCCGACGCCGCAGTCCAAGCGGCCGAGGTCGTCTTCGACGTCGTACCCCGCCCCACCATCACGCCGCTGCTCGCCCGCGCGCAGGAACTCGAGAAAATCATCATCACCGGCGCCGAGGTCATGAGCCTGCAGGCCCTCGAGCAGTTTGTGCTCTACACTGGCATTCGCCCCGAGCCCGAACTCGTCGCGCGCGCCACCGCGTTTAGCCGTGCCGTCTAAGTCAAGGAGAACATCATGCTCGCCTGGTTCAATAACGCAGCCGAAGTAAAGCGCTTGCGCGCCGAAGTGCAGCGCCAAGCCGCCGTCATCGAGGATCTCACGCAGCGTCTCGGCCTCACCGCAGAAGACGTCAACGCCTACGGCGTGAGCGACGCCGAGCGTACGCTCGTCGCGCAGGGCGAACCCATCAAGGCCATCAAGGCCTACCGCGAACGCACCGGCGCAGACCTGCTTACCGGCAAGCGCGCCATCGACTCCGTGAGCTAGCAGGCCTGCGACGACCCAGAGGACCCAGCCTGGGCCAGCACCGCACAGGCCTGCGCCTGGGTCGCGGCGACCTGGTCCTCCGCGTTGCGGATGAACTGGCGCGCCTGGGCACGGAACTGCACGGGGATGCCCGGCAGGATGGAGGCCTCGAGCTGCGAGGGCTGGCGGGTGGCAGGGGCATCGGGAAGCGGTGCGGGAGCCGGAGCACCATCCGGCGTCACACGCACGGCGCGCAGGACGTCGAAAGTAAGGTCCGCGGCGGAGCCATAGGTATTCGCCGCGATCACAAAACCGTTGCCCAGCGAGACGGTCGCATGGACGTCACGGGCGTCGGACCAGCCGAACTTCGTGCCGATAATCCCCGGAATCCGGGACGTGCCGTAGTCCTGCTTGTAGCCATCCGCAGCGACGGGCGCGGCGGTGCGCATGCCGGTGACGATGGGCTGCGCCACCGGGTCGCCGACCATAATCGAGGTAAAGCGCGCGAGATCCTCCGTAGAGGTCGTGGTGTTGCCCCAGTAGCCGCGGTAGTGGGTCTCGTTCAGGCCGAACTGGCGAATGACCTCCGGAATCGCCTGCGGGTACTTGCGGTCCAGGTCGGACGCGGTGGCGTCCTCGCTGTAGCGGATCATGTTCTCCACGCGGGCCTTATCTTCCGGCGCTCCGTGGTGGAGCACCCAGTAGCCCAGATAGAGCTTGACCAGCGAGAGCGCCGGGCGCGACTCGTGCGAGTTCGCAGTGGAGACGACCACGCCATTGTTGTAGCGCAGCGTGACCTGCGTGCGGGCGGCAACGGCGGCGGGATCGAGGATGGTGGCGGCGACGGCCGGGGCGGAGCCCAGCACAAGGGAGGCGACGAGAACAGGAAGAGCCCGTTTGAGCATGCCGAAAACCTTAGTCCTCTTTCCCGTGAAACAGCGCGCGCAGGTCCCGCGCGTCCAGCCCATGCGCCCGCATGTCCGCCTTTCCGGACGCTAGCCTTCCGATGCCCTCGTCCTCCCAGCGCGGCCAGACCCGCTCCGGGTCGTGCGGAGAACCGTCCGCACGCAGCACGCGCCACCAGGGAAGATCCGCGCCGTGCACGCGCATGACCCAGCCGACGTAACGCGCACCGACGCCCGTGGCCTTGCCGATCTCCCCGTAGGTTGTAACGTTGCCCGGGGGAATGCTTTGCACAAGCGCCTGCACGCGCTCGACGTTGGCTTTCGCCTTCTCCGAGCGCGGCGGCACGCCTTCCACCCAGGCCCCCTTCTGAGAGGTCCTTTTAGAGGTCTTTTTAGAGGTCAAGCAGATCGTCCGACTCGCGCGGGTCTTCCTCCGGCGCATCCTCAACCTCGGTGAGCGTTACGGTCGCACCCGTCGAGTCCGCGAGCAGCACCATGCGGCCAAACGGCGAATCCCACGGCTCGCGGATAATCTCGCCGCCAAGCTCCACGGCCTTCTTCGCGGCGGCCTCCACATCGCGCACGCCCAGATACGTCTGCCAGAAGCTCGGGACCTGCGGCGGGAACTGGCCCTGCGCGTTCCAGAAGCCCGCGAATGGCGCGCCGTCTTCCTCGGCGGTGGCGTAGACGATGCCGTCCATCTCCGGGCCGGTCTGCGTGCGAATCTCCCAGTCGAAGAGCTCGCCGTAGAAGTCCAACGCCTGCTGGAAGTTCGCCGTGGCCGTGAGCTCATGCCACACCGGGGTACCCGGCTCGCCGCCCGCGACGAACTGGTCCGCACCGCCCGGCTGGATGAGCCCAAACATGCCGCCAGCTGTGTCGACGGCGAGCGCCATATGACCCAGCTCTACCGGCTGCGCCGGAACGAGCACGCGCCCGCCCAGCTTTTCCACCTTCGCCAAATCCTCATCGATATTCCGCGACAAGAAGTACGTCACCCACGTATCCGGCATGCTGCCTTCCTCGGGCTGCGGAATCATGCCGGCGATGGGCAGGCCCTGAATGCGGGCCATTCGATATCCGCGTGCGTCGAGGTTTCCCGAGCCTGCGAGGGAAACCTCCCACCCCAAGACTTCTTCGTAGAAACGCGCCGACTTGCGCGTATCCGCCGTGGTGAGGTCAATCCAGTAGGGCATGCCCACTTCAGCTTCGAATGCGGGCATTACATGTTCCTCCACTTTTCGGGATCAAAATCGTCATCGGCCGTGGCCTCGTCGAAGTAGTCATCGTCCTCGTCGTCCTGCGCGATGACGCGCGCGCACGCGTCGCCGATGCACACCTCGTCGCCCACGTGCACCGCATGGCCACGTGCGGTCTGCGGCTCGCCGTTGACGGTCACCGCACCTTCGGCGATGAGTTCTTTGGCCTCGCCGCCCGTGGCCACGAGGCTGGCCAGCTTAATGAACTGGCCGAGTTTGATGGACTCGCCTTTGATTGAGACTTCTAGCATGCGTGCCAGTCTAGCGGCCCGCGCCGCACACCCCCGCGGCTGCCAAAAATCTTCTTCTCACGCCTGCCACGACAGGGTTTTCGGCAACCAGCGTGCCTCAACCCGCTGTGGGCGGCGCATGCTTAGTTCAGCGGGCGCAGCTTCACGGCCGTGCCGGTGGCCGTGACCATAAGCATGTCGTTGTTGGCGCCCATGGGCGAGTAGTCGAAAGCGATGCCCACGACGGCATCGGCACCGAGCTCCGCGCCGCGGTTCCACAGCTCGTTGAGCGCGGACTCACGGGCCTTGACAGCCTCGTCCTCGTAACCCGCGGAGCGTCCGCCGGTAAAGGAGCGCAGGGACGCGCCCAGGTCCTTGAGGAAATTGATGCCGGTGACGGTCTCGCCCGCAATCACCCGAATGTATGAAGTGATTTCGTGGCCTTCAACGTTATTCGTGGTCGTAAAAATCATGCCCTCAGACTACCGAATCCCTCCCCCACCATGACGGCTCCGAGCACGACAAAGATCACACCCGCCACGACGTCGATGTGGGCGCTCCACCGCGCGATCCACCGCATCATGGACCGCGGGGCGACGCGCATGACCTGCACGATGTCGGGCCCGGGCACGACGAGGACGGCCACCCACACTCCCAAGCGGGCGGCCAGCGTAGACAGCGGCACTAGCTCTGCGTGCGCGGCTTGAGCGTCATGACGTCGATGTTGAAGTGCGCGGGCAGCGAGGCCACCCAGCGCACAGCCTCCGCGATGTCCTCAGCGGTGAGGTTGACCTCGCCGTCGTAGACCGCGGCGGCTTTGCCCGCGTCACCGCGGAAGCGGTTGAGCGAGAACTCCTCCGTGGCCACGCGGCCCGGATCCAGCTCTGTGACGCGGACGTTGTGGTTCTCGATGCGCAGCGCGCGCGAAATGACGCGCACGCCGTGCTTCGCGTTGTTGTACGCGGAGCCGCCCTCGTAGACATTCCAGCCCGCAACGGAGCCCATGTTGATAATGAGACCGGAGTTCTCCGGGGCCGCCTCGAGCTTGGACAGCAGCGCCTGCGTCACGCGCACGGTGCCCAGGACATTCGTGTCGAACATCCACTGCCAGTCCTCAATCTTCGTCTCCGCGAGCGGCTCAAGCCCCTTCGCACCGCCGGCGTTATTGACCAGCAGATCGACACGCGGGAGCACCTCGGCCAGCGCGTCCACGGACTTCTGATCCGTCACGTCGAGCTGCACCGCCGTGCCACCGATGTCCTCGGCGAGCTTCTCTAGGCGATCCATGCGACGCGCCGCGACGACCACGTGCCAGCCATCGCTGGCCAGCGCGCGAGCCGAAGCTTCACCGATACCGGAGGACGCCCCCGTGACGACCGCTACCTTCTTATCTACCGGGATTGCCATGGTTCAGGGTCCTTTCGCTGCGTGTACATGAGATCTTTTCCCACATGGTACGCGGTTATCCGTAGCCAGACCGATGAATTATTCGGGAGTCCGCGGCGCCGCATCCACCTGCCGAATGGTGATGTTGATCCGCCCTTCGCGCAGGCCACAGCCTTCCGGCAGCGTCCCGTCGTCCACGCGCACGATGCCGTGGTACGCAAAGCGTTTCGGCCCACCAAAGACGATGAGGTCGCCCGAGCACGCCATGATGTCATCCCACGGCTTGTTACGGTTGTCCGTGTTTCCCATCCGAAACAGCGCCTCGTCGCCGATGGACAGTGAAATCACGGGTGCTTCGGACTCCTCGAAGTCGTCGACGTGCATGCCCATCGCCGAGCCCGGCGGGTAGTAATTGATAAGCGCCATCTGCGGGACGTAGCCCTCGACCCAGGGTTCGAGCTCCGCGCTTACCGATGCCGCCGCCCGCAACGCCGCAGGAGCCAGCCCCGCCAGCGACTCGGGCATGGGCGGCACCTGCGTGCCCTCAATATTGTTGACATAGCGGTAGCTCGCGTAGTGCCAGAAACGCCCCACATGCAGCTGAAACACGCTCATCTGCCCGGACTTGAGCTGCGGCTTGTACATGCCCATCGGCGTGCCTGCGTAAGCCCGCGCCGTCTCGCGAAACTCCTCCACGAGCGCGCGCTGCTGGTCGATATCCAGCCACCCCGGCAGGTGCGCCACGCCCGGCGCGACCTTCACCGCAGGGCGCGGGAGCGAATCAAAAAGCATGGATCCATCCAATCACTTTTTTGGGATTTAACGTATCCCGTTACGCACCACCACGATTGATTTTGGGGATTTATCGCGTAGAATTAACAGTATTGCAAGGGTCCTTCCAGCCGCGTTGCTGGGTCGGGAGTCTTGCCCCGCGGAGCTCCTGCAGTTCATAACGAACCGCAGGAGCTCTTGCAATTCATTCATCCAGAAAGACGATTCCCTTTTCGCAGCCAGACCATCACAACGCCTCAAGCGCCCTATAGGCATCAACGGCCCCGTGGTCGGCTTTATGGCGAGGACACCATTCAGGCCAGTCCCGACTGATCAAGTGAAATGCCCCGTAGGCTGCCAAACCCGAGTCATGTCCCCAGAAACCATGGCTTGTCAAAGAATCCTAGAGGAAAGCAGCACGCATCGCTTGGCGTAGTAGCGCTCACGACCGCACCCGTAGAATGTCCGCATGGACTTGCAGCAATTCGGAACGTGGGAACGCCAGACCAGCGGCCAGTGGCATCTGCCGGGCACGGACCCGGAAGCGAGCGCGGAACACGCGCGCACTTTCAAGCTCGTCAAGCAGTTCAATGAGCTAGGCAATACGGACCACGAGCGCGCAAAGGACATCCTGCGCGAGATCCTCCCGGAGGAATCCGAGGTCCCCGGCATGCATGCGCCGCTCAACCTGGAATATGGCCGCAACCTCGTGTGTGGCGAGGGCGTGTTCATCAACTTCGGCGCGACCATCCTGGCGCAGGCGAAGGTGACGCTCGGCGAGCGCGTCATGATTGGCCCGAACTGCTCGCTCATCACGGTGGGCCACCCGATGAACGACCATGAGATGCGCGAGGGCGGCTGGGAAATCGCGAAGCCGATCACGGTCGGCCGCAATACATGGTTCGGCGCGAACGTCACCGTCATGCCGGGCGTGACGATTGGCGAGAATTGCGTGGTGGGCGCGGGCGCGCTCGTCACGCGGGACATCCCGGATAATTCGTTGGTTCTCGGCGCGCCTGGCCGCGTGGTGCGCAAGCTCGAAGGTGAGAACCTCGAGCGCGTCGATCTTGACGGCCCCGTCGAGGGCTTTGGGGCGGGCGAATCTCCTTTCTAATGTTTGATCTTCAATCCATCGGCGCGGGTCTGCCTGTTGCCAAGACCATCGGCAGCCTGCCCAGCACCGGCCACGTCGTGGTCCAAGCACCGCCCGGCACGGGTAAGACCACGCTCGTCCCGCCGGCGCTGTCCAATCAAGTAGACGGCAAGGTCATCGTCACTGCGCCCC
This sequence comes from Corynebacterium phoceense, assembly GCF_900092335.1. Classification (GTDB taxonomy): domain Bacteria; phylum Actinomycetota; class Actinomycetes; order Mycobacteriales; family Mycobacteriaceae; genus Corynebacterium; species Corynebacterium phoceense. The sequence continues at coordinate 683,385 of NZ_LT596207.1, forward strand.
GGCGCGTGGCGGTCCGCGCCGCGGCGAATCGCCTCGCGGCGCTCTCCGGCACACCCGAGCAGGTCGGCTACGCCATCCGTGGGGAAAGCAAGAAAGGCTCCCGCGTCGAGTTCGTGACGCCCGGAGTGCTCCTGCGCCGGCTGCTCAAGGATCCGGAGCTTGAAGGCGTGTCCGCCGTCGCGCTTGATGAGGTCCACGAGCGTCAGCTCGACACGGATCTTGTCCTCGCCATGTGCGTCGAGCTCGCGACCCTCCGCGAGGATTTTCGCGTCGTCGCCATGTCCGCGACGGTGGACGCGGAGCGCTTCGCCGGCCTGCTTGGCAACGCGCCGATTCACGCCACCGAGGCGGTCACCTACCCGGTTGAGACCAGCTACCAACCGCTCCATGGCCGAGCTGCAGGCACGCGCGAGTTTTACCAGGAGGTCGCCCGCGTCGCGCAGCAGGCGCACGCGAAGAATCCCGGCTCCACGCTCGTCTTCGTCCCCGGTCTGCGAGAAGTAAACCAAGTGGCAGACGTGCTGCTGGCGCATCACGAGACCAACGTGTATCCCCTCCACGGCCAGCAGACCACGGCAGAACAGGACGCGGCGCTCTACACCGACGAGGAACGCATCGTCGTCGCGACCTCCATCGCGGAGTCCTCGCTCACGGTGCCGGGCGTGCGCACCGTCGTCGACGCAGGCCTCTCGCGCGTGCCCCGGCGCGACGCGCAGCGCGGCATGTCCGGATTGGTGACGGTCTCCACGTCGAAGTCGAGCGCCGATCAGCGCGCCGGCCGTGCGGGCCGCGAGGCTCCTGGCCACGTCGTTCGCTGCTATTCCGCAGAGGACTACCAACACTTCAGCCCTCACATCACGCCGGAAATCTTGAGCGCCGATCTCACACAGGCCGCGCTCTTCATGGACGCGTGGGGCGCGGGCCCCGACTTCCCGCTCCTCGATCAGCCGCCTCGAGCCGCGCTTGCCGATGCCCACCGCACCCTCGAAGCACTCGGCGCCAGGTCCGCAGGGGCCGTGACCCCGCTCGGCGAGAAGCTCGCCGTCCTGCCCACAGACCCGCGGCTGGGCGCGGCCCTGCTCAAGCTGGGACGCCGCGCGGCGCCGACGGTGGCGATCGTAAGCAACGACGCACGAGGGGACATCGGAAAGCTGAGCGCACCCAAGCGGGAAACGCAGCGCCTTGAGCGGCTCGTCGAGGACAAGGGACCGACCACGCCGGGCGCCGTCGTCGCCGCGGCCTTCCCCGAGCAGGTCGCCAAGCGCATGAAGGACGACGAATATCTCCTGGCCAGCGGCACACGCGCGAAAGTCCGCGACTCTTCGCTCCTCGGCTCCGCGTGGCTCGCCATCGCGGAGGTCTCCCTGTCGCACGCTGGCAACGCCATCGTCCGCGCGGCCGCACGTATCGAGGAGGCCGAAGCCCTGGACGCGATCGGCATCACAGAGGAGGTCGTCGCACAGCTCAACGGAGGGAAAGTCCGCGGCCGGAAGGTCAAGCGTGCCGGAGCCATTGAGCTCTCCTCCACTCCGGTCAAGGTCACGGGACAGGCGGCGGCCGACGCGCTCGCTGCCGGTATCAACTTGGATGATTTCCACTTCTCCGAGAAGGCCCAGCTCCTGCGCGACCGTCTGCGCCACCTGCACGATTTCTACGGCGAGCCCTGGCCCGACCTCGAGGCACAGAATCTCGCGGTGTGGCTCGCGCCGGAATTGCGAAAGATTGCCGACGGCACGCCGATTGCCCAGGTCGACATGTACCCTGCGCTGCAACGCCTGCTGCCGTGGCCGGAAGCGACGCACCTGGACGAGCTCGCGCCGGAGCGGCTCGCGGTGCCCAGCGGCCGCGACGCGCGCATTGACTGGACGGGCGAGCGCCCGATTGTCCACATCAAGCTGCAGGAATGCTTTGGGCTGGCGGAGTCGCCCGAATACTGCGGCCATCGTGTCCAGTTCCACCTGCTCTCCCCCGCGGGCCGGCCCCTCGCGGTGACGGACGACCTGGCAAGTTTTTGGGCGGGGCCGTACCAGGGCGTGCGCTCCGAGATGCGCGGGCGCTACCCCAAGCACCCGTGGCCGGAGGATCCGTGGACGGCACCGGCGACAGCCCGGACGAAGAACCGCATGAAATAAGAAAGACGCCCGCGCTCAGAGACGCGGGCGCTGTACTGCAGAATTTCAGCAGGCGGGAACATACCGAAAATCCACTCAACAAGAACTAAGGGCTTTTATTTTTAAACCCCAAGGAAAAGGCGTAGCCCACGAGCGGGGCAGTTAGCTCCACTGCTGCCAGGACAAATAGAGGCTCATGACGATAACAAGCGTGAGAAGCGCGTAGCGGATGAGCTTCGTGCCGCCACCTAGGACGGTGCGGGCGCCGAGCTGTGCGCCGGCGATATTGGCGAGCGCGAGGACGATGCCCAGCCCCCAGAGCACGTGGCCGCCGGCGATGAATGCGACGAGTGCGCCTAGGTTGGTGCACGTGTTGACGACCTTGGCCATCGCAGCGGAGCGCAGGAANGCTCGGCGAGAAGCTCGCCGTCCTGCCCACAGACCCGCGGCTGGGCGCGGCCCTGCTCAAGCTGGGACGCCGCGCGGCGCCGACGGTGGCGATCGTAAGCAACGACGCACGAGGGGACATCGGAAAGCTGAGCGCACCCAAGCGGGAAACGCAGCGCCTTGAGCGGCTCGTCGAGGACAAGGGACCGACCACGCCGGGCGCCGTCGTCGCCGCGGCCTTCCCCGAGCAGGTCGCCAAGCGCATGAAGGACGACGAATATCTCCTGGCCAGCGGCACACGCGCGAAAGTCCGCGACTCTTCGCTCCTCGGCTCCGCGTGGCTCGCCATCGCGGAGGTCTCCCTGTCGCACGCTGGCAACGCCATCGTCCGCGCGGCCGCACGTATCGAGGAGGCCGAAGCCCTGGACGCGATCGGCATCACAGAGGAGGTCGTCGCACAGCTCAACGGAGGGAAAGTCCGCGGCCGGAAGGTCAAGCGTGCCGGAGCCATTGAGCTCTCCTCCACTCCGGTCAAGGTCACGGGACAGGCGGCGGCCGACGCGCTCGCTGCCGGTATCAACTTGGATGATTTCCACTTCTCCGAGAAGGCCCAGCTCCTGCGCGACCGTCTGCGCCACCTGCACGATTTCTACGGCGAGCCCTGGCCCGACCTCGAGGCACAGAATCTCGCGGTGTGGCTCGCGCCGGAATTGCGAAAGATTGCCGACGGCACGCCGATTGCCCAGGTCGACATGTACCCTGCGCTGCAACGCCTGCTGCCGTGGCCGGAAGCGACGCACCTGGACGAGCTCGCGCCGGAGCGGCTCGCGGTGCCCAGCGGCCGCGACGCGCGCATTGACTGGACGGGCGAGCGCCCGATTGTCCACATCAAGCTGCAGGAATGCTTTGGGCTGGCGGAGTCGCCCGAATACTGCGGCCATCGTGTCCAGTTCCACCTGCTCTCCCCCGCGGGCCGGCCCCTCGCGGTGACGGACGACCTGGCAAGTTTTTGGGCGGGGCCGTACCAGGGCGTGCGCTCCGAGATGCGCGGGCGCTACCCCAAGCACCCGTGGCCGGAGGATCCGTGGACGGCACCGGCGACAGCCCGGACGAAGAACCGCATGAAATAAGAAAGACGCCCGCGCTCAGAGACGCGGGCGCTGTACTGCAGAATTTCAGCAGGCGGGAACATACCGAAAATCCACTCAACAAGAACTAAGGGCTTTTATTTTTAAACCCCAAGGAAAAGGCGTAGCCCACGAGCGGGGCAGTTAGCTCCACTGCTGCCAGGACAAATAGAGGCTCATGACGATAACAAGCGTGAGAAGCGCGTAGCGGATGAGCTTCGTGCCGCCACCTAGGACGGTGCGGGCGCCGAGCTGTGCGCCGGCGATATTGGCGAGCGCGAGGACGATGCCCAGCCCCCAGAGCACGTGGCCGCCGGCGATGAATGCGACGAGTGCGCCTAGGTTGGTGCACGTGTTGACGACCTTGGCCATCGCAGCGGAGCGCAGGAAGTTTTGCGAGAAAATTGCGGTGAACGCCATGATGAGGAACATGCCGGTGCCTGGACCGAAAATGCCGTCGTAGAAGGCGATCGCGGCAACTGCGGCAAGCCCTGCGGCCACGCGCCATCCGGCGTGGATCCCGTCGGATTCGCCGGAACCGAAGCTCGGCCTGAACGCAACGAAGAGGCCTACGACGACCATCAACACGATAATGACCGGCCGCATGACGGACTTGTCGAGCATGGAGACGAGGAGCGCGCCCAGGCCGGAGGACAGCGCGGCGATGATCCCCATGGGAATCAATTCACGGGCCGGCGGGCGGACCTTGCGCACGAGCGTGAAGGCTGCCGATGCCGTCCCCGACACCGCCGCCAGCTTGTTCGTCGCGAGCGCCGCAGCGGGCGCCAGCTGCGGCGCCACCGCCAGAATGAGCGGAATGAGGACCAGCCCGCCGCCGCCGATGACGGCATCGATCCATCCGGCGACCGCCGCGCCACCGACGAGGACCGCCCAACCTCCTGCTGCAATCTCCATGGCACCCATTAAACTCGACGCCATGTCTGTTCACGCACGTTGGGCCATTATCGTTCCTGGGTCATTTGCCTTGGGTGCGTTATTTACGTACCTCCATGTGCCCGCGGCGTGGATTCTTGCAGCGATTGTGGTCTCCGGCGCGATGGCGCTCACCACCGGCGAGGAGCTGCCTGTCAACAAGCAGTTCTACGCGCTCGCCCGTGGCTTCATCGGCATGATGGCCGCCATCCCGCTCACGCTCGTGCCCTTCGGGCAAGTCGTGGGCTACCTGCCCGCCGCCGTGACGATGTCGCTGGTGAGCGTGCTCGTGGGCATGGTGGGCGGCATGCTCATCCACCGCGCACAACCGAAAGATATCTCGTGGGAAACCGGCATCTTGTCCATGCTCCCCGGCGGCGCCTCGCTCATGCCGGCGCTGGCCAGCGAGCTCGGCGCCGACTACCGCTACGTCGCACTCACGCAGTACCTGCGCCTGCTCGCCGTGTCCATGTCACTGCCGCTCGTGGTCGCGTTCCTCGACTCGCCCGCCGGCCAGGGCGTCGGCCTCTCCGTCGCCGGCGAGACGACGTGGTGGATCATCCTGCTCACCATCGCCATCGCCGTGGGCGGCGAGAAGCTAGGCAAGCTCGCGCACCTGCCCGCCGCGGCGGTGCTCGGCCCCCTCATCCTCACCGTCATCGCCGCGCAGTTCCTGCCGGAGGGCCACACGCTCGAGCCGCTCGACATCTTCAAGATCATGGCGTTTATGTCCATCGGCTGGATCTGCGGCGGCGGCCTGTCCCTGCCCGCGCTCACGTCCTTTGCCAAGCAGCTGCCCGCGACCATCCTGTTCATCGTCGTCGTCATCGGAGTCTGCGCACTCACGGCGTGGCCACTCACCGTGTGGATCGATATCTCGTACTTCGAGGCCTACCTCGCGACCTCGCCCGGCGCGCTCGAAACCGTCCTCGCGCTCTCGGCTGAAGGCGGCGCAGGTCCTGCGGTAGTTTCCGTCCAGATCGTGCGCCTCATCATCGTGCTCGTGATCGCCGGCTACCTGCCACAGATCCTGCGCCTCCTGGGCAAATTCCGGCGTTAAATTGTACACAATCTAATTTGGGCGCATGCTAGGTGACATGACCATCATCATGTTCGTCCTCGCTATCCTCGCGACCCTGCTCCATGTCTTCATCTTCTACCTGGAGTCCTTCGCGTGGACCACGAAGGCGCTGGGCGTCTTCGGCGGCACCCGAGAGGAAGCCGAGCACACCAAGGAGCTCGGCTTCAACATGGGCTTCTACAACCTCATGCTCGCGATTATCACGGCCGTGGGCCTTGCCCTCTGGGGCTCGCCCACCGGCCCGGCGCTCATCATCGCCGGGCTGGGCAGCATACTCGCCGCCGCCGTATGGCTGCTCGCAACCTCCCCGGACAAGCGCGGCGCTGCAGTCAAGCAGGGGATCCTCCCCCTGCTCGCCCTCATCGCGCTCGCCTTCGCGTAAGAATCGTGAACCTCAAGGCTCAATTCTTGGCCTGCTGGGCCCTTAGATTCACGATGCAGATCTAATTAAGGATCGTCTCGCGCAGAATCGGCATAGGAATCGAGCCCAGCGCTAGCGCCTGCGCATGGAATTCCTTGGGGCTCATGCCCTGCGCCAGCGCGTCCGCGCGAGTCTGGTGCCACAGACGCTCGCCCAGCGCGTAGGACGGAGCCTGACCCGGCCAGCCGAGGTAGCGGTTGACCTCGAACGCAAGGTTCGCGTCGTCCATGGCGGTGTGCTCGCGCAGGTAGGTCTTCATGTGCGCCTTATCCCACACGCCAGAGCCGTCCGGCATCTGCTTGCCCAGGTGGAGTCCGATATCGACGACCACGCGGGCGGCACGCAGCTTCTGCGCGTCAAGCAGGCCCATACGGTAGCCCGGATCGTCCATGTGGCCCAGCTCCGCCATGAGCGACTCGGCGTAGAGCGCCCAGCCCTCGCCGTGGCCGGAGTTCCAGCAGGCGGCGCGGCGCCACAGATTGAGGTCGTCCTGCAGCAGCGCCGCGGAGACCTGCAGGTGATGGCCCGGCACGCCCTCGTGATGGACGGTGGTGAGCTCCTGCCACGTGTGGAAGGTGTCTTGGCCTGCGGGCACGGACCACCACATGCGGCCCGGGCGCGAGAAGTCCTCCGAAGGACCGGTGTAAAAGATCCCACCGGTACCCGCCGGATCGATGAGGCACTCAATCGTCTGTGCCTGCTCCGGAATATCGAACTCCGTGCCATTCAACTCCGCGATGACGCGGTCCGCCGTCGCCTGCATCCACGCGACGAGCTCCTCGCGGCCGTGCAGCGTGTAGCGCTCCTCGCCGTTGAGCTTGCGCATCGCGGTGCGTGGGGAGCATTCGGCGCCGTACAACTGGTGCGCGATCTTTTCCTGCTCCGCGCCGATTTCGGCGACGCGATCCAGGCCCCACTCATAGGCCTCGTCCAGATCCACGGCGTCGCCCACAAAGAGCTTGGAGAAACGCTCGTAGCGCTCGCGGCCCACCGCGTCATGAGCCGGGGCTTGCGGCTGCAGCTCGGAAGACAGCCAGGCGGAGAACTCCTCGAAGGAGCGCTTGGCACCCTCGACCTCTGGGGCCTCGGGGTTGACTCCCAAGCCTTCCAAGAGGGGGCCATCGGCAAGCGCATTGCACTGGCCAATGACCTCGTTGATTTGGCGGGAGGCCGCCACCGCGCCATGCGAAGCCGCCTCAAGCAGCGAGCGCTTGTAGCCGTCGAGCGCGCGCGGGATCTTCGACATGCGGGAACGGATTGCATCGACCTGCTCCGCTGTCTCGTGCGGCATGAGCACGAGGGTGTCGCGGATGGTCTGCACCGGAGACGCAATGTTATTGAGCTCGCGCAGGTCCTCGCCGTTGTGGTGGAGGTCGAGTTCCAGGCACAGGCGGTCGCGCAGGACGGCGGCGGTCACATAATCGACGTCGTCGAAGTCGTCATCATCATCAGACTCGTCCGTGCAGTCGTCCAAGGCGTCCAGGTCCGCCATCATCTCGCGCGTGCGATCCGCGACGGCGGCGTGGTACTCGGGCGAGAAATCCTCGAGTTCGCCATCGAATCCGGGAATGCCCAGAGACGTCGCTGTCGTGGGCGAGAGCGCGGCGAGATCGTGGACGAAGTTATCGCACGAGGCATCCAACAAAGAGGGCTGGCGGTGAGAACACATAAGGCGGAAGTCTATCCACTACCTAGGGGTAAGTGCCACCTGAGACCCGCACTGTGTCTTAAGCGTTATCCCATTTTGACCCGAGCGGGACCCAACCAGCGAAAGCATCGAGCGCCGCCGCAGGAGTCGGCTCCACGATAAGCGCGTCGACGAAACGCTGCTGCATGAACCCGTTGTCCGCGAAATTCTCCAGCAACGCAACGAAAGGATCCCAGTAGCCTTCCGCATTGATAAGGCCAACTGGACCGGTAATATGCCCCAGCTGCTGCATGGTGAGTACCTCCGTGAGCTCCTCCAGCGTGCCGATGCCCCCTGGCAGCGCCAGGAAGCCATCCGCCAGCTCCTCCATGCGGGTCTTGCGCTCGGCCATCGTATCCACGCGCTCCAGCACCGTGAGCCCCGCGTGCGCCATCTCCAGATTCGCGAGCTGGTGCGGGATGACACCCGCGACCTCGCCGCCAGCGGCCAGGGCGGCGTCCGCGACGATGCCCATGAGCCCCACGTTGCCGCCGCCATAGACAAGCCGGATGCCCCTCCGCGCCAGCTCCGCCCCCAGCTGGCGTGCCGCTTCCGCAAACGCCGGATTATCCCCCGTGGCCGATCCGCAATACACCGCTACTGAATTCATAAGAACTAGCATAGGGGCATGACCGACATGATTGCCGCCGCCCGCGACATCCTTGCGAACGCGCAGAATCTCGTCGCTTTCACCGGCGCCGGCATGTCCGCTGACTCCGGCCTCGATACCTACCGCGACGCACAGACCGGCGTGTGGGAAAACGTCGATCCCCACGCCATGGCCTCCATCGACGCGTGGGCCCGCGACCCGGAGCCCATGTGGCGCTGGTACCTCCACCGGAAGTCCCTGTCCGAGAACGCCCACCCCAATCCCGGGCATCGGGCGCTCGCGGAGCTAGGCGCAAAAATCATCACCCAAAACATCGACGACCTCCACGAGCGCGGCGGCTCCACGGACGTCGTCCACCTCCACGGCAGTCTCTTCGAATTTCGCTGCACCATCTGTAGCCGACCGTGGAAAGGCGCCACCAAACCCCAGCACATCCCCGAGTGCCCGTTGTGCGGCAACCTCATCCGGCCTGGCGTCGTGTGGTTCGGCGAGGCCCTCCCACCCCGCGAGTGGGACGCCGCGGAAAACCTGATGTCCACCACCGACGCGCTCATCATTGTGGGCACGTCCGGTGTAGTTCAGCCTGCGGCCGGACTCCCCCGCCTCGCGGCAACACGTGGGGTACCTGTCCTCGAAATCACGCCGCAGCCCACCGCACTCACGCCGCTCGCAACGGTGCAGTTCACGGGCCGTGCAGGAGAGGTTCTCCCACTCCTCACGTAATATCTGTAAACCACTCAGTCTAAAAAAGACGGGGGTGATTTAGACTATGCGGTCTAGGGAGGGATATTATTTATATCCATGAGTACAGCCGGACCAGTCTTCGCCCGTCCCCGCACCCCTGCGGCTAAGAGCCTCCACCTCGTACGCCTCAATCCCATCATCACGCGCAGCGAGCTCGTGGAGGCCACCGGACTGTCCCAGCCCACCATCACCCGTGCCACCGCCGCCCTGCTTAAGGCCGGTCTGATTCAGGAGCGCACGGATCTCACCCGCTCCCAAGGCCGCGGTCGTCCCACGGTTCCGCTCGAGGCCTCCGATAACGGCTGGCTACTCGCCGGCATCGCCGTCGGCACCTCCTCGACATACATCGGCCTCTACGACACCCGCGGGCGCATTATCCGCGAAGACAACGTTCCCACCCCGGTCTCTAAGCTCAGCCCCGATGACTTCGTCGAGCACGTCATCGCCGGCGTGAATCGCCTCGCCACCGGCGTCGACCGCACGCTGGTCTCCGTTGGTGTCACCACCTCCGGCACCGTCGATGAAGAGGGCAAGGTTCACGCGGCCAACCTCGGCTGGGACGGCATGGATATCGCAGGACGCCTCGACTTCCAGTTCGGCGTCCCCGTCACTGTCACCCCGGCCGTGCCCGCCATCCTCGCCTCGGAGACGCAGGCAGCGCCCCTCGGCGACGAGGCCCGCACGCTCGTCCTCTTCGCGGATGACTCGATTGGCGCCGCGCTCTCCGACGAAGACGGCGTCGCCCCCATCGATCTCCCACAGTTCGACGGCGCCGACCCGCGCGACACCCTCGTCAACGCCGCGCTGGCTCCCCGCCTCGCTGAGGCTGCCGATGCCTCCTCGGTCCTCGCCCAGCGCGCCTCCGACCTCGGCCGCCTTACGGCCCAGCTTATCGATGCCCACCGCCCGGACACCGTAGTCATCGCTGGCTCTGCGTTCTACGACGTCCCCACGGCGCCGAAGCTCTTCGCCTCGGCCGCACGCGGCGAGCTCGACCCCGATCTCGCCTCCGCGACGGAGCTGCGCATGATCCCCAATCACAAGGAGATCGTCCGCTCCATCGCCCGCGCCGTCGCGCTCGACCCCCTCCTGCGCACGCCGCTTGAGCTGAACACCGCGAAGGTGCGCGCCGCTTAGCTCAAGCCACACTCCGCGCGCAGCTCGGCGAGGTTCCCGTCGTAGAGGTACCCACGCAGCCCTGCCGCACGCGCGGCGTCGACGTTGCCTTGGGTGTCATCAATGAAGAGCGTGTCTTTGGCATTGGCCCCCAACGCGTCCACCGCCACATCGAAGGCCCGCTTGTCGGGCTTGACCACGCCGATTTCACCGCTGAGCACCACCGCGGTGAATTCCTTAAGCCAGCTCTCATTGCGCTCACGCACCATGCGGCCGAGCCCCACCGGAATGTTGGACAGCACGCCCACCGCATTGCCCGCGCCAAGCAACTCCTGGGCGACCCCCACGACGTCGAGGTCCGGCGCCGTACACGGCTCGAAGTCCTGAGCGACGGCCTCAGAGATATCGAAGTCCGGAAGGCCTAGGCGCACCTGCATCTGGCGCCACCAGCGTTCGTCGCTCACCACGCCCGCGTCATAGGCCGGGCGCAATTCGTTATACGCCGTCCAAAAAGCGACCGGATCCTCGGCACCGACGAGACGTAGCAGCGCCTCCTTCGGCGCCGGTGGGCGATGACGGAGCAAGACTCCGTAGAAATCGAAAAGATACGTCGACATACATCCAGACTACGGAAAGCCGCGCAGACTCGTCCCAAACGACAGAGCTCTAGAAACGGAACAAGCGTCCGGGCAGCCCCGTGGGCACGAGCAGCACCGCCACAGCACCCAGCGCCGCGCCTCCCGCATACAGCGGCACGATGGCGTCCGGAATGATACCCAGCGGCGTGAAGATCACCAGGCCCACAGCAGCAAGCACGAGCGCTCCGCCGACTGACGCAATGGATTTCTGCGGCAGGCTCACCGCGATGAGCGCAGCAAAAAGAAAGAGACCCGCCCCCGCGAAAGGCCCCAGCATGAGTGCCGCACCAAGCAGAAAAGTGCCGAGCGCGACGTGCGTACTGCTCAACGCCGTGCCGACGCCCAAGGCGACGGCGAGCGCGAGGAGCACGACCACGGTCCAGGTTTTCTGCTTCATAGACATATAAAACGCAGTCTCCCACCAACCACGGGGTTGGTGGGAGATATTAGGGCAATCTTGATGGGTTTGTTACCGCATGGTCACTGTCCCTTGACCTTTTTGTATTAGCTAGGCCTTGAGGGCCGCGCGTGCCTACTTTGCGCGGGAGCCCAGAGTGGCGTCGATGCGCAGGAGGCCGGAGCCATCGTTGCCCACGAGCTTGATCTGGTCGATGATCTCGGTGACGGTGTCCTCTTCCTCAATCTGCTCGTCGAGGAACCAGTTCACGATCTGGCGGGACTCAAGGTCCTTGACCTCATCAGCGGTACAAGCGATCTCACGGATCTGCTCGGAGACCTTCTGCTCGTGTGCGTAGGCAGCCTCGAAAGCGTCGAGCGGGGTCGCGGCCTTCACGGACGGAACTGGGACATCGGTGAGCTCCACGCGGTAGCCGCGTGCGAGGAGGTGGTTGGCAATCTTCTGAGCGTGCTCGCGCTCCTCCGCAGCCTGAGCGTAGAACCAGTCACGCATGCCCGGGAAGGAAAGATCATCCATCTCGTAGGCCAGCTGGGTGTAGATGAGGGCGGCGCCGTGCTCGTTAATAACCTGTGCGTTCAGCAGGCTCTGCAGCTTCTCGTTCATTGAATATCCTTGCCTTTCGATACCTGTTCAATAGGTAAATTTCTGTCATTTCCGACGGCTATCCAACGGGTTTCCGGCGGTATAGGCCACCATAATACCCACATTCAAAAATTCCGCTAGCCAGGTTAGGATTTCCAAACATGCAGGCCAAAAGCAATTTTGGTCACGGTAACCTAAGTTACCACGACCTAATCAACACCCAAATCCACACAAACGGAAGCAATCAGACTAGAGTCGGATGCCCGCCTGCTTGAGCGCATCAAGCACCAAAGGCATCCCTGCCACCGCGGTACCCACGAGCGCCACGACGCCCGCGATCAGCCCCGCGAGGATGCCGATGCCCCCGCGCGACGGATCCTCCGAACTCAGCGTTCCCAACTGCGCGGAAGCCTGGGCGAGTCCCGTCGACTTATGCCCCTCGACCACCCCGGCGTCCTTGCCATCAGCAAAGTCCAGCACGAGGTCAACGTCGCCGCCCTCAAGTATCTGACCTTCCTTATAGCGCAGCAGCGAGCCCTCCAGGCCCGCGCCCGCGGTGGCCGGGCGATCCTGCGCGCTCACATCGGCACCAACCGCGATGGGAGCATCGAGGGTGAACGTAACCAGCACGTCATCATCGCCATCCCTGTCGACCTGCTTGCCCTTGTCGCCCGGATCCCCGGACAAAACGTAGTCTCCAACGAGCTCGACCTTCGTGCCTTGCACCTGCAGCTTGAGATCTGAGTAGGTGAGATCGAGGCCGGCCGAGCCGCCCGCGCCCAGGCCTGTGTAGGCCACGATATGCGCCGAACCGTCAAGGACGATGGTGCCGTTGCCGTCCGCATCTAACGTCGTCTCAGCGACGTTGACCCGAAAGAGCAGCTGATTGTCCTTATACGTCGCCCCATCCGTGGTCGTCCAACGGCCAGCCGCTATTGGGCCAGCGAGGTGCTCCATGAAGGAGGTCTTAATGGGCCAGGCGAATGTACCCGCCGTCAGGTCCTGCGTTGCAGCAGTAGCCGGAACAGCCATTGCAGAGACGATAAGAGCAGATGCGAGAGAAGCAGAAGAGATTTTCTTCACGCGACAGACCTCCAGGTCACTTTAGAAATACAGAGAAAATAAGAAGGGGGAAGAGGGGAAATAGTGAACCCGGCGCTACGCTGCGCCCGGATACAGCTTCGCTAGCTCGGCGAAGACTGCCGAGTTACACGTGAAGGCGGCCTGTGCCTCAGCGATGAGGGCAGCACGCTGGGCATCAGAAAGCGCGAGCTCGTCGAGCGCCTCGCGGTACGCGCTGCGGTAGGGCGGAATCTTGCCAATCGCCGCGAAGTTATAGAAATTGAGCGCATCCGGGTCGATACCGTAGAGAGCCCCCAGGCGCGCGGCAATGACCTGCCCGCCCGATATATCGCCGAGGTAGCGCACGTAGTGATGGGCAACGACCCGGGGCTCCGACCCCGGCGTATCGAGCGATTCCAGGCGCGCGACGTAGCGTGCGGTGGCGGGAAGGATACGTACCTCGTCGCGCCACTGCGGGCCGTACATTTCCGCGAGGTCGAGTTCCAGCGCGTCGCGGCGTTCCAACCGGGGGTCAGCCACCGCTCCGACGATGCGAGTATCCGCTACCGAGCGGACCGCACGCTCAAGCGCCTCATAGATAAACCACAACTGCCCAGTAAAGGTGGCGAGTGCCTCTGCGCTGAGCTCACCCGCCATCAAGCGGGTCATAAAATCTGAGCCTTCTGCGCTGGCGTGCGCTCGCGCGGTTTCCTCACGCAGCATCTGCGAAAGCGGCGTCGTGGTCATGGCAACAGTCATGGCCAAATTCCTCCTAAGTAAGTAAAGCTTGCCTAACCTTAATGTGGATAGCCTAAACAAGGCAAGCCTTACATATCAAGGCTTATGTCATACTTCATGCCCACAGTGACGCATATTCCACCGAAAGTATGACTACCCACCGCACCCCCACGCCCAGCGGACATCTCTCCCCCAGGTTTTAGTCCCCCAAGTTGCCCGAGAGCCGGTCGAGGCGCTGCTGACTGACCGGATCAAGACCCCGAATATCCACGGTCGCGCCGCGCTGCGCGTATTTCTCACGCACCGCATCCAGCGTCGCCACGGTCGAGGCATCCCAGACCTGCGCGCCGGTCATATCGATGTCGACCTCTGACACGCCCAGCGTGTAGTCGAAGGAATAGACCAGGTCGTTAGACGAGGCAAAGAAAAGCTGGCCGCTCACACGGTACGCGGCACGGGTGGCATCGGAAGCAATGAGCTCGACCTCGGTGAGGTGCGCGACTCGGCGGGCGAAGGCGACCATCGCCGTGAGCACGCCGGCGATAACGCCGACGGCCAGGTTATGGGTAACCAATGTCCCCACCACCGTCACGAGCATGACCAGCGTTTCCGAGAGCGGCATGCGACGTAGCGTCTTCACCGAATGCCAATCCACCGTGTCCACGGCGACAAGGATCATGACGGCGACAAGCGCAGCCATGGGAATCGCACCCACGGTATCGCCCAACACCAGGATGAGAATGAGGAGGAAGACGCCAGCGAGCAGGCTCGACAGGCGCGTGCGAGCACCAGAAGCTTTGACGCCAATCATCGTCTGGCCAATCATCGCGCACACGCCCATGCCACCGATGCTCGCTGCAAGGACGTTGCCAATACCCTGACCAAGGGACTCGCGCGTTTTGTCCGAGTGGCTGTCCGTAATGTCGTCGACAAGTTTGGCCGTGAGCAGCGACTCCATGAGGCCGACGAGGGCCACGCCTACCGCGTACGGGCCGATGAGAGTGAGGGTGTCGAGCGTGAGCGGCACGTCAGGGAAGACGAAGCCCGGCAGGCTCGTGGGTAGCTCGCCTTGGTCCGCGACGTTGGGAATGTCCCAGCGGAAGACCACAACGAGGACCGTAATGACGAGGATGGTGATGAGCGGCGCCGGGACAACCTCCGTGAGCCGTGGCCACAGAAGCATGATGGCCACACCGAGCGCCACGAGCGGATAGACGATCCACGGCACGTGCATGAGGTGCGGCAGCTGCGCGGTAAACATCATGATGCCCAACGCGTTGACGAAGCCAGTCATGACGGAGCGCGGGATAAAACGCATGAGCTTGGCGACCCCGAGGAAAGCGAGAACGATCTGCAGGACTCCCGCTAGCAGCACCGTAGCGAGGACGTACTGCAGACCGTGGGAGGCAGACAAGGGAGCAATGACCAACGCGACCGAGCCGGCCGCGGCGGAGATCATGGCAGGACGACCACCAGTAAAGGAGATGGAGATTGCCATGATGACGGACGCGAAGAGTCCAACGCGTGGATCCAGCCCCGCCAGGATCGAAAAGCTTAAGACCTCGGGGATAAGCGCGAGGGCAACGGCAAGGCCGCCGAAGACCTCCATGCGCAGGCGCGCGGGGGAAGAAAAGGCGTAGCGAAAGCTCGCGAGCACGCCGGTAGGCGCAGAAGTTTGAAGGGTCACGACAAGTCAGTGTAAAGCTACGGCACGAAAAACCACGTCAGGCTCCGGTTGCCCGGAGCCTGACGTGTGTCTCTATCTCTCTCAAGGTGCATACGCTCCCGAACGGTGTCTCACGCCGTCCGCCCCGCGTAGCTGGGGTATCTCTCTATCTCTCTTATGCGCCTCTCTCAAACGCATGAGTTAAGTATGGGGCATGGACCTGCCGAGGCAATGGCATGCGCCTGCGCGTTTCCTGTCTGTTCCTGTCCGTTCACTAGGAAAGCGATAATGCGCAGATTACGCGCCTTCCTGATACGAGCCGTCCGCGGTGATGACGGGAAGCGCGGACCACGCGAAGTTGATCCACTGGTCCGTCTTCTTCCACGAGAAGTCCGGCTCAAAGATGGTGGTGGGCTTGGTGTAGATGACGGCGGAGCGCACCTCGGCGGCGGTTTCCTTGAGCAGGTTAACCACGAGGTCGAGCGTCTTGCCGGAGTCCGCGACGTCGTCGACGACGAGCACGCGCTTGCCTGCGAGCGAGTCCATGTCGAGCTGTGGCGACAGGACGAGCGGCTCCGGCAGGGTCTCGCCAATGTCGGTGTAAAACTCGACGTTGATGGCGCCCATGGCCTTCACGCCGATGGCGTAACCGATGGCGCCAGCAGGAATAAGACCGCCGCGCGCCACACCCACGATGAGCTCAGGGAACCAGCCGGAGTCCACAATCTCCTGAGACAGGTGCCGGGATGCTTCACCGAAGACCTCCCACGTCAGATTTTCGCGATCGGGGTGGTACCACTCGGGCTGAGTCATGGAATCTACTCCTTGGGAGACGATAATTTTCGATCCAGCTTAGTCGCATGTCCCACTCAACGAAATGGAACCTCCCCAATGGTGCGACGCAGCTTGCGAGTGCGGAGTCGCTCGGGATTCTCTGCTAGGGCCTCCATCGCGCGCACGGCGCACATGACGTGCGCCTCCTTCGAATTCGAGTAGAAGGCCTGGGCGCCGGCGGGCAGCTTGGGCACCGCGTGCAACGGAAGATCCGACACGGACAGCAGCGTGCCATAGGGGACGCGGTATCTATACCCGTTGGCCGCGAGCATGCACGACTCCATGTCGATGGCCACGGCGGTGGAACCACGCAGCCACTCCCACAGCTCGCGCGGGGTACGCCACTCCCAGTTGCGGTCCGCAGTAGACAGGACGGTACCGGTGCGCATGAGTTCGTTGTCGGCGCCGTAGACCTCCTCGACGGAGGCCTCGAGCATGCGCTGGACCTCCGGGATGGCGGGGATCGGAACGTCGACGGGAATGGCACGATCCAGGATGTGATCATCGCGCTGATAGGCGTTGCCGAGGATAAGGTCGCCGATGCGCATGCGGCCGTCCAGGCCCGCGCAGTGGCCAATCATGATCCATGCCTCCGGACGCAGCACCGCGAGGGAATCGGTGATGGTCTTCGCGTTGGAAGGGCCCACGCCGATATTGATCATCGTGATGCCATCGCCGTCCGGCGTCGTGAGATCGTAGCGCGGCATCTGCACTCGGGTCTGGAGGTCTGCGACCTCGACGCCCTCGGCGGCATCGGCAGGCACCGTGCGCCCATCTGGTAGAACGAGGGAGTCATAGCGGGAACCCAGCGCGCGCAGGCCAAAGCGCATGAACTCCGTCATGTGCATGCCGTAGTTCGTGAAGAGAATGTACTTCTGAAGCGAGTCGACCTCGATGCCGGTGTAGTGTTCAATGCGCGCGCAGGCGATGTCGAAGCGTTGCGGACCGAAGTGGAACAGCGGCTTGTCGTCCCCGTGGAAGACATCCCAGTGACCGTCCACGATGGCGTCGTGCACCTCGTCAAGCGTGGGGCGCGGAACCTCCGCCGGACGCTGCTGCGGGACCATCTCGACGCCCTTGATGTACTCGGGTGGGATGCGCACGTCCGAGGGGCCGACGAAGATCTCGCACGGGTAATTCTCGGTGAGCCGAGTGAGCTGTTCCTCAAGGTAGCCGCGCAGGAGGTGCGGCTTAGACAGCACAGCGACGTACCGGCCGGACTCATCCACGTATCCGAAAGGCTCGGAGCGGTCGATGGGGCGCCATTCCTTGACGTCGACGACGATCTGCGGATAGACGACGTGCGCGTAGTCCGCATATTCGCCCTTCTCGAGGCACACGCGAGCGCACTCACACGAGGATTCGTAGAGGTCGATGAGGCGCTCGACCGCTGCGGCGGCGTCAGGAACAGGCGACAGTTGGGTCATAGCCCCCGAGTGTATTAGCGATCTTCAGCGTCGGCATCCGGTGTAAAGGAGCCGGACAGGCGGTCGAGCTCGGACTTAAGCATGCGAATATCGAGTCCGGAGGCTGCAAAACGCTCCATCTGTCGGCGCGGGATGCCCTCGGCTTGCTCGCGCAGGGCGCGACCCTTATCAGTGAGAGCCACGATGCGGCGGCGTTCGTCCGCGGGATCGATGGCACGCGTGAGCAGGCCTTGCTTCTCCATGCGGCGGAGCAGCGGAGTGAGAGTCCCCGAATCCAAGGCGATTTCTGCGGAGAGCTCTTTCATCGTCACCGGATCCTCATGGCCCCAGAGCGCTAGCATGGTGACGTACTGCGGATAGGTCAGACCCAACGGGGTAAGTTCCTCGAGGTAGGACCGTTGGACGGCATGGCTCGCCCGGTAGAGGGCGAAGCAGAGTTGTTTGTCCAGTTCCAGTGACGCGCGAGACATGCTCCTAGCATAACGCACAAGGGTTGCGTACAATTAAATCGCGTACAAAGAAAACAGCTCAGAAGCTTGCGAAAGGACTTTCATCATGGAACCGATGTACACCACCGAGGCACTCGCAACCGGCGCTGGCCGCAACGGCCGCTCCGTTGTTAAGGACTCCGACCTGGACTTCAACCTGGCCGCACCGAAGGAGATGGGCGGCTCCGGCGACGGCGTCAACCCGGAGCAGCTCTTCGCCGCCGGTTACGCAGCGTGCTTCCACGGCGCACTGCAGCTTGTCGCTAAGAGCGAGGGCGCAGACTTGGGCGACTCTTCCGTGGGCGCGCGCGTGTCCATCGGCAAGGACGAGACCTCCTTCGGTCTCGCCGTCGAGCTTGAGGTCACCATTCCGAACCTGCCGCACGATGAGGCCCAGAAGCTCGCGGACAAGGCTCACGAGGTCTGCCCGTACTCCAAGGCCACCCGCGGCAACATCGACGTGAAGGTCTCCGTCATCGAGGATTAATTTCCACCTCGAGGAATTGAGACATAACGAAGGCCCGTCAGCTGCGCGCTGACGGGCCTTCTCCCCATGACTAATCTTTCGGCACTTACCGTAAGAAGGAAGTGGAGCGCGACCTTCCTGGTAAGCAACCGCCCGTGATTAGGCAAGGCTTAGTTTATAAACCTTTAGTTGGATGGTCAAGGGGTAACGAGATTTTTCTCTTGCGATCCCGCGAAATATCACCGTTACCACTAATAATTCCGAAACATTAATGTATCGCGGCACGAAATAGGATGGAAGTTATGGCAACAGACTCGTTCAAAGAACTCGAAGCCCTCATCTCCGAGGGACTCGGGCGGTTCTGGCGTTCAGACCCGACTCCCCCTTCCGTCAGCTACGACGCTGCCGACGGCCTGCCGGCGACACCGGCGAAACAAGTTTCAGACTCTCCGCGCCATGGCATTACCACCCCTGCGCCAGCTAATGCCTTGCGCGAGGAAGTGGCCGACGAAATCGCCGAGCTATTGCGTGCCGAGCGCCGCAGCTTCTTCGACCTCGACTTTCGCCATCCACGCGGGTCCGCAGGCGACGACCACGAGGCAGAGACCGCGGCACGCCTGGCATCGCTACCGCTCGGCGCACGCCTGAAGCCACGCGGCGTTTTCGAGGACGACTGGGCAGCACGCCCGGATGAAGACCACCCATGGCCCATCATTCTCATCCACGGGACGACGGATACGAAGGGCGTATGGCAGCTGCTCGGCTCCGAGCTGCGCGAGGACGGCTGGGCCGTGTTCGCACCGGACTATGGCGCCCGCGCCACCGGCCCCATCGCCGCCTCCGCCGATCAGGTCGGCGCGTATATCGACGCGGTCCAAGCCGTCACCGGCGCGGAGCAGGTCGTGCTCATCGGACACTCCCAAGGCGGTATCGTCGCCCGCTACTGGATGCATAACGACGATGCGGTGGACCGCGTGCGTCACATCATCTGCCTGTCGGCGCCCAACCACGGCACCACCCAAGGCGGAATCGTCAGCTCGTTGATTTCCAACCGACGTCAAGAACACGTCATGCGCTCCATCATCGACGCTTACTTCGGCCCGGTCGGCATGGAACAAATCGTGGGCAGCGCGACGCTGAACGAGCTCAACCACAACGGTGACCTGGCCCCCGGTGTGAGCTACACGTGCGTGGCCACTAAGCAAGACTCCATCGTCGTGCCGCCGGAAACCTGTTTCTTGGATCCCGGCGACACTCCCGACGGAACGGTGCGCAATGTCTATGTGCAAGACGTCGACAAACGCGCCGTCGTCTTACACATGGATATGCCCATGGACAAGCGCGTGCGCGCCATCGTGCGCACGGTGCTCAAACAGCTCTCCCCCACCCTGGACGATCCTCACGACGCCCAAAGCCACGCCCTTGCCAACGCGGGGCACGCCGACTCGGATTAAACCCGCGCAGGTTCGCTAACGCAGGCGCGCCAGCAGGGGATTAAGGACGCCGGACTGCACAATGGCGCCGCCGATGACCGCAAACATGCCGCCCAGAGCGGTCAGCGCCAACACGATATTCCACACGTTGGAAAAAGAAGAGCCCTCTTCGCCCTTGTTATCCGTGCCGCCTTGGTTCTGATCCTGCTCCTTGTCCGGCTTCTTCTCTGGATCCTTCCCAGGAGTCTTTCCTTGGTCTTCTGTATGGTCCTTGCCCTGCTCGCCGCGGCCCGACTCGGTCTGCTCCCCCGGGGTGGTCTCGGTGCCCTCATCGGCAGGACCCACACACTCGGACGCGGTCTTCAAGGTCACCTGTACATCATCAAGTTCCGGCTTGTAGCTCTCGTTGTACATGCCCATGAAGATCACGTCGATACCCTCGATGTGCTGGATCTTCGACTCACGATCGTAGTAGGTACCCGCCTTCGGCTTGTACGTCACGTCGGTCGCATTCAGCGTGAGCGTATCGCCGTCCTTCGACCATGCGGCATCGCCCTCAGCGAAGGTATCCGTGCCCGACTTCTTGTTTTCTTCCGTGCGGTCCTCCGGGGTGTATTCCGTCATGCCCTTGCCCGGCACGTAGTAGCCCTCGTAGGACGTGCCCGCCTTTGCCTGCCCTGCCTCCGTGAGGATATAAGGCGAGAGCATCTTGGTGTATAGCGCGCCGTGGTGGCCCTCAAACTCCAGCGTCGAATCCTTGGTTCGAATATCGGCTTTCGTGACGGTGCCGTCTTCGCCCAGGCTCACCGAGGTCGCAGAAGGATCCACCTCGAAGTGGAACTGGAAGTCTGCTCCGCCTTTGTTGCCCTCGTCCTGCGTCACCGCGCCGGACGTGGTCCACCCACCCCTCGCGATGGGGCCGGTGATGTAGTTGCGGAAAGATTCCTTGATGCCCCAATTCACAGTGCCGGAGACAATGCGGGTCTCCAGGGTCTGGCCAGGGGCGCAGGTGGGGGCATCGGCAGCAAAGGCTGCCGGAACGGTCAGCGCCGAGGCGGTCAGCGCCAGCGCGAGAGAAGAAGAGACAATACGCATGAGTTAAGACTCCTTAAGTAGATCGACAAAAGACTGCTCGGGATCGGCGACCTGACGTCGCGCGGGATGGACTGAGATGTGGCCGTCTGCCTCGCTCACCTGGATGGACCAGCGATAGACCTGCGACAAAATCTCGTCGGTGTAGACCTCGCGCACCGGGCCGGCGGCGGCAACTGCCCCGTCTGCTAGGCACACGATGTGATCGCAATAGGCCGCAGCGGCGCCTAAATCGTGGAGTACCACCAGCACCGCCACTCCAGCCTGCGCCGCAATCGAGCGCACCAATCCCAAGATTTGTTCTTGATGGCGGATGTCCAGCGCCGCAGTCGGCTCATCGAGAAGAATCACCGGGGTCTGCTGCGCCAGTACACGGGCCAACGCCACACGCGCACGCTCCCCGCCAGAGAGCGTGGCAATATCGCGGCCGGCCAAGTGCGTCGCATCCACCGCCGCAAGCGCTGCGTCGATGATCGCGTCGTCCTCGGCCTGCCTGGCGGTGCCCTCCCAAGGGCGCCGGCCCATGGCCACTACATCACGCACGAGAAACTGGAAGGACACAGTAACGTCCTGCAGCATCACCGCACGCGCACGGGCCAACGCCCCTGGGGAGGAAACCGCCGGATCCTGCCCCACGAGGGAAACGGAACCGGTGTAATCAATATCGCCGGCGATGGCCGCCAGCAGCGTGGACTTGCCCGCGCCATTCGGGCCGATGAGGCCGGTGACCTCCCCTGGGCGGGCGACAAAGGAGACATCGGAAAGCAGGTTCCGCTCGCCGATCGAAACGGAAAGATTCGCAACGTTAATCATCAATGCATTCCCTTCTTCATCATCCGGCGCAACAGCACGAAGAAGGTGGGGCCACCCACGAGCGCGGTAAAGATACCGATGGGAAGGTCGGCGAAAGGAATGAGCGTGCGCGCAGCGACGTCGGCAAAGCCAATGAGTACGGCGCCCGCCACCGCAGAGGCCGGCAGCAAGACCCTGTTTTCTGGGCCGATGATCGTACGCAGCAGATGCGGCACGATAAGGCCGACGAACCCAATAAGTCCGGCGAAAGCAACTGCGCCGGCGGTAAGGATCGCCGAGGCAGCGATGGCGATAATGCGCAGTCTCTTGACGTCGACGCCAGTGTGTTCCGCGGCGCGCTCGCCCAGCGCGAGCACATCTAACTGACGGCCAAGACGCAGCGCGATGGCCATCCCGACGAGGGCGATGGGGAGGACCACCCACACGTGTTTCCACTGAGAGCCATTGAGCGAACCCATTTGCCAAAAGATGATTTGCTCGCGGTTCGAGGTGGGCGCCAGGTACATCATGAAGGAGATGATGGCGTTGCACACCGCGTTGATAGCAATGCCGGTCAGGATCAGATTGACCACCGCCACACGCCCTCGTGAGCGCGCCAACTGGTAGATCAGCGCGGTAACCAACAGCGCCGTAGCAAACGCCGCGAGCGGCACCGTGAAGGTACCCAGGACCGAGATATTAAAGACGATTACCACGGCCGCGCCTACACCGGCACCGGAGGTCACGCCCACGATGGAGGGCTCAGCCAGCGGGTTGGCGAACACGGCCTGCATGAGCGTGCCCGCCACGCCCAAGCACGCGCCGACCAAGAAACCGAGCAGAATGCGCGGCAGGCGGATCTGCCACACGACGTTGGCAGTCAAGCCACCGCCAGGGCCTGCGGCCATAATCTGCACCAAGTCACCCAGCGCGACGTAGTACTGCCCCAGCGCAAGCGACAGGACGAAGGCGACACCAAGCAGCGCCCCGAGCGATACGAATACACCAAGCCGCAGGCGGGAGCGCCGAGCAAAGACCTCCGTGGGGGCCGCCGGTTTAAGCATTGTCTGGGTCATAGATTGCCTGCGCAAGTTTGAGAAGGGTCTGTCCGGTCAAGGGCCCGAAGGCGAGCGATTGCCCGTCTGGGATAGTCACGATCCGCTGTTTTTGGCCCGCAGTGGTTTGTGCAATGCCGGGGCGCTCGAGGAGGCCTTCGACGCCGCCGGTCGACTCCAGGCCGCCCGTCATCATGATGATGACCTCAGGGTTAATCTTTGCCAAAGATTCGGCGTTGGCAGGTTCGGCGTAAGAGAGGTGGTATTCGGTGCCGAGGTCTACGCCGCCCACACCCTCAATGAGGTCCTTGGCACCCGTGCCTTCTCCCATGATGAAGAAGATGCCGCCGTTGCCGCGCGCGTAAAGGAACGCCATGCGCATGGGATCCTCCGGCACGATGTCTGCGATGGCCGCCTTATCTTCTTCGATTTCTTCGACGGAGCGGTTAGCCAGCGTTTCGCCGTCGTCTGGCAGACCCACGACCGCGGCCAGGTTTGTGATGTCCTCGGCCACCGAGTCAATGGTGCGTTTCGGCTCCATGACCACGGTGGTCACCCCTGCGGCGCGAATCTGGTCGATGGCGTCGCGCGGGCCGATCGAATGATCGACGATGACCAGCGTGGGCCGGAGTTCGAGCACGGCTTCCACATTGATGTTGTGTCCGCCCTGAGTCACGACGGGGCGATCGGCGATAGCGTTTTCCGTCGACGACACCGTGCGGCCCACGATGTTGTCCGTAAGCCCCAGGCCCTCGAGGGTTTTCGTATACGTACCGTAGAGATCCAATGCCACGATTCGGGACACATCCGTAACGGAGACGTCGTAGCCGTCAGCATCCGTGAGCTCCACCGGCAGCGCGGGAGTAGGAGACTCCGTCACCGCGACGACATCCTCGAAATCCGTCACATTCGACACTCCCGTGAACGAGCGCGGGTCTTTGGCCGACTGCGCGTCTGGGAGGGCTTCGCGCAGCTGCGCGTCTTGGGATTCATAGGCGCCTTGGACGCCGCACCCCGTGAGGGCAAGGACACACGCCAACGCCACCAAAAGTCGTTTCATGTGAAACGTATCCTTTCTCAGGTCTTGGGTAAAAAGTGGTGCGCTACGCCGGGTTGCGCAGGACGACGGAGCCCATGGAACCGCCGGCGATGGCGAGGCCTGCGATAAGCAGCAAGAGCCACGTGCTCGCCTCCGGCGAGGAGCCCGCGGCCGCGGCCTTCTTGATCTGGAAGTTGCCGCTGCCGTCTTCATAACCAGACGTGCTCGTGCCAGCCGCGGCCTGCAGGCCGTCTCCCGCAGAGCTTTCCGATGCCGCCCGCTTCGCCGCCGCAGCGCTCTGACCGCCGGAGGTCGTCGCCGCACCAGTGTGTGCCGTAGTTCCGCTCGCCCCGGCGCAGTCCCCGGATCCGCCAAGTTGTGCATGCAACGAGAGCGGATCGAGGGTCGTGCCCGGCTCATAGAAATTCGCGAACGCATCATTGCCCGCTGCGGTCAGCGTGACGGTGGCTTCGCCGTCGACGGCGGAGTCACTCACGTCGAGCAGGCTAAACGACACGTCTCCGAGCACCGTGCGTCCAAAGTCCTTGCGCTCGCCCTCCATGTTGGAGGAACGCACGTCGGCGATGAGTTGACCGCTCGTACCGTTGAACCGGACTTCCAGGTTCGCGATATTGAGATCGAGGACCCCGTTGTGGCCGGTAAAATGCATAGCGCCGCCGTAGCGGATGGAACCTGACTGCGCCGCAGTATCCACATCTCCGCCGGTGCCCGTGAACTGAAAACGCGAGTTGTCGTACCCTACGCCGTCGAGCGTCCAGGAGCCCTTGGCGATGGAACCGGTGATATACGACTGGAAGGACTTCTTGACACCCCACTCGGCGGTCGCAGCCTGCACGCCCGTGGCTACGCAGGTTTCTGA
The DNA here is from genome assembly GCF_900092335.1 of Corynebacterium phoceense. GTDB lineage: Bacteria > Actinomycetota > Actinomycetes > Mycobacteriales > Mycobacteriaceae > Corynebacterium > Corynebacterium phoceense. Next base: position 708,212 of record NZ_LT596207.1, read on the forward strand.
CTGCCCACCACTAGCCGCGGACCCGGGGTCCTGTGGCCGCGCGGTTCTTGTGGTTCCAGTAGCACCAGTAGTGCCGGAAGTACCCGAAGTACTACCCGAAGCACTCGAAGGGCTCGCGGCGCTCGAAGTGCTGGCTCCCGACGCGCCTGAACCACTCGTGGTGCTAGTGGTAGTGCTGGTGGTCGTACCCGTGGCGGCTTCCGTGCGAGAACGGAAGGATTCTAGCTGGTCTAGGAAAGACTCCGTGTTGCCCATGAAGGTGGTCAGGCCATTCATGGTGTCGTTCGTTTCCTTCAAAATCGCCATGGCTTCTGCATTGCGACCGGTAAACGTGCCCGAGATTGTCCCCAAGGACTTCGAACCGCTGCCTGTACCGTCAGAGGACCCGCCGCAGCTGCCGTCCGTGGCCACGGTCCCTGACGAGGGGTCCATCGACTGTCCCGCCTCATAGGCGATAAAGAGTTTGTGTCCTTCGTCGGTGAGTGTGACGTCGCCGGAAAGGTCGAGCGTGTGCACGGACGCGTCGACGGGTTGATCTAGATCGATCCTCGCGATGACCACGTTATCGCCGGTAATCTGCGGGCCGCGTGCGGACTTATCCACCATGTCAGATTCATAAGAGACGTAATCCACCACGATCGCCGCCCGGTTGCCGGAGGCCTGAATCTGCCAGTCCGTCAGCGTCATATCCAACAGATCGTCGCCGCCGTAGTTGTGTCCAGTGAAGTGGATGACGCCGCCGAAGGGAACAGTGACGGTATCGCCTTGTACGGAGGCCTTGCCCGGAGTGAAGGTAAAAGCACCGTCTGCGCCGGTTTCGGAACCGGTAAAACCAATGCCGTCCGTTTCCCACTGGCCTTTGGCGACTTGGCCTTGGATATAGCTTCGGTAGGACTGCTTAATGCCCCAATTCCAGGAGCAGGTGCCGGCAGCCGAGGCTACGGGAGCGTTGAGCGCGACCGAAGGGAGTGCGATGAGGGTACTGGCAGCAAGAGTGCCCAATATTCGACGGAGAATCACGGAGAAAGTCCTCATGAAGTATTGATGCGATGAACAAAAAGAATCAGAATTTAGGCTATACATACCTAATCGGTTTTGTATAGGTTACACTAACCTAAATTAGGTAAGCCACCCCCAATAAAGGACACCCTCATTCGGCCATGACACCCTCGTCTACCAGCGCCTTCAAAAATCTGTATCCCGACGTAGACCCCACGCGTGGGCTACCTCTCAGCATCTCCGAGCGCCTTGCGCTGTCTCTCGCGCTCGCGATTGCAGCTTATGGAGCCGTCACCGCAGACATGCTCGTTGCAGGCGCCGGCGTGGCCTTCACCCTCATCGCCTCGGTGCTGCAACAGCACAAGACTGCGCGTCGGATTCGCTCCGAGGCGCGCACTCGCTTCCCCGGCGAAGACTGGGCCGAATACCGCGCCACGCGGCGGCTCAACCTCGGCATCCTGGTCCCCTTGTGGGTCTGTGTCATCATCGCCTTGTGCGCGGCCGGATACTGGTTCGTGCCGTCCAAATATGCAACTCCCGCCGCCATCGTCATCGCGGTTTTCGTTGCCCTGCTCGCCTGGTTCATGCCAGGCATCAGCCCCTTGTGGCGAGGCAAGCAGACCGATCTCCCGGCACCAGAGAAAAACACCGACACCGCAGTCATGTACTTCGAGAAGCTTTAGGCCTGCCGTACCCCAGCCTTAGACATCAAGCAGATCCAGTAGCTCATCAAAAGCCGGCGCGACCTGCGTGCGCCACAGCGTCGTGGCCTTGGGGTCGCCGCGCCCTGGCCCGCCGTTCACCACGGCGACCTCTTTGCCTTGCTTGAGCGCATCGAGCATGAAGCGATAGCCACTCATCACGGCGAGCGACGAACCGGCGACAAGCAGCNCGAGCGCGAGACCCCAAGCAGCCCACGCGCCGCGTCCCGCCGCTCCGCCGGAACCGGCTCGCCGAAGTAGACGACGTCCGGCTTCAGCAGCTCCGAACCACAGCGGACGCACGGTGCCATCACGAACTCATCGACCGCCTGCTGCGACAGCGCGACGTCGCCGTCCGGATTCACTTGGTCCGCGCGGACGACCCAGCGCTCGAGATAGCCGGGATTCGCAGCCGCAAGGCGGGCATCGAAGGCCCCACGGTCTTCTGCGTACCCGCAGTTCAGACACACGACATGTTCCATATCGCCGTGGAGTGGAATGAGCGTCTCGGTCCCCGCTTCCTTGTGGAGGCCATCGACGTTTTGAGTAACGATGCCGGATACCAATCCAGCGCGCTCGAGTTCCACGAGCGCGAAGTGCGTACGATTCGGCCGCGCCGCGTCCATAACGCGCCAGCCCACGAAGGAGCGCGCCCAATAGCGGTGGCTCGCGGCGGAATCATAGCGGAATTCCTGATACGTCATCGGCGTATGGCGGGCAAGCGACCCATGCGGTCCCCGATAGTCCGGCACACCGGAATCCGTCGACACGCCTGCTCCCGTGAGGACCATGACCCCGCCGGCGCGCAGTTGCTCAGCGACCCGCTCCGCCGCGTTCGGGGTCGGCTCAGTTGTCTCGCTCACCACCCGCTGGATAGACCGCAGCGCGGAGCGGTGGGCAAGCGCAATGCCGGGATCTTCAAAAGCCATGCGGCCGAGTTTACGCTGGCAAGTGTTCCTCGTAGAGCCAGTCAGAATCCAGCTCGCCGTGGCGGGAGCACCGCGCGCTCCAGCCATCCGGGCGCACCTGCACGACCATGCGGCGCCCGCACAGCTGGCAGTAGCGCGGCACGTCCAGGCCGGCCGCGGCGGCCGGGTGAAGGTGCGCCACCTCAGCGAAGGGCTCACCGGTATTGGGATGGAAGACCGGAGTCTCCCCGGCAAGCACCGCCGCCGCTAGAGCAGACTGTTCAGGCATTACAGCGCCTTAATCGGCAGGTCGATGCGGTGGAGCATGTCCACGTCCTTCTCGATCTGCTGGCCAAGCGTCGTGAGATAGTTACCCGCGATGATCGCGTTGATGCCACCAAGCAGGCCCTTCTCCGTGCCGTCATCGCCCAGCGAGAGCTCGCGGCCGCCGGCGAAGCGCAAGGTCGCAGAGGGCATCGCCAAGCGGAATGCTGCAACCGCACGCAGTGCCTCGCCGAGGGGAACGAGCGGACGGTCTGCAAACGGGGTGCCTGGGCGCGGGTCGAGGAAGTTCATCGGAACCTCGAAGGGCTCGATTTCAGCGAGCTGCGCAGCGAACTCGGCGCGCTGCGCGAGCGACTCGCCCATGCCGATGATGCCGCCGGAGCAGACTTCCATGCCCACCGCGCGGACGTGGTCGAGGGTCTCCTTGCGCTCTTCCCAGGTGTGGGTGGTGACAACGTGAGGGAAGAAGGAGCGGGAGGTCTCCAGGTTGTGGTTGTAGCGCTGGGCACCCATGTCCTTAAGGCGCTGAGCCTGCTCGCGGGTAAGCGTGCCGAGCGAGCACGAGATCTCAATGTCGACCGCGTCGTTGATGGCGGCAATCGCCTCGCCGACCTGGTCGAGCAGCGAATCATCCGGAGACTTCACGGCTGCGACGATGCAGAACTCGGTGGCGCCGGTCTTCGCGGTCTTCTGGGCGGCCTCGACGAGCTCAGGAATATTCAAACGAGCCGCACGCACCGGCGACTCGAACAGGCCCGACTGCGAGCAGAAGTGGCAGTCCTCGGGGCAGCCGCCGGTCTTGATGGAGATGATGCCCTCGACAGAGACGTCGGGACCGCACCACTTCAGACGGGTCTGGTGGGCGATATCGGCGAGCTCCTCGAGCTGCTCGTCCGGGACCTGGAGGATTTCCAGGAGTTCTTCTTCGTTGAGGCCGATGCCCTGCTCGAGGGCCTTCGCGCGCGCGGTGTCAAGAATAGTCATGCGGATACCCTAAACAATTTTCCTGAACGGTGTTCAATTTTCTGATCGTTTTCCGCAAAATTCCCCCGATAAAGGCACAAACCTACAATTGAGCCATGACTCTTTACGACGACACCCTGGAACTTCTCCAAGAACTGATCCGCAACGCCTGCGTCAACGACCTGACCGCGGATTCTGGCTTCGAGGTCCGCAATGCGGACTCACTGGAGAGGTTCTTCGTCGGCTCCGGTGTCGAGGTGCAACGCTTCGAGCCGCACCCCCACCGCACGAGCATTATATTCACCGTGCCGGGCGATCCGGACAAGGAACCGCTCACCTTCCTCGGCCACACGGACGTCGTGCCGGTGGACGCCGATAAGTGGACGAAGGATCCGTTCGCGGCGGTTATCGAGGACGGCAAGCTCTACGGCCGCGGCGCCGTGGACATGCTCTTCATCACGGCAACGATGGCCGCTGTCACCCGTGAGGTCGCCCGCCGCGGCAACCCGGGCGGCACCCTCACCTTTGCCGCCCTCGCTGACGAAGAAGCCCGTGGCGGCCTGGGCGCGCGCTGGTTCGAGCGCGAGAACCCCGGCGCCATCAACTGGAAGAACTGCCTGTCCGAGACCGGTGGCAGCCACCTGCCGGGCGGCGTCGCCGTCATTGTCGGCGAGAAGGGCGCGGCACAGCGCCGCATCCACGTCCACGGCGATGCGGGACACGGCTCAACCCCGTACAACAAGGACTTCGCAATCCTAAAGATTGGCGAGGTCGCCCGTCGCATCGCGGAAGCGAATCTGCCCATCGCCAACGATCCCATCTGGCAGGGCTTCCGCGAGTCGTTTAAGTTCGACCCCGAGTCCGAGAAGCTCATCGACTCAGGCGACTTCTCCCCGTTCGGCAACCTCTCCGCGTTCGCGCATGCGTTTTCGCACACGACCATCTCCCAGACGGTGCTGCGCGCTGGTGGCGCCATCAATGTGCTGCCCTCGCATGCGTACCTGGAAATGGATATCCGTCCGCTACCGGGACAAACTCAGAACGAGGTCGACGAGATGCTCCGCGACGCCATCGGCGATATCGACGTAGAGATCGAGCACCTCATCAACGAGGACGCCACGGTCTCCCCGACCACGGGCCCGCTGTGGGACACCCTCGTCGAGACCGTCGGTGAGTTCTTCCCCGGCAAGGACGTCGTCCCCACGCTCGCGACCGGCGGTTCCGATCTCCGCGTCGCACGCCGCCTGGGCGGCGTGGGCTACGGTTTTGCCCTCCACGCGCCAGAACGCGACCTTGCGACCGCCAACGCGGAGCTCCATAGCCACGACGAGTGCCTGCACTTGGAAGACCTCGAGCTCACCGTCCAGGCATACGCCCGCGTCACCGAAAAGTTCCTCGGAATGGAACTGGCAGTAAATTCCTAAGTTCGCACAAACCCCAGGTGAAGCCGAATAGGGCCAGCGTACGGGCTCACACAGGTCTTTCACATGCGTCACATTCGTGACACAATGGCCCGCATGACTATCGCACGTAAAGCTGCCCTGTTCGCCGCCACCGCCGGCCTGACCGCCACTCTCGCTGCTCCGGCAGCATCTGCTGACGCCATCGATGACTACCTGGCCAAGGTTCCTTCCGGCCAGATTTCCTGTGAGCAGGCGGCGAAGTACTACACAAACCCGACGGACTACAACAACAAGAAGCGCCAGGCGCTCGCCGTCGCCACCTTCGACTCCCGCGGCCCGCAGATCCGCGACGCCATCTCCCGCGCCGACGAGGCCATCGCCCGCTGCAACCTGGCGAATGGCGGAACGCAGTCAAACAACACCACCACGAACAACACCACTACCCCGGCCCCGGCGAACAACCAGTCGAACACCCCGGCCCCGGCAAACAACAACCAGGCTCCGGCGCAGAACAACACCCGCATCATCCCGCTGTTCGTCCAGGCCGGCCAGCCGACCATCGACGTGCCGGTCCCGGCCGCGAACGTCACCGTCCGCGTTCCCAACGTCCCGCAGCTCATCCAGGCGGCCATCGCCAAGGTTCAGGCTGGCGACTTCGCCAACCTGTCCTCTTTCTAATCGGAGACCTGGAAGTACAGCTCCGGATGCAGCTTGCACCCGGGGTTAAACGGGGCACCGCACGAGGGACACTCCGTCCCGTACTCGTGGAACGTCATCTGATGCCCACAGACCCCACACATGACGGCGGGTTCGTCTAAGGGCATCTGCCCAAACGCATGGTCCGCCGGGTGACACCACGCGCAGGCAAACCACGTGTCGCAGGTGGCGCACTTATTCGCCACCACATCGAGGGCGCTGTGCCAATGAGCACAGCGCCCTTCGGCGTCGATAGCTCCCACAATTTCCATGAGATCTAGACTAGCCTCCATGCCCATCATCGAGGTCAGCGCCGTTATCTTCCGCGACTCCCGCGGCCGCATCCTTCAGGTCCGCAAGCGCGGCACCACCGCCTTCCAGTTCCCCGGCGGCAAGCCCGAAGCCCACGAAAAGCCTGCCGATGCCGCCGTGCGCGAAGTCGCCGAAGAACTCACCGTCTACCTCGACAGGCGCGACCTGGTCCCCCTCGGCACCCGCACCGCGCCCGCCTCCAATGAGCCGGGCTACACCGTCCTCGCGCACCTCTTTGAGTACCCGCGGCCGATCATTGCCCAGCCGGCCGCCGAAATCGTTGAGCTCGCCTGGGTCGATCACGCCAACCCGCACGTGCCGCTCGCCCCTCTAAGCGCCGCATTCCGCTGAGAATGCGGCGGCGATAGCCTGGCCAGCGGCTCGGATGGGGGCATCGGCAAGCTCCATGCGACGCTGCATCTCTGCTCCATCCAAGCCGGACATCTCCGCCCACCGCGCCATCGTCGCAGGCGAGGCCTCCGGGTGAAACTGCACAGATACCGCCGAGCCGATCCGCATGGCCTGAACCTCGCACCGGGATGACGATGCAAGGAGCTGCGCATTCGGCGGAAGTACCGTCACTGCATCATTGTGTGACTCCGGCATGATGGCGCTCTCTCCGAGCACGCGCAAGACCGGATCCGCCTGACCCGCGTCGTTCACACGGATCTCGTACGGCCCGTCCTCCTTGGCGTCCGCCGTCCCCACCGCGACCTCGCCGCCGAAGGCTGTGGCGAGAACCTGGTGTCCGAGACAGATCCCGAGAACTGGAATCTCTTTATCCACCGCATCCACGAGCAACTGCCGCAAAGCCGGCAGCCACTCCGGCCCTTCCACGGCGTTCATCGTGCCGCCCAGCACGACGATGCCCCCTGCACACTCCTCCATCCTCGGGACCGGATTCCGGAAGAGTTCAACAATCCGAAAGCCCGCTTTAAGCCACTGACCAAAGCGGTCGACGGTCACCTTAGGGTCCGGTTGAATCACAGTAATCATGCGCTCAATTTAGATGATGTACTGGGAAATCTCACGCGTTTTATCCGACCAATTCGCGTTCTTGCACCCTTTTCACTCAACCCTCCCAACTACCCCTGGCGGGTGTTGGGGTTGCGTATACGCTTTCGATTGGTGCTGTTGCAAAGTTGGGGCAGTAGGAAGAGCGACGTGAAATAGTCACAGCCATGGGTATCTTCTCCGGTCGTCATTTCCCCGTGACATCATTCTGTGGGCAGTGCGGTGGTACTGCCACTACGGGGTGAGCTACCGCGATCTGGAGGAAATGATGACCGCGCGGGGCGTGCCAATCGATCAAACCACGATCTACCGCTGGGGCCAGAAATACGCCCCTGAGCTCGACAAGCAAACACGGTGGTACCGACACGTTACCTGACTGGCAGGCCAGTTCCTGGCGGGCGGATGAGATCTATATCCGAGTCGGCGGCAGGTGGTGCTACCTCTATCGGGCGATCACCGCCGGTGGCCAGACCCTGGACTTTTTACCTCTCTCCGAAGCAGAACGTGGCCGCAGCGAAGCGTTTCCTGGCCAAGACCCTCAGATCCAATGCGCCAGCCGGGTATCCCAGAGTGATCAACACCGATAAAGCACCCTCCCTAGCCAGGGCAATCGCCGAGTTGAAGTCAGAGGGAATCTGCCCGCCAACAGTGGAACACCGGCAGGTGAAATACCTCAACAACATCCTGGAAGGCGACCATGGTCGACTGAAGCGGATCCTCGGGCCGAAAGGCGCGTTTAAGAACCGGACATCTGCACATCGGACGTTGAAAGGGATGGAAGCGATGCACTCCTTGCGGAAAGGGCAAGGCACGATGTTTGCCCTCACGGGCAACCGAACCCGGACGCGGTGATCGTCAACCGGATATTCGAGACGGCCTGACAACGCCCACCCGCAGCGGCCATCAGGGGATGAGAAACTGAGTCTTCGCTGCTCTCCGCCCAACTTTGCAACAGCACCCTCCAAGAACGATTCAAGGGCCTGGCCCCGATGCAGTATCGGAACCAGGCCCCCGCAAAGACCCTAACCATTTAGAATTAACCCAGTCCAGAAAATGGGGGTCAGTTCACTCGGGATGGGCTTATTAGAGGCCGAAGGCGCCGCCGCTGATGAGGATGAAGATGCCCAGGCCGATCAGGACGATCGGGAACAGCACGTGCTCCCAGCGCTCAAGGACTTCTGCGATGGGCGGGCGGGTGGCCACGAACTTTGCCAGCAGGACCAGGCCTGCCACCAGGACGAGGAAAACGATGCAGTAGATGATGACGTCGGCAGTGTCCACGTTGAGGAAGACCGGAACGTAGACGCCGATATTGTCGCCACCGTTGGCAAACGTCACACCGGCGACGGTCATCACACCCACCTTTTTCCCGGCGATCTTCGCATCATCATCGTCGTCATCATCGCTTCGCCAAGCCTGCCAGGCCGCCCATAGTCCCAGGGCCAGGGGAATTAGTCCGAAGTACGGGATCGCCTCAGCAGGTAGGAATGCTCCTGCCCCCAGCATGACCAGGACTGCGGCCGCGAGGATGCCCATGAAGCCGAGGTACTGCCCAGCCAGAATCCGAAGCGTGGTCCCTTTTTGCCCCGCCCCGCGGGCAAAAAACAGCGAGAGCACAATGATGTCGTCGATATTGGTGGCGATAAACAGACCAATCGCCGACAGTAGACCGGTTACCACTACGCACTCTCCTGTCCAGTGACACACCCAGGTACGGCGCATCCGGCGTCGATGCATTCGACGTTGTCATCGACGGCCAGGGTGGTATCCAGCAACGCGTTCAACGCCTGCGCCAGATGAGCATCAACGATCTCGTAGCGGGTCTGTCGCCCCTGCGGTTCGGCGACAACAATTCCGCAGTCCCTCAGGCAAGCGAGATGGTTCGACACGTTCGAGCGCGTCAGTTCCAGATCCTGGGCGAGAGCGGCCGGGTAGGCCGGTCCCTCCAGCAGCGCCAGGAGAATGCGGGAACGAGTCGGATCCGCCATGGCCCGACCCAACCGGTTCATCACGTCTAGTCGAGAAGCAATAGTCAGCATGTGCTGAACTATACAGTTGTTGCTGAACTAACTTCAACATGGGATGGCGTTGTTGCTAGAGGTCGTCTGCACTTTCAGGCTGAGGCCTTCACTGCGCAGGAAGGAAGCGGCCGCCTAGTTGGCGGTGTTCCCGACGTGATTTAAAGGTGAGGGCTATTGCCGGCAGCTTCCGGCCCAGGCCAGTGGCGGCCCACGTACCGATCAGGGTGTCCCACTTCCAAGGAAGTGAGACACCCTTAATGAAACCAATAGAAAATACACAGCCCCAGGAGAGGACTGTTCCACAAGCTATTCCAACGAATTGACTCGCAAAACCTGCTGCAGAATAGACTTCCGGCACGCTGTGGGTCATGGATATTGGTAACGCCCGGGTTTCCACCGCAAAACAAGACCTCGACCGTCAGATCGACGCGCTCCGTAAAGAAGATGTTGCGGATAAATACATCTACGTCGACAAGAAATCCGGATCCACCACGAATCGGCCCGGACTCCAGCAAGCCCGCGCGGGAGATGTCATTGTCGTCCACACCCTCGACCGGCTGGGCCGCACCGTCCGTGACACTCTCAATGGCCAGCAGAAAACAAGACCGAAAGCCAAAGTTCCCGTTTGAAAAAGATGATGATTCCTTGATTCAACAGTAATTTTCCGGCGAGAAGAGCAGGCAACTCCGTCTGTACTGCCTGCAGGTGCCTGGCGGCACTGTTGGCGGGTAGCGCGTATTCGTAACCTCTACCATGCCCCGTGGGCTTTTTAAACAAGGCACACAGGTGAACATCCAAGGACTAATACTCAACGCTAACTATCTTTCCTTCAGCGCTAGGTCCAGCATTCGCTCGACACACAAACCATGCAGCATTCTCAAAGGGAAATCTAAGGCCTCTTCTTTCTCGAATGCCACCACGCCAGTAGGGCAAACCCCGTAACAAGCTGCGTTACGCCGAGTATGATCCACGCCGTCGAATCGAGGGCCACGGGAAAGAGGATTGCCAACACGGCCATCACCGCATGCATGCCACCATGTGTACCGGCCGCCCACCATACGCTTTTCTTCCACACAACCATTGCGCCGGCGAGAACCGCCATGCCGAGAGGAAGAACGAGGTACAAGAGAAAATCTGTTGTGCTTTGCTGCCCACCCGAGGAGGAGAGATGCGGAAAAGTAAAAGCCAAAGTCGTCCACACTACCGTGAATATGGGTCGCTGAGCTGTAGTAGAAAACAGCCATCCACGATAAATCAATTCCTCTGGGATACCCTGCAGGAGATAAGAACGCACTAAAACATAGACGACACCAGCCACTATCACTCCCACTGAACCGGAGCTGGGGACCGCATCGTGCTGTGCCTCAGGCTCCGAGAATAGCGATAAGAAAACCCAGCCAACTGCCATCGGTACTGCGACGATAGCTGTGCCACCGAGAATTCCAGGGAGGATCTTCGAAATATCAAAAAGTCCGATCGCCCGCAGTTGTCGCCTCTCAACAAACCGCATCCATCCCCACAGCATGATCACAACAACGATCGGGGTCAGCAGAAAGATTGCAGCATTAGCTCCGATACCCGCAGCGTCGTCTCGCTTCGCAATGGGTAGCTGGTGCAGCGGAACACGCACCATATTAGAAGCCATAAGCATGACAAATGCGGCAATGACGCGAACTAGGAGTCCCCACCAGTTCAATGGAAGACGTGGGGAAAGAGACAATGGAAGTTTGTTCATGCCTGGAAAATTACAGCTACTGCGCGCTGCTTTTAAGTGTCTCCCGTCATTACTTCAGGTCGCAAAATACATGACCCGCGTCATGGGTCGGCCGGTCTAGGATTAGACCTATGCCCTCCCGAGCTCGCCACATTGCTCCGTCTACGTATGTTGCGTCGACACATGACGTCGCCATGCTTGTGCAGCCATTTCTAGCTTTCTTCAGCCCGGTAGCGGTGTTCATGGTTCTCGCTATTGTTCGCTGGGATACTCCCCAGGCCATGATCCCCCAACTCGTTGCCCTGGCGCTTTACCTTGGCTCTGAAGTCTGGTGGTCGCACGCGGTAAAAAAGCGCCTGCCTCTCATTGCGGCTACGTGGTGCTTCGCTGCGTCAGCCCTAGTTGTATTCCTCACCGCAGATAACTCATCCTCGCTGGTAGTAATCTGGCTTGGGGTCGTGGCCGTAGTCATTGTCCAGTCGTTGCGTGCTGGAATCATCTACGGTCTGATCCCTGTCTTAACCGTGGCCGGAGTTCATGTCGTCTCCGGCTCAAGCCTTGGCAGAATTATTACCGAAACTCTAGCGTCGTTCTCGCTGATAGCAATCGGTGTCTTTCTTGCACGCCTCGCCCGTACGGCAGCCACCGATGCTGTAGAGAAGACCCACCGAGCTGCGGAACTCGCCGACGCCAATGAACAGTTACGGCACTCTATCGAGACCGCCCGTGAACTCACACTCTCAGAAGAACGCGGACGCATTGCAGCAGCTCTGCATGATGGTTTAGGACATCGGCTCACGGCCATCAGCATGAGCTTAGATTTTTCCCAACGCATGATAGCGAAGAACCCACAACGTGCCACCGAAGAGATCGCCCATGCGCGCGAAACAACAATTGCCGCTCTCGACGATATGCGCACAGTCGTGCGAGCTCTCCACCCTATTCGTTTAGAATCCGAAGGATTTTATGACGCACTGACTGCGTTAGGAAACTCCTTTTCTTCTACCGCACTGACCGTTGAGGTAGAAGTAGCATCAAACGCCCCAGAACTCGCGCCTCCCGCGGAGAATTTTCTTCTCGCTGCGGCACAGGAGGCCTTAACCAATGTGGTCCGACACAGTGCAAGCACCACCACGGCACGCATGTCCGTGAATTTTGACAGCGATCTTAACGCCATCACTCTATCAGTTTCTGACAACGGTGTAGGTTCTGATGACTCGAAGGCTGGCTTTGGTATTCGCTCGCTACAAGAACGCGCCGAAGCGCTTGGCGGACGAGTCCACGTTTTGGGGCACGGGGGAATTGCTGATGGATTTCTTCTCTGTATAGAGCTGCCTGTAACTAACTGCCAACAGAAGGACAGATCAACGTATGACTAACCGAGTAATTCTCATCGATGACCATGAGCTACTTCTCCGCGGCCTCACCTTAATTTTCGACACCATTGACGAGTGCGAAGTCGTCGCAACTACTACTGATGGAAAAAAGGTGGGCTCGCTTATCGATGCTTTTGCACCCGACATTGTCGTCACTGATGCGGTCATGCCTGGCTTCGATGGGCTCGCTGTCGTACGCGAGTGTGCGACGCATTACCCTCATGTTCCCGTACTGGTTCTCACCACCTTTGACGACGCCACACTGGTCCGCTCACTCATCGATGCTGGTGCTGCAGGCTATCTACTCAAAGATATCGATGCCAATCATCTCGCGGAAGCGATCGATGCGGCCGCCAACGGCGGCATCGTTCTCGATCCCCGTATTGCCCGTATGCTGCACCGGTCAACAAACGCGAGCTGCAGTCCATCATCCAAACAGCCTGCGTCCGTGGAGGGAGTCACCACTTTGACGCGTGCAGAGCGCAAAGTCGCGACCCTCGTTGCGGAAGGAAAAAACAACAAGGAAATCGCTGAAATTCTCTACTTGGCCGAAGGCACCGTAAAGAACCATGTGTCCGTCCTACTGCGCAAGATGAAGGCTTCCGATAGAACCGTCCTCGCTCTCGCTCTTGCCCGCGCCTTTGGTCAGCTAGATTAATATACGAAATCCGATAGAATCGTGCCCCCAGTGCTGTTCGGCGGTCACGAACTGAAAGAGAACATAACCGGTTCACTCTGGCACAGCAGGAGACGCGGCCCCACAATGACTTAGTTGCCTTCAGTATGGACAGAACCATCTGTGTCGACGCAGCTGAACTGGTGATTTTTCAAAGTGACTTTCAACGCCGCGCGGAATTCCATTGAGGGGAATGCTAGCTCCGGTGCTTTTCTTTGCCTTGAGGGCGGGCCGATTAGAGCCGGCCAGCCCTCTACGGCAACACTATCCCAACCGACTACAGCCACAACCTAGCCGTACAAAAAGGATGACTAGGAACCTAAACCCCGACACGGGGTAGAAGCCCAAGACACATATTTTATCGCATAGCCCCTTAGTTGCTTTGGCTAAACCCCACGCCTTGGCCCCTTAAACTTGAGAGCGGGAGTTAGGATGTAAATCCCCACACTTGCAATCCTCGACCGCTCAAGTTCAGAAAAACAAAGAAACCGGAGGTCACAAACCCTTTCGAGTTTATTACTTCCGGCGGTGCAGTTTGTTCAACTGCTCACTGTGCCCGGGGCGGGACTTGAACCCGCACGTCCTATAAGGACACTGGCACCTGAAGCCAGCGCGTCTGCCAATTCCGCCACCCGGGCAGGGTTTTGATATGTCTTGGCGACTAAATAAAGATAGCACGGGGGTTAGTGTTTTTAACAAATCCGCAGGCACAGACCAAAAAATCCCCAGCGTGTCCGCACGGTTCTTCGTTGGATCTGCCCATTGCCCCTATACTTAGGCACGTTATTTGATAATCCATTACAAGTCACAGTGGTAAAGGAGGTCCGCGCCAATGGGAATCATGGGCAGGCTCGCAAAGCTTGACTCCGCCATGCAGCGCGGACTCGACAACGGCATGGCGTTCGTCTTTGGCGGCCGCGTCGTCCCCGCAGAGATCGAGGAGCTCCTCAAGCAGGAAGCCCAGGACAATCTCACGCGCGGCGACGACGGGTTGCTCTACGGACCCAACGTGGTCACCGTCGCGGTGAGCTCCAAGGATATTGAGAACTTGTCGCGCGACGCTGACCTTCCCGAGCTCTTGGCGGACCAGCTGGGGCGCTTCATGCGCAACAAAGGCTGGGCGCTCGCCGGACCCGTCATCGTCCGCATCGCGGAGGAGTCGGGACTACGCACGGGACAGCTGCGCGTGTCTTCTTTTATTGACCACGAGCCGGGCGAGGAAACCGGTTACGACGCCATTTTCCACGAGCCCACCCCGCAGGAGGGCGACTCTCAGGAGGACGAGATGACTGATCAGTACAACAATCCCGAAGCCGCAACCACGGCATTCCGTGCCGCGCGCATGCCGGACAATCCCGGCAGCGGCCCGAGCGTCAACCTGCTGCTGCAGGACGGCTCCTCGCGCACGTACCAAGTGCACGAGGGCTCGAATATTATCGGCCGCTCCACGGACGCGGACCTGCGCCTGCCCGATACCGGTGTCTCCCGTCAGCACGCGGAAATCACGTGGAACGGCCAGGACGCGGTGCTCGTCGATCTGCAGTCGACGAACGGCACGACCGTCAACGACACCCCCATTGAAAACTGGCTTCTCGCTGACGGCGATGTGATTACTATGGGGCATTCGCACATCGAGGTCCGTATCACGGGTCTCGATAACTAGATTTTCTTCAACTTCCAGGAAGGCGGCACCACGTGTCCTCCGTTGTATTGCTCGGACTGCGCATCGCAATCCTGGCGCTGCTATGGATTTTTATCCTGGTAGCCCTCAATGCCATGCGCCGTGACGCGAACAAGGCGGCGGCCGTGACGGCATCGGCAAGCCCGGCGCGCACGCCGCACCGCAAGGAGGCGGCGCACCAGATCTCCATCGTGGAGGGCCCGCTGCAGGGCTCCCACATGGCGCTAGGCACGCTCGAGGACCTGGTGCTGGGCCGCGCCAACGAGTGCGACTTCGTGACGGGCGATGATTACTCGTCCGCACGGCATTCGCGGCTTTTCCGCCGCGGCTCCGACTGGTTCGTGGAAGATTTGGAGTCCCGCAATGGCACGTTCGTCAACGGCGTGCGCATTGACCAGCCCGAACGCGTGGGCGTGGGCACGGATATCAAGATGGGTCGAACCACAGTAAGGCTGATGCCATGAAACTCAAAGTAACGGCCCTCTCCGACCGCGGCCTCGTCCGCGGCAATAACGAGGACTCCGCATACGGCGGCACGTGGCTGCTCGCACTCGCGGACGGCATGGGCGGCCACGCGGCCGGCGAGGTCGCCTCGCAGCTCATGATCACGCGCCTCGAGCGGATTGATAAGGACCCGGGCGACAACGATATGCTGTCGATCCTGGCCGCAAGCGCCCGCGATGCGAACGTGGACATCAAGCGCCACGTCGACGAGCACCCAGAGACCGAGGGCATGGGTACGACGCTCAGCGCGCTCATGTTCAACGGCTCCGAGTTCGGCGTCATCCACGTGGGTGACTCCCGTGGCTACCGTCTGCGTGACGGCAAGATCGAGCAGATTACGAAGGACGACACCTTCGTCCAGTCGCTCGTGGACCAGGGCAAGCTCGACCCGGCGGACGTCTCGTCGCACCCGCAAAAGTCCCTGATTTTGAAGGCGTATACCGGCCACGACGTCGAGCCCACGCTGTTTATGCTCGACGCCAAGGTCGGCGACCGCCTTCTCCTGTGCTCCGACGGCCTGTCGGATCCCGTCACGGCGACCACCATCGAGTCCGCGCTCAAGCAGGGCAGCGTGGAGGATGCCGCACAGATGCTCGTCGAGCTCGCGCTGCGTTCCGGCGGCCCGGACAACGTGACGGTCGTTATCGCCGAGGTCGTGGAGGGCTCCAGCGAAGCTTCGTCCCCGCACCTCGTGGGCGCTATCGCCGGCGAGCTGCCGGAGCCCACGCATCCGGATTCCGCGGCCTCGCGGGCGGCGAAGCTTAACCGCGCCGTCCCGTCGACCACCGCACAGACCATGGCGCATGTCGGCGATAAGGACGGTGAGGGGGGCTCCGAGGATTCGGAGCCTGCCCCACGGGGCAAACTCGGCTGGATCGTGGTCTCGTCCATCCTCGTCGTCCTCATCGCCGTCGTCGCCGCCGGCCTGTGGGCGAAGAACGCCATGACGGACCGCTACTACGTCGCCACGGACGGAGAGATCACCGTCCAGCAGGGCACGGACTTCGAGCTCTTCGGCCGCGCGCTGCACTCCACCTACCAGCACGCCTGCCTCAACGAGAAGGGTGAGCTGGGGCTCAGGACGGCAGACTGCACGGGCGATTTTTCCCCGTTCACGCTCGAGGCCCTTCCGGCCTCGGAGCGCAGCGCGGCGGCCAACCTCGGCGCCGGCTCCTATGACGAGGTACAGGGACAGCTCGTGCGCCTGGCGGAGAAGACCCTGCCGGTGTGCGAGGCGTCGACAAAGCCTGCCGATGCCCCCAAGCGCTCGGCCTCGGCCACCCCGTCGGCTACCACGTCTGCTGCGCCGTCCGCTGCTTCGTCTGCTCAGCCGTCGTCATCGGCGGCTCCGTCGCCCACATCCACAATCCAATCTGAACCGGGAGTTAACTGCCGGGAGGTGAAGTAAATGAAGGCCCGTTTTCGCGGGACCGAGCTGGGGCTGCTGCTCCTCGCCACGGTCGTATTCTCCTTTATTCTCGTCGCTCTCGAACTCTCTCAAGGCAATTCACTCACCACGGAACTGTTCTATCTCATTGGCGGCTTCGTGGGCGTCTTCGCCGTCGCACACATAGCGCTCAGCTTCCTCGCGCCGTGGGCGGACCAAATCATGCTGCCCATCGTCGCCCTGCTCAACGGCATGGGGCTTATCATGCTTGCACGCCTCGACCTCGCCAATGGCTGGGGACTCGCGTCGCGCCAAATCATGTGGACCATCGCGGGCATCGTGCTCTTTGTCCTCGTCCTCGTGCTCCTCCGCGACCACAAATCGCTCACGCGATACTCCTACATCTTGGGTGCGCTCGGTCTTATCCTTCTCGCCCTGCCGCTCGTGTGGCCGCAGCCGCCGGATGCCGAAGCCCGCATCTGGCTGTGGCTGGGGCCCTTCTCCTTGCAGCCGGGCGAGCTGTCGAAGATCCTGCTCATCTTGTTCTTCGCCATGCTGCTCACGCAGAAGCGCTCCCTGTTTACCGTGGCGGGCTATAAGTTCCTCGGCGTCTCGCTCCCGCGCCTGCGCGATCTCGCGCCCATCCTCGTGGTGTGGGCCATCGCGATTGCCATCATGGGCATCTCCAACGACTTTGGTCCGGCCTTGCTCCTCTTCTCGACGGTGCTGGGCATGCTGTACATGGCCACCGGCCGCGTCTCGTGGCTGGCCATCGGTCTCTTCCTGGTCGCCATCGGCGCCTACGGCATCTACCAAATCTCGGACAAGATCCAGAACCGTTTCTCCAACTTCTTGGATCCTTTGGGCAATTATGATTCCGGCGGATACCAGCTCTCGCAGGCGCTGTTTGGCATGTCCTCCGGCGGCATCACCGGCACGGGTCTGGGCCAAGGTCACCCGGAAATCGTCCCCGTGGCGCACTCGGACTTCATCCTCGCGGGCATCGGCGAGGAGTTCGGTCTCATCGGTCTCGGCGCGGTGCTCATCCTCTTCGGCATACTGTGCTCCCGCGGCTTCCACACGGCGCTGCGCGTGCGCGACACGTACGGCAAGCTCGTCGCGGCGGGCCTCGCGCTCACCATCGCCATCCAGGTCTTCGTCGTCACCGGCGGCATCTCCGCACTCCTGCCCATGACGGGTCTCACGACCCCGTTCATGTCCGCGGGCGGCTCCTCTCTCATGGCTAACTACATCTTGCTGGGCATCCTGCTGCGCATCTCCAATTCCGCACGCAGGCCCGCGGTCGAGCACACCGCAGCGCAGTCCAGCGATACGTCCATGTTCCCGGCCGTCCAGGAGGCACACCGATGAACAAGTCGATCCGGCTCGCTGCGATCTTTGCAATCCTGTTGACCGCCATCCTGCTCGTGCGGCTCACCGTCGTCCAGGCTTTCTCCGATGAGAAGTATGCGGATAACCCCAAGAACCTGCGTGGCTTCTACGAAATGCAGACCACCCCGCGCGGGCAGATCTACTCCGGCGGCACCGTGCTCGCCCAGTCCACTGCGGACGCGGAGGGAATTTATACCCGCAGCTACCCGGCGGCATCGGCAGCCTACTCGCCCGTCACGGGCTACCTGTCCTCGCAGTTCGGCGCCTCGGGACTCGAGTCCTCGTATAACAACGTCTTGAACGGTACGGACGACTCACTCATGGGCCAGAACTGGCTCGACCAGCTCTCCGGCAAGCAGCCGCTCGGCGCGAACGTCGAGGTCACCATCGACCCGCAGCTCCAGCAGTTCGCGTACGACCAGCTCACGAACGCTGGCTACAACGGTGCGGCCGTGGCCCTCCAGCCCTCGACCGGCAAGATCCTCGCGCTCGCGTCCTCGCCGAGCTATTCCGCCGCGGACGTCACCAACGAGGACACCGGCGCGGACACGTGGGCGCAGCTCCAGGAGCAACCTGGCAACCCGCTCATCAACCACGCGACGCAGGAGACACTGCCTCCCGGATCGATCTTTAAAATCATCACCTCGGCCGCGGGACTCAACAACGGCTTCACGCCGGACTCGACGCTCACGGGCCAAAATTCGATCACGCTACCCGACAACGTGACGACGCTGACCAACTACGGCAACCAGATGTGCGGCGGCTCCGCGCAGGTCACGCTGCGCACCGCCTTCTCCCTGTCGTGCAATACCGCGTTTGTGGAGATGAGCGAGTCCATCGGCGCGGACGAACTGCGCAAGTACGCAGACGCTTTCGGCGTGGGCCAGGACTATGACTTGGGTGTCGACATGTCCTCCGGCACGCTGGGCGATCTCGCGGATGCCTCCGCCACCGCGCAGTCCGCCATCGGCCAGCGCGACGTCACCATGTCCGCGCTCCAAGCGGCAAGCATGGCCTCCACCATCGCCAACAAGGGTGTGCGCATGACGCCGTACCTCGTCAACAAGGTGACCAACGCCCAGATGGAAGACGTCACCGTCACCAAGCCCAAGGTCGCCGCCACCGCCATTTCCGAGGAGACCGCCGCAACCATCCAGGACCTCATGTTCGGCTCTGAGCAGGCCACCTACGGCTATGACGGCAACGGTTTTGCCNGTGCCCACCGCCCAGAGGGAAGACGCCCCCGCCCCCAACCCCAAGGCCGCCGCCACCGCCATTTCCGAGGAGACCGCCGCAACCATCCAGGACCTCATGTTCGGCTCTGAGCAGGCCACCTACGGCTATGACGGCAACGGTTTTGCCTCGAAGACGGGCACGGCCGAGCACGGAGATGGACTTCCCCCGCACGTCTGGTACGTCGCCTACGACCCGGAGAAGGACATCGCCGTCGCCGTCGTCGTCAAGGACGGCGGCCACCTCGGCGAGGGCGCCACCGGCGGCCAAGTCTCGTCCCCCATCGGCCGCGCAATCCTGCGCGCTTACACCGGAACGGAGGGCTAGTCGCCCATGGAACAGGAACGCTTGCAAGAGCTCATCGGCTCCGATTACACCCTCCAGTGGGTCATCGGCCACGGCGGTATGTCCACCGTGTGGCTCGCGGATGACAACGTCCACCAGCGCGAGGTCGCCATCAAGGTGCTGCGCCCGGAATTCTCGGACAACAAAGAATTTCTCGGCCGCTTCCGCAACGAGGCACAGTCCGCCCAGCAGATCGACTCGGACAACGTCGTCGCCACCTACGACTACCGGGAGCTCAAGGACACGAACGGCGCCATGTTCTGCTTCATGGCGCTCGAATACGTCCGCGGCGAGTCCCTCGCGGACCTCCTTGCCCGCGAAGGCGCGCTGCCCGAGGCACTCGCCCTCGACGTCATGGAACAGGCCGCGCACGGTCTCTCCGTGATCCATCGCATGGGCATGGTCCACCGCGACATCAAGCCAGGCAACCTGCTCATCACGCAAAACGGCCAGGTGAAGGTCACCGACTTCGGCATCGCGAAGGCCGCGGCCGCTGTCCCGCTCACCCGCACCGGCATGGTCGTGGGCACCGCGCAGTACGTCTCCCCGGAGCAAGCCCAAGGCCACGCAGTGTCCCCGGCCTCGGACGTCTACTCGCTCGGCGTCGTCGGCTACGAGATGCTCTCTGGCAAGCGGCCCTTCTCGGGCGACTCGTCGGTGTCCGTCGCGCTCGCCCACATTTCCAAGGTCGCTGAGCCGCTGCCCACCACAATTTCCGCGCAGGCCCGCGAGCTCATCGGCATCGCGCTGCGCAAGGACGCCGCGCGCCGCTACGCGGATGGCAACGAGTTCGCGCTCGCCATCTCCCAGGTTCGTTTTGGCAAGCGTCCACCCGAGCCGGCCGGCGCTCCGGTTCCCGATATCGCCGAGCCGCCCTCACCCACCGCGTCGACGGAGATGCTCGCCAATGCGGCGCAGCCCACCACGACGCAACCGGCCGCAGTCGCGGTCTCAGAGAAAAAGCCCATCCTCCCCTGGATCCTCGGCGCCGCTGCCCTCCTCGGCGGCGGCATTTGGGCAGCGACGGCACTCACCGGCGGTGACGACGGCGAATCAACAGAGCCGACCTCCGCAGATCCCATCGTCGTCACGGAAACCGTTTCGTCGACGGAAGACGAGCAACCTGATCGCTCCACGGCTCCGGCAGCACCGACCAAGTCCCAACGCACGCCCACACACCGCACGCACGAGGCACCCACCGTGACGGAGACGAAGGCTCCGGCTGAGCCGCCTGCGGAGGAAGAGCAGAAGCCGCCCGCTCCCGTGGATGAAACGACGCAGGAGGAACAACCCGAGTTCACCACGCAAGCTCCCACAACCACGGAGGCTCCCAATACCGTGGAAACTGAGGTCAACCCATTAGACTCTTTAAGCGTTAACCCGACGCATTTCGCAACAAACCCCAGCGCGACTCTTTAATATGGCAAGTCACCGTTAAGGAACTTGTCAGGAAGGTATGCAGAAGTAATGCTCAATGACCGTTATTCGCTTGGCGAGGTCATCGGCTCCGGCGGCATGTCGGAGGTGTACGCCGCCGAGGACACGAGCCTCGGCCGCAGCGTAGCGGTAAAGATGCTGCGCCCCGAAATGGCACGGGACGTCAACTTCCGTGAGCGCTTCCGCCGAGAGGCCCAGAACTCCGGCAAGCTCAATCATCCCAATATCGTGCAGGTCTTCGACACCGGCGAGGACATGTCCTCCAATGTTGCCATCCCGTACATCGTGATGGAACGCGTCAACGGCCGCACGCTGCGCGACATCATCACCGAAGACGGCCCCATGACCCCGGAGGAGGCTGCGGAAATCCTCAAGCCGGTCGCGGACGCGCTCCAGGCCTCCCACGAGGCCGGCATTATCCACCGCGACGTCAAGCCGGCGAATATCATGCTCACCAACACCGGCCAGGTGAAGGTCATGGATTTCGGCATCGCTCGTGCCCTCGATGACTCGACGTCCGCCATGACGCAGACCTCCGCTGTCATCGGCACCGCGCAATACCTCTCGCCGGAGCAGGCCCGCGGCAAGACGGCGGACGCCCGCTCCGATGTCTACGCGCTCGGCTGCGTGCTCTACGAGTCCGTCACCGGCCGCACGCCCTTTGAAGGTGAGACCCCCTTCGCCGTCGCCTACCAGCACGTCCAGGAGGATCCGGTTCCGCCGTCCGAGTACATCGAGGAACTCTCCCCCACCCAGCGCGTCAATATCGACGCCGTCGTGCTCACCGCCATGGCCAAGCACCCGGCAGACCGTTACCAGTCCGCATGGGAGATGGCCGGCGATCTCGAGCGCCTCTCCCGCGGCGCCGTCACCCAAGCCGCGCGCACGCACATTTCCGCAGAAGACGACGCACCGACGACGATCACGCACGCGCCGGTCGCTTCGACGCGCCCCACGGGCACTGAGAAGTCTGGCTCCGGCCTCAAGTGGCTGGCTGCTCTGCTCGCCGCCGCGCTCATCGGAACCGTGGGCTACTTCGGCTGGGACTTTTACCAGAACTCCCGGGACCTCAAGCAGCAAGAAGCTGACCGCCGCGCCGAGGCCGCGCGCCAGGCAAACATGGTCATCATCCCCGAGGTCGAGAACCGCCCCCGCGCCGAGGTCGTCAAGGAACTCGAGGAGATGGGCCTGCTCGTCCAGGTAAACCAAGAGCCGAATGACGACGTCGCGCGCGACCGCGCCATCCGCATCAACCCTGCGGCAGGCTCGGAGTTGCAAAAGAACTCCACGGTCATCCTCACCGTGTCCTCCGGCAAGGAGATCACGGACGTTCCGGATATCACGGGCATGAACGTCGACGAGGCCACCCAAGCCCTCACGGACGCAGGCCTGGAGCTCGATGACACCGTCACCGAGGAATCCAATAAAGACATCCCTACGGGCCAGATCATCTCGCAGAACCCCGCGGGTGGATCCCAGCTGTCCAAGGGTTCCAAGGTCCGCATCACCGTGTCTACCGGCCCGGAGGATGTCTCCGTTCCGGATATAAAGGGCCTCAACGTCGAGGACGCCAAGTCCACCCTCGAGGGCCAGGATCTCAAGGTTCAGATCCAGATGGTCGACTCCACCAAGCCGGAAGGCACGGTGCTCTCCATGCCGGATACGTCGAACGCCAAGGCGGGCGACACCATCACCCTCCAGGTCTCCAACGGCATGCTCATTGCGGTGCCCGATCTCGTCCGCATGACGGAGTCCGATGCCAAGTCGGCCCTCAAGCAGTTGGGCTGGACCGGTTCGTTCACCAAGGGCGAGGTCGTCAACACGCCGGTGCCCACGGACGCTGGCCGCATCGCATGGTCCTCCGCCCAGTCTGGCCAAACCATCCGTAAGGACGCCGATATCCAAATCCGCGAATGGAAGTTCCTCAGCGATTTGGGCAACGCCTTCAACTCGGTTACGAATGGTGGCCGCTAAGCGTGAGCTAAAGCTGCTGGTACAGTAGTCGTATTCAAGGAAATAACTCCCACCGCACATCAAAGTGAAGGTACACCATGCCGAAGTCTAAGGTTTCGAAGAGCTCGACCCCTCAGGTCACGAGCACCTCAGCCAACCGCACCCCGGTCAAAATCAATAACGAGGGCACACCAAAGTGGTACATCGTCCTCATGCTGGGCCTCATGATCCTCGGCCTCGCCTGGATCATCGTCAACTACCTCGCCGGCGAGGATATCTCGTTCATGGCCGAGCTCGGCCCCTGGAACTATGGCATCGGCTTCGGCCTCGCCATCGTCGGCCTCCTCATGACGATGGGCTGGCGCTAACCGCCTCCCTGCCCTCTCACGGCGCCCTGGGAAACCCAGGGCGCCTTTTTGTGCTTTCCGATGCCCCCTCTCTCCTCACCGTCCCAGTGGCTCATGGTGTGAGCTGAAGCGTCGCCACAAATACGAATCATCCACCCCAAACCGCAAAAATACACAAACCACCACCACTCTCCAGACGCGAAGCGGCCAAGCCACGGAGTACTCCTGCTGCTTGCAGCTGCCGCGCATACTTAGGCAGTGCTGGTTTTCGCTTTGAGTATTTGCCCCACCCTGCCGTAGGTGATGCCAAGAAGGTAGGCGATATCGCGGTAGTTGTACCCACCATCCGCTAGCCGCCGAGCATGTTGCGACATATTGGCAAGCTCATGAGCTTCACGCTCGCGGATGGCGGCAAGTTGGTCGCGGGTAGCTTGAGCTTGTTGCTCTACTTCACCAACAAGGTCAAGATGAACGATAGCTGTTTCGGGCGAATCGGTAAGCTCCGGGAAAAGGGCGAGAGCGTCACGGATTTCTTCTTGAATCTGGTCAAGACGACGCGCCTGAACGATAACGCCAGGGTCTTCGACTAGCTGGGCAACCCACCAGTTCTCGCCGCGCTCAACACAGGCAGTAAACGTATTCATGTCCTACTGTTCCATTCCGATTTGCTTGTAGATTTTACGAGCCATGAGATTGTCAATCTCCTTATGGCGCCCCACGGTGGTGTACTTCTCGCCAACCCAGATTCGAGTATGGTTACCGCCCTCTTTAATCGTGAGCGTTTGACCCGTTCTTTTTGCAAAGTCGGCGATGTTTTTAAGAATGTCTTTCCGCTTCGTCACAACGATAGTATAGCAAACTAAACACTTTCAAGTATAGTCCGATATACTTACTTCCGATTGGGCTGACCAACTTCGGCTACTGCCGGTGAAGACAAAACATAGCAATGCAAATAGCTAGTGACATAGCAATTCCTATAGCTATTTGTTTAGCGTCACAGGTTGATGTGCTACTTGCAGCTACTGCGCGCGCCGCCTACGACCGCTCGACCGGCCGCACACCAATGACCGTACCGGCTTCCCCCCCCTGGCAACCGTGATTCCCCTCGCCTTGCTGGGGGCCGCTGCGCTCGCGGCTGTGGTCGGCGTCCGTCGGCGACGTGCCTAGTTCGTCAAACAGCTTCGCGATTTCCGGGTTAGCAAGCAACTTTCCTCAATCGCATCAATCTTAGCCTTATCGGCCGAGTCTCGTCGTACCATAGTAGTCATTCTGGCTTGTCTGCTTATGCGGAATGGAACTCCACACACAAACCATCAGACGCCCTCCCGGCTCCGGCAGGACCAGCGTGTTGACCAGCTTATTCACCACAGTGACCGAGGGGTCCAATACTGCGACTCCTATGACAATGCCCTAGCAGAGGCCATAAACAGCCTCTACAAGGGAGAATGCATCCACAACGTCAGCATCCACCCCACAGGCTTCACCACACTCGACGAAACCGAGAAAGCCATCACCAACTGGGTCGGCTGGTACAACAACCACCGACTCCACTCAGCCCTGGGCCACACCAGCCCCGTCGACTACGAGACCGCCTACTGGAACGCACTCTCCACCACGAACATAGTCGCCTGACCTAACCCAAAACCAGAAAACTACCCTCTAGAAAACACGGGGCTTGACACGGTGCGTGCAACAGTCAAATTACAAGAATGTGTTTTTGTGGGACGGGGGCATTTTCACACTTTCCACACGGTGCAGGAAAAGTTATCCACAGGTTGGGGATAAAGGTGTGGATAGTAGAATTCAACAGGTTTCTCCACACCCTGTGGAATTCCCCAATTCCCCTTTTCACACTGTGGTATTTTTCCCACACCCGACTCTGCACCCTGCGCGATCAGGGAAAACTCCGTTCGGATGTTCGGTAAATTACAAAAATGTAGTTATCCACAATGTGGATAACTGATGTGGAAAGATTTCGCACACTTGTCCGCGTGGAAAACACGCGGAGGTTATCCCCAAACTGCTGCTCGCAGTCCAATCCCCGCAATCACAAGGATCCCCACAATAAAAACACCGAGCCAGCGCACCCACACCCGGCGCGCCCGGAGGAACGGCAACAACACCAGCCCCGTCACGAGCCCGCCCACGTGCCCCCACAGCGAGACGCCCGGTGTCATAGCGGTATAGACAACGTTGGCAGCGATAAGGAAGAGTGGCGCCCGCAGGTCGAGTCCCTTCGCCCGGTAGACCCCCACCATGAGCGCCATAAGCCCGTAGAGTGCACCGGACGCTCCCACTGTCGGCTGGTCGAAGGCATTCCACAAGATGGCCAAACTGCCGCCCAATCCCGCGCACACATAGGCCGCCGTATAGAGCGCGCTGCCCAGCCATCGCTCCACTTCCCTGCCAATGAGAACGAGGAAGATCATATTGACCGCGAGGTGGCCCAGATCCAGGTGCATAAACATGGACGTCACGGGACGCAACCAATCGGCGCCGCCCGCAAGAACCGCAGGCCCCCACAGCGTCCACTCTGTTGCCAACTCCGAGTCGTAGTAGGCACCCGAAATCGAACGCGCCTGGATGGCTGAGATAATCCATGCTGCCGTGCACAAGAGCACGAGCACCGTCGACGCGGGCGCAACCTTGGCGTACGTCCGGGTCCATTCCTTGATGGTCATGGAGATGTCCTTATTTTCTTCTGGTCTTCTTCAGGCTTCTTCGCGTGGCTTCTGGTCGGCTAAAACCATCAAAGCCCGCGCTGCCAGTAGTGGCAGGCGCGGGCTTGCACGCTCGTGAAGCGCTAACTCACTTAAGCGATGTCGATAGACTCGATAACGACATCATCAACCGGGCGGTCAGCGTAGCCGGTGCGAACGCCGGCGATCTCAGCGACGACCTTCTTGGAGGCCTCATCGGTGACCTCACCGAAGATGGTGTGGTGGTTGTTGAGGTGCGGGGTCGGCGCCACGGTGATGAAGAACTGGGAGCCGTTGGTGCCCGGGCCAGCGTTGGCCATGGCGAAGAGGAACGGACGGTCGAACTGAAGCTCCGGGTGGAACTCATCCTGGAACTGGTAGCCCGGGCCGCCGGTACCGGTGCCGGTCGGGTCGCCGCCCTGGATCATGAAACCGTCGATGATGCGGTGGAAGATGGCGCCGTCGTAGAACGGGCCAGACTGCTCGCCCTTGGCGTTCTGGGTGGAGTAGTCCTTGGTGCCCTGTGCCAGGCCGATGAAGTTCTCAACGGTGACAGGGGCGTGGTTGCCATACAAGTCGATGACGATGTCACCGTGATTCGTGTGCATGGTTGCAGTTGCGGTCTTCTGAGTCATGTCCACCATCATAAAGAATTTCCCGACATGAGGGCGGATCGAAAGTAATGCCGAGAGCGATCACGGCTGCGCACCGTAGGATATGCACCATGTATAAGGCCATTCTCTTTGATCTGGACGACACTCTCCTCGACCATCAGGGGGCATTGCG
Source organism: Corynebacterium phoceense (assembly GCF_900092335.1). GTDB lineage: Bacteria > Actinomycetota > Actinomycetes > Mycobacteriales > Mycobacteriaceae > Corynebacterium > Corynebacterium phoceense. The sequence goes on from NZ_LT596207.1 coordinate 735,044, forward strand.
TGACGGCGTCGACGAATGGTGCGTCTCGCTCGGGTTGCCCACCGGCCAGCACGCGCGCTTCCGCGAGCTGGAGAAGAAATGGTTTGCCGCCTACGAACGCGGCGAGGTGAGCCACCCCGGTCAGCGAGCTGGCCGATGCCGCGACTTCCTCAACCGCCTCGAGATGACCGAGGCCGAAGCGCTCGCTGCCTACGACGGTTACCTTGCGGCCTATGCCCGCAACTGGCGGGCGTTCCCGGATGCCCTACTGGTCCTCGAGCGGGCCCATGCCGCCGGTCTCAAGGTGGGCGTGCTCACCAATGGGGCGCGCGACATGCAGCAAGGCAAGCTCGCCGCGACCGGGCTGGACCTCGACTTCGTTGTACTCATCCCCACCGTCGAGCTCGGCACGCCCAAACCGCACCGCGAGGCCTACCTCGCAGCGTGTTCGATTATGGAATCCTCCCCCGCCGAGACCCTCATGGTCGGCGACTCGCTCGCCAATGACGTCGAAGGCGCCCGAGCTGCGGGCCTCGATGCGCTGTGGTTCGACCGCGCCGGTCGCGGTGATCTCGCCTCCCTCGACGAGCTCACTTTCTAAGCACTCAGTTTTCTACATCCCCAGCAGCGCGAGCGGCACAACGGCAATACCGTCGGGACGGCGGTAGGCCCTATCGCCCGTGGTAATGACCACCGCGTCCGCCATGGCATCGCCCCTGAGATATCACTGTTGCCCTCGAAAAGCTGTGCCATGCTCACGCTCGGTTCGAATCCAGCGCGAACGCATCATCCACGCTCCTACGGACAAAGTCCCAAGACTCGAGCATGCGCTGCCATTCGTCAATGAAGAAACCCCACCGCACGAGGAGTGAGATGCGATGGGGTACGAAGGCGGGACGCTAAACGGTGACGGACACTGTCGCACGAACCTCGTCGCGAGCGAGCACCATGTTGCGCAGTGCTGCTTCGGTCTCGGCATAGCCGCGGGTCTTGAGGCCGCAGTCCGGGTTAACCCACAGGCGCTCAAGCGGGAAGTGGCGCAGTGCCGCTCGGATGAGCTCGGCCATCTCGGCGACGGACGGCACGCGCGGCGAGTGGATGTCATAGATGCCCGGGCCGAGTGCGGAGTAGAAACGCTCGTCCACGTCGGCGAGAAGCTCCATGCGGGAGCGCGCGGCCTCGATAGAGGTGACGTCCGCATCGAGCGCGGCGACGGCCTCGATGATCTGGCCAAACTCGGAGTAGCACAGGTGCGTGTGAATCTGCGTCGTCGGCTTGGCGTCGAGCGCGGCGAGGCGGAAGGCGCGCACGGCCCAGGCGAGGTACTCCGGACGGCGTTCCTCGCGCAGCGGTAGCAGCTCGCGCAGGGCGGGCTCGTCGATCTGAATGATGTCGATGCCGGCCTGCTCCAGGTCGTGGACTTCGTCCGCGAGCGCGATGCCCAGCTGATCCGCGGAAACGGACAGCGGCACGTCGTCACGGTTGAACGACCACGCGAGGATGGTGACCGGGCCGGTGAGCATGCCCTTGACCGGCTTCGTGGACAGCGATTGCGCAAAGGCAGACCACTCGACGGTCATCGCGCGCGGGCGGGAGATATCGCCCACGACCAGCGGCGGACGTGTGCAGCGGGAGCCGTAGGACTGGACCCAGCCGTTGTCGGTGACCACGAAGCCGTCAAGCAGCTCCGCGAAGTACTGCACCATGTCGTTGCGCTCCGGCTCGCCGTGGACGAGGACGTCGAGGCCCAGACGCTCCTGCAGTTCGACGACCGCGCGGACTTCGTCCTTGAGCGCCTCCTCGTACTCGGCGTCCGTGATCTCCCCCGCCTTGTGGGCCGCACGCGTCTGGCGGATCTCCTGCGTCTGCGGGAAGGAACCAATAGTGGTGGTCGGCAGCAGCGGGATGTCCAGGGACTTCTGCGTCTCAGCACGCTCGGC
>NZ_LT596207.1:737150-806413 GCF_900092335.1 Corynebacterium phoceense
GTCCGCCTGGGCGTAGGCCTCCGGGGCATCGAGGGGTCCGGCGGCCAGCGCCACGACCTCGGCGACCTTCTCGTCCGCGAAGGAGAGCCACGGCGCGACGTCGACGGGCAGGTACGTTTCCGCCGCCACCGTGTGCGGAACGTGGAGCAGGCTCGTGGAAGTGGACACGGAGACCGCGTCCCCGAGCTGCTCGAGCGTGTTCCGCAGCGTGCGCAGATCCGCGGCCCACACGTTGCGGCCGTCGATGAGGCCGGCGACGAGGTGGATATCGCGGAGCGAGGCCACACGGTGCACGTAGTCCGGCTCCTGCGCGAGCGTGCCGACGGCGAGGTCGACATGGAGCGCCTCGGGGGCGGCATCGGCAAGCGCGGCGAGTCCGGCACGGGCGGCGCCGTAAGGAGTGGAGACGAGAACCTGCGGGCGCTGCTCAGCGCCGAGGATCTGGGCGTAGGCTGCAGCGATGTGCTGTGCGAGGGTCGCGTCGTCGGCGACGGCGAGGTCCGCGACAACGGCGGGTTCGGTGAGCTCAACCCACTCGACGCCGGCGTCGGCGAGGGCGGCGAGGACTGTGCGGTAGGACTCAACGAGGGCATCGAGATGCTCAAGCGGCTGGGACGTGGCACCGTCCGCCTGCTTGGACAGGGCGAGCAGCGTGACGGGGCCGACGAGGGCAGGACGGATGGTGTGACCGGCGGCGCGGGCCTCCTCGACGAGACGAAGCGTGCGCTCGGGACGCGGGATAAAGACGGCGCCGTCGGCAATCTCCGGGACGAGGTAGTGGTAGTTCGTGTCGAACCACTTGGTCATCTCGAGCGCGGGCTGGGCATCATTGCCGCGCGCGAGGGTGAATTCCTCAGCGAGGGAAACCTCTTTGTGGGTGCCAAGGACACCGACGGTGAGCGCGGTCTCGAGCACGTGGTCGTAGACGGCGCCGTCAGCGGGGATGGCGTAGTCCTCGTTCAGGCCGGCGTCGCGAAGGCGCGCATACGTATCTATACGGAGCGCGCGGCTCGCGGCCAGGAAGTCCTCTTCGCTAGCGCGGTCAGACCACAGGGCCTCGAGCGCGAACTTGAGCTCGCGCTGGGCGCCGATGCGCGGGTAGCCCTGGATGGTGGCGGAGGGGAAAGGTGCAGTAAACGGGGTGGAGTGAGGAGTGTTCATGGGTGGATTCCAATTTCTGACAAGATAGTGGTGGTGAGTTCAGCGTCGTTGTGGGTGTACATGTGCAGGCCCGGGGCACCGCCGCGGAGGAGTTCGCCGGCGAGCTGGACCGTGAGTTCGAGGCCCGCGGTGGGGTCCCCGCGCAGGCGCCGCTCGAGGCGGTCTGGCACGGGCACGCCGGAAAGCTCAGACATTCGGTGGACCCGAGCCAGGCTGGTCATGGGCATGATGCCCGGTATAAGCGGAATATGGACCCCGGCGAGCCGGGCGCGCTGCTGGAAGCGCAAGAAGTCCTCCGCGTCGAAGAAGAGCTGTGTGATGGCGAAGTCCGCGCCCAGGCGTTGCTTGGTGAGCAGGACATCGAGATCCTCATCGAGGCTGGCGGACTCCGCGTGGCCGTTCGGGTAGCACGCGACGCCCACGGCGAGCCTGCCGGCTGCAAAGCGTGCGAATTGCGCAGTCTCACGCTGGCGAATGAGGCGGACGAGGGCATCGGCATGCGGGAGATGGTCAGGCGGGAGCGCAGTTTCCCCCTCCGGCAGATCCCCGCGTAGGGCGAGGAGGCCGCGGACCCCGGAGTCGACAAGGCGGTCGATCCAGCCCTCGAGCTCGTGCGTGGGGCCAGCCGTGCAGGCCAGGTGCGCGAGCGGGCGCATATCCGTGGCGTAGCTGATGCGCTCGATAAAGGCGGCGGTGCCCTCAAGCCAGCCAGAGCGACGGGAGCTCGTCACCGCCACATAGTCCGGATCGAAGCGGGCGAGCGTATCGATGAGCCCGGCGATCTTGGCGTCATCCGCGTCGTGACGGGGCGGGATGACTTCGAAGGACAATGCGACGCGCTGGGCGGTGCGCGCGGGTCGCTGCTCCAAAAGGTCTAGCGGCGCGGAGGCCGAGAAGCGCGGAACCATAGATCATCCTTCCTGGTAGACGGGGTGTGTTGATGCAAAAACGTACCAAGCTGTTCACTTTTGGCGGAACCCTTAGATTTTTAATATCACCAATAAATAGTGCACACGCTTGTTCATTAGGTGAAAAGTGCACGAATAAAAATCGGTCTGTAGTTCGGTCCAGAACGCCCCCACCCAGAGTCCGGAAGATAAGTACGCTGGGTGAGGTAGCGAATCAAGCAAAAAAGGAGACCACCATGAACCCGACCTACATCGGACCGGCCATCAAGGCTGCACAGTCCGCATGGGCCAAGTTCGCCGAGTACCGCGAGGACAAACAACGCGAGGCCTACGACGCGCTCGCCACCGCCGCGGAGACCGCGTCGAGCTCCCTGGACGATAATTTCCCGCGTTCCCGCAAGGAGGCGGGCAGCGTCACCAAGGCGGCGCATGCTCGTCTGGAGCGCACGTTGGCGGAGCTCGCAGACCGCCGCGAAGAGGTCGCCGGGGAATTGGGCGACCGCGTCGCAGAAGCCAAGAAGGCTGGCCGCACCCAGGTCAAGGAGGCGCGCAAGGAGGCCAAGGCCGCAACCAAGCAAGCCCGCAAGGAATCCAAGCGCACCCAGAAGCAGCTGTTTAAGAAGAACAAGCAGGTCTCGAAGAAGATCGAAAAGGCCCGCGCCAAGGCACTGAAGAAGGCCCAGGCCCGCGCCGCGAAGAAGGAGAAAGGCTCGAAGTTCTGGCCCATCGCGGCCGTGCTGGCCGTGATCTCCGCTATCGCTGGCGGCGTGTACTACTGGCTGCGCAAGAACGACACCCCGGCCACCGAGCCGCCGCGCGTCGAGGAATTCGGTGCAGACAAGGTCCAGGGCTCCACACTGGTCTACACGTCTACCTCGGCAGCCGATGATCTCGCCGATACCCCGGCTGACAAGGCTGCCGTGCACAGCGATCTCGCCGAGGAAGGCGTTGTCGAGCGCGATGAGAAGCTGCTGGGCGACATCGACGAGCAGATTGCCAAGCTGCGCGAGGAGGGCTCCACTACCACGGCCGACCGCATCGAGGCTGAGGCCGAGCGCAAGGGCGTGGACGAGAAATTCGACGGCGCCAAGCACCGTCTCGACGAGGACAATAAGTAGTCCTTTACCCCCGGATGGGCGCAAAATGTGTGCATTCGGGGCCCTGCGCGGGTTGCCTTGATCACTGCGAATTGCAAGTTATCGCACCCCAATGGTTGCATAGACCCCAATCTGAGATGTGATCTTCTCACCTGGTTCTTGGCAACACTGGAGGTACCGCGCATGGCTATCGAAGCTCTGACCGTCACTTTAAAAAACGGCGACGTCTTTTACTTTGACGCGGGCGCAGTGGTCGATGACCCTGTCGCCCGCGTTGATCTCCTCCGCGACGCCATCGACTCCGGTTCCCTGTTCCGTTCCGTCGATACCCACGGCACGCAGCGCGAATTCAACGGCACAGACGTCGCGAGCTACTTCCTGTCCTAGCACCCGTAATGAGTACTTCTAGGGAGTACTCGTGAGGACGAGGACACTTTAAGATTGGGAGCCATGAGCTCTCAGCCCCGTCTCTACCCGCGTCTGAAAACGTGGGCGTGGTACGTGCCGGATGATCCGCCGCACGATGACCCCTCCCTTATCTCCACGACGCCGTGGGACGATCCCACGCGCGCGACGCGCCGCCTGCTCGTGGCGCAGCCGCGCGGCGTCATTGGCATCCTCGTCGCGATGGTCATCTCCGCGCCCATCGGCGCGCTCACCTCGCTGCTCATCGGCCAGGCCACCGAGCATGCCTTCACCGAGACCTCCTGGGGGACGCTCGGTTTTCCGGTTCTCGCCGTCATGGTGATCCTCTACGTGCAGTATCTCTCCGAGGCCTCCGCGGATGCTTTTACGGATATGTCGCAGACGCGCACCACGCACACGCTGCGCTTAGGTCTGCTCGACCGTCTTTTGGCCTCTCCCGCCGCGCTCAATCCGGGACGCCTACTCAACACGGTGGACGAAGACTCGGACTTTGTGGGCAAGCTCAAGCAGATCCTCAACTTCCCCATCATGATGGTGGGGTACCTCACCGGCGGCGTCATCGTCATCGCCCCCATCTCCTGGCAAGTGGCCATCGCCATGCCCGTGGGCGCCGTCTGCACCGCGCTGGCCTCGTGGGCGACAGCCGGCCCGCTTTCCCGCGCGGCGGCGAAGCGCCGCTCCACGCAGGCCGCCTCGCTCGCCATCGCCACGGACGTGGCGCAAGGAAACCGCGTGGTCAAAGGCCTGGGTGCGGGGCCGGTGGCGCGGGAGCGCTACGGGGCATCGGCAGCAACGGCCCTAAATGCCATGCTCGCCGAGGTCCACCTCATGGCGGTCCTGCAATTCGCACGCCAACTCGTGCCCACCTCTTTTGCCATCGGCATCCTCGTGTGGGCGGGCTGGCAGACCTTCGAGGGCGCGATTAACCCCGGCGGAATGATGACGATCACCATGCTCGTTCCACCCGCGATGACCGCCTTGGGTCATTCGCTGGGCATGCTCACCGAGGTGTGGTCGCGTGGCAAGGCGTCTGCCGTGCGCGTGGGCGCGTTGCTGGACGAGCTCGGCGAAGGCGAAGAGCTCCCAGACGCGGATCCTGGCGAGGTCACCGGTCTCGTCGTGTGGAACCCGCAGACCCCGGCCGCGCGTGCGCAGGTCGCCGCATGGACGCGGCATCTTCAGCGCCATCGCGGCGCGCTGTGCCCGCCACACCGCGTGAGCGTCCTCGAGGGCACACTGGAGGACAATATCGATCCGGAGGGCACCGCCACTGACGTCGAAGGCGCGCTCGAGGCCGCGGCGTGCTCTGATATTGTGCGCCGCCTGGGCGGCTTCGGCTCCCATGGCGAACTGCCCGCCGCCCCCATTGGCGAGGCGGGCTTGAACCTGTCTGGTGGTCAGCGCCAGCGCGTGGCCCTGGCCCGCGCGCTCGCGGCGAACCCGGATATCCTCGTGCTTGATGAGCCGACGACGGGCCTTGATTCTTTGACTCTCGCCGCCGTCGCGGAACGCACGAAGGAATTCCGGGCCGGTCGCACGACCGTCGTCATTACCTCTGCGGCCACGTGGGCCGCCAACGCGGACAAGGTGGTGACGCTATGAGAAACCGCCACGTCGACGCCCTCGCCCCCGCCACCCCGCGCGAGTCGTGGCGCCTGCTCAAGTCCCTGCCGTCCGCGCCCTCGCGCGGATGGCTGTGGCGCATTGCCCTCATCTTCGCCGCCACCATCGTCATGATGAACCTCGGCTCGCAGCTCCTCGGGCGCATCGTGGACCTCATCAATGGAATGTCGCTTCCCGTCCTCGGGTCCGGTCGTTCCGCCATGATTGCGGCTCTCGTGCTCATCGGTCTCGCGCTGCTCGCCGAGCAGCTCGGCCGCACCGTGGGCGGCTACCTCCTCCAGTCTCGCTCTCGGCGCCTGGCCACGGACCTGCGCACGGCCGCGCTCGACTCCGTCCTGCGCGCCCCCGTCCCGCGCATCATGGAGCTGGGCACCGGCAACGTCATTACCCGCCTGTCCAAGGACATCGATAACGTGGTCATGGCCGTGTCCATGATGGGCGAGCGCCTCGCCATCACGCTGTTCATCCTGCCGATTACGGCGGTGACCATGCTCTTCATCCATCCGGCCTACGCCCTGCTCTTCCTCGTGGCTGCCGCCATCATGTACCCGTTTATCAAGGGCACCATCCGCGACATCCCTGCCGTGGCCAATTACGTCTCCTCCTCCGAGGCGACCCGCAATAACATCCTGCTCGACACCATCCGCGCGCTGCCCACCCTGCGCGAATACCACCTGGGTCCCTGGGCCACGCGCCGGATGGAGCGCCAGTCCTGGGATACCGTCCAGGCCTGGGCCGATAAGGTTCCGCTCGTCAACCGGATCATCGGCCAAGGCACGCTCACCTTCGGCATTCTCCTGCTCGGTTCCCTCGTGATGTCCGTGCCCATGGTCCACTGGGACTGGATTACCCAAGGCCAGGCCGCTGCCGCGGTCCTGCTCGTCACGCGCCTGGAAATTCACGTCTTCAACATCCTGTTCTTCGCGGGCGAAATCCAGTACGCCGTCACCTCGCTCGGCCGCGCGGTCTCCCTCGCCACCCTCGCGGGCAACGAGGGCACCTCCGAGGGCCCGGTTCTCACCGCGTCCCCGGCCGTCACCATCGAGGGCCTGTCCTACTCCTACCCCGGCGGCGAGCCCGTCCTCCGCCACGTCGATCTGGAACTCGCCGCGGGCACCACGACCGCCTTGGTCGGGACTTCGGGCGCGGGCAAGTCCACGCTCGCCGCGCTCGTCGCGGGCCTGCAGTATCCCAGCGCCGGCCGCATCCGCGTGGGCGGCATCGACACCGCCACGGTGCCCAACACCTGGGTCACCCAGCACGTCGCGCTCGTCACCCAAGACGTCCACCTCTTCTCCGGCACGCTCCGCGAGGATCTCCACATGGCAGGCCCCGAGCTTTCCGATGCCGCCCTCCTTTCAGCGTTGGCCGCCGTCGGGCTTACGCCCGACACGGCCGCCTGGGAGCGCGACCTGCCGCTGGGCCTCGACACTCCCATCGGCGCCGGCAACAACGAGGTGAGCGCCGAGGTCGCCCAGCAGATCTCGCTCGCCCGTATGGTCCTGCGCCAACCGCCGGTCCTCATCATGGACGAAGCGACCTCCGAGGCTGGTTCTGAGCACGCCGCCGTCCTCGAGTCCGCCGCCCGCACCGTCGCCGAGGGCCGCACGACCTTGGTCGTCGCCCACCGCCTCGACCAGGCCCGCGAGGCCGACCGGATCATCGTCATGGAGCAAGGAGAAATCGTCGAGGACGGCAACCACGCCTCGCTCATGGAACTGGGCGGCCGCTACGCCCGCGCCTACCGCCAGTGGGAAGGCTCCTCAACAGAAAGCTCCTAGACTGGGTGGCATGACTATGTCGACCGAACATTCTGACAATAATCCCAACGACCTCCCAGACAATCGTCTTGAGCTCCGCCCGACTACGGAAGCGGACCGCACCTACATCGCACGACTCAACTTCCTCACGGACACCTTCGGCGATGAGCACGGCACCGTGCCCGCCGAGTTCGATGAGGACTTCACCTTCTACGTTGATGACTGGCAGCCAGAGCGCGGCGGCTTCATCGCCTGGCGCGGCAACATTCCCGCCGGCGGCGTCTGGCTCAACTGGGGCACGGACGAGCGCCACGGCTATGGCCACGCCGAGCCCGGCATACCGGAGATCGCGCTCGCCGTCGAAGGCCGCTACAAGAGTCAGGGCATTGGCACCGCACTCCTCCATGCCGCTACGGAGCTCGCCCGTGAGCTCGGTGCCCCCGGCATCTCACTGTCCGTGAAAGACACGAACACCCGCGCTGCGCGTCTCTACCGCCACGTCGGCTTCACGGACATCCCCGCCTCAGACGCGCACGGCTATTCCATCCTTATCAAGCGTTTCTAGCTTGTAGAGGAACGCCTCCACGAGGATTCCTGCGCCCAGAACCACCGTGAGCCCCGACCGATTCGGTCGGGGCTCACGGTGACTCTTTCTCTCAAAGGTGTCCCATAAGCGGTGTCTCACGCCGCTACCCCGGGACCCGGGGCTCTCTCTATCTCTCTCAAGGTATGCGCCCTCTCACAAACGCATGAACTCATTATGGAGGGCGTGGCTGACGAGAGCCGCACACACGGCTGCGTGGTTTCTGGGAGTTGCTGCCAGTTTTCCTGGCACAGGATCTTCGTCACTTCTGCCCCACTAGTTAACTCCTTTACCGTGTCGCTGCGGAAATGCGCCGATTTAAATGGCAGACTGTAGCTTTCCTGCAGTCGTTTTCATAAAGGTGTTGCCGTGTCTCGTCGTCTTCCTGCTGTTCTTCTCGCGCTTGTTCTCGCTGCCGCGCCGTCTGCACAGGCGGATCCGCTACAGGACTTCGCGCAGATGAGTTCGCAGGCGCAAGGCTCATGGGACAAGGCAGTGCGCGACGCTGAGATTGCTGCCTATAACGCCCTGCCGAGTGAAGCACGTGCCTACGTGCCGGATCCACGACCGAAGGCTCCGGCAACGGACAAGGCCCAGAAGAAGCACAAGAGCGCTCGCCCCGCGTGCCCCAACTGTGTGGCACTCACCTTCGATGATGGCCCCGCGGCCAGCACAACCCAGTTGCTCGACATCCTGGACCGCCACGACGTCACTGCCAGCTTCTTCGTCCTTGCGCCCAACGCGAGTGCGCACCCGGAACTGCTGCGCCGCATGGAGGCCGCAGGCCACACAATCGGCAACCACACGGCGAGCCACAAGGAACTCAACAAGATGGATAAGGCCAGCGTGGACCGGGAAATCGCGGCGGGCAACGCCGCGATCAACGCCGCCGTCGGCCATGGCAGCCGCTGGGTGCGCCCGCCGTACGGCGCCACGAATGCCACCGTCGCGCAGTCCACGCGTGAAGCCGGCGCCGCCCAGGTCCTATGGAGCGTCGATACCCTCGACTGGAAGACGAAGAGCCCGCAGCAGACGTGCCAGACCGCAGTCAACGAGGCGCAGGCAGGCAGCATCGTTCTCATGCACGATATTCACCCGACCACGGTCGCGGCGGTCGACTGCGTCATCGACGGCCTCGAGGCCAAGGGGCTCACACCGGTGAGCCTTGACGAGATGATTCCCAACCCACAGCCGGGCCGGACGTATACTCAGCGCTAAACCATGATTGATTTCAGCCAGCCCGCAGACGTCGTCGCACCGCAGCTCCTCGGCGCGGTGGTGCACTTTCATGATGTCGCGGTGCGGCTCACAGAGGTCGAGGCCTACCTCGGCGAACACGACGAGGCAGCCCACACCTTCAATGGGATGACCCCGCGCAACGCCACAATGTTTGGCCCGCCCGGGCGGCTCTACGTCTATGCGTCCTACGGCATCCATCGCAATGGCAACCTCGTGTGTGCGCCCGAAGGCACTGGCCAGGGCGTCTTGCTGCGGGGCGGCGAGATTATTGGGGGCATCGAGATCGCCCGCGCCCGGCGCGGAGAGACCCCGGACGTCAATCTGGCGCGCGGCCCGGGAAACCTAGGAAAGGCGCTGGGGCTCACGCTCGAAGATAACGGCGCGCAGCCGGTTATCGAGGAGCCGCAAGAGCCCGTCGAGTGGGTGCGTGGCCCGCGCATTGGCATCTCGAAAAACGCGGACGCCCCGCTGCGTTTTTGGATTCCGTTCGATAAAACGGTCTCACGCAAGCGGGGACTGCCCAGCTAGCAGCAGTCTTCTTCCTCGATGCCGATGGCGATGCGGTGCATGGCCTGCCCAAGCTGGCGCACCTGTGCGCGCGTGAGACGATCAATGACAATGCGGCGCGCGGCCTCGACGTGGCCCGGCGCAGTGGCAACGACGGTATCCCAGCCAGCCTCGGTGAGGATGGCAACGGTAAAGCGGCCGTCGGAGGGATCGGGCTCGCGGCGAACCCAGCCGTTCTTCTCCAGGCGGGTAACGACCTGGCTCAGACGCGAGAGCGAACCGCCCGTGATGTGCCCCAACGCGCTCATGCGCATGGTGTGCTCCGGTGCCTCAGACAGGCGCGACATGACGGTGTAGTCATAAAAGCTCATGCCTGCGTCCTTGCGCAGCTGACGGTCGAGCTTGTTAATGAGCTGGAGGTTTACATACATTAACGAGGAAAAAGCATCGAGCTCTTCCTCGTCCAACCAGCGGGGTTCCGACGGTTCATTCATGGACTCAGATTAACACACCCTAAACCTCATTCTTGCATGACAAGGGGTTGGAATAACTTTAACCTTGAAGCGTTGCATGATACGTTAAAGCTTGAAGTTAAACGAAGGAGAACGGCATGACCACCATCGCCGAAGCAATGAACCCTGCCCGCCCCGCTGGCGGCCTCTACGATCTGCGCGAGCGCACTATCCCCCTGGCGGGCCTGCGCCGCGAATGGGAGCTTTCCGATGGCCCCCTCCCCTCCCTGTTCATCAGCCACGGCGCTCCGCCGGCGCTGGGCGACCATGAGTGGATGAATGCGCTCTACGACTGGGCGCAGACCTTCCCCAAGCCGCGCGCCATCGTTGTGGTCTCCGCACACTGGGAAAATGCTCCGGCCGCGCTGAGCGCCTCTACTGCTGGCACGCCGCTCTACTACGACTTCTCCGGCTTCGACCCGGAGTACTACACGCTCAAGTACGAGACCCCGGACGCGACGGATCTCGCCCACCGCGTCGCAGGCATGCTCGGCTACCAGCCGGTCTACCAGTTCTCGAACCGCGGTCTTGACCACGGCGCGTTCATCCCGGTCATGGCCATGTACCCGGCTGGCGACGTCCCGGTGCTCCAGGTTTCCATGCCGAGCCTCAACCCGGGCGATCTTCTCGATCTGGGCGAGAAGCTCCGCCAGCTGCGCCACGAGGGTGTCCTCGTCATCGGCTCCGGCTACATGACGCACTCCTTCGAGGTCTTCCGCAACCCAAACCGCGTTATGGGCTACCTCGATGCCTTCGACGAATGGGCCGCCGAACACATCCACGCCGGCGATGTCGATGCCCTCATGGACTACATGAATAAAGCCCCGGCCGCCCGCATCGCGCACCCGACCGCGGACCATTACGTCTCACTGCTGCTCGCCATGGGCGCCGCCGATGACCCCCGTACCGCGCGCACCGTCTTCGAGCGCCTCGGCCTGGGCAACCACATCCGTTCGGTAGAGATACGCTAGGGCCCTCCTCCGGAATTTTTCGCCGACGAAGCCTTCAGATCTGCATGGATCTGGAGGCTTCGTCGGCAAAACGCCCGTGCGCTCCACCTCCTTGCCGTCGGACCAGCCCGGTGGTAAAAACGGCAGAAGCCGACAGCACCGTCGGCGTTGCCCCGGGGAGGACACCATGGACTTCATCACGCACGGCCCACGTGCCACCTTCACTATGGACTGCGACGGCTACGTCACCGCTCAGCACACGACGCAGATCGCAGCGCTGCACGACATCTGCGCACACTATCTGCCTGAGCTCTTCATGGACTCACCCGCCTGGAAGGAAATCCGCAGCTTCCTGAGCCAACCGCTCGAGGGCTGGTGGTACGTCTTCGGCCACAGCGTCGTCGTGCCCGTCGCCACCGAGGACGAGCGAACGACATTCTGGGTACCGGGCTCCGAGAACACGGTCTCCGCGGCCTCAGACCTTCTCCGCGGGCCGCTGCCCGCTGAGCCGGCGTGGTCCGGCGAGCGGCTCTTCGAGTCGCCGCTCGAGCTGCCTGCAGCCCCTGACCTCGACGCCCTGCTCGCGGCAGCGTACGGCTACCCCATCGTCTTGCGCCCCGGGCACTGGTACACCGACGGCACGCGCCCGCTATGCTACATCGACAACGCGGCCGGCTTCTGGTCGCCCACCACCAAGGAGCCGCTGGTCGCTGCTGGTATCGCCTCCCTCGCTCCGCTCGACGTTCCGCCGGTGCGTGAGCCCGACGACTTCCTTGAGGGGCTCTCCGCTGATCCCGCCGACCACATCCCCGGCTCATGGTGCATCGCGGAGGGCGTCTCTGACGCGAACTTCGTCTTCCTCCATCGCGCCGATGATTCCGGCATCACTGTCGTCGACATCCGCCCGCACGCTGCGGGACCACGCGTCCACACCCTCAACGCTGGACGCGTGACGGTGAGCACGACAGACCGCGTCGATATCCCGTAGAGGCCGGCTTTGAGCGCATACGCACAAATCCTCTCCGCAGCAAGGTGCGGAGAGGATTTTCCAGTTGTGGAGCATAGGGGAATCGAACCCCTGACCTTTGCATTGCGAACGCAACGCTCTACCAACTGAGCTAATGCCCCAGTACCTGAAAACGGTACTCCTGCTCACTTGGATTTCAAAACTGCGACAATATGGCGTTAGTCGCGGGTCAGAATGTAGAGGAAGGCGGGGTGGCGCTCATACATGTCAAGCACATTGTTGATGATCTGGTTCTGCGAGTGGCCGTACACGTCGAAGCCCAGCGAGCCGGTGAGGCCGTAGACCTCGAGGCGATAGTAGAGGTCGGACGAGGGGGCATCGGAAGCCTCGTCGAAGTCAGAGCGCTCAGCGGCGACGGGGAAGAGCTGGAAGCGGAAGTTGCGCTCGTGCTCGAGGTCGGCCTGGCGGTCGAGCTGGGGGCAGGTCGAGCTCAGGGAGCTCGCTGGTGGGCAGGAGGACCTCGTAGCCGCGGGCGCGCATCTGCATGGCGACCTTGTGGAGGGCCACGGTGGCGGTTCCGCGCAGGTAGGTGTCCATCTCCGCCGTCGTGGGGAAGGCGTTGACGCGGTCGAGGCGGCGCCCCGCACACCACAAAGACCCGGCACCTTGCGGTGCCGGGTCTTATCTGTGGAGCATAGGAGAATCGAACTCCTGACCTTCTGCTTGCAAAGCAGATGCTCTACCAATTGAGCTAATGCCCCGTGTTCCTGGTGGGCCTAGCAAGAATCGAACTTGCGACCTCATCGTTATCAGCGATGCGCTCTAACCGACTGAGCTATAGGCCCTCATTGCGGAACGAGATGTAACTTTACATAGTGACCACGCAAATACACAAATCGCCTGGTTAAGACATAAAAAGCGCCGACCCAAAAGGCCGGCGCACATGCAACGGATTAGTAGTCCGTCAGCCGCAGAACGAAGCCGCCAAAGAGGTCGACGACCGCGTTGTATATCACGGCCAGCAACGGCGCGAGGATGGTCATGAGTACCGCCATGATCGCCCCGAAGAGCGCGCCGATGGACAGGACCATGCCAAAGGTGATGGTGATGCCACCACCCACGTCGCCGATGAGGCTATTGAGTGAGTCCCACACGCCAGCCATGTCCATGCCGAACCACACGAGGCACAGCGCGAGCAGCCAGGCCACCAGCCCGATGAGCGAGAAGGCCAGGCCGACGCGGAACGCAGAGAGCGGTGCGATGCGCTTGAGCGTTACGTCTCGTCGTGCCATGAATTACTCCTCGGTATTGGTGTCAGCGTCGGAATCAGCGTCGGCGCCAGAGTCCGCAGCCGGGGCACCCGGGAGGTGCTCCTGCTGGACGTCCTCGACGGTCTTCTCACCCTTGGCGACGGCCTCCGCGTTTTCCTCGCCATCATCCTCGACGTTGCGGTCGATGGCAAGCAGCTCGACGCCCTCGGCGAGGTCGACGAGGCGCACTCCCATGGTCGCGCGCGAGGACGGGCGAATCTGGCCGACCTCGGTGCGCACGACGCCGCCGGCAGAAGTGATGGCGAAGATCTCGTCATCTTCCTCGACGGCGATGGCGGAGATGAGCTTGCCACGCTTCGGGGTGTACTTGAAGGTCATGACACCAAGGCCGCCGCGGCCTTGCTGCGTGTATTCCTCGATGGCGGTGCGCTTGCCGTAGCCGCCGGAGGTAGCCACGAGCAGGAACTGGCCGTCGTTGACGACGGACATGCTCAGCAGCTGGTCGTCGCCGCGGAAGCGCATGCCCTTCACACCGGCGGTCGCGCGGCCCATCGGGCGGAGCTGATCATCATCTGCGGTGAAGCGAATGGCCTGGCCCTGTTCAGAAGTGAGCAGGATGTCGTCGCCCTCGGAGACGAGGGAGGCACCGATGAGCGCGTCGCCCTCGTTCAAGTTGATGGCGATGAGGCCAGCGGAGCGCGCGGACTCGTAGTCGGTGAGGCGCGACTTCTTCACGCGGCCCTGCTGCGTAGCGAGGACCAGGTAAGGAGCGTCCTCGTAGGACTGAATCTGGATGACCTGGGCGATCTTCTCTTCCGGCTGGAACTCCAGCAGGTTAGCCACGTGCTGGCCGCGGGCGGCGCGACCTGCCTCGGGCAGCTCGTAGGCCTTGAGGCGGTAGACGCGGCCGAAGTTGGTGAAGAAGAGAATCCAGTCGTGCGTGGAGCAGACGAAGAAGTTCTTCACGATGTCGTCCTGCTTGAGCTCCGCGCCGCGCACGCCCTTGCCGCCGCGCTTCTGCGACTTGTACGAGTCGACCTTCGTGCGCTTGGCGTAGCCGGTAGACGTGATGGTGACAACGACGTTCTCGCGGGCGATGAGATCCTCGTCCGTGACGTCGCCGGTGGCGGCCACGATGCGGGTGCGGCGCTCGTCGCCGTACTTCTCGACGATCTCGACGAGCTCGTCGTGGACGATCTGACGCTGTCGCTCCTCGCGGGCCAGGATATCCTTCAGATCCGCGATCTCACGCTCGATCTCCGCCAACTCGTCGATGATCTTCTGGCGCTCCAGGGCGGCCAGGCGGCGCAGCTGCATGGCGAGGATGGCGTCTGCCTGGACGTCGTCGACGTCGAGGAGCTGCATCAAGCCGATACGCGCCTCGTCCACGGTGGGCGAACGGCGAATAAGGGCGATGACCTCGTCGAGCATGTCGAGGGCCTTGACCAGACCACGCAGGATGTGGGCGCGCTTCTCGGCCTCATCCAGGCGGAACTGGGTACGGCGCACGATGACCTCGATCTGGTGCGCCACGTAGTAGCGCAGCATCTGGTCGAGACGCAGGGTGCGCGGCACGCCGTCCACGATGGAGAGCATGTTCGCGCCGAAGGAGGTCTGCAGCTGCGAGTGCTTGTACAGGTTGTTGAGCACCACGCGGGCCACGGCGTCGCGCTTCAAGGTGACAACAATGCGCATGCCCACGCGGTCCGAGGATTCGTCTTCAATCTTGGAGATGCCCGCGATCTTGCCATTAGCCACGGACTCCGCGATATTGGCCACCATGTTGTCCGGGTTGACCTGGAACGGCAGCTCGGTAATGACGATGGTCTGGCGGTTGCCCGCCTCCTCAATGGAGGTCACGCCGCGCATGCGGATGGAACCACGGCCGGTCGTGTACGCATCCTTGATGCCCTGGTCGCCCACGATGAGGCCGGCCGTCGGGAAGTCCGGGCCCTTCACGCGCTCCATGCACGCTGCGAGCGCTTCTTCCTCGGACGCATTCGGGTTGTCAAGCAGCCAGTAGATGGCCTCGGCCAGTTCGTTCAGGTTGTGCGGCGGGATGTTCGTCGCCATACCCACGGCAATGCCGTTCGAACCGTTCATGAGCAGGTTCGGCACGCGGGACGGCAGGATGTCCGGCTCCTGGGTCTTGCCGTCGTAGTTCGGGGAGAAGTCCACGGTGTTTTCGCGAATATCGCGAACCATCTCCATGGCCAGCGGCGTCATGCGGCACTCGGTGTAACGCATAGCAGCCGGGCCGTCGTTACCGCGGGAACCGAAGTTTCCCTGGCCGTCGACCAGCGGGTAGCGCATGTTCCACGACTGCGCCAGGCGGACCAGCGTGTCGTAGATGGCGGAGTCGCCGTGCGGGTGGAACTGACCCATGGTGTCCGAAACCGGGCGTGCGGACTTCACGTAGCCGCGCTCCGGGCGGTAGCCGGAGTCGTACATCGCGTAGAGAATGCGGCGGTGCACCGGCTTCAGGCCGTCACGCACCTCAGGCAACGCGCGGCCGACGATGACGGACATGGCGTAGTCGATGTAGCTCGACTCCATCTCCTCGTTGATATCAATGGGGTGAATGCGATCAAAAAGATCGCCGTTGTTGTCATCACTCATAACCGCTGATTCTACCCTCTACAGCCCGCAGAAGCCTCGAACCGCACCCGAACGGTATCACAGTGATACCATCTCCATCATGGCCATGACCCTTCGCCTCACCCCCGACCAAGACCACGCGCTCACCCTGCTCGCCTCCGCGCAGGGCACGAGCAAGCACGAGGCCGCCGTGCGTGCCATCGTCACCGCCGCGGCCCGCACGCTTTCCGATGCCGCCGTCCAAGCCACCGCCCGCGAGCTCCTGCCCGGACGCGCCGCCCTGGAGGCCGAAATCCGCAGGTCACGCACATGAGTCCCGAGCAAATCCTCCTCATCGCACGGGAGTTCTGCGCGCGTTACGGCACAACGGTGACGGACTTTGCGGCGCTGGTGGCGGGGGCATCGGCAAGCGCGGCGAAGGTAGAAGGAATCCCCGTCCACGCCGACGCGCGGCAGGCGGCCGCGGCCCTGCGGCGCGTGCTCATCGCGGTCCCGGCACTGGGGGCCTACAACAAAGAATTCGCCGATTATTGCGCCCAGGTATTCCTCCGTGTCGCCGCAACCAGGTAAGTTAGACGTTTATGAAGTTCAAGAATCTCGCTGCTGCCGCGCTCACCGTCACCGTACTGGGCGCTGCCGTCCCTGCTGCCTCCGCTGACACCGCCCAAGACCTCATCAACAACAACCAGGGCGAAGGCTTCCAGCCGGGCAAGGACGGCGACTCGTTCACCGGTTCCTCGCTCACGGACGTCGCCTCCATTGCCGTGCCGTCCTTCCTCGGCGTCAAGCTCATCGCGGATAACACGCCGCTCAAGGAGCCGATCAACGCATTCGCACAGCAAGTGGGCCTGGGCGGTTCCTCCACGGGCATTTCCTTCGACCTCGAGCAGCTCGCTCGCAACGCTGGCCAGCCGCAGATCGCCGACCAGATTGCCGCCTTCAAGGCCGGCTCGTCCCGCTAGGAGTACGCATGTCTCACCTTTCCCAGCTTCTCGACGGCGCGACGCGTCAGGCCGTCATCAACGACGTCGCCCAGCTCATCGACACCGTCGTCGCTGAGCAGTCCGGTATCACCGGCATGGCAATCAAGGGCGCGGTCTCCGCAGCAAAGAAGACGGATGCCAACGTCCTGTCCAAGGTCGTCGCGCAGGTCCTCCCGGATGTCCTCGGCGAGCTCGAGCCCACGTGGCAGGAGTTCGAGGCCTCCGGTCAGTCTGACTTCGCTGCGTTTGTGGAGCCGCGCTCCGAGCAGATCGCGGGCTCCATCATGAACATCGCGGACAACAAGTCCCAGCAGGTCAACAACGGCGCGTTCCTCAAGGCGTACAACGCGCTGCGCGGCAAGGCCGTGAAGATTGTGACCCCGCACGTGCCGGCGCTCGCCCGCACGCTCGCAGCGCACATGTAACTTCACTGCGTTGTCTGCCCCGTCTTCGGACGGGGCTTTTCGCGTGTAAGGTAGCGCGCATGCTTTCTGAAGAAAACAATTCCTTCTCCGGTGTCGGTTCCTTTTCCGGGTTCGTGCGTGCCCGCCACTCCCCGCGCGCCTACCTGCCAGACGTCGTCCCCACCGAGGTCATCCGCGAGGTCCTCCTCGACGCACAATCGGCGCCGTCGAACTCCAATACACAGCCGTGGAACGTCCACGGCATCGAGGGCCTCGAGCTCTAACGCTCCTCCGCCGGATTTCAGAACGACGAAGCTCGCAGATCCGCGAGTTTTTCGCCGCTGTGTGTTCTGAAATCCGCGCCCACAACGACGAAAGCCTCCGGACCACATCCGGAGGCTTTGTCATGCGTGCTTAGACGTCGAGGAAGCGAACGTCCTTCGCGCGGCGGGTAATGAAGGAACGGCGAGCCGAGACATCGTCACCCATGAGGATGGAGAAGAGCTCGTCGGCGCGCTGCGCGTCTTCAAGGTCGACGCGGCGCAGGATACGGGTGGACGGGTCGAGCGTGGTCTCCCACAGCTCGGACGCATTCATCTCGCCCAGACCCTTGTAGCGCTGGATGCCGTCGTCCTTGTTGATCTTGCGGTTGTTCTCCAAGCCCTCGGCGAGCAGCCTGTCGCGCTCGTCGTCAGAGAAGGCGTAGCCGGGCTCGCCCTTGCCCCACTTGAGCTTGTACAGCGGCGGATTCGCCAGGTAGACGTGGCCGTCCTCGACGAGCTGCGGCATGAAGCGGAAGAGCAGTGTGAGCAGCAGGGTCGCGATGTGCTGGCCGTCGACATCGGCATCGGCCATGAGCACGATCTTGTCGTAGCGCAGCTTGGAGATGTCGAACTCCTCGTGGATACCGGTGCCCAGAGCCGTGATGATGGCCTGAACCTCGGCGTTCTTGAGGACCTTGTCCATGCGGGCCTTCTCCACGTTGAGGATCTTGCCGCGCAGCGGCAGGATAGCCTGGAACATAGAGTCGCGGCCGGCCTTGGCGGAACCACCTGCGGAGTCGCCCTCCACGATGTAGAGCTCGGAAATCTTCGGGTCCTTGGAGCGGCAATCCGCGAGCTTGCCGGGCAGGCCGCCCAGGTCGCCGGCGGACTTGCGGCGCACGAGTTCGCGCGCCTTGCGAGCCGCAGCGCGAGCGTGTGCGGAGGACACAGCCTTGTTGATAATGACCTTGGCCTCGGCCGGGTTGGCGTCGAACCAGTCATTGAGGTGCTCGTTGACGGAGCGCTGGACAAAGCCCTTGATCTCAGAGTTGCCGAGCTTGGTCTTGGTCTGCCCCTCGAACTGGGGGTCACCGACCTTGACGGAAATGACGGCGGCAAGGCCCTCGCGGCAGTCATCGCCCGAGAGGTTGCCATCCTTTTCCTTGATGAGCTTGTGCTCCTTCGCGTAGCGGTTCATCAGGGAGGTGAGCGCCGCGCGGAAGCCCTCTTCGTGCGTGCCGCCCTCGTGCGTATTGATGGTGTTGGCGAAGGTGTGGACGGACTCCTTGAAGCCCTGGTTCCACTGGAGAGCGACCTCGACCTCGTGGTCCTCGCCCTTCACGTCGAAGGCGACGATGGTCGGGTGAATGGCCGTCTTGTTCTTGTTCAGGAACTCGACGTAGTTGAGGAGGCCCTGCGGGTAGTGGTAGGTGACTTCCTTATTCTTCTTCGCCTTCGACTCTTCCTCAGCGGTGGCCGACTCTTCCGCGTCGAGAGCATCGAGGCTCACGGGGGCATCACCAGCGTCGGCGATGGCCTCGAGCTCGGCCTGCTCGGCCGACATGGTGCGGTGGTCGCGCAGGACGATGGTGAGGCCCTTGTTGAGGAAGGCCATCTCCTGGAGACGGCGAGCGATGGTGTCCCAGTTGAACTCCGTGGTCTCGAAGATCTCGGCGTCCGGCCAGAAACGGATGGTGGTACCGGTGCCACGGGCGTTACCGCCCTCTTCGAGTGGTGCAGGGATGGCATTCTCGAACTTCTGGTACCAGTGCTTGCCGTCGCGTTTGATCTCGGCTTCGACGCGGGTGGACAGGGCGTTGACGACAGAAATACCGACGCCGTGGAGGCCGCCGGAAACGGCGTAGGACTCAGAGTCGAACTTGCCACCGGCGTGCAGCTGGGTCATAACAACCTGGACGGTCGGAGCGCCGGAGGCGTGCATCTCGACCGGGATGCCGCGGCCGTCATCGATGACCTCGACTCCGCCGTCATCGAGCAGGGTGACGGTGACCTTGGTGGCGTAGCCTGCCATGGCCTCGTCAACGGAGTTGTCGACGACCTCCCAGATGAGGTGGTGCAGGCCGCGTACACCAGTGGAGCCGATGTACATGCCGGGGCGCTTACGGACGGCCTCGAGGCCCTCAAGGATCGTAATTGACCCGGCGTCATATGCGTGTTCTTCAGCCACGGAAACGTGTACTCCTTTTGGCTAGCAATAAATTTTAGACCCTGACTATCTTACACCGTGTCCCCCTACTGAGAGGCACCCGAAACCCGTCAGACACCCAAATTTGGCGCTTTTTGAGGGTGTGACAGAAGTGAACTATCCGTAGGTGTCATCAGAGCCTTGGCGCTTGACCCACTGCGGACCCTGATAGTTACGGTGTTGCTTGGGCCCGGTAATGCGCAGCTCAGCGATGATGTCGGGGCCGATTTCAGAAGCAATCTTTTGTAGGATCTGGCGTTGCATCATGCGCAGGTTGGTCGCCCACGTCGAGGCATCACACGAGACGGTAAGGACCTTCTCTTCAATCTTCTCGGGCCGGCAGTGCGCGGCGTTGAGTTCGCCCACGACGTGGTCCCAGTGGCCGAATATCCAACCGTGCCCCAGTTCATCCTCCCAGCCCTGGTCACGCACGGTGCGGCGCAGGACGTCCCCGAGCTGCGGCACGCCGATGCCCCGTCGCTTCGCGTAGCCGTCCGCGCCAGTCTCCCGGCCGAGATGTTTCACGGCGCGGCGCGCAGCGCGCTCGTCAAGGGTGCTCGCGGGCTTGGGCTCGGTAAGCCGCAGACGCGCGACCGGCTTATTGAGCCGGGGTGGATTCTTCGAGGCGGCGCGGGCGGCGTCGACGGCATCCTGGATAAAATCGCCCATCAGTCGCCTACCTTCGCGATATGCGAGATGCGGCCGGCGCCCTCCGGCAGGTCTTCGACCGTGACCTCGTAGCGCACGATGGGCTCGAGGTTGCCCGGCAGGTCTTCATCGACGGCGGCGGTGATGAGCACCTGTTCAGCCTCGGCGGCGAGGTGGACGAGCTTTTCACGACGCTTCGCGTCGAGCTCCGCAAAGACGTCGTCGAGAACAAGGATGGGATCCGAGGCGCCCGAGCCATCCGCCGCGCGCAGGATGCGGAACTCGGCGAGGCGCAGGGAAATCGCATAGGACCAGGTCTCACCGTGGGAGGCGAAACCCTTCGCTGGCTGCGTGCCGAGGTGTAGCAAGAGGTCATCACGATGCGGGCCTACGAGCGTCATGCCGCGCTCAATCTCGCGCTGGCGCATGGAGGCGAGCTCCGTGAGCAGCAAGGCCTCGAGCACGCTGCGGTCCGAGCAGTCGATGGAGGACTTGTACTCCACGTGCGCGGGGCGCGACTCGGGCGCGAGTCCGGCGTAGGAGTCTGCGATCTGCGGCGCGAGGGCATCGAGAAGCTCGAGGCGTGCGGTCATGACCTGGGCACCGAGGGTGGCCAGCTGCCCGTCCCAGACGTCGAGTGTGGACAGCGCCGCGGCGCCGTCATCGTCGCGGTAGCCGCGGCGCAAGGCCTGGGAGGCGTTCTTGAGCAGGGCGTTGCGCTGCTTGAGCACCTTGTCGTAATCCGCCTTGACGCCAGCTAGGCGTGGGCTACGCGAGGCAATGATGTTGTCGAGGTAGGCGCGGCGCGTGGCTGGCTCGCCGCGCACGAGCCCCAAGTCCTCGGGCGAGAAGAGCACGGTCTTCACCACGCCGAGCAGCTCGCGCGGGGTGGACAGGCGCGTGCGATTAATTTGCGCCTGGTTGGCCGCATGCGGCTTGATAAGCAGATGCGTAGTGAGCTCGCGGCCGTGGTTGACGACGGTGAGCGAGACGCGGGCGTTCTCCGCGCCTTCGCGCACGAGCGGGGCGTCGTGGTTGACCCGGTGCGAGCCTAGGTGTGCGGTATACCCAATGGCCTCGACGATATTGGTCTTGCCAAAGCCGTTGCGGCCGACAAAGAGCGTGATTCCCGGGGTAAGCGCGAGCTTGAGCTCGGGCCACGACCGGAAGTCGCGCACGTTGACGTCGCTGACGTACATAAAACCTTCTGTTTAGCCCGGCAGGCGGACCGGCATGAGCAGGTACGTGAAGTTCGTCTCCGGCGTGGGGAAGTTGCCGTCTGCGTCCGCTTCCGGAAGCGACTCCGGCTCAGGGATCATGATCGCCGGGCGGGAGGGCTCGGTGAAGCCAAAGACCACGCGGTCGCTGTGCATGACCGCGAGGCCGTCCTTGAGGTAGCCCGGGTTGAAGGCGATGATGAGCTCGTCCGGACCGGCGAAGGCACACTGCAAGGTTTCCTGCGCCTGGCCGGAATCTGAGCCTCCGGCCTGGAGGACGACTTGGCCCTCGGAGAAGTGCATGCGGATCTGGGCGTTGCGCTCCGTAAGCAACGAGACGCGGCGGATGGCGTCCTGAAGGGCGGAGACTTCCACGTTGGCGATGGCGGTGTGCGTCTTAGGCAGCAGCGGCGCGACATTCGGGAAGTCTGCGTCAAGCATGCGCGTGGTGGTCTCGCGGGCCTCGGTATGGAGGCCAAAGAGGCCATCGGCCGCGATGTTCTCGCTCGTACCCACGGCGATTTCCACCGGAGTGTTGAGGTGGGTGTCGAGGGAGCGCGCGCTGTCCTGCAGGGTCTTCGCTGGGACGAGGAGATCAGCCTCGACGGACTCGGAGACCGGCTCCCACTCGACGGTGCGCATGGCGAGGCGGAAGCGGTCCGTGGCGGTGAGCTCGATGGAGGGGCCCTTCACCGACAGGTGGATGCCGGTGAGCATGGGCAGCGTGTCATCGCGACCCGCGGCAGCGGCGACCTGGCTCACGGCTTCGACGAAGAGCTGCGGGTTCATGCGGCCAGTGAGCTCCGGCAGCTGCGGCAGCTGCGGGTAATCCTCGAGCGGGATGATGGGCAGCTCGAAGCGGGAGGAGCCACACGACACGAGGACCTTGGTGTTGTCATCCGCCTGGATGTCGACCGGCTTATTGGGCAGAGAGGAAACAATGTCCGCGAGCAGCTTGCCGGCGACGGCCGTAGTGCCCGGGGTCTCGATCTCAGCAGGGATACGCACGCGCGTGGAGACCTCGTAGTCAAAACCCGTGAGTTCCAGACCGGACTCGTCAGCCGTGATGAGCATGGCACGCAGAACCGGCTGAGTGACCTTGGACGGCAGGCTGCGTGCTACCCATGCGACGGCGTTCGCCAGATCATCCTTGGCCACACGGAACGACACGGGAGTGGTGTCCATCGTTGCGCATCTCCTCAATTGTTGTAACGCGCTGCTGGGCGGGCGCCGCAGGCACGTAAATACTAGTAATTCGGTATTCCAACTTACCGCATGGGGAGTGCGCGGGTGGGCCTAAGGATAGGGGCGAAATAAAGCTGCGCGCCTTATTGAAAATCCCCTCGATCCCTTAATGAAAATAGACCAGGCACAAAGGCGAATGGCCATTCGTACGCCCCGCCGGGCGAACGAGGCCCGATTTCACACACCCCATTTCTCGCGAAATCCTTCTTGAGAAAAAGGTAGTAGTAGTAATAGGCGGTGTGGAATCTGTGGATAACCCTCGATCGGCGCTCGTCACCGGCGCTTTTCGGGGTGTCAACAGTGGTGTGAGATCGCTGTGATCAACGCCAAACTTCTGTGATCAACTTTTTTGCATATGAAGTTATCCACAGATAAGCCCGAGTTGATCAATCGTTATGCACGTGACTGATCACAGCGGCGCGGGCGCCGGGGCTTGCTTGTGGAATCGCTCAAAGTGAGCGACAACACCTAATTACAATAGTGGAATTACACAGTTGTCACAAGCCCTGTGGAATTTAGTCCGCGCAGGTGGACGCCCCATTCCCCGGCGTGCCTGTGGATAACTTTGTCTACAGGCGGCCCTAAAACGCCGAAAACCGCCTCCCCGGAGGGGGAAGGCGGCATCGGAAAGCGAGGTTTAATGCCCGCCGGACTGGACGCGGGAGGTGAGCTCCTGGATTTCGTTGTAGGTCTGGCGGTTCTCGTTCATCTCCTTGGAGATCTTGCGCACCGCGTACATGACCGTCGTGTGGTCCTTGCCGCCGAACTCGTCTCCAATCTTGGGCAGGGAGAGCTCGGTGAGCTCGCGGCAGAGATACATCGCGAGCTGACGCGCGTGGGCGATGGCGCGGCGCTTGCCGGCACCGCGGAGATCGTCCGGGTCAATGGAGAAATACTCGGCGGTGGCCTCGATGATCGCCGCGGCCGTAATCTGGCGGCCAGCGTTATCCGGGACGAGGTCGCGCAGCGCGATCTCCGCCATCTCCATATTGATCGGCTCATTAACAAGAGAGGAATACGCAGAGACACGGATGAGCGCGCCCTCGAGCTCGCGGATGGAATTCTCGAAGCGTGAGGCGATGAGCTCCAAGACCTCGCGGTCGATCTGCGTGCCATCCGCTGCGGCCTTCTTCATGAGAATGGCGATGCGCGTCTCCAGGTCTGGCGGCTGAATATCCGTAATGAGACCGCCCTCGAAGCGGGTGCGCAGGCGGTCTTCCAGCGTGGTGAGCTGTTTGGGTGGACGGTCCGAGGACAAAATGATCTGCTTGTTGGCCTGGTGCAACGCGTTGAAGGTGTGGAAGAACTCCTCCTGCGTGGACTCCTTGCCTTCCAGGAACTGGATGTCGTCGACCATGAGGATATCGAGGTTGCGGTAGCGCCGCTTGAAGGACTCCTGGCGGTCATCACGCATGGAGTTAATGAAGTCGTTGGTGAATTCCTCCGAGGATACGTACTTCACGCGCAGGCCCGGGTGCAGGAGTTTTGCGTAATTACCAGCCGCGTGGAGCAAGTGCGTCTTGCCCAGGCCGGAGCCGCCCCAAATAAACAGTGGGTTGTAGGCCTTCGCCGGGGACTCCGCGACGGCGACGGCCGCGCCGTTGGCGAAACGGTTGGAGGAACCGATGACGAAGTTCTCAAAGGTGTGCTTCGGGTTGAGCGAGGTCTCGCGGTTGGGATCGTGCGCGGGAACCTCACGCTTGATGCGTCCCGCCTGCTCAGCGGCGGTTTGCTGGGGTCCCTGCTGCACGCCGGCCGAAGACCCCTGCGCCATCTGGTGCGCGATCTCCCGGGCGGAGCGCTGCGCGGCCTGCTGCGTGTTATAGGCATCGGCCAGTTCGTCTAGGCTCGCCGGGCCTGTGGGCTGCTGGGTGGCATACGTGTCATTCCAGCTGGTCGCCGAGGTCTGTGCTGGGCGCGACGCGAGCTGCGAGGCATCCATCTGCTGCGGGCGGTGCGGGGGCTCCGGTTCCGGCTCGGGTTCGGGCTCTGGCGCCGGGGCCGCGACGGACACGGCCAGGGAGAACGGCCGGCCGAAGTAGCGCTGCAGGGCGTCTTTGATATGTGAGCCCAATTCGACCTCGAGGATCCGCTTGGCCTTGTCATCCACCGTGGCGAGGAAGGCGTAGCCGTTATCAATCATGAGCGGCTGTGCGAGCTGGAGGTAGATGCGCTGGTTGTGAGTGAGCGTGGGCACGGAGGAATCCGGACGCTCCGATCTTTCGATGAGATCGGCAACGACGGCATGCCACGTCTCGCTGGTGTTGGTGGGCTGTGTCATGACGCGGCCTAGGCTCCTGGGGTGAAATATAAGAGAACGGACATTTTATGCAGCGAACAGCGGCGCGATTTTCACCGCGCCGCCGCCGGGTTTTCACCGGGCCATTCACAGGGCGGAAGTGCAGGCCACGGGGGTTATCCCATACTGTTATGCACAGTTGTGGAAAACTTTGTTATCCACAGGGTAGCAGATGCTTGTGGATAACTTTATATTGGGCCAACGGGTTTATGAGCTGCGGTTTTGGCATTTCCTTCAAGTTGTACTTGAAGGTTATCCACAATTGTCCACAGGGTTTCACGGGCTGTTGACCTTGGTTAGATACCGTTTTACCGCGCCTAGACCACAGGTGTCTAACGGTCTGTCCACAGCTTATGAATGGGCTCAGACATCATCCGCGGGTTGCGCGCCGATGCTGCTGGCAGCCGCCCCGATTTGCCCCGTGAGCTGGGAGAAAAAACAATCTTGTAATTTCGGGTGTACCCGTGTGTCGATTTGGATCGGCGCCTACCTATCACGTAATCTGTCATGGTCTATCGCAGCTAACGCTGTGCGTGAGAGCTCGACTCCCATCTCACCCTTTGGGGGTCGCATTTTTATCTCGCGAATATCAACCAACGCGCAGGGCGTGCCGTACTGGTGTGCCCCTGCTTACAACTTCAAGGAGAATTACCGTGGCAAAGGGCAAGCGGACGTTCCAGCCGAACAACCGTCGTCGTGCTCGTAAGCATGGCTTCCGTACCCGTATGAGCACCCGTGCAGGCCGCGCCATCGTGGCCGCACGCCGCAAGAAGGGCCGCGCAAAGCTGACTGCATAGTCATGCTTCCCGCGCATTTAAAACTCACCTCGCCGACGCAATTTCGTCGGACGATTAAAGGCGGGCAGCGCGCGGGCTCACGCACCCTCGTCGTTCACGTGAACGACACCCCAGCCGAAGTGGCGGCCACCGGCCCCCGCTTCGGCTTGGTCGTATCCAAGGCCGTCGGGAACGCCGTGGTCCGCCACCGCACCGCCCGGCGGCTTCGCCATGTGTGCATGAGCCTTGTGCCCGAGCTTCCCGCCACCCTGGACGTCGTTATCCGGGCCCTGCCCAAGGCTGCCGATGCCCCCTCGGAGCTGCTAGCCCGCGACCTGCGGCGAGCACTCCACAAGGCCGGCGTCCTGTGACGTACTACAACTCCCGGGGTGAGGAGATTCCGCAGGCGCGCGGGGTCGCCACACCGCTGGTGGCCGCGGTGCGCTTCTACCAAAACCACCTGTCTGCCCTTAAGATGGGTTCCACGTGTCGATTCGAGCCCACGTGCAGCGCATATGCGCTCGAGGCTTTGAGCGTCCATGGGGCGTTTAAAGGCCTAGGGCTGGCTCTGGTCAGGATCTGCAAATGTGGGCCCTGGCACCCGGGCGGCTTCGATCCGGTCATCGCAACGCGCCGATCACGCCAACGCGCAAGATAACGAGGAAAGATAATTCGTGCTTAATTTCATCTACTGGCCGATTTCGGCCGTCCTGTGGGCATGGCACTGGCTGCTCAGCCTGGTCATGAACCCTGACTGGGGCATCACGTGGATTCTGTCCATCGTGCTGCTCACGTGGACGATTAAGGCCCTGCTGGTCAAGCCGACCATCAACCAGATTCGGTCCACGCGTCGCATGCAGGAGATTCAGCCCAAGATCCAGGAGCTGAGGACTAAGTATCCCAATGACCAGCAGAAGCAGGCCATGGAGATGCAGAAGATCTACAAGGAGTCCGGCGTGCGCCCCGTCGCCGGCTGTCTGCCCATGCTGGCGCAGATCCCGGTCTTCATTGGTCTGTTCCACGTCCTGCGTTCCTTCGACCGCACGGTGAGCGTAGGCGGTTCCTTTGGCCATGTGGACGAGCCGATGTCAGTGGAGCAGAACGCCAACACGGCGAACTACCTCTTCTCCCCGGAGCTCGTTCAGTCCTTCCTTGATGCGAAGCTCTTTGGCATCCCACTTGTGGCGAACCTGCGCGTCAACTCCCCCATCCTTCAGGACGTCACGACCGCCCAGGTCGCCGTCCTCATCGTGCCGCTCATCGCTATCATTGCGGTGTTCACGCACTTGAACGCCCGCTATACGCTCAACCGTCAGGCCCGCCGCAAGGCGGAGGGCAAGGTCGCAGCCCCCACCGGCCAGAATGCCGAGATGATGGAGATGCAGACCAAGATGATGAACAACATGATGTTGTGGTTCATGCCGGCTACGCTCATTATCTCCGGCGCCATCTGGCCTATCGGCCTGCTGTTCTACATGCTGTCCAACACCGTGTGGACCTTCGGCCAGACCCACCTCGTCTACGCGAAGATGGATGAGGAAGAAGAGGCCGAGCTCCGCGCCAAGGCTGAGGCCAAGCGCACCTCCGCTCCGAAGCCGGGCGCCCGTAAGACGGACAAGCGCACGAAGAAGCAGCGCAAGAACAACAACTAAAATCCTCGCACTCGCGGCACCGCCGGGCTCTCCGCCCCGCGGTGCCGCCTTTGTCTTTCCCCCACCCGCACCGACCTATAGGATCACAGTCATGGACTCCAGCCCTGCTTCCGATGCCCCTCTGAACCCCGCCGCCCTCGATCGTTCCGCCATCTTTGGCGAGCGCCTCCCGCTCGCGGAGAAATACCACGAATCCCTCGCCACGGACGGTCATGTTCGCGGCTTTATGGGTCCGCGCGAAATCCCGCGCCTCTGGGACCGCCATATTCTTAACTGCGCCGTCATTGGCGACGTCATGCCTGAAGGTGCCACCGTCGTCGACGTGGGCTCTGGCGCCGGCCTTCCGGGCATCCCGCTCGCCATCGCGCGCCCGGATCTGAAG
Organism: Corynebacterium phoceense; assembly: GCF_900092335.1. Taxonomy (GTDB): domain Bacteria; phylum Actinomycetota; class Actinomycetes; order Mycobacteriales; family Mycobacteriaceae; genus Corynebacterium; species Corynebacterium phoceense. The sequence continues at coordinate 764,828 of NZ_LT596207.1, forward strand.
ATCACGCTCATCGAGCCGTTGCTCAAGCGCTCGACGTACCTCGGCGAAGTCGTCGAGCTCCTCGGCCTCGACAACGTGACAGTCATCCGTGGCCGCGCTGAGGAAGGCCCCATCAAGCGCACCGTCTCCGGCGCCGACATCGTGACCTCGCGCGCCGTAGCACCCCTGGGCAAGCTCGCGAAGTGGTCGCTGCCACTTGTGCGTAAGGGCGGCGAGATGATCGCTATGAAGGGTGATAGCGTGCGCGAGGAGCTCGAGCGCGACGCCGCCGATATTAAGAAGGCAGGCGGTGGAAAAGCCACGGTGGAAAAGGTCCGTGGCACCACCATTATTCGTGTCCCGAGGGTGAAGTAATCTAGTGGGCATGAGTTCTGCACGTTTGATCACGATCGCTAACCAGAAGGGCGGTGTGGGTAAGACCACCTCCGCCGTGAACCTGGCAGCCGCGCTGGCGGCTGACGGGCACAAGGTCTTGGTCATCGATCTGGACCCGCAGGGCAACGCGTCCACGGCGGTGGGCGCCGCGCACGCCTCCGGCACGGATTCTTCCTATGAGGTGCTGCTCGGCGACTGCACGGCGGATGACGCCATGCAGGTGAGCCCCGAGGACTCCAATCTCTTCTGCATCCCGGCCACCATTGACCTGGCCGGCGCGGAGATCGAGATGGTCTCCCTCGTGCGTCGCGAGTTCCGTCTCTACGACGCGCTGGCCAAAGGCTTCCTCGACGAGCACGGCTTTGAATACGTCTTTATCGACTGCCCGCCGTCGTTGGGCTTGCTCACCATCAACGCGATGACGTGCTCGGACGAGGTCATCATCCCCATCCAGTGCGAGTACTACGCGCTGGAAGGCGTGGGCCAGCTACTGGGCAATATCTCGATGATTCGCGAGCACCTTAACCCGGAGCTCCACATCTCAGGCATCCTGCTCACCATGTTCGACGCGCGCACTAAGCTCGCCGAGCAGGTCGCCAACGAGGTCCGCGAGCAGTTCGGTGCCGTCGTCCTGGGCAACGTCATCCCGCGCTCTGTGCGCGTTTCCGAGGCCCCGGGCTTTGGCAAGACCGTCGTACACTATGACCCATCGTCTACGGGCGCGATGGCCTATATCGCAGCCGCACGCGAGCTGCACAAGCGCGGGGATTACCCGCCGCACCCCACCACCGGCGCCATTGGCGTGAGCCCTGAGATTTACGCGGAATTGGAAGGATAAGACATGGAAGAAAAACGTCAAGCTGGGCGTCAGGGCGGACTCGGTAAGGGTCTCGCCGCCCTCATCCCTTCTGGTCCCGGCGCCCCCTCACGCCGCCCGCACCTGGGCGATAGCGCGGCCGACGTCATCCTCGGCGGCCGTCCCCTGGCTTCCGATGCCCCGTCAACTGCGGTTGACGAGGGAAATGGGAAGCGAGTCAAGGGCGCGCCCACTATCGCTCAGTCCGCGAAGGCGGGCGCGGGTGCACGCCGCCGTCAGCCCAAGCCGGCGGCGATCGGAGCGACGTACCGCGAGATTCCCATCGGGGACATCGTTCCCAACCCCAAGCAGCCGCGCACGGTCTTCGAGGAAGGCGAGCTCGAGGAGCTCATCCACTCCATCAAGGAGTTCGGCTTGCTCCAGCCCATTGTCGTCCGTCCCTCGCAGGACGGTGGCTTTGAGCTCATCATGGGTGAGCGCCGCTGGCGCGCGTCCTCCAAGGCGGGCCTGTCCACCATCCCGGCCATCGTCCGTGACACGGAAGACGGCTCCATGCTGCGTGACGCGCTGCTGGAGAACATCCACCGTGTGCAGCTCAACCCGCTGGAAGAGGCGCACGCCTATGCGCAGCTGCTCGAGGAATTCGGTGTCACGCAGAACGAGCTCGCAGACCGTATCGGTCGTTCGCGCCCGCAGGTGACGAACACGCTGCGCTTGCTCAAGCTCCCGGTCGACGTCCAGAAGCGCGTCGCCGCTGGCGTCCTGTCCCATGGCCATGCGCGTGCGCTGCTCGGCCTCGACGACCCAGAAGCCATGAATGAGCTCGCCGCCCGCGTCGTTTCCGAGGGCCTGTCCGTCCGCGCGACGGAGGAAGCTGTCACCCTGTACAAGCGCGACGGCAAGCCGGCTCCTAAGAAGTCCGCGCCTACGCCCACCCCGCAGTTCTTCACCGACTCAGCGGAGCGCCTCGCTGACCGCTTCGACACCAAGGTCACGGTGACCATGGGTAAGCGCAAGGGCAAAATGGTCGTGGAATTCGGCGACCAGGAGGATTTCGAGCGCATCCTCGCCATCCTCGAGGGCGGCAAGTAGGACGCCTCCATGCTCGTCGAGTCAGTGACCGAGGCCCGTACCTTGCACGCGCTCGCAGCACGCAGCGTGTTCTGGGAGTGCGCGGAGCCCGTCGCTGATCCGGCCTTTGAGAAGGAAGCATGGATCACCACCACGTCGCTGAGCTTCGGGGACTGCGGTTTTACCGTCGGCGATGAAGCCACGGTCTTCTTCTGCCCGCCGGATCTCGCTCCTGGCGCCGCGCAGCTGCCCACCGCGCCCGTCTCTCCCGATGCAGCGCTCGTGAGTTCCCTGTTCATCAAGCAGTCTCGTGCCTTAAGCGAGCTCTCGGCTGTCCTCCTCGACGCCTCGATCATGAACCTCACGTCCCGCGAGTTCCCCGCGGTCGAGGTCTTCGGCTATCGTGACCACCGCGCGGCGCAGGAACTGCTCGGCCGCAAGCCTGGGCGCATCGGTTTAGTCCCTATCGAAGTCCTTGAGTCCGCCGGCTTCAAAGTCACAGAAGACCACCCCGCCATCCCGCGTCTGCGCCTCGAGCTGCCGCCCGCCTTCGACCTTCTCACGGCCGCGGCGGTCGACGATATGCTTGCTCGCGCCCTCGCATAGTGCCCGCGCGCCGTAGGTGGCCATACCGAAAAGGCCATAGCCCCAGTTCGCGCTCGCAGAGCGAAAATACGCGACCTGGGACTATGGCCAGTTGGCTATGACCAACTACGGGAGCTAGGACCGCTCCGCGCGGAGCAGCTCAGAGAACTGGTACGTGCCGGTGACGGCGGTATCATCCTCGAGCATGTAGAGGCGCTTGACGGCGACCACGATGGCCTCGGCGATCTCATCGCGGCGGTGGGGGTCGGTCAGCACCTTCACGTCGCCGGGGTTGGAAAGGTAGCCCAGAACAATCTGGACCACGGGCATCTGCGTGAGCCGCAGGATTTCCCACGTGCGGCCGTGGTTGGACAGGTTGGTCAGCGGCGTGCGCGCGGTGATTTCGCGCTGGATGTAGCTCGACAGCGTCTCGCCGATAAGGGAGGAGTTGCCGGACTCGGAGCCGAAGTAAAAGCTTGCTACGCCGTTGGCTTTCTCGTTGGGGTACGAGTCGCAGGCCAGCGAGATAATGAGGTCTGCACCGAAGGCGTTGGCCATCGCGGAACGAGACTTCACCGTGGGGTCGTCGAGACGCGGGCGGGAGATAATAGTCTCCATGCCGGCGGCAATCATGCGGCCCTCGAGGCGCTGCGCCAGGTCCCAGAGGAGCTCTTCTTCGGTGATCTCGCCAAAGCGGCCCTTGACGGTCTGGCCTTTGTTGGCGCCGCCGAGCGCGGGGTCGATGACCACGCGCTTGCCGGCGAGCTTGGGGCCGGCGTTGCGGACGCGTTCGCGTTCCTGAACGTTGTGGGCTGAGCCCGTGGTAATGCGGCGGCCCAGGAGGCTCAGCGCGCGGATGGTGGCAGGACCACACACGCCGTCGTTCTGAAGGCCAGCGTTGAGTTGGTACTCGACGAGGGCGGCGTGGGTGTTACGGCCAAAGAGTCCGTCAATGCGGTTGCGGTAAAAACCGAGCTCTTGGAGCTGCTGCTGCAGCTGGGAGACGTCGTCGCCCATGAGCTCGTTGCCGGGCTGGAAGCTCAAGACACGGGCACCGAGGCTGTACGACGCCTGGCGCAGCTCGCGCAGCGTAGGTTCATCGATGGTGCCCGAGGGCACGATGCCGCGGGACTGCTGGAAGGCCTTGAGGGCCTCGGAAAGCCCGTCGTCGAAGAACTTATCCTGCTCGGAGAACTTCTGCTTCTTCCAGTCGGCGACGTCGCCGCTGTAACCAGAGTTCAATCCCAGCCGGGCCAGGGTGGCGCGGGCCTCGGCGACGCGCGCACTCCGGTCGCCCACGTGATAGACGCGGTCCAACTTCCAAACCCCTTTCTTTTACTCAAACCTCAACAGTTCACAACAGTATCAGTTAGACGGCCTTCTGAATCTTTGCCACGATGGCGTTCTTCGGCTGAAGTCCAACGAATTCGTCGACCTTTTCGCCGTTGCGGAAAATGAGCACGGACGGGATGGACATGATCTGGAACATGCCGCCCAGGGTGCGCTCCTCATCGACGTTGACCTTGACGATCTCGGCCTCGTCACCCAGCTCACCAGCGATTTCGTCGAGCAACGGGGACAGCTTCTTGCACGGGCCACACCACTCGGCCCAGAAGTCAACGACAACGGGCTTGTTGGCGGATGCCTCGACGACGTCGGTGCGGAAGGACTGCGTGGTGACGTTCTTCACGTTGGACATGGGTGCTCTCCTTAGGAAAATGGAAGGTGATTAGGCCCGATCAGCCAGGTAATGTTCAGCGTCGATGGCGGCGCGGCAGCCGGAACCAGCGGCGGTGATGGCCTGCTGGTAGTGGTCGTCGACCAAGTCGCCGCAGGCGAAGACGCCCGGGATACTGGTCGCGGTGCCCGGCTGGTTGACGACAACGTAGCCCTCAGGGTTGAGTTCCACCTGGCCGTCGAGGAATGCGGAGCGCGGGTCGTGGCCGATGGCAACGAACATGGCGGTGACGTCGAGCTGTGAGGTCTCACCGGTGATGGTGTCCTTGAGCTCGAGGCCAGCAACCTTGCCGTCGCCTTCGAGGACGCGTTCCACTGTCTTATTCGTTGCCCACTTGATCTGCGGATTGGCCCTCGCGCGCTCGAGCATGATCTTCGAGGCGCGGAACTCCTCGCGGCGGTGAATAATAGTCACGGTCTCGGCGAACTTGGTGAGGAAGGTGGCTTCCTCCATGGCGGAGTCGCCGCCACCCACGACTGCGATGTTGTGGCCCTTGAAGAAGAAGCCGTCGCAGGTCGCGCAGGCGGAGACACCACGGCCGGAGAGCTCGGCCTCGCCCGGAATGCCCAGGTAACGCGGTGCGGCGCCAGTGGCGAGGATGACGGTGCGGGCCTGGAAGACATCGTCGCCCACGTGGACGCGCTTGATATCGCCCTCGAGCTCGACGGAGTCGACGAGGTCCATGCGCAGGTCAGCACCAAAACGGATGGCTTGGGCGCGCATCTCTTCCATGAGCTCAGGGCCCATGATGCCCTTCTGGAAGCCGGGGTAGTTCTCCACCTCGGTGGTGTTCATGAGCTCGCCGCCGTACTCGTAACCCTCGAAGACGATGGGCTTGAGCTCGGCGCGGGCTGCGTAGAGAGCTGCGGTGTAGCCGGCAGGGCCGGAGCCGACGACGATGACGTCGTGGATGGCGTCTGCAGACGGGGTCTCGGTCGCTTCCGGCTCGGCGGTCGTATCGCCGAGGTTGATGAGGCCGGGGTTGTTCGCACCGGGGATGGTCACTGCACGTCTCCTTTATAAGTTATGTCGTTGCATGACTCTTAACGCCATGATCCTACTCGGAGATTCCCGTACCCAGGAAACCCAGCACGTACGTGTTGACGTGCTGTTGTTGAACTGTGACCAACCTAGAAGGACCAACCGGGACGAATCAGTCCGCCATGACGGATCGCAGTGTCTCCTTGGCGCGCGCCCGGCGGGACTTGATGGTCCCGGTGCGCACTCCCTGCGCCGCGGCGGCATCGGCAAGCGAGAGCCCTTCGATTTCCGTGAGATAGAGTGCCACGCGCTGCGCCTCCCCTAGCCGAGCGAGCGCCTCGCGGACCATGAGCTGGGTGTCGAGCGCATGCTCGTAGGCGAGCGCCGGATTGCGGTCCGGATCGAAGCCCCCGGTATCGAGAGAGGGATTCTCGCGGTTAGCGCGATGGTTGAGGAAATCGAAGCCAACATTCATGACAAGACGGTGCAACCAGGTGCCCAGTTGCGCGTCCCCGCGGTAGCGCTCGAGCGCAGTGGAGGCCTTGAGGAACGCCTCCTGGACAATGTCCTGGGCGTCCGTGTCATTGTGCGTGTACTTCCGCGCGACGTACGTGAGCCGCTGGCGGTGCCGGTGAAAGATGTGCCCGAAGGCCTTGTCATCGCCCTCGAGGAAGGCCTCGATGAGCTGGTCGTCTGATAGTTCTGGCGTGGATTCTTGGTGCGACATGAAGTCAACCCCCCGATTGAAACTGGATGTGTAATCCATTCCAACCGAGGGGTTGTGACGGCGCCACCGGGAGACTGCACACTATATGTGGCACCCAAAAGATACTGTCTCTATGCAGGAATTATGCCTTACTGGGCGTGAGAATTTTTCACGCGGAGCGTCCTTGCAAGGCCATCTTGGCACTCGAGGAGCACGCGGCGCAGCGCGCCCGGGATGTCGCCGGCGAGCACCTTATCGGTGCGCTCGAGCGTCTCCGGTGTCTCCGGGTAGAGCCCGCGGACCAGGCGGTTGCCGATCTCGATGGGGTGCTCGGCCCACAGCGCATCGAGTACCTCGAAGAACTCACCCGCGAACGCGTCGCGGTCCCCGTGCGGGGCGTGGAAAGCGTCGATGAGCGTGTCGACCTGCGCATTCGAGTGCTTGCCGGGCTCGCGCACGAGGTCGAAAGCCGCACGCTTGCGCTCGGGGAACGCGTGACGCGCGCCGAGGTGCGCCGCAACGCCCGTGAGCGTGTTGTCGCGCTCAAGCTCGGCGTCGAGCTCCGCATCCGTCGTGGCGTCGCGCGCGGCGAGCGCCGCGAAGACCGCCCAGCGCACGTCCGGGTCGAGCCGGAGCTTGCCGATGCCCCCATTGAGCACCGTGCGCAGGCGTTCCGCGCCGGAGGCGTCCGGGGTGGCACCGAGCGCCGTGATGGCCGCGCGGGCGAGGATGAGCTGGGCATCGGAGCCCGGCTCGGCGGCCTGGAGCAGATCCCACAGGGCGTCCGCAAAGTGCGCGCGGTCTGCGTCCGTGTCGAGGTAGTGTGCGACCGCGTACTGCGCGTTGGCGAAAGCAGTGGTCATGAGCCCCGGGTCGGTCTCGGCCGCGGCGTGGTCGAGAACCGTACCCACGTATTCGCGGGCTGGCCACTCACCGTCGCGCGTAGCCTGCCACAGGGCAGTCCACACGACGGCGCGCGTGAGCTCGTCCTCGATCTTCGACAGCTGCTTTCGCAGGATACCGAGTGACTGTTCATCGAAGCGGACCTTGGCATACGTGTGGTCGCCGTCGTTGAGCACCACGAGCGGGCCCGCCGCCGTGCCGACCTCCGTGCGCGGTTCGCCTGTCAGGTCTACGTCGCGGGACTCCACCAGCTCGAGTCCTGCCGAGTAGAAGGAGACGGTGAGACGGTGCGGGCGGAGGGTATCGGCAGCCTCCGCGTCGATGTAGAGCGTGCCGTCCTCGATGACCGGGGTGAGCGTGTCCGGACCGGAGGTGCGCAGCCATGCGTCCGCCCAGGCGTCGAGGTCGCGGTCCGTGTGCTTCTTCAATGCCTCGAGCAAGTCCTCGAAGGTCGCGGCGCTAAACGCGTGCTTCTGGAAGTAGTCGCGCGCGCCGGCGTAGAAGTTCTCGCGGCCGATGTAGTGGACGAGCTGCTTGAGGACTGCCGCACCCTTGGCATAGGTGATGCCGTCAAAGTTCTGGCGCGCGGCGTCGACGTCCGGGATCTCGGCCTTGATGGGGTGCGTTGTGGGCAGCTGGTCTTGCGTGTACGCCCAGTTCTTACGCGTGCCGGCGAATGCCGTCCACGCCTCCTGGTACTCCGTGGCGTGGATCGAGGCGTCGGCGCCCATGAACTCCGCGAAGGATTCCTTGAGCCACAGATCGTCCCACCAGCGCGGCGTGACCAGATCGCCGAACCACATGTGGCTCATCTCGTGGAGGATGGTGTTTGCGCGGCCCGTGCGCTGCGGACGCGTGGCGTGGGAGCGGAAGAGGTAGCGTTCCGTGAAGGTCACCAGGCCCGGGTTCTCCATCGCGCCGAGGTTGTATTCCGGAACGAAGATGGAGTCGTACTTTCCCCACGGGTACGGGTAGCCGTAGTTCTTGTGGAAGAAGTCCATGCCCTGCGCGGTGAGCTCGAGGATTTCGTCGTCGAGGTACTCCGCCATGGACGCGCGTGCCCAGGCACCGAGCTCCGAGGTCACCGCGCCGTCCTGGGACGTCCACGTCTTGTGCTTCGATACGTACGGACCTGCGGCAAACGATGTGAGGTACGTCGACAGCTTGGGCGTGGGCGCGAAGTCGACGGTGACCGCGCCATCATGCTCAGCGCGGGTCATCTCCGGCTGATTGGAGAGCACGGCCCAGCCGGCCGGCGCCACCATCGTCGTGTGGAAGACGGCCTTGAGGTCCGGTTGATCAACGCATGGGAAGATACGCCGGGCATCGGAAGGCTCGAGGTGGGAGTAGAGGTAGACGTTGCCGTCCGCGGTGTCCTCCATGCGGTGTAGGCCTTGGCCCGTGCGCGAGTACGCGGAGGTACCAGCGATCTCCACGGTGACCTCCTCCCCTACCGGCACGCCGGTGAGGTAGATGCGCGCACCATCGAAGCCGCCGTCCACGGCCTTCCCGTTGACGAGGACCTCCTCGACGGAGTTGCCCAGGTAATCCACGAAGAACTCCGTATCGCTGGTCACGAGCCGGATGGTGGAACGGACGTTAAACTCGCTGGCCTGCGCGGCCTGGCTGAGGTCGAGGTGCAGGTTGTAACTGTGAATGTCGAGCGCGGCGGTGCGGGCCGCGGCCTCTGCCTGGGAGAGGTTGCCGGAGGTGCGTGCAGTAGTCATGGTGCCATCTTATTAGCGCCACCGACCTGCGTCCCGAGATAAGGTCTCTTGTCTGAGTTGTTTCAAACAACTCCCCAACAACTATCGCGACCATTTTCGTTACCGTACGTCATAATCGCAGTAAAAGTGCTGTTCAAAGAAAGAATATAGTAGTTGAAAGTTGTTTATTAGTTGTTGTGTGTGGGTGGAGTTGTGTGCGGGTAATACGAAAAACGCCGTATCCCGCCTCGCGAGGAGACGGATACGGCGTCAGGAAGGAAGGGGGCGATGGGGCGCGCCCCAGCGCCGGATTTCTGAAGAACTACTGCTTGATGGCAGAGACCTCGAGGACGATCTTGATTTCTTCGGACACTAGGACGCCGCCGGTCTTCAGCGGAGCGTTGAAGTCGATGCCGTAGTCGAGACGGTTGATCTTCGTGGTGGCCTCGAAGCCGAAGCGGGTGTTGCCGAACGGATCCTCGGCGACGCCCGCATCCTCAACCTTGAGGGTGACCGGCTTGGTGGTGCCCTTGATGGTGAGCTCGCCCTCGACGGTGCCCTCGCCGGACTCGTCAACGTTGAACGTGGTGGCCTTGAAGGTCAGCTCCGGGTACTGCTCAACGGCGAAGAAGTCGTCGCCCTTGACGTGGCCGTCGCGGTCCTCATTGCCGGTGCTGATGGAAGCGGTCTTGATGGTGACGTCTGCAGAGGACTCGTTGATGTTCTCGGCAACGTTAATGGTGCCCTCGAACTCTTCGAACTTGCCGCGGACCTTGGTGACCATGGCGTGGCGAGCGATAAAGCCGATGTTGGTGTGGGCCGGATCCAGGGTGTAGGTGCCTGCGTTAACAGTCATGATTGTTTCTCCTTGATATAAGTAGTCAGTTCGTTTGTTGATGTATCACTCATAGTACCCCAATGACTTCAAGCTTCAAGTCATTTTCTTTTACTATGTGCGAAAACGCATCACCGCCTGCAAGGATCCGGTGAATATATTTCCTAAATTTCCGTCGCGGCGGCTGCGTTTCGGCACCCGCAACGCGCTCGTAGGTACGGGCCTGCGCGACAAGGTGGCCATCGGTGCCTCCGGCAAGATTGCTGGCGGCGCGGACGTCGTGCGCCGCATCGCGCTCGGCGCGGACTTCACGAACTCCGCGCGCGGCATGATGATGGCCACCGGCTGCGTCCAGGCACAGAAGTGCAATACCAACATGTGCCCGAGCGGTGTGGCGACCCAGAATCCGTGGCTTGCCCGCGGCGTTGACGTGGACGACAAGGGCCAGCGCGTGGCGAACTACCACAACGGTGTGGTGCGCTCCGCCAAGCGCATCCTCGCCTCCATGGGCCTGTCCTCCTTCCAGGACTTGGGTCCCGAGCATGTCTTCCACCGCGTGGACCCCGCGCATGCGACGTCCTACGGCGAGCTCTATGACTGGCTCGAGCCGGGCGCCCTGCTTACCGGTGAGGTCTCCGAGCGCTGGCAGCGCATCTGGGAGTGTGCCGACGCCACCGCCTTTACCGCCCTGCACCGCAAGCACCCGCGCGCAACCAACTAAGCCACCACATCCCAGAAAACGCAGAAAGCGCACTCCGCATGGAGTGCGCTTTTGTGTGTGCCCGGATGTACGTTCCGGACATATAGGGCTTTCGTGGCTCTGGGCGGAGAGCCACTATATGTCCGGAAGGGATATGTGTGGGTCCGCCGGAGGAATTACGGTCGGCCAGTGACGAGGACGTCAGTGAGCGTCACCTTGTCTGCCTTGGGCAGGGAGTCGAACCAGATGAGGACGCCGTCGAATTTTTCCGGCAGCTCGTCCAGATCGACGTGGTCCTTGGCGGACTTGAGCTTGCCGCTGGCGAGCTCGGTGAGTTCCTTCGAGTCAGCATCGAGCGACGCGGGGTCCGGGGTGCCCGTGACGCCGAAGACGCGGTACTCGGCGCCCGTGGACTTGGACTGGGAGAAGACCACGTCGCGCAGCTGGGAGGGCTGGGACAACTCGAGGAGCACCCCGGTATCGGCCTTGGACGTCGTCCACGTCGTCTTCGAGGAGTCATCGGTGAGCGCGGTCGTCTCCTTGCCAGAGGCCACGTCTACGGCGCCAGCTGGCGTGAGCACGAGCGCGGGGCCGGACACAGCGGTCGTCGTGGGTGCAGAGAGCGTGACAGGAGTCTCGGGCTCGTCGCCGCCGATGAGCGAGATGATCCATACGGTGAGCGCAGCCATGCCCACCACGAAGGCGGTCGCCAGCGTGCCGAGGAGGAAGACGCCGGAGCGCGAGTAGCCGCGGGAGCCGAAGCCCGGTTCCTCGTCTTCGACGATGATCTCAGGCTCGGAGATGGGCAGCGGCTCTTCCTCCGGAGCATCCTCCGCGTCGCCTCCTAATTCGCGGAGCTGGTCCGCGATGAACACGAGCGGTGCCTCAGACTCGCCCAAATCAATGAGCGCCTGCGGGGCCGGGCTGGCGGCATGCGCGAGAGTGGAAATCGCGGACGTGAGCGCCGCGTGGTCGGATTCCTCCGACGCGTTATTAAGCACGCCTGGGAAGGCAAGGCGGACCACGCCATCCGTGGCGACGCGGAAGNTGCGCGTGGAGCGCGCGACCTCGGCGGAGCGCTTGGCCACCTCGGCCGGGGTGGCCGCTGCCAGCGGCGCGCGGTTCGTGGTGTCGACGAAGGTGAGCGCCACCATACGGCCGGTCTCTTGTTCGCGAGCCTGCCAGAAGCGCGCGCCCGGCACGGAGCCGTGCTCCTTGAGCAGGCGGAAGCGGCCGTCAGAGACCGGGGCACCCGGCACGAGGGCGGGGCCACGGACGATACCGGCGGACATCGGCGGCGGGACCGGCGAGGAGTTGAAGGCGTCGAAGGCGACAAGCGGCTGGATTTCCGCCTGTTCGGGTTGCTCGACCTGAATACCGGCGTCCGGCTTGATGTTGATGAAGCGGCTCATGCCCGGGACGCGCTGGAGCGCGCGGCCCAGGTTGAGGACCTCCGGCAGGCCGGAGCGGGACAAGACGAGGCCGGTGACGATGAGGAAGACGATGCCGGACAGGCTCACGCGCACGAGGATGAAGAGGCTGGGGACCTCGGGGATGACAAAGTCCAGGAGCCAGTTGAAGGCGAGAGCGACGAGCAGGCCCACGACGCCCGCGCCGGCGGACCACACGGTAGTACTCGTGACTTCGCGCCCGCCCAGCGAGCCCAAGTGTCTCTTGAGGAGGAACGCGCCGATGACGGCGCCGGCGACGAAGCCAAAGCCGTTGGCGGTACCGAGGAGGACGACTACGTTGTCCGGAGAGCTCGCCACGCGTACGGCGAGCAGGGAGAGAACGACCTTGCTAATGGTGATGCCCGCGATGATGAAGGTCGGCGTCCAGGCTTCCTCGCGGGCATAGAAGACGCGCAGGTGGAGTAGGACGAGGGCGTACGGGATGAGCGTGAACGCGGAGAAGGACAGCGTGAGACCGAGGATTTCGGCCTCGTCCATGGTGAAGCGGCCGTAGCCGAAGAGTCCTTGAGCGATGGGCACGCCGAAGCCGGTAAAGAAGACGACGATAGGGATAAGCGCAATGAAGGTGAGCTTCGTGCCCAGCGTGAGGTCGCGGACCACGGCGTCCGAGTCGCCGTCCGCGGCGTTGCGGGACAGGCGCGGCATAATCGCCGTGAGGAGGGTGACGCCGATGACGCCGTAGGGCACCTGGAGCAGCAGCCAGTGGTTCTGGTAGATGACGTTGGCGGCCTCAGAGGAGATGGACGCGATCTGCGAGGTCACGATGTAGCCGGCCTGGGAAATGGCGACGTACGCGATAATCGCGATGGCCATGGAGCCGAACTGCTTGAGGCGGGCGTCGATGCCCCACAGGGGTGTGAGGTTAATGCCCGCGCGGTGCAGGTACGGAACAAGGATGAGGCATTGGATTACGACGCCAGCCGTGGTGCCGAGGCCAAGGAGCAGGATGTGCGGGTCCGTGACTGGCGAGGGCGCGGCGGGGTTGAGCTCGCCAGGCAGGAACCAGTACGCCAGGAGCACCGCGATGGAAATGACGTTGTTGATGACCGGGGCCCATGCGCCGGGCGCAAAGATATTCTTCGTATTGAGGATGGCCTGGAAGAGAGCGAACAGGCCGTAGAAGAAGATCTGTGGGAGCAGCAGATACGCCATGGACGTTGCTTGGTCGACGTTGACCATGCCGTCCGATTTGATCATCATGCGCGTGAGGAGCGGCGCGCCCACGACGGAGAGGATGGTCACCACGCCGAGGAGCGAGGCGGCGAGCGTGAATAATCGTCGCACGAATTCCTCACCGCGGTCGGGGTCTTCCTTCTCCGCGCGTACAAGGACCGGGACGACGAGCGAGGTGAGTACTGCGCCGAGGACGATCTCGGTGACGAGGTTCGGAATCTGGTTCGCCGTCTGGAACGCGGACGCGATGGCCGCGCCCAGCGTCGAGGAAATGAGCACGGTGCGCAGGAAGCCCGTGATGCGCGAGATGAGCGTCGCGATGGCCATGGAGCCGCCGGCGCGGACGACGTCGGCGTCAGAGGTGCCTTCTGAATTTTCGGCAGACGCTCCAGCGGATGCCGGCACGTAGTTTTCGCCCTGGAGGTGCGACTTGTCCGGCTCGGCGGGCGTGGGCTCGGGCTCAGGTTGGGCGCGTGGCACCGGCACGGGCGCCGGCGGAGTGGGTTGGACAATGCGCGAACGCAAGCCAGCGGGTTCTTGAGATGTCATAAAGAGCTCTACTTCTTCTTATGCGAGGCCCGGCGCAGGCGCACGGCGAGCGCACCCAGCGCGAGCAGGGCGACGAGACCGCCCAGGCCGTAAACACTTAACATACCGCCCCTGGTCTGTACCGCAATGGTGACAGGCTGCGAGATGGTCGCGCCGTCAGGCGTCGCGAGCCACAGGCGGAGGTCTGTCCTGCGGTCAGTCGGCAGGTCGGCCGTCATCGATACCGTAATAGAACCCTTGGCGGGTACCCGCAGCGTCTCTGGCGTGTTGAGGGACGCGGACTCAGGGCCTTCATATTTAATGTGGGCCTCGACGGGCAGCGGCAGCGAGTTCTCCGCGACGATGAGCAGCGGCGAGGATTGAGAAGATCGCGTATAGACGTTGCCCGGCGGAATGAGCGAGACGGAGGCGCGCAGCTCCTGCAGCTGCTCCGAGTTCGCCTCGAAGCGGCGCGTCGAGCGCACGATTGCGTCCTGGTAGCCGGAGGCCGTCTGGCGATCGTTGAGACTCAATGCCATGAGCAGGTCGCGGCGTAGCGGCAGCGTAAATCCGTAGCGCGTGAGCGCGATATTCGGATCATTGACCATGATGAGCATGAGCTCATCCGCGTACCGCGCTTGTTGCTCGGCCAGCAGGATTTCCGGCTCGCTCAGCGCCGCGGGGTCCGCGTAGGGGCTGCCCGGCTGGTCGTTTGTCTCTGCCGCGCCCAACTTGCCGATGCCCCCTTCGGCCGCGCCCTGCGCGAGCTCATCGAGGACCGCCGCAGCGGCGGCCGGATCGAGTTGGTTGGGCAGCTTGGCCACGAGGGGTGCATCTTTATCGGCTTCTGGGGCGGCGTGCTCGGTGCGCGCGAGGCGGATGCCGGCGGCGGCGCTGAGCGCGCGGGAGGCGGGGGCATCGGCAGCAAAGTCGTAGCGCAGTGCCGGGTTGGAGTACGCGGTGGTCTCCGGGCGCGAGCCGGTGGCGGCGAGCAGCGAGGCGAGCGAGGCGTTATACGTCGCGTAGTGCTCGCTGCCCGTGACCGTCGTATTGTCCGCGACGAGGACGGTGGGCGTGCCCAGGTCCGCGTAGGGGGCATTCGTCGTGAAATCCGAGGTGACGTAGCCGTTGCCGGGCACAAGGATAGTGGTAGGCGTTATGCCTAGGGTGTCCTCGATGGTCTCGTTGCCGCGGGCGACGGCCTCGTGGAGGAGCCACGCGTTGCGGGTTTTCGCCGCGGCGTTCTGGTCCGCGTTGGCCCACGGCATGGTGCTGATACAGTCGAGCTTCTTCAGTTTGTCCAGAAAGGCCTGCGCCGCGGCGGAGCCGGTGCCTTCGACGCCCGCGGTGTCGTTGGTCGAGCCCCAGGAGTCGCGCAGGCGCTGTGGCTTCTTCACGATGGACGGCCGGTTACTCGCCACGGTGTAGCCGTCCGCCATACGCGACGCAACGTCGACGAGCGCAGGGTCGAGCACGACGCAACCGGGCTGGTTGTGGTCGAGGTACGTGTCGACGAGTCGGGTAAGGCGCCCCTCGGGGCCGAGCTGGCCCGCGAGCTGCTCGGACTGGAGGATGAGCGACTCGCCGCCGGTCTCGCCCGGCACGATGTCCACGGTCGCGGTGAGCGGATAGAGGACCGTGAGGGAATCTTTGGCCTTGGAGTCGCCGACGGGAAGGAGGAGGCGGTCATCGGCAAGCGCATGCGCCGCCCCGTCCTGGAAGCCGGTGAGCGCGAACATGAGCGGGTAGACGCCGTCCTCGTCCAGGGCCAGGGTGCCCTGATCATTGAGGCCCGTGGGCACGCGGAGCTCGACCGTGGTGCGCTCCCCCGGTTCCAGGTCCGCGGGTGCGGCGGTGGCCGCGAAGTAAGGGAACTGGCCGGTGGCGAGCTCTGAGCGGCCTGCGTCGACGGTGGAGACGCGGTCCCCGCGCCGGGTGGTGACCTGGAGATCCGTCATCGTGGTGTCAGAGGTATTGACGATCTCGAGGGTGACGTGGAGATCCTCCCCNCGCCGTGAGGAGCGCGACGGAGGCGGCGACTGCGACTACAGCGGCGCGCCTCAACGCGGCGTGGCCTTCACTGCTTCCTTGTCTGCGCGGGCTAAGTCAGGAAGCAGATCGTGGGCGATACGCGCGAGCTTGCGCTCGTCCGCGTACGCCAAATGCTCAATGAGTTGGGACACAGGGATCCAGGAGACTTCGGTGACCTCCGGATCCTCGTCATTGAGGATGCCGTCGCGGAACCGCAAGAGATAATGGTGCACCGTCTTATGGATGCGCACGCCGTCTGAGACGAACCAGTAGTCGATCTCGCCGAGGTCCGCGAAGACCTCGCCGTGGATACCGGTTTCTTCCCAGACCTCGCGCTCGGCGGTCGCGCGCTTGTCCTCGTCGGCCTCGACGTGGCCTTTGGGCATGGACCACAGGAGGCGGCCGCGGCGGTCGAGGCGCCCGATGAGCGCGACGTAGACCTGGGCGAGATCCACCGAACCGTCAGCCTGCACGGCCTCCGGCAATCCGGAGACAACGAGGCCGCCCGCGGACGTTTCGTCCCGGGTTTCCATCGAGCGCGACTGCTGGCGTTGCTGCTGTTGCGCGCGCTTGGCACGCCCGTCGGTACGCCGGCGGCGGCGACGCCTGCGCGGTGCGGGTTTGGTGCCTTCATTTCGGTTAGTCATCGCCACTTATCGTAGTAGACTTGGCCGCGTGAATTTTCAGGACACCCAGGACAGCACCGACCGTACGGATCCCGCCTCGCCGGAACGCCTGGGCGTCCTCGCGCGGGCAGACGCCGCGGTACGCGAGCTCTACCCGCTGCTCGAGGGGCTCATCGCTCGCTTCGAGGAGTCCGGCCACGCGCTCTACCTCGTGGGCGGCTCCGTGCGCGACGCCGCGCTCGGCCGCCTGGGCCATGACTTGGACTTCACCACGCCGGCGCGCCCGGACGTGGTGCAGGCCATCCTTGACGACTGGGCCGAGACCGTGTGGGACACGGGCATCGACTACGGCACGGTGTCTGCGGCGTACAAGGGCCAGCAGATCGAAATCACCACCTTCCGCTCCGACGTCTATGACGGGGACTCGCGCAACCCCGAGGTCGCGTACGGCGACACGCTCGAGGGCGACCTCACGCGCCGGGACTTCAAAGTTAACGCCATGGCGGTTGAGCTGCGCAGCGACGGGCCGGAGTTCCACGACCCGATGGGCGGCCTCGGTGACTTGGCCGCACGCGTCCTCGACACTCCGGCCGCGCCGGAGCAGTCCTTCCACGACGATCCGCTGCGCATGCTCCGTGCCGCGCGCTTCGCCTCCCAGCTCGAGTTCGACGTCGCCCCGCGCGTGCTTAAAGCCATGAAGGACATGGCCGGCGAGATCCAGCGCATCACCGTCGAGCGCGTCCAGGTGGAGTTGGACAAGCTCATGCTCGGCTCGCTGCCGGAACGCGGTATCGACTTGCTTTGCTCCTCCGGCATCGCGGACTACGTCTTCCCGGAAATCCCCGCCATTGCCATGGAGCCGGACGAGCACGCGCAGCACAAGGATGTCTACGCCCACTCGCTCAAGGTGTTGCGCCAGGCCATCGACCAGGAAGAAGATGGCCCGGACCTCGTGCTGCGCTGGGCCGCGCTCCTCCACGACATTGGCAAGCCCGCCACGCGCGATACGACGGACGGCAAGGTGAGCTTCCACCACCACGAGGTCGTGGGTGCCAAGCTCGCGCGCAAGCGCCTGCGCAAGCTCAAGTACCCCAAGCACGTGACCGAGGACATTGCGCAGCTCATCTACCTGCACATGCGCTTCCACGGCTTCGATGGCGACTCGTGGACGGACTCCGCCGTGCGCCGCTACGTCACGGACGCGGGCGAGCTTCTCCCCCGCCTGCACAAGCTCACGCGCGCGGACTGCACGACGCGCAACAAGAAGAAGGCCGCGCGCCTCGCGCGGACGTACGACCTGCTCGAGGAGCGCATCGCGGAGATCGCCGCGAAGGAAGACTTGGCGCGCGTGCGCCCCGACCTGGACGGCAACGAGATTATGGAGATCCTCGACTTGAAGCCGGGCCCCGAGGTCGGCGAGGCGTGGAGCTTTATGAAGGAGCTGCGCCTCGAGGAAGGTCCCCTCGAGCACGAGGTTGCGATTGCGAAGCTGCGCGAGTGGTGGGAATCTAGATAGTTATGTACGCCGACCGACTGTTTAAGGCCCTCGAACGCAACGAGCCTGCGCGCGGCCAACTCCTCATCGCCGCGCCCGGCATGCGCTCTTCCGAGTTCGCGCGCTCCGTCGTGCTCATCCTCGAGCACAACGCGGAGATGACCTTCGGCGTCGTGCTCACCCAACGCTCCGAGGTCGCCGTCTTCAACGTGCTGCCCGAGTGGCTGCCGCTCGTGACCAAGCCGCAGGCCCTCTACATCGGCGGCCCGCTTAACCAGCAGTCCGTGCTGGGCCTGGGCATGACGCAGCCCGGCGTCACCTTCGACGAGGATGACGTGCTCTCCAAGATCGCGCCGCGTCTGGCACTCGTGGATCTGCGTGCGGAGCCTTCCGAGCTCGAAGATCGCCTCGCCGGCATGCGTCTCTTCGCAGGCTACGCGGAGTGGGCGCCCGGTCAGCTTGAAGAGGAAATCGCGGACGGCGATTGGTACGTCGCACCGGCGCTAGCGCAGGACGTGCTCACGCCTGGCCCGGCCGATCTGTGGGGCGACGTGATGAAGCGTCAGCCCATGCCTCTCCCCCTGTTCTCGACGTTCCCGCGGAGCGCCGACGCGAATTAAATTCCCGTACTGCGGGACGTTCATGCCATGTAGCGGGATTGGTATGCTGGCTCCATGAATTCCGTGGACACGCATGCAGAGATAAAGAAGGGCCTTGCTGATACCTGGGCCGTGGGCTTGGGACTTATTCCTCTCGGCCTCGCCTTCGGTCTGCTCATGGTCCAGACCGGCTTCGCGTGGTGGTGGACGCCCATCTTCTCCTTCGTGATCTACGCCGGTTCGATGGAATTCCTTGCCGTCGCCATGATTACCTCGGGTGTCTCGGCGACTGCGGCGGCCGTGACGGGTTTTATGGTCAACTTCCGCCATATCTTCTACGGCCTGACCTTCCCCCGCGATACTATTCGTTCGGTGCTGGGACGTGCCTACTCGACGTATGCGCTCACAGACGAGTCCTACGCAATCGTCTCCGCCCTGCCGCGCGGTGAAAAGTTCTCCGGGCCACGGGTGCTTACCATTCAGATCTTCTGCCAAGCGCTCTGGGTGCTGCCAGGCATCGTGGGCGCGGTGGCCGGCCAGGCCGTTCCCGACTCGGTCCAGGGCATGGAGTTCGCGCTCGTCGCACTGTTCGTGGTGCTCGCCTTCGACTCCTTTAAGAACAACCCGGACTACTCGCTGCCCGTCATCTCCGGCATCATTGCACTCATCTGTGCACTGCTTGTTCCCGGCCAGATGCTCATGGTCGCGCTTGTCGCGTACTTCCTCGTGCTCATTGCGCGCTTCTTCTCGCCGCGGCTCGATGCGGCACTCACCTGGAAACGGGGGGCATCGGAAAGCTTCGCACAGGTGGTGGACTAATGCCAGAAGGAGTGACCCTGGGCGCCATCTTCGCCGTACTGCTGCCCGTGTGTGTGGTGACGGTGCTTATTCGATGGCTGCCGTTTGGCTTCGTCAAGGCCTTCAAGAATAACCAGTTCATTAGCCTGCTGGGCCTGCTCATGCCCGTGGGAGTGATGACGGTGCTCGTGGTGTACACGGTCTTCGGCCAGCGTGAGGCACCCGGCGGGCTGCTCGCGGCGCTCCTCGGCGTGGCGGCGACGGTGGGGTTGCACCTGTGGCGCCACAACTCGGGGCTCTCCATTATCGGAGGCACGCTCGCGTATATGGCGCTGGTGAATCTAGTGTTCTAGCCGCGCAGGGTGGAGCAAAAGTATTAGAGCTCCGGGAAGCGGGCGGTGGCTTCGGCCCACAGCGCCTCAAAGTCCTCCAGGCTGAGACGCTCGGCCTCCATGCCCTCGTAGGAATCATAGGTGTTGGGGTGCGGCACCTCGGCGAGGGGAATTTGTGCGTCGCCCTGCGCGGTCTTAGGAGTCGCGGCGCCCACCACGGCGTCATTGGGGGCAAGAGCAACCAGGCGGTGCATGCGGCAGGTTGTGGGCGACAGCTCCTCGAGCTCGGCGACGTGGATGGCAACGCCCACCTGCGGGATGGTCATGGTGGTGCGGACGTGGAGGAAGGTGCTCATGGTGGACTATCTTACCGGCGTCTCTTCTTGGCGGGCGTAGCGGGCGGCCAGCCATGAACAGATCATGAGCTGTACTTGGTGGAAAATCATGAGGGGCAGGACGAGGAGGGCGAGCTGCGCGCCGCCTGCGCCGAAAATGACCGAAGCCATGGGCAGGCCCGTCGCGAGTGACTTCTTCGTGCCGCAGAATTCGATGGCGCGCGTGTCGTTGCGGTCGAAGCCCAGGAGCTTGGATCCGCGCTGTGTGAGCCACAGCATGAAGACGACCATGACGATGGAGAAGAGGACGAGGAAGAACACCTGCCACACTCCGATATTGGACCAGATGCCGCCCACAATGCCGGCGGAGAATGCGGAGTACACAACCATGGCGATAGACCCACGGTCGACGATCTTGGTGCCCTTGGTAGCGGCGAACGTGCCTACCCAGCGGCGGGTGATTTGACCCAGGAAGAAGGGCAGGAGAAGCAGGACGGCGAGGTCAACGAAGACGGAGGAGTCGATGTGAATGCCGGAGCCCACACCCATGCACAGCATAACGAGCAGTGGAGTGAGGAGGACGCCTGCCAGGTTGGACAGTGAGGCCGAAACGATGGCGCCCGCCACGTTGCCGCGGGCGATGGAGGTGAACGCGACGGAGGATTGCACCGTGGAGGGCACGAGTGTGAGGTACAGGATGCCTAGATACATATCCTCGCCGACGACTCCACTGAGGGGTCGGAGCGCAAGTCCGACGAGCGGATACACGACGAACGTGAATGCCAGAATTGTGAGGTGGAGCTTCCAGTGCTTGAGGCCATTGAGGGCCTCAGACGTGGAAAGACGCGCCCCGTAGAGGTAGAAGAGGAGCGCGATCGCGATATTCGTCGCGATGGAGAACGCGTCCGCGAAGGCGCCGCGCGCGGGCAGGATGGTGGCTAAAACGACCGCGCTGAGGATGAGGACGATCAGTGGGTCGGTGTTTTTCAAGCGTGCGAGCATGCCTTGCAGTCTACGCGGGCGCCGCGGCGCGATGTTTCACGTGAAACTACGTGTTGGGAGATTAGTCGGCAGCGGTATTCTTTACCGTCGTGCCGTCAGATTCCACGCCAAAGGCAGTAAGTCCGGTCGGCGCAGGGCCGGAGACGACCTCACCCGTGGCGAGGTCGAACGTGCTCATGTGCTTCGTGCAGATGGCGTTGCCGCCCTGGATCTTGGAGATCGGGTTCTGCTGGTGCGGGCACGTCGTGGAGTAAGCCTTGAACACGCCTTCCTCCGGCTGGGCGAAGATAACACCGTCGACGATGACGCCAGAGCCGACAGGAATTTCGGTGGCGGCTACCTCGGCGGTGGGCTCTTTACCGCAGGCGGCCAGGTAGGCGCCTGCGAAGGTGGTGGCAGTGCCGAGGAGGAAAGCTCGGCGGGAGCATCGAACAGTCATGCCTCTACCCTAGCGGGTGGTTAGGGTGTGAGGTCAATGTCCACGCCGTAGCCGTCGTCATTCTCCGCCTCGAGGTGAATATTCCCCAGTATTGCCTCGGCGTCATCGCGTGCCGCGTCGGCGGCCGTGTTGGAGAGCGTCCATTCCTTAATCTCGGTCCATGAGGTCTCGCCGAAGTCATATTCGCCGAGGGCCACGCCGACATCGGAAAGAATGGCGTCGATGTGCTTCTCTCTATCGTTGGGAGCGCCGGTCACTGTTGCGGAGACGGAGTCCGAATCGAAGTCGACCTCGTACGTTGCAGCGTCTGCTGTGCGGGTGCAGTCATCATCTTCATCGCAGGTGTATCCGGCCTGCTCGAGATTGGAACGGAAGCCTGGTACGTTGACGCCCTTCGACATGGCCGACGGTGAGGTCGTCTCGGCGGAAAAGGTGTGCGGAGCGGCCGACGTTTCGGTGGTGGCGGTCATCTCGGTGGTCACCGGCTCCGAACTTGGTGCGTCCGAAGTGTCTGCGGTCGAGGAGCACGAAGCAAGAGCGAGAGTAGAGGCAGTGAGGAGGGGAAGCGCGCTCAAAGATTTCATGCGTTCCAGTGTGCCTGTTATAGAAGATGCTGTCATGTCTCACCCCTCCGTGAGGGGGATTCCGTGCGGCGAATAGTTGGCGAACACCAACGAAGACTAGGTTTTGCGGACAGGCTCAGCCTCTTGTTTATTTAGTCACTGTGACGGCACACGAATTAAAAAGTTGGGCAAATGATGTAATGGGTTTAGTCCACTATAGGATTAAAAAAGAACCGCGGCAGAACCGCGGTGTACGTTTACTTGTTGTCCGCTTTGCGGGCGGCCCGGCGCAAGGCCGTGAGATCGACTGCGGGGCCGGCGGCTTCCTTTGCCTTTTCGTTCTGGTCGAAGAGGAATGCGGCGCGGGCGCCCATGTTGGCGCCGACGGAGACGGCGAGCACGGCGACGATGAAGCCGAGCGCGGGGATGATCCACATCCACCCGTGGGCGATGAGCGCGACGAGGCCACCGAAGAGGAGTGCGACGCCACCGAGGATCCATACTGGGCCAGCGACGGAGTGGGCGAACTCCCATGCCTCGCGCGACTTGCGAGCTTCCTCGACACGGAGTCCGATGACGTTATTGCCCGGTAGCTTGCGGGCAGCAGCGAGGCCGCCGATGACGACGAGCGCCACAGCGAGAATAAGGAGAATGACTCCGAGTGCAACCATGGGCTCCATTCTAAACGGTGCCTCCCCCTCGGCCGTAATCGTCCCACCGGGCACACTCGCCGCATATGTATTCATTATTCCCATGGGTGTGGGGTAACCTCAATGAGTATGTCGACCAATAGAAATTCGGCCGACCTGCTTCACTCCCTCGGGAGGCCGCGCTGCGTTGTGGCTGGTCGCTTGGGGGATGCGGAGTAGCCTCCCACCACAGGCTCCCTTTATCTTTGTGAAAGTACTGCCATGAACCTCAAGAGCATTGCGAATAGTCTTCTCTTCAAGATTATTGTCGCCATCATCCTGGGCGTTATCGTCAGCTTCTTCGCGCCGGTGTGGCTCGGCCGCATCTTCGCTACCTTCAACGGGCTCTTCGGTAACTTCCTTAACTTCTTTATTCCTGTCCTTATCTTCGCGCTCGTCGCGCCCGCCATCGCGGGTCTCGGCCGCGGCGCGGGTAAGTGGCTGGGCATTACCGCGGGCATTGCGTATGGTTCCACCATTCTCTCTGGCGCAATTGCTTACGGCCTGTCGTTGGCCCTCTACCCCACCTTGCTGGCAGGTCAGTCCATCAATACGAACGTCTCCGACATCGACGAGGGCGCCTTAGAGCCCTTCTTCACGGTGGAGATGCCCGCGCCCTTTGAGGTCATGACCGCCCTCCTGCTCAGCTTCTGCGTGGGTGTTGCCATGACGACGGTGAAGTCGGACAATCTGTATCGCGTCATCAAGGAAACCGAGAACGTTGTTATCAAGGTCATCTGGGGCTTTGTTATCCCGTTGCTGCCCATTTACATCTTTGGCATGTTCCTGTCCCTGGGCATGAACGGCAACCTGGGTGACGTCCTCGTTGCGTTTACCAAGGTGCTTATCCTCGCCGTCGTGATGACCATCGTGTACCTCATCTTCCAGTACGTCGTCGCGGGCGCCATCGCGGGCAAGAACCCGTTTACTGCACTGAAGAACATGGCGCCGGCCTATTTTACGGCATTGGGCACGTCATCTTCGGCTGCCTCCATTCCGGTGACGCTGGATTCGGCCTTGAAGAATGGCATCAGCAAGCCAGTCGCCGGCTTCGTCATCCCGCTCTGCGCCACCATTCACCTCTCGGGTTCCATGATGAAGCTGACGCTCTACGCGTTTGCCATCGTCTTCCTTACGGGCATGGATGTCTCTGCTGGTTCCGCTTTCGGATTCATCTTCCTGCTGGGCATCATGATGGTCGCTGCCCCGGGCGTCCCTGGCGGTGCCGTCATGGTTGCCGTTGGCCTTCTCCAGTCCAACATGGGCTTCGATGATTCCCTCGTCGCGCTCATGATCGCCGCGTACATCGCGATCGACTCCGTGGGTACCGCTGCTAACGTCACGGGTGACGGCGCCATCGCGATGATCGTGGATCGCTTCGCGGGCAAGAAGATCAGCGACGATGAGGCGGAGCGCGCCGCCCTCGCCGCCACAGAAGAGTAACAACACTAAGAATGAGGCCCAGCCGAAAGGCTGGGCCTTTGGTCATTCTTGGACACTGTGAGGTGTTATCCAGGCGCGTTCCCACGTGAAAGACGCGACGCATGCGCCGTCCGTCTTCTCTTATGAAGAAACTTTTGAGAAGATGAGAAACGGAACTCTTACACATTTCGGGAGAAGCAATGAGGTTCCGCTTCCCGTCATCCTGGCGCCGACTCCCCAGGAGGGGACGCAAGAGAACACCGTGAAGCTGCATAATGCTGCCGATGCCCCCAAGGACAACTCCGAGGAGGGTAGCTCCTCGGCAGGAGACATTGTCCTCCTCCTGCGTCGTTAACGCGTCCCCGCCTTCATGGCGGAGACGAACTCCGTCACGTCCTTAGCGAGCGCGTCGAGATCCTCGACGCGCGTCGTGCCCGCTTCCTCGTCGATGGTGACGAGGTGCTTCTCAATGATCTTGGTGAGCGCCGAGCCAGTGATGGCACCGGCGGCGCCGGCCTTGATGGCCGCAGCGACATGCTCCGGGGTGGAGATGCCGAAGCCGAGGAGGACCGGCGCGCCGCCGAATCGGGCGACGTTAGCGACTACCTCGTCGAGGCCGAGAGTCTCGGACTCCTTCTCCGTGCCCGTCACGCCGTCGCGGGAGATCGCGTAGATATAGCCCTTCGAGCTGGCGGCGACGCCCTCGAGGGTGTGCTCCGTCGCGCGGGCTGGGGCGATGAAGATCGGATTGATATCCGCTTTCTTTGCGGCGGCAACGAAGGGTGCGCCCTCGCGCACGGGGACATCGGGAAGCAAGATGCTATCAGCGCCAGCGTCCTTGAACTCCGTGTAGAAGCGGTCGAGGCCGCGCGTAAACGGCACGTTGCCGTAAATGAGCATGCCGAGGGGAAGCTCGGGGAACTCCGCGCGGATCTGCGCGATCTGCTCGATGGCGGCATCGACGGTCGCGCCGTTGGTGAGTGCGCGGATATGGGAGGCCTGGATGGTCGGGCCGTCTGCGACCGGGTCGGAGAAGGGCACGCCGAGCTCGAGGGCATCGGCACCGCCTGCCACCGCTGCACGGACGACGGTGAGAGTGGCGTCCGGTGTCGGATCGCCGAGCATGATGAAGGGGACGAAAGCGCCTTCGCCGCGCTGCTTCAGGGTCTCAAAAAGTTGGCTGTAGCGATCCATGATTAGTCCTCCTTGTAGACGTATTCCGGGTGGGCCTCGAGCGTGCGGCGCACGTGGGCGATGTCCTTGTCGCCGCGGCCAGAGAGTGAGACGAGGATAGTGATGTCCTCATCCTTGCGCTTGAGCGCGTACGCGAGAGCGTGCGAGGACTCGAGGGCGGGGATGATTCCTTCCTTGCGGGACAGGATCTGGAAGGCCTCGAGTGCCTCCGCGTCCGTGATTCCTACGTATGTCGCGCGACCCGTCTGTGAGAGGTAGGCGTGCTGCGGGCCGACACCCGGGTAGTCGAGGCCGGCGGAGATTGAGTAGGACTCCTCCACCTGGCCGTCCGCGTTGCGCATGAGGTAGCTGCGTGCGCCGTGGAGGATGCCGATCGTGCCGTTGTTGATGGTGGCGCCGTGCTTGCCGGAGTCGAGACCCGCTCCCCCGGGCTCGGCGCCGACGAGCTCGACGCCCTCCTCGTCGATGAAGTCCGCGAACATGCCGATGGCGTTCGAGCCGCCGCCTACGCAGGCGACGACGAGGTCCGGCAGACCGCCGGTGCGCTCGAGCATCTGCGCCTTGGCTTCCTCGGAGATGACGCGGTGGAACTCGCGCACAATGGTCGGGAACGGGTGCGGACCCGCCGCGGTGCCGAGGAGGTAGTGTGACTCGTGGAACGTTGCCGTCCAGTCGCGCAGTGCCTCATTCACGGCGTCCTTGAGTGTGCCCGAGCCGGAGTCGACCGGAACGACCTTCGCGCCCATGAGCTCCATGCGGTAGACGTTGGGCTGCTGGCGCTCGACGTCCTTGGCGCCCATGTAGATAACGCAGTCGAGGTCGAGCAGCGCGCACGCGAGTGCGGTGGCCGTGCCATGCTGGCCGGCGCCGGTCTCCGCGATGATGCGCGTTTTGCCCATGCGCTTGGCGAGTAGCGCCTGGCCAATCACCTGGTTCGTCTTATGCGCGCCGCCGTGGACCAGATCCTCGCGCTTGAGGAAAATACGCGCTTTCCCGCCGAGTTTCGTCGCCTCCGTGAGTGGCGTCGGGCGCCCCAAGTAGTCCTTGAGGTAGCCCTTCAATTCAGCACGGAACGAAGGGTCGTTCTGCGCGTCGACAAAAGCCTTCTCCAGTTGGTCAAGCGCCGGAATGAGCGACTCGGGGACGAACTGTCCGCCGAACTCGCCGAAGTACGCTGGCAGCAAAGTCGGTGTTTCACGTGAAACTGTCATTGTGTAATCCTCGTTTAATCCTCTGTGGTTCCGTTGTTAAAAGTTCGAATCTTCGCGAAGGTGCGCGCAATGAGTCCGGTGTCCTTGACGCCCTTCTGGCGTTCGACGCCGGAGTTAATGTCCAACCCCGCGGTTTGGACGTGGAGGGCGCGAATCGCATTGTCTGGACCGATGCCGCCCGCGAGCAATGCCTTCTCCTTCACCGCATCCGGGACCGCCGACCAGTCGAAGGGCGTGCCAGTGCCGCCCTTGCCGGAGTCAAGGACGAGCATGTCTACGTCCTCGATGAGTGGGGCCGCGAACTCCGGCCCGCGTGGGTCCGTCATGTCGAGGGCGCGCCACACCTCGCGCTCCCCTGCCGCGGCACGAACGGCGGCAATGAGGGCACGCTCCTCCTCCACCGAATTGTGGAGCGGCGCGTGAATCTGGAAGGCCTCCACACCGTCGAGCGCGAGTTCCTCCCATCCTTCGGTGCGTCGCGAGACGGCGACGTACGCGAGATCCGGCTCGTGCGCGATGATATCTTCCGCGGTTTCACGTGAAACACTACGCGGTGACGCGGACTCGAAGATGAGTCCGCCGTAGACCGCGCCCGCCGCACGGGCGGCTTGGGCGGCGCTCCATGTGGTGAGGCCGCAGACCTTGTTTGTGCCGTAGACGAGCTCCCGCGCAGCGCGGTCGATGTCCGGCGTACCAGTCAACTGCGAGCCGACGAGGAACGCATTGGCGCCGGCGCCGAGCTCGCGTACCGTCTGATTGTTGCGGATGCCCGACTCGGAGACGACAACTTTGCCTTCTGGGATGTACTGTGCGAGGCGCGCTGTGCGGCCCAGATCGATGGTGAGGTCGTGGAGGTTGCGGTTGTTGATGCCGATGACGTCAACGCCGAACGCGACCGCGCGGTCGACCTCCTCCTCCGTAATGGCTTCCGTGAGGACGTCGAGACCGAGCTTGTCAGCGAGCGCCTTGAGCTCCGCGTAGGTCTCGTCATCCACGATGGACATCATGAGCAGGATGGCGTCCGCACCAAAATAGCGGGCCGCGTAGACCTGGATGGGGTCGATAATGAAGTCCTTGCACAGCACGGGCAGGTGTGTGGAGAGTGCCACCGTCTGCAGATGGTCATAATCGCCGCCAAAGCGCTCCGGCTCGCAAAGCACCGAGATGGCGGATGCGTACCGCGAATAGACGCGCGCGATGGCACCCGGCTCGTAGTGCTCGCGAATAAGGCCCAGCGATGGGGACGAGGACTTGCATTCCATGATGAAGCGGTTCGTTCCATTGAGCGCGTCGTAGAACGAGCGCTCGGAACGCGGCAAGCTCTCGAGGTCCACGCCCGCGAGGCGCTCGCGGATGGCGGGCAGATGCGTGCGGCGGGCCGCGACGATGCCCTCGAGGACTGTCGGCACACTATTCGGCATAGTTCGCCTCCTCGTGCTTCTTCAACCATGCGGCAACCGTGCCATCCGCGAGTAGACCCAGGGCCTTCTCCGTGCCCTCCTTGAGGGTCTCGACCTGGCCGTCGAGGTAGAACATTGCGCCTGCCGATGCCGCGATGGCGTCACGGTGGGCCGGACTTCCGGTTCCCTCGAAGACCGCACGAATGAGCGCCGCGTTCTCCTCGCCGTCGCCCCCCACGAGGTCCGCGAGTTCGTGACGCTCGATGCCGAGGTCCTCCGGCTCCTTGGCGTAGTGCGTGATCTCACCGTCACGCAGCTCCCAGAACTCCGTCGTGCCGTGGACGGCGATCTCGTCCGTGCCGGCGCCGTGCGCGACAAGGGCGCGGCTGCGGCCGAGTTCTTGGAAGACCTCGGCGAGGAGCTGGCCCTGTGCCGGGTTGGCTATGCCCATGAGCTGATGCTCCGGGCGGCCCGGGGAGAGCAGCGGGCCCATCGTGTTGAAGAGCGTGGACACGCCCAGTGCCTTGCGCACCGGCTGCACGTGCGCGACGGCCGGGTTGTATGCCGGGGCAAAGAGGAACGTGAAGTTGGAGGCTTCGAACTGGCGAACGGCGCGCTCAGGGTCAAGGTCGAGCGGAATGTTGAGCGCCTCGAGCACGTCCGCGGAGCCGGACTTAGAAGAGACCGAACGGTTGCCGTGCTTGATCATCTTCACGCCGCCGGCGGCAGCGATGAGGGAGCCGGCCGTCGTGATGTTAATCGTATTGGCGCCGTCGCCGCCCGTGCCAGCGGTGTCCATGAGACCCTCGCCGGTAATCGGGAATGGGCGGCCCGCCTTGAGGAAGGCCTTCGCCGCGCCCGCAACGTCCGCGAAGGTCTCGCCGCGCGTGCGGATGCAGGTGAGCAACGCCGCGATGTGGACCTCGTCGTAGTCGCCAACGGTCAATGGTGTGAAGACCTCAATGGCCTCCTCCAGTGTCGGCTCCTTGATATCGAGGAAGCGCTGCAGGGTCTTGAGTGAGTCGTGGCTCGTCATGATGCGTGTCCTATCGGTTCGTCGTGTGAGTAGTGAGTTGGTGAATGGCTCGTTCCAACATGATGGGGCCCTCAGGAGTGAGCACGGATTCGGGGTGGAACTGGACACCCACCGCCATGCCGTCGAGAGTCTCCCCCGCCATGACCACGTCGCCGATGTCAGTCCGAGTGGTCGCCAGCGCGCGCATGCCGGAGGGCACGCTCGTGCAGCCCAGCGAGTGATAGCGCGCAACCGGGACCTGCGTGCCCACGTAGTTCGGATTGTCAGGCTCCACGTCGGTGGTGAGCCCCTCGAAGAGTGGGTGTTTCGCACCTTCTGGCGTGAGCGTCATCGGGAGCGAGACGCCGTGCACCGGGCCGCAGGGCTCGACGGTGCCGCCGTGGTGATGCAGCAGTGCCTGGAAGCCGAGGCAGATGCCGAACAGTGGTATCGTGCCCAGGGCGGTGTCGATGAGTTCCATCATGCAGCCCGCCTCTGTCGGGTGGCCGGGGCCGGGCGACAGGCAGATGATGTCCGGGCGCGCGCCCAGGATCTCGTCCACGGAGACAGTATTACGGAAGACCGTGGTGTCGAAGCCGGCGAGTGCGTCGACTAGGTTGTAGACGAAGGAGTCGTGGTTATCGATCAATACGACCTTGGGTGAAGTCATTAGCGCACAACCTCCAGCGTGGCATGATGAGCGGCGGCGATGGCGCTCAAGACCGCGTAGGCCTTGTGGAGCGTCTCATCAGCCTCGGATTGCGGGACGGAGTCGCGCACGACGCCCGCTCCCGCCTGGACCACGGCGGTCCCGTTCTTGACGTAGGCCGAGCGTATGACAATGCAATTGTCCATCGAGCCGTCGCCCTTCAAGTACCCCACTGCCCCGCCGTAGGAACCGCGGCGTACCTTCTCCGTCTCACGAATGAGCTCCATCGCGCGCAGCTTGGGCGCGCCGGTGAGCGTGCCCATGTTCATGCACGCGCGGTACGCGTCGAGCGCGTCGAAGTCCGGGTGCAGCTCCGCCGTCACGCGCGAGACCAAGTGCATGACGCGCGAGTAGCGGTCCACCTGGAGCAAGTCCGCGACGCGACGGGTCCGCGGCACCGCCACGCGGGCCAAGTCATTGCGGGCGAGGTCCACGAGCATGGTGTGCTCTGCGACCTCTTTGTGGTCGGTGCGCATCTCAAGCTCGTTGCGGATGTCGAGTTCGTCGTTGATGGTGCCGTCTGGGTTGAGGCCGCGTGGGCGCGTGCCGGCGATGGGATAGAGCTGCACCTCGCGCGTCGCCGCCGTGAATTTCAGGTTGGACTCTGGCGAGGCGCCGAAGAGTTCGTAGTCCGCGCCGCGGACGTAGAACATGTACGGCGACGGGTTCGACTCGCGCAGCGCGCGGTAGGCCGCGAAGGCATCCGGGCACTCGAGCGAAAATGCGCGCGCCGGCACCACCTGATAGATGTCGCCCGCTGTGACGTTATTTTGTAACTGTGACACAATTGCCCTGAACTCTGAGTCGGGGATCGAAGCGGTCGCGGTGACCCGATCGCGGCTCGGCGCGGGCTCCAGATCCTTCGCCGCAGTCTCCGCGAGCGCCGCCAAGCTTGCCGATGCCGCCTCTTCCGTCAGGTTGACCGCATGCAGCGCCGCGGTGCCCGCGAGGTGATCAACCGTGAGGAGAGTCTGCGCGACGACGAACTCATAGTCTGGGTAATCGTTTGGCCCCTCCCCTACCTTCGGCAGCTTCTCGAAGGTCTCGAGATAGTCATAGGCGAAGCCGCCGCCGATGAAGGGCAGCATGCCGTCGGAGTATCCCGCATCGAGCTGCAGGGCGCGCAACACCGCTGCGGTCGATACGTCTCGCAGACGCTCGCGCTCGTCCACCTTCTCTGAGAGCTCGAAGACGAACGCCTCGCCGTCGAAGTGATCCGCAAGTTGTTCCTTGAGTCGGCCCAGCATTGCGTCGCCCACTGGGGTTAGGGGCGTAGCAATGACGTGCTGACCCCGGCACGTGACCTTAAGTGCTGCTTGGAGAACGGCGATGCAGTTGACGTTCTTCTTCGACTCGATATCCGCCGCCTCGAGCAGCAGGCTGTCGTGCGCCGTCGCCAGCCGGTGGAAGAGCAGGGAAGCGTCCTGCTCATAGGGAATCTCGCGTGTGGCTGTCGCAAGTAGTGGTGGCATTTTCAGTGCCCTTTCGCGGCTAAATAATATCTGTAGCTTGTTTTATTTTGTCAGCTAAAGGTTCGCGCCGCGAGCGCCGGGTGGCTATGAAAACCACGAAAGGCCCGCGTACACGCGAGCCTTAACTTTCTGGGTTGCTTTCAACCGGCCCGCCGTTACGCGTGCCACCACCAGTTCTGGGTGTTGTTGGTCAGAAGTTGCATGAGACACACGTTAGCACGCGCTTCCACCGGGCGGGAGGTTTTTCCCATAATTCATTCACGCGGCGGCGCTTCCTCCTCTGTTGGCGAGGCCGCTCTCATGGCAAAAGTCTTTCGAAAGTTTCACTATGAACCGTCAGATTTTTACTATGAGGCGTCAGGTTTTGCCATGAGGTCGTGAATTAAGGACAGTTGTATTCTGCCGTGTCATGGCGTTGAAGGGATGCTCTCTGTAACCTCGGCCACATGGACACCCTCGCAGAAAAGTTAGCTCCGCTCCAGGACCAATTTTCTACCGAACTCGCCAACCGCCGCGCCGACGCAGAGGAAGCCTTTGCCCGCTTCGAGGCGGCCCATGCCGCCGACCCGCGCTTCGATGGACTCAAGCCGTGGCGCGCACCCTATGTCGACGCGTTCGCTCGCGCCGTCGCCCCAGAGATGAGCGTCGAGGATGTCGAGCTCGTGCTCGGCCAGGCCCTCGTGAAGTACTACGACAGTGATTGGCTTGTGGTGGGCGACGATGACGGCAGGCCGGTCTTTGGCGCCTACGCGCCCGGCCGTCGCTTCGCGCACCTGCCGGGGACATACGCGCGCGAGGTCGTGAATGGCACCCAATACCGCTACTTCGGACTGCACTGGACCGAGGACTTCACGTTTCCGGAAGAGAACGAGGAGGAATGGGCGGACCATTACCGCCACCTCGTGGAGGCGTTCTACTACCTCATCGCGCACCCCGAGGCGACGGTGAAGGAAGCGCTGGAGTCGGTGCAGGGGGCATCGGAAAGCTCGGCGGAGCTTACGGAATTGGCGGAGGAGCACCTCTAGTGGGGCACATATTTTCATGTGACTGAAAACCCACCGAGCAACAGCAAATTACGCTTCACACAAGTATTTCTTCCGATAGGAAGTCGACACCTGCCCGTCGACACGGGCACTATCACCGTCTCTGGCACGGATGTCGCCCGCCGCATCGTCGCTGAAGGCAACCTCACGACGCTCATGGTAACCCACAACATGGCCCAGGCCCTCAGCGTTGGCAACCGCCTCATCATGATGCACGAGGGGCGCATCATCTACTCCGCCGACGCCGTGACCAAGGCGCAGCTCACCGTGGAAGACCTCATGGCGGAGTCCGCAAAAATCAAGGGCGTCTCTGACCACACCCTGTTGCACTAGCTTTCCGATGCCCCTACCCCGGCGTTGTGCCTCGTCACGGACGGCCCCTGCCAGACCCTCCTTGCGTTAACCTCCGGCACCGTCCTGCAGGAGCATAACTCCCCGCCCGCCGCGAGCATCCAGGTTCTGGCTGGAGCTGTGACGAGGCGGCCGGGCATGAGAAGCCACGGCGATTAGTCGGGTTCTTTCATTCGGAGGATATAGATGCTCACGCACACCGCAATGGTGGGCAACAGAATCCACGCGAACATCTTCCCGATGAGGAATGCAGACAACAAGATGCTCGCCCACAGCAGTGGAATTGTCCGTGCCTTGTCTTTGCGGGACATCTGTCCCGAGCGGAAGTTGTGGATGTAGGGGCCGAAAATAGGGTGGCTCATGAGCCACGAATGGAAGCGGTCCGAGCTGCGCGCGAAACAGAAGCCCGCGACAAGCAGGAATGGTGTCGTCGGTATGAGGGGCAGGACGACGCCCACGGCGCCCATCGTAAGGGACACGCAGCCGGCGGCTAGCAGGAGTGGTCGAAGCATGAGGGTTACCTTACTAAGTTTGCCCTTCACATCCAATGTTTCACGTGAAACTCATCAGGTGCCCCCATGCGAAGGAAATGCGATCCGGGCACCCAAAACCCGCGTAGCGTGGCCTGCATAACTCTCCACAAGAAAGGATCTGACAATGGGAGTAAAAGTCTCCGAACTGCTCGCAAAGGTGCCTACGGGTCTCCTTATTAATGGTGAATGGCGCGACGCCGCCTCGGGTGAGACCTTCGAGGTGGAGAACCCCGCCACTGGCGAGACTCTTGCGACGCTTGCGTCCGCAGGTTCGGATGACGCGATGGCTGCCCTCGATGCCGCCTGTGCCGTCAAGGACGAGTGGGCGCGCACCTCCCCGCGCGAGCGTTCCAACATCCTGCGTCGCGCCTTCGATCTCGTGACGGAGCGCAAGGACGAGTTCGCTGCTCTCATGACTCTGGAGATGGGCAAGCCGCTCGCCGAGGCCTACGGCGAGGTGACCTACGGCGCCGAGTACCTGCGCTGGTTCAGTGAGGAGGCCGTCCGCGACTATGGCGCTACCCTGCCGGCGCCGGAGGGCACCATTCAGATGGTCACTCGCCGCAAGCCGGTGGGCCCGTGCCTGCTCATTACCCCGTGGAACTTCCCGCTTGCCATGGCGACCCGCAAGGTAGGCCCGGCCGTGGCTGCTGGCTGCACCATGGTGCTCAAGCCGGCGAAGCTCACGCCGCTCACGTCCCAGTACTTCGCCCAGACCATGATTGAGGCAGGCCTTCCGGCTGGCGTCCTCAACGTCGTCTCCGGCAAGTCTGCGTCCGCCATCTCCGAGCCGCTCATGGCAGATTCTCGCCTGCGCAAGGTCTCCTTCACTGGCTCGACTCCGGTGGGCAAGACTCTGCTCAAGGCTGCCGCGGACAACGTGCTGCGCACCTCCATGGAGCTGGGCGGTAACGCGCCGTTCATCGTCTTCGAGGACGCCGACCTGGACCAGGCGGTCGAAGGCGCGATGGGTGCCAAGATGCGCAACATCGGCGAGGCCTGCACCGCGGCCAACCGCTTCATCGTCCACGAGTCCGTCGCCGACGAGTTCGCGAAGGAGTTCGCCGCGAAGATCGGCGAACTCAAACTCGGCAACGGCCTCGACGAGGGTGTTACCTGTGGCCCGCTCATCGAAAAGAAGGCTCTCGACAATGTCACCTCGCTCGTGGACGACGCCGTTGAGAAGGGCGCCACCGCGCTTATCGGCGGCAAGCCCGGTGAGGGCGTGGGTTACTTCTACACCCCGACCGTCCTCATCAACGTCTCCCGCGACGCCCGCGTGGCGCAGGAGGAGATCTTCGGCCCCGTCGCGCCGATCCTCACGTTCTCCACGGAGGCCGAGGCTATCGAGATCGCCAACGACACGGAGTTCGGCCTGGCGTCTTACGTCTACACGGAAAACTCTGACCGCATGTGGCGCCTCGCTGACGGCCTGGAGTTCGGCCTCATGGGCTACAACGCGGGTGTCATCTCCAACGCCGCTGCCCCGTTCGGTGGCGTGAAGCAGTCTGGCATGGGCCGCGAAGGCGGCGCCGAGGGCATCGCCGAGTACACCTCGCTGCAGTACATCGGCGTCCGCAACCCCTACGCCAACGCCTAAGCGCCGCGTAACGATCTATCACCTCCTGGAGATGTAGTATCGTGAGTCACATTTTGACTCACGCTTTCTCCAGGAGGTTTTATGTCTCAGTTCAGCACCTACGCGGATCTGCTCGCTGCCGTCACCACTGACGGCGGGTCACCGGTCCACGACCCGGCGACCGGCGAGCTTATCGGCACCTACACCGTCGGCACCGTCGCGGACCTCGACCACGCCGTTGCGACCGCGCGCGTTGCCCAGAAAGACTTCGCTGCCCTCAAGGATGAGGAGCGGTGCGAGCTCCTGCTCAAAGCTGCCGATGCCGTCGAGGCCGCCGCCGAGCCCCTCGCCGAGCTCC
Organism: Corynebacterium phoceense; assembly: GCF_900092335.1. GTDB lineage: Bacteria > Actinomycetota > Actinomycetes > Mycobacteriales > Mycobacteriaceae > Corynebacterium > Corynebacterium phoceense. The sequence goes on from NZ_LT596207.1 coordinate 799,614, forward strand.
TCTCCCGTGAGCAGGGCAAGCCGCTCAACGGTCCTAACGCCCGCTTTGAGGTAGGTGCCTGCGCCGCGTGGCTGCGTGCCACCGCCTCCTTCGAGTCCCCCGACTACACCGCCGTCGATGACGACATCACCGCGACGGTCCACTACCGTCCCCTCGGCGTCGTGGGTGCCATCGGTCCATGGAACTGGCCCATGATGATCACCACGTGGCAGTTCGCCCCGGCTCTGCGCATGGGCAACGCCGTCGTCATCAAGCCCTCTGAGTACACCCCTCTCTCCGTCCTCGCCCTCGCCGCCGTGATTAACGACGTCCTGCCGGCGAACCTCCTCCAGGTCGTTACGGGCGACGGCTCCGTGGGCGCCGCCGTGACCTCCCACCCGGACATCGACAAGATCATGTTCACCGGTTCGACGGCGACCGGTAAGAAGATCGTCGAGTCTTCTGCCGCGAACCTCCAGCGCCTCACCCTCGAGCTCGGCGGCAACGACGCCGGCATCGTTCTCGACGACGCGGACCCAGCCGCCATCGCCGGCGACCTTTTCTGGGGTGCGTTCATCAACACCGGCCAGACCTGTGCCGCCATGAAGCGTCTCTACGTGCCCGAGTCCCTCTACGACGCCGTCTGCGATGCTCTCGTCGAAGTCGCTAAGGCCTCCCCCATGGGCGTTGGCCTCGAGGAAGACAACGTCCTCGGCCCGCTGCAAAACCAACAGCAGTTCGACATCGTCGACCGACTCGTGAAGTCCGCCCAGAACTCTGGCGTCCGCGTTCTGTTGGGCGGCGACCCGGACTACGACGCGCCGGGCTACTTCTACCCCACTACGCTCGTCGCAGATATCGACCCGGACAACCCGCTCGTGATCGAGGAGCAGTTTGGCCCAGCCCTGCCGATTATCAAGTACACCGACCTTGACTGGGCCATCGAGCAGGCCAACAAGCTCGACGTTGGCCTCGGCTCTTCGGTCTGGTCCTCGGACCGCGACCGCGCTCGCGAAGTCGCCGCACGCCTCGAGGCCGGCACCACGTGGATCAACGGCCACGGCGGCGTCGACCCCCGCGTCCCCTTCGGCGGCATCAAGTCCTCCGGCTACGGCGTCGAGTTCGGCACCGAGGGTCTCAAGGGCCTCGCCTACCCGCACATCATCAACGGCTAGCCGCGCACTGATCACTCCCGATCACTCATCCATCACTGACGATCACTCATCGTCAGTGATGGATTCTCGTTTTTCTCGCGCCGCTTGGCCCCCTCATCCGGACACCCGCAAGGCTTGAAATATGTATGTGTCCTGCAGAAATCCGAGAAAATTCGCCGTATCATACACACTACGAATCCGATTCTCTCACTCGGATGAGTGACGCTATCCCTTAGCCGAAAATGGCCATCATTCACGCCAGAACCCTGATCACTCATCCCTAAGCAGAGATCACTCATCGATTTGCGGCTACTTCGGACGATCACTCACGCTAAATTTTCGATCACTCATGAAAAAATGCTCGTATTTCACGATGAGTGACGATATTATGGAGATCACTCACGCAACAGCTACAGTCGCGGGTGCGTTTTGGGCGAGTCACGACGAGACGGGGAAAAGCGATGGATTTCGAGGCGGTAGTTGATGTCTTGGAACATCATGATTCTGATAACCAGAGGATTGAAGTAAAACGCACGGCATCGTCATTAGGGAAGTCGGTGTGGGATAGCATTTCGGCGTTTGCCAATACTGACGGTGGGGTTGTCGTTCTTGGCGTGAACGAGACACCGGAGGGCTTTGCACCTGCAGAGGATTTCTCTCCTCAGAAAATCCGGGATGAATTGCTTAGTGGGCTCAATGAAAAGTCCTCTGCGGGTACGAAAGTTACACCGGTTCCGGAATATCAAATCAGCACGGAAACCTGGCGGGATCATCCGGTCATTATGGTTGGCATTGAACCGATGCGATTCCATCCGCAGCATCAGCGCAACATGCCATGCTACGTAACGGCTAAGGGCTTAAAGAATGGCACGTTTAAGCGTGTGGGCGACGCGGATAAGCGAATGAGCGCTTATGAAATCTATCAGTGGCAAAGCCGCTTCATTCCGGATGACTCTGACGCCGCTATCGTCAATGGCGCGGCGTTAGAGGACCTCGATCTTGAGGCTGCCGCAGCCATGGTGGAGACGTTGCGTGTTCACAACTCGCGCGTGGTGGAGGGTGCCGAGGACCTTACCGATGTGCTGGCGCGGCTCAACGTTCTGTCTAGTGGCGTGCCCACGCTGGCGGGCGTATTGACGTTTGGACACTATCCGCAGCAGTTCTTCCCGCAGTTGTTTATCGATGTCACGTCCCACCCAGGAGTTGCAAAGGGAGCCAGTGACGATGGAACGCGTTTCCGCAGCCGTGAGATGTGCGATGGTCCTATTCCATTGGCCATCCAATCCGCGGTCGATGCCGTCATGAAGGAAATGCGGGTGCGCTACGTCGAGCGCGACGCGCAGGTCGACCGGGAGCCGGAAATTCCGGAGATGGTCGTGCGCGAGTCCATTACCAACGCCGTCATGCACCGCGACTATTCGCCGATTGTGCAGGGGCGTCAGATTGCCGTGGACATTTTTGCCGATCGGGTGGAAATCAGGAACCCGGGCGGGCTATGGGGCGACCGCACCGTGGACAATATCCGAGACAATAGCTCCATGTCGCGCAATCGGCGTTTGTCGGCGCTGCTCAGTCGGACGCCAGCAGCACGCGGCAGCGGTACGGTGTCAGAAAACCAAGGCAGCGGCGTTCCCCGCATGTTCCAGGCAATGACGAAGTCAGGGCTTCCCGGCCCAGAGTTCATAGATCGCGGCGGCGAGTTCGTGGTGGTGTTATCCCGCTTTGGGCTCATGGATGACGCCATCGCCCGGTGGGTGGATTCCGTGGCGCCACATGCGGAGCGAGCATTGCAGGTTGCGCTGGTCTTTGCGCGCGATCTCGGCGCCGTGACCCCGCACATGTTGCGTGAGCACTTGGGACTCGACTCCGATGATGCGCGCGCGTGTCTCGAACGCGGTGTACGTGACGGAGTCCTCGATGCTGCGACCGATGAACGTTTTGTGTTATCGACTTCGAGCCTGGGATTGGATAGCGAGCAGGAGAAGATTCTCGCCCTGCTCGCAGACAAGGGGACGTTGTCGAGCCATGAGGTGGCAGAAGGAATCGGGCTGAGTTTGAGCCGGGTTCGCCCGCGCCTTTCCGGACTGGTCGACGTGGGGTTAATCGAGGCGACGGCCCCATTGACAAGCCGTAACCGCAAGTATCACCTCGCTTGATGTGGCGCCGGCTCGGCAACCCTAGTTCGCCACCGCCAGCACATCGCTGAGCGGCGCCTGTGGCGCGTCCACGGTGGAACTCGACGAGCGATCCTGCGCCAGCATTTCCGGCAGGGCGCGGCGCAGCGCCTCCTGGAGGAAGCCGATGACATCCGGCGGCAGGTGGATGCAGCCGCGCGGCGCCTCGCGGTCGCGCAGACCGAGGCAGGCCGCGGAGCTTAGAATGTGGTCCACGTAGGAGTGGATGAGGCCGCCGCCCTGGCGCGGCCAGAGCGCTTCCTCAACATGGTCGAGGAATTCGTTCTGCACCTGTGTGATGTGGACACCGCGCATATCCGCGAGCGGATGGAAGACGAGGTCGCTGTAGAGGAAGTACAACGACAGCAGACTGTCGAGAATGAGCCGGTCGCGGTTGCCGACGGGATAGTAGTCGAGCAGGGCACGTCCCAGCTCGGCCGGGGCGAGCTCGGTGAGTTCCAGTGCTTCGGCGGTGACGCGGACTGCGCCCTTCTCGCGATCGAGGACGAGAAGCTGCATGTTGGCAAGGTTCTCAATCATGATGCCGGCCACGGCGATCGTGTGATGCTCGCAGAGAGGTACGGGGTGGACGGAGCGAATGATCCGGGCGGCGTCGTCGAAGGAGAGCGGCGGGTGGGGATCCTCGTTGAGACGCAGGGTGGGGGCCATGCGCACAATCTTCTTCACGGCGCGTCCCACGGTAGCCGCACCGGAGTCGGAGAGGCCGAACTGCTCGGTGGAGACGAAGGCGCCCACGAGTGCATCGAGCCCTGGGATGTCGAGCTGATCTGCGAGGAAAGCGGGCACGGATGTTCCGGCCTGTGCGGCGGCGATGGCGGCGTCTTCGAACTGCTGCGTCTTCCAGAACGGCAGTGCGGGTCCCAGCGTGGCACGGGCGAGCTCGAACTGGGGGCTTGCCTGGAGCTCGCCCGTGATGACGACGCTGCGCACAGCGTCCGTGAGCGTCGCGAGCTTAGCGCGCCGGGGGTCTGCGTCGGAGATACGAATCTGCTTGATCGACCGAGTGCCCAAGACTCGCTCACAGGTGTTGAGCTGCTCATCGGTGAGCTTCGTGCCCTTCTTCTGCACGGCTTTGATGATGCCCTGGACGGTGTACCAATCGTCAAACGACGTGCCCGGTGGAGGAGTTGCGCCACAGGCGTCGACGAGCATGGCCCGGCGGTGCATGCGGTGAGAGTACTGCAGGTGCTCGACCTCGATGGTCCACTCCTCTCCCGGTCCGCCTTCGTAGCGGATCACGGCATCCGTTTCGAGGGCCTCAATGACGCAGTCATAGGACTCGGGATGATGGAAGTCGTAGGGGTCATCGGACAACGAAGTGGGTTCGACCTCGAAATAGTGGAACCCCGTGGCGTCGAAGTTGAAGGCTGCGCAGATGAGGTGGTGGAGATCGTCGAAGGTCGTGGCTTCCGGGACGATGAGTGTGCGGGACAGAGTTTCGTAGGAGTTGATGGACGTGAGAGTAATCATGTGAGAAATCATGGCCGCGATACTACAAAGAAAGTCGGCACATCCGTTCTACCTGGGAAAATGCAAAATACGGCTATCACGTATTGCCCAATATATTGTGCAACGAGGTTCCCAGCGATGTGAGCGGGTACCCCTGAGTAGGAGTTTTCCAATTTGGTATCTGCTGATTCGAGAGTGTTGACGGACACCAACGGGGATGGATTTGCCGGGGTGCGTTAGCTCTCGAACGCCCAATCTCACGCCTTGATGGGGGTAGTCTCTCATGGCCACTGTTCCGCCAGGCAACCCGAACCACCCGCCCGACGCCAACGTCCCCATAGATGCCATCCGCGCGTTTATCGAAGCACGCGACGGTACCTGCCGCCGCGCCGACTGCACCGTGCCCGCCAAGCACGCACAGCGTGACCACCACGTCGAAACCGGCGAAGGCGCAGACACCTGCACCGACAACCTCATCGCCGTATGCCACTATCACCACAACGTGAAGACAGACCGGCGGTGGGACTACATTCTCGAGCCCGCAACCGGAACCGGCTACTGGCTCTTTGAAGATGGCATCTGGGAAGCCATTAAACGCAACTTCGTCCCCCTCCCCGACTCCGAGGAGATCGGCTTCGACGACTAGAAAACAGACCGAGTATTACTCGGAATGCGATGTTCCACGTGAAACACGGAGTTTCGCGTGCTTGTCCGCGACCTCAACGCGCTTTGCCATCGGCAGGTGATGGATATCCGGCAAGCAGTGGACCTCGACGACGTGGCGGGCGAGCTCCAAATCGCCCAACTTGGCGCGAAAGGCCATGCCCATGGTGACGTCATGATCGGGGCGCCCGATGAACTCGAGCGCGTCGCCGGGTGTAATGCGGCCGGGCTCGAGCACCCGGAAATAGGCACCGCAGTCGCCGCGATCCGCCCAGGTCTTGACCCAGCCGCGCTCCCCCAGCCACTCGGCAAAGGTGCCGCAGGGCGTGCGGGGTACGGAAACCTCGAGGAGAGCGGAGCCGACGCGAACCTGCTGACCGATGAGGAGATCGCGGAGCACGACGCCGGAGGTGGTGAGGTTCTCGCCGAACATGCCGCTGCGAAGCGGTCGCCCGAACTCGGTCTCCCAGAAGTCGAGTTCCTCGCGAGCGTAAGCGTAGACCGCCTTGTGGGCGCCGCCGTGAAAGTCGCTGTCCCCTACGAAGTCGTCGGCCACGCCGGATCCGTCCCCGTAGTTCGGACCAGGCGCGGAGACGTCAATGGACGCGGCTGGGTGTTTGTCTATGCCCGTCGTGGGATACCGGCGGACGGAGTGATCGTGTGGAACGGCGATATTCGTGGAGACAACCTGCATGGTTATCTATTGTTGCATAGATATTGGGTGAGTCCCTCCGCTGTGCGAAGGTCGTAGGCGAAGAGTGCGGGGGCGAGCGCGGCGGCATCGGCAAGCTGGGGCAGGTCGTCCTGGAGGATGGCGAGGACGGCGGGCTGTGGGAGCAGTCCAGCGGCGACGGCGCGGAACGCGAGTGCGAAGACGTACGAGATGTACGGCATCCAGGCCGCAGAGACGAACGGCGTGTCGCCACCACCGAAGGCGCCGAGCGCGACGAGGGTATGCGAGACGGAGGTGTCGAATCCCAGTTGGCCCAGTACGCTGGCGAGCTTTTGGGCGTCGCCGCGCAGGTGGCTCACGGAGCCGAGGCGGTAGAAGTCCTCGTCGTGCGCGAAGCAGTCGCGCAGGGCCGCGATGCGGGCGGCCTCGTCGTTGACGGCCGTCGAGGTTGGGGTTGCGTCGGGACCGGAGGCCTTCATGAGGAGCAGCGGGCGGGTGAGTGAGTCGATGCCGGCGTCAAAGGCGAGGGCAAGCTCCGACGCGGCGCCGGCGGGGACGCCCACGTTCCATGGGTGAGCCACAAGTTGGGTCTGTGCCAACGCTTTCGCTTGACGGGACAATGAGAGGCCGGACGCGGGCAGTGCGCGCACGGCGGCGCCGGGCTCCGCGCGCAGGCGCTCGAGGACG
>NZ_LT596207.1:806487-842209 GCF_900092335.1 Corynebacterium phoceense
CAGGCGCTCGAGGACGGCGGCGAAGGTGGACTCGATGCGGGCGTTGCGGCTCGCGGTGGCGAGGGCCTCGAGCGCGGCGTAGGCGGCCCAGGCTTCTTCCACCGTAGCGTCGGCGAAGCTTACCTCACCGGGGGCCTCCGCGATGACGGCATTTGGCGCCGGGTGCGCGGGCGCGGACAGGTCAGTGAGTGGCTCTTCCGCGCGGGCGTCGATGATAAGTGGGCCAGCTTCCTGCAAAGAGGAAGGAAGTGCCAGGTCAACGAGGCGCTCCGGGGAACGAGCCGGGTCGTTCAAGGGCCAGGCCCAGACGAGGAGATCCGAAATCTCTTCTTCCTCTTCGTTGAAGGACAACTCGACGTGGGTCTCCGAGAGCGTGGCGCCGGTGATGAGCGGGGCACGCTTCACCGTCGCGATGGCAGCGTAAATGAGATCCGAGGCGGCAGATGCCTCGTATTCCACCACGCGGCGCTCGGGGGCTTGTGCAAGGTGGCGGGAGCGGGCGGCATCGTCAAGCGAGTCCAGGAAGTCCTCGTAAGACAACGTCGACCACAGGAGGTAGAGCTCCATGGAGGACTGCTTGCGCACCGCGTGGCGCAGCGCGCGGTTGGACAGGGAAACGTTGCGGTGTGACTGCGTGGAGCCGGCGGTCGAGGCGAGCGACTTCATCTTCTGGCGCTTATCAATGGCCACGAACTTGGCGAGCGGCAGCGGCTGCGGCGAGTATACCGTGAGCGCGGCATCCGCATCGAGCAGGCTGGCGTAAATGACCTGCTTATCGAAGGATTCCGTGGGTTCGGTGCCGGTGAGCTTCACGCGCGTGCGCAGCGTCGCGGGCGTCACTCGGAAATCGAGTTCGTAGCCGGCCTCGCTCGCGACCGTCTCCATTCGGGAGGTTTCCGTGGGCTCGAATTCGCGCGTGCCCTTGTCAAACACAATCGCCTTGCCTGGCGCCGAGGCGAGCGTGTAGCTAAACGGGGAGAGCTGACCAGCTGCGTCGATAAACCGGAAGCCGGTGCCGCGCGGACCTTCGTTCTTCGCGCGCATGTGGAGCGCCTCCGCGATGGAGAACACGCGCATATCCACCTGCTCGCCGTCGCGCAGCAGCCCCACCTCGTAGCGGCCGACCCAGGGGTCTTCGTAGAGGTCAGAGGGGAAAATCTCGAAGGTCCCCTCCCCTACCGTCTCGTCCGAAATCGGTTCGCGCTCGCCGCCCAGCGGCGCGTAGACGAGCTGAATGACCCACTCGCCCGGCTGCGTGATGGTCACCGTGGGCGACGCCTTAAACACCGGCCGGTGGTCGAGCCCGCGCGCGTTCGGCAGCGTCGCGACGTCCGTGCCCCACTCCCAGGCCGCAGGGGCGGTCACAGCGAAGTTCGCCGCGCTGACCTGCGGTGTGATGAGGGACAGCTCCGAGCCTTCCGATGCCCCCTCCACGTCCAGGTTCCAGGCCGCCCAGCCGTCCCATTCGCCGTGCGCGTGATGGGTCTCGGAGACCCCGGAGATCCCGGAGACCACCGTGCCAGCCGGCGCCAGCAGGACGTAGTGCGCCGGGAAGAGACCCTGTCGCGCGTCCACGACGCGGGCGCGGTCATCGAGCACGATGTACGGGGACTGTGCGGTCGCGCCGATGAAGGTGGCCTTAAAGTGCTCCCCCAACGCGAGATCGATGCGGGCGAACGGCTGTGACAGCGCCACGAGCAGTGGTTCTTCATCGCCCGCCGCGGCGCGCAGGACGCGCGTGGTGGTCTCCCCCTCCAGGTCCGTGACCGCCACGGTCCAGGTGTAGCCCGTTGTCGCAATCGCTGGGATGTCGATGGCGAGGCTGTGGGTTGAGTTGCTCCACGTCAGGTGCGGCATGCCGGTGACGAGGGCTTCATCTGCCGAAGCAGAAGCAGAAAATGTGGACGATTGATTAAGGCGGTTGTCCTGACTCATTTGCTCCATCCTAGGACAGCGGGCGCCCTTTTCCGCAACCCGCAGGAACACGAGGAAAGTCTAGTCATTCTCCCTAAAAATAGCCGCGCAAGACAACGATGTATTGGCCTAGTGCGTTCTGCGCGACGCCCACTCCCCCCACGCGCAGGCCCGGATCGAGCATCACCGCGTTATGGGTGGGCGAGGCTTGCCACTGCCGCACAGGCGCGTGCGCGTCCGGCCCCGCAGTCAGCGCGATGTTTTCAAACGTATCCGTGCCGGAATGCCAGATCCGCGTCCCGCCCTGTGCGTTGAGGTGGTCCGCCCAGCCCTGCGCGTCGTTCGCCTGCCGGACGTTAAAGGCCACCGGCGCGCGTCCGTGGCTCACGCGATATGCGTTGAGCTCGGTCATGACGGTCCCGCGCACGGCCTCCAGATCCGGCCGCGTCGCCCGGTACCCCGTCGCTGTCGAGGACCCTGCCTGCGAGGACAGCCCTGCAAAAGACGGCAGCTTAATCTGGGAGAACAGGCCGTTGACCTGCGCCATCACTGTCGCCACGACATCGTCCACCACGGTGGCCTGCGCGGGAGACGACACCCCCACGGTGAGCGTGGCTGCAAGTGCGGCTGCGGCAAGGGCGGGTGGGGTACGCATTAAATTCTCTCCGAGGTAGGTGGCTGTGTTCCTTGGTGTTCCGTTGGAAGTGTAGGCGAGCGAAGGCCCTCCCCGCACCGCAGTACGGAAAGGGCCCGAAGAAAAGTGAAGCTACTTGAGGAGCTTCTGGATGGCCGACATATCAATCTTCAGCATGCCGATGGCCTGCAGCGCAGCCGCCACGGCAGCGAGGATGGCCGCCATGATGCCGGCGCCCGCCAGGCCCGCACCGACAGAATCCTTCGAGGAACCGTCCTGCTTCGGCTGCTCGTTCTGCTTGTCGTCGTCCTGCTTGGAGTCGTCTTCCGTCCACCAGTTGTTGAAGACCAGCTTGGCAATGTCGGTGTTGTCAATGAAGTCGCCACGGACCGGGTCCGTGCCCTTCACTGCGGCCTTGATGTCCTCAGAGCCAGCGCCCTTGAAGAAGAACGGCACGACCTGGTTGGTGTGCTCCTTGGAGTACCACTCGTGGCTTGGCAGCGCGTCCTTGTCGCCGGCCATGGAGTTCCACTTTTCCTTCTCGTCGGCGCCGGAGAGGTAGCCCGTCTCGTGGTCAGCGGTGACAATGAGGAGGGTCTCCTCCCAGTTGGAGTTCTCCTCGACCCAGTCGATGGCGGCATCGACAGACTTGTTGAAGTCTTGGACTTCCTCGATCTCACGAGCGGAGTCGTTGGCGTGGCCGGTCCAGTCGATGGCGCCGCCCTCAATCATGATGGAGAAGCCGTCCTCATCCTGGCCCAGCACGTTGAGCGCACCCTTGGTCATGGTGGGCAGATCCACCACGTCGTTCTGCGGGTCGGAGTACGGGGTCTCGCCCTCACCGGCGCGGCCCTGCTGCAGCGTCGAGGCGACCTGCGGGGTGCCCCAGTACTTGGCGCCTTCCTCGACCTCACCAGCGGCAAGCTTGTCAAAGCCCTCGTTCGTCTCCACGAACTTCCAGTCGGTCTTTCCGCCTGAGAGCGCACCAAAGTCCTCTTCGGTGATGTAGTCGTAGGACGGGGTGGCCAGCAGCTGGTTCGAGTCATCGTAGAGCGGGTGGCCAGCACCCATGACAACGGAGAGATCCGAGTTGAGCATGTCGTGGGCGATCTCGCCGTACGCGTTGCGGTCCTTGTTGTGCGCCGCGTAGGCCGCCGGAGTGGCGTGGGAGAACGGCACGGAAGAAACGACGCCGGCGGACTTGCCCTGCTTGATGGCGCGCTCGGAGATATTCTCCTCCGCCATGCCGTAGTTGGACATGCCCAGCACGCCGTTCTTCACCTTGATGCCGGTGGCCATGGCGGTACCTGCTGCAGCCGAGTCGGTGATGACGCCTTCAGAGACGTAGTCGTGGGTAGCCCACGCCTGCTCCGGGTGGTAAGAACCGCCCTGGGAGAAGGTGGTCTGGGACAGGCGATTGAAGTCCTCGTAGCGCTGTACGGACTCACCCTCGAGCTCCTTCGGGCCCTCGGCGCTGAACTCACCGTCGACGAGGTACTTGGACTGGCCGGTCTCGTAGAGGTTGTTGTAGGCGATGTGGCCGTAGCCCATGCCGTCGCCGATCATGACGATGATGTTCTTCGGGCCAGCAGACTCAGCCGCCTGTGCCGGGGCGACGATGCCGGTGCACAGGGCAGCGGCGGCCAGGGTGGCGACGGTGCGGGAGAAAATGCGCATGAAAAATGTCCTTGGGAGTGCGAGAGTTGATAGCGACGTTCACCTCACGAGCCACTTGCCGTGAGCGAGACTCGCCTACCTTAAGAAACACACGCGACCGTCAAGGAAATGCGGTGGAAACTTCCGGTGAATTTCCGTGGAAGTACTACCAAAAATCCGCTGAGGGAAACGTAAGGGCTCTACCTGCACCACACCGTGGCGTTATAACGCAGGGCTACTACACTGTCTAAGCATGACTAACCCGAGCGAAAGCACAGCCCACCGCTATACCCCGGAGCTGGCGAACCAGATTGAAAAGACCTGGCAGCAGTACTGGAAGGATCACGGCACCTTTAACGCACCGAACCCCACCGGTCCGCTAGCTGGTGAGGGTGAGCTGCCCAAGGACAAGCTCAACATCCAGGACATGTTCCCGTACCCCTCCGGCGTGGGCCTGCACGTCGGCCACCCGCTGGGCTACATCGCGACGGATACGTACGCTCGCTTTAACCGCATGCTGGGCAAGAACGTCCTGCACACGCTGGGTTATGACGCCTTCGGCCTGCCGGCCGAGCAGTACGCCATCCAGACCGGTACGCACCCGCGCACCACCACGATGGCCAATATTGAGAACATGCGCCGCCAGTTGGGCATGCTGGGTCTCGGCCACGATCCGCGCCGCTCGGTCGCTTCCACGGATCCGGAGTTCTACAAGTGGACGCAGTGGATCTTCCTGCAGATTTATAACTCGTGGTTCGATGACAGGGCCCAGAAGGCCCGCCCCATCGCCGAGCTCATCAAGGAGCTCGAGGTCGGTAAGCGCAAGACCAAGGACGGCCGTTTCTATGCAGACCTCACGCCGGAAGAAAAGCGCGAGGCCGTGGACGAGTTCCGCCTGGTCTACCTGTCTAACTCCACCGTGAACTGGTGCCCGGGCCTGGGCACGGTGCTTGCGAACGAGGAGGTCACCGCGGACGGCAGGTCTGAGCGCGGCAACTTCCCGGTGTTCCGCAAGAACCTGCGCCAGTGGATGATGCGCATTACGGCGTACTCGGATCGCCTCCTCGACGATCTGGAACTGCTCGACTGGCCGGACAAGGTCAAGTCCATGCAGCGCAACTGGATTGGCCGCTCCCGCGGCGCCGAGGTCACCTTCCGCGCGGAGGGCCATGACATCAAGGTCTTCACCACCCGCCCGGACACCCTCTTCGGCGCGCAGTACATGGTGCTGGCCCCAGAGCATGAGCTTGTCGATGCCCTCCTCTCCCCCATTCCCTATGACGACGACGTCGATCCTCGTTGGATGTACGGCAACGATGACCCGAAGGAAGCCGTTGAGCAGTACCGCCTCGACATCGCGGCGAAGTCCGACCTCGAGCGTCAGGAGAACAAGGAAAAGACGGGTGTCTTCCTGGGCACCTACGCCACCAACCCGGTCAACGGCCAGCAGATCCCGATCTTCATTGGTGACTACGTCCTGACCGGCTACGGCACCGGCGCCATCATGGCGGTCCCGGGCCACGACCAGCGCGACTATGATTTCGCTACGGAGTTTGGCCTGCCCATCGTCGAGGTCGTCGCCGGCGGCAACCTTGACGAGGAGGCCTACGTGGGCGACGGTCCGCGCGTGAACTCCGCGAACGATTCTGGCCTGGACCTCAACGGCATGGAGAAGGCCGAGGCCATCGCTTCCATGATCCAGTGGCTGGTCGACAACAAGGTCGGCCAAGAGAAGATCCAGTACAAGCTGCGTGACTGGCTGTTCGCCCGTCAGCGTTACTGGGGCGAGCCCTTCCCCATCGTCTACGACGAGGCCGGCGAGCCCTACCCGCTGCCCTACTCCATGCTCCCCGTCGAGCTGCCGGAGGTCGAGGACTACAAGCCGGTCTCCTTCGATCCGGACGACCGCGACTCCGAGCCGCAGCCGCCGCTGGCCAAGGCCCGCGAGTGGGTCGAGGTCGAGCTGGACTTGGGCCAAGGGCCCAAGAAATACTATCGAGACACGAACGTCATGCCGCAGTGGGCCGGTTCCTCCTGGTACCAGCTCCGCTACATCGATCCCACCAACGATGACGCGTTCTGCGACATCGAGAACGAGCGCTACTGGACGGGACCTCGTCCGGCGGAACACGGCGCGAACGATCCGGGCGGCGTGGACCTGTATGTCGGCGGCGTTGAGCACGCGGTTCTCCACCTGCTCTACGCGCGCTTCTGGCACAAGGTCCTCTACGACTTGGGCTACGTCACCTCCAAGGAGCCGTACCGTCGCCTCTACAACCAGGGCTACATCCAGGCTTATGCCTACACCGATGCTCGCGGCGTCTACGTCCCGGCCGCCGAGGTCGAGGAGAAGGATGGCAAGTTCTTCTACAACGGCGAAGAGGTCAACCAGGAGTACGGCAAGATGGGCAAGTCCCTGAAGAACGCCGTGGCTCCGGATGACATCTGCCGCGACTTCGGTGCGGATACCCTGCGTGTTTACGAGATGTCCATGGGCCCGCTCGACGCGTCCCGTCCCTGGGCTACGAAGGACGTCGTCGGCTCCCAGCGCTTCCTCCAGCGCCTGTGGCGCCTGGCTGTGAACGAAGAAACCGGCGAGCTCGCCACTAGTGACACCGAGCTCACGAAGGATGACCTCAAGCAGCTGCACCGCACCATCGCGGGCGTGCGTGACGACTACGAGAATCTGCGTCTCAACACCGTCGTGGCCAAGCTCATCGAGTACGTCAACTACCTGACGAAGACGTACAAGGCGTCCGCCCCGCGTGCCGCCGTTGAACCGATCGCGCAGTTGGTCTCCCCCATCGCTCCGCACATCGCGGAGGAGCTGTGGAAGCGCTTCGGACACGACGGCACCATCACGTACGTGGACTTCCCCACCTTCGATGAGAAGTACCTCGTTGACGATGAGGTCGAAGTCCCCGTCCAGATCAACGGCAAGGTCAAGGCACGCATTACCGTGGCTGCCGATGCCGCCCAGGACGATGTTGTTGCCACCGCCCTCGCCGACTCCAAGATCGCCAGCCTGGTCGAGGGTAAGAACATCGTCAAGCAGATTTACGTCCCGGGCCGCATGGTCAACCTGGTTGTGAAGTAAATCTGAGCCGCCCTCCCCTGGGGTGAGGGGTGGGCGGCAGTTCGGGGGAATTTCATCACGTGACTAAATAGGCTCGCGTCGAATAGGTAACAAAACATACTTTCAATAGCGCGCATGTTGAAGGTGCGGTACCTATAAATTATGCGACCGACATATACTTCTGGGCCGCCCGATGACGCGACGCTGCGCGACGTTGTCCGCCGCCTTGATATTGCTGAACGTGCTTTGAGCGATGCCCGCTCACAGCTTGCGGGTTACCTGGAGTCTGCATCCGTGACTCCTTCGCCGCCCTCAGAACCTCTCAAGCCTATTCCCCGAGTCCGGAAAGAACCTGCTGGTATCCCGGCTTTTCGGTCCAGCATGGGCTCGCCGCAGGCGCGCACACCACGCGATCGCGAGTCGACGCTCATCAAGGCTGTGGCGATCGGCGGCGGCGTCATCACACTCGCGGGCGTCGCTTTCCTCGTTGCAGTGGCCATCCAGGCTGGTTTGCTCGGCCCGGCTGGCCGCGTGATCCTCGCCTACATTGTGTCGGCGGCTCTGCTCGCAGCCGCGCACCGCTTCCGCGCCAAGGCTCCGGCCGCCTCCGTGACGGCGTTGCTCGCGACGGGACTCTATACTGCCCTCGCCACGACGTGGCTCATGGCTTTGGAACTCGAATGGATTCCGGTGTGGATCGCCCCACCGATCATGGCGGTGATTTATCTCGCCGTCGGCGCGTACGCGGTGCGCGTGAACCAGCGTGCTGCGACCGGAACGTGGCTCGCGGGCGGCGCCGCGGTCGGTGCGGTCACATTCTCTGCATTTAATATATATTATGCTGGGTCTACCCTAGTATTCCTCATACCGCTGATCATCGTCGGTATGGGCATTGCGCATAAAAACTACGGCATCAGCGCCATTGGTGCACTCAGTTCTATATTGGTGTACCTGAGTGTTGGCCGCCCCGATGTTTGGATATCCCTAGATGTTGTAACAGTAGAGGCTATAGTGACTGCAGTTATTCTAGCCGTTCTAGGTCTCAAATTCCGAATTTCGTCGCCATATCCAGATTTTAAAATACATTGGGGAGTCTATCCCGCCATCCTGGTCGTCGGCGCAGCCATCGTGGCAAACTCCATGTGGACGGTCTGGCTGGTCGCGGTCGTTACGGCTGGACTCCTCGTCCTCGCCCTGCGGGCCCCCTTCGGCTCTGCGGCGACGGAGACGAAGGTGACTCCTGCTGCAGACCTGTGCGCGTGGATGCTGCGCGCCCTGCCCATCGTTCTCGTGGCCACGACGGAGATCTCCGACATGGGGCTCGCACCGTCCGTATCCCGCAGTCTAGGACTGGTGGGCTTCGCGGCGTTCTGCCTGGCTGCGGTCCTCGTTGTCAACTACATCCGGGACAACCTCACCATTGCTATCTGGGCATTCTGCGCTCTCTGGCTCACGTGGGAGCTCGCCGAGCGCGTCCTCGGTTTCTGGTCGCGTCCCATCTCCACGGAGTTGTTCATTCAGGCGGCGTTGCTCGCTGTGACGCTCGTGGTGCTCACCGTGCTGCCACAGCGCCTTCCGCGGGTCGAGGAAGGGGGAGTAAAGGTGGTTGCGTTGCTCCTCGCCCTGTACCTGAGCATGCTCGCTGTCGTGGGCATCGCGCTGCAGCTGGGCGCCGTCACTGGCGGAACCGAGGTGGCCTTCCGTCTCGGCCATGCCGTGGTGTCCATCGGTTGGATGGTTCTTGCCGCGTGGTTCCTGCTCTCCAAGCACCTGGGACTCACGGGCCTCGGCGCGGCGCTCGCCATTGGCTCGGTGGTCAAGCTCGTCTTCTACGACATGGCGGCCATCAACGGCCTCATCCGCGCCCTCGCCTTCCTCCTGTGTGGCATCGTGCTGCTCACCATTGCGGTAAAGCGTTCCTCGCCGGAGGAAGCGAGCGCTATTTCGGGCGACTAGCCCAGAAGCCGATGCCGCCCAGCGTCTTGCGCGTGAGCATCTTGAGAGGCACGGCGATAAGTGGGCCCTTGGAGGCGTTGAGCAGCCGGTGCGGCGGGGCGGTGTGCATGACCTTGTCACCAAAGAATCCGCGCGCGATGCGGATGTAGTTGACCTGCGCTTCCTTGCTAAACGGGTTGTCCAGCTGCGAGTCGCGGCCCTCGATAAGCGTGCATAGCGCATTCACCTCGATACGGTCGTTGCTGCCGACTTCCTTGGCTTTCTTGTTGGTGAGGTTGAGCGTTAGCAAGTCCTGAACTGTGGACTTCTTGGAGCCGTTTCACCTGAAGGGGAGAAAAGCCCCGCTTACGCGGGGAAGGGTTGAGCTTCACAAAAAAGTAGGGTTCATCCCTGCCTTAGCGGGGAGATGCAAAGCCTAGTGGTGACTGTACCGCCGAGACATATTCGAGCCAACGTGGCAATCATCTTAACTATTTATTTGTAAAGCTTGCATGGTAGGTAATGTTTCGGTAATCTAATTTTTGTGACCGAACACCCTGAATCACTGACCAACATCATTGCATCACGTGCAGACATGAAGTTGGAGAATTTTTCGAAAGATGTTCGAATGTTGTGGGCCAAGTCTGGTGATGAGATGGGGTCGCTAAGCCTTGTCCAACACATGGCTGATTCTGCTGTGGTTGCGGCTTGGCTGTGGGACACATGGGTGGCGGATGCCTTGAAGTGCAATCTCAGTCGCTTAACTGGTTTGAACAGTTCAGAGGTAGGGAAGCTTTACGTATTTCTTGCTTCTGTCCATGACATTGGCAAAGCAACGGTCGACTTCCAGACTTTGGTGTTAGATCGTCCGCAATTTTCATACCTGGTTGATAACCTCCGTGAAGCTGGTATTGAAATCGATGAGTTATTGCCGCGAGTCCAAGAGCAGCGTTTTGTGCATGGAATACTTTCGGGAGAGATCCTGCGCGCATGGTCGAAATCCCGTGGCCTACTCAGCAGTAGGGCAGCCGCATTGGGCGACATTGTCGATGCACATCACGGACGCTCTAGCGACCCCCAGCTCTTTAAACCCGCGCGTCAACGACTGAAGCGCCATTCAGCACAGTGGCATAGCTTCCATCAAGAACTACTAGATGCATTCGCAGACGTCGCTGAGGTGTCAGACGTACTGCCTAAGCTGGCTGCTGTTGGACCACTGACAGGTCCACCGCAGGTGCTGCTGGCAGGATTGATCGTTATGGCTGACTGGATTGCCTCCAACGCAGATGCGTTCGGGTACGCCGTAGAAGCTGGTCTGTCGATACGCTTGCAGCAAGGTATTCAGTCTCTTGATCTCACGGCACCGTGGCGCTTCAGGGAGCTTCCAGAGGATGCGGGCGGATACTTCCGCGAAGCCTTCGGATGGCCACAAGACTTTGCGGTGCGTCCTGCGCAGCGTGCTGCTGCCCAAGTTGCTCACAAGATTGGAGCCTCCCAATTGCCCAGCATTGTTGTCATTGAGGCCCCGACGGGAGAGGGCAAAACAGAAGCAGGACTCGCAATTGCGGAGATCGTTGGTAAAGCTATCGGGGCACAAGGCGCGTTCCTGGCTGCACCGACGATGTCGACCAGTAACGGATTGTTTGATAGAGCCAGCGCGTGGGCTGCTAATTCGTCTGAAGACGGGGCGGTTGCATCGCTGTACTTGGCCCACTCGAAGAATCGGCTGCTCGAGAATTTTGATCAACTCCGATTTCACGGAATCGAATCTGAGCATGGCGGGGGTTCAGTCGTTGCGTCTCAATGGCTTAGCGGGCGTAAGAAGGGCGTTCTGTCGAACTTTGTGGTCGGTACCATCGACCAGGTGTTGATGATGTCGTTACAGATGCGGCATCTCATGCTTCGGCATGTTGGCTTAGCCGGCAAGGTGGTCATCATCGATGAAGCGCACGCATATGACATCTATATGTCGAGCTATTTGCAGCAAACGCTGCGGTGGTTGGCTCGTTACGGTGTGACTGTCATTCTTATGTCGGCGACTCTTCCGCCAGCTCAGCGAAAAGCACTGGTTGAAGCTTATGCAGGCGAAGTTGTAGAACTCGGTGAAATGCATGAGCTTGAAGCGAGCCACGGGTATCCGCTCATTACGGTTGCGAACGCGAACGGAATGGAGTTCGTAGAAGTCGAGCAACGGCCGGTTGATCTCGTCGCCACTATTGAAGTCATCGATGACTCTTTCGAAGTTTTGGGGAAATTGGTCTCTGAAGCTGTCAGCGATGGCGGAGTGATCCTCATCATCTGTAACACCGTCAAGCGTGCGCAGGACGCCTTTGGATTCCTGAACGAGCTACTCCCAGAGGCAGTGGAGCTTCATCATGCAGCATTTATTGCTGCAGAGCGAGCTGTGCGGGAAGAAGCACTGCGCCGAGAGCTTGGTCCGACTTCGCATCGTGGTGCAGGACGTCCTGAATTGAAAGTTGTAGTGGCAACCCAGGTCGCAGAGCAAAGTCTGGATATCGATGCTGATCTTTTGATTAGTGATATTGCTCCCATGGATTCGCTTATCCAACGAGCCGGGCGTCTGCACCGCCACCAGCGCCCCGCGTCTGATCGGCCAGGCGAGCTGGCAGACCCGCGGATTTTGGTGCGTGGTGTTCTCCGGAGCGCTCCAGTACCTGAATTTGATGGGGGAGCGGCCGCAATTTATGACCCGCTGGTACTGCTGGCAACCTTTGCTCGTTTCCCGAAAAGTTTCGCGCGACCAATCGACATTGAGCCTCTTGTTCGCACAACGTATGAGCTGGTGGAACGTAAAGAAGAAGCAGTTGATGAGGTAGCACTCGAGTGGACAGATGCCTGGTTGGCGGCGGTAGCCAAGAGTGAGGAAAAGCAACAATCTGCTGTCTCTCGTTCGCGGACCTTTCAAGTTCCCGAACCACGTAGGGCTGGTCATATCACGGACCTATTTGTCATGCTCAGCGCGGACGAAGAAGAGAAAGCCAATGCACAGGTCAGGGATGCCGAATCAACGGTGGAGGTCGTCGTACTTGAGGGGACAGAATATGGGTATCGAGCCTTCGGAAGCGACGAGACACCCATCTCTGATCTAGGGGATGTGGATTATCGGTCTGCAAAGGAATTAGCTGCGCATTCCGTGCGGCTTCCTGCGCGAATGACGCGCCGCAACAGCGATTTCGATGCGGTAATCGAGGATGCCGTCAACCAAACGCCGACTGCATGGATGAAGCATCCACTGCTTAAAGGCTTGATCGCGGTGCAGCTTGATCATGCCGGAGAAGGAAAGCTTGGACGCTTCAAGCTCCGATATAGCCAGCGCCTCGGGTTGGAGGTGGAGGCTATGACATAGTGCGCTGCCTGTTTCTATCGCACAGTTAACGATTATTTGAAGAAAGGAGTAAAAGTGTATTCCCTCATTGAAGAACCATGGATTCTTGCGGTTGATACCACGGGAGAACCACTCAAGGTCAGCCTGCGTGAAGTCTTTGATGGCTCGCATAAGATCGAGCGCGTACGTGGTGATTCACCTTTGCAGGATTACGCAATCACGCGTCTATTGCTTGCTATCTTTTGGCGAGCCCACAGCGAAAAGATTGAGCTCACCCCAGGATCAACTTTTATTTTTGAAGACTGGTTTGAACGTACCTGGGAGGAAATATCCGGGCAGGGGAGTGACCCCCTGAGTGTGATGTATTTGGAAAAGTATGCAGAGCGTTTCGACCTCCTCGACCCGAATATTCCTTTTATGCAGGTTGCGGATTTGCAGCTGAAGGATGGTTCCACGCGTCCGGTGATCGGTTTGGTTCCTGAAATTCAAGATGATTTCTTCACTATGCGCGCCGGGGAGCAAAAGCAGGATTTGAGCCTAGATGAGGCTGCCCGGTGGCTGGTCTACACGCAGGCCTATGACTACAGCGGGATCAAGTCGGGCGCAGTTGGTGATCCACGAGTAAAAGGTGGAAAGGGCTATCCAATTGGACAGGGATGGACGGGGCTTACCGGAGGCGTCCTTGTACGCGGAGAGACTCTCCTGCACACCTTGATGCTCAACACGGTGCAAGAGGCTTTGCTTACTCCTGCGGATCTGCCGGTTTGGGAGCGTCAGCCCGACGGACCGGCAGAACGTAAGAATCCTTTCCCGCAAGGTGCTGCGGATATCGCGACGTGGCAGAGTCGCCGCCTCAGGTTGTTCGCCGAAGAACAGCGGGTAGTAGAAATTCTCGTGTGTAATGGCGACAAGATTCCTGACGCGGGTGCAAATGTCATGGTGGATCCCATGACTCCTTACCGCTGGTCAAAGAACAAGTCCAAAAGGAGCCTAGATGTCTACTTCCCACGGCCTTTCGACCAAACCCGCACGATGTGGCGCTCCCTTGATGCCTTGATAGTCGGCGAGACGGACGGAGGATTCGACGCGAAAGATAAACGGCCAAAGCGCCCCAGAACTCTAGATTCTCTGGCAAGTTTGTCGCAGCGCCTTGACGATGATGTCATTCCCGAAGTCCTTGATGTCGTTCTTTATTCGATTCAGTATGGTCCACAAGCTTCGTCGGTGGCAACGACATTTCACTCGGGCTTGAGTGTCCCAGTGCGGCTGCTGATCGAGGAAAATGTCGATCTCCGAGAACGCGTCCGCATCGCGGCTTCGCAGGCTAGTGAGGCAGGGAAAGCCCTAGGAATATTCCAAGGAAATCTGTTCCTCGCAGCAGGCGGTGAATATGAGTTCCGTGCGGAACTGACGGACAAGTTCCTCGCAGATCTGGAACCCAAATTTATTGAGTGGCTTCGTACGCTCTCGCTGCCGAGCCAAGATACCCTTGAAGCTATGGACCAGCAGCTTGAGCAGTGGCAATCCGTAGTGCGGAATGCTGCGGAGTCGATTGCTCGCGCCCAGTTGCGAGGCGCTGGGCCAAGGGCCTTGGCAGGTCGAATCGTTCCCGGCAACGATGAGAGTAGTCGCGGGCGGCTGGTTTCTGCCGGCTCTGCGTACGGGCAGCTGACCCAAGCTCTCAACAAGTCTCTGCCAGCCACGGTGAACAAAGCTGATACTCAAAAGCCGACCACTGAAACGCAAAAGGAGGAAATCGATGACTGACTCGGCAACAACTTCAGCCGAAATCGCATATGCACCACTGAAGCAGTCGGTACGTGAAACATGTGCCCGATTGCAAAGTGCGTACCTAGGGAGTTCTGACAGGCCCGCCAATGGCGCTGCTCGTGCCACTCTCGCCAACCTACGTAAATTTGCAGGCTCAAACTTGGAGAAATCGCCGTTGGCTCTGGAACAGGTTCTCCTGACTCTGGAACCTCGTCTCGCTCCTGAAGCGCTGGGGAAATCGGATTCCCCCTCGGCCTCCGAGTACGCAGCCTTTGCGGCATTGGTCTATTTCGCTATTCACATGCAATCGGCAACTGCTCCGATGCACGACCCGAAGGTCTCATTCGCACGCGCGTGTGGGCGTCTTTATGCGCTTGAGCTTTCTGGGTCCATTAAGCCGCGAGTAGATGCCATGCTTCTCGCGACTGATGAATCCGCACGTCTCGTGCACTTGCGCTCGCTTATCTCACTGCTACGAGCTAATGGCATTGCCTTTGACTACGGCCGCTTTGCTGAGGATCTTCGCGGACTACGTAATCCTGCTAAGCGCAGCGGAATTCAGCTCCGCTGGGGTCGTGACTTCGTCTATGGCTCTTTCCAGAAGTCTGCAGCTGAAACTGCAACTTCCTCATCCAACTCACCCGAAAGGAACTAATCATGTCTCTTATCGTTGATATCCACGCCCTTCAGACCATTCCGCCGAGCCTCATCAACCGCGATGACACGGGTGCACCGAAGACCGCCATCTTTGGTGGTGTACCGCGCCAGCGCGTTTCGTCCCAGTCTTGGAAACGCGCGATTCGTGGCTATGTTGAAGACAACGTGGATTCCTCCCTGATCGGTCTGCGCTCGAAGAAGCTTCCCGCTGAAATCGCTAAGGCAGTAAAAGCGGAATCTGATTGGGATGATGAAAAGGTTCTCGCTGGGTTGAAGGCTCTCTTCAAGGCTGCGAAAATCACCTTGGCGGATCCCAAGAAGGAAAAAGATCAAGACGAAGAAACAGATCCGGCCGACTTCCCGTGGCCGGAGACCGGCTACTTGCTCTTCCTGAGCAAGCCCCAGATTGAGCGCGCCGCACGAGAAATCATCGCCAAGGACGGCGAGGCCTTCAAAAAGAATGAAGCCGAAGATATTCTGGACACCCAGCACTCTGAGGACATCGCTATGTTTGGTCGCATGCTTGCCGATGCCCCGAACTACAACGTTGACGCAGCTGTTCAGGTCGCTCATGCCCTCAGCGTTCACGAGACACAGCCCGAATTCGATTACTTCACTGCTGTCGATGACGTGGTTGAGGACAATCACGAAATTGGCGCCGGCATGATCGGTACTGTTCAGATGATGTCTTCGACGCTGTATCGCTTCGCAGCCATCAACATCGATGGCCTAGAAGACAATCTTGGATCGCGCGAAGCTGCAATTGAGTCCGTGGGACACTTTATCGAAGCATTCGTGAATTCGATGCCCAGCGGTAAGCAGAACACATTTGCCAATAACACGTTGCCGGAGCTGGTTTTTGTTGTCGTACGCCAAGGCCGCTCTGTGTCGTTGGTGAATGCCTTCGAAGAGCCTATTACGGCGGTTGATGGCGCGGGCCGCCGTCGTGAGAGCGCAAATGCACTTGCAGCGGAGCATAAGCAAATCGTTGAGAACTACGGTTTTGAGCCTGCGGGCGCATTCGTTGTTGCTTTGGGCGATCTCGGTGAAAACTTCTCTGAACTCGCAGAATCGACAACTCTCCCGCGGCTGGGTGAACAAGTTAAGTCGCTTTTGCAGGAGAACTAGAATGAGCTATTCGCTACTTCTACTCCTAAAAGGGCCCATGCAGTCCTGGGGCGATGAATCCCGTTATCACACGCGAGCAACTGCATCTACGCCCAGCAAGTCAGGCGTTGTCGGGTTGCTTGCGGCGGCACAGGGCCGTCGTCGCATGGACCCAATTGAGGACCTTGCTGGACTGCGTTTCGCCGTACGTGTTGACCAGGCTGGCTCTCTAATGAAGGACTTTCAAACGGCACGGCCATGGCAAAAGAATCCTACGGACAATCCCAAATTGGTAACTCGCTTCTATTTGTCAGACGCTGCGTTCCTTGCTGCCGTTGAACATGACGACCGAGAGTTTTTGGAGTCAATCGCAGCTGCGCTGCGAGATCCGAAGTATCCGTTGTTCTTAGGTAGGCGTTCTTGCCCCGCGCCGGCCAACCTTTTGCAGGGAATTGTTGAAGGGACTGCAGAGGAAGCTTTGATGGGTGTTGAGCAATGGTTCGCAAGTAAGGCTCATAAACGCGAGCGAGCGAAAGATGTGAAGCTTCCCATCTATCGCGATGCTCGACCCGGCGAGCATGGCGATCGCCGCCAAGATGTGCCCATTTCGTTCGCTTCAAATCATCGCGAGTATGGGTGGCGTGAAGTTGTATTCGCAGGTTCTAAGGAGATTGAAAACCATGATGGTTCCAATACAGATCCGTTCTTTGAAGCGGTGATTAGGGCATGACCACTTTGACAAGAATTCTCCTGAACCCAGCGCGACGAAAGGGCCGTCGGTACCTTTCAGATCCTCAAGATTTGCATGCGGCGGTGCGTGCAGCTTTTCCACCGGACCTTGATGAATCAAATGGGCGAATCTTGTGGCGAGTCGATACGAGGGGACACGAGAATATCCTTTACATCGTTGGCCCAGAAGCACCTACGCCGTTGAACATTACGGAAGAAGCCGGGTGGGATACGCGGCCGCCACAGCTGGCTGATTATGACCGATTCTTGGACAAGCTTATGAACGGGCAGCGGTGGATGTTTGAGTTGGTTGCGAACCCGACTTACTCGGAATCCCGCGGTCAAGGAAAGCGTGGCAAGGTGAAAGCCCATGTTTCTCCGGAGCAGCAGCTCCAGTGGTTAGTCGGGAAATCATCTCGCCATGGATTTACTATCCGGGAAGATGCAACATCGGTTGTTGAGCGGAGCCGCCTTGACTTCTACAGGAACTATGAAGCGGGGCCGGACAATCGGAATCGCGTCCGTATTGTGACCACGCGGTTCAGAGGAATCCTTCAGATCACTGATGTAAAGGTATTCCGTGAGACGATGCGCAACGGTATCGGACGTGGTCGCGGATATGGGTGTGGTTTGTTGACCTTGGCGTCAGTGGAGTCTTCGGAAAGTGAGTAAGTACCCGGGCGCTGAGCCGATAGAACGCCGTGCGCTTGCACGCATGGAAGATAGAATTTCTTTCCTTTACGTTGAGCGCGCGGTGCTTAACCGGGATGATAACGCGTTGACCATTATGGATGAACGTGGGATCGCCCATGTGCCTGCCACGCAGATTGCAGTTGTAATGGCAGGGCCGGGTACGCGTATCACGCACGCTGCTATGGCTTTGTTAGGGGACTCTGGGTGCTCCGTGGTTTGGGTTGGCGGTCGTGGAACCCGCTATTACGCGCATGGACGGCCTCCCGCGAAATCTGCGCGAATGGCTGAGGCACAAGCTACGATTTGGTCGCATCAGAGGAAAAGGCTTGCATGCGCCCGAAAGATGTACGCCATGCGTTTCCCTGGTGAGGATGTGAGCAGACTATCCATGGCCCAACTGCGTGGACGCGAAGGCGTACGGATGAAACGCGCGTACGCGGAATCAGCAAAGCGTGTTGGCCTAGAATGGGATGGACGACATTACGACCCGCACGATTTTGATGCTGCAAATCCAATTAATAGAGCCTTGACGGTTGCGTCTGCAACGTTGTACGGAATAGCACATGCTGTCATTGTGGGGCTTGGCTTCATACCGTCTCTCGGAATAGTGCATTCGGGCACCGATCGCTCGTTTGTGTTTGATATTGCTGATTTGTATAAGGCGGAATTAGCTATTCCTGCTGCTTTTGATGTTGTCGCAAGCGGAGTTGAGGATGTAGACGGCGCTACCCGAACGCATCTCCGTTCTTTGATAGTTTCATCTCGCTTAATGTCACGCATGGTGCGTGACCTCCAGTACCTTATGGAAGTTCCAGAGGCTGAAGCTTACGTTGATGCTGACCTCTTCTTATGGAGCGAGCTCGAAACAGTTGCAGCAGGAGTGAATTGGGATTCGAAAGAGGCTAGCTGGGCATGATGGTATTGGTCATTACCGCCTGTCCTGCTGGCTTGCGCGGCGACTTAACGAAATGGGTTATGGAAATTTCCCCTGGAGTTTTTGTTGGTCAGCCAACGGCGAGAATTCGTGATATCTTATGGGATCGCACTGTTGAATTGTGTAAAGACGGTCGAGCTTTGCTTGTTTATTCGACGGACAGTGAACAGGGAATGGAGTTTAAAACTCATCGGCATGATTGGGTGCCGACAGATTTTGATGGCTTGTCTTTGATGATTCGTCCTGCGTCCGCGGGAAAACGAGATCGCTTTGGAAACGGTAGACGTAGTGAGTGGGCTAAAGCTCGTTTTAAGAAGCAACGCCGCTGAGGTGGAAGCTTCTCGACGGAGTTGGATCTAGAATAGGCCGTGCACTGCTGTTGTTGCTGGTTGCGAAGAGTGCTCCCCGCGTGAGCGGGGATGAGCCCTGTCTGTCCTGTTTCAGTCAAAGTGTTGGCAAGTGCTCCCCGCGTGAGCGGGGATGAGCCCAGCTGCGACGCGATGTCGCCAATCATCGGGATGTGCTCCCCGCGTGAGCGGGGATGAGCCCGTTGGGTCAATAACCTGCATCAAACCCTTCGAGTGCTCCCCGCGTGAGCGGGGATGAGCCCCCCACTACCTTGCCAGAGCCCTCGCAGACGCGTGCTCCCCGCGTGAGCGGGGATGAGCCGCGGCCTGAGACTTTGCCAAGCTTCCTATGGCCGTGCTCCCCGCGTGAGCGGGGATGAGCCCTGGGGCAAATTCGGTGAAGCCGCGAGCGAGCGGTGCTCCCCGCGTGAGCGGGGATGAGCCCGTCATCCTGTTTGATAACAGTCCAATGGCTCAGTGCTCCCCGCGTGAGCGGGGATGAGCCCCCCGCCCGGCCGTGCTTCCACGTGAACGTGGTGTGCTCCCCGCGTGAGCGGGGATGAGCCGATTGCGGCGAGTTGTTCGCGGGTTCCGCGAAAGTGCTCCCCGCGTGAGCGGGGATGAGCCCGACTGTCCTCGTCCCCAACCCAGAATTGCTGAGTGCTCCCCGCGTGAGCGGGGATGAGCCCGACTGGGCCCCAGACACCCTATGGCCCCTCAAGTGCTCCCCGCGTGAGCGGGGATGAGCCCTGGTTAGCCACAGTGCCCGCCTGCTGCAAGTCGTGCTCCCCGCGTGAGCGGGGATGAGCCCACACCGAACAGCTTGATAACGTCCTGCATGGGGTGCTCCCCGCGTGAGCGGGGATGAGCCTGATGTGTGTCTCGTCGCCGTCGAGGTAGCCGTGTGCTCCCCGCGTGAGCGGGGATGAGCCGAAGCTGCTCCGCGAGAACACTGCCGATTGGGTGTGCTCCCCGCGTGAGCGGGGATGAGCCCCCAACTTTGAACGTCAATCTGTTGCACATCTTGTGCTCCCCGCGTGAGCGGGGATGAGCCCTCCGGTGTCGCGGTGGAGGTCGAGCATGGCGAGTGCTCCCCGCGTGAGCGGGGATGAGCCCCATACGGCGTTAAATTGGTCTGGGTGTGCGCTGTGCTCCCCGCGTGAGCGGGGATGAGCCCCCGTCCTTGATACCGGAGATGGAGGCCTTGAAGTGCTCCCCGCGTGAGCGGGGATGAGCCGACATACGCCCGCTCGCTCTGGCCCTGCTAGCAGTGCTCCCCGCGTGAGCGGGGATGAGCCCTACCTTCCGATTTGGTACGCCGGGGTACGGTAGTGCTCCCCGCGTGAGCGGGGATGAGCCGTCTCACAAGCACGCCCTCGATGATGTGACGGGGTGCTCCCCGCGTGAGCGGGGATGAGCCCTGCTGGCGAATATCCTTAACGTCTGAGATAACGTGCTCCCCGCGTGAGCGGGGATGAGCCCGGTAGGCCGCGCTAACGGCATCCTCGCCGCCCGTGCTCCCCGCGTGAGCGGGGATGAGCCCGACCCCGAATATTCCTCCGCAGTCCAAATGTGGTGCTCCCCGCGTGAGCGGGGATGAGCCCCCAGGCGGCGCGTCTGCCGACGCATACGGCTCGTGCTCCCCGCGTGAGCGGGGATGAGCCCGCGCTGGCGGCCGAGGACTTCAACGGCACCACGTGCTCCCCGCGTGAGCGGGGATGAGCCCCAACGACGAGCTCATTACCGGACCCGCGACCAGTGCTCCCCGCGTGAGCGGGGATGAGCCCAGGCCGGTAAGTAGTGCGGTGACAGCGCCGCCGTGCTCCCCGCGTGAGCGGGGATGAGCCCAGTCGTGGCGGCGCTGCTGCAGCGCCGAACAAGTGCTCCCCGCGTGAGCGGGGATGAGCCCTTCGCGTCCTCGACGACGTGCGGGTGGCGGTCGTGCTCCCCGCGTGAGCGGGGATGAGCCGTCGACGGCGAAGATAACCGGTCGGTCGCCGCGGTGCTCCCCGCGTGAGCGGGGATGAGCCGAAGTAATTGCAGGAAGAAATACTACAGGCGCTGTGCTCCCCGCGTGAGCGGGGATGAGCCCTTCCGCGCGGCCCTGAATGAGGTCATGGCAAAGTGCTCCCCGCGTGAGCGGGGATGAGCCCAACACCATCGAGCAGCGTTTGTGCTTCGCTCAGTGCTCCCCGCGTGAGCGGGGATGAGCCCAATCACCATCTGCCCCGGATAAAGACCCGTTGGTGCTCCCCGCGTGAGCGGGGATGAGCCTCGACGCGTCAACACGAGCCTTAGCGGAGTTTGGTGCTCCCCGCGTGAGCGGGGATGAGCCCCAAGCCGGCATTAATGCCGAGATGGCCGCGCAGTGCTCCCCGCGTGAGCGGGGATGAGCCCCCCGGCGGGGGTGAAGATGTGCGCCATCAGGGGTGCTCCCCGCGTGAGCGGGGATGAGCCGCTATCGCGATTATGGCCGACGCGTTCCGCCCGGTGCTCCCCGCGTGAGCGGGGATGAGCCGGCCGAGGGCTAGGGCGCAAGCAGGCCCGTGAAGTGCTCCCCGCGTGAGCGGGGATGAGCCCTCGTGCGCGGGTTTAGCGCTCATTGCGGGCCCGTGCTCCCCGCGTGAGCGGGGATGAGCCCTCGCCCTTGTCATCGAACATGGAGGCGCCGATGTGCTCCCCGCGTGAGCGGGGATGAGCCCGGGTCCAACCCCAGCCATGTGTTGACCGTTGCGTGCTCCCCGCGTGAGCGGGGATGAGCCACCACCACCGCCGCCAGTAACACGATCCCAAGCAGTGCTCCCCGCGTGAGCGGGGATGAGCCCCCCGGCACGCTTGTTACCCAACCAGCGGGAAGGTGCTCCCCGCGTGAGCGGGGATGAGCCCTGTCGGTTCGCTTCAGACTCAGCCTTAGCCGTGTGCTCCCCGCGTGAGCGGGGATGAGCCCACCCTTCTTTGTCGAGCAGCACCGGGCGCGCAGTGCTCCCCGCGTGAGCGGGGATGAGCCGTTCGTGAAACCACGACCGTCCAGCGGGCCAGCGTGCTCCCCGCGTGAGCGGGGATGAGCCTCACCCGTATCTACGGTGATTGTGAAGCCAAGAGTGCTCCCCGCGTGAGCGGGGATGAGCCGCCCTGGGCGGCACGATTGAACGCAAAGAGCAGGTGCTCCCCGCGTGAGCGGGGATGAGCCCCAACTGTTTGTGTTCAGCTTCTTCAAGGACGGGTGCTCCCCGCGTGAGCGGGGATGAGCCGCCACCGCCGCCCCGCGCTACCCGATAGGGGCAGTGCTCCCCGCGTGAGCGGGGATGAGCCCGTGTCCTCGTCGCCGGATGTGGATGTGTCCCAGTGCTCCCCGCGTGAGCGGGGATGAGCCTCAGGGCGCGTCCACGCAGGATACTGTGGTGTTGTGCTCCCCGCGTGAGCGGGGATGAGCCCCGCGCCAATAATCGCGCCCGTGGTCAGTGTTTGTGCTCCCCGCGTGAGCGGGGATGAGCCGTCTCTAGTGGTTTATTCGGTTGTTAGCTCATCGTGCTCCCCGCGTGAGCGGGGATGAGCCCGTCTTAACGAAAGTGAGAAACAATGCGAAAACGTGCTCCCCGCGTGAGCGGGGATGAGCCGTCTAGCCACGGGGTGGAACATAGAGAAACGCAGTGCTCCCCGCGTGAGCGGGGATGAGCCGTAATGACCCATCGAATCTCGAAGGGCTCGAAGGTGCTCCCCGCGTGAGCGGGGATGAGCCCCGCTCCGGTGTGGCCCTCGACCTGCGCCCCACGTGCTCCCCGCGTGAGCGGGGATGAGCCGGAGCTTGTCTTCGGGAACTTCCTTGATGTGGGGTGCTCCCCGCGTGAGCGGGGATGAGCCCAGAAGAGGAGGGGCTTTTCATGAGCCTGTCTAGTGCTCCCCGCGTGAGCGGGGATGAGCCCACCACCGCCGCCGAAGATGCCCTCCGCACCTAGTGCTCCCCGCGTGAGCGGGGATGAGCCGTCTGCGATGCCGGTTGAAACGTCTCCGAGTTCGTGCTCCCCGCGTGAGCGGGGATGAGCCCATTTTGTGGGGCTTGAGTTTCCTGACGAATAGGTGCTCCCCGCGTGAGCGGGGATGAGCCCTCGATTTTTTGGCCTGCACGCCCCGGGGTGTAGTGCTCCCCGCGTGAGCGGGGATGAGCCCGACTGTGGCCTTGGTAGCTGCAGCGGCTTCGTGTGCTCCCCGCGTGAGCGGGGATGAGCCCTGTATAAATCCTCCACCCGCCCCGGCCGGGTCGTGCTCCCCGCGTGAGCGGGGATGAGCCCGGGGGATTAGCGGCCTGTGCCTACAAGTGCAAGTGCTCCCCGCGTGAGCGGGGATGAGCCCATAGAGCCCGCCACCGTGGGCTGCGTCTACGTGTGCTCCCCGCGTGAGCGGGGATGAGCCGACCGCATGGAGAAGGACGGTGTGCCGTTCTACGTGCTCCCCGCGTGAGCGGGGATGAGCCCTTGAATCCCGTGGCTACCACGTCCCCGGTATCGTGCTCCCCGCGTGAGCGGGGATGAGCCCTAGTTGACGCTTGATCTCCTCCAGCGCGGCGAGTGCTCCCCGCGTGAGCGGGGATGAGCCGACTGCACCGCTTCGCTGGCACCGTCGAGCTCCGTGCTCCCCGCGTGAGCGGGGATGAGCCCCTGGGCGGGTTGCTTACGACCATTACGCCCCAGTGCTCCCCGCGTGAGCGGGGATGAGCCCGGCGTAAGCGTTGACACGGTACAGGTTCAGATGTGCTCCCCGCGTGAGCGGGGATGAGCCCTAATCCCCAACAGTTGCGTAATTACGGCAATGGTGCTCCCCGCGTGAGCGGGGATGAGCCGGCCGCCGCGTACGTCGCGCGACCGATGTTCTAGTGCTCCCCGCGTGAGCGGGGATGAGCCTAGGTGCCATAACGACGGCCGTGTCGTCCGGTGGTGCTCCCCGCGTGAGCGGGGATGAGCCCCACGGGCGGCACGGGCTCCCCCGCGCGGATCGGTGCTCCCCGCGTGAGCGGGGATGAGCCCACTAGGGGAATATGCCGGGAATGATGAGCACGGTGCTCCCCGCGTGAGCGGGGATGAGCCTTGAGGTCGAGCATTGAGTAACCAGGCGAAATAGTGCTCCCCGCGTGAGCGGGGATGAGCCCCCCACAATAGGCAAGCACCTAGCCTAGTCTAGGTGCTCCCCGCGTGAGCGGGGATGAGCCTACACCGTGCGGGGTGGCAATGAGCCAGATCGAGTGCTCCCCGCGTGAGCGGGGATGAGCCGTCATCACAGAATTTCTTGACTTGCCATTTACTGTGCTCCCCGCGTGAGCGGGGATGAGCCCCCCGCACCGGTCGCGCTCGCCGAAGATACGCAGTGCTCCCCGCGTGAGCGGGGATGAGCCGTGAGGATTACGGGGCCGTGGAATTTGTGGCATGTGCTCCCCGCGTGAGCGGGGATGAGCCCCTTGCCAACCGCCTTATGAAAAGAAACCTTGGGAACTTCCCACATGCGCGGCGATAATGGTGCTCGGTCTACAACGCCGCCAACGCCTCGCCCACGCGCTTGCCGGAGTGGATGCAGCCGCCCAGGAACGTGCCTTCCAGCGCGTTCTTGCCATGCATGCCACCACCGCCGAAGCCGGCGGCCTCGCCGCAGGCGTAGAGCCCCTCGAGCACGGTGCCGTCGGAGTGGAGGCAGCGGCCGGAAAGGTCGGTTTCGATGCCGCCCAGCGTCTTGCGGGTGAGGATTTTCAGGCGCACGGCGATGAGCGGGCCCTTGGATTCGTCGAGCAGCCGGTGCGGTGGGGCGGTGCGCACAATCTTATCGCCCAAGAATGCGCGCGCGATGCGGATGTAGTTGACCTGCGCGTCTTTGCTAAACGGGTTGTCCAGCTGCGAGTCGCGGTCCTCGATGAGGGTGCGCAGTGCGTCGAGTTCAATGCGTTCGTCGCCGGCGACCTCGTTCATGCCGTCGACGAGCTTGTCCAAGCTGTCAGCGACGACCCAGTCGATGCCATGATCCATGAACGCCTTGACCGCCACGTGCGTGCCCGGGGCAAGCTTGCCGGCGAGCTTCCTGAATTCCTTGTCCGTGAGATCCGGGTTTTGCTCCGAGCCGGAGAAGATGAACTCTTTATCCGCGATGGCCTGGTTGAGCACGAACCAGGAATAGCCGTGGCCGGTGCGGCCGATATGCGCGAGCGCGGCCAGGTTGTCGGAGCCAGGGAATAGGTTGGTGGGCAGGCGCTTGCCCTCCGCGTCGAGCCACAGGCTGGACGGTCCCGGGACAATGCGGATGCCGTGGCCGGGCCAGATGGGATCCCAGTTGGTCATGCCTTCCGGGTAGTGCCACATGCGGTCCGTGTTGACCAGGTGGGCGCCGGCCGCAGCCGCGATGTCGATGCCCCGGCCATCCACGTGCGCCGGCACGCCGGTGACCATGTCTTCCGGACACGGTCCCCAGCGATCCTCCGGCCACATTTCGCGGACCTTGGCCAAGTTGCCGCCGATGCCCCCAGTCGCCACCACGGTGGCGATCCCGCGGACTTCAAAGGTGTCGACCACCTCGCGCGAGGAGGCGACGCCACGATCCGCGTCCGAGGGCGCGAGCACGCTGCCACGCACGCCGGTGACGCGACCGTTTTCCACGATGAGCTCGTCCACGCGGTGGCGGAAGCAGAAACGTACGCGGCCCTGCTTTTCGGCCTCGAGGAGTGGCTCGCGGAAGACGCGCACGACCTCCGGGCCAGTGCCCCACGTGAGGTGAAAACGCGGGGCCGAGTTGCCGTGTCCCGACGCATCGCCGGAGCCGCGCTCCGCCCAGCCGATGGTGGGCAGCACGTTAAGTCCCAGTGCCTTCAAGTAGTCGCGCTTCTCATTCGCGGCGAAGCGCACGTACTCGCGGCCCCACGCGCGTGGCCACGTATCGTGCTCCGCGTCGTCGTAGTCCGCGGAATTCTGCCAGTCGCGCCAGGCAAGCTCTTCCGAGTCGTGGACACGCATGAGCTTCTGCTCCGGGGAGTCCACATAGAAGAGCCCGCCCAGCGACCAGAACGCCTGACCGCCCAGGTTGGCGCGGTTTTCCTGTTCCAGGATGATGACGTGCTTGCCGCCTTTGATGGCCTCATAGGCCGCGACGAGACCCGCCAGCCCCGCGCCGACGATGATGGCAGATTCTTGCTTGTGACTCATGGCACAAAGCTAGCACGCACGTCCGAATCCGCGCGGCTATTCGACCACGGATCCGCCACCCCGGCGGATCTTTGTCAGAATAGAGGGGTCTATTCTAACAATCCCNGCTGCGCGCCGTGGTTATCGCGGCGGGGCTCTCGGTGGGCATCGAGGTGACGCAGTATATCTTTGCGCTGGGCTACAGCGATGTGGACGACGTGCTCTTCAATACCGCGGGCGCGGCAATGGGCGCGTGCGCGATGCTGCGCCTTGACCACGAGCGCCAAACCAAGCTGCTGTGGCGCCTGGGCTTCCTCGCTGCGGCGCTGCTCGTCATCGTGGTCTGTGGGCTGGTGACCGGAATAATCGGATAGTTACGTGATGACCTCGAGGCTGCGCAATGCGGGCTCGAAGGCCTGCCACGGCGTGCCCTCGATTCGTACGGGCGAGACGTCCGCGAGCTCGTTGAAGCCTAGCCCCTCAACGTCGCGCCCAAACCCCACCAAAACTCTGGAATCCCGTACACAATTCCGAATTCTGGGTGGGGTTTGGGCGCCGCTTCGGCGGTTTCTGCGGTGGTTTCAGGCGCGGGCCCTGAAGTGTTTTCTGGGGAGTCCGCGCTGAGGAAGTAGGAGGCCACGAGGCCGGTTACGGCGACCACGGCGCGGACCAGGATGATGAGGACGCGGGGTTGAGCGAGCTGGAGCGGTGCCGAGGGGGAAAAGATGGAGAAGGAGAGGCCGGGGGAGACCTTTCGGGGAGCTAAAAGGGGCGAGTTTGATCGTCGTCGAAGTCGTCGGGCAAGCCGTAGTTCTCTTCGTCGAGAGTGAAGAAATCGTGCAGCGTATCCATGTCGAGGTCGTGATGAGTGGGCTCGGTGAGAGGGGTAGGGCGCGTGTCGAGCAGGTGCGTGATGCCGGCTTCCTCGTTGAGCAGGCCCTTGTATTCGATGATGCCGCGCAGGTTGTGCAGCTGCCAGCCCACCATGCCGCGGCCGGCCTCGGTGAGCCGGAGCGGATCGTCCGGGGCGAGGATGCCGAGCATCTGATAGAGACGAATGGTGCGGTGCACGTTATCGGGGCCCTCGGGGCCGACCTTGGTGGGCACGCCGCTCAGCGGCAGCGGCTCGCCGCGGATGAGCAGGCAGAACAGGAGAGCGGTGCTCACTAAGTCACTGTCGTCATCGCAGAAGGGGAGCATGGTGAAGTAGTCCTCGCCCACCAGACCCGGGTCGCTCAACAGCCGGTTGGTCTTCTCCGCGAGGTTCATGCGTGAGGAGGTCTCCTCGATGTAGTCCATGAACACGAGGAAGTCGTGGAGAATTCCAATGGGCGGCACGGAGGATTCGCGGGAGGCGGTAGCCGCGCCGGGCCAGAAGGCCGCAACGTCGAGCTCTTCGATCAACCGCTTGACCAGCGCGGGACGGAACGCGCCGGTGGAGGTGAGGCGCAGCTCCGAGGTGAGCGTGCGCAGGATGCCGGTAAGGCGGGTACCGAGGGTGCGCGCGGCGGCATCGGAAAGCTGGGGCAGAGGAAAGGGCTCTTCCGGTTTTAGAGTGCATTGATTTTGTGTCGGATGTTGGCGGCGTGAATCAGGCACCGCAATATGTAGTGGTCGAGGTTGCGGAATCCCAGGGCGATGCCGCGTAGGAATTCCAACCGACCGTTAATCGCTTCGACAGGTCCGTTGGATACTCCGTGGTCGAAGTAGGCGAGGATGTCCTTGCGGCGTTTGTTCATGGTCCTGCCTAGCTGCGCGATCTCAGCGATCCCGGCGTCTTTGATGTCAACAAGCGTGTCAATGAGCGTGCTCATGGCTTTCTTGGCTGCTTGCTTGTTGGGATTGTTGTAGCAGCTTATGACTTGTTGGTAGTAGGTCCAGGTCTCTTGTAGCGGCGCGTAGTCGTCGTCGAAGTCAAACAGTTCCTCAAGCCTCCCGCGCTGCTTGTCGGTGAGCAAGCCCTCGGTGGTCAACAGAGTTTTCCGGTTGCGGTAGAGCGGGTCTTTGCTGCGGCCACGTCGGCCTGTTGTTTCTAACTGGAGCCTGGCGCGGCACTTGGTGAGCTTGTCACCGGCCAGGCGTACAACGTGGAACGGGTCCATGACTTGGGTGGCGTTGGGAATGACTTCGCCAGCGGCGGTGGCATAGCCTTGGAAGCCGTCCATGCTGATGATCTTGACCTGATCGCGGAACTGCTCGCTGTGATTATTCAGCCATGTTCGTAACGCGTCAGCGCTTCTGCCTGGGACAACGTCAAGAAGCCGAGCGGGGCGGATGACGTTTCCATCCTTGTCGTGGTGGTCGGTCATATCAACGATGACGGTGACGTATCCGTCGCGCCATGTGCGTCGGTTGTGCGACCAGCGATGCTCATCAACACCGATGACCTTGACCCCGTCGAGGTAGTGCTCGTC
Source organism: Corynebacterium phoceense (assembly GCF_900092335.1). GTDB lineage: Bacteria > Actinomycetota > Actinomycetes > Mycobacteriales > Mycobacteriaceae > Corynebacterium > Corynebacterium phoceense. The sequence continues at coordinate 834,854 of NZ_LT596207.1, forward strand.
GTTGTAGATCAAGTCCTGGACAGCGGCTAAGGCCAAGGCGTTGGTGGTATCCCACCCCAGGCCTAATGACTTGGCTGCAGCGGCAACGCTCATCCGATCTAGGCAGAGTCGTTGCAGTATCCAGCGGGTCACCCTGTCCGTGGTCTTTGAATTGTCGGGCGCGCAGGTAAGGCCCGCGCGGAAGATCTTCTGCAAGCAGCGCTTGTTGGTGCACCGGTAGCGTGGAAGGCGCACATGAAGGCGTGTTGGGTGGCCGACGATGGGCAGATCGACCAGGCTGCGGATGACGTGGTCGCGGAATACTCCAGGCTGACCGCACGTGGGGCATTCATTGATGGGCTCGACGGGCTCGGCTTCGATGACGGTGACATCGCCGTGTTCTGCGGCCCCGGTGATAGTAACTCCTAGTTCTGCGGTGCGGCAGATGGTATCGACGATGACATTTCCGTTAGGCTGCACAGTAGGTCCTTGGTTTGTACGGATGGATTAGACACCCTTATTCCTACAAAGCCAAGGACCCCAATATCTTGTGCCACGCCCGAACCCCCGGCGAACTAATCAATGCACTCTAAAACCGGAAGAGCCAGGAAAGTCGAGCTGGAGCTCGGGGAAGGAGTCGAGGAGAAACTCGCGCAGGCCGATGGGATCCTCGAGCCGCGCGGGCATGCGCGGGGTAAAGGGAGTGTCAAAGTCGAAGCCCTCGGGCATGACGTCTTCAACCGAGCTGAGCTCCCGGAGACGATCCGCGATGGTGGGGTGGAAGCACTCCGTGAGCCGCTGGCGCAGCTGGTCGAGCGAGTAATTGGGGAAGATGGACTGGATGGCTTCCCACTGCGTCTGCGGGATGGGAATGCCCGCGAGCAGCTGGCGGACGTCCTCGAGCATGGAGCGCATGCGGTTGCCGTCGCCCACGGCGGTGACAAGATCCGGGCCCGTGGCGTCGATGAGCGCGGGCGTGGCTTGCTGCAGGCGGGTCTCCGAGAGGAACATGAGGTGGATATCCCAATCGCCGACGGAGGGGTGGTAGTCCACGCCAGTGCTGCGGTTCATGAGCGTGTGGAACGCGGGCTCATCGAGGACGTCGAGGATCTCAATGAGACGTTCGCCCACGTGGACATGCCCCGGAGGGGAAGGCTCTAGGCCCAGCGCGGCATGCGCGATGAGCGCGAGCTCGCCCACCGTCACGTCTGGGTCCACGCCCACGAGGCGGGAGACTTCAAGGTACTGCGAATCGAGCGAGATGAGCACGCACTGCGCGGGGTACAGGTCCTGATCCATAATGCGAGCCTAAAGCAGGCGGCGCTGCCTCGCCACCGTTACGGCGGCCGTGCGATTATCCACCCCCAACTTGTCATAAATGTGGATGAGGTGCGTCTTAATCGTCGCCTCGGAGACGAAGAATTGCTGCGCGAGCTCGCGGTTGCTCGCGCCCGTGGTCAGGCCTTCCAGAATCTCCCGCTCCCTTCGGCTCAGGGCCTCGCGCGGCTTTCCGATGCGCGCCGCCAGCAGCCCCGCCACCTCCGGCGCGAGCGTGCGTTGGCCCTTGGCTGTCGCCACGATGGCGTCGTGCAGCTTGTCCTCCGGTGCGTCCTTGAGCAGGTAGCCTAGGGCCCCGGCCTCCACGGCGGCGATGACGTCGCCCTCCGTGTCATACGTGGTGAGGATGAGGACGGGGACGTCTCCCGCGACCTTCTTGGTGAGCTCGATGCCGTCCGCGTTGGGCATTTGGATATCGCAGACGACGACGTCGACGGCGTTGGCGTCGACGTCCGCGGTGCCGTCCGTGCCCTCCGCGACGACCTCGAGGTCCTCGAAGGAATCCACGATGGCGCGCAGGCCCGCGCGGACCACCGGGTGGTCATCGATGAGCATGACGCGGATGGTCATTGGTTCTCCTTGAGCGGTAGTCGTACGGTGAGGGCGGTCCCGGTGCCTGGGCCAGGGCTAATTTCTAGGCGGCCGCCTAGTTCGGCGACGCGGGCGCGCAGTCCTGGTAACCCAAATCCCTTGTTGTTCGTCGTGGCGAAGCCACGACCGTCATCGACGACGTCGAGCGTCGCCGCATCTTCGAAGACTCCGAGGGTGACCACCGCGCGCCGGGCGTGGGCGTGCTTGGCGACGTTGCTCAGCCCCTCCCGGGCGGCGCGCTCGAGACAGGCGCTCACCTTGTCCGGCAGCTCTCTGGTGGTGTCACCGGTTTCGACGAGCTCGAAGTGGGTGTCTTCCTCGAGCGTGCGCGCCCGCTCGTTCTGTGCCTCGACGAGGGCCTCGAGCGCCGTGGTGAGTTGCGGCGGCGCAGCCAAGTCCTGCACCAGCTTCCGCGTCTCCTGGAGCGAGTCCTGGGCGACCGTCGCGATGGTTTTGAGGTGCCCCGAAGGATCCGCCGCGTTCTTCCCGGCGCGGGCCATGAGCACGATGGAGCCCAGACCTTGGGCCACCGTGTCGTGGATTTCACGCGAAAGCCGGGCGCGTTCTGCGAGCCGTCCGGCGAGGTTTTCGCTGCGTGCGAGCTCCTCCTGGGTCGCTCGCAGCTCCTCCGCGAGCGCGCGGTAGCGCAGCGCCTCGTCGCGCAGCGCCACGTACGCGTAGTAAAACGCGATGGCGAAGACGGTGCCGATGGCCGGACCCACCGCCGCCGCGATGGTCCACTGGTCTGGGTAGCGCCACGCCGGGATGAGCGCCGCGCCGGCCCAGAGACAGACTGTGGAGACGATCCCCGGCGCGCGTGGCAGTTCGTGGAGGAACAAGAAGAGCAGCGGAAACTCGAGCCACATGAAGTCCCGGGCGTGGACCATGAGCCCAATCCACAGGATCGTGATGAGCGCGAGCCACCAGTATGCGGCGCGCCGGGTGGGTGGGCGCTTGACGGTGCCCCATACGTAGACGAGTCCCAGCGCGATGGCGAGGCCGCAGACCCGCGCATCCAGGTCACCGTCCCCGGCAGCGCGCACGACGCCGAAGGCGAGCAGCAGCGCGAACATGGTGTGCAGCCCCACGCGCAAGCTGCCCAGCACTGTGCTCAAGTTGATAGATCTCACGTCCCTCAACGCTAGCGTGCCCGCGGCGGACGCGGAATCAACCGACCGGTTGATTCCGAAATCAACGCCGCTCCCGATGTATCCGTTGCCGCTGCGCAGGAGGATAAAAGTATGTTCCTTGCACTTCGTGAATTATGCGCCGCCCGTGGCCGCGTGACGCTGATGGGTGGCACCGTGGCCCTCATTACGCTGCTGCTCATCATGCTCACCGGCTTAACCGGCGGCCTGTCCAAAGAAAATACCTCCGCCCTCGACTCCCTCGACCCGGCTCACCTCGTGTTCTCCACCGAGGAACCCTCCTTCATGGAGTCCACGTACTCCGGCCCACTGCCCGCCCTCGGCGTGGCGCAGACCAAGCTCGACTCCACCGGTGTCGCCGTTTTTGGTCTGCCTGCGGACTTCTCCTCGCCTGTCGGTTCGATCCCCTCCGACGGCCTTCTGGTCCCTGAATCCCTCGGCCTTGCCGCGGGCGATACCGTGACGCTCGGCGGCGTGGCCACCACTGTTGCCGGCGTCGTGGACGAGCTCGACTACTCCCACCAGCCCGTGGTTTGGGCGCCCACCGAATTGTGGCAGGCTGCCGCCCACACGGATGCTGACGGCACCGTCGGGCTGTCCACCGACGGCGCCGAGGGCGTGTCCATCCGCGACGCTTACTCCGGCCTGCCGTCCTACTCCTCGGAGAACGGCTCGCTGCTCACCATGCAAGGCTTCCTCTACGCCATCTCCGCCCTGGTCACCATCGCCTTTTTGAGCGTGTGGACCATCCAGCGCACGCGCGACCTCGCCGTCCTCCGCGCCCTCGGCGCCAGCTCCCGTTACGTACTCCGCGACTCCCTCGGCCAAGCCGCGATGTTGCTTGCTGGCGGCGTCCTCGTGGGCGGCCTGCTCGGCATCGGCCTCGGCACCCTGGCCGCCGGCGCGTTGCCTTTCGACCTGGGCTGGCGCACCCTCGCTGTCCCTCCCGCCGGCGTCTGGCTGCTCGGCATCGCCGGCGCCTTCATCGCGACCCGCCGTGTCGCCCACACCGATCCACTCATCGCACTAGGAGGAAAGGCCTAACATGCTTTCGCTTAACGATGTCTCCGTCATCTTCCCCGACGGCGACCACACCCTTACCGCCCTCGATTCCGCCTCGCTCACCGTAAACCCCGGTCAGCTCGCCGCGATTACCGGCGAGTCGGGCTCCGGCAAGTCCACGCTGCTCAACGTCGCCGCCGGGCTTATCGCCCCGACCTCCGGCTCTATCCAGGTCGCCGGGCACGAACTCGCTGGTCTCGACGACGAGACCCGCGCTCGCGTCCGCCGCGAGAACATTGGCATGGTCTTCCAACAGCCCAATCTCCTGGGCTCGCTCACCGCGCGCGAGCAGCTCCTCATCGTCGACCATCTCCGCGGCGTGCGCCCCCGCAAGGACCGCGCGGACGAGCTCCTCTCCTTCGTCGGCCTCGCTGACCTGGGCCACCGCCGCATGGAGCGTCTTTCCGGCGGCCAGCGTCAGCGCGTCAACATCGCGCGTGCGCTCATGGCGGATCCGGCCGTCCTGCTCTGCGATGAGCCGACCTCCGCGCTGGATTCGAAACTCACGGAGGACATCGTGGAGTTGCTCCGCCGCGCCACCGCCGAGTGGGACACCGCGACCGTGGTCGTCACCCACGACCTTTCCGTCGCGGCCGCGGCCGACGCACACTGGGAGGTTCGCGACGGCCACGTAGGACTGCTTTCTCGGGCAGCGTAGGTCCTGCATTTTTAGCCGACGAAGCACAAGATTTGGGGCCACAATGACGGCTTAATCGGCTAGAAAATCCTTCCGGTTGCCGGCCTACGCGGGTGCAGTTACGGTGAAAGCACATCTCGGGGGAAATGGGGAACCAATGCGTGAACCGTTGAAGGGGACGAGTCGCCAACTGTCAGCCATGGCGCAACGCGGCGAGGCGGTGAAGATCATGAACGGCCTTTATCGGCCATCGCTCAGGGAACAGCAGACTACGTGGTCCCGCCGTGGAGGTGGCACACGTACTTTCGTGACCGCGGCCAAAGCATTTGTGGCCGAGAAACATGCCGTGAAATCCCACAAGCTAAGGCTTCGTTGGCTAGAAATTTCTCGCTCGTTCGGTACCCTCATATCCCGTTATGTCTCGACCCCGCTTTCGCCGTCTCACAACTCGCCTCGTCGAGGGGCTTATCGATCGCCCCACCGCGACCACGTATGAGCGCATGCCACAGTTCGGCCGCGCGCACTGGGCCATGCTGGGCACGACGGCCGCCACGTGTACTGGGTTCATCAGCGGTGCGCGCCGACTTCGAGGGACACGCCATGAGAAGAGAGCCAGGCAGGCGTGGGGCTGGACGCACCTGGCCCTCGGCGCGGCGTGGACGGTGGCGTCCCTTGACCCCAAGCAATTCGATATTCGCGAGTCCTTGCCGCTCCATTTGTGCGACGTCCTGCGTCCCGTGCTCGCACTAGGACTTATTACAGGAAACGATAAAGCGCTCGCGCTCACGTACTACTGGGGCCTCCTGCTCAATCCGCAGGCTATCCTCACACCCGACGTCATCTACTACTACGAACCGCGGGCCCTGCGCTTTGCGACGTATTGGTTCTTCCATATCACGGCGCTTGCCACGCCGCTCGCGCTGAGTTTCGGACTGGGCTATCGCCCCACGTGGCGCGATTACCGCTTCGCTGTTGCCGTCACGCCTGCGTGGATGGCCACGGCTATGACCACGAACGCGCTGACCCGTGGCAACTATGGATTCCTCAACCACGCGCCGGGCAGTCCGTCCGTCATCAATCTGCTAGGGCCCTGGCCCGGCTACATCGGTGCGGAAATCGTGGGCGTCGCCGCGGCGTGGGCCGCACTCACCGCCGCGTGGCGGTAAGACGTGCGATGGCGGTGGGGATGGACCGCGCGATTTCCGATGCCGTCGTCGGCGCCAATCCTTCCGGTGTCGCCGCCGCAATGGCTGCGGCGTGAGCATGGATGGCGACTGCCTCGCCGAGGGCATCGATCACTGCGAGTGCGCGGTCCTCGGGACGCATGTGTTCGAGATTGGCGTGCGCGAGCCAGGCGCCGATGATGCCCGCGAGCACGTCGCCGCTGCCCGGGGTCGCCGCGTAGGAATTACCTGCGTCGACGGCGAGCAGCATGCGCGGGTAGCCCGCGAGGATGGTCTTGCGTCCCTTGAGCAACACAAAGCAACTGAGTTCCTCGGCAAGTTGCTGCGCCAGGACGGCGCGGCCGCGCGAGGGCTCGTAGGAGCCGAAGACGGCGGAGTAGATGCGTTCGAACTCACCGGCATGCGGCGTAAGCACGACGAGCGGGTGATTGCGCACGGCCTTCCGCACGGCCTTATTGTCGGCCAGGACGGTGAGCGCGTCCGCGTCGAGGACCGTGGGCTGGCCCTTCATGAGCACCTGGAGGATCTCCGCCGCGCATTTTAGGCCACGGCCAGGGCCCACAACCCAAGCTTGAGCGCGGCCCGCGGAGGCGACATCCTCGTGGTAGACAACCTCGGGGTGGGCGTGGACGACGTCGCGGCGGCCGATGATGCGCACCATGGATGGCGTGGCCCGCAGTGCACCGCTTGCGCAGAGGATTCCCGCACCCGCATAGGACTTGGAGCCGGCGCACAGGGCGACGACCCCGCCGGAGTACTTGTCATCCGCTGGCCCCGGAGTCGGGTCGTGGATGTCGTGGAAGGACGCGGCAGGCCGCAAGCGCAGCGTGCCTTCTTCTGTATCAATGTGGCCCGCCGCGGTATCGGTGGGGGCGTTTTCTAGGGCCTCGTTCCACGTGAAACGCGGTGGCAGGGACTGCTCGGCGGCGAGTATGCCTGATGCGATGCGCGTGGTGAGTTCCCAACTGCGGTGGAGGAGCTCCTCGCTGAAGCTATACGGGGCGCCGCGCGGCGTGAGATCGGCAATGACGATCTCGCCGCACTCGGGCGCGAGCGCATGAGCGGGGCGAAGACCACCGAAGGTAATGGTGGCATCGGCATGCACGCACGGGCTTGCCGCGACACCGGTCTCGGCGTTGATGCCGCTGGGAACGTCGACAGACAGGATGTGCTTGGCCTGGCGGAAGAGGTCATCGTGCGCGGCGCTGATGGTGCGGCCGGCGCCCAATCCTGCGACGGCGTCGATGATGAGTGCGTACGAGGCGACCGACTCAAAGTCCGGCTCCTCCCGCACGGAGCCGCCTGCCAGCTTGAAGGCCTCGAGCGCCGGGGCGTGCGCGGCATTGGCTGCGAGCACCGCGTCGACGGAATACCCAGCGCCCAGCAGGAACGCGCCCGCGTACAGGCCGTCCCCGCC
>NZ_LT596207.1:842284-859157 GCF_900092335.1 Corynebacterium phoceense
TTTTACACCCTTCTAGTTGTGAAAAAGAGACGGCGTACGGGCCGCCCCCGCCGTTGCCGCCGGGGCCGGCGACGATGAGGATGGGCGCGCCGGGGCTCACCATCTGGACGGCTGCGCGGGCGACAGCATGCGCGGCCAGGCGCATGAGTTGCTCGGGCGCGGTGGCGGCGAGCAATGCCTTTTCGGCCGCACGGACAGTGGGGACTGAGTAGTACGACTCCATGTGCCCCAGAATAGCCCGGATTTTCCCAGCTGGCAGCTCAAAAATTCATCAAGTATGCCTTTTGACCGTCATAGCGGAAGGCATACAAAAAGACGCACCCATCTCGGCCGACGCGCGGGCTGCATGGCTCTCGACTTCCATGCGCTCCGGCGCGTCGACTGAGATGGTGCGCGCCTGTCTTCCAACAGCTTAAAGGTAGAGGGACGAGCTGTATACGCGAGATGATTTCGATTCCATAACAATGGCGAAGGGGCAGCGTATGCGCCCGATTGTTGACAACGTCCCGTACTTTTGGGGGCATTCAAAGGCGATGGAGTATCCAAACGTACAGCTTGCGGCCGCGCAAATTTCACCGAGCTTCTACAGTTCACACGGGTTGCGACGTCGGCGGCTAGCTATGCGAGTGAAATGGACGCATCCACCGATACTTTAAGAGAACTTCCACAACCTATTAGCTTTCGTCGGGGAAAGGCTGCGAAGTATGTTCCTCCCAATTGCTTCGCCGAGTGCGATCGTGACAGCGTTCCCTTCTGCTGGGCCAAGAGCGTCAACGTGGTGTGGAACCATTCTATTCCCCGCGCGAGTAGCGCTCCGCTACGGTCCAACCCTTAACACCCCCTCAAAGGATTTCTAAGCCCGCACCTCAGGGGCCGCCCCCCTTCTTGCGTCGTAGAGCACGGCATACGCTGAACTTTTATGGCTTTTAGCGCACAATTCCCATTGTTTATCCACCCTGAGAGTGGTATAATATTTTCGGCATTCTAAGGAGATTTTGCACCTCAAGCGAGTGCCCGCTAAGGATGCGAATTCGGTCTTAGACAGCCCCGACCGCACGTTTCCAAGCAGCGGATGTAGCGGAATATAACAATTTTACGGAAGGACCGAGGAATGAACTCCTCTCAGAACAGGGTTTCACGACGGCGCCCCCGCACTGGCGTTGCCGCCCTGTCCGTCATCACTCTCGCGCTGGGGTCGCTCAGCCTCTTCCCTCACAGCGACCTCGCCCCCGAGGCCACCGCTGCCACACTGAGCGGCGGCATCCGGGACAAGTCCGGCGCAGTTGAGAAGGACGCCCAGAAAGCGTCCGACCTGCCAGCCGGTTCGTGTGTTGTTGAAGAGTCGGACACCCCTGACCACAGCCAGGCTGGTTTTACCTGGAAGACCTCGGAGCCAGGTGCGGACAGTCCTGACAAGACCCGGTGGGGTTTGAGTATTTCCTTTGATAACTCGAAGGATCGCACGTTCGCGGATTGGGGCTTTACTAATTCTGGCCGCATGCCCCTGAATCGCGGTGAGGTGCTATCCATGGAAGTCGGTCAAACCTTCCTCGGCGAGAACGTCACCCATAAGGCCGACGAGAACATCAAGATTACTGCTTCTGGTCCGCAACGAAACGTGAACCTCGAAGCAGAGCTGACCGATGAGAAGGTCAAGCAGTTCGCTTCGGCCACTGCCGATAACCCTGTACGTTACGCCTGGCAGGGCAACTACACGAAAGACCAAACTTCCGGCCCGCAGGTTACCAAGGGAGGCAGCGCGCAATTCAGTGCTGTTATCAACCCGTGGCCGAGCGAGAACATCGAATGTAACCCGATCACGGTGTCGTGGGAGACTTTCGAGAAGCATGTGATCGTCCCTGGTGAGGAAACCAAGGTCGGTAAGATCAACGTTCCCGCTGTGCAGAACGGTGGTACGGACGACTCGATGTCCCGCATGGTCGTGGAGGCCTACGACGGCAACGGCAAGTTCATCGGCACCTCTGACGTAGCTGCTTCGGGCGGCACACAGATGTTGCGTATTGATGACAACGGCGATATCTATTTCACCTGGCCTGAGTACCGTGGTACGGACCAGGCGACCGACAAGAACGTGAACTTCTCCGTTCTGGCGAAGCCACGTACCGTGGATCAGCTCCAGGCTGCTGGTGAAAACAACAATGAATTCGGCAATACCCAAGTCTTCGACAGCTCTAACTCGCTGACTCGCTATAACAAGGCGAACGTCATCGACTCCAAAGCGTTCTCTCTGGATGACACCGAGTATCACAACCCGCAGTACGACAAGACGGATGCCTCGATCATCTCGGGTGTCGATAGCGCAACCGGCCCAGTGGCTACCGAGCCGCAGAAGGTCACTTTCACCCAGGTCCCAGACCTGATTAAGGACCTAGCGAAGAAGAAGGGCGACGGCGGTTTCGAGGCCAAAGTCACGCTCGACGAGAAGTACGTCTACGAGGGCTGGACCGTCGAGATGGACGAGGACTACAACGTCACCGTCACTGCCCCAGAAAACCCGAAGCCGGGCACTTTCGCGCGCCCGAAGGTTATTGTTGAGTACTCCAACGGTTCCACTGATGAGCTCGAGTTGCTCGTCGTGGTCGACCCGAACAACACCCAGGTCACTGACCTGGTGCGCCCCGGCCTCACGAAGGGCAAGATTGGCCAAGATTTGACCGCCCAGGTGGGCACCAAGTCCATCATGAAGGGCCACAAGCCAGTTCACCCAGCCAAGTTCGAGGTCGACCCGTCCACTGTGCCTGAAGGCTGGACCGTCACCGTCGATGAGACCGGCAAGGTCACCGCGAAGGCAGACGATACCGTCGCACCGGGCACCATCATTACTCCGAAGGTGAAGGCTACTTACCCGGACCAGACCACGGATGAGATTGAGGTCCAGTTCCAGGCGATCGTGGACATCAAGATCCCCGATTACGACACGGTGACTGATAGACCCGGACACAAGGTCACCCTGACGCCGACGCTTCCCGAGCGTGGCCTGAGTGGCAACACGACCGATGAAGCCCCGAAGCGCTACACCTTCGAGGACGGCAAGACGGAGTTCACCTACACTGACGATAGCGGTACGTGGACCGTCAAGATCGACGAGACCACTGGCGAGATCACCACTGCGATCCCGCGGACAGCACCCGAGGGCTACATCTTGAACGTTCCGGTGCTCGCATACTACGACAACGCCGACAAGCCGCAGCAGGTCAAGGGCACCGTCGTTGTGCTCAAGAGCGATATTGCTCCGACCTACGACGTCAAGGTCACCGGCCCGAACAAAGCTGTGGATCACCAGGTCCAGGACGCTCCGAAGGGGTCGAAGTTCTCCTTCGGCGTTGACGACAATGACGAGCCAATCACCGAGCAGGAGGTTGACGGCTGGAATTACAAGGTCGACCCGAACACCGGTGTAGTCACTTCCACCCCGCCGGCACACGCTAAGCCGGGTGACCAGAGCACCGTCACCGTCACTGTTACAGCTCCGGACGGCTCGACCCCGAAGGTGCCCGTCACCACCGTCGTGAAACTGACCAACAATTGGGAGGCGGAGCCGTCTTACCCGGTTGAGACCGTGTACCCGGGTGAAACCGCAAAGCTGCCGTTGAACCTCGACAAGCCGGACAATGTCAGCGTCGCTAAGGAAAACCCTTACAAGCTGGGTACACTCCCGGCGGGTTGGACGGCCACCATTGACGACAATGGTGAGATCACTGCAACCGCACCGGCGGATGCGAAGCCGGGTGACCAAGTCAAAATTCCGGTCACCGTGACCTACGAGGACGGGTCTGAGGACACCGCATACGCTGTGGTCAACGTTGTCGACGTTCCGACGCGTGAGGTGCCATTCAAGGTCGAGTACAAATATGACAACACCATCCCTGCAGGGACCTACAAGGTCGAGACCGAGGGCGAGCCGGGCTCCGAGAAGATGCACAAGGACGGTACCTGGGAGCGGACTAAGGCGCCGGTCAACGAGGTCGTTGTCGTTGGCACTAAGCCTGCGGAGAGCGCCAAGGACGTGACCTGGAAGGTTCCGATCCCGTACCCGACCGAGGTTCGCGAGAACCCGGACCTGGCACCTGGTGAAACCAGGGTCGTCCAGGAGGGCGAAAACGGCGAGAAGACCTACACCGCTAAGTTCACCGCCAAGGGTGACAAGGCTGAGGTAGCCGAGGAGAAGACCACGAAGGAACCTGTTACTCGCATTGTTGAGTATGGTCCCGGCGTGGAGCCATCGGAACTAGTGACCAAGACCGAGAAGCCAATTCCGTTTGAGACTGAAATTGTCTTCGACAACACCCTGGAAAAGGGTACTCAGGTCGTCGATCAGGAAGGGCAGCTCGGAACCGAGGTCGAAACTTCGACGCAGAAGATTGTGGACGGCAAGCCGTCCGGCGATCCTAAGGTGACCAATGAGCGCACCAAGGAGCCGGTCAAGCAGGTTATCCGTGTTGGCACGAAGACCACCGGTGAGACCACCGAGACCGTGGAATCTGAAATCCCGTTCGGTGTGAAGGTCGAGTTTGATCCGAACATGCCGGCTGGCACGTCTGAGACTGTCACCGAGGGTAAGCCAGGCAAGAAGAAGGTGACGATCAAGCGTGACATCATCAACTCCAAGCCGGGCGACCCGCAGATCACTGAGGAAATCACCGAGGAGCCGGTGGATCAGGTGATCAAGGTCGGCACCAAGCCATCCGAGGTCTCCAAGAAGGTCACCTGGACTGCCCAGGTGCCGTTTGAAGTTGAAACCCGTCCGAACCCGGAGCTCAAGCCGGGTGAGATCAAGGTCGTCCAGAAGGGCGAGCCTGGCGAGAAGACCTACACCGCGGACTTCACCGCTAAGGGCGACCAGGCAACTGTGACCCCTGAGGAGAAGCAGACCAAGGACCCGGTCAACGAGATCATCGAGTACGGCCCGGGCGCCGAGGATTCTGAGGTCATCACCAAGATTGAGAAGCCGGTTCCGTTCGAGACGAAGATCGTCTTCGACCCGAACCTGAAGGCCGGCGAGCAGGTCGTCGACCAGCAGGGCGAGTTGGGTACCGAGGTTGTCACCTCCACCCAGAAGATCGTGGATGGCAAGCCGTCCGGCGAGCCGTCCGTGACTACTGAGCGCACCAAGGAGCCGACCAACGCAGTCATCCGCGTGGGCACCAAGGTCGACCCTGCCTCTACCGAGGTCAAGTGGACTGAGAAGACCCCATTTGAGACCGAGATCCGCGTCAACCCGAATTTGCAGCCGGGCGAGCAAAAGGTCATCCAGGAGGGCACCCCGGGCGAGATCGAGCACACCGTCACGGTGACCGTTAACAACGGCGAGGTCAAGAAGGACGAGTCCACGTCCGAGATCAGCACGCCGTCGCCACGAATCATCGAGGTCGGTCCTGCCGAAAGCAAGACTGAGTTGACGGATACGCACACGGAAGAAATTCCGTACGACACGCTGATTGAATACGACCCGAACCTCGAAGCGGGCGAGGTCGTCGAGGATCAAGCGGGGAAGAAGGGCTCGAAGGAGATCACCAAGACCTGGAAGCTGGAGAACGGCGTACCGGTCGGCGATCCGGAAACCTCCGAGACCATCACGCAGGGAAAGCAGGATCGTAAGATCCGTGTGGGCACCAAGTGCAACTGCGACAAGCCGACGGACCCAAGCGAGCCGTCCACGCCGGGTGAGAAGCCGAGTGAGCCGTCTACTCCGGGTGAGAAGCCGAGTGAGCCGTCTACTCCGGGTGAGAAGCCGAGCGAGCCGTCCACTCCGAGTGAGAAGCCGAGCGAGCCGTCTACTCCGAGTGAGAAGCCGAGTGAGCCGTCTACCCCGAGTGAGAAGCCGAGCGAGCCAGGTAAGCCGGGTAAGCCGGGTGAGCCGGGTAAGCCGGGTAAGCCAGGTGAGCCGGGCAAGCCGGGCAAGCCAGGTGAGCCGGGCAAGCCGGGCAAGCCAGGTGAGCCGGGCAAGCCGGGTGAGCCGGGTAAGCCAGGCGAGTCCGAGAAGCCGAGCGAGCAGCCAGCCGCTCCGGGCAACTCGGGTGGCAGCTCCGGCGGCTCCGGCCAACAGGGCAGCCAGCCGGAGCAGGCGGAGTCCAGCAGCCAGTCCGCACTGGCACGCACCGGCGCAAACGTCGCTATTCCGGTAGGGATCGCAGCACTGCTGATCCTCGTCGGAACGGCATTGATGACTCTGCGCAAGCGCCAGGACTAAACAGCGCACCCAGGGCCAGCGCTGAGGCCACCCGACCTCAACACTGACCCAACATAGAAGCGGCGGGAGCCGCGGGGACCACCCCGCGCCCCGCCGCTTCCGCATTCCCACCCCACAAGAAACGCACTATTCCGCAGCTCCCCGCCGCGGCTTCCGGGCATACGAACCCCGGCTTCGCCCCACCCTCAACCCCAGTGCATCGGACTACCGCCCCATCAAATGCGGACCGTTGTTAGCCACGTTGCCGCCCACCTTATCCGCCTTCTCGCTCACCAGGCCACCCAACCTGTGCCCGGGCGGCCCTACTGCCATCTCCCGCAAAGTCACTTCATTACCCTCAAGCCAGCGGCACATCTCATCGACCGCGTGGCTCGAACCATCAGCGCTCCCCGCACCACGGCCTCCCCAACCCTTTCTCCCGACACCAGCACCCGCGGCATCCGGTGATGCAACCACTTCATTTCCGGGGCGGCCGCCGTGGTCACCATCGTCGCGTACACCACCCCATTTACCGCCTTACACAGCCCAGCAATAAAAATCGGCCTCCACCGGCGTACGTGAACCAGGGCTGCTTCCGCTGGTCCCCGGCGCGGGGTCATCATCGGCCGTCCACTCGTACCAACCTTCCGTGATGAACACACACGGCTCCGACCCTGCGAAGGTTGGCTTGTCGAAAGCCGTCTCACCGTGGGCTTTGAAGACAGTCTTCGGCGGTTAGCCCCACACCGCCGGCCCGAGGGTCGGAACCCCACGAAACGGCCGCAGCACCGGCATCGTATGAGTGGGCGCGATGTTGTAATTCTCCTGCGGCGCCTCCCCGGCCACCGCGACCCGCTGCTGCCCGGTGCGGCGTCGCATGGCGCCCCGAGCTATTCGGGCGTGCTGAAAAGGACATCACGGCCACACACGGGACCCATTATTCCCAAAAGATGAGAGACTGGAGTCATGTCGACTAGCACCTACCTCGCCTGGCCCGACTTTTAACAGCTAGGCGCGGACAAACGTGCGTGGAGTCGTTTACGCTGATTGCCTTGGCTGGCACGTGGGGCACCAGAAAAGGTTGCGCCCCTCCATGGTCTGTTCGTGGATGGGGGAGCCGCACACGTAGCAGGCCATGCCTTCGCGGCGGTAGACGTAGACTTCGCCGCCGTGGTCGTCCTTGCGCGGCGGGCGGCCCATGGCCTCCGGCGTGTGCTCGGGACGGACCGTGTCGATACGGGCGTCGCGCACGCCAATCCGCATGAGTGTCACGAGGTCGTCCCACAGGGCGTCGAATTCTGCGCGCGTGAGCTCCTTGCCCGGCGTGAACGGTGAGATGCCCTGGCGGAAGAGGACCTCCGCACGGTAGATATTGCCCACCCCGGCAAAGAGGTGTTGGTCCATGAGCAACGAGCCTACGGAACGTGCGGAGCGGTGCACCTTGGTCCAGAGAAACTCTGGGTCGGCGTCCTCGCGCACGGGATCTTGGCCGATCTTCTTCAGCGCGGCGTCGTATTCAGCGTCGGTGATGAGTCGGCACCATTGCGGACCGCGCAGGTTCGTGGCCAACGTCTCATTGCTGATATGCAGGCGGATGTGTCCCCAGTCATCCTCGGGGGCTTCGAAGTAGAGCTTGCCGATGAGGCCTAAGTGGATATGGACGGTGTGCTCCGGCGAGGGGGCGTCGAAGTGAATGAAGAGGTGCTTGCCACGGGCCTCTGCGAAGTCGATGGTCGTGCCGTCGAGAAGTGCGGCCTCAGCGGCGAAGCGTCCTTGCGGGCTCGTGACGCTC
Source organism: Corynebacterium phoceense (assembly GCF_900092335.1). GTDB lineage: Bacteria > Actinomycetota > Actinomycetes > Mycobacteriales > Mycobacteriaceae > Corynebacterium > Corynebacterium phoceense. The sequence goes on from NZ_LT596207.1 coordinate 850,267, forward strand.
AGCGGGCCGGTGCGCAGCTCTGCGTTGAGGCGGTTCGCGAGATGATGAATGAGGTGACCTTCGGGCATGATGTTTATCGTAGTCACGGGATGGAAAGCAAGACTTGCCTACCGTACTTTCCTGGTATCACCATGCGCTCCCATCTCTTGGCCAAAGCAAAGCGAGTGAAAAATACGGGCAACAAGCCGCCCGCGACGCGGTGTGATGTAATTCATAATATGGTGTTTCGTTCATAAGTTGACGCCGTTAACGCAGTTCACGCGCAGAGTATGTTTCTATCGTTTACATGAGATGGCGACATGTCAACAAAATACTGAGGAGATTTCGCTTTTCTCGTGCATAATCATGATTAGTCACCTGAGTGACAGCCTGGGAATGGCTTTAAACTTCACCACTGTAAGAGAACCAGAGGAAGCGCCCTCGTTGCCACCCCTACACTTTTTGGCAGCGCCGAGGCGCTTCCTCCTTTCTTGTCTGGCGGCGAAATCATGCGGTTGAACTGGGCTTTCAAAAAGAAAACGCGGACGGGTGTAAGCTTTTCGTGCGGAATGTTAGACGTCCCAGACCCGCGGCAACGCGGTGTTTGATGGACCCCTCGAGCGCCCCGGAAGGCACCACTACATGACGCACGCTATCGGCTTTGACCGCGAGAAATACATCGAGCTCCAGTCCGAACACATCAACGCCCGCCGCGAACAGATTGGCGGCAAGCTCTACCTAGAGATGGGTGGCAAACTCTTCGACGATATGCACGCTTCCCGCGTCCTGCCCGGTTTCACCCCGGACAACAAGATTGCGATGTTGGAGCGCATCAAGGACGACGTCGAAATCCTCGTGTGCATCAACGCCAAGGACATCCAGCGCCAGAAGGTCCGTGCGGATCTGGGCATCCTGTACGAGGACGACGTTCTGCGCCTCATCGACGTCTTCCGCGGCCGCGGCTTCCTTGTCCAGAACGTCGTCATGACGCAGCTCGAAGACGGCAACAAGATGGCGGAGGCGTTCATCGATCGCCTCGAGCGCTTGGGGCTTACGGTCTCGCGCCACCGCGTCATCCCGGGCTACCCGGCGGACTTCGACCTCGTCGTCTCGGACGAGGGGTTCGGCCGCAACGAGTTCGCGCCTACCACTCGCGATCTTGTCGTTGTCACCGCCCCGGGCCCCGGCTCCGGCAAGCTTGCTACCGCGATGAGCCAGGTCTATCACGAGATCCGGGGCGGCGTGAAGGCCGGTTACGCGAAGTTTGAGACCTTCCCCATCTGGAACCTGCCGCTCGAGCACCCCGTCAACCTCGCGTACGAGGCCGCAACGGTCGATCTCAACGACGCGAATATCATCGACCACTTCCACCTCACTGCCCATGGCGAGTCCACGGTCAATTACAACCGCGACGTCGAGGCCTTCCCGCTGCTCAAGACCATGCTGGAGAAGCTCACCGGCGGCACGCCCTACCAGTCGCCCACGGACATGGGCGTCAATATGGCCGGCTTCTGTATCACGGACGACGAGGTCTGCCGCGCCGCCTCGCAGCAGGAGATCATCCGCCGCTACTTCAAGGCGCTCGTCGAGGAAGCCCGCCTGGGCCTCGACACCACGATGTCGGATCGCGCCGCCGTCGTCATGGCGAAGGCTGGCATCAAGGCCACCGACCGTCCCGTCGTGGCCCCGGCCCGCGCCAAGGCCGAGGAGACCGGCGAGCCCGCTGCCACCATCGAGCTTGCCGATGCCACCATCATCACCGGCCGCACGAGCGAACTGCTCGGCTGTTCCTCGTCCATGCTGCTTAACGCGCTTAAGCACCTTGCAGGCATCGATGATGACATCCACCTGCTCTCGCCGGAGTCCATCGAGCCGATTCAGACGCTGAAGACGAAGCACCTGGGCTCACGCAACCCGCGCCTGCACACGGACGAGGTGCTCATCGCCCTGTCTGTGTCGGCCGCCAAGGACGAGCACGCGCGCCTGGCACTCGAGCAGCTCAAGAACCTCGAGGGCTGTGACGTCCACACGACGACCATCCTGGGTTCCGTTGACGAGGGCATCTTCCGCAACCTCGGCGTGCTCGTCACCTCGGACCCGGTCTTCGCGCGTAAGTCCGCGCTCTACCAGAAGCGCTAAATTCTGGAATCTGCTGTGCTCACGCTTAGAATTGCAGGCGTGAGCATCAGCAAAATTCTCCTCTACTACGCCTTTACTCCCATCGCGGATCCCACGGCCGTCATGTTGTGGCAGCGCACCCTGTGCGAGTCCCTGGGACTCAAGGGGCGCATCCTCATCTCCGAGCATGGCATCAACGGCACCGTGGGCGGCGACATGGAGGCGTGTAAGCGCTACGTGCGCGTGACCAAGGAGTACCCGGGCTTCAAAAACATGGAGTTCAAGTGGTCCGAGGGCGGCGCAGACGACTTCCCGCGCTTGTCCGTCAAGGTCCGCGACGAGATCGTGGCCTTCGGCGCGCCGGGCGAGCTTAAGGTCGACGAGAACGGCGTCATCGGCGGCGGCGTCCACCTCAAGCCGGAAGAAGTCAACAAGCTGGTGGAAGAGCGCGGCGACGAGGTCGTCTTCTTCGATGGCCGCAACGCAATGGAAGCCGAGATCGGCAAGTTCAAAGGCGCCGTCGTCCCGGATGTCACCACGACGCACGACTTTATCGAGGAACTCGAGTCCGGCAAGTACGACTGGATGAAGGACAAGCCGGTCGTGTCCTACTGCACAGGTGGCATTCGCTGCGAGATTCTTTCCTCGCTCATGAAGAACCGCGGCTTCAAAGAGGTCTACCAAATCGACGGCGGTATCGTCCGCTACGGCGAGAAGTTCGGCAATGACGGGCTGTGGGAGGGCTCGCTCTACGTCTTCGACGGCCGCATGCACCACGAGTTTGGCCAGGGCCTCGAAGACCCCGGCTTTATCCAGCTCGGTTACTGCATCCACTGCGGTTCGGCGACCAATACCTTCCACAACTGCATCAACGAGGACACTTGCCGCCGCCAGGTGCTCATCTGCGATGACTGCGCCTCGCATGTCGAGACGCAGCACTGCGGCCGTCCGGACTGCGCGGAGGTCGCAGCCCAGCTCGCGTCCTAAGTCCGTTCCTTGCGCAAGGAACTGGGGAGCTTAGAGGTTCTGGGCGTTGAGGAACACCTGGAGGACGTCGATGCCCCAGAGCATGAAGTGCAGGGCGCAGAACCAGAAGGTGCCCATCCAGACGAACCAGCGGACGTAGCCGTTGAGCTTGCGCATCATGATGACGCCGGAGCCCACCATGCCGAGGGTGGGGGTGAGCATGGCCAGCGGCATCCAGAGCCAGCGGGCGGTGTCGGTGCACAGCCAGTCTGCCTCGCCGGTTGCGCAGAGCGGCCCGCCGAAGGAGCGGATAATCGGTAGCGAGCCGAGGCCGATGAGCAGCGAGACAGCGACGATGAGGAGCGGGAAGATGATGGCCTGCCGCGTGGAGCGGCGGGAGGCGCGGGCGAGCTTGAGGGGATCGGGGGCATCGGCAAGCTCGTCGAACGTATGTGGCTCGGGCGGCTGCTTGTTCATGGAATCAAGGAGCGAGTCGAGGTCGTTTTCCGGATGCTCAGGCCTGGTCATAGTTGAAGTCTAAACCTCAGCCGGAATGACGATGACGGGGACCATGAGGTGGGGGAGGAGCTCCGTGGCGTGCGAGCCCAAGAAGACGCGGGCAAAGGGCGAGATGGGGTTGGAACCGAAAACCATGAGGTCAGATTTCTTCCACTTCACCGCGTCCACGGCGCCTTGCCAGCCCGCGCCGGAGCCGAGTACGGAGGAGACCTCGAGCTGCGGGAACTCGTCCTGGACGAGATCCGTCGCGCGATCGAGAAGGGAGAGCGTGTGCTCGTGCCACTCCGTGGCGAGCTTCTTCGTGACGTCGACTTGCGCATTGAGCGGCGGGTGGATGAGCCCGGTGGGTGAGAACGCGACGAGACGCAGCGGGACGTCGAGGCGTGCGGCGAGCGAGGCTGCCTGGCGCAGGGCGCGGTCTTGTCCCTCGTGGTGGTCTTCGCTGAACGCAAAGTTGATGCGCTTCACGCCGCCCTTGGCGAGCTTGGCGTCAGCGGGAGTAAGCCCTACGGCGACGGGGGAGTAGTGCAAGAGGCTATCTGCGGTAGACCCCGCGAGGAGGCGGTGCTTGGGCGCGGCCTGATGGGGGCCGAGCAGGATAATGTCCGCCTTGAAGTCCGCGGCGGCATCGGTAAGCAAACGTGGCTGGCTGGGGCCGACGAGGAGGGCGGAGGGCTCTTTGTCCCAGTGCTTCTTCTCCAGTGTGGAGTCTGCGAGCCGCTTGCGTACGGCATCTGCGTAGGCGGACGATTCTGCCTTGAGCCACTTTTTATACTTGCCGCCCAGCTTGGCGAGTGGGGCCGACGCCCAGGGTTGCACGAAGGTGGAGGCGACGCGCACGCGTACGCGGGTGCTGCGGCCGAGCCACGCGGCGACGTCGATGGCGCCGGTGGACTGCTCCGCGCCAGGCGTGGCCGGGTTCCACAAGACGAGAAGACGCAGGGGAACCGAAGGGTCTGCCAGAGCGGGTGGGAATGCCGCGGAATTTTTAGCCATAGTCACCGAATCAATGAGGAGCGTGCTTTCCTCTATTATTAGCGGCCCCTATCCGTTTTGGGAAAATCGCGGCGGCTGATAAACGGTAGCCAGGCGGCTGATAAGACCCGTGAACTCGTTCGCCGTCTCCAGATCCTCGGGCTCGAGCCAGCGAAGAATTTCCGCGAGTGCTTCCGCACGTTGGCGGGAGACGGTGTTGAGTTCGGCCTCGCCCAATTCCGTGAGTGCGACGAGGACGCCGCGGCGATCCTTTTCATCCCGCATGCGCTCGACGAAGCCGCGCGACTCCAGCTGATACAGGGCATTCGAAGCGGTGGGCATGCGAATGAGTTCGGCTTCCGCGATGGCGGACACCCGGGACGGGCCGCGGCGCTTGAGCTGGTTCATGATGGAAACCTGCGAGGTGGTAAGCCGCGAGCCCTCCGTCGTGCGCTGGAAGATGACCATGAGCTTGTTAAGCGCCGGCTGCAGCTCCGTACTCACCTCGAGCGCGACCTCGAAGCTCGAGGGAGACTCCGCATCTTGTTCATTCATAGAAACTAAATATATCGAAGCCGTCGCATTCTGGCTACTCCCCGCGAATAAAGGCCTCGAGCTGTGCGCGGGCCTCCTCGTCACCCAGCTGCACCGGCGGGGACTTCATCAGGTAGGAGGAGACAGGCAGGATGGGGCCGCCCAGGCCGCGGTCGAGTGCAATCTTCGCGGCGCGCACAGCGTCGATGATGACGCCAGCGGAGTTGGGGGAGTCCCAGACCTCCAGCTTGTACTCGAGGTTGAGCGGAACCTCGCCGAAGGCCGAGCCCTCGAGGCGCACGTAGGCCCACTTGCGGTCGTCCAGCCACGGCACGTAGTCCGAGGGGCCGATGTGGACGTTGTGGTCATGGACCTTGCCCGCGAGCGGGGACTCGTGGAGGTTGGAGGTCACCGCCTGAGTCTTGGAGACCTTCTTCGACTCCAGGCGCGTGCGGTCGAGCATGTTCTTGAAGTCCATGTTGCCGCCCACGTTGAGCTGCATGGTGCGGTCAAGGCGCACGCCGCGGTCCTCGAAGAGCTTGGCCAGGACGCGGTGGGTAATCGTGGCACCCACCTGGCTCTTGATGTCGTCGCCCACGATGGGCACGCCCGCGTCCGTAAACTTCTGGGCCCACTCCGGATCCGAGGCGATGAAGACGGGGAGGGCGTTGACGAAGGCGCAGCCTGCGTCGAGCGCGGCCTGAGCGTAGAACTTATCCGCCTCCTCCGAGCCCACTGGCAGGTAGGACACGAGGACGTCCACCTGGGCGTCGCGCAGCGCCTGCGCCACGTTCACCGGCTCGGCCTCGGACTCCTCGATGACCTCGCGGTAGTGCGTGCCCAGGCCGTCGAGCGTCGGGCCGCGCTGGACGGTCACGCCCAACTCCGGGATGTCCGCGATGGTGATCGTGCAGGACGTCTCCGTGCGGGTGGCGTCTGCGAGGTCGTGGCCCACCTTGGCCGCGTCCACATCAAATGCAGCGACGAATTCGACGTCGCCCACGTGGTAGCCGCCGAAGACGGTGTGCATGAGCCCCGGGATCTTCTGCTCCGCCGGGGTGTCGCGGTAGAACTTCACGCCCTGGATGAGCGACGTGGCGCAGTTGCCCACGCCGGCAATGGCGACGCGCACCTTCTGTGACATTGATGTATTTCCTTTCCGCGCGACTATCGCGCTTCCGGGAGCCAAGCTAGCGGGGAATTTACCAGAAGTGGGGACCTGGAGAGACTGGATCGTTGAAGCCCAGTGCGGGGAGGCGTGGGTTAGGCTGGGTGCCGTGATTCCCGGAGTTCGAACCAAGCACCCTGTCTCCCACGCGTGGGAGCGGGCGGCGCACCTGCGCGATTTTCGGGACGGCAGGCTCCAGCGCGATGAGATCTGCGACGCGGACTTCTTGCTGCGCGCCGCCGCCACCCATCACGGCGTGGNCGCCCGCCCGCCCGCCGAAGTCGCGGAGATCGGCGCGGAGCTCGCCGCCCGCGGGGAGGAATTCACCGTCCATGCCGTGGAAGTGTGTCCTACATGTCACTGGAACCATCTGCTGGAAACGGCCACGGTCTATTAGGAATCCCAGGATTGCGTGTTAAGTTTTAAGGTTTAAAGAGATACCTCTCCACCACTTGAAGAAAAGGCGCACAGGTGACCGATTCCGAACAACCGAAGAGCACCGGCGAGTCCCGGGGCCGTCACGCTCTCGACAACACGTCAGCTGCGAGGACGCGTGCCAAGGCCGCACAGCCGACGAAGAAGAAGCGTCGCCGCTGGCCATGGATCGTGCTGATCGTCCTGCTCGCGGCGATCCTCATCCCGCTCGGACTATTTGCTTTCGCGTACTCGCAGTACAAGGTTCCTGAACCCCAGGAACTGGCGAATAAGCAGATTACCACCATCTACGCGAACGACGGCCAGACGCAGCTCGCCCGCCTCGTCCCGCCGGAGGGCAACCGCACGCAGGTCAAGCTCGAGCAGGTTCCGCAACACATGCAGGACGCGGTCTTGGCCGCTGAGGACCGCGAGTTCTGGACAAACTCCGGTTTTTCCTTCACCGGCTTCGGTCGCGCCGTCGTGGGTCAGCTCACCGGCAACCCCACCGCCGGTGGTGGTTCGACGATTACCCAGCAGTACGTGAAGAACACGCTCGTGGGCAACGAGCGGTCCTACGTGCGCAAGGCTCGCGAGCTCATCTACTCCGTCAAGATGACCAACGAGTGGGACAAGGAGACCATTCTCAACGCGTACCTCAACACGGTCTATTTCGGTCGCAACGCCTACGGTATCCAGGCGGCGTCCAACGCCTACTTCAATAAGAACGTCGAGGACCTCACCACGGAAGAGTCCGCGCTGCTCGCCGGCGTCATCCAGGCGCCGTCTGCCCTCGACCCGGCCGTCGACCCTGAGGCCTCCGCTGGCCGCTGGAACTACGTGCTTGATGGACTCGTGGAGATGGGCGTCCTCGACGCCTCGGAGCGCGCCGGGATGCAGTTCCCGCAGACGCGCGACCCCTCTGAGTACTCCGCGTACACGGAGGCCACCGGCGCCAACGGCCACATCAAGAACCAGGTCATCGCCGAGCTCGGCACCATCGGCATCACCGAGGAAGACGTGCAGACCCGTGGCCTGCAGATTACGACGACCATCGACATGAACGTCCAGAACGCGTCTCTCGATGCCGCCGATACCGCCCTCGCCCCGCTCCAGGAGGATGCCCGCGCCGCAGCCGTGACCGTCGACCCGAAGACGGGCGCTGTGCGCGGCTACTTCGGCGGTCACGACGCCAACGGCTGGGATTACGCCAATGCTCCCATGCAGACCGGCTCGATCTTCAAGATCATCGGGCTCGCCGCAGCTGTCCAGCAGGGAATTAGCACGGACACGTACTACTCCTCCGCGCCGTACCAGCTTGAAGGCACGAACATCATTGTGAACAACGACGAGGGCGGCTCGTGCGGTAGCTGTTCGCTCAAGGAAGCGCTGAAGAACTCCTACAACACGTCCTTCCAGCGCCTCCAGGCGGACCTTGCGAATAAGTCGCAGGACACTGCGGACATGGGCCACGCCCTGGGCATCGCCCCGACCTACGCCAATGGCGATAAGACGCTGAGCGAGGAAGGCCAGCGTCCGTACGACGGCATCATCCTGGGCCAGTACCCGTCCCGCGCCATCGACATGGCGACCGTCGTCGCGACCCTGACCAACGATGGCATCTGGCACGACACTCACTTCGTGCAGCGCGTGACGGATTCCTCCGGCGAGGTGCTCTATGAGCGCCCGGAGGACACTGGCGAGCGTCGCGTGTCCAAGCAGGTGGCCCGCAACGTCATCGAGGCCATGGAGCCCATCGCAGCTTGGTCCAATGGCGCGCTGGCGGGCGGCCGTCCGTCCGCTGCGAAGACCGGTACCTCGCAGCTGGGCGATACTGGCGCGAACCGCGACACGTGGATGATTGGTTCCACCCCGCAGCTGGCTACCGCCGTGTGGGTCGGCACCGCCGACAACACGTCTGCTATCTACAACGCCTGGGGCGGCATCATGTACGGCTCCGGCGCTGCGACGCAGATTTGGAAGTCCATCCTCGACACCTCGCTCGAGAACCAGGACTTCGAGTACTTCCCCGACGCCGTCCCGGTCCGCTACGGCACGGGCACGGCGGGTTCTGGCTACTACTATGACCCGTCCTGGTCCTCCGGTTCCTCCAATACATGGTCGGATTCTTCGACGGATGACGCCGCTGCTTCCGATGCCCCGGATGACGAAAATCCTGCCGATGCCCCCGCGGGCGGCCAAGAGTCGCCCGCCGCGC
>NZ_LT596207.1:859502-878083 GCF_900092335.1 Corynebacterium phoceense
CCCGCGGCCCCGGCTGCACCGGCGGAGAATGGCAACGGCGGCACCGGCGGCGGAAATCAGGATGCGCTCACGCAGCTGGGCAATGACCTCAACAACGCCGTCAACGACTTCCTCAACCAGTAGGCCGCGCGCATGACCGTCACTGCTCTCTCCCGGGAGCCTCTCGCCCGCGGGCTTGTCGAGTTCTTCGGCGGCCCGCGCGGCACGCATGCCTCGCGCCCCGTCAACGCCATGCGGTGGGTTCTCTCCGTTGGCTGGGTCTTCCTCGCCTTCGCTTACCTGGCCAAGGCCAACTGCGCGGGTGGCATCAAGAATGAGGACGGCACGGTCTCGCTCAACTGGGCGGGCGCGCGCCAGTACACCTCGTTCTGCTATAACGACATCATTCCGCTCTACGGCGGACGCGGTCTGGACAAGCCGGGCTTCGTCTACGCGTACTCGTGGCAGGAGGGCGATCTCACTCGCTACATGGAGTACCCGGTCCTCGCTGGTCTCTTCCAGGGCTTTGAGGGCTGGCTCGCGCGTACGACGTATCCGCTCGTTTCGTGGGCCGTCGCCGACGCTGGTTGGTACTTCGCGCTTACCGCGCTCACGATGGCCATCATGTGGGTGGCGACCCTGCGCATGGTGGGCGAGCTCCTCGGCAACCGTCTCTGGGACGGCTTGCTCGTCGCCGCGAGCCCGCTCGTCATCATGCATGGCTTCACCAACTGGGACATCCCATCCATCACGTTGGCCGTCGCCGCGCTGCTTGCCGTGAGCAAGCGCAAAAACTGGCTGGGCGGCATCCTCATCGGCCTGGGCTTCGCGTTTAAGATGTGGCCGCTGTTCATGCTCGGCGCGTTCCTCGTGCTCGCCATCCGGGACCGTCGCTTCGTGCCCTTCTTCAGGCTGCTTGGCGGTGCCGTGTGCGCGGCGGCAGTCGTCAATATTCCGATCGCGCTGCTCTACCCGGATGCCTGGTACGAGTTCTTCCGCCTCAACTCCACGCGTGGCTGGGAGTGGACGACGCTCTACGCGATGATTGCGCGCAACGTCCCCAACTTGCCCATGTCGGCCGAGTTTGTCAACGTCTTCTCGCTCGTGGGCTTCCTCGCGCTGTGCGTGGGCATCCTCATCTTTGGTTTGCGGACCCAGCGCACCCCGCGCGTGGCGGAGCTCGTCTTCCTCATCCTCGTGGCCTTCCTCATGCTCAACAAGGTGTGGTCGCCGCAGTATTCGCTGTGGCTGCTCGTGCCGGCCGTCCTCGCGCTGCCCAACTGGCGGCTCATTTTCACGTGGGGCTTCTTCGATGCCCTCGTCTGGCCCATCCTCATGCTCCACATGCATGGCGTGGAGAACAAGGGCCTGCCGGGAGAGATGCTCGACCTCGCCATCTGTCTGCGCGACGGCTTCATCCTCGCCATTGCCGTGCTCGTCATCCGTCAGATGCTGGGCAAGAGCCGCGACAAGGTGCTCGCGGACAATGGCACCGATCTACTAGCAGGAGATTTCGCGAAATGACCTTCACCATCGTGGGCATCGTGTCCATCGTCATCGGCTTTTGCTGCGTGATGGGTGCCTACTACACGTTCCAGAAGGGCGAGCCGGGCTCCAACCGCACGGTGCCCATCGTGCTGGGGCTCCTCGCCTTGGTGTTCCTCACCATCATTCCGGCGGGAACGGCCGTCTTCTTCGCCGCGCCCGGCGGCCAGCAGCTGCCGTAACTCTGGGTCCAGAACCACACTTCGGAATTACACTTTTGTCATTCGCCGCCTGCCCCGCTGGGGCCGGCGGCGATTTCCGTTTTTACCTGCATGTGGGGTATTCTCGTGGGGTTGCTTGACGCAACGAACCCTCCTGCCACATCCGCAAAGGTGATGTGGCCGAAAAACAATTACTAGACCATAGGAGGTGATGAGGTCCGTGCGTCACTACGAAGTCATGATCATTCTGGATCCTACCCAGGATGAACGCACCGTTGCCCCGTCCCTGGACAAGTTCCTCTCCACCGTGCGTGAAGAGAACGGCAAGGTAGAAAACGTTGATATCTGGGGCAAGCGCCGTCTGGCCTACCCGATCAACAAGAAGGACGAAGGCATCTACGCCGTCGTCACCCTCGAGTGCGAGTCCGCATCTGTGCTCGAGCTCGATCGTCGTCTGAACCTGAACGACAACGTTCTGCGTACCAAGGTTCTGCGCACTGACAGCAAATAGCGGATACTGGGTACATCAGTAACCAACGCTTGTAAGGAGACATCATGGCTCAGGGAGACACCAACATCACGGTCGTCGGCAACATCGTTGCTGACCCGGAACTGCGTTTTACCCCGGCGGGAGCAGCTGTTGCTAACTTCCGCGTCGCCTCGACCCCTCGTCGCTACAACTCGCAGACGAACCAGTGGGAAGACGGCGAAGCAATGTTCCTCACCTGCAACGTGTGGCGCCAAGCGGCGGAGAACGTGGCCGAGACCCTCACGAAAGGCATGCGCATTATCGTGACCGGTCGCCTGAAGGCTCGTTCTTACCAGACCCGCGAAGGTGAAAACCGCACGGTTTTCGAGATCGACGTTGACGAAGTCGGTCCGTCTCTGCGTTATGCCACCGCACAGGTTGCCCGTAACCCCCGTGAGGGCGGCAACGGCAACTACGGCGGCGGCAATGACAATAACCAGGGCGGCGGCAACTTCGGTGGCGGCTTTGGCGGCGGCAATAACAATGCCGGCCAGCAGCAGCAATCGCAGGGCGGTTTTGGTGGTAACAACAACCAGAACTTTGGCCAGCAATCGCAGCAGCAGGCACCCGCTAACGATCCGTGGAACTCCGCCCCGCCGGCTGGCGGCTTTGGCGGCGCCGCTGATGAACCCCCGTTCTAAAGCTGTTTTACACGCAATCTAAATTATTAAAGACTCAATTGAAAGGCAGGGATCATGAAGCTGATCCTCACCGCTGCCGTTGAGAACCTCGGCGCCGCAGGCGATATTGTTGAGGTTAAGGACGGCTACGGACGTAACTACCTGCTTCCGCGCGGTCTGGCCATCGTTGCCACCCGTGGTGCTGAGAAGCAGATCGAGGGCATCAAGCGCGCCCAGGAAGCTCGCGCAATTCGCGACCTGGACCACGCACGCGAGATTCGCACCCAGCTCGAGCAGCTCACCGACATCAAGGTGCCGGTGAAGACCTCGGAGAAGGGCAAGCTCTTCGGTTCCGTGTCCGCAGAGGACATCGTTGCCGCGGTCGAAACCGCCGGTGGCCCCAAGCTGGATAAGCGCATTGTTGTGCTTCCTAAGGGCCTCGTCAAGAAGACTGGCAACTACCAGGTCGAGCTCAAGCTGCACGCTGACGTTCTCGGCAAGGTGAACTTCTCGGTCGTCGCTGCCTAATTTTGGCGCACGACGGTCTACGCTCGTGTAGCGTCTAGACCCAAAGACAACAGCACGCCGCAGCGCCCCGCGCCGCGGGCTGGCCATCATGTGAGGTGATGGCTTCCCGCATTGCGCCCGGGGCGCTGTGGCATTTTTCCTGTCTGTGGCCGCTCGCCGGTAAAATTGTGGAAAACTTGCGTAACCTGTGGATAACTTATTGTCCTTTACCCAATCTTCACATTCCGGCCATGGCTGCTTTCCCGCAGGTAAAGGCACTTATCCACGGATCTGGTGAGGATTTTCACACCCGCAATAAATAGCTCTGACCTGCGCAAACGATCGTTGCAGGTCAGAGCCGGTGAAAGTTATCCACAGGCCTGACCATGGGAAATGTATCTTCCGCTGTTAACCACCTGGGGTTTCTACAGGTTGCTGTGGATAACGGTGCAATTTGTGCCCAGGGGGTAGACGAGACTAGTCGTTCTGGCCGTGTCAGGACGCTGAACTAGAGTAGGGACGCAGACGGATGAAAGAGGGGACACCTGGTGACTACGCCAAGTTTTGATGACGACAATTACGCGCCGCCGGAAGAGGATTTTGGGCCCATGGAGCCCGCGCCCCCGGAGGAGAAACCGCGCCGCTTCGGCCGCGGCACCGGCCGCCGTGGCAAGCACACGAACGACGGCGATTACGCCGCGTACGGTAACTTCCGCCAGCCGCCGGCTGACCGCGAGGCGGAGCAGGGCGTCCTGGGCGCCATGCTGCTTAGCCCGGCCACGGCGTCTGAGGTCTCTGAGATCGTCACGGAGGACGACTTCTACTACCCGGCGCACGCCATCATCTTCAAGCACATCATGGCGTTGTTCGCTGACGGCAAGGAAATCGATGCCGTCGTGCTCAGCGGCCGCCTTGACCGCTACGGCGAGCTCGAGCGCGCCGGTGGTGCCCCGTATTTGCACACTCTGCTGGCCTCGGTGCCTACCGCAGCCAACGCACGCTATTACGCAGAAATCGTCGCGGAGAAGGCTGTCCTCCGTCGCCTCATCGACGCCGGCACGCGCGTGGTCCAGCTGGGCTACGTGGCCCAGGAGGACGCGGAGCTCGAATCCGTCATTAACGACGCGCAGCAAGCCGTCTTTAACGTCTCGCAGCGCAAGAAGTCCGAAGACTACAAGCCGCTGAGCGAGCTCATCGTGCCTACCATCGATGAGCTTGTGCAGCTGCAGGAACACGGCGGCGTCGAACTCGGCGTTCCCACCGGCTTTGTCGATCTGGATAAGCTCACCAACGGTCTCCATGCTGGCCAGATGGTCATCGTCGCCGCTCGTCCGGGTGTGGGTAAGTCAACGCTGGCCATGGACTTCATGCGCTCGTGTTCCCTCCACCACGGCAAGACCTCCGTCATCTTCTCCCTCGAGATGTCCGCGAACGAAATCCTCATGCGTTTGCTCTCCGCGGAGTCTGAGGTCAAGCTTGCGGATATGCGTGCTGGCCGCATTTCGCCGGAAGACTGGTCCAAGCTCGAGGAGACCATCACGCGCATCGACAACGCGCCGATGTTCATCGATGACTCACCGAACCTCACCATGATGGAGATCCGCACCAAGGCCCGCAAGATCAAGCAGCAACATGGCCTCGACATGATCGTCCTCGACTACATGCAGCTGATGAGCTCGGGCAAGAAGGTCGAGTCCCGTCAGCAAGAGGTCTCGGAGTTCTCCCGTAGCCTCAAGCTGCTCGCCAAGGAGCTCGAGGTTCCGCTCATCGCCATCTCGCAGCTGAACCGCGGTCCTGAGGCCCGTACGGACAAGAAGCCGCAGCTCGCTGACCTGCGTGAGTCGGGTTCGCTGGAGCAGGACGCCGATATGGTTATGCTGCTCTACCGCCCGGACTCTCAGGATCGCGATAACGAGCGTGCCGGCGAGGCCGACATCATCCTGGCCAAGCACCGCGGCGGCCCTATCGATACCGTGACGGTCGCGCACCAGCTGCATTACTCGAAGTTCGTCAATATGGCCCGCGGCTAGGGGCGCATCGCTGCTACGGTTTTCCTTTCAGGCTGACGTGGCGTCGCCGCGTGATGCGTTTATGGCTCACATTGGCTTGAAGTGAAAAACACCGTGAGCCCCAACCCGAAGGTTGGGGCTCACGGCGACTCTATCTCTCTTAGGAAGGGTCCCTTAGGCGGTGTCTCACGCCGCCACCCCGGAACCAGGGGCTCTCTCTATCTCTCTCAAAGGTATGCGCCTCTCAAACGCATGAACTCAGTATGGGACACGAGGCTGGCGGGAGCCCTACACGCGGCTACGCGTTACCTGGCAATTCCTGGGAAGTAACTGAAGGCGCCGAAACGTCCTTCACCTTGTCCGGATCGCCGAGCCGTGGTCCGAGCGCGGCGAGGACCACGAACACCGCGGTCGTGAGGATGCCTAGCCAGATCCACAGGCGGTGAAACCGTGGCCCGCACCAGGAGGCGAAGGCGGCGCCAGCGAATGCGCCGAGGGTGTTGAATATGAGGTCGTCGATGTCGCTGCGGCCGAGACCAAAGGCGTATTGGAGGGTCTCCACCGTGAGCGAGAGGCCGAAGCCACACGCGGTAACAGGCCCAATGCGGCGCAGGAGAATGAAGAGCAGGACGCCCAGCGGGACAAAGAGCGCGAAGTTGCCGCCGTAGCCGAAGACGGGACCGAACCACGAGGTGCCGTCGAGCTCCGCCAAGGGACGGAGACGAATCTCGCGGGCCACCTGGTTCTCGGGCAGCCACAGGTAGCCGATCTGGAAGAAGGCCTTGAGCAGGGTGAGGGCAACGATGACCCCCACGTAGCCGCCGAGGGCGAGGACCAGAGTGGGGGTCAGACGGGAAGAGCGCATGCCCGCGATTGTAGAGCAGATCTAGGAAAGCGCCTTGCCGCGTTGCTCAGGGAGAGCGAAGGCAGCGAGCGCCGCGAGAGCGAAGGCGGCCGCGAAAAGCGCGAAGAGCCAGCCGGAGCCCGCGCCGGCGAGGATGAGCGGGACGAGGAGTGGCGCGATGATGGAGGCGAGGCGGCCAAAGCCAGCGGCGGCACCCGTGCCTGCGCCGCGCAGGTGCGTGGGGTAGAGCTCCGGGCCCACGGCGTAGAGCGCGCCCCACGCGCCGAGGTTGAAGAAGGAGAGCAGGCAGCCGGCGACGAGGATGAGCCATTCCGTATGCGCGAATCCGTAGAGACCCGCGGCGCAGGCGGAGCCCACGAGGAAAGCGGCGAGCGTCACGCGTCGGCCCCAGACCTCAATGAGCCAGGCGGCCATCGCGTAGCCCGGCAGCTGCGCCAGCGTGATGATGAGAGTGAACGAGAAGGATTTCACGAGCGAGAAGCCGTCCGCTACGAGCAGCGACGGAATCCACACGAAGGCGCCGTAGTAGCTGAGGTTGACGCAGAACCAGACCGTCCAGAGTGCTGCGGTGCGCCCGCGCAGGGACGGTGACCAAATGGAGCGGGAGGTGACGTCGTCTTCGGCGAAGGTGGGAGTGGAGGGGGCATCGGCAAGCTCTGCGTCGGTGGGGACGGCGGCCTCGAAGGAGGCGACGATTTCCTCGGCCTCCTCGTGCCGGCCGCGGGACTCGAGGAAGCGCACGGACTCCGGAAGGTGGAGGCGCACGTAGAGGGCGTAGAACGCCGGCACCATGCCCAGCGCGAGGGCCCAGCGCCAGCCGGAGTCATGCGCGCCGACCACGAAGGTGCCGATGACGGCGGCAAGGATCCAGCCCACGGCCCAGAAGGCCTCGAGGAGGACGACCATGCGGCCGCGGACCTTGACCGGAGAGAACTCGGAGATGAGCGTCGAGGCGACGGGGAGCTCTGCGCCCAGGCCCAGGCCGATGAGGAAGCGGAGGACGAGCAGCATGACCAGGCCCGTGGACAGCGCGGAGGCGCCGGTGGCGAGACCGTAGACGAGCAGCGTGAGGGCGAAGACGTGGCGGCGGCCGAACTTATCGGCAAGCAACCCGCCGAAGGTCGCGCCGATGGCCATGCCAATGAAGCCGATGGAGGCGAGCCACGAGGACTCGGTGGGCGTGATGCCCCAGTGGACGGCGAGGGCGGCCATGATGAAGGAAATGAGGCCGACGTCCATGGCGTCGAGCGCCCAGCCAATGCCGGAGCCGATGAGCAGTTTCTTGTGCTTGCCCGTGACCGGCAGGCGATCGAGGCGTTCGTTGCGAGATAAAGGAAGAGAATTCTGTCGAAGGATTGGCATGCACAAAGATTAGGCCCCCGGAATCGGGGGCGCTAGATTCTGTGCAAATTCTTAATCGATAGAGCGGAAATTCTTCAGTCGCAGGGAGTTGCTCACCACGAAGACCGAGCTGAAGGCCATGGCAATACCCGCGAACAGGGGGTTGAGCAGGCCGACGGCGGCGACCGGAATGAGGACCACGTTGTAGGCGAACGCCCAGAAGAGATTGCCCTTGATGATCTTCAGGGTGCGGCGGGACAGCCGGATGGCGTCGACGGCGGAGCGGAGGTCGTCGTTCATGAGCGTGATGTCGGAGGCCTCAATGGCGACGTCCGTGCCGGTGCCCATGGCGATACCGAGATCCGCCTGGGCGAGAGCGGCTGCGTCGTTGACGCCGTCGCCGACCATGGCCACGGTCTTGCCCTCTTCCTGGAGGCGCTTGATGGTCGCTACCTTGTCTTCTGGCATGACGCCGGCGGTGACGGACTCGATGCCGACTTCGCGTGCCACCGCCTGCGCAGCGTGCTCGTTGTCGCCCGTGAGCAGGTGCGGGGTAAGTCCCAGCTCCTTGAAGTGGGCGATGGCAGTGGCCGAGCTGGATTTGACGGTGTCGCGGACCTCAATGGTGCCCTTGACGGCGCCGTCCACGGTGACGGCGACGAGCGTGCCGGTGCCCTCGTAGTCGGTGCCCGCTGGCGGGCGGCCGACGAGGACGCACTGGCCGTTCACGGTGCCTTCGACGCCGTGGCCGGGAACCGAGGCAAAGTCAGTGGCTTCCGGTGCGTCCGGGGCCGCGGCGACGATGGCCTTGGCAATGGGGTGCTCGGAGCCGCGCTCCACGGCGGCGGCGAGAGCGAGGACGTCGCCCTCGACGTGGGAGACGGCCATCGTGCCCTCGGTCACGGTGCCCGTCTTATCGAGCACGATGGTGTCGACCTCGCGGGTGGACTCGAGAATCTCCGGGCCCTTGATGAGGATGCCCATCTGGGCGCCGCGGCCGGAACCGACGAGGATGGCGGTCGGCGTAGCCAGGCCCATGGCGCACGGGCAGGCGATGATGAGGACCGCGACCGCCGCGATGAAGGCCGGGGCGACGCCCCCAAAGAAGAGGTGGACGATGAGCGTGAGGATAGCGATTCCGATGACAACGGGGACGAAGACCTGTGCGATCTTGTCCACGAGGCGCTGGATGGGGGCCTTGGAGGCCTGGGCGTCCTTGACCATCGTGGCCATCTGCGCAAGCACGGTGTCCGAGCCGACCTTCGTGGCGCGGACCTCGAGTCGGCCCGAGGCGTTGACGGTGGCGCCGGTAACGCGAGAGCCTTCGGACACCTCAACCGGCACGGATTCGCCGGTGAGCATGGACTCGTCTACGGCGGAGTTGCCAGCGGAGACGATGCCGTCCGTGGCGATCTTCTCGCCCGGGCGAACGATGAAGGTATCGCCGACCTGGAGTTCCTTGATGGGCACACGCACCTCGACGCCGTCACGCAGCACCGACGCGTCCTTCGCGCCCATGGTGAGCAGCGAGCGCAGTGCCTCCGAAGACCGGCCCTTGGCGCGGAACTCGAACCAGCGGCCGAGCAGCAAGAAGGAGATGACCATGCCCACGGACTCGAGGTAGATGTGGTCCATCTCCGCGTCGTTGGACAACAGCGTCATGTGCATCTTCATGCCGGGCATGCCGGCGTTGCCAAAAAAGAGTGCGTAAAGCGACCAGAAGTAGGCGGCCGTGGTGCCCATGGTGATAAGCGTGTCCATGGTGAACGAGCCGTGCTTGAGGTTCGTCCACGTCGCCTTGTGGAAGGGTGCGCCGCCGAAGATGTAGACGATGGTCGCAAGAATGGTCGCGGCCCACTGCCAGTTGGTGAACTGGAGAGCCGGGATCATGGACACGAGCATGACCGGCAGCGAGAGTGCACCGGAGATGAGCGTGCGGCGGAGCAGGTCGTCCGTCTGCGCGTCGCGGGCGGACTCGTCCTCATCCTCAGCGCCCTCAGGCTCGTCATCCCCGCTCATAGAAAACGCCCCATAGCCAGCGTTCTCGATGACCTTGATGAGGTCCTCGACGCTCGTGGTGGTGGGGTCGTAGCTCACGGAGGCTTCTTCCGTGGCGAAGTTGACGGTGGCCTCCACGCCGTCGACCTTGTTGAGCTTGCGCTCCACGCGTGACGAGCACGACGTGCACGTCATGCCGGTCACCCCGAGATCAATGTGGTGTAGCGCGGTGGGAGTGGTCACCGTGGAACTCCTTTCCTGTACAAACCTATGCGCGCTCTCGCGCCGGGCGGCCTTTCGCGAGAGAAGGCCTAGGCCAGCTCGTAGCCGGCTTCCTTGACGGCGGCGGCGACCTGTTCGTCGGTGAAGCCCTCGCCCTCGACGGTGACGGCACCGGTGGCGTGGTCAGCGGTGACAGCGGTGACGCCGGCGATCTCGCCGATCTCTTCCTTCACGGACATCTCGCAGTGGCCGCAGGTCATGCCCTTGACGGTGTAGTTGTTCATGGTGTGTCTCCTTCGTACGGGGATCTAGTGCTTACGCCGTCGATAATATACCCCCTGGGGGTATCTGGCAAGGATAAATATCCGTGGGAATAACTCACGAACGTGTACGGTTGATAGGAAAGAACGAAGCAAAATTAGCTGATTGATAAAAGGAGTTACCGCAATGGCGACTGTCGACGTCACTGAAAAGGACTTTGAGTCCACCGTTAGCGCCGAGGGCATTGTCCTCGTTGACGCCTGGGCCGATTGGTGCGGTCCGTGCAAGCGCTTCGCTCCGGTCTACGACGCAGCGTCGGAGAAGCACGAGAACATCACGTTTGCGAAGCTCGATACCGAGGCTAACCAGGGTCTGTCCGCAGCCCTGCAGATCCAGTCTATCCCCACGCTCATGGCGTTCCGCGATGGCGTGATGGTCTTCCGTCAGGCAGGCGCCCTGCCGCCGGCCGCACTCGAGGATCTTATCGGTCAGGTCGAGGGGCTCGACATGGACGAGGTCCGCAAGCGGGTGGCTGCCCAGCAGGCGCAGCAGTCCTAAGTCCTGCGCACGACGGCGCTTTCCCACGTATCATCGTGGGAAAGCGCCTTTTTTTAATGAAACTATAAGGAGTACGAAACAATGGCTAACCCGATGAGCAAGGGCTGGAAGTACCTCATGGCTTCTTTCGATCAGAAGATCGATGAGAACGCAGACCCCAAGGTCCAGATTCAGCAGGCGGTCGAGGGGGCCAAGAAGCAGCACGCGGAGATTACCCAGCACGCCAGCGAGATTATCGGCAACCAGTCGCGCCTCGAGATGCAGATGAACCGCCTCATCGAGACTGTGCAGAAGTACCAGGAGCAGACGCAGCGTGCGCTCGAGCTTGCCGATGCCGCCTCGGCCAAGGGCGATTCCACCGCAGCCACCGAATATAACCAGGCCGCAGAGGTTGTTGCCGCGCAGCTCGTCGCCGCCGAGCAGGAGCTCGAGGGCATGAAGACTCAGTACCAGGCGGCAACGCAGGCTGCGGAGCAGGCGAAGCAGCAGCAGAAGGAATCAGAAGCGCGTCTGCGCGAGCAGCTCGCCCAGGTCGACCAACTCATGGCGCAGGCCGATCAGGCCGCCATGCAGGAGTCCAACGCGAAGGTCCTCGACTCCATGAACGAGCTGTCCCCGGATGATTCGACGCCCACGCTTGACTCTGTCCGCGCCAAGATCGAGAAGCGCTACACGGACGCCCTCGGCGCCCAGGAGCTCATGCAGGGCACCGGGACCGTCAATATCCAGGACTTCTCCAAGGCGGACACCGAGCTCAAGGCCAGCTCCCGCCTCGCCGAGATCCGTGCCGACATGGCGAAGAAGAAAGAGCTCGACGCTGCTCCGGACGCTGACGCCGAGAAGTAGTGACGTACGCGTTACCCCCAGTTCCCTGTGAACTGGGGGTTTGTTTTACTTGTCGCGGTTGAGGAGCACGCCGCGGATGCCGGAGTGGAAGCCGTCGCGCAGGTTCACGCGCTGGGTCTCGGTGAGCGTGTACTCGTGGAGCGTGTCGCACGCGAATTGGAGGAGCGGGCGGTCGATCTCGGGCGGCAGACCGCCGCCGGAGAGAAGGTGCGCCTGGTCGCGCTGCTCGGCGGTCGCGGCGTTGTCGAACCACCAGCTGGCGTACTGCTGGCCCACGTCGAACGGCGTCTGGAAGCCGGCGGAGGTCCAGACCTCCTCCGGCAGCGGCACGTAACGGGAGCGCAGCTTGCGGCGCGGCGCCATCATGGACGGCTTCGGCGGACCGGACGGGCCCGGCTTCGCAGGCGTCTCTTCGGCGGGAGCCTCAGGCTTCGGGGAGTCGGAGGCGGACTCGGCAGACGTGGTGGGCTCGACGGGCGCGGCCTGCTCCGACGTGCGGTGCTCCGGCTGGTGTGCCGCCATACCATGCGGCGTGGAGGAGAATGCGGCCTCGACCTCGGAGGGCTCGCCACAGACGTCGGGGCCGGGCACTGCCGGCTCCTCGGTGCCCTCCGGCGCGGTAGCCGCGCTCTCCTCCTGCTCCTCGTCTGGCTGGTGACGGATGACCGGCGGCAGCGGTCCTTCGAGGACCTGGATTTCCATGGCGTCCGCGAAGTCCTCGCGCGGGTCCAAAATCGTGGTCGTATCGCAGGAGTGGCGCAGGTTGGAGGACATGGAGTCCCAGCCAAAGCCGTAGAGGTGCACGCGAATGCCCGCGAGCACCGCCTCCTCAACGCCCGGAATCATGTCCGCGTCGCCGGAGACGAGCACGAAGTCCGTGACTTGTTGCTTCATGGCGGCGACGATCATGTCCGCGACGAGACGCGTGTCCACGCCCTTCTGCGTGCGGCGGTCGCCCCACTCGATGAGCTGGCCTGTGCGCAGCTGCACGCCGTCACAGGTGCGCAGCGCGCGCTGGTAGCGGTGTGGGCCGGTATCCGGGATGCCGTCGTACCAGTACTGACGCTGAATTTTTTGGTCCAGTTGGTTTTCGATCATGGTGCCCATGGTGTTGACGACCTCGGGAAGGTCAATCTCTAACTGGGCGCGGGCACCCGTCTCCCAGGCGTTATAAAAACTTGCTAATAGGTAAGAAGTGTCGACGAAAACTAACGTTCTCTCAAGCATTGTTGCGGTCCTAAATCTTTATTGCTAACTCGTTTCCCTCCAGTGTGCCCCAAAAAGGCAAAAACTGCGATAGGCCTTGACGAATTCCCAGACGGCCAATATGGTTAGTTACACAAGTGACTAACCAACTAAGGATGCCCATGGACAACTCCACCCAACCGTTGTTCCGGCAAATCGCCGCGCTCATCGAAGATTCCATCATCGATGGCGCACTCGCGGAAGGTGCGCAAGCCCCGTCGACGAACGAGCTCGCCGCGTTCCACAACATCAACCCCGCGACCGCCAGGAAAGGAATTACCTTGCTTGTCGAACTCGGAATTCTCGAAAAGCACCGCGGCGTCGGCATGTTCGTCGCGGACGGCGCGACCGAGAGCATCCGCGAGCGCCGCCGCAGCGACTTTGCCGCCGAATACGTCGCCCCACTCGTGGACGAGGCTGCCCGCCTCGGCTACACGCGGGGCCAACTCCAGGAACTCGTTCACCGCGTCGCTGAAAGCCGAGGTCTCTACTCATGATCACTGCACGCCATCTCTCCAAATCCTTCGGAAGCAAGAAGGTCTTCGAAGGACTCAACTTCGATATCCACGACGGCCAGCTCCATGCCTTGGTGGGCCGCAACGGCTGCGGCAAGACGACGCTGCTCTCCCTCCTTGCCGGACAGAAGCGCTACGAAGGCGAGCTCTCGCACAACCCGTATAACAATCGCGCGGTCATGGACACCATCGTGTTCACTGGCGTGGACACCGCCTACCCCAACTGGCGGCTTCACGACATCCTCACCGCTGCTGGACAGCGCTACCCGTACTGGTCGCTGCGCGATGACCTCCTGGACGCGTTCGACCTCGACCTTCACACGAGTTACGCCGCCGCCTCGCGCGGTCAGCGTTCCATGCTCGCCATCATCGTGGCGCTTTCCGCCAATGCGGAGCTCACTCTCCTCGATGAGCCCTACTTGGGTCTCGACGATGCGAACCGCACGATCTTTTACGACAACCTTCCGCATGACCGCACGATGGTCGTCGCGACCCATGCTCTCGAAGAATCCGCTCAGCACTTCGACCGCTTCCTCCTCATGGGCGAGGGCATGCAGGACTACTCAGCCGCCGAGCTTGACGATGCCTTCGTGGTTGCCCCCGGCTCTCCCGATCTCGCCCCACATGCTGTGCGCACCGAGGAGATTGCCGGCCAGTCGCGCATGATCGTCCCTCGTGGCGTTGCTGAAGGCACCCCGCTGCCGCTGGCCGACGCGGTCCGCATTCTGGGAGGCCAGCGATGATCTTCAAGTATCAGTTCACCAATGGCGGCTGGGTCGCGGCTCTCATTAGCGTGGCGTTCCTTGGCTTGGCATTGCTCTTAGGGAGCGTTGTCGCGGTATGGCCGGTCGCCTTCTTCGGCGCCACCGCAGTGGCGCTGCCACTTGCCTACTTCTTTCTCCCGCGCCGCAGTGCCGATGCTTTCGGCATGACAACCGGCGAATGGATCCGCACCAACGTCACGCCGCTCGTGGTCTGCCTCGCCCTGGGGCTCGGCGCGCAGGCTTTCGTCCTTCCCGCTCGATGGCTACTTTGTGAAGCACTCGCCATCTGTGTCTTCTGGGTGTCGCTGTTCTTTCGGCTCCGTGGTGAATCCCGCGGTATCGCCAAGGGAAGTCTGCGTTTCCATGGCTGGTGGCTCCTGCTAGCCAGCGCCGCGGTTGCTATCCCGCTCCTTGCGGTGGCGCAGCCCTTCCTCGGCCCCACGTGGGGTCCGGCCTTCTGGGCCTTCCTCCCATTCATCTTGGGGATGATCGCGCAGATGCCGTGGACTGAGCTCACGCCTTCCGGCCTTCAGGCGTTCGGGTATCCACGCACCGAGTGGGTGCGCCGCCAGCTCATTCTTGCCGCGCTGAGCCTTGTCATCTTCGCGGGCATCGCCGTGGTCTTCCAGTTCGGCTGGGTCTACCCCTTTGCCGCCACCTGCGTGCTGCTTTTGGTCGCACTCTCCGGCCTGGGCACCGGTTTCGCAACCTTCGGCATGATCATGTTCTCCGGTCACCTGCGTGACGGCGACTCGCTGAAGTGGCAGCTCATTACCTTCCTCATCCTCGCCGTCGTCACCTCCTACGTCGTGTTCTACCGTCCCTTGCGCGACGAAAGCCCAGCTCCGTCCGTTCGTTTCGCCCCACGCCTGCGCAGATCCGAGGTTTAAATACTCATGATTGTCACTACTCACCACGCCGCGAAGTCCTTCAAGAAAAAGGAGGTCCTCCGGGACGTCGAGTTACAGCTCGAAGAAAACCGCATCTACGGTCTTGTCGGCCGCAACGGCACAGGCAAGTCCACGCTGCTCTCACTGCTCGCCGGCCAGGCGCGCTATGACGGGGACATCAAAGTCTTCGGCCACGAACCCTTTGATAACGAGGCCGTCATGGACGATATCGTGTTCACCGGCGTCGATACTCCGTACCCTGCGAACTGGAGTTTCAAGGCCATCCTCGACGTCGCGTCCAAGCGCTACCCGCATTGGGACCAGGCGACAGCGGACCACCTGCTCGAGACCTTCGCGCTCGATGTGAAGACGTCCCACAGTAAGGCCTCCCGCGGCCAGCGCTCCATGCTCGCCATCGTCATCGCACTGGCAGCTCGCGCGCCGCTTACACTCCTCGACGAGCCCTACCTCGGCCTCGACGTGCAGAACCGCGACCTGTTCTACCGGGAGCTCGTCGCCGCGCAGGAGGCGAACCCGCGCACCATCGTCATTGCCTCCCACGATCTTGAGGCCTCCGCCAAGCTCGTGGACTGCTACCTCGTCCTGCGCGACGGCGTCATCCGCACCCTCGAGTCGGAGCGGCTTGATGATGCCCTCGTCTCGCTCACCGTCGCCAACCCCGTTCCGCCCGAGCTTTCCGATGCAGCCCTCGCCACCGAGTCTCTCGGCTCCAGCACCCGCGTTGTTGTACGCCGCGGCGTCGCTGATGGCTCCCCGGTCGCCCTCGAGGACGCCGTGGCACTCGCGATGGGAGGCAGCGATGTCTAAAGGACTTGTATCTGTCGTCTTCCGGCACTGGACAGGGTCTACGCGACAGCTGCTATCAGCGCTGGGCATGTGTGCCTCGATGATCGGATTCAGGATTGTCATTGGTGACCTCTCGTGGGTGTCCATGCTTTTCTTTGCGCTCGTGCCGATCGGGGTGGGCTCTGTCCTTCACGTGCCCTACGGCACGCTCAAAGCGTTCGGCTACCGTCGGGCCGACTTTGTGCGAATCAACGTCCCTATTGTGCTCATTGCCGCTGCAATGACCTTCGCTTTTACGGTAGGCGAGTTGCCGTGGGTTGTGACGGTACTGCTTACTACGCTCGTCGCAGCTACTTTGGCGTTGACTCTTCGCCAGGAGGTCAAGGAGGATCGTTCCCGCAACCACGAGCCTGTAGTGGAAAAGAATCCTGGGGAAGGGCAGTGGCACATGATGCTCTTGGTCGTCGCGCTATTCGGCGTATTCCTGTGGGGTTGGAAGACTCTGCTTCCAGCCATTGCTCCGGACTTGTGGGGGTCTCTCGTCGTGACTGTGCCGGTGATTGCTGGCGCACTCGGTTCTAATCTAGCGACCGGCACGCACCTCGCCGCCTGGCAAGCCTTCGGTAAGACGCGCCGAGCTTGGCGCACTCGGGCGCTGGTGAACGGGGGCATCGGCATGCTCGGCGTTGCGCTATGCACCCTAGTGCTGGATCCCTCCCTCGTAGCTCTCAATGTCGGGACTTTCTGGTTTGCCTACGCGCTGATGAATACAACTGTGGGCGCCATCATTGCAGTCATCGTGCCCATGACATTTGGTGGGTTTATTAGAGGAATTGAGCCGGGCGCTGTCTATCTACTGCTTTCGGGTGGGGTCTTGCTCCTGATAGCTGCGGTCATGCTGTGGCTTTACCCGAAGTACGCCAATACTCAGAAGCGATTGGAGCTTAGACGATGATTACTGCGACCAACCTGCGGATGAAGAACACACCGGCGTTGAACTTTGAGCTCGCGCAGGGACTTACGCACGGGCTCGTGGGCGCGAACGGCGTGGGCAAGACGACACTTTTGCGCATGATGGCAGGGCAGTTCCCGTCCATGGGCCTGCGCGTCTTCGGCGAGGAACCCTTCGACAACCAACGCGTCATGGACCGGACGATCCTCATGGGCATTGACAACCCACTTTTCGATGGATGGAACGTGAAGAAGCTGTTCCGGATCGGCCAGGTTCGTTGGAAGACGTGGAACCAAGACCGCGCCGATGAACTTGTCGACGCCTTCGAGCTTCCGGTGCAGAATTACTCTTCGCTCTCGCGCGGCCAGAAATCCGCGATGGGTTTCATCTTCGCCGTGGCTTCTGGCTGCGAGCTCATGCTCCTCGATGAGCCCTACCTGGGGCTCGACGTGCAGCGCCGCCAGGTGTTCTTCGACGTGATGCGCGAGGAGCAAGGGACGCGGACCATCGTGGTTTCAACCCATCATCTTTCGGAGATTGAGGGCTACCTCGATACCATTCTCTTACTTTCCGATGAACCGCTCTCTGGCCCCATCGACGAGATCGTCGATTCCATTGTCGCCGTCTCCGGGCACGCTTCCCAGCTCGACCGCGCGCTGGGCAGGCTTCAACTGCCCGTGCTTGCACGAGAGTCCTCAACCCTGGCCGACCGCGCGATTATCGACGCGCGTCCCAAGTTTGCACAGTGCGTCTTCGACCAGGCCAAGGACCTGGGACTGCGTGCGCAGGAAGTGACGCTTGAGGAAGCCGTGCTGGCATTAGGGGAGGCGTAATGCGACTGTTCTTTGTGGTCGTCGAGACGCATACGCTTGTCGTCTACAGCATCATGTTGCTGCTGTGGGGCATCCTCGCGCCCGTCAAGGGTCCGGTAACGGCTGGTTCGCTGGCCTTCCTCGCGGTGGTTGTGGTCCTATCGACCACGGTGAACAAGACGAAAGCCACGGCGCTGGGGCTCTCGCGGAAAGCGCAGACGCGCTACAACCTAGGGCTCGCCACGTACTACGTCGTGCTCGGCGCTGCAGTTTCGGTGGCGCGCCAGTGGTGGTGGTTGGCCGCTCTCGTCCTGATCGCGTGGGTTATCCGACTCTTTGTGACGCTGCGTCAGTCGTCGCAGTCCGCGGCCCAATCCGACATGGAGGTGCGTGAACTCCAGTATCGAGTAACCTCGGACGGCAATTCCGACTTTGGACGTTTCCCCATCACTCCCACGGCGCAGCTGATCTACCGGCCGCTGGTCCGCTCGTGGATGTGGGTCGTGGCCGGGTACGCCTCCGTCGGACTTGTCATGTGGGCGGCCATCGTCTTTTGGAACATTGAGGGACAGCTCTTCAGTATCGTCTATGTCATGGTGACGCTATTGACGCTCGGGGCACTCATGGATTCCTACCGCACATCGTTCAAGGAGTTCGTCACGCTCGGTGGCTCGCGTCAGCAGTGGGTGCGCGCTGTCACAGCGGCGAGCGTCATCGGTGCGGCCGCCGGCGCCATCCTGGAGTTGGTGGTTTGGACTAGCCAGGGGATTATCACCGGAATGATATTCGGCATGGGCGCGTTGATTCCCGTACTCGGCGTGAGTTGGGAACTGCTCTCCCGGAAAACGATCGTCTGGACCATGTGCATGGCGGTGACTGCCGGAGTCACCTTTGTCCTGACGGTCATGGAGGTTCTGCCGCAATGGTCCTTCGCCGCGTGCGCCGGCGTGCTTTACCTCGTATGGGCAGCCCTGCTCCCTATGTATGCTCGCAATGCCGACCCATACAGTGGTGGAGTGCTGCAATGGTTTGGCGTGAACACGTCATAAATGCGCGATGTCCTGCAGATTTGTGTGTTTTTAGATCGCTGTGTATCTTTATCTAAGTCAGCGCGACCGACAACGCCCCACAAGCACTTGATGGTGTTTGGCTGAA
>NZ_LT596208.1:0-25636 GCF_900092335.1 Corynebacterium phoceense
TTTTGCTTTGGTATTGGGCTTTTCACGGCCTATAAGCCTTTATCGGATTTTTTCTGATTGGTTTTTGTGGAGAGTTTGATCCTGGCTCAGGACGAACGCTGGCGGCGTGCTTAACACATGCAAGTCGAACGGAAAGGCCTGCAGCTTGCTGCGGGTACTCGAGTGGCGAACGGGTGAGTAACACGTGGGTGATCTGCCCTCAACTTTGGGATAAGCCTGGGAAACTGGGTCTAATACCGGATATGACCTTTCTTTAGTGTGGAAGGTGGAAAGCTTTTGCGGTTGGGGATGAGCTCGCGGCCTATCAGCTTGTTGGTGGGGTAATGGCCTACCAAGGCGTCGACGGGTAGCCGGCCTGAGAGGGTGTACGGCCACATTGGGACTGAGATACGGCCCAGACTCCTACGGGAGGCAGCAGTGGGGAATATTGCACAATGGGCGGAAGCCTGATGCAGCGACGCCGCGTGGGGGATGAAGGCCTTCGGGTTGTAAACTCCTTTCGACAGGGACGAAGCTTTTTGTGACGGTACCTGTATAAGAAGCACCGGCTAACTACGTGCCAGCAGCCGCGGTAATACGTAGGGTGCGAGCGTTGTCCGGAATTACTGGGCGTAAAGAGCTCGTAGGTGGTTTGTCGCGTCGTCTGTGAAATTCCGGGGCTTAACTCCGGGCGTGCAGGCGATACGGGCTAACTTGAGTGCTGTAGGGGAGACTGGAATTCCTGGTGTAGCGGTGAAATGCGCAGATATCAGGAGGAACACCGATGGCGAAGGCAGGTCTCTGGGCAGTTACTGACGCTGAGGAGCGAAAGCATGGGTAGCGAACAGGATTAGATACCCTGGTAGTCCATGCCGTAAACGGTGGGCGCTAGGTGTGAGTCCCTTCCACGGGGTTCGTGCCGTAGCTAACGCATTAAGCGCCCCGCCTGGGGAGTACGGCCGCAAGGCTAAAACTCAAAGGAATTGACGGGGGCCCGCACAAGCGGCGGAGCATGTGGATTAATTCGATGCAACGCGAAGAACCTTACCTGGGCTTGACATATACAGGATTGCTGCAGAGATGTAGTTTCCCTTGTGGCTTGTATACAGGTGGTGCATGGTTGTCGTCAGCTCGTGTCGTGAGATGTTGGGTTAAGTCCCGCAACGAGCGCAACCCTTGTCTTATGTTGCCAGCACGTTATGGTGGGGACTCATGAGAGACTGCCGGGGTCAACTCGGAGGAAGGTGGGGATGACGTCAAATCATCATGCCCCTTATGTCCAGGGCTTCACACGTGCTACAATGGTCGGTACAATGCGCAGCGACACTGTGAGGTGGAGCGAATCGCTGAAAGCCGGTCTTAGTTCGGATTGGGGTCTGCAACTCGACCCCATGAAGTTGGAGTCGCTAGTAATCGCAGATCAGCAATGCTGCGGTGAATACGTTCCCGGGCCTTGTACACACCGCCCGTCACGTCATGAAAGTTGGTAACACCCGAAGCCAGTGGCTCAAACTCGTTAGGGAGCTGTCGAAGGTGGGATCGGCGATTGGGACGAAGTCGTAACAAGGTAGCCGTACCGGAAGGTGCGGCTGGATCACCTCCTTTCTAAGGAGCTTTATTTAGCCCACAGTTGTGGGTATACCGAAGGCATTGTTTTTTTTTTAGTGGCATGTCCTGGACCCGAAGCGGGGTGATCTACCCATGGCCAGTGTGAAGCAGCTGTAAGAGGTTGTGGAGGCGCGAACCCACGTAGGTTGAAAACTGCGGGGATGAGCTGTGGGTAGGGGTGAAAGGCCAATCAAACTCCGTGATAGCTGGTTCTCCCCGAAATGCATTTAGGTGCAGCGTCGCATTAGCTTGGTGGAGGTAGAGCTACTGGTTGGTTGAGCGGGACTACAATCTTAGCAATGTCAGCCAAACTCCGAATGCCATTAATGTGTTGTGCGGCAGTGAGACTGTGGGGGATAAGCTTCATAGTCGAGAGGGAAACAGCCCAGATCGCCGGTTAAGGCCCCTAAGGGTGTGCTAAGTGGAAAAGGATGTGGGATCGCGAAGACAGCCAGGAGGTTGGCTTAGAAGCAGCCATCCTTGAAAGAGTGCGTAATAGCTCACTGGTCGAGTGGTTTCGCGCCGACAATGTAGTGGGGCTCAAGCACACCGCCGAAGCCGCGGCAATACTTTTGTTATTGGGTAGGGGAGCGTCGTGCATGTTGTGAAGCGTTACCGTAAGGCGGCGTGGAGTATGTGCGAGTGAGAATGCAGGCATGAGTAACGAATTGGTAGGTGAGAATCCTACCCGCCGGATGACTAAGGGTTCCTGGGTCAAGTTCGTCTTCCCAGGGTGAGTCGGGACCTAAGGCGAGGCCGACAGGCGTAGTCGATGGATAACCAGTTGATATTCTGGTACCCGTATACATGCGCCCCTGATAAAGCACTGATACTAACCACCGCGGATACGACACTTAACTAACTTTGTTGGTTGGTGTTGTTGATGTCGTGGGGCCTGATGTGTGGTTCAAGCGATGGGGTGACACAGTGGGGTAGCCAAGCCGCTTAATGGATTGTTGGTGTAAGCGTGTAGCCGGAGGCATAGGTAAATCCGTGCCTCAATTGAAGGTGAGACGTGATGCGTAGCCCGATTGGGGTGAAGTTGGTGATCCCGTGCTGTCGAGAAAAGCCTCTAGCGATGTATGTATATGGCCCGTACCCTAAACCGACACAGGTAGTCAGGTTGAAAATACTAAGGCGTTCGGGTGAACTGTGGTTAAGGAACTCGGCAAAATGCCCCCGTAACTTCGGGAGAAGGGGGACCACATACCGTGACAAGTCCTTGCGGCTTGAAGCGGTGTGGGGTCGCAGAGAATAGAGGGAAGCGACTGTTTATCAAAAACACAGGTCCATGCGAAGACGTTAAGTTGATGTATATGGACTGACGCCTGCCCGGTGCTGGAAGGTTAAGAGGACCGGTTAGTACATCGTTGATGTGCGAAGCTGAGAATTTAAGCCCCAGTAAACGGCGGTGGTAACTATAACCATCCTAAGGTAGCGAAATTCCTTGTCGGGTAAGTTCCGACCTGCACGAATGGCGTAACGACTTCCCTGCTGTCTCAACCACAGGCCCGGTGAAATTGCACTACGAGTAAAGATGCTCGTTACGCGCGGCAGGACGAAAAGACCCCGGGACCTTCACTATAGCTTGGTATTGGTGTTTGGTTCGGTTTGTGTAGGATAGGTGGGAGACTTAGAAACTATCACGCCAGTGATGGTGGAGTCGTTGTTGAAATACCACTCTGATCGGATTGAGCACCTTAACCTTGGCCCATGATCTGGGTTGGGGACAGTGCCTGGTGGGTAGTTTAACTGGGGCGGTTGCCTCCCAAAATGTAACGGAGGCGCCCAAAGGTTCCCTCAGCCTGGTTGGCAATCAGGTGTTGAGTGTAAGTGCACAAGGGAGCTTGACTGTGAGAGTGACAGCTCAAACAGGGACGAAAGTCGGGACTAGTGATCCGGCACCTACTTATGGATGTGGTGTCGCTCAACGGATAAAAGGTACCCCGGGGATAACAGGCTGATCTTCCCCAAGAGTTCATATCGACGGGATGGTTTGGCACCTCGATGTCGGCTCGTCGCATCCTGGGGCTGGAGTAGGTCCCAAGGGTTGGGCTGTTCGCCCATTAAAGCGGCACGCGAGCTGGGTTCAGAACGTCGTGAGACAGTTCGGTCTCTATCCGCCGCGCGCGCTGAAACTTGAAGAAGGCTGTCCCTAGTACGAGAGGACCGGGACGGACGTACCTCTAGTGTGCCAGTTGTTCCGCCAGGAGCATCGCTGGTTGGCTACGTACGGAAGGGATAACCGCTGAAAGCATCTAAGCGGGAAGCCTGTTTTAAGATGAGGTTTCACTACAAGGCCCCCTAAAGACTATGGGGTTGATAGGCCAGACCTGGAAGCATTGCAAAATGTTAAGGCTACTGGTACTAATAGGCCAAAACAAACACACACCAAACCCAAAAAAAACCGAGTACTATCTCACCCAGCCCATCAACACAGGGCCGTAAAAGAAGCGGAACTAAACCCAGGACGCTTCACTGCGTCCGTCGAGGAAGTCTTGGCGTACCAAGACGCCCGGATGGACGGCGTGCGCGTGCAGAAGAACAGTTTTGAAACGTCGTTGTTCGTCGTGCATCTACCGAAGTCGATGTGTAAAGAAATCCCGGACTATTACACAAGTGAGGTAGACGGTCGCGAAGTGAAACGGCCTCGGCTGGTAGCACGCGACTACGAAGCAGCGAAGCAGTATCTCGAAGAGTCGATGCGTTGGCTCGCCGAGAACTTCATCCCCGGCGGCATCGATGCCGTAGCCGGTGGGGATATGAACTTCGACGAATCAACGCCACACATCCAGTTCCAGGCTGATACGTTCTCGCCGAAGCCGGATGATCCCGACAAGCTCCGCTGCCGGCCCGGCATCGCGTACAACACTGATGAGTCGGTGCGGTACATATCTGGCCCGAAGAAGGGCAAACAAATCTCCGGGAACCAGAAGTTCATCGACGCGCAGCGTGGACTTCGAGAGCACATGTACGCGTTGGGTTACCCGGTAGAGCTAGATGTGTCTGAACGTCACAATGAGTCGCTGAATCTTGACCGTTACGTCGAACAGCAGGACCGGGAGCGCGACCTTGCGAACCGTGAGGACGAGGTGGAACGGAAGCACAGCTCCGTACAGCGAGATGTCGATGCTGCAGCGAAAGACCGCAAGCAAGCTGCAGAAGAACTCGAACGGGCGCAGCAGGCCCGTGAAGAAGCCCAGCGTGTGCAGGAAAATGCTGAACAGCAGGCTCGCGAGGTTGCCGAGCGCGTACTCAAAGAAGCACGCGAGAAGGCCGAGCAGGACGCCGAAAAGATTCGTGGTGATGCACAGAAGGATGCTGAACAGGAGTTGGGTCTTGCCGAGGCACAGGCGGAAGAGTTGCTGGACCGTGCCAAGGAGGTTGAGAGCGCCGCCGAAGCCAAGCTCAAGCGTGTAGAGCAGGAAGCTGAACAGCTCCGCAGCGAAGCACGCGAAAAGGCCGAGCAAGAAGCCGAGCAGATCCGCAGTGACGCACGCAAAGAAGCTGAGCAGACGCTGGGTCTCGCTGAAGCTCAGGCAGATGAGCTGCTTGACCTTGCCGAAGAATTCGGCAGTGAAGAACATGATGAGGCCACACGTGACGCTGCAGTAACGCGCGAGGAAGCAGAGCAGGAAGCGAAGATCATCATCGAGGAAGCAACGCAGTCGTTGCAGGAGATTTCGCATGTTGATCAGGACTTTTTGCGGGTCGAGATTGACAGCAACCCAGAGATGAAGCAACGGTACCGCGAGATCGTCATCGACCGTACTCAGGAGGAAAGCGCTGCAGTACTGCGTCGCGCGCTGGAACGCATCGCTAAGCGCCGCCAGCAGGAGCAACAGCGCGACCACGACGGTGACAAGGAGTCCCCCGACGGTGGCAAGGAGTCTCCCGACGGTGACAAGGAGTCCCCCGACGGCGGCAAGCCGTAGATGGGGGTCTCCCCTGCCCTGTATGGCCCTGTAGCGGCCTAACAGGATGTCGCCAGGGTCAGTGTCCAGCGACAGCGCTAAAACCGCTCTAATTCAGCGAAAATCGAAGAATTAGAGCGGTGTTTTTTGAAGCGTCCTGGGTTCAGATTCAGGTAACTCAAGGATGAGTGTGAATCCGGGGTTTGTGTCTTTGAGAAGGCCCTTTAGAAGCCTTCAAGTACTTCGTAGAGGGCGGTGGCTAGGGTTAGTCGCCGTCGCTAGCTGTGCTTGGCTGTTAATGTCATGTCGACCAACTGCAGGAAGCGTATAACGTAGTCTTTGACAAAGCCTGCGGTGCCTTCATTGAGATGGCCGGAGTCTTCGAAGAGGGTGGGGGATTGGCCAAGGAATACCTCGGGCTGACCAGGAAGCGGCATATCGAAGTAGGACAGGGCGAGCCGGAGGTTCTTCTGTGAACTGTAGCCGCCCATGCGGCCTACAGAGTGACTGATGATACCTGCGGGAAGGTTCTTCCAAGCCACATCCGAGTTGGGCTTGGAACCGATGTCCACTGCATTCTTGAGACAGGCAGGGATAGTACGGTTATTTTCCGGGGTAACAAAGAGGACGCCGCTCGAGTTCTTGATGGTGTCGCGGAAAGTGGTGTACTCAGCTGGAATGGGCTTGTCCGTGACCGAGGGGTCATCGTAGTCGAAGTCATAGAGCGGCAAGTCACGGATTTCAACGATGTCTGCCTGGTAGTTTTCAGGGATCATTGTGAGCACTTCGTGTGCAATCTTGCGCGCAAATGAGCCGCGGCGCAGGCTGCCGACGATAACACTAATGCGTGGGGTGGTCATAGGAAGTCCTTTCTTCTTAGTTGGGCGTAGGTACGTGCGATCAAGGGAGAAAAGGCTTGCAGCCAAAGGCAGGCGGTGGCCCGGCGGCGTGGGCGGCAGTAAGAAAGTTATCCACTTTGTCTTCTTCATGGCGGAAGTACAGTTCGATGAGTCCTAACAGTCCCCCGAGGACGGCCTCCCGTGCGGCGGACGTATCCAAAAGCCGCATGGCTGCTGGTTGGTTTCCTTCGCGGATGGCTTCAAACAGCGCGATGGTCTCAAGCCAGCTTCCTTGGTCTGGTCGTGGAAACGGTTTAGAAATCCCAGTCATCATCACTCGTTTCTTCAGCGGTGCCAATGACATAGGAGGAACCGGAGCCGGAGAAGAAGTCATGGTTTTCATCTGCTCCAGGTGCTAGGGCAGCGAGGATTTCCGGGTTCACTTCCGTTTCTTCAGGTGGGAAGTAGTCCGGGTAGCCCAAATTCATGAGCGCCTTATTGGCGTTATAGCGAACGAATACAGCTACATCATCCATGAGCCCCAACGGCTCATATAGCTCGCCGGAATAATCCAGCTCTAGGGCATAAAGCTCTTCGAGCAAGGAAATAGTGAAATCATGCATCTCCTGTTGCCGTTGTGGAGCAGACGTTTCCAGTCCGCGCTGGTACTTGTAGCCTGAGTAGTAACCGTGCACTGCCTTGTCACGCAGAATGAGGCGAATCATGTCTGCCGTATTTGTCAGGGTGGCGTGGACGGAAAAATGCAGGGGAAGATAGAAACCCGCGTAGAGAAGCAGCGAGGAAAGCAGCGTCGATGACACTTTGCGCTTGAGTGGATCGGGTCCAAAATAATGAGTGAGCACTTTTTTGGCGCGTGCCTGGAGAAGGTCATTATTCACCGCCCAGCGGTATGCCTCATCAATTTCTTTCGTACTGCTCAAAGTAGAAAACACTGAAGAGTAAGAACGGGCATGGACTGATTGCATGAAGGCGATGTTGGTATACACGGCCTCCTCGTGCTCGGTGCGGGCATCTTGGATCTGACAGATTTCGCCCACAGTGGCCTGGACGGTGTCCAGGGTGGTGAGTCCCGTGAACACCCGCATGGTGAGGTTGCGTTCCTCCGGTGTCATCCTCTGCCACGCCGGGAGATCGTTTGAAAGTGGAACCTTTTCTGGCAACCAAAAGTTGGCGGTGAGGCGGTTCCACACTTCAAGATCCTTCTCATCGCTCACCCGATTCCAATTGATGGCGCGGATGCGGGCTGAAGGGTCATGCCGGTAACTTGGCGGCGTAACTGAGATGCTGGTTAGCTCAGCAGTGTTTGATGTTAAAGACATAGCTTCTTTCTTTCTTGATGGATGGTTGTGAGTGAAGGAAGGACCGTGTTCCTACAGAGCACAGGAAACGCAGCCTTCGACCTCGGTTCCCTGGAGTGCAGGTTGGCGTAAACGGATGTAGTACAAGGTCTTGATTCCGGCTTTCCAGGCATAGATTTGTGCCTTGTTGATGTCCCGCGTAGTGGTGTCAGCGGTGAAGAACAAAGTCAGGGAAAGCCCTTGGTCCACGTGTTGGGTGGCCATAGCGTAGGTGTCGATGATTTTTTTGTACCCCACGGTGTAGGAGTCATCGAAATACTCCAAGTTGTCGTTGGTCATTTCCGGTGCGGGGTAGTACACGCGCCCCAAGCGGCCTTCCTTGCGTATTTCAATCTTGGAGGCAATCGGGTGTATGGACGCGGTGGAGTCATTGATGTAGGAAATTGATCCAGTGGGTGGAACTGCCTGCAAGTAGGCGTTGTAGATGCCGTCTTGCATCACTTGGTTCTTGAGCCATAACCAATCCTCGCGTTGAGGAATCTGCACGCCAGCCTCATGGAATAGCTGTTTTACGTGGTCAGTGGCCGGCGCCCAGTCTTGGTCGATGTACTTGTCGAAGTAGACGCCAGTGGCATAGGTGGATTCTTCAAAGCCAGTGAATCGTTGACCTTTCTCAACCGCTAGCGCATGGGATGCACGGAGCGCATGATAGGTCACGGTCAGGAAATAGATATTTGTAAAGTCCAGTGCTTCGGCGCAGCCATAAGGAATACGCTTGGAAGCCAGGAAACCGTGGAGATTCATTTGGCCCAACCCGATGGCATGCATGGATGCATTACCGTGAGCGATGGAAGGAACAGCTTCGATATTTGTTAGGTCTGAGACCTTCGTGAGAGCGCGCACCGCGGTTTCAACAGTTTCCCCAAAGTCCGGTGATTCAAAAGCTTTAGCGATGTTGAGCGACCCTAGATTGCAGGAAATGTCCTGGCCAACGGTGGTGTAGTTACCTGAGGCGCCGTAGGTGGATGGCGTGTTGACCTGGAGGATCTCACTACACAGATTGGACATATTGATATGTCCTTTGAGGGGATTAGCGCGGTTGACCGTATCCTCAAAGAGTATGTAGGGGTATCCAGATTCAAACTGAAGCTCAGCCAGCGTGGTGAAAAACTCGCGGGCCTTGATAGTCGTATGAGAAATTCGCGGATTGGAAACCAGCTCGTCGTAATACTCGGTGATAGACATGTCAGACATGGCTACGCCGTACTCGCGAGCGATGT
The DNA here is from genome assembly GCF_900092335.1 of Corynebacterium phoceense. Lineage (GTDB taxonomy): Bacteria > Actinomycetota > Actinomycetes > Mycobacteriales > Mycobacteriaceae > Corynebacterium > Corynebacterium phoceense. The sequence continues at coordinate 8,940 of NZ_LT596208.1, forward strand.
CATACGGGCTAAAAAGATGCATATCCTTGTTCTCTTTGGCCAGCTGGAAGGTTATATCTGGAATAACAACTCCCAGCGAAAGAGTCTTAATGCGGACTTTCTCATCGGCATTTTCCCGCTTGGTATCCAGGAAACGAAGAATATCTGGATGGTGCGCATGTAGGTAGACGGCTCCAGCGCCCTGTCGAGCGCCCAATTGGTTGGCATAGCTGAAGCTATCTTCCAGAATTTTCATGACTGGGACTACGCCGGAAGCTTGGTTCTCAATCTTTTTGATTGGGGCTCCGGATTCGCGCAGATTGCTCAGTAACAAGGCCACACCACCGCCGCGCTTTGAAAGCTGCAGTGCAGAGTTCACGCTGCGGCCAATGCTTTCCAAATTGTCTTCGATGCGAAGGAGGAAGCAGGAGACCATTTCGCCACGCTGGGCTTTTCCTGCGTTGAGAAAAGTAGGGGTGGCGGGCTGGAAGCGTCCGGTCATGATGTCATCCACCAGCTTCTCCGCAAGCTCTTCATCGCCCTGTGCAAGGTACAAAGCTGTGGTGGCGACGCGTTCTTCGTAGCCTTCCAGAAATCGCGAGCCATCAAAGGTTTTCAGTGCGTATGAAGTAAAGAACTTAAATGCGCCGAGGAAAGTGCGGAACTGATGCTTGGCTCGGTGGGCTCTGTCGTACATAGTGCACAGAAAATCGTCATCATAAAGCTCAAGGAATTCCCGCTCGTAGTATTCGTTATCAACCAACCACTCCAAGCGCTGCTTGGTGGATTCAAACTGATGCATGCGGGGAGTGACATGGTGCGCTAAAAAGTCTTGTGTTGCCTCAATGTCCTTGTCGAACTGGATTCTTCCCGAATCGTCGAATAGGTTCAGCTGCGCGTTGAGTGCATGGTAGCTCTTGCGCTTACCGACACCGCCGGCATCGTCTGCTGAAGCGGTGCGGGGCGTAGGGCCAATGGGCTGTGTGGGGGTGGCCTTAAGTGGCGGCATTGTGGTTTCCAATCTGTGTGTTGCGGATGTGGTCTTCATTTTGTGGGAAATCAATGGGGTGTAATTGTTAGTTGCTTTGCTGCTCCCAAAACTTGTGAAGGCCCTGCTTTACAGCGGCAACGTCCTTCTGCGTGCCGAGTAGCTCGAAGTGATACAGCTCTGGAACGTGGCACTTAGCGGAAATGATGCGGCCGGCGACGCAGTAAGCGCTTCCGAAGTTGGTATTGCCTGAGGTAATCACGCCCCGGATAAAGGAACGGTTGATTGGGTCATTGAGGAAGTCGATGACCTGTTTGGGGACTGCGCGTTTGAGCGAGCCACCGCCGTAGGTTGGAACGATGAGTACGTACGGGTGTGAAACCTGGATCATTCCGGTTTTCTTGGGCCGCAGTGGAATGCGCACTGCGGGTCTATCTAAGCGTTCGACGAATCTTTTTGTGTTTTCAGAAACGCTAGAAAAGTACACCAAATCTGGTGAGTCTGACATGACAATCCTGCTCATCCTGGCCTTAGCCATAAGTGGGATAGGTGATGATCGAAAAGATTAACTACGTACTACCGTAGTTGCAAACTACGCCGCACCGTAGTTTTTAAAAGGGCAGGTAGGGACAGGATTAATGAGAAAGGGAAAGACTACAGGCTGTGGTGTGCTACAAACACTGCGTCCGTAGCTGGGCGCCCAAGTACTACCCACTGAGTACTGTCGGCTACCTGTACTTCGAGCGATTCTGAAAAGGGCGTTCCTTCGCGCGTGGTAAGAACAGCCCCAATGACGATGCCTTGCTCTTTGAGGAAGGCCAGCAGTTGTGGGTCGGAATCAGAAATGCGTTCCACGGTCACCTGCGGTTGTGCGCCGCTGTCGGTGAGACGGTGCGCACTGGGGATAGTGACCTGTCCATCAACCGTAGGGATAGGGTCGCCGTGTGGATCCCTAGTGGGGTAATTGAGGAACTTATCCACGCGCTCTATGAGCATGTCAGACACCGCGTGTTCAAGATTTTCGGCTTCATCATGGACCTCGTCCCACGTATAATCCAATGCTTGAACCAAAAAAGACTCAAGCAATCGGTGGCGGCGCACCATGACCAATGCGTACTGCCTGCCAAGTTCGGTTAACTCCACAGAGCCATAGGGCGTGTGTGACACGAGCCCTTGCTTCGACATTTTGCGCACTGCATCGGAGACCGAGGAGAGCTTGAGTCCCAGCTGTTTCGCTATAAGTGTGGCGGTAACGGGCTCGGATGACCATTCCTTTAGCCCCCAGATAGCTTTCAAATAGTTCTGGGTACTGGTGGACAGCTCAGAAACAGACATGAGTAAATGTTAACCCAGCTTCCGTATGCGCCTTAGGCGCTGTGCCCCAACGCTCATAGCGAACAGAGGCCAAGTTTGAGAGGAATGCCGGTAAGGTGGGGCCAGTTAAAGCATTCTTCACTTGAAGGAGAACCACTAATGTCTGAGAAGATTTCAATGAACTTGAAGTGCGCCAGCGTAGTGCGTAATGGAATGGCTAGTACACAGTGCAGTAAAACAGCGCATGTAATGGCTCATGTAATGCACTGTGTAGAGACAGAGCGTCTGGAGCAGGAGTATCAGCGCTCCTGAAGTGCCCCGGGTTTTGTTCCTAGGCATTTGCCTTGATTTCCATTATTTCTCGACTGGGGTCGTGTTCCCAAAATTCGGCTTCGACTTCAGCTGGGGTGCGGTAGCCCAGGCTCTGGTGGAGCCGTGATTCGTTCCACCAGTTAACCCGCTCGAACGTCGCGATTTCCACGTCGACGACATCGGCCCATGAGCGCCTATGAATCAGCTCATTCTTGTAGGAGCCGTTGACATTCTCAGCCAAAGCATTGTCATAGGAATCACCAACAGTGCCGGTAGACGCCGTAATTCCGTGCTCAGCCAGGCGCTCGTTGTAGACGATACTCACATATTGTGAGCCGTGGTCTGAATGGTGAATTAGGCCCGCCGTTTCCTTGGCGCACACGATCGCCTGGTTCAACGCCTGCAGCGGCAACGCCTCAGTACGCATCGAATCAGACAACGCCCACCCGACAATCCTCCGGGAGTACACATCAGTGACAAAAGCTGTGTACACAAACCCTTTCCTGGTGCGCACATACGTAATGTCCGCTACCCACAGCCGATGAGGGCCAGGAGCCTTAAACTCACGATTAACCAAATCTGGGCGAAGATCCGGGCCTGTGGGTTTGCGCGTTGTGACAGGTGCCCCACCTTTTCCCTTGCCGGACAGTCCAGCGCTGCGCATCAGCCGGGCTGTCTGCTCGCGGCCAATGTCAACGCCCCGGCGTTGCAGCACGCGCCACATCTTCCGCACCCCGTAGACGCCGTAATTTTCAGCATGAACGTCGCGAATATGCTCTACAAGGGCAGCGTCGCGAAGAGCGCGGGAGCTTAAGCCCCGGGCCTTGGATTGGCGGTACCCACGCGAGCTAAGAAAACCGCCTTCGCGATGCGTGTTTAACGTCTGGCAAATGAACTCGACGCAGAAACGATTCCGGTACTCATCAATGAACCGGATCATTTCCGACGTTTCGGGTCGAGTTCCGACGCGAAAAAGCCGAAGCGGCTTTCAACAACTCATTGGTGTCCCGCAACTCTTGATTCTCGCGACGCAACCGTGCGTTTTCTGCAGCAAGGTCCTCGGGCATTGATTCCACAACACGTCCTTCGCGACGAGCGGCCTGCGTCCATTGCCTCGCCGTGTGCCACGACACACCCAGCTTTGGTGACACGATCTTGTAGGCTGCCTGCATAGAAATGTTCTCCGCCAGGATGCGGTCTTCCACGAGGCGGACCACACGGTCTTTCGCATCCTGATCAAATTTTCTCGGCATGTTCCAAATTTTCCCATCTACTCAAACGGAACAAAACCTGGGGCACTTCAGCTCGTAGCTCAACGGGACAAGCTCCATCGCTGTCGCGCAGCACTAACCAGCCTGTTGAGGGATCGAGCTCAGCTGCACGGGCATACCCCGGTGTATGTTTATCAAGCTGCGCGTATCCACGTTTGACGAAAGAGTATGCCGGTTGATGTCCTGTTGCTTTGAGAAGTGCTAGGACAGCGCCTTTATCGGAATTACCTTCAACGACATAGTTGATGAGCATGGTTGTCCATTTCAACTGGCGACGCTGATGAGCCCATCGAGGCCATGGGGATTGATGAGAGCGTCAACGACATCAGAGAGCGGAAGGCCAGCCGCCAGCTCGGCATGGACCGACTCGATTTCGGAGAGGAGGGTGCCTGTTGTTCCCTCGCGTCCGACACGCAGAGCGAGAACTTCTGCGGGGTCGACGCCTTCGTCATCGAGCAGATCAGGGGAGTGCGTCGACATTGCTATCTGCATCGACTTTCCGCGCTGGGCGCGCGCGAAGAGTGTGGGAAGCACACGCACGATTCCAGAGTTGAGCCACAGCTCAGGTTCCTCAAGCAAGAGCAAGCCGGACGACGAGGATTTAGAAATCACCGCCCACAGTAAACCGATGAGCCTGAGCGTTCCGTCCGAAAACTCCGTTTCTTGTTGATGCGCGGCCTCTTTGCGCCAGTGCCGGTACCCGGCTACGAGGTGCGGATTGCCGGATCTATCGACCTGTAGCTTGAGTGATTCGAATTCAGGAACGGCCGCAGTGAGCGCGGCCTGAATGCGGCCAAGCCACGCGTTTCGTGTTTGTTCCGGAACGGAATTGATCTCAGCCAAGAACCCGCGTCCAAAGGCGTCGCTGGTTGAAGCACCGTGAGCGGTCTCGCGCAAGGCTTGGGGAGAAAGATGAAAGTACTCGATTGAAGAAAAGAAGTCTGCCAGCTGTCTGAAAGACTTATTGGCGGCAATCTGTTCTAGGTGAGTCTGGGTGAGCAGCTCTGGATCGTCCATGTCGTCGGAATTAGGGCGAAGGAGAAGTTCGTTCTTATCTTTGTATACAGCCTCCTCAGCGACGAGTGGTCGGTGTAAACCGTTCTTTTCCTGGTGCAGGCTGAGTCGGTATATCCAGTCATGCGAGTCGTCTTGAAGGTGTAGCTCGAAGGTGACTTGGCCACGGTTGAAATTCCGTGCGTTGAGGTTGCGCACGTTTTTCATACCGCCTCGCGTGTCGAGGGCAGATGTCATGCCGCCGCCGCGGCGCGCGATTTCTCCAATAAAACGCAGAGCATCGAGAAAATTAGATTTTCCCGAGGCATTCGCGCCCACGACGAAAAGGCGGTTGTGAATGTCGACGTTGAGCTCTCGGAAATTCCGCCAATTCTTGAGGGAAACGCGTGTCAATTTCATGCTGGTAAGTCTATCGGAGACACATGGGCTGCACAGCGCAGCGAAGCAATAGGGTTCGTGCGGCTTCTGGCTTCGCAAAGGTGCAGAGTATTCCGTCATGGTGGTGTTGCCTGTGCGGACTCGACGGAGGCGCATGAGGATGGGTATTCGGCGAGCGTGTGCAGCGTGATCCTGTGCAAAGTTTGTTGCGTGACGTCTAGCTCTTCGCAGTACTGGGAACTAGCAGCTCATCCGTGGGCAAACATATGAAAACAAATTTCGCCGATCTTCTACCTATCGATCGCTAGGTAGATTATGATTCCTGTTCATACACGTTGCGCACTGCTTTCCCGCGGTTTGGGAGAGAAATGTTCATTGTGGGGTGCCGGGTGGGACTTGCTCAGCATCGTCTTTCTATCGGGTTTCCGGGGCATGACCCCCGGACAAAGACAAGGTGGCTTCTATGTCGGATGAAGTGAGGACTCGCTCTGAGCGAGACACATTTAATACGCGCCTGGTGTTCCTCATGGCCGCGATTGGTTCTGCCGTCGGCCTGGGTAATATCTGGCGCTTCCCCTACGTCGCATACGAAAACGGCGGTGGCGCNCATACACGTTGCGCACTGCTTTCCCGCGGTTTGGGAGAGAAATGTTCATTGTGGGGTGCCGGGTGGGACTTGCTCAGCATCGTCTTTCTATCGGGTTTCCGGGGCATGACCCCCGGACAAAGACAAGGTGGCTTCTATGTCGGATGAAGTGAGGACTCGCTCTGAGCGAGACACATTTAATACGCGCCTGGTGTTCCTCATGGCCGCGATTGGTTCTGCCGTCGGCCTGGGTAATATCTGGCGCTTCCCCTACGTCGCATACGAAAACGGCGGTGGCGCGTTCCTTGTGCCGTACATCGTGGCGCTGCTGACCGCGGGTATCCCCATTCTGTGGTTTGACCTCGCCCTTGGTCACCGCTTCCGCGGTTCGACGCCGCTGGCCTTTCGCCGCATCTCGTCCAAGGCGGAGTGGATTGGCTGGTTCAAGGTGGGTGTGAACTTCTTCATTGCCATCTACTACGCTGCCATCGTCGCGTGGGCGGCCATCTACACTGTCAAGTCCTTCAACCAGGGCTGGGGCGATAAGCCGGATGAGTACTTCATGGGTGACTTCCTCCAGGCAGACACCTCGGTGAATTACTCGGCGCACTTCGTCTGGCCGATTCTGCTCGTTATGGCCCTCGTCTGGATCATCTGCATCGCGGCTCTTGCGACGGATATCAACAAGGGCATCGGCAAGCTCACGTCCATCTTCCTGCCGGTCCTGGCCGTCATGTTCATCGTGCTCGTGGTCCGCGCACTCTTCCTCGATGGGGCCGTGGACGGTCTCAATGCTTTCTTCACGCCGAACTGGTCGGTGCTCACTGACCCGTCCGTCTGGATTGCTGCTTACGGCCAGATTTTCTTCTCGCTGTCCATCGGTTTCGGCATCATGGTGACCTACGCGTCCTACCTCAAGCCGCGTACCAACATCACGAACACGGGCCTGGTCACGGCTTTCGCGAACTCCTCCTTCGAGGTCCTCGCTGGCATCGGCGTCTTCGCGACACTGGGCTTTATGGCCGCACAACAGGGCGTGGGCGTCGACGAGGTTGTCTCCTCCGGTATTGGCCTAGCGTTCATCGCCTTCCCGACGATTATCAACTCCATGCCGCTTGGTTGGCTTTTCGGCTTCCTCTTCTTCGGCTCGCTTTTCTTGGCTGGTGTCACCTCGATGATCTCGATCATGGAGGTCGTCTTCGCTGGCGTCGCTGATAAGTTCAGCATCTCGCGAAAGAAGGCTGCTCTCTACGCTGGCACCGTCATGGCCATCGTGTCGTGCCTGCTCTTCTCCACGCAGTCGGGCCTCGTCACCCTCGACGTCATGGATAAGTTCACCAACAATCTGGGCATTGTCTTCGGCTGCGTCTGCGCGCTCATCATGGTGGGCTGGGTACTCGGTCGCCGCAACGAGATTGCGCAGCACATTAACGCCGTGTCCGCGCTGCGCGTCGGGCTGGTGTGGGAGTTCCTTACCTTCGTGGCTACTCCGCTGCTGCTCGTCTACTTCCTCGTCACTGAGATCATGAGCCTCATCAAGGAGCCGTACGGCGATTATATGCAGTCCCAGATTGGTCTCTACGGCTGGGCGGTTATGGCGACCATCTTCGCGATCGCCATCGTGGGTCCGCTGCTCACGTTCCGCGGTTCCCAGCACCTCGACGGTCTCGAGACCTCGGATTACGGCGTTCCTGCCAAGGGTCGACCGAAGGGCACTCCCAATCCGCTGGCCAACCCGACCACCCAGAACTAATAGAAAGGACGCACCATCATGAACACGAGCGCCATCATCTTGATGATTCTCTTCATCGTCGTCATCTGGGGCGGGTTGCTGCTCTCTATCGTGTGGCTTAACCGCACGAAAGACGAGGAGACTGGCGAACTCGGCACTGCGCCGGGCACTGATGACGAGACGCTGTCGCACCGCACGCACGAGATTGCGGCTTAAACGCCGTCTCGCAGAGTGACAAGGGGGAAGTCCTGTGTGGGCTTCCCCTCCTTGAGCGTTTTAGCGATGCGTCTGCATGAGCAGATAGTCCTGGAAGTAGGGGAGTACAAAACGGAGCGCGCCATAGCGAGCGGGCGTGATGAGTTCTTTGTCGATGAGCCCGCGACGCACCATGGAGAGCGCCTTCGTGGTCTTTCCCAGTCGCTGAGCGATGGCGGCGATGGGGATTGCTCCGAGTTGGTCAGTGTCGCACTGGGCCATCGCGGAGAGGAACTCGTGCTCGCGGTCGGTAGTGGTTTTCAGCGCAATGGCGTGGACCTGATTGCCCATGTGCTGGACGATTTCAGGAGCGAGCTCGGTGACATGCTTGTCAGTCATGACCGTGGTGCCGGCGATGGATGCCTTGGTCCACGCTAGGGCGCCGACGAGCTGGATGAGGTAAGGGTACCCATGTACGAGCTCAACGGCGCGGGAAAGCGCTGATTCGGTGAAGCGCCTGCCTCCTGATTCTGCTGTTTCGGTGAGGACACGGGCGACTACCTCGTCGGTCAGTGGGGCCAGCTCGAGACGATGTGCGCGGCGCATGAACGTCGTGCCGGGGTGTTTCAATAAAGCATCGATACCAAAGGTGAGTCCGGCAGAGGCAAAGGCGATATCGGCATCATCGCGGACAAGATCCTGGACTGCCGTTGCGAGCTCGCTGAGCTGGTTAACATCGACAGCCTGAATCTCGTCGAGAGTCAGGAGGATACCGGCCTCATGCGCGTGTGCCGCACGTGCCAGGGCACGAAGGCGTGAGATGAGCGTGGGGAGCGGGGTATCCGCAGGCGGAGGTGCATCGACCTTGATGGAGCCGATGCCAGCGACCGAGACGCCGGAGATACGGCGACCGTCGCGCGGCGCGTAATCGAGTGCCGCGAGCGCTTCGGGGATAGCGGAGTCGCGGAGGTGCTCCACCATGTGGGCATCGGGATAGGCACGGAGGACTATCCATCCCATGGAACGGGCTGTGTCTTCGAACTCGTTGAGCAGAACAGTTTTCCCAATGCCGCGCGCGCCGCTGATGAGGACAACACGTTGCATGCTGCCTACGCCGCCATAGAGTCCATAGAGGAAGGAATTAACTTCGAAATCACGACCACCGAGCTTGAGGGGTGACGCCCCAAAGCTCGGTCGGAAGGGGTTGCTATCGGGGATCATCGCGGCGTGTTCTTTCTCGGTGGTAGAGGACGAGGTTCTTCATAGATTTTAGAACTTTTAGAAATTGGTCGCGCCTTTAGAATTTTTAGAACTCGCGATTCTCTTTAGAACTCACCGATCCTGTAGAGACAACTGTGATCCGGGGTGGCAGCTAGCAGCCGTCCGGGCCGCAGGCCGCTCCGGAGTCGATGCCGCCGATGACGTTGAGCGCCGCGGGCTGCTTGTGGGTCTCATCCCAGACCTGGTTGAGGGCCTGGACGAAGAGCTCGACCGGCTGGGCACCGCTGAATGCCCACTTGTTTTCAATAAGGAAGAAAGGCACGCCGGTGATGCTCAGCTGGTGGGCGTGGTCCTCGTCGGCGCGCACGGCGTCGGCGTAGGCGTCGGAGTCGAGGACCTCCGTGACGCGTTGCGCGGGCAGGCCGAGTTCCGTGGCGATGGCGTGGAGCACCTCCGGGTCGGAGATATCCAATCCGTCCGTGAAGTAGGCGGTGATGAAGGCCTCTTCGACGGCGGCGGGCGAGGGGGCGGGGGCATCGGCAGGCTGGGCAGCGAAGTAGTCCCACGCGGCGTGCATGAGGCGGTGTGCGGCGAAGGTATTGCCGGGCTTGGCGACCTCCCAGTTGAAGGTGAGGCCGACGGCCTCGGCGCGGCGAGCGATGTCGAGCTGGGCGGCCTCGGCCTGCTCGCGGGTGGAGCCGTATTTACTCGCCACCATGTCCACGACGTTGCAGCCGGAATATGGGGCGGCGTTCGGATCGAGCTCGAAGCTATGCCAATGGATGTCGACCTCGTCCGCGTGTTCAAAGCGCTCGAGTGCTAGCTCAAGGTGGCGCTTGCCAATGATGCAAAACGGGCAGATGATGTCGGACCAGATGTCGATGCGCATGAAGTTACTCTTTAATTTCGGTATTAAATGACACCTAGTCAGACGCCCCGGGCCCCGCGAGTATTTCCGCAGCAGGTTAGCTCACAGCGACGGGCAGCTGCGAGGTGTAATCCGCCTCGGTCGCTGCGGCGACGTCGGCCTCAGTGACGCCGGGGGCGAGCTCCGTGAGCACGAGGCCATCTGGAGTCACCTCGAAGACGCAGAGGTTGGTGACAATCTTGGTGAGCACGCCCTTGGCAGTGAGCGGCAGTTCGCAGACCTTGCGGATGCGGGACTCGCCGCCGGGCGCGGTGTGGTCCATAATCGCGATGACCTGCTGGGCGCCCTTGACCAAGTCCATGGCGCCGCCCATGCCCTTCATCTTCTTGCCTGGGATGCCCCAGTTTGCGATGTCGCCGGTCTGGGAGACCTCGAAGGCGCCGAGGACTGCGGTGTTTACATGGCCGCCGCGAATCATGGCGAAGCTGGTCGAGGAGTCGAAGACGGAGCCGCCCGGCAGGATGGTGACGCACTCCTTGCCGGCGTTGATGAGGTCCGCGTCAATGTCTTCTTCATACGGGTACGGACCAGTGTTGAGGATGCCGTTCTCGGACTGGAGAGTGACCTTGATGCCCTCCGGAATGTAATTGGAGACCGCCGTGGGCATGCCAATACCAAGGTTGACGTACTCACCATCGCTAAGCTCCTGCGCCGCGCGCTCCGCGATCTGGAGACGGGACCAGCCCTTCTCCGGGGTGTGTGGGTCCTCGGGGCGGCCGCCGCCCTCGCCACGCGTGCGGAAAGTCGGGCGCTCGATGTATTTGTCCTCGGCCTGCTGCGGGGTGAGTTCTAGAATGCGGTCGACGAAGATGCCGGGCACGTCGATCTCGTTGGGGTCGAGCTCCCCCGCCTCGACGAGGTTTTCCACCTCGACGACGGTGACGCGGCCGCACATCGCGGCGTCCGCATTGAAGTTGCCCGCCGTCTTACGAAAGACGAGGTTGCCCTCTGTGTCCGCCTTCCACGCGCGCAGGAGCGAGAAATCCGTGACGAGGGATTCCTCGAGCACGTAGGTCTTCGTGACGCCATTGCGGGTGAACTCGCGCGTTTCCATGGGCTCCGATTCCTTCACGAGCGTGCCGTCCGGCGCGTAGCGCACCGGCAGGCCGCCGTCCGCACGCGCCGTGTCGACACCCGTCGCGGTGTAAAACGCCGGAATTCCCGCGCCGCCCGCGCGCATCTTCTCCGCGAGGGTCCCCTGGGGGATGAGGTCGACCTCGAGCTCGCCAGCGAAGAACTGACGCTCGAATTCCTTGTTGAAGCCGATGAAGGAGCCACCAAACTTAGCTACCTGTTTGGCGTTAAAGAGCAGCGCCAGGCCCAGGTGCTTGTCGTCGATNCCCACGATGGGCACGGGCGCGAAACGCAGGGCGCGCATGGTCTCGGAGCCGTCGCGGATGAGACCTCGTACGCGTTCGGCATCCCCGGATGCCGCGGCCTCGGCGATGGTAGGCAGATCAGCGCCGGCGCTGAACGCACGCGCCTCGTCGTTGCCGATCACGAGTGCGTCGATATCCTCTGCCTCGGCCGCGTGCTCCACGCAGGCGCGGAGGAATGCAAGCCCTGCCGTGGGCAGGGAGTTGAGTGGCGTGTGGAGGTCGATGATGCCGATCCCGCGTCCCTCGGCATCGACGTGGTGCAAGGTCCCGGCCTCGTGCTCGAGCACTGCCGTGGCGCCTGCCGCGCGGAGCCCCGCGAGCGTCACCACGCCGGGGCGCTCCGGCAGCTCGACGGGATTGCCCGTCGAGGAGAGCACCTGGCCTGCAGCTGGGTAGAAGCCTTCCGATGCCGCCTCCACCAGCGCGGNGATCTGCGTACCCGGGTTATTGGAGTAGACCTCGAGGTCGGTGACGCCGGTGTCGACGATGCCCTCCAAGAGGACAAGGGGGTTGCCGCAGATGCCGAAGCCTCCCACGGCCATGCTCATGCCGGATTCCAGGCCGTCGAGTGCCGAAGAGAGGTCGGATACAACTTTGTTGGTGGACATGGGGGATGCTCCTTGTGCTCTGAATTCAACCGCGAAATGCGAATGACTATTCGCGTGTTGCCTGCCAAGGGTAGTGGTAGTCCGGTGTGGCGTCAAGCACAATTTTTCAGAAAATGTGACCTGAATCTAGGGGGTTTCCAGCTGGTGCAGGGCAAACTGGGCGTACATCTCGCCCAGCTGCTCTGGTGAATACGCGCCTTCTGGCGAGTACCAATTGGCTACGCCGAGACCCATGTCGATGAGCGCCCAGCAAGCAATTTTTACGTCGGGTGCGCTGAAGATTCCCTCCGTCACGCCCTCGTTGACCACGGTCATCCAGCGCGCGACATAATCGCGCCGGGCTTGGAGAACGATGGAATGGCTCGGTTCTTCGAGGGATGAAATGTGCGCAGTGAGCACGCGCACGCGCATGGCCTGCGTGGTGTGATAAACGATGTGCGTGCGCATGGTTTCCGCGAGTCGCTCGCGCGGCCCCGTGATGCCGGCGAGGGCTGCGGCGTTGGCGCGCAGCATGTCTTCCATTGCGGTGATTGAGATGTCCGCGAGGACTTCCTGTTTGGAGTGGAAGTGGTTATACAGGCTCGAGGCGCGCATGCCCACCGCCTTCGCGATGTCTTCCATGCCGGTGGCGTGGTAGCCGCGCTCATCGAAGAGGGCGAGAGCTGCGGCGGAGATCTGGTCGCGGCGTTTCTGATTGGCCATGGCGCGGACTGCCTTTCTGGATGGGGAAATGGGTCGAGTGCTTGACAGGACGTGTTATGCTCGTCACAATAGCAAACTAATAATCATTCGTACGCGAGCGTGCCGGGAGGCGTCATGTCACACAACCTGTTTGAGTCTATAACCGATTTCCTGGGCGTCTTCGACGGCATCACTGCTGCCGATGCCGCCACATGGTCCCGCGCCGCCTCCTTCCGCGACGCCTGCCTCCCCGTCATCAACGAGCACTGGCAGAAGGCGGAGTACCCGCTTGACCTCGTGCGCCTGCTGGGTGAGAAGGACGTCATGACGGACGGTCTCGAGGTCGACGGTCATGCGCATATGTCCTCGTTAGGAGCAGGTTTGGCGCTTATGGAAGTCACGCGCATCGACGCGTCGATGGGCACCGTCATCGCCGTCCAGGCGGGCCTGGCCATGCGCTCGATTGCGATGCTCGGCTCTGACGAGCAGAAGAAAAAATACCTATCTGACATGGCTGACTGCTCGCTGCTCGGCTCCTTTGCGCTCACAGAACCGAATCACGGCTCGGATTCCATCGCCTTGGAGACGACCGCCGTACGCGACGGTGATGAGTTCATCCTCAACGGCGAGAAGAAGTGGATCGGCAACGGCGCCTCCGGCGGCATCACCATCGTCTACGCTCGCCTCGAGTCCGGCGACGTCTCCGGCTTCATCGTTCCGCAGGACACCTCGGGTTATTCCGCGACCGTCATCGAGAACAAGCTCTCGCTGCGCGCCATCCACCAGGCGCACATCACGCTCACGGACTGCCGCGTGCCGGCGGCGAATCAGCTGCCCAACGCAAAGAGCTTCAAAGACACCGCACGCGTGCTCATGGCGACGCGCATTGGCGTGGCATGGATGGCTCTGGGGTCGGCCGTCGCCTGCTACGAAATTGCACGCGAGTACGTTCTCGAGCGCCAGCAATTCGGCCGCGAGCTCGCCAAGGCACAGATTATCCAGCAGCGCCTGGCGAACATGGCGCTTGATCTCAGCCAGATGATGCTCATGTGCCGCGAGGCCTCCACTCGCGAGGAGGAGGGCACGCTCGCGCCGGAGCAGGCGTCCATGGCCAAGCTCCACAACACCCGCGCCGCGCGCCGCATTGCTGCCGATGCCCGCGACATGCTCGGCGGCGTGGGCATCCTGCTCGATAATCACATTGCTCGCCACTTCGCCGATATCGAGGCGATGCACACCTATGAGGGCACGGACACCGTCCAGTCGCTCATCATGGGCAAGAAGATCACGGGCTTCTCGGCGTACAAGTAGTTAGTCTTCTTCCAACTCGGGGTCTTCGGCGCGAGCCTGCTCGAAGACCTCATTCGCTGCGCGCAGGTTGATGATGCCGATGACAAGTCCCACCACGATGTCCGGCCACGCGCTGAACCAGAACATCGTGACGACGCCGGCGGCCAGAATGAGCAGGTTGGCCGCCACGTCATTGCGTGCGGCGAGCCACGCGCCGCGGGTGAGCGCACTGCCCGCGTTACGCAGCTGCGCGAGCAGCAGCGCGCAGACAAGATTGATGATCATGGCGCCCACGGCCGTCGCCGACAGGGTGAGGGCTTCCGGCGGCTCGTGCGTCACCATCTTCCAGATGGCCATGCCGATCGCCGAGCATGCCGGAATAAGAATGAGTCCGGCCAGCACGTAGCTGGCCTTGCGGCGGCTCGCGAGCGACCATCCCAGCGCCGTGACGACGAGAATATTGATGAGGAAGTCCTCGAGGAAGTCCGCCGCGTCCGCGAACAGCGAGGCCGAGCCAATGGCCGCGGCGATGCCCGCCTCGACGAGGCAGCCCGCGAGGTTGAGCAGCGCGACTACGAGCACGATGGTGCGGGCGCGCGACGAGAGCGTCGAGGCAGAGATTTCGGGAGAGTCAGACACGCCGATAGTCTAACGAGTCGGCCCCACCGAAAATAGCCACAACGTCCGAATAAGACCGTGGATCTCAAAATGGCTCTTCCGGTTTTAGAGTGCATTGATTTTGTGTCGGATGTTGGCGGCGTGAATCAGGCACCGCAATATGTAGTGGTCGAGGTTGCGGAATCCCAGGGCGATGCCGCGTAGGAATTCCAACCGACCGTTAATCGCTTCGACAGGTCCGTTGGATACTCCGTGGTCGAAGTAGGCGAGGATGTCCTTGCGGCGTTTGTTCATGGTCCTGCCTAGCTGCGCGATCTCAGCGATCCCGGCGTCTTTGATGTCAACAAGCGTGTCAATGAGCGTGCTCATGGCTTTCTTGGCTGCTTGCTTGTTGGGATTGTTGTAGCAGCTTATGACTTGTTGGTAGTAGGTCCAGGTCTCTTGTAGCGGCGCGTAGTCGTCGTCGAAGTCAAACAGTTCCTCAAGCCTCCCGCGCTGCTTGTCGGTGAGCAAGCCCTCGGTGGTCAACAGAGTTTTCCGGTTGCGGTAGAGCGGGTCTTTGCTGCGGCCACGTCGGCCTGTTGTTTCTAACTGGAGCCTGGCGCGGCACTTGGTGAGCTTGTCACCGGCCAGGCGTACAACGTGGAACGGGTCCATGACTTGGGTGGCGTTGGGAATGACTTCGCCAGCGGCGGTGGCATAGCCTTGGAAGCCGTCCATGCTGATGATCTTGACCTGATCGCGGAACTGCTCGCTGTGATTATTCAGCCATGTTCGTAACGCGTCAGCGCTTCTGCCTGGGACAACGTCAAGAAGCCGAGCGGGGCGGATGACGTTTCCATCCTTGTCGTGGTGGTCGGTCATATCAACGATGACGGTGACGTATCCGTCGCGCCATGTGCGTCGGTTGTGCGACCAGCGATGCTCATCAACACCGATGACCTTGACCCCGTCGAGGTAGTGCTCGTCGTTGTAGATCAAGTCCTGGACAGCGGCTAAGGCCAAGGCGTTGGTGGTATCCCACCCCAGGCCTAATGACTTGGCTGCAGCGGCAACGCTCATCCGATCTAGGCAGAGTCGTTGCAGTATCCAGCGGGTCACCCTGTCCGTGGTCTTTGAATTGTCGGGCGCGCAGGTAAGGCCCGCGCGGAAGATCTTCTGCAAGCAGCGCTTGTTGGTGCACCGGTAGCGTGGAAGGCGCACATGAAGGCGTGTTGGGTGGCCGACGATGGGCAGATCGACCAGGCTGCGGATGACGTGGTCGCGGAATACTCCAGGCTGACCGCACGTGGGGCATTCATTGATGGGCTCGACGGGCTCGGCTTCGATGACGGTGACATCGCCGTGTTCTGCGGCCCCGGTGATAGTAACTCCTAGTTCTGCGGTGCGGCAGATGGTATCGACGATGACATTTCCGTTAGGCTGCACAGTAGGTCCTTGGTTTGTACGGATGGATTAGACACCCTTATTCCTACAAAGCCAAGGACCCCAATATCTTGTGCCACGCCCGAACCCCCGGCGAACTAATCAATGCACTCTAAAACCGGAAGAGCCCTCAAAATTTTGAGGCCTTATTCGGGCGTTGTGGCTATCGGTGCCGCCGAGCAGGCGGACCCCGCCGCTTAGTTGCGCAGCGGTGTGCGCGTGCGCGCCATGTGCGCGGAGCGTTCCACGTTGGCGGGCCAGAGCAGGACGGGGACATCGAGCTCGACCTCACGGTCGCTGGATTCTGAGTAGGAGAGCGCGGCCGCGCCGTTCGCGTCGCCGGCGGCCTCCTGCTCGTCGAGCGAGCCCGCGGTGTAGACCTTCGCGAGCTGGGCCACGATGGCGTGGTCATTGTCCGTCGTGTCCTCGAGTGGCCAGGCGGCGTCGAGCGGCGGCTGGCCGGAGTAGAGCGGTAGCGAGACGTCCGTGCGGGGCGTGTACCCCTCAGCCAATGCGGCGGCTTCCTCGATAGCGCGGGCAAGAACGTGGTCAGGGGACATGAGGATGACGTCGCTCTCGCGCACGGCGTCCACGTCACGGGCGAAATAGGCGTTCGGCGCGGGAGTCGCGGAGGCAATGAAGTCGAAGGCGCGCTGGTGCGCATCGGCGTGGCCAGCCTCCAGGTTGTGCTCGAGCATGGCGATGGAGCCGCCCCAGCCGGGGTAGAGACCCACGTTGCGTTCCGGGAAGCCAACCTTGGTATCGGCATGAATGACGA
>NZ_LT596208.1:25698-182230 GCF_900092335.1 Corynebacterium phoceense
CCCGCGCGGCCCCCCCCCCTCCCGCCGGGGCGAGCGCCGCGACGAGCCACTCGTGACCGACGGCATCGGCCAGTTCGAAGATGCCCTTCTTCCAACCGAAGCCGAGCTTGAGGCCGTCGTCGATAAGCCCCACGTGGTCCGCGATATCCGGGGCAACCTCGCAGCAGTAGCGCAGCGTCGCGAGGAAGAGATCGCGCGCGAACCGGCCGCCGGGGGAGTCGGTGTCCATGACCTCGCGCGGGTCTTTGAGACCCACGACAGGATCGTCCGGCTGCAGGCGCGGGCCATATGAGTAGTCTTCGCGCACCGACTCGTCGCGACCGCGGT
The DNA here is from genome assembly GCF_900092335.1 of Corynebacterium phoceense. GTDB lineage: Bacteria > Actinomycetota > Actinomycetes > Mycobacteriales > Mycobacteriaceae > Corynebacterium > Corynebacterium phoceense. Next base: position 26,026 of record NZ_LT596208.1, read on the forward strand.
AGAAACCGCCCTCGCCGGTGCGTCCGGTGAGCCCGCGCTCGACGAGGCCTGCGATGAATTCGTCGCGGCCCAGCGGCACGTCGAAGATGCGGTCGCCCTGGGGGAGCGCAGCTTCGAGGCTGCCCCAGATGGGAGCGACGAGCTGGAGGCCGATGTAGTCGAGCAAGCCAAAGACTCCGGTGCGGGGGATGCCGAACGCGCGGCCAAAGGCGGCATCGGCAAGCTCGTAGCTCACGCCGTGCTCGCGGGCAGTGAACACGCCGGCGGCCAGCCAGTAGCAGCCCACGCGGTTGGCGATAAAGCCCGGGGTGTCGCGGCAGTCGAGGGCAACCTTGCCCAGCTGCTGCTCGATGGCCAGGCGCAGCGTCGCGGCCGTGTCGTCGTTATTGGCGACGAGCTCGACCAGCCGCATGATCTTGGGCGGATTAAAAAAGTGCGTGATCGCGAACGTGTTTTTCCGCGTGATGCCTTCGAGAAGTCGTGCCAGCGGCAGCGTCGAGGTATTTGACGTGAGCAGGGCGCCGTCTTTGAGGTGCGGCTCGACCTGCGCGTAGAGGTCGTGCTTGGCGTCTAAGTCTTCAAAGATGGCCTCGATGACCCAGTCCCGGTCCTCGAGGAGCTGGAGGTCCTCGCCCGTGACGGCTGGGCGAATATTCTCCACGTGCGACGGGTGATAAAAGCCCTTGCGTTTTACCTGGATGTCAATGCCCTTCTGTGCGCCCTCGCGCGTGATGTCGAAGAGTAGGACGTCGATTCCGGCGGAGGCCAACAGTGCGGCAATGCCTGCACCCATGGAGCCTGCGCCAAAGACGGCGGCTTTCTGGATAGTCATTTAGTTGACCTCCTTATTCTCGATGATGATGGCGATGCCCTGGCCGCCGCCGATGCACATGGTGACCAGGCCGTAGCGCTTGCCCTCGCGGCGCAGCGCGTAGAGCATCTTCGTGGTGAGGATGGCGCCCGTGGCGCCGACGGGGTGGCCGTGGGCGATGGCGCCGCCGTAGATATTCGTTTTGGCGGGGTCAAAACCCAGCTGGTCTTGGACCGCGAGCGCCTGGGCGGCAAAGGCCTCGTTGGACTCGATGAGATCAATGTCGTCGAGGCTGAGCCCTGCCTTCTCCAGGGCCTTCGGCACGGCCGCGACAGGGCCCAGCCCCATGCGCGTGGGATCGACGCCGCCGATGCCCCAGCTTACGAGCTTGCCCAAGGAGGTCAGGCCGCGCTTCTCGAGCTCCTCGCCCGTGGTGAGCACGACCGCGGCGGCGCCGTCGTTGATGCCCGAGGCGTTGCCGGCGGTGACGGTGCCGTCCTTTTGGAAGGCGGGTTTGAGCCCAGCGAGCGCCTCCGGGGTGGTCTCACGGATGTGCTCGTCGTGGTCGAAGGTGCCTTTCTTTGTCTCGATGGGCACGATTTCCTCGGTATGAAGTCCCGCGTCGCGCGCGGCGGCCGCACGGCGCTGCGACTCGGCCGCGAACTCGTCCTGGCGCTCGCGGGTGACGCCATGGTCAGAGGCGACGTTTTCGGCCGTGACGCCCATGTGTCCGGTGCCGAACGGGCAGCTGAGTGCTCCCGTGAGCCAGTCATAGAGCTTGCCTTCGCCCATGCGTTTGCCAAAGCGGGCGCCCTCGACGGAGTAGGGCGCGTTCGACATGGACTCGACGCCGCCCGCGAGCGCGACCGTGGCGTCCCCGTCGCGCAGCTGCTGCGCCGCGGAGATGATGGCTTGGACGCCGGAACCGCAGAGTCGATTGACGTTCATCGCAATCGAGGAGTCCTCCATGCCCGCGCCGAGCGCAATCTTGCGGGAGATGTACAAGTCGCTGGGGATGATGGGCAGGACGTTGGCGATGACGGAGGAATCGATTTCTGTGGCGGCAATCCCCGAACGCTCAATCGCAGCCTTTGCTGCCGTCACGCCGAGCTCTTCCAAGCTGAAACGCGCCAGCGAGCCGCCGAATTTGCCAATGGGTAAGCGTGCGGCGGAGACGAAATGGATGTCGGTCATGGTGGTCAATCCTCCCGTTTAGCGAATGGCTATTAGTTTTGTGGGGTAGCCTACGTCACAATGCGTGCGTGTGCAATGATTCTGTGGAATGAGGGGACGAGATGCGCGAAAAACCCGGCCTTGGGGTGGGCCGGGCTTGGCGGTGCGAATTGGGCGTCTGAGGTAACGAGGTGCGTTTAGGAAGGAATGGCGGCGGCGATGGTCTCGGCGACGGCGAGGTCTTCCCACGGCATGCCGGTGAACTTAAAAACGATGGGGGAGTCGCGGTGGAGCTCGACGTCGCCGCGGACGACCTCGGCGAAGGTATGGAACGCGGATGCGTCGGCGGCACCGTCTGCGATGGCGAGGATGACGTCGCCGCCCTCGCGCAGCGTGGCCTCGTGGTCTTCGACGATGACCTGTGCAGCGGCGATGAGTTCGCTGGGCAGCTCGCGGGCGTCCGGGGTATGAGAGCCGACGGCGACGATGAGGGCATCGGTGCGGACGTCGGCGGCATCGAGGATGGGCTCGGACGCGGTGGTCGTCGTGATGATGAGTTCAGCGCCGGCGGTGGCGGACTGGGCCTCGGCGGACCCGGCAGCGTGCCAGGTGCGTCCGTCACCGGGATCGGTGCGGCTGATAAAAGTCGTGCGGACGGGACGTACGCCCGCGAGGGTGTCACGCAGCGTGGCCGCATGAGCGTCGGCCTGCACGCCGGCGCCGAAAATGACGGCGTCAAGAGGCTGCGAGGAGGCGGTGAGCAGATCAAGAATGCAGGCGACAGACACGGCGGGCGTGCGCAAATTGGTGAGCGTAATCCCGTCGATGAACGCGGAGGGGCTCAACGTCTCGCCGTCGAAGAGCGCGTACGTGCCCTGAATGCGTGGCAGGTCGGGGTTGTAGCCTGCGGGGGCGACGGAAATGAGCTTGATGCCGAATGCCGTGGACGAGGTAGACGGCATGAGGAGAAACTCGCCGTTGGCCGTGGGCAACGCTGAGCGCGCGTGGTCGTTGGCCGGGTCGAATCCCTCGCGCAGGACACGGCGCAGCGTGTCGACGGCGTCGCGTGGGCGGACGTGGGCCGCGATGGTCTCGGCGTCGATGATGCGCGGCGTGGTTGGGGGCGTTGTCTGGGGAGTCACGGTCTCTCCTCTGATTGTGATGGGCGGTCGCGGAAATGTGGCCGCCACTGTACCTAAGGGCGCGTGTGTAGGAGGTGCGGTGGAGGGCGAGACTGGNCCGGTCGTGTCGACGGGCGTAACGTGCGGCGTCGCGATGTCCGTGAGGCCCTCGGCGTCGGCGACGAGGGCGCCGCGGGCACCGAGAGTGAGCACGACGGAAGCAAAGCCAGCGTCGAGGAGAGCCTGCGCGAGGTCGTGGGGATCGTCGCTGGTGGCGGGGCTGCCGAGTTGCTCGAGGATAAGTCCTGCCTCGTGTTCGTTGGCGATGATGGGGTCGGCTTTGAGCAGCGCGTCGCGGTCGACCTCGACGACGGGGGCGAGGTTGACGATGACGCGGGTGTTGCTGGCGGCGTTAATGGCGGCCTGGAAGCCGTCTGCGGGGATTTCGCCTTGAAGCAGCACGATATCGGCCTCGGTGATGGCCGCGGTGTGCGCGGTGACGTAAGTGGCGTCGACGTGAGCATTCGCGCCGGGAATGACGATGATGGTGTTTTCGCCGTCGTCGGAGACGGTGCATACCGCTAGGCCGGTTGTCGTGTCCTTGAGCCGAACGACGTGGGTGAGATCGACGCCTGCGGATTCGAGGTAGCGCAGCGCGGGCTGCGTGTAGGCGTCGTCGCCTACCGCGCCGACGAACGTGACGTGCGCACCCTGGAGCGCAGCCGCGACGGCCTGATTGGCACCCTTGCCGCCGGCGAGAACCTCGCCGCCGGAGCCCAGGAGTGTCTCGCCCGGGTGCGGGTGGCGCGCGGTGTGGACGAAAAGATCGGCGTTGATAGAACCGACGACGGTGAGCGAACCTGTGCGGTGAGAAGCGGGGCTGGTCTGGGATATCATGACGCCGATTATGCCGGACAACTCGGCGCGCGACGGGCGGGTAGGATGGGCGGCCATGAAACTGCTGCACACTCTGTTGGAACGCGATCCATCTTCGCCGCGTCTTACGGTCTACAACGAGGCCACAGGCGCACGCATGGACTTCTCGGCCCAGACCCTCGACAACTGGGCGTGCAAGATCGCCAACATGCTCGAAGAGGAGCTCGAGCTGGCGCCCGGAGACACGATTGTCATCGATGTGCCGGTGAGCTGGCAGGCAGCCGTCATTGCGTTGGGAGCGGTTGCGGCGCGCGTGAACTACGAATTTACAGATGACACGGAGCTCAGCCCGGAGGTCACGTTTGCGTCGCTGGAGCGTGCGTCGGAGCATAGCGGTGACGTGGTAGTGGTCAACGATGATCCCTTTGGCCGTGGCGTCACGGAGACTGGCGGGGAGCTGCCCGCCGGCGCGCTCGACTTTGGGCCGACGGTGCGTTTCTACGGGGACCAGTACATGGGCGACGCCCCGGCGTTGGAAGAGGTCGTGCCGATCCCGCAGGAGCATCGTCTGCTGTCCACGGGGTGGGTGGATAACGCGACGTTTAGCGACGCTGTCCTCGCGCCGTTGGCAGGCGGCGGATCTGCCGTTGTCGTGGCGGGGCTGACCGAGGCCGAGCGGCTCGATGTCATTGCGGACAATGAGAAGGTGACCTCACGCCTGTAATGGGGGTGTAGCGCTCGGTGTGCGTGCTGTGCGAAGCGTGCGAAATCCCAGCTCAGCGTGCCAATGTCGCACTTTTGTGAGTGGTACGTTATTCTGTGTGTGCAAGGCAGTGCGGCGCCGGGCATTCACCCCCCCCGAGTTGCTCGGAAGCCCCACCTTGCATTTCGGTCCCCGTTGCCGCCCTCCCCCCGAGGCAGGCGACGGGGACCCTTTACTTTTCGTAGTGCCCTAACTGGGGCTTTCCGGGGACTTGAATACCGGGCGCGTTGCGGAGGAACTTCATGAAAATTGAGGCCCAGCAGCGCTTTGCCGGGTCCGCGGCTAGCTTCTGCAGAATGTTGACTGTTCTATCAGCGAATCGGAGACGAACATGAAGCCGCAGATCAGCTCGCGTCCAGAATCGAGAGTCATACTCTGCGGTATGCGTTCGCCTTTGCGGCGAGCGTATGACCCCAGTCCCGGGGTACGCGGCGTGAGACACCGCGCGGGTGGCGTTTGTCGTCGCCCGGAGGGGACACCTTGAGAGAGATAGAGACACCGAAGGCGCCGACCCCGTAAGGAGTTCGGCGCCTTCGGCGTTTTCTTTGTGCGCGATGCAGTTAGTTCACGCAGCGCGGGGAATCCCCGCCAGCGCTGATCTCCGGGGAGACCTCAGCGGTACCGAAGTCGGCGCCCGGGGTGCCAACCGGCTCCTCGGAGGTGCTGTCCTCCGCGGCGGAGGCATCCGTCTGTGCCTGGTCGGACGGACCGGTGTAGTCATTGCCGGTGACGACGATGAGCGTGTTCTCGTCGAGGTTGGCGTTGGCCGTGATGGGCAGGCCGCCGAGCTGCTCAGCGAACTTCTTTGCGGTCTCAGACTCGGGGTCAGCGGCGACAACCTGGGACTCGGAGTAGATACCCGGGTCGGCGTTGGCGGTGCGGGCGACGGTGTAGCCGACTTTTTCCAGCCAGGAACCCACGCCACCGGCCAGGCCACTGACATCGCCTGCGTTGAGGACGTGGATCTCGAGGTTATCCGCGACGGGTTTTTCGCCCGTGTCGGTGGCCGAGGGGGTGGCGGATTCGCTTGTTTCTTCCGCAGTCTTTGCAAGATCGTCGAAGAAGCGGTGCACCTCGGCGACGTCGACGGTGACGATGGATTCGCCGTAGTCGCCTTGGCCGTCGATGGAGGTCACGGGGATGGTGTTGAACGTGACGTTGCCGCCGGCCAGGCCGGAGAGCTGGCTCGCTAGACTCATGATGTCCCAGTTGGAGTCGAAGCTCACGGATCGTTCGACGGCGGTGGAGAGCTTGGAGAGCTTGGACGGATTCGTGAGCGTGTCGGAGGACAGGAGCTTGGATACGAGGGAGGCGGTGAAGGCCTGCTGGCGGGCGATACGGTCGAGGTCGCCGCGGGGGAGCTCGTGGCGCTGGCGCACGAAGGCCAGGCCCTGGGCGCCGTTCAAGGTCTGCTGCCCGGCGGGGAAGTCCGCGCCGGAGAGCTCCTCCTTAACTGGTGCGTTGAGGCACACGTCGACGCCGCCCACGGCCTCGGTGAGCAGCACGAAGCCCACGAGGCCGATTTCGGCGTAGTGGTCGATCTCAATGCCGGTAAGGTCGCGGACCTGCTCGAGGAGCGCCGCGCGGCCGGCAGCCGTGCCCTCGGCGGCGATGTCCTTGTCGGTGTACTTGGGCTTCTCGCCGGCTTGCTCGGCTTCGAGGTTTTTGGCAGCCAGTTCATCCTTGCGTGCAGACTCGTGGGCGGAGAAGACGCCGTTGATCTTCATGTTGCCGTACTCCGGCCCGTTGTTGATGTAGGTGTCGCGCGGGATGGAGATGGCGCTGGCACGGGAACCATCGTTGGGGATACGGATGACCATGATGGTGTCCGTGTTGTGCTCGCCATCATCGACGCCCGCGTGCAGAGCATCGAGCTCGGACTGGCTGAGCGTATTGCCTTGGGCGTCAACGCGAGAGTCGGAGCCGACGAGGAGGATGTCCATGGCGCCGTCAGCGTTGTTGCCGTCCTTGAAGCCCTTGTCACCGTTGCCCAGCGACAGGTTGTCGATGGAGCCGAGTTCACCACCGAGGCGTCCCACGAGGGCATAGCCGGTGCCGGAGACGAGCATGACGAGCACGGCGACGACGGCCAGGACCACTTTGAGGGAGGTGGAACCGGCTTGGGTGAGGCTGCGAGCCCGAGTCGGCGCGGGTTTAATATCGCGCACGGGGCGTGGCATGTCAGGGCTCACGGAGGATCGCTTTCTATAGAAAAGGTAGACAAGGTGAACTGTGAAGCAGTGTAGGCGAGTGAGACCCGATCTTTTTAACGGACATGGCGATTGTCACGTATTAGATCGGTGCAGTGCAGTGTAGAGTTGTCCGCATTGTGAAACATGCACACGCGGGGTCGCAGCGGCCATTAGGAGTAGTCACGGTGACATTCTCACCGGGGGACTACCTTGCCGCATGCCTGGATTCACTGCCCGCTGCCACGGCTGCCGATGCCGTCGTGGTCCTCGCCGATAATGGCTCCACCGATGGCGTGCCTCAGGCCGCCGCGGCCCAGCGCCCCAACGTTGAGCTCCTCGACACGGGCGGAAACATCGGTTACGGCGGCGGCATGAACGCGGGCGCCGCGCGCCTGCGCGAGCTCGCTGCCGAGGGCGTTATTCGCGATGACTTCTTCCTCATTACCAACCCTGACGTCACCTTCGGGGACGGGGCGCTCGACGCGCTCATCGCCTGCGCGGAGGCCTGGCCGCGCGCGGCGGCGGTGGGGCCGCGCATCGTGGAGCCGGATGGCACGAATTACCCGTCCGCCCGCGCCATTCCTACGCTGGCCACCGGTATCGGCCATGCGCTCTTTGGTACCGTGTGGCCGTCCAATCCGTGGTCGAAGGCCTACCGCAATGACGCGGACATGACGCGCCAACGCATCACCGGCTGGCTGTCGGGTTCGTGCGTGCTCGTGCGCTGGGATGCGTTTGAGGCCATCGGCGGCTTCGACGAGCGCTACTTCATGTACCTCGAAGACGTTGACTTGGGCGACCGCTTTACGCGGGCGGGCTGGGAAAACGTCTTTTGTCCCGAGGCCATCATCACGCACGCCAAAGGGCACTCGACGCAGGCGCATGCGGGCGCCATGCTGCGTGCTCATCACGACTCGGCCTATCGCTTCCAGGCGGACCGTCATCCGGCATGGTGGCAGGCACCTGTGCGCTGGGCTCTCAAAATAGGGCTGCGTCTGCGGGCGTGCTACGCCGTTGCTACGGCGCGAAAGGGCTAAACTCTTTCGCGATAGACATCCCTGAAGACAAGGATTATTTATTTCATGGTTGCTCCTGCAGTAGACGCAGTCATCCTCGTGGGTGGCCGCGGTACGCGTCTGCGCCCCTTGACAATCAGTACGCCGAAGCCGATGCTGCCCACGGCGAACTACCCTTTCCTCCAGCACTTGCTGGCGCGCATCAAGTCCGCGGGCATCGAGCACGTCGTACTGTCCACGTCGTTTAAGGCAGAGGTCTTCGAGGAATACTTCGGCGACGGTTCGGAGCTCGGGCTCGACATTGAGTACGTCGTCGAGGAGACCGCTCTGGGCACCGGCGGCGGCATTCGCAACGTCTACGATAAGCTGCGCCATGACACCGTCATGGTCTTCAACGGCGATGTGCTCTCTGGCATGGACTTGAATGGCATCCTCGCTGCGCACGAGGAGAAGGATGCAGACCTCACCATGCACCTTCTTAATGTGTCCGATCCGCGCGCCTTTGGTTGCGTGCCCACGGATTCCAACGGCCAGGTCACGGCATTCCTGGAAAAGACCGAGGATCCGCCCACGAACCAGATCAACGCGGGCTGCTACGTGTTCAAGAAGGAACTCATCGAGTCCATCCCGGCCGACCGCGTGGTCTCCGTGGAGCGCGAGACCTTCCCGCAGCTGCTCGAGGCAGGCAAGCGCGTCTTCGGCCACGTGGACAACTCCTACTGGCGCGATATGGGCCGCCCGGATGATTTCGTGCGTGGCTCGTCCGACATCGTGCGTGGCATTGCGCCGTCGCCGCTCCTCGAGGGCCACACCGGCGAGTCCTTCGTCGATCCCTCGGCGGGCATCGCCGGTGGTGTGCTGTTGCTCTCGGGTACCGCGGTGGGTCGCGGCTCGGAGGTCGGTGCGGGCTGCCGTATCGACGGCACCGTTGTCTTTGACGGAGTGACCATCGAGCCGGGCGCCGTCATCACGAACTCCATCCTCGCCTCGGGCGTCCACGTGGGTGCGAACGCGCACATCGACAATTGCGTCATCGGCGAAGGCGCCACCATTGGTGCGCGCTGCGAGCTGCAAGGCGGCATGCGCGTCTTTCCGGGTGTGCAGATTCCGGACGCAGGCGTGCGCTTTAGCTCTGACGCCTAAAACGCCCAGCCCGGTGTGCGGGCGCGGCCATGCAAAGGTCCAATCCCTGTAGCTGCGGGTTGGGCCTTTCGTGCGTCGCGGGCTGCGTGTCGAAAGGGGGGGGAAGTTTTTCGGCGCAGTGGTGCGACACGCCGAGGATTGTGCGAAATTGTGAGTGTCGATCCTTGCTGCCACTAGATGTAGTACCCCCGGCTTTTGCCCCCTGAATGGTTTTATTGTGATCAATGTGGCGGATGTTAAAAACGAGCTGCACGTTCGTGGTTCTCAGGTAAAAAACAGCTCCCGCAGGTTGACGATATTTAGTGGCGGCGGGTTAAATCACAAGTGTGTAAGAAAGCGCGGCGGGAGCAGTGACTCTCCATCGACATCACCGTCTGTGGGAGGATGGGCCCCGCCGCCCTTGGAATCAGAACAAGGTCCCCCGGGCGCGTTGTAGGCGCAGCCCGTGGCGGATACGACCAACGGAGAAAGGAAAACGGCGTGGACGACATGGCTAATAACGCCAATCTCCGTGGCGCTGCTGCGGCGGCGCTGTCGTTGGATGAACTCTTTGGCGCTGTTGAGCAAGAGTGGCAAGACCAGGCGCTGTGCGCGCAGACCGACCCGGAAGCTTTCTTTCCAGAGAAGGGCGGCTCGACGCGTGAGGCGAAGCGCATCTGCCAAGCCTGCGCAGTGCGCGATGAGTGCTTGGAATACGCACTCGAACACGACGAGCGCTTTGGAATTTGGGGCGGGCTCTCGGACCGCGAGCGTCGCCGCCTCAAGCGCCAAATAGGCTAAACGCCCGCGTACGCGGCGTATAAAAGCGCTCGCCACAAGGCGAGCGCGACGGTGAAGGTCCCTGAAAGGGGATTTTTCGGGTTTTCTGCAGTTAGAGCGTGACGCTTACCAGTTGAACCGAGAGTCGATATCCTGCGGCTCGACGTTGAGGTACGTCGCCACAAGCGCGGTGAGCACGGTGGACAGCAGCTCTGCGCGCTCGGCGTGGTTGGTGGTGCGCTCCTCAATGGGCATGCGGAAAACGACGAAGCGGGCGCGTGTGGGACGTCCCCGGACGTCGACGCCGGCGGGAAGCAGACGCCCCAGCGGCACTGGGCCGTCAGCGATTATTTCATCCGGCAGAACCGTCATATCGGCACGCAGGCGCATGCGTGGCACGGTGTCGACGGCGATGTCCACGCCGGAGAGCTCCCGGGCATAGGAATTCTGGAGGGGTGCGTAAGCCTCAAGCACGGCGGCATCGAAAAGCTCGGAGCGGCTGCGGAAGCGCGGGCTCTGCTGGGGGAGAAGGGGCCCGCGCGCGCCGCGTCCACGCCGGTCACGGAACGGGCGAATGTGGGGGCGCGCGGTGGTCATGGCCGTAGATTGTAGGCGGCGCACACACGTCGCGGAGGCAACCACGCCGCGCGCGGGCCTGCCCAACTTTGGGCCGGTGGGCACTAGACTAGGGGACCGTGACTCACCAACGACCCGCCGAACGACACTGCTCGCGTCCTGGCTGCGGCCGCCCTGCCGTAGCAACGCTCACGTATGCCTACGCGGAGCAAACCGCCGTCGTGGGTCCCCTGAGCGAGGAGAAAGATCCGCACAGCTGGGACCTGTGCGAACACCACTCCTCGCGGATTACTGCGCCGCATGGCTGGGAACTCGTACGCGTGGACCGCGTGGAGCTCGATGATGACGATGATCTCCTAGCATTAGCCGAGGCCGTCGGCGCCGGCGGACGCGTCACGGATGAAGTAAACGATGAGGGCGCGCGCGATCCCATCGACTACGAGCCCACCTTTGATGGTGCGGATCCGGCGCGGTCTAATCACCCGGTCTTCCGCATGCGGCGCGTGGCTGACGTGCGGGCGGCGCGGCGCGCGCATCTCCACGTCGTCCCGGATGCGGACGACGCGGACGCGAGCGACGCTCGGGAGCCTGGACAGCCTGGGGAATAGCTGAAAGCTCGCCATAAAGACGCTGGCTAAGTGTGACGCCGGGCCGTCGCGTGTTCGGTTTGCCGAAAATGGGGGCTACACTTGGGGCTTATGCGAACTCGTGAACAGCTCAATGCAGTGATTAAGGCTTATGACGTGCGTGGCGTCGTGGGCGAGGATATCGACGAAGACCTCGTTCGGGACACGGGTGCGGCGTACGCGTCCATCCTGCGCGGCGAGGGTGAGACCACCGTCGCCATCGGCCACGACATGCGCCCGTCCTCGCCGGCGCTGTCCCAGGCTTTTGCGGAGGGCGTCGTCTCCCAAGGCCTCGACGTCATCAAGCTGAATCTCACGTCCACCGACGAGCTGTACTTCGCGGCAGGTTCCCTGAACCACGCGGGCGCGATGTTCACCGCCTCCCACAATCCGGCCAAGTACAACGGCATTAAGCTCTGCCGCGCTGGCGCCGTGCCGGTGGGCCAGGAGACCGGTCTGGAGACCATCAAGGACATGCTCGTCGAGGGCGTGCCCGCTTTCGACGGTGCGCCTGGCACCATCACCGAGCGCGAGGTCCTGCCGGACTACGCGGCGTTCCTGCGCGGCCTGGTGCCGCTCGAGGCGTCCCGTCCGCTCGTCATTGCTGCCGATGCCGCCAATGGCATGGGTGGCCACACCGTCCCCGAGGTATTCGAGGGCCTGCCCTTCGACCTGCGCCCGCTCTACTTCGAGCTCGACGGCACGTTCCCTAACCACGAGGCCAACCCACTGGATCCGAAGAATCTCGTCGACCTGCAGAAGTTCGTCGTCGAGCAAGGCGCCGATATCGGACTGGCCTTCGACGGTGACGCGGACCGCTGCTTCGTCGTGGACGAGAAGGGCCACCCGGTGAGCCCCTCGGCTATCTGCGCGCTCGTTGCAGAGCGCTACCTCAAGAAATTCCCGGGTGCGACGATCATCCACAACCTCATCACCTCGAAGACGGTGCCGGAGATGATCGCGGAGAACGGCGGCAAGGCCGTGCGCACGCGTGTGGGCCACTCCTTCATCAAGGCTCAGATGGCCAAGGAGAAGGCCGTCTTCGGTGGCGAGCACTCCGCGCACTACTACTTCCAGGAGTTCTGGAACGCGGACTCCGGCATGCTCGCCGCGATGCACGTCCTGGCGGCCCTGGGCGAGTCCGACAAGCCGCTCTCCGAGCTCATGGCGGACTACTCTCGCTACGAGGCCTCCGGTGAGATCAACTCCACCGTCGCCGACCAGAAGGCAGCGACGCAGGCCGTGCTCGACGCGCTGGCTGACAAGATCGAGTCCGTTGACGAGCTCGATGGCGTGACCGTGCAGCTCAAGGATACCGAGGCCTGGTTCAACGTGCGCGCCTCCAACACCGAGCCGCTCCTGCGCCTCAACGTCGAGGCCAAGACCGCCGAGGAAGTCCAAGCAATCGTTGACGAGGTCCTCGCCATCATTCGCGCGTAGCTCGCTTCGCGCCGCTCGCCGCCGTCCTGGTTTCCAGGCCGGCGGTTTTGTGTACTGTGAGTTTTATCATCTCAGGCCCTCGCTGCCGGCCTGAAGCCATACAACCCAAAGACGACCCCCGTGCACTCGACCGGGGTGCAGAAAATACCGCGCCGCCCCGCCGTCCGCACGAAGCGGACCGCGGGGCGGCGGTGGTGTCGGGGCTGGAAAGCCTAGATCTGGTAGTTGTGCGACTGGGAGACCATGTCTTCCCACTCGACGAACTTCTTGCGCTCGCGGCCTTCGGCCTCGCCTGCGGCGCGCTCGGCGGCATCGAGGTTCTTCCAGCCGTCCCAGGTGAGGTAGTCCACGCTCTTATCCTTGAGCAGCTCGGTGAAGTCCTCGCCGTGGGAGTGGGAGAGCTTGCCTGCCTCATAGTCGGCGACGAGCATGCCGATGGTCTCGGTGGCGTCGGACTTGGTGTTGCCGATAAGGCCCACGGGGCCGCGCTTGACCCAGCCGGTGGCGTAGAGGCCAGGGACGACCTCGCCGTCGAGGGAGGTGACGTGGCCGCCGTCGTTGTTGATGACGTGGCGGTCATCGTTGAACGGCACGGACTCGATCGGGTCCGAACGGTAGCCGACGGCGAGGTAGACGGCCTGGACCGGCCACTCGGTGAACTTTCCGGTGCCGGAGACGGAACCGTCGCCGTTGAGGGCGGTGCGCTCGGTCTTGATGCCGGTCACCTTGCCGTTTTCGCCCAGGATTTCCACGGGCTGCTCGAAGAGATGAATCTGCAGCGTGTGCGGAGCCTCCTTAGGCTCGCGGATGGCGTACTGCTCGAGCACCTGGCACACGAGGTCCTGGGACTTGGAGTTAGAGCGAGCTTCCAGTGAGGCCTCGTCGTAGTCGATGTCTTCTGGGTCGACAACGACGTTGATAGTCGGGGAGTGGTCGAGCTCTTTGAGCTCCTGCGGGGTGAACTTTGCCTGGGCTGGGCCGCGGCGGCCGAAGACGCGGACAGTCTCTGCCTTGTTCTTCTTCAGGGACTCGTACACGTTGTCCGCGATCTCGGTGACGTGGAGCTCGTCGCCCGTCTTCGCGAGGATGCGGGCGACGTCGAGGCCAACGTTGCCCACGCCGACGACGGCGACCTCGGTAGCGGAGAGGTCCCAGTCACGCTTGAAGCGCGGGTTGCCGTCGTAGAAGCCCACGAACTCGCCGGCGCCGTGGACGCCTTCGAGGTCGACGCCTGGGATGTTGAGGTGGCGGTCGCCCACGGCGCCCGTCGCGAAGACGATAGCGTCGTAGTAGTCCTGGAGTTCCTCGACAGTCACGTCGCGGCCGACGTGGATATTGGTGAGCAGACGGATCTGCTCGGTTTCCATGACGCGGTGGAGGGACTTGATAATGCCCTTGATGCGCGGGTGGTCCGGAGCCACGCCGTAACGGATGAGGCCGAAGGGGGCCGGCATCTGCTCGATGAGGTCAATCTGGACGTTGCCGGAGAGTTTCTTGACGAGGATGTCGGAGGCGTAAATTCCGGCAGGGCCAGCGCCAATGACGGCGACGCGCAGGGGTGAAGTCATGAAAGATCCCTTTCCACAGTGGTCTCGTGTCTAGTGCTTCGGTGCGCAACTAGACGTATCTGTTCATAAATATATCCATCATAGTGCCGAATGCCCAGGCTAGGGGCATACGGTATGCGCGTCCTATTGAACTCATCTTTGCGTGGGTGGGCAAGTCCCCCAATTTCATTCGTCCCAAAGTGGCAGGTAATACGGTATGAATTTTAAAGACCAAGCTGTCTATATTGTTTGAACCATGTTGTTTCACTAGCGTGGTTGCCAATCCAGTTGTGGCGTGGGCCATATATCCCGCGCCGCCGGAACGACAAAAACACAGCACAACGCACGTGACCGCCACTCGCACACGGCGGCATCGATGAGCATTCAGGAGACAGCACCCCATGACGACCGCGACCCGCGAGCGCACGCCCCGCACAAGGAAAAAGAAGCCGGAAGGCCAGTGGAAGATTGACGGCACCGAGCCGCTGAACCAGGACGAGGTCATTAAGCAGGAGGACCCGGGCCTGTCCGCGCGCCAGCGCGTCATCGACATTTACTCCAAGGAGGGCTTTAGCTCCATCCCGGCCGAAGACCTGGCGCCACGCTTTAAGTGGCTAGGCCTCTATACCCAGCGCAAGCAGAACCTAGGCGGCGAGCTCACTTCCACGCTGAGCAATACCGAGCTGCAGGACGAGTACTTCATGATGCGCGTGCGCTTCGACGGAGGCCGCGTCACCCCGGAGCAGCTGCGCACCGTGGGCGAGATTTCGCGCGACTACGCCCGCTCGACCGCGGACTTTACGGACCGCCAGAATATTCAGCTGCACTGGATCCAGATCGAGGACGTCCCCACTATCTGGGAGAAGCTGGAGAAGGTGGGCCTGTCCACGCTCATGGGCTGCGGTGACGTCCCGCGCGTCATCCTCGGCTCGCCCGTCGCCGGCGTCGCGGAAGACGAGATTATCGACGGCACCTGGGCTATCGACCAGATTACGGAGAAGTACCTGCTCTCCGACGACGTGCAGAACCTGCCCCGCAAGTTTAAGACCGCGATTTCCGGCAACGCCCGTCAGGACGTGACGCACGAGATTCAGGACATCGCCTTCGTCGGTCGCGAGCACCCCGAGCTCGGCAAGGGCTTCGACTGCTTCGTGGGCGGCGGCTTGTCCACCAACCCCATGCTCGCGCGCTCGCTCGGCGTCTTCGTCCCGCTTGAGCGCGTGCCGGAGGTCTGGCACGGTGTGGTGAGCATCTTCCGTGACTATGGCTTCCGCCGTCTGCGTAACCGCGCGCGCCTCAAGTTCCTCGTCGCCGAGTGGGGCATCGACAAGTTCCGCGAGGTGCTCGAAACCGAGTACCTTGACGCGCCGCTCGAGCGCGCGGAGCCGGTCGCCCCGCACCTGGGCAATCGCGACCACCTCGGTGTCCACAAGCAACAGGACGGCAACTACTACGTGGGTGTCAAGCCGACGGTCGGCCACGCGACGGGTGAGCAGCTCATCGCCATCGCGGACGTCGCGGAGCGCTTCGGCGTCGAGCGCATCCGCACCACGCCCATGAAGGAATTGCTCTTCCTCGATATCAAGGAAGAAGTCATCGAGCCGCTCAAGGCTGCGCTTAATGAGACCGGCCTGTACCCGGAACCCTCCGAGTTCCGCCGCGGCATCATCTCCTGCACCGGCCTGGAGTTCTGCAAGCTCGCGCACGCGACGACGAAGGCGCGCGCCATCCAGCTCGTCGATGAGCTCGAGGAGCGTGTGGGCGACCTCGACGTGCCGATTTCCATCTCGCTCAACGGCTGCCCTAACGCGTGCGCTCGCTCGCAGGTCTCCGATATCGGATTCAAGGGCCAGACCGTCACGGACGACGAGGGCAACCGCGTTGAGGGCTTCCAGGTGCACTTGGGCGGCGCGCTCGGCTTGGGCGAGGAGGCCTGGGGTCGCAAGCTGCGCGGCCACAAGGTCATCGCGGATGAGGTGGGCGAGTACGTCACCCGCGTCGTCACGAACTTCAAGGAGAACAGCGAGCCCGGCGAGCAGTTCCGTGACTGGGTCGTGCGCGCCGACGAGGAGCTGCTGAAGTAATGCGTTTCCGCCGCGAGCCCAACCCGAACCGCAACCACCCGGCGTACTGCCCGTACTGCGCGTCCGAGTCGCTCTTCCCGGATGAGGAAGGCGATTTCGCGTGGCGCTGCAGCGCGTGCCTGCGCGTCTTCTCCGTCATGTTCCACGGCCAAGACGACGCCCCCGTGGCGGCGTCCGCCACCCCGTCCGCTGCCCAAGCCCTGCAGGACTCCCTGCGCCGGCACGGACATTCCGCCCGTCCCCAGTCATAAAGGATTCCCCGTCATGGCGATCATCGTCTTATCCCACGGTTCGCGGCACCCTGCCGCGGCCGGTGCAGTAGAGGAGCTCGCCCGGGCTACCGAAGATCTCACCGGCGAGGTCACCCGCGCCGCGTACTTGGACTTCACCGCGCCCACGCTTGCCGATGCCGCCCTCACGCTCGCCTTGGCCGGCGAGACGCAGGCAACGGTCGTTCCCTTGCTCTTTACTGAGGGCTACCACGCCCGCGTGGACGTGCCCACGGTTGCGGCGGAAGCCTCTGAGCTCACCGGCGTGGACTTGCGCGTCGCGCCCGTGCTGGGCACGGGTTCCGATATCGCGGCGCTGCTTGCAGCTCGCGTGCACGATCCGAGCGCGCACCTCGTGATCTATTCCGTGGGTTCTTCGAATGCGCAGGCCAACGCCGCTGTCGAGCGGCTCGCGGTGCGCGTGGGGGATCTCACGGGGCAGTCGACCTCGTGCATCTTCGCCACGAAGGCGGCGGGCACCCCGTATGGCCTGGCCGGCGTGGATGCCCAGTGTGCGACGCATGGCAGCGCCGAGGTGCTCCCGCTCTTCGTCGCGCCGGGCCTGTTACTTGACCTGCTCGAGCCGCGCGGCGTGCATCGCATTGGAAAGACCTACGACGGCGGCGTTCCTGAGCCCCTCGGCGCGGCACTTGCGCCCATTGTCGCGGCCCGTGCGCGCGGTGGCGCCCCCAGGGTGGGCCATGCCCGTCACAGCGGACAAGTCGCCCCCGTGCGCTTCCCGTTGCGGGGCCACGCTACCTCTGTCACAGTAAGGAATTAATATGCGCACGCTTATTCTTATTGCACTGGCGGGCTTCGCCGCGCAACTGGTCGACGGTGGCATTGGCATGGGCTTTGGCGTCACGTCCACGACGGTGCTGTTGCTCGCGGGCCTTGGCCCTGCACAGGCGTCCGCCATCGTGCATGCGGCAGAGTTGGGCACCACGTTGGTCTCCGGTGCCTCCCATTGGCGCTTTGGCAACGTGCACTGGCCCACGGTGGTGCGCCTTGGCGTGCCCGGCGGCATTGCCGGATTCCTGGGAGCGACGGTCCTGTCGCGGATCTCCACGGATGCGGCGGCGCCGGTGACCGGGGCCATCCTCACTGCGATTGGCTGCAACCTCGTGTGGCGCTTCTCGCGCGGCCGCGTGCGCCGCGACCCTCAGGCCGGACGCATGCATTCGACGCCCTTCCTCATTGGGCTGGGCAGCGTGGGTGGCTTCGTCGACGCCACTGGTGGCGGCGGCTGGGGCCCGGTGTCCACGTCGACACTCATGGCGATCGGCCGCGAGCAGCCCTGTCGCATTGTGGGCACGGTGAGCGCCTCGGAGTTCCTCGTGACCTTGGGTGCGACGCTCGGTTTCGTGCTGGGACTGTGGGACGAGATCGTCGCGCACGCTGCGGCCGTCGCGGCTTTGCTCGTGGGTGGCGTTATCGCGGCGCCTATCGCAGCGTGGCTTATCTCGCGTATTAACCCGGTCGCGCTGGGCGGGGTGGTGGGCACGGCCATTGTCGTGCTCAACGTGCCCAAGGTCGTCGATGCGCCGGCGTGGGTCCTCGTGGCCCTCGGCGTGGTGGGTGTGACGCTCACCGTCCGCGGCACGCTGGCCTACCGGGCGGCGCGCAAGGAAGCGGATACCGTGGAGCCTGCGGCGGACGAGGGAGAAGATGACGCTGCGCGCGAGGGAGAAGACGACGCTGCGCGTGAGGGGGCATCGGCAAGCGCGCGGGAGTATGCCTACAGTCCGGCGACCTCGCCGATGACGTAAACGGCGGGCGGGGCGATGGCCTCGCCCTCCATGAGTGCGCCCAGCCCCTCGAGCGTGGTGCGGAAGGTGCGCTCACCCGACATGGTGCCCTCCTGAATGACGGCGACCGGGGTAGACCCGGGACGACCGCCAGCCAGGAGGGCCTCGGCGATTTTCCCGGCGTTCTTCACTCCCATGATGACGCTGAGCGTGGCGCCGGAGCGGGCGAGCGCCTCCCAGTCCACGAGGGACTTGGGATGGCCGGGGGCGAGGTGGCCGGAGACGACCGTGAAGGCGTGGACGACGCCGCGCTGGGTGACGGGCACGCCTGCGAGCGCCGGGACGGAAATCGCGGAGGTGACGCCGGGGACGACCTCGCAGGCAAGGCCTGCGTTCGTGAGCGCCTGCAGCTCCTCGAAGCCGCGGCCGAAGACATAAGGATCGCCGCCCTTGAGACGCACGACGCGCTTGCCGGCGCGAGCGTGCTCGATGAGCAGCTCGTTGATCTTCTCCTGCGAGATGGATTTCCTATAGGGGAGCTTGGAAACATCGATGATCTCTTTCTCGGAGGTATCGAGGAAATCCTCGAGCTGTGCGGCAGGCCCGAGGTGATCGGCGAGGATGACCTCTGCTTGCTCGAGCGCGCGCAGGCCACGGACGGTGATGAGGTCCCATGTGCCGGGGCCGCCGCCTACCAAAATCACAGGATATGTCATGGGAGATCAGTATAGGGTGGGGGACCATGAACACTTCGAACTGGGAGGACCGCCCCGAGCTGGGCGGTGACGGTTCTCACGAGGCTGCGGAGCCGGGATACTGGTCTGGTTCCAGCGACTATGACCCGGAAACCGTCCGCTTCTTCGACGTCGCGCACGAAGGCGCCCAGGTACGCGTCTTGTCGGGGGCAACCTCCGCCCTGGAATCCTTGCTCTTTGGTGCGACACCGCGCGCCGTCGTCCTGCTGCCCACGGACGCTGTGGCGCGCGCGTGCGCGCAATGTGTGGCGGACCAGCAGACCGGTGTTCCCGTTGTGGTGACGCAACAGCTGCCCGCCTTCGTGGGAGCACTCGACACAGTGGTCGNTCGACTACCCGCTCTCCACGTACCTCGTTGCCGTGTGCGCGGGTCCCTACTACCGCGTCTCGGATGTGTGGGAGGGCACGCTTATCATCGAGGCCCTGCCCACGGCCGAAGGAACCTCGCCCGCGCGCTATATCGCGGGACTGGAGGCTATCTTCCATGCCTTCCATCAGCCGGCGACGGTGACCACGGAGTACCTCGTGGGGCTGGCGGACGAGCTCGACCAGGAACTGGAGACGCTCTCCCCGGAGCGTGACGCGGCGGTCAACCCTGCGCGTGCGCTGCGCAACGCCGTGGAAGGAACGCACGTTATCCACACTGGCGGTGCCGTGGCGCAGGTCGCCGCGGCGCTGTGGGCGGCAGGCGGATTGGGCGGCACCTACGTCGAGCCGGAGCTGGTCCCGGCGGTGCTCGAGCGCCGCGCCGCGGAGAGCACGGGACAGGGCGCGGATCGCGCCGACCCGTTCTACGATCCCTTCCTTGACGGTCCGCCAATGGTACTGTCAAAGGTGCTTATCTGGGATGGCGCACCCGAGAGCCCGCAGGGCTTGGCGGGTGCCCCGAGTCAGGATTATCCTATGGCGTCGGTTGAAGAACCGGATTCCGCTGAATATTCCGGTTCCAGCGCGTCAACGACGCCGCCCACGTATATCGCAGTCACGGCTTCTACGGCCGCAGCACATCCCTTGCAGTTGCTTGTGCGCGCCCTAGCCGCGACAGCTTTTCATGCCTCCGAGCACTAGCTCGGATTGAGAGGAGACTTCATGGACAAGATTGTCCCTGCCGCACGCCGCTATTCCTGGGGCTCACGGACGCTCATCCCCGAGCTCGTGGGCTCTGAGCCTTCGGGCCAGCCCCTCGCCGAGCTGTGGTACGGCGCCCACCCTGGGGATCCCTCGACGCTCGCGGAGACGGGCGCGCGCCTTGACGAGGTCATCGACGCGGACCCGCGCAGCGTCGCACCGTGGGCCGGCGGCCTGCCGTTCCTCATGAAGATTTTGGCAGCAGACGACGTCTTGTCCTTGCAGGCGCACCCCTCACCGGAGCAGGCCGCGGAAGGCTTTGCCCGTGAGAATGCGTTGGGCATCGCGCTCGATGACGCGAAGCGCAACTACAAGGACGGCTCCCACAAGCCGGAGATCATCATTGCGCTCAGCCCCTTCTACGCCATGGCGGGCTTCCGCCCGCTGGCGCGCACGCGCGAGCTCTTCGCTGCTCTCGAGTGCCCGGAGCTCGACCGCTACCAGTCCATGCTTTCGCCGGAGGAGACCCCGGACGCGGAGGAAGGTAACCTGCGTGCGCTGTTTACGACGTGGATTACCATTCCCTCTGCCGCACGCCGCGAGCTCATCGACGCCATCGTCGCTGCGGCCCCGCGCGTGCCGGAAGGCTGGATGTCGCGCGTCATGGATACGGTCCTCCACATCAACGAGCAGTACCCGGGCGATATCGGCGTGCTGGGCGCGCTGTTGCTCAACCACATCGAGCTCGCGCCGGGCGAGGCTGTCTATCTCGACGCAGGCCAGCTCCACGCCTACGTCCACGGCCTCGGCGTGGAGGTCATGGCGAACTCGGATAACGTGCTGCGTGGCGGTTTGACGCCCAAGTACGTCGATGTGCCCGAGCTCGTCAAGGTCCTCAAATTCGCCGCGCTCGAGGAGCCGCGTGTGCACCCGCAACAGCTGGGCGATGGCCTTTCTGTGGCCGCCACGGTGGCCGAGGAATACATCACCCCGGCCGACGAGTTCACCGTCGACCGCTACGAGTTGCCGGCTGGTGCCACGGGCACGCTCAACCCCACCGGCCCGGCCATCGCGCTGTGCACGCACGGCACCGTGACGCTGGGTGAGACCTCTCTGGCTCCGGGCGAGGCCGCTTGGCTGCCCGTTACGGACGGTCCCGTCACGGTCACCGTTGACTCCGCTGCCGCCGCCCCGGCACAGCTCTTCGTCGCGCGCGCCTAGTTCGCGCCTCGTTCCGGTCGCGTACGGCGCCGCACACGCCCATGGCCCCGCTGCCTTTCCTTCGTTGACAACGAAGGAGACAGCGGGGCCGAATGCGTTCTTGGTGCGCGCTAGTTGGCCAGCTCCGTGGGCTCTTGCGGATCCGCCTGCGTGGTCGTGTGCACGCCGGTGGTCTCAGCGGTGGGGGAGTCAGCCGTGGGCTGTGGCGAGTCGGCGCTCGTGGGTTCGTTCGCCGGCGAGGTGTGGCCGTTCGTGGCGGTCGTCGGCGTGTCTTGCGTGCTTGTGGTCTCCGTGGGCTCGACCGGAGTGGTCTCGTCCGTCGAGGTAGCAGGCGTGTCCTCGTCACGCGTGGGGCCTTCTGTCGGCTTATCCGTGGGGATCTCAATGGTGGGCCGCGGCGTCGGCTGCTGTGACGTGGGCGCATGGGTGGGCGCCGGAGCCGGGTCATCAGACCTGGACGTGGAGTCGCGTGGGCTAGGCGCGGGGGCCGGCGCATTGGTGGGCAAGGTACCAATGGAAGTCGGCGCGCCCGGGTGCAGGTCGCCCGTCACCGCGGTGATGACAGTCGTGGGGGCCGCAGTCGCACCAGGCGCCATGGTGGCGGGAATCTGCGTCCGTGCCGAGGGGCCGCGGGTTGACGTGGGCAGGACGGTGCCGTCGCTGATATTGCCCGGGCGGTAATACGTGGTGGGGTTGGCATCCAGCTTCTTCGTGTTGAACACGGCGTTTGGTGCCAAGAAAGGGTCATCCGCCAGCGGTGCCACGTTGCGGCCAGACTTGCTGCTATCACCGGTTTCCGTGGCGTAGACGTGGTCGTGCACATCGTCACCCGCAGCTTGGGTGCTGCGTAGGTCTATGTCACCGGCGCCGACGGCCTCATTCATGGCAGGATCAGAGGAAGAGGACCCTGGGGTCCCGAGGCGCCACACAACTGCACCGATGCCGGCGGCAAGAAGCACACCGACAACGATGAAGATGAGCGCGCGGCGCGTATCGGCTTTCACCTGCGGTATTCCTCTCGTGACATGACTGTGGTAACAAGTTGGTAACGACAATACCATGGTCGCCGTCTGGCCTAGACCTTTGATAAAGGAGAGAATATGAGTACCTGGGATGAGCACATCCTCAGCTCTGACGTGAATACAGACTTC
Source organism: Corynebacterium phoceense (assembly GCF_900092335.1). Lineage (GTDB taxonomy): Bacteria > Actinomycetota > Actinomycetes > Mycobacteriales > Mycobacteriaceae > Corynebacterium > Corynebacterium phoceense. The sequence continues at coordinate 48,365 of NZ_LT596208.1, forward strand.
CTCGATGAGCTGGCCGACCTCGAAGATGAGGATATCGTGGAGGCCGTGCGTGACGCCGTTATGCTTGCTGCCAGCGGCGATGCCTCTGGTGACGAGGGAAGCAACGGCCTTGCTGCGGCGACGATCGCCGCCATTTGGGCCGGCGCGCCTTTTACGGCGGGGGAGATTATTACCGAATACCCGTTCATTCGTTCGCTCGCCGGTTCTGGCGACGAGGAACTACATGAAAAGGCTGCGGAGCTGCTGGAATCCGTTGAGGATGAGGTGGATCTCGAGCCCTTCACCGAGGCTTTGTCCTAGGGACCGCCGTGACACGGCGCGCGAGGGCGAATAGTCGCTCGGAGTGCGCCGGAGCGGGGATTACACCGTTGTATGCAGGGCAGAAGGCTGAACGCATGGGGGTGTCAACGTCTCTCGCGAGCTACCCCTCTGTGGCTCGAGGCTATCGCTGTACGCGGTGTCGTTGCGCCGTATAGTGCGGGGAGGATATCGCGCGCACGCTGAAAATGCCGCGCGCACGAATCCGCACGAAAGCTGTGCAGGAAAGCTGTGCAGGAAAGCTGTGCAGGACAACAGGGAAAGGAACGCCATGATTGTCGCCATCGAGGGAATCGACGGAGCGGGCAAGAACACTCTCGTCGGTCGCCTACGTGAGGCACTCGACGTGCCGGTGCGCGTCATCGCCTTCCCGCGCTACGAGGTGTCCATTCATGCGCAGCTCGCACGTGAGGCGCTCTATGGGCGCATGGGGGATATGACACAGTCGCCGTACGCCATGGCGACGCTTTTTGCGCTCGACCGCTGTGGCGCGCGCGACGACATCGCGCCGCGCGACGGGGAGCTGGTCATACTCGACCGCTACGTCGCGTCGAACGCTGCGTACTCCTCCGCGCGCCTGGGCGGCGCCGAGGGCAACCCTGAAGTCGTGCAGTGGGTCTACGATCTGGAGTTCGGCCGCTTGAAGCTTCCGCACCCGGACCTGCAGATCTTCTTGGACACGGACGTGGCCCTCGCAGCCGAGCGTGCCGCGGGTCGCGCCGCACAGGACGCGACGCGCGCTAAGGACGAATACGAAAAAGACGACGCGCTGCAGGCGCATACGGCCGCAGCCTACCGGCGCCTGGCCGCCGCAGAGTGGGGCGGGCCGTGGCTTGTGACCAGCGATGCCGACCGCGTCATCGAGGCCGTGCGCGCGCTTTTCGGCGCTGGCAGCGAGGACGCGATCTAGGCGGCCCTGAAAGTCCCAGCATGGGGAAGGCACGCGCGCCGCTCATCGCGCGGGGCGCTCCGATCCGACATACTGGGTAGGAAACGCTGCATGCCCTCAGTGTGCGACCACGCCGGTTGGCGGGAGGTCGCGTGCCACTGTGGGTGGGCAGTGCGGGATAGAGGCGCTGTGCAGGCAGCGCCACATTTGAGAAGGAGACGAGGTTTACTGTGGCCCCTAAGATTTTGGTCGTCGACGATGATCCGGCAATCTCGGAAATGCTCACTATCGTCCTGGAATCGGAGGGGCTTGAGCCCATTGCCGTGACCGACGGCGCGCAAGCCGTACCGGCCTTTGAGGAGCACCAGCCGGACCTCATTTTGCTCGACCTTATGCTCCCCGGCATGAATGGCGTGGATATCTGCCGCGCCATCCGCCGCACCTCCTCAGTGCCGATCGTCATGCTTACCGCGAAGACGGACACCGTCGACGTCGTGCTGGGCCTTGAGTCCGGCGCGGATGACTACATCACCAAGCCCTTCAAGCCGAAGGAGCTCGTCGCCCGTATCCGCGCCCGCCTGCGCCGCACGGAGTCGACCTCCCAGGAGCTCATCGAGGTCGGCGACCTCATCATCGACGTCCCGGAGCACACCGTCCGCCGCGTCGATGGGGAGGAAATCTCGCTTACGCCGCTCGAGTTCGATCTGCTCCTTGAGATGGCCCGCAAGCCCGGCCAGGTTCACACCCGCGAGGAACTGCTCGAGTCCGTGTGGGGCTACCGCCATGCTTCGGACACGCGCCTTGTCAACGTCCACGTCCAGCGCCTGCGCGCCAAGATCGAGCACGATCCGGAAGACCCGCAGATCGTCCTCACCGTGCGCGGCGTGGGCTATAAGACCGGCAAGGTCGGTGCCGGTGCAGCTGGGGAGTAAATCATTCTCACTCGCTTAAGCCGGATCAAGGACCGGTTCCTCGACTCGTGGCGCTCCTCCCTGCAGGTGCGCTTCATTGGCATGATTTTGGCCGCCTCCTCGGTGGTCATGCTCATTCTTGCCTACGCGCTCATTTCCGTCCTCACACAGCGGCTCATCGACCAGAAGCTGTCCGCGGCAGAGCAGGAAATCGATCGCGCCCGCATCACGGTCGAGCAGCAGATCAGCGCCACCGGAACCGGCAATTCCGTGCAGGTGCGCATCAATTCGGCGCGCGCGTCGCTCACCCAGCTTGGCTCGGATGGCGAGTCCCACGCGGCCTTCGAGCCCGTCATCGTCGTCCAGAACTCGGACGGCACGCAGACCACCTCGCCCGAGGGGTACCGCATCCCAGATAACTTGCGCAGCCTCGTCGCCCAAGACCAGATCGCGTATCAATTCACGAATATCGATCAGACCAACGGTGGCAACTACAACGCGCTCGTCATGGGTACCCCGGCACACGCGGATATCCCCGGCACGCAGGTCTACATCGTGCTGTCCATGGAGTCCGAGGAATCCACGATGGCGCTCATGCGCGGCCTTCTGTCTGCCGCCGCCGTCGTGGTTGTCGTCCTCCTCGTCGGCATTGCCTGGCTGGCCACCCAGCAAGTCATCGCGCCGGTGCGCTCGGCCTCGCGCATTGCCCAGCGCCTTGCCGCCGGCCACCTGCGGGAGCGCATGGTCGTTGAGGGCGAGGACGAGATGGGCCGCCTTGCGTCGTCCTTCAACGACATGGCCGAGAAGCTGTCCAAACAAATTACGCAGCTTGAGGAGTACGGCAACCTGCAACGCCAGTTCACCTCGGACGTCTCGCACGAGCTGCGTACGCCGCTCACCACGGTGCGCATGGCCGCGGACCTCATTGCGGCGGACGCTGACTCGCTCGAGCCGCACACGCGCCGTGCGACGGAGCTGATGACCCGCGAGCTTGACCGCTTCGAGGCGCTGCTCGCGGACCTCCTGGAGATTTCCCGCCACGACGCTGGCGTCGCGGATCTGTCTAAGGCCCAGCTCGACGCCCGCAGCTGCGTCGACTCCGCCTGGCAGCAGACCTCGCATCTGGCCGAGGAACTCGGCGTCGAGGTGCGCTTCCACGTCCCAGACGACCCGGTCACGGTCGAGGGCGACTCGCGCCGCATCGAGCGCATCCTGCGCAACCTGCTCGCCAACGCCATCGACCACTCGGAGGGCAACCCCGTTGACGTCGATATCGCGGAGACCGAGGACGCCGTGGGCATCGCCGTCACGGACCACGGCGTGGGTCTCAAGGACGGCCAAGAAGAGCTCGTCTTCAATCGCTTCTGGCGTGCCGATGCCTCGCGCGTGCGCCACTCCGGCGGCACGGGCTTGGGCCTTGCCATCGCGCGCGAGGACGCCGTCCTCCATGGTGGCTCGCTCGATGCCACGGGCATCTTCGGCGTCGGCTCCCGCTTCCGCCTTATCCTGCCGCGTACCCCAAGCGCCGAGATTGACCATGATCCCATCGCCCTCGAGCTGCCGTCTGTGCAGGCCGAGCTTGCCGATGCCCCCTCCGACGGCTCGGCCGAGGGCTCCACGCTGCAGGCCACGGCGTCAGCCGCCTCAGCCAGCGCCGACCTCGACGACGAGGAGCCCGAGTCTCCCGGCCAGATGCGGAAGCCGGAAACGCTGGCGGAGAAGGCGACCCGATCCGAGGAGGAGAGCGAATGATAGTGTTCCCCAACCCGCGCCACCGCACGTCGCTTTACCGTCCGGCACGCACCGTGTTGGCAGTGGCTAGCGTCGTGGCCCTTGCTGGCTGCTCGACGCTGCCGTCGAATACCGCGCCGCAGGTGCTGCGTTCTTTTGCCCCTCAGCAAGAAGCCGTGCCCGTGGTTGGTCCGCAGCCGGACCAGGAGCCGGACCTGCTGCTTCGTGACTTCTATCGTGCCTCGGCCATCCCCAGTGGCGACTATGCCGCGGCACGCGCCTTCCTCACGGATGATGCCACGCAGTCCTGGGATCCCCGGGGCTCGGTGCTTCTCGTTGACGCCATCGACTTGAACTCCGCGTCTGCGGCAGCCGAAGCCGACACCGAGGAGCGCGCCTTCGCCGTGCGTGGCAACGTCATCGGGTCACTTGAGGACGGCGGCGCCTACCGCGCGGAAAATGGCGCCTATGAGGCGACGGTGAAGATGAAGATGGTGGATGGGCAATGGCGTATCTCCGATCTCCCCGCCGGCGTCGTCATCGAACGCAACGAGCTGCGCAATCAGTACCAACCCGAAAGCCTTTACTTCTTCGACCGCGACCAGCGCTCGCTCATCTCGGACCGCCGTTGGGTATTCTCCGGCAGCGACGCCTTGGACTCGCAGCTCATCACGCTGCTCATGCAAGGCCCGTCCGCTACGCTCGCGCCCGCCGTGACCACGCTCACGGGCAACGACGCGGCCTTCGCCGGCATCGAGGACGGTGCTTACCGCTTTACTGGCCTGAGCGGTCTCGATGAAGAAGAGCGCGTGCACTTTGCCGCGGAGCTCGTGTGGACGCTGTCTAACGCGGGCGTCGCGGGCCCGTACAAGGTCATCGCCGATGGCGCCGCCCTCGTCCCGGGCATGGACGAGATGACCACGGATGACTTTGCCGAGTACAACCCGCGCGCAGCGGCGACCGAGGCTAGCAACCTTTACGCCCTCAACGGCGGCAATATTTTGAGCGTTACCGGCACCATCGCCACTCCGGTGGGCGGCTTAATGGGGCACAGCGGCCGACTCGAATCTGCGGAAATCTCGACGGAGGGCACCGTCGCGGCTGTCACGCAGCTCGGCGACGGTAAGTCGCAGCTGCTGATGGGCGATCTCGATGGCACGCCGCAGCGTTCCGTGGAAGCGGGCACCATCTCGCGGCCGTCCTTCGAAAACAGCGGCGAGGCCGCCTGGGCCGTCGTCGACGGCAAACGTGTCTCGCGCTTCGTGCAGTCCTCCGCTACGGGCCGCATCGTCGAAACCGAAGTCGATACATCGGCGCTCGACGATATCGACGGCGAAATCTCCGTGTTGCGTCTGTCTACCTCAGGTGCGCGCGTCGCGCTCATCATCGGCGGCAAGATCTACACCGGCGTGACCGTGCGCGAGGACGGCGGCGCCCACCGCATTGCGAACGTCACGGAAATCGCCAGCGAGTTGCGCGGCATGGCCCTGTCCCTCGACTGGCAGCCGGATGGCTCCCTCGTCGTGGGCACCTCGAGCCCCGACACTCCGGTGTGGCGCGTCGAGCAGGACGGCTCCGCTGTGTCCACGTTGCCCAGCGGCAATATCACGGCGCCGGTCGTCTCCGTCGCCGCGACGCAGACGACCATCTTCGCCACGGATGCACACGCCACGCTGCAGGTCTCCGCGGAAGATTCCACCTCCGCCTTCTGGCGCGAGGTCCCCGGCCTCCAAGGCATGCGCTCGGCGCCCATTGTCGCGAAGTAGCGCTTCGTCGCGCTCGGGCACCCCGAAACCCTGGCTGCGGCTCCCATGCGTTCAGCGCGCGCATGGTGGGCTTTTGGCCTAGTCTTGCGGGCAGCAGAAGAATTCATGGGGTGAAGGATCATGGGGTGATGATTGGTGCTGGGGAATTTTCTTTCGGGGCTGGGGGAGTTGGTCATCCCGCGCTCGTGCGCGGGCTGCGGTGCGGCGGGCGATGTGTTGTGCGGACCGTGTCGGGAGAAGCTGCGCGCCACGCCGCGGCTTATCAGTCACCGTCCTCGTACCCTAGGTATGCCGGTCTTCGCGTTGGGGCCGTACGACCGCATGCGCCGGTCACTCATCGTGGCGATGAAGGAATACAACAATCAGACGGTGCGTGCCTACGTGGGTGCCGTGCTGGCGGCCGCTCTTCGGTACCTTCACGCACGAGGTGAGATTCCCCACGAGCTCGTGCTCGTTCCCGCGCCCACACGCGTGCGCTCTGCACGCCAGCGCGGCGGCGACCCGGTGCTCCATATGTGCGAGCATGCTGCGCGTACGCTCGCCGAGGCGCCGGGTGCCGGGCTACGCGTGCAGGTGCTGGCGTGCCTGCGTATTCGCTCTTCGGCCGCGGATCAGTCCCGTCTTGACGCGGATGCGCGCTGGGAGAATATGGCCCATGCCATCGAGCTGCGTCCGAGCAGCCGCGCGCAGCTGCGCGGGGCGCACGTCGTGCTGGTCGACGATGTCGTGACAACGGGTGCGACGTTGGCGGCATCGGCAAGCGCTGTGCGTGGCGCGGGGGCCCTCGTTCGGGCAGGGCTGACGCTGGCAGACGCCTGAAAGCACCGAATGGTGGCACCCGATAGGGGGATCCGTGAAAGCCATGTTATGACCACTGCTACAATGAGGGGTGTCACAAAGAGTTCCACCTAAATGGCCGAGTCACAGAACTTGGTGCAGGAATTCCGGTACTCATCCGGGACGTTTGCCGCAGGTGGAGGTCTCGTGGTTCATAGTTTGTCCCCATCTACTAGGGAGGAAGTCAATGACCAACCCACAGGTCGAGTCCAATGCACAGGTCACCATCACTGGTCGTAACGTCGAGGTTCCTGAGCACTTCGCAGAACGCGTGAAGAGCAAGCTGGCCAAGATTGAGCGCCTCGATCCCACGCTGACCTTCTTCCATGTGGAGCTGCAGCACGAGCCGAACCCACGTCGCGACGCCGAGGCAGAGCGCCTGCAGATCACCGCGACTGGCAAGGGCCACTTGGCTCGCGCCGAGGCTAAGGAGGACTCGTTCTACGCTGCGCTGGAGACCGCTTTGGCAAAGATGGAGCGCTCCCTGCGTAAGGTCAAGGTCCGCCGCGAGAAGGTCAAGTCCGGCCACCGCGCTCAGAAGGGCACCGGCGAGCTCGCAGCTGAGTTCGTTGCCGAGCAGGAAGCTGCCGCTAAGGCTGCGCAGCAGGATCGCTACGTCGATCCGTACGCTGAGACCATTGAGGAGCAGCGTCCGGGCCAGATCGTTCGTACCAAGGTGCACGCCGCTGTTCCGATGAGCGTCGACGATGCCCTGTCCGAGATGGAGCTGGTTGGCCACGACTTCTACCTCTTCATCGACGAAGAGACCCAGCGTCCGTCCGTCGTCTACCGCCGCCACGCGTACGACTACGGCATCATCTCGCTGAGCGACGAGGTTGAGGCTGACAAGTAAGTCACCCTTCAATTCCTACCGCCCGTTTCCGGCACCACGCCGGGGCGGGCGGTAGTCTAGTTTTCGTTGTTTGCTGCGGCCCGTTCCGGTCGCCGCGATCCACGGCCCCGCGGCGTACCGTACCGCTCGCGCAGGGCCGGCACTCCATGCGCGTATAATCGCATGGAAGTTAACTATTTTTTTGCCGCGACAAGAAGGACTTTTTACGTGTTTGGACTCTCCAAGCTGCTGCGCGCCGGTGAAGGACGCACCGTCAAGCGTCTCGACAAGATGGCACAGCAGGTCATGGACCTTGATGAGCAGTACTCCGCACTGACCGATGAAGAGCTCAAGGCAAAGACCGATGAGTTCAAGCAGAAGCTGGCGGACGGCGCGGAGCTCAACGATATCCTCCTCGACGCCTTCGCCACCGTGCGTGAGGCTGCCTGGCGCGTGCTCGACCAGAAGCATTACAAGGTGCAGATCATGGGCGGTGCCGCCCTGCACTTCGGCAACGTCGCCGAGATGCGCACCGGTGAGGGCAAGACCCTGACCTCGCTGCTGCCGGCTTACCTCAATGCACTTGAGGGTAAGGGTGTTCACATCGTCACGGTCAACGACTACCTGGCTAAGCGTGACGCGGAAATGATGGGCCGTGTCCACCGCTGGCTCGGTCTGTCCGTGGGGGTCATCCTCTCTGAGATGCGCCCGAATGAGCGCAAGGAAGCCTACGCTTGCGACATCACGTACGGTACGAACAACGAGCTGGGCTTCGACTACCTGCGCGACAACATGGTTCGCACGAAGAACGACATCGTTCAGCGCGGCCACAACTTCTGCATCGTCGATGAGGTGGACTCTATCCTGATCGATGAGGCGCGTACCCCGCTCATTATTTCTGGCCCGACGGATACGAACTCCCAGTTCTTTAACGTCTTCGCACAGCTTACGCCGCGTATGCGTGAAGGCATTCACTACGAGGTCGACCACAAGAAGCGCACCGTGGGTGTGCTCGAGGAAGGCGTCGAGTTCGTCGAGGATCAGCTCGGTATCGACAACCTCTACGCTCCGGAGCACTCGCAGCTCGTGTCCTACCTCAACAACGCGCTCAAGGCTAAGGAGCTCTTCGAGCGCGACAAGGACTACATCGTCCGCAACGGCGAGGTCCTCATTGTTGACTCCTTCACCGGCCGTGTCCTGGCTGGCCGTCGCTATAACGAGGGCATGCACCAGGCCATCGAGGCCAAGGAAGGCGTCGAGATTAAGAACGAGAACCAGACTCTCGCAACCGTCACGCTGCAGAACTACTTCCGTCTTTACGACAAGATCTCTGGCATGACCGGTACCGCTGAGACCGAGGCTGCCGAGCTGCATTCCACCTACGGTCTCGACGTTGTGCCGGTGCCGACCAACCGTCCGAACCAGCGTATTGACCACTCGGACCGCATCTACAAGACACAGGAAGCGAAGTTCGCAGCCGTCGTCGACGACATCGTCGAGCACGTCGAGGCCGGCCAGCCGGTCCTCGTCGGTACTACCTCCGTCGAGCGTTCCGAGTACCTGTCGCAACTGCTCAAGCGTCGCGGCATCGAGCACTCCGTTCTTAACGCAAAGCACCACGAAGAAGAAGGCAAGATCGTTGCCCGCGCTGGCCGCCCGGGCACCGTCACTGTCGCGACCAACATGGCCGGCCGTGGTACCGATATCGTGCTGGGTGGTAACCCGGAAGTTATCCTCGACGACAAGCTACGCGAGCGCGGCCTTGACCCGTTCGAGGATGCAGAGCGCTACCAGGAAGCGTGGGACGCCGAGATCGAGGAAGAGAAGGCTCGTTCTAAGCGCCTCGGCGACGAGGTGCGTGAGGTCGGCGGTCTCTACGTCCTGGGCACGGAGCGTCACGAGTCCCGCCGTATCGACAACCAGCTGCGTGGTCGTTGTGGCCGCCAGGGCGACCCGGGCGAGACCCGTTTCTACCTGTCCATGCGCGACGAGCTCATGGTCCGCTTCGTGGGTCAGTCCATGGAGAACATGATGAACCGTCTTAACGTCCCAGACGACGTTCCGATTGAGGCAAAGATGGTCTCCAACTCCATCAAGGGCGCACAGGCGCAGGTGGAGAACCAGAACTTCGAAATGCGTAAGAACGTCCTCAAGTACGACGAAGTGCTCAACGAGCAGCGCAAGGTTGTCTACGGTGAGCGTTACCGCATTCTCGACGCGGGCGACATCAAGGACAATATTCGCAAGATGATCGACGAGACCATCTCCGCGTACGTTGCTGGTGCCACCGCCACCGGCTACGTCGAGGACTGGAACCTCGAAGAGCTGTGGAACGCCCTTGAGTCCCTCTACGGCCCCTCCATGGATTACCAGTCGCTCATCGACGGCACCGAGTACGGCTCCGCCGGCGAGCTCACTGCTGAGCAGCTGCGCCAGGCTCTCGTGGACGACGCAAACGCCCAGTACGACCAGCTCGAAGAGGCTATCACCGCCATCGGCGGCGAGTCGCAGATGCGCAACACCGAGCGCATGATCATCCTGCCGATCATCGACCAGAAGTGGCGCGAGCACCTCTACGAGATGGATTACCTCAAGGAGGGCATTGGACTGCGTGCCATGGCCCAGCGCGATCCGCTCGTTGAGTACCAGAAGGAAGGCGGCGACATGTTCAATGCCATGAACGACGCTGTCAAGGAAGAGACCGTCCGCCAGCTGTTTATGCTGCGCAAGCAGTTTGCACAGCAGCAGGCCCCGGCCGCCGCTGAGGGCGACGGTACCGTTCAGGCCTAAGGCGCATAGCTGGCGAGCGCCGCCAGTCACCCACAACACCCCGCACGGAGTTCCAAGAACATCCGTGCGGGGTGCTTCTTTACGCGCAGCACGCACGCCGATCCAGCGCACACACCCCAGGCCGTGTGGCCTGGGGTTTGGTGAGGGGCTTAATAATAAAAGGGGCTGAGGCCCTAGAACAGTTATGTCCATGAGGTTTTGGACTCCAAGTTCAAAACCTCATGGACATAACATCGCTGAGCTAGACTGCGGGCGCGCACGGCGGCATCGGCAGCTTAAATGAGCCGGAACGATGTGAGGGCCTCACCGTCGTAGCGACCCGTAAACGCATGCCGATTGCCGCCCATCGAGGCCGAGCCGAAGTACTCGCCGCTGGGTTGGCAGTGGAGCGAGAGTAGCTGGCAGCCGATGGCGCGCTGCGAGCGGCCGCGGGACCAGGCGCGGATGTGGAGCATCACGGCGGCGCTGAAGCGGTCATTGTTGAGATGCGTGAGTGGGCGAAGGCCAGCGGCAGCCTCGAGGACTATGTGAACCAATTCGAGGGTGCGCCGACGCGTCCGGTCCTCATCGGGAGGAGCCGCGCGGTTATAGTGCACGGGGTCGGGGGGCACGTAGACGCGCAGGTGTGTGAACCCGGGGATGGGGGCGTACATGTCGTTCTCCAGGGATATCCGGGGAGGAAATCGGTGGGAAAGGAAGAGACGAGTACATGCGTGATGGTTAACCGACATCATGCCATGAAACTGCCGTCCACGCAGTAGCTGTATATTTGCTGGCTGTTTCCTGTGAGGGGTGGCGGCGCGCAGGGGATTTGTCCGTTATACTGCGTGTGGTCAAGTGCTCCGATTGCGGCGAGCTAAGTCCGTGCCACGGTATGGGCTGGTCGCGGCGGCGTGTAGCACCGTTTACATCTCTTGGGAGGAATACTCACAACTATGCGCGGACTCATCGTTGATTTCGTGGGCGTCCTGGACGGCGCTGAGGAAGAAGTAAAGCGCTGGCGCACCCTGCTCGCCGCTGCTAAGTCGAACGGTGTTGCCACCGCCATCTTGTCCAACGACCCGGGTGGAGCCGGTGCCGAGCACATCCGCGAGTGGGAATACCGCGGCTTCGTGGATGCCGTTGTTCTCTCCGGCGAGGTCGGCGCAGATAAGCCGGAGCGCGGTGCGTTCCAGGCTGCGGCGGACGCCATCGCTCTTCCGCTCAACGACTGCGTCATGGTGGACGACTCCATCCTCAACGTCCGCGCCGCCGTGGACTTCGGCATGGTGGGCATGCTCTACACGGTTTTTGACCGCACCTCGGTGGAAATCCAGGCCGTCTTCGACATTGAGGGCGAATTCTAGTGGCAGCGAAGACCGAGCGCGTCTACGTTCCTGCGACGTTTGGAATGCTTACGGAGCTCAAAGAGAATGGCAAGCTCGCCGCGCGCAGCGGCTGGGGCTTCGCCGTGACGCCGGCGCTCCAGGAGTTCTACACGGAGGGCGACGAGGAAGAGATCGCCTACTCCGCGTACCAGGAAGCGGCGATGAGCTCGCTGCGCCTGCTGGCCATCGGTGATGAGACGGACTTCCCGCACCGCCGCGTGGTCATCTCCCTCGACGTTCCCGTCGAGTGCGTGCACCCGCAGCCCGATATGGGCGAGGCCGTGGTCAAGCTCGAGCCCGCCATCTTTACCCCGGAGCAGCTCGCCGCGATCCACGTCGATATTGAGGAGTCCGAAGAGGCCACCAAGAAGGCAGTGGAGCTTATCGATGCCGCCGATCTCGGCGACGAGGATGCCGAGCTCGTCGTCGGCGATGCCCTGGACAACTTCATGGCGTTCTACGACCCGTCGGAGCTGCCTTTCCTCGTGGAACTGCTCTAATCGAGTCGCGCTGACGCGAAGATTTATTTACCTCGCGGACCTGCACCTGCAGGTCCGCGTTCTTGATCTGGTGTGATGCGGGGGATAGTCTGGCTCCAGATTTCATTCCCTCGTGGGTCATTTTTATCTCCGGAAGGTTAGATATCATGCGTTCCTCTTTGTGTTTGTCCACCGCCCTCGTTGCTGCGGCGAGCTGCTCTCTGCTGGCCGTTGCTCCGGCCTTGGCCGAGGACGTCACTACCGAATCAGAGACCACGGCGACGGCTCCCGCCACTACCGGTGGCGACTCAACCGAGGCTGGGGGCGACGAATCCCAAGACTCCGAGAACTCGAAGAACAGAGAGGACTCCCAGAGCGAAGGCTCGCAGGATGAGGGTTCTGAGGATGATGACTCCGACGGCGCGGATGATTCCAAGGACAACGGTGGCTCCTCTGAGGGAGATATGACTGAGGATAAGAACACGACGCCGTGGCTGCGTATCCTCGACGCGTCCTCGAAGTCGAAGGCTGCGCCGATCATCGGCGTTATCCTGGCTGTTGTAAGCCTGCTCCTTGCGGCATACAACACGTTCGGCTCAAAAATTCCGGCGCTGCAGAACCTCATCAAGGGCATCAAGTTCTAGCCGTCTGTTCTCGTTCGTTGTGTGCCCCGCACACAGTGGCACCGTGGCCCCAACAGATGTGGGGAGTCCCCGCGGAGGGAGAGGGGTCCTTGATAGGGTGAAAGTGACTACCGCCCGAAAGGAAACCTCTCATGTATCGCTCTCGCATTGTTGCGTCTCTCGCTTCCGTCGCTGTGGCCGCGACTTTGTTCGTCGCCCCGGCCACCGCACTGGACACCTCCGTGTCCCAGAAGACGTGTAAGTTCAACCTCAACTTCTCCGAACAGGAGGAGTGGGACGCTGCGGTCGAGCAGAAGAATAACGTCAACGAGGAATCGGTCATGCCGTTCTCCGTCGACATCAAGGATGCGAAGAAGACGAAGTCGAGCTTTGACGAAAAGCTCAACGGCGCTCAGGGCCTTGTGTACCTCATGCAGGACCAGCAGGATGCTTTGGATGCGCAGACTGTCGCTGAGGATGACATTCCGCTCTACAAGGGCAACGTTGCCGTCATCAAGCAGATCCAGAAGCACGAGAAGGCGTACAAGAATGCCCTCGACGCCTGCGCGAACGGCAAACCGTACGATTCGTCCAAAGATGACAGCGTCGAGACCAAGCCGGACACCGGCAACTCCAAGGACGCAGCCAACACCTCGTCCCAGATGCCGGATGAGTTGCTCTACACCTTGTTGGGGCTCTTGGGCACGGCGGCATTCACTGGCGTTGCGTACGTTGTCTCGCACGGTGGAATCAACCTGGGCAACGTGAAGCTTCCCTTCTAAGAACCGGCTCTCGCTGAACGCATACGGACCGATTAGCTTAGCACGAGTCACTCGGTCCGTTCTTGCTTTCGCGGCAGGGAGGCTGCCGCCTGGCTACATCTCCCACTCGACGTTGGTGCGCAGCGCGGCGAGCAGTTTGCGTACGGCGTCGCGGCGGCGGGCCGTGGCGGTTTCGGGCGGGACGAGCTCCGGATCGTCGAGTCCGCATTCGGGGTCTGCTGGGGGACCGGCGTGCGTGCAACCACGCGGGCACTGCTCGGTCGCGGCGGCGAGATCCTCGAAGACGTTGATAACGGTATCCGCGTCGACGTGGGCAAGGCCGAAGGAGCGAATGCCCGGGGTATCGATGATCCAGCCAGAAGGCCCAGGCGCGCCGGGCAGACGCAGCGCGACAGACTGCGTGGAGGTGTGGCGGCCTTTGCCCACGGCGGAGACCTCGCCGGTCTCGCGGTTGGCGTCGGGAACGATGCGATTGACGAGCGTGGACTTGCCCACGCCAGAATGTCCGATGAGTGCGGTGATGTGGTTATCGATGGCGGATTCGACCGCCTCGAGGCCGTCCTCGACGCCGGCGTAGACGACGGGCACGTTAAGGTCCGCGAATTCCTCTGCGAACGGGGTGGGGTCCGTGAGGTCCGTCTTCGTGAGGCAAAGAATGGGTGAGACGTTGCCCACGAATGCCGCGATGAGGGCGCGCTCGACGAAGCCGGAGCGCGGCGGCGGGTCGGCCACGGCGGTGACGATGAGCATCTGGTCCGCGTTCGCGACGACGATGCGCTCATACGGGTCTGTGTCGTCCGCCGTGCGGCGCAGGACCGAGGTGCGCTCCGCGAGCTTTACGATGCGCGCGAGGGTGTCCTTGCGGCCCGTGGTGTCGCCCACGACGCCGACGCGGTCGCCGACCTCGACGGGCGTGCGACCGAGCTCGCGAGCGCGCATGGAGACCACCACGGGGCCGTCATCGAGGGCCACGCCCCACCGGCCGCGATCCTTGGTGATGACCATGCCGAACTTCGCGTCCTTGTGCTTGGGGCGATCTTTCGTGCGCGGGCGCGATCCCTTGCCCGGGCGGATGTGGACGTCGGACTCGTCGTAGTCGCGGGCGGAGCGTCCGCGGGCGTTTCTACCCATGGAGCATGTCCTCCCACATGTGCTCGAATCCCGGCAGCGTCTTTGAGGTCGTCGCGATGTTTTCCACCTCGACGCCCGGCACGCGCAGCCCGAGGATCGCGCCTGCCGTCGCCATGCGGTGGTCCGCGTAGGAATGCCATTCACCGCCGTGCAGCGGCGCCGGTTCGATGGCGAGACCATCGGACAGCTCGGTCACGCGGCCGCCCAGGTTGTTGATTTCCGTCGCGAGAGCCTTGAGACGGTCCGTCTCGTGGCCGCGCAGGTGCGCGATGCCCGTGAGCCGCGACGGCGTGTTCGCGAGCGCGCATAGCGCCGCGACAGTGGGCGTGAGCTCGCCGATGTCGCCCATATCGCGCTCGATGCCGCGCAGACGCCCGCCCGCGGGGCCCGTGACAGCGAGTACGCCGTCAGACAACGCGACGTCGGCGCCCATCTCGGCGAGGATGCCGCGGATGGCGTCGCCTGGCTGCGTCGTCGCGGACGGCCAGCCGGGGATGCGCACCGTGCCGCCGGCGACGGCCGCCGCGGCGAGGAACGGAGTGGCGTTGGAAAGATCCGGTTCGATCTCCCACGTGCGCGCGGCGATGGGGCCGGGGTGAACGGTCCAGGATGGACGCGGTTCGTCAGCGTGTTCCTCGACGGTGATGCCTGCCTCGCGGAGCATGGCGCACGTCATCTCGATGTGGGGCAGCGACGGTAGCGTGCCGCCCTCGTGGACGACCGTGATGCCTTGCGCATAGCGCGGCGCGGAGAGCAGCAGGCCGGAGACGAACTGCGAGGAGCCCGAGGCGTCCACAGTGACGGTGCCGCCTTCCGGAATGCCGTGCGAGGTTACCGTAAATGGCAGCGCGTCGCCCTCGACCTCGACGCCGAGGTCGCGCAGCGCCTGGAGAATGGTGCCCATGGGGCGCAGGCGCGCTTGGGGATCACCGTCGACGGTGACGGGGGCACTGGCAAGCGCGGCCAGCGGCGGCAGGAAGCGCATGACCGTGCCGGCCAGGCCGCAGTCGATGGTGGCACCGTGGAGCGGGCCTGGGGTGAGGCGCACCTCGGGGACGCCGTCGGCGCCGGTGGCCTGCTCGACGCCCACGCCCATGGCGCGCAACGCCGCGGACATGAGGTCCGTGTCGCGCGAGACGAGCGGGGCGCGCAGGACCGAGGGGCCGTCTGCGAGCGCCGCGAGGATGAACGCGCGGTTCGTGATGGACTTCGAACCCGGCACGCGCACGGTGGCATCGAGCGGGCTGGGGGCGACTGGGGCTGTCCATAAATCTGGCATGCAGTCCATAATAGAGGGCATGTGCGGACGCTTTGTCTTATTCCAACCCGAGTCCCTTCTCGACGCCGTGGGGCAGTGGCCCGGCGTGAGCGAAGTCCACGCGCCGCAGAGCCTGCCGCCGGCGCGCTACAACATTGCGCCCACGCAGACCATCCCCATCATTCGCGTGAAGGAGACGCTCGCCGCCATCGAGCCTGCACGCTGGGGCTTGCTGCCGCACTGGAAGAAGGATGAGCAGGGCCCGCCGCTGTTCAACGCGCGGGCGGAGACCGTGGCGACCAAGCCGTCTTTCCGCGACGCGTACAAGAAGAACCGCTGCATCATCCCGCTCGACGGCTACTACGAGTGGCACACGGGCGAAGACGGAAAGAAGCAGCCGTATTACGTCACCGCACCCGAAGGTCAGCTGTGGGCGGCCGGACTCTGGGCCACCGGTCTGGATAAGCTGTCGGCGACGATGGTGACGACGGCGGCGACGGAGGAGATGGAGTGGCTCCACGGCCGCCTGCCCAAGTTCCTCCTGCCCGAGGAGATTCGCCCGTGGCTCGAGGGCGATACGAGCGAGGACTTGCTCCAGCCCAGCGGGCTACGCGGATTCCACACACGTCCGGCGGACCCGGCGGTGGGCAATGTACGCAATGACTACGCGGAGCTCATCGAGGGGCCCGCGGAGAAGAAATTGTTCTAGCGGCGGCGCTGGCGCGCCGCCGGATTCCAAGAGCGCTATTCGGCCTCGAGGTCGACGAACTGCAGGTCGAGGACTTTCGGCAGGTCTTCGGCGTTCATCTCGATGTCCAGTCCCCGCTTGCCGCCAGAGAAGAAGACCGTGTCGAAGAGCAGCGCCGTCTCGTCCATGGCCGTGGGCAGCACATGCTTCTGGCCGAGCGGGGAGATGCCGCCGGGGATATACCCAGAGGATTTGGAGGCATCGGCAGGCTGGGCCATGGTGGCCTTGGAGACGCCGAAGGCGGCTGCGGCCTTTTTGAGGGAGAGCTGGTGGCTCACCGGCAGCACGCATACGGCGAGCTCGCGCTTGGGGCCTTTGCCCGCGGTGAGGTCGATGACGAGGGTTTTGAAGATGCGGTCGGGGTCGATGCCCAGCGCTTCGGCCGCGGTATCACCGAAATGATCGGTGCCGCCCTCAAACGTCGAAACGGAGTGCGCGACGCCCGCGTCTTCGAGGATTTTCAGTGCCGGGGTAGCCGCATGCGGCTTCTTTTTAGCCATAACAGTAGGGTAGAGGTTTAACAGCGTAAGTAGAAAAAGGAGGACTGCTACTTCGTGGCTACACAAGAAAAGAGCCCGAGCTTCGAGGAACAGGCCATGCCGTTGCTCGACCAGCTCTATGGCGGCGCGCTGCGCATGACGCGCAACCCGCAGGACGCGGAGGATTTGGTCCAGGAGACCTATCTCAAGGCGTATAACTCCTTTGACTCGTACACGCGGGGCACCAACCTCAAGGCGTGGATGTACCGCATTATGACGAATACGTACATCAACTCCTACCGCAAGGCGAAGCGACGTCCGCACGAGTCCTCCGCGGATGAGCTCACGGATTCGCAGCTCTACACCACGTCTGGACACGACTCGTCTGGACTGGAATCCGCTGAGGTCGAGGCCCTGCGCGGCATGCCGGATGGTGCGATTTCGGATGCGATGAATGACCTTCCGGAGGACTACCGCATGGTGGTCTACTACGCGGATGTCGTGGGGTTGGCGTACAAGGAAATCGCGGAAGTGATGGGCACTCCGCTGGGAACTGTCATGTCGCGCCTCCATCGTGGAAGAAAATTACTGCGCGGCGCGTTGAAGGACGTAGCCCGCGAACAAGGCATTGGATTGCACCACCCGGATATGGAGGATAAGTAATGGAACACGCACAAGGACATAACTGCGGCGCGTGTACCTCCCCGGAGGTTCAGGCTCTCTTTTGTGAGCTCCTCGATGAGAACACGAGCCGGGCCCGCGCCCTGGAAATCCGTGAGCACATCGCGCAGTGCCAGGAATGCTCTGAGCGCCTCGCGGCCGAGGAGATCGTGCGTGCCATGGTCCGCAAGTGTTGCGGCGGCGCCCAAGCCCCTGAGCAATTACGCCAGAAGATCACCATTGAGATCTCCCGCGCGGAGGTCCGGTGGACTCAGTAACGTTCGCCGCACTCTCTGCGGCGTTGGCATTGCTTGCCGATGCCACCCGTGCCCCTGCCATGTCCTCCTACATGCGGGGGCGCTTCGCCTTCTTGGGCATTCCGCGCCCGGCGCTGCGCGCGGCCGCGAAGCCGGTATTCACAGAACTGCGCGCTCAATCTGGCGTGGACTGGGACTTCGTGGACGCCTGCTGGGACGCGGACGAGCGCGAGTATCAGTACGTCGCGTTGGATTACCTCGTGGCGGTCCGCGGGCGCTTGTCCGCTGCTGACGTGCCGCGTCTGCGCGCGTTGGCACAGTCCAAGGCCTGGTGGGATTCCATCGACGTGCTCGACAAAGTAGCGGGGGACATCGCGCTGCGTGATCCTTCCGTCAATGACGTGCTGCGGGCCTGGGCGCGCGATGAGGACTTCTGGCTGCGGCGCATTGCCATCGACCACCAGCGTGGCCGAAAGACGCACACGGACACCGAGCTGCTCGCTGAGATCATCGAAGCCAACTTCGGTTCGAGCGAGTTCTTCATCAATAAGGCGATTGGCTGGGCCCTGCGCGATTACTCGAAGACGAATCCCGACTGGGTGGGTGCTTTCGTCGACGCGCACCGCGCCGAGATGGCGCCGCTGTCCGTGCGTGAGGCGTCAAAGTATCTCTAGGTGTGAGGAGGAAATCGCCTCAGTCACATGGCTTGACATACAGCAAGGGCCCGACCAAAAGGTCGGGCCCTTGTTTTACATGCTGTGCTTATGCGCTAGGACGCTTGCCGTGGTTTGCACTCTTCTTACGGCGGTCCTTACGCTTACGACCACGCTTCGACATGTGCGGCCTCCTTGTTTAATTCGGTGAGCGGATAATTACTTACCCACTGACTTTAGTGTTTGGACCTGCCGGTGGGGAAATCGCGGCGGGTTAAAAGATTTTAGACGGTGACGCGAGCGCGGCCACGGCCGCGATTACGGCGGCGCTTGAGAGCGCGGCGCTCCTCCTCAGACATGCCGCCCCAGACGCCGGCATCCTGGCCGGACTCGAGCGCCCACTTGAGGCACTGGGAAGCAACCGGGCAACGGTTGCAGACCAGCTTGGCCTTTGCGATTTGGGTAAGGGCAGGGCCGGAGTTACCGACCGGGAAGAACAGCTCGGGGTCTTCGTCGCGGCAAACAGCTTCGTGGCGCCAATCCATGATTGAAATCTCCTAACAAATTTTGACAGCGGTGTGGTGAAGGTACGAGACGCGGACGCGCCAACGAACCTCGGGTTGTAGTGGATAAGGTGCGAATGGCCGGTCTGCGAGCAGTGGGGCCTGCAAGCCACGGAGAAATCCGAGGCCCAGGCCGCGTCGACGCCGCCATGGCAACATTCGCGGTGAAGACTAACTTCCTCTCGGAGGTTAATCTGCAGTTAAGGGGCGGTTAACCGTTCCCTGTTTTGCGGTACTTGAAGATAATCGCACGAAAACTCAGGCTTGGCTAGGGTTAGGGGGTAAATTGTGGTAAACGTCACTGGATTTACCCCCTATGCATTTGTTGGCAAAAGCATATTTGGGCCGAATTAGGCTGACCTAAAATCGTGTGACCTTGGGTTTTTGTCGTGGTGGGGTGAGTGGGATGAGTGCTCTGAGGTCAAATCTGTCATTTAACCGTTGCCCCCGTTGCGTCCTAGGTTGAGGATGTGATGTGCGTTTGGGATAGGTAAACGGTGGCTTGCGTATGAATTACATTCGTCCCAGCTGGGCAAACTCGTGGACGCGTACACGAAACGAGGAAAGTGGAGACGCGTTCATACATGCGTGGGTGTGTCGGTGCGTGCGGGCGCAGGTGCGCAGGCGCGCGACCAGTGAGACAAGGACTGTTGGTCGGTGGGCGGCGCACGCCGTTGCGGTGGCTAAGATAGTCCGCGTGAATGAGAAGAAGCGTCCCGTCCCAAGCCCTGCCGCGCCGGAAAAAGAACGTGCGCCGCAACCTGTGCTCATCGGCGCCGGCATCGCCGTGGTGCAGGCCATCGCCGTGATCATCTTTGGCATTGTGCTCATCATCCGTGACGTCACGGGTGCGAAAAATGAGTCGATGGTCTCCGATGCCGCGGCCAGCGGCTGGGTCGGCACCGGAACGGCGATATTCTTGTTCATCGTCTTCGGCTTCGTTATCTTCGGCGCCGTGGCCATGGTGAAGGGTAAGCGCTGGGGGCGCGGCGCGATTGTGCTCGTACAATTCATCCTCGCGGCGAGCTCGTTCCAGATGATGAGTGGCGGTGCCATTGCGCTGGGCGTGCTCGTGCTTCTCTCGGCCGCGGTGGCGCTGTGGTTGCTCATGCTCGTGCCTGCCTCGACGCAGTGGGCGGCTTCGCACTACTAAAGCGCGTCTCGCATTGCTAGAGCGCTCCGAGGTCTCTATTGAGAGCTACGCGCTGAGCAGAATCCACAATTCCCCACCAGGATGAACTGCTCCCCATAATCCGGACTGAGAAATCAGAAACCAGATTGTGGGGAGTTTTCTGTATGTAGGAGAGTTAAGAGGCGGCGAGGACGACGGTCTGTGCGCCGCGGGACTCGACGATGGTGGTGCCGGCCATGGCGAGGTAGACAGGGCCGGAGTAGCCGCCGCGGTCGACGGGGATGGTGCGTTCGGTCTCGCCGGTGGCCCAATCGACGACGGCGATGCCCTTGTCGGTGGGCATGAGCATGCGCTCGCCCACGGCGACGGGCGTGCCGATGGCGTCCTCGAAGACGCGGTCGACCTTGAGCTCCGTTGGCGTAAACAGATACAGGCGAGTGCCGTCGAACCAGGTCATGTGGTGCGGAAGATCCGCAGTGGCCGGGGCGAAGGGCGTGGTGCCTTCAGTCACTGCGGGGGATTCGGCTACGGTGCGGGTGGCGGTTTCCGTGCCGGTTTTATCGAAGGAGCGCAGGGCGGGCGTGGGGCCAGGCACGTAGGCGGTGGCGGCTTCCTGGCCGATGGCGACGAGACGCGCGCCGTCCTCGGGTAGCTGCACGTTGGTGGTGACCTCCGGCTTGCGGGAGTCTTCCGGGGTGCCCTTCATCAGGCGCATCCAGGTGCCAGACTCGTTGGGGCAGGACTCGGTGAGTGCCACGTTTTCGGTGCGCGTGAGCGCGGAGCTGATCGTGCAGTCCGCGTTGGGCTGCATGTCGGGCTCTTGGGGTGCCTCCACGTCGCCGTATTCGACGGTGCGCACAAGATCCGAGCGCCAGAGGTCAATGCGATCGGTGGACACGGTGCCGATGCGGTCATTGGACGTCACGGAGACGACGTCTTCGGAGTTGATGGCGCTGCGCGTGTTGGCGTACTGACCGGTAGCGGCATCGATGGAGACAACGTCGCCGCAGCCCACACCGGTGCGGTAGGTGACGACGACCTTGTTCCAGGCGGTGCCGAGCGAGCAGATGTCGTCGTTCTTGCGCGAGTAGGACCACGCCTCAGAGCCATCCTGATTGGTGGCATGGACCGTGCGCGCGTCGTTGGTGATGACGAGCCCGGCGGTGACGAGCGGCTTGTGCTCGCCGGGGACACCGGCGTTATCGAGCGTGTAGGCTTCCGCGAGCTTATTGGGGGCCTCGGCGAGGACCTGGACCTCCACGTCGCCAGGGGTGTTTTCCGTGGTGAGCGCGGCGCTGCGGATATCAGACGTGAAATACGCGCCGCCCACCGCGAGAGCGCACACGGCCGTGATGACGCCGGTGGCGATCCAGTCCTTGCGGCTGGCGGACAGGATGGGGGTGCGGCTCATCGGCGGCGGCTCCTCGAGCTTCGAGAACGGGTAGTGCGGGTGCGCGTGCGTGAGCCGGAGCGGCGAGCGCAGTCGCGGGCGGAACCGCGGCCGCCGTCACGCTGAGAGCGGCTACGCGGTGCCCCGATAACCTTAGTGGCAGGGCCGACGGGCTCAGAAACGTCCTCGGGGATAGCGAGGGCCTCGGCGAGCTCGGGGGAGGTGCTAAACCACTGCGGCGGGGTAGGCAGACCCAGATCGAATTCGTCGTTGATGATCTGCCACTTGGGTAGCTCGTCGTAGCCCACGAGGGTCACGGCCGTGCCGGAGTGACCCGCGCGGCCGGTGCGGCCGATGCGGTGGATAAAGGTCATCGGGTCATCCGGGACCTGGTAGTTGAAGACGTGTGTGACGTCGTCGATGTCGATGCCGCGGGCGGCGACGTCCGTGGCGACGAGGATGTCGACCTCGCCGTCGCGGAAGGCCTGGAGGGAGCGCTCGCGGGCCTTCTGGTCGAGGTCGCCGTGGACGGCGCCGACGGTAAAGCCGCGCTGGGCGAGATCGTGGGAGACCTCCGCGGCGGTGCGCTTGGTGCGGGTGAAGATGATGGTCTTGCCGCGGCCCTCGGCCTGGAGGGCCTTGGCGAGGACGGCACCTTTGTCCATCTTGTGGGCCTGGAAGGTGACCTTCTTAATCTGCTCGTGCGTGAAGGATTCCTCGGCACCCTCGGCGCGGATGTGCACCGGCTTGGTGAGGAACGTGCGCGCAAGCGTCACAATGGGCCCGGGCATGGTCGCGGAGAAGAGCATGGTCTGGTGCGGATTGCCGTGGAGCGCCTCGAGCAGCTTTTCGATATCCGGCAGGAAGCCGAGATCGAGCATCTCATCTGCCTCGTCGAGCACCAAGATGGCCACGTGGTCGAGGTGTAGCGCCTTCTGAGAGTGCAGGTCGAGCAGGCGGCCCGGGGTGCCCACGACGACGTCGACTCCGGATTTGAGCAGTTCCTTCTGAGCCTCGTACGGGCGGCCGCCGTAGATGGTGGCGACGGTGATAGGCAGGTCCTCAGCGGCCTGTGTGAGGTCCTCGCCCACTTGGACGGCGAGCTCGCGCGTGGGCACGACGACGAGCGCCCGCGGAGTGCCGTCAAGCTCCTCGATGTCCGCGTCGTCGAAGACGCGGTCGAGGAGTGGGACGCCGAAACCCAACGTCTTGCCCATGCCGGTGCGGGCTTGACCGATGAGATCGTGTCCGCTGAGCGCGATCGGCAACGTGAGCTCCTGGATGGCAAACGTGTGCGTGATTCCGCGGCTGGCCAGGGCATCGACGATCTCTGCGGCGACACCGAGCTCCGCGAACGTGGGCGTGGTGGAGGCTTGAGGCTGCTTTTCAGACACACCTCGATAGTAGCGGGTGGGGCTATAGTGGGGCCATCAAACCTCATGATGAACATATAAGGAGAATTGGTATGGATATCCGCATTGGATTCGCTGACACCGCACGCGAGCTCGTGATTCGCTCCGAGGGTACGCAGGAAGAGCTGAGCCAGCAGATTAACGGTGCGCTCGCGGATAACTCCGTGCTGGAGCTCGCGGACGACAAGGGCCGCAAGTACATCATCCGCACCGATCGCGTCGTCTACGCGGAGATCGGCGTGACGAAGCCGACCACCGTCGGTTTTGCGGGCGCATAAGCCCGTCTAAAGTATGTGTTCATGACGAACACACACCGGCCGCAGGCACGTGAGGCGCGCGGTACCCATCCCATCGTGCGCTTCGCCCAGGACTACGGCTGGTGGCGCGTAGTGGCCATCCCTGTGATGGCCATTATTACTGTCTGGGTCCTCGTGGACGTGTTCCGTCCCGACGCGGAGCCCACGGCGTCCATCGCCGAGGGGACCTACGCGCCGGCGACTGAGGGGGCATCGGAAAGCCCAGCCGAGGGCCCAGACCCCGCGCACTCCGCGGCGGTCCAGCAGGCCAAGGACGAGCTGCCTGCCGGCGGCGCGTTTACGGAAACAGGGAAGAAGACCTACCACGAGGTAGGAACGCCGGGTCTGGAATTCGGCGAGGGCACGGAGCGCACGGTGCGCTACGCCATCGAGGTCGAAGACGGTATCGACTCTGCGCCTTACGGCGGGGATGACGCGTTTGCTGCGATGGTCGACGCCACCTTGTCTGACCCGCGCTCGTGGTCGAATGACAAGGCGTTCAAGTTCATCCACGTCGCCGCGGATGATAATCCGGACACGATCATCCGTCTCACCTCGCTCACCACGACCGCGGAGCTGTGCGGCGCGCAGCTGGAGACCGAGACCTCGTGCCACACGACGATCACGGGGCCGTCGACCGTCATTATCAACGAGGCTCGCTGGGTCCGCGGTGCCCTGCCTTACGAGGGTGACCTGGGCAATTACCGCCAGTACCTCATCAACCATGAGTTCGGCCACGCCATCGGATACGCCGCCCACCAGCCCTGCGGTGCGGATGGGGCACTCGCGCCGATCATGATGCAGCAGACCATCAGCCTGAAGAACTCGGATCTCTTCGCTAAGGAACCGGGTGAGGTCTACCCGGACAACCCGGATACCTGCCATCCCAACCCGTGGCCGTACCCCAATCCGTCCAACCTCGACGTCCACGCCCCCGCGTAAAACTTCAGTCTCAACTTCTAAGGATTCCCGCATGGCTCAGCCCGATGACCTCGTTCTCTATGCTTTCCGCGCGCCTGTGAAGGACGCCGCGCGCCCAGAGCACATGGGCTATGCCTGGGATAACGGCTGGCGCTACGGCGATGTTGTCTACTCACAGGCCGGGCCCTATGCTAGCTGGTCCGCGAAGGTCCGTGAGCGTCTCGCCGTGGCTGGCGCCCGCGTGGCCCGGCCTGTGCTCGCCACGAATGGCCGCCACACGGTGGGTGGCTGGAAGGCCACGAAATTCGTCGAGGGCCAGCTCGCGCGCCGCGTGGACGAGACCGCGCAGCTGGGACTGCGCGTCGAGGAGGCCCTCGCCACGGCGATGGTGCAGTTCAGCGGGCTCATTCTGCCGGCCCAGCGCGACGATGTTTTCGCGCGCGCCGAGCTCGCCGCGTGGGAGGAGACTGGTGAGGCCTACTCCGCCACCGAGGCCGAGCTTGCTGATGCCCCCGTGCTCGGCGTCGGCCACGCCGACCTGCTCGCCACGACCATCTTCGCTGGCGCCAATCCGCCCACCATCGTCGACATCGTGCCCACCGCGGCGCCGCGCCCGCGGGGCTATACGACGGCGCTCGTGTGCGTGGACGGGCTCATCAACGACGCGGTGGATCCGGGCATTTGCGATCGCTTCGCGTATATCGCGGGCTTCGACCATCTCCTCCTGCGTGCGGCGGCCTACCGTCGGCACGTGAATAACCTGCACCCCGCCGCGAGCGCGAACACGCGTGCGAAGATCTCGGAGGTGGAGGATCTCCTCGTGTCGCGGGTGAGTGGCACACTGGCTTAAGTTCAGATTGTCAGCCGCCACGCGGAGCGTCCGCAGGGCGGGAAAGGTGGGACCCGTATGAACGCGTATGACCCAACCGGCGCGGTGCGCACTGGCGTGCTGCTGCCGCCCTCGCCGGAGGTGCGGCTCATCCCCGCTGCCGTGGGATCCACGGCGGACCGCGAATGGGGCTTTGACCTGCCGGAGCGCGGCGCGTGGCGTGTGACGGGAGCCGCGGGCACGGGGGTGTCGAGCCTGCTCATCGATACCGTCATCGCGCGCATCGAGGCCGGTGCAGATCCGTCGGGCATCCTCGTCGTCGCACCCTCCAAGGAATCGGGCGCGCTGCTGCGCCGCGAGATCGCGCGCCGGCTCGAGGATTATGCGGCGGCGTCGACCATGGTCCGCTCCGTCCACTCGCTCGCCTTCGCACTGCTGCGCGGCGGCATGGACGATGAGCTGCGGCTTATCACCGGTGCGGAGCAGGACGCCGTCATCCGCGAGCTGCTCGCTGGCCACGTCGACGCGGGGGGCGTGGACTGGCCGGAGAGCGTGCGCCCGGCGCTCGGCATGGTGGGGTTTGCCCGTCAGCTGCGTGACTTCATGCTCCGCGCGCACGAGCGTGGGCTCTCGCCGGCGCGCCTGGAAGAACTGGGCACGCAGTGGCGGCGCCCCATGTGGGCGGCCGCTGGCCGGTTCATGCGCGAATATGAAGAGGTCATGGCGCTCTCGGGCCGCAAGTCGCTTTCCGCCGCGGAGCTTGTCGCGATCGTCGCGGAGCAGCCGCAACTCACGGCGGAGCACCGCTGGCACACCGTCATCGTTGACGACGCGCAGCTGCTCGATCCCCTCTCCGGCGCCATGGTCACGGAGCTCGCGCGCTCGGCCGAGCTCGCCGTCGTGGGCGGCGACCCGGACCAGGCGGTCTTTGCCTTCCGTGGCGCGAATGAGNTGGCGCGCGAGCTGGGGCTCAACGTGCCAGACGCGCCGGGCGCTGGAATGGCGGTCGGCGTGGATCTGCCGCGCCTCGTCCTCAAAGGTGGCGCGGGCGAGGAACCGGGCGAGCTCAATCCGCTCGTCACCTCTGTGCTGTCCGTGCCGTCCTTTGTTTCGCACCTGCGCCGGATCGTCTGTGACCCCGAGGCCGAAGAGACCCAGCGCGAGCAGGCCACCCGCCAGCTCGCGCGCTTGGCCCACGCTGGCGTGCCAGGTGCTGACCCGGCGCAGTGGTGGGGCGCCCGTGCGGTGGCATCGGAAGGCGAGCTGCGCATTCCGCCCACCGTCTCGCCCTCGCGCGTGGAATCTCTGCTGGCGTGTCCGCTCAACGCGGTGCTGGGCAACGTCGGCGAGGAGGAAGGCACGCCCATGGCGCTGCTGCGTGGTTCCATGGCGCACGCCTTCCTCGAGGCCCTCGGCCGCGGCGTTAACGCAGCGGAGGCCGCTGAGCTTACGCGCGGTGCGTTCGCGGAAATCCTCGATGTACCCGCGTGGAAGCGCGACTTTGAGCTCGCCCAGTTCGACCGGCTTCTCGAACGCACCCGCGCCTGGGTGGCGCAGACGCGTGGCGCCTTCGAACTCGTGGGCGTTGAGGTGCCCGTCCACGTCACCGTCGCCGAAGGCGTGACCATTCACGGCTATATCGACCGGTTGGAACGCGATCACGCGGACAACCCGGCGTATTACGTGGCGGATCTCAAGACCGGCAAGCACGCCGTGACGGGCCCCGAAGCCCAGGACCACGCGCAGCTGGCGACGTATCAGCTGGCCCTGGCCCACGGCACGCTCACGGAACGCAACGGCGAGGTCCGCGTGGCTGACGGCAAGGGACTCGAGCGTGGCGGCGGCGTGCTCTTCTACCCGGCGAGCGAGGCCAAGGACGTCACCGTGCGGGAGCAAGCCGCATGGGCGCCGGAGGAGCTGCAGGCCTTCGCGGATTACTTGCCGGGCCTCGTCCAGGAAATGCGCGGGCCACAGGTTACCGCGCGGATTAACCCCACGTGCGATAGCTGCCAGGTGCGCACCTTATGCCCGGTGCGCCCGGAAGGAAGGATGGTCACCGATGTCGACTAACTCCGAGATCCAGTTTGATCCCATCGAACTCGCGCGCGGCCTGGGCAAGAAGTTCCCGCCCACCGCGGAGCAGGCCAAGGTTATCGAGGGGCCGCTCGGCCCCAAGCTCGTCGTCGCCGGCGCGGGTGCGGGCAAGACGGAAACGATGGCCTCGCGCGTTATCTACCTCGTGGCCAACGGCCTGGTGCGCCCCGAACAGGTTCTGGGCCTCACGTTTACGCGCAAGGCGGCGCAGCAGCTCGAGCAGCGCATCCGCCGCCAGCTGCTCACGCTGCGTGGCTCAGGGCTCCTCGTGCCGGGCAGCCCGGCTTATGAGGCCGTGGAGAATGTGGCCGTGAATGTCTCCACGTACGACTCGTACGCGGGCGACCTTGTGTGCGAGTACGGCCTGCTCGTGCCGGTCGAGCCCACCGCGCGGATCATCACGGACGCGGAGCATTACGCGATTGCCCACGAAGTGGTCACCAACTGGGATGGGGAGCTCATCGCTCATGAGACGGTCTCCACGGTGGTCGCGACGCTGCTCGCGCTGTCCAACTCCATGGACTCGGCGCTGTCAAACCCTGCGGACATCGAGGAACACGAGCGCGCCTTCCGTCTGGAGCTCGCGAGCCTGGACAAGTCCCCGCGCTCGAAGAATGAGTACAGCCAGAACCTGGAGAAGTATCTTCACAAGCAGCGCCTGCGCGTGCAATACCTGCCGCTGCTGCGCCAGCTCAAGGAGCGTCAGGCCGAGCTGCGCGTGACCACCTTTAGCGAGCAGATGGCTGCCGCGGCCAAGCTCGCCACGGAGCACCCCGCGGTGGGCGCGCAGCAGCGTGCCCGCTACCGCGTGGTCCTCCTCGACGAGTACCAGGACACCTCGCATGCCCAGCGCGTGCTCCTGCGCGGCCTCTACGGCGGCGGCTATCACGAGGGCCTGTCGGTGACTGCCGTGGGCGACCCCATGCAGGCCATCTACGGCTGGCGTGGTGCCACGAGCGAGAACCTCGCCGCCTTCGTGGAGGACTTCCCGCAGGCGGATGGCTCGCCCGCGCCCAAGGACCAGCTCACCACGTCGTGGCGCAACCCCTCGCGGGTGCTTGATCTGGCCAATGACGTGGCGACCGGCGTCTTCGGCTCCGGCCCACGCCCGGTGGATCCGCTTTCCGCGCGCCCGGGCGCCGAGCCCGGCGAGATTCAGCTGGGCTACTTCGCGACGGAGGAAGAAGAGATCGCATTCGTCGCGGACCACCTGCGCACAAAGTACAAGGAAGCTGACGGCGGCGAGTTCCGCGCAGCCGTGCTTGTGCGTGCCAACGCGCATTCGGCCGCCATCGCGCAGGCGCTCGATGCGCGCGGCGTGCCCAACGAGATTGTGGGCTTGGGCGGACTTCTCTGGGAGCCGGAGATCCAGGACCTCGTGGCGCTGGCAACCATGCTTGTGCGACCGCAGGATACGGCGGCGGCGCTGCGCATCCTCGCCGGCCCTCTCGTGGGGCTGGGGCTGGAGGATCTATTGGCGCTCGAAGGCCGTGCGCGCAATCTCGCTGACCTGCAGTCCGAGCGCGTGCGCTGGTCCGCGGATTCGGACCCCGTGGAGCACCTGCGCGCGGAGCTCGCTGAACTCATCGAGGAGGGCCCCGACCAGGTGCCGGGCCTGGGCGACGCGGTGGCCGACCTCGCCGAGCGCGAGCGCTACACCCCGGCGGGCCTGGCTCGCATTGAGGAGCTCGCCGCGAAGCTGCGTCACCTGCGCACGTACTCGCTGGGCAAGACCTTGGGCGATATCTTCGCCGACATCGAGGCGCTTTTCAATATCCGTACTGAGGTCCTTGCGCGCGGCAAGGCGGGCGGCACGACGCACCTGGACAGCTTTGCAGACGTCGTCGCTGGTTACACGGGCGCGAGCCTTACCGGCCTGCTCGACTACCTGGCGCTTGCGCGCGAGCACGAAAAGGGCTTGAAGCCTGGCGAGGTCCCCGTGCGCCACGACCGTGTGCAGATCATGACCGCGCACAAGGCCAAGGGCCTCGAGTTCCAGCACGTGTGCGTCCTGCATGCGGATTCGACGACGTATAAAGCGCAGGCCTCGACGTTCCTTACCGTCATGGAGAAGGTCCCGGGCGACGATGATGTCATCGACGCCGGGGACGCGACGCACCGCGGCGAATTCGAAAAGGCATGCAAGGCCTTCATCGAGGCCGACCGTCAGGGCCAGGCCGAGGAGGCCGCGCGTTTGTTCTACGTCGCGATGACGCGCACGGAGGAGACGCTCACCATCACCGGTTCCGGTACCAACCGCGCGAGGGGCAAGGCGAAGAAGGGCCCGTACGAGTACCTTGAGAGACTCCACGCGGCGCACCCGGATCTCGTCGTGCACTGGGAGGTGCCGGTGGATCCGGTTGAGCCTGCCGTCGACGACAGCGTGGCTGAAGGACGTTTCCCCGCGCTCGCCCCGCGGGCGGAGGTTCTCGCTGGCGCCGAGCGCGTTGCCGCAGCCATGGACGCCGCTGCGGACGGGGAGCTTCCGCCAGCGCGTGCCGGTGAGCTCTATGAGCAATGGGAGTCCGAGGCTTCTGCGCTCATCGAGGAATACGCCGCGCTGCAGGAGCCCGTCGTGGAGGTCGAGGTCCCCACGGAGCTAACAGCCTCGGACCTCGTGGCGATTTCGAAGGACCAGCTCATGTTTGCGCGCCGCCAGCGTCGCCCCGTGCCGTTTAAGCCGAATGCGTATGCCAAGCGCGGCACGGCGTTCCACGCGTGGCTCGAGGACCGCTTTGGCGGCGGTGAGCTCATCGGTGAAGAGGAGCTGCCGGGCATCGGCGAGCCGGTGCCGGAAGAAACACTGGAGGAGCTCAAGGACGCGTTCCTCGAGTCTGCGTGGGCGGACCGGACGCCGAACTACGTGGAGCAGGCCTTTGAAATCACCGTGGGCCACGCCGTGGTGCGCGGGCGCATGGACGCCGTCTTTGCGCAGCCGGACGGCAGCTGGCTCATCGTGGACTGGAAGACCGGCCGGCGTCCCACCGGCCGGGACCTGCACGACGCGGAGATCCAGCTTGCGGTCTACGCCGAGGCGTGGCGTCGCCTCGCTCGCGATGGCAAGCCCGTCGCGGCGGCGTTCCACTACGTCGCGGACAACGACACGTTCCAGCCGGAGGACCTGCCGCAAGGGGCGGAGCTCGCCGCGCTGCTTGAGGTTCGGCGTCCGCAGCGTGGCCGTCGCGCGTAATGAGCCGTGTTGAATAAGGAGTGAGAAGGTTGGTGAATCGTTGCGGCGCGACTAGGGTAGGGTAGCTGGTTTACTGTCTCTTATAGGTTTTCTGTCTTCGTGCAAGGAAGGTGTCTCGGCGTGGCTAACGGAAGAACCCGGCGCATGGGCCGGCGTCTCTCGCGACGCATCAAGGCGCAGGTTGAGCTCAACCACCTTCCGGATCACGGCCTGCTTGACGTCATCACCGTTCCGCACGCGCATACTGACAGCCCGTGGAAGTTGCTGGCGCGACGTTTGTGGTGGGCGTTATTACTGCTCATCTTTGTCACGCTCGTGGTCTACTTCGACCGCGACGGCTACTCTGAAAACCTGTCCATGCTCGACGCGGCGTATTACTCGTCCGTTTCGCTCACCACAGTGGGTTACGGCGATATCGTCCCGGTCTCGGCCGGAGCGCGCCTGGTTAACCTCATCATCATCACCCCTGCCCGCCTTATCTTCCTTGTTTTATTGGTCGGTACCGCGTTGTCGGTACTGACGGAAAAGACCCGCAAGACCGTTGAAATCCAGCGCTGGAGGAAAAACTTGAAGAACCACACCGTCGTCATCGGCTATGGCACCAAGGGCGCCGGCGCGGTCGCCGCACTGCTGGCGGACGGCGTGCCATCCAACCAGATCGTGGTCATCGACAATAACCGTGCGGCACTCGCCAACGCGGAGCACCACGGCCTGGTCACCATCTACGGCTCGGGTACCAAGCAAGATGTGCTGAAGATCGCCGGCGTCGAGCACGCGGGCTCCATCGTCGTGACACCGTCCACGGACGATACCGCGGTGCTGTGCACGCTCTCCGTGCGCGAGCTTGCGCCGCGGGCCAATGTCGTGGCGTCTGTCCGTGAGTCGGAGAACCGCCACCTGCTGCTGCAGTCGGGCGCGAACAACGTGGTGACCTCTGCGGAGACCGCCGGCCGCCTCCTTGGCCTGGCCACCGTCACGCCAAACGTGGTGGAGATGATGGAGGACCTGCTCTCCCCGAACGAGGGCTTCTCCGTTGCCGAGCGTCCCGTCCGCGACTTCGAGGTGGGCTCCAACCCGCGCCACCTCGCCGATATCGTGCTCGCCGTCCTGCGTAATAACGAGGTCCACCGCGTCGACACTAACGATGCCGCCGCGCTCAAGCCCGGCGACCGCTTGCTCTACATCAAGCATGACCTGCCGAGCGTCAACGATCCGCTCACGGACGATGACGAAGACGACGAGGATGATGATTAAAACCCATGACTAGCCAGGGGGAAGGCATGTTTCTGCTCGTCACCGCGCGCGGCCTCGTGGTCGCCCAACCGGACGGTGAAGCCGTCTGGCTACCCGAGCTGCCGGCCCTGCCTGGTGGTGGCGCAGCCACCGTCGGCCCGGCCGTGAAGATTGTGCCTGGCTACCACGTCGTCGAGGTCACCGGGGAATTCCTCGAGGCCCACCCCGGTTACGAAACGCTGCGTCCGGTGGACTTCGCCCACGACCGCGTCGTCACTCGCGGCGTAGCGCTGTGGCGCAACCGCAAGCTCAATAACTTCCACCCGTCCACGGGCGAGGAGCTCACCTATACCTCCGGCAATATCGTGGGCCGCACGCCCGCGGGCCTTGAGGTCTTCCCGCGTCTCGATCCCGCCGTCATCGGCGTCGTTACCCACCGCGAGTATCTGCTTCTCGGTCGCAACGCGCAACGCAGCGGCTTCTTCTCTCTGCCTGCCGGCTACGTCGATGTGGGGGAAACCCTCGAGGAAGCCTTTATACGCGAGGTGCTCGAAGAAACGGGGCGGCGCGTGCACGACGTCCGGTATTGGGGCTCGCAGCCGTGGGCGGCATCGGGAAGCATCATGCTCGGCTTCTGGGGCCAGACGAATGACCTTGAGCCCGTCGCTGAGACCGACGGGGAGCTTACGGAGATCCGCTGGGTGACCCGCGCAGAGCTGCCGCGCGTCCCGCTTGCGGCGCCCGGTTCGATCGCACACAGAATGATCATGGAGTGGTACAACAGTGGCGCTTGATTTGTCTGTCCTCGACGAGGACCAGCTAAAAGCGGCCCTCGCGCCGCGTGGCCCGGTGTGCATCCTAGCTGGTGCGGGCACTGGTAAGACCCGCACGATTACCTATCGCATCGCGCACCTCTGCGACGAAGGTATGGTGAGCCCCCAGCGCGTGCTCGCCGTGACCTTTACCAATCGCGCGGCGGGCGAGATGCGCGACCGTCTGCGCCAGCTGGGGGTGGGCGGCGTGCAGGCGCGTACCTTCCACGCGGCGGCCATGCGCCAGCTCAAGTACTTCTGGCCGCAGATTGTGGGCGACCTGCCGTGGAAGCTGTTGAGTAACAAGTTCCCGATGGTCGCGCGTGCCGTGCGCTCGGCGGGGCTGGAGCCGTCCACGGAAATGATCCGCGACATCATCGGCGAGATTGACTGGGCGAAGTCCTTCCTCGTCTCGGCCGACGCGTACCCGGCTGCCGCCGCGAAGTACCAGCGCAAGACTCCCTCGGACCCGGCGAAGGTCGCGCAGGCCTATCGCCGCTACGAGGAGATGAAGACGCAGCCGGAAGGCATGCTCTTGGATTTCTCGGACGTGCTCATCCATACCGCGGGCGCGATTGAGAACTCGCAAGGTGTTGCCGAGCAGTTCCGCGAGCAGTACCGCACCTTCGTCGTGGACGAGTATCAGGACGTCACGCCGCTCCAACAGCGCGTGTTGAATGCTTGGCTGGGGGAGCGCGACGACCTCACCGTGGTCGGTGACGCCAACCAGACGATTTACTCGTTCACCGGCGCAACTCCGGGCTTCCTGCTCGACTTCTCGCGCACATATGAAAACGCCACGGTGGTCAAGCTCCAGCGCGACTACCGCTCGACGCCGCAGATCACGGATCTCGCGAATGAGGTCATCGCTAAGGCACATGGCCGCATTGCGGGCACGCGTCTCCAACTCACCGGTATGCGTCCGGCGGGTCCGGAGCCGCAGTACCACGCCTACGAGTCCGAGCCGGCCGAGGCCCGTGAGGTCACCGGCCAGATTCTTACCCTGCTCAACGAGGGGGTGAAGGCCTCGGAAATCGCGATTCTCTACCGCACCAATGCACAGTCCGTCGCCTTTGAAGAAGCGCTTGCGGATGCAGGCGTGGTCTACCAGGTTCGCGGTGGCGAGGGCTTCTTCGAGCGCTCCGAGGTCCGCGAGGCCGTGGGCGAGCTCATCCGCGCTACCCGCCGCACGGACCTGCCCAATGACCCCGTGGCAATCGCGCGCGCGGCCTTTGCTCCGCTGGGCCTATCCGCTGCGGAACCGGACGGCGCTCAGGCACGCGAGCGCTGGCAGTCCTTGCGCGCGCTCGTGGGACTTGTGGAGCAGATCGTCCACGACGCCCCGGGCATCGACTTGCCAGGCGTATGCGTGGAGCTTCAGCAGCGCCAGGCCAATAAGCAGCCGCCCACCGTCGAGGGTGTCACGCTGTCCTCCATCCACGCCGCCAAGGGCTTGGAGTGGGACGCCGTGTTCCTCGTCGGTCTGCAGGAAGGCTCCATGCCCATTCGCCACGCCATCCGCGCGGGCGACGAGCAAGTAGAAGAAGAGCGCCGCCTCTTCTACGTTGGCGTGACCCGTGCCCGCATTCACTTGCAGTGTTCCTGGTCCCTGGCGAAGAACCCGGATTCCGCGCCCACGCGCAATCGCACGCGCTTCCTCGACGGCATCGTGCCGGAGCTGGAAGAGTCCCGCGGCAACCGTCGGACTTCCCGCGCCAAGCGCTGCCGCGTATGCCGCCTTGCCTTGGACACCCCGCACGAGAAGGCCTTGGGCCGCCACGAGCACTGCGACGGTGGAATGAGTGAGGACGTCTTCTCTTCGTTGCGCGCCTGGCGCTCAGACCGAGCCCGCCAGGACAAGGTGCCGCCGTACATCATCTTCAGCGACGCGACGCTTATGAATATCGCCGAAGCCATGCCCTCTGATTTCCCGGGGCTGCTCAGCGTGTCCGGTGTGGGCGCGACGAAGCTGGATAACTACGGCGCCGAGGTGCTGCAGATCCTGTCGAACTTCCGCTAGCGCGCGTTGGCGCGCTTCCCGGGTTAGGATGAACGGCACAACGCTCAATGCACAACTCGGGGGAGATATGAAGATCGTTTCTGGTCTCACGTGCCATCAGCTGCGCACACACCTTGCTGCAGGCACAATCACCGCCATCACGCGTGGTTTTCACGTGTGGGGTACGCCGACGCCTGTAGAACTCTTGCACGAGTTGCAGCGCCGCCATCCGGGCCTTGTCGCGACTGGGACGAGCGCGGCGCATCTCTATCTCGGACAGGAGCTCGAATTCCCTTTGAGCGTTGCATACGGGCAGAAATTGGGGCCGTCAGCTTTCTACACAGTCAAACGACGCTCACAGCGCACCCATGTGGTCGCGGGTGACTTACGCGTGCATCATCCGCTGCTGGCTTTTGACACTGATACTCCTCGAGACCTCGCACTCGCAGCGCTGGAGCACCACTATGCCCACGCGCGCGGCCGGCGCCTGCTCGAACGCCACCGCAGTGGCTTCGAGCGACTTCCGCGTCATACCCACGGGTTGCTCACGCAGGCTGCCTTGTTCACGGACTCTGGGGCTGAAGCTAAGGTCGCGCGTGCACTGAAGGCTCGGGGAATGCGAGTGGACACCAATTTCTTTATCGGTGATTATCTATGGGATATCGTTCTCCCCGACATGCAGGTAGCGGTCGAAATTAACGGTTTCGAGTTTCACTCCAAGCCCGACGCCGTCGTGCGCGACCATTGGAAGAACAATGATGCTGTCCTTCGCGGTTGGACCACGTTGCGCTACACAGGCACGTGCGTCGCGCACCATCTTGGCGATGTCGTGGAACAAATCGCCACGGCGAAGTCTCCCAATCTAGCCGGCCGGCTTCACCGCATGGTGACGCGATGGCACCACTATTTCACCCGTCAGTACGACGACCCTTGGGGCGCTCGCATCGGTCCGACCGGCTAGCGGAGTATGAGATCTACGTCCAGCACATATAGAGGCGCTTTCGCCGGTGTGGCGAGGGGCTTATATGTGCTGGAGGGATTTTTGGGGGAAGCTGCCGTGCGAGCGACTGTGACGAACACCGCTCCGCATTGGTGGAATGCGCACGAGGGGTTAGGCTGTTGTACCGAAAGTAAATAAACCGATCGGTCTAAAATTTATAGCCGAGACGGTTCAATAATGTACAAAGCTGTTTAAAGGAACTCCTCATGAGTAACACCACCACTGCGAACGCGCAGCCGCAGGAGACCAAGCGCGGACTGCCGGGCTGGGCCACCGGCTTCGGCGCGCAGGTCATCGCGGGCCTTATCATCGGCCTGATTGTGGGCTTCATCGCGTCCGGCATGGACGCCGGCCGCGCCGAGGACGACGCCAGCTGGCTGACGACGACGCTCACAGGCATCGGCTCGGCGTACGTCCAGCTGCTCAAGGTCATGGTCCCGCCGCTCATCTTTGCCGCGGTCGTTACCTCCGTGGCGAACCTGCGCAAGGTCACCAACGCGGCCTCGCTCGCCATTTCCACGCTCGTGTGGTTCGCCATCACGGCGTTCTTCTCCGTACTCGTCGGCATCCTGGTCGCCGTCGTTCTCAAACCAGGTGTGGGCACCTCCGTCGATGCAGCTACCGCCGCCGACCCGTCGCACGTCGGCTCGTGGACCGCATTCCTGCAGTCCATGCTGCCCAGCAACTTCATCGGCTTGGGTGCATCCTTTAGCGATGGCGAGGTCTCCCTGAGCTTTGGCGCGCTGCAGCTGCTCGTTATCTCCCTGGCCATCGGCATCGCTGCTGTGAAGGCTGGCAAGGCCGCGGACCCGTTCTTGCGCTTTACCGAGTCCTTCCTCAAGGTCATCCAGGTCATCCTGTGGTGGATCATCCGCCTGGCGCCGATTGGCACCGCGGCTCTTATCGGCAAGGCCGTCGCAACCTACGGCTGGGACGCCCTTGGCTCCCTGGGCAAGTTCGTGCTCGCTATGTACATCGGCCTGGCACTCGTCCTCGGCGTCGTCTACCCGGCGGTGCTCAAGCTCAACGGCCTGTCCGTTTTGGTTTCTACAAGCGCGTGTGGCCGGTCTTCTCGCTGGGCTTCGTGACCCGTTCCTCCATGGGGGTCATGCCCGTGACGGAGCGCGTCACCGAGCGCGCCATGGGTGTGCCCAGCGAGTACGCTTCCTTCGCCATCCCGCTGGGTGCGACGACCAAGATGGACGGCTGCGCCTCCGTCTATCCGGCCATCGCCTCCATCTTCGTGGCACAGTTCTACGGCATTGACCTGACGCTCACGCAGTACCTGCTCATCATCTTCGTCTCCGTCATTGGCTCGGCTGCTACGGCTGGCACGACGGGCGCGACCGTCATGCTCACCCTGACGCTGTCCACCTTGGGCCTGCCGCTCGCCGGCGTCGGCCTGCTGCTCGCCATCGAGCCCATCATCGACATGGGCCGCACCGCGGTCAACGTCACCGGCCAGTCGCTCGCCGCCACCATCGTGGCCAAGCGTGCCGGCATCTGGGACAAGGACACCTGGGACGCTGCCGAAGATGGCATTGCGGGCATCCTCGACCCGGAGTCCGCAGAGGATGCAGAGGACGCGGCTCTCGTCCGTTCCTAATACATCGCGCACCGCCCCGGCCGCACAAGGCCGGGGTTTTGTGCGTTTTAGGCTTCCGCCTGGAAGCACGCCGGGCAGCGCGCATGCGGCTCAAGGAACTGCTGGTGCGTGCGGCCAAAGACGTCAATCTCGCGTACCTCGCCGGGCATCCAGCGCACCGGTGTCGCGCCGGGCAGGCCTGGCCTTCCCACGAGGTGGCGCGCGGCGGCCACGATGTGCGCGACACCGGCCAGCGCCACGAGGGAGTCAAGCGAGTCCGTGGGATGCCGCTGGTCCGTCACCGTGACCCAGTGCGGGTCCGCGTCCGTGCGGTGCAGGCTAAAGCACAGCGGGCAAGGCCCCTTGCCGTGCGTGTGGAAGGGACCCAGCAACACGCGGGTATCGAAGGTCGTGACCGGCAGCCACGTGCTGGGCATCGAGCGGATAATCCGCGCGAGCATGGCCATGTGGCGGTCCTCGTCGATGCACAGGACGGGCACGTCCGGGTCGATGCGCTGCACGTAGTGTGCGGTGAGCTCGCCTAATCGTGGCCGACGCACGCGGAAGCCATCCGCGCGCAGCGCATCGCAGACCTGTAGAGCAAGCGGAGACATACCCAGCACGTAGATGGCGTCCGGCGGACGTAGCGGCTGCCACAGACCAAAGGACACGAGCTCGTCCACGAGGCTTGGAGCGCCGTCGCCCACGCCTGCCGCGCGCAGCTGATAAACGAAGCGCTCGCGCGAGACCGAACCATCGAGCTGGCGCAGCGCACGGGCCACGGCGGCGGCATCGGCGACTTCGATAAGCCCCGCGCGCGTCGCGTCGAAACCGAACTGGATGGCGCCGGGATCGCGCACAATAATGCGGACCCCGGGCGTGCGGCGATACAGAACCCCCATGACACTTCCCCCTAGCGTTTAAACAGTGCGACTGCGAGTCTAGCTGAGCCAGCGGTAGACTGCCCGCTATGGAAGAAAGCGCACGTCCGCCGGTCAAAGTCATTCGCTCCGCCCGGCGCCGCCGCACCATCGAGGCGCGGTTTAAAGGCAGCGTGCTGGAGGTCCGCATCCCCGCGCGCCTGTCCAAGGCCGAGGAGGAGCGCGCCGTGGAGGACATGCTGGCGCGCGCCATGAAGAAGCGCAAGGCCGCCCCTCTTTCCGATGCCGCCCTGAGTGACCGCGCCGCACGTCTCAACGCCGAAATCCTCGAGGGCCACGCGCAGTGGACGTCTATCCGATGGGTGGGGAATATGACCACGCGCTGGGCGAGCTGCACAACGTCCACGGGCGCGATTCGTGTGAGCGATCGGCTTCAGCACGTGCCCGATTATGTGCTGGATGCGGTGCTCGTCCACGAACTCACGCATACCTTTGTGCCCAACCACAGCCGCGAGTTCTGGGAGTGGGCGGACCGCGCGCCGCGTGCCGAGCGTGCGAAAGGCTTTCTCGAGGCCTACCAACGCTTCGGGCCGGGCGGCGAGCGCTAGCTCAGCCATCCGGCCCGGGGCAGGGGAGAGGTACGACTACTCGTCGTCCTCGGGGTCCTTGTCCTTCTCTTCGGCGCCACCCTCACCGCGGAGCATCTCCTCGAGCTTCGCGAACTCGGCCTCGAAGTCATCTGCCGGGGCGTCATCGAGCAGCGTATCGATGAACTCGGCCGGGTTCTCGATGTTTTCTGCAGTCGGCAGGAAGTCCGGGTGGTCCCAGGCCGTATCGCGCTTGGTGGAGCCCACCGCGATGGTGGAGCGGCGCCACAGCTCGGCGGCCTTGGCAATCTGCGGGGCACCGATCTCGATGCCCACGACCTTGCTCAGCGCGTGCTCGGCCGAGCCGCCGGAGGCGATGCGGCGCGCCCACGCGGAATTCATGGTCGCCACGGACGGAATGCGCTCCGTGAGCGCCTCGGTGACGAC
The DNA here is from genome assembly GCF_900092335.1 of Corynebacterium phoceense. Lineage (GTDB taxonomy): Bacteria > Actinomycetota > Actinomycetes > Mycobacteriales > Mycobacteriaceae > Corynebacterium > Corynebacterium phoceense. The sequence goes on from NZ_LT596208.1 coordinate 87,247, forward strand.
GACGTCGACCCAGCCCTCGACGAGCGCGAGGAGGGTTTCCAGGCGCGTGGTGGCGGACGCGTTGCGCGAGGTGATGCGTGGCGTGAGGTCCATTCCCTGCAGCTTGGCCATCGCGTCCTGGATGGCCTGCGGGTCGCCGGACTCGAGGTTGAGCTCACGCGTGGCTTCCTCGATGTGCGAGGTGTCGATGACCAGGCCCACGGCGTATTCCTCCACGGCGGAGACGACACGCTCGACAAGCCACGGCACGTGGGTGAACAAGCGCTGGCGGGCGGCCTCGCGGGCCGCGATGTAGACGAGGATTTCCTGCGCCGGGACCGTGAGATCGCGCGAGATGGCCTCGATATTCTTCGGCAGTAGCGCCGTCACACCAGCCGGGGAGACCGGCAGGCCGAAGTCTGCGCCCGTGATGGCGGACTTGGCGAGCTCGGCCAGCGAGCCACCCAGCTGCATGCCGGTGTTCATGCCGGACATCTGGCGCATCATATTCGCCATCGGGCCCATCATCTCGCGGGCTTCCTCCGGCATGGATTCGAGCTGTGCCTCATTCATATGCTCCGCAACCGGCGTCACGAGACGCTGCCAGATGGGCATGGTGTTCTCGAGCCAGTCCTCCGAGCTCCATGCGGCGACGCGCCCTCCTGCGGTGGGCAGCGCGGTGGCATCGTCAAGCCAGAGCTCCGCCAAGCGCACGGCCTCCTCGACGGCGCGGACATCCGCGTCCGAGGGCTTGGCCGTGGTGCCGAGCTGCTGGCGCGCGATGCGCTGCGCCATCTCGAAGTTCACGGGGCCGGAATTCTCCGGGTTATTCATGGACGAGCCCATGCCGGAGAGCATCTGGCCGAACTGGTTGAGCATGTCGCCCAAGCCACCGGCGCCAGGGCCGCCGAATCCAAACGCACCAAACGGGTTGTCGCCGCGGCGGTTGTTGTCATCGTCGTCGTCGCCATTGTTGTTGGGGAAGGAAAAACCGAATCCATTGCTCATGCCTTCCCAATGTACCGGCCCAGGCGCGGCAGATGGGTCGCATGCAGTCTCGAAATACAACGCTTTGAGCGATCACGGGTAGGCTGTTCATTCGTGAATTCAGCATCGAAGCGCCGCCTGCGGACTGTGACCTGGGGAGCCATCCCTGTTCTCGTGCTCGCTGCGGCCGTGAGCCTCGACCACGTTCCCGGCACGGATATCTCGCTCACCGTGCCTTATGCTGCCGAGGGCCCCGGTCCCACCGTGGATACGCTCGGCGAGGTTGAGGGCGTCCAGGTCGTCGACGTCGAGTCGACGGAAGGCAAGACTGAGGTCGAGCAGCCCAAGGGCCAGCTCAATATGACGACGGTCTCGGTGCGCACCAACATGTCGCTCGCGCAGGTCATCGCGCGCTGGGCCTCGACGGATGACACCATCGTCCCCGTCGAGCAGATCATCCCGCAGGATATGACGCAGGAAGAAGTCACTGAGGCCAACGAGGCCCAGTTCACCCAGTCCGAGTCTGCCGCGACCGTCGCCGCGATGGACTACCTGGGCAAACCCGTGGAAATTGTCGTTGCCAAGGTTATGGATGACGCCGCGGCCGCAGGAGCCCTCGAAGCCGGCGATATCCTCACCTCCGTCGACGGGCAGGCCGTCTCCAAGCCGGAGGAAGCGCAGAAGCTCATCCAGGCCAAGGCGCCGGGCGACGAGGTAAAACTCGGCTTCAAGCGCGCGGCGGATGAGTCCGCGCAGCCGGATGACAAGGCCGACGCTGCCAAGGACGCCAAGGAGCAGACTGCGACCGTGACGCTCGGCGAGAACCCGAATGACAAGAAGAAGGCCCTGCTTGGCATCCTCATGTCCTCCCAGCCGGTCACCGACGTCGAGGTCACCTACAACCTGCAAGACATTGGCGGTCCTTCGGCCGGCATGATGTTCTCGCTCGCCGTCATCGACAAGCTTTCGCCCGGCGACCTCACCGGCGGTCACTTCGTGGCAGGCACCGGCACCATCGCCGAAGACGGCACGGTGGGCCCCATCGGCGGCATCGTGCACAAGGTGCGCGCGGCGCGCGACGCGGGCGCGGAACTCTTCCTTGCCCCCAGCAGCAATTGCGCGGAAGCCATGAGCCGCGATACCGGCGACATGGTCATTGCGTCAGTGGACACCATCGCGGATTCCGTCGCAGCTATGGACGCCTTCGCCCACGGCGGCGAGGTAAAGACCTGTCAGCCTTAACCTGTCGACTTTCATGGCGCGGTCGGTTATTCTTCCGCGGCGTCGCCGCCGTCGAGGAGGCCGAGCTCGCGGATCTTGTCCTTGGGATCCTGCTCGTCGGTGCTCGTCATCTGCTGCATGACGAGGCCCTCGTCATTGTCGACGACCGTGATGATGGCGGTGGAGCCGAACATCGTCCAACCCACGAGGCGCACGTCATCGTTGTAGAGCAGGCGCGAGGACTTGAGCTCCTCGAGCAGCTGCGTCGTCTGCGCGGCCTTAGTCTCGGACTTAGAGAACTGGAACTGGCCGACCTCGGGGCCTGAGCAGTTGTAGGAATCCTTGAGTCCCGCGCTGTCGCATTCCTCTAGCTCGTTGAAGAACGAGCGGGGCGCTAGCGTGCCAAAGATGTCCGCGACATCTTCCACGGAGTCCGCGCGCGAGGAGCGCGACGCCGAGGACGTCGTGGTGGCGCTGGAAGAAGACGGCTCTAAGGACTCAGATGCCGAAGACGTCGCGGAAGTCGACGCGGAGGTCGTCGCCGCGGGCGACGAGGTGCTCGACGCCGACGTGGAGGTCACAGTGGGGGACGCAGGAGCGGCGGGGGCGGGGGTCTCCGGCGGGGTGTCGGCGGTGTCATCGGAGCCGCAACCAACGAGGAGGGCAGGGATGAGCGCGACCGTGGCGAGACGGGCGAGCGAGTGGGCGGCGGAAACGTGGCGCACGAGAGCCTCCTGAGACGAGTTGTCCTGTGAGTGAAGTCTTCTATCAGTCTAGAGGACGCGGCTAGTAAAGCTCCTCGGGATCCTGCTCCAATCCGTAGCGCAGCGCCGCGATGACGCCGGGGGCGACCTGAGGACCGCCGCGCAGCTGGATCTCGTCCTGGGCGAAGGGGCCTGCGGCCTCGAGCTCTTCCTCGGTGGGGCGCAGCTGCAGCAAGGTCTGTTCAATTCCTTCCTCACGCAGGACGCCGGAGTAGAGGCGCGCCGGGCGTGGGGCGTCGGTTGGCGCCGACGCGACACTAGCCGACGCGTCGTGAGACGCGGTGTCGCGGAAGAGGATCTCCTGGGCGAGGATGACGCCGGCGACCTCGGCTGGCCAGGCCAGGCGCGAGACATAATCCGCGAGCTGCTCCGAGCCGGCCTCGATATTGTCCGGCAGATCGTTTTGCACGACGAGGGTCAGCGGCGAGTCATCGAGGGAGTCGAGCGCGTCGACGAGCAGCTCGGAGGGCACGAGGGCGAAGAGGGTAGGGGCGGCGTCCCAGCCCTCCGCGTGGACGAATTCGACGGCCTCGCGCATGGCCTTATTGAGCGCCTGCTGATTGGGGGAGAGGGAACTCATTGATGACCTCATTCGTTAATGCTGTGTTACTTCCTTAAGCTGGAAGACTATACCGTTTGCTCATCTCTTCGATAACTGATTGGAGTTGGCGTTGTCCACCGGACTCACACGACCCAATGCCCCCATGCGACGGCCATCCCGGCTGTTGGCCTGGACCGTCACCATTCTTGGTCTCCTCTTCTTTGTAGGCCCGCTGCTCGTGGGCTTCTACACGGACTGGAAGTGGTTCGGTGCGATTGATTATCGCGGCGTCTTCACCACGACGGTGCTCGCACGCCTCGCGATCTTCTTCGTCACCGCGATCATCGCGGGACTCATCACGTGGGCCGCGGCGTGGTTCGTGTGGCGCGGACGTCCGGACGACCTCGACCTGGGTGATCTCAACTCGCCGGTCTACGCCTACCGCCAGTCCATTGAGAAGTCCATGGGCGCGTTCCTGCGCGTGCTGCCTCTCCTCGTCGGCATCGTCGCCGGTTTCCTGGCCCAGTCCAACTGGCGTGCGGTCATGCTGTTTATCAACCGACAGTCCTTCGGTGTGGACGATCCGCAGTTCCACATGGATCTGGGCTTCTACGCCTTCCAGCTGCCGGTCTACCAGTTTGTGATCTCCACGCTCTCGCTGCTCACCATGCTCGCGTTCCTCATCGCGCTCGTGGGCCACTACGTGCTGGGCGGCATCCGCATTGGCTCCCGCCCGGCGGGCGTGCGCGGCTCCGTCTCACCGGCGGCGCGCAAGCAGCTGGCGATTACCGGCGGCATCTGGATGCTCCTCGAGGTCGCTGGCTACTGGTTTGAGCGCTACGAGCTGCTGTACAGGGACAACTCCATCTTCACTGGTGCCTCCTACACCGATATCAATGCGTACCTGCCGGCGAAGATCATCCTCATGGTCATCGGCGTCTTCGTGGCCATCGCGTTCTTCATGGCCATCGTGATCAAGGACCTGCGCATTCCGGGCCTAGCCGTCGTGCTTATGCTCGTCTCATCCGTCGTCATCGGCAACGTGTGGCCGGTGCTCATGCAGCGCTTCTCCGTCGACCCGAACCGTCAGGCGAAGGAAGCGGAATCGATTACGCGCAATATCGAGTCCACGAAGTATGCCTACGGCATTGGCGATGACAACGTGACCTACGAGAACAACTGGGGCGCGAAAGGCGCGTCGGACGAGGCCGTGGCTTCGGACGAGGCGACGATCAATAACCTGCGTCTGCTCGACCCGGACATCCTGGGCGAGACCTTTACCCAGATGCAGCAGCTGCGCAACTTCTACGGCTTCCCGGACACGCTCGAGATGGACCGCTACGAGATCGACGGCGAGATGCGCGACTTCGTGGTCGCCGCCCGCGAGCTTGACCCCAACGCGCTGAGTGAAAACCAGCTCAACTGGATTAACCGCCACACCGTCTACACCCACGGCAACGGCTTCATTGCGGCCGAGGCCAACAAGGTCGACGAGGTCGCCCGTGACGCCGGCTCCACCCGTGGTGGCTACCCGGTCTTTACCGTCTCTGACCTCCAGACCAAGGCCGGCAAGGAGGCCGAGGGTGAGGGTGAGACCAAGGACGCCGAGTCCTCCTTGGGCATCAACGTCGAGGAGCCGCGCATCTACTTCGGCCCCGTCATCGCCTCGGCGCGCGACGGCCGTGACTACGCCATCGTGGGCAAGACAGGTAACGAGTCCGTCGAATACGATACGGACCAGTCCACCTACACCTATGAGGGCTCCGGCGGCGTCGGCATCGGCAATATCGTCGACCGCACGGCGTACGCCCTCAAGTACGGCGAGATGAACTTCCTGCTCTCTGATCGCGTCGGTGCGGAGTCCAAGATTCTCTACGAGCGCGACCCGCGTCAGCGCGTCGAGGAAGTCGCCCCGTGGCTCACCACCGACTCGAAGACCTACCCGGCCGTCATCGACGGCCGCATCAAGTGGATCGTTGACGGCTACACCACGCTGTCCAACCTGCCGTACTCCCAGCGCACCTCGCTCGCGGATGAGACGCAGGACGCGCTCAGCCCCGACGGCACGACGCAGCGCCTCATCAACGACCAGGTGGGCTACATTCGCAACTCCGTGAAGGCCACCGTCGACGCGTATGACGGCTCGGTCTCCCTCTACGAGTTCGATACCGAAGACCCCGTCCTCAAGGCTTGGGAGGGCGTCTTCCCGGGCGTTGTGAAGCCGAACTCTGAGATCTCTGAGGAGCTGCGCGACCACCTGCGCTACCCGGAGGACATGTTCAAGGTCCAGCGCAACCTGCTGGCCCGCTACCACGTCTCCGATCCGGGCGTCTTCTTCAACAACGACGCGTTCTGGTCCGTCCCGCAGGATCCCAATGCCGCCGAGGGCACCAACGCGCTGTCTCAGCCGCCGTACTACGTCATGGCCGCTGATCCGGAGACGAAGAAGCCGAGCTTCCAGCTCATCACCACCTTCCGTGGCTTGAAGCGTGAGTTCCTCTCCGCCCACATGTCCGCGTCCTCGGACCCGGACAATTACGGCAAGATCACCGTCCGCGTCCTGCCCACGGACACGCAGACGCTTGGCCCCAAGCAGGCCCAGGACGCCATGATGTCCTCGGACCAGGTCGCCCGCGACCGCTCGCTATGGGAGTCCACGAACCAGCTGCAGAACGGCAACCTGCTTGCCCTCCCCGTCGGCGACGGCGAGCTGCTCTATCTCGAGCCCATCTACTCCAAGCGTAAGAACCAGGAATCCGCGTTCCCCAAGCTCCTGCGCGTGCTCGTGTCCTACAAGGGCTCCATTGGTTACGCGCCCACCATCTCTGAGGCGCTCAGCCAGGTGGGCATCGACCCGAAGGCTGCTCAGGACATCGAGGAGATCGACGGCGACACCGGTTCCACCGACGCTCAGCCTTCCGATGCCCCCACCTCCGGCGATGCCGACAAGGCAACCACCCCCTCGGCTCCGGCGTCCGCGCCGGCGAGCTCCAACGAGGGTGAGGCCATCAACGCCATCAACGACGCGCTCAAGGGCATCGAGGACGCCCGCGACGGCTCCCACGAGGAGTACGGCAAGGCCCTCGACAAACTCGACAAGGCGGTCAAGGAGTACCAGTACCTCAACAAGTAAGCGCTACCCCGCGTGAAACCATCGCCAGGGTTCCCTTTTATACGGGATGCCCTGGCGATTTTGTCTAGTCGGAGACGGTATGTATAGTTACAGGGGTCGCCACGGAGGGCGCAAGCCTTCCAGTCGATAGTGAAACTCTTTGTTTCATGCGTCGCGGGGTGGAGCAGCTCGGTAGCTCGCTGGGCTCATAACCCAGAGGTCGTAGGTTCGAATCCTGCCCCCGCTACAAAGTGCAAAAGGCCTGGTCATATCTGGTATAAGCTAAGACCGGGCCTTTTTTGCGACACAAAAACGACACAATAAAATTTCTCAAACCCGAATTATCACCATGAAAGTGGATCGATAACCTTTTCGGAAACAACTTTGCGCCCCATATAAACATCGGTCGTCATGCTAGGTTGCTCGTGTCCTAACTGGTCCGCAATTTCGCGCGCGGTAAGTCCCGCTTCATCTAAGCGGGTAGCAACTGTCTTTCGGAACGTGTGAAACGTGACCCACGAAAATCCCGCGGGGTCTAGGACTCGTCGCAACTCTTTCGTGGCATAGCCGCGCTGCCAGATGTGCCCTAACGAATTGGGGAAAACGAGACCTTGGGAATTATCTGGCCAGTTCATTTGAGAACGCCGAACCAACATGTCCATAATTTGCCGGTTGAGCGCTAGGACGCGGTAGCCCGCCGCCGATTTAGTCTTATCCTGAACGAAAACACCCTTGCCCTTGCCATCGCTAAGGGTGGACATGATCGTCACGGTATGAGTAGAAAAATCGACGTATTGACCGCGCAGGGATAACGCTTCACCAATACGCACGCCAGTACCTAGCATGAACGTCACAAGGTCTGTTAGGCCAGTTTCCCGCGCCTGTGCGTCACTTTTAAGTAGTGCAAGCAAGGTTGATACCTCGTCCGCGGTTAAGGCGCGCTTAGGCCGCTTCTCGCCCTTTTTGCTCTTAAGCCGTGCGGTTTGTGCTACGGGATTACTGGGAATTACGCCTAGTCGCACAATGTGGCCGAAAACGGCCGAAAGAACTGTCTTATACGTGGACGCAGCCCCCGGGCCGACATTCTCCGCGACACTGGCAATAGCCATGTCAAGGACTGGGATAGTCACCTCTGAAATAGCTAGGTCACCTATGCTCGTGCGCACCCGGTTATTGATGCAGCGCCGCCACTGATTTTTAGTAGACTCCGCGCGGTCTGACTGCTCAATTTCTCGCAACCATGCTTCACAGGCAACGATGAACTTTGTATCCGCGTTAATAAGGTTGGTACTAAACCCCGTCCTGGTCCTCAACGTCTCAACTAGTGCACGCTGTGCGCTGGCCTTTGATGTACCGAACTTGCTGACCTGACGTGTCTTGCCGTCCATGTCTCGGAAACTCGCGCGTGCTCGCACTTTGCCCGGTGCAATTTCTGTAAAAGTAATCGTGCCCCATGTGCCCACTGGCAATGGTCTACGCCCCATAAATACCAGTCCTTAGCACCGACTTTCGCAGGGAAACCGCCGAATATCCCGGGCCGAAAAACTGGACGAGAGCAAGGCGCAGCATATTAGCTAGGTCCATTGGGGGCCACGGGTCGCCCGCGCCGTCCTGAACCACAAAGCCGCCACGATGGAACTCGTCTTGCCTGTCCGCTATGTCAAGCAAGCACGCGCGCAAACTGTCGGACAACGGGGCAAAGCGCGGGCCGCTGAAACCTGGATGACCTAGCTCAACACGCCCGTCCAACCAATCGACGTGAAACCAGCGCAGCCCCGCAACGTCGGAAACCGCCGCGCCCGTCGCCATCGTGATATTGATAGCGGCCGTGACACCCTCTGACACTAAAAGCGGGTGTGCTGAACAATGCTGCTGAAACGCCCTAAGTTCGATGGGGGTTAGTGTTTTGGTGAGCATGAACCTTAGTTCTTTCTCGTGCGTGGTCGTCGCGTCGATGGTGGCAATGTTCCCGACTCGCGGGCTAACTTGACCCAATGACTCGTTGTTGCGCTAGGTAGCCCTAACGTGCGCTGAATGAACATGACCGGCGCTAAATCGTGGGCTTCTGCAAAGTGATACAGCCAATAAATCGCGCCCTGGACTTCCTCGGAACTCGGACCAAAACCGCGCAGGGTAGCAACATAGTCTTTGGCCTGGTCCTCGTCTAGATGGAAACCGTCGTGCTCGTCACCTGTAAGCGGTGGGAAATGCTTGTATCCCTTTATCTTTCTAATCTCGTCTGGTGATTTTCCACGCAACATGTCCGCTGGACCTACAAGGGAAATTCTTTGCCAGTCGCCCCACGGCTCGCCAAAGTTTGCGCGATGGGCGATGTTTCCAGCCGTGCGACATGCTGCCAGCATGTCCTTTACCGGAACTTCCCGCAACGTACTAGACGTAATGGCGGGGGAGTCTTTAGGCCGGATAATCCGCAATTCCAGACACTCCACTAGTTCATCGCGCCGTTCAATCTCAAGTATGAACGTGTAGGTGCTCAACGGGTGTTCATGGTCGCTCGTCTTGACCTCGAAAAAAGCGGGGTACATAAGTTCAGTTGAAACGGACTGTTTAGATGGCACGCCGTCCGCGTCTAGCACTCTGACTTGGAAAGTATCGGGCATAAAAACCCATTCCAGTCGAGTAGGTGCCAAATCTCCATTGGGTAATTGCGAATACTCCATGACACGTGATAGTAGTTGAGTAACCGCAAATACTCAATGAACGCGGTTGAAAACATGAGTCACACTGAACGCCCGTAAGGAAAATGGAATGAAACTCTTGACCAGTAACGAGGTCGCGCAGCGACTAGGCGTGCCTGTCTCCACGGTGAACTATTGGAGGACGGCAAAGAAAGGTCCGCACTACGTCAAGGTGGGCCGTCATGTGCGTTACCTGCCGGAGTCTGTAGACAAGTACGTCCTGGAACTGATGGCCGCGCAGGAGGAGGAAAACAATGACCGATAATGCTGTGGGTGACTTCATCACGGATAACGACGTAGCGGACATGCTTAACGTGACCGTTTATGCCGTGCGTCATTGGCGCAACGCCGGTACTGGACCGGAGTACTACCGATTTGGTCGCTTTGTCCGCTATCCACGCGCCGGAGTCCTTGAATGGGCACAGCAACAATGTGTCTCGTCCACCGCGCAACGTAAGGCGGGGTAGAGATGAACGTTAATTCAATGGAACGTCAATTCATCGGGACGTTACTACATTCAACTGCTGCGGAAGTCCTCAAAATCTCACGGTTCATTGATGAACGTGACTTTTGCGACCGCCGCCTATATGCGGTGTATTGCATCATCGTTAAAGAAGCGGAATACCCACGAGATCCTGATCCCGTTGTGGTTCTTGAAAATCTTCAAAGCAACCTGGGGCCGATACGGGCTAGGGATATGGGGAACGAAGTCTTTGAAATGTACAGGCAAGTTCCCACTCGCTTTCATCTGCACATTAGCGCTCTAGGAGTTCTTAAGAATAGTGCTCGCCGCGCTTTCGAGGACTTTAAGCAACTAGCCGATATGGCACAGGAGTCATCATTTCCCGAACTCAACATGTGCCTTACCGAGCTAAACAACCGCATTGAATACATTAACCGGCGCATTGGGGGACTCGAACAACTAATCTCAGAAAGGAGGTTGCCCGCATGAACTTAGCTGAACCAGACTACAGCGTTTTTGATGAAAGTAGCCCGGTGCCCGGATACTTTGACGACGGCACGCCGGTACCGGATATACCGCCCGAAGATGTGCCACCCGCGCCCGCCGTTGCTATCTCTGATAAGCACGAGGACGAGGGGGTCTACTATGCAGTGCCCGCCCCTGTATTCCCGGAAGAACAATTACCGGGTGTCTTGGGGAATATAGTCCGCCGCGTTATGCCATACACGGAAGTAAGCGCCATCGCCCTTTACCTGACTCTCATGAACTTTATTGGGTTCCTACTGTGCGTCCCTAACGGACCCTATATCCGGTCGCAAAACGACAACATTGTCGCTAACATGTTCCTGATTGTGTGCGGACCCTCTGGTCGTGGCGTTAAAGGACGTTCTTTGACCCTGGCACGAAAATTGCTCAATATAACGGTTCTCAAAAGCTACGCGCGCTTTTCAATTGACAGTGGTGAGGGCCTTATCCGCGCCCTAAGCCCTGACTTGGACGATGGTGAGGACCTGGACGTAACCGTTAGCGATTATGCCCCAAAGAAAGTTGCTTGGATTGAAGAAGAACTTTCTCGTGTCCTTAAAAAAGGCCGCGGTGAAAGCTCAACACTGTTGGATAATATGCGCCGCGCATTTGATGGTCGTCCTTTGGAGAACAACACGAAGCGCGAAAAAATGCGGGCCGAAAACTACGTACTTGGATTTTTGGGCCACGTAACGCCTAGCGAATTTCGCTCTCTCACCAATGAATCTAGCGACATTCAAGGCGGCACCCTCAACCGTATTATGTTCTGCTATTCCACCCAGTCTAAAGAACTGTCTGCCAATTCCGAGGGTATCCCGGACGCTGAATTAACGCGGCTGCAAAATGAACTTGCAATGCGCATTAGCAACGCGTCGAAAATCGGACAAATTTCCTATAGCGACGAGGCCGCGCAGGAATTTGACCAGTTACGGCACTATGAACGAGTCGTGCGCCATGAAGTAGACAACGTGCAAACGATGATTGATCGAACAATCATCTACCAACAGAAAATGCACATTGTCTTAGCCGCCCTTGACGGTACGAACGTCATCACGACAAATCACGTTCGGGCCGCACAACAATTGGCCGAATACTGGCACGCAACAATCCGGCATTTGCTCTCTAGCGCCGCGGGCGAAGCGCAAACCGAACTGGAACGCAAAGTGCTAGAAGCCCTTAGGGCAACGCCTACAGGAAAGATGAAACGCAGCGAACTACAAACCGCGCTAGGTAAGAAAAAGTCCTCTAACGCTATGGATCACGCTATCAATTCATTGACGCAAAAAGGCCGGATTAGGCACTACAAACCGGAAATGCCTAACGGTGGCCGTCCGCCCCAAATTATCGAACTCATCTAAGGAGAAACACCATGCCACTACCAATGATTAACTCCGATTTCCGCGCCGCGGCAATGCCAAATCTTAAGCAAATTACCCGCAAAGATGGGACCCTTGCAACCGTCCTAGAAGTCCGCGTAGCTGCCAGCAACCGCCGCTTCAATGCCAAAACTCAAGCGTGGGAAGATGGCGACCGTCTGTTTATTGACGTGGAATACTTTGGCGATGACGGGGCTGTGTTGGTCGGGAAAATCGCAACTGGAACGCAGCTCTACATTTCGGGAGAACTCAAGCTGCACGAGTGGAAGAACAAGGACGGTGAAACGCGCAGCAAGCATTCAATCAAAGCGCGCAAACTCCGCCCCCTGGTCGAACTCCCCACTTTCAACGGTTCACCCGCGGGCGCTGGATACGTCGTCCCTAAGCCAAGTACCAACGATGAACCGCCGTTCTAAGGGAACACGCCATGCACGAGGATTGGGAAACTTTACTTTCAAGGTTCGAAAAATCGCAGACCGTCGAAGGAATTTCAACGCAAATTCGAACGCAGCGTAGGGGACACCTAGTGAAATTTGCACAGTCTTTTGAGTTCTCTCCAGACGAGGTGAGAACATCGGACTTGCAAGAGTACCTAGACAAGCGCCGTATCAAAACAGCTANGTGCTTGTGGCCGGAGTCGCGGGGTGGCCGTCGTGGTCCTCGTCCTCGTCGTCGTGCCCGTTGCGCTCGTGGCCGGAGCTGTGGCGGTGGCCGTCGCCCTCGTGCCCGTGCTCGTCCTGCCATCGCGCTCGTGGCCGTCCTCGTGCTCGTGGCCGGAGCCGTGGCCGTCCTCGTCCTCGTCGTCGCCGTGTCCGCGCTCGTCGTGCTTGTGGCCGGAGCCGTGGCGGTGGCCGTCGTCCTCGTGGCCGTAGGTAGTCCGGCCAAACTGAACTATGTAGTGAAATGCATCACAGAAAGGCGTTAAGTGACAGTCTAAATGGGGTTATTCCGGAGGTTATTCCGTAGTTTCCGCGGGGTTTTGCGCCGGATATATGTCACCGTTTGTGCAGGTAGTAGGGGTTTGGGAGGTTATCCCGGTTTTCCCGCCAACAATTAAGAACGTGAATGCAGAAAGGAAATGAATCTGCTAGGTTGGCGCTGTCGAGACTCTTGGCCGGAAAGGACTACAAATCTGTAGGACCTATGGGTAGTCATGCCTAACGTAAACGTGTAGGCCAATCATTGCACGGTGGTTGCGGTTCCTCCCGTGCTCTTGAGTCAAAGCCAATCGTGTAACTGACTGCGACCGGTTAATCTAGATGTGGTCGTTCTAGTGTGCAGTTTTTAGACATTAGACCCCACGGGAAACCCCGCGCCCCGTTTTCCTTTTCTCCCGGTCGCGCAGGAACCGGGGGTAGGTACATTACGCCGAGTTTGTGCTGAAACTTCCCGCAAACGTGCGGGAGTCGCCAAATCAATACCTATCTGCAACGGCAAACGCCTTGGAAGTCAATTGTGCCGTGTCGTTGCTCGTCCTGGTCCCCGTGCCCGCGCGGCCGCGCTCGTGGCCGGAGCCGCGGGGTGGCCGTCGTCGTCCTCATCCTAGTCGTCGTCCTCGTCCTCGTCCTCGTCCTCGTGGTCGTCGTGCTCGTGGCCGGGGCCGTGGCCGTGCTCGTCGTGCTCGTGGCCGGGGCCGTGGCCGTGCTCGTCGTGCTCGTGGCCGGAGTCGCGGGGTGGCCGTCGTCGTCCTCGTCCTAGTCGTCGTGCTCGTCCTCGTCCTCGTGGTCGTCGTCCTCGTGGCCGGGGCCGTGGCGGCCGTGCTCGTCCTGCCATCGTGCTCGTGGCCGTCCTCGTCCCCGGTCGTCGTCCTCGTCGCCGTGCTCGTGGCCGGGGCCGTGCCCGTCCTCGTGCCCGCGCCGTCGTGCCCGTGGTCGNCTATGTCAAGTCATTCCGCGCATTTTGGCGATGGCAACAGGAAACCGGATACCGCTTTGATAATCCCGCCATTGACCTAAAGCTCACTTTCACCGCAAGCGAAGAACGGGACCAGGACCGCCGCGCCGCCGCAAATGACGACCCGCGGCAATATGGTCCACAACCGCGCGAACTGCCCACAGAATGGTCAAAGCTGTTGACGGACTGGACAAAGTACGCGCGCGCGGGTGGAACGCCGGAGTCAACACTAAAAACGCGCCTGTCTCATTTGCGCAACCTCGTCAAATTCCTTGAAAATACCGCCCCGGAACTCGTGACGCTGGACGACCTAATTGAATGGATGATTAGCAAAGATTGGGCACCCGAGACAAAGCGGCTAGCGCGTAGCTCTGTCAAGGGGTTCTTTGAATGGGCCGTATTGGCAGGTCGGTTGACTCATGACCCGTCGCATGGATTACCGAAAGTCAAAGGCACTATTGGTATCCCGCGCCCTGCTACTGAATCCGCCTATCAATTTGCACTCGTGGTCGCTAAACCACGGGAACGCCTTATGCTACGTCTAGCCGCTGAACTAGGTCTAAGGCGCGCGGAAGTTGCAAGCGTACACAGCCGGGACATCATAGAACTTGAACATTGTCGCGCCCTCGTTATCAACGGCAAAGGACGAAAAGAACGAATCTTGCCATTAACGAATAGTATCTACAGCGACTTACAGGAATTTGGACCGGGCTGGATATTTCCTAGCAAGTCAAAAACCGGACACATTACGCCGCACTATGTAGGGAAATTGGTAAGCGAGTTGCTGCCGGAGGGCGTGACAATGCATAAACTCCGCCACCGTTTCGCAACCGTCGCTTATGACCAGACTGGCGATGTACTGGCCGTGCAACAAGTACTGGGACATAGTTCCCCCGCAACCACGCAACGATATGTGGCACTGTCTCAACGTAAAACCGAAGAACTTATGTCGAAAGTTGGTGCCATTTCCAACCCCGCAACAAGACCGCTGAATATATCAAAGTCACTGTGACGTTAATCCCCCTTAGCCCTTATAAAGGCTACTAGGGGGCTTTGGGCTTTTCTACAAAAGACTTTCGTCTGTTCCCCCTCGTCGTCGTGGCCGTCGTCGTGGCCGTGCTCGTGCTGCCGTCGTGGCCGGAGCCGTGGCGGTGGCCGTCGTGGTCCTCGTCCTCGTCGTCGCCGTGTCCGCGCTCGTGGTCGTCCTCGTCGTCGTGCCCGTTGCGCTCGTGGCCGGAGCTGTGGCGGTGGCCGTCGTCCTCGTGCTCGTGCTCGTCCTGCCATCGTGCTCGTGGCCGGAGCCGTGGCCGTCCTCGTCCTCGTCGTCGTGGCCGTGCTCGTGCTGCCGTCGTGGCCGGAGCCGTGGCGGTGGCCGTCGTCCTCGTGCCCGTGCTCGTGGTCGTCCTCGTCGTCGCCGTGTCCGCGCTCGTCGTGCTCGTGGCCGGAGCTGTGGCGGTGGCCGTCGTCCTCGTGGTCGTGGCTGTGACCGTAGTATCTCCGCTCTGGTATGGCTGTGACCGTAGTTTTCCCGTCGTCGTGCCCGTGGCCGGGGCCGTGGCGGCCGTGCTCGTCCTGCCATCGTGCTCGTGGCCGTCCTCGTGCTCGTGCTCGTGCTCGTGGCCGTCCTCGTGCTCGTGGCCGGAGCCGTGCCCGTCCTCGTGCCCGTGCTCGTCCTGCCATCGTGCTCGTGGCGGCCGTGCTCGTCCTGCCATCGTGCTCGTGGCGGCCGTGCTCGTCCTGCCATCGTGCTCGTGGCCGTCCTCGTGCTCGTGGCCGGAGCCGTGGCCGTCCTCGTCCCGGTCGTCGTCCTCGTCGTCGTGCTCGTGGTCGTCGTGCTCGTGGCCGGGGCCGTGGCCGTGCTCGTCGTGCTCGTGGCCGGAGCCGTGCCCGTCCTCGTCGTGCTCGTCCTCGTCCTCGTGGTCGTCGTGCTCGTGGCGGCCGTGCTCGTCCTGCCATCGTGCTCGTGGCCGGGGCCGTGCCCGTCCTCGTGCCCGCGCCGTCGTGCCCGTGGTCGTCGTCCTCGTCCTAGTCGTCGTGCTCGTCCTCGTCCTCGTGGTCGTCGTGCTCGTGGCCGGGGCCGTGGCGGCCGTGCTCGTCCTGCCATCGTGCTCGTGGCCGGAGCCGTGGGGTGGCCGTCGTCGTCCTCGTCCTCGTCGTCGTGCTCGTCCTCGTCCTCGTGGCCGGGGCCGCGCTGTCGTGCCCGTCGTCGTCGTCCTCGTGGCCGCGCTGTCGTGCCCGTGGTCGTCGTCCTCGTGCTCGTGGTCGTGGCGGTGGCTGTCGTCGTCTCGTTTCGTTCTGTGTGTTCGAACGCGGATATTTTGTGTCTGTGCGACACAAAAACGACACACTTTCCACAAAAGCGGGTGCTACTGACTGGTGATTGTGCAACCTATAGTTACACCTAGTGCGACTGACTAGCGTTACCGATAACCTGAAAGTGTCGATATTCGTAAGTCGTAGGTTCGAATCCTGCCCCCGCTACCAACTTCCTGCCCCTACCAGTGGAAACGCTGGTAGGGGCTTTCTTTATTTTCGGTAAAATACGCCATTTGGTGCACTAGATGGTGCACTAGGGTCTGAATCCTGCACTAGATGAGACTGCAACACTCCAACAAAGCGGCGCTGTCTCCAGAGCTGTTGGTGGCCTAAACGACAGGATGTGTTGGTGAGGGGCTACGGCAACGAGGAACGCCATGGGAGCCGGCAGTTCGGGGGGAGATCTGCCTGTGTGTATCGGGGGTGACACTGCTCAACCGTGGCGTTCCGAGAAAAGTATGGCACGGCTTTTGTTGTTCCGCATGTCGAGCGGTGAAAAGAAACTCTCTGCTGTACGTTATCGTTAATTTGTGAGTTGTGTTACACTTGATCTTACGTATAGCGCTTTCGTACACCTTCATCCTGCTGCTATGCCCTCATGGCGGCGCTGCAATCAGGAGGTACGGATCGACCGAATGTGAATACGAAGGATGTTGACGCATGCGATTCTTGCAAGAACTTGAAGAGGCCCTAAAGGGTGACGCCCGGTTCGTGTCCCAAGACGGCCGACTTCTCAAGCCCGTCATCCGAGATGCGGCGCACCGTTTAGATTCAGCGCTGCTCGAAACATTGCTGAGTTCCCCTCGGCTGGGTACCCACTTGTTCAAGGAGGTCGGTGGCTATACAGTCTTCGACTTGGAGAAGTTCATGTGGGTGGTTAATTCGAAGGAGTTCTTGCCCGACAGTTACACGAGCTTCCGTAACAAAATTGGGCTCTCCGCTGCGGACGGGGCGTTGGTGAGTTCCTTGAATGACGTTAGCCTCGTTTGGCCTTACAAAGACTGTGTTCTTGAGGGTGGGCAGGACAAAGAGGACGAGAAGCGAGACGAGGTCTTTTATAACGAGACACTCGCCTCGGACGAGGTTGCTCGTTTGCTTGCGCCGAAAGCTTTTGTCAACGCGGTGCGGTACGACTCTGATGGCTCTAGCGCTGTGACGGAATTAAACGAGGATGACAACCTCATCATCAAAGGGAACAATCTCCTTGTCCTTAGCTCGCTAGTCGAGCGCTTTGAAGGCAAAGTCAAGTGCATTTACATTGATCCGCCATACTACTTCCATGCTTCGAAGGAGCAGGACACCTTTGCTTACAACAGCAATTTCAAGAAGAGTACATGGCTAACTTTCATGGAGAAGCGGCTTCGTATCGCCAAGCGGCTTCTTGCCCCGGACGGTGCCGTCTTCGCACAGATCAGCGATGACGGCGTGGCTGAACTCCATCTCCTGATGAAGGAAATTTTCGGGGAGGAGAATTTCCTCAACAAGATCACGGTAAGGACAAAGTCCCCTTCAGGGTTCGCCAGTGTCAATGCCGGTGTTTTTGAGACAGCGGAATATGTTTTGGCATTCGGAAAAGATAAGCGCCGTTGGACGTTCAACACCCAGTACGTTGAGACTGGGTGGGATAGCAATTATAAGTTCGTCGTTGTCAACAAAGATGACCCGTTTGAAGATTGGGTCGTCTCCAATATTTACGACATTCTCGCTGAACAACACGGTTTTGACTCCGTGGCGGCAATGCGGAAAAGATGGGTAAAGCCGTCGTAGCCGAGATGGCTGCTGAGTACGCGCTAGCACATGCAGATGCCGTTTTCCGTTATACGGCGATCAGTAACAAAGCTGGTTCCGAAATTGTCGAAGTGCGAGGACTATCTAAGGAAAATCCAGACCGTATCTACGCAGTGGAGCGAGAAGGACAGTACACGGTATACGTCCACAATGGGCAAGAGATTGCTTTCTACTCGAAGAAAGTTCGCAACATCAACGGAGTCGATGCGCCAAGCATGGCTGTCACGAATATCTGGACAGATACCCCCTATGAAGGTATTGCGGCAGAAGGCGGCGTGAAGTTGAAAGGCGGAAAGAAGCCCGAAAAGTTGCTGCAGCGTATCATCGCGCTCAACACCAACGAGGGCGACCTTGTGCTTGACTACCACCTGGGCTCAGGAACCACAGCGGCTGTCGCGCATAAGATGGGGCGGCGCTACATCGGTGTGGAGCAATTGGATTACGGTCCCCAGGGAGCCGTCAAGCGTCTCAAAGGTGTGATAGACGGTGAACAGACTGGTATCTCGAAAACCGTTGAGTGGCAGGGGGGGCGGAGCGTTTGTCTACCTCGAACTCGCCCAACAAGGTGAGCAACTAATGGATGCGCTCGAATCCGCAAAAGACTCGCAAGGTGTTCAGCAGGTTCTGGACCAAGCTACCAACGACGGCCTGCTAAGACCTTCGGTACTCCCGGAGTCGCTCCAGGGCGCTCAAAATGAGTTCGCCGGGTTGTCGCTCGCACAACAGAAGTCGGTCGTTGCTGAGCTTATTGACAAGAACCGTCTGTACGTCAATGCCTCTGAAATTAATGACATTACATACGAGCTAGACGAATCAGATGTTCTCTTCACTAAGAATTTCTATGAGGGGCGTTAGTCATGACTACACCTACATCCCATGACATGTTCCTATTTCAACAGCTTGATATGTTCTATGATTTTGGGAAGCGGCACCCCTTGCCCGCGCATCTCAAGAACAATTTGAGCGATCGTATCTCCCTGCGTGAATATCAGGAACGTGCTTTCTCCAACACTTTGGAGTACCTGGGGAACACTCAGTTCTCAAAGAATCGTCAAACTCACTTGCTGTACCACATGGCAACTGGGTCCGGGAAGACGGTGATGATGGCAGGGCTGATTCTTCACTACTACAGCCTGGGGTATCGTAACTTCATTTTCTTTGTTAATCAGTCCAACATCATCGAAAAGACTCGGTCCAACTTTCTGGATGCCTCGTCAAACAAGTATTTGTTTGCAGAGGCTATCGAGATCAATGGTGTCCGAGTTCGGGTAAACGAAGTTTCTAACTTCGCTAGCACCGATCCTCATGCCATAAATCTGTGCTTCACAACCACTCAAAAGTTGCACTATGACTTCTTCGATGCGAAAGAAGACTCTCTCACCATAAGTGATTTTGAAGATACCCCTGTTGTCTTGATCTCCGACGAGTCCCACCATGTGAATACTCGCACCAAGAAGGCGACGAAGGCTGAGGCAGAAGAGGACAGGTCCTGGGAGTACGTTGTTAACACCGCGTTTCAAGCAAACCGGGAAAATGTCCTGCTTGAATTTACAGCCACTGTAGACCTACGCGACCCCAATATCCTTGCCAAATACAAGAACAAGATTGTCTTTGACTATCCGCTAGCAAGATTCAGGGAGTCCGGTTTTACTAAGGACTTCAAGAATTACCAGTCTGTTCTTGATCCGTGGGGGAGAACGCTCCAAGCGCTCATTCTGTCGGAGTATCGCCGTAGCCTCTTCGCGGACCTCAAAGTCGCCGCCAAACCTGTGGTGCTGCTTAAGTCACAACGCGTCGATGATTCGCGGGATTTCTACGACGAGTTTTTCCAGCGCTTAAAGCGGCTAACGCCAGATGAAATTCGTGGGCTGGATACCGAAGGTCTGATCCACGAGGCTATAGAGTATTTCAGTGATAGGGACCCCAGTCTGCATTCCCTCTGCTTGAGTATTCAGCACGCTTTTGATGAAGAAAACGCCATCATCATGAATGGCAAGACGGATAACTCAGCTGAGAAGCAGCTGGCCGTGAACTCCCTGGAAGACGTCTCGAACCCCTACCGGATCATCTTCACTGTTGACATGCTCAACGAAGGGTGGGACGTACTAAATCTCTATGACATCGTGCGGCTCTATGAAACACGTCAAGGCGGTAAAGCAGGAAAGCCTGGTGCTTACACCATCAAAGAAGCGCAACTTATCGGTCGAGGAGCGCGCTACTTCCCATTCCTGCCCGACGATGGAGAGCTTGACATAGAACCCGATGAAGCGTTTGTCCGTAAGTACGATTATGACCTAGGCAGTCCCTATCGACTGTTGGAGACTTTGTTGTACCACTCAAAGCAGGACTCCAAATACATCAATGAGTTGCGCACAGCTCTTCGAGGCACCGGTCTTCTTCCTCCAGTCGGCGTCGAGGTCACGTATGAGCTGAAAGAGTCCTTTAAGAAATCTACTTTCTTCCATGAGGCCCAGTTGTTCAGCAACAGACGGGTCGAGGTATCACGCGACGAAGTTACTGCACTAGACAATCGGGTCAAATCAGCGCTGTACCAAGTCGATGTCCGACGGACACCTTCTACGCTCAACAGTCTGCTGGATGAGGAGCCTTCTGCGCGTACAGCTGTATCCAGCACTAAGAGCGTGATTCAGCGCAAGAAGATCTCTGACATCCCTGCGAACATCCTGCTCGGGACCCTCGCTCGGTTCGACGGACTACGTTTCGATGTTCTAAGGCACTACTTTCCGAGCCTGAAGAGTGCTCACGAATTCGTGTCTTCAAACGCTTTTCTAGGCGACGTAGAAATTGTGTTCCAGTCCGACAACCGCGACCTAACCGCTGTTGACCTCGTGGAGGGACTTTCCAAGGTGTTCGAGTCCGTGGCAAGGTACTTGGAAACGGTTCAAGTAGCGTATCGAGGTACCACCAAGTTCTACCCGAGGCGGTTGAGTGAAGTTCTGAGGGACAAGAAACTTCAGATTTCGGAGGTCATTGAGGGCGGCTTCGGAGACAGCCAGACCCGTGATCAAAGTAAAGATCATTACGTGGATCTGGACCGTGCGGAGTGGTACGTGTTTAATGACAACTTCGGTACCAGTGAAGAAAAGGCGTTCGTCAAGTATTTCGCAACAGTGGTTGAGGATCTTAAACAGGACTATGACGAGGTCTATCTGATTCGAAACGAACGTCTCGCTCCGCTGGCAATCTACTCTTTTGAGACCGGAGAACGGTTCGAACCAGATTTCCTACTGCTACTACGTAAAGACGGCGACGTCGTTTCGCAACAGCAAATCTATATCGAACCTAAAGGTGAACACTTACTAGAAACAGATCAGTGGAAGGAAGATTTCCTGCTTTCACTTGACGCCAACGCTATTCCTCACAAGGTCTACGTGGACAACACCGACTACCGGATCATTGGTCTTCCGTTCTTCAACGAGGAGAACAGAATGAGTGAGTTTAGTACGGCATTTTCCAGTGCCGTTGATCCAAACCGAAGCTCGCAAATCCCTGAGCAAGGTGATTGATCGTGCTCATCGGTTACGCCCGTGTGTCCACGTCCAAGCAGGGGCAGAGTCTCGACACCCAGCGCGAGGCGCTCATTAACGCTGGGTGTGATGAAAACCACATCTACTCAGACACCATCTCGGGCACCAAATGGCAGCGGCCTGGCCTCGATGACGCTCTCGCGTACATGCGCCCGGATGACACACTGGTTGTCGCGCGCTTAGACAGGCTCGGCCGCAGTCTCGCTGAGACGGTCAATACCATCGCTGACCTTGCGGAACGTGATATCAACGTCAAAGTGCTCGAACCAGCGCTCGACACCTCGCGGCCTGCGGACAAGGTGGTCATTAACGTCATGGCCTCACTCGCTGAGTGGGAGCGCGACCTGCTGATCCAGCGCACACGCGAAGGCGTGGCACACGCCCGTGCACAGGGCAGGGTGGCTGGGCCGAAGCCGAAGCTCAGCGATGAGCAGGCGCAGGTAGCCAAAGAACTCATCGACGGTGGTAAGTCCGTGAGTGCTGTCGCTAGGACGTTCAACGTCTCGCGGCCAACGATCTATTGTGCCATCGAGCGTATGGAAGAACAAACCCAGCAGTGACTGCGTCGCTAGTGCTTGCACCCTGCTAGTGCACCCCAAATAAGCACTAGCGACGCCCTGAGCACGCTGGGGTGCTGTACAGCGAAGATGGGTGGGGTACAGCCCGGCAAAGCCGGGACCAAATACGAGGATGACCGCATTTATCCGTATTTGGCAAGGAGTGTCCACATGTCCACTTATTCGCAGACCCTCACATCCCACGGCGATATTCTCGCGAATATCCCAGGTATTTTAGGCTTCTACCCACAAGACTCCCTGGTGCTAGCATTCTTCAAACAAGCGGAAGACTCACCGCAACTCGCCCTCAGTCCGCTTGCCCGGCTCGATCTTGACGACGTTGTGGAAACGTTGATCAACAACAAGGATCAGTTCACTACATGGTCTGAACACGCCAACACCGACGCCGTCATCGCCTACGTGGTCAACGAAGACCCATCTGCTGCAGATGAGCTGGCGAAGTTCCTGCTCAGCGAGGACTCGCCGCTACCAACAGTGCTTGCGATCATCCAAGTCTCTGAGATCGCTTCCGGGACTGGATGGTGGACTGTGTACCAGCAGTCAGACCTTTCAGCACCGAGCACAGGCGTAGTCAGCGAAGTGGCCAGCTCAGCTGCACTGCAGCAGATGGTTTTAGATACGGGACAGCTACCAGCCCTGTCTCGTGGTGAACTAGATGAGCGCCTCAACAGTGCTGAACACGGTATCGACGAAGATGAATACCAGGACATCATCACCGACGTTGAGGCTTACGAAAAAGAGATACACTTCCTCCGCGATGATCTCCAGCTTGAGTATGAAAAGGCGACAGGGGGTATCGCTGATCCTGCTAACACACGAGCCATTCGTGCAGCACTGAGGTGTTTTACCACACCCATGCTGCGGGACCCGTTGCTTGCCGCGCTGCTGGATGAGCCGGAGCAGGGTCTGGCGTTCGCAGAGCTTCTCATGCGAGTGGTACCGCAGGATTGGCTCAAGATGCGCTCGCAGATAACCGCGACCGTGGCTGTACTGGCTCAAGCGACAGGCCAAACAGGATTTGCAGGCGTAGCCGCGAACAAAGCTACAGAGTTGAGCGAGACAGAGAATTTCCCTTCTCTAGTGGCTAGATCCATCAACCTTGGTCTGGGCAGCAAGCTGATTACAAGCGTCAAACAGGGTGCAGCGAGGGCGCACTATCTTTTGTTCGATGCTTAAAAACTTTCATCCCGTTGCAGCACCTGCTGCAGCGGGGTTTTCGCTTCTACCACCGGGTATCGACTAACAAGGAGGGCCAAGCTATGTTCACTCAACGAGAAGTACCCGATACTGCTTTAGAGCGCGAGCCTGGAGCAATTGTCGTCTGCAAGCACTGCTATACCGCCAGCGGTGTCGACAAAGGCAAATTCATTAAAGTATCTGAATGGGAAGACATTCCGACGGCTAAAGACGTTCACGAATGGACGGGGTATCCCATATCAAATAATTGCGATACCACGATAATCTTCCGATCTTATGGCCTACCCGAGGGTTACACACTTGAGTCGGGGAGTGTTGAATCATGGGCTGACGCATATGACCGAGTCGGTCACCTATTATGGCCAGCGTTTTGCCGCTGGGCTGAAGATGGCGTTGTCGTTGAAGACGCGAACAATGTTCCCGATGTAGCAACATTCAGAGAACAGTTCTGCGGATGGTGGCAAGACTTCGAGGAATATGCGCTGAGATTTTCCGAAGATACTGGATTAATGGATGGAGTAGACGCAGACTCGCAGCTTAGGATCTACTTCGACTGGAGTTCGTGGATCAACGACTTATCCTATGACTACACCGTTTCCGCGACCCGTACCTGTGAAGGCGGCGTGTTCGTCTATCGAAACTTTTAACTGCTAAAACCCGTTGTAGCTGAATTCTACAGCGGGTTTCCTTGTTTTGTTGGCTCTGTGAACAGGGCAGATGTTCAACTTCTGCAAGTAGGGGAGAAGAGTCTAGACAGCAGAGCTGTCTCCAAAGAACGGATTGAATATCCGATTCCAAAACAGGAGGCACACCATGCCGGATTACATGAACACGGACCTAGAGCTGCTCTACATGCTCGCAGACGGCATCGACGGCGAGGACGCTGACCCGGGTTCAACGCAGGAACTGCGCGACCTGGAAGCAGAGGGGCCAGCCTTCCCTGAGTCGTGCTCTAACACGGCACAGCAGCAGCGGTAAAACCACTGCTCAAACACAAAATCGAAAGACTACACAGTCAACTACTCATAAGGAGAAAACTAATGTCCAACCCATTCAACGCAGGCGTCATCACCGGCAATGCAGCACGCGCTCCCAAGCTGTTCGAGCACGCAAACGGCAGCGCAACGGTGAAACTCAATGTCTATGCGCGCAACGCCTTCAAAAACAAGTCCACCGGCGAGGTTGAGTCCGAGATGGTTGAGCTGACCGGCTACGTCAAGGACGCTGATAACCCCGGCGTCTTTAGCTGCATTCATGCCGGAGATCGCATTGCAGTGAGCTACTCGCTGAAAACCGATGTCTTTACCGACAAGGAAGGCGTGAAGCACTACCCGCTGGTCGCACGAATTGATACTGTGCAGCTCATCGACTCTAAGGCTGAGTCTGCGGCGCGTGCTGCCCGTCGAGGCAACGACGCTGCGGCAGCCGCACTGGCAGGCGCTGGCACCAATGAGACACCGTTCTAGTACCGAAACCCCGCAGGGAAACCTGCGGGGTTATCTTTTCTTCAAAATACTGGGGATGCCGGGTCTGTACGGCGCCGGAGCGTCGACGGTAAGGAGTGGGCACCCCTCATCACGTACCGCCATTTCGCTAACCACTACACAGTGCAGTACGCGTGTTGTTTTACCCACTGTGTACATGTCTTTTCGTTAGGTACGGGCCTGTCTCCCGAAAAGTAGACATGTTATGAGGTTACCCTCGTTTAGTGGACACCCTATTTGTACGGATCTTGTGTCCGTAAGAGAGGATGTTCATTGTGAGTCAACAGCGCAAGAAATACACGCCGGAGTACCGGCGTGAAGCCGCAAACCTGGTAATCGAGTCAGAGCGACCGATCGCTCATGTGGCTAAGGAAATCGGTGTTTCCGCCGGGCTTTTAGGCCGGTGGGTCAAACTCGAGCGTGAACGCCGAGGATCCTCAGATGGGATGAGTGAGGCTGATCTTCGTGCTGAGAATGCTCGTCTGCGCCGTGAGTTGGCAGAAGCCAAGATGGATAATGAGTTTTTGTCAAAAGCGACAGCCTTCTTCGCCGCGAAGCAACGCGAGCAGAAAAGTTCGAACTAATGCAGCAGGAGAAGGCAAACTACAGCATCAAACGCATGGCACGGCTATTAAAAGTGTCTCGGTCTGGATACTACAAATGGGCCCATGCGCAGCAGAAACGACTATCCGGAAAGGATGATCGGTCAGCATTTTACGATGATGTTGACCGAAAGATTCATCAGATTTGGAAAGACTCCGATGAGGTTTATGGTGCTCCGCGGATCACCGCAGAGCTCGCCGAGCGCTACTACATTTCACTTAACCGTAAGACTGTGGCGAAGCGGATGCGCATGATGGGCATTGAAGGGATTTCACCGCGTGCCTTTGTCCCGGTGACAACCATTCAATCCAAGCGTAAGTCAACTCTTCCTGACCTGGTCAAGCGCATGTTTGATACTGGTCAGCTCAACCGGGTGTGGATGTCGGATATTACCTACCTTCGCACCGGTGAGGGCTGGCTGTATTTGTGCGCGGTCCGCGATGGTCATTCCCGCAGGGTACTGGGCTGGGCAATGGATAGCGTTCAAGACACACACCTGGTTGAACGGGCCCTGCGGATGGCGCATACGCTACGCGGTGACGTTCCTGATGGGCTGGTGTTTCACGCTGACCGTGGAACGCAATTTACCAGTGAGAAGCTCTGGGAAGTGTGCCGCAACCTGGGCATCGCTCAGTCTGTGGGGCGCACTGGCGTGTGCTTCGATAACGCGATGGCCGAGTCGTTCTGGTCGACGCTAAAGACTGAATTCTACGACCGTAAGCGATGGCCTACCCGTGATGCTGCACGCAAGGCCGTTGCCTACTGGATGGAAGTCGTCTACAACCGCCGGCGCCGGCACTCTGCACTCGGAATGGTCAGCCCCGTCGACTTCGAGAACCACACCGGCTCAATCAACAGCAGAAAAGAAATAGCTGCCTAACCACTAGGTAGCTCCACTACGTGTCCACGATTTGCGGGCAACCCCAGTTAGGGGTTAGCTATGCTGCTTGGGCCGTGGACCATGATGTTTATTTCGCCTTGGCCTAAAGCCATCGATGCCATGCTTGCTGCCATCCACGAACAGACCGTATCCATTGCCGGCGCAGAATACGCCGAACTTGGCGTAGCAATGTCCGCCACAGATGCACTAACCAAACTCGAGCATCGTAAAGAAATCGAAGCGCAGGTACTCAAGCTGATTCAGGACATTCCGCAGACCGAGATTCTTTTATCCATGCCTGGTATCGGCCCGCGTAGCGCAGCGCAGATCCTCATGACTGTTGGCGATATGTCCGACTTCCCCGATGCAGCGCACCTAGCATCCTATGCAGGGCTATCACCGCGGACGAATCAGTCAGGAACGTCTATCATGTCGAATTCGCCTAACCGGGCTGGCAACAAAAAATTAAAGAACGCCCTATGGCAATCGTCTTTTGCATCGATCAGATTCCACGAGCGTTCCCGGCAATTCTATGAACGAAAACGCAAAGAAGGCAAAAGACACAACGCCGCAGTCGTCGCACTCGCACGCCGGCGCCTCAACGTTCTCTTCGCCATGATGCGAAACGGCGAGCTCTACCGAGACATCTCCACAGTCCAGGAGGCCGCAGCAGCCTAGAACCAACAGACCCTCACCTCAAGCCGATTGCACAGCAAGCCCAATCGGCTCCTCACCGTGCCCGAAAACAACATCCACAAGGAAAAGCAGAAACCCTTCACACCCCCCAACAAACTCACCCACGGAATTGACAAACTATATAGGAACACCTCCCTGGGCGATGGTGCAGGCGCGGAGAGCGCCGCTGTTGCCGATGCCGCGCCCAACACCGCGACGGTAGTAGAGTACCCGCTGCCGGTGCAGGAGTTTGCGGTGACCCGCTACGATTTGCCCGCCGGCACCACGGTTTCCACGCAGCTTCCCGGACCGGCCATCGCCCTGGCTACTTCTGGTGTGGTCACGGTAAACGACCTGGAGCTAGCCCCGGGCGAGGCCGCCTGGTTGCCGGTAACCGGCGGCGACACTACCCGCCTTAGCGCGGCCGCGGGTAAAGATTCGCAGCTCTTTATCGCGGCGGCGCGCCCTGCGCGGCAAGTAGCGCTACCGCGCCGCTGGGGACGCCGCCGCGCGACAAGTAGCACTGTCGCGCTAACCGGCGCTATTTACGACATGGTGGGGCGGCGGAACGCAGCTGCGGCGGCTAGCAGCACTACGGTGAGTGCTACCATCCAGGCCACGAAAGCCCAGACTGCGGTGCCGGGCTGGCCGGTGGCAAGGATTTCGGCGCTTGGCGTGCCGTCGATGGCGGCGCCGGCGCGGGCGGCGAAGGTAAGCGGATTCCACCGGGCGATGGGTTGAACCACACCAGCGAATTGCTCCACGGGCACGAGGCCGCCGTTAAGTGCCATGGCCGCCATGATGATGGGGGCCGGGCCAATGGCGGCCTCCGGGGTGGCGCACATCGCGCCCACCATGGCCGATAGCGAGGCGGCCACCACCGCGCCGAAGATGATGACTAACAGCACCCAGCCAAACCCGGCCAGCGTGTGAATACGCAGGCCAGAAGCCACGGAAGCCAGCAGCACCGCGCAGCCGGAGATAAGGCTGCGTAAGGAATCGAAACACCAGCGGCCGAAGATCTCCGGGCTGGTGCCGTAGCGCGTGGTCGCGATGCGGGTGGTGATACCGCGTTGGCGTTCCTTAATTATCTGCGCGGCGGCGGAGGTGCCATTCATCAGTTCGCTGGAAAGGATGAGCGCGATGGTAAGCGGTAACGCGTCGAGCGTGGCAGAGCCTTGCGAGGCCGCCATGAGGTCGCCAAACAGCCACCGCATGACCAGGAACATCAAAACGGGACCAGCCACGGTATTGGTAATTACCGCGCTATCGCGGCGGGCGGCGCGCAGGTGCCTTCCAAAATGCGTGGCGACAGTGGACAGCCAGGTGGTGTCGTGCGACACGGTGGCGGTGGTGTGGTTAGTCATGTTTCCTCCCCTGGAAAGCGGTGATAAAGCCCCATACGCCAACGACGGTCATGGCGATGAGCCAGCACAGTGCTTCGACTCCGCGCGCCCCCAGGGCAGCGCCACCTAGTAGGTTGCGGGCGGTGTCCAAGATGGGAGATAGCGGTACGTGCCGGATGATGGGGCCAATGCCGCCGGGCAGCGCATCCGCAGGCACGAATGCGGTGGAGAACATCACCATGACCAGCACGAGGTTTTGGAAGAGCAAGGACGCCGAGGTGGGCTTGGGGGCCAACAGGCAGGAGCCATCGATAAACGCGGAGAGGATGATGGTGAGGGCGGCGAAAAGGGCGATGGTAAGGATAATACGACCCGGTCCGGCAGCGTAGCGGGCACCGAGCAGGATCGTGGTGAGGACGACGATGCTGCACGACCACGCGGCGCGGGTGAGATCTGCCAGCAGCCGGCCGACGACCGTGGCCCAGGCGGGCGTCCCGGTGGCGCGGATGCGGTCGTGGATGCCGTTTTCGGCGTCACGCGTAATCGCCAAGGAGGAGCCCCCGGCGGCGAACACAATCGCCTGAATAACGCCGGCGGGCAGGAGGAAGGCGGCGTAATCGATGCCGAGTTCCGTCGAAGCCTTGGCGAAGGTGGCGTAAAAGATGACCATGAACAGGCTGGGTATTGCCACGGCGGAAACCATTACGGCCTTGTTGCGGACGGTGCGCAGGACATTGCGGTGCCACGAGGCAGCGACTGCTCCGAGCGCGTTCACTGGGAGCCTCCACCGGTGTGGGGAGCCTGCTGCGCGATGTCGCCGGACCCGGCGATAGCGAAGTAGACATCGTCCAAGGAGGGCGGAACCAAGGAGACGTCCGCGACCGAGGTGTCGTCGCCATCCCACAAGGCCAGCGCCCGGACTAGGGTGCGGTGGCCATCGGGCGCATCGACGCGCAATACGGTGTCCTCTTGGCGGCAGTCGATGCGGTGTTCTTGCAAGGTGTGGGTGAGGCGTGCGGCATCGTCCGGGCTAGACATCGTGATGAGGCACACCGTGGTGCCATAGCGGTCCTTGAGCTCGGCGGGGGTGCCTTCGTCGAGCACCTTGCCTCCGGCGAGCACGGCGACGCGGTCTGCGAGCTGGTCAGCTTCTTCCAGGTATTGGGTAGTAAGCAGGATCGAGGTGCCGTCGGCCGCCAGCCCGCGGACGGTATCCCACACGGAGCTGCGCGCGGCGGGGTCGAGGCCCGTGGTCGGCTCGTCGAGGAACAGCAGCGCGGGCGGGACAGTGAGGGAGGCGGCGATATCTAACCGCCGACGCATGCCGCCCGAGTATGCCGAAACCAGGCGGTCGGCGGCGCCAACCAGATCGAAGCGCTCAAGAAGTTCCGCGGCGCGGGCCTTCGCATCGCTAGCTTTAAGCCCTGCCAGGCGGCCAAAGAAGATGAGGTTTTCCTTGCCGGTAAGCTCCTCATCCACTGCGGCGTATTGCCCGGTCAGCGCGATGGAAGCGCGCACCTTGGAAGGATCCGTGGCTAAGTTGTGGCCATCGATGATGGCGGTTCCGCCCGTGGCGGGCAGCAGCGTGGAAAGGACATTGACCAAGGTTGTCTTGCCGGCACCATTGGCGCCTAGGACGGCGAGGATGCCCCCGCGCGGAATGGCGAGGGTCACACCGCGCAGGATTTCCGTTCGCTTCTTGACTTTTCCCAGGCTACATCGCAGATCTTGGACATCAAGCACCAGGTCGCGGCCTTTTGCGTGGGCGCTGGTTGAGGGGACTGCGGTGGCGCTGGGGTCACCGCTAGCGGTTGCCGTGGTGGGGTTTTCTTTCATGATTCATCCCTGGATATACGTCAATGGTCTATTAGACGGCGCACCGATTCTCCTACCGCAGAAGGAAAACCGATTATTGCCCGCGAACGATGGATTGTGGTCCACGGAGCAAGCGCCTGGGGTAGTGCCAACTAATCCTTAGAAAATGATGTATGTCTAGCGGCACCGGGTCGTGCACAGCGCCCCGCAGGAGAGGGCTGCACAGGTCGGCTGATCGGCGGCGACGCTGCAGGTTGCTGCAAAGTTGAGCATACCATAATTAGGCATGGCATGCTTGACAATTAAGTCGAAGGCCTGTAAGCTACCAAGTGTGAGCTAAGAATCTGGGTATTCCGACTAGTCAGGGTCAAACCGCGTGGCTGACCGTAATTCGTATTGTGGCTCGCGCCTCTCAAGCGCAAAGGAGTATCCATGGATTCTCGAGAGCAAATCGAAGATAAGATTCTCTGCGGTCAGCCCTTCCGCCCTATTGAGGACCCGGATCTCTATTACGAGATGATGGAGGCGGCGGAGAAGTGTCACGATCTCAACCAGCTTCGTCCACTTCAAACAGCGGAGAAGCAGGCAGTGATGGCAGACCTGCTTGGTGAACTGGGGGAGCGCTTAATGGTTTTCCTGCCATTTCATGTCCAATATGGCTCGAAAATCAAGGTCGGAGATGGCGTGACCTTCAATCGAGGAACGACGGTACTTGATATGGCCCCGGTGACATTTGGCAATGAGGTCATGGTTGGTCCATGGTGTTCCTTCTTTGCTGGCAATCACGCCTTAGACCCCGTAGAGCGGCAATACATGGTGTGTACCGGGGGTGCGATCACCATACAAGACCATGTGTGGCTTGGTGGCAATTGCACGGTAACTGCGGGTGTCACGATTGGGCATGGTGCAGTAATTGGTGCTGGCAGTGTTGTGACAAGAGATATTCCGCCCATGGTACTCGCAGCCGGTAATCCGTGCCGAGTCATTCGTGATATTGGCCCGGAAGATAAGCTCATGGGGGAGTCTTGGGTTCCTGAGTGGCCTAGTTGGATTACGGATTGAGACGGCTGTGAAAGTTCTCGCGGTCGTCCTGGGTTCTGAGGGTGATATGCTGCCATTTGCGCACCTTGGTGTCGCACTTCGAGATCGTGGCCACCAGTTTGTTTTGGCTGGGTTTAGCGAATTCGGCGGGAGTTTTCGTGCAAACGGGGTGGACTACATCGAGTTACCCGGTGATTACCGGGCGTTAATGAAGCGCCTTTTGGGCGATAGTAAAGGCATGATGGACACTGTCTTAGGTATCCGTGAGATGATATCTGAAGCCCACGTTTTCGATGTGTTAGAGCATGCCATGGATGGCGTTGACGTGGTCATGTACACCCAATTCAGTGAAGTTGCTCGGTTGTTAGGGGCTGCACGCGGAGTCCCCAGCGTTCGGGTGCAGGTTTTCCCTAGCGAACCCTGCCTCCGTTACAGCCTCGTGGATCCGCGAAAACTGGACGGCTCTGTCGGAGCTCTGGTCACCCACTGGATGTCCAATACTCTGATGGCTTGGGCGATGCGCCCAGTGATAGCGGCATGGCGCCGTAGGTTGGGGCTGCGTCAGCGAGCGCTCTCCTCTCCACCAACCACGATCTACCAATTCAGTCCCGCGTTGAGTCCGCCGGCGCCGGAATGGAAAAACCACATTCACGTCACTGGCGAGTGGCTTGACCCGCACCACAGTGAACTCGCCCTAGACCCAGCAGTCGAGGAGTTTGTGGCTGCCGGCTCGGCCCCGGTTCTGGCAAGCTTTGGGAGTATGGTCTCAGATCGCGTTTATGACCTTCAACGATGGACTCGAGACGCGTGCATCGAGCATGGTCTGCGGGCGATAATCGTCGATCCCGATCATGAGCCTGGTGTGAGAGAAGGAATCCTCACCGTCGCCCGGGTCCCGTTCGCGACTGTGCTTCCGTGGTGCCGTGCAGGCATCTGCCACGGCTCACTGGGCACCACCGGGGCGATCCTGCGCGCCGGCAAGCCGTGCCTTGCGGTTGCATTCGGTGGTGACCAACATTTCCATGCCAACGCAGTTTGTCGAAACGGTGCCGGGCCGAACTATATTGACGCCCAGCGAGGCGAACTGAGTGCCCAGTCCCTGGCCGCCGGAATTGCCGATTTGGTAAGTGGAGCATACGACTCCGCAGCCCGCAGGATGCCCGAGTTGCTTGCCACAGACCCGGGTACCGTCGCAGCAGTAGAAATCGTGCTTAATCAGTCCGACCTAGCGAAAGGCGAAAAATGACAGAAATCAGCTGCGAGGGAGTCTTTCCGTTTGTGGCCGGACATCGCACTGGAACCCTCTTGTTTTGCTTCCATCACGCAGGAGGCAGCGCTTCCGTCTATCGTGGATGGGTGGGGGTCAACCCAAGCATTGACGTGGTGCCGGTGGAGCTTCCCGGAAAGGCAACCCGTCGCCGAGAGAAATGGGTAAGCGACTTTGACAAGCTCGCCGATATGTGCGCAACCGAGATAGTAGATCTGGCGGCGGGCGCGCCGATTGCGTTGTACGGCCACTCCATGGGGGCAGCGCTGGCCTACCAGGTTGCTGCCTGCCTGCAGCAGATGCATCGGCCCACTATACCGGAAGCCGTGGTGGTGGCCGCACGGCAGGCGCCCGGAGAAACCGTGCCTGGGGAATACCACTCGTCAATGGGGTTCGGTGCGCTGCGCAGGGAGTTTGAGAAGGTAGGTGGCACACCACCTGAGATCCTTGCCAATGATGATGTGATGAAGCTGCTGCTCGCTGACATTCGTCGCGATTATGTGTTACACGAGGGCTTTCACCATGCAACCACGGTGCTTCGCTCTCCTGTGCTGGCATTGGCGGGGGATAGCGACCCAGCTGTCAGCCCAGAGATGCTTTCCCGGTGGGAAAGTTTTACCAGCGGTAGTTTTGAACTGAAGGTCCTGCCGGGTGGGCATTTCTTCCCGCTCGATACTGGAACCGAGTTCCTCGACCTGCTTGCCGGTTTTCTAGCGGGAATTACTGGGAACACTGCCTGGTTAGCGCGGAACAATGCGTGATTGTGACTGTTAAGTAAAGAGGCCCCGATGACCGAACAAAAACCACCCATTACATTTAGGCAAATATCTCAACCTGCCCACCGGCAGATCACGGTGTCGCTGCTATTGGCGGTGCTGGCGGCGGTTTTGTCGCTGGTGCCGGTAATCGTGCTGGTTGAGCTGGTGCGCACCGTAATGCTGTCCTTCCAGGGAGAGCCGATAGATGCGTCAAAGCTGTGGCTGCTAGTCGCGGCGCTCATGGTGGCCACCGTCCTACATGGACAGGTAACCGTGAAGAGCCTCCAGGTAAGCCACCAGGCCGACGGCCTTTTGGGCGAGCACTTACGCCAGCAGCAGATTACCAAGCTGGGTAGGCTCCCGCTGTCTTGGTTTACGCGGACACCTTCGGGGACTGTGAAAACCTACATCGAAGACGACGTCACCAAGATCCACCAGCTCATCGCCCACGCGCCGCACGATTATTCGGCCGGTGTACTCGTACCGCTATTGAGCCTGGGATACATGTTCGTGGTGGACTGGCGGATAGGCCTGCTGGGCCTGGTACCACTGCTGTTGGCAGTGGCCACCATGCCGTTTATGATGCGCGAGTTTCAAGAAAAGGCGGAGAAATTTAAGTCCAGCCAGAAGCAGCTAGACGCCGCCGTCGTAGAGTTGGTGCGCGGCATCCCGGTTATCAAGGTGTTTGTTCCGGAAGGCTACGACGAGAGCATTTTCCTTAGTCGTTCCCGGAGTTTTGGTGGGTTCTATCGCGAGTGGTTGCACGCCACCGTACACCCCACCGCTTTGATGAAGATCTTCACCTCCACCGGGTTTGGCCTGCTGGTGGTAGCCGCGGCCAGCCCGTGGCTCATCACGTCTGCGGGCGTACCAGTGGCCGATGTGCTGGCAGCGTTTTTGTTCATCAACAACATCGCCGCGCCTCTGCTTATGCTTTCGCGCACTAACATCATGTTTTCGGAGGCGAAGGCTGCCGCGGCGGATCTCACCGAGTTCTTCAACATCCCGGTATTGCCGCCCGCTGCTGGCGGCAGGGAGCCTGCAAACGCCGGAATTGAGTTGAAAGATTTAAGCTTCTCCTACGTGCCGGACACCCCGGTGCTTTCCGGCATTAACCAAAAACTTACCGCCGGCAGCATCACTGCGGTGGTGGGACCTTCCGGCTCGGGGAAGTCCACGTTAGCCGCGCTCATCCCCCGGCTATTAGACCCCACGGAGGGGTCGGTGCGCATTGGTGGCGTCCCTAGTACTGATCTCCGATCTGACCAGCTCTACCGTAGGGTAGGGTTCGTCTTCCAGGACCCTTACCTTATGCGGATGAGCGTGCGGGATAACATTCGCCTCGCTCACCCGGAGGCCACCGACGCAGACGTGGTTCGCGCCGCCCGCGCCGCCCAGATTCATGAGCGCATTACCCATCTGCCGCGCGGCTACGACTCGGTGGTGGGAGAGGACGCGCAGCTTTCCGGTGGCGAGCAGCAGCGGCTGGCTATTGCCCGGTCCATCTTGCTCGACGCGCCGATCCTCGTGTTGGATGAGGCCACCGCTTTTGCGGATCCGGACTCCGAGGCCGCGATCCAGCGGGCCATTACCGAGCTGGTGGCCGGGCGCACGCTAGTAGTTATCGCACACCGGCTCCACACGATCACCGGCGCTGACCGGATCCTCATGCTGGAAAACGGTGAGGTCACCGAAGCAGGCACTCACGAAGAGTTAGTGGCGGCAGGCAAGGGCTACGCCACGATGTGGGCACGCTACCAAACCGCGCAGGCGGGCATCCAAGGGGAGGAAAAATAATGATCCGCACGCTCTATTCACTGGGCAGTCCGGCTGATCGTCGCCGTCTGGTGCTGGTCCTTACGCTAATTGGGATTTCCGCGGTGGCGTTGGCCATTGGCCTTATCCTCATTGCACTGTTTTTGGACACGCTGTTTAGCGAAGATCCCGCGCAGGCCGCAGCATGGTTGCCCTGGATCATTATCTCCGTCCTCGTCTACGCCGCCGCAGACTGGCCCACTGAGGTTATTGCCCAGGACCTGGGGCATGATTACGTGCTGCGCATCCACCGGCTTATCGCCGATCGCACGGCACAGCTACCCCTGGGCTATTTTGAAGAAGATCGCGCCGGCCAGATCGGTGTTGTAGCCACCAGCGGTGCGCTGTTTGCCGCTAACGCGCCGGCAATGATGCTGCGGCCCATGCTGCACGGTGCTGCCTCGGCCGGTTTGGCTTGCGTGTTTCTCATCGCCGTGGACTGGCGGCTGGGGCTGGTTACCGTTGCAGTGGCTGCCGTGGTGTGGTTCGCCTATAACCGCCTAATGCGGCAGTACCGCGTGGCAGAGCGCCAGAAGGGCGAGCGCAACGAGCACGGCGCCGCGGAGGTGCTGGAGTTCGCCCAGGTGCAGCCGGTGCTGCGCATGGCTGGGCCGGATTCGCTGGGGGAGCGCGCCGTGCGCGCCTCGATTCGAGAGCAGCTTAGCGCCCAGCAGCACACCCAGAAGACAGGTGAGATGATCATGGGTCGTCTGGCTTTAATCATCATGGTCGGTACCGTGGTCATTGATGCCCTGGCCACCGTGCTACTTCTCAACCACTGGCTAGAAGCAGGCACCTACATTGGCGTCATTGTGTTGGTGTTCATCCTGGCTCGCGTTGCTATGTCGGGCATACCCTACGGCGAGGGCTTGGAATCCGCGCGCAATACCTTAGATGAGATCCAAAAGATCCTCGATGCGCGGGTGTTGCCGGAGCCTGCGGTTCCGGCGGCGCCACGCGACTATGGCATCGAGTTCGATGGGGTGGGCTTTGGCTACGAACCCAACACCCCAGTGGTCCGCGACGTGAGTTTCCGCGTGGCGCCCGGAACTACTACTGCGTTGGTGGGTCCCAGCGGCTGCGGCAAGAGCACCTTGCTAAAACTTGCGGCACGCTTCTATGACGTTGACCAGGGGACCATCCGTATCGGTGGTGTGGATATTCGCGATCTTGGCTCCCGGGCGGTGTTGGATTCGCTGGCTATGGTGTTCCAATACGTGTACCTCTTCGAGGACACACTGTATGAAAACATCCGCCTGGGCTGCCACAATGCAACGCGGGAGGAGGTGCTCCGCGCAGCGGAGTTGGCCGGTGTCACCGAGATTGCCCGGCAGCTGCCGCAGGGGTTTGACACCCTGATTAGCGAGGGCGGGCAGAATCTCTCCGGTGGTGAGCGTCAGCGTGTCTCCATCGCTCGTGCGCTACTGAAGGACGCGCGGATCGTGCTGCTTGATGAGGCGACTAGCTCTCTAGACGTGCAGAATGAGCACCTTGTGATGCGCGGTATGAAAACGCTTTCTGCCGAGCGCACCATCGTCGTCATTGCGCACCGGCTGCACACCATCCGCGACGCGGACCAGATTGTGATGATGAGTCCCTCCGGCACCGTGGAGTCTATCGGCAACCACGAGGAACTCATGGAGAGTTCCCCACGCTACCGCAGCTTCTGGGGTGAAAAGAGCGACGCCACCAGCTGGAAGCTGTAGGGACTAGCTGTCGCGGCCGCGTAGATACCGCACCGTGCGCGCCAGTGCGAGATCATCGCACGGTTCGCAGGCGGTAAGGCGGCCTTTTTCCACGCGCAGGAGAAGATCGCAGCACCGCGCCACCAGCTCCATGTCATGGGTTACTACCAAAACGGTCTTGCCCTGCCGGGCTAGGGCGTCTAGCAGGTGGGCCACCCGGTGCATGCGGCACAGGTCCAGCCCGCTGGTGGGTTCATCGAAGACGATTACCTCGCGCTCACTTAGGACTGCTGAGGCGATGGCCACGCGCTGGCGTTCGCCGCCCGAAAGCGACATCGGGTGCCGGGCCCGCTTGTCCGCGAGATCAAGTGCACCAAGCACCTCGGTAAGGCGCGCTTCGTTTTTCCCATCCGGTCCACTGGTGCCGATGATTACGTCGGACTCCACGCTCTCCCCGAAAAGCTGGTGGTTTACGTCCTGCATTACTAAATAGGACTGGCGCAGGCGCTGCCGGGGACCCGAGAGCGAGCGGTTATTGATGTCCACCACGCCGGTGGCCTTAGATTCCAGGCCAGTCAGAACGCGCACAAAGGTAGATTTTCCGGCCCCGTTGCGTCCTACCACGCCGATGACTTGTCCTTGCGGCAACTCCGTGTGGCTGATGCTCAGGGATGGCTCTGTAGCCTTGGGGTAGGTGAACTGTAGCTTTTTGAGCACCATCGTGCCACTTGAAGGGCGTGGCTCGCGGGTCACCTCGGGGACCTGCTGCGCTGAGCGCAAGCCCATGCGGTACAGTTCGGCCTTGTCTAGGGTGCGAAACTCCGAGCCGCTGAGATCATGAGCGATCTGCCCGTCCTGCATAACCAGCACTCGGTCCACGATGTCAACTAGGTAGGAAAGCCGATGCTCAGCGATCAGGACGGTGCGGCCCTGTGTCTTCCACTGCGCGACGATGCGGCGCAGCTCATCGACGGCGGCGAGGTCGAGATTTGATGATGGTTCGTCTAGTAGTAGTACCTGTGGGTGCATCGCGGCCACTGAAGCGCATGCTATTTTTTGTTTCTGGCCGCCGGAAAGTGTGAACAGGTGCCGGTCGAGGAGATGAACCATGCCGAAATCTGCGGAAAGTTCCCCAATACGCTGTCGAATCTCGTTGGGCGCCACGCCGAGGTTTTCGCAGCCAAAGGCGAGTTCGCTGGCTACTTCCAGCGTGAAAAATTGCGACTTGGGGTTTTGGAACACTGAGCCTACGCGTTCGGCGATGTCGTGTGGGTGGGCATGAGTGATGTCTTCGTCGTCCAGCAGCACCTCCCCCGAAATCTGGGCGTCGCAGAACGTGTGCGCCACGCCGTTTATCAGGCGTAGCAGGCTGGACTTACCGCAGCCTGATTCGCCACACACTAGAATTAGTTCGCCCTTCGCCACGGTGAGATTTACGTGGTGCAGCACCGGCTCCGCTGTGTTTTGACCATAGGATAGTGACACATCGTGCAGCTTTATCACGGCAGCATCACTATATTTACCAGTAGTAGGATCAGGGACACGACGAGCACGCTTATGACTATTGCGTCGCCTACGCGGAAGCCTATCTCGCACAGCGTGGTTCGTCGGCGAGGCGAGCCCAATCCGCGGGTCACTGCAGACATAGCCAGCTCGTTGCCGATGCTCACAACGGACGCCAACAGTGGCACAAAGCGGTATTCGAGCATAGCGATCGGGTTGCGCAGGCCCGAGATGCCACGCATCTGCATGGCGGTGCGGATATCGCGGTATTCCTCGAGAATCGTCGGGAAGAACCGGAACATGATGGACGTGGGGATGGTCAGGGCGTCGGGGCTCCGCATGCGCTGCATCGCGGCCATGAATTCGCTGGCCGAGACGGTGCGTAGTAGGTACCAGCAGCACGTGATGCCAGGGAGGATGAGCGAAAGCCCTGCGAACCACGTAGCGCACACGTCCACGATGATGTGGCGCTCGGGCAGGGCCTGTACCACCACCGCAGGAAAGCCGGCGAGCACCGCGAAGGTGAGTGCGTATCGCAGTGCAGCGGCCACCATGCCGGAGGCGAGGAAAAGTGCCCCGGGAACGGCAATGAGCATCCACCGGGCGGTGCTGCCCAGCGCCCCACTGGACCCGGCCGGTGAGATGAGCACCGAGGACACCACGAGGATGACCAGCACCGTGGTGCGTGGGTCCAGATGGAGTCCCGCTGTGTGCGTGCCTGATCCGGGCAAAGTGGGCGACATCAGGCGATTCCTGCTCGCTGGAAGTGCTTGGTGAAGATGCGCCGGCCGAGGATCCCGCCGAGGATCCCGCATACGAAGGTTACTATCACAATGATGAGGAATAGCCAAGTCATCTGGCCAATAGAGGTGAGGCCATCCGCGAAACTAGCACCATATTTGGTCTGCATGCCGCTGCTCTCTATGTAGCGCCGAGTGGTGAAGAAAAGCGGAATATATGATGCGGTGGGTGACACTGCTATAAAGGCATAGGCGATCACACTGTGTATTGCGCTCGTATACTTGCCGGCGCGCAAAATTAACTCGGCAAACACGGCCATGACCAAGCTGAGCAGCAGTGGCCATATGCCTAAACCAAGCAGCAGGCTGGCGAGGCCGCTGAGAAGAAGGAATATGAAGACCATGCCGGGCTTGTGCACCTTGGCCAAGAACAGCATCATCGGGATGCCCAGGATGAGGGCCTGAACGCTGGTGATCATCACGTAGGTGATGGGGGTGATGCCGATGAAGGCGATGACCACGCCGGCTACCAAGTTGATGACGAAGAAGATGCCGATGTTCATCAGGTCGGTGATGTTCAGCCGTCCTGCTTTTGCATCTTTCGGGGTGGTGTGGGGAGTACTGGGCATGATGTTTCCTTTCAGATTAGGCTGCTTGTGCGTAGCACTGGGTTGGGGGCAAGTGGCTTGTCAGGTGAGTGAAACAGGTGTGGCATGAACTCTAAATTTCGCCTTCTTCTACGTCGCTGCCGACGATGTCGGCGATCAGGTCGGACAATTCTCGGACCGTTGGATGGTTGAATACGTCACGTATGGAGATCTCTACTGACATTTCTCGACGAATCGAGTTAGTAAGCCGCACGGCCGTGAGCGAGTCGGCACCGATGGTGAAGAAGTCATCGTCGATGCTGATCTCCTTGGGCCCGAGGAGTTCTTGCAAGACGGTAATGATACCCGAATCTCGGTGATTACGAGAGCGTTCCCTTGTTTGTGGTTGTTCAAAGGTTTTTCCTTCTAAACTCTTGCGATCAATCTTGCCGTTCCAAGACCGTGGTAGCCCATCAATGCGTGATATCACGCGTGGACGCATATAGGCAGGGAGAGACTCGGCGAGGTGGTTATTGAGTGCTGCCATGTTAAAGCCCTCATGCGTAACAACGTAGAGAACAATGCCATGGTCGTTGACAGCGACGCAATCGCGGAGTTCGTTGAATTTTCGTGCTGTTGACTCGATCTCACCGAGTTCGATGCGGTAGCCGTTGACCTTAACCTGACCGTCCTCGCGCCCCAGGAAGATGATGTGACCAAGGTGATTGTAGAGGGCCTTGTCGCCCGTGCGGTACATTCGTTCGCCGGTGCGGGGGTGGGTGATGAATGATGCTGCGGTCTTCTCTGGGTCCTTCCAGTACCCCATGGCCAGGCCACGTCCGGCAATGTAAAGGTCTCCCGGCACATGCGTGGGTCGGGGGTTCAGGGCCTCATCGAGGATGTACATTCGCTGATTTGCCAGCGGCGTTCCATAGGGAATGCTGGTACGCGAGGCATCATCGACGCCTACCTCGTACCAGTTTGACCATATCGATGCCTCGGTAGCACCCCCAGCAGCGAAAACTGTGCAGTCCCGGAAGAGGGTGCTGACCTGGTAAGCGATATTTACAGGTATCCAATCTCCGCTGAGTAGTGCCGACCGTACGGAGGAACCAATGAGGCTCCGTTCGCGGAGGTGTTCCACGTACATCGAAAAAAGTGCTGGCACAGAGTTCCACAGCGTCACCGAGTGCGTAGTTACGGCATCTGCCCAGCACTGCGGATCACGTTTGTCTGCTGGAGATGGCAACACCAAGGTAGCACCCCGCGCGAACATCCCGAAGATGTCGTATACCGATAGATCGAAGTTTAGCTCTGA
This sequence comes from Corynebacterium phoceense, assembly GCF_900092335.1. Lineage (GTDB taxonomy): Bacteria > Actinomycetota > Actinomycetes > Mycobacteriales > Mycobacteriaceae > Corynebacterium > Corynebacterium phoceense. The sequence continues at coordinate 127,751 of NZ_LT596208.1, forward strand.
AATCCCCAATATCCGGTCGGTCGGAGTCACCCCGAGGCGTTCGTTGACATCGACAATCGTATTGACCGCCGACTCGTGGGTGATGGCTACTCCTTTGGGAGTGCCCGTCGTACCAGACGTGTAGATGACGTACGCAAGCGAGCTGGGTGTCGGACTCGATTCGCTTAAGGCCTGGTCACCTGGCCGATGCCGGGCGACATCGGCCAGAGTGATGACTGTGCAGTGCTCGGCTAACGCAGCGAAATCATCGTCCGGATGGTCCATCGCAACAATGGATGCACCCGCATCGTTGATGATGGAAGTGTTACGCCCCACCGGTTGGTCCACGCTCAGCGGCAAGTAGGCGCATCCGGCCTTCATTGCGCCTAGTACCGCTGCGATCTGTTGTGCGGACTTTTCCATCATGATGCCAACGAGATCACCAGGCGCCGGGTCAGTTGCAGCAATAAGCTGGGCCCACTTATCCGACTGCTCATTGAGTTGCTCGTATGTCCATTGCGTGGTGGCGTCTATCACCGCGAGGTTGTCACCATGCTCGGCAAGTCCCTTCTGATACAGCCCCAGTAGGCTCTTATCCGCTCCGGGGAGTTCCCGGACTGTGTCGTTGATTCGATCTGCGGTGGGCGCGTTGGTCGTCGGAGCTATGGTACTGGTGGGCGCGTTCCAGAGTTCAGGGGACTCTGCGAGGTGCGAGAGAGTGGCTGTAAGGCTGGTGAAAAGCTCCGCCACCATGTCGTCGGGGAAGATCGCCTCGACCGCGTCCATATTCAGCATCAGGCCACCATCGTGTTCATAGACCTGGAGGTCCATCCATACCTGTGGCGTCTGCGATAGGCCATGATCGATTACGCCCAGGTAAGGACTCTGATCTGACTCGGGGTGCTCCACGACGCCCAGGCCACACGTGAAGACCACCGGCATGGTTACCCGAGCACCGCGTTGCTTAGTAAGCATTCGCTGCACCGACACGCCGGAGACACTGCCGTGATCGAGATTGCTGAACATGCGCCTGTGTAGCGCTGCAGCGCGGTCCCGGAACGATGGTGCACACTGGGTATCCACGCTGAGAATAGATAGGCTGGTGAAGTCGCCAACTATGTGGTCAACCTCGGGGGCGAACCGAGTGCGGTCGAACCGGGTCAGGTTGATGCTAAGTCGCGGCTCATCGCTGTACCTCGCTAGGACTTCGGCGTATACCTCGGCTAGGAATACGGCTTCGGTCATCCCCTCCTCACGTACCCGTTGCTTAATCCGGCGCCACTTCGCAGCGTCCACCAGGGCGTGGTGGCGGCAAAACTGCGAGGTATTAGCGCCGTTTGTGTCGGTCACCGGCAACTGCGGTGCAGGATAAATAGTATCCACTGCCGATTCCCAATAGGCTTGGTCACGCTTATGGATGTCGCTGTGTGACAGTTCAATCGTGGCTTCGACATAGTCTTTAAATGAATAGGGGATTGCCGGATTGAGACTGTCTACGCCGTGGTCGTAGGCCTGCTTCCACTCACGGAAAATGTGGAACATGCTCCAGCCGTCGATAAACAAGTTATCGAAACTTAAAAGCAGTCGACCCGCGTCGGGCTCGGCTACGTAGCGTCCGTCGATGTTCGCTATCTGGGTTGGATTTGGGTACGTGCCAACAGGATCGATTGTGGGCGGTCAACTCGCTGGGCAGGGAGGCGCCGAGGGGATGACATTCGGGCAAGCCCTTTTGGCAATCTCAGTAGGCGAGGGCCTCCTTCTTATTCTCACATTCCTGCTCGGTCTCGCGGCAATGCGTACAGGGCTTAACCTTTCCCTGATTTCTCGCATTTCCTACGGCAAGATGGGCATGATTTTGCCAATGCTCATCATGGCGCTTTTGACCCTCGGTTGGTTTGCGTCAATCGTAGGCATGGTTGGTTCAATTTTCGACGTAGCTGTAGGCGATCTCACGGGCATCACAGTTGTTAACGGGTTGTCTCTTGAATACGTGCTTTTGTGCCTGTTCTGGGGCGCTGTGTTTACCTACTCCGCGTGGAGGGGCATCACGGCTATCGAAACGATTTCAGGCTGGGCTGCACCATTTGTTCTCATCGTTGCACTGGTAGCCGCGGTCTTGATGGTTGGTGAATTTGGCGGATTTGATAAGGTAATTGATGAAGCTTCAACCCGTTCGGGCATGTCCCAAGGCACGGGCGTGACAATCATGCTTGGTGCATGGATTGCGGGTGTCATTATGGGTGTAGATATCTTCCGCTACGCCAAGAAGGTGACTCACGTGTTTATCGGAGCTGCAGCCTGTTTTATCTTGACTAATCCTTTGCTCAATATTGTCGGTTATGTCGGTTCAATTTCGACAGGTGACTCGAATTTTATTACCTGGATGGTTACAAAAGGCCTATTCTTAACTATTGTCGGCGTAACGCTGTGGGTCTTGGCTCTGTGGACAACCAACATGTCTGAGTTGTACTGCAATGCCCTCTACGTTGGCCCTGCCGCCGAGAGCGCCGGCCTTCGCCTGCACCGTGGCAAGATCGTTATTTTAGTTGGAATTGTTGGCACCATTCTCGGTTCCCTTGGTTTCTATGAATATTTCTTCTCCGACTTCATCACCATTCTTGGTGCTGCATTCGTTCCACTGGCCGGACCTATCCTTGCTGACTATTACCTACTTCGTCGCGATGAGTACTCGACCGCAGATCCTAACCATATGCCTCCGCTTCGCCTGCCTGCTGTACTTTCATTCATTGTTGGTGCCCTATGCGGGATCGCATTCCAATACTGGTTCGCCCTCCCGCTTGACTTCCCTGCTGGACTTGGCGCGCTGATTGTCACTTTTGTTCTTCACATCATCTTGTCAAAGGCTATGGCATCACGTCCCGAGCAGCAGCAGGTCATCTCGGAGGGTTTCTCCTCGCCAGCTGCGTAGCAAACGCTCTATTTTTATCCTCTAGCCCGCGCAATGCAGCGAGGCACGGTTGATGCCGAGCTCTGCTGATGCTGAGTTCAGTGAGAGCTCCTCGTTGTTCTCATAGAGGGTCACGGCATCACGTTTGAACTCTTCGGAGTACCTGGACATGGTGGTAGATTACCTTTCTTCCCCGCCCGACTGGGCTGGATATCAGGTGTCCACCAAATGGGGGCCAGTTCAAAAACCTCCGGGGGTATTTTTCAAAATTACTAGGGCCCGGGGTGCCAAGGCTATGCGGCATCAGAGCTTTGCCGGTGAGGCGCGGGCATCTTTCATGACGCACTGCCATGTCGCTAACCACTACAGAGTGCACTATGTGAGTTGCTTTGGGTTCGGGCACATCCTGGTCAAGGGCTACATCGAGATCGCCTGATTGCCGAAAGTCCTAGAGCAGGTAGGGGTCGCCGAGGTCGTGGCTGACCCCTACATCGGTCCGTACAGGTTGCATGTCGCTGAAATGATATTCATCCAACTTAGCCCCTGTCTAGCCTAGTGTAGGTTGCCGACCACCTACGGGATCCCCTGGTTCTACAAGTCCAGGCACCTGTTACGGTTCCCAGAAGTGCAAGATCTGACCCCTGCGGATGTCGCCTCGGACCTTGAGGCCGTCGGTTCCCCTTTCGTAACTGCGCAAGATGTCGCGCAGGATGCGCATCACGGTTTCGTAGCTGACGTCGGTAGGCTCCGCGAAGGTATCCGGAAGCTGACACAACACGTCCTCGGGAAGATGATGAAGATAAAGTTTCGATGTTGACGCGACGGCAATTTTGCCCCGATACTTTAGGACCACACTGAAGATGGTGTCCTTGAAACTCGTCTCCTGCTCATCGATCTCGAAGAGATCCAAGAATTCCTCCTGGGTATCCCGGTTATCAAATGCGGTCGGAACCGCAAAAATGTCGTATTCATAATTACACATGTGAAACCTTTCACTTGAGCTAAATAATTACTTGTATAGGCTAATAACGTCCGGCTTATTCGTTTAGTTCCCGAGCTTCTGACCTATGCAGTGGGGCCTGGCCACCGGATAGTGGGCACACTGAAACCAGTATTTCGCTGGCGGAAGGAGGAACCTTTCCGCCATGCCACGCAAGACCTACACCGAGTAGTTCGGTGTCACCCAGTAGGTGGGGTCGATTGGGGTGAATGCGGACAGCCCGTTGGAGGGGTCGCTTAACGCATCACTGAAGCGGGAAGTCCTTCAGGATGAGTCTGTTTTCCCACGTCAGCTGGTGAGCCGCTAGACCAGCGACCCTGACTATCGCACCTTGGTGAATCCCCCGTGTCCACTTTCCGGAGTTCAGTCCCCTAAGGGGTTTGTTCTTCTCCAGCTAATCGTCTCTGGTCAGTTTCAAGGCAAGGTAGAACATAGGACCGACGATGAGGCCAATGACTGTCATTGTGACAGTTAGCCACCCTATCGTCGAGTACCATGTCTCAGCATCAGCGACGTGACCCCAAAGTGCCCCCAGGCCGTCAGGGAAACCGAGGTACGTCATAACGCCTACGCCAAGACCGCCAATGGCCACGAATCCCACACTTGCCATAAGGGCTGCTAGGACAGACCAGAGCGCGAACCTTTTGGTGTTATCTATCCGATCAGTGTCTTTCTGTATGGCTTCGGCCAACTTCTGTCGCTCTGCGCTCACCTTCTCCAGCTCTCTCGAGAGTCGGGCACTCTCCTTCTCCAATCGTGAAACGGCTGCGTTGACCGTACTGTCGAGGTCGGTCTGGACCCGCTCGAACGACTCGTTAACCACGGGCCTAATACCGGAACTCAGGCAAGCCGTTAACTGCCTGGTTAAGCCGCGCGAGACGCTCATGGCGCTTTCGTCGCTGAGCCTCACTGGGTGTTTCGCGACTTCGATTGTTGCTCGGTACATCTTCGCCAGATCGAGCAGTGTTTTCTGAATGTTCCGCATAGCCGGACCCATATCTGTCAGCATGTTGACCAGGCTGCTGATGGTTTCTGCGACTGCTTTCTGCGTTTGGTCGTACTCCTTTGTGCCGACCGTTGTCCGAGCGAGCTTCTTCAGCTGCTTGTTGAGCTTCTGCTGCTGCTCGGACAATGTGTTCAGTTCCCCCTCCGAGGCCGCGATGCTCGAAATCCTGCTCTCCAGTGCGTCCATCGCTTTGAGTGCGGTGGCCATCTTCGCTGAGTCCTTCGTGCGCTGCTCCTGCATAGTCTCCAGGGCTTCCAGGACGGGGTCGAGGCTCTCTTCGAGGTACGTCTCCAGGGCCTGCTGTTGTTGTCCGGTAAGCGCTTGTTTGATCACTGTCTTCCTCGCTTTCTTTTAGTTTCTTCAGTCGTTCAATTCGCGTCTGGCGCGCCAGTGCTGCCGCCAGTTGTGCCTGTGCCTCCGCGATACGGTCGCGCAGGCCGTTGGTGGTGTAGCCAGGCCCAAATTTCGAGCCAGCGTCTGCCGCTTTCCGCCTGCGACTACGACCCTTAGGCGTGCGTGTCGTGTAGACCGCTTCCTCGCCGTCGTCACCGATCAAGCCGATGCTGAGATCGCCGTCTGTTGACCTCAACGAGAGGTTGTACTCGGCGGCGATCTCGTGGGCCTTCTGTAGTCCATCTGGGGCGGTGAGGACCCGCTCGTCACTCACAAGCGCATCAACGCGTTTACGCAAGAAATCCGCCCAGGTTTCACCTGTCAGTTCGTCGATCTCCAGACCAGTTGAGTCGACGCTCTTGCCATCTCGGAGTGCCAGTCGCTCGGCACGTCGGAGCTTGACAAAGCCCTTCGGTTGCAAAGTTCTCATGCCCCAGTCACGCATGACGGAATCGTTAATAGCTTTGACCGCGTGCCAGTTGCTCGTACGCCTAGGCGCTGCCTTTCCAGTATTCAGGTCGTGGTTGAGCAAGATGATGTGATTATGGACGCATCGTGACTTGCCGTCAGTGTGGGTGGCGATGACGTACGGTGTGCCGGGAGCTAACCTCTGCGCAAGGTCCGCGCCCATGGCATTGGCCTTCTGCACGTCGGTGGAATTGTCCCCGTCGAGTTCGTCACGCGACCAGGATTGAACCAGCGTAATGGCCTGGTTGCTGCGACTGCCGTAGCGACCCATAATCTCGCGTCCGGATTCGATGAACTCGAGCCCGGCCCAGCGCCCGCCGCTGTCGTTTTTCATTTCTTCGCCGCAGACGACGGTCAGCGCTGCCGCACGGACCCGGCCAGCTTTCGCATTCGCTCGTGTGCCGTAGACCGCGTAGACGACGGGCGAGGAGAGACTCTTTGACCTATCGACTGTTGTGACGGACATATCGGCCCACCGCCTCTTTGAGTCGCCGCAAATCCTCCTGTGCAAGGCGAATGATGCCCATCAACTCCGCATCACCGGACGTGTGTGCGAGACGCGAGAGCTGATTGATGTTTACACCGATGCTGTTGATCTCTTTCCAGAGCCGCCTTACATCGTTTTGGAAATCCTCGGGAGGGTCGTTCATTCGTTCAGCCCACCCACGTGGTAGGCGGTCGGAAAGGGTATATATCGCCCCCCGCATGACCTCAGCAGGAGTCAGGTTCGTTCGCTTGGCGACCTCACTGACAACTTCCCACTGCTCAGCGTTGAGACGCAGCGTTAACCGCTTACTTACCGGGCCATCTAACTTCAATTTTTTCGTATCCTTCATCTTTTATTACTTTGTGTTACGTAGATCTCCCAACTCGCTTACGCGAGTTGGGAGATAGCCCTTATTTCTCGCACGCTTCGCGCTACCTCCGTCTCACGGATTACTGCGTATTCCGTGAGCACTGGTGGTAGTCGAAGTCGGCTCCAAAGAAGGGCGGCCAGCATCGCCCTGAGCACCTCCGGCGCTCACCCGGCTGGCACCGGGCCTTCGGGGGACGGCTGGCAAGGGGAGGACCCCTTGACCCCCTAATCTGACCAGCCGACAGGCTGGTCAGAATCTCCCGCTGGTCGCACCGCTCCCACCGGCTCTGCTTCGCCACGTGGGGCATCGGATGTGGTCTTTCCAACCACCTCCAGCCCCAGTGCGGCGAGCAACTCCGCAACCGTCCGGTCGCGGTATGTCGCCCACTCGGAAGCAGGTTTCTCGGCGGCGTCGGCGAGTACTCGGCCAAGCTCCATCTGGAGCTTGTCCTGCTGTTCCTTCTCACGCCGTTTGGCTTCCTCGCGAGCGCGCTTCTCAACCTCGATTCGCTCCAGAGCGATCTCGATCTTCGTTTTCTTCGTGGCCATGCTTAGAACTCCACCTCAACATCGTTACGGCTCTTTAACGGTGACCTCTGCGAGGTCACCGTCCGGGACACCATCGCCTGCTTGAGGCGACGGTTATTGGTTTTCTGGCGCGACCTCTGAGAGACTTTGATGATGTCCTTGGCGGCGCTTTGGACATCACGTTCGGCTGAAGCAGCGGGCGCTCCTTCAGCCACCTCGCGCATGTCGTTCTCGGCTTGCGTGGCCTTTGTGGCCAGCCGCTGCCAGTCAGCGCCGAGCACACCAGCTGTCTCGGGTGTTAGTGGTTGCTTTGTTCGCGCGCCAGTCACGCTTTCTGTCGCTGTTGAAGTCAGGTTGCCCATGACGGTTTACTCCTTAGTTCAAAGTTGTTTTCGGAATGTTGCGCGGGACTCCTGAGGCGGTCCACGTGTGCGCCGTTTCGTGCTCATCTTCGGTCAGTCCTTACAGCCAGCCCAGGACTCAGCAGGGCCTGCGAAGTCTGACAAGACAGGTACTTCTACGCCGTCCTTGCCGGGCAGCGTGACAGCGTTGAAGGCAGCCATAACTGTCTGCGTGATCTCGTCAGCACGGTCACGCGGGACCGACAACACAATCTCGTCGTGGACGAAGATGCGGACCATCTCCAAGACCTCCTGCGGGAGGTTCATTACACCTTCGAGGAACACGTCTCGGGCCGTCCCCTGGCCGTAGGCGGCAGGGGCTTGGGTGTACGCCGAGCCACGGCTGACAGCCACACGGCGGCCGAACCCCGTGGCAACCCAACCAAGTGCCTCGGCGTGCTTTCGTAGGTGTTCTTTCAAGTGTTCAAGCCCCGGAAACTCGAAACGCAGACGATCTAGCTGCTTCTGTGCCTCCATCACAGGGATATCGGCGTACGCGGCAAAACCTTGCGCGCCCATGCCGTAGTTCATGGCATGGGCTAGCTTCTTCGCATCAGGCCTGCGAGACGCATCGTCGAAGACGCGAATAGCCATCTCGGTGTGGGCGTCGCGACCGGGAGCAAACAGCGCAGCATAGGCAGGATCGCCGCTCCCTGCTGCCAGGCATCGCGCGTCAATCTGCGAGAGATCTACAGAGATCAACACCTCGCCTGCGTTGTCCGGGAGGATCATCTCGCGCTGGTGGATGAGTCGCTCATTACGCTTGCCAAAAACCGCCATGGCGGGTTTCGTGGTACTGAGACGGCCTGTGACTTGTTCTGCCCGGATACTCGGATACACCCTATCTCCGTGAAGGTTTTCCATGACCGTCGAGGCCGGTGTGGAAGACCTAAGCAGTTTCTCCATCTTGGCTGCCAGCTCGACGATCTCGGGCACGTTTGCGTGCTGTTCGGCAAGCTGGCTAAACGCCTTCGCGCTGATACTGATCTCATCCGTGTCCGTGAGTAGCGCAGCAACGCCGAAACTATCTAGATAGTCCGAGATAGCCTGTTTGCCTTCCTTGGTCATCCAAGGCTCTTTCCCCTTATTGGGGATACCGACCACATCGACAAGCCAGGTGCGAATCTCAGATTTGACGGCTGCCTCTTCTGCCAAGGCCTCTTTGACCTTGACCATGTCCACTCGAACGCCGTGAGACTCCACAACACTGAGGGCGTGCATCTTCTCGTGTTCACGCTGCAGATACTCTGCGCTGACAGCTTCCAAGGCAGCAGGCAGCATTTTCTCGTAGACAGCGGAGGTTGAGCGTACGTCCTGTAGTGCGTAAGCAACGTACTCGGCGTTATCCACGGGAATCTTGTCAAACCCACCGAACCGTTCCTCCAGGGCCTCAAGAGCCGTCTTACCGTCGTCCAGCAACTTGCCGTCCACACCACAGCGCTTAGCTACGGCATTGAGCTTGTATTTGAGGCTGCGGTCCCCACCTGCAGCCAGCTGGGAGAGGACCATCGTGTCATGCACCTTGCCAGCGTCGATGAGCGCCTTGTCATCGAGGCCATAGAGCCGTCGCAGTGCAGCCAGGTCAAACTGCACAACGTTGTGACCAACGATGGTGTCGGCAGTCTCCAGCAGCGGAATAAGTTCACCAGCGATGTCGGTGGTGGTCACAGGCTCAGCACCGTTGATCGAGTAAGCAGCAAGACGCACGAATCCTGGATCATCTGTGACCTGCACAACACCTGCGTCACCCGTTTCAAGGTCGAACACGACGGTTGTACTGTCGGCGGGTGCTGAGGGTACTGCCTGCCCGTCTGCTGTTTCTGCAGGTGTTGGTGTTGGTCCCGGTGTCGGCGGAGGAGTACCACCGCTGCCACCGTCACCACCGTTACCGCCATTGCTATCGTCACCGTCGTCATCGTCAGGATCGACACGTACGACCTGGAACCGCTTCGTATGGTTAACCATCCCAGCGCTTCGCATGACGTAACCATCGAAGGGCCTGTCTTGGAAACGGGTGTACATACGTCCAAGGCGCTGGGCCGTGGCGTTATCAATTGTCCAAAGCCCAGAAGGCAAAGGAACAAACTGACCGCCGACGTTGCGCGCTTCAATAGCCTTCTGCGCGTCGAAAGCACGGAATGGCTTGCCGTCGAAAACCTCGTCTAGCCACGCGATATGGGCAAGATCTTCCAGCTCGCTGTCGTCCGACTCCTTGCGCCACTCGCGCACACCCTCCATGAGGTCACTACGACCTGCGAAGGCGAGAATGCCACCTACGGTTAAATACCACTCTTCAAAACTACCTACGTCATATCCAGAAGGAGGTGCGGGTTTACCGGCAACAACCCAGGCACGGATCATCGTGTGAGCAGCCTCAAGAAGCCTTTTTCGATTCTGGAATACCCATTCTTTGAGGTTTGGATGCTTAAAATCATCACGTGCCTCAGGGTTGACTAAATCCGAATGTAAAATAATAGGAATGGTACGGCGCGACATGTCTTTTCGGGCTGCAACCTTCTTGCCAATAGCAAACACACACGCACTGTTCGGTACTGACTTGTGTTCAGACTTGCCGAGGATGCGACCAGAGTAGACCTCGGCGGTGATCATCGAAGCCAACGCTTCGCTCTCCAGCCCCCCACTAGCCTCATCGAACATTAACGTGGTGCGGCCGGACAAAAGCGCAGAATACAGCACCTTTTCCATCTCTTCTTCGCTGACGGGAATCTTTTGAAACTGTGCAACCCGACCCGTCGCAATAATGCTGGCAACGTGCAGACATAGGTTTTTGCCAGTACCCTGGTTATTTGCCGAGATGAGGCCCAAGGGGGCCGTTGAACACACAGACCTTGTAAGCAATGTAAGAGGCATGGACACCGCGCGGGTGAGATCGGCCTCTGAAGCAAACGGGAAGTCACAGAACGGCTCCAACAGCGTCTCCAGCGCTTCCAGAGCATCGTCAGCGGTAGGAGCGTCAGGTACGTGGAAGCCTTCGAGATCGTCTGAAAGATCCAAGAACTTACGCGTCTCAGCGTTGTAGCCAGACTCACAGACAACATTTCCACTCTCCGAGAGGATAGGGGCTTCGGCAATACCCTCAATGGAGGGATACTTCGACACACGATTCTTGTTAAAAATCACAGCGGCCTCAGTCATGCCGAGTGGCCTGACCACTACTTTCTTAGCCATGTGTTGTTCGACCTGAATCGTCTGCGCAGCAAGGTCAATAGCATAGGGAAGATCAACGGTGTCAAGGCTCTTACGTCCGTCTCGTTTCTCCAAGGCCATGAGCTTGTCGTTGGTACGAAACAGTCTCGTACCTGCGTATTTGTCGTAAACGGCCTTATCCACGGTGTCGTAGAAGACCGACGGCTCAAGATCAGAGTTGACGGATGGCTTCATACTGCCCGCCTGCGGAGTTGATGCAGTTTGCGAGGGTGCCTGAGTCATCGAGGGCCGCTTCTGACAGGGCTTATCGCCTGCCTGCTTAATCCACAGCTCAAGCATCGTCTCGCGACGATCCGCGGGGATATTACCGAGCACGTCATCGATGCCTTGCTTGCCGCCGCCAGGAACATTTACAAAACGAACGGGGGTCGCACCCCACCGGCGGCACAGTGTGCCAAGTCCCTGGGCACCGTCATAGACCAGACGGTTTGCTGCAGCATCAGCGTCTGCGATGATGTAGGTGGGCAGGCCACCAACAAGTTGGAATGCGGGGGAAGGGCCAGCGTCACCACCCTGCCAGGACGTAATGCCGGGCAGAGCGTACACAGCAGTGTCATCGTCAGTGATCGACATCACGGCCAGGGGTTGTTTCGTACCCTCAACCAGCAGCACACGGCGTGTGCCAGCATGGACTGCGCGCCGCTCGATCAGCGAAGGTACGGGATGGCCGGAGTCCTTCGAAGGACCGATGTACTTGGGTGCACGACCATCTGCCAGTACTACAGTGCCGGGCTGAGGTTTTACCTGCCAGGTCGTTCCTTTATCTGCTTCTTGAAGTTCATAGACCAGGAATGGGGCTGCGTCTGGGAACCTGCCGATCCACTGCAGCGGCTCGGGTAGATCCTCAGTGGCATAAGCCGTGTATGCACCACAGCTTGCGATGACCTCATCAGAGATACCAGAGGCACGCAGCTCAGCGAGGTGCTCATCCGACAGGGAATCTAACTCTAAACCTTTACTTGAGGTTGATGGTTTAGTGTCAACGGTAGTAATATCGGTGTTAGTGGTTTTGGTGCCCTCATCAGCGGTGATGGGGGCGCTTTCTTTTGTCTCCATTAGGCTGCACCCCCGATCGTGGGTTGTGCGTTGAGCCAAGCATCAAGATATTTGACGCGATAGAGGATTTGTCTACCAGATTTAATGTAGCGGGGACCGCGTCCCTCGGCACGCCAGTTTGCAAGAGTGCCGCGCGACAAACCAAGCATTTCAGCAGCGGCTGTCGGCTTAACAGAAAGACGGGGAATATCTACATGGGTACTCACGATTAAGTGTCTCCAGACATGAAAAATTCACCCCAGCCTGCGCAGTTTGCGCTTAGGAGCTATTTCATGTCCGGTTCTAATCCGTGATTCCACTTTCATTTTCGAGGACCGATAAATAGGGGTAGGACCGATAAATGGGACCTCGCTGGCGACACCCGGAAGGCTAACAACCACCCTATCCCATTGCGGGCCATTTGACAAGGGGTAGCAGTCTGGGTTGAGGCAGGCGTAAATGCACCCCCTAGCGCATGTTCGTCGCGTAGTTCTGCATCGTTTCGTTGCTTGAGGCTCAAATAATAAAAAAGGACGAAACGCTTGACCGGTGGTTTTGTAAAACTACGAAAATCAAAAATGCGAAACAAGCTACAGGGCTGCGACCTGTGTGGATCGGCATGATCGCGGTGGTGTTTCGTAATTCAGCCACTTTTCGGTCCAACTCTTTCAAAGTAGAGAAGCATAGACGTTGTGAGTGACGTGGCTTGCGTATGGCAGATGTCGAAACGGGGGCAGGGAAATAAGGGGGATAAGGGGTAGGATTCAGCGCCTGCCGTGTGGAAATTTCAAAAAACACATTAGTTGGTAAATACCAATGAGTGTGTTTTTTCATTTTCTCTAGAGTTAGGGTGAAACAAGCCCCGTATCCCCCCGGATTCCCTAATTTCATGACGGGTATTATGGGCTCTTCCGGTTTTAGAGTGCATTGATTTTGTGTCGGATGTTGGCGGCGTGAATCAGGCACCGCAATATGTAGTGGTCGAGGTTGCGGAATCCCAGGGCGATGCCGCGTAGGAATTCCAACCGACCGTTAATCGCTTCGACAGGTCCGTTGGATACTCCGTGGTCGAAGTAGGCGAGGATGTCCTTGCGGCGTTTGTTCATGGTCCTGCCTAGCTGCGCGATCTCAGCGATCCCGGCGTCTTTGATGTCAACAAGCGTGTCAATGAGCGTGCTCATGGCTTTCTTGGCTGCTTGCTTGTTGGGATTGTTGTAGCAGCTTATGACTTGTTGGTAGTAGGTCCAGGTCTCTTGTAGCGGCGCGTAGTCGTCGTCGAAGTCAAACAGTTCCTCAAGCCTCCCGCGCTGCTTGTCGGTGAGCAAGCCCTCGGTGGTCAACAGAGTTTTCCGGTTGCGGTAGAGCGGGTCTTTGCTGCGGCCACGTCGGCCTGTTGTTTCTAACTGGAGCCTGGCGCGGCACTTGGTGAGCTTGTCACCGGCCAGGCGTACAACGTGGAACGGGTCCATGACTTGGGTGGCGTTGGGAATGACTTCGCCAGCGGCGGTGGCATAGCCTTGGAAGCCGTCCATGCTGATGATCTTGACCTGATCGCGGAACTGCTCGCTGTGATTATTCAGCCATGTTCGTAACGCGTCAGCGCTTCTGCCTGGGACAACGTCAAGAAGCCGAGCGGGGCGGATGACGTTTCCATCCTTGTCGTGGTGGTCGGTCATATCAACGATGACGGTGACGTATCCGTCGCGCCATGTGCGTCGGTTGTGCGACCAGCGATGCTCATCAACACCGATGACCTTGACCCCGTCGAGGTAGTGCTCGTCGTTGTAGATCAAGTCCTGGACAGCGGCTAAGGCCAAGGCGTTGGTGGTATCCCACCCCAGGCCTAATGACTTGGCTGCAGCGGCAACGCTCATCCGATCTAGGCAGAGTCGTTGCAGTATCCAGCGGGTCACCCTGTCCGTGGTCTTTGAATTGTCGGGCGCGCAGGTAAGGCCCGCGCGGAAGATCTTCTGCAAGCAGCGCTTGTTGGTGCACCGGTAGCGTGGAAGGCGCACATGAAGGCGTGTTGGGTGGCCGACGATGGGCAGATCGACCAGGCTGCGGATGACGTGGTCGCGGAATACTCCAGGCTGACCGCACGTGGGGCATTCATTGATGGGCTCGACGGGCTCGGCTTCGATGACGGTGACATCGCCGTGTTCTGCGGCCCCGGTGATAGTAACTCCTAGTTCTGCGGTGCGGCAGATGGTATCGACGATGACATTTCCGTTAGGCTGCACAGTAGGTCCTTGGTTTGTACGGATGGATTAGACACCCTTATTCCTACAAAGCCAAGGACCCCAATATCTTGTGCCACGCCCGAACCCCCGGCGAACTAATCAATGCACTCTAAAACCGGAAGAGCCGTATTATGGTTCCGAGGCGCTCTTGGTGGCACAGGTCATGCAAAGGTGCTCGCTATGGGGGTTGACGTGGAGGCTGGTCAATGTGTGGCATAACACACAAACAGTGCAAGGTGTCTTACTTCGATTAGAGGCCCGTCAACGGGTGAGAAATAGTGAAACACAATGCATGTCCGCTGTTCGAGCTATGTTTTCGCGTTTCGTAAATTGCTTCTTTTCGCTATATGTATATCGCTGCCTCGCGTCCTCGTTCGGCTGCCGTGTGTGCTTCGTGGTTTCAATGTTAGTGCCTCCACTGTTGCGTGTAATGGGGTTTTCTCTTGAGCGGTGTGGTAGAACACTGCTAATCGACGGCTGTGAACCATTTTCGACCGTTATAACTATTTGATCAGGGGTGGAAACCATTTATCAACGGGGAGATTGGTCTTAGAGGGTAAAGGCCAGTGGAAGCCCGCATAGGCAGTGGGCGCCAATTCAGCTATAAGGCCTGGCGCAGGCAGTCGTCCATATCGAATCACGCGTAGGCGATCTGTGAGCTTCTTCTTCGCTAGTTTCAGTTCACGCCTGGCCGAGGCAAGCGCTCTATCGCCATGTGCGGTCTTAATCTGAGTAGTTAACTCCTCGAGGCGAGCATTGATGATCTTGAGGTCGCGTCCGAGCGCTGCGCGCTCAGCTTCATATTCTTCCTCAGGGGTTGCGCCATCATCGAGCCGGAGCTGTACGAGTTCGGGGGAGTCCCAGGGGGCTGGGCGTTGTGTGTTCATGTTTACCAGGCTACCAACATTCGAACCATTACAAAAGTGGTGCTATAGTCTTGTGTATGGTAAAGAGGCAACAAGCATCACGCGCACCACTACAGCCGGGCGAAGATACT
The DNA here is from genome assembly GCF_900092335.1 of Corynebacterium phoceense. Classification (GTDB taxonomy): domain Bacteria; phylum Actinomycetota; class Actinomycetes; order Mycobacteriales; family Mycobacteriaceae; genus Corynebacterium; species Corynebacterium phoceense. The sequence continues at coordinate 142,790 of NZ_LT596208.1, forward strand.
GTTGAGCGAGTCCTGGACACGCTCTCACGAGGGCCGTTTGACGCGTTTGTCACCGTCAAGACTTGGGAAGGGCGCTCCAAACGCATTCACATCCGCGCGAAGACGAAAGGTGAATTTCGGACCAAGGCACGAGAAAAGATTGATGTTATCCTCAATACGTCAGCGAGTAGCTGGACGAAGGCGCAACGCCTTACGACCTTTATGGATGAGGTGAGTGAACCAGCGGTTAAAGCCGCGCGCCTGAGATTGAACACGAGAAAGCGCTATGAACTAGCCTTATCACAGCTACGCCGCCATCTTGATGGACTCACGATCGGCCACGCCGTGAGATTTAGGACTCTTGAAAAGGCGTTGCAGGACATAGGGACAGGCCATGGTGCCGAGTCCGCGCGACAAGCGCGCACGGTCTTAAGCAAGTACGTGTTAGACCAACTCATCCGTGAAGGGGTTATCGAACATAACCCACTGCGAGGCATATCAATAGATCTCGGGGACACTCGCAAGGGGAACAAGCCTAAACAATCGCATGCGCTTACGGATGCTCAGTATGACGCTGTTGTTGATCATCTTTTGGTGCGAGACACAGCAGGGCCTATACCGCCGGGAACGGATAGGCGGCACACATCTATTAGGAAGCATGAGTTAACGGTCGCTCTAACTATTCTCCAGGCCGGTACAGGATTGCGTATTAGTGAAGCGCTCGCGCTTACCCGTGAGGATGTAACTATCACGCAGAACTCACTGGCAATAACAGTTCAGGCGGAACGGTCAAAGACGCATAGGGGACGTACCGTGCCGATGCTGGACAAAAGATGCGAAAAGTTCTGGCGAGAGCGAATCGAAACAATTGGTCCCGGTGATCCGCTTATCCCGGCGCCGGGGGATGTGCACTTGCACTGGCGGACGGACAACGCCGTTAAGGCATGTGCGGCGCTCTATAAGGACATTGGCGTTCAACTGGAAGATGAGGTTGTTTCTTCTATGAGATCACACGCTTGGCGCACGGTACTCAACAACCGAGCAATTGCTCGCGGAGTTCCCGCCGAGATTCGCAGCGCATTCTTTGGTCACACTGAGGCCATGAACGCCCGAAACTACACGGACCTTACCGACGTTTCGGCCATGCAGTCGGCACTTGAAGGTGGTGCACTAGATGGTGCACTAGAGGGATGATTCTGGATGATTCTAAATGGTTCTAAATGATCGAAAATGCCTCTAAACAGCATGGTCAGAATCGAATAATGCCTGTTAGGCTCGAATGTAATCCGATAACCCAGAGGTCGTAGGTTCGAATCCTGCCCCCGCTACAAAGTTCTTAAGTCCCTCTCCTTCGGGAGAGGGACTTTTGATGTTTTCTGAACTTTCGGGCTAGGGGGGCTAGGGGCGGGTTAAGGGACAAAAGGGCATGCGGACGAAATCTTGGAGGATTTCCCGTATGACTAATGTGCGATACACGGATGCCCAGCGGCTTAAGGCATTAGAGGTATTCGATAGAACACAATCTGCTACCAAGACCGTTCGCGAGTTGGGCTACCCAGGCCGTTGGACACTCCATCGATGGATCAGAGAGCGTGATGTACCCCCAGCTGCCCCCATTCGGCGTACGACCTTAAAGCGCTACCCACTTGCGACAAAGCTCAAAGCCGTTGAGCTTTTTACCGCTGGTATGTCTCCTGAGGCCATCGCATCTGAGCTTTCGCTGAACTCGAAAATGAGCGTCTATGCTTGGGCCCAACGATTCCGCGAAGAAGGAAAGTGGGGCTTGATGAGCGCAACTGAACGCAAACAGTCTGCCGGCATTGTTACTCGTAAAGCCTTTGAGAAATCGCTTCCAGATGATGCGGCTGAACTCAAGAAGCTGGCAGCACGCCTATCAGCAGAAAAGGCCGTGTTAGAAAAAGAACTGGAAGAATTAAAAAAAGACGACAGCATCGACCCAGCCAACCTCAGTAACAAGTTCAAAGCCATTGTGGTCGATGCGTTACGGTCTTCTTTTCCAATTTCATTGTTGCTCGACATTGTTGGTCTCTCTTCATCCAGCTTCTATTACCAGCTCAAAGCCCTAAATGGCCCGTCAAAATATGCAGAACTGACAGAGGTGGTAACCAAAATCGTCGAGCATTCTGGATTCAGCTATGGATATCGTCGCGTATGGATCCAGTTGAAGAAACTGGGTATCAAGGTCAGTGAGAAAGTCGTGCGTCGAATCATCTCTGCCGAAGGACTCACGGTGCGCTACGTGAAGAAAAGGCGTCGCTATTCGTCCTATCGTGGTGAGATTTCGGAGGCGCCACCGAATCTGGTTAAACGAAATTTTCATGCCGAAGCGCCGGGTTTATTGTGGTTGACGGATATTTCTGAGTTTCCTGCTGATGACGGGAAAATATACTTTTCGGCGTTAGTGGACTGTTTCGATGGAAAGATTGTTGGGGCGACAACGAGCCGACACCCTAATCAGCAGCTTGCCGACGACTGTCTGAAGCAGGCGCTTGAAAACAATGCACCGCCTGACCCCGCAAAACTAGTAGTTCATTCCGATCGAGGTTGCCATTATCGGGGCAACAGTTGGATTCAAGCCTCACAGGACATCGGCTTTACGCGTTCGATGTCGAAGAAGGGATGTTCGCCCGACAATTCAGCGTGCGAGGGATTGTTCGGCAGAATGAAAAATGAGATGTTCTATGGACGTAAGTGGCCCCATTGTGATGAATTAGAGCAAGCAATTCATGAATATGTTGGCTTCTATAACGAACATAGAATCAAGCTTGAGTTCGATGGATTAAGCATCAATCAACGCAGGCGCGAACTGCTACTCTAAACATTCCTAAAAAATGTCCGCATCCCCTTCTGTCCCTTAACCCGAAAACTGTCCCTTACGACGACACGCCGCAGATCCCACACATTTGTTCCTTGAGCCCGATAAAAGCCGCCTACCCAGTACTTGCTGGGGAGACGGCTTGTGGTTGTGGTTAGACGGTTCTACTGTCGGCCTTTCCTCATGCGCGACCAGGCTGCTGCGACAACCAGGCCAACGCACGCGATGGCGAGGTAACCCCACATGTGATCGGCGCTGGTCTGAATGGTCTTTGGCGGAGCAGGAGTGTTCTCTGCGGTTAGGACGCTTTCTGTGTCGCGACCAGAGGTGACACCGTCAATCCAGTCGGCGGTGCCTGCGAGGGTAGTGATTGCCGCACTGGGGGAGGGCAGGTCGGGATCGCCATTGGAAGTTTGGGCGGTAGCGAGCCCGGCGAGCTTTCCATCGACGAAGAATGGTCCGCCGGAGTCGCCGCCCTGCATACCTGCGCCAGATACGGAATGTGCGTCCAGGATGGCGCTTTCGATCATCGGCATCATGGCAGCGTCGGCAGGGATGCTTTCGGTTCCAGCAGGGATCGACTCGGTTTGGGAATCATCTGGCTTAACTGCGTCTGGCTTAGCTGCATTTGGCATTGCTGTACCTGGCATGACGGCATCTGGCTGCATTTCCATTGATTCCATGGCACCGCCTGGAATAGCCTCACCTGGAGTAGCTTCACCAGGCGCAGCCTCGCCTGGAGTTCCTTCAGAGGGGCCTCCGCCCAGCAGCTCATTGACGACCATCTTGGTCATCGGAAGCTGTCCGGATCGGGCCATCGATGAGCTGTTGCTCCAACCGTAAAGAGTTCCCGTCTGCCCAGGTGCCGGGATATCGCGGGAAACCTTCGCCGGAGTTGCGTCAGTGACCTTCTCGGTCAAGTGAAGTAATCCTGCATCGGACACTGGAGACAGTGCCCAAGAATCGGCATCGTAGACCTTCCCGCCGATGCGGGCCTGGGTTCCTTCGTTGTTCACAGACTCCAGGCAGTGGCGTGCTGTGAGCACCCACTGATCTGCAACCAGCGCTCCAGTGCAGTCACCAAAATTTCCGATTTTGCCAATCCTTAGCTCGGCCACAGAACCGCTTTCAGCATTTGCAGGTGCGGGTTCGCCGTTTTCCAATGCAAGAGCCGGGCCGGCAGATAGAAGCAGGGTGCTGCTAACAAGTGCTGCGATGGAAAAAGATGTTTTCTTCACGGTTATTTCCCTTTCCCAGAAGGAACAATGGCCTTGATCGCGGTGGCAACGAGCTTTTCAGCAGGGCCCTGTCCCACAAACTTCTTCCAGAGACTTGCGATGACGAGGAAGAATACGATGAATCCTGCTGCGGACAACGTGGAATGCAAAGCCACATTCTGCTGCCAATAAAACGCGGTGAGAACGTGCAGGATGTAAATGGTCAGCGACATTGTTCCCATGGCCGCGAACGGGTAAACCGCGGTCGCAAAGCGGTCGCCTACGAACAGGCACACATGCAGCACAATAGCGGCAACGGCGACGGAGAGAATGATTTCGCCGAAGACACCGGTGTGGCCGGTAAAACGGAGCCAGCCAGCAATCTCGGGATCAAATCGGAAGTACATGCCGACGGCTGTGATGACAACGCTGACAGTGGTAACAATCCCACTCAACCGAGTATTAGCGCTGGTCTCGGAGGTAGAAGTGCCTTGCAGACGACCACGTAGGTAGACGTCGTAAAGCAGCATGCCGCCGATGAAATATGCGATCCACGCCAGTAGCGGATAAATCTGTGGCAGCGTCATGGGCGCGTACTTAATTGTTGCGGCGATAGTCGCGGCGATGAAGAAGCCGACTCGCCACCAGGTTCCGAGTGCTGGCATCCAGGAAACCAACATCATTACCAGACCCATGACAACGAGGACTACTTGAATTTCTCCACCGACCGGCAACAAGGCCAGGCCGATGAGAATAATCAGAGCGCCGCGAGTGATGAGGCGCAAGAAAGTGGTGCTGCTGTAATTGCGCCCGATAATCATCATGGTGGCGCCGGCAATGATGGCGAACAATGATGAAGGCAGACCGGAGAGCACAATCTTTGTGCTCCAAAGCAGTGAGGCCATATGGACAATGATCATGCCGATGATGGCGAGTGAGCGCGCTATATCAAGCCCCACAATTCGTGAAGGTTTATTCACCCCAGATTTCTCCTTTGCTACAACTGAACGGGAGGTGTTCTTTGGTAAGAAGTACTCCCTATAACCGTCTTAATAAAAACGATTTCCTAGTTGTAGCAACCGAATCTGACAATACGTTAAGTGACGACGTGTAAAACACAGTGATTTGTCTGTATATTTTCTGGCCTGACTTTCACAATGTGGTTTAGTCCGCGATTCTCGGCTCAGTCTTCAAGGATTGTGGTGATGAGGTTCGTGGCTTCTTCGTTGGTGTCGGGTGGAATGTCGTAGCGGTGTGTGCCGGTATCAACGGTGGCGTGGCGCAGACGCCTTTTCTGGGGAATCCGATGGACAGTTAGCGGCGCGCCTCGATGGCGTCGATGACCTCGAGGAACTCCTCCGGCACCGTCTCGCGTGCGTGGTCGACGAAGCGCTGTGGCACCTCGAAGAACTGCTCCGCGACCGCGCCGGTGATAGCGCCCATGGTGTCTGCGTCGCCGCGCAGGTAAATCGTGTTGCGAATGGCGGACTCGAAGTCGTCCGCCTCGAGGAAAGCGATAAGGGATTCGGGGACGGTCTTCTGGCAGGAATCTTCGAAGCCATACCCGGCCGCGCGCAGACTGGCGCACGTCCGGGTGAGGTCATAACCGTAGGCTCGCGAGATGTACTCGCGAATCTCTGCCGCTGGTGAGCCGGTGCGGGCAAGGTAGCCGGCCGCCGCGGTGGCCTGCGCGCCCTTGATGCCTTCCTCGTGGTTGTGAGTGACGGACGCAGTGATGCGTGCGAGGTCCTCGGCTTCCTCGAGGCTCCGCGCATAATCGATGACGGCGGAGACGCGCATGGCGGACCCGTTGCCCCACGAGTTATACGGCTCGCGCTTGCCGGAGCGCAGCCACTCGCTGAAGCTACCGCCATAGGCACCTTTCGGCGTGGGGTACTTTGCGCCGTAACGATGGAAGGCATCGATAAGCGCCTCGGCGAGCGCTGCCTCATCGGAGCCTGCCTCGAGCAATGCTGCACCCACGGCAACCGTGAGGATGGAGTCGTCCGTAAAGCTGGAATCCGACGGGAAGAGCTCGAAGTCATACGTGCTCACGGGGTTGAACTCGTAGTCGCTGCCTGCAATGTCTCCAATAATTGCGCCAATCATAGGGGCCTCCTTGAAGCTAGGGAATAGGGGAGTGTGCGGGAAGCGTGGCTGGAAAGGCCGTCACGCGCACTGTGCCCTTTCATATTATTGCGAGGCGCGACATGGGGCGTGGGCATTCGAAGGGGTGTTCGTATTAGAAAGCTCGGCGCGCACATTCGTTCTCGGTATGGAAGTGGAATGCCGCTAGACCCAACAGATAGTGTCCGCGCGCTTCCCGATGCCCCATGCCAGCGCAACGCCGTCTACCCCAGCGTCAAGGTACACGACGTAGGAGTTATGAGTTTGCGGCGCCGCGCTCGCAGGCCACAGCGCGTAGTCTACGTCGCTCCCGCCCAGTGACCATTCCGTGTGCTTGCCGTCATCGAGAACTTCGTCAAACCTGCGACGCAGATGAATAACCAGAATTTCCAGGAAATTGTCCTCCTCGACGGCGAAGAGCCGCTCACCGGGGCGATGCCTAGCGAAGAGGAAATCGCGTGTGGCCATGAGCGCCCCGTGTGCGCGCGATCCGTCCGGATCCGCGTTGCGCAGCACAGCAGCTAGACGCTCTGATTCAAGGTCGACGGTTGCTGGCATACATGCTCCGTTTCGGGTGGGGTTACCGCGCATGGTAGCCGGCATGAGATGGATATCTTCTCATGGCGCAGTTGCTTGATGTCTTCTTTCTCGCTTGTTCCGGGGATGCTTGTGTAACAGCGCTATGCCACCACCGCCAACCCATGCGTCACCAAAATCTTCGCAATCATCGCGGCGGGGTAGACGAGCGCATAGCCGAGGGACACGCGGGGGTCGGTATTCGTGCGGGTGTTGGCGAAGGCGAGGACGGCGGGCTGGGTTTGCGCGCCGGCGAGCACGCCGGAGGTCTTCGTGGCTCCCATGTGGAGCACGCGGCGCATGAGTAGCACGACGCCTACGGCGACGGTGAGCGTGACGGCCGCGCCGAGCAGCAGGATCTTCCACCACGCGCCGCCGGTAAAAGCACCGGCGATCTGGCCGCCGGCGTTCGTGCCGGCTTGGGCGAGGAACATGAGGAGGCCGAACTCGGCAAGCACGGTGTTCGCGGAGTGAGGAAGTGCCGTGGGCAAGGAACCCACGCGCCCCACGCGCGCCATGATTAGCGCGACGATGAGCACGCCTGCGGCCGCGCCCAAGCTAAACGAACCGCCGCCGGGCATGGGGATGGAAAGCTCACCCAGGCCCACGCCGACCGCCATGCCCAGGCCAAGCGAGATGGGATTGATGTCAGTGAGACCCTTGGAGGAGTCACCGAGGAACGCGGAGATTTCCTCCAAAGAGTCCGCGGGGCCGACGACACGAACGCGGTCGCCGAGTTCGACGACGAAGTCGGGGATGGCTACCTGGTCCTCGTCGGCGCGACGGATGCGCGAGATACGCGCGCCCCAGCGGTCCGCGAGGGTGTCGTTGAGCTGCGCGATGGTCTGGCCCGCATGGATATGACGGGAAATCGTAATGCGTCGGAAGTCCAAATCATGACGGTCCTCGTTGAGAATCTGTGGCGACTCGCGGCCGAAGGCCTCGGTGACGACGTGGAGGTATTCGGGCGAGCCGACGATGCTTACCACGTNCCCACGCCGCGGGGATAGAGCACGTCAAAGTATTGCGGGATGATGATGTCATTCTGGCTTCCCCGCCGCAGGCGCGTGACCTGCACTTCGTTGTGACCGGTCTCGAGTATCTCACCCACCGGGACGCCGCCGTCGCGCGTGATCTGGACGTGCACGAGCGTGACCGGGCTCGTCGTATCGTCGTCCTCACCGGCCTTGCGCAGCACGAGCGTCGTTGCCGCGAGCATGCCGATGACCCCGAAGAGATAGGCCACCGCATAGCCCACCGTCGCCGCACCACCGTTGCCCGTTGCTTCCGATGCCGCCGCCAGCGCCGGCGTGTTCGTAATGGCGCCTGCAAAGGTGCCCGCGATGGTCGCAGCGTCGAGCCCGAAGGCGTAGCGCCCCAAGGCCCAGGCGACGACGGCCGCGGCGAGGAAGACGCCGATCATCGCGCAGATGGGCCCACCCGCGCTGCGCAGCGATTGGAAGAACGTCACGCCCGAGTTATTGCCAATGCCAAACGCGAAGAGCACAAGGCCCAGCGTGCCGAGTACCGGCGGGAGGACGATCTCCACGCCGGAGGCCGCGCCCGCCGCCGAGACCGCGATGGCGAGGAAGAGCACCGCCGCCGCACCCAGGCTGATGCTGCGGACCTTGATGCTGCCCAACGCCATCCCAATGCCGATGAGCAGTGCGACAAGCAACACGGGCTGTTCAGCCAGCAAGGAAATTACAGAGGTCACGACGGCACTTTCTCCCTACACAAGGTAAGGCGGGAATCGGGGTGTTCAAACGACCCATATCCTAACCCAGGCGACGCTGCGGGGGAGGGGGCATCGGAAAGCGGGGGCTACCGGGGCACGACGAGCTCGAGCACGTCCACGCTGTGCGCGAGGTCAAGGTACGTCGTCGGCTCGTCGAGGAAGATGATGTCCGTGTCCTGCGCCAACACCATGGAGATCCACACGCGCTGGCGCTGTCCGCCGGAGAGCGGATCCACGGGGCGCTCGCGCGTGAGCTCCATGGCGTGTTCGACGGCCTCCGAATGCGACGACGACCACTGCTGCAGCCACGTCTGGTGCGGGTGCCGCCTGCGCGCGACCAAGTTCTCGACCGTCACACCTGGCGGCGTTATCGGCGCCTGCGGCAGCATGGAAATCTTCTGCGTCTCGCTGGCTGCAGAGCCCCTGGGCGAGGCCGACTCAGATGTGGTTGTGGGTGCCGTCGACGCGACCAACTTCGCGCTCGACAAGCTCGTGCCGCAGCTCGAGGAGGTCGCTCCGGAGGCCTAACCCCGCGCCCTGCACCGAGCAAGGCGCGGAGCTTCGGCGTGAAATGACCACAACGCCCGAATAGGAACCGAAAACTTCGATTTTTCGGTCCTTATTCGGGCGTTGTGGCTAACGCATGGCTAGAAGAAGCGGTTGTACAGGCCGTGGAGCGGCTTGGGCAGCCAGCTCGGTGCGCGGTCGCCCTCTCGGACGGTCGTGGCGGCGTAGCCCACGCCAAGCGCCGCGAGCAGTGCTGCGAGCGTGCCCACGACCGCCGCGACGATGCCGCCCGTCGACGAGCCGCACTTCTCGCTCGATCCCTGCGCCGAGCCCTTGCCTGAGCCGTCGCACGTGTCGGCCTTCGGGTCGACCTCGGCGGGCACGACCTCGTCGCTGGGCTTGGCTGCTGGCGTCACGGTCGTCGTGATGGTTGTCGGCACGGGCTCGACCTTCGTCGAGGTCACGATCTCAGGGGTCGGGCCTTCCTTGGTCGACGTGACGACCTTGGTGACCTGAGCCGTCGTGGTCACGGTCGTCTCCACCGGCTCGTGCGGCGCAGACGACGGGGCCGGCTCAGCAGGCTCGGAGGAGGGCGCGGGCTCTGACGGCGCCGAAGACGGGGCGGACGTGGGGGACGAAGGGGAGGAGGGGGCATCGGAAAGCTCGGCGCGGTCGTTGTTGGTGAGCGAGACCTTGTCGACGACCGACGGGTCGTTGGCGTTGTACGTGGTGAAGGTGAGCTTGTCGCCGGTGACGTCGACCTTCATATAATCCTCGGTGTAGTCCTGACGCCACAGGGCGGTGGAGGGATGCTGGAGGGACTTATCGATGGTCTCGAAGCGGGCCTTGGGGTACTTCTTGCCGTCCTCGCCCTGGAAGTCGTAGTACTTGCCGCCGCCAGCGGTGGTCGTGGTGAGGTAGAGAACCTCGCCGTCATTGGGTTCGAGCACGTCGCCGCGCTTGGCCTCGGCCTCGACCGGGGTGAGGCCGTTCATGAGGTGCGTGCGGGTGTAGATGTGGTCGTGGCCGCCGAGGACGGCGTCGACGTCGAGCTCGCTCATGACGGGGGCGAGCTGCTCGCGCAGGCGGGTGACGTCCGCGTCCGTGTAGTGGGTGCCCTGGGAGAAGAAGGAGTGGTGCATGCCCACGAGGACCCAGTCGTTGGACTTGCCGCGCTCGGCGATGGTCTTGCGCAGGAACTCCTCGTGGCGGGCGATGTCCTTCTCGGAGCTAGCGTTCGTGTCGAGGCCGATGAAGAGCACGTTGTTGCGCTCGAAGTAGAAGTCGCGGATGTCCTCTTCTTGGTTGGGGTTGAGGAAGTGCTCGTCGTAGTGCTTGAGCTCCGCCGGGGAGGCGTAGAGCTCGTGGTTGCCGGGCAGCGCGTTGGTGGGCACGCGGCGAATCTCGGGCGCGGAGAAGTAGCCGTCATACTGAGCGACGGGCGCGCCCCAGCCCTCGACCTGGTCTCCCAGGGACCAGATCATTTCGGCGTCGGGCACGTCTGCGACGGCGTTGCCGATGGTGTTTTGCCACTGCGCGGTCTGTTCCTTGATGTCCGTGCCCACGCCGATTTGGGCGTCGGTGACGGTGATAAACGACCAGTCCTCGCCGAAGCTGCCGGTGGTGTAGTCCTGCGGCTCGGACCAGCCGCCCTCGTCGGAACCCACGCGGTAGGAGTACGTGGTGTTCTCCTTGAGCCCCGTGGCTGTGGCGTAATTCGACTTGTAGAGCAGTGCGCCGGCGTTCTTCTCCTGCGCGTCGAAAGTCTGTGTGCCGTCGGGACCGGTGACTTCGAGCTTCTCCGCAGCCCCGTGGGCGTTGGTGCGCCACGAGACGATGGCTTGGGTCTCATCCGCGCCGGGTTGGAGGAGGGTGCGGAAGATGGGGTTGGAGGCGGCGGTGGCTGGCGCGGGCACCACGACCGTGGAGGTTGCGGTAGCGAGGGCGAGCGCGACGGCGGCAAGGGACTTTCGAGACATGCGGATTAGCTCACCACGCCCACATGAACGCGGAGTTAATGCTATGAAAACAGTTTCTCCAATTAACTACCTTCGGGGGTATTCGCGGTTGAAGGGGCTGTTGGTGCTGCTTAGCGTTTCTGTTCATGTCTTCCATCTCTCGTCGAAAAGCGTTGCAGTACGGTGCGCTCGGGGCTGGCGTGCTGGGCGCGGCGGCCGCCGGTGTGGCTGGCGCGCAGCAAGGTACCCGTCTGTCGCCCCTGGATGCTTATAACCAATCCACCGGTTCTTCTTTGCCGTTCCTCCACGGCGTGGCCTCGGGCGATCCCCTTCCGAACTCCGTGGTGCTGTGGACGCGCGTGACGCCGGACCGCGACGCGCTGCCAGGCTCGGGCTTGGGCGCCGATGTCGATGTCGAGTGGGAGGTCTCTGAGGACCGCTCGTTTGGCTCGCTGGTGGCGTCCGGTGCGGCGACCGCGACCGTGGCGGAGGACCACACGGTCCACGTCGAGCCCTTTGGGCTGGAGCCGGGGACGGAGTATTTCTATCGCTTTCGGGTGACCTCCGGCGATCATTCCGGAGCCGAGTCCCCCGTGGGACGCACGAAGACCGCTCCTTCCTTTAACGCCACCCCAGAGTCGCTCACCTTCGCCGTGGCCTCGTGTGCGAACTGGGAATCCGGTTTCTTCTCGGCGTACCGCGACATGGCGGAGCGTGGCCAGGCGGGCGAGCTCGACTTCGTGGCCTTCCTCGGCGACTATATCTATGAGTACGGCACGGGGGAGTACCACGGAAAATCTGGCGTGGCCCGTCCGCACTATCCGTCGTGGGAAATCGTCACCCTCGAGGACTACCGCATGCGCTACGGCCGCTACCGCACGGACGCGAACCTCCAGGCCGCACACGCCTCCGCTCCGTGGGTCGTGACGTGGGACGACCACGAGTCCGCCAACGACGCGTTTAACACGGGCGCGCAGAACCACACCGACGGCTACGCCGAAGGCCAGTGGGACTGGCGCTACAACCAGGCGCTGCAGGCGTATTACGAGTGGATGCCGCTGCGTCGCCCCAAGCTTTCGGAGGAAGGCCACCTCTACCGCAGCCTTCGCTTTGGCACGCTCATGGAGCTCACCATGATGGACCTGCGTAGCTACCGCGACGCGGAGACGACCGCCGCGAACTACGCGAACCCCGAGCGCACCATGCTCGGCAGTGAGCAGTACGCGTGGCTCCAGGACACCATCTCCCTGTCCGAGGCGACGTGGATGGTCATGGGCAACTCCGTCATGATCGCCCCCATGCGCATCCTCACCATCCCCGGCAACGACGAAGCCAACGAGGCCCTGCGCAACGCCAAGGGCACGACCACCGGCTTTGCTATGAACGCAGACCAGTGGGACGGTTTCACCGCGGACCGCGACCGCCTCCTCAAGCTCCTCGCGGAGCGCGAGGGCAACTCCTTCTTCATCACCGGCGACATCCACAGCGAGTGGGCGAACTCCATCTTCTACGGTGACAAGGAGGTCGCCTGCGAGATGGTCACCACGTCCATTTCCGCGCCCAACGTGGACGAAATCCTCACCGAATACACCGGGATTTACCATCCCGAAGACAATTCGACCTCGCAGCTTGTCGAGTCCGCCATCCGCGACGCGAACCCCTGGGTCAAGCACGTCGACTATGACGCCCACGGCTACGCCGTCGCCCGGCTCACCGCCGAAGACGTAGAGATGCGTTATTACCGGGTCTCCGACGTCGAGGACCCCGCAGCGAGTGTGTCCCTGGGACTCACCAAGACGTGGGCGCCGGGGCAGGGTTTCACCTCTTAACCTGCACCTTTGTGCGCGGGGGTACCCGGAGTCTGGAAAACAGGTAACGGCTTGGACACAGTCGTTACGTCGATAGGAATTCTGCGCCGCGCGCGTGTCATGATGAGACGGTTCGTCCTCATCCTCAACCTGAAAAGGAGCCCTTTTTATGCTTCATGTTTCGCGCCTTAAGAAAGTCCTCGTGGGTGCGACTTTCGCAGGTGCGTTCTTCTTTGCTGCCCCCGCAGCCAATGCCGCGACGGCCGACCCTGCCGCCGCGCTTTCCGATGCCGCCTCCTCCCTCAACGCCGCATTCAACAGCGCCNGTGGGGGTCTTGATGTGCCAGCCGGAGTCGTTGCCGCCGGTGCGGCGACGCAGCGTCATCTTGGCGCGGGTGAGACGCAGGTCGCGCAGTACGCGGAGACCGTGGGCGCCGCCCCGGCCGGTGGCGCTGACGAAAGCGGCCAACCGCTGACCAATCCGAACCCGATTGGCCTGCAGCAGATTGAGGAAGCCACGCAGCCCGAGTTCCGTCCGGCCGCCGTGGATCCCAACTACGTGTGGAAGAACGACACGTTCTCTAAGGTCGCCGCGATGAAGCCCGAGGCGGACTTCGTGCTGCACCGCGTGCCGGGCTCGTACTACGACGCCCCGCGGATTCCGGAGGAGTCCAACCGCGCGATGAACCGCGACCACTCGCTCTACGGCCCGGGCACGCCCATTTACATCGGCCAGGACACGATGTGCACGCTCACGGTCGCCGGCCATGACGCCGCTGGCCGCGCCGTGGGCATTACCGCCGGCCACTGCGGCAACGTCGGCGAACAGGTCAGCTCTGCCGACTCCTGGCAGGTCGGTCCCACGGGCACCGTCGTGGATAAAAACGAGTCCATGGACTACTCCGTCATCGAGTTCAACGACANGCGCGCCGCTGTTCAAGCGCGGCCGCGTGGTCGGCCTCATCACCGGCGGCACCGGCCCGGTCTCGTGCCGCACGCCGTGGCAGGGTGCGCTGCACTCGCCCACGGAGGCGACGAACCTCGACGCCGTCGTCGCTGACATGAACCGCCGCGGCGGCGTGGGCTCCGGCTTCACGGTCGCGTAACCCGCGCGCATGAGGGGCACCAGCAGGATGCTGGTGCCCCTTCGGCGATCCGGCCAGGTTGGCGGTGCGGCGGGCTACTGCTCGTGGAAGTAACCCATGACGGTCTCGTGGAGGTGGCCGTTCGTCGCCACGGCGGAGCCACCAGCGGGGGAGTCCACGCCGTCGAGGGAGGTGAACGTGCCGCCGGCCTCCTTGACGAGGAGGTACGGGGCCGCGAGATCCCAGAGGGAAACCTCGGGTTCGACGGCGATGTCCACGGCGCCTTCGGCGAGCAGGCAGTAGTTCCAGAAGTCGCCGTAGCCGCGCAGGCGCCAGGCGTTATCGGTCATGGCGATGAGTTCCTCGCGCAGGTCGGCCTCGAGCCAGCCGGAGAGTGAGGACATGGCGATGGAGGCGTCGCCGATCTTGTCCACGCCGGAGACGCGCAGGCGGCGCTTCTCGCCGCCAAAGACGCGGTAGGCGCCGGAGCCCTCGCAGGCGAACCAGCGGCGGCGCAGAGCCGGGGCAGAGACGACGCCGACGATGGGCTGACCGTCCTGGAGCAGCGCGATGAGCGTGGCCCACACGGGCACGCCGCGCACGTAGTTCTTCGTGCCGTCGATGGGGTCGATGACCCACTGGCGGCCGGACATGATCTGCTCGCCGCCGAATTCCTCGCCGAGGACCTCGTCCTGGGGGCGGGCCTTGGCGAGCTCGGCGCGCAGGAGCTTCTCGCAGGCGAGGTCTGCGTCGGAGACCGGCGTCATGTCCGGCTTGGACTTCACGTTGAGGTCAGCGGCCTCGAAGCGGGACATGGTGAGCTGATCCGCGCGACCCGCCAGTTCAAGGGCCAGACCTAAGTCTTCTTTGTGCTTACCCACGGAGGGCCTCCTCGATTGCGTCGACTGCGTCTTTATTGCCGGCGATGGACCATTCCACGCCGCCCGCGGATACCTTACGCGCAACTCCGCCGGATCCTTCAACTAAGGCCTTGCCGGGCAGCCAATCCCAGTCCGCGACGGAGTGCTGCATCCACGCGCCCCACGTGCCGTCCGCGATGGAGGCCAAGTCGATGGAACCCGCGCCGAGCATGCGCACCGACGCGAAACGCGAGGCCACGCGCTGCCACGCATCCCGGATGTCCGGGTCCTGCATGGACGTGGGGTGCAGGTAGGTCGCCAGCGCAATCTGATTCGGTAGCCCGGTCTGCATGTGCACCGGTTTGTTGTCGCGGGTGGTGGGGGTGTCGCGGCCGCCACACCACGTGTAGCCCATGGCGGGGCGGTGGACGGCGCCGAGGATGACCCCGGTGGCATCGGAAAGCGAGAGGGCGCTGCACCAATAATCAGAGCCCGACGCAAAGTTGTAGGTGCCGTCGACCGGATCGATGTGCCACACGCGCCCTGACGTTGATGGGCGGGAGGCGCCCTCTTCACCGACAATGCCATCCTCCGGGCGGACCGTCGCGAGGATTTCGGAGACGAACTTTTCGGCCGAGCGGTCCGCGTCCGTGACGACGTCCGAGACAGAGGTCTTCTGGTCGACGCTTACGCCCTGCTCGCGCAGGCGCCAGGCCCAGCGGCCCGCGTTGTAGACGAGTGCCTGGGCCAGATGATTGTCAGAATCGTCCGCGTGCGCGACGATAAACGTCTTGATGAGCGCCGCGGTCATCTCTTCGAGAGAAGGCTGGGAAGTCATAAGTCCACATTGTCCCCCTTAATGCGTGGCAATGCGAATTAGAGGGCTAAACTGGGGCGCTATGCGACCCGAGACCTCCGCCACGATTGACCAGCTAAGCGCGACCCTGACCTCCATCGAGAAGGTCATGGATCCTGAGACGCTGCGCGAGACCGTGCGTGAGCTCGAGGCTACGGCGGGCGACCCCTCGTTGTGGGACGACCCGGCGCACGCGCAGCAGGTGACGACCAAGCTCTCGGCGGCGCAGGCTAAGCTGCGGCGCTTGGGGGAGCTGCGCGGGCGGCTCGACGACCTGCCCGTCATGTACGAACTGGCGGAGGAAGAGGGCGACGCCTCGGTGGCAGACGAGGAGCTTGCTTCCTTGCAGGCGGCCATTGAGTCGCTGGAGGTCACGACCATGCTCTCCGGCGACTACGACGACCGTGAGGCTGTTATTAATATCCGCTCCGGCGCTGGCGGCGTCGATGCCGCCGATTGGGCAGAGATGCTCATGCGCATGTACACGCGTTGGGCGGATAAGCACGGTCACAAGGTCGATGTTTACGACATCTCCTATGCGGAAGAGGCGGGCATTAAGTCCGCGACCTTCGTGGTGCACGGCGAGTACATGTACGGCCAGCTCTCGGTCGAGCAGGGCACGCACCGCCTGGTGCGTATCTCGCCCTTCGATTCGCAGGCGCGCCGCCAGACGTCGTTCGCTGAGGTCGAAGTCCTGCCCGTCGTGGAGCAGACCGACCATATCGACGTGCCGGATTCGGACCTGCGCGTGGACGTCTACCGCTCCTCGGGCCCGGGCGGCCAGTCCGTGAACACGACGGACTCCGCGGTGCGCTTGACCCACCTTCCTACGGGCATCGTGGTGACCTGCCAGAACGAGAAGTCTCAGATTCAGAACAAGGCGTCCGCGCTGCGCGTGCTCCAGGCCAAGCTGCTTGAGCGTAAGCGTCAAGAAGAGCGCGCCGCAATGGACGCGCTGGGCGCCGGCGGCAATGCGTCGTGGGGCAACCAGATGCGCAATTACGTGCTGCACCCGTACCAGATGGTCAAGGACCTGCGTACCAACTATGAGGTGGGCGACCCGCAGAAGGTCCTCGACGGGGATATTGACGGGTTCCTTGAGGCGGCGATTCGCTGGCGTATGGCCGCGGAGCGCGCAGCCGAGTAATCGGGGGCGTGTGGCGGTGACATAGCGGGGTGTTCGCGTGCGCGCGACAGGGTACCGGATTCCTGGGTGGGGTGCCAGGATCCCGCCGCGCAGCCTGTGGATAACTAGTTTTGTCGTTATGGTTATCCACAGATTGTGGCGCCTTGCTGGGGCTTGCCATTGCGCGGGGTTGACAAGGCTTCGTAGCGTGTGAGGCATGACAACTTCTCTCATCGACGATTACAAACGCCACAACGTCGACTCTCTTAAGTCCGTGCGCGGGATGACGCGCACGCAGCTGTGGGATGCGGGCATCAACGACATTGATGCGTCGCTGTTCCTGCGGTTGGCCAAGGTGTACTGGGAGTCGGGCCACGCGCGTATCGACGAGGCGCGGGCGGCCGCGCGTGCGCGCAATCACGGGCTGCGGGTGCTGGAGAAGATTGAGAACTTGGCTCAGAAATCCGATAGGCCGAATGACCTGCGGGTGATTTTGTGTGGCACGTTCGAAGGCGAGCTGGAGAAAGTCGCGGCCAAGCATATTACAAAGCCGAAGCCGGTCAACGAGGCGTCGGTGGCGTTTGGCAAGGACGGGCGTAACCGGTTGATCGTGCGCTCGGACGAGGGGTGGTTGATGGATTTCATTAACTCTCTGCCGGGCGTGGATGACGGCGGCCTGGAGGCGGTGTATGAGGGTTTGAAGCAGCACGCGAGGGGGAAGATGGGCCTGGCGGCGCCGCGGAAGATGCTGCACATTATCGTGCCGTTGCCTGTGATGGCGCAGCTGATTCAGGGCAATACGGAAGACATTAAGGTCCGGGCGTTGGATGGGACGTGGCGTACGGGTGAGGAGATCATGGCCGAGTTGCTGGAGGGCATTGGGCTGGCGACGTTTGTCAACGCCCGTAATAAGCCGGTGAAGCAGTACCGGCTGCAGCGGTATTTCAGTGCGGCGCAGAAAGAGTTGGCCGCGGCGGTGCAGCATGTGTGTCAGGATCCGGAGTGTCACCGGCCGTTTAACTTGTTGCAGGCCGACCACCTGGTGGCGTGGTCGAAGGGTGGGGAGACGAATATCGACAACATCCTCATGCTCTGCGAGTATCACAACATGAAGAAACGCGATGGGGACGTCTATTACAAAGACGCCGAGGGTCGGTTCTGGAAGCGCCGGAAGTTCGGGCCGGACCTACCCTGCACGAATAACTAGGAAAACCACGAAAACCCGCCCCGAGGGGCGGGCGATTCAGCATGCCGTTTTAGCTTGCCGGGTAGGTCATCGGGGTGCCGGGGCCCAGAGGTATGCCGATGAGGTACCAGATGACGAAGAAGATGAACCAGCCCACGAGCATGGAAATCGAGTAGGGCAGGGACAGCGACATGAGCGTGCCCACGCCGGAGCGTTTGTAGTAGCGCTGAAGGAACGTGAGCGCGAGCGCGAAGTACGGCGACATCGGCGTAATGATATTCGTCGGGGAGTCGCCGATACGGAAGAGCATCTGCGCGACCTCGGGGGCGACGGAGACGTACATGAGCATCGGCACGACGACCGGTGCCATGAGCGCCCACTGTGCGGAACCGGACGTGATGAAGAGGTTGAGCAGCGCGACCATGAGCACGAGGCCGGCGAACATGAGCACCGGCGGCAGGTCCCAGGCCTGGAGCAACTCGGAGCCCTTAATTGCGGTGTACACACCCAGGTTGGACCAGCTAAACCACGCGAGGAACTGTGCGACCATGAAGAAGAGCACGATCATAGGCAGCAGGGTTTCGATGCCCTTAGCCATGAAATCCGGGAAGTCCGAGGCTTCCTTCACCGTGCCGACTACGATGCCGTAGACCGCGCCGGCCAGGAAGAAGGCCAGCGCGATGGGCACCGCGATAGCCTTGATGAGCGGCGACTCCATGAACACGCCATCCGGCCCAGCGAACGGCGAGCCCGGGATGAAGATGAGCGCGAAGAACGCGATGAGGAAGGCCACCAGCGCGGCACCCGCGGCCTTGAGGCCCTTGGCTTCGAGCGGGTGGAGGGCGAGCTTCTCCTCGTCGTCCGAGAAGTCGTACTCGTCATCGTCGGACGCGTTGGGCACCGACGACGAGAAATCCAGTTCTTGGGTCTCCAAATTGTCGTGGTCGACGAGCTCGCGCGCTTTGCGCACGATGAAGAACTCCGTCACCGCCGTGATGATGAGCGACAGGACAATCGCGGACGGCACCACGAAGAAGATATTCGCCAGCGCGTTGACCTCGTACTCCGCGTCCACAATCTGCGCGGCGGACGTCGAAATACCCGCGAGCAGCAGGTCCGTGATGTTCAAAATGAGCGACGCGTTAAAGCCTGCTGACGATGCCGCGAACGCCACCATCGCACCCACGATGGGGGAGCGACCGACCGCGTGGAAGGCGGTGGCACCTAACGGGATAAGGATGACATAGATGGCATCGGAAGCAACGGAGCCTGTCACACCGGTGAGCGCAACGACGAAAGTTAACATCTTGGGGCTCACGCGTGCGACCATGGCGCGCACGAGCGCGGACAGCAGGCCCGATTGCTCCGCGACGGCCACGCCGAGCATGACCGCGAGGATAACACCCAGCGGCGGGAAGGACGTGAAGTTGGTGACGGCCTCCGTTACCATCTTCGAGAGGCCCTCAGCGTTGAGGAGATTCGTCACCTTGATCGGCTCGCCCGACTGCGGGTCCGTGGCCTGCAGGCCCGCGAGCGAGCCGAGCCACGAGCTCACCGCCACGACGCCAGCGAGGATGACGAAGAGCCAGAACGGATTAGGCAGCTTGTTGCCGATCTTTTCGATCGTGCCGAGGAATCCGCCAGGCGACTGATGCTCAGGCGGCGCCTGCGTTTGTGATTCGGACATGTTCTCGGCCTTTCTTGTTGACAATTGGGGTCGGGATCGTACGTTCGGATCAGTGTGTAATGGTACACAGGCCCGCGACCTGTGCGAACTCGGCCACAAGCGCAGTCTGTGAAAAGCCTGCCTATCCACGCGGAAGCTGTAGGAATGAAACTTATGTTGCTAGAGTTTCCCCTGTGATCACCTTCGAGAATGTAACCAAGGTCTATAAGGCGTCCGCCAGGCCCGCCCTGGGCGACGTCTCCTTCACGATCGAGGACGGCGAGTTCGTCTTCCTCATCGGCCCGTCCGGCTCCGGCAAGTCTACCTTCCTGGAACTGCTCGTCCGCGAGACGAACCTGACCCACGGCGACATCTATTTCGGCGACTTCCACGTCAATGCTTTGAAGGGCGGCCAGATTAACCGTCTGCGCCAGTCCATCGGCTACGTCTTCCAGGATTTCCGCCTGCTGCCCAAGCTTAACGTCTACGACAACGTGGCGTTCGCGCTCGAGGTTATCGGCAAGTCGAAGAAGGAGATCAAGGAGGCGGTGCCCGAGGTGCTCGACCTCGTGGATCTCGACTCCAAGGCGCACCGCCTTCCCAACGAGCTCTCCGGCGGCGAGCAGCAGCGCGTGGCCATCGCCCGCGCCTTCGTCAACAAGCCAGCGCTCGTCCTTGCCGACGAGCCCACGGGCAACCTCGACCCGGCCACGGCCCAAGACATCATGACGCTGCTCGCGCAGATCAACCGCACCGGCACGACCGTCATCATGTCCACGCACAACGCGCGCACCGTCAACGAGATGCGCCGCCGCGTGCTCGAACTCAACAACGGCAAGCTCGTCCGCGACGACGAGCACGGCGTCTACGGGGAGGCCTTCTAATGCGACTCGGATATGTTCTGCGCGAGGCCTTCCGGGGGCTCGGACGCAACCTCACCATGACCATCGCGCTCGTCATCACGACGGCGATTTCCGTCGGTCTGCTTGTCGCTGGCGTGCTCGTCACGCAGATGACCGAAGACACCAAGGACATCTACCTCGAGAAGGTCGAAGTTATGGTCCAGCTTGACGAGCCCACGTCCGCGAATGACACGACCTGTGAGCATGGCGCCTGCGCCGACGTAAAGAAGAAGCTCGAGGCTGACGGCGGCGTCGAGTCCGTCACCTACCGCAACCGCGAGGAGTCGTACAAGCGTTTCGTCGAGGTCTTCCAAGAGACCGACCCGCTGCTCGTCGAAGAGACCTCCCCGGACGCGCTGCCCGCCGCCCTCCACGTGCGCCTCGTCGATCCCACGGATACTTCCGCCATCGACGCCATCACGAACGACCCCGGCGTCGACACCATCGTCGATCAAGGCGACGAGGTCCGCTCCGCGACCTCCAACCTCGACACCATCCGCAACGCGACCTTCATCCTGGCACTCGTCCAGGCCATCGCCGCCATCTTCCTCATCGCGAACATGGTGCAGATCGCCGCGTTCAACCGCTCGCGCGAGATGTCGATTATGCGCATGGTCGGCGCTACCCGCTGGTTTACCAACGCCCCCTTCGTCTTCGAGGCCGTCCTCGCCGTGCTCTTCGGCACCGTCCTCGCTGGCGTGGGCGTCTACCTGGGCAAGAACTTTGTCCTCGACCCGTCGTTGAAGAACCTCTACTCCTCCCAGCTGCTGGCGCCCATCCGGGACTCGGATATCTGGGTCGCCATTCCCCTCATCGGCGCGGTGGCCATCGTCTTCGCCGCCCTTGCCGCCTGGGTTACCTTGCGTGCCTACGTGCGCAAGTAGCTTCCCGATGCCCCCTTGCACCCCGCGGCTGCCCGCCGCGGGGTTCGTTGGTTTTAGGGCTGGCGTGCACGCGCCGGTACAATAAGACGGATTATGGCGAAGAAAGCAAAGAAGAAGAAAGCGGTCGACAATAACTCGACCCTGGCGACCAACCGCCGCGCTCGCCACGACTTTAAAATCCTGGACACCTACGAATGCGGCATGGTGCTTGTCGGCACTGAGATCAAGTCCATGCGCGAGGGCAAAATCTCGCTCGTCGACGCGTTCGCGACCATCGACGACGGCGAGGTCTACGTGCGCAACCTCCACATCCCGGAGTATTCCTATGGCTCGTGGACGAACCACTCGCCGAAGCGCACCCGCAAGCTGCTGCTGCACCGCCGGGAGATCGACAAGCTTATGGGCCAGGTCCGCGACGGCAATAAGACGCTCATCCCGCTGCGCGTCTACTTGAAGGACGGCCGCGCGAAGCTGGAACTTGGCCTGGCACAGGGTAAGCAGGACTACGACAAGCGCGAGGCTATCAAGCGCCGCGACCAGGATCGCGAGATTACCCGCGAGCTGGGACGCCGCATCAAGGGCATCAACGCCTAAAACGCGCGTAGCCTGGGGCCCATGATTTATACGGCTAAGGCACACGACGTCGTTAAAGGCGAAGAGAAGACTCACGGCGTAACGGTCCTCGTCGACCGTCTATGGCCGCGCGGTATCTCCAAGGACAAGCTGGCCCCGGATCACTGGTTCAAGGAGGTCGCGCCCAGCCCCGGCCTGCGCACGTGGTGGAACCATGACGAGGACTGTTTCGGCGAGTTTAAGAAACGCTATCGCGCCGAGCTCGAAGAAAACGACTCCGAGGATATGAACGAGCTGCGAAAACTCGCCAAGGACGGCGATGTCACGCTGCTCTTCGCCGCGAAGGACCGCGAGGTCAACCACGCGGTGGTGCTGGCGGACTACCTGCAGTAAAAGGCGGCATTCATGGACCGCTCTTTTGACCTCGCTGCGTTCGTCGCGAAGATGGACGAGCTGATTAACCGCTATGTGGCGCCGGATCAGGGACTGTCGCCCGAAGACGTCAACGTGTGGGCGGCGTGGTACACCCAGGACTTCGTCTATCTCATCATCGAGGCACAGCAAGGCGGGACGACATATATCGGTTACGAAGTGGACTTCGGGCGAGCCCACAGGGACGTCTCGGCGGAAGTAGAGACCGCTGTTCATGCTTGGGGTGACCAGATGGCGGGTGACTCATTCGTTGGTGTTGTCCCGTTTGACTCCTCCGATGTTATTTACTGGTGGGATGCACGGTTGGTGGCCAAGGACGTCCCGCGAACATTAGCCGACATCGACGGCGCGGTAGAGGCGGCATCGGAAAGCTGGTTGCTGGAATAGGCCGACGTGGGGTAGCGTTATACGAACTGTAGAGAGCGCACAATCCCGCTCTACTGCAATGCATGGGGTTGATATGGTTTCGACTTCGTACATTGAGCCAGGGGAAGCGTGCCGGTGCAGGCTAGAGACCACCGTTAAGCGTCGTAGCAACCAATAAACGCAGAGAAGAACTCTCAGCGTGACTTCGCCCTCGCTGCCTAATTTCAGCGACGCGAGTCTGTCAGCCCGGGTTTAGTTCCTGACCCGGATCCTGGCATCGACTAAGGAACTTGCTCCGCCGGCTTGTCGTTCGGCCGACGGGGGACTTTCAGAGCGACTGGGCCCATCATCCGGAACGAGTTTGCCCGAGCCGGAGGGCCGAGTAGAGATCCTGTGCGAACTGCGCACGGAGAAGCCCTGGCGAGGTGACGAAGGACCCGGGTTCAATTCCCGGCAGCTCCACCGAAGGCGAGCCCCAGACTGAGAAGGTCTGGGGCTCGCTTCTTTTGTTCCGGTTAGCGATAGATCGTGTCGCGCCTTCCACCAGCAAAAACCTCGATCGTGATGGTTGATTCGTGAATGAGCGCGAGGATTCGATAAGCGCCGACACGGTAGCGCCATTCGCCAGATCGATCGCCTGTGAGGCCTTTGCCGAAAGCACGCGGATCGGCACAGCCTTCGAGATGGGTTTTCATCCAATTAAGCAGAAGCCGCGCATCGAACCGGTCCATCTTCTTGAGCTGTTTCCGAGCCGAGGCGGTGAGCTTAACTCTGTAGCTAGGGCCGTTGGCTGACATTAATCAAGCTCTTCGAGGACATCATTGATGCTAAAACGCTGTCCGTCATCGGCTTCGATGGCGGCTCGAAGTTCCTGAAGGTCGGCATGGTCTTCAATTTTTTCTAGCATTGCGCTTCGGGCGAATTCCGAGATCGTTGTGCCTTCGAATCTGACATACTTGCGGACGAGCTCGGCGTCTTCGTCGCTCATGCGTACGGTCATGGTTGTCATTCGATTCTCCCTTCTCTTCAGCGCTCTGAATACATCGTATTCGCCCCTCGGGAATGCGGCAAGGGGGCTTTCCGCCTCGATGTGCTCACAATTAGGATGCACAGGTCGCTTGTACCATCGCTGCCGGGCGACATTCAGGTGAAGGTGTCCGAGGGTTGTAAAGGTCCCAAGAAACATCATGAAGTGTGTGTTAACTTGCGAGTGGGGTCAGACCCATACCGACCACATCGTTCCTGTAGCGACTGCCCCTAAGAATTAGGAGAGATCTAGCTTGAGTCTTCACAAGATCCTGTGGGTTTGTGCAGGTGTTGTGACGCTGATCATGGGCATCGGAAGTGGAATCCATTGGGTGCTCGGCGTTGCCCTTTTCTTCATCGCTGCCGTAGCAACAGCACGGTTCATTGCTGCAAAATCGGAGCTAGCAGGCGGACGAGTGGCTATCGGTGTGCTTGCCGCCTGCGTGGCTGTTGGCTATTTCTTTCCGCTCGTCCTGCCGCTCGCTTATATCGGATACGTTGCATGGACGTGGTATTCGCTTGCGTCCGGTGATGAAGGCGCGGCTGCCGTGCAGGGATAACCGCTGGGTTGAATTCCCGGCAGCCTTGCTTCATTTGTTTTGTTGGCGGCCGACGTTGATGGAGGGACCCTCGACGCAGTGCGCGGCGGTGAGTACCCGCTCGGGCGCGATAGCTGTGCCGGTGCGCTTGTGCGGCGTGCCGTCCGGGGTGTCGGAGATGCGGACCTGACCGAGGGCGATGGCGCCAGCCTTGCCGCTGCCGATGCCCAGCGTCGCCGCAGCTGCGAGGGTGAGAGCTCCGAAGGCACGCGAGGGGCGGCGCGCCGTGGCGGAGAGTTTTTCTTTATGCTGTGGAGGCATGGAGATTTCAGATTCGCTGCGCCAGCAACTCAACCATTGGATCCTTCCGGGATTCATGACCTTGGACGAGGTCCACGAAGCCGTGGATGACAACGAACTCGAAGACGTGTATCCCAATGATGATCCGCACGCGGCCGCCGAGCAGGTGTGGGAAGAACGCAAGGCCCAGGAGTCGGAGTGGGAGCACCCCACCGATTACGACCGGGTGAAGGCTGCATTCGATGAGATGGAAGACCAAGGGCTCGTGACGGGAATGAGCCTTGGATTCGATGTCAGTGACTGTAACGAGCTGCTTGGGGAGGAACGCACCCAGGTCGATGTGCCGGAGGGGGAGTATCCCTATCGTGAATGGGCATCGTGTGGCTTTCACATGCAGGATGCCGAGGGACTGGCGTACGAGCCGACGGAGCTCTATCTCGTTTTCGGTGCGTGGGTGCCGGGCCCGCCGATTGCTGGTGAGGTCGACGCCGAGAAGCTGCGCAAAGGCCACCCCGAGCGGAAGGACGAGTGGGCACGGATGGACGCCGCACTGGGTCGGTTCCTCGTGGACATTCTTAAGCGTCACGACCTCGAGGTGGAGTGGGACGGCGACCCGCGCGGGCGGATTCAGCTGCTCAACCTCACCTGGCGCAAGCCGCTGCCGGAGGACGAGGAGTAGGCCTGCCGCGTCAGCTTGAGATTACTCGGATGACAGTGCGCCGAAGTCGGCGACGAGGTCGCCCAGGGTGAGGCGATAGCTGGGGAGGCGGACCTCGAAGTGGTCGAGCATCACGGCCAGGTAGTGGCCCTCGCAGAAGAGCTCGGCATCGGGATGGAGCTCGCAAGAGCGACGCATGTAGGACTCAGCCCATGCATTCGGCCTTTTGCTTGAATTACTCCGTGAAAGGGAGGCTGCCATTGCATTGCATTGCATTGCATTGCATTGCATTGCATTGCATTGCATTGCATTGCATGCAGGCTCAATGATCAGCGATGCGGCAGCGGACTGCGTGGTGTTAGGGCGAGGTGTGTTCGATGATTGGCGAGTTGCTAGATCGATGTTCCGAAAGGTTATTCCAGCATCTTTTCTCACGGTCGTGAGTACCCGTGTATACGTATTTGGAAACAGGCGTGTNGTGCGAACGTAGGTAATGTCGGCAACCCACAACCTGCCTGGTGCCTGCGCACGGAAGTTTCGGCGCACAAGGTCCGGGCGATGATCCGGTGTCTTCGGGCTAATCGTTGTCACAGGGGTTCGCCCACGTCGGCGGCCGGAAACACCTGCTAGCTTCATCAGTCGTGCAGTCTTATCGCGGCCGATATGAAAGCCTTCACGGTTCATCGCGTGCCACATTTTGCGGATGCCGTAGACCGAGAAATTCTCCGCATGCACACGCTGTATCTCTGGGATAAGCAGGCTATCGCTTAAGGTCCTTGCGCTGGGAACACGAGTGGTCGCCTTGCGGTAGCCACGAGAGGTGATGAATCCACGATCTGCCTGTTTTAGAACTCTGCAGATGGGCCCGGGCCCCAAACTGATCTTTGTACGCGTCGATGTAGGAGATCATTTGGTCGTGGGTCGGTCGAGTTCCGCTGCGAAAAAAGCCGAAGCTGTCTTAAGAATCCCGTTTGCTCGTTTTAGTTCGCGGTTTTCACGGCGCAGACGCCCCAAGCTCTTCTTCCATTGTCTCGCCGCCTGAAGCGTCAGAGTCATCACGTACTGAAGCGCTGTCACGGTACCAGGCCCGCAACGTGTGGTGAGATACTCCAAGGAGCTCACCGACCTCCGTGTAGGCGCGTTGGAGTGAGCAAGACTCCAGGCGGACCATTTCGATGATCTGATGGACCGCCTTCTCCTTGAACTCGACGGAATACTTTCTAGGCATAGTTCAATCCTTCCTTAGCTGAGGTAGGAACTAAACCCAGGACGCTTCATGTCGAATTGGCGAGATAACGTAGCTTTGCTCTAAACACTGGGGGATTCCCAGCGAGTGAGTTATCTTTATTTCAGTGTAAAATGGGGAACTTTCAAGGATGCTGTGGTGATTGAAAACTTGTTGATCGGTATAGTTTCGGGCGTAGTCTCGGGTCTCATTGTTTCGTTTGCTATTTGGCTCTGGGGCTATCTACGAAAACCACCATTGGAACTGATCTACGCCGGTGCTCAGCGGGCGGTCCTTAAGAACAACCGCTTGCGTCCTGTAGTGATCGGTGGGACGTGGGAATTGGGGAACGGTAACGTCCTTTATAGACCCGATGGTTTCCGTGGCGGCACCGGTGGCTTTTATATTCCGCGCCTGGGACAGTTTGTTGTCGGCACCTCCCATTTCGGCCCTGGTCAAACGGCTGATATTGCATATAAGTATGTTAAGCCGCCGAAAGATTCTGGTGCGCGTATTCGGCTAGAAGAGAGCAATAAGGTTGAAGCTTCTGAAGTGGCGATAAATCCAGAAAAGTATCCTGAATGGCTGCTCGCGCGAGTGATCCAAAAGGGTGCTGTTTGATCTTGAGAGCAGTTTCCCCAACGGTGCGGTTTTCGGCGTAGTTGGTAGGGGTTTTCCGGATAAGTGGTAGGCCCCTGTTTTCGATCATTGTATAGGTGGCGTTGACGCTAAACGCGGGAGGAGCGAGCGAGTCGAATGTGGAAAGCAGCAAACTAATCTGGTGCCGCGTTCTTCTGCATCGCGAACCTCGCGCCTACGCACAACTCGACGCCCATGTCGAGGAGGTGCAGCATGCGAATCTGCGCGACGGCGGCGAAGACCATGGACAGTCTCGACATGGGAAGGTGCGCGTTAAGCCACAGATAGACGAACTCGGACATGTCTCCGGGGGCACGGTCGGGCAGGACTGCGAAATCATCCGCTGCCAGGGTGGTGACGTTCTCCACGAGCTGGTCGGCGCCTTAATGATCCACAGGGGGCCAATAACCGAGGGACGTTGTTACACCACACTAGTGGACGCAACCTTCGCACGACAAGCCAACTCGTCAGTATGGGCCATGAGCGAACTCACCACCAACAAAGCCTGTGCGCAATTTCGCTTCGAGAACTGGCATTTACGAGCACCATGCACGCTCGGGTGCCGTCCGTATTCACGCGGCACTTTCTCAAATTCCGTCTTCTGGAAAGAGTAGTGAACCTCCCGAATCGGAAACCACACCAACGCAGCCTGCATGGTGAGTTCGTCTTCAAGTTCGACCTGCTGTTTGGGGGTCGTGGCGTAGTACGCCGTGATTGCTTTACTGAACCGATACTTGTCTTTGATCGGGCGAAGTTGAAATGACAGGGTATCCAACACCACGGTAAGCAATGCTTGCGCAGCCATAGTGTGTCCTGAGCGAATTGTTTCAATTGCCTCTTTCACAAAGTCCCTGTGCTCAAAGAGTCCGTCCCAGGTTAGCCTGTCCATCACGGCTTCACAGTCGTCAACAATGTTATCGAACTCTTGCCCCAGCACTGTCCGAACCGCCTTGTTGTCCTTTGCCCTCAAAAACCTAGCTGCAATTCGCGCGCGAGGAACATACATGAGAGCCACCCCGTGCACTTGAACGAATTCCCACACGTCGTTCAACGTGAACTCCTCGTCAAGGTCTACGAGGTTCGGTGGAAAGACAATTCGACGCAAATGCGAAAAGTTGAACTGCCCCATAGCCTTGTCGAAGACGGACTGAATCGAGTCCCTAATACCGGCGAAGTGCTTCTCGAAATGGGACTCAAACATTCCTGCTATAGAATTAGACAAGCCTCCAGCGAGAGCAGCGTGCTTGGCTAACGAGTCTGTTTCGAACAATGCATGGGGTCTAAGAACTCCTAACGCGGACTGTGCAGTGCTCAAGGACGAGCCGACCTTGCTGGCAAGCTCTGCGCCAATGCCGGCGACTCCCCACTTGTCGCCGAACCGCTCCGACATTGAGGTCCGCAAACCAAGCCGGTCAGCGTCAAGCCCTGACATAGCAAGGCGCTTGGCGTAGTCGTTGCCCATAATGTTTGGCCCCGGCCCCAAGGCGGACAACATTGATATTGCCGAGGCTCCCGCGACCGAAGAAGCAAATGCTTCGCGGGCTTGTTCAGCTACTCCAATTCCTAGTAGCTGGTTCATGTTGACTGCTGGTGTGAACCCCAGCGCCTCGTGGGGAAGGTGACGATTCATAGTCTCAAACCTACCGACAATGTTCACTCATGCACTGTGGGAGATTACCGACAATCCAAGCTTGCGGATGAAGTGGCGAGGGCGACTTCCTGTCATAAAGGAAACCTGCTGGTAGAAACCCCAGGTGGAACCAAATCATTTTTGCAGTGGAACCAGAATGAGTTAATTAAGGTAGAGGGGTTCTACAAAACTCACATTTCCGCGACAACTTCGTGGCGAGACTTGGGTATCGACATGGTCGAAATATCTCAAGTTGAATCTCACGCTAAGGATTTGGAGCGGCTAATCGCTTAATGTGCGGACGATTAGAATGACCTTGGGAGCTTTGTTTTAAAGTTCGCCCAATGGGCCTTAGATAACGGTATGTTGAATTCATGAGCGATTTCGATTACGTTCCCTTTTCCGGCGTTGAGTATCCGAAGGAAGCTTTTGCACCTGATGGAGTGCTCTGGTGGGAGTCGTCTAAGCGAGGAGCGACTGGGGCAGTTCCTCGAATGGCTTCCTGGTTGCGTTGGAATGTCGAGATAGGCGGCCGATTTACGACTCGACAATTGCGTGAAACCCTTGGTATCTCAAACGAGCATGCGCAGCGTCGCCAACGCGAGCTTCGCGATTATGGTTGGGAATATCTCTCTTCTAAAGAGGAGCCGAGCTTGGGGGAAGACTGCATTCTCGAAAAGTATGGTTGGTGGCCTGGCGAAGGTCCCCGTCCTCGGCGGCAGCAAATCTCCAGCAAGCTTCGGCGGCAGGTGTTTGAGCGTGATGGTGGACGTTGTGTGCTGTGCGGTCGGGCAGCCGGCGAGAAATATGATGATGGAAGCGTCGTTACCCTAACTGCCGGGCATATTATTGCAAATTCACATGGGGGAGCCGCGAGCCTTGACAACCTCCAAACGGAGTGTCGGGTCTGCAACGAGTCTGCTCGTGCGGACACCGGATCAGTGGCTGATCCTGGTGCGGTTGTTGAACAAGTCAAGAGCCTGAAGAAAGCTGACAGGATGGAGCTTCTTTCGTGGATTCGCGCCAAACAACGTAGTCGATCCCCACTGGATCGAGCTTTTGACGCATACCGCCTTGGTGGCCCGAACGTCCAGGCAGCTGTACTCGATTATCTAGAGAAGGTTGAGTCGAGATAGCTGCTTTAGGCCTTGTCGGTAGCCTCAAAGGCCTTGCGAATTTGCGTTCCGACTGCTTCGGCCACCGGAGGGGGAAATGCGTTACCAATTTGACGGCAAGCATTGGTTTTCCGGCCGGTAATCTCCCATGAATCGGGGAATCCCTGAATGCGAGCCATCATCTTCGGGGTGAGTCGCGGCTGCCCATTGAAACCTGGCTCGGGAGCTTCATCGGCGATGGTTGTACCGATGACGTTCATTTCGAGCCATGCTTTGCGTGCACGGGTCGGACCGAGGTCGGGGCCGCCATGCTTTTTGGAGCCACCGACCAGCGTAGGGGCAATCTTATCGGCTCGTTGTGCCCAAGCCTCCGCGCCTTCCCAGCCGTTAGCTGCCATGAGGTCCACGACGGTCTCGCCGACGGTGGGTGCAGTCTCGGGGTGTTCCTCGGGCCACGTGAAGTTTTCTAGGTCTTCGGGTTTCAGTGCCACGAGAATTGCTCGGGGGCGCAACTGGGGAACACCGTAATCTGCGGCCTTGATGAGTTTCCACTCCCCGACGTACCCGATCCCGGCTAACCTATCGAGGATTTCCTTGCGGTACGGTGCGAACTTCGGATCGAGAAGCCCTCGGACGTTTTCAAGCATGATGCCACGCGGCTTGATTTGTTCGATGAGATCAATCGCGCGGCTGAAGAGGTCACGTTCATCGTCCTTCCCTAGTTGCTTGCCTGCTACGGAGAAAGGAGGGCATGGTACGCCACCAGCAAAGAGATCGACGCCCAGATGTTCGGTACTTGGCTCCCATTCATTGAGGTCGGCTTGGACGACGTTCCACTCAGGTCGGTTGTGTCGAAGG
Organism: Corynebacterium phoceense; assembly: GCF_900092335.1. GTDB lineage: Bacteria > Actinomycetota > Actinomycetes > Mycobacteriales > Mycobacteriaceae > Corynebacterium > Corynebacterium phoceense. The sequence continues at coordinate 173,462 of NZ_LT596208.1, forward strand.
GTATTGGTGCACCAGGACTCGAGCTCGACAAGTACTTCGTGGCCAAACCCTGCCATTTCTAGGCCGAGGGCTTGCCCACCTGCCCCCGCACATACCTCAATCGAAGAGTATGCGTGTTCGGCCATGTTTTCCCCTTGTTCTCGAGTGGTTTCAACTGTATGCAACGCTGATGTCGTAGCGGGTATTTCCTTTGCGGGTTATGTTATCTACGCCCTGGACATGAAAACCTTTTAGAACCGTTTCCTCAAGCAAAAATTAGAACAAACGATCGAAGAGTCTGGACTAGTGTCCAGCCTTTGAGATTTGTGCCCCAGAGAGGATTCGAACCTCCGACACCGGCTTTAGGAGAGCCGTGCTCTATCCCCTGAGCTACTGGGGCGGGGTGATATTTTCCTCCTCACTGGAGGGGGTAATCACGAGAGTTTAGACTACCAGCACCGCCCGCGCTGTCCCTAAATCGGATAACTTGTTGAGTATGGTTAACGATCCCAATGTGAGGTTTCACGATGTCCAGCGCCGCGAAATTGTCACCGAGCTGGTGACGAAGGAAGGCGTGAAGACGCTGGCCGTGGAAAAGACGGTGCCGGGTGGTTCCACCGAGCGCATCCTGCTGCTCAATAAGGTGGACGCGCAGCGCCTGAAGACGGCACTGGAGGAGTACCTCAACACCGTCTACGCGTCCGAGATTTCCGGCATGGCGGGCACGCTGTCGCCGGCAGATATGGTCGAGCTTTTCGGCGAAGACGACGAGTAATCGGGCGTGGTGTCGCGATGCGTCTTAGCGCGCCGCGACGAAGGCCGCGAAGTCGGCGAGAGCCCGCTTGAAGAGCGCCTTGTAATGGGCGGAATCCGCGGGGGGGAGGTAAGGCCCTTGACCTCAGCGGCGACGGTGGTCTTGCCGGGCGTGCGGGACTGGATGTTCATGGACACGCTGGCCGAGGAACCGTCCGGCGCGGTGGGGCTCGTGGCCGTCACGCGCCAGTAGTTCCACTTGGCCGTCTCGCTGATGCGTGGCTCGCCGTCAAGAATTAGAGGGAGCTGTGGTGCGAACTCGGCCCAGGCGGCGGCGATATCGGCCTGCGCGCCGGGACGGTCTTTGAGGCATTCGCGCCGAAGGAGCCGTCGCAGCGCTCGCCGGGGACGCGGCGGCCGATGTGCTGCTCAAAAGAGACGGCAACGCCCTGGGCCCACCATTCCAGGTTCTTGCCCTTGAGGACGCCGTCCGGCTGGGCGGCGAGGGTGGCGCGGAGGTGGGAGAGGGCGGCATCGGCAAGCTGGGCGTGGTTGTGGGCCGGGTCGAGGAGCTTCACCCATTCTTCGCCCTGGATGCCCGTGGAACGGGCTACGGTATCCCAGGTCGCCATTTACGCGGTGAGCTCGGCGTACTTCGCGCGAACCTCGGAGGCCGGCGGGTTGGTGACGTGCGTGCCATCAGAGTAGAGGACGGTGGGGACAATGCGGTTGCCGTCGTTGACGGACTTAATCCACTCGTTGATGTCCTCGGTGCCCTCGGCCTCCGCGTCGACGAGGTCGTACGGGGTCTCCGAGCGGTCCAGGTTCTTGCGCAGCTTGGCGCAGAACGGGCACCAATCGGCGTAGAAAATAGTAACGGGTGCGTTGGTCTCAGGGGTCTGGACGGTCATGCGGAGATTTTCCTTTCGTAGGTGAGGAACTTGTACTTCAACGGTAGTTCGCTGGGCGGTATTCCCGGCAGCTCCAGGTGGCCCTTCTCGGACGTAAGCCAACCGGTTTCGGCCGTGAGCGAGAAGTGCGCGGGGATTTCGGGGGCGAAGACGGCGTCCTCGCCATAGGCCTCGGCGACATTGGCGTCCATGAGGGTGATTTCCACGCGCTCGACCTGGCCCAGCGTTGCGGCGTAGACCTGGCCGCCGCCGATGATCCAGGCCTCATGCGGAGCTTTCTGTAGGTCGCGGAGGACCTCCGCGCCGGCGGACCATTCGCCGGGCAGCTGGCGCGAAAGGATGTAATTATCGCGGCCGGGCAGTGGGCGGAACGTGGGGTTGAGCGACTGCCACGTCTTGCGGCCCATGACGACGGGGGCGCCGAGGGTGACCTCCTTGAAGTGGGCGAGGTCTTCTGGCACGTGCCAGGGCATGGTGACGCCGTTGCCAATGCAGCCGTCGAGCGACTGTGCCCAAATCGCGCCCCACATTAGACGGACACCGGAGCCTTGATCGCAGGGTGCGGGTCGTAGCCCTCGAGCTCGAAGTCGGTGAAGTCGTAGTCGAAGAGGCTGGCGGCCTTGTTGAGCTTGAGCTGCGGGTACGGGCGCGGTTCGCGAGTGAGCTGTTCCTTGACCTGCTCGACGTGGTCGTTGTAGATGTGGCAGTCGCCGCCGGTCCAGATGAGGTCGCCCACCTCAAGGCCGGCCTGCTGGGCAAACATGTGCGCCAGGGCCGCGTAGGACGCGAGGTTAAACGGCACGCCCAGGAACATGTCCGCGGAGCGCTGGTAGACCTGCAGGCTGAGCTTGCCGTCGGCGACGTAGAGTTGGAAGAGCAGGTGGCAGGGCATGAGCGCCATCTGGTTGAGCTCCGCGACGTTCCAAGCAGAGACGATATTGCGGCGGGAGTCCGGGTTGTTCTTGAGCGTGTCCAACGCGCCTTGAATCTGGTCGATGTGGCTTCCGTCCGGGGTGGGCCAGGAACGCCACTGCACGCCGTAGACGGGGCCGAGCTCGCCGTTCTCATCGGCCCATTCGTTCCAGATGCGGACGTTATTGTCCTGGAGCCACCTGACGTTCGAGTCGCCCTTCAAGAACCACAGCAGTTCGCCGATGACCCCGTGGAAATAGACCTTCTTTGTGGTCAGCAGTGGGAAGGACTCCGCCAGGTTGTAGCGCAGCTGCGCGCCGAAAATGGAGCGCGTGCCCGTGCCGGTGCGGTCGCCTTTGGGCGTGCCTTCCTCGAGGATGCGGCGCAGGAGGTCTTCATACGGGGTGTCGATCATGGTGCTCAGTGTAACGTCCAAATACAACATTGTGAGAGTCCTAGACCGCACCAGCATGGGGCAGCGTACTATTCGTGCTTCTCTTCCGGTGCCGACCCTCGCTCGAGCGCTTCTTTTTCGACAGGCAATGCTCTTGGCGAGTGGTCACGATTAAGCAAAGTCGGGAGAGTGTTCATAAACATCATTCCCAGCCCTCCTACACCAAAAAGTAAGACAATCCACTCGCGGTCAAGGACGAGCGCGACAAGGGCAATAGTGAGAAGACCGAGAATAAGCACGGCTGAGATGTACTGTCCGCGCGGCACGGCCTTTTCATCGATACGTGCATTGGCCCGCATGACGTCGGCAATAGCGTTCTCGCGGTTCGCAGCAGCTGTAGTGGCTTGAGCCGCCATGTCGAGGATAATCTGCGGTGCCGTCGGCTCAATATCCTTGTAACGGCCAAATTCTTCAGCTGAAGGCAAGGGGCCACTGTGGTATTGCGAGATTACCTGCTCGACAATTGCAACCTTTTTCGCCTTGTCCTCGGGCGAATCATCATCGTCTACGAGTTCCGCGAGTAACGCGTCATCGATTGTTGGATGTTTTGGCCCACCATCTTCCACGCCTTCGTCTGGATTTCGGTCGGCGTTGGCAGCATTGTCCCTAGGGTCATCTCGGGGTGACTGCGGCGAGCTGGGAGATATGTCATCGAGGTCTTCCCGCTCGTGATGACGCGGCGCAGGCTCTGGCCATTCAGCATGGTCACGGGTCATGCACCTTCTTCCTTCCTTGTGAAGACAACGAGTAGAAGTAACTTTATGGTTCGTAGTCTTCTTGGTGGTTAATTAACTGGAAGATCTAGTTTAATTTTCGGCGTCCAAAACGGCAATGTAGATAGTTTAGTTGTACCCGCCGTTGGCCTCCGCGAACTCGGCGGCCGCGGCGAGGACCTCGTCCTTGATTTCCGGGCGGCAGATGACCAGGTCCGGGATGAAAGTGTCTTCGTTGTTGAAGGTGATGGGGGAGCCATCGAGGCGCGAGCAGTGCAGGCCTGCGGCGCGGGCCACGCCCACAGGTGCCGCCTGGTCCCACTCGTACTGGCCACCGGCATGGATATAGCCGTCAAAGTCGCCGAGGAGGACGTGCATGGCCTTCGCGCCTGCGGAGCCGACGCCCACGGTCTCGTAGCCCATCTTCTCCGCGATAAAGCCGGCGACCTGCGGCGGGCGGTTGCGGGAGACCACGAACCTCTTCGACATGGGGCCGGTCACGGCGCGCACGTCCGAGGACTTGAACGTCACGCCCAGGTCCGGCATGCCCACGGCGGCGTGCTCCGGAACGCCGTTGATGACGAGGGCGATGTGGATGGCCCAGTCTTGGCGGCCGGTGGAGAATTCCTTCGTGCCGTCGATGGGGTCGACGATCCACACGCGGTCCTTCTTCAGACGGGACATGTCATCCGTGGCCTCCTCGGAGAGGAAACCATCTTCGGGGCGGTGCTGCTCGAGGACGCGGGAAATCCATTCCTGCGCGAGGACGTCACCAGCGTCACCCAGCTCAAGGCCACGCAGCAAACCGCTGGTGCGCACGCCTTTAAGGATTTCGCCGACGCCTTCAGCGATGTGGTTGGTAAGACGAGAATCTGTAAGTTCGCGGGTCATGGGAATTAGCCTACCTTGCCATGTCGGTCGCCGCGCTACAGTGAAGGAATGACTGACGCCGTCCTCGCTCAATTCCGGCCCGCCGTCCGGGGCTGGTTCGAGGATGTCTTTGCCCGCCCCACCGACGTCCAGGAGCAGGCTTGGCGCGCCATTGCTGCCGATGCCCACGCGCTCGTCGTCGCCCCTACCGGTTCCGGCAAGACCCTCGCAGCGTTCCTCTGGGCGCTTAATAACTTGGTCGAGCGCGAGGGCCAGACGGCACTGCCGCTTCCCGGCGCGGCGTCGGCTGGCGCCGCCGCCGGAAGTCATGGAGGAGTGAAAGTCCTCTATATCTCGCCGCTCAAGGCACTCGGCGTGGACGTGGAGAATAACCTGCGCGCGCCCTTGGCAGGCATCGCGCGCAAAGCGGAGCGCCTGGGTGAGGAGGTTCCGGATATCACGGTGGGCGTGCGCTCGGGCGACACCCCGCAGGCTGAGCGCAACCGGCAGGTGCGCCGCCCGCCGGACGTGCTCATCACGACGCCGGAGTCGGCCTACCTCATGCTCACGTCCAAGGCAGCGGGCATCTTAAAGAGCGTGGATACCGTCATCATCGATGAGATTCACGCGCTTGCTGGCACGAAGCGCGGCGTGCACCTCGCGCTGACCCTGGAACGCCTGGCGCAGGTCGCCGGTGAATTCCAACGCATCGGGCTGTCGGCCACGGTGCGCCCGCTCGAGGCTGTTGCGAACTTCCTGGGCGGCGGGCGCCCGGTGGAGATCATCGCGCCGCCGGCGGAGAAGCGCTGGGACCTCACTATTCACGTGCCGGTCGAAGACATGTCGGACCTACCGGTGCCGGAGGCCGGCTCGACGATCGGCGAGATGACCGTCGACGACCCGCTGGGGATAACCGGTGGTCCGCTGCCTCAGCCGCGGTCGGATTCCGGGCTGGGGCGCCAGGGCATCGACGCCGGGCCCACCGAGTCCGCGCTGCCCACGGCGAAGTCCATCTGGCCGTTTATCGAGGACAAGCTGTACAAAGAGATCATGGCGCACCGCTCGACGCTCGTCTTCGTGAACTCGCGCCGCACGGCAGAGCGCGTAACGAGCCGGCTCAACGAGCTCTACGCGGCGGAGCACGATCCGGACTCGCTGTCGTCGGCGTCGCGTCGTCCGCCGTCTCAACTCATGGCGCAGTCAGACGTCGTGGGCAAGGCCCCGGCGGTTATTGCGCGCGCTCACCACGGCTCCGTGTCCAAGGACGAGCGCGCCATGACGGAGACGATGCTCAAGGAGGGCACGCTCAAGGCGGTTGTGGCGACGAGCTCGCTGGAGCTCGGCATCGACATGGGCGCGGTGGAGCTCGTGGTGCAGGTGGAGTCACCGCCATCGGTGGCCTCTGGCCTGCAACGTGTGGGCCGTGCGGGGCATGCGGTAGGGGCGGTATCGGCAGGCTCGTTTTACCCGAAGCATAGGGCGGACCTGCTGCAATCCGCGGTGACGGTGCGGCGCATGCGCGAAGGCCTTATCGAGGAGCTGAAAACCCCGCGCAACCCGCTCGACGTCCTTACGCAACAGACCGTCGCGGCTGTCGCTGCGGCGGGCGAGGACGGCCTCGACGTGGACGAGTGGTACGAGACTGTCCGCCGCGCCTGGCCTTACCGGGACCTGGCACGTGAGGTCTTCGACTCCGTCATCGACTTGGCCTCGGGCGTGTATCCCTCGACGGATTTCTCGGAGCTCAAGCCCCGCGTCGTCTATGACCGGATCACGGGCATGCTGACGCCGCGCCCGGGTGCGCAGCGCGTGGCCGTGACCAGCGGCGGCACCATTCCCGACCGCGGCATGTTTGGCGTTTTCTTGGTGGGTGGCGCGGAAGGCGGCGCACCCCGGCGCGTGGGTGAGCTCGACGAGGAGATGGTTTATGAATCCCGCGTCGGCGACATCTTTACGTTGGGCGCCACGAGCTGGCGGATTGAGAACATCACCCGTGACCAGGTGCAGGTCACGCCTGCGCCGGGGCATACGGGACGCCTGCCGTTTTGGAATGGCGACGCCGCTGGCCGCCCGTACGAGCTGGGCAAGGCCTTGGGTGCTTTCCGCCGTGAGGCCTACTCAGACCCGTCGCTCATTATTGACTCGGACGAGTGGGCGCGCGATAACCTGTTGGCCTACCTGCGCGAGCAGGAGGACGCGACGGGGCTTATCCCGGACGAGAAGACGCTGCTGCTCGAGCGCTTCANGGGGCGCTGGGCGCTGGCGGTGCCGGCGGCATCGGAAGCAACGGCTCGCTCTTTGGCACACGGCGAGGCCTGGCTTGACCGCTACGGCGTGGTCACGCGCGGGAGCGTCGTCGCTGAGGATGTGCTGGGCGGCTTCGCGCTGGCGTATAAGGTGCTTTCCGGTTTCGAGGAGTCCGGCAAGGCCATGCGTGGCTACGTCATTGAAGGCCTGGGTGCGGCGCAGTTCTCGACGCCTGCTGTCATCGACCGCCTGCGCGGGCTCGCGGATTCACCGGACGTGACCGGCTGGCCGTCGGGCACGCAGGAGCCGCAGACCTACCTGCTGGCCGCGGCGGATCCGGCGAACCCCTNCGCGCTGCTCCTGCCGCGCCGGAACCCCGGCAAGCGCGCCCCGCTGTGGCAGCAGCGCCAGCGCGCGGAACAGCTGCTCGACGTCGCCCGGAAGTACCCTTCGTTCCCCATCATCTTGGAGACCGTCCGCGAGTGCCTCCAGGACGTCTATGACCTGCCGGCACTCACGGAGCTCATGCGGGACCTGGGCCACCGGCGCGTGCGCATCGCGGAGGTCACCGTCGATCAGCCGTCGCCGTTCGCGTCCTCGCTGCTGTTTAACTACACGGGCGCGTTCATGTATGAGGGCGATTCTCCTTTGGCGGAAAAACGCGCAGCCGCCCTAGCGCTTGACCCTGCGCTGCTCGCGAAGCTGCTGGGCACGGTGGAGCTGCGCGAACTGCTCGATCCAGAGATCATCGCGGAGGTCGACGCCCAGCTGCAGCGTCGCACCCCGGAGCGCCGCGCGAAGACCACAGAGCAGGTCGCGGACTTGCTGCGCGTGCTGGGGCCCATCCCGGTCGCTGAACTCGGCGAGCATGCCTCGGTGCCGATGACGGCGCTCGACGCTCTGGGTTCGCGCATCATGCGGGTGCGTATTGGCGGGCGCGAGCACCTCGCGCAGTCTCTCGATGCCCCCTTACTCCGCGATGGCTTGGGCGTTCCCGTCCCGCCGGGCATCCCGGCGCAGCAAGCGACGATCACGGATGCGTTGGAGCAGCTCCTGTCGCGCTGGGCGCGCACCCGCGGCCCGTTTACCTTGCGCGAGGCTGCCGATGCCTTCGGTCTCTCCGTCTCCGCTACCTTCGCTGTTGTCTCTTCGTTGGACAGCGTGTTGGAAGGGCACTACCGCCAGGGTGTCGAAGAAACCGAGTACGTGGCCAGCGAGGTGCTGCGCGTCATCCGATCGCGCTCCCTGGCTGCGGCTCGCGCGGCGACGGAGCCAGTCACGCCCGCGACCTATGGACGCTTCCTACCGGACTGGCAGCAAGTGGCACCGGTGGGGCAGCAGCCCCCGTTGCGTGGCGCCGACGGCGTGTTTGCCGTTATCGAGCAGCTCGCTGGGGTGCGTCTGCCCGCCAGCGCCTGGGAATCCCTCGTTTTGCCCGCGCGTGTGGGGGATTATTCCCCGCGGCACTTGGACGAGCTCACGTCCTCGGGCGAGGTTCTCATCCTCGGCGCGGGCAAGGCCGGCGCGTCCGACCCATGGATCATGCTGCTGCCCGCGGACTATGCGGCGCAGCTGGCTCCTCAGCTGGGCGAGTTCGGTCCGTCCATGCTCCAGCAGTCAGTGCTCGACGTGCTTGCACGTGGCGGCGGGTTCCTTTTTGCTGATTTGCTGGCGGAAGTTCCCGGTAGCCTGGCGGCTCCCGGAGAGCTACGAGAGGCACTCTGGCAGCTCGTCGAGGCTGGGCTCGTCGCGCCGGATTCCTTTGCACCGATTCGCGCGCATCTTTCCGGTGGATCTCGCTCCGCGGCGGCGCACCGTTCCAAGCGCCGGCCGAGCCGTTCGCGCCTGCGCATGGGACGCACGTCCTTTGCCCAGTCGCAGCGTGCAACCTCGACCCCGCCGGACGTGGCGGGGCGCTGGGCGCTGGCGG
>NZ_LT596208.1:182486-260118 GCF_900092335.1 Corynebacterium phoceense
GCTTTGGTCGTGCTCGTGGACGGCCTGCCCGTCGCGCACCTCACGCGTGGCGGCAAGACGCTCACGACCTTCCCGGTGCCCGCGGGCATCGATGGCGGCGAGGTCGTGGGCTATATCGTGGCGGCGCTCACTGAGGCCGTCGCATCTGGGCGCCTCTCGCCGCTCACCATCGAAAAGGCCAACGGGGCCTCGGTCTTTGAGACCCCGTTGGCGAATCAGCTGCGCGAGCACGGCGCAGGGATTACTCCGAAGGGCGTGCGGATTTCTGGCAAGCTTTCGACCTCCGTGGCGCCGAGCAGGCGGGGACGGTCGCTTTCCGATGCGCTGGAGTCGGTGCCGGAGGCCGAACCCTCTGATGGTGCTGCCGACGCGGGGTGTGAAGGCTGGCGGTCCGCGCCGGGTGGTTTCCGGCCGCGTGGGTATCGGCGCTAGGGATACGACTGGTGCCGCAGCACATCCTGGCTTTGGTTTTGTTGCGTTTGGGGGCTGGTTTGGCGGCGTGAAGCGCCATAAACCCAAAGCTGGGTGAGCGGCGGAGCGTGGATACCAGTGCTAGACGATTTCCTTGGCAACCTGCTGCTGGTAGTGCGTGCCCCATTCGTCCATGGCGTCAAGGATGGGGCGCATAGACTGGCCGAGCGGAGTGAGCGAGTACTCGACGCGAGGCGGGACTTCGGCGAAGACCTCGCGGTGGACGATGCCGGTGTCTTCCATCTCGCGCAGGTTCGACGTGAGAACCTTCTGGCTAATGCCGGTCACGGAGCGCCGCAGCTCGTTAAAACGCATGGTGCCGTCGAGGAGATCGCGCAGGATCATGGCGCGCCAGCGGTTGGACAGAAGCGTGAGTGTCGTCTCGACGGGGCAGGCGGGCAAAGAAGTAAGCGGCTGTTTCATGGCTGTGACCTTGATAGTTTCTTTTTGGCTCCTACTTCCGTAAAGATACCACATGCGCGTAAGGTTGGCTTCAACGTTAAAGTTAAACCTACTGAAGGAGAACTCCCATGAAGATTGTCGTCATCGCTGCCAACGGCAAGGCCGGCCAGCGCATCGTCAAGGAAGCACAGGCCGCAGGCCACGACGTCACCGCCATCGTGCGTGGCGAGAACCGCTCCGCTGCAACGAACGTCATCACGCGCGACATTATGGACATCACGGCGGAGGACCTCGCTGGCTTCGACGCTGTCGTCAACGCCTTCGGCGCCTTTACCCCGGAGACGCTGCCGCTGCATACCAGGTCCGTGGCACACCTGGGCGACGTGCTCGCCGGTTCCGATGCTCGTCTCTACGTTGTAGGTGGTGCCGGTTCCATGATCGTGGACGATAAGGGCACCAAGCTGCTCGAGACTCCGGACTTCCCGAATATGTTCGTGCCGCTGGCTTCCGCACAGTCGGAGCAGCTCGATTACCTGCGTATGCGTGATGATTTCAACTGGACCTTCGTGTCCCCGGCTGCCGAGTTCGATGCCGAGGGTGAGCGCACCGGGAAGTTTGAGATTGTCGACTCCGACAAGTTCACCGTCGATGCCAACGGCAACAACGAGATTTCCTACGCTGACTACGCCGTGGGCATGGTCGCGCTCATCGAGGCTGGCTCCAACAACCACAAGCGTGTGAACATCCGCCACTAGGTTTCCTCGCATGCGCCCCCAGTGTCACTTCGGTGGCGCTGGGGTTTCGTGCTGTCTGGGGGAGGACCTCAGTTTGGCGCTATTTCTGTAGAAGAGTAGGAATGAAAGCAGGACCGCTTTCTACGGCCGCACTACGAACCACGAAGAGGAGAACCGTCATGCGTCTCAAGCGTCAATTGCCCCAAGTCTCAGAACTGAAGAACCTCATGCGCTTTGAGAGGCCGACCCTCGACCGTCGCGCCGCGCGCCTTGCGGAGGCCGCTGACGTGTGGGATCTCCGGAAGATTGCCAAGCGTCGCATTCCGAAGGCTGCCTTCGACTACGTGGACGGCGCCGCGCGCGACGAGGTTACCTATGACGAATCACGGGAGACCTTCCGCTCCATTCGTCTACTGCCTAACGTGCTCACAGGTGCCACGGAGCTCGACCTGTCCGTCGACATTGCGGGTGGGCGTTCCGCGCTGCCGTTCGGTATTGCGCCGACCGGGTTTACGCGCTTTATGCATGCCGAGGGTGAGGATGCGGGGGCATCGGCAGCAACGGCGGCGGGTATCCCGTTCACGCTGTCGACAATGGGTACTCGCTCCGTGGAGGAGGTCGAGCGGGCCTCCGGACGCGGGCGCCGCTGGTTCCAGCTCTACCTATGGAAGGACCGCACGGCCAGCGCGGAGTTGCTGCGTCGCGCGGCGGCGAGTGGCTACGACACGCTCGTCGTCACTGTCGATACCCCGGTCGCGGGCCAGCGCCTGCGTGACACGCGCAACGGCATGCGCATCCCGCCGCGGCTCACCGCCGGCACCGTTCTTGACGCCGCGTGGCGTCCGGAGTGGTGGTTCAACTTCCTCACGACGGACCCGGTCACCTTCGCGTCGCTGACCTCGACGACGGGTACTCTGGGTGAGCTCGTCAACACGATGTTTGACCCGGGTCTCAACTTCGACGATCTCGCGTGGATTCGCGAGCAGTGGGACGGAAAGATGCTCGTCAAGGGCATCGTCAACCCTGCTGACGCCCGCAAGGTGATCGAGCTCGGCGCCGATGGCGTGGTGGTTTCCTCGCACGGCGGCCGTCAGCTCGACCGCGTGGTCAATACGCTGCGCGCTCTCGAAGCCATCCGCGCCGAGCTCGGCCTCGACGCCGAGATCGTCTACGACTCCGGCATCATGTCCGGCACCGATATTGCGATTGCCCTAGCGCTCGGCGCGAACTTCGTGCTCATCGGCCGCGCCTACCTCTACGGTCTGATGGCGGGCGGGCGCGAGGGCGTGGATCGCACCATCGAGCTGCTCACCTCCGAACTGGAGACTGCCTGCACGCTGCTCGGCGTGTCCTCTGTGCGCGACCTGAAGCGCGAGCATGTCATCACGCCGTGGGAGAGTAGGGCGTCGGTGCCGGGAGTTACTTCCGGCCTCGCCTAAACGCAACGGCTTACGTTCTGTGTCTGTTCGGAGTTAACCGACAGTGCAGTGGTCCGCACAATTGGAGTTGGCTGAATCCGGGAACGAGCGTGATGCGGCGTGATAGTCGGGCCTGGGGAGACACCAGAAGCTGCGAAAAAGAAAGGGCGGGCCGTCGCATCACGTGCGGGGCCCGTTGCCTAATTGCCACTGAGTGGCTTCGCAACAACAATACCAACGTTGTCGTGTGCGGCGCCAAAATTCCCACGACGACGCACGGATTCTGCTCCGTTGCGAATATCCACAACGCTCCAGGGACGCTGGAGCTTTCTGTGATTTCGAGTTAGCTGCAAGCCCGCTGTGGGTGAGCACCGTAATCCAGATGTGCGCCACAGCAAAGCGGCTCTTCCGGTTTTAGAGTGCATTGATTTTGTGTCGGATGTTGGCGGCGTGAATCAGGCACCGCAATATGTAGTGGTCGAGGTTGCGGAATCCCAGGGCGATGCCGCGTAGGAATTCCAACCGACCGTTAATCGCTTCGACAGGTCCGTTGGATACTCCGTGGTCGAAGTAGGCGAGGATGTCCTTGCGGCGTTTGTTCATGGTCCTGCCTAGCTGCGCGATCTCAGCGATCCCGGCGTCTTTGATGTCAACAAGCGTGTCAATGAGCGTGCTCATGGCTTTCTTGGCTGCTTGCTTGTTGGGATTGTTGTAGCAGCTTATGACTTGTTGGTAGTAGGTCCAGGTCTCTTGTAGCGGCGCGTAGTCGTCGTCGAAGTCAAACAGTTCCTCAAGCCTCCCGCGCTGCTTGTCGGTGAGCAAGCCCTCGGTGGTCAACAGAGTTTTCCGGTTGCGGTAGAGCGGGTCTTTGCTGCGGCCACGTCGGCCTGTTGTTTCTAACTGGAGCCTGGCGCGGCACTTGGTGAGCTTGTCACCGGCCAGGCGTACAACGTGGAACGGGTCCATGACTTGGGTGGCGTTGGGAATGACTTCGCCAGCGGCGGTGGCATAGCCTTGGAAGCCGTCCATGCTGATGATCTTGACCTGATCGCGGAACTGCTCGCTGTGATTATTCAGCCATGTTCGTAACGCGTCAGCGCTTCTGCCTGGGACAACGTCAAGAAGCCGAGCGGGGCGGATGACGTTTCCATCCTTGTCGTGGTGGTCGGTCATATCAACGATGACGGTGACGTATCCGTCGCGCCATGTGCGTCGGTTGTGCGACCAGCGATGCTCATCAACACCGATGACCTTGACCCCGTCGAGGTAGTGCTCGTCGTTGTAGATCAAGTCCTGGACAGCGGCTAAGGCCAAGGCGTTGGTGGTATCCCACCCCAGGCCTAATGACTTGGCTGCAGCGGCAACGCTCATCCGATCTAGGCAGAGTCGTTGCAGTATCCAGCGGGTCACCCTGTCCGTGGTCTTTGAATTGTCGGGCGCGCAGGTAAGGCCCGCGCGGAAGATCTTCTGCAAGCAGCGCTTGTTGGTGCACCGGTAGCGTGGAAGGCGCACATGAAGGCGTGTTGGGTGGCCGACGATGGGCAGATCGACCAGGCTGCGGATGACGTGGTCGCGGAATACTCCAGGCTGACCGCACGTGGGGCATTCATTGATGGGCTCGACGGGCTCGGCTTCGATGACGGTGACATCGCCGTGTTCTGCGGCCCCGGTGATAGTAACTCCTAGTTCTGCGGTGCGGCAGATGGTATCGACGATGACATTTCCGTTAGGCTGCACAGTAGGTCCTTGGTTTGTACGGATGGATTAGACACCCTTATTCCTACAAAGCCAAGGACCCCAATATCTTGTGCCACGCCCGAACCCCCGGCGAACTAATCAATGCACTCTAAAACCGGAAGAGCCAGCAAAGCACAGGCTCGCGGCGGTGAGCAGGTGGTGACGCAGCACCGCGCCGCAACTGATGAACATGACGGCGGGGAGCAGCGCGCGTCCGCATCTCAAATCTGCCCACGCCGAGCGGGAGAACCACGAGGATTATGCACGCACAGCGGGCGATATTCTCGGCCACCGTGAGTGCGACGGGGACGTCCACCGGCGGTTGCGCGTCGCCGTTGCCGCCGGCGAGCGCCCCGATGATATTCGGTACGAGCAACACCACGAGTTGGTCGGCGCCGTAGGCGTTGAGTCAGTTGAATGTCATGATGACTCCTTACTGGTTCAGTGTAGGGCTGGCGTAGAATCGCCAGTCGTTAAAAAAGGAGTGATGCCGCGTGCCTGAGGGTGATTCCGTCCTGCAGCTGGCCGAACGCATGCAGTTCATGGTCGGCCGCGAGGTGACGAAGACCTCGGTGCGGGTGCCGCGCTATGCGTTGGCGCGCTTCGATGCGATGGAATGCGTGGCCGTGTGGCCCTACGGCAAACACCTTTTTATGGAATTCGCGGGGGCGGAGGGCGAACCGCTTATCCTCCACACGCACCTGAAGATGGAAGGGCAGTGGCATATCCACTACGCGGGGGATAGGTGGCGCGCGCCGGGGCATACCGCGCGCGTCGTGCTGCGCTTGGCCAACGAGCCGCGCGATATTGAGGTTGTCGGCCACACGCTAGGCTTCGTCGAGGTCTATCCTGAGTCGGATTACCTAGGGCGCATCGAGCATCTGGGCCCAGACATCCTCGACCCGGACTGGGAGACAAATGGCGGGCGCGAGGAGGCGATCCGGCGCATCGAGGCGCGGCCCGACCGTCCCATCGGCGCGGCGCTGCTCGACCAGAAGAACGTCGCGGGCATCGGCAACGAGTACCGCGCCGAGGCCTGCTTTATCGCGGGCATGCATCCCGCGGAGCGTGTCGGCGACGTCGACGTCGAGAAGATCATGGATGTCTCGCGGACAATCATGTGGGCCAACAGGTTCTCGCCCATCCGAGTCACGACCGGTGTGCGGCGCGCCGGGGAGACGACGTATGTCTTCGGTCGCAATAATGCGCGCTGCCGACGCTGCGGCACGCCCATCGAGAAGGGAGTGCTCGGCGGCGTCGACGCCAATGGCGATGAAGGCGAACTAGAGCGGATTATTTGGTGGTGTCCGTACTGCCAGGGGACGGCTTAGTTCTTTGCCGGTACCAGGGGACTGTGTGCTGGGGCATCTGAAACATCTGATTGGCTGAGCTTTCGCTCACGGCGCGCGGAGCGAACCAAGCGGATATAGAGCCAGATGCACGTAGTCCACGTGCCTGCGACGACGCAGAACGACGCGATAATCGGCCAATTCGCGTCGGGGAAGGTGGAGGCCAGCGAGGGGAAGAGATTATTAAGCGTGTGCAGGGCGACGCCAAGCAGCCACCACAGGAAGGGGTTCTTGCGTGATAGTCCGAATGCTGCGAGACCGGTATAGAGCGCATGCCCAAAGGGGTTCCCGAACGTTCGGATAGAGACGCCCGCTGCAGCGCCGACGGTATCGGAATCAAGATCGTAGAGGGTAATGCGCGCAATAAAGGCGAAGTCTTCAACAATGGCAAATCCCATTCCCACCGCGATACCGACAAAAACGTAGTCTCGCGCCCGTTCGGGTTTGATGAAGTAGGTGCAGATGAGTAAGACACCGATGAACTTGAGTGTTTCCTCGTTGAGCGGTGCGAATCCTGCGGCGTCAAGCCATTGCAAATGGAATTTGGCTTGTATTTCGTCGAGTTGAGTGCCAAAGAATACAGCGGGACCGGTACAGGCGATGCCCCAGATGAAGCCAAGTACGGCGCCCTTATGTTTGCGGAGTATGAGCCACGAGATGAACAACAGGACGAGGCCGTTGATGAGACCGGCGAGGAGGCTGGCCTGGAGATACGGAAGCTGGAGCTGAAAGTGGACCGAGGAGGCGAGGCCTACGGTTACGAGTAGGTAGTAGAGGATTCTCATGCGTGCTCCTTGATGCGCTCGGCGTATTTCGCGGCATTCGGGCCGTCGAGATGGAAGAAGTCTTTGCCACCATCGCGGTCTAGACCGACGGTGATGTTTCCGAAGTCCTCGATTTGGTACACGCCTTGTCCGCGATCGTCGACGACGGCCTGTGGGAGCTGCGACGTGTAGTTGAACGCGCGATGTTGCCGCGGGAGGTATTCGTTGGGTTCTTGGGAAGTCTTGCTGCTCTTGGCATAAATCGTGACGCCATCGCATTCCCAGCTAGGAGTATCTTTCAGGTAGCCGAGGCCTTGCTCGCATTCCAATCCGGGGATTTCCAGGTTGTGAAATGCTACGGCGCTGGTGGGGTTGTGCGGATCGGGCAGAAAAGCGTTGGCTACAGGGACGCCGGCGAAGTAGACGGCGGCGAGAGCCATGATGGTAGGTACTTTCTTGTGCATGTCTTCAACGCTAGAAACGACGCTGTCCGAAACAATCCACCCTGGGGTGGATTTAACGCCGAGTAGGCGTTACTACTCTGGGTGGAGATGACACTTAAAAACTGGTTGCACCAACGGGCCTACGCAAAACACCTCCACGAATTACAAGGAGTAACGAGATGGCGGCGCGTAGCGCTCATTGTCTTTTGTGTGCTTGCGGACGTAGGGATGCTGGTGTGGATGTTCGTCGGTTTCGACCGGCGCGACGGTTCCGAATGGAGCGACACGTCGATGAACTACGCAGCCATAGCGGGAATTGTGACGGTTGCTTCGTGGTTCCTTTTGCCGCTGGCTTTGCGCCACGTACCACGCGAATACAGCCCGTACGAAAACTACCCGGGGCCGTTGATCTCTCTGGTGTCCGCGGTGATGATCTGCGCAACGGCAGGCCTCCATCAGCTCGCCGTGAGCGTCTACGTCGTTTATATCTCCCTCGTCTCGCGCGGCAACGTGCGGTGGGGCGTGGCCGGGCTCGTAGCGATGACTGCGAGCCTGGGAGTCAAGGTCTACGATCCCGATGCGTTCGAGACGATCCCCATGAGCGTGTTTGGATATGGCCTGCTGTGGTGTGTATTCGTTCTTTCCGGGTTCCTCATAGGCGTAGCCCGGCATAATCGCAGAGAAAAGCAGAGCATTCTTGTCGCTCAGGCAGAACTCAACGAGGAAAAGTTGCAGGCAGGTACAGAAAAAGCCCGGCAAGAAGAACGCGAGAGAATTGCTCGTGACATGCATGACTCGCTCTCACACAGACTGAGCCTCATCTCCGTCTTTGCCGGCGGACTTGCCTATCGCGACGATTTGAGCCGAGAACAAGTAGCCGAGTCAGCGGCGACAATTCAATCTGAAGCAGAGCACGCAGTGGATGACTTGCGCCGGGTGCTGCATTCGTTGCGCTTTGATGACCGGATTGATCCCCGCACTAGTCTTGAGGACCATGTTGCACGTGCACGCGCTACCGGGACCAAAGTAGCGGTCAATTATGTTGACGATTGCACCGGTGAGCTATCAACGATGGGTGTCCACGCGCTGAGCCGCGCAGTGCAAGAAGGCCTAACCAATGCGCGCAAATACGCGCCGGGGCACAAGGTCCACATCGAGGTAGACCGCGAGGACGACATGGCACGAGTAACGATGCGGAATCGAAAAGCCGAGAAAGTGCTCGCTACAGGAGGCGGAAACGGACTAATGGGTATGCGTGAGCGCGCACGTTTAGCAGGAGGGCGATTAGACGTCCATGACGATGAGGAATTTAGCTGGAGTTTGTACTTGCCGTTGGAGGAACGATGATCTCGGTTGTATTGGTTGATGACGAGGAACTGTTGCGGAGCGGAATTCGACTCATTCTGGAAGGCGCAGGCGATATTGAGGTAGTAGGCGAAGCGAGCAATGGCCGCGACGGAGTCGCCCTGGTTACTGAGCGTCGACCTGACCTAGTTTTGATGGATATCCGGATGCCGGTCATGGATGGGATCGAGGCAGTCAAGAAGCTCAAGTCTGCTGTTCCCGATATACCCGTTGTTATGCTGACGGCCTTTGATGCCGATGCATTCATCGTGGATGCACTGCATGCCGGGGCGATGGGGTTCTTATTGAAGACGACGGGGCCGGAGGCGCTCGTTGCTTCGGTGCGCGCTGTAGCAGAAGGCCAACAGCTTTTAAGCCCAAAGGCTCTGGCCAAGCTATTGGCTACGCCGCATGAGGCTCCCGCAGAATCCCTGGATGTGGAGGGGCTCAGCACACGCGAAAACGATGTCGCGCAGCTGATAGCTGAAGGACTTGATAACACTGAAATCGCCGAGCAGCTCTATGTCTCCGTGGCGACGGTCAAGACGCACGTCAAGCACATCTTGGAAAAAATTGGTGGGACCAACCGAGTCCATATTGCCATCGCGGTACTAGAGCGGCGGTAATTGATAGATACGTGGTGCGACGGATCCGTTCTGCGGTTTAAGCGGTACGAGGGAGTTGATCCTCGACGTAGGTCTGGCGGGATGCGAAGTAGCCGGCGACGAGGGTAACGAGTCCGATGGCGGCCATGACGGCGAGCGGAATAAAGAAGGAGCCGGTGGCCTCGCGTGCGGCGCCGGTGAGCAGTGGGCCGAGCGAGGCGAAAGTATAGCCGACGCCCTGGCCGAAGGAGGTGAGCGCGGTGGCGCCCTCGAGGGTGCGTGCCCTGATATTGACGAGCACAATGGCCATGGGGAAGAGGACGGTACCGACGGCGGCGAGCGTGACCCAGAGCCACGGCGCTGCGAGCGGGGCGAAAGCAAGGCCCAACATTGCGGCAGAAAAGAAGACCGCGGACATGATGACGACGGGGAAGACGTTATCCAGGCGCCCGGCGAGCCATGGGCCGGCGATCGTGACAGGAATGCCGAGAACACTAAAAAGAGCGAGCATATTCGCGCCGTACTGCGCGGTGTGGCCCGCGTCGGTGAAGATCTGCGGGATGAACGTCATCATCGTGTAGGCCACCAGCGAATTGGAGCCGAACATGAAGGCCATGCCGACGCCGATGGTGGTGCGCCACACCGGCAGACGGAAGTTGGGCTCGGGCGCGGTGTCGATGGGGTTCGGGCCGCGGTGGATGAGCAGCGGCATCCAACTTACTGCCGCGATGGCGGCGAGCACACCCCAGGAACCAAGCGAAATCTGCCAGCCGGGCAGGCCCATGTTCTCCGCCCAGTCCATCATGGGTACGGCGACAACGGGTGCTGCGGCGAGCATGATCTGACTCGACATCATGAAGGTGAGCGACATGCTGGGCACGTGACGCGGGAAGTATTCGCGCACGACAAGCGGCATGGTCGCGTTGAGGATGCCGATGGCAAACAGCGCGATGAGTGAGCCGACGAGCAACAGCCACTCGTTGGGATAGACGACGCGCAGGAGCTGGCCCACGGCGGTAAGTCCGAGCGAGAGGAGCATCATCTCGCTGAGCGTGAAGCGTGCCTTGATGCGGGGGAGCACGAACGCCGAGGCCGCGAACATCGCAGTGGGCACCGTGCCGATGATGCCCACCATGGTTCCGCTCATGCCGGTGGAGGCTTGGATCTCCGGAATGAGTGGGGAGATCGCCGTGATGACGGAGCGCAAATTGACCGCGGCCAGGATGATAGCGATGAGTGCAGTGATGCGCGGATAGCGGATGTTCTTATGCGGGGGAGGTGTGCTCATGATGGTGCTTCATCTTAGGTGCTGGTTACGCTGGTGGCGATCCGAGCGTTCCACCCCTGTGCCCTGCAGGTCTGTGCGGCTAGGCTGGGGCTCATGAAGACGATTCTCAACGTGATTTGGTTTATCTCCGGCGGCTTCCTCCTCGCCTTGGGCTACTTCCTGGCAGGCATCCTCGCCTGCATCTTCGTGGTCACCATCCCCATGGGCGTGGCCTCGTTCCGCATGGCACGCTTTGCCCTGTGGCCCTTTGGCAAGACCGTCGTGCAGCCTGCCCGAGGCACCGGCGGCATGTCGGCCGTCTCCAACGTGATGTGGTTTATCGTTGCAGGTCTCTGGCTGGCCATCGGCCACGTCGCCACCGCGCTCGCGCAGACCGTGACCATCGTGGGTATCCCGGTGGCCCTGGCTAACCTCAAGATGATCCCGGTGACCTGCTTCCCGTTCGGCCGCAAGATCGTGGACTCGGATGTCATCCCGCACGGCTGGGAGCCCATGATCAAGCTCTAAGAATTTTCTCCAGAAACCGGCTATCGGCAGCGGAAATGGGATAGGCTGAGGACAACTTAGTTCTCATTTTTTACAAGGAGTTCGTCATGCCTGGTTTTAGCCTCGATAAGCTGCAACAGTTTGCCGGCCCTGCCGCCGCGGTGGTCGCGCTCATCATCACGCTGATCGCTTCCCTCGTGCCGGGACTCGGCTCGAGCGCCCCGACCGAGACGAAGGGCACCGTCATCTTCACCGTCGTAGACCGCGCCGGCCTTCCCATGCGCTGTTCCTACACGAGCACGTGGCCGGAGATCCAGACCGAGGAAGCCAAATTCACCGCGGAGAACGGCACCGTGGGCTTCGATGCCCCAGCCGGCACCACCGTGGAGGTGAACTTCGACTGCCCGGCCGGCAAGGCCACCGCCAGCGCCACCGCACCGGAGACCGGCGTCGCACAGAAGAAGGTCACTGTGGACGGCTTTGCGTTGAGCTCGAAGGATGAGGGATCGAGCGCAGCGTAAACGCAGACCACACTGGAAATGTAGGGACGCCACGGTTGATGTGGGCGTCCCTATTTCTTATAGACACCTCCGCGCGCACCGAGGGGAAAATCTCGATGACGAGTTGTCCGTGGTCAACGGTGTACACCACGCGGTACCTTCCCACGCGGATGCGAAAGTCCCCTCGCCCTTGGAGTTTCTTGTAGCCCGTGGGAATGGATCGGTCGCGAGAGCATCGATGGCATCCTGCATGGCGGAGTATGCAGCGGGAGCACCGCGACGAATTGGGCGTCACTATTGATGAAAGTCGCTTTACTGGGAAGCAGACGATCGTTACCCGCAATGGGAAACGCGTTGCGGCAATCGTTGCCGTTAGCGATCTAGAAAGGCGTGAGGAGCTCGAAATGGAAGCGGATGTTGCTGCCTTTGATGAAGCTCGTCGGGCTGATGATGGCAAGCGCATACCGTGGCGGGATATCCGTGATTCCTCAAGCGCTCGCGACGGAATTTTTGGTTGCCGCGGTCACCGCGTGAGCGCACTGAAAATAGGATTCTCTTCGCTGAGTGCTTAGACATACAGAGAAAGGACAGCGCTATGGGATTCGGTGGAGCCTTCTATAGAAGGGACTCGGACGGGCGCCCGTGGGTGCCGCCGTGGTGGTTCTCCTTCGTCATCCTTCCCTTGTTGGTCATCGCGACGTTCTATGTAAGCCAGGTGACCGGCTGGGGCGGGGTGGCGTCCTCCAATGAGGAAGGCGTGCCGTGGAGCGAGGTGACTTCGGACGGAGTGATTCTCTACGTCGTGGGGTTCATGGCGTTCTACTTCGTCCTCGTGCTGCCCATCTTCGTAGTCCGCAGGCACCTGTGGGATAAGAAGCAGCAGGACGCGTCCCAGTCCTAAAAAGAAACCCTCAGTTCCACCGCGATGGTGAACTGAGAGTTTCTCCTTTGTGCGCCACCGGCGAGGCCGGGGACGCGCGATGTGGTCTTAGCGGTTCTGGCGGTACCAGCGCACGAGCTCGTCAGTGGAGGTGTCGCCGGAGTTGACCTCTTCCTTACCGGAGACGGCCGGGGCCAAGTCATTCGCCTGCTGCTTGCCCAACTCCACGCCCCACTGGTCGAAGGAGTTGATGTGCCAGATCATGCCCTCCGTGAACACGATGTGCTCGTAGAGGGCGATGAGCGCGCCGAGGGCGTGCGGGGTGAGCTCCTCGGCGAGCAGCGTGGTGGTGGGGCGGTTGCCCGGCATGACCTTGTGGGGGACGACCTCGGGGTCGACGCCTTCGTTGGCGATCTCCTCGGCGGTTTTACCAAAAGCCAGGACCTTGGTCTGCGCGAAGAAGTTGCCCATGAGCAGGTCGTGCATGGAACCCGAGCCGTCCGCAGTGGGGAAGTCCTTACGAGGGCGGGCAAAGCCAATAAAGTCAGCCGGGATGAGGTGCGTGCCCTGGTGCATGAGCTGGAAGAAGGCATGCTGGCCGTTGGTGCCCGGCTCGCCGAAGTAAATCTCGCCGGTGTTGTAGTCCACATCCTTGCCGCCGTGGCACACGGACTTGCCGTTGGACTCCATGGTCAGCTGCTGCAGGTACGCAGGGAAGCGGGCGAGGTCCTGGGAGTAGGGGAGCACGGCGTGCGTCTGCGCCCCCAGGAAGTCGGTGTACCAGACGCCGAGCAGACCCATGAGGACAGGAACGTTCTCCTCGAGCGGTGCGGTGCGGAAGTGCTCATCCATGGCATGCATGCCAGCGAGGAACTCGCGGAAGTTCTCCGGGCCGATGGCGGCCATGAGCGACAGGCCAATGGCGGAGTCAACGGAGTAGCGGCCGCCCACCCAGTTCCAGAACCCAAACATGTTCGCGGTATCGATGCCGAACTCGGCGACCTTCTCCGCGTTGGTGGACACGGCGACGAAGTGCTTGGCGATGGCCTCGGTGTTGCCGTCGTAGGCCTCGAGCGTCCAGCGGCGTGCCGCGTGGGCGTTGGTGAGGGTTTCCTGCGTGGTGAAGGTCTTGGAGGCGACGATGAACAGGGTGGTCTCCGGATCGAGGTCCGCGAGGTTGGCCGCCATATCGGATGGGTCGACGTTGGAGACGAAGCGCGCCTCAATATCGCCGGCGAGGTAGGTGCGCAGCGCCTTGTAAGCCATGGCCGGGCCGAGGTCCGAGCCGCCAATACC
Source organism: Corynebacterium phoceense (assembly GCF_900092335.1). Taxonomy (GTDB): domain Bacteria; phylum Actinomycetota; class Actinomycetes; order Mycobacteriales; family Mycobacteriaceae; genus Corynebacterium; species Corynebacterium phoceense. The sequence goes on from NZ_LT596208.1 coordinate 196,204, forward strand.
GATATTGACGACGGTCTTAATCTTCTTACCGGAGTGGCCGGTCCAGGAGCCGTTGTGCAGGGAGGCGACGAAACCTTCCATGCGGTTGAGCACTTCCTGGACATCGGCGTCTACGTCCTGGCCATCGACGGTGAGCTTGGTGCCCGCCGGAGCACGCAGTGCGGTGTGGAGGACGGCGCGGTCCTCGGTGGAGTTGAGGTGCTCGCCCGCAAACATCTTGTCGCGGGAAGACTCGATGCCCGCCGCGTGGGCCATGTCGAGGAGCGCGTCACGCACAGCGTCGTTGATGAGGTTCTTCGACAGATCGACGTGCCAACCAGCGGCGTCGAACGTCCAGTTCTTCGTGCGGTTGGGATCTGTGGCGAAGAGCTCACGCAGATTCGGGCGTGGAGCTGCGGCGAGCTCGGTGAGAGCGTTCCATTGAGGGTTCGACGTAATGGACATAAGGCGGGGCCTTCCTTCGCTTATTCAGGCGGGGTCTTTTACATCTTCCTACCGTAGTCCAAAAGTTTCACGCACGAGCGGGCAAAGATAGCGAAAAATGGTGCCCGATCGGGGATTTTCGCCACAGCGCGCGTGTCTAGCCCAGGCGCCCGCGGCCCATGCGTAGCAACGCTGACGCGATGGCGGGGCCTTCCTCGCCCAACTCATCGCGGAATTGGTTGATGATCTGCACCTCGCGGGTGTGGACCAGGCGCGTGCCGCCGGAGCTCATGCGCGTGCGCCCGATGGCTTGGGAGACCTGTTGGCGGCGCTTGGCGGCGTCGAGGATGATCCGGTCCATGCGGTTGATCTCCTCGCGGTAGCGCTGGATCTCCGCGTCGGAGAGGGGATCGTCCGTGCCGGACGGCATGCGGACGTCAAAGTCAGACTCGACGTTCGGGGTGGTCGTGCCGGTCTCGGGGATGTCGGTGCCCTCGGGGAAATCGGTACCGGAGTTAGTGTCAGCGCTCATGCGCTCATAATGTAGTCGCGGACACACCAAAAGCCAAGCATAGGGGCAAGATAGGGGCGGGTGTTCGGGCGTGGGGAACGACTCGTGTCGGCGGCTGCTAGTACGGTTGTAAGCCATCATGGATAACGCGTCTCCTTTTAACTCGAACCCTGCCTCGAAGTCGGACTCCGGCTCCACGCGCAACGTCGGCCAGAATCCCTTTGGCGGAGATAGTGCCGCGCGTGCGTCGCAGGCACCCGTGCCGGGCTTCCGTCCGCGCACCCAGGGCGGTTTCGGCGCGCCCGCGGGCGCTGCAGAGGCCGCCAGTAACGGCCAGCCAGCGGGGGAGGACCCACTCGTTGCGGGTCTCAACCCCCAGCAGAAGGAAGCCGTGGAGCACATCGGTGCGCCGCTGCTCATTGTGGCAGGCGCGGGCTCAGGCAAGACGGCGGTGCTTACGCGCCGCATCGCGTACCTCATGCATCGCCGCGGCGTGCAGCCGTGGCAGATCCTCGCCATCACGTTTACCAACAAAGCGGCGGCGGAGATGAAAGAGCGCGTGGGGCAGCTGGTAGGTCCCGTTGCGGAGCGTATGTGGGTCTCCACGTTCCACTCCATCTGTGTGCGCATCCTGCGCCAGAACGCGCAGCTTGTGCCGGGGCTGAACACGAACTTCACGATCTACGACAGCGATGACGCGCGCCGGCTGCTCACCATGATTGCCAAGGACATGCAGCTGGACCTGAAGAAGTACACCGGCCGTGTCCTCGCCAACCAGATTTCAAATCACAAGAATGAGCTCGTCGGTCCGGAGGAGGCGCTCGCGGAGGCCTCGAAGACGAAGAACCCGTTCGATACAACAGTCGCGCAGGTCTTCGCCGAGTATCAGCGCCGCCTGCGCGCGGCCAACGCCGTGGACTTCGATGATCTCATTGGTGAGGTCGTGCGCATCTTCACCCAGCACCCACAGGTGGTGGACTTCTATCGTCGGCGTTTCCGCCATGTGCTCATTGACGAGTACCAGGACACCAACCACGCGCAGTACCGTCTTGTCTCCGCGTTGGTCGGCGATGGCGTGGCACCCAATCCGGAACTGTGCGTCGTTGGCGACTCGGACCAGTCTATCTACGCCTTCCGCGGCGCGACCATTCGCAATATCGAGGAATTCGAGCGCGACTACCCGCAGGCGCGCACGATTTTGCTCGAGCAGAACTACCGCTCGACGCAGAATATCCTCAACGCCGCGAACGCCGTCATCGCGCAGAACGAGCACCGCCGCGAGAAGAACCTGTGGACCGCCCACGGGGAGGGGCCCAAGATCATCGGTTACGTCGCGGACAACGAGCACGATGAGGCCCGGTTCATCGCCCAGGAGATCGACCAGCTCGCGGATAGCGGACGCAACTACTCCGATATCGCGGTCATGTACCGCACGAACAACGCGTCGCGCGCGGTGGAGGATATCTTTATGCGCTCGGGCATCCCGTACAAGGTGGTCGGCGGCACGCGCTTCTACGAGCGCCGCGAGATCCGCGATATCGTGGCCTACCTGCGCATCATGGATAACCCGGATGACACGGTGAGCCTGCGCCGCATTATCAACGTGCCCAAGCGTGCGATCGGCGACGCAGCCCAGGGCCACATTGCGGTCCATGCGGACAATATGGGGGTGAGCTTTGGCCGCGCGCTTGTCGATGCCGCCGTGGACAAGGTCCCAGGCCTCGGCGCCCGTGCACGCAACGCGGTGGGGCGCTTCAATGAGATGATGGATGGCCTGCGCGCACAGCTGCCGGGCATGACCAATGAGGTGACAGGGCAGCCGGATCTGGGTGAGCTCATCACGGCGATCCTCGAGGCGACGGGATATAAAGAACAGCTCGAGCAGTCGAATGATCCACAGGATGGTGCGCGCCTCGATAACCTCAACGAGTTGGTTTCCGTCGCGCGCGAGTTCTCCTCGGAGGCCGCGAACCAGATGGCGTTTATGGATGACGACGATAAGGACTTGCTAAAGCAAGCCGAAGAAGACGGAGAAGCCGCGCCGGGCTCCCTGCAAGCCTTCCTGGAGAAGGTCTCGCTGGTCGCTGACGCGGATCAGATTCCGGACTCCGAACAGGGAGTCGTGACACTCATGACGCTGCATACCGCCAAGGGCTTGGAGTTCCCAGTCGTCTTCCTCACCGGCTGGGAGGACGGCCAATTCCCGCACGTGCGCTCCCTCGGAGACCCGAAGGAGCTGAGCGAAGAACGCCGTCTGGCGTATGTCGGCATCACGCGTGCCCGTGAGCAGCTGTATCTCACGCGAGCAATTCTGCGTTCGTCGTGGGGCAATCCCTTGACGAACCCGGCCAGCCGCTTCCTCGGCGAGATCCCGGAAGATCTCATCGACTGGCGCCGCGAAGAGCCCGATTCCAGTTTGTCCAGCTCCGGTCACGGAGCTGGAGCGTGGGGCAGTGGTGGAGACGATTATTCTTATGGCCGCAGCTTCGGCCGTGACTGGTCGGGGTACGGGAGCAGCCGCGGTGGCGGCTCGCGTGGTTCCGGGTCGTCCGCGTCTTCCCCAACGCAGCGGCGCCGTGAACCGTCCTCGTCCATGCCAAAGAACAAGAATCTTCACCTTGAGGTCGGCGACCGCGTCAACCATGCCAAGTACGGACTCGGCAAGGTGGTGGCCGCCAGTGGCACCGGCGCTCGCGCGACGGTGACCATTGATTTTGGCTCGGCGGGCACGGTCCGACTCATGCTCATCGGTGGTGTGCCGATGGAAAAGCTTTAGACCGTGCGCGGTAAGCCGGGCTGCAACTAGAAGTTAATGCCCTGCTCGGCGAACCAAGCCTGCGGATCCACCGGCGTGGTGCCGTCCGGGTGAATCTCGAAGTGCAGGTGCGGGCCGGTGGACTGGCCCTCGCTGCCGATGGACGCAATCTGCTGGCCGGCGCTCACGCGCTCACCCACGCCCACGAGTAGGGAGCTGGCCTGCATGTGGCCGTAGACCGACACGGAGCCGTCGTCGTGCTGGACGCGAATCCAGTTGCCGAAGCCCTGTGCGGGGCCCGAGCTGATGACGGTGCCGTCCATGACGGAGACAATCGGTGTGCCAATCGGGTTGGCGATGTCGATGCCGTTGTGCATCACACCCCAGCGCTGACCGAAGCCGGAGGTGTAGGTACCCGAAGTCGGGAAGACCACCGTGGCGCCGGAGGCCGTGCGGCCGCGCATGCTCGTGTTGAGCGCACCCGTGCTCGTCGACGGAGCGAAAGCCTCAGCCAGGCCCGGCACGATGGACGGGTCCAGCACGATGTTGAGCTCGTTGGTCTCTGCTTTGTAATCGATAGTCGGCACAACGCCCTCGTTGAGGACGCCGTTCGCCGCCTGAGCAAAGCCGATGGCGGCGCCCAGGAGGCCAGCACCGTCCACGGCTCCGTTTGACTCCGATTGGGACGACCCTTGCGAGACGTTGAAGGAGGCAACGGGGGTTTGCGCCGTGGCGGCCGGGGCGACGCCGAGCGCCGCGATGAGTGCGGCGGCGGCGAGGCCCGTGCGGTGGGTGCGCTTCATAAAAAGAGTCCTTTTCGGGTTGGACAAAATTCCAAAAAATTACTGCCAGTGGCCGTCGGCGTGTCGCTCCACGATTTCCGGCCACGTTATGGCAACGAAATAAAAGCTATCCCGTGGGTCCGCCATTGGCAACACGTCAAAATATGCAGGTAAATGCCCCAAATTCGAAAACCATTCGAACATGCCAGCGTGTTACGCATGTTACTAATGTGAAAGGTGTTACAACTGTAAAGTCTCGATTTAGCGAACGGGGGTAAGGGTCGGGGGTGGCTAAATATCGTCTCTGTAACATTCAGTATCCTCCCAGCTCATCAGCATCTCCGAACGCTGCACACAGAAGAAATCCCTGCGCACGCGAGAGTGTGCAGGGAATTTCTGTGAGAATCGGCGTGTCGCTACCGCGCACCATGTAGCCAGGCCTGCGATGGCGCCTGCGTGCTAAACGAGCGAGCGCTCGGCCTCGCGTCCCGGAAGCAGATCGGCTCGGTCGCGTCCCTGCGCGTCGAGCCGTGGGCGGTGGACCCACCACGCGAGTGCCGCCGTGACGAGGGGAACGACCACGCCGACGGCCATCATGAGCCACGACGGTTGGTAGTACGGAAGGCTGCCCCACCGGTATACCTCGCCCGCAATGGTGTGGGCGTCGCGGGTAGTGAAGAAGAAGGCGCCCACATGTCCAGCGAGGATGCCAGTCCACAGGCCGAGGGCAGCGACGAGTCCCGCCTGCAGGGCCGCGACCTTGGCGGCGAAGCCGGGAGCTGCGCCAAGCGAGGCGAAGACTCGGGACTCGCGACGAATGCCGGCGGCGGCGAGCGCGATGACGAGTGCCAACGCGACGAAGGATAGACCTGCGACTGCTGCGGCGAATGGCCAGGTCGGCGGATTGTAGGACTTGTAGACCGCGGAGGAATACCCGTACGCCAGGGGAGCAGGCGGGTCGCCTTCCTCACTGCCATAAATGTCCTCACGAATGGTGTTGTCCTGGTGGCGCGTGATGGGGTCATCGGTGAGCAAGGCAGTACCGGCATAGATGACCTTGACGCCTAGCTCGCGCGCGGCATCCTCGCTCACAAGGGTGAGCGACCTAGCGTGGAGCGGCAGAGCCTCCGCAATGGGAAGCTCCTTGCGTGCTTCTTTCGAAGCTTCCTCCCATGCGTAGCTACCGTCATTGGCAATCTCGACTGCGTCGTAGCGCTTGGACACGACCTCAGTGGTCTTCGCGTCGGCCAAGCCATGTCCCTTGTTGATGACCACGCCGCCGGCGCGCAGCGTTGCCGCCGCGCGGTCGCGATCCTCAGGTGAGTCGAACTTAAAAAGCGAGAACAGATCCTCGATGGTGTCCTGGGACGCGACGATGAGACGGTTGCCCAGGGGCGATTCGGAGGGATTTGAAGAGGTGCCAGCCAGCGTGGACAGGCAGGCACGCGCGGCGTCTGGATCGATGTCGGTCGTGCGTCCATGTGCGTCGGCGTATACCACGGCGCTTGGGTCATCGGTATACGCTGCGGCGCACTCCTCGGCCGCGGGAGCATAGAGCTGCGTCGAGCTGTCGTCTGGGCCGTAAGGTTCACGCCGCGCGTCCGCATCGAGTGCGTAGACGTCGACCTCCTTGGTCGGGCCGAGGTGTGGCGCAATGCGACCGATGCCCTCGCGGGCGGCCTCCCGGGAGTCCGCATTGACAAAGGCGAGATTGCTCGGCGTATACGTCGCGGCTATGGCCTGGCCTTGGGCATCATCGGTGCGCATCGAGACGACACCACCCACCACGAGTGCGGNCGTGTGCGCCCCAGAAGACGAGCCCTGGAATGCTCAACGTCATCGCCACGAGACCGACGAAGACGATGATGGTCCACCAGTCTCCCCCCGAGACATAGTGACGGTTCCCCGGGGTTTCGGCGAACCATAGGACGAGGGCGCCGATGGTCGTGAGCGCAAGTAAGACGGGGCCGCACACCATCCACCAGCGCCAGCGGACCATGCGGTCGGGTGCGCCGCCAGCCAAGGCACCGGCTAAAGAATTGCGGGCGGTGAGATAGGCAGGCACCGCGGCGGCGGTGATCGAGCCGAGTACGGCGACAAGACACGCGACGCCGATGCTCATCCACGCGATGTGCACGCTCCACCCGGGGTTCGCGATAGCCCACCAGGCCCAGCCGATGCCGCCGCCGAGGACCACGCCGAGCGTGGCGCCGATGGCACCGGCGAAGAGCGCGAAGACCAAGACCGCGGCCGCGATGTGCCAGCGCGACGCACCCTGGGCGGAGAGCATCGCGAACAGTCGCGTGTGGCGAGCGAGCGCCAGCGAGAATACGGGCGAAATAAACAGAACGATAAGCAGTGCGATGACCGCATAGAATGCCAGCGCGCTGAGGATTGCCAACGCAACCTGGCCAGGTGTCATGCCGGCCCAGGCCATCGGCGCGGCACTCGCGTGGTCCGGATTGATCTCAGGGGCATCGGCCGGAGGATGCGTGGCCAGGTCGGTGCTCAGCAGCATGCCGCCGCGCACGTTGACGTATTCGACGTCGGCCCACGAGATCTCCCCGCGTGGCCGGTAGAGCCACGTCACCATGGCCTCCACAGTGGTCGGGAGATCGACCTCGCGGTCATAGAGCGCGCCGTCGATGACGAGCGATTGATATGAAGGCGAGATAGCAGCGACGGTGAGCGTGCGCGTCGTTCCATCGGGCAGGGCCGTGGTGATGGAATCGCCGACAGAGATGTCCATCGCCTCCGCATTGAACTTGTCGAGGAAGATCTCATCAGGCCCCAGCGATGTAGGGAGATCCTCAGGCAAGAAGTCCGGGGAAAGCTGCACGATGGGAGAGTAGTACGTACCCGTCGGAGTAGCATCCGCGCCCTTCGCAACGTCTACGGTGAACTCCAGCTGGCGACCAATTTCGATGGAGTCGGGGACGACGGCCTCGGCATCGGAATACGCGGTGGGCATGCGCTGATCGCCGGTGCACGTTCCCGAGTACATGCCCGGTTCCTGCACGCAGGTCCCGCCTTCGATGGCGAGTTGCTCACCACTCGCGGGACTGGCAAGACGCCCGCTGCCGGAGGCGTCGCTGATGGCCAGCGCAACGACGACTGCGATGGGCAGCGCGATGAGCAGGACTGCGGCGATGAGCCGTCCGGGCGCGCGGAACATGTCGCGCCGGGTGGCGCGGGTGGCGGCGGCAAGAGAAGACATTATTTCTCCTCCTGTCCCAGGCGCGCGGCCTGTGGCGCGCCTGGTTCGCTGAGGCGGCCATCGCGGACCATGACGACGCGGTCGGCCCACGCGGCAAAGCGTGGCTCGTGCGTAACGAGGAGTCCGGAGGCGCCGGCGTCAATGCGCGCGCGCAGGGCGTTCATCACGTCCTCGCCCGTGGCGGTATCAAGCGCGCCCGTAGGCTCGTCCGCGAGGAGGACGCGGCGCGGGCCAATGAGCGCACGGGCGATGGCGACGCGCTGGGCCTGACCGCCGGAGATTTCCTCGGGGTAGCGATCGGCAAACCCTGCGCCGTCGAGGCCGACCTCGGAGAGGGCGGCATCGGCAAGCTCGCGGCAGCGGGAGGGGGACTCGCCGTCGAACTCAAGCGGCAGCGTGACATTCTCGCCGACGGTGAGCGTGGAGACAAGATTGAAGTCCTGGAAAACAAAGCCCAAGTGCTTGCGGCGAGCCTGGGCGGCGCGACGCGCGGAGAAGTCCGCGGTGTCGACACCCTCGATGAGCACGCGACCGGAGGTGGGGCGTAGGAGGAGCCCCGCGACATTGAGCAACGTCGACTTACCGGAACCGGAGGGACCCATGACGGCGACGAGCTCGCCGGGGTGTAGCTCGAGCGAAGCGGAGTCGAGCGCGGTGACTTGGCGGGCGCCGGTGCCGAAGACGCACGTGACGTCCTGGAGCTCGAGGGGGAGCGGAGAGGCGGCATTCATCGGTTTTCATTCTCCTGTGCGTTGGTGGAAAGGGGAGCGAGCGCTTCGACGCGGTCGAGCCAGCGCAGCGTGGCTTCGAGCTCGAAGATGCGTTTCTCTGAAGCGAGACGGTGAGCGCTGCGCACCTGGGGCATGTCGCGCTGTGCGGCGGTGAGCTCGCGGACGGCCTGGAGCGTGGCGAAGCGTTGGTTATCGAGGAGCGAGACGAGATCGATCTCAGGACGGCGTGCGGCGAGCGCGACTTTGATGACGAGCTCGTCGCGGTCAGCCGCCGGAGGGAGGACGGGCGCGTTGAACCAGTTGTGCAGTTCTGCGCGGCCTTCCTCCGTGATGGCGTACTGATCGGCCTTGCGCCCAGTGGGACCGGTGGTGGTGCCCGACTGAGCGATGAGCTCGTCGCGCTCCAACCGGGTGAGCGTTTGGGAGACCTGTCCGATGTTGAGTGTGGATCCCGTTTCTTCCGCGTAGCCATGCTGCAGGGCGCTCGCGCTCGCCGGCGCGGCCGCGAGCAGGGCCAATAGTGAATGTTTCACTGACATGATGGTCCTTCACGAAAGCGGTATGTGTACTGGTAAGGGCGTTGGTTACTGGGTAACCCGAGAGTTAGATTACCGGGTAACCATTGGGGCGTCAATGGCACGTGCGTTCGGTGGTGTGATGTGGGGGTTTGTATATATGTGTATGGGCGAGGTTCGTACTGGGCCGTCTGAGTGCTACCTCTTTACCCCCGTTTGGCACTAAAGTCTTGAACCTCCCCGGAGTAAAGTGGTGAAACGGGGTAGTTCAGGGGTGAAAATGCTGACGCGTCCGCAAGCGGCATGTGTATTAAAGTGATTTAACACACAGTAGAGGTAAGAGGGGCTTGTGCGGCCCTTATTGCCCGTGATTACACGTGCCGAGGAGCCTGAATGTTCGGTGGCCATGGCTGGGGCGGTGCTGTGGGGAGGAACGAAAAACGCCGAGTGCCCGCCTCCGTGAAGGAGGCGGGCACTCAGCGACGGTAGAAGTGTGAGGCGCTTATTTAGACGTTGATACCGCGCTCAGCGAGCCATGCGGCCGGGTCGACCGGGGTCGTGCCGTCCGGGTGGATCTCGAAGTGGAGATGGGAACCGGTGGAGAAGCCCAGCGAACCCATGCCAGCGATCTTCTGGCCGGCGGTGACGTGCTCGCCGACGGCGACGTCGAGGGTCTGCATGTGGCCGTAGACGGACACGGAGCCGTCCTCGTGCTTGATGCGGATCCACTGGCCGTAGCCGGAAGCCGGGCCCGAGTCGATGACGGTGCCGTCCATGACGGCGAGGATTGGGGTGCCCGGGGAGTTGGCGATATCGATGCCGTAGTGGAAGGAGCCCCAGCGCGGGCTGAACGGCGAGGTGAAAGCGCCCTCGGCCGGGCGAGCGACAGACGGTGCACGAGCAGCTTCATCGGCAGCTTGGCGGGCCTCAGATGCCTGGATAGCGGTGTTGAGCTGCTCGTCCAGGTTGGGCACCGGCTTGACCTCGGCAAGGTTGAGGACCTGCGGGGCGGTGGTGATGGCGGTCATTGCGCCATCAGCGGACTGCTGCAGCTGCTCCTGAGCGTCGCCCAGCGGGTTGGTCGTAGCGGCGAGCTTGACGTCCTGAGTCTCGGAACCGGACTGCAGCTGTGCGGCCGTGGCGCCACCAACGCCTGCGGATGAGACGGCACCCGCGGCGACGGTGAAGAGCGCGATGCGGCCCTTTGCGGTCTGTGCGGTAGCGATCTTGCGGTGGCGGCCGGAGCCGGCGCGCTGAGTCGTGCTTCGCATCTAACTTCTTCTTTCTTGTCCTTCATTCGTTACCAGAGGCGAAACGTTACGATGCGCCCTGTAGGTTTACGAATTTGTGACCTACTTGTTATCAACGAAAGGTAACAATAGCGTCTCGATGAGGGCTGGGCAAGCCGCTTGAGCAGTTCTTAGTCGATTCTTAGCAATCCGCCGTCGCGATGGTAGCAATCTGATAGAAGCCTGTGTCGTATCTTTAGGGCGCATTCCGAACGGAAATTTCGTGTTTGATTACCCCCCACCGCCGAGTCTCAACCTCTTCTTTACATATATAAGGAATAGAAAACGGGTGTCGCTCGTCGTGCCACCCGCGGCCCGCCGCTGGGTCGTGGCAAAGTGTTTTCCATCATGAGCAAGAACACCAGCCCCACCTCGCGCAGTCCTCGCCGCACGCATGCCACACCGGCCGCCGCCCGTGTCGCCTCCCGTGTGAGCGCCCGGAGCAAGGATAAGCAGGCCGCCGCCCCTCGCACCCTCGGTGCCCGCATCCGCCGGATGTTTTTTGCCGTCGCGCTTCCCGATGCCCTCGTGGTCGGCGTCATCATCGCCGTCGCCCTTGCGCTCGTGTTGCTCACCGGTTCGCCCGCGGCGTGGCTGCCCACCGCCATCGCCGAAGGGTGGATGGTTTCCACGCTCGGCTCGGCCAGCGCCGACGGAATCTCCATCGGCGTCGTTCCCGCGTTGCCAGCCTGCCTGCTCTTTGTCATGCTCGCCACGCGTGTGCATTCCTTGGTGAAGAAGCGGGTGAGCGTCAAGGACCTCCTTATTCTGTTGGGCTGCATTATCGCGGTGCCCACCCTCCTCACGCTCATCGCGTGGTTCATGCTCTGGGATGCGGGCAAGGTCTATGACGTCGCGCCGCCGAGCCTACTCACCACACTGCCGCGCGTGTGGATCCTGCATCTCGCTGCCATGGCGGTGGGCATGGGGCCGCGCCTCTGGCGCGCGCTGGCTCGCCGCTACGGTGTGCCGCGCGTCGTCGTCGACGCAGCATCGACGGCGGGCCGCGTGCTCATCGGGTTCGCCACCGTGGCCGCACTCGTCTTCCTCGTCCTTTTTATCGTGCGCTTCGACGCGCAAGCCGCCATGCTCGCCGGATATCCGAAACTGCCCGGGGTGGGTCTGGCGGGGCTTATCGCGCTGTCCATTTTCTATATCCCCAACGCGATCGTCGCGACAGGCGCCGTGTTGCTCGGCTCCGAGTTCCACCTCGGCACCGCGAGCGTGAGTCTCTTCGATACCGTTCTCCTGCCGCTGCCGCCTCTGCCAATCCTGGCCGCCGTTCCTGCGCAATCCGCGTCCTGGGCTGTGGGCCTGCTCGCGCTGCCTGCCCTCGTTGCTGTAGTACTCTTTCTCCGTGCCCGCCCGAGCTTCGCCCACGCCGCACTCGCCGGCGTCTGGACTGCGCTCGGAGTGGTGCTCGCGTGCTACTTCACGTCCGGCACCCTGGGCTACTACGGGCATGTCGGCCCCATGCTCTGGCTTGCTGCTGGCCTTGCCTTCCTGTGGACGGCAATGCCCGGCCTCCTCGTTGCCGCCGGCTACTACTTCTTCGACCGCCGCGCCGCGGGTGCTGCTGTGGCGGAAACGGACGAGGAAGAGTCTCACGCGGAGTCGGTCATTGACGAGAGCGAAGCAGAGTCTGACGCCGCCGAGCTCGAGGCAGGGTCGGAGGATTCGGCTGACGATGCTGAAGCCGACGAAGCTGAGCCTGCTGAGACGGTCGATGAAGTCGCGGAAGATACCGATGCACGCGATGAAGTCGCGGATTCTGAAGACAACGAGACTTTCGATGACGAGGTGGACACCGACGCTGAACTCCACGCGGACGCGGAAGCTGAGTCTGACTCTGGCGCTGAGCCGGAGTTTGGTGATGACGCCGAAACCCGGTCCGATGGAGAGGTCGAGGCCGAGGCCGAGGATCAGCGTGGCACGTCCGGGTTTGAGACCGCGGAAGTCACCGGTAAGAACGATGATGCGAAGGACAACGAGCCAGAAGCCGAAGCTGTCGAGGATGAAGTCCTTGAAGGCGAGCTCCTCGACGTCGAGTCCTCTGATGAGGTCTTAGAAGGCGAGATCATCGAGGGCGAGATTGTCACTGATGGGGGCACTGCGGAGGATGGAGACGCGGACACACAACGTTAGGCGGTGAAAAATTCCGCCATGAGGGTGTGACCGGCTACTCTAGGTGTGTGACTTCGACACGTATCGCACCGCTTGAGATCGTTGTGCTTGTCTCCGGCACCGGCTCACTGCTTCAGAACATCCTCGACCATCAAGACGACTCGTACCGTGTCGTCAAAGTTGTGGCCGACAAAGAATGTCAGGGCATCGAGCGCGCTGCTGCGGCTGGCATCCCCACGGAAGTGGTGGCGCTGGCCGAGGACCGCGAAGAATGGAACCACCGCCTGGTGACTGCCGTAGGCAGCCCGGACGCGGTGGTTTCTGCCGGTTTTATGCGGATTTTGGGCGCGGCTTTCCTGGAGCGCTTCGAAGGGCGCACCATCAACACGCACCCGGCGCTGCTCCCGGCGTTCCCGGGCGCGCACGCCGTGCGCGACGCGCTGGCCTACGGGGTCAAAGTCACCGGTTCTACCGTCCATTTCGTCGACGCTGGTGTGGACACCGGCCGTATTATCGCCCAACGGCCCGTCATGGTCGAGCGCGGCGATGGTGAAGCCAGCCTGCATGAGCGCATCAAAGTAGTTGAGCGCAAGCTCATCGTCGAAGTCCTGCGCGCAGCGCGCGTGGACGGCGACGCCCTTTCCATCGATCTCTAACACCGATCTTTAGTACAAGGAAGATTTCACACAACCTATGACTGACGCCAAGCAGATCAAGCGTGCGCTTATCAGCGTCTACGACAAGACTGGACTCGAAGACTTGGCCCGTGCGCTCGACGCCGCGGGCGTGGAGATTGTCTCCACTGGCTCGACCGCGAAGAAGATCGCGGATCTGGGTATTGACGTGACCCCGGTGGAGCAGCTCACCGGCTTCCCGGAGTGCCTCGAAGGCCGCGTAAAGACCCTGCACCCGAAGGTCCACGCTGGCATCCTGGCCGATACCCGCAAGCCGGATCACCTCACACAGCTCGAGGAGCTCGGCGTTGAGGCTTTCCAGCTCGTCGTCGTCAATCTCTACCCGTTCCGTGAGACCGTTGCGTCCGGCGCTGACTTCGACGGCTGCGTCGAGCAGATCGACATCGGAGGCCCGTCCATGGTGCGCGCCGCCGCGAAGAACCACCCGTCTGTCGCCGTTGTCGTCGACCCGTCGCGTTACGGTGACGTCGCCGAGGCCGTGAAGAACGGCGGCTTCTCCCTCGAGGAGCGCCGCGCGCTTGCTCGCGACGCCTTCCTGCACACCGCTGACTACGACGCGGCCGTCTCCGCCTGGTTCGTGGACCAGCTCACCGAGGGTGGCGCCACCACGACGCTGCGCTACGGCGAGAACTCCCACCAGTCCGCGACCGTTACCCGCGATGGCTCTGGCAAGGGCCTGGCCAACGCGGAGCAGCTGGGCGGCAAGGAGATGTCCTACAACAACTACCAGGATGCTGACGCCGCGTGGCGCGCCGCCTGGGATCACGAGCGTCCGTGTGTGGCCATCATTAAGCACGCCAACCCGTGCGGCATCGCCGTGTCTGATGAGTCCATCGCTGCGGCACACCGCGCTGCGCATGCGTGCGACCCGCTCTCCGCATTCGGCGGCGTCATCGCCGTCAACCGCGAGGTCTCCGTCGAGATGGCCAAGCAAGTCAAGGACATCTTCACCGAGGTCATCGTCGCTCCGTCCTACGAGGATGGCGCCGTGGAGATCCTCAAGGAGAAGAAGAACCTCCGTATCCTCGTTGCCGAGCACGAGGCTCCGGCAGAGGAAATCAAGCACATCTCCGGCGGCGTCCTGTGCCAGGAGCCGGATACTTACCAGGCCGAGGGCGATAAGCCGGAGAACTGGACGCTGGCCTGCGGCGAGCCGCTCAACGACGCTGACTTCGCTGAGCTTGAGTTCGCATGGCGCTCCGTGCGCTCTGTGAAATCCAACGCCATCCTGCTGTCCAAGAACAACGCCTCCGTGGGCGTGGGTATGGGGCAGGTCAACCGCGTTGACTCCGCCAAGCTGGCCGTCGAGCGCGCCAACACCCTCGGCGAGGGTGAGGAGCGTGCCCGCGGCGCATTCGCGGCATCGGATGCTTTCTTCCCGTTCCCGGACGGCCTGGAGGTCCTCACCAACGCTGGCGTCAAGGCTGTCGTGCAGCCGGGCGGTTCGATTCGTGACGAGCAGGTCATCGAGGCTGCCAAGGCAGCCGGCGTGACCATGTACCTCACCGGTACCCGCCACTTCTTCCACTAATCCGCATTCCGGACTAGAGGAAGGCGAGGAGAGCTACGAACCCCGGTCCCACGCGTCGTTGCTGCGGCGCGTGCGGTCGGGGCTTTGTGCATGGCTATGATCGAACACTAAGACCACAGCCACGCCCGGTGAAAGGAGACCCCGCGATGACCACGGAGCGTGAGAAGGCGAAGCAACGCAAGCGCCAGGAGCTGCTCGCGGCGGCCTCTGAAATCATGGCGGACGTCGGCTTTGCGCGCACCCGCCTCAGTGACGTGGGCGCAGCCGTGGGAATTTCGGGGCCTGGGCTCTATCGCTACTTTGACAGCAAGGAGACTCTGCTTTCGGAGGTCCTCGTCGATATCTCCACGCGCCTGCTCGACGGCGCGTTGGCTATCCTTGCCGAGCACTGCACGGGGGAGGACGCGGTGCTCGATGATCCGAGCGCAGTGCTCCAGGACCTCATCGATTTCCACGTGGAGATTTGTATGACGGAGCCCGACCGCGTACGCGTGCAAGAGCGCGAGCGGTGGAATATCGTGGCCGTCGACTCGGCGAAGATTCGTTCGCTGCAGCGCAGTTACATGAACGTGTGGACCGATGTCCTTGTCCAGGTGCGCCCGGACTTGGAGCGTTCGACCGCGCGTATGCGTGTGCAGCTTACGGCGGGACTCATCGCATCGTCCCGCTACGTCAACCACTGGGCCGTGCCCGACGTGCTGCGCGCCCAGCTGCGCCAGATGGCCGTCGCTGCCATCTTGGTCTAACCGAGAGGACGCGTGCCAGCCGCGGTCCAGCCGGCAGGGGCGAGGGGGAGCGCGCGTACACCCCCGCGCAGGGGTGTAAATCTATGCCACGGATTTGTTAACTTTTGTAAATTCTCACGCAAACACGCTGATGGGGGACGTTTGGGGGATGGTGTGTCCACATTGGCAGGTGACGCATTGTACATTCTGGAAGAAAAGTGTTGAGCGACACACATAGGCGCGGTACTCTCTGGTTCTAGTTAATTGGGATTAACTGAACTTCACCAAGTTCACTCATCGAGACTTCTAGGGAGCTCATTCATGACTGCACCTACCGCCCCCGCAGCGTCGCCAGCGGCCACGAACCGCGAACGGCATGAGGCCCTCGTCGCGGATTTGCGCGAGTTGCTTGCCACCACGGCGCGCGGGGGATCGGACAAGGCTCGCGAGCGTCACCTCTCGCGCGGCAAACTGCTGCCCCGTGACCGCATTAACCAGCTGCTCGACCCGGGCAGCCCGTTCCTGGAGGTGGCCCCGCTCGCCGCGCACGCCATGTATGGCGGCAAGGTGCCTGCCGCAGGCGTTATCGCCGGCATCGGGCTCGTGGAGGGGCGCCGCTGCATGGTGGTCGCGAACGACTCGACGGTCTCCGGCGGCACGTACTACCCGCTCACCGTCACCAAGCACCTGCGCGCCCAGGAGATCGCGGGGGAGAACAACCTGCCGTGCATCTACCTCGTGGATTCCGGCGGCGCCATGCTGCTCAACCAGGAGGACGTGTTCCCCGGCCGCGACCACTTCGGTCGCATCTTCTTCAATCAGGCGAATATGTCCAAGCACGGCATCCCACAGATTTCCGCCGTCATGGGCTCGTGCACGGCGGGCGGCGCGTATGTCCCCGCGATGAGCGATGAGACCGTCATCGTCGAAGAACAGGGCACCATCTTCCTCGCCGGCCCGCCGCTCGTGAAAGCTGCGACGGGTGAGGAAGTCACCCCAGAGGAACTCGGCGGCGGCGCCCTTCACGCGCGAACTTCGGGCGTGGCGGACCACCTCGCCACGGATGACGCAGATGCGCTGCGCCGCGTGCGTGCCATCATTGCGACGACCCGCCCGGACCCGCAGGCCCCCTGGGACGTGCAGCCGGTGCGTGAGCCGCAGCGCCCGCAAACGGATCTTTACGACATCGTGCCGGTCGACGCGAAGGTGCCCTACGACGTCCACGAGGTGATCGAGGTCCTCTCTGACGGTGGCGAATACCAGGAGTTCAAGGCCGAGTACGGCACGACGCTCGTCACCGCCTTCGCCCGCATCTACGGCCATCCGGTGGGCATCATCGCGAACAACGGCGTGCTCTTCGGCGAGTCCGCGATCAAAGGCGCGCACTTCATTGAGCTGTGCGACCAGCGCGGCATCCCGCTGCTCTTCCTGCAGAACACCACCGGCTTTATGGTCGGCCGCGAGTACGAGGCCGGGGGCATCGCTAAGCACGGCGCCAAGATGGTCAACGCCGTGGCCACCACGCGCGTGCCCAAATTCACCGTCGTCATCGGTGGCGCATTCGGTGCTGGCAATTACTCCATGGGTGGGCGCGCCTACAGCCCGCGCTTTCTGTGGATGTGGCCCAACGCGCGCATCGCCGTCATGGGCGGACCGCAAGCCGCGATGGTCATGTCTACCGTTAAGCGCACCCAGATTGAGAAGTCAGGCGGGACGTGGTCCGCGGAAGAACAAGAGGACTTTGAGCGCCCCATCCGCGAGAAGTTCGAGGAAGAGTCCCATCCGTACTATTCCTCGGCGCGGCTCTGGGATGACGGCGTCATCGACCCGGCTGATACCCGCCGCGTCGTGGGCTTGGCCCTCGGCGCCGCGTCCAGCGCCCCACTCGGCGACCCCGGCTACGGCATCTTCCGCATGTAAGAGGAGCACATCATGACTAACCACATCGATACCGTCCTCGTCGCCAACCGTGGCGAAATCGCCTGCCGCGTCATGCGCACCCTGCGCGCGGAAGGAGTGCGTTCCGTCGCCGTGCACTCTGCTGCCGATGCCGCCGCGCGCCACACCCGCGAAGCCGACCTCGCCGTCGCCATCGGTCCGGCGCCCGCGCGTGAGTCCTACCTTGTCGCCGAGAAGCTTCTCGATGCCGCCCGCCGCACCGGCGCCCAGGCCATCCACCCCGGCTATGGCTTCCTCTCCGAGAACGCCGAGTTTGCCAAGGCCTGCGAGGACGCCGGCATCATTTTCATCGGCCCGCCGGCCAGTGCGATCGAGACGATGGGCGACAAGATCACGGCCCGCGCCGCCGTCGAGGCCCGCGGCGTGCCCACCGTGCCGGGGATCTCCCGCCCGGGACTTACGGACGAGGAGATCATCGCCGCCGCGCCGGGCATCGGCTTCCCCGTGCTCATCAAGCCGTCCGCGGGCGGCGGCGGCAAGGGCATGCACCGCGTCGAGAACCCGGAGGATCTGCCGGCCGCTCTCGTTACCGCCCGCCGCGAGGCCGCGAGCTCGTTCGGCGACGATTCGCTCTTCCTCGAGCACTTCGTCGACACCCCGCGCCACATCGAGGTTCAGATCATCGCCGATGCCCACGGCAACGTGGTCCATCTCGGCGAGCGTGAGTGCTCCCTCCAGCGCCGTCACCAGAAGGTCATTGAGGAAGCCCCCTCGCCGCTGCTCGACGAGGCGACCCGCGCCGAGATTGGCCAGGCCGCATGCGACGCCGCACGCTCGGTCGGCTACGTCGGCGCCGGCACCGTGGAGTTCATCGTCCCCGCCGCGCGCCCGGACCACTTCTACTTCATGGAGATGAATACCCGCCTCCAGGTCGAGCACCCCGTCACCGAGGAAGTCAGCGGCATCGACCTCGTCGCCACGCAGCTCGCTGTCGCCCGCGGCGAGGAGTTGCCCTTTACCCAGGACGATATAGTGCTGAGTGGCCACTCTATCGAGGCACGCATCTACGCCGAGGACCCCGCGCACGACTTCCTGCCCACCGGCGGTACGGTCACCCGCGTCGTCGCGCCCACCGGCCCCGGTGTCCGCGTCGACTCCGGCATCGCGGACGGCTCCGAGGTTACTTCGCTCTATGACCCGATGCTTATGAAGGTCATCGCGCACGGCGCGGACCGGCAGGAGGCCCTGGACCGCCTCGACGCCGCACTCGCCGGCACCGTCGTCGCCGGCGTGGGCGTCAACACCGACTTCTGCCGCTTCCTGCTTAACGTGCCCGAGGTTCGCGCGGGCGACCTCGACACGAGCCTGCTCGAGCGCGTCGCGCCCGACTACGCACCCACGCCGGTGCCGGCAGAGGCCCTCGCCGCCGCGGCCCTTATCCTCGCCCAGCCAGGCACCGGTTCCGCTGAGGCCGCGGACGCTTGGGTCGCCGATGGCTGGCGCCTGCGTCACCCCGCCGAGCGCCACGTCCGCTTGGCCGAGGGCACCTCCGGCGTCCCCGGTACCGATGGTGTGGGCACAGTCGTCACCGTCGACCCCGCCGAGTCCACCGTCACGGTTGGTGATACCCCAGCCTTTCAGCGTGCGCTTGACATCAAGGCCGACCGCGAGCCGGAGCAGACCGAGGAAACCACCTTCACAGCGTCTATCGCGAACCTCGGAGCAGGGCAGTGGTCCGTGAACCTCGACGGCACCACGAGCCGCTGGGCGCTTGAGCGCCACGCTGACCAGATTCTGCTCACCGGACCGCGCGGTACGTGGGCGCTCACTGAACAACCCGCGGCGCGCTCGGTCTCGGCAGCGGCCGAGGACGACCACGGCACGCTCGCATCGCCGATGCCCGGCACAGTTGTGGCGCTCGCCGTCGAGGAGGGCGACCACGTCGAGCCTGGCGATGCCGTCGTGGTCGTCGAGGCTATGAAGATGGAGCACGTCCTCCGCGCCGCCGAGCCCGGCACGGTGATCTTCCACTGCGCGGCGGGCGACACCGTGCCCGCGGGCCAGCCGCTGGCCACGGTGGAGCCAGATACATAAGCCACCACCACGGACCAATCACATCCACACAGCACCTACAGATAACACCCACAGATAAGGAGCACGACCATGACCACTACGACCGCCTCGGGCCCCGACGTCAACATCGCTGACCTTCCTGAGGAGTACCAGGAGCTGCAAAACGTCGTCCGCGAATTCGCCAACGAAGTCGTCGATCCGGTCTCGTACAAGCATGACAAGGAGCATTCCTTCCCGTACGAGGTCCAGGCACAGATGGGCGACATGGGCCTCTACGGCCTGCCCTTCCCGGAGGAATACGGCGGCATGGGCGGCGATTACCTTTCGCTTGGCATCGCGCTCGAAGAACTCGCCCGCGTCGACCAGTCCGTCGCCATGACGCTCGAGGCCGGCGTCGGCCTGGGCATGATGCCCATCTTCAACTTTGGCACTGAGGAGCAGAAGCAGAAGTACCTCCCAGGCCTGGCCTCCGGTAAGGAGCTCGCCGGCTTCGGTCTGACCGAGGCGGGCGCGGGTTCTGACGCAGGTGCGACGAAGACCACGGCGGTCGAGGACGGCGGCGACTTCGTCATCAACGGAACGAAGCAGTTCATCACGAACTCTGGCACGGATATCACGTCGCTCGTCACTGTCACGGCCGTGACCGGCCAGCGCGAGAACGGCAAGAAGGAAATCTCCGCCATCATCGTG
The DNA here is from genome assembly GCF_900092335.1 of Corynebacterium phoceense. GTDB lineage: Bacteria > Actinomycetota > Actinomycetes > Mycobacteriales > Mycobacteriaceae > Corynebacterium > Corynebacterium phoceense. Next base: position 216,164 of record NZ_LT596208.1, read on the forward strand.
CCCAACGGCACGCCAGGCTTCGACGTCTTACCGGCCTACGACAAGGTGGGCTGGAACGCCTCGGACACCCACCCGTTGTCCTTCCGCGACGTGCGCGTCCCGCAGGAGAACCTCCTGGGCGAGCGCGGCCGCGGCTACGCCAACTTCCTCTCCATCCTCGCCGAGGGCCGCGTCGCCATCGCCGCCGTGGCCACCGGCGCGGCGCAGGGCTGCGTCGACGAGTCCGTGAAGTACGCCAAGGAGCGCGTGTCCATGGGCAAGGCCATCGCCGAGTACCAGGCCATCTCCTTCAAGATCGCGCGCATGGAGGCCCGCGCCCACACCGCGCGCCTGGCCTGGCGCGCGGCCGCGGCCAAGATGATTAAGGGCCAGGACTTCCGCAAGGAGGCCTACATCGCAAAACTCGTCGCCTCCGAGGCCGCCATGGATAACGCGCGTGACGCCACCCAGATCCACGGCGGCTATGGCTTCATGAACGAGTACCGCGTCGCCCGCCACTACCGCGACTCGAAGATTCTGGAAATCGGCGAAGGCACCACCGAGGTCCAGCTCATGCTCATCGCCCGCGAGCTGGGAATCTAGGAGTACGCGCATGACTGATACGACCGCCAAGACCGTGGAACAGCGCGGCCTGTGGTTCGAGGAATTCGAAGAGGGCGTGCGCTACCTCCACCGCCCGGGCCGCACCGTGACGGAGGCTGACGATGTCGTCTTCACGACGCTCACCATGAACACCCAGCCGCTCCACCTCGATGCTCACTGGTCGAGCCAGCAGTCGGCATTCGATGGCCAGCGCCTGGTCAATTCCATGTGGACCGTCTCCACCGTGGTCGGACTGTCCGTCGGTCAGCTGACGCTGGGGACCATCGTCGCCAACCTCGGCTTCACCGAGGTCTCGTTCCCACATCCCATGGTCCACGGCGACACGCTCTACGCGGAGACGGTGTGCGTCTCCAAGCGCCTGAGCTCCTCGCGCCCCGGCCAGGGAATCGTCAACCTCGAGCACATCGGCCGCAACCAGCACGGCGACATCGTCTGCCGCGCCACGCGCGCCACACTCGTGCAGTGCTGTCCAGAAGGTCGACCAGAAGGAGAAGACTCATGACCTGGATGCCCGCGGGCCCCGCGATCCTCTTCGTGCCCGCTGACCGACCCGACCGTTTCGCCAAGGCGGCTTCCGCCGCGGACATGGTCATCCTCGACCTCGAGGACGGCTGCCGCCCCGAAAACCGCGCGGCCGCCCGCATCGCTATCGCCGAGTGCGACCTCGACCCGGCGACGACCATCGTGCGCGTCAACCCGCCCGGAACCCCGGAGTTTGCCGCGGACATGGAGATGGTACGCACCACCGCATTCCGCCAGCTCATGTGCCCCAAGGCCGAGGGCGCCGCGAGTATGGAGGCCTTCGCCGCCGAACTGCCTGACGCCCAGGTCATTGCGCTCGCCGAGACCGCCTTGGGGGTCATGCGTGCGGAGGAGACGGCGGCATCGGAAAGCTGCGTGGCACTCTTTTGGGGCGCCGAGGACCTCCTGGCCAGCACGGGCGGGGTCTCTTCCCGCTTTGCCGACGGCGTCTACCGCGACGTTCCGCGCTTCGCCCGGGCCCAGGTCCATCTTGCCGCCGCCGCGCACGGCAAGGCCATGCTCGATGCCGTCTTTATGGACATCCAAGACTCCGTCGGGCTGCAGTCCGAGGCTACCGATGCCGCCGCGCTCGGCTTCGCCGGCAGCGTGTGCATCCATCCCCTCCAGGTCCCCGTTATCCGGGCGGCCTACGCACCCGCCGCCGAACAAGTCCAGTGGGCCGAAGGCCTTCTCGCCGCGGCCGCCGATAACCAGGGTGCCTTTCGCTATCAGGGGCGCATGGTGGACGAACCTCTCTTTCGCCAAGCCCAGTCCATCCTCAACCGTGCGCGCGTGAGCGCTTAAAACTCCAGGAGAACCATCATGACCATCGCTTCTACTTTCGCCACCCGTTCCACCCCGTACGGCGCCATCGCTGTTGACGCGGACGGCAATGACCTGTCCTACGTCTTTGGCAAGACCCTCGACGAGGGTGCCCCGCCGCTGCGCGAGGACACCCTCGGTGACACCCTGCGCGCCACCGTCCAGAAGTTCCCGTCGCGCGATGCCATCGTGGATGTCTACTCGGATAAGACACTGAGCTACGAGCAGTTCTACAAGCTCGTGCTGGCGCTCGCCTCCGCACTTGCGCGCAAGGGGCTGCGCCCCGGCGACCGCGTGGGTATCTGGTCCACGAACCGCTGGGAGTGGCTCGTGGTGATGTGGGCCTGCCATCACTTGGGCCTCATCCTCGTCAATATCAACCCGGCCTACCGTCAAAGCGAGCTCAACTACGTCCTCGAGAAGTCCGGCACCCGCATGGTCTTCGCCGCGCGCCGCTACAAAGACTCGGACTACCGTTCCATGCTCAACGACGCGCGCAAGCAGCGCGGCACGCAGGTCGAGGACGTCATCTACTTTGGCGGCGACGAGTGGTTCTCCTTTATCGAGGGTCCCGTCGACGACCTCTCCCAGTACACCGCGGGACTGTCCAATACCGACGTGGTCAACCTGCAGTTCACTTCGGGAACCACGGGTTTTCCCAAGGGCGCCTCGCTCACGCACCGCAATATCTTGAACAACGGTTACTTCGTTGGTGAGCTCCTCGGCTTCACCGAGGCTGACCGCGTGTGTACGCCGGTGCCTTTCTTCCATTGCTTTGGCATGGTCATGGCCACCATCGCTGCCTTTAGCCGTGGCGGCGCCATCATCATTCCCGCGCCCTCGTTCAAGCCGCGTGAGTCGCTCAAGGCGGTCCAGGCCGCGGGGGCCACGGCGCTCTATGGCGTGCCCACCATGTTCATTCAGGAGCTCACCGAGGCCGAGGACCACATCGAATACGGTTCGCCCTACGATCTCTCGACGCTGCGCACCGGTATCATGGCCGGCTCCTCGTGCCCCTCGAAGACCATGCGCGAGGTCATCAGCGAGCTCAATATGCCGGAGGTCGCCATCTGCTACGGCATGACGGAGACCTCGCCGGTGTCCTTCCAGACGCGTGCGGACGACCCGCTGGACAAGCGCGTGGGCACCGTAGGCCAGATCATGCCGCACCTCGAGGCAAAGATCGTCGACGAGGACACCGGGGAAATCGTCCCCGTCGGCACCCAGGGCGAGATCCTTGTCCGCGGCTACTCCGTGATGAAGGAATACTGGGAGCACCCGGAGAAGACGGCCGAGGCCATCGACGCCGATGGCTGGATGCGCACCGGCGACCTGGGCGTCTTCGACGACGAGGGCTACCTTTCCGTCACTGGCCGTCTCAAGGACATGCTTATCCGCGGCGGCGAGAACATCTACCCGCGTGAAATCGAAGAATTCCTGCGCACCCACCCGTCTGTCGTCGACGCCGAGGTCATCGGCGTTCCCGACGACAAATACGGCGAGGAAATCATGGCGTGGCTCATCCTTCATGAAGGCGCCGAGCACCTCACCCAGTCCGATATTGCGGAGTTCGCCCACGGCCAGCTCTCGCGCCAGAAGATCCCGCGCTACGTCCACGTCGTCGACTCTTACCCGATGACGGCCTCCGGCAAGGTCCGTAAGGTCGAGCTGCGCGAAATGGCGCCCAAGGTCCTGGGCTGGGTGTAAGCCATGACCGCGCCGAACCCCATGCCTGCAGGCTGGTCCTGCGCAGACATGGCGGCGCAGGCCGCAGACCGACCCTCTGCCCTCGTGCAGGAGCATCTTGATGCCGCCGGTGCCCCCATGTTGGGCGCCGGCTCAGCGCTGCCTCCGCCCGAAACGTGCCTCATCACTCGTTTCGCGCGCTTTGAGTCCGCCGGCGAATTTCTCATCCTGCGCGCACTCGCGCCGGGCGTCACGCTCATGGATATCCAGCGCACGACGCCGGTGGACTATATCGTCGACCTCGACACCATTACGGCCCTACGCCGCACATAGCCCATCGATTCATTCCTTCCGAGGTGAAACTATGACAACTTCCGCACCCGATTACTTCTTTGAGCGCACCGGCCCTTCGACCTTCGCGCCCACCATCCATGGCGAAGGCGCCTGGTCCAATGAGGACTACCACTTCGCTTGCCTGGCTGGCCTTATCACGCACGTCATTGAGCAGCACCGCCTGGAACACGACGGCGGCAAGCTCGACCTTTCGCGTATCTCCTTCGACATCCTGGGCCGCCTGCCTTTCAAGGAAGCGACCATCGAGGTCACCATCAAGCGCCCCGGCCGCACCATCGAACTCGTGGAGGCCATCTGCTCCATCGGCGAGCGTCCCGTTATTATCGCGCGTGCCTGGTATCTCATCTCGGCCGATACAGCAGACGTCTCCGGCGTCGAGTTCGAACCGCTGCCAGCGCCCGCGTCCTGCCCGCCGCGTGACATGACGTCGGTGTGGAACGGCGGGCTTATCGCCCAAGTCGAGACCCGCCAGCCGCGCGCCTACCGCCCCGGGCGCGCCGCAGCCTGGATTACCTCCCCCAACCACCTCGTCAAGGACGAAGAGCCCATCGCTATCGCCGAGTTCGTCTCCCGCATTGACGTCGCCAACGGCATTGCCGTGCGCGAAGACCCCACGCGCTTCGCTTTCCCCAACGTTGACCTCACCGTGCACTTCTTCCGTCAGCCGGTGGGCGAGTGGACCGGACTCGACACCCGCGTGAGCTGGGGACCCCACGGCCTGGGACTTACTTCGTCGACGCTTCACGACGTTGAAGGCCCCGTCGGCCGCGCCGAGCAGTCGCTCACCGTCCGCGCCATGTAACTCCATGTCACCTGCGCCCTGGCTGTTCATCAGCCGGGGCGCTTTCGTGTGCCCACTTAAAAAATCCCTTCAGCACATATAGTCCCGCTTTTAACCGCTCGCACGGGCCTTATATGTCCTGAATGTAGATTTACTCTTCCGGCTGAGTTAGCCGTGCGCGACGCCTTCGGAAAAGAAGAACGTGGCCTGATCGTAAAAGCCCCGCCACCGCGAGTGCGGAAGCGGGGAAATGGCCGAGGAATCCTAGCGGTTCGTGACCGAGCCAAACCCTCGGGCGATAGGAGCGACGAAGATGGCGCGGGCGAAGTACCAGCCAGCCGCCGTGACGAGCATGGCGATGACGAAGAGGATAAAGCCCAACCAGTTGTGCGCCCAGACCTCCGGGTCCACGTCGCCGCGTGCGGCGAACATGTTGTTCAGGTTGCGGAGCAGACCCGTCGCGACAACGAGGAAGACGTGGATGCACAAGAACACGATGAAGTAGACCATCGTGGGGAAGTGGATCTTGCGAGCCAGCGGCGCCGGGTAGATCTTGTTGAGCGTCGAATTTTTCGCGGGCCACATGCCGGACATGCGCACGCCAGAGATGATGGCTAGCGGTGCCGCGACGAAGACCGTAAGGAAGTACGCAATCTGCTGGAGCGCGTTGTAGTGCACCCAACCGTTTTCCGTGGGCCAATCGAGGCTCAAGTACTGCAGACCAGACGACACGGCGTTGGGGAAGACCTCCCAGCTCGTGGGCACGATCTTCATCCACTGGCCGGTGGCGAACAACAGGATAAAGAAGATGATGCCGTTGATGACCCACAGCAGATCCAGCGCCTGGTGCAGCCACAGCGTCAGACTGATCTTGCGCTTGGGGTTCCACTTCGGGCTCCAGTAAGCGGCGGGGCGACGCTCAGTGCGCACCGTCCAGCCCGTACGCACGATCAGCACCATGAGGAAAACGTTGAAGAAGTGCGACCACGAGAGCCACACCGGCGTGCCGATGGGCGCCGAGTCTGGCATGGGCGCATGTCCCGGGTACTTCGCGAGGAACTCCTCGCCGCCCGCGCTGCCCAAGTAGGCACGCGCTGCCCACACGAGAACCACCGCGACCACGGCAAGCGCCACCACGGCGCCGATCCATTGGCCCACGCTGAGCGGACCAAACTTCTTTGGCTCCTTCTTCGCCGGGGNGCTGCTTCGGCGGGAGCGGAAGGCGCAGGTGGGGTGGGAGTTTCGGCGGAGGGCGCTGCGGGGGCAGAAGCGGCAGGCGGCCAAGGCTCGCCATCGGGCGTGCGCGGCAAACCGCGGCGCAAATTATCGGAACTCATAGGCGGATCCTAACCCCCGTGCCCTTTGAGGGCGGCAATTAGTTGCGGAACAACGTCAAAGACGTCGCCCACAATACCGAGATCAGCGATATCGAAGATGGGGGCATCGGGGTCTTTGTTCACAGCGATGATGTGTTTGGAGGTCTGCATGCCGGCGAGGTGTTGGACTGCGCCCGATATACCGAGCGCGATATAGAGGTCGGGGGTCACGGTCACGCCGGTCTGTCCGACCTGGGCGGTGTGGTCGATGTAGCCTGCGTCGACGGCGGCGCGGGAGGCGCCAACGGCGGCACCGAGGGCATCGGCAAGCTCGGTGACGAGTGAGAAATTCTCCGCGGAGCCAAGCCCCAGACCACCGGAGACGACGGTGGAGGCGCCGACGAGGCCGGGGCGGTCCGTCGACGCGGGCGCCGTCTCGCGCGGGGTGATAGACAGGCGTGCGCCTGACCCGGGGACATCGAGCACGGTGACGTTTTGCTCGGCAGCCGGCGCGCGGTGGTCGATGGAGCCGGGCTGCAGCGTGATGAGCGGTGCGCCGAAGGTGGGCGCGGAGACGGAAGTAAAAGTGCCGCCGAAGGCCGCGTGGTGGGCGAGCACACCCTGCCTGTCGTGTTCAAGGCCGGTGGCGCGGGCGCTCACGGGCAGGCGCAGCTGGACGGANGCAGCGGGCACGCCGTCTGGCGTGAAGTCAGGGATGACGAGAATGATATCGGTCATGGTGGTCTCCTAAGACGGCTGGGCGGCAAGCTTGTGGGCGAATAGGTACTCGGCGATGGCCTGGCCGGCCGAGCCGTCGTCGGTGAGTTTCTGCCCGGCCTCCTTCGGCGGGCGCTGTGCCACGGCGGTCATGATGGTGCGGGCGACGGAAAAGTCCTCGGCGTCGAGGCCGAGCTCGGCGAGGTCGAGCGTGGTGAGCGGCTTCTTCTTCGCGGCCATGATCCCCTTGAAGTTCGGGAAGCGGCCGTCGGGGAAGGCCTCGGTGAGCGAGACGACGGCGGGCAGCTCGGCGCGGACGTCGGCGTCCTCGCAGGCACCGGTGAGCGTCGTGCCATCAAGCGTGAGGGCGGTGAGTTCGCTGAGGTGCGGCATGTCCAGCCAGGCGGCGATCATGGCAGGCACGAGCCCGCCGATGCCGTCTGTCGACGCGTTGCCCGCAACAATCAGGTCATAGGGTTCCCCGGCGTGACGTAGGGCAGCGGCGAGGGCCTCAGCAGTGAGCGTGAGGTCGGCGCCGAGGAGCGCGGGGTCGGTGACGTGGAAGGCGGCGTCGGCGCCCATGGCGAGAGCCTTGCGAATGGTGGCGGTGGCGTTCTCCGGAGCCATGGCGAAAGCGTGGACCTCCGAGGCGGGGTGATCTGCGGCGAGGGTGAGGGCGAGCTCGACGGCGCGTTCGCAGATTTCGTCAAGGACGGGGTCACTCGTGGCGCGCTCGACGAGGCCAGTGGTGAGATTGAGGGCGCGCTCGCCGAAGGTATCGGGAACCTCTTTGAGGAGGACGGCGATGCGCAGTCCGCTAGTAGAAGCTGGTGGGGTCATGGACGGCTCCGTTCGTGGCTCGAGATTTCAGTTAATCACTAGTAACTGAAGTTAGGTGAAAACTGTGACCTGTGCAACGAAAACGTAAAACGCGATCGCACCGTGGGGGTGGGAGCGCGCGGGGACTGGCCTGAATTTACTTCGTAGCCTGCTTCTTTGTGGCCTTCTTGGTCTGCTTCTTCGCCGTGGCCGTGGCGATGGAGTCGTTGCGGTTCTTGAGCAACTCGAGGGTGGCCTCGTAACGGTCTTCGGGTGGGGTGGCGCCGAGGGCGGCCAGGGCGGCATCGGCAAGCATGACCGCGGTGTCTGGAATGGACTGGGCCGGCTCATAGGGCGGCGTGCCGTTGTTGGGGCGCATCTCGATGACAGAAAGTGCGATGTGGAAGGGCAGCTCGACGCGCGGGTCATCCTCGCCGACGATGGCGCGGGCGTGGCTACGGAAGTAGTTCTGTAGCGCGGTGCGGGCCTCGTGGTACTCAGAGAACTCCTCCGAGTTGGCGACCGGCAGCTGGTACAGGCGGCCGACGTTCCAACCGCTGGTGAGTAGCAGGCGGGCCTCGGCGGCGACAAGTGCCCAGAGGATGAGCTCCGGTTCGGCTTCCGAGTGGTCGAGCTCCTCGGCCAGACCGAGAGAGGGCTCGATGGTGGAATTCAGGAGCGTGAGGAAGATTTCCGTCTTGGACGGGAAGTGGTAGTACAGCGAGGCCTGACGAATGCCCACGGCTTCCGCGATCTGGTGCGTAGACGTCGTGGCGAAGCCCTGCGTGGTGAAGAGCTCAGCGGATGCGTCGAGGATCTCCTCGCGCGCCGTGCTGCCGCGGCGCCGAGGGCTATGTTTACGCGGCCTACCTACAGCACCTGCCATGGTGGGACGCCTCCTTCCAGAAAACCGTTACTCTTAACACGACTACACTACCCGATAAACAAATAGAATTTAATTCTGGCTTGCCTGCAAGCCATCAAACACGGCGGCGACCATGCGGCAGGCCGCGCCGTAGGCCGTGCGGTCAAGCGGTGGGAGATCGCCCAATCGCAGCGGGTGGCCGTCCACGTGGTCGCGCCAGTTGCGCAGCTCGAGCGCAAGACCGGTTTCCCAGGCCTGCGTGAGCGCGTCGCGCTGGCTGGAGGTGAGAAGCTCACGCTCGTGGCCGATGGCGATGCGGTCTGGCGTGGGACGTGGCGCGGGGGCCGCCCAGCGCGCGATGGCGGCGATGGGGGAGAGTAGGTGTGCGCGCACGTCGACGAGGACGTCGCGATCCGGCAGGCCATCCACGACGCGCAGCGGCTGCGGACGTTGCGCGAGTGCCTCCTCGAGTAACTGCTCCTCGCCGCCGGTGCCCACGGGCAGGCCGGCATCGACACGATTGGCGGCGCTGTCCTTGCCCGTCGTGGCCTTGAGTCCGACGGATGCAAATAGCTCTTCGAGGTCTGAGTCTTCACCGAGCCAGTAGATGGTGGTCGTGGGGATGGCGTCGCCCGTGGCCGCCGCTCCGGTGAGCCGGACGGGGGAGTCCAGACCTGGGGAACGGAGGACATCGGCAAGCACGCGCGAGAACCACGCGGCGAGTGCCACCTCATCCTCGCGGTGGTCGACGGCATTGCGCACAAGGTCCTGTGCCTCCGCGAGAATACCGCGGGCGGCCGCCGGGGACTCGCAACGGGCAGCGAGTTCGCCCAAGTCCACGAGGGAAGGGTGCAATGCCATGTGTCAACGCTCCTTGATTCACTAGGCTCAGGGGGATCTGTGCTAGCAAGAAATAGTAGCACCCCGCAATGCATGCATTGCGGGGCAGAAAGAGAGGTGGAAAAGCACGACATCCCGCCGCCCACGAGGTGGGAAGCGGGATGGGTACAAACGCTGTTGAAACCCTGCTACTGATTTAGCGGGTGGTGAACGGCAGGAGAGCCATTTCGCGAGCGTTCTTCACAGCGGTAGCGACCTGGCGCTGCTGCTGCGGGGTCAGACCCGTGACGCGACGGGAACGGATCTTGTGACGATCCGAGATGAACAGACGCAGGGTCTTGGTGTCCTTGTAGTCAACCTTCTCGATACCCTCTGCCTTGAGCGGGTTCTTCTTCGGGCGACGGGACTGTTCCATGCGGAACTTCTTGGAGTTATTACGCTTCATAGCCATTGGTCGTTTCTCCCTTTACCAGCTGGACTTACGAACGCCCGGCAGCTCACCACGGTGAGCCATGCCGCGCATACGGACACGGGACAGACCGAACTTGCGGAGGTAGCCGCGCGGACGACCATCGGCCGAGTCGCGGTTACGCACGCGAGACGCGGAAGCGTCGCGCGGCTGACGGTTGAGCTCGAACTGTGCGTCCAAGCGGTCCTCGTCAGAGGTGTTCGGGTTCTTGATGATGGCCTTGAGCTCAGCGCGACGCTCCGCGTAGCGGGCGACGATTTCCTTGCGCTGCTCGTTCTTGGCGATCTTAGACTTCTTAGCCATAGATTAACGCTCCTCGCGGAATTCGACGTGCTTGCGGGCGATCGGATCGTACTTCTTCATGGAGATACGATCCGGATTGTTGCGCTTGTTCTTACGGGTCACGTAGGTGTAACCGGTGCCCGCAGTGGACTTCAGCTTGATGATCGGGCGAATGTCATTACGTGCCATCGGTTAGATCTTCTCCCCACGGGCGCGGATCTTCGCAACGACGGACTCGATGCCGTCGCGGTCAATGATCTTCATGCCCTTAGTAGAAACGGTCAGGGTGATGGTGCGGCCCTCGGAGGGCAGGTAGTAGCGACGACGCTGCACATTGGGGTTCCAACGGCGCGACGTGCGGCGGTGCGAGTGCGAGACCTGCTTGCCGAATTCCGGCTTGCGGCCCGTTACCTGGCAAATAGCCGACATGGGTCTTCTTTCTCCTAGCCGCCCACATCATGGCTTTGTTTGTCCGGCATGTATCTGCGTGAGGGGCAGCGCGCTTTAAAGTGAGGTAAGCGGCGGAACATGCTGGCAAAACGCCAGTAGACGGGGCGTTATACGTACATTGTGACAACAGCAAGGGGAAAGTCTACCGTTCGAGACGTCAATTACCTAATCGCGCCGTAGCGCAGCGTGTGCGGAGGCGATTTCTTTTAAGGTCGTGTGACCTGTATGATTGTTCAAGTTGTCGACGCGCGGGTGCTTGGCTCCTCTTTACTTAAAGGGGTACCACACCGTGTGTTCGATATCTTTAGTACACGACATACATCCCAACTCGGGCACGATCCTTGGATGCGCGTGCTGCCGGCTGGCTCCAGTGGGGCTGCGCGGCGAAGCCTCGCAAGGAACCGACCCGTAGTTCAACCCTGAGGGAAGATATATATGAAGAAGGATATCCACCCGGATTACCACCCGGTGGTCTTCCAGGACGCTGGCACTGGCCACAAGTTCCTGACCAAGTCCACTGCCTCCTCCGACCGCACCGTCGAGTGGGAAGATGGCAACGAGTACCCGCTCATCGTCGTTGACGTGACGAGCGAATCCCACCCGTTCTGGACCGGTGCACAGCGCGTCATGGACACCGCTGGCCGCGTCGAGAAGTTCAACCAGCGCTTCGGTGGCATGGCCCGCCGTAAGAAGAAGTCTGCGAAGTAAGGAGGATAGTAGAAAATGGCAACTCCTAAGTTCAAGATGTCCCGCGCGAACACGCGCGCTCGCCGCTCCCAGTGGAAGGCTGACAACGTCGCCCTTCAGGAAGTGAAGATTGACGGCCAGACCGTGCGCATCCCGCGCCGTCTGGTGAAGGCCGCGAAGCTCGGCCTCATCGACGTCGAGCAGTTCTAGTTTTGCAGGGTCATGTGCCCTGTAGTAAAAACTAGTTGACGCCTCACCTTTTGGGGGTGGGGCGTTTCTGTATTTTCGGTCGAACCTTGCACCTTAATAGTCGTATCTCTAAGGTTGTGTTTGGTCAGATGAGCTTTATGGGACGTCATCGTCGTACCGCGCCGATCGCTATCCTTAATAAAGGCTTTGGACTTCGAAAACCCAGTGTAGATAAGGAATAATGGCGCCTATGAAAATTTTGGTCGTCGATGACGAACAGGCAGTGCGTGAATCGCTGCGCCGCTCATTGAGCTTTAACGGATATGAAGTCCTCCTCGCGTCCGATGGCGCTGAGGCGATAACGATCGTCCAGGACGAGAACCCGGACATCATGGTTCTTGACGTCAACATGCCGAACATGGATGGTCTCGAGGTCTGTCGCACGCTGCGTAGCGAAGGCTGGGGTCGTCCGATTCTCATGCTCACTGCGCGTGACGGTGTCTCTGATCGTGTCGCTGGTCTCGACGCTGGCGCGGACGATTACCTGCCCAAGCCTTTCGCTCTCGAGGAGCTCTTGGCTCGCGTGCGTTCCCTCGTCCGGCGTGCCGCGGCTGATGCGAACGCGAGCTCCCGCCCGGCGGCGAGCACCAAGCTGGCGTTCGAGGACCTCAAGCTCGACGGGGACACACGCGAGGTCTCGCGCGGCGACCGCGCCATTTCGCTCACTCGCACGGAATTCTCTTTGCTGAAGCTGCTTATGGAGAACCCGCGCAAGGTGCTCTCTCGTAACACCATCCTCGAAGAGGTGTGGGGCTACGACTTCCCAACCTCCGGCAACGCACTCGAGGTCTACATCGGCTACCTGCGTAAGAAGACGGAGGCGGGCAACGAGCCACGTCTCATCCACACCGTGCGTGGCGTGGGCTACGTGCTGAGGGAGACGACTCCGTGATTCTGAGGAAGCCCGCGCCTGACGCTGTGGCTTCCGCTGAATCTGGATTTGATCCGCGTACCGAGCCCTGGGGCGAGGCGAGCGGATGGGAGCAGCGGGCGCCACTGAAGTGGCGCCTGTCACTTGTGACGGGCGTGGTCGTCGCCATCGTCGTGACCATCACGACCTTGGCGACGTACGCGGCCGTGTCTGCAATGCTCACCGCGAACGTGGATCGCATGCTTGGGCGTGACGTGACCTCGCTCCTCGAGACCACGATGAAGTTGGAATCGAACGAGCAGATTACCCAAGTCATCGACTCCTACAAGGCCTATCACCCGGACACCCGCGTGGCGTTTTCACCGCCTAACTGGGCTTTCGTGTACGGCGACTCGATACCCGTGGGCGGTGAATTTAGCTTTTCGGGCGCTGGGTCCTCCACGTCCGTGCGCACCGTGGGCGGTGAGCGCATCGTGGCCAAACGGCACGACAATGGCTCGCTCGTTGTCGTGGCCCGTGATTTGACGGATATCAACGCGCTTATCACGACGCTGGGAACGGTCCTCGTTGTCATTACGGCATTGGGCATCCTTGCCGCCATCCTTGCTGGCATGTGGGTCTCGAAGTCCGGTCTGCGGCCGATTACGCGCCTGCAGAAGGCCGCTGACTACGTGACGCAGACGGGCGACCTTCGTCCCATCCTTGTGGTGGGTAGCGATGAGATGGCGCAGCTCACCATCTCCTTCAACGAGATGCTCGTGGCGCTGCAGGAGTCTCGCAAGCGCCAATCCCAGTTCGTGGCCGACGCCGGCCACGAGCTCAAGACGCCCCTGACGTCTATGCGTACCAATATCGAGCTACTCATGATGCTCAACCGCCCGGGCACGACGGCCAATATCTCCGACCAAGACCGCAAGGACTTGGAAGACGACGTGTTGGCGCAGATGACGGAGCTGTCCACGCTCATCGGCGATCTCGTTGACTTGGCGCGCGAGGACGCGGCCGAGAAACAAACCGAGACCGTCGAGCTTCACGAGGTGCTGGAAACCTCCCTCGAGCGTGCACGCCGCCGCCGTCCGGACGTGGACTTCAAGATCCGCATTTCGCCGTGGATCATGGAGGGCGACCAGTTCGCCTTGGGCCGCGCGACGCTCAACCTCATGGACAACGCAGCCAAGTGGTCGCCGCCGCAAGGCACCGTGCGCGTGTCCATGCGCCAAATCAGCGACTACGAAATGCGCCTGCGCGTCGACGACTCGGGCCCCGGCATTCCCGTCGAGGATCGCGAGAAGGTCTTCGAGCGTTTCTATCGTTCCGCCGAGGCACGGTCTATGCCGGGCTCCGGTCTAGGCCTGGCCATCGTGAAGCAGGTTATCGAGCGTCACGAGGGCACGATTACTGTGCGCGAGTCCGCAGATGGCGGCACGCGCATGGAGGTGATCGTCCCAGGCCACCCAGGTGATGGCGAGGTCTACGAGGACGCCGGCGTCGACGCAGGAGAAACTGCCAGCGAGCGCAAGGAAGAATTCGCCAAGCGGTGGTTTAACCAGCGCTAATCTCCCGGCGCGCGGGCAGCCACAAGGCCCACAGTTTATTGCCAGTATTTCTAAGCGGACTCGCAGATTAGTTGCAGAGTTGGCTCAGCCATTCGTTGCACAATAAGTCGCATGACTTTCTGGAACAAGAACCAGAGCGAGCCGCAGGACGGCCACTCGGCGGATAATAGCGATATCACGAACTCTCACGCAGCAGAGGACACAGAGCGCGTAGCGGATAAGGAGCCCTATGGCTCCGAGGCTCATTATGGTTCGACGGCAACCCCGGCAGGGGATGCCGCAGGTTCCCGTGGTGAGCGCTTCGACGAGACCCGCGAGATAGCAGCGCAGGGCCAGCCGAGTCCCACGTATTCGCAGGGCTGGAACCAGCCGCGCACGGAGGCTGCGCAGGCAGCTCAGGCGGCGCAATCGGCGCAGCGCCAGCAGCCCTACGCCGCGTGGTTGGGGCAAGGGGCGGGCGCGGGTTACGGCGCCGCCCCCACAGCCGTGGCCCCGCGTGCTGAGAAGTCGAAGAAGTCGGTGAGTCTGCCCGCCGCCTTGGCGCTCATGCTGGCCGGTTCGGTGGCCGCAGGCTCGATTACCGGTGTTGTTGTCTCGAAGAATAGCGATGACTCCGGCACCGCCACCGTCAACGAGGTACTCAACCAGCCGGTGTCGAATACCGAGCCCTCGGGCGATAGTACTAACTCTGACTCCGGCATTGAGGATGTCGCGTCCAAGGTGCTGCCGTCCGTCGTCGCCATTCAGCTCATGACGCGCACCGCTGTCGAGTCGGGCTCCGGCTCCATTATTTCGCCGGACGGCTACGTGCTCACCAACCATCACGTCATCGCGGACGCGAGCCAGGGCGAGCTCGAGGTCACCCTGAACGACGGCTCCAAGCACACCGCGCGGGTGATTGCTTCGGACGCCAACACGGACGTGGGTATTATCAAGATCGACGACGTGCAGGATCTGCCGTACCTCGAGTTCGGCGACTCCTCCTCGCTTAAGGTCGGACAACAGGTCGTCGCCGTGGGCTCCCCGCTGGGGCTAAACGCGACGGTGACCTCGGGTATCGTCTCCGCGCTCAACCGCCCAGTGCGTGCCTCCCAAGAAGGCGGCGAGTCCTCGCTCATCGACGCCATCCAAACGGACGCGGCGGTCAACCCCGGCAACTCCGGCGGCCCGCTCGTGGACATGAACGGCAAGCTCGTGGGCATGAACTCCATGATCGCGTCGCTGTCGTCCGGCTCCTCCTCGTCTGAGGCGGGGTCCATCGGCCTGGGCTTTGCCATCCCGTCCGTCTTTGCGAAGCGCATGGCGGACCAGCTCATCAACAAGGGAGAGGTCACCCACCCCATGCTCGGCGTGCAGGTTGCCGCGCAGCAGCTTTTCGATGGCGCCTATGTCGCCGGCGTCGAGCCGAACAGCCCGGCGGACAAGGCGGGGCTCAAGAAAGGCGACGTTATCACCCGCGTCAACGAACGGCTCATCGATTCTGCTGACTCGCTTATCGCCGCGACCCGTTCCCAGGAATTCGGCGCCACCGTTACCCTCGAGGTCACCTCCGAAGGGGAGGATTCTCCGCGACAGGTAGAGGTAACCCTCACGAGCGAGTAAATTAAGGAACACCGTACATCCCCTAAGAAGAGGAGGGCGCATGACGTCTCCCGTAGACACCCCGCACGCTGGCGATCCACTGGCCGGCTTGGATCTGGACGCCCAGTCCTCGCAGGCGCTCATGGACATCGCCGAGCCGGATGATGATTTCCTCATCGCCACGGAGCGTGAATCCCGCGCTCAGGCCCCGCGCCGCGCGCTCGCTGTCCTCATCACGGACCACCCGGATGAGATGACGGATGAGACCACCCGTCTCGTCACCGAGCTGCTCGTCGAGGCCGAGTTCCAGGTCGATGGGTGCCTCGTGGTGAAGTCGAAGAAGTCCAAGATTCGCCAGGCCATCGAGACCGCCGTCGTGGGCGGCGTCGATCTCGTGGTGACCGTCGGCGGCACAGGCGTGGGCCCGCGCGATAAGACGCCGGAGGCTACCCGCGACGTCCTCGACCAGATGGTTCCAGGCATCGCCCAGGCCCTGCGCTCCTCGGGCCAGGCCTGTGGCGCCGTCGACGCGTGCGTGTCCCGCGGCATCGCCGGTGTGTCCGGCTCCACCGTCGTGGTGAACTTGGCGTCCTCGCGTGCGGCCCTGCGCGATGGCATGGCCACCCTGCCGGCGCTCGTCCACCACCTCGTGGACCAGCTCCAGCGCTACAGCGTCTAGGAGGCAGCTATGACTCAGCCCCGCAAGCGTCGGCGCGCGACACGGCTTTCCGATGCCCCCAACTACGACCGCACCGCCGACCGTCCACCGTTCCAGTCGGCCTTTGGCCCCGACGGCGAGCGCGCCGTGCCCGTCGACGATGAAGCCGCTGCGGCAGGGGAGGAACTCACCGGCGAGGAGTTCTACCGCGCGCAACAGCCGCCGCACTACGGCGCCTAAACCCCTGCCCGAATCCTGTGCGCCAGATCGTCCTCACTGAAATCTCCGTTCCGACGACGGCACTGTCCCGAAAGCAATAATCCCAGGTCGCGAAGAATTTCTCCCGCGAAGGAGAAGACCGCGACCAGGGCACATGGCTTTCGGGACAGTGCTTTTGTGTGTCGCGCATAGAAAAGACCCGGGTGCTCTTCGTAGCAGAAGAGCGCCCGGGCTTGGTGCGGCAGCGCGAGTGCGCGGCTACTTATGCCTGGTGACGGCCACCGTCGAGATCGGTCTCGCGGTTGTTGGTGGCCTTCTCGTCGTACGAGACGGCGCCAGCCTTGTTAGCCTCGAGCAGGTCGCGGATCTCGGTGAGGAGCTCCTCGGTGGTCGGAGCCGGTTCCTCCGGGTCGATGCCCTTGCGACGCTGAGCGGCCTCGTTGAACTTGTTCATCGGCATGATGATGATGAAGTACACAACGGCGGCGACGATAAGGAAGTTCAGAGCAGCGGTGATGATGGCGCCGAGGTCGACGAGGGTAGCCTCGTTGCCCTCGCGGAGGTGGTAGGCGAAACCATTAACGTTGGCACCGCCGAAGAGGGCGATGATCGGGTTGATGAGGTGATCGGACACGGCGGTGACGATGGCCGTGAACGCAGAACCGATAATGACGGCGGTAGACAGTTCGATGACGTTGCCGCGGAGAATGAAGTCCTTAAAACCCTTGAGCATGGGGTTCCTTTCCATAAAAATATCCGGAATCGTCTCGTTTAGTGGAAATGATTACCGGAGCATAGATTTCTTAACTTGGTAGAAGTGTAGGTTAAGCACGGCAGCAATGCTATTTATTCTCCCTGTATGCCACCTGTACACCGCTGTGCCCGACGTAAATTCCTGCAAAAAATTTCTCAGGATTTGAGATCATCCCGTCGCTCGGGGCCCGGTGATGACGACGGTAAGGGGTCCGCTGAGGCTCGCCGCGGCGACGCGGTCAGCCTCCGTGGCGGGCAGCGCTACGAGAATCGTTCCGGGGCGCGCCTGCCCCTTACCGCCCTCGGGTAGCGCCGTCGCCACGACCCTGCCACCTGCAGCGACGAGCGCCGCTGCACTCGTCTCTGGAGTTGCATCAGCCACAGGAATTCCGTCGTCCGGACCGGCGTCGGCGACCCCGGCACCGGGTGGCGCGGCGGCCGTCACGATGCTGACGGTGTCGCCGTGGTGGAGCAACGCCGCGATGTCGGGCTCGGCCAGTTTGAGAGGCACCATGTGCAATCCTGGGTCCGAAAAACTTTGTGTGGTATCACTCACCCCCAGCAATCGGGCGGGCGTGAGGACCTCACCAACGCTGCCCGCGGCGACGAGCACGGAGCCCGCCGGAGTGTCCTCCGGTCCCAGTGCTGCGGCGGGAATCACTTCCTTGGGCACGCGGCGCAGTTCGACGTCGCCGTCGCCCACCACCGAGCCCGCCGGGACGTCACGGGCAAAAACGTAGACCTGCGGGTGCTCGCGCACACTGGCGGCCGCGCTGAGCCCCGCCGCGAGCACGAGCGCCCCTGCGAACTCGCGGCGCAGGATGAGCGTGCGCCCGCGCCCCGGCGTGGACAACTGTTGGCGCGCATGCGCGAGTCGAATGGAAAGCTTCATGCCTCATTAGACTGCGCGCTCCGCCCAAAGGTTCCCGCCGCGGCGGAGGAGTTCTAGGACAGCGGCAGCGCGCGTACGCCCGACTGCGTAAGTACCGCGTTCATCACGGCATCGTGCGGCTCGGCGGGGACGTCCTCGCGCACCTCGTCGTCGAAGACAAGGACGAGGGTGTCCGTGTCCACGCCCGCGAGCGCGCGATCGTAGTAGCCCGCGCCCTTGCCCATGCGCACCCCGGCGGGGGAGACCGCGAGTGCTGGCACGAAGATAAGGTCCAACTCGGCCAGCAGGCTCGAGTCGCGGCGCGGGCCCGTGGGCTCGCCAATCCCTAGCGCGCCCGGGGCGAGCGACTCGGCGCCTTCGTAGCGTGCCCAGAGGAGCTGGCCGTCGTCGCCGGAGATGGGCAGCCATACCTCGGCCGCGCTGGCGTANTGAGGGGGTCGCGGCGAACGCGCGGCGTGCTGCGGTGAGCTCGGTGCGCAGGCGCTTCTTCGACTCAAATTTTGCGTCAATCACACCGTAAAACAGTAGTCGGTTCACAAGATGAGAGGGCGTAGCAGGTAGGCTGGCCGTTATGGCTACTACATGTGACGAGGCTCCGCTGGGCGTGAAAACGGTCGTCGTCCCTGCCGCTGGCATGGGCACCCGCTTCCTTCCCGCTACCAAAACGGTGCCTAAAGAACTTCTCCCCGTGGTTGATACCCCGGGTATCGAACTCATCGCAGAGGAGGCCGCGTCTTTGGGCGCAGCCCGTTTGGCGATCATCACCGCTCCCAATAAGCAGGAGGTCATGCGTCATTTCGATGAGTTCCCTGAGCTCGTCGCGACGCTGCAGTCCCGCGGCAAGGATGAGCAGGCCGCCAAGGTCGAGCGCGCCGCGAAGATCATCAAGCCGGTCTCCATCCCGCAGGATAAGCCATTGGGCTTGGGCCACGCTGTGGGCCTGGCCGAGTCCGTTCTCGATGACGACGAGGATTGCTTCGCCGTCATGCTCCCAGACGACATCGTCATGCCCGCCACCGTGCTCGAGGACATGGCGCGCGTGCGCCGTGAGCTGGGGGGCTCCGTGCTGTGCGCCGTCGAGGTCTCGCGCGAAGAGACGTTCAACTACGGCGTCTTCGAGGTCGAAGACACGGACAACGACAACGTGAAGAAGGTCGTGGGCATGGTGGAAAAGCCAGAGCCCAAGGACGCCCCGTCCAACCTCGTGGCCACCGGCCGCTACCTGCTTGACCGCAAGATCTTTGATGCCCTGCGCAAGATCACTCCGGGCAAGGGCGGCGAGCTGCAGCTTACCGACGCCATCGATCTGCTCATCGACGCCGGCGAGCCCGTCCACGTGGTCATCCACCACGGCACGCGCCACGATCTCGGTAACCCGGGCGGTTACATTCCGGCATGTGTCGATTTTGGTCTGCGTTCGGACAAATACGGCCCGGCGCTGTATAAATCACTCAAGGCTATCTTGGCTTCTTATGAAGCCGAGCACGCTGCTGAGTAACACCCTTCGATAGGAGATGGATCATCCATGCGTTCAGTTGAGGAACAGCTAGAGCTCATCACACAGGTGGCGGTCACCCCGGAACCCGTGCGTATCGCGATTGCGAATGCTTTAGGCCTCATGAGCGCCGAGGAGGTCCAAGCCAATGAGCCGCTGCCGGGCTTCCCGCAGGCGGCCATCGACGGGTACGCGGTGNGGTGAGGAGGGCGCGGCGGCGCAGGAGGCGGCATCGGCAAGCTCGGTGGAGCGCTCCCTGCCCGTCGTGGGCGAGGTCCCCGCGGGCTCGCGCCAGCCGCTGCGTCTGCAGCCCAAGCAGGCTGTGCGCGTCTATACCGGCGCGCCGTTGCCCACGCTTGCCGATGCCGTCCTTCCGCTGGAATGGACCGACCGCGGGCGCAAGCGCGTCACAGCGTTGCGTCCCGTGCGCTCCGGTGACTTCGTGCGCGGCGTGGGCGACGATATCCAGCCCGGCGATGTCGCGGTGAGTTCCGGCACGGTGCTCACCCCGGCGCACATCGGGCTGCTCGCGGCCGTGGGTCGCAGTAAGGTGCTCGTCTATCCGCGCCCGCGCGTGACGATCATTTCTTATGGCAAGGAACTCGTCGATATCGACAAGGAGACCGGCTTGGGCCAGGTCTACGACGTCAATTCCTATGCGCTCGCGGCGGCGGCGAAGGAGGCCGGAGCGGATGTGCACCGCGTGGGCCTCGTGGAGGGCGAGCCGCGCCGTATTCGCGAAACCATTGAGACGCACGTTGCGCGTTCGGAAATCGTGGTCATCTCCGGTGCCGTGGGCGGCGCTGGCGCCGACGAAATCCGTAAGGTCCTCGACCAGCTCGGCGATATCGATACGACGCGCGTGGCCATGCATCCGGGCTCGGTCCAGGGCTTTGGCGTGCTGGGCGAGTCCCGTGTGCCGACGTTCCTCGTGCCGTCCAATACGGTCTCCGCGCTCGTCATCTTTGAGGTCTTCGTGCGCCCGCTCATTCGCTTGAGCCTGGGCAAGCGCGTCGGTGCGCGCCGCGTCGTGCGTGCCCGTGCGCTCAACCACATCGAGTCGCGTCCCGGCCGCCGCGGCTACATCCGTGCGCGGCTCATGCGCGACGCCCAGACAGCGGACTACCTCGTGGAAGGCCTGGGAGGTGCTGCGGGTGCCCCCGCGCACCTGCTCGCGGGCCTGTCTCACGCCAACGCGATCATCCGCGTGCCGGAAGACGCCACGGATATTCGCCCGGGCGATGTGGTCGACGTCCTGTTCATTACGCAGCGCAACTAGATGTGGAATTTCTTTGGCCGTCGCTTCGATACCCCGGCGACTGGCCCCACTGATACGTATCACCCCGGCTGGCCGGAGGCGACGCCTGCCGTGCGCATTCCCGGCGGCGAGCTCGTGCAGCTGCGCCCCGTGCTCAGCCGCGATGGCGAGGACTGGCGCCAAATGCGCGTGCTCGACGAGTGCTATCTGCGCCCCGTCGAACCCACCGCGCCAACGGGCTGGGAGGCCGCGCACACGCGTGCGGCGTGGCACAATCACCTGTCCTTCCTGCGGTCCTCGGCCCGGGAGGGAAGCATCGTCCCACTTGCTATCACCGTAGGGGGTGACTTTGCGGGCCAAGTGACGCTGGGCAATATCCAACACGGCGCCATCCGCGAATGCTGGATTGGCTACTGGGTCTTCTCCGCGTTCCAGGGTGCCGGCGTGGCCACGGCCGCGTGCGCTCTAGGGGTCGACCATGCCTTTGATCGGGTGGGCCTCCACCGCGTCACGGCGACGTATATGCCGGGCAACCCCGCCTCGGGCGCGGTGCTTCACCACTGCGGCTTCCGCGACGAGGGCTACCTGCGCCGCAACCTCCACATCGACGGCGAGTGGCACGACCATCACCTCGTGGCCATCAACATCGATGACTACGACTCGACGGCCGCGGCACGGCTGCGTGCGGCGGGCCGGATCCTCTAGTGCGCCACGGGTGACTGCGGCGCGACACGGCGCGACGCGGGGACACCCGATCGACACACGAGTCACAAGCTTCACGACCTCGGCGTGTCGGCGCTGCGCTCCCCGCATAAGCGTGTATGTAGCACTAGACTTTTCGCCAACTGTCCGTCTAGGGAAGGTGCTCCATGTCCACCGGTGCCATCATCGTCCTCATCATCGTGGTGTGGCTATTTCTGCTTGCGCCGTGGCTGCTGCGCTCGCAGCGTCCCGTCAAGCACACCGGCGAGGCCTTTGACGACACGCGCGTGCTCTTCAACGGCGACTCCGGCGAGGTCCTCGGCTCGCGTCGCCCGCGCCTGAGCCCCCGCGACGTCCACGTCTCCGCTGATGAGCTCGATGCGGTCAACGAGTACGCGGATGACGCCGTCGCACACGACGACGCACCCGTTGACTTCAGCGAAGGCAACCCGGACGAGGCGCGCTCCCGTGATGACGCGCACGCCAGCGAAGACGGCTCCCGCATGACCATCAAGCGCGCGGCCGCTAATGCGAAGGCCGCTGCGGGTGCTCGGTTCCGTCGCGGCACCGAGCGTGACGCTGACGTCGCTTCCGACGACGCCGAAGATGATGCGCTCGTCGACGAACCGGTCTTTGAAGAGTCCATGGCCGACGCGAAGAACGCGCCCGAGCTCGACGTCGTCGCCGACGAGGTCGAGGCCTTCACGGCCCCGGCACCTGAGGCCGCTGAGGACGCCTACGCCTACGACGACTCCTATACCTCGCCAGTGGACCTGCTGTCCCCGGGCGCCGTTGATCCCGCGCCCGCCGTTGACGCCGAGGTTGAGTCTGAAGCAGATCCTGTCGGGGGTGACAGCGCCGACGCAGAAGCAGAAGTTGCCGAGGAAGCTCAGGCTGACACCGCGGAGACCGAGGGCGAAGCGCACGAGGAGTCGGACACTGACCTGTCGAACGATGAGCTCGAGTTCGCGCAGCGTCGCCTGGGCCGCGGCGGCTGGGACCCGGTCGCGGATTCTGCGGCGCGCGTGACGCGCTATCAGCGCCGCCAGCGCGTGCTTGTGTTGTTCGCGGTACTCGACGTCGCCGCGGTGGGGCTTGGCATCGTGGTCGGCGGCTGGACCTGGTGGATCGCCGCCATCCTGGGCATCGCGACCGTCGCGTACCTCGTGGCACTGCGCAACCAGACACGCGCGGAGACCGAGCTGCGCCGCCGCCGCGTCAAGGCCCTACGTCGCGCGCGCTTGGGCGTGCGCACGGCTCAGGACGAGGAGCTCGCCATCCCGCGTAAGCTGCGTCGCCCGGGCGCGGTGGTCCTCGAGGTCGATGACGAGAGCCCCGACTTCGACTTCCTGCCGGTCTACGATCTGCGCGGACCCGGCGACGATGACTTGGGCGGCGCCCACGTGGTCAACCGCCGCGAGCTGCGCGACGAGCTCTCCGCACGCCGCGCCGGTTAACCCGTTCCTTGCAAGAATCCCCTCTGCGAACGCTTCGCAGAGGGGATTCTTGCAAGGAACGGGTAGCCCGCCAGAGACTAGAACTCCGGAACGTTCCAGAGTCCGGAGGTGCCGCGGCGGTGTGAGCCGAGCAGGTGCGTGTCGATCATGCCCACGGCCTCCATAAGCGCGAAGCACGTCGTGGGCCCGACGAAGGTGAAGCCGGCCTTCTTCAGTGCGCGAGCCATGGCGCGTGATTCGGTGGACGTGGACGGTACCTCATCCGCGGTGCGGGGAGCGGGAGTCTCGTTTGGGCGGAAGGACCACAGGAGGTCCGGGAGTCCGCCTTCTTCGCGCAGCGCCACGGTGGCGCGGGCGTTGGTGATCGCGGCCTCGATCTTGCGGCGGTTGCGGATGATGGCGGCATTATTCATGAGACGCTCGACGTCGTTCTCGTCGAAGGCGGCGACGGCGTCGGGGACGAAATCCGCAAAAGCTTTGCGGAAGGCGGGACGCTTGTGGAGGACCGTGGCCCACGACAGTCCGGACTGGAAGCCCTCGAGAACGAGGCGTTCGAAGAGTCCGCGCTCGTCGTAGACCGGCATGCCCCATTCCGTGTCGTAGTACTGCATGAGGACAGGATCCGTCGCCGCCCAGACGGGGCGGGCCAGGCCGTCGGTGCCCACGATGAGCGAGACCGGCGGCTCCGAGGCTGCGGTGGGAAAATCGGGCACGGGGTGGAGATGCGGACGGCGAGCGTCGGCGTCGGCGTCGCAGGCTGGGGCGTAAGCGGGGTCGAAGTCGGGGTGGTCGTTGTTGTGAGTCATGTAATCGTTCATGTTCCTATTGGACTGCGTATGACGCCAAAAAGTTCCCGGAACGGTGTCGGGTCAGCGCGCGGCGTGGGCGGACTCGTGTTCGAGGAGCCAGCGTTTGGCAGCGTCGCCGCCGAGGTAGTGGCCGAGCTGGCCGTCGGAGCGCACCACACGATGGCAGGGCACGACGATGGGGTACGGGTTGGTGCGGCAGGCCGTGCCGGCGGCACGGGAGGCGCGGGCGTTGCCGGCGGCATCGGCAAGCTGGGCGTAGGTGCGGCGCTCGCCGTAGGGGATATGGGAAAGGTGCGCCTGGCAGCTGGCGTGGAAGCCCGCGCGAGCGGGCGCGAGCGGTAAGTCGAAGTCCTGGCGGGTGCCAGCGAAGTATTCCTCGAGCTGACGGACGGCCTCCTCAAGAAGCGGCGTGCGGCAGCCCATGGCGCCTTTCGGCAAATACTCGTCGAAGCGGATATGGAGCAGGTGCTCCTCGTCCGCGATGAGCGTGAGCGAACCAATCGGGGTGTCGAGTTGCGTCCAGAACATCTGCGTCATGGGCACTCCTTTCGCGGCGGGGGTTACAGGTAGTCTAATCACCATGGATAAACCCGCCGTACGTGATGCCGCACTTCTTGTCTTTCGTGCCCTGCTGGGCGTCATCTTTGTCGCGCACGGTGTGGACAAGATGTTCTTTACCGGCATAGACGCAACGGCCGCGCTCTTTGGACAGTGGGGGATTATCCAGCCCACCCTGTCTGCGTGGCTCACGGCCATCATCGAGATGGTGTGCGGCGCGCTGCTCGTGGTCGGGCTGCTCACCACGGCTGCGGCGGGGGTGCTTGCTGTCGTTATGGCGCTTGCGGGCTACTTCGTGCATCTGAGTCAGGGGCTCTTTGCCACAGACGGTGGCTTTGAGTACCCACTGGTGTTGGTAGGGTCATTGCTGATGATTGTCGTCTTTGGCGCGGGCCGCGCCAGCCTGGATGGAGTGTTGAGCCGTGTTGAAGCATGAGGACGTGCAGGCGGCGATCTCCGCGCGCCTGGACGGCGAGGCCTACGCGCTGGAGGATGACGTCATTGACGCCCACCTCGCGGGCTGCCCCGAGTGCGCCGCCTACGCGGAGAAAGTCTCGACGCTCGCAGGATTCTTAGGTGAGTCGGTTTCGGACGGCATGTCGCCGCCGCAGGATCTTTCGGAGGTTATCCTCGCCGGCGTGGAACCGGAGTGGCGTGCCGTCTCCGCCGCGCGGCAGACGGGCCTGGCAGTAGGCCGCGTGCTCATGGCGCTCATGGGCGTCATCTTCGTCGCGTGGGCCATCGCCGTGGTGGGAAGTTCCTCCGGCGTGGCGCAATGGACGGATGGCGGCACGCTCGATCCAGGAGCCGACCCGGATAAGGCGCGCCTTCTCATCGAGGCCGCCGCCCTGCGCTTTGGCCTGGGCATGGGCTTATTCTACTGCGTGTGGCGCCCCGCGTCCGCGCCGGGCGTGCTGCCCATCGTGGGCACGATGTTCATGTTCCTGCTCGGTTTTGTGGTGCGCGACGTGGCGCTGGGCACACTGGATTCCAGCCAGGTATACGCGCTGCTCTCGCTGGCCGGGGCGATTGCCGCGTTGGTGACCACGTGGCTGGCAGACCGCGGCTATATGCTGCGCGCGCTGTGGAAGCAGGCGGCGGCACAGCCGGCGTAAAACGACTGTGGCCCGCGCTTACCGGAGGGTGGGCGCGGGCCGTAGTCGTTGAGGGCTTACTGCCAGCTGGGCAGCCACATGATCGAGTTGTAATACCAGTTCGGGATGGCGAAGCCATAGAGCAGGGGGCTGAAGACGGCGAAGAAAGCGACCACGGCGCACAGGTAGAGGAGGACGCCCGCGGTGCCCCAGCGCAGCGTGTCGCCGCCGAGGGCGTGGACAAAGCCGTTCTTCACGGGTTTGCCGGTGCCAGCTATCTGGCCCAGCGTGAGCGCCAGGAGGATGATGACGAAGGGGATAAACGTCGCGGCGTAGAAGAAGTACATCTGGCGGTCGAAGGAGGCGAGCCAAGGCAGGAAGGCCGCGGCGAAGCCGACGAGCGGCAGGAGGAAGCGGCGGTCGTGGCGGATCACGAGTGACCACAGGCCCCAGAGCAGGACGGGGATGGTGAGCCACCAGATAATCGGTGTGCCGAAGAGGAAGAGCATCTGCTTGCAGTCTTGGCCGCCCAGGCACGTGGTGTCCGTATTGGAGTAATAGAGGATGGGGCGTGCGGCAACGAGCCATGCCCACGGCTTGGAATCCCACGGATGGGAGTGGCCGGAGGACGAGGTCAGCGACGCGTGGAACTCGAGGACGGACTGGTGGTAGTAGAACCAGCCAGCGACGGGCTCCGGGAAATGCTGGAGGAAGGAGTCATCCGGGATGGTGCCGTCCACCTTGGCGTGGCGGTAGACGGAGGTCTCCGAGGCGAACCACGAGCGCCAGGACCACACGTAGACGAGCACCGGCACGAGCACGAGGGAGGCGAGCGCCGCGGGAGTATCGCGCACGAGCGTGCCCACCACGTAGCGGCGCACGCCGTAGCGGCGGCGCAGCGCGAGGTCCGTAAACACGCTGAGCAGGCCGAAGAACATGATGAAGTAGAGGCCAGACCACTTTACGGCCAGCGCCAGGCCGAGCGCGACGCCCGCGGCGAAGCGCCACCAACGGAAACCAAAGCGCGGGCCGAAGTCCGAGTCACCCATGCCGCCGGTGGCCCAGGCGGTGTGGAGGCGCATGCGCATCTGTTCGTGGTCGCGCGCGAGCAAGTAGGCGGCGAGGACGACGAAGAAGACCTGGAAGATATCGAGCATGCCGAACTTCGCGGTGACGAGCAAGACGCCGTCAAAGGCCGCGATGAGACCCGCGAAGGTCGCGACCTTCCACGAGCCGGAGAGGACGCGGGCCAGCTGCATGGTAAGGAGCACGACGCCCACGCCAAAGAGCGCTGCCATGAGTCGCCAGCCCAGCGGCGTGTAGCCAAAGACCATCTCAGACAACGCGGTGATCTGCTTAGCGAGCGGCGGGTGGACGACCAGGCCATAGGCCGGGTTCGACTCGATGCCGCCGATGAGCAGGTTGTCCCAGCTGCGCACCATGTCGTACGCCTGTGGGACGTAGTGCTTCTCGTCGAAGACGGGGGTGCCGCCAGAGACGGGGGCGGTGAGCCCAGCGAAGCGGGTGACGAGCGCCAAAAACGCTATGACGAGCGTCGAGTACGTGTCCGCCCGCGTCCACGGATAACGCCGGGGCGCAGGGATATCGCGCACCGCGTGCGCGCCGTAGAGACGCGAGCGGCGGGTGTGCGAGGAAGACTTCGAAACGGTAGCGGTACTCACAGTCTTAAGAGTCTAGGGGACACACGCCTGAGGGTGGGGCTATAGGCTGGGGAGATATGAGCGCGAATTTCACTTTCCCGAACCTTGAACCGCTGCCCCGCGGGGTTGTCCTTGCCGCCACGCCGTTGGGCAATATCGGGGACGCGTCCGCGCGGCTGATGCAGGCGCTTGCCCAGGCAGACGTCATCGCGGCTGAGGACACGCGCCGCACACGCAATCTCGCCGCGGCGCTCGGCGTGGAGATGACCGGCCAGGTCGTCTCCAACTTCGACCACAACGAGGCCGAGCGTGCCGCCGAGCTTATCGATGCCGCCCGCCGCGGCACCGTACTCGTCGTCACGGACGCCGGTATGCCGCTCGTCTCCGATCCCGGCCATTCCATCGTCGCCGCCGCGGCGGAGGCTGGTGTTCCGGTGACCTGCTTGCCTGGGCCCTCAGCCGCGCCCACGGCCCTCGCCCTGTCCGGTCTTGGTGTCGGGCATTTCATCTTCGACGCCTTTGCCCCGCGCAAGCAGGGCGCGCGCCGGGCCTGGCTCGAGTCCCTGCGCACGGAGCCGCGCGCCGTCGTCTTCTTCGAGTCTCCGCACCGCCTCGCCGACACGCTTGCCGATGCCGCCTCCATCCTCGGGCCCGAGCGTCGCGCCGCCGTGTGTCGCGAGCTCACCAAGACCTACGAGGAGGTCAAGCGCGGCACGCTGGGCGAGCTCGCCGAGTGGGCCGTCGACCATGCGCGCGGCGAAATCACTGTCGTGCTCGATGGGGGAGGGCCCGAAGAAGTGAGCCTGGACGACCTCGTCGCACGCGTTACCGAGCTCGTCGCCGATGGGGTGCGCGCGAAGGACGCGTGCAAGCAGGCCGCGGCGGGCACCGCGGTGAGCAACCGCGAGCTCTATGATGCCTACCTCGCCAGCCGCGAAGGCTAGGCCTGTGGTGGCCACTAGCGACCTCGCGCGCGCCACGATAGAAGAGGAATCCATAATCTGGCTCACAGTTTTGGGGATTGTTGCATAATCGTTATAGGTCCACGTCGCCCTTGTCCCATAAGTGCAGGTCGCGCCGAGGAGCCTGCCTTAAATTCATGGTACAAATCCTGTAATTTTCCTGGGAAAATGCGATTGGTGCAGGTCATGGCCGTGGTTTTTATTTGAAGTGTGTGCGAATTTGGCACACCCTGGTTCCTATGACTAATCGAGAGAACGAAACGAACCAGGGGGCTAGTTCCGCCGCATCTCGCGCGTCTGATGCGACGGGCGCTAGCGAGGCTGACACGCCGAACGATGCAATCTACCAAGGTCCTCTCGCAGCGGGAGACGTGCAAACGCTGCGCGAGGAGTCCCAGGCCTACGAAACGGTCGACGACAAGCTGGAGGCGCAGTCGGCGACGAGCCAGCTGCAGAATATGCTCGTCGAGTCTGACTTTGACCCGAATCAGGTGCCAGAGCAGCCCCGCGAGCTTGCCTCGGAGGCGAAGAATACGCCCATCGATTGGGGCATCGTCGGCATTGCGGGCGTGCTCGTCGCTGCCGTGGTGCTCTGGGGTCTGCTCGCCCCGGACAGCTTTGGCAATTTCGCGTCGAATGGCCTGAACTTCGTCGTGGGCGACTTCGGCTGGGCCTTCGTCCTCTTTGGCACCGTGTTTGTCATCTTCGTCGTCTGCATCGCATTTTCGAAGTTTGGCTCCATTAAACTCGGCGCGATCGACGAAGAGCCAGAATTCTCCACGCCCTCGTGGATTGCCATGATGTTCGCCGCCGGTATGGGCATTGGTCTGATGTTCTACGGCGCGTCCGAGCCGCTCAATTACTACAAGAACGGCGTGCCCGGCCATAACCCGAGCGAGGTTGGCTCGTCCATGGCGCACGCGCTGTTCCACTGGACCCTGCACCCGTGGGCCGTCTATGCCATCGTCGGTCTCGCCGTCGCCTACTCGACCTTCCGCATGGGTCGCAAGCAGCTCATCAGTCAGGCCTTCGTGCCGCTCATCGGCCAGAAGAGGGCCGACGGCTGGCTCGGTCGCGTCATCGATATCCTGTCCATCTTCGCGACGGTCTTCGGTACCGCCGCCTCGCTGGGTCTCGGCGCCATCCAGATTCGTGCCGGCCTGCAGGCCTCTGGCCTCATTGATAACCCGACGAACTCCGTCGTCATCGGCATCGTCCTCGTCCTCACCCTCGCCTTCCTGCTCTCGGCTATGTCCGGCGTGGGCAAGGGCATCCAGTACGTCTCCAACGCCAATATGGCACTCGCCGCGCTGCTCGCCATCTTCGTGTTCATCCTGGGCCCGACGGTGTCCATCCTCAACCTCATCCCGGGCTCCGTGGGCAACTACCTCCAGTATTTCACCGAGATGATCGGCCGCACCGCCGAGTCCAATAACGGCGAGGCCGCCGAGTGGCTGTCCTCGTGGACCATCTTTTACTGGTCCTGGTGGGTCTCCTGGTCGCCGTTTGTGGGCATGTTCCTGGCGCGCGTCTCCCGCGGCCGCTCCGTCCGCGAATTCTGCACCGGCGTGCTGCTCGTCCCCACCGGCGTGTCTGTGGTGTGGTTCGCCATCTTCGGCGGCACCGCCATCCACCTCGAGCAGCAGGGCAACTCGATCTCCGGCGAGTCCTCCGAGGTCGAGCTGTTCAACCTGCTCCACACCATGCCGGGCGGCTTCATCGCCGGTATCGTCGCCGTGATCCTGCTCGCGACGTTCTTCATCACCTCGGCCGACTCTGCCTCGACCGTTATGGGTTCCATGTCGCAGAACGGCGCGACGGACGCCAAGCCGTGGCTGTCTGCCGCCTGGGGTGCGCTCACCGCCGCAGTGGGTCTCACGCTGCTGCTGTCGAACCCGGACTCCCTGTCCAACCTGCAGTCGATCACCATCGTCGTTGCCTCGCCATTCCTGCTCGTCGTCATCGGCCTCATGTTCGCCATCTACCGTGACTTGAGCACTGACGTCATCTACCTCGAGTACCGCGAGTCGCAGGCCTTCCAGCGCAAGCTCGCCCGCGAGCGCCGTCTCCACCGCGAGTACCAGCGCGCCGAGGCCCTCAAGGCCCGCCGCAACGAGCTGCTGCACCTGGGCCGCAAGAAGAAGTAGCTTCTTAAGGCTCCTCGCACGACCCCGTTCTCCCGCCCCACCTGGCCGCGGCGAGCGGGGTCGACGCGTTTTTCGGACGCGACGCGAAATACCTGCAGCCGGCGCGATAGAGTAGTGGGCATGACTGAACCTAAAGACCATGTTGTAGTCAACGTCGCCTGGCCGTACGCCAACGGCCCGCGCCATATCGGCCACGTTGCTGGCTTCGGCGTCCCCTCGGACGTCTTCGCGCGCTACCAGCGAATGCGCGGCGCGAACGTGCTCATGGTCTCCGGAACCGACGAACACGGCACCCCGCTTCTCGTCCAGGCGGACAAGGAAGGCGTGCACGTGCGCGACCTCGCGGACCGCTACAACCGGCAGATCGTCGAGGACCTTGCCGGTCTGGGCCTGTCCTACGATCTCTTCACGCGCACGGCGACGCGTAACCACTACTCCGTGGTTCAGGAGCTGTTCAAGGGCCTGTACAACAACGGCTACATGCTCAAGGAAACGACGCAGGGCGCCATCTCGCCGTCTACTGGCCGCACCCTGCCGGACCGCTACATCGAGGGTACGTGCCCCATCTGTGGCGCTACGGACGCCCGCGGCGACCAGTGCGATAACTGCGGCAACCAGCTCGATCCCGTCGACCTTATCAACCCGGTCTCCAAGATCAACGGCGAGACGCCACAGTTCATTGAGACCGAGCACTTCCTGCTCGACCTGCCCGCCGTCAAGGACGCGCTTGAGGCATGGCTGAAGACCCGCGAGGACTGGCGCCCGAACGTCCTCAAGTTCTCCCTCAACCTGCTCGGCGACATGCGCCCGCGCACGATGACGCGCGACATCGACTGGGGCATCCCGATCCCGGTCGAGGGCTGGCAGGACAACAACGCGAAGAAGCTCTACGTGTGGTTCGACGCCGTCGTGGGCTACCTCTCAGCCTCTATTGAGTGGGCCTACCGCACCGGCAACCCGGACGCGTGGAAGGACTTCTGGCAGAACCCGAACGCCCGCCATTACTACTTCATGGGCAAGGACAACATCACCTTCCACTCCCAGATCTGGCCAGCCGAGCTCCTCGGCTACGCCGGCAAGGGCTCCAAGGGCGGCGAGTCGGGCGTATTCGGCGAGCTGGATCTGCCCACCGAGGTCGTCTCGTCTGAGTACCTCACCATGTCTGGCTCCAAGTTCTCCTCGTCCAAGGGCGTGGTCATCTACGTCAAGGACTTCCTCAAGGAGTTCGGCCCGGATCCGCTGCGCTACTTCATTGCGGTCGCCGGCCCGGAGAACAACGACACGGACTTCACGTGGGACGAATTCGTCCGCCGCATCAACAACGAGCTCGCCAACGGTTGGGGCAATCTTGTCAACCGCACCGTCTCGATGGCGCACAAGAACTTCGGCGAGGTCCCCGTCCCCGCGGCGCTCGAGCCCGCGGACGAGAAGATCCTGAAGCTCGCCGAGGACACTTTTGCCACCGCTGGCGAGGCACTGAGCCATTCGCGATTCAAGCAAGCCATGACCGCCATCATGCACGTCGTCGGCGAGGCCAACGCGTATATCGCAGAGATGGAGCCGTGGAAGCTCGCCAAGGATGAGACCCAGCGCGAGCGCCTGGCCACCGTCCTGTGGACCGCGCTCCAGGTCGTCTCCGACTGCAACGTCATGCTCACCCCGTTCCTGCCGTTTACCGCGCAGAAGGTCCACGAGACCCTCGGTCGCACCGGCGTCTGGGCCGCCGCGCCGGAGGTCCGCGAAGTCACCGACGATCAGCCCGTCGAGCTCGTGGGTGTGGGCCTGCCGCCGGAGGGCCACCCGTACCCTGTCATCACGGGCGACTACACGGCGCAGCAGGCCGTGTGGAAGCGCGTTGACGTTAAGCCGGGCACCGTGCTGGAGAAGCCGAAGCCGCTCATCGCGAAGCTTGACCCGGAGCTGGGCGAGACCGGCCCGGAGTGGGCGCCGGTCCAGAAGCAGGACTAAAAGTGAACTAGGCGAAGGGCACCAGTCGAGATTGTTCTCGGCTGGTGCCCTTCTTCTGGTCTACTTCTGCGCGCCGGAAGCATTAGGAACGGTCGAAGTCGCGCTGCAGGTGCACCAGCCCCAGCCGTTTGTCGCCCTTGGTGTGGATATTGGGCATGCGGCCGGTCTCCTCGAAGCCGAACTTCATGTGCAGCGCGATGGACCCGTAGTTCTCGTCCACGATGTAGGTAATCATCGTGCGCACGTAGTCGTTGCCCTCCGCGTGCTCCATGAGAGCCTCCATGAGCGCAGAACCCACGCCCTTGCCCTGGGCCTCCGGCGCGATGTAGATGGAGTCTTCTGCCGTGCCGTAGTAGATGGCGGGAGTGACGAACTGGAAGTACGCCGCCCAGCCGAGGACCTCGCCGTCCTCCTCGGCGACGAAGACGGGGTAGCCCTGCGCCTCGAGGTCTTTCAACCAGTTCTCGCGGTCTTCGACGGATTCCTGCCACGTCACGAGATTGAGCGCCGGCTGTGCTGACGCCCAGTTGTAGATGGCGGAGAGGGAGGGGGCATCGGCAAGCTGGGCTGGGCGGATGAGCATGGGGACTCCTTAGAGGATGAGCTGGAGGGTGTGGAGGTCAAGCCAGGCGTCGAACTTGCGGGTGACTTCGCGCAGAGTGCCGGTGAGGACGAAACCGAACTTCTCATGTAAGGCTACCGAGGTTGCGTTGTTGGTAGTAATCCGTGCCAACAAGGTATGCACGCGCTCGTCGGCGCGAGCGGCCTCGATAAGCGACCCGAGGAGCGCCGTGCCCACCCCGCGTCCGTGCGCGGCGGGGGAGACGTAGATGGTGTCCTCATGGGCCCCAATCCAGATGGCGGGGTCGCCGAAAGGCTTGTAGTACGCAAAGCCGAGGACCTCGCCGTCCTCCTCGGCGACGAGCTGCGTGCCCGTGGCCGCGACGTGGTCGAAGAGTTCCTCGCGCTCCGCGATGCTTGCGGGGAACGCGCGGAAGATGGCGTCCGTCTCTGCGATGGCCCAGTTGAGGATCTCCGTCATCGCCGGGACGTCGGCGCGGGTGGCAACACGAATCTGCATGGTGGTTAAGACTACGCTGGGGGACCATGTCCAAGAAGAAGCCCCGCCCCACGCCCGTTCCCGTCCCCGGCCTCACCGGTCTCTTCGACGCGCATACGCACCTCTACTCGCATAAGGATGCCGACGCGGACCTCGTCGCCCGCGCCGCTTCCGCGGGCGTTGCGCGCATGGTCACGGTGGGTGATGACCTCGCCGAGTCCCGCGAGGCTCTCGCCACGGCCCAGTCCTTCGATAACGTCTGGGCCGCCTGCGCCGTCCACCCCGTGCGCGCCGCGGAGCTTTCCGATGCCGCCCGCTCCGAACTCGCCGCTTTGGTCGCCGACCCGAAGTGCGTGGCCGTGGGGGAGACCGGACTCGATAAGTATTGGATTGAGCACGCGCCGGAGACGACCGCTTCTTTAGAGGTCCAAGAGGAGGCGCTGCGCTGGCACGCGCAGCTGGCAGCGGACGCGGGCAAGACGCTCATGATCCACAACCGCGAGGCCGACGCCGATGTGATGCGTATCCTCGACGACTGCCCTTCTTCGCCCCACGTGATGCTCCACTGTTTCTCCTCGCCGCTGTCTGTGGCGCGCGAGGCGCTCGACCGCGGGTATGTGCTGTCCTTTGCGGGCAACGTGACGTTCAAGCGCAACGAGGAACTGCGCGCCGCCGCTGCCCTGGCACCGGCGGGCCAGCTGCTCATCGAAACCGACGCGCCCTACATGACGCCGGAGCCTTTCCGCGGCCGGCGTAACGAGCCGTCGCTTATCGGCCACACGTGGCAGTGCGTCGCCGACGTGCGCGGCGTGTCTGTAGACCAGCTTGCCGAGGAACTCAACGCGACGTTCGACGCGGTGTTCCTTAAGCGATAATCGACTGCGCGATGAGCGCGATCGCGGCCGTCACGGCGACGACGAGGACGATCCGGTTGAGCATGACCGTGTCGATAAACCGGTTGAGGCGCCGCGCGACGAAAAGCCCCGCGAAAGCCACCGGGAGGTAGGCCAGCGCCGTGGTGAGCTGCAGCTGCGAAATCTGGCCCGCGGTGCCCAGCGTGACAAGCGAGATGATGCAGCCGATGACGAACGTGCCCGAGAGCGTGCCGCGCACGCGTGCTGGGTCAAAGTCTTTGAGGATGAGCGCCATGGGCGGACCACCGATGGACGTCGAGGTGCCCAGGAATCCGGAGGCCACGCCCGCGGCCAGAGTGTTGGGCGTGTTGTGCTTGGGCGTCCAGCCCAAACCGGAGAGCGTCATGGCCAGCAGNCAAGGAGTCCAACGAGATTATCAACTCCAAGGAGACCCGCCCGGCCACTCCGGACACCATCGCGCGCGCCCCCAAGGAGCCCGCGGCCGCCCCGGCCGTGGCCGACGGCTCCGTGTGGGACACCCTCGCGCAGTGCGAGTCCACCGGCAACTGGTCCATCAACACGGGCAACGGCTTCTCCGGCGGCCTCCAGTTCACGGATTCCACGTGGCAGGCCTTCGGCGGCGGCGAGTACGCCTCCCAGGCCTGGCAGGCTTCCCGCGAGCAGCAGATTGCTGTCGCCCAGAAGGTTCAGGCAGCACAAGGCTGGGGCGCCTGGCCTGCTTGCACCGCCAAGCTCGGCATCGGCTAAAATTTCCCGCAAGCCCGCACCTCGGTGCGGGCTTTGCGCATTCTTGCGGCTACCCTAGAAGACATGACTGAAGCGAAAGCGGCCCTGCTCGGCCCCGTGGAAATCCGTGAGCTCGCGGCGCGTCTCGACGTGACTCCCACCAAGAAGCTGGGGCAGAACTTCCTCCACGACCCGAACACCATCCGGCGCATCGTCGCCGCCGCGGACCTCGACCGTAGCGACCGCGTCGTCGAGGTCGGCCCCGGCCTGGGCTCGCTTACCCTCGGCCTCCTCGAGGCCGTCGACGAGGTCACCGCCGTCGAAATCGATCCGCGCCTCGCCGCGCAGCTTCCGCACACCGTCGCCGAGCGCGCCCCCGAGCTCGCCGGCAACCTGAAGCTCGTCGAAAAAGACGCCCTCCGCGTCACCGCTTCAGATGTGGGCGAGCCCACCGCGCTCGTCGCTAACCTGCCGTACAACGTGTCGGTCCCCGTCTTGCTGCATTTCCTCGAGACGTTCCCCTCCCTCCGCCGCGTCCTCGTCATGGTCCAGCTCGAGGTCGCCGAGCGCCTCGCCGCCCAGCCCGGCTCCAAGGTCTACGGCGTGCCCTCTGTCAAGGCCGCCTTCTACGGCCCCGTCCGCCAAGCTGGCACGATTGGCAAGAACGTCTTCTGGCCCGCGCCCAATATCGAGTCCGGCCTCGTGCGCATCGATTGCTTTGCCGATGCCCCCTGGCCCATCACCGACGCCTCCCGCAAGGCCGTCTTCCCGCTTGTCGATGCCGCCTNAGATGAGGACTCCCAACGCGATGTAGACGGTCATGCCCCGCGGCTCCCTTCTTCTGTCCTGACACGGCGACCCGTCCACTCTAACCCCCGCCGCGCTGTAACTTTTCCGTGGCCCACGCTCTCGTGCGCACGCCCCGCAGCCATGGAAAGTGATCGGACTCACATGCGTATTAGTGCAGGTCAACCGATCTGCCTGTGGTGCGTGTGACAGGCGAGCTGCGCGTTTCCGGTGTGGCGAAACCCATATCGACTGCTCCGTGCTGTTACCGTATTGTTATTCATCGTTCGCCTGAGCGTCATACGTTGCGCGCGCCGCGTCCCTGCGGTGCCGTTCGACTCCCAGGCCGCGGCAGGGTCAAGATGTGGCTCGCTGCTCACAATAAAAGAGACGAAGAGAGATACATGTCTACCTCGAATCAGATCAAGCGTATTAACAACACTCGCTCCATGCCGCTGCGTCTGGCCACCGGCGGCGTGCTGGGCACCCTCGCCGTCGGCGGCGTCGTCGCAGCCACCGCGCACAAGGACATCACCGTGGACGTCAACGGTGAGACCATGCAGCTCGCGACTTTCTCCACCGACGTCAAGGGCGCCCTCGAGGCCGCCGGCGTGCAGGTCGGCGCGGATGACTTCGTCTCCGCCAACCCGGATGACGTCCTCACCTCCGGCGAGACCATCACAGTCCGCACCTCCAAGCCCGTCGCCGTGACCGTCGACGGTGTGGAAAAGCAGCTCTCTTCCACCGCGCTTACCGTCCAGGACCTCCTGGGCGACATGGGCGATATCGCGCCGGGCGCAGCCGTTAAGGCCGCTGGCGTGGATACGGACGGCGACGCCACCGTCACCGACGGCATGAAGCTCGAGGTCGTCTCCCCGAAGATCATCCAGGTCAACGACGGCGGCAAGGTCACCTACACCTCCATCGCCGCGAAGACTGTGCGCGACGTCATCGAGGCCCGCGGTATCGACGTCGACGAGGACGACCGCGTCACCCCGTCCATGGACACCCCGGTCACCGAGGGCATGACCATCAAGGTTGACCAAGTCTCCACTACGGATTACGACGCTACCGAGTCCTTCGACGCCGAGCCGAACTACGTCGACGACCCGGAGCTCGAGCGGGGCACCGAAGAGGTCCGCGTCGAGGGCACCCCGGGCGAGCGCACCGTAACCCGCCGCCTCATCATGGTCAACGGCGCCAAGGAGTCCAACGAGATTATCAACTCCAAGGAGACCCGCCCGGCCACTCNATAATGGGCCAGATTTTTCGCGCCCGCGCGCATTCCAAGGTCAACCTCCACCTCGGCGTCGCCCAGGTCCGCGGCGACGGCTACCACGAACTCTCCACGGTCTTCCAGTCGCTCGACATCCACGACGACCTCACTCTCGAGCTGCTCGACGACCCCACCGCCGCGCCCATCACCCTCACGGTTGACGGCCCCTACGCCGCAGGCGTGCCCACGGACTCCTCCAACCTGGTGTGGCGCGCTGTCGAACTCGTCGCGCGCCGTCACCCGCCCGTCGCGCTGCACGTGCACAAGGGCATTCCCGCCGCGGGTGGAATGGCCGGCGGGTCTGCCGATGCCGCCGCAGCCCTCCGCCTTGCCAACGCCGCCTTCGCCGCGGGGCTCAGCGACGACGAGCTTATGAAACTCGCCGCCCAGCTCGGCTCCGACGTCCCCTTCACGCTCATGGGCGGCACGGCACTCGGCACCGGCCGCGGCGAGGAACTCGTACCCATGATGGCGCGCGGTAGCTACACCTGGGCGATCATCACCAACCGCGAGGGCCTGTCCACGCCCGTCGTCTTCGACAAAATGGACGAGCTGCGTGCGAAGAACCGCGTCGGCGATCCGCGCTTGGATACCACCGCCGTAGGCCAAGCTCTCATCAGCGGCGATCCGCAGCAGCTCGCCCGCACGCTCGCTAACGACCTCCAGCCCGCCGCTCTCTCCCTGCGCCCTGACCTACGGAAGATTCTCGAATCCGGCGAGAACGCCGGCGCCCTCGCCGGCATCGTCTCCGGCTCCGGCCCCACGTGCGCGTTCCTCTGCGAGGATGACGCCCAAGCACACAACGTCATCGCCGAGGTCACCGCGGACAACCCGGGCACCCGCGGCCACATCGGCCACGCGCCCGCGCCTGGCGCCGAGCTCCTCGACTAATCCCGCGGTGTCGATGCCGTCCCGAATACGCCGAACGGCCCGCGCACTGAGCGCGGGCCGCAGGACGGGGACTGTTTAGAGCACAGCCATCTCGGTCGGGGTGATGTCGAGCTCGTGGCGGTCGACAACCTCGCCCTTGTAGAGGTCGATGACAACCAGCTCGTCCTTGTTGGCGTCGGTGATAAACGCGTAGCCGTCCTCAGACTTGAGGATCGGTCCAGGAAGCTGCCACTCTTCCTTTTCCTTCCACTCGGAGATGGCGTCGATCTTCTTCGTCACCTCGCCGGTCTCCGGGTCGATGATGTTGAGCTTGCCGTCGTAGGTCAGCACGAGCGCCTCGCCGAGCGGGCCGCGAGCCAGGGAACGGAACCAGTAGGAGGAACCGAGGTCGACCTTCTTAGCGGAGTAGTCGTCGGTGTTGATGAGGGAGACCGACTCTGGACGCTCGAACTCGGCGTCCTTCTCCGTCTTGTTGTCGGCCAGGATGATGGGGGACTCCTCAGAACCGGCGGAGTTGCCGGAGCGCTGGTAGCCGTCCTTGCCTGCGTAGGAGGATACGTCGATCTTGTGGAACGCCTTGCCGTCGAAGACAACGGGGCCGTCCTCGCAGCCGAAGAAGAGCTTGCCGTTGCCAGCGGTGGCCTCGCCGTGAACGCCCGGGCACTCGGTGGTCTCGGTGAGCACCTTGCCGTCCTTGTCCAGGTGCTGGATGGTATGGCGCTCGTCCTCGGTGCCCTTCGTCATGACGATGGAGCCGTCCTCGAGCGGGACCGCGACGCCGTGGTGGGCCTCACCAGACTCGAAGGTCGCGACCGGCTCGCCGCCGGTGCCGACCTCGGAGGTCTTGTAGACCTTGGCGACGCCGTCGCCGTCGGAGAATAGTGCGGTGAAACCGTCGTGGTGGACAACGTGGCCAGCGTGCGGTGCCTCGATGTCGACGTCCGTGAGCTTCGGGTCCGCGGTGTAGTAGTGGTTGTGGTCGCCGTGCGGCTTCTTAATGAGGCCGGAATCGTACGAGAGGAACTTGTCGCCCTGGGTGACCATGGCGTAGCGGCCGTCGCCAGCGTTGGACAGGCGCAGGAAGCCCGGGACCTCGTCTTCGCCGATGACCTCGCCGGTCTTCGGGTCGTAGGTCTTCAGGCCGCCGTCGTAGGAGATGACGACGCGGTTGGGCAGCTGTGCGACCTCGAGCTGGCCTTCCTCGGCTTCCATGCCGTCGTGCGAGTGGTCGTGGCCTTCGTGGCCTTCCTCGCCCTCGTGATCGTGCTCGGCGGCTGAGGTCGAGTCAGCGGAATCGGAAGAGTCGGGGCTAGAGCAGCCCGTGAGGATGAGTGCCGTAGCGCCCAAGGCTGCCAGGGGAGTCAACAGAGTTTTCTTCATGGTTTTTAAGACTATTGCTCCTGAAATTCATGTGCAATATGAAAATGTGTTGAAAACACTGTGTGCAGGGGTGCCCGACGGCGCGCGGCCCGCGCCAATTAAGATGGTGAAGCGATATGGCTAACCTCATTAACCTCGAACAAGTCTCCAAGTCCTTCGGCCTGAAAACGCTTCTCGATGGCGTCTCTCTCGGCGTGCAGACGGGGGACCGCATCGGCATCGTCGGCGTCAACGGTGGCGGCAAGACCACGCTGCTCGAGGTCCTCACCGGCATCGAACCCGCGGACTCCGGCCGCGTTTCCCAGACGAAAGATCTGCGCATGGCCGTCGTGACTCAGCGCTTCGAACTGGACGACAACCTCACCATCGGCCAATGCGTCGTTGAGCCGCTCGGCCTCGAGGTCTTCGAGTGGGCCTCGAACGCCAAGGTCCGCGACGTCTTGGGCGGCCTCGGCATCGTCGACCTCGGCCTTGAAACGCCCGTGGGCCAGCTCTCCGGCGGTGAGCGCCGACGTGTTAATCTCGCCGCCGCGCTCGTCCAGGACCTTGACCTCGTCGTCCTCGATGAGCCCACCAACCACCTCGACGTCGAAGGCGTCCAGTGGCTCGCCGAGCACTTGCTCTCGCGCAAGATTGCCCTCGTCGTCGTCACTCACGACCGCTGGTTCCTCGACACCGTCGCCACCACGACGTGGGAGGTCCACGACGGCCAGGTCGACGCCTACGAGGGCGGCTACAACGACTGGATCTTCGCCCGCACCGAGCGCGCCCGCCAGGCTGACGCTATGGAGCAGCGCCGCCAGAACCTCGCCCGCAAGGAGCTCGCGTGGCTGCGACGCGGTGCCCCTGCCCGTACCTCGAAGCCGCGCTACCGCATCGAGGCCGCCGAAGCACTCATCGCTGACGTCCCCGCGCCCCGCAACAAGGTCGAGCTCATGGCCTTCTCTAAGCAGCGCCAAGGCCGCGTCGTCATTGAGCTCGAGGACGCCACCGTCGCCACCCCAGATGGCCGCGTCCTTGTCGACCACCTCACGTGGCGCCTCGCGCCGGGCGAGCGCATCGGCCTCGTCGGTGTCAACGGTTCCGGCAAGACCACGCTTCTACGCGCGCTGGCCGGCGAGCACGAACTCACCGCCGGCAAGCGCATCGAAGGCCAGACCGTCCGCCTGGGCTGGCTGCGCCAGGAACTCGACGATCTTGACCCGTCCCGCCGGCTTATCGACGCCGTCGAGGACGTCGCCACCTACGTCCGCCTGGGCAAGAAGGAAATCTCCGCCTCCCAGCTCGCCGAACGCCTAGGCTTTAGCCCCAAGCGCCAGCGCACGCCCGTGGGCGACCTCTCCGGTGGCGAGCGCCGCCGCCTCCAGCTCACGCGCGTGCTCATGGCCGAGCCCAACGTCCTCCTCCTCGACGAGCCCACCAACGACCTCGACATCGATACCCTCCAGGAGCTCGAGTCCCTCCTCGACGGCTGGCCCGGCACCCTCGTCGTTATCTCGCACGACCGCT
Organism: Corynebacterium phoceense; assembly: GCF_900092335.1. Classification (GTDB taxonomy): domain Bacteria; phylum Actinomycetota; class Actinomycetes; order Mycobacteriales; family Mycobacteriaceae; genus Corynebacterium; species Corynebacterium phoceense. Next base: position 256,770 of record NZ_LT596208.1, read on the forward strand.
ACCTCATCGAGCGCATCGCCGACAACACGTACGCCCTCTTCGGCGACGGCAAGCTCACCAACCTCCCCGGCGGCATTGACGAGTATCTCAAGCGCCGCGCCGCGCTCGAGGCCCAAGAAAACTCCGGCGTACTCAACCTCGGCACCCAGCTTTCCGATGCCCCCACTTCCGCCGCCCCGAAGCGTCTCAGCTCCCAAGAGGAGCGCGAGCTGACTAAGAAGATGAATGCGCTCGAGCGCAAGATGGGCAAGCTCGACCAGCAGACTGAGAAGCTCAACGAGAAGATGGCCGCGGCCGCCGAGGCCGTGGACACCGAAGCGCTCACGAAGCTCGACGCCGAGCTCAAGGACGTCGCCGCCCAGCGTGAGGAATTGGAGATGGAATGGCTCGAACTCGGCGAGCAGCTCGAGGGCTAGCGCGGCTTTTCCGCACGCTCGACCTCTGGGGCGCCGTCGTCGCGCTCGTCTTCTTCGTCCTCACGCTTACCCCCTCGTTGCTGCCGCGCACGTGGTTCTACCAGGGGATCATCGGCGGTTGGGCCGCGGGCATCGGCTACCTCGTGGGCCTCGCCTTGCGCTGGGTCTACCGCCGCTACTTGCACCGGCTGCACCCGCTCGCGAACCCCGACACCTGGCCGCCGCGCGTCGCGCGGTGGGTGGCCCGCTGCGTCATCGCCGTGGGCGCCCTCTGGGCGTTGGTCATGGTGTGGTGGTCGCACCGCTGGCAGGTCACGCTTGCTGACCTCGCGGAGCAAACCCGCCCGAGCTACCTCGACGTCGTGCTCGTTCTCCCGCTCGCGATCGCCTCGTTCACCGTCTACCTGCTTATCATCCGCTTTCTCGTCTGGGCCGCCGATACCGCCCAGGCCATCGGCCCACGCCGCGTGCGGCCCCGCGTCCGCAGCGTCTCCGCCTGGGTGCTCGTCCTGCTCGCCTGGTTTTGGTTCGTCTCCAACGCCGTGCCTGGTGCCATCGTCGGTCTCGGCGAGAAATTTTTTACCGAGCAGAATAAGGATCCGGACCCGGCTGTCACGGCGCCCACGGCGCCGGAGCGCTCTGGCTCGCCTGACTCCGCCGTGGACTTTGGAGGGGTGGGCTTTTATGGCTCCCGCTTCGTCGCGGGAGGGGCATCGGCAAGCGAGCTGACAGCGGCGACGGGCAAGCCGGCCAAGGAGCCCATCCGCGTCTACGCCGGGCTTGGCAACGCGGCGGACACGGCCGAGCGCGCGGACCTGCTCATCTCCGAGCTCGAGCGCACCCACGCCCACGACCGCAAGGCCCTGCTTTTCCTCATGACGACGGGTACCGGCTGGGTCTCCGACTACGCGACGCAGAGCTTCGAGCTGCTCTACGGCGGCGATACCGCCATCGCCGCCGGACAATACTCCGCGATGCCCTCCGCCCTGCACTTCCTGGCGGGCGGCGACCAAGTCCGCGCAGCCGGCCAAGAACTGCTCGGGCCGCTCATTACGTGGTGGAACGAGCTGCCCGAAGACCATCGGCCGAAGCTCTACCTCTACNACATTGCGCGCAGCGTCGCGAGCTGGCGGCCTGACGCTGGCGCGAGAATCATCCCCGCGGCCTCCGCGCGCGCCGCGACCTCCGGCCAGCGCGGCGGCAACGCCCCCGAACCGTCGAGCAGAGTGCCGTCCATGTCTAACGCGACGAGCCGGGGAGTGCGCATGAAGAAATCCTCGCAAACAAAGTAGTGATGTGAAACACTGGCTTACATGACTGTGACTAATGAACACGACGCGCCAGTGTTGCTTTCCGTTCGCCACCGTACCGGACTCATCGAACTCAACCGGCCTAAGGCCCTCAATTCGCTCAATCCTGAGATGATCGACATCATCACGAAGGCCCTGCGTATGTGGGGTCCGGACGACGATATCGATCAGGTCGTGGTCTTTTCCTCACACCCCAAGGCCTTCTGCGCCGGCGGCGACGTCCGCCACGCCCGTTCCGAGGTCCTCGAGGGCGGCGACCCGGATTCCTTCTTCGCGGCCGAGTACGCTCTGAACGCCGCGCTCTCCGAGTTCCCCAAGCCATACATTGCGGTCCTCGACGGCGTCGCGATGGGCGGCGGCCTGGGCATTTCGCTCCATGGCTCGCACCGCATCGTCACCGATAAGGCGTTTGCGTCTATGCCGGAGATGGCCATCGGCTACGTCACGGACGTGGGCGTGCCGTACATGTCCCAGCGCACCATGTCGCCGGCGCTCGCGAAGTTTTGGGGTGTGACCGGCTACCGCATGTACGCCGCGGACCTCCTCTACACCGGTCTTGCGACCGGCTATACCGAGGATCCTGCCGCCTTTATCGAAGACGTCGTCGCTCACGGCATCTCGTCTGCCCAGCTTTCCGATGCCGCCGCCCGCGGCCCCGCACCCCTCGCCGCCCTTGCTCCCGCCATCGAGGAGGCCTTTGCCCATTCGACGTGGCCAGAGATCCTCGCCGCCTGCACGCCGGAGCTGCGTGAGATTGTCGACGAGCTCACCGCGGCGGCGAGCCCCACGTCTATCGTCGCGGCGCTCGAGCTTTATGACTTCGAGTCCCGCGCCGCCGATATCCGCGAGGCGCTCGCCGCGGAGCTGCGCCTGGGCATGCACCTTATCCGCCGGCCGGACTTCGCCGAGGGTGTGCGCGCCGTGCTCGTGGACAAGACGAAGGACGCCGCGTTTAACCCTGCGACCGTGGAGGACGTCGACGTCGCAGCTCTCCGCGCGCAGCTTTAGGTCTACCCCGGTCGGCTACCCCTGTTCGACAAATGTATTTGTCGAACAGTTGCCGGGGTCCTGCGGCGTCTTTAATCTCCGTGGCATGACCGTCTCGATCTTCGATGCTCTTGCTCTCGGTGTTGATTCTCTCAAGGAAGCCGCCGGCCTTACCGTGGCTGAGCTCCGTGACCGCGGCCTAACGCTTGCCGATGCCAAGTTTGTTCAGCCGCTGGCTGCCGTTTATTGGCGCGCTAAGCCTAAAGGCATTGCTGAGGCCCGCAAGGCCGCCCGCGCTGCTGGCCATTCCCTGCGCGTGCTCGCCCGGATTGAGGTGCTCGCCGCGCGCTGCGAGGATCCTAACGCTGCCCGCGTGACCTTGTGTGGCACGGCGGAGGCCAAGCTCGATGAGGTCGGCGCGAGGCTTGCCACGCCGAAGACCCGCGTGGAGTCTGCCCGCCATACCTATGGCAAAGACGGTTGGCACCGTTTGGTGATTAACACCCAGGATCCGTGGCTGATGGATATGCTCGGCGCGCTGCCCGGCGATAACCTGCTTGACGGGTTCAAACAGTTTGTCGCTGGCGGGGAGCAAATTCAGGCACCGGCGCGTGCTGCGCATGTGGTTATTCGTCT
>NZ_LT596208.1:260257-277941 GCF_900092335.1 Corynebacterium phoceense
GAGTGCGTCGTCCTGCTCGGCGATGAGCACCGGCGAGCCGCCCACGACGGTGCGCGCGGCGGCGAGAAGCTTCGGAGAATAAGGCTGGGTGCCGCTCAGCTCGGGCACAGTAAGCCCCGCGGTCATGGAGGTGGCCCACGTCCACTGGCCGTCGCGGAGGACGGCCAGGCGAGTGCCCTCGAGATCATGGACGCCGGTCTGGGCGTCGATGCGCAGCTGGACGGGGACATCGGGAAGCGGGGTGCCGGCACCGTCACGGTCGGCCGCGAAGTTATACTCCGCCGAGCTCACAGGCCCGAGCGCCTGCGCGAACGCGAGGTCTTGGGCTGCGGAGACGAAGAGTCCGTCGGCAAGCACATCGGCGAGCGTGGCAGGCGCGGGCAGCGGCATGGCGTGGAATGCTCCTTACAGAGGGTTAGGCCAACGGGGCCGCGACGGCGTCCTCGTAGGCGGAGATAAGGGACATCGTAGACTCTCGCCACGAGTATTTTTCTGCCTCGGCGCGCGCGGCGGCGCCCATTTCTGCGCGCGCCGTGGGATCGGTGAGGAGGTCGGCGATGGCTGCGGCCCAGGCGGCATCGGGAAGCTCGGGCTCAATGAGGCGGCCGGTGACGCCTTCGGTGATGACGAAGGGAATGCCGCCGGCGCGGGTGCCCACGACGGGCACGCCCGAGGCGAAGGACTCGAGCGCGACAAGGCCGAGCGTCTCCGTCTGGGAGGGGAAGACGAAGACGTCGCCGGAGGCGAAGGCGGCGGCGAGGTCCTCACCGGAGAGGTAGCCGGTGAAGACGGTGCCGTCGTCGAAGTGTTGCTTGAGCTCCTCGAGGTAGGGGCCTGCGCCGACGATGGCGAGGCGCGCGCTGGGGACTTTCTCGCGGACGCTTTGTGCGATGGCGGGGAGACGGTCCAAGTCCTTTTCCTTGGAGACGCGGCCGACGTAGACGAAGAGCGGGTCCTCGGGGTGGCCGTCGCTAAGCCGGTCGCGCATCTCACGTGTGGCCTTGGAGGGGTGGTAGCCGTGGGTGTCGACGGCCTTGGGCCACAGCCGGACGTTGCGGATGCCCAGGTCGCGAGCCTTGGTCACCATGGGGCCGGAGGTGCACAGGTTTACCGCAGCCTGGTTGTGGAGGTACTTCAGCGCGGCGACGGTGAGCGGCTTGGTCCAGCCGATGCCGAGGGCCTCGACGTATTCGGGCACGTTGGTGTGGAAGCTCGCGACGAGCGGGACGGCGTCGAGCTTCGCGGCAAAGACGCCCAGCGCCGCGGTCCAGATGGGGTTGACGGCGTGGATGACGTCGGGGTCGAAGGCGCGGATTTCCTTGAAGAAGCGCGCGGACGGGAGACCGAACTTGATTTCCGGGTAGACGGGCAGTGCGAGCGACGGGATGCGGTGGACCGGGAACCCCGCGAAGGTCGCGGGCGGGGTGCCGGGTGCGAAGATGGCGACCTCGTGGCCCAAGGCTGCGAGCTGCTCGATGGTACGGGTCAGTCGCGTGACCACGCCGTCGATTTTGGGGAGGAAGACCTCCGTGACGATGGCTACTCTCATGAAAGTTCGGGCACACCTGCGCGCTGGTTCTTCGTCCACAGGGACTGTGCGGGGATCTTGTCACGGTCGACGCGATCGGCGTAGCGCTGGGCGACTTCCTCGACTTCGTGGAGCAGGCCCTCGGCGAGCGTGGTGGGCTTAAGCCCCAGGGAGAGGAACGTGTCGTTGGAGACGAAGAGCTCGTTTTCCGCTGATTCCTTGCGCGGGTTGGGCACGTAGGCCACGGTTGCGCCGGAAATCTGCGCGACGAGCTCGGCCAGGTCGCGGACGCGGTGCGTTTCCGTCATCTGGTTGATGATCTTCACGCGCTCCCCGCGCGCCGGCGGGTTCTCGAGCGCGAGCTCGATGCAGCGGACCATGTCACGGATGTGGATAAATGCGCGGGTCTGGCCGCCCGTGCCGTGGACGGTGAGCGGGTAGCCGATGCCGGCCTGGATGAGGAAGCGGTTGAGCACCGTGCCGTAGTCGCCGTCGTAGTCGAAGCGGTTGATAAGGCGCTCGTCCCGCGCCGTCTGCTCGGTCCACGTGCCCCAGATAATGCCCTGGTGGAGGTCGGTGACGCGCAGCTCGTCGTTCTTCGCGTAGTAAGCAAAAAGGTGCTGGTCGAGCACCTTCGTCATGTGGTAGACGGAGCCCGGGTTGGAAGGGTAGAGGATGGACTGCTCGATGTTGCCGTGGTCATCCGTGTGGACCATGACGTCGAGGTAGCCTTCCGGAATCTTCATGCCCGCGGTGCCGTAGCCGTAGACGCCCATGGTGCCCAGGTGCACGACGTGGATATCGAGCCCGGACTCCACGATGGCCGCGAGCAAGTTGTGCGTCGCGTTGATGTTGTTATCCACCGTGTAGCGCTTCGTGCGTGAGTTCTTCATGGAGTACGGCGCGGCGCGTTGCTCGGCGAAGTGCACGACGGCATCGGGAGCCTCCGCGCGCAGGAAATCGAGCAGGGCGTCGTAGTCTTGCGCGACGTCGATATTGCGGAAGCCGATGGTCTTGCCGGTGACCTCGTACCAGGCGTCCAGGCGCTCCGCGATGGAGGCGATGGGGGTGAGCGATTCCGCGCCGAGTTCTTTATCGATGGCGCGGCGGGAGAGGTTGTCGATGATGGTGACGTCGTGTCCCCGGTCCGAGAGGTAGAGGGATGCGGGCCAGCCGCAGAATCCGTCGCCGCCCAGAATCGCGATCTTCACTGTGGTGTTCACTCCTCGCGCTCGTGCGCCCGCCGAGTTGCGGGGCCTTTGCACGACAATACCCCGGCCTTCCGCCCGCAATGGGGGGATCCGGGGTAAATACTTGGTGAACTAGGCGCGGAGCTTTCCGATGCCACGTACCACCCGCACGGCACGAGCGATCAGCGCCCGGCCCTGTTCAGGGGTGCGATCCGGGCCGAGCTCGTCGTAGATGTGCAAGGCATGGCCGATGCCCCCGGCGCCGGCCTGGAGGGCGACAAGGATATCGAACTCGTCCATACTGGGGAAGCGTTCCTGGAAGGCGGTGATGATGGGAGCCGCGGCGGCGCGGGCTGTCTCCTCGTCCGCGCCGAGGGCGCTGGGGCCTCGGTGCTGCATCTCCATGGCCTGACCGATGGCGAGCAGCGTGCTGAGCGAGTAGAGCTCAACGCCGTCGTCGGAGAGGGCATCGCCCAGCAAGCGCTCGAGGACGTCGAGCATGTCGAGGCCCGTGGGGAGCGCGCGGATATCCTCGGCGATGACGGCGAACGTGCCCGCGATGAAGTCGACGAGGGGCTCTTCCAGACTCGAGAAATAGTTGTGGAAGGTGCGGGGAGAAACGCCGGCGGCGTCCGCGACGGCGGCGACGGTAAGCGCGTCGAAGCCCTCGCGCAGCACGATATTAGCTGCCGACTCCGCGATGGCGGTGTGTGTCGCTTGCTTCTTCTTATCCCGCAGTCCGGTCACTAGTTCTTCACCTTCTCGCGCTGGCTGGCCTCGAGCGCCGCGCGGTCGCGGGAGAGGGCCTCGCCTTCGATATCCATGTTGGGAAGCAGCTTATCGAGCCACTTCGGGATCCACCAAGCCTTCTCGTCGAGGAGGAACATCGTGGCAGGGATGAGCATCATGCGGACGATGAAGGCGTCAATGAACACGCCCACGGCGAGCGCGAAGCCCATCGTCTTAATGAATGGCATGTCGATGAGCATGAACGCCGCGAAGACGGAGATCATGATGAGTGCTGCGGCCGTCACGGTGCGGGCGCCGTGCTTGAAACCGTTGGAGGTTGCGTTGCCCGCGGTCTTGCCGTGGACGAAGCCTTCGCGCATGCGGGTGACGAGGAAGACTTGGTAGTCCATGGCGAGGCCGAAGGTCAGGCCGATGAGCATGATGGGCAGGAAGGAAAGGATGGGCTGTGGGTCGTCGATGATGCCGAACATGCCCTTCTGGAAGATGGCGACGGTAATGCCGAAAGTCGCGGCCATGGAGAGGCCGAAGCCGGCGGCCGCGATGAGCGGCACCCAGATGGAGCGGAAGACGAGCAGCAGGACGAAGAACGCGAGGACCAGGACGATCGCGATATACGGAACGAGAACGCTATTGAGCTTCTCCGAGATGTCGTTGAAGATAGGCGTGATGCCCGTGACGCCATAGGTGCCGCCGGTGTTCTCCTCGAACTCGCCCTTGTAGTCGCGCAGGTGCTCGAGCGTGGTCGTCGTGGCCTCGTCCGTGGCGCCGGTGGTGGGGGTAATCATGATGCGGGCGGCATCGTTCGCCTCGTTCATGCCTGCGATCTGGGCGTTGACGCCGCCCTCGGTCGTAGCGAAGTCCTGCAGAAGCTCCTGGAGGGCCGGCATGCGGTCCTGCTCGGAGACGTTTGCGAGGTCGACGAAGGCGATCATCGGGGCGTTGCGGCCGGGGCCGAAGGCTTCTTCGGTCATCTCGTACGCGTTGCGCTGCGGTGAGCCGAGCTTGGCGGTGCCGTCGGTGGGCATCGCGAGCGTGAGGTTCGCAGCAGGGATGGCGAGGACGCCGAGCAGGACGACGCCCGCGACGAGGTGGAGGAACGGATGCGCGCGGATGCGGCGGACCCAGAGCAGCCCCATGGTCGGCTTCTCGTCCTCGGGATCCGGGACCTTGGGGCCGGGGACGCGGGCGNCCGCAAGATCGCCACGCTTGTGGTCGTGGGAGACTGGCTGGGCGTGCTTGCTGCGACGGCGCTCGTGTTCTTCATCTTTCTTGGCATCAAGGACCAGATCATCGCGGTCCTCGGCTCGCCCGTCGCAGGCATCGTGCTCATCGTCGTTGGCATACTCCTTGCGCTCGGCGCGTGGCGCTCGAAGGGCCAGTCGAGCCCGCTCGTGGAGAAACTTCTGGGCCCTCTGCGCACTCCGTCGTTGCTCACGGGGCTTGTCGGCTTCGCGATGGGCGTTATCCAATCGCTCACGTCCGTGCCGTTCTACTACGGCCTCATGCACTTGGCGGCGGGCGACCTCTCGGTGAATTCGCGGATCAGCGCGGGCCTGCTCTACGCCTGCTTAGCACTGAGCCTGCCCACGCTGTGCGGCCTGGGGCTCGCGATGGTGCGCCATTACCCGGACAGCCCAGCCGGGCGCATCTTCGCGGCTGCGCGCCGCAACTCGACCCAGGTCGCGCTGTACTCGGGCTACGCGGTCGCGGGCTTCCTCATCATCATGGGCGTGGTCTCGCTCTAGAACCAGACGTCCTCGAGTCGTAGGGACTCGGACTCGGGTGCTTGGCCGCGGGCGGTCTCCACGTAGCGCGCGGCGTGCGGGATAAACGCGGCGGATTCCTCGGGGCTCAGCTCGCGGCGGACCTTGGCGGGCACGCCAGCGGCGAGCGAGCGCGCCGGGATGTGCTGGCCCTCGAGGACCACGGCGCCACCGGCGATGAGCGAGCCGGTACCGATGCGCGAGCGCGAGAGCACGGTGGCCTGCATGCCCACGAGCGTGCCGGACTCGACGTGTGCGCCGTGGACCATCGCCATGTGGCCCACGGTCACGTCGTCTTCGAGGACGCAGTCTGCGTCGCGGTCGACGTGGAGTACGCAATTGTCCTGGATATTCGTGCGCGCGCCGATACGGATGGCGCCCACGTCGGCGCGCAGGACCGTGCCGTAGAAGACGGACGAATCGGGGCCGATTTCCACGTCGCCGATAATCGTGGCGTTCGGCGCGATAAACGCGCTGCGGTGGATGCGGGGACGGACGCCGTTGAAAGGAAGAATGAGCATGGTTTACTCCACGGAGATTGCGAGGGTTTCGGACAGTTCGTAGTCGCCCGGCTCGGCGCGCAGGGTCTCTAGGAGTGCGGCGCGCGTGTCCGGGTCGAGCGGGATGGCCCAGCCCTTCTTCGGGTCGCGGACGGGGACCTCGGGGCGCGGGGAGGGGGAGAAGAAGACGCGGGTGGGGGCATCGGCAAGCCAGGCAGGCTCGGCGGCGCGGGCGACCTCACGAAGCGCTGCGACGCCGGAAGGGTCGGTGACGACGATGAGCAAGGTTCCGGCGGTGTGGACCTCGAGGTGGCCGACCTCGACGACGGGCGCGCCAGCCTCGGGCGTGGCGAGGCGCGGGGCCTTGGGGCCGGTGAGCGAGCGGAGCGCGTCAAGTAATCCCATGTGAACATCGTAAGCAGCTGTGTACAGTAAAACAACGTGATTGATGCAAGAAATACCGCCCTGATTTTTGAAGGTGGCGGCATGCGTAACTCGTACACGGCGGCCTGCGTGGCCAAGCTCATCGAGGAAGACGTGCAGTTCGGCTGGGTGGGCGGCGTGTCCGCAGGAGCCTCGCACGCCGTGAACTATCTCTCGCACGATGCGTGGCGGGCGAAGGAATCTTTCGTGGACTTTGCCCATAACCCCAGCTTCGGCGGGGTGTCCTCGCTGCTGCGCGGCACGGGGTATTTCAATGCGGAGTATATTTATGAGCGCTCCTCGGATGAGGAACTGCCCTTCGACTTCGAAGCATTTCTGGCCAATCCGGCGGAGATGAATCTCGCGACGACGCGCGCGGATACAGGCGAGTCTGTCTACATTACGCGCGACGATATTTACGAGCAGTCGGATTTGAATATGTACGTGCGCGCGTCCTCGACGCTGCCGCTTATCATGCCGTTGCGTTTTATTGACGGCGTGCCGTATGTGGACGGCGCGCTGGGCGAGTCCGGCGGCATCTCCATCGACCAGGCGGAGAAGGCTGGCTACGAGAAGTTCCTTTTTGTGGGCACGCACCCGCGCGGCTACGTCCGACCGCAGGTTACACGCCGCCGCGCCGTGCGCCGCGTGCTGGGCCGGTACCCCGCGGTCGCGGAGGCGCTCATCCAACGTCCGGACCGGTATAACGCGTCGAAGGACCGGCTGCTGGAGCTGGAAAAGGAAGGCCGCGCGCAGCTGTTCTTCCCGGAGGATATGCAGGTCGCGTCGACGGAAAAGAACGTCGCCAAGCTGCGGGCGAACTTCGACGCGGGGCGCGCGCAGATGTACGCCGAGTGGCCCGCGTGGAAGGAATTCCTCACTTCCTAACCGAAAGGGTGGCGCAGGTCACGAAGGAACTGTACGATTTATTCTAAATTCGTACAGATTCTTCTTGGGAGGCCTTGTGACCCTGCAGGATACCGATATCGTCATCGTGGGCGCCGCGCGCACCCCCTTTGGCAAGCTGTTGGGCAGGCTTGCTGCACTGCCCGCCACCGACCTGGGCGCGCACGCCATCCGCGGCGCGCTTGAGCAGGCGCGCGTGGAGCCCGAGCTTGTCGATGCCGTCGTCTTCGGCCAGGTCCTCCAGGCCGGCGTTGGCCAGAATCCCACGAAGCAGGCCGCGCTCGCGGCCGGNACCATCGGCCGAAGCTCTACCTCTACGGTGAGTCGCTGGGCACCACCGGCGTCGAGGCCGCGTTCTCCGGCCTGCGCGACGTCGTCAACTCCGTGGATGGCATCCTGCTCACCGGCCCGCCGCATTTCAATCCGCTGCGTACGCAGTTTGTCACGCGCCGCGACCCCGGCTCGACGGAGACGGCGCCGGTCTACGCGGACGGCCTCGTGGTCCGCTTCGCCAACGACGAGGAACACGTGCGCCAGTGGGCGACCACGCGCGACCCAGGTTGGGGCCCGGCCCGCATGCTCTACGTCCAACACACCTCGGACCCTGTCGCGTGGTGGTCTTTTGACATGATTCTCCGTGAACCGGACTGGCTGAGCGAGCCTGCCCCGCCGGGCCATGAGCGCGAGATGACGTGGATGCCCTTCGTCAGCTTCCTCCAAGTGAGCGCGGACCTGCCCGTCGCGGCGCAGGCTCCCATCGGCTACGGCCATAATTACGGCGACTCGGTGCTCGCCGGATTCGCCGCCATCGGCGACGTCGACCTCACTCCCGCGCGGCTTACGGAGCTGGAGAACCAGCTCGTGTCTATCCGTGGCGATAACCCCAAATAGCGCCGGAGGTTATCCCGCGACCTCGGGCTTTCTCGGCCGGGTATTCGTGCGGTCCCTCGTCGCGGAGCACGGCGGCGACGCGGAGAACATGTGGGGCAGCGTCCTCAACGGCGCGGCCCTGCGCGAGACGCCCCTCTTCGTGGGCAACTCGCTGGGCGTCCCCGTTCGGTGACGACTTCAATGACAACTGGTTCGGCCAAGTCGGCCTGGAAATCCTGTCGAATATCGTCAGCAACTACTTCGTGTGCCACGCGCTGGCCGCGCACTCCTACGTCAATGTCGCGATCGAACTCTACGCCGGCTGGGAGTCCACTCGGCCCCGCCCTGGGGGTGGATTAACGTCACGAAGTGATAAACATCGGGGGTTCGCCTTTCCCAGGCGCGCGTGGCTGTGGCACGGTGGAGTGTATGACTTTGAAGCGTTCCACGTTCGTAGCCGTCTCCGCCGCCGCGGTGCTCAGCCTTGCTGGCACCGGCGTCGCCTCCGCCGCTCCGGCGCTGCCCGCCGGCTCCTCCCTTCCCACAGTTGAGCAGCTGTCCTCGCAGGTACCGCGCGTCGAGCTGCCTAACGAGGCCTATGACCTCGCCGATCAGTTCGGCGTTCAGCTCCCGGAGTTCCTCGCCCGTCCGGGCGTGTCGAACGCTGAGCTCAACCGCGTCTCCACCGACGTGACCGCCGCGACCGCCGCGCACCTGCGCAAGCAGGGCCACAAGGACGACACGAACGCTTAGAAGATCGCCCAGGAGTGGGCGAACCAGGCCAAGGACGGCAAGGTGAAATTCGAGGGTAACGCGGGCGACGGCACGACGCACCTGAACGAGGGCTCCGGCAACGTCTACAAGCTCACCCTCCAGGAGGCCAAGGACCGCCTCGCATGGCTCCAGCGCGATGTCCCGGTGCAGAAGTCTCCCAACGCGAAACCCTTCGGTGTAGCATCGGCGACCGACGGCGAGTTCGTGTACCTCGCCGAATACTTCTTTAACTAACGCGCCCTAAGGAGCTCCCATGATCCTCATTAACGTTTCTTTCCACGTCAAGCCGGAGTACAAGGACACCTTCCTCGACGAGGTGCAGTGGTACACGGATGCGTGCAACGCCGAGCCCGGCTGCCTGTTCTTCAAGTGGTACACCGACCCGCAAGATGACCAGCGCTTCTTCCTCATTGAAGGCTACGCTGACGGCACGGATGTCGACCACGTCAACACCGAGCACTTCAAGCGCAGCTGTGAGGAAATGCCCAAGTACCTGCTCGAGACCCCGGACATCATCAACACCAAGATCCCGGGCAAGACCGAGTGGGACAAGATGGCCGAATACAAGGCCGAGTAGCCCACCGCACCCCACGCCCGCGTCCGTCCCGGACGTGGGCGTTTCGCGTTTGAGCACGCGCTACGGCCGGAAGAACGCCTGGGAGTCCGGGAGATCCCACTTGGCATGCGTGCCCACGCGGATATCCACCTCGACGCCCTCCAAGCCTTCTGCAGTAAGGCGGCTTGTGAGGTTGAAAATGCTCCGCCCCACGGTCCGGTCGTCGATGACGAGGCACGTCCGGCAGATGTCCTCCAGCGTGCCCGCGATGAACGTAAAGAGCGTCTCGATGTCTTCATCGGGAACCTCGACCACCGAGTCCCGCGGAGTCCACACCATGATGTGCGCCTCCTGCGAAATGAGGTAGCGCTTGACGCTCTTCTTTAGCGTGCTGACGTTACGCTCGCGCGCGACCTCTTTGATAAGCGAGTCGATGACCTTCACCGAGTCGAGCATGAGCTCGACAGCGCTGCGGGATTCACCCAGGTAGTCGAGCGTCGAGCCGTACGTGTCATCCCACGCGCCTTCCAACGCGAGCCGGTAGATGTAGTCTTCCGCATCGGGGAAGTAGGCCAGCGGCGAGTCGGGGAGAGCGATGCGGTGCAGCTCGCCCGTCGCGGGCAGCGCGCCGGCGCACAAGCCGCCGATGCGCACCCCCTGCGCCGTCACCCGCACCTTCGGCGTCTCCTCCGTGCCGGGAGAAGGGTGCGATGATGGCGGCGCGAAGGTCACGCGTAGCGAGCTGAAGAGGTATTTCTCCGTGGCCCACTGCAGGTGGCGGTGGCCGCGTAGGCGCAGGTGTTCGCTCACGATGGACCGCACATCGCGGCTGAGCACACGCAGTAGTTCGACGGCATCGGCGCGGTGCGCGTCCGGGCACTCGACCGTGAAGGCGAGCTGTGCGCCGCGCTCGGCGATATAGCCAGCGATTTCCTCATCGTTGGCGCCGAGCAACGCGAATTCCTCGACGATGGCTCCCACGCACTCGTCGATGGCGCGCAGCGCCGCGTGGCGCACGCTCCGGTAGGGAGCCGTGCTGGGGAGCAGACGATTGAAACGGCGGTCCAGGTCGGCCAGAGCGACGGCGCCGCGGGGATTATTAGGCAGATAGGTATACGTAGACGAAGACAAGGGGGAATTCGCTTTCTTCCTCGCGCGCCGTAGGGAGGCGTGCAGTGAGGATCCGATGGGGTGGGCAGGGGCAGGCAAACGACGCAGCACGAAGCCGGTCGCGTGATCTCAGATACATGCAACCCCATTGCGGGCACGGGCGCGATCACGGCCACTCATGCACCCCATCGGGAAGGGGAGGACGCTCAACGCCGTTCTGGTCCAGCGTGAGGCGATGGTGCCCAGTATAGCGCCCCGCCCTCACCCGTGCCGCGGTTAAGCTCCGAGCCACTCCTCGAGCACCGTGAGCACGCCGTACTCCGTATTCGGCGGCGCAATCCGATCCGCGATCTCTTTGAGTCGGGGGTGCGCGTTCTCCATCGCCACGGCATACCCGGCTGCCTCCAACAACTCGTAGTCGTTGAGGAAGTCTCCGAACGCTGCGGTGTCTGCGACCGCAACACCGGTGGCATCGGCAAGCTGGCGCAAGCCCGCTCCCTTGTTGCCGTCAGGCGACATGATGTCGAGCCAGACCTGGCCCGACACCGCGACGCCCAGGTGACCCACCGTGCTCGCGAAGGTGGGGTAGAGGTGCTTCTCCGAGCCCCGGCCGCAGAACACGGCGACCTTGATGACGGGGTCCGTGACCGCGCGCAGGTCCTTGATGTACGTCACCGACTTGTAGTATTTCTCCAGCTCCGCCTGAGCCGCCTCGTCGAGAGAAGCTGGCACCACGTAGGCGGTCTCCGGCGTGCACAGCAGCAGCGTGTGCGCCACGGTAAGCGTGTCCGCTGCGTCGAGAATCTCCGCGACATCCGCGGGCGCAATCTCCGTCGTGGAGACCACCTGGCCCTTGTGCATGATGACCGTGCCATTCTCCGCGAGGAACGTGTCGCGGTCTGGGAACATTGCGCGCAGCGTCGCGAGCTGGCGGCCTGACGCTGGCGCGAGAATCATCCCCGCGGCCTCCGCGCGCGCCGCGACCTCCGGCCAGCGCGGCGGCAACGCCCCCGAACCGTCGAGCAGAGTGCCGTCCATGTCTAACGCGACGAGCCGGGGAGTGCGCATGAAGAAATCCTCGCAAACAAAGTAGTGATGTGAAACACTGGCTTACATGACTGTGACTAATGAACACGACGCGCCAGTGTTGCTTTCCGTTCGCCACCGTACCGGACTCATCGAACTCAACCGGCCTAAGGCCCTCAATTCGCTCAATCCTGAGATGATCGACATCATCACGAAGGCCCTGCGTATGTGGGGTCCGGACGACGATATCGATCAGGTCGTGGTCTTTTCCTCACACCCCAAGGCCTTCTGCGCCGGCGGCGACGTCCGCCACGCCCGTTCCGAGGTCCTCGAGGGCGGCGACCCGGATTCCTTCTTCGCGGCCGAGTACGCTCTGAACGCCGCGCTCTCCGAGTTCCCCAAGCCATACATTGCGGTCCTCGACGGCGTCGCGATGGGCGGCGGCCTGGGCATTTCGCTCCATGGCTCGCACCGCATCGTCACCGATAAGGCGTTTGCGTCTATGCCGGAGATGGCCATCGGCTACGTCACGGACGTGGGCGTGCCGTACATGTCCCAGCGCACCATGTCGCCGGCGCTCGCGAAGTTTTGGGGTGTGACCGGCTACCGCATGTACGCCGCGGACCTCCTCTACNGGCGATAACCTGCTTGACGGGTTCAAACAGTTTGTCGCTGGCGGGGAGCAAATTCAGGCACCGGCGCGTGCTGCGCATGTGGTTATTCGTCTCGATGAGCACGAGGAATACCTCAAGGGAGAAAAGCTCATTCGTGCCACGGATGGGACAGTGCGCCCGGCTCGTCTGCTTGCGCAGGAGAAGCTCGCGGAGGTCGGCTACGTCACGCTGGTGACCGATTGGGGTGAGCCGGTGGATTGTTTTAAGTCGACGCCGATCTTCAATGAGAAGCAAACGCTCATGGCGTTTGCGTTGCATCCGCAGTGTATTCATCCGGGTTGTGTGACGCCGGCGTTGTTGTGCGAGCGTGACCACTTTATCCCGCGGAACAAGGGCGGCGACACGAATGTCGCGAACCTTGTGCCGTTATGCCGGTTCCATAACGGGCGCAAGGCCGATGGTGATTCGTATACCCGTGATGCCGAGGGCAATTACTGGTACGTCACGCCGTATGGCAAGCGCCTACTCTGCACCGTGGACTAACAGCCGAAAGGAAACCCCAGCCAAGGCTGGGGTCATTCGGCATGCCGTTTTATACAGCGCACTGCGTCGAAGTGTTCTTGTCGTAATTCGAGTACTGCTGCAGCGCGTACTGGAACGCCAGCGCGTACTGGTCGGCGCCTTCGATTTCGGGGTGGACGCCGTCGGCGCGCAGGAGCGACGTGTTGGACTGTGCGTGCGTGCACCAGTCCGCGAGGTAGACGTTCTTGTGGTCCTTGGCCGCTTGGATGACCTCGGCGCGCGCGCCGGGCATCCAGTCCCGGTCGCCGTAGGGGACGGAGAGAACGATGGTGCGGTCGGGGCCGATGGCATCGATAAGCTCATCGAGCTGTCCGGGGAACGCCGCGCCATTCGTGCCGAAGCCGAGGAAGACTGTATCGCGCAGCTGGCCCGTACTCTTCAGCTCCTGGACGATTGGAATCGCCGCGGTGTAGTGACGCGAGACCGCCGCGTCGATGTAGAGACCAGGGAAACGGGTGTTGAGCGCGGCGCTCGAGGCGAGCATGACCGAGTCGCCGATGGCGGTTATCTCTGGGCCGCGCGGCATGGGGCGGGTCTTCTTAGCAGTCGTCGTGGGAGCGGCGGCCTCGGGAGCTGGCGTGCTTCCCGAGTTATTGAGCTGTTGCAGCTCTTCGAGGTCGCGTTCGAGCTGCGTCTTATCGCTCGACGTCACGACGCCGTAGACCACGCCTGCCAGCGACGCTACGACGAGCAGCGGCACGAGCGGCCACGCGACCTTCGCGAAGCCGTACCGCAGCTCGGCAAGGCCCGGGCGGGAGGCCCAGTACGTCGTCCACGCCTTCTTGTATCCGCCGCGACGGAACGGGTTTTCAATGAACTGGTACGAGATTTCCGCCAGGAGGAAGGACAGCGGTAACGCCACAAGCCCCCACACCCAGGCGTGCTCGCGCTTTGAGTCGAAGAGCGCGATGAGGATCATGATGAGCGGCCAGTGCCACAGGTAGAGCGAGAACGAGCGTTGGCCCAGCCACCGCATGACGGTCGTGCTGAAGAGCCACGTGAGCGGACGCGCGTCGCGCACGACACCCCAGAGCATGAGCGCTCCCAGCACGCTCGTAAGCATCAGCCCGCCGCGGTAGGTGAATTCCAGATCGTCTGTCATGAAAATGAGCTGCGCGAGGTACGCGAGCAACGCCAGCGGCGCGAGGACCTGCGCCGCGATAGCGCCTGCGCGGCGCGACGATGGCCAGGAGTCCGCCGCTGGGTCCGAGTGCGTCGACGTAATGATGAGCGACAGCGCCGCACCGATGAGCAAGCCAAACGCGTGCGTATCCGTGCCGTAGTAGACACGCGTCGGGTCCTCGCCTGGGGTGTAGATAAACCACATGGCGACCGCGGACGCCGCGGCCAGCACGACCGACACGATAATCGGCACGCGCCGCGGATACCGCCGCACGACGATAAACAGCCCCGCGATAAGCAGCGGCCAGATGAGATAGAACTGCTCCTCCACGGCGAGCGACCAGTAGTGCGCGAAGACCTGAATCTCGTTGTCCGCAAAGTAAGACTGGGAGGTGGCAATCTGCGTCCAGTTATTGACGAAGAAGAGCGTGCCCAGGAACTGCTCGCGAATCCCCACGGCCAGGTCGCCGCCAATCGCCGCGACAATCGCCGTACAGATCACCAGCACCGTCACGGCTGCCGGCAAAATGCGCCGGAAACGCCGGACCCAGAAATCCTTGAGACTAATGCGCCCCGTGACGCGGAACTCGCGCACGAGCAGCGACGTAATAAGGAAGCCCGACAGGACAAAGAACATGTCCACGCCCAGGTAGCCGCCGGGCAGCACATCGCCAAAGAAGTGATAAATGACCACAGCGAGTACCGCCAGGCCGCGCAGGCCGTCAAGACCCGGCACCAGACGCAGCCGGGCGCGCGCATTCTTTNCCGCCCGGGCGGCGCTGCGTTGTGCCGCCGAGGGAATGACAACTGGCATCGCGCGCTTGCGAGCCATGGGTCCAGCAGTTGCGGTTGCAGCAGCGGCCGCCGCGGCCGCGAGTGCTCCTGCCGTCTCGGCAGCGGGCTTGTCAGCTACGGGTTGCGATGCAGGCGTTTCAACTCGGGGCGCTGGGGAGGAGAGAATTCCCGACAAGCGCCNAAACCGTTGGAGGTTGCGTTGCCCGCGGTCTTGCCGTGGACGAAGCCTTCGCGCATGCGGGTGACGAGGAAGACTTGGTAGTCCATGGCGAGGCCGAAGGTCAGGCCGATGAGCATGATGGGCAGGAAGGAAAGGATGGGCTGTGGGTCGTCGATGATGCCGAACATGCCCTTCTGGAAGATGGCGACGGTAATGCCGAAAGTCGCGGCCATGGAGAGGCCGAAGCCGGCGGCCGCGATGAGCGGCACCCAGATGGAGCGGAAGACGAGCAGCAGGACGAAGAACGCGAGGACCAGGACGATCGCGATATACGGAACGAGAACGCTATTGAGCTTCTCCGAGATGTCGTTGAAGATAGGCGTGATGCCCGTGACGCCATAGGTGCCGCCGGTGTTCTCCTCGAACTCGCCCTTGTAGTCGCGCAGGTGCTCGAGCGTGGTCGTCGTGGCCTCGTCCGTGGCGCCGGTGGTGGGGGTAATCATGATGCGGGCGGCATCGTTCGCCTCGTTCATGCCTGCGATCTGGGCGTTGACGCCGCCCTCGGTCGTAGCGAAGTCCTGCAGAAGCTCCTGGAGGGCCGGCATGCGGTCCTGCTCGGAGACGTTTGCGAGGTCGACGAAGGCGATCATCGGGGCGTTGCGGCCGGGGCCGAAGGCTTCTTCGGTCATCTCGTACGCGTTGCGCTGCGGTGAGCCGAGCTTGGCGGTGCCGTCGGTGGGCATCGCGAGCGTGAGGTTCGCAGCAGGGATGGCGAGGACGCCGAGCAGGACGACGCCCGCGACGAGGTGGAGGAACGGATGCGCGCGGATGCGGCGGACCCAGAGCAGCCCCATGGTCGGCTTCTCGTCCTCGGGATCCGGGACCTTGGGGCCGGGGACGCGGGCGGCGAAGATTTTTGTGCCAAGCAGGCCGAGCAGCGCCGGGATGAACGTGAGCGCGACGAGTACGGCGATGACGACGGTCACGGCGGCGGCAATGGCCATCGTGGACAGGAACGGGATGCCGATGATGGTGAGCGCGGCGAGTGCAATGACCACCGTCGTGCCGGCGAAAACGACGGAGGAGCCGGCGGTGCCGAGCGCCATGCCCATGGAGTGGGCGCGGGTGGCCTTGTCCATCTTCTTCAGTTCCGCGGCGAGTTCCTTGGGGCTCAAGTCGTTGAGGCCGGAGGAGGTGATGAGCTCGTTGCGGAAGCGCGCGACGATAAACAACGCGTAGTCGATGCCGACGGCGAGGCCGATCATGGACGCGAGCATGGGCGTCATGTCGGAGACGGAGTCGGTGAAGATCGTGGCGAGCTGGACGCCGAGGAGCCCCACGCCCACGCCGATGACGGCGGAGATGAGCGGCATGCCTGCGGCGACGAAGGAGCCGAAGGTGATGAGCAGGACGATGGCGGCGACGATGAGGCCGAGGATCTCGGACGTGCCGTTCATCTCGTCCGCGCCGCTAAAGGCGTTGCCGCCGTAGGCGACGGTGAGGTCGCCCTCGTCAGCGTGGGTGAGTACGTCGGTGACGGCGGACTTCTCTTCCGTGGGAATCTCGGTGATGGTGTCCGCGTCGAAGGTAATCGACAGCGTGCCGGTGCGCTTATCGGCGCTCAGCGGCGAAATGGCGGCGAGGTTCGCGTCGATCTGCTCCTGCGGCATGCCCTGGGCCGAGAGCTGCTCGGTCATCTGCTTCTGCATGCCGGCGGCCGCCATGACGGGGCTCACGAGAGCGTCTGTGTTCTTCAGCGCGCCGGTGTCCTTGAGATCAGCGACGAGCTCGTCGACTTCGGCGGCGACGTCCGGGTCGGCGAGGGTCTTACCCTCCGGTGCCTCGATGATGACATTGGCGGTCGGCGCGTCCATGGACTCGCCGCTGTCGCCGAAGCGTTCGTTCATCTGCTCCATCGTCACGGTGGAGTCCATGTCCGGCATGGAGAAGGAGGGGTTGGGGGACTTCGCGAAGCCGGCTGCCAGGCCGCCCATCGCGATGAGGAGTACCAGCCAGAAGGCTAAAAAGGGCCACACCTTGCGGTACGACCACGAGCCAACGCGGTAGAGGAATTTCGACATGTAATTCTTTCTCTCGATAACAGTGCATGACCCGTGCGACGTCACAGCCGCGGAGATACGTGCATACCCTACGCAATTTTGCGGAGATGGTGCAAATTTAACGGTTAAAGTTGCGCGCCGGCGGTGGGCTAGACTGTCCCGCATGCTCCATGCCGTCCTTTATGCCCTCCTTGACTCCGTGAATGCGCTGCTCATCGGCATCCTCGTCGCGATTGGCATCATGCTGCCGCGCGGGATGTACCGCAAGATCGCCACGCTTGTGGTCGTGGGAGACTGGCTGGGCGTGCTTGCTGCGACGGCGCTCGTGTTCTTCATCTTTCTTGGCATCAAGGACCAGATCATCGCGGTCCTCGGCTCGCCCGTCGCAGGCATCGTGCTCATCGTCGTTGGCATACTCCTTGCGCTCGGCGCGTGGCGCTCGAAGGGCCAGTCGAGCCCGCTCGTGGAGAAACTTCTGGGCCCTCTGCGCACTCCGTCGTTGCTCACGGGGCTTGTCGGCTTCGCGATGGGCGTTATCCAATCGCTCACGTCCGTGCCGTTCTACTACGGCCTCATGCACTTGGCGGCGGGCGACCTCTCGGTGAATTCGCGGATCAGCGCGGGCCTGCTCTACGCCTGCTTAGCACTGAGCCTGCCCACGCTGTGCGGCCTGGGGCTCGCGATGGTGCGCCATTACCCGGACAGCCCAGCCGGGCGCATCTTCGCGGCTGCGCGCCGCAACTCGACCCAGGTCGCGCTGTACTCGGGCTACGCGGTCGCGGGCTTCCTCATCATCATGGGCGTGGTCTCGCTCTAGAACCAGACGTCCTCGAGTCGTAGGGACTCGGACTCGGGTGCTTGGCCGCGGGCGGTCTCCACGTAGCGCGCGGCGTGCGGGATAAACGCGGCGGATTCCTCGGGGCTCAGCTCGCGGCGGACCTTGGCGGGCACGCCA
>NZ_LT596208.1:278324-309617 GCF_900092335.1 Corynebacterium phoceense
GGCGCATGGTAGCCACCGGATCGTCACGGATGACTCGCGCCTGGGGATGCCCGAGGTCGGCATCGGCTACTCGCCGGATGCCGGTGGCTCCTACGTCCTCGCGCGTGCGGCGGATCGGCTGGGCTTCCATCTGGGCTACACCGCGGCCCACGTCGGCGCGGCCGAGGCCATCGACACCGGCTTCGCAGACTACTACGTGCCGCAGGACCAGATTGAGTCGCTCGTGGCACGGCTGCACGAGACCGCGGACCCGGCCGTCATCGCGGAGTTCGCGCAGGACGCCGGTCCGGGCTTCGGCGAGGACCGTGCCGAGATGGTCGAGGCCTACGCCGCGCCCACGGCCGAGGCGACGCTCGAGCGACTCGACGCGCTGGCCGCCGAGCACGGCGAGGAGCACTGGGCTGCGAAGGCCGCCAAGCGCATTCGCCGCAACTCGCCGCTGGGCATCCGCGTGACCGAGGAAGGCCTGGAGCGCGCGGCGCAGCACAGCCGCGCGGACGTGCTCACGCAGGAATTCTGGATGTCGCTCAATATGCAGCGCCACCCCGAGTTTGCCGAGGGCATCCGCGCCCAAATCATCGACAAGGACCGCAGCCCGCACTGGAAGTACGCCACGATCGCGGACGTGCCGGGCGACGTGGGCGCCATCTTCGCCCCCATCGACGGCATTGCGCCGCCGGATTTCACCAAGAACGTTTAACGCACGACTGAAGGAGACACCATGGCCATCCTCACCGAGACCCGCGACCGCGTCGCGCTCATTACACTCAACCGTCCCGAGGCGCTCAACGCGCTCAACAAGGCCACGATGGAGGAGGTGACCTCCGCCGTCGCTCAGTTCGACGCGGAAGAGAGCATCGGGGCTATCGTCATCACGGGCTCCGAGAAGGCCTTCGCCGCCGGCGCCGACATCAAGGAGATGGCGCCGCGCGGCGCGACCGAGATGTACTCGACCAACTGGTTCGCGGACTGGGATATCCTCACCCGCGCGCGCACGCCGATCATCGCGGCCGTCAACGGCTACGCGCTCGGCGGCGGCTGCGAGCTGGCCATGATGTGCGACTTCATTATCGCTGGCGACCGCGCCAAGTTCGGCCAGCCCGAGGTNGGCCGTCATCGACGCGGCGCGTCTGCTGCGCGCGGGCGAGGCCGAGGTCGTCGTCGCCGGCGGCATGGAATCCATGACGAATGCGCCGCACCTGCTGCCGCGCTCGCGCGCCGGCGTGAAATTCGGGGCGTTTGAGGCGCTCGACCACATGGAACACGACGGCTTGCGCGCCGCGGACCTGGGTATTTCCATGGGCTCGCTGTCCGAGAAATACGCGGACCGCTATCCCGTCACCCGCGAAGAACAGGACCATTGCGCGGCGCTGAGCCACCAACGCGCGCTCGCCGCGACGCAGGACGACACGCTCGCCCGCGAAATCGTGCCGCTTACCATCGAGACCCGCAAGGGCTCGGTGACCATCGAGTCCGACGAGGGCATCCGCGAGGGCGTCACGGACGAGTCGTTGGCCAAGCTCCGCCCGGCCTTTGAGAAGGGCGGCTCGATTACGGCGGGCAATTCCTCGCCCATTACGGACGGCGCGGCGGCGGTTGTGCTCACCACGGCCGCGCATGCCGCGGCGCAGGGCTGGGAGGTTCTCGCCGCGCTGCGTTCGGTGGGCCAGACCGCCGGCCCTGATTCCTCGCTGCAGCAACAGCCTGCCGATGCCCTCCTCCGCGCCCTTGAGCGCGAGGGCTGGGACGCAGGCTCCCTCGACCACGTGGAAATCAACGAGGCCTTTGCCGCCGTCGTCGTCCATTCCGCGCGCACCCTGGGCCTGGACCCGGACGCGGTCAACCCGCAGGGCGGAGCGATTGCGATGGGGCACCCCATCGGGGCATCGGGAGCGCGCTTGGTCGTGCATGCGGCGCACCAGCTGGCGGCGGGCGCGGGTTCGCGCGCGGGTGTTGCGCTCTGCGGTGGCGGGGGACAAGGCGAGGCCCTGCTGCTCGAAGCGAAATAGAAAGGAACTGTGAGATGTCTGTAGAAATCACCGAGGGCGAGGTTCTCGCTTCCGTGCGCGACGGCGTGGGCACGCTCACGCTTAACCGGCCTAAGGCGCTCAACGCGTTGACCTTGGACATGATTCGTGAGTTCACCCGCGTTCTGCGTGCGTGGGCGGACGATGACGCGGTGCGTCTCGTGCTCGTGCGGGGTGCTGGTGAGCGCGGCCTGTGCGCTGGCGGCGACGTCGCGGCGCTCTACCGCGACGCAGTCGCCGAGGGTGGACCAGGCGACTTCGGCGCCACGTTCTGGCGCGAGGAGTACGAGCTTAACCACTATATTTCGGTCTACCCCAAGCCGTACGTGGCGCTGCAGACGGGCATCGTGCTGGGTGGCGGCATCGGGATCTCGGCGCATGGTAGCCACCGGATCGTCACGGATGACTCGCGCCTGGGGATGCCCGAGGTCGGCATCGGCTACTCGCCGGATGCCGGTGGCTCCTACGTCCTCGCGCGTGCGGCGGATCGGCTGGGCTTCCATCTGGGCTACACCGCGGCCCACGTCGGCGCGGCCGAGGCCATCGACACCGGCTTCGCAGACTACTACGTGCCGCAGGACCAGATTGAGTCGCTCGTGGCACGGCTGCACGAGACCGCGGACCCGGCCGTCATCGCGGAGTTCGCGCAGGACGCCGGTCCGGGCTTCGGCGAGGACCGTGCCGAGATGGTCGAGGCCTACGCCGCGCCCACGGCCGAGGCGACGCTCGAGCGACTCGACGCGCTGGCCGCCGAGCACGGCGAGGAGCACTGGGCTGCGAAGGCCGCCAAGCGCATTCGCCGCAACTCGCCGCTGGGCATCCGCGTGACCGAGGAAGGCCTGGAGCGCGCGGCGCAGCACAGCCGCGCGGACGTGCTCACGCAGGAATTCTGGATGTCGCTCAATATGCAGCGCCACCCCGAGTTTGCCGAGGGCATCCGCGCCCAAATCATCGACAAGGACCGCAGCCCGCACTGGAAGTACGCCACGATCGCGGACGTGCCGGGCGACGTGGGCGCCATCTTCGCCCCCATCGACGGCATTGCGCCGCCGGATTTCACCAAGAACGTTTAACGCACGACTGAAGGAGACACCATGGCCATCCTCACCGAGACCCGCGACCGCGTCGCGCTCATTACACTCAACCGTCCCGAGGCGCTCAACGCGCTCAACAAGGCCACGATGGAGGAGGTGACCTCCGCCGTCGCTCAGTTCGACGCGGAAGAGAGCATCGGGGCTATCGTCATCACGGGCTCCGAGAAGGCCTTCGCCGCCGGCGCCGACATCAAGGAGATGGCGCCGCGCGGCGCGACCGAGATGTACTCGACCAACTGGTTCGCGGACTGGGATATCCTCACCCGCGCGCGCACGCCGATCATCGCGGCCGTCAACGGCTACGCGCTCGGCGGCGGCTGCGAGCTGGCCATGATGTGCGACTTCATTATCGCTGGCGACCGCGCCAAGTTCGGCCAGCCCGAGGTCAACCTCGGCGTCACCCCGGGCATGGGCGGCTCCCAGCGCCTCACGCGCGCCGTGGGCAAGGCCAAGTCCATGGAGATGTGCCTCACCGGCCGCATGATGGACGCCGAGGAAGCCGAGCGCTCCGGGCTCGTCGCCCGCGTCGTCCCCGCCGGCGAGCTCCTCGACGAGGCGCTGAAGACCGCCGCGACCATCGCGGCCAAATCGCTTATCGCGACGACCATGATTAAGGAGCAGGTCAACGCCGCCTACGAGACGACCCTCGCACAGGGCCTCCTCTTCGAGCGCCGCACCTTCCACTCCATCTTCTCCTCCAACGACCAGAAGGAAGGCATGGCCGCCTTCGCCGAGAAGCGCGACGCCAACTTCACGCACTCCTAAAATTCAGTTTTCGCTTGCGCACCCACATTTGGAGGGCTCTACAGCTGTTGCTTCCGCGCGCACTGTGGGGACCTCTTGTGCTCATTTTCGTTTAGTGTCGCTGATAGTGGTGCTCTACGTGCCGCTTCTCGTGGATGCATAAATATGGTTTCCTTATGGAAATTGATATTCATATGGGATGATGAACGGGCTTAACAATTACTTCATTCTTTGTCTGCTGTTTGAGCCAACGAGCTTGTGGCTGCCTGCGGTGGAGGTCGCTTGTAGCGTGACGAGCCGGCAAGGAGACAACGCCGGAAGGGGACAACCACACCACCATGTTGAACGTCAGCGATCCGAATTTGAAACACGATGCCGGTAGCGACCTCGACCCCAGTCCTCAGCTGGTTCATGTGGTGTGGTCACTTGCAGCGTTGGTGGCGCTGTTGAGCGGGGCAGCAGTCGGAGCGCTGGGATTGGGTTTCATTGCAAAGAAAATAGGAGCTCCTGTTCCGGATTTCGCGACGGTAGGCGGCGTCCTTCTGGGAACCGTCGCTGGAGCAGCTGTGCTGTACTTCGGGCTTATGCGCTCGTGCGGTTGGGGACTGAGAGAACTCGGTTTTGTCCGCCCTGCGCATTCTTTGTGGCACCTTCTGTGGTGGACGCCGGTCACGATGTTATGCGGCGGTGTGGGAGCAATGCTCATTGGAACGGCAGCGGGATTAGCCCCACAGGACGGGAGCGCAGACCGCGATGGATTTCATCTGGGCGTTGCCGCTGGGCTGCTCATGATTCTCTGCGGCGCAGTCGTGATACCTGCGATTGAGGAAATCGTCTTTCGACGAATGCTGTTCGACGGTCTCAGAACCAAGCTATCGACGCCCCTGGCCGCGATCCTCGTGACGGTTGCCTTTGCATTGGTCCACGCGCAGCCCGCGGTCATGCTGTATATCGCATTCCTTGGTACGTCTTTGGTCCTGGCGCGATTGTGGTTCCAGAGCCTGTGGGGATCGTTCCTCGTTCATGCAGCGAATAATGCGCTGCTTAGTGCAATGATTCTTGCGTCGCTCTAAGCATTCAACGCGCTTCCACATTCGGCGTGGCTGCTGCTTGGTGCTCGGAGCGCCGAGGTTATTCGACGTCGTCGCCGGCGGCGCGGCGGAAGATCGCGGCGGCATCGACAAGCTTGGCGGCGGCGTCCTGGTCGAGGCTGGCGCAGTAGTCGCTGAGGACGGGGCCGGCGGCGCTGGCGAGCGCGATGCCCTGGTCTGTGATGGTGAGCAACGTCGATCGCTTGTCCTTCTCGTCCGTCACGCGGGCGACGAGGCCTTGGCCTTCGAGACGGCGGACGGTGTGGGTGAGCGAAGCCGGCGGCATGTGGAGCCGGGCGCTGATTTTCGACATGGGCAGCGCGCCGGAGCGTGACCACATGAGGAGCGTGAGGAGCTCAAAGTGAGCAAAGCTCACGCCGAACGGCGCGAGCGCGTCCTCCGCACCCGCGCGCAGGAGGTGCGCGGCGCGGGCGGCGGAGGAAATCGCGGTGAGGCCTAAGGCGGCATCGGAAGCATAGTGCTTCTCCCATTGCCGGCGGCCCTCCGCGATGCTGTCCATGATTTAGCCCTTCAGGTTCGGGAAGTCCGAATCCGCGAACTCGGTCTGTGCCTTGGTCTCGCCGCCGTCGGCGGAGTGGATTTCGGTCTCGCGCTTGCGTAGATCCACGCGGCGAATCTTACCGGAGATGGTTTTGGGCAGCTCGTAGAACTCCAGGCGACGGATGCGCTTGTAGGGGGCGAGGCCGTCGCGGCAGTGCTTGAGGATGGCCTCGGCGGTCTCGGCCGTGGGCTCGTAGCCCGGGGCGAGTGCGACGTAAGCCTTGGGGACCGCGAGACGGATAGGATCCGGGGAGGGCACGACGGCGACCTCAGCCACGGCGGCGTGCTCGATGACAACGGACTCGAGCTCGAACGGGGAGAGGCGGTAGTCCGAGGCCTTGAAGACGTCGTCGGCACGGCCGATGTAGAAGATGTAGCCGTCCTCATCGCGCTCGGCCGTGTCACCGGTGTGGTAGTAACCGTCGCGGAAGACTTCCTCGTTCTTCTCCGGGAAGTTGAAGTAGCCCGGCGTCAGCCCAACAGGGCGCGGGTCGAGCTTGAGACAGATCTCGCCGGTGTCGCCAATCTCGTCCGTGGCAGGGTCGATGAGGACGACCTCGAAGCCCGGTAGCGGACGACCCATGGAACCGGCCTTGACCTTCTGGCCCGGGGTGTTGGCGATCTGGAGGGTGGTTTCCGTCTGGCCGAAGCCGTCGCGCACGGAGGTCTTCCAGGCATTCTCGATGGCGTTGATGAGCTCCGGGTTGAGCGGCTCACCGGCGGCGACGAGCTTCTTTGGCGGGGTCTTCATGCGGTTCAGATCGGCGAGGACGAGCATGCGCCACACGGTCGGCGGGGCGCAGAAGCTGGTTACGCCTTCTTCTTCCATCTTGTCCATGAGGGCTGCGGCGTCAAAGCGCGTGTAGTTGTAGAGGAAGACCGTCGCGCCCGCGATCCACGGCGCAAAGAAATTGGACCATGCGTGCTTGGCCCAGCCGGGTGCCGCGACGTTGAGGTGTACGTCGCCCGGCTCGAGGCCGATCCAATACATGGTGGTGAGGTGGCCGACGGGGTACGAGGTGTGGGTGTGCTCCACGAGCTTGGCCTTGGACGTCGTGCCAGACGTGAAGTAGAGCAGGAGCGTCTCGTCCGCCGGGGTCTCCTGGGTGGGCGTGTAGGTCTCGGAAGCGGAGTAGCTATCGGAATAGCGCAGGGTCGGGTGGCTGGACTGTGCGTCCGGGGCGTCGCCGACCTGGATCATGGTGAACTCACCCGTGACGTCCTGGAACTTGGCGGCGTCCTCGCCGTTGGCGATGACCCATGAGATATCGGCGCGATCGGTACGGTCCTGGAGGTCAACCGTACCGAGCATCGCCGTGGCGGGGTTGAGGACGAAGCCGGCCTTGATGCAGGCAAGCATGGATTCCCACAGCTCGACCTGGTTGTTGAGCATGAGCATGACGCGGTCACCGCGCTTGACGCCCTGCTCCGTGAGCCAATTAGCGAGCTGGCTCGAGCGGGCGGAAAGCTCGGCGAAGGTGCGGCGGGTGGACGTACCGTCCTGCTCGCAGATGACGAGGGCCTCGCGGTCCTTCGACTCGGCCTCGGTGCCCAGGTGATCAAACCAATCGAGGGCGAAGTTGAAGTGCTCGAAGCGCGGCCATTCGAAGTTCGCGCGAGCGGCTTCGTAATCGGTCTGTACGGAAACAAGCTGGTCGCGGGCGGCGCGAAACTGCTCGGTAACGCTGGGGCTGGAAACAGTAGTCATGATGCTCCTCGAGAAGTGTCGGGGGTCCTAGTGGAAAATAATTGTGACCTGCGTCCCAACTCACCATAGTTCGAATTCGAAGTAATGGCTAGGCAATTGTCAAAGTATTTTTTGTTTCCGCAGTACAGCTAATAAAAATAGTCGCGCTAACGCTCGAGAATCCCGTGGAGGACGAGTTGTCCCAACGCGTGATAGGCCGCGGCGGGAGCGAGTGCTTCCGTGTAGGCGCCCTGCTGGATATCGGCCATGGTGCGCTGGATGACCAGCGAGGTAAACGCCACGGATTCAGCGCGGAATTCGCCTGCTGCGACGCCGCGCTCGAGGAGCGTGCGGATGGTCTGCGTCGCGCCGGAGGTGTTGAGTGCGTAGACCTCCTGGGCGACGGGTTCAGTGGCAAGATCGCGCATGAAGGCAGTGCTCGCGGGGGCGAGTGCGCTGGTCATTGCCGTGAAATAGTCCTCCAACGCGCGGGCGGCGCTCGTCATGCGGTTCGCCTCGGGGTCTGTGCGGCGGGTGATTTCTTTGAAGAAGCTCACGAGCACGCGGCGGATGATGGCGTCGCGGGTTTTGCCCAGGGCGTAGATAGTGGACTTGGAGCAGTGGTAGCGCTTGGTGGCGTCGTCGATGGTGAAGGACTCGAAACCCTCGGCCAGGAAGTCTGTGAGGAGCGCGGTAAAAAGCTCGCGTTGGCGCGCGGTGAGCGGGCGTGTGGCGTTCTCGGGCATGGGCTAGGTCCTGTCTGTGTTTCGCGGTTTACCTGCGTTAACTCTAGGTTGGGGAACGCGTGGGGGAAAATTTCCACCCAGAAGACGTGACGTGGGCCACGCCGTACTGTACGATTTTAAACGTAATCGTACTATCCCTTCGGACCTAGGGAGCACTTCATGCCACCGATTCTTGATTCTTCCCACCCACTCGGCGCGCACCTCGCCGGCATCAAGTACCCGCACGCGGACATCCTGGGCGTCGCGGATCGACTGCCCGAAGACGAGCAGGGCAAGCTCGCCACCATCCACGAGTTCCTTCAGACCGAGATTCGCCCCGTGGTGGGCGAGTTCTGGGACCGAGAAGAGCTGCCTTTCGACCTGCTGCCCAAGATGGCCGCGCACGGCCTCGGCGAGATCGAGCTCTCGGGCACCTCGCGTCTCTACCGCGGTCTCGTCTACGCCGAGGTAACGCGCGCGGACGTGTCGCTCTCGGCGCTCGTGGGCATTCACAACGAGCTCGTGGTCGGGCTCATCGATAAGCTGGGCTCGGACGCACAGAAGAAGGAATGGCTGCCGGGTCTGCGCCAGTTTGAGAAAGTGGGCTGCTTCGCGCTTACGGAGCCGGACCATGGCTCCGATATCGCCGGCGGTCTGGCCACCACCGCAGAAAAGACCGCGGAGGGCTGGGTCATCAACGGCGCCAAGCGCTGGATCGGCGCGGGTACATTCGCGGACTTCTCCATCTGCTTCGCCCGCGACATCGCGGACAACGACATCAAGGCGTTCATCGTCGAGCACAACCGCGAGGGCGTGACGACGCAGAAGATTGCCCGCAAGATGGGCCTGCGCATCATGCAAAACGCGGACATCAACTACGACAATGTCGTTATCCCGCACGAGAACCTCATCCCGGGCGCGGAGACTTTTGCCAACGTCAACGACTTCCTGTGCTACTCCCGCGCCTGGGTGGGCTGGCAGGGTGCCGGTATCCAGCTGGGCATCTTCGACAAGGCCCGCGAGTACGCCGTCAAGCGCGAGCAGTTCGGCCGTCCCATCGCGAAGTTCCAGCTTGTCCAGGAGCAGCTCGCGCGCATTCTCGGCAATGCAACGGCCTCGCTCGCCATGATGGCGCAGGTCGCCGAGGTCCAGGAAAAGGGCCTACTCGAGATGCCTTTCGCGGCACTTGCCAAGGCCACGACCACGCGCCTGGCGCGCGAATCCGCCGCGGCCGGTCGCAATATCGGCGGCGGCAACGGCATCCTCACCGAGTATGACCTGTCCAAGCTCATGTCGGACGCGGAGATCCTCTTTACCTACGAGGGCACCTACGATATCAACTCGCTCATCGTCGGCCGCGCCGTCACCGGTGTGTCGGCATTCGTCTAAGGAGAAACTATGCAGCTCGAGAACATTTCTGCCATCGTCACTGGCGGTGCGTCCGGCCTCGGCGCCGCGACGGCTCAGGCGCTTATTCAGCGCGGCGCGCGCGTCACGGCCTTTGATCTTCGTGCCCCGGAGTATGACGGCGTGGAGTTCGCCGAGGTCGACGTCACCGACGCTGCCGCCGTCCGCGAGGCCGTTCAGGCCGCCCAGCATGCCGATGCCCCCTTGCGTCTCGCCATCAACTGCGCCGGCATCTGCCCCTCGGCGCGCATCTTCGGTCGCAAGGGGCCGCACGACCCAGACCTCTTTGCGAAGACTATCAATATCAACTTGATGGGTACGTTCCACGTCATGACTGCGGCGGCCGAGGCCATGGCCGCGACTGAGCCAGTCGACGAGGACGGCCAGCGCGGCGTCATCATTAATACCGCCTCCGTCGCCGCGTTTGAGGGGCAGGTGGGGCAGGCCGCGTACGCTGCGTCCAAGGGGGCGGTCCATGCGCTCTCGATTACGGCTGCGCGCGACCTCGCGTCGCAGGGCATCCGCGTCAACGCGATTGCACCCGGCGTCGTGGCGACACCGATGATGGAGCAGATTACGCCCGAGTTCAAGCAGCAGCTCGAGGCCACCGTGCAGTTCCCCTCGCGACTGGCCAAGCCCGAGGAGTTCGCCCAGCTGGCCATCTCCATGGCGGAGAATAACTATCTCAACGGCGAGACCATCCGTTTGGACGGCGCGCTGCGCATGCCGCCGCGCTAGAGCGTCACGCAGGGAAACCCGGGGCAGGTGCTCCGGGTTTCTCTGCGTTTTTGCGCTCGCGCTCTTTCAGACCATGACTTCTCTTCGCCTGCAGTATTACGCAGAATCCATCCTGGGTTTCGAGGTCGCAGACCAGAATGCGCGCTCGCGTGCTGCGGCGGAAAGCTCGGTGCGCTACAGCATCAGCGCCGCGGAGTGGCGGGGTACGACGGCCTAGCCGTAGGCGGGAAGCCCCCAGTAGGGGAAGACCGCGCGGGAGGTCTGCACGACGGCGGGCTCGGGGCGCGTGGCGAGGACCTGGCGCGGNGCCAGCGACGGCGGCGGCGACGTGCGTCCAGGCGCGGGCGACGGAGTCGAGGTTGTATCCGCCGCCGCCGAGAGCGACCCACTTTCCGTTGGCGTATTGGTCGGCCCACGTCGCGACGGAGCGGTAGGCATGCGCCATGGCGTTGATGCTCACCTCGAGGTCGGCGAGCGGGTCGGCCGCGTGGGGATCGGCGCCATGCTGAGAGATGAGCAGCTGCGGGCGGAAGCGGCTGAGGAGTGCGGGGATGAGGGCGTGGACGGCGTGGAGCCAGGCGGCATCGGAAGGCGAGCGGGGTAAGGCGATATTGACGGCGGTGCCCTCGGCACCGGGGCCGCCGATGTCGTGCGCGAAGCCGGTGTGGGGGAAGAGGTAGAGGCCGGACTCGTGGACGGAGATAGTGAGCACGCGGGGATCGTCCCAGAAGATGCGCTCGACGCCGTCGCCGTGGTGGGCGTCGAGGTCGAGGTAGGCGACGCGGGTGGCGCCCTGGTCGAGGAGCCACTGGATGGCGACGGCGGCGTCGTTGTACATGCAAAAGCCGGACATGGAATCCGCGAACGCGTGGTGAAGGCCGCCGGCGAGGTTGAGCGCGCGCGGGGCGCGGCCCTCCCACACGGCCTGGGTAGCCTGGAGCGAGGCGCCGGCGATCTTCGCGGCGACGGTGGACAGACCGTGGCTGATGGGATTGTCCTCCGTGCCGAGGCCAAAGCGGCGGGCAGGGACTTCGAGGCGCGTGGCGGTGATGTAGTCCGGGGAGTGGACGGCGGTGAGCTCGGCGGTCGTGGCGGCGGCGGGCTCGACGACCTCGAATTCCTCGGTGAGGCGGAAGTAGTCCGCGAGTTCGTGGGCCAGCCCCACGCGGTCCGGGCCCATGGGATGGTCAGGGCCGAGGGAGTAGCGGCGCATTTCCTCGGCGTTGAAGAGCAATGGCTTCACGGCGGTCTCCTAGCGCAGCGCCCGGGCGAGCGGGTCGCGTTGTTCGTCGAGGGGAGCCACGCGCAGGCGCGCGCCGACGACGGCTGTGCTGTCGAGGCCCGCGATGACGGGCGTGAGCTCGCAGTCGACAACTTGGACGAGCTCGTCTTTGAGAGCGGTCAGGCGCATGAGGACGTCTTCGACGCCATGGAGCTGCGGGGCCTTCGCGCCCTGGTAGCCGGCAAGGAGCGGGGCGGCGCGCAGCTCGCTGAGCATGGTGAGCGCGTCGGTGCGGCGCAGGGGCGGGACGCGCCACGACACGTCGCCAAGGAGATCTGTAGGCAGGCCCGCGATGCCGGCGGAGACCATAGGGCCGAGGACGGGATCCTCGATGGCGCGCAGGGTGAGCGAGGCGCCGGCGGGCACGGTGCGTTGGATGGCGGGGGCGAGGACGCCGGGATCCTCGCCGAGGTGGAGGTCGCGGGTGAGCTGGGTAAGCGTGTCCCAGGCGCGGGTGAGGGCCTCAGGGGTGCGGATGTGGCGCAGGACGGTGGGCAGCTCGGAGCGGCCGCGCACGATGGGGGAGGTGCACTTGAGAACGACGTCCCAGCCGTGGGATTCCGCGGCATGGAGGGCCTCGCCCAAGGTGGGCGCCGGCGTCCACGGCACGATGTCGATGCCGAAGGCGTCGAGGATAGCCATGCATTCCTCGTCCGTGGCCCAGCGGCCAGTGGGGGAGTCGCGGAGGATGTCGGCGATGATCGCGCGGGCGCTGTGGGCGTCACCGGGTTCTGCCAGTTGATCCTCGGGCGTGGGGCGGGCGAGCGTGCGGCGCTTTTCGTTGTGGAGGATGGTGGCGAGAGCCTCGAGCGCGTCCGCGTACGTGGCGAAGACGGGCAGCTGGCCTTGGGTTTCCTCGCCGGTGTGGTCCTCGGACGGGAGGTCGAAGCCCACGAAGGAGGCGATGAGCGGGGTGGCGTGCTCGAGGGCGGGCCCGGCGGCGAGCTCGGTGAGCTGCGCGCGGGCATCCTTGGTGATGAACTCGCCGATTTCCACGACGGCGGTGAGAACCGCATCGACAGCGGGGTCCGCGAGAGCCTGTGCCACGGCGTCGCGGATGCTGGCGACGGGCTCGCCCATGACGGTGGTGCCGCGGACGCGCAGGCCGAAGCGACCGGCGGCGCCTTCCATCTGGCGAGTGAGCCCCGCCGAATTGGAGATGACCGCGACGCGTGGGCCTTGGGGGACGGGCTGGCGGGCAAGCAGCTGCGCGATGTCGTACATGGCGTCGCGCCGGGTGACGACCATGGCGCCGGTCTGCTCGATGACCTCGTCGAGGGCCGCGATGGGCGCGGCGGGCTGGGTGACGGCGACGTCGTCTGGGGCTGCGGCATAGCGCGCCGAGTGGAGCGCACGCGACGGCAGGAAGACCACGACATGTTTCTCTAGGGCGAGGCGACGCAGCACGCGGAAGAATTTGCGGGGGTTACCCACCGTGTCGAGGGAGAGCAGACAGACCTGCGTGCGCTCGTCGTCGCTCCAGAACTGAATGACGTCGTTGCCCGTGACATCCGCGAAGGAGCCGGCTGCGATGAAGGTGGATAGGCCGACTCCGCGGGCGAGCGCGTGGGAAAGCGTGAGCGTCGCGACGCCCGCGGACTGGGTAAAAAGACCGGTGCGGCCCGCCCGCGGCATCGGCGCGGGTGTCGTGTTGAGCCGCACGTCTGGATCCGTGTTGATAATGCCCAACGAGGCCGGGCCCAGGGCGCGCAGCCCATGGTCGCGGGCGGCGAGAACGACGGCGCGGGAGGCCTCTCCTGCGAGGCCTGGGTTTTGGCTGCGGGAGACGAGCACGACGCCGGCCGCATGGACCGCGGAGGCCGCGTCCATGAGCGGGCCCGGGTCGGTGCCGGTCGGGGCGACAACGAGGCCGCCGGGGATGGCGGCGTCGGGGGAGGGGGCATCGGAAAGCTGGGCGAGGGAGCTGGTGGGGCCGTGGAAGGTGGCGGGGGCGTCGCCGACGGTAGCTACGTGGGTGGGATTGAGGAGACGGCGGATGGAGCTGGACTCGGCGCGCAGCTCGCGGCGCTCCATGACCTCGCGGGAGGTGGCGTTGGGCTCAATCCGGAAGTCCACGCTGATGTAGCCGTCCGCGAGCTCCGGCTTGGCGGAGTAGCCCGCGCGGATGAAGACCTGCGCCATCTGGCGGTTTTGGGTGAGCATCTCCGCGAAGAAGCGCTCGACGCCGCCTTCGCGGCCGATTTCGGTGAGGTGCTCGAGCAGGATATTGCCCACGCCCTTGCCGTGGTGGGAGTCCTGAACGAGGAAGGACACGTCGCCCACGCGGGCGGGCAGGAGCGACTCGACAATCCCGTACCCAGCCACGGCCACGATGTCCCCGCGCTCCTCGACGACGAGGGTGACCTTGTTATAGCCGCGCGTGTCGAGCCAGCGGTCCAGGTCCTCGTTGGTGAGCTCGGGGTGGGTGCCGAAGAAGCGCAGATACTTGGAGTGATCGGAGACGCGACCAAAGAACTCCACGAGGCCCGCGCGGTCCGTATCCCGGACGGCGCGCAGCGTGGCGATGGTGCCGTCGTTCAAGATGACATCCGCGTCCCAGGCTGTATACCTGCTGTTTTCGGGCTTCATGCCGTCCCACTTTAGCCAGTGAATGGCGTTCACCCCAGGGGTTTGGGCGAAATCCCATGACACTGGGGTCACTCCAGGGGTAAACGGTGGTTCAGCTCTCGCGAAAGATAGTTTTGTGACGTGTGTCTCGTTAGGGTGGAAGGCAACGAAACCCCAATCTGGATGCAAAGGAGTCCGCTATGTACACCATTCACCACTACGTCAACGGTGAGGCCTGGGAGGGCACGACCGGCAACACGCAGCCGGTCCTCAACCCGTCTACCGGCCAGGAGCAGGCCGCAGTGGCGCTGGCGAACACGGCGGACGTCGACCACGTTGTCGCGGAGGCCGAGAAGGCCCAGCCGACGTGGGCGGCGATGAACCCGCAAAAGCGCGTCCGCGTCATCATGGAGTGGATTCGCCTCATCCACGCCAACATGGATGAGTTGGCCCGCACGCTCTCTCTGCAGCACGGTAAGACCTTCGAGGATGCCAAGGGCGACGTCCTGCGCGGTGTCGATGTCCTCGAGTTTGCGCTCGGCGCGCCGCACCAGCTCAAGGGCGAGTACTCCACCGAGGTCGGCACCGGCATTGACACCTACTCCCTGCGTCAGCCGCTCGGCGTCGTCGCGGGTATTACGCCGTTTAACTTCCCAGCCATGATCCCGCTGTGGAAGGCTGGCCCGGCGCTCGCCTCCGGCAACGCGTTTGTCCTCAAGCCCTCCGAGCGCGACCCGGAGGTTCCGGTCCGCCTCGCCGAGCTCTTCATCGAGGCCGGCGGTCCGGCAGGCGTCTTCAACGTCGTCCACGGCGGCAAGGAAGCCGTCGACGCGCTGCTCGACAACCCGACCATCAAGGCCGTCGGCTTCGTGGGCTCCACCCCGATTGCGAACTACATTTACGAGCGCTGCGCGGCCAACGGCAAGCGCGCCCAGTGCTTCGGCGGCGCGAAGAACCACGCCATCGTCCTGCCGGACGCGGACATCGAGGCCACCGCGGATGCCTTGGCTGGTGCCGCCTTCGGCGCGGCCGGCGAGCGCTGCATGGCGCTGTCCGTCGTCGTTCCCGTGGGCAAGGAGACCGCCGATAAGCTCCGCGAGGCGCTCATCCGCAAGATCCCGGACCTCAAGGTCGGACACTGCCTTGACCCGGAGGCGGACTACGGCCCGCTCGTCACCGCGGATGCCCGCGACCGCGTCAATCGCCTCATCGGCGAGGGCGTCGAGGCTGGCGCTGACCTCGTCGTCGACGGCCGCGACATCGACATGTCTGGCAAGGAATTCGAGGGTGAGTCCCTCGCGGGTGGCTTCTACTGCGGGCCCTCCTTCTTCGACAACGTCACCGCAGACATGTCCATCTACACCGAGGAAATCTTTGGCCCGGTCCTCTCCATGGTCCGCGCGGAGACCCTCGAGGAAGCCATCTCCTACCCGAACGACCACATGTACGGCAACGGCGTCGCCATCTTCACCCAGAACGGCGGCGCGGCGCGCGACTTCGTGAAGAACATCAACGTCGGCATGGTGGGCGTCAACGTCCCCATCCCGGTTCCCATCGCTTACCACACCTTCGGCGGTTGGAAGGCCTCCGGCTTCGGCGACCTCAACCAGCACGGCCCGGACGCTTTCCGCTTCTACACCAAGACCAAGACCGTCACCTCCCGCTGGCCGGATGACCAGAACGCCGGCCCGCAGTTCACCATGCCGGTCATGTAAGAAAGGACTGATTTCAATGAGCACCATCGCATTCATCGGCCTGGGCAACATGGGCGGCGGCATGGCCGCCAACCTGGTCAAGGCAGGTCACACGGTCCGCGGCTTCGACGTCGTGGAGGAGGCCTGCGAGCGCGCCGCGGACAACGGCGTGGAGATCATCGCTTCGGCTGAGGAGGCCGCCCAGGGCGCTGACATCGTCATCACCAGCCTGCCTAACGGCGGCCTGGTCAAGCAGGTCCTCGAGCCCATCATCGCGGCCGAGGATACCGCCCCGATCTTCGTCGATGTCTCCACCATCGCCGTTTCCGAAGCCCGCGAGCTTGCCGATGCCGTCTCCGCCGTCGGCTCTCGCTTCCTCGACGCCCCAGTCTCCGGCGGCATGGCGGGCGCCGCCAACGGCACCTTGGCCTTTATGGTCGGCGGCGAGAAGGAGGACTTCGACAAGGTCAAGCCGGTACTTGAGGCCATGGGCAAGTCCGTGACGCACTGCGGCCAGACCGGCAACGGTCAGGCTGTCAAGGCCTGCAACAACATGATTCTGGCCATCCAGCAGATTGCCCTGTCCGAAGCCCTTGTCCTGGGCGAGCGCCTCGGCCTCGACCACCAGGCCTTCTACGACGTGGTCTCCAACGCGACGGGTAACTCCTGGTCGCTCACCGTCAACGCGCCGGTGCCGGACATCGTGCCGGGCTCGCCGGGCGACAACGACTTCAAGCCGGGCTTCGCCGCAGCGCTCATGCTCAAGGATCTGAAGCTCGCCATGGCCGCGGCGGAGGAGACGAAGACCGATACCGTCCTGGGCAAGATTGCCACCCAGCAGTACACCAAGCTCGTGGACGAGGGTCACGGCGGCCTCGACTTCGGCGCGATTATCAACGACGTGCGCGCGACGTAGTTCATGCTAGCCGGGGCGCGCAGCGTTCTGGCTAGTGCCCGTCCAGCATCTCCTGGAGGACGGGCGCGTAGTACTCGATGAGCGTGTCCGTCTGGAAGGCCTCGAATTCCGTATCCCCGAAGCGGCGCATGAAGCTCAAACCCATGAGCAGCGCCACCGCCGATTGCGCCCGCAACTCCGGCGAAGGACTCGGGTGCGGGGCCTCGTCCCGGATGCGCTGGGCGAGTACTTGCAGCAGGTCTGACTTGATGCGCTTGCCAATCGCGTTGAGGCTCTCCGGGGCACCCGCGGCCACGGAGATGGTCCGCGCCATCGAGTAGGGCGCATTGTGTGGGGCCGTGAGCGTTTCGATGACCGCGGTCCGCCCGAGCTCCCCAAACGGTCCGGCAAACAGCGCGGCCGAAGAAGCCGTGAAATCCACGGTGGCCTCGAAGAGGCTGTCCTTGTTACCAAAGTGCTTGACCACGAGCGCCACGGACACGCCCGCAGCCTCCGCGATGTCTTTGAGTGAGACCTGCGCGAACGTGTGCTCACTAAAGAGCACGCGCGAGCATTCCAAAATCCGCTCCCGCGCGCTCGGCTTTACCTCGTTCGGCTCCTGTGCCGGGCCTGTATCCATGTCGCTTATCGTAGCGCCCGCCCCGCGGGCGCACGATGCTTTTCTAGGAAGGTTCTTTCGATGGTCATCTCGCTCATAGGCGTGGTCCTCTCGCTCATATTCCTTGTCGTCTTCGCTTATCGTGGCCACTCCGTGGTCGTCGTCGGCCCCGCCGCCGCGCTCATTGCGGTGCTCTTTGCCCGCGAACCGGTCATGGGCACGTACACCCAGATCTTCATGCCGGCGCTCGCTGGGTTCATTGGGAAGTATTTCCCGCTCTTCCTCTTCGGCGCGATCTTTGGCTACCTCATGACCTCGACAGGCCTGGCGCGCTACCTCGCCCGCGGTATCACCGCGCTCTTCGGGCCGAAACGTGCGATGCTCTCCACTGTTATCGCCACCGCACTGCTTACCTACGGCGGCGTCTCCGCGTGGGTCGTGGCCTTTACCATCGTGCCGATTGCGACCGCGCTTTTTAAAGAAACCGGCATCCCCAAGCGGCTTATGCCCGGCGCCATCGCGCTGGGCACCATCACCTTCGCGCTCGCCGCGTTGCCGGGCTCCCCACAGATTCACAACGCCATTCCGACGAGCTACTTTGGCACGAATACGTACGCCGCGCCGGTGTTTGGCATCCTCTCGGCCCTCCTCATGCTGGTGGCCGGTATGGCCTGGCTCGAGTTCCGCATTAAGCAACTCCAGCGCGGCGGCGAGCGCTTCGAGCCCATCGACGCAAAGGGCAACGTCATCCCGACGCCCGAGGGCATCGGCGATACTGGCGACGAAGCCTCCGTCGACATCGGCGGCGAGTCCTTCGACACCAACTCCGGTGGTCACCTCACCACCCACGCGCCGCTGGGCATCAAGGAACCGTCCGTCAAGGTCCAAGGCATGCTGGGCCTGTTGCCCATTCTCGTGGTCATCGTGGTGAACTTCGCGATTGTCTACTTCTTCTCCAAGTCCTGGACCGCCGACTACCTCGCCGCAGAAAAATACGGCGAGACCTCTCTCAAGGCGCTGCTCGGTATCTGGTCGCCGACCATCGCCCTGGCGCTCGCCGTCGTGGTCATCATCGCGATGTTCCCCTCGCGCGTGAGCACCTCGCTCAAAGAACTTTCCGAAGGCGCGAAGAACGCCATCCTCCCGTGTTTTACTACCGCGTCTGAGGTCGGCTACGGTGCCGTCATCGCGGCGCTGGCCGTCTTCGCCGTTATCAAGAACAACATGCTCGGCATCGCGGATAACGCGCTCGTGGTCTCCACCGTGTCCACCGCGGTCATCTCCGGCATCACCGGCTCGTCCTCCGGAGGCTTGTCCATCACCATGGAAACCCTCGGCGAACAGCTCGCGCAGCTGGCCACGGAGCAAGGCATTAGCTTGGAGCTTATGCACCGCGTGACCGCCATGGCCTCCGTGAGCTTCGACTCGCTGCCGCACAACGGTGCGGTGCTCACCATGCTCATGGTCTGCGGCATGACTCACCGCCTGTCCTACAAGGACGTGGCCGTCGTGACCATCATCATCCCGCTCGCGACGTTGGCCATCATGCTGGGGCTCAATGCCCTTATTCCGGGCTTGTCTTAAAAGACGCTTAAGTAAAACTCACACGGCACACCACTGGAACATCGAAAAGGGTGAAAAAGGGTTGCGTCCGTTAGGAGCTTGTGTCGTTAGTCGTGAAGTCCCTGGTCAGTCATCGGAATCTTCCCGGACACGTCCACTGGTGTGAACACTGGACGCTTCAGCACTTATTCCCACCACATCACAGACCTGACCTGGACGACCCACCCGGAGCTATCCCATTGGATTGACCGGCTGGTCACCCACTGCAACGACCTTGGTTCAACTCCACCTAAAACTCAGAGAATAGTATTTAACCTAATGAAAGTGAGATTCATAGACGCTGAATGTGAAAGCCCTTTCGCCGCCCCGACCCACGTCGCCTCGCCCTATAACGTTTCGAGTGTTTGTCCCCAAAAACTGAGATTCAAGGACGACGTTTTCTAACACTAACGACGATGGGTGTTCTTCTATAGCTGGCAGCTGGGTCTATCGTCACCCACGCTGGCCATCATGCGGGGGCGAAGCCATTAAGGCGATAGCCCAAGCCCGGCTCGGTGAGGAAGTAGCTTGGACGTGACGGATCTGGCTCGAGCTTGTGGCGCAATTGCGACATGTAGACGCGCAGATAATTGGTCTCTCGCTCATAGTTTTTGCCCCACACTGCCTGTAGCAAATCGGTGCTTTTGACGAGAGACTCGTAGTTTCGGGCCATGTATTCGACGATTTTCCATTGAATGGGTGTGAGGTGGATGCGTGAGTCATCCACGTAGACACTTGATTGGGCAAGGTCGAGGCGCAACCGGTTATCCGAGGAGACGAGTACGGGGTTCACTCGTTCGGTGGCGAAGGCGGTGGCGGCGCGGCGTAGGGCGGATCGGAGCCGGGCGAGCAGCTCACCAGTGGAAAATGGTTTGGTGACGTAGTCGTCGGCGCCCTCGTCGAGGGCGTTGATCTTGCCCTCTTGTTCATGGCGGGCGGAGACCACGATGACGGGCACAGTCGACCATGTGCGCAGCGAGCGCAGGACTTCTAGACCAGACGTGTCCGGAAGGCCGAGGTCCAACAGAACTGCCTGGGGTTGCCACTGCCCAGAGATCTTCAGAGCGGAGGCTGCTGTCTTTGCAACGCGAACGTCATACCCCCGCGCCTTGAGGTTGATTGAAACCGCAAGGGCTAGCGGATGGTCGTCTTCAACGATAAGGATGCGGGGCCCTTGGTCGGCTTCGGGTGCCGCAGGGGAGGAATGGAGTTGGGGCACTACTGCTTTCCACCTTCGGGTGTAGGGGCACAAGGCATTTCGATGACAATGGTCGCACCGCCACCGGGGGTCTCGGCGGGGTAGATCTGTCCACCCATGGCTTCAGTGAAACCACGGGCCACGGCCAGACCTAGGCCGAGCCCCAAGGCGTCGTCTGATAGCCGCTGGAAAGGCAGAAACAAGCTATCCCACTGGTCTCGAGGAATTCCAGGGCCGTGATCAGCAATCCTAATCTGTACGATGTTATGGTCGTCGCGACGGCCGGAGGGCCCGATTGAAGCGGCATCGTCGGCCACGACGGAGGAAGGAGCGTCCTTTGCGTGGGCCACGCTAGCCAGGAGTGCTTGGTGTGCCTCGCGCGCCGTGATGTCGATATGGGTGCCTGCGCCGTGGTTGGCCGCGTTGGCGATGACGTTTGCTAGTACGCGCTGGACGAGGCCGTAATCCGCGAGGATCGGGGGCAGCGTGACAGGGATGTCCACACGCACGCGTCCTGCGGAGACGCTGTGCTCATCGAGCACAGCGTCGACGATGTCCGCGACATCAATAGCCTGCGAGTTTGGTCGAAGCATCCCCGTTTTGAGTCGAGACATGTCAAGCAGATGATTGATAACTATCTCGAGACGGTGCGCCGAGGACTCGATGGTGTTGATGAGGGCCTGGCGGTCAGCCTCAGAGATTTCGACGTCGCCGAGCGTGAGTCCGGAGACTGCCGTGGTGATGCCAGCTAGCGGCGTTCGTAGGTCGTGCGAGACTGCGGTGAGCAGCGTGGAACCGACTCGGTTGGAGGATTCCAAGGCTGTGGTCGCCCGTCGCATCGCTTCCATTTCTTGCCGGTCGAGAATGGCGGTAATGCGAGCACCGTGGGCTTCGATCATATCGATCTCAGACGGGCTGAGCTCCCGGTTGCCGATGACTAGGCGCAGTGAGTCACCGATCCCCACGTGGTTGACGGATTCACCGGCGCGACTTTTCTTCTGTGCCACAGCTACATCCGGGGACTCCGCGTTGGACTCGATGGTCCACCACTTCTTGTCTTCACTGGAATAGCGCTGAAGGAGGACCGTGTCCAACAAAAAAGTCTCGCCGAGTCGCCGCAAGAGTGATTTAAGATCCGCCCCCTCGTAGATGACGCCGCGCGCAAGGTCTGCCATGATGACGGCCTGTGTTTGACGTCGTTTCGCTTCGTCTGCGCGCCGTTCAGCGTAGTCCACGATATACGCCACGGTCAGAGCGATGATGATGAAGAAGCCCACTGAGGCTATCGACTCCGGCTCGGTAATACTCAACGTGTGGATGGGAGCGGTAAAGAACCAGTTGGCCAATAGCGAGCCACTGACGACCGCGAGCAGCGCCGGCCACACGCCGGCCGCGACGGCGCTAAAGACCACGATGGTGAGAAATCCCAGCAGGATGGGGCTCAAGAACTTTTCCTCCGGATTAAAGAGCAACATGAGTACCGTAAACCCCGGGGGTAAGAGCACCGCCGCAAACCAACCGGCCAGTAGGCGGACCCGGCCGAAATTCGCGCCTCGCCGAGGCCGTTTGGGCCGGGGGGCATCCGACGTGGACAGGGAGACGATGTGGACATCGATCGTGCCCGAGCCATCGATGACGCGCTCGGCAACACCATTGGCAAGAGTGTGCCCCCAGCGTGGCCGGCGGCCGATAACCAATTGCGACGCGTTGATAGAGCGTGCGTATTCCAACAGCGTGCCGGCGACGTCGTCGCCGATGAGCACGCGCCACTGGCCAT
Organism: Corynebacterium phoceense; assembly: GCF_900092335.1. Classification (GTDB taxonomy): domain Bacteria; phylum Actinomycetota; class Actinomycetes; order Mycobacteriales; family Mycobacteriaceae; genus Corynebacterium; species Corynebacterium phoceense. The sequence continues at coordinate 300,034 of NZ_LT596208.1, forward strand.
TGAGATCTTCCACCAGCTCTTGCAGTCGGCGCAGCGAGGAAGGGGTTTGGTTGGAGGTCAACCCCTCGTTGTTGGCGACGTAGACCGCCACCATTTCTCTGCCCGAAACTCTTCCTGCGATACGGGCGGCGCGCCGAATGAGTGCTTCGGACCCGTCGTTGCCCGGCACCGCTACTATGAGGCGCTCCCGGGTCGGCCACGTCGAGTCGATCTCGTGGTTCTCGCGGTAGGCCGCGAGACCTTCTTCGACCTTGTCGGCCAACCACAGCAGCGCCAATTCGCGCAGGGCAGTCAGGTTTCCCAAGCGGAAGTAGTTCTCCAGGGCCTTGGTCGCCATGGCTCCGTGGTAGATCTCGCCCCGCGAGAGCCTGATACGCAGCGAGTCGGGGGATAAGTCGACCAGCTCGATGCGGTCGGTATCGCGGAGCACCTGGTCGGGGATGGTTTCACGCTGCCGGGTGTTTGTGACCGCCGCTACGACGTCGTTGAGCGATTCGAGGTGCTGGATGTTGAGCGTTGAGATGACGTCGATCCCAGCGTCAAGCAGCGTGTAGACGTCCTGCCACCGCTTTTGCGAGACTTCTGTGGCTGCGAACTCGGCATCGCTGGTGACGACGGTGTGCGCGAGCTCGTCGACGAGAAGCACGTCTGGAGCAAGTGCCAAGCAGGCGTCGACATCTAGCTCTTCGAAGACCCGCCCGCGATAGGTGGTTTTCTTTCGCGGGATGACGGTTAATCCCTCGACCAGTTCCGCGGTGCGTTTCCGGCCGTGCGTTTCTACGACGCCGACCATGACGTTAAGCCCCTGCCGCTGTAATTCATGTGCTTCGTTGAGCATGGCGCAGGTCTTGCCCACGCCGGGGGCAAAGCCAAGGTAGACTTTGAGTTTTCCACGGTGGCTGTGGGTTGGCTCGAAGGGCGCAGAGTCGGTAGTCGCTCGAGGAGACTCAGAGGCAGACATAGTTACCAATTATATCCTTGGGAGTGTTTGTTCTGGGCGGCGTGTGTCGAGGGGAGAAAGACGAAGACAGACCCCCGGCAGGCACGGGGCGAGAAGAGGATTACTCGGCGACAAGCTTAGCGAGGTCGTAGTTGAGTGTGACTACGTTGACGGCCACGCCATTCGGGCTTCCAGTAAAGGAGTTCATGAACCCTACCTGGTTGACCTTGATAAGCTGACGGAGATCGTCCTCGCCTAGGCCGGTGGCCTTGGCTATGCGTGGCACCTGGATCTCGGCGTACGCGGTGGAGATGTGCGGGTCAAGGCCGGAGCCGGAAGCCGTGACGGCATCGACAGGCACGTGGTCTTCGCTCACGCCCTCGCGGGCAGCGACCTCTGCGCGGCGCTGAGCAATCTCGTCCTGATATTCCTGCGAGACCACGGCAGCGTTGGACGCGGACGAAGACATAGCGTCCCAGCCATGGTCGCCTGCGGCGGACGGCCGCGGCTGGAACCACTGGTCTCCCTCGACGGGGTTGGCGATGAGGCGGGAGGCGACGATCTCGTTGTTGGTGTCACGTAGGAGGCCACCGTTGGACTTATCCGGGGATAGCTTGCCCACTCCGACGAGGACCATGGGATAGACAAAGCCCAGTACGAGCATCATCACCAACAGTGCTCGCAACGCAGTCCATTGCGCGCGGACGTTGAATCCCGTGCTAAAAGGACTTGCGCTGGCAGCGTGGGACAGATCCGGGTTGCTCCCGAATTCATCCGAGCGCGTCAGGTCGTGGCTGACGGGCTCATCCGTTGCTGTTGAGTGTGCCCTCGCGGAATGTGGAGTCTGAGGAGTGTGCATGGTTTAAATTCCTAACCCATTACCAATAATGAGGTCGATGATCTTGATGCCAATGAACGGGGCTACGAAGCCACCGAGGCCGAAAATGAGCAGGTTGCGGCGCAGCAGTGCGGAAGCACTGGCCGGGCGGTAGGACACGCCCTTGAGCGCCAACGGAATGAGCGCCACGATAATGAGCGCGTTGAAGATGACAGCGGACAAGATGGCCGAGGCCGGAGAGTGCAGGTGCATGATGTTGAGGGCTCGCAGTCCCGGAAATGTCGTGATGAACATCGCCGGTATGATGGCGAAGTATTTTGCTACGTCGTTCGCGATGGAAAAGGTTGTCAGGGAGCCACGCGTGATGAGCAGCTGCTTGCCGATTCCCACGATGTCGATGAGCTTCGTCGGGTCTGAGTCCAAGTCGACCATGTTGCTAGCTTCCTTGGCGGCGGTCGTACCGGTGTTCATCGCCACGCCCACGTCAGCCTGCGCCAACGCCGGAGCATCGTTGGTGCCGTCACCGGTCATAGCCACCATGTGACCACCAGCCTGCTCCTTTTTGATGAGCGCGAGTTTTTGGTCCGGAGTGGCCTCGGCGAGAACGTCGTCGACGCCGGCTTCCTTGGCGATGGCGCGAGCGGTCAGCTCGTTGTCACCGGTGATCATGACGGTACGAATGCCCATCTCGCGCAGCGTCTTGAAGCGCTCGACCATGCCGTCTTTCACAATGTCCTTGAGATGGATAACACCGAGAACACGTGACAAGGAGGAATTGGCGGTCGCTTCATGAGGATCGGATCCGGGCTCCGGGGCGTTAATGAGCTCGGCGACCACGAGTGCGGTGCCGCCGCCTTGACTAATTGAGTTGACCACGTCCTCGGTCTCTGCCGGAACAGTGCCGCCGAGCTCGCGGACAGTTGTCATGATCTGCTTGGCCGCGCCCTTGACGATCATTTCGGAATCGCTGAGTTTCACCCCCGACATGCGGGTCTGCGCAGTAAATGCGATGAATTCGAGGGTGCGAAAGTGTTCCTCTGGCATTTCACCTCGGGCGGCTTCCGCCAGCTTGACAATGGAACGTCCCTCCGGGGTCTCGTCGGCCATGGAGGCAAGCTGCACCTTGTATATAAGCTCGTCTTGGTCGTACCCGCCCACAGGAATTACGTTCACGGCCTGGCGGTCGCCGACCGTAATCGTGCCCGTCTTGTCAAGTAACAGAGTGGAGACGTCACCGGCAGCCTCGACAGCACGCCCGGACATGGCCAGCACATTGTGCTGCACCAGACGGTCCATGCCGGCGATGCCGATGGCGGATAACAGCGCGCCGATGGTGGTTGGGATCAGGCAGACCAACAAGGCGACAAGAACCAGGGGATCCTGCGTCGCACCATTGAAAGCTGCGGTCGGGGCTAGCGCCATGACAACGAGCAGGAATATCAGGGTCAATACGTTGAGGAGCGTGGACAAGGCAAGCTCGTTCGGGGTCTTCTGGCGATTGGCGCCTTCGACTAAACCGATCATACGGTCCATGAAGGACTGACCGGGCTCGTTGGTGATCTTGATCACGACCCAGTCAGACAACACGCGGGTACCACCGGTGACTGCGCACCGGTCGCCTCCGGATTCTCGGATGACTGGGGCGGATTCGCCGGTGACGGCTGACTCGTCCACGGAGGCCGCCCCAACGATGACGTCGCCGTCGGCTGGAATGGTCTGACCGGTTTCTACGAGGACGACATCCCCTTTGACCAGCTCGGTTGAGGGGACTTCTTCGCTCTCGTAGTTGGCCGGGCTCAGCTCATCGTTGGTGCGGCCGGAGCCGGACCCGGCGGTGACGAGGACCGTGGAGGTGATGCGACGGGCAGTGGTGGTCGTCCGCGATCGACGTAGGGCGTCCGCCTGAGCCTTGCCGCGACCTTCTGCGAGGGCTTCGGCAAACGTCGCGAAGAACACCGTGGCCCAGAGCCAGAGAGAAATGGAGAAACTAAACAGAGTCGGTTGGGTACAGGCGATGATGAAGGTGAACACAGCGCCCACCTCTACTAAGAACATCACCGGCGTTTTAATGAGCTCTTTCGGGCTCATCTTGCGCAGAGCCAAAGGCACCGTGGCCTTGAGCTGCTTTGCGGAAAAAGCAGATGTGGTCGAGCTCATAGTGTAGCCTCCGAAATCGGTCCTAGGACGAGAGTGGGAAGGAATGTCAGTGCACCGACGATGAGGACGACGCCTATCAGCAGGCCGACGAATAGCCCGCTGTGCGTCGGCAGAGTGCCCGAAGTCGTCGGGATGATGCGTTGCTTGGCCATGGCGCCGGCAATTGCCAGGACCATAACGATGGGCAGAAAACGTCCCAACAGCATGCACATACCGAGGGAGATGTTGAACCACCAGGTGTCTGCCCCGAATCCGGCGAATGCCGAACCGTTGTTGTTGGATGCGGAGGTGAATGCGTAGACCAGGTCGCTAAAACCGTGCGGTCCCGCCGCGGATAAAGAGTCTGGGGTGCTTGGCAGAAGGACGGATAGTGCCACTCCGCCCAGCACGAGGGTTGGCATCACGAGGATGTACAGGCAGACTTTTATCATTTCGCCGACGCCAATGCGCTTTCCCAGGTATTCCGGTGTGCGCCCGACAATAAGGCCGGCGATGAATACCGACAGAATGGCCATGACCAGCATGCCGTACAACCCAGTGCCGACACCGCCCGGAGAGACTTCGCCGAGCAGCATATTTAAGATGAGAAGGCCGCCGCCGAGAGGAGTGTAACTCGAGTGGAATGAATCAACTGCGCCGGTCGACGTCATTGTCGTTGTCACCGCGAACAGCGCAGACGGGATGGTACCAAGCCGCACTTCGCGACCTTCCATGCCGCCGCCGATAGCGTCGGAAGCAGTGGCCTCGAAGACGGTGACGGAAGCGAGTGACAGGAAGTACAACACCGCCATGGCGGAAAGAATGGCGTAGCCCTGGCGGGTATCGCGGACCATGAGACCGAATGTGCGAGTGAGGGACACCGGAATCACAAGGATGAGGAAGATTTCCAGGGCGTTGGACCACACGGTCGGGTTCTCGAATGGGTGGGCCGAGTTCGCATTGAAGTATCCGCCACCGTTGGTACCAAGTTCCTTGATGACTTCTTGGGAGGCCACAGCGCCGCCGGGGATGGTCTGGGTAGCGCCGGTAACGGTGGTAAAAGTCACCGGGGGTTGCAGGTTTTGGATGACTCCCTGGGTCATGAGAAACAGCGCGCCCAAGGTTGCCATGGGCAGGAGGATGCGCAGACAGACGCGGGTAAGATCCACCCAAAAGTTACCGATGCGCCCGTCGCCGTGACGGGCCGCGAACCCTCGGATAAGCGCAGCAGCAACGGAAATGCCTACGGCACCGGAGACGAAGTTTTGGACCGTCATGCCGAGCATCTGCGTCAGCTGTGACATCGCAGCTTCACCGGAGTAGGACTGCCAGTTGGTATTGGTTGTAAACGAGACCGCGGTATTCCACGCTTGGTCCGGATCTACTGGGCCCATGCCGTGCGCCCACGGCAAGTACTGCTGGAGGCGTTGCAGTAGGTACAAGACAATGATCGACAACATGGAGAAGGCTAAGAGGCTACCGGCGTAGCCGCGCCAGGTTTGCCGGGCGGAAGAATCTACCCCCAACACCTTGTAGATGACCGTCTCTATCTTGAGATCGTTGGCTCCTGTGAACACCTTTGCCATGTACCCGCCCAGTGGGACGTACAGCATGGCGAGGAGCGTGAATACCGCGACGAACGGGATATACCCGCCGATAACCCCGGTCATGAGAAGTCCTCAGGGTGCAACAGAGCGATGAGCAAATAGATGACAGCCGCGATTCCTAGAATCGTGCCTACAGTAAGTTCCCAGGTCATAGCTTATCCACCACCTGAGCTATCCATTGAATGGTAACGAACAGCACAATGGTGGCAAGCGTCAAAATTATGTCGAATGCCATGGATTGATCAAAGCACCCATCGGCACCGCTACATCTGGGTCTTAACGAGATTTTGACATCTACGCTCAGGGAAGAGCTAGTCTGCGACGAGCGGCTCCATCGTGAGGTCCGGGTGTTCCTTCTCCACGAAGGCGAGCTTCCACTTATCGCCGAACAGCGCGATGAGCTCGCCGTCGGTGCGGGTGAAGATTTCCACGCCGCGCTGGCGGCCGAGTTCCTCGGCGGAGGCAGCGTCGGTGCGGCGGGCGACGGAGTAGGGGATGGGTTCGGTGACGGTCTCGACGTTGTACTCGACTTCCATGCGGGCCTGCATGACCTCGAACTGCATGGGGCCGACGGCGGCCATGACGGGGGCGGCGTCGCCGCGGATGTCGTTGCGCAGGATCTGCACGACGCCCTCGGCGGCGAGCTGGTCCAAGCCCTTGCGGAACGCCTTGTAGTCGCCCAGCGACTTGGCACGCAGGATGCGGAACGCCTCGGGCGCGAACTGGGGCATGGGCTTGAATTGGACCTTGCGGCCGTTGTAGATGGTGTCGCCGGGAGCGAGTGAGCCGGCGTTGACGAGGCCCACGATATCGCCCGGGTAGGCGGTGTCGATGGTGTCGCGCGTGCGGCCGAAGACAGTGAGCGCATACTTCGTGGAGAAGCTGCGGCCTGATTGGGCGTGGGTGACCTGCATGCCGCGGTCGAACTCGCCGGAGACGACGCGCATGAACGCCAGGTTGTCGCGGTGCTTGCGGTCCATGCCGGCCTGCACCTTGAAGACGACGCCGGAGAAGTCATCGGTGACCTCGCGGACCTCGTCGATGGCGGTGGTGGATGCCTCGACGGCCTTGGGATCGGACTCGCGGGAGCGCGGGGCCGGGGCGATGGCGCAGAGGGTATCGAGAATCTGGTGGACGCCGAAGTTGAGCATCGCGGAGGCGAAGATGAGCGGCGAGGTGACGCACTGCTCAAACAACTCCTGGTCGTGGAGCGCGCCGTCCATGGCGAGCAGCTCGGCTTCCTCCACGGCGGTGTCCCAATCGGAGCCTTCGCGCGCGGCGGCATCGGCAGGCTGGAAGTGCTCCTCCGGAGCGATGGTGGAGCCGCCGGCGGTGCGGATGAAGTGGATGTACTCGTCCGCCTCGCCGTCCGAGTTGATGTGGGCCAGGCCCTTGAAATCACCCGCGATGCCCACCGGCCAGTAGAGCGGAGTGGGCTGGAGCTGGATCTCGTTGACGATTTCGTCGACCAGCTCGAGCGGCTCGCGGCCGACGCGGTCCCACTTGTTGATCACCGTGATGATGGGCAGGCCGCGGGCCTTACAGACGCGGAAGAGCTTGAGGGTCTGGGGCTCGAGGCCCTTGGCGGCATCGATAAGCATGACTGCGGCGTCGACGGCGGTGAGCACGCGGTAGGTATCTTCAGAGAAGTCCGCGTGGCCAGGGGTATCGACGAGGTTGATCATGAAGGGTTCCCCTTCATGGTCTTCAGGTGCGTATTCGAACTGAAGAGCCGAGGACGCGACGGAAATACCGCGGTCCTTCTCCATCTCCATCCAGTCAGAGACCGTGGCCTTGCGGTTGCCCTTGCCGTGGACCGCGCCGGCCTCGTTGATGACGTGCGCATGGAGGGCCAAGGCCTCCGTGAGCGTCGACTTACCGGCATCCGGGTGGGCGATGACGGCGAAGGTGCGGCGACGGGAGGCCTCATTGGCCACGGTGGAAGAACTCATGGCCTCTACCTTAGCGGGAGGGACTTACCATTCCACATTCAGCCGGCGGCCGAGATCGTCAAAGAGGCGGCGCGCCACGGAGAGCTTCTTCGCGATGGGACGTTGCAGGCCTGGACGCCGTTTGTCGTTGTAATACTCGCCCGGCTCGAAGTGCACGCCGGGCGTGCCGAGGAGGAAGAACGCCAAGTTATCGCCGCCGGAAGATGGCTTGCCAAAGAAGCGGTGAGCGAGCTTCGACGCGTAGATCTTTTGCACCGCGCCCGTGCCGGACTGCGCGAAGTTCGTGGCGAGCACGCCAGGGTGAAAGGCCACGGCGTTGAGTCCTTTACTCGCGAGATATCTCGCGAGCAGGATATCGCCCAGCTTCGCGTTGCCGTAGGCGCGCTCGCGGCTGAAGTTCTGGAAGGTATTGGGGTCCGCGGCATCGAAGTTGCTCATGAGCATGTTTGCTACCGATGCCGTCTGCACCACCGTCGCCGCTTCCTTTCCCAGCTCTGGGTCCGGGGTGAGTTGTTCGCGCAGGAGCGAGGTGAGCAGGAAGGGGGCGACGACGTTGACCTGCCACGTGCGCTCGAAGCCATCTGCGGTGCGGAAGGGGCCGTCAAAGACGCCGCCCGCGTTATTGGCGAGGGCATCGATGTGGCCCAAGTCTTGCAGTTCCTCGGCGAGACGGCGGACCTGGCCCAAGGACTCAAAGTCCGCGAGGTGGTAGCGCGCGCCGATTTCGCTCGCGACGGCCCGGGTCTTCTCCGGGTTGCGACCGACGATGACGAGGGTGTGCTTGTTGTTCATGCGCTGCAGCTTGCGGGCCGCGGCGGCGCCGATGCCGTCCGAGGCGCCGGTGATGACAATCGTCTTGGATGCAGTCTGGTCGCTCATGGTTGTCGAGATTACGCGTGCGAACTGCTGCGCGCCGGGCTTAGCGCGAATGGATGTCGTTCTGCGCGGCGTTCAGGCCGCGAGCAACGATGAGCCGGGCGCCGCGGGCGGCCGTGGCGATGGCGGTATCGAAGTCGTGGCCGTCGTCGACAGGCCCCAGCACCCAGTCGGGAATGGGCTGCGGCGCGGACTTGGCCGGGCGGCCGATGCCGATGCGCACGCGCAGGTAGTCGCGGGTGCCCAGGTGCTCCGTGAGCGACTTGAGTCCGTTGTGGCCATTCTCGTTGCCGCCGAGCTTGAGACGTAGCTTGTGCGCGGGCAAGTCGAGCTCGTCGTGGCAGACGATGACGCGGTCCGGCCCGACGCCGAGCGCTGTGGCGAGCGGGCCGATGCCCTCGCCCGAGAGGTTCATAAACGTCGTTGCGCGCGCCACGACGACGGGCGTGCCATTGATGTCGATCTGCGCGGCCTCGGCTTTGATGCCGCGCACGGGGGCGAGCACGTCCCCGGCGTCAGCGAGGAGATCGTCGATGGCCATGTAGCCCACGTTGTGGCGCGTCGCCGCGTAGCGTGCACCCGGGTTGCCGAGTCCCACGATGAGCCATTCGGCCTGCAAGGATGCCAGGTCGAGCGCGACCGGCCCCTGCGTGTCGGGTGCGCCAGCGCCGCCGAAGAGCGCGCGAATCTTCGAAATAAAACCAACCATGCGTTCCAGTCTCGCACGTAGGATGTCCGCATGAGTACTCGCGTGATCGATTCCTTCCCGTCGCCTGTCATCGTCGCCCCCATGGCCGGCGGCCCCACCACGCCCGCCCTGGTGCGTGCTGCCGATGCCGCCGGCTCATTCAGCGCCCTTGCGCTCGGCACGTCGCCTATGAACGTCGTCGCGCAGCAGCTCGACGCTATGGAGGGGGCGCGCTTTGGGCTCAACCTCTTCCACCCGCAGCCGCCGCTCACCAAGGACCTGTGGGCGGCCGCGCAGACCATCTCGGATGAAGAGGGCGTTGTGCTCGGCCACGTGGATTACACGTTTGGATGGCATGAGAAGCTCGCCCTCGCACTGGCGCACGACAACCGTCCCGCCGTCATCTGGTCGATGTTCGGAACCTTCAGCGACGAGGAAATACAACGCATCCACGAAGCAGGAATCGAGGCGTGGACGACGGTGACGACGGCGGCCGATGCCCTCGTGGCCGCGCGCCGGGGCGTCGACGTGCTCTGCGTCCAGGGCG
>NZ_LT596208.1:309940-331463 GCF_900092335.1 Corynebacterium phoceense
CATCGAGGAAGAACCGGACTGGCGGCCGCTGCGTGAGCTCGTTGCGGACGTCCACGCGGCACTCGAGGCCGAGGGTTTTGCCATTCCGCTCATCGCGGCCGGCGGCTTGCGCGACCACGCGGACGTTGAGGAGGCCCTGGGCTGGCCCGGCGTGGCCAAGGTGAGCTGCGGCTCGGCGTTCCTGCTCGCGGAGGAGGCGGGGACATCCGAAAGCAATCGCGAGCTCATAGCGAGCGGCGGGGAGACGGTCTCGACGCGCGCTCTGTCCGGACGCTACGCCCGTGGGCTCGCGACGGACTACACCCGCACGCACCCAGACATGGCGCCCATTTACCCGCATTTGAGCCCGCTGCTCAAGACGCGACGTGCGCAGAAGGACCCTGCGGTGGCCTATTGTCTCGTGGGCGTGGAGCCCGAGCGACTCGGCGGGGGTAGTGTGGCGGAGATACTTCAGCGTCTTTAGTAAATTGCGTGCCCGGTTCGGATATTATGTGTTGTTGCATTAACCCCTTTTGCGCACTCTATGTGACAACCCCATGAGTAAAGGATTGATTGAAGTGACCGGAAACGCCCAGGTTGGCCACGACGACTGGAACGAGCGCATCGAGCGCGCTCAGAAGATGATCCCGCTGCTGCACACGCTGCGCCGCTCCAACGTCGTGACGTCGATCTTCGGCTCGCTGCTCGAGGGTGTCACTGACATCGACATTGTCAAGGCACACCGCTACGCCCGCCGCGTCGCCGGCGAGGAACTCTCCACCGCGCAGACCCTCCCCATTCTCGAGGTTCTCGTCGACCTTAACCTGGCCTCCGTGTCTATCGATCTGGGCCAGCTCGCGCTCGACTTCGCCGATTCCGGCGAGACCGACCTGCGTGCCTTCGTCGAGTCCGCCCTCGCCGACGTCATTGGCAAGGACACCCAGAAGGAGCCGGTCGATGTCGTGCTCTACGGCTTCGGCCGCATCGGCCGCCTGCTTGCCCGCATCCTCATCGCTCGCGAGGCCGCCTACAACGGCGTGCGTCTGCGCGGCATCGTGGTCCGTAAGAAGGGCGACGGCGACATCATCAAGCGCGCCTCCCTCCTGCGCCGCGACTCCGTCCACGGCGCCTTCAACGGCACCATCTCCGTCGACGAGGAGAACGAGGTCATCTGGGCCAACGGCACGAAGATCCAGATGATCTACGCCAACGATCCGGCATCCATCGACTACACCGAGTACGGCATCGACAACGCCATCCTCGTCGACAACACGGGCGTGTGGCGCAACCGCGAGGGGCTCGAGCAGCACCTCAAGTCCAAGGGCATCGCTCGCGTCCTGCTCACCGCTCCGGGCAAGGGCGACCTGAAGAACATCGTCTACGGCATCAACCACGGCGACATCGAGGACACGGACAAGATCCTGTCTGCCGCATCCTGCACCACGAACGGCATCACTCCGGTGCTCAAGGTCATCAACGACCGCTACGGCGTCGTCCACGGCCACGTCGAGACCGCGCACTCGTTCACCAACGACCAGAACCTCATCGACAACTTCCACAAGGGCCCGCGCCGCGGCCGTGCCGCTGGCCTCAACATGGTGCTTACGGAGACCGGCGCTGCCAAGGCCGTCTCCAAGGCCGTGCCGGAGTTCGAGGGCAAGCTCACCGGTAATGCCATCCGCGTTCCTACCCCGGACGTGTCCATGGCTGTGCTCAACCTCGAGCTCGCCAAGGAGGTCGAGGCCGACGAGGTCAACGACTTCCTGCGCAACGTCTCCCTCCATTCGGACCTGCGCCAGCAGATTTCCTACATCGCCTCCCCGGAGGTCGTTTCCTCGGACTTCGTCGGCTCCACCCACGCGGGCATCGTCGACGGCCTGGCGACCATCGCCTCCGGCAAGCACCTCGTGCTCTACGTGTGGTACGACAACGAGTTCGGTTACTCGAACCAGGTCATCCGCATCGTCGAGGAACTCGCCGGCGCACGCCCCACGGTTCTCCCGACGCGCAAGTCCGCCGCTGAGCTCTAAGCGCTAGATGCACAAGGCCGCCCCGTCGAATTCGCTTCGCGGGGCGGCTCGTTGATCTTCGCGACGTCGAAAGTTGTTTATGCAGTGAAATAGCCATTTCGCCCGAATAAGAATCCGATTTGTCGAAAAATCGGAGCTAATTCGGGCGAAATGGCTATTTCAGTGGCGTGGGAGGCTAGTCCTTCTTCTTGCCTGACTTCTTAGCGGCCTTCTTAGCCTTTTTAGCCTTCTTCGCGGCGGCGACCTTGTCGCGCTCCAACTCGGAGGCGACGTCGGGGACGTAGGAGAAATCATCGCGCGGCGGACGCTCGTACTCTTCGCCGCTCTCGTCCGGGCGCTCCGGGATTTCCGGCACATCCTGCGGGACGTGCTGGTACGGAATCGTCTTCAGGATGTGGTTGATGACGTTGATACGCGAGCGCTTCTTGTCCTCGGATTCCACGGTGTACCACGGCGCGGTGGGCGTGTCCGTGTGGACGAACATCTCGTCCTTCGCGCGGGAGTAGTCCTCCCAGCGGGTAATGGACTGGAGATCCATGGGGGAGAGCTTCCAGCGGCGCAGCGGATCGTTGCGGCGGGATTTGAAGCGGGCGATCTGCTCTTCGTCGGAGACGGAGAACCAGTATTTGAGCAAGATGATGCCGTCTTCGACGAGCATGCGCTCAAGGACCGGCGCCTGGTGAAGGAAGCGCACGTGCTCCTGCGGGGTGCAGAAGCCCATGACGCGCTCCACACCGCCGCGGTTGTACCAGGAGCGGTCAAAGATGACGATCTCGCCGGCGGTGGGCAGCTTTTCGATGTAGCGCTGAAAGTACCATTGGCCGGACTCGCGATCGGTGGGCTTGGGCAGCGCCTCGATGCGGCACGTGCGGGGGTTCAGGTACTGGGTAATGCGCTTAATAGCGGAACCCTTGCCAGCGGCGTCGCGGCCTTCCATGATGATGACGACGCGGGCGCCGGTCTCGACGACCCACTGCTGCATCTCGACGAGCTCGGCCTGGAGACGCTTGAGTTCGGCCTCGTAGGCTTCCTTGTCGAGTTTGGCGGGCTTGGTGCGCTTTGTATTCTTGCTCATACTTAACAGCTTATTAGCGGAACTTTAGACATGCGAAAACGCCGCTAGCCCCAGAATGGTGGGGGCGAACCCAGTGATCTGGCCATTCGGGGCATGCGACGCACAGACGCAGAGTTCCGTTATGGGGTAGCGCGCGCCGAAGAGGAGGTCTGCGCTGCGTTTTCCTCGGCGGCCTCTTCGGCGGCTTCCGTAGCGACGGCGTCGGCTACGGCGCGGGAGGAGGCGATGACGCCGAGGAGGGCGGCATCGGCAGCCTCGACGCGGGAGTAGTGGCGGCGGGAGATGAGGCAGCTGGAGAGGAACGACAGCACTGCGGTGCCGATGAAGAAGTACATCGGCGAGGTGATATCCCCGGTGAGGTTGATGAGGTAGGACGCGATGAACGGGGCGGAGCCACCGAAGATGGCGACGGGGAAGTTATAGGCCATGGAGATACCCGTGGCGCGGACTTGCGTGGGAATCATGTCCGTCATCACCGCGTACGGGGTCGAGGAGTAGAGGCCGAAGAGCACGCAGCAGGCCATGAATGGCAGGAAGAGCGACTGCGCTGTAGCGCCCGGGGCCGAGGAGAAGAACCACCAGACCGCCGGCACGGTGAGCGCGGAGGTGAGGATGAGGAACGGGCGGCGTCCCCACACGTCCGTGATGAGTCCGCCCAGTGGCATGAGGCATGCGGCCGTGGCGCCGCCGACGGTGATGAACCAGAAGCGCTCCGTGGCGGTGAAGCCCAGCGTGTTGACCAGGTACGTCGAGGAGAACGTGAGGACCATGTAGAACATGGAGGCCAGCAGGGAGATGGAGCCAGCCACGAGCAGCAGGTTGCCTTTCCACTTCCACAGGGCGCGCAAAGGGCGCTTTTCCTGGTGGCCGGACTCGGCGATGGCCTCGAACTGGGCGGAATCCTCGAGACGCGAGCGGATGTAGGCCGCGATGAGGCCGAGTGGGCCCGCGACGAGGAACGGAATGCGCCAGCCGTAGGCCTGCATCGCCTCGTCGCCGAGCATGGCCGCGAGGCCGTTGGCGACGATGGATCCGAGGAGCAGGCCGGAGACCGCAATCGTCATGAGCAGCGAGGTGGCCAGGCCACGGCGCTTGGCGCCGCCGTACTCCGCGACATAGGAGGTCACGGTACCGATCTCGCCGCCGGCGGATAGGCCCTGGACGCAGCGGGCGAGGATGAGCAGGGCCGGTGCCGCGAAACCGATGGCGGCGTAGGTGGGCATAAGCCCAATGCAGAAAGTGGAGCCGGACATGAGCACCATGACCAGTGCCATGGTGTTCTTGCGACCGATGCGGTCGCCGAGCGGGCCAAAGATGAATCCACCGAGCGGACGCATAAAGAACGACAATGCGAAGGTCGCGAAAGAGGACAGCAGTGCGATGGCAGGCGTGGCGGCGGAGAAGAAGGCTTGGCCGACGTAGATGGCTACAAAGCCGTAGACGCCGTAGTCGTACCACTCGATGAGATGGCCAGCGATGGCGCCTAAAAACGCTTTGCGCTTCTGGCGCGGGGTGCGGGTGGGTTCCATGACGTCAGCGGCCTTGGCGAGGCTCGCGGAAAGGGAAGTGGGCATGAGTGTCTCCAAGAGGATCAGGCGTGCAGGGCACGTCGCGGCTGGGGCGACGCGATGCCCACTACTATCTCCCGTGATATACATCATATTCAATGGGGTTCTGTCTAATAGCTCACGTGCGCGTTTGGAGTTTCCTACAATCGAGATGCATGAGTCCGGATAACTCCATTCCCTACGCGACGCTGGCGACCGTCGTGGCGCAGCTGCGCCGTGAGCACGAGGACCTCACGGTGCACGCCGTGGGCGATATCCACGAGGAGCTGCCGGACTACGCGGACGTCCCGCGCCGCGAGCTTGTGGCCTCCGTGGGCGGGATTATCGATGTGGTCCTCGACGTCGTTGCGAGCGGTTCTGCAGCGCAGCTTCCGGCCGTGCCCAGTGTCGCGCTGCGCCGCCTAGGTCAGGGCGTGCAGGTCGATTCGTTGTTGCGTGCTTACCGTCTGGCGCTCACCTCGACGCAGCGGCGGTTTAGCGACATCGCGCGGACGCGTGGGCTTCCGGTCGAGGACTGTCTTACCGCCATGGACGCGATGTGGGAGGTGGGTGAGTGGTTCATGCAGCAGGCCGTGCGTGAATATCGGGCGGCGAGCGTGGGTGAGTCCGTGCGCCGCCGCGTGGCTAAGGCGGAGTTGCTGCGCCTTATCGCCGCGCCGCAGCATTCGGGCTTGGAGATTGCCGCCCGCGCGCGGCGGCTCGGCCTGCCGGATATCGCGTACCGCGTAGCCCTCGGCATGGCCGCGGACCCGGACGAGTGGGTCGCCTACGTGGAGAAGTGGGGCTCGACGCCCGCCGCGATGGCGGTCGCGGCCGAGGTCGGCGATGTCATCGCCGCGCTTATTCCCGCCACGGCCCAGCTTGCCGATGCCCCCGTTCTCCTCGCCGCAGGCCCCTCCACTTCGCTGGCCGAAGCCGGGGAGTCCTGGGCTGGGGCGAGGCGCGTGCTCTCTGCGCTGCCGCCGGGCCGGACGGGGTGGTGGGACGCCGCCGCGTTGTCGTGGCGGCTCGCCGTGCCGGAGGTCCCTGCGGTCACGGCCATCGTGCAGGCGCGCTACGAGACTGTCTTCGCTGAGGCCCCTGAGACCGGCGCGATGCTGCTCGAGTCGGTGTGGGCGTATTTGGACGCGGGACTGAGCTTCAAGCAGGCCGCCGCGGGGCTATATGTGCACGAGAACACGCTGCGCCACCGTGTCGCGAAGTTCGAGGAGGTCACGGGTCGCAGCCTCACCGAGCCGGATACGCGCATGGAGCTACTCTGGCTGCGCTATGCGCGGGAGCTCGGCGGGGGTTCGTCCGGTGATTAGTGCGCGCCGCAGGAGCAGTCGCCGCCGCAGGCGCAGCCGTCCGAGTTGCCGCTGTGCCCGTGTCCAAGGAGGTCTTCGCCCACGATGGAGGGCATCACCGAGTGGTCGTAGATGGTCTGGTTCGCGATATGGCCCAGGCCCTCGATCTCGATGCGCACGGTCTGACCGTCCTGGATGAAGGCCTGCGGCTTATGGGCGAAGCCGACGCCCTCGGGCGTGCCGGTAGCGATGACGTCGCCGGGGTGGAGCGGGTAGAGCTGCGAGCAGAACTCGATGAGCCGAGCGACGGAGAAAATGAGATCGTCCGTGTTGTCGTCCTGGCGGACCTCGCCGTCGACGGTCGTGGTCAGGCGCGCGCCGCCGCCCGGCGCCCACTCGTCGGAGGTCGTGAGCCACGGCCCGAAGCCGGCGGTGCGGTAGAAGGACTTGCCGGCGTGGAATTGCGTGGTCGCGCGCTGGAAATCGCGCAGCGTGTAGTCGTTGATGATGGAGTAGCCCGCTACGTAGTCGAGCGCCTCGGCGGCGGTGACGTGGTGGGCGCGGCGGCCGATGACGACGGCGAGCTCGCCCTCGTAGTCGAGCTTGGACTGCCCGAACGGCGGGATGTGCACGTCGTCGTAGGGGCCGGTGAGCGCGTCTGGGAACTTGATAAACAGCGTGGGGACGTCGGGGAACTCGCGACCCATCTCCCGGATATGCTTGGCATAGTTGAGGCCGACGCAGATGATCTTGCCCGGGTGCGGAATAACGGGTGCCAGGTCCTCGGGCGCGAAGGCGACGGGCTCGCCGGACAGCGCGGCCGCCTTGCGCCAGTCCTCGGTGCGCAGGAGCGCGCCCACGTCCTCGTGGTCGAGCTCAATACCGACGTTGTCGCCCTCGACGCGGATGGTCGTCGTGCCGTAAGGGGTGCGCAGCGTAGCAAGTCTCATGGTGGGACAGTGTACTCGTGCCTACGCGGCGCGGAGGAGGGCATCGGCAGCATCAGCGCACACGATGGGGATGTCCTGGGCCTCGCGCTTGGACCACGGCTTGAGCACGAAGCTGGCGGGATCCATGCGGCCCGGTGGGCGGCCGATGCCGATGGACAGGCGCTGGTAATCCTTGGTGCCCAGGGACTTAGTGATGGAGCGCAGGCCGTTGTGGCCGTGGTCCCCGCCGCCCGTACGCAGTCTCACTTGGCCGAAGTCGAGCTCGAGTTCGTCGTGGATGACCACGATGTCCGCGGGGGCCACGCCGAAGTACTGCGCGAGGGCCTTGACTGGCCCGCCGGAGAGGTTCATGAACGAGTGCGGGCGGGCGAGGATCGTCTTGCGCGAGGTGAGCCGCCCGGCGCCGAGCTCCGCGACGAACGTGTTCGTCTTCTTATGGACGCTCAAGCTCGTAGCCATGGGCGTCACGCGGTCGCACAGCTCGTCAATGACGTCGTAGCCGATGTTGTGGCGCGTGCCCGCGTACTGGGCGCCCGGGTTGCCCAGGCCAACAATGAGAAGGGGAGAATCAGTCACGCGTTCCATTCTCGCACGCCCGCGTGGGCGTGGGCGAAGCCGCCTGAAAAACGGCGAAACGCCGCGCACCCCATGCGGGGAACGCGGCGAATGAGGCGAGAATTACTCGGACTCGGTGGCTGCGGCAGCCGCGGCGTCCTCAGCGGAGTCAGCGCCAGCCTCGGCGCCGCCCTCTTCAGCTGCCTCAGCGGCGGCCTCGAGCTCTTCGTCCACCTGCGGGATGGAGACGGAAGCGATGACGGTCTCGGCGTCGGCGACCAGGGTGGTGTTCTCCGGCAGGGTGATGTCGGCGGCGGTGACGACGGAGCCGTCCTCCAGGCCCTCGATGGAGACGACGATTTCTTCCGGAATGTTAAGAACGTCAGCCTCAACCAGGATGACGTCTGCATCCTGGTAGTACTCGGTGCCCGGTGCCGGCTCGCCCTCGACGACGACCGGGACCTCGACCTCAACCTTCTCGCCGCGCTTGATGGCGAGGAGGTCGATGTGGTCGATGTCGAGGGTCAGCACGTTCTGGTCGACGTGCTTGACCATGCTCAGGTGCTGCTCGCCGTCGAGCTCGAGCTCGAGAACAGCGTTGACGCCGTGGTTGCGAACCAGAGCGGTGATCTCCAGGCGGTCAACAGAGAAGTGGACCGGGTCGGTGCTGTGGCCGTAGACAACGCCCGGGACCTGGCCGGCGACGCGCAGGCGGCGAGCCGGGCCCTTGCCGAATTCGTTGCGGGCTGTAGCCTTGATGACCGGAGTCTCGTTAGACATAAAATTCTCCTTGCAGTTAATCAGTGTGTGGCGAGGCTCAATGATACGGCGCAAGAACGACGAAAGCCTGCCGATGGACGTCTGGGGAGGAGTCATCGCAGGCTTATATGCTTAGAAGTTCACAATCGCGTCGATAACGGCTTACGGTCATGTGACCGCTCGCCCTCGCCGAGACGGATATATCCTAGCAACGCATCGGCCCGGACACCAAATACTTAGCGCTCGTCCGTCTCGTCCTCTGCCTCCTCCGCAGTGGCCTCCGCAGCGGCCGCGGCAGGGTGCTCAAGTTCAATGAACTCGCGGACCTCGCTGTCGTTCACGACGCCCCAGCCTTCATCGTCGACGAGCACGGACTCTTCCTGGCCGTCTTCCGGCTCCGGCTCCTTAGGCGGGCGCGGTTCCTCGCCCTGGGCGACATGGACGGCGCCATACGCCTCGGCGTCGCGCCCGCGAGCGGTGTGTGAGTACTGCGGTGATAAAGATTGCACAACAAAAATCCCCGCTGGGCCGTGAGGCCGAGCGGGGAAGAAGCGAGATGCGCGCTTAGTGCGTCTCGAACAGCGTGGTGACGGAGCCGTTCTCGAAGATCTCGTTGATGGTGCGTGCCAGCAGCGGGGCGATGGACAGCACCGTGAGGTTGGACCAGCCCTCGGTGGACTGCGGGAGGGTATCGGTCGTGATGACCTCTTCTGCGCCGCACTCGGACAGACGCTCGCGCGCCGGGTCGGAGAAAACGCCGTGCGTACACGCGATGACGACGGACTTGGCGCCCGCTTCCTTAAGGACGCGGACGGCGCCGGCGATGGTGCCGCCGGTATCGATCATGTCGTCGAGGAGGATGCAATCCTTGCCCTCGACCTCGCCAACGACGCGGTTGGACACGGTCTGGTTGGCGACCTCGGTGGAGCGGGTCTTGTGGACGAAGGCGAGCGGAGCGTCGCCCAGGTCGTGGGCCCACTTCTCAGCGACCTTGACGCGGCCGGCATCTGGGGAGACGACCACGAGGTTATCCATGGCGTACTTCGACTTGATGTAGTCGACGAGGATAGGCTGCGCATGCATGTGGTCGACCGGGCCGTCGAAGAAGCCCTGGATCTGGTCCGTGTGGAGATCGACGGAGACGATGCGGTCTGCGCCGGCGGCCTGGAGCAGGTCAGCGACGAGGCGGGCGGAAATCGGCTCGCGGCCGCGGTGCTTCTTATCCTGGCGGGCGTAGGGGTAGAACGGCAGGATCGCGGTGATGCGCTTGGCGGAGCCGCGCTTCAGAGCGTCGATCATAATGAGCTGTTCCATGAGCCACTTGTTGAGCGGCTGCGTGTGGGACTGCATGACGAAGCAGTCCGCGCCACGGACGGATTCCTCAAAGCGGATGAAAATCTCGCCGTTGGCGAAGTCGCGGGCGGTGGTGGGGACCAAGTCGGTCTTGAGCTCGCGAGCGACTGCCTCTGCCAGCTCCGGGTGTGCGCGCCCGGAGAAGAGCTTCATGTTTTTGCTGCTACCAGTTACCTTGCCGGTCATGGCTGGGTGTTGCCTTCCTTGTCAGTTGTGGCGGGAAGTTTCTGCGATNCGTTGACGCCGGCGAGCTCGGACGGGTCTGGGGCGACGACGGCGCCCACGCGGTGGCCCGCGTCGCGCGCGATGGAGAGCACGTCCGTGATGTAGAGCTCGCCCTGTGCGTTATCCGAGTTGAGCTGGCCCAACGCGTCGCGCAGGATGGCGCCGTCAAAGGCGAAGACGCCGGAGTTGACCTCGGTAATCGCGAGCTGCTCCGGGGCGGCGTCCTTTTGTTCCACGATGGCCGTCACGGCGGAGCCGTCGCGAACGATGCGGCCGTAACCCGTCGGGTCGTCCAACGACATGGAAAGCACAGTCACGGCGTTGGACTCGGCGACGTGCGCCTCGAAGAGGGACTGAATGGTCTCCGGGCGCAGCAGCGGGACGTCGCCGTTAGTGACGATGACGGTACCGTTGAAGTCCGGCAGCGGTGCGAGGCCTGCGGCAACGGCGTCGCCCGTGCCGTTCTGCTCTTCCTGGACGGCGACGAGGACCTCGCGGTCCAGCTCCGCAGCGATGGCCTCGACGGCCGGGGCGACCTGCTCGCGCTGGTGGCCCACGACGGCGACGAGGTGTGCCGGGTTCAGGCCAGCGGCCGCGTGGAGCGAGTGGCCCAGGAGGCTGCGCCCGCCGATCTCGTGGAGGGTCTTCTGTTTCGCGGATTTCATGCGGGTGCCTGCGCCGGCGGCGAGGACGAGGATGGCGAGATCGGTGGTATCAGCCAAAGGAATAGCTCCTCACAAAAATGTCGAGTCAAAAAGTATCTAGGCACACATTCTAAACGTTCCCACGCGAGACGTTGTCGAGACCACGGGCGCGCCAGGCGCCCAGCAGCCCGATGGCGGCCAAAAAGAGCAGCGCCGGGGCCGGTCCCGCGAGCGCGATGACGGCCGAAATTCCACCCACGATGAGCAAGACGACGCCCATCATCGTGTTCGCCGCGCCCACGTACTGCGTGCGCTTATCGCCGCCAGCCATGTCTACGACGTACGTCTTACGCGCCACGCGAATGGCCGTGTGCGCGAGGTTGACTAAGAAGAATCCCAGCGGCATGACCCAGGCGTTGAGGCTCGCCGGAGCCCACCACGCGCAGGCCACCAAGGCCAGCAAAACTGCCGATGCCCCCGCCGCCCCCGCGGCCATCACTGTCCGGGAGGACCGGTCCGACCACACACCGGACAGGCGCCCGCCTAGCAGGTTGGACAGGCCTGAGGCGAGCACGAAGCCTGCGAGCCCGGAGAGCATCGCTTGCCCCGCGTCGCGCGAGAGCACGACGATAAACGACGTGGACAGTGCGGAGACGAGCAGCAGCGCGCGGACATTGACGAAGCGCCGGAACTTCTCATCGCCGCGGTAGAGCTCCCACGTATCCTTCCACCAAGACTTATTGAGGCCCTGAGCCTCCACATCCTCGTCCGGGATCGGTTCTTCGACGCCGCGGAAGATGCCGCCTGCGATGAGCCACGTCGCCGCGCCTACCGCGANGCGCCCTTCGAAATCGTGCGGCCCTGCACGTCTTTGCCCGTGATGGAACACAGCGCGCGAAAGATCGCGAGCCCTGCGAGCGCAAGGACGACAAGGACGCCGAGGAGGGCGGCATCGGCAAGCCATGCGGCGAGCGCGATGACCGCGGCGCAGGCGGCTTGGCCGAGCGAGCCTAAGACCCACAGGCGCTTGCGGCCGGCATGCGTGGTGACCCAGGGCGTGAGCGCGGCCTGCGGGAGCATGGAGCCGGACTCGCGCAGCGGCACAAGCAGACCCGTAAAGAAGCCCGGCACGCCCGCCGCATGGAAGAGCCACGGCAGCACCGTCTTGCCGGAGACGAGCTGGTCGCCGACGTTTTGCAGACCATTGGCCCACACGAAGCGGCGTGCGTTGCATTCCTCACTCGTTTTCATATTTTTCAAGGGTAGGCCACACCCCGCTCGAGCGTTTAAAGTAGGACACATGAGTCTCACGCGTCGCCTCTTTGTCCAAGGTTCCGTCTTCCTCGCCGCCGGTGGTGTACTCGCCGCGTGCTCGGACTCGGACGACACCGCAGAAAAGAGCCAGACCCCGCCCCGAGGCTATGATTCCGAGCCCCGCCCGCTGCCCATCCCGCCGCTGCTCGAAGGCGAGAAGGACGGCGACACCCGCGTCTTCAAGCTCACAGCGCAGGACGGCCACTCCGAGATTCTGCCCGGCGCGTCGGAGACCCGCACGTGGGGTTTCAATGGCCCGTACCTGGGGCCCACGCTGCGCGCACACAAGGGGGAGAAGGTCCGCGCGGAGATCACCAATGACCTCATCGAGATGACCACGGTGCACTGGCACGGCATGAAGTTGCCTGCGTATTCGGACGGCGGCCCGCATTCGCCCATCCAGGTCGGAGAGACGTGGAAGCCGACGTGGACCATCGAGCAGCCCGCCGCGACGACGTGGTACCACCCGCACCCGCATATGGCGACGGCAACGCATGCGTACCGTGGCTTGGCTGGCATGTTCATTCTCGACGACGACGTCTCGGACGGCCTCGAGCTGCCGCATGAGTACGGCGTGGACGATATCCCCGTCGTCTTGGTCGACGCGAAGTTCACGGACGACAACCAGCTCGACCATTCCGTCGACTCGACGCTCGGCCTGCTGGGCACGACGCCGGTGGTCAACGGCATTACGAACGCGAAGTTCGAGGCGACGACGCGCCGGGTGCGCCTGCGCATCCTCAACGCCGCGTCCATGCGTTTCTACACGCTTACCATGCACAACGGCACGCCGCTGCGCGTCATCGCGACGGACGCCGGGCTGCTGCCCGAGCCGCTCACCGTCGACGAGGCCTTCATCGGCCCCGGCCAACGCCTCGAGGTGCTCGTTGACCTCAAGCCGGGGGAGGAGCACATCCTGCAGTCCGTCGCGCGCGCCGATAACTTTGGCGTGCCCGACGACGAGTACTCCTCAGACTTCGGCTTCGGCGATAACTTCGACCTCCTCCGCATTATCGGCCCGGCTGCCGATGCCCCCGATGCCCCCGCGTTGCCCGCCGAGCTCGACCCCGCAGCGCTCGAGGTCCCCAGCGAGGAGGGACTTACGGAGCGCGAGTTTGTGCTCAATACCTTCATGATCAACGGCGAGTCCATGGACATGGCGCGCGTCGATGTCGTCATCGACCACGACGAGCCGGAGATCTGGACCGTGACGAATGAAAATGATGACTGGCCGCACAACTTCCACATTCACGACGCGCGCTTCAAGGTGCTTGGCGTGGACGTCGCGCAGGCCTCGACGACGGTGACGGTGCGTCCCAAGCCGGAGGCCGGATGGCACGATACGGTCAACCTGCCTCCAAAGACGACGGCGCGCCTGCTCGTTGAGTTCGGCCACTACCCGGATCCCACGATTCCGTACATGTACCACTGTCACATGCTCCTCCACGAGGACGAGGGCATGATGGGGCAGTTCGTCATCGTGGACAAAGGCGAGAAGCCGGACGTGCGCGTTCAGGCCGCCGCGCTCTACTTCGAGCAGAAGGCGCACTCCCACCACGGCGGCCAGATCATCGACGCCTCGCGCAGCCCGTATGCGACCCCGACGCAAGGGGCCTAACTTCCTGTGTCGGCCGCCTGTTGAACGACAGGATTGTGGTTAAACCGTGCCCCGTAACCTCGGCGACCACGTAGTATGCCTTTATTCTTTATTAAGGTTTAGTCGCTTCAGACATGAACTTTTTATTGTATAGAGGAGAAAAGAAGTGCCAAGCAATTCACCCCTAGACCGGGATGGTGCCCCAGGAGACGCCACGAAATAACCCACGTCTTCCTGCCCTCACACGGCGTTCGTACGGCGCGCGACGGATCCCCGAACGGACCACGCGCGCCGTTCGCATGCACCGGGCATGCAAAGCCCCGCGGCGGGGGAGTAAGGTAACGCGCGTTCTTTTGTCCCCGCACGATGTGAGGTGTTTCCCACGTCCCCGTCCACTGGTCCCGCCGCCGCACCGGGCGCGCCGAGCCCACGGCTCATCACGCCCACCTTTGTCTTCGCCTGGCTCGTGAACTTCGCACAGTTCATGGTCTTTTACCTGCTCGTGACCATCATGGCGCTCTACGCCGCCACGCAGTTCGCGGCGAGTGAGACCGCCGCCGGCTTCGCCTCGAGTTCCTTTGTCGTCGGCGCGACCGTCGCTCGACTCTTCTCGGGCTACGTCGTCGACACCGTCGGCCGGAAGACCTCGCTGCTTGTCTCGCTCGCGGTCGTTGCCGTGGCCTGTGTCGCCTACTTCCCGGCGCATTCGCTCGCGTTCCTCATCGTCGTGCGTCTTATTCACGGCCTCGGCTACGCGGTGGCCTCGACCGCCGTCATGGCCGTCGCACAGTC
The DNA here is from genome assembly GCF_900092335.1 of Corynebacterium phoceense. GTDB lineage: Bacteria > Actinomycetota > Actinomycetes > Mycobacteriales > Mycobacteriaceae > Corynebacterium > Corynebacterium phoceense. The sequence goes on from NZ_LT596208.1 coordinate 324,068, forward strand.
CGTCATCCCGGACCACCGCCGCGCCGAGGGCACCGGCTACTTCGCGCTCGGCACGACGCTCGCCACCGCCGTCGGACCCGCGGCCGGCCTCGCGCTGGCGAACTCGCTGGGCTACAACGCGGTCTTTATCTCCGTGCTCAGTCTTACCGTGGTGGCGCTCGCCCTAGCGATGTTCCTCCGTGCCCCGGCCCAGGAACGCCACGCCGCGCGCTTCTCGCTAGCGACCATCGTCCACCCCAAGGTCGCGCCCGTGGGCTTCTTCATGCTGCTCGTCGGCGTCGCGTACGCCGCGATCATCACCTTCATCAATGCGTACTCCGATGCCGCCGGTCTCGCGACCGGCGCCAGCTTCTTCTTCCTTGCCTACGCCGGCGTGAGCCTTGTCATGCGCTTTGTCCTCGGCCGCATCCAGGACCGCCACGGCGACAACGCGGTGGTCTACCCGGCGCTCGTCGTTTTCGTCGCGGGCCTGGCGCTGCTCGCCGCTGCACACACCAACTGGCAGGTCGTCCTCGCCGGCGCCCTCGTGGGCCTGGGCTACGGCTCGCTCATGCCAGCCGTGCAAGCGATCTCCGTGCGTCTTGTCCCGCTCGCCGAGATGGGCGCGGGTATTTCTACGCTCTTTCTTCTGCTCGACGTGGGCATCGGCTTCGGCCCGCTGGCGCTCGGCTCGCTCATCGCCGCGACGGGGTATACGACAATGTACTGGCTCATGGCTGGCCTCGTCATCGTGGCCGCCGGAGTCTACGTCCTCGTCCACGGCCGCACGGCCGCGGCCCAGTCCCGACACCTCGATTTCGAATAATTCGGGTCGGTTTGCAGTAGCGGTGCCCCCGTCGGGTATCCTCTAAGAACGGTTGTTTACGCAGCCGGATTTCCCCATGGTGTAATCGGCAACACTACGGTTTTTGGTACCGTCATTCTAGGTTCGAGTCCTGGTGGGGAAGCACAATCGCAACCCGGTCCTCTCTGTTCCACGCGAGCAGGGAGGACCGGGTTGCGCGCTAGGTCCACCGTCTTGGCCGCCGCCGGTCGTGGCGTCTTCGGCGCCCTGCGACACGGAATACACCGTCCCGCGGCGCAGCACCCAGACCTCGGACGCGGAGGCGACCGTACCGTCCGCGCACTGTGCGATGAGCTCGGCGGACGGCTCTTAGCCACAGGCGGCCGCGGCTACATGGCGCGGCAGCGTCTCATCAAGAGGCTCATGGCTGGTTGTAGGGAAGGGACGGCATCAACCTAGCACGCGGGGCGGACCTGAGACGGGAGGGAAAGGGGGGCATCGGAAAGCTGCGCGCGAGCTGGGAGACGATAGGGTAGAAGGCATGGTTCGACAAAGGATGACGGGGCGTGAGCGCCGTGAACAGCTCATTGCAGTGGGGCGCGCAGCGTTTGCGGAGTTGGGTTTCGATGGCACGAGCGTGGAGGAAATCGCCGCCCGCGCGACCGTGTCCAAGCCCGTTGTCTACGAACATTTTGGTGGCAAAGAGGGGCTCTACGCCGTCATTATTGACCGCGAGATGCTCGCGCTGGAAAAGCTCGTCACGGACGCGCTGGGGGAGGGCTCGTGGCGCGAGCGCATTGAGCAGGCCGCGCTCGTGCTGCTCACCTACGTCGAAGAGGAGACCGACGGCTTCCTCATCCTCGCGCGCGACTCGAAGCCGGGAACGGACCGCAGCTACGCCACGCTGCTGTCCACCGCGGTGGGGCAGGTGAGCCACATCCTCGCGACGGCCTTCCATCACCGCGGGCTGGACGAGACGCTGGCGAACCTCTACGCGCAGGCGCTCGTTGGTGCCGTGTCCATGACGGCGCTATGGTGGCTGGACGAACGCGAGCCGTCCAAAGAGGTCGTCGCCGCGCATATCGTGAATCTCTGCTGGAATGGGCTCGCGGGCCTGGAGGCCCAGCCTAAGTTGAAAGGACACGCCTAGATGGCAACCCCCATGCTCGCCGGCCTGCTCAAGGTCGCGGCTACGGATCCCAAGCTCAAGGGTATGCTCACGCACGTGGGCGAGGCCTCGCTGCACCTCACCGGCATTGACCAGGTGCGTCCCTGGGCGCTGGGCGCGCTGGCGCACCGCGCCCCGGTCCTCGTCGTCACGGCCACGGGCCGCGAGGCTGAGGATCTTACGGCGGAGCTTGCGGCTCTCTTGGGACCCAAGGTGGCGTATTTCCCGTCCTGGGAGACGCTCCCGCACGAGCGCCTCTCGCCGGGCGCGGACATCGTGGGGCGCCGCGCGCAGGTGCTCGACCGTCTTGACTCGCTCGACGTTGTCGTAACCGCCGCGCGCGGCTACGCACAGCCTTTGTTGCAGACCGTGGAGGGCCGCGCGCCTCTTCGCCTCGCCGAGTCTTTAGAGGTCGAGTTCGAAGACGTCGTGGCCGGCCTGGAATTCCGTGCCTACCGCCACGTCGATATGGTGGCCAAGCGCGGCGAGTACGCCACGCGCGGCGGCATCCTGGACATCTTCCCCACGACGCTTGATTACCCGGTGCGCGTGGAGTTCTGGGGCGACGAAATCACGGATATCCGGCAGTTCTCCGTCGCGGACCAGCGCACGATTGCGGAGATCGAGGTCGGCTCCGTGGACGTCTACCCGGCCCGCGAACTGCCTATCACTGACGCTGTGGCCGCCCGCGCCGCGTCGCTCATGGGCACGCATCCGGGCAACGCCGCGTTGGTGGAGCTTTTGGCCAAGGTCTCGGAGAAGATTCCCGCCGAAGGCATGGAGGCTCTTCTGCCCGTGCTTTCCGATGCCCCCATGGTCCCCCTCCCAGAGCTCCTCCCCGCCGGCACACACGTCGTGCTCGTGGGGCCGGAGAAGATCCGCACGCGCATCGCGGACCTCGTGGACACGGACGCGGAGTTCCTCGCCGCCGGCTGGGAGGCCGCCGCCATGGGCGCGGATGGGCCGCTCGCGGCGGAGGGCCTGGACACTTCTGCCTCTAGTTACCGCTCTTTTGAGTCCTTGGACATCACGTGTGCCAACGCGTCGCTGCCGCTGTGGACGTTCTCGCCGCCGGGCATGCTCTTCGCGCCAGAAGATGAGACGCTGCCGCTCGACTTCGAGCCGGGCCCCACCCCGCGCGGCGATATCAAGCAGATCGACGCGATGATGGCGGAGCTACTCGCCCACGTGAACGCGGGCGGGCGCGCGGCGTTCATCGCGCCGGCCAAAGGCGCTATCAAGCGCATGGTGGACCGCTTCGCGGAGAAGGGCATTCCCGCCAAGGTCGCCACGCCCGGCTGGGAGCCCACGCCTGGCGAGGTGACGCTTTACCAGGCGCTGTCGCATGCCGGTCTGGTTTTCCCCAAGATCCGCAAGGCCCGCGACGCCGCGGCGCTGCCTCTTGTGGTCATTACGGAGACGGACCTCACCGGTAACCGCGTGGGCGACATCGCGGGTGCCAAGCGCCGTCCCGCCAAGCGTCGCAACCGTGTTGACCCTTTGGCCTTGAAGGCCGGGGATTTTGTGGTGCATGAAACCCACGGCATCGCCAAGTTCGTCAAGATGGCTGAGAGGACCATCCAAGCCGGCGATGAAACGTCCCGCCGTGAGTACATCGTGCTCGAGTACGCACCGAGCAAGCGCGGCCAGCCGGGTGATCAGCTCTGGGTGCCCATGGACTCGCTCGACATGCTGTCCAAGTACACGGGCGGCGAGGCCCCCAAGCTGTCCAAGATGGGCGGCTCGGACTGGAAGAACACGAAGAAGAAGGCGCGCGCCGCCGTGCGCGAAATCGCCGGCGAGCTCGTCGAGCTCTATGCCAAGCGCCAAGCAGCGCCGGGCCACCAGTTTGCGCCCGACTCGCCGTGGCAGGCGGAGATGGAAGATAACTTCCCGTACGTCGAGACCGAGGACCAGATGCTCGCTATCGATGCCGTTAAGCACGATATGGAATCGCCTGTTCCCATGGACCGCGTCGTCGTCGGCGACGTGGGCTACGGCAAGACTGAGGTCGCCGTGCGCGCTGCGTTCAAGGCCGTCCAGGACGGCATGCAAGTCGCGGTCCTCGTGCCGACGACCCTTTTGGCGCAACAGCATGCCGATACCTTCCGCGAGCGCATGGCCGGATTCCCCATCAACATTCAGGTCCTCTCGCGCTTTACCACCGCGAAGGAGTCCAAGGAGATCCTGCGCGGGTTGACGGACGGCTCCGTCGACATCGTCATCGGCACCCACCGTCTGCTTCAGACAGGCGTGCAGTGGAAGAACCTTGGCCTCATCGTCGTCGACGAGGAGCAGCGCTTTGGCGTCGAGCACAAGGAGCACATCAAGGCACTCAAGTCCTCCGTGGACGTGCTCACCATGTCCGCGACCCCGATTCCGCGCACGCTCGAGATGTCCATGGCCGGCATCCGCGAGATGTCGACCATCCTCACCCCGCCGGAGGATCGCCACCCGGTGCTTACCTACGTTGGTGCCTACGAGGACAAGCAGGTCGCCGCGGCCATCCGCCGCGAGCTCCTGCGCGACGGCCAGACCTTCTTCATCCACAACAAGGTCTCCGACATCGAGGCCAAAGCTCGCGAGCTGCGCGAGCTCGTCCCCGAGGCGCGCATCGTCGTCGCCCACGGCCAGATGAACGAGGAGCTCCTTGAGAAGACCGTCCAAGGATTCTGGGACCGCGAGTACGACGTGCTCGTCTGCACGACCATCGTGGAGACCGGCCTCGACATCGCGAATGCGAACACCCTCATCGTCGAAAACGCCCACCACATGGGCCTGTCCCAGCTCCATCAGCTGCGCGGGCGCGTGGGCCGCTCCCGCGAGCGCGGCTACGCCTACTTCCTGTATCCCAAGGGCGCGACGCTCACCGAGACCTCCTACGACCGCCTTGCGACCATCGCCCAGAACAACGACCTAGGCGCCGGCATGGCCGTCGCCATGAAGGACCTCGAGATGCGCGGCGCCGGCAACGTCCTCGGCGCGCAGCAGTCCGGCCACATTGCGGGCGTCGGCTTCGATCTCTACGTCCGCCTTGTTGGCGAGGCCGTCGAGACCTTCAAGGCCATGGCCCGCGGCGAGGTCCCCAAGGCCACCGACGAAGGCCCCAAGGAGATCCGCATCGACTTGCCTGTCGATGCCCATATCCCCGAAGCCTACATCAACGCCGAGCGTCTACGCCTCGAGGTGTACCGCAAGCTCGCGGCCTCGAAGAACAACGCGGATCTCCAGCTCATCGTGGAGGAAATGGAAGACCGTTACGGCCCCGTGCCCGAGGAGGTCTCGCGTCTCCTCGCCGTCGCACGCTTGCGCCATCAGGCCCGCCGCGCCGGCGTCTCAGACATCACGGTCCAAGGCACGCGCATCAAGGTCCACCCGGTTGAGCTCGCGGATTCCAAGCAGGTGCGTCTCAAGCGTCTCTTCCCAGGCTCGAATTACCGGGCGGCCGCGAAGGCCATCCAGCTGTCGTTCCCCAAGGCCGGCCGCAACGTGCGCGACCCGCTCCTGCGCGACGTCGAGCTCGTCCAGTGGGTCGCGGACTTCCTATCGCAGATGTTCGACATCGATCAGGTGGACGTCACCGGCGGCAAGACCCCGCGGAAGATGGGCAACGTTATTTCCGTAAGCGAGTAGCGCTTTCTAGACGTTGCGCAGGAACGGCAGCGAGCTCAGTGCGCAGAGCATCGACGGGCCCAGTCCTGCGTCCAACAGCGACTGGCCAAAGTCCATCGGTGATGACAGTTTCATAGCGTTCTCCTTTCGCAGTAAGGGTGTCTAGGTCGTGATAGCGAGAATTGGCACGGAGCTCAACACGATCGGGAGCATTGCGAGCTGGATCAGCGGGCCAAGCCCGGCCTCGCTGGCCGCAGCGAACAGGGAATACATAACGCTATCCTTTCGGTCCTCCGATTGACAGTGGACCTTCAAGCTAACCGATGCCACCGGCACGCTCGCGCCGAAACGCGCGGACCTGCACGTTTATTGCCTCATTACCCCTGTTCGAATACCCCTGTTCGACAAATGCATTGGGCAATCGGTTGCAGGCTTTCCGATGCCTCCTTAACCTCCGTGGCATGACCGTCTCGATCTTCGATGCTCTTGCTCTCGGCGTCGATTCTCTCAAGGAAGCCGCCGGCCTTACCGTGGCTGAGCTCCGTGACCGCGGCCTAACGCTTGCCGATGCCAAGTTTGTTCAGCCGCTGGCTGCCGTTTATTGGCGCGCTAAGCCTAAAGGCATTGCTGAGGCCCGCAAGGCCGCCCGCGCTGCTGGCCATTCCCTGCGCGTGCTCGCCCGGATTGAGGTGCTCGCCGCGCGCTGCGAGGATCCTAACGCTGCCCGCGTGACCTTGTGTGGCACGGCGGAGGCCAAGCTCGATGAGGTCGGCGCGAGGCTTGCCACGCCGAAGACCCGCGTGGAGTCTGCCCGCCATACCTATGGCAAAGACGGTTGGCACCGTTTGGTGATTAACACCCAGGATCCGTGGCTGATGGATATGCTCGGCGCGCTGCCCGGCGATAACCTGCTTGACGGGTTCAAACAGTTTGTCGCTGGCGGGGAGCAAATTCAGGCACCGGCGCGTGCTGCGCATGTGGTTATTCGTCTTGATGAGCATGAGGAGTACGTGGCTGAGGGCAAGCTTATTCGTGCTACGGATGGCACGGTGCGCCCGGCTCGTTTGCTCGCCCAGGAGAAGCTTGCGGAGGTCGGCTACGTCACGCTGGTGAGCGAGTGGGGCNTCGTTCGTCGGCTGTGCGTCGCGTGCCGCCGCGGCGGCGTCTGCTGCCGCGGTGCCCGGGCGCTTGCGCTCCACCCAACCTTCGATGTTGCGCTGCTTGCCGCCGGAGACGACGAGGGCTCCCGCAGGAACGTCGTCCTTAATTACTGTACCCGCTCCGGAGTAGGCGCCGTCACCGACCGTCACCGGAGCGATGAACATGGTGTCCGAGCCGGTACGCACGTGGCTGCCGATGGTGGTGTGGTGCTTGTTCACGCCGTCGTAGTTGACGAAGACGGAGGACGCGCCGATATTGGAGTACTCGCCCACGGTGGCATCCCCAATATAGGTGAGGTGCGGGACCTTGGTGCCGCGGCCGATCTGGGCATTCTTGGCCTCGACGAAGCCGCCGAGCTTGCCTTCTTCGCCCACGACGGTGCCCGGACGAATGTAGGTGTACGGGCCGATGTTGGCGCCGCGGCCGATGACAGAGTCGAAGCCGTGGACGCGGATAACGTGGGCGTTCGCGCCGACCTGCATGTTGGTCAGCGTCGTGTCCGGGCCGACCTCGGCGCCGTCGGCGATGGAGGTGGCACCCCACAGCTGGGTGTTGGGGTGGATGATGACGTCGGAGCCGATGGTGACGTTGACGCCAATCCACGTGGTAGCAGGGTCGACGACGGTGGCGCCGCCGCGCATGGCGGCCTCGACGACGCGCTCGTTGAGCGC
>NZ_LT596208.1:331727-385681 GCF_900092335.1 Corynebacterium phoceense
CAGCCGCAGCGACGGCCAATATCGCGGTGGGCAACCCCCGCGGTGCGACGGTGCTCGAAAACATTGGCGGGCTCACGGTGCGTGCGCTCACCGATACCGTCGTGTGCGTCACCGGCGCCGTCGCCCGCGTCAAGCTGGGCACCATGCCGGTTCACCTCGCCCGCCCCGTGCTCGTCACAGCGGGCCAGACGCTCACCATCGACAATGCGACGCTGGGCCTACGCTCCTACGTCGCGGTTCGCGGCGGCATCGTCGCCGACGCCGAGCTCGGCTCATCCGCCACTGACATCCTCTCCGGCCTCGGCCCAGACCCCGTCCACAAGGGCGACGTCATCGGCGTGTTGCCGCGCTCGACGNTTCTCCTTGAACTCGACGGAATACTTTCTAGGCATAGTTCAATCCTTCCTTAGCTGAGGTAGGAACTAAACCCAGGACGCTTCAGACAGGAAGACAGGAATAAGCCATACCGAAGCCAGCGACTAGTTCCACTGTCCTTTCGGACGGCGGGAACGGACATAAACATAGCCCGCCCACTCGGGTGGACGGACTATGAATCTTCGGTGCCCTGGGGTGGAACTGCTAACAACGTAATGGGGAGAGAGGGGGAGAGAAGGGTGTCCCCCGCAAACAATGCCGATCTCGGTGCCCGCGTTAATCGCGTCCCGAACTGATTTTCCACCCGCTTGCTGCTTTGCGTTGCTGCCAGAAGTGACGGTAGATACCGGGGACATCGGAAAGCTCAGAATGCGTGCCTAGCTGGCTGACTTGCCCGTGTTCATCCAAGACTACGATTTGATCAGCAGATTTGATTGTATCCAGCTTATGGGCGATGACAATAAAAGTAGATTGCTCCCGTAGCTCGTCCATCGCAGCAAGAATGTTTGCCTCATTTTCTGCATCGAGCGCGGAGGTAGCCTCATCAAAGAGTACAATCGGCGCTTGTTTGAGAAGCGCGCGAGCTACAGATACGCGCTGGCGTTCACCACCGGATAGAAGCCGCCCGCCTTCACCAACAGGAGTATGCCACCCTAGGCGGTTGGCAATAGAAGTCACGCCTGAAAGATCAGCTGCGCGGAAGACTTCCTCATCGGAGGCGTCGGGACGACCAACGCGGATATTAGCGATTAACGAGTCGTCGAAGAGGTAAACGTCCTGAAAGACCATGGACAGTCTGGACATTAACTGTTCGGTTCCAAGCTCGCGGATATCTACGCCGTCAACCATCACCGCCCCGGAATCTACATCCCAGAATCGCGAAATAAGGCGCGCAATTGTGGTCTTTCCGGAGCCAGAAGGACCGACAATGGCGGTAACGGTGCCTGGTCGAGCATGGAAAGTGACATCTACCAATACTGGTTTATCGCCGTATCCAAACGTGACATTAAGCAGCTCGACATTTCCCGAACCATCGCCTAGGCGCGGAGTAGTGGGTTCTGGCAGGGAAGGGGCATCGGTGATGAGCTCAGTTTCTGTGAGCGCGATACGGCCGGCATCTAAACCGACGAAAGAAGAACCCAGCTGTTCAAGCGTGCGGGTAAACCTCAAGCTGATTCCGATGATCGCAATTGTTTCTAGTGGCGATAGGGCGCCTTCAACGGCAAGATCCGCGGAGACCATAATGAGAGCCACAATGAAGATCTGCACTACTATGCCGTTGAGTAGCAAAGCTAATGTGGATACCCATAGCTCGCGTATTCGTGCTTTATGGTCGATTTCTAGCGCTTGCTCTAGTGGCGCAAAAACTTGTGATTGTCCTGCCGCGCGCAGGGCTGGTTGACGGTTAGCAAATTCTACGATGCGCTGGGAGAGCTCTTTACTCGGCCCCAGTGCGCGGTTCGATGCTTTCTCACGAATCCATGCAGCCAACTGCATCACCACGAGCGCCAATGGTGCGATGATAAGAAGGACCAAGCCCAGCTTCGGGTTCCAGAAACACGCTCCTACTAACAAGGTGACAAGTGCCGCGCTATCGCGGTATATCGTTCCTTGAATATGCGCAATGGTCTCGGCCGCCACCATAAAGCGATCTGAAACGAGGCGAGATAGGCCGCCGGTATTAGCCGGTACGAACCAGCCGAGCGGTAGCGTTGCTAATTTATCGCCCACAGTCGTGTGCGCGGCTCGGATGAAATCCAAGGCCGTGTGGTAAGAGGCCATGGTTGCGAAAAATCGTAGCGCAAAAGCTACGAGCGCAATTGCCAAAAGCGTCCACATCCATGGTGCGATCGTCGTATCCCCATCGAGTGCCTTTGTAAGTGGCACGAGCGTGAGAACGGCGAGGCCATCAAGCACGCCAACGATAAGCGATAGACAAGCATACCTTTTATTGAGCTTATGGCCTACAGGACTTTGCAGCTTTTTGACACTGCGAGTGAGTAGCGGATCACGAAGACGCGAACTAACAGGCGTAGTGGCATTAGACATGAGAATTATCCTTCATAGGCTTGAGGCAGATTATTTGGTCTGCTCCTTGGATGGACTCCGGCTTGTGGGCGATGACTAAGACGGTCTTGCCTCTGACGAGTGTGGCTAGAGCTGCTTGAATTTCTGCTTCGCAGTCAGGATCAGTTGCCGCAGTAGCTTCATCCAGGATCAAGATTGGGGCATTGGTAATGATTGCCCGGGCAATAGAAATGCGTTGCTGTTGTCCACCGGATAAAGAGGTGTCCTCACCAACAACGGTGTCGAGCCCAGCCGGTAAAGCGCGAATATCAGCAGCTATGTGCGCAGCCTCTGCGGCTTGCCAGATCTCTTCATCGCGGGCTTCTGGGCGTGCAAGGCGAATGTTTTCCCGAATACTCATACGCAGTAAGTGAGGATCTTGTAAGACGAAAGCCACAGTGCGGTACAAACTGTCGAAAGTGAGATCACGGATATCCACGTTGTTGATAGTGATTGTGCCCGAATCTGGATCCTGGAAACGCGCCAGCATCGTTGCTGCTGTGGATTTGCCAGACCCGGAGGGGCCAATCAATGCCGTGACAGTGCCTGCATTTAGTTGCGCAGAAAAGTCTTGGAGGACTGGTGTGTCTGGGGCGTAGCTAAAGCTGACCTTATGGAACTCCACCTCCATGTCTTGACTACTGGCATCGAGGCTCTTTTGGCCTTCTTTCACATGGGAAATTGTCATGACTTCATCAAGGCGCAACGCCGCATTGCCAGCGAGCTGGTAAGACCACATCATTTGGCCGACGGTTTGAATCGTGCCTGGGAGCACCAGCGCAATTAACGTTGTTGCGATGACTTCAGCGACCGTGACATAGCCACCAGCTATCAGCAGGGAACCGACTCCTAGATTGATAAGGATGAGGACAGGAACCGCCACCACAGACTCTGAGATTGCGGAAACACGCAGAAGCGGACGTACCCACTCGTAATAGAATTCCGCGAATTTTTGGGCAGCTTCGCGATATCGAGCGTGGGCTTTGCCAACGGTGCCGAAAGCCTTGACGACGGAAATACCTTCGGAGAACTCCACCGCAGTCGCAGAGACCTCACCCAGATAATTATCCATTTCCGCAGTTTTTGTGCCCATATCTTTCATTGAATATGCTTGGATTGCTAGGAAAATGGGCACAGTGGCAATAGAAAGTAGACCAAGGCGCCAATCCAAGATAAAGGCATAAACCAGAAGCGCGAGGGGCGTAAAGATCGCGGCGACCTTCTCTACAGGAGCATGGGCTGTCAGGGTGTGCAGAGTTAACGTATCGTCCTCGACGGCTTTGCGGACTTTGCCGGAATTAGTCTGGCTAAACCACGAGAGTGGTGCTTTCGCAATAGCGGTAATAATTCGGCGCCGGTTAATCCCCACCAGCTTTGCATCAGCGAAGTGGGTGATTGCAAGGGCAAGGAAATAGAAGAATAGCTGGCCCAAAAATGCAGCAAGTAGCCATTTCACAATGGACGCGACGTCATCAGTTTTGCCGTCGATTAGAGCATTTCCCAGTGCCACCAACGCGACGTAGGGTGCTACGGCGAGTACCGAGGATATAAGCGCGAGAAACTGTGCGAAGTAGATGGTTGTTTGCACTGGGGCCAGTAGTTTTTTTAGAGCGACCTGGCCGGCTTTTAGCTTTGCGTGAGCCTCTTCTTCCGGTGACGCACCGTGTGATTCTGGTGCGTGGGTTCCGCTTGATTCTGTGGAACTTTGTTTTAGTTCAGACATTTCTTTCTCAATTCTTGTTGATGTCAGTCATATCGATGATTCTGGTGACTGATTCTTGGATGAATTCGTGGTCATGGGTGATGACGATGACCACTGCTCCGCTTGCTGCAAGAGATCGAAGTAGCGCAGAGATGGATTGCAGTTGGCGCCAGCCCACGCCAGAGGTAGGTTCATCGAAGATGTAGATCGCTGCTTGCTCGGCTTGGGCTGAAGCTATGGCTAAGCGTTGCCGTTGCCCACCGGACAGAGACTGCGGATGCCGTTGGGCCATTCCTGCCAGATCGAGGCGATGGAGAATCTCATTGACATCGATGTGGTCCCGCTTCTTCTTTGCCAGTCCGAGCGTGACTTCTTCTTCGGTGGTGGCTGCGAATAATTGGCGGCCAACATCTTGCATCACCATGTACGCGGCACGTCTGCGGGCAGCCGCTCCTACTCGTTTGCTGTTCAAACGGAGACTACCGCCGCGTTTGGGAGAAGCAAGACCACAAATGATCCTGGCGAGGGTGGTTTTTCCAGCGCCGTTGGGCCCGATTAAGGCGGTGACTTCGCCGCTGGGGAAAAATGCGTGGTCAATGTTTAATACCTCATGTGCGCCATAAGAAAAACAGATGTTGCTTAGCTCGAGTCCGCTCCGCTGGGGATCGGCGTTTTCGAGCGTGGGTGGTACCGGCACGCTCGCGGGCAGGGGAACATGGTGTAAGCTGCGTAGCCCCAATTGTTTGCGTTCGGGTTCGTCTAAGGCATAAAACTCCTGAGCGCGGAAACTCCGCGTTATTTTTCCCTGAGTCAAGTAAATAACTTGGTCAGCGATATCTTTTAAGAAAAAGAGACGGTGATCAGCGATAATGATCGTTGTGCCTAATTCCTTCAAGCGGTGTAGCACGCGTGCAAGAATATCGATGCTTTCCATGGAGAGATTGGACGTGGGTTCATCGAGAAGCACGAGACTGCCCGGGGACACAAGCGCGCATGCGCATGCCACGGTTTGTAACTGCCCACCGGATAGTTCTTTGAATCGCCGGCCCCGAAGATCGTTAATGCCTAGTAGCTCGACCGCTGATTGAATCCTCGACTCAATTTCTTTGGGATCTACACCAAGGTTTTCTAGCCCGAAGGCCAATTCTGCATTGACGCTTTCAGTGAAAAATTGTGTCCTTGGATTCTGGAATACTGAGGCGCTGAACTCGATGGCTCGGGACAGCGGTTCTTCCGCAGGGGTAAAAGCCTGGTCATCCTTTATAATAGTGATGGTGCCTAGTAGCTCTCCTGGATTGAAATGGGGGATGAGTCCGTTGATCAACTTGAGTACCGTGGACTTTCCCGATCCGGAATCACCGGTAATCAGTAGACACTGTCCTGGAGAGACAGAAAAAGACACATCAGATACACCTTGAATGCCTGGCCGAGCTCCCAATGGATATGTAAAAGAAACGTTGTGGGCGTCTACGCTGGTTGCGATACTGCGTTCGTTCATAAGTGGACCTCCGTGGGAAGCCAGACAGAGGCAACAACGAGGCCCAACCCAGCTAGTGCAGTTGCATCGACAAGCTTGAAGGAAAGATCGGCGGTGGTGGTTGGGCGTGCGGGTCCTCCCAATCCCCGGACAAGAGCAGAGGCAGCGAGCTCATCACCAGCGCGGACGACGGCACCTAATAAGGGGATGATCAACATCGCGGACGATTGTGTGGGCTGTGTGATCCAGCTTTTTACTCCAGGCTGGAGACCCCGAAGGACCATGGCATCGCGGATGGCTTTGGCTTCTGCCACGATGATCGGCAAAACGCGCAGGAATACCGCCGGTGGAATGGTGACCCAGCCTGGTAAACGCAGGTCCCGCAGTGCTGAGGTCAACGTGGATGGTGCGAGAGTGAGCAAGCCGAATGCGCCGATGGACATGCTGATGACAAAACGGCTTAGCCACGAAAAAATTGCCGCTGAAAAAGCGAAAAATGTGGAGCCAGGAAGCTGTAATAGGCCCCAATACCCTAGATAGGATAATGCAAAAGCGAACAGACATATAAGACCATAGTGTGGCTTTACTGTAGCTAGTGCGATGGAGCTGAAGGCGATAGAAATCAGCAGTGTCGGTAGGTGGCCGTGGCTGAGAGCTACCGCATTGATTACTAGAACAGAAAGCAGCACGGTCCGTGGATCGATCGAAGATCGACGAAGCACGCCCTGTTTTTGCAGGCTCACAGGAGACCAGCGCTTTCAAAGTGTTTGCGGCTGACGCGAACTCCGACCTTTCCTCCGATAAAGCCGATGATGAGCGCACAAATGGTCAGTACTCCAATGGTCCATGGCTGGAAGATATCCGACATAGCATCGGCATATTCTTGACCCATTTGGTCTGCGATATCGACGTAGTAGGAGTCCGTATCCAGAATTAGCGGGATAAAAGGCATAGAAATCCAGACACAGAAGACGCTGTAGGCAATAGGGAAGGATTTGGCAATACTGAGGTGGCTTTTTGTAATAATCAAATCCGCGATAAACCCTAGAATTATGCTTCCCAGCAGGGTCCAGAAGTAGTGTCCGGTGAGCATGAATGCTAGTCCGTTAATACCACCGACGAGGGTGAAAGCACCCATTTTGGGCGTGCGGGCGGCATAAAGCGCTAGCACGATTCCGTTTGCGATTGCCGCGATGAACCATCCAATAAACATGAATTGTGGTCCTGCGAATCCAATCATTCCGCTTACAAAGGTGATTACAAAGTAAAGTGCAGCAAAGATACCAGCATTGATGAGATCTCTGGTGTTTAAACGTGCCGTCGCCCCACTGGATGAGCTTGTACTCCGTGCGGGCGTAGAGGACTGTTGGGTCATAGTAAACCTCGATTCATGAACAGATGGAAAGGCAAGCCTTACCTAATACAGATAGTGCTGTATATAAACTATTTCTAGTTTTGATCTGAAGATTCACCCTTAATGGGGGCGAATGTAGATAAGCGGACATCAAGCACGCCTTTCCACCCCAGCAGTGCCCTCTTTTTTCTATCGGGTGGCGTGCACAATGACCAAAGCTTGGCTTCTTGGAGATGCGGACGGTATAAGCGAGTATTTCTCCATTCCGCGTCGCGCCATTCCACGGGAACCTGAGGCGCTAGTACATGCCAAACGCACTCTGCTCTCTCTCGTCCACGAATATGCTCCACGTGAGCTCAAAGAAGAGTTCGTATCTACGCTGGGAACACAGGTGCGGATGGGTCCGCTGTTTGCTGATCACCTCACCGAATTTGGCCGTGATCACTGGGATATTGACGCCGCCCGCCAGCACTGTCCCAGCCTGCAGCGTGCCTGGCTGCGTCTAACTGCCGCTGCTTCTTCCAGCACAGCTCGCTAATCCCTCAGTTTTCCACCGAACTTACAAGGTATATTTCTGCCATGCCCACTTCCTTGCTCGCCGCCCTGCCCGGCATCCTCACCGCCGCACGCGAAGAGGCTGAGCAGGCGAAGGCCGCGGCCGCGCCACTCACGGACGCCGAGGGCACCATCCTGCACGGCGACAATCTGCAGGCCCTCGCGGGGCTTCTCGCCGGAGGTGCGGCGGGCACGGTCGGCCTCATCTACATCGATCCGCCCTTCGACTCCCGCGCGGAGTACGCGGCGACGGTTACGGTGCCTCTCTCCGATGGACGCGCCGTCGACATCACGCGGCCGGCGTATAAGGACTCGTGGGGGCACGGCGGCATCGGAAAGCTGAGCGCTACGGATGCCAGCACAGCGGCCTATCTGGGGATGCTTGCGCCGCGGCTTATCCTCATGCGCGAGCTCCTCGCGGAGTCCGGCTCCATCATGGTGCACCTCGACTGGCACGTGGGCCATTATGTGCGCGTGCTGCTCGACGAGATATTCGGGCGCGAATGCTTCATCAATGAGCTGGTGTGGCGCTACGGCAAAATGAGTCGGACTACGCGCCGCTTTCCGCAGAACCATGACACGATTTACTTCTATGCACGCGACCCGCACCGCTATTACTTCCAGCCGGTCAAGGGCGCGGAAAGCGAATACAAGAAGCGTTACGCGCGACGGCTGCGCGGAGACAAGCTCTACTGGGGCGACGTCAAGGAGAGCACGGATCGGCTCATCGCGGGCCGCGCGCGCAAACGAGTGAAGGAACTCGGACGCGAACTGGTCGATGAAGACGTGCTCTTCGACTTCACTTCGGAGTTCAAAGTGCAGGACGACGTCTTTTACGACATCTCGATTATCAAAGGCAATGCCGCGGAACGTTTGGGTTACGACACCCAAAAGCCGGAGAAGCTACTCGCCCGGCTCATCGAGGCTGCGTGCCCGCCCGGTGGGCTCGTCGCTGACTTCTTTGGCGGTTCGGGCACGACGGCCGCGGTGGCGCAGCGCACCGGCCGACGGTTTATCACGGGTGATGTGGGCGCGGCGGCGGTGAGCGTCATGCGCGCGCGGTTAGGCGTACCGATACGCGCTCTTGTCGACGCCGCGGAAGCCCAGGTCATTGACGCGCAGGTTCGCGTCCTCGATGGGCGCTTGGCTCTGGTCGACTTTGCGTATCGCGACGTTTCCGCGGTCGCGGCGGCGTTGGGCCTTGACGAGGAGAACGCACGGAAACTAGCGGAGATTCATGAAGCGGAGCCGCTGGCGCTCGCGGCCACGTGGACGGTAAGTACTGCGGATGGCACGGAGATCTATTCGGGACCCGTCGCACCCGTGGAGGGCCCCGGCGCGCAGGTCGAAGTCAGCGATGTCTTTGGACACCGCGCGACGATCTACCTCTAGGACATATGAGCGGCCTCTGCGTCCATGGATCCGGGGCTTATATGTGCTGAACGTAGATCATGATGTCGCGAGTGGGGGTAGTCATGCGGGAGTGCAGAGCGTAACGGCCTTCACAATATGGGGTGACGCGGGCTACACTACACAACATATTGTTCAACAATCCCGCCCGGGACCTCAGGGCGTCACAGTAGAAAGGACCGGCCCCACATGAGCGCGCTGCGCATTGACCTCAACGCCGACCTCGGAGAGACCACCGCAGGCAACCCCGTCGCGGACGACGCGGCGATGCTGGAGATGGTCTCCTCGGCCAACGTCGCCACCGGCTTCCATGCGGGCGATGCCCACTCCATCGCGCAGACCGTCCGCGCGGCCGCCGAGCGCGACGTCGTCATCGGCGCGCACGTGGGCTACAACGATATGGCTGGCTTTGGCCGCCGCTTTATCGAGTACCAGCCGGAGGAGCTTGCAGACGAGGTCACCTACCAGATTGGCGCGCTCGACGCCCTGGCCCGCGCGGCTGGCACGAAGGTCGCTTACGTCAAGCCGCACGGAGCGATGTACAACGCGATCGTCCACCACGAGGCGCAGGCCAAGGCCGTTGTGGACGGCGTCAAGGCCTTCGGCGATATCCCGCTCATGCTCCTGCCCGGCGGCGTCGCCGTCGACATCGCAGAGAAGAATGGCCTGACCGTCATCCGCGAGGCCTTCGCGGACCGCAACTACAACCCGGACGGCACGCTCGTCTCCCGCACGTTGGACTACGCGGTGCTCGAAACCCCCGAGGAGGTCACGGCGCGCGTGCTCCAGGTCGCAGAGACCGGCTCGGTTACCGCCTACGACGGCACGCGCCTCGACGTCGACGCGCAGTCCATCTGTACCCACGGCGACTCGCAGGGCGCGGTGAACATGCTGCGCAGCGTCGTGGCAACGCTCAAGGATAAGGGCATCGACGTGCGGAGCTTCATCTAATGCGTATCCATCCCGTGGGCACGCGCGCGCTGCTCATCGACTTAGACGGCTTGGACCAGGTCATGACGTGGCATGGTGCACTCGAGTCCGAGCCGCTGCGCGACCAGGTCGACTGCATCGCCGCCGCGACCACGCTCCTGCTCACCTTTGAAACCCCCAACGCCGCCGCCGAGGCCGCGCGTTTCCTCCCCAGCTTCGAGNGGACGCGCAGCTCGCCAACCCGCTGCGCGTCACCGAGGAAAGCGGCCGCACCGTCGGCCGTCTGCGCTGCGTGCTCGGCCCGCGCGACGACTGGTTCCCGGCCGACGCCGTGCACGCCTTCACGGAGACCGAATGGACCGTCACGCCGGATTCCAACCGCGTGGGTCTGCGCCTCGACTCCGAGGTCACCCTCGAGCGCAACCGCTACGAGGAGCTGCCCTCCGAGGGCATGGTCGCGGGCTCTGTCCAGATTCCGCCTAACGGCAAGCCCGTGGTCTTCCTGCGCGACCACGCCGTCACCGGCGGCTACCCCGTCGTGGCGACGGTACTAGAAGAAGACATTGATATCGCGGCCCAGCTCCCGCCGGGGGCCCGCGTCCGCTTCGAGATTGTGGAGAAGTAAAAACATGAAGATTCAGACCGTGCTCATCGCCAACCGCGGCGAGATCGCCGTGCGTATTGCGCGCACCGCCCGCGACCTTGGCATGAAGTCCATCGCCATCTACTCCGAGGCCGACGCCGGTGCCCTGCACACGCAGGTCGCGGACGAGGCCTACGCCCTGCCGGGCAACACCGCGGCGAATACGTACATGAACGTCCCCGCCATCCTCGATATCGCGGTGCGCGCTGGCGCGGACGCCGTCCACCCGGGCTACGGCTTCCTGTCGGAGAACTCCGAGTTCGCCCGCGCCGTCACCGGCGCCGGCCTGACCTGGGTCGGCCCCTCGCCGGACGCCATCGACTTGCTCGGCGACAAGATTGCGGCCCGCCGCGTCGCCGAGGAGGTCGGCGCCCCGCTGGCGCCGGGTACCTCGGACCCCATCGACGACTGGCAGGAGGCCCGCGAGTTCGCGCAGAAGCACGGCCTCCCCATCGCGATTAAGGCGGCCTACGGCGGCGGCGGACGCGGCCTCAAGGTCGTCGACGATCTCGAGTCCATCGAGGGCGCCTTCAACTCCGCCGGCCGCGAGGCCCGCGAGGCCTTCGGCCGCGCCGAGTGCTACGTCGAGAAATTCCTCACCCACCCGCGCCACGTCGAGGCCCAGGTCATCGCGGATACCCACGGCAACGTCGTCGTGCTCGGCACGCGCGACTGCTCCACGCAGCGCCGCTTCCAGAAGCTCGTCGAGGAGGCCCCGGCCCCGGGGCTCACTGACGCCCAGCGCGAGGGCATCATCGAGGGCGCCCGCGCCATCTGCCAGAAGGTCGGCTACACCGGCGCCGGCACCGTCGAGTACATCGTCTCTGAGGACGGCACCATCTCCTTCCTCGAGGTCAACACCCGCGTCCAGGTCGAGCACCCCGTCACCGAGGTCGTCACCGGCGTCGACATCATCGCCGAGCAATTCCGCGTCGCCGCGGGCGAGGAACTCTCGCTCACCGAGGATCCCGCCTCCCACGGTCACGCCTTCGAGTTCCGCATCAACGCCGAGGACATCCTCAACGGCTTTGCGCCCTGCCCTGGCACCATCGTCGCCTTTGAGCCGCCCACCGGCCCCGGCATCCGCGTCGACGCCGCCGTGCGCTCCGGCTCCATCGTGCCGCCGTACTACGACTCGCTCATCGCCAAGCTCATCGTGTGGGGCCCGACGCGCGAGGTCGCTCTACGCCGCGCGCAGCAGGCACTCACGGAGTTCACCATCAACGGCGTGCGCACCGTGCTCCCCTTCCACCGCGACATGGTC
The DNA here is from genome assembly GCF_900092335.1 of Corynebacterium phoceense. GTDB lineage: Bacteria > Actinomycetota > Actinomycetes > Mycobacteriales > Mycobacteriaceae > Corynebacterium > Corynebacterium phoceense. Next base: position 343,505 of record NZ_LT596208.1, read on the forward strand.
CACGAGCCCGCCCTCGTGAACCTCGACTCCGGCACGGGCGTCTACACCGACTGGGTTGACCACAACTACCGCCCGGGCGGCGCCGTGCAGTCCGCGCCGGTCGAGTCCATCTACGCCCAGCGCCGCACCGTCGCCGTGGAGATCGACGGCAAGCTCGTCAACATCGGCTTCCCCGCCGAGCTCTTCACCGCGCCTTCCGATGCCCCCTCCTCCGCACCGTCTACCGGCGCCGCCCCCACCGACGAGAACGCCGTCACCAGCCCCTTCCAGGCCAACCTCGTGGACTGGCACGTCGCCAACGGCGCGCAGGTCAGCGAGGGCGATGTCATCGCCACCGTCGAGGCCATGAAGATGGAATCCACCATCAAGGCCCCGCACACCGGCACCATCACGCTCCAGGCGAAGCCGGGAGACAAGCTCACGCCCAGCACGGTCATCGCCACCATCGCCTAAGTCGGTGAATCCAGGCTCGGACTCCGTCGCCGTAGAGTAAGGTCAAACGCATGCTTGCTGACACCGTGACCTCTGCCCTGCGCGAGGCTATCTCCGATGGCGAGTTCGAGCCTGGCCAACAGCTCAGCGAAATCCGCGCCGCCGAACGCTTCGATTGCTCGCGCAATACCCTGCGCGAAGCTTTCGCCATGCTCGGCGCACAAGGCTTGGTCCACCGCAAGCCCAACCGCGGCGTCTTCCTCGCTGTCCCGGACGCAGAATTCGTGCGCGATCTTTATCTGGCCCGCGCGGCCCTCGAACCCGCTGGCGTGCGGTGGGGCACGTTCGACGACCCCGGCGCACTGGTCACGCTCACGGCCTCGGCGCGCGAGCACCTGGACGAGCCCGGCCACGCAATGGTGTCGAATATCAACCAGCGCTTCCACCGTGCCCTCGTGGCGAGCCTGGGCAGCGTCTCGCTCGACCGCGAGATGTCCAACCTGCTCGCCCGCATGCGTCTGAGCTTCCTGCGCGTCATCCCCCGCTACCCCGATCTCCACGCCTCCCACATCGACGGCAACGTGGAGCTTGCCACGCTCATTGCCGAAGGCAAGCGCGAGGACGCCGCGGAGCTTTCCCGCGCGACGCTGCTGGGCACGCTCGACAAGATCCTCGCCGTACTGGACTAGCTCTCGCCCTCTGTGTCACTGCCAAAATCGCCACATCTGCGCCGATTTTTCGCGCGTTGAGGCAACGAGCCCTGTACTACGGCACCTGGTATTCGAGGTCCCGCGCGTTGGTCACGAGCATCGTGCCGGGCTGGTGCGTAATCGCCAGGCTCGGCTTGGATTCCATGACGATGGCCTGCGGGGTCACGCCGCACGCCCAAAAGACCGGCACGGTGCCCGCTGGGATATCGACGGCCTCGCCGAAGTCTGGCTGCGTGAGGTCCGCAATTCCGATGGCGGCCGGGTCGCCCACGTGCACGGGCGCGCCGTGAACGGACGGGTAGCGCGAGGTAATCCGCACCGCGTCGGCGACCTGGGCGGCCGGGATGGGGCGCATGGACACGACCATGGGTCCGGAGAACACACCCGCCGGGGTCGTGGGGATGGTCGTGCGGTACATGGGCACGTTGCGACCCTGCTCGATGTGCGCGACGGGCACGCCGTTGTCGAGGAGAGCCGTCTCAAAGGTAAAGGAACAGCCGATAAGGAACGCGACCATGTCCTGGGACCAGTAGGCGGTGGCATCGGAAGGCTCGGCGATGAGCTCGCCGTCACGGAAGACGCGGTAGCCGGGGATATCGGTCCGGATGTCGCCGCCGGGCAGGAGCTCGGAGGAATACTGCCCTGCCTCGAGGACACCCACGATGGGGCACGGCTTGGGGTTACGCTGCGCAAAAAGCAGAAAATCGAAGGCGTATTCCTGGGGCACGGCAAGCAGATTGGCTTGCATGTAGCCGCGCGCCAGGCCCGCTGTCGTGGTGAGCGCCTGGGTGCGCGCTGCGGCGCGAACCTCTTCGGGAATCATCATTATGCCCACAGCGCCGTGATGCCGGAGAAGGCCTTGACGCCGATGAAGATGGTGAGCAGCCAGGCCAGCAAGCCGATGCCCAGCAGCCACGCAGGGTACTTATAACCGCCCAGTAGGTCGCGGCGGCGCCAGGCGACCCACATGACGACGGCAAAGCCGATGGGAAGGATAAGGCCGTTGAAGGCACCGGCGAAGATGAGGAGCTTCTGCGGAGCGGAGTTCATGATGGCGAATGCGACGGTGCACACGACGATGAAGGCGACCGTTAGGAAGTTGCGGGTGCGCGGGGCGACCTGCTGCGTGGTGACGAAGGAGATGGAGGTGTAGGACGCACCGATGACCGAGGACAGGCCCGCGGCGAAGAGGACGACGCCGAAGGCGCGGAGGCCGAACTGGCCGGCGGCCTGGAAGAAGGCGTCCGCAGCCGTGTTCTCCTTGGAGAGGGTCACGCCGGTGGCGACGACGCCGAGGATGGCGAGGAAGAGCAGGACGCGCATGATGCCGGTGATGATGATGCCCCACACGGAGGTCTGCGTGATGTTCTTGATATTCTCCGGTCCGGTGAGTCCGGAGTCGATAAGGCGGTGGGCGCCAGCGAACGTGATGTAGCCGCCCACAGTGCCGCCCACGAGCGTGGTGATGACGAAGAAGTCGATCTCCTCGGGCAGGAACGTATTCTTCAAGGCCTCGCCGACCGGCGGCTGGGAGACGATGGCAACGTAGAGCATGAGCAGGATCATGATGGCGCCGAGCGCGGCGACGAGACGGTCGAGAGCCACGCCCGCGCGCTTGGACAGGAAGATGAACACGGCGATGGCTGCGGCGATGATGCCGCCCCAGCGCGCGTCGATGCCGAGCATCGCGTTGACGCCCAGGCCCGCGCCGGCGATATTGCCGATGTTGAAGACGAGGCCGCCGATGAAGACGAAGACCGCCATGCCCCAGCCGAGGCCCGGCAGGACGGTGTTGCCCAGCTCGTTGGCGCGCAGGCCGGAGACGGCGAGGACGCGCCAGACGTTGAGCTGCACCGCGATGTCGACGAGGATCGACAGGAGGATGGCAAACGCGAAGGCCGCGCCCATCTGGACGGTAAAGACCGAGGTCTGGGTGAGGAAGCCCGGACCGATGGCCGAGGTGGCCATGAGGAACATGGCACCGGCCATGGCGCCGATGCCCTTGGGCGGATTCTTCTGGACGGGCGTTGCCGTTGTTTCCGTGCTCACGGTGGACTCCTTTGAGTGATGAGGGTCGCAGAGGTGTGTGATGTCGATCATCATAGAGGTTTGTTCAACAATCTGTAAATAGGGTGGGGCGGGCCACTCCCCCGCTGCGTCGAGAACCAGGGTGCGCAGCGGGGACGCGGACCTGAATCGCACAGGCGGGCGCGGTGCGATTAACTTAGAGGCATGGCAAAAAAGGACGCGATCGATATCACCACCCTCATGGGCAAGTCCTCGCGCACCTACGCCACGCGCAAGGTCACCCAAGAGATGATCTCCGCGCGCACCCACGTGGCCATCGCGCTGTGGGATATCCCCTGGAAGTCGGCACCGCACGGCAAGCTCTACGGTTGGGTCATCGCGGTCGAGGCGGGCGGCAAGCGCCGCTTCGTGCGCACCGGCAAGACGATGAACGCGGACCCCTACCCCCAGGTCTTCGCCGAGTTCGAGCGCGCGGTCAAAGGCGTTCCCAAGCCCATCTGGGTCGTGGTGGGACGCCGTCAAGCGGCGTTGGGCACGCGCATCCGCCGGGCGGGCTACCTCGTCACCGGCTCGTTCGCGGACGAGAATAAAGCGGGCAACCGGGCACGCGGACTGCGCAAGCAGCACGAGGCCCAGGCCGTGCGCCGCTCGAAGAAGGAAGGCGAGCGCCCTGCCAAGCAGGCGCCGGCGATCGAGGCGCCGCCCACGCATTGGCTCCCCAACCGCTCGCGTTGTGCGGGCCGGGGCCAGCAGGTGCGCATTGCGACTGACGCGTCCTCGGACACGCTATCTAAGGGCGCGATGTGCTTCGTCGCCTCCAATGGCGACTACCAGCTACGCACGCGGATGACGAAGGCAGGCACGGACGAGCTCGAGCTGGAGACCATCACGCTCGCGCTCAAGTACGCGCTGAAGAACGGCTTCGAGCGCGTCATCATCGAGACAGATTCCGTCGCGGCGCTCGAGGCCGTGGACAATATCCTGGCCGGCGGGCGCGGCGCAAAGTCGCGGCGCACGTGGCGCGGCGTCTCCTCGGGCGCACGTTCGCGCTTCCAGCAGGCGTGGCGGGACTTCAACAAGCAAGGCAAGGCGACCATCGGCCGCGTGCTAGGGCATGCGGGCGACCCACTCAACCACGCCGCGGACCGCATCGCGTACCTGGGTCTGCGTGCCTCGAACTTCCCCGAGAAAGAGTCGCGCGCGACCGCATGGAAGGAAATCGACAACATCCTGCGCCAACTGCCGGGCAAGCTGGGGCGCTAGTTAGTTCGTGGGCGACTGGTCGCAGCCGATGTCGAAGGTCTCGTCGCGCGCGGGCTCGTCCACGTAGGCGACGTCGAGCCTCGAGTAGAGCTTCGCGTTGTAGCCGCACTCCTGGGGCTTGCGCACAGTGACGGTGACGGGCAGCTCTGTGAAGCCAGAGTCCGCACAGTTGGGGTCACAGTCGTTGATAAAGGCCGTGCCTTCCGCGCGGGCGGAGTCGGCACCCCAGTTCGACCACTTGAGGTCACGGACGAGGTAGTTGTTGTCCGCGCAGGCGAGCGAAATCAGTTCGGGGCCCTCGAGTCCGGTCACGGAGACGCAGCCCAGGATAGCCGTGGCCTCGACGCGGGTAGTCACGTCCGGGGCGACGAGGCCATGGACCTCCACGATCTGGCCGGTGGACGGTAGAACACTGAAGCTCACGTGGTCCGCGTCGCGGTAGACGGTGACGAGCGAGTCTTCACCCTCCGTAATGTCCGCGCTGCCCAGGTCGTTGCCGCCGGCCGCCGCGAGGTTGTCATAGACGAACTTCTGCTGCGCGGAGGTCAGCCCTGGGTGCAAAAGAAGCTGGAGCGAGCCGAGCGCGGCGTCGCCATACGTGGCGACGGCGAGGTCACGCAGGGCGTCGGCGGAGGGGGCATCGGCAAGCTGGGCGAGCGTGATGCGGGGCGAGGGGTCGAAGTCCGCGAGTGCGGCGGAGGTGCCCTCGGTGCGGGTGTCCTGGCGCAGCTGGCCGGCTTGGACCTCGTATTCCGTGGTGACGGTGGCCTGGCCGTCGCTGTCCGTGCGCTTCATGTACTCCTGACCGAGGGTCGGGGCATCCGCCTGGCTTGCCGATGCCTCCCCGGCCCGGGCAAGCACCTCCTCCGCCGTCGCCTGGGGCGTGGCGTTATTGCTCAAGCCCGGAATGACGGCGACGCCGAGGGCCAGCACCGCGACGGCCGCAGCAGCGACGAGGAAGGGACGGCGCTTCTTCTGGGCAGGTTGTGTGAGACGTTCCAGGAGGGCGTCGGCGCGCTCCTGCTGTTCGGGGGTGAGTGACTCGTCGGGGACGGGGTTAGCCGCAGCAAGTTGGGCGAGAGGATCGTTCATGACGGTTGTCCTTAGTGGGAGCCGGCGCTGTCAAGGGCGCGGGCGAGGCTGGTGCGCGCGCGGTGAAGACGCACGCGGGCGTTCGTGGGAGTGAGACCTAGGACCTCAGCGAGCTCGGCCGGCGTGAGGCCCTCCCACGCGTGGAGGGTGAGAATCTCACGCTCAGCGGGACTGAGAGTGAGCAGTGCACGGTTGATATCGAGGTTCAGATCGCTGTGGCTCGCAAAATCCTCGGCCAGGGGATCCGCCTCCGGCTGCTCGAGATCCACGAGCCGCGGACGGCGCTCCTGCGTGCGATAGTGTTCGCGCAAGACGTTGCGGGCGACGCCGTAGAGCCACGGGAGGACGTCGCCTTCAATCTGGTCGAAGTTGCCCCAGGCGCGCTCGAAGACGTCAGCGGTGAATTCCTCGACGTGCTCGGCGGGCGCGCGGCGCGCAAAGAACGCGCGCACGGCAGGGTAATGCGCCCGGAAAGCCTCGCTAAAGGCTTTCCGGCGCGCGGCGGGGAGATAGGTGACGGACACTGACTGCTTTCTTGGGGTGTACCTATGGTGGTGGCGCGGCGTGAGCTGTCGGCCGCCTGTGCGGTTTAGCTGCGAGCTGTCTGGGCCGTGCCGTTGCCGGCGTCGGCGAAGCGCGCGGTGGTCGTCGCTCCGTTCTCGCAGGTAACAGTGTACGTGTGGTAGCCGTCAGCCGGGCCGGGGCCAATCTGCTCCGGCGCGGTGATCTCGCCCATGAGGTAGCCAGCATCTGCCGCCGGCCGCAGGACGGCGTGGGCACCGAAGCTCGTGGTGAGGTCCGCGCGTGTGCTGTTGTCGGGGCACGTCGCGGTGAACGTCATCTCCATGCCAGGCTTGAGAATGTCCTCCGTGCCAGCAGTCATGGCGGGGGTATCGCTCGCGCCCGTGGCAATCGCTGCCCCACCCGCGGTAAGGACGGCGACGGTGGCGGTGGTGATGGCGATGATTCCCTTTTTCATGAGAGGACTCCTTCTTCTCGTGGTGGTGCTTCGTACTGGCATTCTTTCCTGCCGGAAGCCTTTCACCCTCCTTGTGGTTGTTTGGGCGCACAGCGTTACAACGAGCCCTGCATTTCTCTGGCTATTAGTTGAATTTGCCCGCCACAACGAGCGCAACCAGCGGAAATACCTCAGCGCGGCACCTACCAGTACCACACCAGTTCCGGGCGACTCGTCTTCGCAGCGACAAGTAACCATGGTGATTCTGGCCCCCGTTTTCGCCCTCAAGGACGGCGTGATCCACCCCGTGGGCATGATGGAAGGCCGCTACGAGGGGACACTGAATCTGGCCGTCATGCCGCTCGATCAGATCATGCCGGCGCTGCGTCTCGATTCGGTGCCTTTAATTCCCCAGACATAGGACAGCCCCCAAGAAAGGCACCGCCGCTCAGCTTTCGACGTTCGATAGAGGTTGCGCTCCCCATCGACGGAACCGAGCGGCGGCATGTCCTGGCGGGCCCCAATACACCGCCAAGTAAATGGAATGAACCCTTGCACGAAGGTTCATTAAATGGTGGGGTGAGTTAAAATATGCACCATTTTGACGTAATACGAAAGGACTTCGCGGCGCCGTTATAAAAAAGTTACTTAAACAATCGGCGCGAACAGGGCTTTTAGGTGCATGTTCAATAGGTTGACAGAAATGGGGGCGGAATGCGGGGGTGAAAACGTGCGCCCCACAGTCTCACCCCGTGGAATTGATATGCACTCAGAGGAATTTTATACCGGCTGCGCTCCGCGCTCCCGCGCGGGCACCGATGCCTGCACGCGTCGCCCATCGAGACGACGAACAAGGAAGGCATAGATAGCGCCGTTATGTTGTGCATGACGGCCGCGCATGCCCCTGGCAAGGCCGCCTCGGGCGCAAAGAACTGTGCGGCCATACCGGAGTGTTCAAGGCATGCTCCTAGGAAGGTGTCAACACATAACAGGACCATGCATGGGTGGCAGTGGTATGACGACTACGCTGGGCGTAGCGTGCAACACCGATTAGTGCAAAATGTAACTTCGCACAATTTACGCCCTCGACAGGGAGTGCACTATTTTCCGAAAGAGGATCCGCCCGGCCGAATGCGGGGTCGCGACAATTTCCCGCGCATAGTTAACCAAGCGCTGATCAAAGGGTGTGGGAGCTGAAATGACCCGGGCCGGAACACCCAAATGCCAGGCCCACAACCGCGTCCTCAGAACATGAAAATTGTTAGTTACAACGATGAGACGGCCAGCCCCACCGGCAAGTCGCCACGCATTTTCAAGATTCTCATTCGTCGATGTCGCCTCGTTATCTTCGATCACCCCATCAAACCCGTGCTCCTCGAGGTAGCGACGCATGGCGGGCGCCTCGCCCTTACCGCTGACGATGAAAGTCTGCCCAGGTACCGCTGCAGCCATCGCCGCGCGCAAACGCTCCTCGAGCAATATTCCTGGACGCCCGCGCTTGACGCGCGAGCCGAGAACAACGATAGGATCCACGGGGATAAGCATAATCGTTGCGCCACCAGGCAAAGAATGGACACATGCCAGTGAGTCCGGCGGTGTGTACGGCGCATGCGCGCGAAGAAAGCGCTACTCACCCATTAACTTGGCGCGGAGGTTCGCGTCTTTCTGCTCGACCTCGGCAGCCATATTCGCCTGGTAGTCGACCATCTTTTGCAGAAGCTCCGCGTTGCCAGCGGACAGGATACGCACGGCGAGCAAGCCGGCATTCTTGGCGCCGCCGATGGAGACGGTCGCGACGGGTACGCCTCCGGGCATCTGGACGATGGAGAGAAGGGAATCAAGTCCGTCCAAGTCCTTAAGCGCACGCGGAATACCGATGACAGGCAGCGGCGTGGCGGCCGCGACCATGCCCGGCAAGTGGGCTGCACCACCGGCGCACGCGATGATCGCCTTAAGGCCGCGCGTGTGAGCGGATTTGGCGTAGGACAGCATCTTCTCCGGGGTACGGTGCGCGGAGACCACGCCTACCTCGAAGGGGATGCCGAAGTCCGCGAGGACCTGGGCGGCGGGTTCGACGGTGGGCCAATCGGAATCGGAGCCCATAATGAGGCCGACCTGTGCATTCATATTCTTCTCCTCGAAAGTAGTGGGGGTTAAGCCTGGTCGGCCCATTCGGCGTGGACCAGAAAGTACGCGGCGAGCTTGGCGTCGCGGCGGGTGGCGGCGACGGTGGCGGCATCGGCGGCATTGCCGGTGAGATTGACGTGGCCAATCTTGCGGCCCGGACGGTGGCCCTTGCCGTAGAGGTGGATCTTGGCGTTAGGGAAACGGCGAGCGACCTCGACGACACGGTCAGCCATGGGCATAGCCGGATCCTCGTCGGCGCCCAGCACGTTAGCCATGACGGTAATGGGCGCGGAGGCAGACGGATCGCCCAGCGGGAGGTCGAGGACGGCGCGCAGGTGCTGCTCAAACTGGCTGGTAATGGAGCCTGCCTGGGTCCAGTGGCCGGTGTTGTGGGGGCGCATGGCCAGCTCGTTAACCGCGATATCCTCTGCTCCCTCGTCGTTGGTGTAGGCGAAGAGCTCGACAGCGAGCACGCCCGTCACGCCGAGCTCGGTGGCGATCTGCACGCCAAGATCCGTGGCACGCTGTGCGAGCTCGGGAGCGAGATCCGGAGCGGGCGCGATGGCTTCGGCGCAGACGCCGTTTTCCTGCACGGACATAGTGATCGGCCAGACCTTGACCTCACCAGAGGGATTGCGAGCGACGAGGATAGACAGCTCGCGGGTAAGCGCCACCTTCTTCTCCGCCATGAGCGGGGTGCCAGCCTCGAGCAACTCAGCGACGAGGGACTCGAGCTCAGTCAGGTCCTTGGGGAACCACACGCCGTGACCGTCATAGCCGCCGCGGCAGGCCTTGAGGCAGACGTTACCGTCGACCTCGTTCCAGAAGTTCTGGGCATCCTCCACCGAAGAGATGTCGGCGAAGGGCGGCACTGGTGCGCCGAGCTCGCGCATGCGGCGGCGTTGTACCAGCTTGTCCTGGGCATTAATGAGAGCGCTCGGGGCGGGCTGGACGCTGTAGCCGGCGTCGAGCATGGCAGAGAGGGCATCGGAAGGCACGTGCTCGTGGTCGAAGGTGACAGCGTCCGAGCCCTCGGCGACGGCGAGACAGTTCGCGGTGGAGTGATAGTCCCCCACCGTCACGGCAGGAATGACCTGCGCCGCCGAGGAGTCTGGGGCACCGGCGAGGAGTTGGATTTTGATTCCTAATTCAACGGCCGCCGGTTGCATCATGCGCGCGAGCTGGCCGTCTCCGATAACACTTACTGTCTTAATCACGCCCTACATCCTACTAGCCGCCCTCGCGGCCTTTATGGCTAGCGCCACAGCGGCGAGCTGTACTGCTCCAGCTCGGAGGCTACGGCGCGCTCGATACGCTTCGTGCGCGGCAGATCCGGGAAATAAAGTGCCCGATCGTAGCCGCGAATAGCAAGCGAAATCCCGCCGCGGCGGCGGCGCACGCCCACGACATCGGAAAGCGGAATGGAGTCAATCTTCTTGCCTGTCCGCGCGATAATGCGCGTCGTCGTAAGGATGAACCGACGGCGGCGTGCGCGATAGACCGGCAGAACAAAGCGCCACAGCACGAGGATGCCCCAGAGCACCACCACGGCGTTGCGCACCGTTGCTTCAAAGCCATGTGCGTCCAGGTAGCCAATGCCGATCCAGGCGAGACCCGTGATGAGGATGAGCTCGAGGACAGGGAAGATGAGCGAGCGATACGGCGCCGTCACGTCGACGACGGGATACTCGCCCGGGCGCATCTTCATAAGATTCATGACTCCTCATCCTAGACGTCCCTCGCCCCAACAGCCGCACCCTGCAACGCTCACAGGAAGCATTCAACGAACGTCCTAGAAAACTCTGCGGTAATTCCACAGGCAGGTGGAAGGAAACAAAAGTGTTCTCACATCTCAGCGTCGCAGAGTAAAGAGCGACACCGAGTTAGAAAGGTCTGCTTCCAATGAGCACCGATATCGCAATCATGATGGGCGTCGACATCATCGCCATCGTCCTCCTCGTCTTTGCCGTTTACCTGCCCCGCCACCAGCGCGCCGATCTGGTTGTCGCTTTCATCGGCGTCAACATCGGCGTGTTGGGCGTCTCCCTCATGCTCGCCGACATGGAAGTCTCCGCCGGCGTGGGCCTGGGTCTCTTCGGCGTCCTGTCCATCATCCGACTGCGCTCCTCCGAGATTTCCCAAACCGAGGTCGCGTATTTCTTTGCCGCGCTCGCTACAGGACTTATCGGGCTCTTCCGGTTTTAGAGTGCATTGATTAGTTCGCCGGGGGTTCGGGCGTGGCACAAGATATTGGGGTCCTTGGCTTTGTAGGAATAAGGGTGTCTAATCCATCCGTACAAACCAAGGACCTACTGTGCAGNCCGCAACCTCGACCACTACATATTGCGGTGCCTGATTCACGCCGCCAACATCCGACACAAAATCAATGCACTCTAAAACCGGAAGAGCCACTTATCGCCGGCTTGTCGGATGAGGTCAACCCCATCGCCATCGGCGCCATCATCCTCATCGTCCTCGCCCTCGTCATCGTCGATTCCCAGCTGCTCTTCGGTGGCTACTTCGTTCAGGAGATGACCCTCGACCGCGCGATCACCGACCAGGATGAGCTCAAGGATGAGCTGGAAGACATGCTCGATGCCCAAATCCTCGGCGTGACCACCCACCGCGTCGACATCGTCAACGACACGACCTGGGTCCAGGTCCGAGGCCGCCGCAGCCCGCTCGAGCGCCGCAAGGACTCCACGGCGAAGCACGCCGAATCCGCACACTCGGAGTTGGCTCATGTTCAGTAGATTCGACTCCATAACCCTCGACGAAATGAACGCCGAGGCCCGCATGATGACCCGCGTCGACCGCAAGTACCTCATCCACACCGACGAGCTGCGCGCATTCCTCGACGAGGTCCCCGCCGATACCCGCGTGCTGGAGATCAATGGCAAGCGCCAGCAGCGCTACGCCACCACCTACTTCGACACCCCGGACTTGCTCTCCTACCGCATGACTGCGCAGAAGCGCCGCCGCCGCTTTAAGGTTCGCCAGCGCACCTACGTCGACTCCAACCTGGGCTTCTGCGAAGTCAAAACGCGCGGCCCGCGCGGAGTCACGGTCAAGCACCGCGTGCCCATCGCGCCCGCGTACGCCCACAGCGGCAGGCTCGCCCCCGAGGCGCTGGATTTCCTTGATGCGGAGCTCAACCCCCAGCTCGTGGGCCAGCTCAGCCCCAGCGTCCACAACACCTATCTGCGCGCAACGCTTCGGCCCAGCGGTGTCGGCCGCGCCACCATCGACACGGCACTGACGTGGCGCTCAGAGCGCTCCAACCAGCGCCTAGAGAACTGCGACGTCGTCTTCATTGAAACAAAGTCCGGCGCCCGCCCCTCCCCGCTCGACAAAATCCTGTGGGGCCTTGGCCACCGTCCTACCCGCGTCTCCAAGTTCGGCACGGGCATGGCCACCATGCACCCGGAGCTGCCCTCGAATAAATGGAACCGCGTCATCAACAACTACTTTAAGGACGCCCTGTGATGAAGAAGCCCCTCCTCGCCTCCATAGCGACCGCCACCGCAGCGATTATGCTCGCCGCGTGCTCCCCGCAGGCCGCCGAGAACACTCCCACCGCCAAGTCCGTCTCCTACGACACCGCCCGCCCACCGTCAGCTTCCGAGGCAGCCGATGAGAACTCCGATCACACGGTGACCAAGGACGACGAGTGATCCATAGATGACGTTCAGGACCTCACCGGCTCCGATATCACCGAGGCCGGCGTCTACCGGATTACCGGCGACGCAGGCGATATCACCGTCAACGCCGCGGACGACGCGCAGGTCGTGCTCGTGCTTTCGGATGCCGCCGTGGGTACCGTCACCGTCAACGGCACCGACACCGCAGTGACTGCGGGCGAAGCCGCTGAGGGTGGCATGGGCGGTGGCCCCGCTGGCGGCATGGGTCGGCGACCCGATAACAGCACCGCCTCGAGCAATGGCCTGTCATCGCAGGCTTAACGTCCCCTCACGAATTCATCCCCACACCGCTCCATCGTGAGTGTGGCGGGGATGCTGCGTTGCTGCGTTTCAGGGGTGCTACCCCACCGACACATCGACGGGGTAGGCACGCAGCTTGCCCAGCGGCAGGCTGGTGTCGCTGGGCCACCACGACTGCGTGGGGTCGTATGTGAGGTTCACGTGTTGATCCTTATATCCAGACCACTCGCCGCGGTCGTCTAAGCTCACCATCTCTTGGTTAGGGCGTGTCCTTAACGCTCCTCGGTAACCGGTCGACCTGCCCGTCAACGACTGCGGGCTATCGAGAACCAACACCCAGAGCGTCAAGTCCGGGGACTCACCATTCGGCGTCGGCTGCCCCTTCATGACTTCCCGCGCCGTCATCTGCTTAATGGTGCCGCTGAGCACGTTCTCACCTTGGGGCTGGCTTTCCTGCGCAGTAGCAGTATTCGCTGCTGCCTGGGCCGGGCCTGCCGATGCCTCCCCCAGCCCCGCGTTGCTCAGTACCGAACGGTCCGATACGTCAACGAAATTCGCGGCAGTGACCCCCAACTCGCTCGGATTCTGGATCTCGACTTGCTCGGTAGTTTTCACAAGATGGGAACCCTGCATGCCGAACTTCGTCGCATAGGATTCCGGACGCACCGAGTGCCATTCGATTTGATAAATCCCACCGTTACCTACCGAGAGGTCATAGCGTCCACCGCCCACGCCGGCAGCACCCCTGATGAGGACGTCTTCTGAGACCACCGGATTCGCCGGATTGGCCGCACCGTTGATGACAACGACGGGGCTGACGTCGTAATTGCAATCGCACAAAAGCAGCTCCGGCGAGTTGTCCCCCGTGATGTCAGCGAGCGCATACTGGTAGCTTCCGCTCGCTCGTGAAGTCCGCAGGCTGTAGTCGTAGTTGAAATTCACCGAGCGTGGATTATCAAGGATGCGCCCGTACGCCTCTGCGAGAGAATCGTCACCAGACGGCGCTGCCTGCGCATCCTGTGCCACGCCCTCGCTGGGGCCGGCGGCGGACGCCGAAGGAGCGCCCTCGCCAGGCTGTTCCGACGGCCGCACCGTGATGGTGCTCGTGCGCGGCTCGGAGGAACCGCCCTCGCTGCACGCCCCGACGGTGAAAGCTACGGCTATCAGCGCTGCAGCCGACAGCATGCGCGAGGAACGACGGAAGGATAAAAGAGAACGTCGAGCCACGTCGAGGCACCTTTCCGCGCAGTGCGCGCAAATGAGGGGATAGGAAGAGAAAGACTCTCTTATCCTATCCCCTCGTAGAAGACGCAGACTCGAAATTAGTCGGTCGGGCGCAGGTGAATGACGTCACCGGCCGAGTAGTATTCGCCGCCGACGTTGATACGGCCGTCCTCCGCAACACCTTCCACGATGCCGGTGACATCCCCGGTCGGGGCTTCGAGGCGCACATTGAGTCCAATCGACGAGCAGACCTTGCGGTAGTCATCCATGAGCTGCGGATCCTGGTTCTCCCACTGCTCGATACGGTGGCGCAGCGCCTTGAGGATTGCGATGGCCACCCCGGTGCGGTCATCCTCGCGGCCCGCGAGCACAAGCGAGGTAGCCGTGGGAACCGGCAGTTCCTCTTCCGCGATGGAGACGTTAATGCCCATGCCGAGCACGACGCGTGCGGACGGCGCCTTGCCGCCCTGCGTCTTCGGCGCCACCTCAGCCTTATTGATTTCGGCCTTATTGACCTCAGCCTTGTTGATTTCGGCTTTATTTACCTCAGTCTTGTTGATCTCTGCCTTATTGACTTCAGTCTTCGGCGCGACCTCGACCTTGGACACCTCGAGCTTGGAGGCTTCCGTCTTCGGGGCGATTTCGGCCTTATTAATTTCTGCCTTATTGACTTCGGCCTTATTAATTTCTGCTTTGTTCATTTCGCCGGACTTGAATGTGCCCGACTTGAAGGCCTTGCCCACGGGACCGGCTTCGGCGAGGATGCCGCAGAGCTTCTTGCCGTCGAGTAACACGTCGTTGGGCCACTTGAGGACCGTGCCGGGGATCGCGTCGGTGACGGCCAAACCCGCGGCGAGAGGCAAGGTGCCCAGATGATCGAGGGACTCAGGAAGCAGGAGAACAGAGAAGGTCACCTGCGAGCCCTTCGGCGCGGTCCACACGCGGCCCAGGCGGCCTTTGCCGGCGGTCTGCAGATCAGTGAGGCGAACAGTGCCATCAGTGACGTCGGTGGCCTGCATCAGATCGGTATTCGTCGAACCGGTTTCCTCGACGTAGTCGATAACGGCATAGTCTTCAGCGAGTTCGGTGCGAATACGCTCCAAGTCATAAGTGCTCATGGCTCTTCACGTTACCCGCGTCGGTCCATGCGGACAGAACGAGCCACCGGCGAATCGCTGGGGCGAATCTCTGGTCGCATGCGCTGGTCACGACGGCCTTCCTTCGAGTGTCGACCCGCCGCCCTACGCAGCCAGTTCAGGCGCTCCCCACTCTCGCGCAGGAGGGGTATGCGCGTTACCCCCATTGAGCGTGAAAAACCACAAAAAGCGGCCACGAGCGCTGTGGGTATTTTACCTTTGAGACAACTGTTGTTTCTGAAAGGTGAAATCTCCATGAAGAAGACTATCCTCGCGACCACTGCGGCACTCGCTCTGGTGCTCACGGGCTGCTCGAACTCGTCCGATGACAGCTCCCAAGCAGCACAAGAGGGCACGGGCGAAGGAGGCCGCGGCCCCATCACCTTCGCGATGGGCAAGAACGATACTGACAAGATTCAACCCATCATCGAAGCGTGGAACAAGGAGCACCCGGACGAGAAGGTCACCCTCGCCGAGCTTGCTGGTGAGGCCGACGCACAGCGCGAGACCCTCGTTCAGTCCTTGCAGGCTGGCAACTCCGATTATGACGTCATGGCACTCGACGTCGTGTGGACTGCAGACTTTGCCGCTAACCAGTGGCTGGCACCGCTCACCGGCGACCTCGAGGTCGACACCGCAGACCTGCTGCCGGCCACCGTCGAATCCGCGACGTACAACGACATGCTCTACGCACTGCCGCAGAACACCAACGGCCAGCTGCTCTTCCGCAACGCGGAGCTCGCCCCGACCGAGGTCAACAAGTTCGACGACTTCAAGTCTGCGTGTGAGGCACTCAAGGAAGGCGCCAACTGCCTGACCACGCAGCTCAAGCAGTACGAGGGCCTCACCGTCAATACCGCCGGCTTCATGGAAGGCTGGGGCGGCAGCGTCCTCAAGGACGACGGCTCCGTCAACGTGGACTCCACCGAGTCCAAGGAGGGTCTCCAGGCCATGGTCGACGCCTACAAAGATGGCGTCATCTCTAAGGACTCCACCGCCGCCACGGAGGAAGAGACCAACCTCGCATTCACCGAGGGTAAGACCGCCTTCGCCATCAACTGGCCGTACATGTACACCAACGCCGTCGACGCTGGCGTCAAGGTTGAGGTCTCCCCGCTCGTGGGCAAGGACGGCGTGGGCGTGTCCACGTTGGGTGGCTACAACAACGGCATCAACATCAACTCCGAGCACAAGCAGACTGCACTGGACTTCATGAAGTTCATCGTCAACGAGGACAACCAGAAGTCCTTCGCTGAGGCTTCCTTCCCGCCGGTCCTCTCGTCCATCTACGACGATGAGGAACTGATCGAGCAGTTCCCGTACCTGCCGGCACTCAAGGAGTCCCTGGAGAACGCTGCACCGCGTCCGGTCTCCCCGTTCTACACCGCCATCTCTAAGGCCGTGCAGGATAACGCCTACGCAGCCCTGACCTCCGGTACCTCCGTCGACGACGCCACCGCCGACATGAAGGCTGCCATCGAGCAGGCACAGCAGGGCTAATTCACCGTCCTCACAGACGCCTCGCCGCCCCCGTCGTGGGGCGGCCTTCGCGTTTTCTCAAACGCTTTCCTCGTCCCTACGGTCCGCAATTCGCTGAAGTCACACTTTCACGCGATAGGATGTCCGTCACAAGGATGCCGCATCGCCCCGGCGTACGGAGCGCGTCATCATCACTCAAGCTAGAAAGGCCCACCGCTGTGGCAATTTCCACGCCCCAAGCCTTAAAACGCAAGACCTACGGCCAGGCCGCCGGGCTCATTGCGCCGGCGCTCATCGTGCTGGCTATCGTCATCGGCTACCCCATCGTGCGCGCCATCATGCTCTCCTTCCAGGGCAACCGGCGCCTCGACCCCTCCACCGGCGTCTTCGTCGAAGGACAGTTTGCAGGTCTCGAGAACTACCTCTACTGGGTCAACAACCGATGCATGTCCGGCACGGGAGTGGTGAGCGCCTGCCCGCCGGGGGTTATCGCCACGGACTTCTGGCCTGCCGTGCGCATCACGATCTTCTTCGCCGTCGTCACGGTGCTGCTCGAGACCATCCTCGGCATGATCATGGCACTCATCATGAACGGCGAGTACAAGGGCCGCGGCCTTGTACGTGCGGCCGTGCTCGTGCCGTGGGCCATTCCTACGGCCGTGACGGCGAAGCTGTGGCAGTTCATGTTCGCCCCGCAGGGCATCGTCAACTCCCTGCTGGGCACGCACGTCGCGTGGACGACGGACCCGTTCTATGCGCGTTTGGCCGTCATCATCGCGGACGTGTGGAAGACTGCGCCGTTTATGGCGCTGCTCATCCTCGCCGGCCTGCAGATGATCCCCAGGGACGTCTACGAGGCGGCCCGCGTCGACGGCGCCACCGCGTGGCAGCGCTTCACCAAGATCACACTACCGCTGGTGAAACCGGCCCTCATGGTCGCCATCCTCTTCCGCACCCTCGACGCACTGCGCATGTACGACCTGCCCGTCATCATGATTTCCAGCTCCTCGAACTCGCCCACCGCAACGGTGTCGCAGCTCGTGGTCGAGGATATGCGCCAGGGCAACTTCAATTCGGCCTCGGCACTGTCCACGCTCATCTTCCTGCTCATCTTCGCCGTCGCCTTCATCCTCATCCGCTTCCTCGGCGCTGACGTGGGCGGCACGGCGGAGAAGCGTGCGCAACGCCGCCAAGAAAAAGCGGCGAAGAAAGCTCAGGACAACCAGGAGGTAGCAGCATGACCGGCAACAAACTGTGGAGCACCGTCGGCCACTACGCCGGCATCCTCTTCATCATGTTCTGGGGTCTTGCGCCCTTCTACTGGATGGTCGTCACGGCCTTGCGCGACAGCGCCCACACGTTCGATACAACTCCGTGGCCCACGCACGTCACGCTCGACAACTTCAAGGACGCGCTCGCCACGGACAAGGGCAACGACTTCCTCGGCGCCATCGGCAACTCCCTGCTTATTTCGCTCGCGACGACCGCCGTCGCCGTCGCCGTGGGCGTGTTTACTGCGTACGCGCTCGCGCGTCTCGACTTCCCCGGAAAGGGCTTTGTCACAGGCATCATCCTCGCGGCCTCCATGTTCCCAGGCATCGCGCTTGTCACGCCGCTCTTCCAGCTGTTCGGCGATCTCACGTGGATCGGCACCTACCAGGCGATGATCATCCCGAATATCTCTTTTGCCTTGCCGCTCACGGTCTACACGCTGCTCAGCTTCTTCCGGCAGCTGCCGTGGGAGCTCGAGGAGGCCGCCCGCGTCGACGGCGCGACGAAGGGCCAGGCCTTCCGCCTCGTCCTTTTGCCGCTCGCCGCACCGGCGCTCTTTACCACCGCGATTATCGCGTTTATCACGACGTGGAACGAGTTCATGCTCGCCAAGCAACTGTCCACCACGGACACTGAGCCGGTGACCGTCGCCATCGCGCGCTTCAGCGGCCCCTCTGCCTTCGAGTATCCTTACGCGGCGACGATGGCCGCGGGCGCCCTCGTGACGGTGCCACTCATTATTATGGTGTTAGTTTTCCAGCACCGTATCGTGGCGGGGCTTACCGCCGGAGGAGTGAAAGCCTAGATGAGAACGAGTCACACAGCGCTTGCCGTCGGCACCTTCGTCGCCGCTGCGCTCGCCGTGACTGCGTGCAGCAGCGGCGAGGAATCCGCGGAGACGTCGGCGCCCGCCTCCCCCGCGCCGAGCGTGCACAGCAGCGCCGCGTCCCCAACGAGTATGGCCTTACCTACCGATGCCCCCGCTGCGGCATCAGTCCCCGCCGAGGCCTCGGCCCCGGCTGACGGTGGGAATGAGGGGGCATCGGAAAGCCCAGCCCCCGCGGCACCGCTGACGAATCCGCAGGGCGCAGAGCCCACCGCCGAGGGCGCCCCGACCCCGCACATCCTCAGCCCCGCGGAGCTAAGGGGCAAGGACATCGAGCTGGCCTCCGGGGAATACCTCGTCATTACGGGCGCAGAGGGTCTCGACGCGACCATCGCTGATCCTGCCGTTGCCGTCTTCAGTCCGGCCTACGAGCAAGACGGCACCCAATTCAACGCCGGCGTCGGCGGGCTCACTGCAGGCACCACCGAGGTACAGCTCTCTGACGGCACGACATTTAGCGTGACGGTGCGCTAATGCGCCGCGCGCTTCTGTGGGACTCGGCCTTGGGCTTCGTCGGCTTCTTCGCTGCCCTGGCCCTCCTGCAGGCCATCCTCAATCTCTTCCAACCCTCCCCCGCTCTGTGGCCCGGCCTCTTAGCCGGAGTCCTCGTGGCGCTCGAGTGGGCACTGTGGCGGGCCAAGCGAAAGGATCTTCAATGAGCTGGTTCCACAACGCCATTTTCTACCAAGCCCTCCTCCACGCCTTCAATGACTCGAATGGCGACGGCATGGGCGACCTGCGCGGAGTGACGGACAAGCTCGACTACCTGGAATGGCTGGGCGTGGATTGCCTCTGGCTGCCGCCCATGTTCGACTCGCCCATGCGCGACGATGGTTACGACATCGCGGACTACCGCTCCATTAACCCGCGCTACGGCACGATGGCCGATTTCGAGGAGCTCCTGGAGCAGGCGCACGCGCGCGGCATCCGCGTCATCACGGACTTGGCACTCAACCACACCTCTGACCAGCATTACTGGTTCCAGGAGTCCCGCCGCGATCCCGCCGGCCCCTACGGGGACTACTACGTGTGGGGCGACGACCCCACGCGCTACCCCGAGATCCGCATTATCTTCACCGACTACGAAATCTCTAACTGGGCGTGGGACGAGGAGCGCGGGCAGTACTACTTCCACCGCTTCTACACGCACCAGCCGGATCTCAATTACGACTGCCCGGCGGTGCAGACCGAAATCTTCGATATCGTGCGATTTTGGATGGACAAGGGACTCGATGGTTTCCGCCTCGACGCCATCCCCTATCTCTTCGAGCGCGACGGCCAAGGCGGCGAATCCCTGCCCGAGACTTTCGCATTCCTCGAGCGGCTGCGCGCGATGGTCAATGCGGAGTACCCGGAAGCGATGATGATCGCCGAGGCCAACCAGCCGCCGCGCGAAACCATGGAGTACTTCGGCAGCGGCAACCGCGTCCACATGGTCTTCAATTTCCCGGTGATGCCCAAGATCTTCGAGGCCGTCGCCACGGGCAGCGCCGAGCCCCTCTACGACATCCTCGACGAACTACCGCCCCTGCCGGCTGACTGCCAGTGGGGCACGTTCCTGCGCAATCACGACGAGCTCACCCTCGAGATGGCGAGCCCCGCGGCGCGCACCCGGATGTACGACGCCTATGCCAAGGACCCGCGCGCCAAGGCGAACGTGGGCATCGCACGCCGTCTCGCCCCGCTCATGGAAGGCGATCGCCGCAAGATCGAGCTCCTCTTCTCCCTGCTTATGACACTGCCGGGCGCGCCCTTTATCTACTACGGGGACGAGATTGGCATGGGAGATGACGTCTCCCTTCCGGATCGCTATGCCGTCCGCACGCCCATGCAGTGGGAACCAGGCCCCGGCGCCGGCTTTTCTACCGGCGAGACTCGGTGGCCCATCGTTGGCGGCGAGGGTACTTCCGTCGCGGAGCAGCAGCTTGACGATGCCTCCTTGCTCATGACCGTCCGAGGGCTCATCGCCCAGCGCAAGGCGCACCCCGAACTCGGCACGGCGCCCTATGAAGCGGTCGAGACTGGCGTCGAAGGCGTGTTCGGCTTCCAGCGCGGCGATCTGCTCTGTCTCCACAACTTCACCGACGCGGACGTCGATTTGGGCCCGGTGGAATTGGGCCCATATGGCTACGCGTGGGTGCCGATCGAAGAAATTGGGGACGGAGCCGTATAGGCGCCCAGCCGTCACATCCTCGTCCTCGATTGGCGCGCCCCTCATCCGTCGGCTATTCTTCGCGACTGCTCGCGCGCCATGCCGGCATGAATATGTGATGCCATGTCTGCGCGTTTTCGGGGACTATCACCGTGGCTCACGGTCACGTAGAACGCCTCGAACGGCCGTTTTCGGGCTTGTGAGCGGTGAAAAACGAGTCTACTTTATCACCAAGACGAAACTATGTGACGCTCCCCTCAGGCTTAAATGAACTAGAGGTTAACTCCAGTTGTGCTGCGATTTAACACCTGTTCCCCTAGGGTCAAATGAGCACACATTAGAACTAATACTGCAGGTCAAACCAATTTTTAACTGCAGACAGGCCAGCGGTCTAAGCTTCAAACTGTACATACTCGTCGCGCATTTCCTGCGCTTCGCACCTGCATCGAACCGGGAAGCCGCAACAGAGCCATCGTCGTACAAGAAAGAAATCTCCGCCGTGACAGCGACCCTGCTTATTCTCGCCATCGTGGTCATCACCGCGTTGGCTTTTGACTTCACCAACGGTTTCCACGATACGGCCAACGCTATGGCAACCTCGATTGCCACCGGCGCCCTCAAGCCGTTCACGGCAGTTGCCATCTCCGCCGCCCTCAACCTCGTGGGCGCATTCCTGTCCGTCAATGTCGCGGCAACCGTCGCCAAGGGCATCGTCAACCTTGACTCCTACAACCTCTCGAGCGCCACGGACGGCGAGAACCTTCTCATCGTCGTCTTCACCGGCCTCATCGGCGGCATCTTCTGGAACCTGTTCACCTGGCTCCTCGGCCTGCCGTCCTCCTCCTCCCACGCTCTGTTCGGCGGCCTCATCGGCGCGGCCTTCGCCGCCATGGGCACCGGCGGCGTCGCATGGTCGTCCATCATGGGCAAGATCATCGTGCCGGCCCTCGCCTCGCCGGTGATCGCAGCCCTCGTGTCCGCCACCGCAACGGCCCTCGTCTACTGGGTCACCAACACCATCCCGGACAAGACGAAGAACGAGCACTTCCGTCACGGCCAGATTGTCACCGCATGCCTAGTCTCCCTCGCACACGGTGCCGGTGACGCGCAGAAGACCATGGGCGTTATCTTCCTCGCCCTCGTCGCTGCTGGCGAAGCCGTCTCCGACCAGCGCATCCCGACCTGGGTCATCGTTGCCTGTGCCGTCACCATCGCGGCCGGCACCCTCTCCGGCGGCTGGCGCGTTATCCGCACCCTGGGCAAGGGCCTCGTTGAGATTGAGTCCCCGCAGGGCATGGCCGCCGAGGCCACCTCCGCCGCCATCATCCTCACCTCCGCCGCTGGCGGTATGGCGCTGTCCACGACGCACGTGTCCACCGGTTCCATCATGGGTACCGGCATCGGCAAGAAGGGCGCCGAGGTCCGCTGGGGCGTGGCCATGCGCATGGTATCCGCCTGGCTGATTACCATCCCGTGCGCCGCCGCCGTCGGCTTCGCTTCTTGGTGGGTCGCAACGGGCGTCTCCGCGGCTACGACCACCACCGTGGGCGTCATCGTCGACTTCATCATCCTCATCGCCATGGCGGTCATCATGGTCATCCGCGCCCGCATGAACCCGGTCGACGCATCCAACGTCAACGACGAGTGGGACGCGGACGCCGAGTCCGTCGACTCCTCCCTGGAGCCCAAGACCCCCGCGGCCGTCGCCAACGAAGGCGCTGTCGCTACCGCAGCCGCAGCCTCCACCATCAACGACCCGGCTTCCCCCGCTCCGCAGGCCAAGAACCTGTAAGCACTGTTAAGAAGGTAACTCGCTCATGACTGCCGCATCTATCGCCATCGCCATCTTCCGCGTCGCCGGGCTCGCGCTCATCTTCGGCGCCGGCATTCCCCTCCTCTTCGCCCTGGGCATGCGCTGCATGACCGGCGACCCTATCCGCAACGACCAGGGTGTCATCGTCGGCGACACCGAGGCCTCCACGCAGATGAAGGTACTCGGCTGGACCGTCTACGCGTTCCTCGCCGCCGTCATCGTCGTGGCCATCCTGTGGATCTCCAAGGGCACACTGGAGCACTACTTCGGCTGGGAGCTCTTCGGAAACCTCGGAGGCTCTCACTAGCCCCTTCAACGACACGCCGCGTGCATATTTATGTGCATGCGGCGTGTCGCCGTTTTTCACCACCTCACCCGCACATTCCCCACTAGGTGAACAGCAGGTAAACATAGCCTTAACAAGAACTTTGCCCAAACATAGGTCAACATGTATAGTGGGTACTTACCAACGAAGTGTCGTCCGATCGATACCGCTCGGACGTTCTTCCTCTAGAGAGGGATGCACACATCCCCGATGATCGACAAAGGAGGTTCGACAATGAATACGATCACTACCCTGCTGGACACGCTGTCCTCAGCCTTCGGCGGCTCCACGGCCACCGGCCTCGATCTCATTCAGGAGACCCCCACCGCCGCCCGCGTCGCCGAGCACCTGCTCGAGCACGACCTAGTCCCGGCCACCTCGGCTGAGATTATTTCCACATTCGAGTCCGCCACTGGCCGAGCTCCCCGCACCGCGGAGCTCGCAGCGACCGAAGGCTTTCTGTCCAGCTTCGGGTGGGCTGCATAAACTCCCGCCCCTCAGCGACCCCGCACGACCTTTCCAAGGCCCGCGGGGTCGCTTTTTATATAGCCCAGCGGGCCCACCCCCCAGCCCCGCGCCACGCCACCAGACCACTTCAGAAAAATTTTTGAGGATTTCCTCACGTTTGAGCTGCGAAAACTAGTTTCGTGATACAAATCACCGGCGCGGCAGTGTGGAAAACCGCCGGTCGTGCCAGTACGATTTCCAAACATGACTATTTCCTCACATTTGACGGAACTCGAAACCGCCGCGGACACCACCGCCGCGAAGATTGCTGAGCTCAAGCGTCGCCGCGAGGCCGCCCAGGCACCCATGGGCGAAAAGGCGCATGAGAAAGTCCACGCAGCTGGCCGCCTGACTGCACGCGAACGCCTCGATTACCTGCTTGATGAAGGCTCGTTCGTGGAGACCGACATGCTCGCCGTGCACCGCACGACGGACTTCGGCATGGGCGCCAAGAAGCCCGTGACGGACGGCATCGTGACCGGCTGGGGCACCATCGACGGCCGCGAGGTGTGCATCTTCAGCCAGGACGGCACCGTCTTCGGCGGCGCGCTCGGCGAGGTCTACGGCGAAAAGATGGTGAAGATTCAGGAACTCGCTGTGACCACTGGCCGCCCGCTCATCGGCCTGTACGAGGGCGCGGGCGCGCGCATCCAAGACGGCGCGGTGTCCCTCGACTGGATTGCCGCAACCTTCTACCAGAACATCAAGGCCTCCGGCGTCGTCCCGCAGATCTCGGTCATCATGGGCGCTTGCGCTGGCGGCAATGCCTACTCCCCGGCGCTGACCGACTTCGTCGTCATGGTCGACGAGAAGTCCAAGATGTTCGTCACCGGCCCGGACGTCATCACGACCGTCACTGGCGAGAAGGTCACGCAGGAAGAGCTCGGCGGCGCCAAGGTCCACATGAAGGAGGCCGGCAACTCGCACTACACGGCATCCTCGGACGAGGACGCACTCGACTGGGTCCACGATCTCGTGAGCTACCTGCCGTCGAACAACCGCCAGCTCGCTCCCGTCGAGTCCTACGAGGAACTCGACGAGATCACCGCAGACGACCTCGTTCTCGATGAGATTATCCCGGACTCCCCCACCCAGCCCTACGACGTTCGCGACGTCATCGAGGCGCTCACAGATGACGGCGAGTACATGGAAATCCAGGCAGCGCGCGCCGAGAACGTCGTGGTCGCCTTCGGTCGCATCGAGGGCAAGACCGTCGGCTTCGTTGCTAACCAGCCCATGGTGTACGCCGGCTGCCTCGACATCGACTCCTCGGAGAAGGCCGCACGCTTCATCCGCACGTGCGACAGCTTCAACATCCCGATCGTCCTCCTCGTCGATGTCCCAGGCTTCCTGCCGGGCTCGGACCAGGAGCACAACGGCATCCTGCGTCGCGGCGCGAAGCTGCTCTACGCCTACGGCGAAGCCACCGTCCCGAAGATCACCGTCACTATGCGCAAGGCCTACGGTGGCGCGTACTGTGTCATGGGTTCCAAGGGCCTGGGCGCTGACGTCAACCTGGCATGGCCGACCGCACAGATAGCCGTCATGGGTGCCGCCGGCGCTGTGGGCTTCATCTACCGCAAGGAGCTCAAGCAGGCGCGCGAGAAGGGTCTCGACGTCGCCGAGCTCGCCAAGTCCTTCGAGCGTGAGTACGAAGACCACATGCTCAACCCATACAAGGCGGCCGAGCGCGGCCTCATCGACGCGGTCATCCTGCCATCGGAGACCCGTTCCACCATCGCGAAGAACCTGCGCCTCTACGCGGACAAGAACGTCGCCCGCCCGGCCCGCAAGCACGGAAATATCCCGCTGTAAATCACACGGAGCAACAACCGGCAGGACCACACCAGCGCGCACCGCTTGGCAGCGCTGATGCGACCCCTGCCGGTTCCGGCTTGTAAACTAAGGCGTTATGACTGATCTGAAAACCACTGCAGGCAAGATTGAGGACCTCGGTAATAAGATTGCCGAGTCCCGCTCGCCACTCGGCGCGGATGCCGGTACCCCAGCGGCCCGCGCGCGGCTGGATGCCCTCATGGACGACGGATCCTTCGTGGAAACGGACGCTCTCGCCCGTCACCGCTCCAAGGATTTCGGCCGCGAGCACGACCGTCCTTACACGGACGGCGTCATCACCGGCTACGGCACGATCAATGGCCGCAAGGTCTGCGTCTACTCGCAGGACGCCACCGTCTTCGATGGCACGATGGGCGAGGTCTACGGCGAGAAGATCATCAAGCTCTACGACCTAGCTTTGAAGACCGGCGTGCCCATGGTCTCCATCGTCGAGGCCGGCGCCCCGCGTGCCCAGGAGGGCATCGTCACGCTCGCCATGCAGGCGCGCATCCTCGAGCGCGTCACGCGCGCCTCGGGGCTTATCCCGCAGGTCGCCATCCAGGTCGGCGAGCTCGCCCCGCTGGCTACGCTCGCCCCGGTCATGGCGGATATCGTGATCGGCGAGGGCGGCCACCTTCACGCCGCAAATGCGGACGAGGCCATCGCCGCCGCCCGCACCGTGCTGGGCTACCTGCCTTCCAATAACCGCGCAGAGGCCCCGCGCACGGACGCCGCCCTCCAGGCAGGCTCCATCGCGGAGAATATCTCGGAGTCCGACCGCGCGCTCAACGCGGCCATCGCGGACAACGGCTCCTTCGAGATGAGCGCCATCGTCGACGCCCTCTTCGATGACGTCCTCGAGCTCCAGGCCGATGTGCGCGGCATCTCCACCGCATTCGCCCGGCTCGAGGGCCGCACCGTCGGCCTTATCGCGACGGCCGGCGGCTTCGACGAGGCCGCAGCGGAGAAGGCCGCCCGTTTTATCCGCCTGTGCGACGCGTTCAACACGCCGATTATCGAGCTCGTCGACACCCCGGAGCTCACCGCGCAGCCAGCACGTCTATCCAAGCTCGTCCAGGCCTACGCCGCGGCGACCGTGGGCAAGCTCACCGTGGTCCTGCACCGCGCGTACGGCTCCGGCTACGTCGTCATGGGCTCCAAGGATCTCGGCGCGGACCTCGCCTACGCATGGCCCACCGCGGAGATCGCCGTCGCGGACGCCACGACGCTCGCCAGCACCCTGGGCGTCGAGGAGGCCGAGGCTGCAGAGTTCCTCACCCCGTACCAGGCCGCCGAGCGCGGCCTTGTCGACGCCGTCATCGAGCCGGCCGCCACCCGCGGCTACCTCATCGAGGGCCTGCGTCTCCTCGAGCGCAAGATCGTCTCGACCCCCGCCAAGAAGCACAGCAATATCGTTCTTTAGAAACTACCCAAGGAGGCAGCTATGAACGCTCCCGTCATTCAGGTCCTGCGGGGCAACCCCAGCGACGACGAGGTCGCGGCTCTCACCGCCGTCCTCACGCAGCTCGACGCGGACGCCCGCGCCAAGGCCGCGCAGACGAAGCAGACGCGTGATCTGTGGACCGAGCCGGGCCACCGGTTCAACCCGTCCGCGTTCCGCAACGTGCGCTACTACTAAAGCATGCGTATCGTTCTCGCTTCTCAGTCCCCGTCCCGCGCAGCCATCTTGCGCGGCGCCGGGGTCGAACCCGTTTTACGCCCCGCACACGTCGACGAGCGCGCCATCGAGGCTGAGCTTGCCGATGCCGCCCCCGGCGACGTCGTCGCAGCCCTCGCCGCTGCCAAGGCCGAGGCCATCGCGCCCCACTACCCTGATGACGTCGTCATCGGCGGCGATTCCATGCTGCTGCTCGACGGGCAGCTCCAAGGCAAGCCGCACACCGAGGAGCGCACTGTCGAGCGCTGGCGCGCCCAAGCGGGCAAATCCGCGCAGCTGCTCACCGGACACTGCATCCTGCTCGGCGACAAGCGCTACGTGGAGACTTCCACGACGACCGTCCACTTCGCGCAGGCCTCCGAGACCGACATCGCGGCCTACGCGGCCTCGGGCGAACCCCTCCAATGCGCGGGCGCGTTCACGCTCGAGGCCCTCGGCGGCTGGTTCATCGACGCCATCGAGGGCGACCCCTCCTCGGTCATCGGCCTGTCCCTGCCCGTCGTGCGCCGCGCGCTCTACGAGTTTGGGGTGAACGCCTCGGAATTCTGGAATCTGCCGCGCAACTAGCCACGCGACTCCCTCCATCCTGCGTAGAGTGGCGAACATGGAAATGAAAGACATGCTTGCCCCGGATCCCATCCTGCTGCCGGAAGACCCCGGCCACGACGTCACCGACCTTACGCAGGGCGCCGTCGAACACCCCAGCTCCCCGCTCGTGTGGGCGCTGCTCGCCGAAAAGGAGCTCGCCCGCGTCCGCGAGGACGAGGCCTTGCCCACCGCCTACATCACGGCCTACGCCCTCGCCCGTACCGGCTACCACCGCAGCCTCGACCGCCTGCGCGGCAACAGCTGGAAGGGCTGGGGTCCAGTCCCCTTCGCCCACGTGCCTAACCAGGGCGTCCTACGCTCCTGGGCCGCCCTCGCCCACGCCGCCCAGGCCATCGGCGAGACAGACGAGTACGACCGTCTGCGTCAGATGCTCTCCGACGCGGACCCGGACTGCGTGGCGCAGCTGCTCGACTAAGGCGCGCTTCACGCGCGACAGAACGGGACCCCATGTGGCTTGACGGATACCTCGAGCAATTCAGAAACCGCCTCGCCGATTTCCTCGCGGAGGCCGCGTGCCCACGGGGATGGTCTGCGCCGCGGCGAACCTCACGGCACCACGCATGCCGGACCAGACGATGACAGAACCCTCGCGGCGAGCAGCGCCGTGCGCAGGGTGACCAGAGCCGACGTCGTTGATGAGTCCCTCGCCATCGAGGATGGAGATGACGCGGCGGTTGACGCCGGCCTTCTTCACGATGGAGGTGGCGACGGCATCGGAAGGGCTCATGACGGCGCCGGCCGCAACGCCGTGGCGTAGAGCAGCGGCGGGAGGATGAGGTCGGGCTCGATGTCGAGCTCCGGGACCGGTGTGACGACAGCGACGACGACGCTCACCACGAGCAGCATGATGACTGCCACGACGATTTAAAAAAGCACCTCCCGATCATATGGGAGGTGCGGGTCATCGCCAGATTCCTAGGTTCTCGCGTTGACCGTGAAGGCACGTGCGCTACGCGTCGGCCGCCTCGACGCGGGAGATGGCTTCCGCAGCGACCTTCTCCTGGATGCCCATGTCGAGCTCCGAGGTGAAGCCCACGCAGGAGCAGTTGATCTCGCCGAGGACGTAGGTATCCTCGCCGTTCTCGCCGTCGGCGAGCATGAAGTCCGCGGTCCAGATGAGCGGGACGTGGCCGGTCTCGCCAAGCTTCTCGGCGATGACGGGGCGGGCGCGCTCGAACATGGCGAGCAGCTCCGGCCAGGCTTCCGGCTTGTCGTAGGTGTACTTCGCGCCAGAGAAGAGCGTCGCGGAGAAGTTGTCGCCACCCTCGGCCGGCTTCTTGTGGACGATAAAGACCGGCTCATTGCCCACGAGGAGAATGCGGATTTCGCCTTCGACAATGCGCGGCATGAAGCGCATGTCGACGAGCATGCCGTTGTCGCCGATAATGTACTGGTCGCAGAAGTCCATGAACTCGCCCAGCGTGTAATCATGCGTCTTGTTGTCGACAGCCTCGGTGCACTTGAGCGCCGTGTCGAGCGGCAGCGCGGTGCCCGGCTCGACGGAGGCAGCCAGATCTGCATCAGCGAGGCGAACGCGCCAAATGCCCTCACCCGTGGAGCCGCGGTTCTGCTTGAGCACACGCTCACCGAAAGACAGGGAGGTAGGGAAGGTCTCGTGGAAGTCGGAGACCTCGTAGTAGGCCGCAGTGTCTTCCGGCACGAGCGGGGTGTCATTGAGCTTAACCAGAGCGTCCTTGGCGCCGTAAGCCATCATGTCGGCCGGGGTGGACATGCCCACGAGCCCGGCGTCCGCCAGCTTGGTGAGCAGCTCGAAGTAGCCCTTCTCGCCGCCGGGGATGTTGCCGGGGTTGACGCGCGAGATGTAGGCGTCAAAGTTCTGGGAGACGCGCTCGAAGATCTCGTCCGCGTTGTCCGGGTGGAAGTAGATGACCTCCGAGTCCCATCCGTTGGCCTTGATGGCCTCCACGATGGGCATGGTGTCCTTGCGGTGGCCGTCCGGTCCCTTGTCGGAGCCGCCTTCAACCTCAAAAACCACGATTGCCTTGTGCACAGCAATTTACCTTTCGTCCCTGGGAAAAATTGTTGTGGGCGCGTAAAGGGAATTCCTCCGGCCCTCGCCTAAAAATTACCTGAGTACACTCGTTTTCGCGCGCTAAAGAAACCGTGATTAACCCCACCTACCCACGGCCCACGCACCCCACCTGCATCGTTGTTATAACCAGCCCCCCACGTGTATCCGAGACCACATTACGTTACCCCTTGTTGGGTATCGCGGTATTGTAAAAGGGCTAAAGACTACGCTAGGGAGTTCACCCTCAGCCCGTCCTGAATCAACAGAAAGGCCACCAGGACCATGATTGAGACCGACCCAAATCCGTCGTTCCAGGACTACGCCGTTCCTTCACGCATGGTTTCCGCGCCGTGGCTGTCCGCCCGCTTGGGCATTCCTGGCTTGCGCGTCATTGAGGTCGATGAAGACAACCTCCTCTACGACATCGGCCACATCCCCACGGCCACACGCATCAACTTCCACACGGATCTGCTGGACAAGCTCACCCGCGACATCATCGGCCCCGAGGATTTCGCAGCACTCATGCGCTCCAAGGGCATTCACCGCGACGACACCATCGTCGTCTACGGCGACAAGAACAACTGGTGGGCCACCTACGCCCTGTGGGTCTTCGAACTCTACGGCCACCCAGACGTCCGCCTCCTCGACGGCGGCCGTGACGCCTGGATGAACGAGGAACGCGATACCTCCTACGCCGTCCCGGAGCACCCGGAGTCCGAGTACCCCGTCACCGAACGCGACGACGCGGACCACCGCGCCTTCGTCTCCGAATTGGGCGACGCTTCCCTCGTCGACACTCGCCCCACCGAGGAGTACCAAGGCATCGCCACGGAGTTCTCCCCCAAGGGCGATTCTTCCTACGGCACGACCATCCGCCACGGCCACATCCCGGGCGCCGTCAACCTGCCGTGGTCACTCGCCGTGCATTCCAACGGCGCCTTCCGCTCACGCGCCTCGCTCGACGAGGCCTACGCGGAACTCGATCCAAAGAAGGACACCATCCTCTATTCGCACCTCGGTAGCCAGGCAGCCCACACGTGGTTCGTCCTCAAGTTCCTCTTGGGATTTGAGAAGGTCCGCAATTATGACGGCTCCTGGGCCGAGTGGGGCAACATGATCCGCATGCCCATCGAGCGCTAAACCCTTCACACCACCGAACGAGCCCTTACCGACACGCCGCACCGTCTTTAACCGCGACAAAAGCGCAGGTAAGGGCTTTGTCGATCAAATTTCTAGAAACCTGACGGATCACTCATGTTTTTGTGTGCGATAATAGTCCGAGCACAAACAAACTAGGAAGGTTTTAAATAAGCCGTGACTGTTGAAACCAAGAAGATCACCAAGGTGCTCATCGCCAACCGCGGTGAGATCGCCGTGCGCGTCATCCGTGCCGCACGCGACGCTGGAATTGCCTCTGTCGCCGTCTACGCCGAGCCGGACGCGGACGCCCCGTTCGTCGCACTCGCTGACGAGGCCTTCGCCTTGGGCGGTCAGACCTCTGCCGAGTCGTACCTCGACATTGCCAAGATTCTCGACGCCGCCGCGAAGTCCGGCGCCAACGCCATCCACCCGGGCTACGGCTTCCTCTCCGAGAACGCCGAGTTCGCCCAGGCCGTCCTCGACGCCGGCCTCATCTGGATTGGCCCCTCCCCGCAGTCCATCGCCGATCTCGGCGACAAGGTGACGGCCCGCCACATCGCGGAGCGTGCCGATGCCCCCATGGCCCCCGGCACCCCGGACCCGGTCAAGGATGCTGCCGAGGTCGAGGCCTTCGCCGACCAGCACGGCCTGCCCATCGCCATCAAGGCCGCCTTCGGCGGCGGCGGACGCGGTATGAAGGTCGCCTACGAGCGCGACGAGGTCGCCGAGCTCTTCGAGTCTGCTACCCGCGAAGCCACCGCCGCCTTCGGCCGCGGCGAGTGCTTCGTCGAGCGCTACCTCGACAAGGCCCGCCACGTCGAGGCCCAGGTCCTCGCCGACCAGCACGGCAACGTCATCGTCATGGGTACTCGCGACTGCTCCCTGCAGCGCCGCTTCCAAAAGCTCGTCGAGGAGGCCCCAGCCCCGTTCCTCACCGATGAGCAGCGCGCCACCATCCACGAGTCCGCCAAGCGCATCTGCCGCGAGGCTGGCTACTACGGCGCCGGCACCGTCGAGTACCTCGTCGGCTCCGACGGCCTCATCTCCTTCCTTGAGGTCAATACCCGTCTGCAGGTCGAGCACCCGGTCACCGAGGAGACCACCGGCTTCGACCTCGTGCGCCAGCAGTTCCGTATCGCCGAGGGCCTGCCACTGGAGATCACCGAGGATCCCGCTCCGCGCGGCCACGCCTTTGAGTTCCGCATCAACGGCGAGGACGCTGCCGCGGGCTTCATCCCGGCACCGGGCACCATCGTCCAGTACTCCGAGCCCGCCGGTCCCGGCGTGCGCGTCGACTCCGGCGTCCAAGCCGGCACCGTCGTGGGCGGCAACTTCGACTCCATGCTCGCCAAGCTCATCGTCTGGGGTGAGGACCGCGAGCAGGCCCTGCAGCGCGCCCGCCGTGCCCTGGCCGAGTACACCGTCACCGGCCTGCCCACCGTCATCCCCTTCGACCGCGCCATCGTCGAGGACCCCGCGTTTACCGCAGAAGACGGCTCCTTCGGCGTCTACACCAAGTGGATCGAGGAAGAGTGGGTCAACGGCCTGCCGCCGTACACAGATCCGGACGCCGACGCTGGCGCGTCGGCAGAAGACAACGAACCCGGCCAGAAGTTCGTCGTCGAAATCGGCGGACGCCGCGTCGAGGTCGCCCTGCCGGGCAATCTCTTCTTCGGCAACACCGGCGGACGTAAGAAGACGAAGAAGCGTCGCGGTGGCGGCGCCAAGGCAGCCGTCTCCGGCGATACCGTGGCAGCGCCCATGCAGGGCACCGTCATCAAGGTCAACGTCGAAGAAGGCGCCGAGGTCAATGAGGGCGACGTCGTCGTAGTCCTCGAGGCCATGAAGATGGAAAACCCCGTCAAGGCCCACAAGTCTGGCACCGTAAAGGACCTCAAGGTCGAGAACGGCACCCAGATCAACAAGGGCGAGCCCATCCTCGACATCAAGTAGGACATCCCACCCTAGCGGCATCGCTTGCCGATGCCCCCTCACCCAAGCCCGCAGCATGCCGGGGCATCGCTTGCCAGTGCCTCGTTGCCACCACCTCTGCCGCCGCTTGCTCCCCTGCACGCGGCGGCAGAATCATTTCTGCAACTCTGCGCAATCGCACTTGACACCGCCCACCCGTCCCTCGCACAGATTCGGTGTTTCGGCCTTGTGTCTGTCGTGCGCATGAGACAATTGCCTACATGGCTGAGATGACACATGCGCAGCGTGTTGCTGCTGCTAGAGATTTCGCTTCGCGGTGGAAAGACCGGGGTGCTGAGAAGTCAGATACCCAACAGTTTTGGATTGATTTGTGCTCCGAGGTGCTGGGGATGGGAAATCAGACCACGGCGTTGCATTTTGAGTCTCGTACCTCTGGCGCAGGCTGGATTGATGTTGTGGTCCCCGATGCGAAGACGTTCATTGAGCAGAAGTCGCTCGGCATCGACATGGACAAGCCGGAGCCGCGCCAGGGCACGATGGTCACGCCGTACCAGCAGGCTAAGCGCTATGCGGACCAGCAGCGTAACTCCAAGCGCCCGGACTACATTGTCATCTGTAACTTCGGTGAGTTCCGCATTCATCATCTTGATGATGACTTTCCAGAAACCGAGTATGAGTCCTTCAAGCTTGAAGAGCTGCCCGAGCAGCTGCATCTTCTCGACTTCCTGGTCAACCCGCAGGCGCAACGTGCCCGACGCGAGCAGAAGGCATCACTGCAAGCTGGCGAGCTTATCGGCAAGCTCTACAAGCTGCTGCGCGAGCAGTACGTTGACCCGGATTCTGCCGCATCCCAGCATGCACTCAACGTGTTGTGTGTGCGCTTGGTGTTCTGCCTGTTTGCCGAGGACGCGGGCATCTTCCCGAAGAACGCGGTGTTGAACTACTTAGCCCCTTTCAATGCGTCCGCGTTGCGTCTTGCCCTCAAGCGCCTGTTTATCCAGCTCGATACACCGTTAGACCAGCGTGACCCGTATGATGAGCAGGCACTTGCGGTCATGCCCTACGTCAACGGTGGCCTGTTCACAGGCACAGATGTTGAGATCCCTAACTTCACAGACGAAATTCGCGAGCTGCTCATTACCGAGCTGTCGGCGGATACGGACTGGTCGCACATTAGCCCAACGATCTTCGGTGGTGTCTTTGAGTCCACACTCAATCCTGAAACTCGTCACCAAGGGGGTATGCACTACACCAGTCCTGAGAACATTCACAAGGTCATTGACCCGCTGTTTTTGGATGCGTTGACCGATGAGCTGACAGACATCATCAATGAGCCGGGTGTGGGTGCAGTCAAACGGCGCAACAACCTCAAGCGCTACCACGATAAACTTGCCAGCCTGACCTTTTTCGACCCTGCTTGTGGTTCGGGCAACTTCCTCACTGAGACCTATATCAGTCTGCGCCGCTTGGAAAACAAGGTGCTCTCTGAGTTAGCGAATGACCAGACCGCGCTCGATTTTGGCGGTGAGTCCTCACAGATCAAGGTGCATATTAGCCAGTTCTACGGCATTGAGATCAACGACTTCGCGGTATCGGTCGCGCAGACTGCGCTTTGGATTGCCAAGCTACAAGCCGACGCGGAGACCGAGATTCTCACCTCAGCAAACATCGATAACCTTCCGCTGCGCGACTCTGCGAACATCATGCTTGGCAACGCGCTACAGCTCGACTGGGCAGACGTCCTTGAACCGGACCAGTGCAGCTTCGTTATTGGAAACCCACCGTTTTTGGGCGCGCGCAACCAGTCCAAGGAGCAAAAGGCCGAGCTACAGGCCACGTTCAAGTCCATCGGTGCGACGAAGAACCTGGGCAACATCGACTACGTAGGCGGCTGGTACGCCAAAGCCGCCAAGTACTTAGGCAACCACGACATCCGCGCAGCCTTTGTCTCAACCAACAGCATCTGCCAAGGTGAGCAAGTCGCCAACGTATGGAGCCGTCTCTGGGACATGGGCATCCGCATCGACTTCGCACACGACACGTTCAAATGGACCAACGGCGCAGCAGACCAAGCAGCCGTCTACTGCGTCATTGTCGGCTTCTCCAAGCTCGGAGGACCAAAGACACTCTTCCACTACCCCACCGTGACGGGCGAGCCTGAAATAAGCCACCCGAAACAACTAAACGCTTACCTCAAAGACGCGCCCGAGGTCTTCGTATGGAGCCGGTCTAAGCCGCTCTCAGATGTACCCAGTATGGGGATTGGTAACAAACCGATTGACGGTGGTAATTATCTGTTCACACAGGAGGAGAAGGACCAGTTCTTAAGAGCTGAACCAAAGTCCGATCCATTCTTTCACCGCTGGTACGGGTCCCGCGAGTTCATCCAAGGCATTGAGCGCTGGGTGCTATGGGTCGGAGAAGCTTCGACAGCCGAGCTGAATAGACTGCCCCTCGTCAAGGAACGTATAAAGGCCGTTCGAGATTACCGCGAACAAAGTTCCAGCGCTGGCACACGGAAGCTCGCAGCTCGCCCTAAGAGATTCCATGTCGAGAATATCCCAACGACTACCACCATTCTCTTGCCACAGACTTCATCAGAGCGCAGGAAATACATACCTGTTGGGTTCCTCCAACCCGGCGAGTTCGCGAGCAACGCCGTACGGCTAATCGCAGATGGTTCCCTATATGTATTCGCATTTATCCATTCTCGCGTACATAACGCGTGGATGAGGACCACCAGTGGCCGCTTGAAGTCGGACTACCAGTATTCAAGCAAGGACACTTATAACAACCTCATCTGGCCAGATGTCACGCCCGAACAGGAAGCAGAAATTGCCCAGCTCGGCCAGGCCGTGCTCGACGCACGAGCCCAGTACCCAGACTCGACCATCGCGCAAATGTATGACCCCGACAACGACTGGATGTACCCCGAGCTCACTAAGGCTCACGCGGCACTGGATGCAGCTGTCGAGCGTGCCTATGGTCTAGAACCCGGTTGCGAAGAAAAGACCATCGTGGAGCACCTATTCAAGCTCTACTCGCAAGCCGTAGAGAAAGCTGAAAAGGCTTCCTAGCAGGAAAAGAAAGTCTCACCCAACGCCGGACAGCTATAGTCAAAAGCGCAGTTTTAACGCGGGCCAAAGACGACTCGCACTGTGTGCTGAAGGGATTTAGGCGGCATCGGCAGCCTCCTGCGCCATGACGAAAGCCCACCGAACCTGCAGGTTCGGTGGGCTGTACGCTGGGTGAGCTACCTGGTGTTACTTGATGACAGCGATGAGGTCGCCGCCCTCTACCTTGGTGGCCTTGCCAATGGCGACACGCTCGATGACGCCATCCTTGGTCGCGGAGATGGAGGCTTCCATCTTCATGGCCTCAATAACTGCAACCTGGTCACCGGCCTTGACCTCGTCGCCCGCAGAAACGGTCGGGTTGACCACACCAGCGAACGGAGCGGCCACGTGGCCCTCGTTGCTCGGGTCGGCCTTCTCGACGGTGGCGACGGTGGATTCGACGTTATTGTCGCGGACCTTCATCGGGCGAATCTGACCGTTGACCGTCAGGACAACGTTGCGCATACCCTTCTCGTCGGCCTCGCCGAGCGCATCGAGGCGCACAGTAATCGGCTTGAGGTCAGCACGGTCGTTGGATCCGTCAGCGAAGTAGTGAACCACGTACTCGTGGCCTTCTTCCAGACCGTAGAGGAACACCGTGTCCGTGAGGGCCTCCGTGTTTCCGTACTTACGACGGAATTCGTTGAACTCCTCAAACTGCTTCGGGAAGAGCAGGCGGTTGAGGGAGTCACGGCGTTCCTGCGAGTTATCGGAGTCAAGGTGCGGCTGCTCTTCAGCGGGCACCTCCTTGACGGTCACCTCGCCCGGCGTACGGCCTTCGAGGACACGGTCGCGCAGCTCCGGCCAGCCGCCCGGAGGGGTACCGAGCTCGCCGCGCAGGAACGCGATGACGGAATCCGGGATGTCGTACTTGGACGGGTTGGCCTCAAACTCGGCCGGGTCCACGCCAGCACCCACAAGCTGCAGGGCGAGGTCGCCCACGACCTTGGAAGACGGGGTGACCTTGGTCGGACGGCCGAGCATCTCGTTGACGGCGGCGTAGGTGTCCTCGATGACCTCGAAGCGGTCCTCGAGGCCCAGAGCAGTCGCCTGAGCGCGCAGGTTGGACAGCTGACCACCCGGGATCTCGTGGCGGTACACGCGGCCAGTCGGGCCAGGAATACCCTTCTCGAACGGCTTGTAGAGCTGGCGGACGGCCTCCCAGTACGGCTCCAGATCGGAGACGGCCTTGAGGTCGAGGCCAGTGTCGCGCGCGGAGTTGGAGAATGCCGCGACAATAGCAGACAGGGACGGCTGCGACGTGGTACCGGCCAACGGAGCGGAGGCACCGTCGACGACATCGGCACCGGACAGCGCCGCCGCGTAGTAGGTCGCCATCTGGCCACCCGCAGTGTCGTGGGTGTGGACGTGCACCGGCAGGTCGAATTCCTTGCGCAGTGCCATGACCAGCTTGGAGGCCGACTCCGGACGCAGCAGGCCCGCCATGTCCTTGATAGCCAGCACGTGTGCACCCGTGCCCACGATTTCCTCGGCGAGCTTGAGGTAGTAATCCAGCGTGTAGAGCTTCTCATTCGGAGAGCACATATCGCCGGAGTACGCCATGGCAACCTCAGCCACGGACTTGTCGTTCTCAAGGACAGCCTCGATAGCCGGACGCATCTGGCTTACGTCGTTGAGGGCGTCGAAGATACGGAAGATATCGACGCCAGACTTGGCGGCTTCGTCCACGAAGGCGTGGCACACCTTGTCCGAGTACGGCGAGTAGCCAACCGTATTGCGGCCGCGCAGCAACATCTGAATATTCTGGTTCGGCATGGCCTCACGCAGCAGATCAAGGCGAACCCACGGGTCCTCCTTGAGGAAGCGCATCGCGACATCATAGGTCGCTCCGCCCCACGCCTCCACCGAGTAGAGGGACGGGGTCATGCGGGCCACGGCCTCCGCGGCAGAGACGAGGTCAGTACCGCGCACACGGGTGGCGAGCAGCGACTGGTGCGCGTCACGGAACGTCGTGTCCGTAACGCCGAGAGCCTGCTGATTGCGGATCTTTTCTGCCCAAGCCTTCGGACCCAGCTCAAGCAGATCGTCACGAGAACCACGCGGCAGCTCAGAGTTGCGATCGAATTCTGGGAGCTTGTCGAACGGACGAAGCGCGGTCAGACGCGTGCCATTCGGCTTGTTCACGGTGACGTCCGCGATGTAGTCGATGATACGGCCGGACTCGTCCACAGCCGGCGGAGCCTTGAGCAGGTCCGGGTGGGACGCGATAAAGCTGGTGTCGACGCGGGTCTCGGTGAAGTCCGGCTCGCGCAACAGGGCGCGCAGGAAGCCGATGTTGGTGGCAACGCCGGCGACGGTGAACTCGTTGAGGGCGCGCTGTGCACGGGCGACAGCCTGCTTGAAAGTGACGCCACGGCAGGTCATCTTCACCAGCAGGGAGTCGAAGTTCGGGGAAATCTCGGCGCCGACGGCAGTCGCGCCATCGAGACGCACGCCCGCGCCGCCCGGGGAGCGGTACGTGGTCAGGGTGCCGGTATCCGGGCGGAAACCGTTGTTCGGGTCTTCAGTCGTAATACGGCACTGCAGGGCCGCGCCGGTGATGTGGATATCCTCCTGGTGCAGACCAAGCTGCTCGAGGGACGCGCCCGCAGCGATGTGCATCTGCGACTTCACGATGTCGACACCGGTGATTTCCTCGGTAACGGTGTGCTCGACCTGGACACGGGGGTTCATCTCGATGAAGACGTGGTTGCCGCGCTCGTCCACGAGGAACTCGACGGTGCCAGCGCCCTCGTAGTTGATGTGCTGGCAGAACTTCACAGCGTCCGCACAGATGCGGTCACGCAGTTCCGGATCCAGCGTCGGAGCCGGAGCAATTTCCACGACCTTCTGGTGACGACGCTGCACGGAGCAGTCACGCTCGAAGAGGTGGATGACGTTGCCCTGGCTATCGGCGAGGATCTGGACCTCGATGTGCTGCGGCTTGATGACCGCGGTCTCAAGGTAGACGTGGCCGTCGCCGAAGGCAGCCTCGGCCTCGCGGGAGGCCTCAGCGCACTTCTCGCGCAGCTCAGACTCGTTCTCGATGAAGCGCATGCCGCGTCCGCCGCCGCCGGCGACTGCCTTGACGAAGAGCGGGTAGGTGAAGTCCTTGGAGTACTCGACGAGCTTGTCCACGTCAGTGGATGGCTCGGAGTCCTTCAAGGTCGGCAGGCCCGCCTCCTGAGCGGCGTGCACCGCAGCGGCCTTATCGCCGGTGAGGTCCAGGGTCTCCGGAGTAGGGCCAATGAACTTGATTCCGGCCTCATTGCAGGCACGGGCAAGGTCGGCGCGCTCAGAGAGGAAGCCGTAACCCGGATAGATGGCATCCGCGCCCGACTTCTTGGCGGCACGAATCACCTCATCAATGTCGAGGTACGCCTTCACCGGGGCACCCTCGGCGCCAATGCGAACGGCTTCGTTGGCGAATGCACGGTGGAAGGAGTTGCGATCCTCACGTGGGTAAATTGCAACGGTCTTCGCGCCAATTTCGAAAGCGGCACGGAAAGCACGGACAGCAATTTCGCCGCGGTTGGCTACAAGCACCTTGTTGAACGTCGGTAACGCGGTGGCAGACACTGCAGTAAGTTCCTTTCGGATTGTGGTCATTGGTTCACGTTGCTACGAGGTAGTTCAGAAAACTAATGCCAGCACGGGTGATCCACATCTCAGATTAGTAGTGCGTGATGCACGATGCGAACACGATCCCACACTATTGGTACTAAAGGGGGGTAAAACGTCCCGAAGGCCGGACGCCCGACGTATAAAGTCTGGCGCCGGCCGGGGAAATTCAGGGGCAACGGAGGAGTGTAGGGGTTCCGTCACAGATAGGTCATAGGAAACGTCGTTCCCTCCGGGGTGACGCCAGGAATACCCCGGCGCCACAGACGGCGATTAGAACTGCTTCGGCGGAACGGAGCGCTGAGCCTCACCGTTGTAGGCAGACAGCGGGCGGATGAGCGAGTTGTTCTCGTTCTGCTCCACGATGTGTGCGGTCCAACCGGTGATACGGGACATCACGAAGATCGGGGTGAAGAACTCGATGTCGAAGCCCAGGATGTGGTACGCCGGGCCCGTCGGGAAATCGAGGTTCGGCTGAATCTTGATGGAGGTGTTGTCGTACATGGTCTTTGCCATGATTTCGTACATCTCCACCCACTGCTCCTGGCCGTGCTCCTTGGCCAGCTCGCGGAAAGCGGCCTCCATGGTCGGAACGCGGGAGTCACCGTTCTTGTAGACGCGGTGACCGAAGCCCATCACGAGCTCCTTGTTCTTGAGCTTGTTGAGGGTCCACTCTTCGGTCTTCGCCGGGTCGCCAACCTCAATGAAGTTGTGCATGACGGCCTCGTTCGCACCACCGTGCAGCGGGCCCTTGAGGGCGCCGATAGCACCGACGACTGCGGAGTAGGTGTCGGACATCGTGGAGGTGATGACGCGCGCGGTGAAGGTGGAGGCGTTGAAGGAGTGCTCAGCGTAGAGGATGAGCGACTTGTCGAAGGCCTCGATGTCGGCGCGGGAGTTGGCCGGGGAGCCCTCTTCCTCACCGAAGACCATCCACAGGAAGTTCTCGGCAAAGCCCTTCTTACGCGACGGCTGGATGTAGCCTTCACCGCGGCGACGGCGGATGTCGAGCGCGATGATGGTCGGGATCTTGGCCATCAGCTCGAGAGCGGTACGACGGATGTGCTCGGAGTTCTTGGTGTAGGCCTCCGGATCCTGAGCGCCGATGAAGGAGATGGCGGTGCGCAGGACGTCCATCGGGTGGCAGGACAGCGGCATCGACATGATGAGGTCGATAAGGTGGCGGTCCAGGTGGCGCAGAGCCTTCTCACGTGCAGAGAAGCGGATGAGCTCCTCCTGAGTCGGAAGCTCGCCGTTCCACAAAAGGTAGGCAACCTCTTCGAAGGAGCAGTAGCGTGCCAGCTCCTGAACGGGGTAACCACGGTAGGTCAGGGAGTTGGTCTCCGGGACGACCTTGGAGACGGCGGTCTCGTCAACGACGACGCCGTACAGGCCCTTGCGGATTTCGGGGGTGTTCTCAGACATTGTGTTCTCCTTGTGCTTGGAAAAGTGTGTGGGACGAAAGACGCCACGAACCGTGGCGCGGTTCTTTTACTTGGATTGAAGGAACGACGTTCCAAGAAGGTTCGCCGCTGTGCGCTCGAGGCACGGGGTTCCGCGCTTCGAACGCAGTAGCTCGTCATACCGGCGAAGCGCCGGTCGGCAGAAGCCGGGGTTTTACTCGAAGGTCGGCTTGTAGGAGTCCTTGGAGTAGGTGAACACCGCCTGGTCGAAAGCGTTGTACTCGTTGTAGCGAACAAGTTCGTACAGGCGAGAACGGTGCTGCATGCGCTCGAGCCACTCGGTCTGGTTGCCCTCTTTCTCCATGAAGCGGAGGAACTCTTCGGTGGCGCCCATGGCGACACGGAAGGTGGACACCGGCCAGATGACAGCGTTGTAGCCCAAATCCTCGATTTCCTTGGCGGACAGCAGCTCGGTCTTGCCGAACTCCGTCATGTTCGCCAGGAGCGGGGTATCGATAGCGGCGCGGAACTTCTCGAAGTCTTCCTTGGAATAGAGGGCCTCGGTGAAGATCATGTCGGCTCCAGCGTCGGCGTAGGCCTTAGCGCGTTCGATGGCGTCGTCGATGCCGTGGATGCCGGCGGCGTCCGTACGGGCGCAGATGATGAAGTTGGGGTCGCGGCGCTCGTTGACCGCGGCGGAGATGCGGCGGACCATGAGGTCGGTCGGGACAACTTCCTTGCCGTCGAGGTGGCCACAGCGCTTCGGGTTGACCTGGTCCTCAAGGTGCATGCCGGCGAGGCCAGCGTCCTCAAGGGCCACCACCGTGCGAGCCGAGGACATCGGCTCACCGAAGCCGGTGTCAGCGTCGACGAGGACCGGCAGGTCGGTGGCGCGAGCAATCTGGCCGGAGCGGTGGGCGACCTCAGTGAGAGTGGTGAGGCCGATGTCCGGCAGGCCCAGGTCGTTAGCGAGGACGGCGCCCGAGATGTAGACGCCTTCGAAGCCGCCGATGTCCTGGATAAGACGCGCGGTGAGCGGGTTGAAGGCACCCGGGAGGCGGGTCAAACCCGGCCCCTCCAGGGAGGCGCGGAACTCCGCGCGCTTCTCGGCGTTGGTCTTGGTAGAACCAAACAGTCCAGCCATGTTAGAAAATTCCTTCCGGCTTCTTGGGGGCCTTCGCGAGGTGGTCCGGGGTGACACGGACGTTGAGCTCGTTCAGGTCGGTGAGGTTCTCGAGGTCCTGGACGGCGGCGAGGAAGCGCTCCTGCTCTTCCTCGGAGACCTTGCCAGCGGCCAGCTTCTTGAACTTGTTGATGTACTCCTCGCGGCCGAACGGACGGGCGCCGAGCGGGTGAGCATCAGCGACGGCGCGCTCGTCCTCGATAACGGTGCCGTCCTTGAAGGTGATGACGGCCTTGCCGCCGAACGCCTTCTCGGAAAGGTCGTTGGAGTGGTAGCGGCGGG
>NZ_LT596208.1:385947-423362 GCF_900092335.1 Corynebacterium phoceense
CGGAAAGGTCGTTGGAGTGGTAGCGGCGGGTCCACTCAGGATCCTCGACGGTGGAGATCTTGTGCCACAGCTCGATGGTCTCCGGGCGGTGCTTGCGCTCGTCGGAGTAGGAGTGCTCGTAGTCCCAGTCGCCGTCCTCGAGGGCAACGGCGAAGATGTACATGATGGAGTGGTCGAGCGTCTCGCGCGATGCGTCCGGGTCCATCTTCTGCGGGTCGTTCGCACCGGTACCGATGACGTAATGGGTGTGGTGCGAGGTGTGGAGGACGATGGACTCGATGTCCGCCAGGTCGCGGCCCTCCTCGGCGAGGCGCTTCTTCAGCGCGAAGGCCATGTCGATCTGGGCCTGTGCCTGGTACTCCGCGGAGTGCTCCTTGGTGTAGGTGTCGAGTATGGCGCGCTTTTCTTCGCCCTCGGCCGGCAGCGGGATGGTGTAGGTGCGCTCCGGGGAGTGCAGCATCCATGCGATGAAGCCGTCCTCACCTTCCCAGATGGGAGCCGGGGCGCCCTCGCCGCGCATCGCGCGGTCGACAGCCTCGATGGCCATCTTGCCGGCGAATGCCGGAGCGGAGGCCTTCCAGGAGGAAATCAGGCCCTTGCGGGACTGGCGGGTCGCGGTGGTGGTGTGGAGAGCCTGGCCGATGGCCTGGTAGATGGTGTCGACATCGAGGTTCAGCATGGTACCGATACCAGCGGCGACGGACGGGCCGAGGTGAGCGACGTGGTCAATCTTCCACTCGTGAAGGCACATGCCCTTGACGAGGTCGACCTGGATCTCGTAGCCGGTAGCGATACCGCGGATGAGGTCCTTGCCGGTGAGGCCCTTGTGCTGTGCGACGGCAAGGATCGGCGGGATGTTGTCGCCCGGGTGGGAGTACTCGGCGGCGAGGAAGGTGTCGTGGTAGTCGAGCTCGCGGACGGCGGTGCCGTTGGCGAGTGCGGCCCACTCGGCGGAGTACTTACCATCAACACCGAAGACGGTGGACCCGTTGCCGCTCGCATCCGAAGAATGAGGATGCGACTGAGCCATGACGCGGGCGGAGGTGACCGGGCCGCGGACGACGGACGCCATAGCAACGGAGGCGTTGTCGATGATGCGGTTGATGATCATGTCCTTGGTGTCGGCCGGAACCTCGACCTTGTCCGCGGCAACCTTGGCGATCTTGTAGGCGAGGTGCTCCTCAATCGGGAAATCCTCGGCGGACTTGTGGGTGCGTACTTCGTGATTAATCACCGGAATTTAAACTCCTTTTTAAGTGTGGAAGCGTGGAGTGCATCGCAAGGAAAGCGAGCGACGCACTGTGGCACCGCGTTGTTGCGATAGCAATCACATTACTTTTTTCGACGTGCCCTAGGCCACAAGTGACCTTTGCGTAAATTTGTGGCATTATTATGCATACTCTGTAAAATCTGTAAAACTCGCAGCCAGGACGCAGATCTGAAGGAGCACCATCCATGAGCAAGCACTACGCGGGGGCACGAATCCACGCGCTCCGCAAGCAACGCGGGCTGACGCAAGTCGCCATGGCCAAGACTTTGGGGCTATCCACGAGCTACCTCAACCAGCTCGAAAACGACCAACGGCCACTCACTGTGACCGTGCTCATGCAGCTATCGCAGCGCTTTAATGTGGACCCCAGCTACTTCTCCACAGAAAAAGATTTGCATGCCATCACGGAGCTGCGCCTCCTCTTCCCCGGCGCGGAAGAAGACACATTGGCAGACCTCGCCGGCCGGTTTCCTGAGCTCATGCCGGGACTCACCCGCGCCGCCGCCCTCGTCCCCCGCGAGCAAGAAGGCCCCTTCGAAGCCGTCCGCGAGTTTTTCTATAACGCGCACAACTACATCCATGAACTCGATGTTCTCGCGGAGGAACTCGCCGGCCAGCTTGGCCAGCGCGTTTTCCGTCGGGCTCGCCTTGCCTCGCTCCTCGAAGAGGAACTCGGCGTCTCGGTGCGCTTTGGCCGCACCGGCCCTCGCCGCGAATTCGATCCGGTCCGCCGCGAGCTCAATCTGCGCGGCGGCCTCACC
Organism: Corynebacterium phoceense; assembly: GCF_900092335.1. Lineage (GTDB taxonomy): Bacteria > Actinomycetota > Actinomycetes > Mycobacteriales > Mycobacteriaceae > Corynebacterium > Corynebacterium phoceense. The sequence goes on from NZ_LT596208.1 coordinate 387,979, forward strand.
GAAGCGCAGCTGGTCTTTGAGATGTCCTTGCAGTATTGCCTTCTCGCCTATCAAGACCTCTGCGACAACCTCGTCTCCGAGTTGCCCGAAGGCGTCGCGCGCGACATCGGCAGGCTGGGCCTCGGCCAGTACTTCGGCGCCGCGGTGACCATGCCATATAACGAGTTCCTCGCCAAGGCGGAGGAATCCCGCTACGACATCGACATGCTCGCCGGTGACTTCGGCACCGGATTCGAGACCACTGCCCAGCGCCTGTCCACCCTTCAGCGCCCCGGCAACACGGGTGTGCCCTTCTCCTTCATTCGCACAGACCGCGCCGGCAATATCTCCAAACGCCAGTCCTCCACGAGTTTCCACTTCGCCCGCTCCGGCGGCACGTGCCCGCTCTGGGTCGTCCACCGCGCCTTCGAGACCCCCAACCGCATCACCCGCCAGGTCGCCTCCATGCCCGATGGCCACACCTACCTCTGGATTGCCCGGCACGTCCAGGGTCCCGCCAAATCCTTCGGCACCCCGCGCAAGGAGTTCGTAGTGGGGCTTGGCTGCGACATCACGCAGGCCGATCGCCTTGTTTACGCGGACGCCCTGAACCTCTCCCCCTCCGCCGCCACGCCTATCGGCCCCGGCTGTCTCGCTTGCCCGCGTACCGACTGCCCGCAGCGCGCCTTCCCGCAGCTGGGCCGCACCATCCGCCTCAATCTCAATACGACAGCGGACCAGGCGTACGACACCATTTAAGGCGCAGGCTCGACACGCTTGCGCCAGCTTGCCAATGCCCCCTTTCCCCTCCACCTCACAGCCCGTCTCGCCGCGCGCGGCACCGAGGCGGTCCCACAGCTCACCGGTATGCGGAAAACTCGGAGATAAATCGATGGTGCATCAGGGGGCATCGGCAAGCTCTGTGCACGACAAAGCCCACGCTCTTGGAGCGTGGGCTGAGCACCTTGGGTCCCTGATTAGGACAGATCGTCGTGCGCAACGAGGCGGCGCGCCGCCTCCGTGATGGTGCCCGACAACGATGGGTAGACCGCAAACGAGTCTGCGAGCTGGTTGACCGTGAGCTGGTTGGTCACGGCAACGGCGATGGGCAAAATGAGCTCCGAGGCGGTCGGCGCGACGATGACGCCGCCAATGACGCGGCCGGAGGTGGCGCGGCAGAAGAGCTTGACAAAGCCGTGGTTAAGGGAGCGCATCTTCGCACGCGGGTTGGTGTTGAGCGGCATCATGATGGTGCGCGCGGCAACCTCGCCTGCCTCAATCTCGGCCTGGGTGAAGCCCACGGCGGCGATCTCGGGGCGGGTGAACACGGCGGTGGCCACGGTCTTCAGGCGCAGCGGGGACACGCCCTCGCCCAGCGCGTGGTACATCGCGATGCGGCCCTGCATGGCGGCAACGGAGGCGAGCGGGAAGAGATCCGAGCAATCGCCCGCCGCGTAAATGCCGTCAACATTGGTGCGCGAGACGCGGTCGACCTTGATGTGGCCGGACTTCTGGGTGTGGACTCCGACGTGTTCGAGGCCCAAGTCCTTGGTGTTGGGGACAGAGCCGATGGACATGATGACGTGGGAGCCATGGATCTCGCGGCCGTCCTGGGTCTTCACCACGACGTTGCCGTCCTCGGTGCGCACGACAGACTCCACGCGGCAATTCTTCTCCAGTTCCACGCCGCGCTCGGCGAGGACGGTCTCGAGCACATCTGCGGCATCGGCGTCATCATGCGGCAGAATGCGGTCGCGGGAAGCGACCATGGTGACCTTGACGCCCATCTCCGCGAAGGCGGAAACAAACTCGGCACCGGTGACGCCGGAACCGACGACGATGAGGTGCTCCGGCTCCTCCTTGAGGTCATAGACCTGCTGCCAGGTGAGGATGCGCTCCCCGTCCGGCTGTGCGCCCGGCAGGATGCGCGGGGTGGCGCCTGTAGCAACGAGGACGAGGTCCGCCTCGAGCTGCTCCTCGGTGCCGTCGGCATGCGTAACGTCGACGAAGTGGTGCGCGCCGCGCACGCCAGTCTGGTCCTCAGAGAACTTCGCGCGGCCGTCGATAACCTTCACGCCGATCTTCTCCAGGCCCGCGCGCACGTCCGCAGACTGGTTCGCGGCCAGTGCTTGGACACGCTCGTTAAGAGCATCGAGCTTCAGCTGCAGCGAGCTGAGCTGATCGTTAAGCCCCATCGCATCTGCACGGCGGAAGTCCGTCCGGAGGTTCGCGCCAGCGATGAAGGACTTGGACGGAACGCAGTCGAGGAGCACGGAGGAACCACCGGGCCCCTGCTCCTCAATGAGCGTGATGTGGGCGCCGTACTTGGCGCCGGCCGTTGCGGCCTCGTACCCGGCGGGGCCACCGCCGATAATGACAATGCGCGGGGTGTCTTCGATCACCTGTGCAGTCTGAGCAGCAGCCTTATCCTGGGTCACTTTTATTTCTCGCTCCTTGTGAGATTTCGCGGGTCACGCGTGCGGTCGAATGGGGCAAGGATGCAGGGGTTGTCGTGGGGTCGAGTTCCACCGTGTCCTCGCCGTTAATGCCGGCGCACTGCCCGCATGATCGTCGCAGGACAGCGCGCGCGCCTATTCCGATCTTTCGGGACACACGCCTGCGCCATCCGCATCCACCAAGTGGGCAGGCACACTCGCCTGTTAGTGTAGTGCCCGCATGCCCCCTCACGCACGCCGGGCCAGGTGACACAGCTCCTTAGCCCCGACCAGCTGAGGTGTTAGACCTCGGCCGTCGCAAATCGATCGACGACGGACCCGAAGAGCTTGATGCCCACCCCGATGGAGCGCTCGTCGACGATGAGGTCGCCCATGTGCAGGTCGTACTGTTCGCCCTCGCCCGACCAGCAGCCGAGACGCGCCATGGAGCCCGGCACGTTTTCGAGGTACCACGAGAAATCCTCGCCGCCCGAGGACTGCGGTGCTTGGACGACGCACTGCGGGTCGATGGCCGCGGCCGCTGCGGTAAGCGCGGCCGTCGCCACGTCATCGTTGAGCACCGGCGGCACGCCGCGGTGGTACTGGAGGTCATACTCCACGCCGAGGGGAGCGAGGACCTGCTCAATGAGCTCGCTAAAAAGCTTCTGCATGCCACGCCACACGTTGATGTCTGCCGTGCGCATGGTGCCGGTGAGCGTGCCCGTCTCCGGCATCGCGTTGGGCGCAAAACCAGAATTGATCTGGCCGAAGACCAGCACGGTACCGGTGCGCGGATCCACCCGGCGCGACAGCAGCCCCGGCAGGTCGGTCACGACCTTGGCAAGGGCAAAGATGACGTCCGCGGACAAGTGCGGGCGGGACGTGTGGCCACCCGGTCCCTTGACCTCAAGCTCGACGACGTCCGTGGCCGAGGTGATAGCCCCCGCGCGCACGCCGATGCGTCCCACGCGCAGCTTGGGCTCGGCGTGAATGGCAAAGATGGAGTGCACTCCCTCGAGCGCGCCCCAGGACACGACGTCCGTGGCACCCCCTGCCCACGTCTCCTCCGCCGGCTGGAAGATAACGCGCACGCCGACAGGCAGACCGTGCTGCTCGTCGTATTCCTTCAGCGCGCAGGTGAGCCCCAGCACGACCGTGGTGTGGACGTCATGCCCGCAGGAGTGGGAGACTCCCTTGTTCAGTGACGTAAATTCCAGCCCCGTGACTTCTTGGATGGGCAGCGCGTCGATATCCGCACGGAAGGCCACACGGCCCTGCTCGCTGTCCGGGCCCAGGTCGGCCATGAGACCGGTCTCTGGGAACAGGTGCGGCTCCACGCCCCACTCCTCCAGAATCTTCGCGATGTAGCGCGTGGTCTCGACTTCGTTATTCGACGTCTCTGGGTGGCGGTGAATGTGGCGGCGCCAGCCGATGACCTCGGCGCGGTGCGCGTCGAACCAGGCCGCCACGAAACGCGAGACATCGCCCGGCCCCTCGCCGAAGACGTCAATCGACGTATCCGCGTGAGCGTAATGCGAGCTCGGTCGAGCGTTCATGAGGTACCTCCTGGGTCTTTCCCAACGAGTCTAGACTAGACCAAGCGGTACAGAAAATCTGGCCCGGTTTTAATGCGGCCAACCCCGGGCTATTCAAAAGCCCACTTCCCGCTAAAACGCCGGCGATTCACGTAATCCGATGGAAACGGTGCGATGTGTTCCGGCTTCACGAGGAGCGTCCAGTCATCCTCTCCATCCAGCGCGCAGATTTCCTCCACCATGCGCGCCGCACCAGGCAGCAACGATGCCGGCGGGACTTCAAGCCCGAGCGCCAGCTTATAGATGGTGGACAAGCGTGGGTCCGCGAGCCCCTCCCCGTAATGATCGTTTCGCTCTAGGTTCGAAATCTGGTTGCGCGATAAGCCCGTGATGTCTGCGAGCGCTTGCTGCGAGATCTTCCTGCCCTCGCGCAGCGCTTGGAGCGTGATGGAAAAGCCGTGGCCATAGCTTGACCACATGAGTCGTTCGACAGCGAAAGTCATGTGTCCCCCGAGTAGTCGGACCCGCGCACCCCAGCGCGGGCTTTCTACCCCGGGATTCTAAAACGACGGCCACGAACGCGCCACCGCTGCGGCGAAACACTTACGTCACCGCAGCTCAGCGGCCGCTGCTTGCGGCTTAAAGGTCAATATTGCGTGGTCCGTAGAGGCGGTCGCCAGCGTCGCCCAACCCCGGCACGATGTACGCGTCTTCGTCGAGCGAAGGGTCGATGACGGCGGTCACGAGACGCACCGGCAGACCGGAGTTGGCCAGTGCATCCACGCCTTCCTGTGCCGAGACCATGCAAATAGCCGTGATATTCGTCGCGCCACGCGCGGCAAGCAGACGCAGGGCGTGGAGCAGCGAACCACCCGTGGCAAGCATGGGATCCACAACGAAGACCGTACGGCCTGACAGATCTTCCGGCAGCGCCTCGAGATACGGCACCGGCTCGTGCGTTTCCTCGTCGCGGGCCATGCCGATGAAACCAACCTGTGCATCCGGAATCATGGACAAGGCGGGGTCAATCATGCCCAGGCCGGCGCGGATGATGGGAACGATGATCGGCGGGTCTTGCAGGCGCGTGCCTTGCGCGGTGTCCACGGGGGTCACGCAGTCAAAGTGCTCAACGGGCAGGTCGCGCGCGGCTTCGTAGACGAGCATGGTGCCCAAGTCTTTCAAAGCAGCGCGGAAGGCGGCGTTATCGCTGCGCGCGTCGCGCATGAGCGTGAGGCGGGAGGCAGCCAGTGGGTGGTCTACAACGTGGATATCCATGCCCCCTACTCTAAAAGCTTTTTTAAATTTTGTGGGAACCTTTCGGCGCGCAGCACAGTCCAATGAGGCATGAACACTTTTACCTTGGACCCCGAAGTAACCCGCTCTCTTGCCCGTGACCTCGATCAACAGTCGCTACCCCAACCTTTGGCACTGCCCTCACTGCCGGGCGGCTGCCTCAGTGACTTCTGTTCGGCGCTCACCGCAGCGTTTCACAATGTTGCCGCGCGTGACGAAATGATGCGCTCCGACTTGGCACATCTCGCAGAAGTCGCCGTCGTGACAACGCACGCAGCACTCACCGTGGACAGCGATGGCGCTGCGGCTTTCGCCAACGAGAACGTCGCCCCACGTCCAGGAACGGAGGGATGAGCTCATGATGGTCATCATGGACGCCATTCGCCAGATTTCGGCGCTGCGTCCCGCCGAGCTTCCCGCCGTCCCCACGCCACGCATGCCGGATGTCTCGAGCGTGCACGAACTGGCCCGCATCACGGATGGCACACCAGAGAAGATCCTGCGTGCCGTGGACTCGCTACGAGCGGACTCGGCGCAGATTGAAAAGCTGCAGCGCGAGGCCCGCCAACTCGCTTTTGGGTGCATTCGTGACCTCTTCGCCTTGGGCCTGCGACTTCTCCAAGAGGCGGTACCCATGGCGCTGGGCTTGCTCATTCCCAATCCGGCTGCACAGATGGCTGCCCGCGCCGCCCTGCAAGGGCTGGCCATGCGTGGCCTCGCGGAGGCCGGGCAGCGCATTATGCAACTCGTCCATGAGCTCATTCCGCTCGCCCGTCCCCTTCTAGAGATAGCCGGTCGCGCCGTCGCCTCGGCCGTAAGCGAGGAAGGCCACGTCGCCAAAGACTCGCTCAAGTCGGAGCAGTCCCGTGCACTTCCCGGCGCGCCCGCGCCCTCCGCCGCGCCCGAGATTCGCCCCGCTGCGCTGGAAGACACCACCGCTGGCAGCAGTGCACGTCCGGCCACCAGCAGCTCCAGCAGTTCCGCGCAAGGTCAGGCCGCCGTCAACGCGGCGCTGTCGCAAATCGGCACTCCGTATACCTGGGGCGGGACCGGCGCCGGTGGCTACGACTGCTCCGGATTGACGCAATGGGCGTGGCGCCAGGCGGGCATCGAATTGCCGCGCCTTGCCGAGCAGCAAACGGTAGGCCGCCAAGTCACCGCCGCAGAGCTCCAGCCCGGGGACCTCGTCGTCTGGGACGGCCACGTGGCCATGTATGCCGGTGACGGCCAGATCGTCGAGGCCGGAAGCCCCGTCCAGACCAACCCGCTGCGCACCACCAACATGGGCATGGCGTTTAAGGGCTTTTGGCGACCGACCGGCTAATTCCACCGAAGTTTATGGGCGCAGCCTCGGCATGGGTACAAGCCGCTTCTGCTCTAGTGCGATCGCGTGCGCATCCGTCGCGCACGGTTGGGTAGACTGAGCTTTTATGAGCACCCGCGCAATCGTACCGATTAAGCTCTCGCTGACTGAGGGCGACTTTTATACCCTGTGGGCCCCGAAGTGGCGCCAGAACGGCACGGAGTGGCAAGCCTTCTTGGGCGATGATGAGTCGATCCTCCTCTTCCGCACCGAGGCCGAGCTGCTGACGTTCTTGGAGTCAGGCCAGCGTCACGACTTGCTGGATCACCCCAACTGGGAAGCTTTCAACTCGCGGCCCGCGAACCGCGTCTCCGTCGCGCCGCGCGATGACTACGACCTCATCGGCATGCCTGCCAAGCTGGCGGAGCGCCCCGGCCACGAGGCCGTGTCCACCGTCGCACGTGACTTGGAGGTCGCCGAGGCTCTCGCCTCGGTCGCGGGTGCCGAGCACACCACCATCTTCTTCGCCACGCACTCCATCCTGCGCAACACGGTGCGCGGCTCTGAGCACTACACGGGCGATGAAGGCCTGCGCGAGTGGTCCGGCGTGGGCCGCGTCATCCTCACCAACTGGAAAGAGATCATCGAAGACCTCGACAAGCACGTCAAGGTCGTTCCCACCACGGACTTCAGTGAGGATAAGGTGACCGACGCCGCCGCGCGTATCTCCGCCGCCACCGCTGCCGCGGCCAAGAAGCGTCAGGAGGACGAGGAAGCCCGCAAGGCCGAAGCCGCCGCCGCGGATCCGTACGACAAGTCGGTGTGGGCCGCCGCTGGTATCGACCCGGTGAAGATCACCATCGACCGTAAGACCGTCTACACGCTGCGCACCTATCTGGGCGAGCGCCCGGTCTTCCTGGGCAAATGGGGCGAGATTTACTCCTTCCCCACCCCGAAGCAGCTCGTGCGCTGGATCATGGAAAACGATGACCATGACCTCGCCCATGTGTCCACGTGGGAGGACATCATCACCGCCGCCAACGCCGGCGAGCTTGAGGTCCAGGTTCACCCGGACAACCAGTACACGTTTAACAACCTCGTGCGCGACATCGAGCAAGGTCCGGAGGCCGTGGACAACGACCAGCTCGCTCGTGCCTACGAAATCTGCGCGGACGCCGCAGACTGGGCCGGCGACGACTCGATTAACTCCTTCATGTTGGCGAACCCGCGCTTCCAGGACTACCTGGGTTATATGCTCGGCTCCACGGAGCATGCTGGTTACGTGCCGTCCAAGCCATACAGCGATCATTCCTCCGCTTGGCGCAGCCTGGAAGAGATGCTCATCAAGCGCTTCTCCAAGTTCTAAACAGCACGATAACCGCTGCTAGAGCACTGCGTCGGTCACCCCGGCGCCGTGCGAACACCGAACGCCCGCTGCCCCACGTCATCGACGTGGGCAGCGGGCGTTTGCTGTGCGACTACATGTTCTCCTCCGCGCTTTAGGGAAGCAGGTACGGCCGCAGCGCCGCGATGAGGTTTGCGGTGAGCTGGGCAGTCTCCGGTGACTTCGGCGCGAGCGCGTCAAAGCCATGGTAGGCACCGGGAACCTCCACGAAGTCGACGGGAACGCCCGCCTCCCGCAGCTTGTCCGCGTAGGCACACGACTCGTCGTAGAAGAGATCGAGCGTGCCGATGGAAATCCACGTCGGCGGCATGCCGGTAAAGTCGCCGCGCTCGACGGGGGACGCATAGGGTTCCGGCTCCCTCTCAAGGTGATCAGCGCCGAGGTACGCAGCCCACGCCGCACGGTTGAAGTTAGCCGTCCACACAAAGTGCCCGCGCCCGCCCTCGACGGGGCGCTGTCCCGTGCGGTGGTCGAGCATGGGATAGACCAGCCCGTTGAAGACAATGGGATGGCCCTCATCGAACGCGCGTTGTGCAAGGCCTGCGGCTAGTCCGCCGCCGGCGCTATCGCCACACACCGCCACGGGGCCGGAGGTGCGTTCCTGTGCCCAGCGCAGCGCCGCGTAGCAGACGTCAAAGTCCGCCGGGAAGGGATTCGCCGGGGCCTTGGGGTAATACGGTGCCACGATGATGGCGCCCAGCGCTCGCGCGATGGCCGCGTTGCGAGTGTCATACATCTCCGGCGCACCGACCAAATGTCCGCCACCGTGCGTCCACACCATGACCGGTATGTCGCCCCAGTCGGGTGCATCCGCCGCGGCATCCACAGAGTCCGGCACGAGCACGTGTACGTCGCAGGACACGCCCTCGGGTGACTGCACACGCAGGCGGGAGGCCTGCACATCGTCGCCGGTGGGCTGCGCCATGACGGCGCGGCGCCCCAGTCCTGCGATCGTCATAGCCACTGCGCCTGGCACATTCGTAAACGGGACCCACGTCGCGGGCGTGCGCAGCGTCGGCGAGACGGCGCTGCGGTCGGCACGCCACTGCGGCACGAGGGCAGCCGCCGCGCCTAGGACACCAAGAACACCAGCGCTGAGAAGGGCGCGGGAAAGGAAACGGGAACAGGTAGGGGACATCACTATTCTTTCGTGTGGGTGCGGGAACGCCGTACGGCATCAAGGGAGACGACGTCTGCTTCCGACGCCGCCGGTTCTTCAGGCTCCGAAACCCCGGAGTCTGAAGTCGCAAAGTCCCGAGTGGCAGGGACATCGCCGCCGAGTACTGCGAGTGGCCGTCGAGCAGCGCGGCGTGTGGCGGCGAAGCGGTGAATCTCCTGCCCCACGGCGGGCTCGCCCAGGATAATCACCTGGGCAAAGGAGGCCTCGTCCACGGTGTGCAGCGCGCGGGGGCTCAGCAACGCGAGGGTGCACTCCTCCAGATAGCCGCGCACCCGCGTCGCCGCGTCAGGGCCCAAGGATTGGAGCTCGGTCTCGTCTACCTGTGGCTGTGCCCCGCCCGGTGTGGCAAGTACAACATAGTGCCCAGCCGCCTTCGCAGTACGGTGCGCGTCGACGAAGGCAGCGGCATCAAAGTCCGCCTCGGCAGGCAGGATGATAAGCACCGAAGACGCAGTGTTTGACGCTGAAGACATACCCCCATTGAACACGCGTCACCGCGCGATGGCACCCCACCGCGGCGCCACTGGCGCATTGAACAGCGTGTTCGTCGGTTCCTGGCAGGCCGTCTTCAGGAAGCGTGCCGGGCGCGAGACATCGGGCTAGTGCGTATGACCGTGATCGTGGTCGCTAGCACCGTCCGCGTCCTCGCCGCGGAAGAGAGCGTCCTCGGCGAATTCGGGGTCGCCGAGTTCCTCGTAGGCCGGCAGGATGGTCGTCTCCAGGAGCTTCTCACGCACGACCTGCGGAGCGAAGGCGTTCTCCACGGCCTTGACGGTGAGGTCGAAGAACTCCTCGAGACCGTAGCTAAACGTCTCGTTGAGCGCGACGAACTGGTCGGTGAGCGTGCCCACCTCCGGCAGTCCGGCAGAGATAGTGCACGTAAAGCCCAGCTGCTGCAGAAGCGGCAAGGGGTGATCGGACAACTCCTCGAGTTGGCCGCGCATGATTTCTACCGCGGGGCTAAAGGTCACCGGGATGCGTCGGTCGCACACCCAGCCGGAGACCTCGCCCGGAGCGATGCCGTCAAGGTTCGCGGTGAAGTCATCTACCAGCGCCGTCGCGTGGGAGAGACGGTTCACGCCCGCCTGCACGCCCGCAGCAACATCGTCGAGCTCGCCGTCAGCGTGAAGCTCGAAAGGAAGGAAGCCCCTGCGCAGGGTGGCAACGAGCGCGTCCAAATCCGGTAAGGGCTGCGCCACATCGCCGCCCAGAGCAAAGCCGACGACGCGGGCGCCCTCGGTGCCGCGGTCAGCCTTGTCCTTGCGTGCGGCGGCGACGGTTAGCGCGGCCAACTCCTGCAGGGTGGTGGACCCACGCAAGCCCATGATCACGAGGCGGGCGTCGATCCCCGCGTGATCGAGCCCGGCAAGCGCGGCATCGACAGCCTCCTGCGCGCTGAAAGGATAAGTCTCCGCATGGAGACGCAGCTCCGCGTAGACGGCATTATCGGCGGCCAACGCCGCCACCGCGGCGGCCGTGGCCGCCGTGAGGTCTGCGGGAGTGGCGGCATCGGAAGGCACATGCTCTTGGAGGGTGACTTTCGGCAGGCCAGCGAAGGTGTCGCGGTCCGAGTCCTTATTTTCCGGGCTAATCAAAGGTGCGTCATGCATGCCCACCATCGTAGGCGGGCGCCTAAGATGTTTCACGTCATGAAAAAGCTCGCCACCCTGTCGCTCGCCGCGGTGTGTTCCGCGGCGCTCAGCGCCCCAGTCCTCAGNNGCACCGGCCCCAGGCGACCCCGCAGGCGGCCCCGCTGGCGACCAGGCGGGCGAGGAAGGCGACGCCACAGAAGAGTCCGTCACCCCGACCTACCGCACGGAGGCACCCAACACGGATACGTGTCCGCAGTCCCTCGTGCCGCCAGAGCCGGTGACGACCTCGGAGCGTCTCGCGCCGGGCCAACCTGCGCCCACTCCCCTGCCGGCTACGCAGACCAGCGACTGCGGCGTGAAAGCGCCGAAGGGTTTCACGGTGGACAAGGACGTCCTTGCCGCGGCGTTCCTCGTCGCAGACGTTGACTCAGGCGAGATCATCGCGATGAAGGATCCGCACGGGCGTTACCGCCCGGCGTCCATCATCAAGGTGCTCCTCGCACTCGTCGCCATCGAGGAACTCGACCTCAACCAGAAATACACCGCCACCGCGGAGGACGCGAACGCGGACGGCTCCGCCGTGGGCATTGGCGAGGGCGGTGTCTACACCATCGAGCAACTTCTTCAAGGCCTCGTCATGGCCTCAGGCAACGATGCCGCGCACGCGCTCGCCCAAGCCCTGGGCGGCGATAAGGCGACCCTCGACAAGGTCAATAAGAAGGCCCACGAGCTGGGCACCACCGACACCGTCGCCGCGAGCTACTCCGGTCTCGACGCGCCAGGCATGTCCACCTCGGCCTACGACCTAGGCCTCATCTACCAGGCCGCGTACCGCAACCCCACCTTCGCGCGCCTGGTCAACACGGATCACGTCGACTTCCCCGGCTACGGCGACCTGCCCGGCTATGAGCTGTGGAACGACAACGGCCTGCTCATGAACGATCCGGAGGGCATCGGCGGCAAAACCGGATACACGGATGACGCGCACCATACCTTCGTCGGCGCCGTCAACCACGGCGGCCGTCGCCTCATGGCGATCATCCTCAATACCACCGTGGAGCACGGCCCCCGCGCGTGGGAGCAGGCCCAAAAACTGCTCCACGAGTCTTATGACGTCCGCCCCGGCCAGGGCGTGGGCACGCTGGCACCCGCCGAGGATCCTTCCGCGACCCCCACGGTGACGGCCACGCAGGCCCCTGTCGCGCCCAACGCCGCGGAGCCTTCCGATGCCCCCACCACCTCAGCGCGCGCACACGCCTACGACCCAGTCCTCGACGATCTCAAGCCGTGGATGAGCTGGCTCATCGTGGGCCTCGTCGGGCTCTTCGCGCTTATCGCCGCGGTGCTCACACTCCGCGGGACGACGGGTCGCCACCACAAGCGCTAGCCTTTGTCCCACGCACATGCCGCGGCTCCCGGATGAACATTCGTATGTCTAGCGGCGCGACGAACGCTTGACCACTTCGGCATGAGCGAAGCGATCGTGGGCACCCAGCATGCCGTTATCGGGCGAGATGGTGCCGACGCTGATGAGTCCACCAATGAAACCGACGAGCTGGCCGAGTCCCGGCACGATGTTGACGAGGCGGAACCAGTTTCGTTTCATCGCCTGTCGCGGGCTAAGCCGCTCGTGCGTGTCGACGTCGCGCACCTCGTAGCCTGCCGCCAGCTTGATGGGGCTGCCGCCCCAGAGCACCTCGGGGAGGATGAAGTACGCCGAGAAGACGACGAAGAAGAGGAGCGCAGCGATGGCGTCTCCGCTGTCGCCGAATACGCTGAGCGGCGCAAGCACCGCACCGCCGACCATCGTGGCGAGGAAACCGTCCACGATGCCCATTGCCCAGCGAGTGCCGGGCGTGGCGCGTTGCGCGACCGCGCCGTAATCCACGACGCCGGTGGGCTGTCCCCACACTGGGTGCGCGGGGCTGGGCACGTTGTTATTCGGCCCCACGCCCGGCGTGTGTGCGAAGTTAAGAGAAGAACCGTACGGGTTCACCGCAGGTTGATCGAGCTGGGCGTACTGGCCATAAGGGTTCTGCGCAGGGCCCGGCTGTGCGTGCTGGTGCGGCTGCGGGGCGCTGGCGGCCTGCGCGTTAGTGTCGTGGTCGGGTTCCGTCCACCCCGTGTAGTCCTGTGGCCACGTGCCAAAGTCGCAGAGGTACTGCAACTGCGCCCACGTGACGCCACGGCCAGCGCGGAGCGCTTCATCGTAAAGCGCGCGGGCCTCGTCGTTGCCTAGGATGCCGTAGCCGATATTCGTCTCACGCCGCGTATCCGCCGACGTGGAATAGCCCTGCTGAGACAGGCGCGCGTCGCGCGCCGAAAGCAATACGCCCAGAGCAGTCGAGTTCTCCTGCGGATCAAGACCAAAGTGGGTGTAGAGGTTCGGTGCATGCATGGACGCTCACGGATCCTTTCGTTGCTGCACTGCGCACCCCATCGCGCTGCGAGAGCGCCGCGCGGGGTGCCGCAGAGACTCTGCTGGGTGTGTTTGTGGCGCTATTGTATCGCCCGCGCCACGACTCGCTCGAGCGAACGGCGGGGTGACGTGCGGATGAGCTACTTGCGGCGGAGCAGGGCCACGAGACCGGCGCCCACCGCGCCGAGAGCCGCGCCAATGCCCAGCGTGGTGCCCGTGGACGGACCGCTCTTCATCTCGTTGCGCACACGAATAATCGCCGGTGCGGGGACGTCCACGTCCTCGGCGTTGACGAGAGACTGCTCCGTCGTCGCCGTCCAGGCTGAGACATAGAGCACCACGCGCCAGACGAGGTACATGACAACCATGAGGACAATGACGGGGCCGAAGACGGCGCCCGCCGGGTTGCCTGCAGCAGAGGACATGATGACGGTGGACAGCTGCTTGAGGACCTCAAAGGCCACGGCGCCGATAAGGGCACCCATGAGGCCGGACTTCTTCGGCACCTTAGTGCGCGGCAGGATGACAATGAGCCACCCGAACACGAGGAAGTTCGCAATGAGACCGACCACTAGGCCGACGAGGAAGATCACGATATTCATGCCGGGGAAAGATTCAATGCCCACCCAGTCGAAAACCTTCTGCGTGAGTCCAGACGAACCGGCTGCGGTAACGCCGAAGGCGATGACGAGCGCGACGAGCAAACCGATGAGGCCGAGCAAGTCGCTAAGCTTCTTTTGAATGAAGGTGCCGCCTTCATTCGCGTCGATCTTCCACATCGCGGAGATACCAACGCGCAGGTTGTTCATCCATCCCAAGCCGGACCACAGGGTGGTCAGACCACCGATGCCGAACATGGCGCCGCGCTGATCGACGGCGGTTTCAAGAACCTCGTTGAGTGTCGAGCCTAAATCACCCGAGACAGACTCGGTGATGCGGTCCTGCAATTGCTGAAAAAGATCGGGGCGCGATGCCAAGACCGTTGCCGCACCCGCGGTAAGCAGCATGAGCAACGGGAAGATAGCGAGCACCGAGTAGTACGTGGTGGCTGCGGCGAACTGGTTGCCGCCCTCAGACCCGTACCGATCGAGCGTGCGCATGATGTGGTCGACGAAGGGCGAACGCTCACGCACTTTGTCGACGGCACCTGGCTCGTCATCATATGCGCGTTCAATGCCGTACACGTCGGTGCGTGCCTCGTCGTTCTTCGTAGACGGAGATGACGCTGCTGTCATGCGGACGAGAGTCCTTTCTTAGAAAGAAATAAGTTACTCGTCCTAGAATATCGTGGTCCTAGCCACGGCGGGGGCGGAGGAAGCCAACCTTGTCATAAACGTTATCGAGCAGGGGCTGCGCGATCTCCTGCGCGCGCTCCGCGCCGCGGGCAAGGATGGACTCGAGCTCGCCGCGGTCCGTCATGAGTTCCTCATAGCGTGCCTTGAGCGGCGTGGTGAACGCTTGGAGGGCATCGGCAGTGTCGACCTTGAGGTGACCATAGCCCTGACCTGCGTACTTCTCGACCAGGGCATCCACGGATTCGCCGGTAAGCGCGGACTGGATGATAAGGAGGTTGGACACGCCCGGCTGGGTCTCACGGTCGAAGGCGACAGAACCCAGATCATCCGTGACGGCGGACTTGATGCGCTTGGCCGAGGTCTTCGGATCGTCGAGCAAGTTGATGATGCCCTTCGGGTTCGAACCCGACTTCGACATCTTAGAGGTCGGATCTTGAAGGTCGTAGATTTTCGCGGAGCCCTCCGGGATGAACGGCTCGGGCACGCGGAAGGTCTCGCCATACTTGGCGTTGAAGCGCTCGGCCAAGTTGCGCGTGAGCTCGAGGTGCTGGCGCTGGTCCTCCCCCACCGGCACGAAGTCCGGCGAGTACAGCAGGATGTCCGCCGCCATGAGCATGGGGTAGGTAAACAGGCCCACGGAGGTGCGGTCCGAGCCTTGCTTGGCGGACTTGTCCTTGAACTGCGTCATGCGTGAGGCCTCGCCAAAACCGGTGAGGCACTGCAGGACCCAGGTGAGCTCCGTGTGCTGCGGAACGTGGGACTGCACGAAGAGCGTGGACTTCTCCGGATCGATGCCCAGGGCGATGAGCTGGGCGGCACCGGCGATGGTGCGCTGGCGCAGCGCCTCGGGATCCTGCTCCACCGTGATGGCGTGCAGGTCCGGGATGAAGTAAAAGGCCTCGAAGGAATCCTGCAAGTCAATCCACTGCTTGAGGGCTCCCAGGTAATTACCCAAATGGTAGGAATCCGCCGTGGGCTGGATACCGGAGAGGACGCGGTGCGTCGCGGCGTCGGTGCTCCCCGCGGTTGCTGCAGAATTCTGTTCAGTCATAGTCATTCAGTGTAGTGCGCGGCCTCCTGCGTGCAAGGCCCAGGGTTAGCCTCGCGCTACACGGCCATTCTTCATGTCAACACCCACCGGCGTGCGCAACTCCCCCACAGAGCGAAAGCCGCCCCTCCCGAAACGGGAAGGGCGGTTCAGCGTCGTGAACGCGAGAACTAGATCTTGCGCTTGGTCGGGCTGTGGGTATCCAGCGCGTTAGAGAAACCAGCGACCATGAGTGCGCCGCCTACGCCCATGAGGACCATCGGTGCCAGGGACAGGAAGGACGGGCCTTCGACGCTAAACCACCAGATGGCGGCGGCCAAGATAACAGCGCCGAGGATGAATTCAATTGCTGCGCGTGCCATGCAGTTGCTCCAAGTTCTCGCGAGGAAAGAATGATATAGACGTCACAGAGTTTAACACCCGGCACACGCTTCAATCCATTAATGCCCGCTTTCGGCCGCTCGCGCGGGGGTAGCCTTAGCGGTACTCCACCACAAGCGGCGAGTGATCGGACCAGCGTTCCTCGACGCTCGGGGCCTTGTCGACCCAGGTGCGCACGGCGCGGTCGAGCATCGCACGGGTCGCGGCTTGATAATCGATGCGCCACCCTGCGTCGTTATTGAAGGCCTGACCACGGTAGGTCCACCACGTGTACGGGCCTTCCAGCTCCGGCTGGAGGCGACGCGCGGCGTCAAACCACACCGGCTCATGGCCGGCCGCGCGAGCCGCCCAATCCGTCTTCGTCGCGTACTCCACCACGCCGTGGTACTCGCCCAGGCGCGCCTTGACCTGCGGCTCAGAATCCGGGAATGCGCCAAAGACGAAGTCCATGAAGGCGCGCTCCTCCGGCAGGTGGCCAGCCTTCTTCTCGTTCGCCTTGTTGTTCTTCAGGTCCTGCGCGCGGTGGCAGATATTCCAGTCCCCGCCGATGACCATCTGTGGAAACTCGTTGGCACGCTCCTCGAGCACATCCGCGAACTCGTCCAGGAAGCGGTACTTCTCATCCAGCTTGGGCGAGTCCGTGTCGCCGCTGGGCAGGTAGAGGGAGGCGACGCGCTCGCCGTTGGCGACGGTGGCCTCGATGTAGCGACCGGAAGATGCAAAGGAACCGAAACCCACAGAGACATCGGAAAGCTCCGTGCGGGAGAGGATGCCCACGCCAGCGCGGCCCTTGGCATCCGACTCAGCCTGAACCAGGTGCCAGCCCGCCTCGAGCGACGGCGCCAGGGCCTTCTCCGTCTCCTTGGGGTTCGCGCGCACTTCCTGCATGAGCACAACGTCCGCCGGGGTCTGGGCCAACCAGGCGTTCATGCCCGGGTTGAGTTCGTTGCGCTGCTTGCAAGCGGCNCTGAGAGCGCGGCGCCAGCAAGCGCCGGCGAGCCGAAGCCCAAGCCCGCGCCGACAACCACACCGAGCGCGTAGGCCGAAATGATGGCCGAGGCGGTGTCCTCACTCACCCCGAAGTCCGCCGCGATGAGTGGCAGCAAGCCCATGGAGGTAAATTCCGTGGTACCGAGCGCGAAGGCGCCGAGTGCCATGGCGAGCATGGCGATGGTACGGCGACGCCGCCCCATCTCCGTCTGGCGGGAATGGGGCGGCGGTGGAGCCGGCGGCGGGGCGCCCGGCCGGTGGGCTGGGATTCTTCGACTATCCGCGTGGTGTCCTTGTATATGGTGTCCTTGCGTACAGTGCGAGTGAGTGCGTTTTAGCTTTGCTCGACGATCTTGACCTTGGGCGCAAACGCCTCCGGGTCGCGACGCATGATGCGGCGCTTATCCCACATCGTGACGAACCACAGGGAAACGCCCACGAGGGCAAGCGCGGCACCGGCCAGCGCCGTCGAGTTGTAGGAGAAACCGGCGCCCACGACAATGCCGCCGATGGCGGCGCCCATCGCGTTCGCGATGTTAAGGGCCGACTGGTTGAGCGCGGAGGCGAGCGCCTGGGCATCACCGGCGACCTCCATGAGGCGCAGCTGCAGCGAGGGCACGAGGACGGAGCCGAAGAAAGCGAGGACGCCGAAGACGAGGGCTCCGGTCCATGCATTGTGCGCGGCGAAGTAGAAGGCGACGGCCAGGCCCAGCATGCACGTGAGCGCGATGAGGATGGCGCCGTCCATGTTGCGGTCTGCCATGGCACCGCCGGCGCCATTGCCCAGCGTCATGCCAATGCCGTAGGCCATGAGCACAGCCCACGTCCACTTCGCGTCCATGCCAGCGACCTCCGTCATGGTCCACGTGATGTAAGTGTAGATGGAGAACATGACCGCGAAACCGGCGATGCCCATGAAGACCGTGAGCCACACCTGGGAGTTCTTCAACGCGCCCATCTCCGTGGCCAGGGAGGTCTGTTGCATCTTCGTCATGTGTGGCATGAGGAAGTAGAGCAGGACCATCGTCGCGAGCGCAATGATGACCACCAGGAGGTACGCCGCGTGCCACGTCATGGCCTGGCCGAGCGCCTGTGCGGCCGGCACACCCACGACGGTGGCGACAGCCAGGCCCATGCCCACAAACGCCATGGCCTTACCGCGGTCGCCCGCCGGGGACATGGAGGCCGCGGACAGGTTGGCCACGGAGAAATACGCGCCATGCGGCAGGCCAGCAACAAAGCGGGCGATGACGAGCACCGCAAAGTTGGGCGCCAACGCCGTAAAGAGGTTGCCCACGAGCAGGAACGCGATGAGCAGCAGGATCAGGCGGCGGCGCGGGAGCTTGCCTGTCACCGCGGAGATCACCGGCGCGCCCACCACGACACCGAGCGCGTAGATAGAGATAAGAATCGACGCGGAGTCCTCAGACATCCCGAAATCGTGCGCGATAAGCGGCAGCAAGCCCATGGACACGAACTCGGTCGTGCCGATAGCGAATGCGCCCAGCGCCATGGCAAGCATGACGAGGGTGCGGCGCGTCGAGGAAATCTCGGTCTGGCGCGGCACGCGCGGGGCGTTGGGGTCGCGGGGATGCTTACGCTGGTCAGTCTTTGCGGAGGAGTCAGTCACGAGCAAGGACGTTAGCTAATTATGAGTGCTCTTCGTAAGTTGGAAGCGACATTCACGACGAATCAGACATGACTCACCACGTGTGACATGGTGCACTCACCGCCCGCCCGATATCCCCGGTAGGCTGCGCCTTTCTTTCCCACAGGCCGTAGGTGGTAGCGTAGGCTCACCTAAACAACGCAAGCCTTACTTACCATGAAGGATGTCTCTGATTATGGCTCACGCACGTTCCTCCGCTCGCACGTTCTCACGTCTCGGTGCGCGCCCGCTTACCGCAACGCTCGCTGGGCTCACGTGTCTCTCGCTCGCGCTCACCGGATGCTCGTCCACGGATTCCGCCACCACTGGCGGCTCTGACTCCCAATCCGCGCCCAACGCACAGTCCTCCTCTGACTCCGCCGCGGCGTTCCCCGTCACCGTCCAGCACGCCTTCGGCGAGACCACCATCGAGGCCGCCCCGCAGCGCGTCGCCACCGTAGGCTGGGGCAACCACGAAGTACCGCTGGCCCTCGGCATCGCCCCCGTGGGCATGTCGAAGGTGACGTGGGGCGACGACGATGGCAATGGCATCCTGCCCTGGGTCGAAGACAAGCTAACCGAGCTCGGCTCGGAGACCCCTGTTCTCTTCGATGAGACGGACGGCATTCCCTACGAGCAGGTCGCGGAAACCAAGCCGGACGTCATCCTCGCCTCCTACTCGGGACTCACGCAGGAGGATTACGACACGTTGTCCAAGATCGCACCCGTCGTCGCCTACCCCACCCAGCCGTGGACCACCTCGATGGAGGACATGGTCACTATGAATGCGAAGGCCCTGGGCAAGGAGGACGAGGGCAAAGAGCTGCTCGCTGCCCTCGATAAAGAGGTCTCTTCGACCTTGGACTCTTACCCCGATCTCAAGGACAAGAAGGTGCTGTTTACCTCCTTCGGCGGCGCCTCCGATCCGTCCAAGGTGGGCTTTTACACCACCGAGGATCCCCGCATGGGCTTCCTCGCCAACCACGGCCTCGCCGTGCCGCAGGTGGTCAAGGACAACACCGAGGGCGCCGACTCCTTCTGGGTCGAGGTCTCCGCGGAGCAGCCAGAGCTCTTCGAGGACGTCGATCTCTTCGTCTCCTACTCCCAGGGCAGCGCGGAGGCCGACGCCCAGGCGCTCAAGGACATGCAAAAAGACCCGCTGCTGTCCAAGATCCCCGCCATCAAGAATGGCCACGTCGCCTGGCTGCCGGAGGGACCGCTGGGTGCCGCATCCAACGAGTCGCCGCTGTCCATTCCGGCCACCATCGACGACTACTTCTCACTCCTCAACGACGCCGCCCAGTAACCAGCACAGTAACCCGCCGTGACGCACCAGATGCCCCGTCTTCCCGAGACCACCGAATCCCCGAACCGCCCGCATCCCCGCCCAAGCACCGATTCAGGCCCGGACTCAGGCACCCGCACGCACGCCCGCCGCGCCAGCCTTGTCCTCGCCGGCACGCTCCTCGCGCTCGTACTCGCCGTCGTTGCGTCTGTCATGTTTGGCGTCCGCGTCATCGGCGTGACCGACGCCCTCGCCGCGTTGCAGGGACACGCTGACACTGCGGCGCAGGCGGCAGCCTATGTCCGCGTGCCGCGCACGATCCTTGCCGTCCTCGTTGGCGCAAGCCTCGCCGTCGCGGGCACGGTCTTTCAAGGCGTCACCCGCAATCCGCTCGCCGATCCCGGCATCTTCGGGGTGCTCGCTGGGGCATCGCTCGCCGTCGTCACTGGCATCACGTTCTTCGGGCTCGCCCGCCCATTCAGCACCATGGCCGTGGCCATCGTCGGTTCCTTCTTGGCCGCGACCTTCGTCTACGCGGTGGGATCGCTCGGCCGCGGCGGAGCGACGCCGCTCAAGCTGGCGCTCGCGGGCGCGGCCACTGCGGCGGCCATCTCCAGCCTCGTCTCTGCCATCGTGCTCCCCCGCGCCGACGTCATGGATACCTTCCGCTTCTGGCAGATCGGCTCCGTGGGCGGCGCGCAATGGCCACACCTCGCCGCCGCGGCCCCGCTGTTACTCCTCGGCGCCGGCATCGCCGCCTACTGCGCGCACGGGCTCAACGCCCTAGCGCTGGGCGATAGTCTCGCCAGCGGTCTGGGATTCCATGCCGCCCGCACGCGGCTTCTCGCGACCATCGGCGCGGTTATCCTCTGCGGCTGTGCAACGGCGCTTGCCGGCCCCATCGCCTTCATCGGGCTCATCGTCCCGCACCTCATGCGTGTGCTCGTCGGCACCGATCACCGCGTCCTCCTGCCAGCGTGCGCGCTCGGCGGTGCGGTCGTCCTCACCGTCGCGGACACGGTGGGCCGGCTTATCGCCCGGCCCGAAGAACTCGCCGTAGGCATCCTCACGCCTTTCCTCGGCGCCCCTCTGTTTATCTGGATAATCCGCCGCACGAAGATACGAGAACTCGCATGACCGCCACGACCACCACGCCCGCGCCCCGCACGCAGCACGAACTCGCCCGCGACACCCGCGCCGCCCGCCGTAATCGTGCACGCTCGCACGCTCTGCGCACCACTGTCCTGGTCCTCCTCGTCGGCGGCCTATGGCTCGCCAGCCTCGTCTTCGGGGAGGTGACCTACTCGCTCGGCGACATCGCCCGCGTCATCGCCGGGCAGACCGTCCCCGGCGCGTCCTTTAGCGTCGGCGAGCTGCGCCTGCCGCGCGCCACCGTCGCCGTCGCCGTGGGCCTCGCGTTTGGCATCGCAGGAACCACCTTCCAAACCATGCTGCGCAATCAGCTTGCCTCGCCTGACATCATCGGCATCTCCTCGGCGGCCTCCGCCGCGGGCGTCACGGGCATCGTCGCCTTCCATTGGTCACAGACCGCCGTCTCGGCCTTGTCGCTCGCCGCCTCACTCGTCGTCGCCGCGGTGATCTACCTGCTCAGCCTCAAGTCAGGTTTCTCCGGTACCCGGCTCATTCTCATCGGAATTGGCATCTCCGCCATCCTCAATTCCTGGGTGACGTACCAGCTCTCCCGCGCCGCGGCATGGGACCTCGGAACCGCCACCCGCTGGATCACCGGCTCTCTCAACACGATGAGCTGGGAGCGCGGCGCCCCGCTGCTTCTCACCGTCGCGCTCTGCGTACCGCTTATGACAATCGGCCGCCACCAACTCGCGGTACTCCGGCTTGGCGATGCCCTCGCCACCGGCCTCGGCCTGCGCCTGGGCGTCGTGCGGGTCGCACTCATCGCCGGCGCCGTCACGCTGATCGCCGTGGGCACCGCCACTGCTGGCCCCGTCGCCTTCGTGGCCTTTATGTCCGGACCCATCGCCACTCGGCTCTACCCGGGAGGGCTCACCTCTCCGCTGCCCGCCGGTCTCATCGGCGCTGTCCTCGTCCTCGCCTCCGATCTCGCGGGGCAATTCGCCTTGGGTACCCGCTACCCCGTGGGCGTCATTACCGGCGCCCTCGGCGCGCCTTTCCTCATCTATCTGCTCACCCGCGCCCGCCGGTAACAACACAACGCAACGCCCGATAAACCCACCTACAAAGAAAAGAGCTTCCATGCACTCCGAACTCCGCGCGGATTCGCTCACCGTCGGCTACGGCGGCACGCCCATCCTGGACGATCTCAGTCTCACCGTCACGCCGGGCCGCATCACCTCCATCATCGGACCCAACGGTTGCGGTAAGTCGACGCTGCTCCACACGCTCTCGCGTCTGCTCAAGCCCGCGGGCGGTTCAGTCCTCCTCGACGGCCGCGACATCTCGTCGGTTCCCACCAAGGAACTTGCGCGCACCCTGGGGCTCTTGCCGCAATCCCCCACCGCGCCCGAAGGCATCACCGTCGCCGAACTCGTCGGCCGCGGCCGCTCGCCGCACCAGAATTTCCTCGGCCAGTGGTCGCAGGCGGATTACGACATCGTCGCCCAGTCCCTCGCGGCCACCGGTCTCACAGAACTTACCGAGCGCAGCGTCGACGAACTCTCCGGCGGCCAACGCCAGCGCGTGTGGATCGCCATGGCGCTCGCACAGCGCACCGACGTGCTGTTCCTCGACGAGCCCACGACATACCTCGACGTCAAGCATCAACTCGACGTCCTCGATCTCCTCGTCGACCTCAACGAGGAACGCGGGACCACCATCGTCATGGTCCTCCACGATCTCAACCTCGCCGCGCGCTATTCGGACGAGCTCATCGCCGTCTCCCACGGCAGAGTCCTCGCCCACGGCACTCCTGCAGACGTCGTCACCGAAGACACCGTCCGCGCGGTCTTCGGCATCGACTCCACCATCGTGCGCGATCCCGTCTCCGGCGCACCCGCAGTCATGCCCATCGGCCGCCATCGCGTCTCCACCCCATCCACCACCCACTAATCAACTCGCCTAGTAGAAAGGAAGCTATGCCTTTCCTCGCCTTCCGCGCCCACGTGGTCTCCACTCAGCGCATTTCCCCGTCGTTCCAGCGCATCCGCCTGGGTGGCTTGGAAGACATGGGCCCCGCCGGCCCCACCCGCGACCTGCGCATTAAGCTCATTTTCCCTGGATCTCAAGGACTGCCTGCGCTTCCCGAGGGCGATGCCAATTGGTTCGACCACTGGCACAGTCTCGATCCCGCCGCGCGCGGCCCCATGCGCACCTACTCCGTGCGCAACCATGTGGGCAGTGAGATTGACGTGGACTTCGTCCTGCACACCGCCCCTGGCGCGACGGGCCCCGCCTGCGCGTGGGCTCAGGCCGCGCGCCCCGGCGATGAAATCCTCGTCATCGCGCCGCCGCTTTCCGATGCCTCCGGTGACGGCATCGAGTTCTCTCCAGGTTCCGCCTCCCAGATTCATCTCTTCGGCGACGAGACGGCCCTACCCGCCATCGCGCGCATCATCGATGAATGGCCGTCAACTCCTGTGGGACTCACCGGCACTGCCCACATTGAGGTCCCCTACGCCCAGGACCAGCAGATCCTCGCCGCGCCCAACGGCGTGGACGTGCGCTACTACGCGCGCGGCACCCGCCCGCACGGCGAGGCACTCCTCACCGCCGCCGCGCAGCTGCTTAAAACCGAGGTTCCCGAGTACTCCCCCACCGGAATGAGTCCAGAGGAAACGGTGTGGGAAACCCCCGTTTTCTCGGCCTCCGGCGAACCCCTCGACGCCAGCTCCGATGCCCACACCGCCTCGCCTGCTCCTGACGCCTACTTCTGGATCGCCGGCGAGTCCACGCTGGTGACCACCATGCGTCGCATGCTCGTCAAGCAGGTTGGCGTCCCCCGCGAGCAAGTGTCCTTCATGGGCTACTGGAAGCGCGGCCGCGCCGAAAACTAACCCTCTTTAATTAGTCTCGCTCACTACTTTGACGACATATTGAATGTCGTGGACCTAGTTGTTGTCGAGGGCGTTGTACACGATAGTTTTTAGGGCTGGTCCTACTGTGAGTACAGAGGTGCCGATTCCGGATACGACAAGCGCCGCAGCTGGGCCGATAGTGCTTACTAGCGGCGCCCCAATGATGTATCCAATGAGCATCGCGGAGCTATTAATTGATCCCATTGTAGAAAGCGCTTTGGGCTTAACCCCCTCAGGTACCGCTCCGACAATAACGATTCGTAGTGCGGCCACTTGAGCGGCATTACAGACTCCCCCAAGAAAGAAGCACGGAATACAGAGCCATAATGAGGGAATAATTCCAGGTAAGGCTATAAAACACCCCATAGTGAAACCCGCCCCGGTCAGGACCTTTTTGGCGTTATTTGAGTTGAGGCGAGCTGAAAACCGTGCGCCAAAGATGCGGCCCACGATAAAAGCCTGAGCAACGATCGCATACAACGTACCGCTGGCGTGGAGGGTTTTTGTCACATAGAAGACAAGCGCAACGTTGAAAACCGAGGTACAGATGATCGCTCCCCAAATACTGGTTAGCGCGGACCTAGAGCTTTTATTTTTTAGCAAGAGAGAAGGAGCTTCGAGCACCTTTTGAAAAAAGCTCGGCGCGGCTTCTCCATCCTGAGGCGAAAGTGGATTGTCTCTGGACGTAAATGTGTAAAGGATGAAAAAGACAAACAGCGAGAATGCCACGGCGCAAGCTTCAACGAAGAGAGCTGTCTGCAAGTTTCTCTGGTCAAGAAGTACTCCTCCTAGCGGTGGCCCGAGGAATCCGCCGCCAAGGCGCGCTGTATCTAAGAGGGAGAAGACTTTCGCTTGTTGTCCTTCGCCGGCTCGCGAGTCAACAATGACAAAAATGGAGGGGATTGAAAGTCCACTTAAACATGCAGTGACGAGGTTTCCGAGAATGAGAACCACTGGCTCTGGATAGGCTGCCATTGACAATAAGCCCAATAGGTCCAAAATCAGAGCAGAAAGCGCTATGTGGTAGCTGCTGAATTTGTTGAAGAGCGGGCTCAGAAAGGGGACTGCGAAAACTTGGGCGCAGGTTCCGGAGATAAAGATGCCCGCTACTAACAGTTCACCCTTATTAAGCTCGGCGAAGTGGAGCGAAATTGAGAGGCTAGTCATAGCCCCGCACATTGACATTAAAAAATAGGTGGCGGTCAAAGCATAAGCCAAACAAAGCCCTTCGCCGCCACCTCTTCTAAAGAGCTGCATTTAGGCTGATTTTATCCAATGCTCGACCGATACATCGGCTTGGTCTGCCCCCATAGAACTGAACATAGTGGAATGTCGCGGGTCTTGAAATACACTCTTTTTCATTGAAATAGTCGATGTCGTACCAAGCAACTCCAGAGTAGACGACCGCGTCTCCATCTTGGAAAACTTCTTTGATAACGAACTGCCAATCATACGGGTCCGGAACCTTTGGGCCTCGTTCAACCAGCCGAGCGTCGGACACCTCAAGCTGATGAAGACATTTCTCCAAAGACTTCTTATTAGCAAGCCGGATTGAAACTTTACTGTCGGCAACGGCTTCTCGACCTTGAAGCCTAGAAGGGGTCGAACCCCCTACTGCAACTATTTCGGGAAACGTTTCGAACGTGAACATCAACGCTCCTCTATGTGACGGAAAGTACTCCAGCGATAGTAATGATACACATTTCACATTCCAAGGGGGTTCGATACTTAAAAGCTAAGCCCGTACATCTCCATTACACGAACACATCGCACACTCTTCTATCTATGCCAGACTCACTGCGAGCTATGTGCACTACGCCCCGCTCAAACGGGGTTAACCACGCTCACAAAACCCACCCAACGTGTCGCAGGCACACCGTACAACAGGTATTCTTAAGCGTCGAAGATTTTTTCAACTTTATTTAGGAGAATCATGGCAAAGATCATCTGGACCCGCACGGACGAAGCTCCGCTGCTGGCTACCTACTCGTTCAAGCCCGTCGTTGAGGCCTTCGCCTCCACCGCTGGTATCGAGGTCGAGACCCGCGACATCTCCCTGGCCGGCCGCATCCTGGCACAGTTCCCGGAGACCCTCGGCGACCAGAAGGTCGATGACGCTCTGGCAGAGCTGGGCAAGCTCGCTAAGACGCCGGAAGCCAACATCATCAAGCTGCCGAACATCTCGGCGTCCCTGGTTCAGCTGAAGAAGGCCATCGCCGAGCTCCAGGCTGAGGGCTACAAGCTCCCGGATTACCCGGATAACCCGTCCACCGAGGAAGAGAAGGCCATCGCCGCCGCCTACGACTCTGTCAAGGGCTCCGCCGTCAACCCGGTTCTGCGCGAGGGCAACTCTGACCGCCGCGCCCCCATCGCCGTGAAGAACTTCGCTAAGAAGAACCCGCACCGCATGGGCGCTTGGACCGCTGATTCCAAGACCAACGTTGCCACCATGGCTGACAACGACTTCCGCCACAACGAGAAGTCCGTCATCATGCCGGCCGCTGACACCCTGACCATCAAGCTGATCGGCTCCGCCGATCAGAACGAAACGATCCTCCTCGACGGCCTCAAGGTCCTCGAGGGCGAGGTCATCGACGGCACCTTCATGTCGGCCAAGGCCTTGGACGATTTCCTGCGAGACGCAGTCTCGCGGGCCAAGGAAGAGGGCGTCCTCTTCTCCGCTCACCTCAAGGCCACCATGATGAAGGTCTCTGACCCCATCCTCTTCGGCCACGTTGTCCGCGCCTTCTTCGCTGACGTCTTCGACAAGTACGGCGAGGAGCTCTTCGCCGCTGGCCTCAACGGCGAAAACGGCCTGGGCGCCATCTACGCGGGCCTCGAGAACCTCGAGAACGGTGCGGAGATCAAGGCTGCCTTCGACGCTGCCCTCGAAAACGGCCCGGACCTGGCCATGGTCAACTCTGACAAGGGCATCACCAACCTGCACGTTCCGTCTGACGTCATCATCGACGCCTCCATGCCGGCCATGATCCGCACCTCCGGCCACATGTGGAACAAGAACAACGAGGAGCAGGACACCCTGGCTGTCATCCCGGACTCCTCCTACGCTGGCGTTTACCAGGCCGTCATCGAGGACTGCAAGGCCAACGGCGCCTTCGACCCGACCACCATGGGTACCGTCCCGAACGTCGGCCTCATGGCGCAGAAGGCGGAGGAGTACGGCTCCCACAATAAGACCTTCAAGATTGCTGCTGACGGCAAGGTCCAGGTCGTCAACTCCGCTGGCGATGTGCTCATCGAGCACGACGTCGAGGCTGGCGACATCTGGCGCGCATGCCAGACCAAGGACGCCCCGATCCAGGACTGGGTCAAGCTGGCCGTCAACCGCGCTCGCCTGTCCGGCATGAAGGCCATCTTCTGGCTCGACCCGGAGCGCGGCCACGACCGCAACATCACTGAGCTGGTGAAGAAGTACCTGCAGGACCACGACACCGAGGGTCTCGACATCGAGATCATGGATCCGGTCTCCGCAACCAAGGCGTCCGTCGAGCGCATCCGCAAGGGCGAGGACACCATCTCCGTGACCGGTAACGTTCTGCGTGACTACAACACGGACCTCTTCCCCATCCTCGAGCTGGGTACCTCCGCGAAGATGCTCTCCGTCGTTCCGCTCATGGCTGGCGGCGGCCTCTTCGAGACCGGTGCAGGCGGATCCGCTCCGAAGCACGTCCAGCAGGTCGAGGAAGAAAACCACCTGCGTTGGGACTCCCTCGGCGAGTTCCTCGCCCTGGCCGAGTCCTTCCGCCACGAGCTCAACGCTCACGGCAACGAGAAGGCTGGCGTCCTCGCCGCCGCTCTCGACAAGGCTACGGAGACCCTGCTCGACGAGGGCAAGTCCCCGTCCCGCAAGGTCGGCGAGATCGACAACCGCGGCTCCCACTTCTTCCTCACCCTCAACTGGGCCAAGGAACTGGCTGCGCAGTCTGATGACGCTGAGCTCGCCGAGCACTTCGCTCCGATTGCCAAGGCTCTCGAAGACAAGGCTGATGAGATCGCTCAGGCCCTAATCGACAACCAGGGCCAGCCGGCTGACCTCGGCGGCTACTACGCTCCGGACGAGGACAAGCTCAACGCTGTCATGCGCCCGGTCGCTGCGTACAACGAGATCATCGACGCACTGAAGAAGTAGTCCTTCTTCTCCACAGACTCGGCCCCACCTCCCTCATTCCCGGGAGGTGGGGTCGTCCCCCGTTTTCTGAGCTTGCCGATGCCCCTTTGGGCCCCGCGCAGCACCGCGTCACCGTCGCGGCCCAAGGCCGCGAGCGGGCTTCGGTCATTCCCACACGGCTATTCCCACACGGCTGCGTCCGGATCGACACCCTGCGCTGCCGCAGCCGCATTGATCGCGGCCTGCAGCCACTCCGCTAACCCAGCCTGCCGCTCGTCGTAGTGAGCTCGAAAGCGCGGGTCAGCGGTGTATCCGCTCGCGATGAGAACGTGCTTCGCGGGGCTTACCGGGAAATGCTCGCACAGCAGCGTGCGGTGTTCCTCAACGAGCGCACGAGCTTCCTCGGACTCTGGCGTCGTGCCGGCCCCGCATGCCGCCGCCAAGCGGACCTCGAGTTCATCGGTGCGCGACTTGAGGTCTGCCCAGTCCTCCGCCGTGCGCTGCGCAGCGTTCTTCTGCGATATCGCCCAATCATCCGAGCCGCCGTAGCGCTCTTCTGCTTCCTCGTGGTGCTCGGCAAAGTGAGCGTCGCCCAGCACCGTGGCGATTTCGTCAACGCTGAGATTCGTATCCTTCATTTCTTCCTCCATGAGATAGTCGAGGGCATCAAGCATCTCGTCGAGCTTGTGCCGTTTGTCCATGAGCAATGCGCGTTGTCGAGCGAGGTGCTCGAGGGACGTTCCCTCAGCGTCGAGTACCCGCGCAATATCGGCGAGTGCCATGCCCGTCGCACGGTAGATCAGCACGCGCTGTGCCCGTGCGATGTCTGCGTCGGAATACACGCGGTAGTTCGCCCACGTACGAGCGCTCGGCACCACAAGTCCGCGTTCTTCCCAATAGTGCAGGGTGCGCACGGACACGCCGAGGACGGCTGCGGCATCGCTAACACCGCGGCCCTCGCCGTCAAACTTGTTGTCGTTGCTCATGAACCCATCACAGTCCCTTACGCTACGTGAGGGTCAAGTCTTAAGCGTCACGCGCGTGACGTCATGAGCACGGAATCGACTGCAGGCATCCCAATCGTAGAAAAGAAATGCGAACTTTCCGCGCCTATGTCGCCTAGCTCCCTATCCTGGTATGGGCACACAGGTCGAACACGCAAAGGAGACATTTCATGGCCCAGGACGCCCTGAACACCGATACGGACACGATTCACGAGGTATCGGGCGTTAGTCCGGACTTCCGCACCGAGCTCGCTGCGCAGTTGGCACACCTTGTCCCTGAAGCCGTCGCCGACGGCACCATCGACATCGACAAGCTCACTGAGCTTCTAGGCGGCGACGCATCCGGAACTGCGGAGCGCTTTGGCTTGTTCTGGCCGGGGAAGAAGCGCGCCATGCGTGCCGCCCAGCTGCCCACTTCCGCAACGCTGCGTCCGGAAAAGGGCAAGTCCAGGAACTGGGACTCTGCGACGAATGCCTTCATCGAAGGCGATAACCTCGAGGTCCTCAAGGTGCTCCAGAAGCACTATCACGGCCACATCAAGCTCATTTACATCGATCCTCCGTACAACACGGGCCATGACTTCATCTATCCGGATAACTTCAAAGACGGCATCAGGAACTATCTCGGGTGGTCGCAGCAGACGAGCAGCGACGGCAAGAAGCTCTCCACGAATGCCGAGTCCGAAGGCCGGTACCACTCCAACTGGCTCAACATGCTCTATCCGCGACTCAAACTTGCGCGCAATCTGCTTACTCCTGACGGTTACATCGCTATCAGCATCGATGACAGCGAGCTTTCCAACCTCGTGACCATGTGCCGCGAGATCTTCGGTGAGGACAACGTCATCAACACCATTCCCGTGAAATCGAGTGAGACCTCGGGCGTGAAGATGTCGCACGTCGACAAGCGCCTGCCCAAAATCAAGGAATATGTGGTGCTCTGCACGCGCGACCACACGCGGGCATCGCTCAATCGTGTCGACGTCCCCAAGAGTGGCTCTGCTGATGGAACGCTGGACAAGTACCTCAAGTACTACAACAAAATTATTATCAACCCCAGCGCCCCGGCCGAGGAATGGGTTCTCACCTCCGTCAAAGACGCCATGGTCGAGCAGGGACTTCCCACTACTGCAGACGCTGTACGGAAGTTTAAGGTCGAGAACGCGGAGCGCGTTGTCTATCGCACCAACAACGCTTCGCTCAGCGACATGGCCTTCGACACTCCTATTGCACGCGTGACGTCTCCCACGGGCATCGAGTACATCTGGTGGGAAGGCAAGCAGATGCTCTTCCTCAGCGATTATCTGAAAGAGTCGCTCTGCGATCTGTGGACGGATATCTCCACTATCAACCTCAACAAGGAAACCAACGGCGTCAAAGGCTTCCGAAATGGCCAGAAACCGCTCAAGCTCTTGCAGCGCATTCTGGCGCTGACCACGCAGCCAGCGAGCAACGACATCGTGCTCGACTTCTTCGCGGGCTCTGGCTCAACGGGTCACGCCGTCATGAAACAGAACTCCGAAGATGGTGGCAACCGGCGCTTCATTCTGGTGCAGCTTCCGGAGCCGTTGCATGAGAAGAACAAGGAGCAAAAGGAAGGGTATAAGTTCTGCACGGAGCTGAAACTCGAACCGACGATTTCCTCGTTGTCTCGCGAACGCGTAAGGCGTGCCGCCGAAGAATTCGATGCTGGGTTCCGCTCTTACACGCTCGCCGATACCAACTTTAAGAAGTGGCAGCCCCAGCCAGGAATCGACGCCGAGACGCTGAGCCAGACCCTGATCGACCTGCGCGGCAGCAGCAATGACAATGCGGATCCCGAGGATCTCCTCGTGGAAATCCTCCTCAAGCAGGGACGCTCTCTCGTCGAATCGATTCGCGACATCGACATCGATGACCTGCCGTACACCATCGTTGGGGAGCAGCATGCCGCCGCCGGGGAGGACCGCACCTGCCTCCTGCTGTACCTTAACGAGCATGTAAAACCGAGCGTCGAGCAACTACGAGCAGCCGTCGCGACTGCGCCAGCTGAGTTCATCATTCTGGAGGATGCTTTCCAGGGAGACGACGAGCTGAAGACCAATGTGGTGCAGATCTGTGCAACACACAACGTCGAGCTGCGGACTGTGTAAGGAGCACTCATCATGAAATTCAAGTTTGATCCGAAGCAGGACTATCAGCTCGCCGCCATCAACTCGGTCACGGAGTTGTTCAAGGGACAGCCGAAAGATGCCGGCAGCCTCGTCTCTTCTTTGAACCTTCCAAGCCAGCCTGTCGACCTGGCAGCAACGACCCTCGACGGAGAAGAGGACGACGCTCTCTTTAACATCGATGTCAGTGCAGAGATCGGCGCAGTGGGCAATAACCTGGTGGTGGGTGACGACCAAATCCTGCGCAATCTGCAGGAGATCCAGAATCACAATGGGCTAGAGCCTGCCACTGAGCTCAAGGATGGGCGGCAGTTCGATATTGAGATGGAGACCGGTACGGGTAAGACCTACGTCTATCTGCGTACCGTGTTCGAGCTCGCACGGAAGTACAACTTCACCAAGTTCATCATCCTCGTCCCCAGCGTTGCGATTCGCGAGGGCGTGAAAACGAGCATCGAGCTCATGGCCGATCACTTCCGGCAGCTCTACCCGGATCAGCCCTTCGATCACGTGGTCTACAGCGGCAAGGACGCCGAGCAAGTCCAGTCCTTTGCGACGTCCACCAGCATTCAGATCATGATCATGACGATTAGCTCTGTGCGCAGCAAGGGCGACCGCCTCATCATGCACCAGACTCGTGACAAGCTCAACGGCCTGCGCCCCATCGATTTCCTCCGCGCGACGCAACCCGTCCTCATCCTCGACGAACCGCAGAACATGGAGTCCGATCTTGCGAAGACCTCGCTCGAGGGACTCAACCCTGCGTTCATGCTGCGCTACAGCGCGACGCACCGCGAGACCCGCAACGTGGTCTACCGGCTCGATCCGGTCGACGCGCACGAGCTGGGACTGGTCAAGCAAATCGTCGTGGCGGAGACCACGGAGCATGGAAACGACGCCAAGCCGTATATCAAGCTGGTGTCGGTGAAGAGCCAGCCGTGGCAAGCCCGTCTCGAACTCGACTGCCGCAAGAAGGACGGTTCGTTCAAACGTCAGGAAAAGAACGTCACAACGAACCAGGATCTAGCGAAAGTCACGGGTAACCCGGCGTACGAGAACAACTGGCGCATCAACGAGATCAACCTCGACGCGGGCGGCTTCGTGGAACTTACCCACCACGGCATCCTTCGTGTCGGCGAGTCCATCGGTTCCAATGACGACGCTGTGTACCGCGAAATGATCCGAGAAACCATCCGTGAGCACTTCCGCCGTGAATCGATGCTGCGCGAGCAAGGCGTCAAGGTCCTCAGTCTCTTCTTTGTCGACAGGGTCCACAGCTACCTCGGCGATGGCGCCGACAATGACACCGCGAACGGCAAATTCGCGCAGTGGTTCGACGAGGTATTTATCGAAGAACGTGCACGGTCTCCTCGCTACGAAGAGTTGCTGCCTCACGACCCCGTCGAGCTGCGCCGCGCGTATTTCTCGCAGATTAAGAAGGGCGTCTACGACGATACGAGCGGCACATCGAAGAATGACGAGGACTCCTACGACCTCATCATGAAAGACAAGGCGCGCCTGCTCAGCGAGGACGAACCTGTACGCTTCATCTTCTCTCACTCGGCGCTGCGCGAAGGCTGGGACAACCCTAACGTCTTCCAGATTTGTACGCTGCGCGAGATGGGCTCGGAGACCGAACGTCGCCAGACGATCGGCCGCGGTCTGCGTCTACCTGTGGACCAGGACGGCGTGCGGCTGTCCGATCAATCCGTCGCGCAGTTAACCGTCGTCGCCAACGAGTCCTACCAACAGTTCGCCAGCAATCTCCAAAAGGAATACACGAAGGCGGGCGTTGCCATCGGCTTCATTGGCAAGGGCCACTTTGCGAAGATTCGACGGCCGGACTCCGAGGACGATAAAAACATCGGCTACGCAACCTCGGAGCGTATTTGGGAGGAGCTGAAGGACCGCGGTTTCCTCGACGAGGACGGTCGCCTTACCAAGGATTTCACCCCCAATGCTGACGGCTTCGCCCTTGACCTCAGCGACGAGTTCAGTGACGTTGAACACGAAGTGCTTGCCCTCATGAAGCGCGCGAGCATCGGAACTCATATCAAACCTATCCGTCATCGCACGACACGCACGCTCAACAAGGAACTGTATTTCGAGTCTCCCGAGTTCACAGAGTTCTGGAAGACCATCACTCAGCGCACAACCTTCAGCGTCTCCGTCGATCGCGATGAGCTCATTGAAAACGCGGTCGAAGGGATCAAGAATGCCCCAGAGATCGAGCCGCTGCGAGTGCAGGTGACCAAGGCCAAGCTGACCATCTCCCGTGGCGGCACGGAGGGCGAAGAAACTAGTAGTCCGCGCGCCACCGACCTCCGAGGGAGCTTCCAGCTCCCAGATATCGTGACGGAGCTCCAAGAGGCGACGTCGCTCACCCGCAGGACAATTATCGATATCCTTCTACAAAGCGATCGGCTCGACGAGTTCATCGGTAATCCGAATGACTTCGTTGCAATGGTGCGCACCATCATCCAGACCGAGCTTTCAATGCTTGTGACCAAGGGCGTGCAATACGAGAAAATCGATGGCAGCGTCTATTCCTTGTCGGAGCTGCGCGAAGACGGAGTGAAAGAAAAGCAGCACTTCCTCGAAAACCTCTATGAGGTCAAGAACAAGACAAAGACAGACTATGACTACGTGGTCTATGACTCTGACACGGAGCGGCAGTTCGCCAAGCTGCTCGACGGCAACGACGACATCAAGCTATTTGTGAAACTGCCCCCGAAGTTCAAGATCGACACTCCCGTCGGCCCGTATAACCCGGACTGGGCGATTGTTAAGCGCGTGGACGGCGAAGACAAGCTGTATATGATTCGCGAAACCAAGTCCACGATGGATCGAAACAAGATCCGCGCCAGCGAACAAGCGAAGATTGATGCAGCGGAGGTCCACTTTGCAGCGATAGGCGTGAACTATTCCAAGAACGCCCCAGGGCACTGGAATATCTAGGCGCTGTGCAACACCGCGTGCGCGGCGTGCCACCCCGGCATGCCGTGCACACCACCGCCGGGCGCGGTGGCGGCAGACGCGAGGAACACCCGTTGCGTGAGCTGGTAAGGGTTGCGCACAAAACCGGGGCGT
Source organism: Corynebacterium phoceense (assembly GCF_900092335.1). Taxonomy (GTDB): domain Bacteria; phylum Actinomycetota; class Actinomycetes; order Mycobacteriales; family Mycobacteriaceae; genus Corynebacterium; species Corynebacterium phoceense. The sequence continues at coordinate 422,153 of NZ_LT596208.1, forward strand.
AGGAACAGCTGCGTGCCGGTCATGGCGCCGCCGGCGATGTCGCCGCCCACGAGGTTGGGATTCCATGTCTCGAGGTCCGTCGGACTCATGACGCGGCGGGCGAGCACGTGGGCGGTGAACCCCGGCGCGAAGCGCTCAAGCTGTCCCTCGATGTGTTCGAGCGCTGAGCCAGTGAAACCGTGAGGCACGTGGGCATAGGCCCACAGCGTGTGGCCGCGTCCAGGATCCGCGGCAGACTGCTGGGCGACGAGCACGACGGGGCGGGCGGGCATCTCGCCGCGCGCGATGGCGCGCTCGGCGGCGATGAGGTCCGGCACGGTACCGCCGAGGTNGTGACCGGTGCCGGCCCCCCCTCCCGCGGGGTCCCGCCACGGGACTGGGCCATCGAGTGCGTAGTCGATCTTGAACGCACCGGGGCCGTAGCGCCAATCGCGCAAGACCCGTGCGCGGCGTTCCGGCACGATGAGGTTGCGCAAGCCGAGCACTTGGCGCGGGGTGAGCGCGAGCACGACGGCATCGAAGCGGGTGAGCTCCCGCATATCCGTCACGGGATGAGCGGTGTGGATAACGCCGCCGTGGGTCGCGAGGACACTCGCCAGGGCATCGGTAATGGCGCCGGAGCCGCCGCGCGCCACGGGCCACCCCGTCGTCATGCCCAGCGCGCCAAAGAGGACGCCGAAAGCGCTCGTGAACGGCAGGGTCGGCGAGCACAGCGCGTGGAGTGCCGAGCCGATGAAGAGCGCGCGGGCTGCTTCCGTCCGGAAGAGTGCGCGGGCTTGCGCACTCGCGGGCGGCGCGGCGCGCACGCCGAAGCGTGCCATGGCCAGCGGGTGCGGCGGGACGCCGGTGAGGGGACGCAGGACGTTGGCGAGGTGGGTATCGGAAAGCTGCGCAATGGGCGCGTGCAGCGCACGCCAGGCGGGACCATCGACGCCAAGACCCCGCGCGGTGGCGTTGAGGTCCCGATGCAGCAAGGCCGCAGGATCATCATCAAAGGGATGCGCGAGCGGATAACGCGGGTGGGCCCATTCGAGGCCGTGGTCCTCGAGACCCAACGCACGGAAGGCTGGGCTCGCGACGCCGAAGGGATGGGCGGCCGCGCCGAGGTCAATCGTCCGGTCATAGAAGCGGACGCTGCGCGCGGCGCCACCCGGCGCGGGACCAGCCTCGAAGACCTCGACACGCAGCCCGGCGCGCGCCAGCACCGCCG
>NZ_LT596208.1:424161-437330 GCF_900092335.1 Corynebacterium phoceense
CAGCACCGCCGCGGCGGTGAGGCCATTGGGCCCGGCGCCCACGACGGCGGCGCTGCGGAGAGTGGTCATGGAGCCAGAATACAGCGAGTCCAAGCCCCAGTAATGGCGACGCTGTTAGCTTCTGAGCACGTCACGCAAGGCCAGCACGCGAGCATCGAGTGCCGTGCGCATGAGGTCACGATCACGCAGACGGATTCCGTGTCCAGCGGCGCGGGCCTCCCATTGAGATACAGCCTCCACGACAGTCGATATGATTGCCTCGAAGGCAGCCCCTTCGATCCCACAGAGTGCCCCGAACTCCCGCAACACGCCGACTTCCGCAGGGAACTGATCCTCACCGAGAATTGAGGTCGCCCGCGGCTGTGCCAACTCCGGCCGAGGGTTCACATCGAATACCGGACTCAATTCCCAGCCGCGTTCTCTTTCAAGGAACCCGTGGTTGCGAAGGTGGTCATCGGTATTTCCCAATGCCACGCTGACCACCACTCGTGTAAAAAGCTCTCGTGCCTGCGCGTCAGGAGCTGCTGCGAGATCGCGCAACGCGTCGAGGACATCGAGATAATCTAAGCGCTCACCATCTGAGCTTCCAGTGGCCGTCATTGCGCTGATGTACCCGAGCCGGTTGCCCATCTCATCACGATCAAACCGCCGCACAATGAGAACGTGTCGGTTCCCCACTGATACAAGGCGACGTTGCGGAACGGAGACGCCACTTGCTTCGAGCAGGTCAAGCGCTGTGGCTTCCCATGCCATCACGTCCCATTCATCCGCCGAGTGGGGAAACTTAGCAAGGCCGAGCGCCCCGTCATCCAGACGAACCGCGGCTTTGGGCCGTTCGCCACCCAAACCTGTACTTCCTGTGTCCAACAACAATTTCACTGCGTGGAGTGGTTCATCATCGTTGACGACCGATCTCGCCGCTTCCAACAATGCGGGCAATTCCATCAGCGGTGGCACAGAGGAATCGGCACCAAGAAAATTTTCCGTACCCTGCCAGCGAAAACGCAGAGCACCCTGTCGCGTGTTGTCGCTAACACCAAGAAAATAGTCAAGCTCATCAAGTTCCCGCACTGCCTGAAGATTTTCCGCATACCCCGCCCTCACAGCTTTATTGATGAGATTGCGTCCCCATCTATCGGGTGCGCTATCACCAAAGGCGCCAACCAACCCCGGATAATGTTGAGCACCGGAAACAAGCGGCAAACTAGGGTCGATGGCAATGTTCCCGCTTGCGAGAAAACCTGAATCGTAGACAAACGTCGTCGATACTGATCGGCGACGTCGGGTAAAAAAGGCCTGCCCCACGAGCATTAGGCCATCTTTGTCCTCGCGGAAGACCTCCAGGACATTGCTTGTTCCACTCATCATGCCCTCTTTCTCTCAAGGCGTCCAGCGCGTAGACGCCCAAGATCACTTTCCAAGGGATCGACCGCAGTGACCACTGCGTCAAGGAGCCCAAGTGCACGCAACACTTGGGCTACATTGCGAAACGACACGGTGGCGTCGCCCTTTTCAATTTTCCGCAGCGTATCGCGGGATATATTCGCCCGCTCGCACACCTGTTGCGCTGTTACCCCCAGCACCATTCGCCAGCCGCGCACGGACTCCCCGATTTCCCTTAGTTCACGGTCAATGCGATATCCAATCATTATTGCCTTCTCACGCTAGCTGGAACCTTCCATCTTTAATGACGACCATACTAGCCATTAAAGGAAGTTGTGACGATTATACTCGCCATTATCTACTTAACCCTTTTGTTTGTGCAGCTCCGCCGCCACTCCGCTCAGAACAACCCACTCTCCAACCCGTACCCAACGCCCTAGGGAGATGACCTTTGCCGCGTCCGCTGAGCGGGGCGGAACCAAGACATTATCGAACAATGAGTAGCATTATCCGACGAAAGAAAACCGGCAAAGAATTGTAGGTCATAGTGGATCAACGAACGACGTCCAAGCGCTCCTTTAATGCGCAGTGGACCATCACGCTCTTCGGCACCGCCGTGGGCGCGGGCATCCTCTTCCTTCCTATCTCGGCCGGCAGCTTTGGTTTTATCCCGCTGCTCATCGCGACGCTCCTCATCGGCCCGATGACGTATTTCTCGCACCATGCGTTCTCGTGGATCATGAACCACTCGCCTATTCCCGGCGCGGACGTGCTCATGGTGCTCACCAAGTTTTTCGGGCGCAATAAGGGCATTCTGCTCGCGGCCATGTACTGGTTCACCGTCTTCCCCGTGGTGCTCATCTACGGCGTCTCCATTACGAACACGGTGGAAAGCCTCATCGTCAACCAATTCCACGGGCCGGAGATCTCCCGGTGGATCCTCGCGCCGCTGTGCGTGGGGCTGATGACGGCAGCGCTCGCCTTTGGCAACAAGGTGATGCTCGCCGCGGCGAATCTCGTGGTCTACCCGCTCATCTTTGCCTTGGGCGCAGTCTCCCTCTACCTCATTCCGCAATGGGATTTCGCATCCTTTATGCAGGCCGGCGACCATAATGCGCTGGGTATCCTCAGGTCTATCCTGCTCATCCTGCCGGTGCTTGTCTTCGCGTTCGCTTACGTCGCGGCCATCTCGCAGTTCTGCGTCGCCGCGCAAAAGGACGGCCGCCCCACCACGAGCGTCATCCGCAACTCGACCATTCTGCTCACGGTCTTCACCATGTTCTTCGTATGGTCCTCCGCGCTGGCCATGGGTGCCGACGGCATGGTTGAGGCCGAGGCTCAGAACCTGCCCGTCCTCTCCTACTTCGCGAACGTCACGGACAACCCGTTCCTGTCCTACATGGCGCCCGTCGTCGTCATCTGCGCGGTGGCGTCGAGCTACTTCGGCCACGCCCTGGGCACCATCGAGGGCACCCAGTACTTGGCAGAGCTCGCCATGCCGGGACTCACGCGCCGGCTTAGCCCCCGCGCCTTCGACCTGTGGACGTACTTCTTTATCTTCGTCACGGTCTCGCTGGCCGCAGTCTTTAACCCCTCGATTCTCAGCCTCATCACGCTCGTGGGCGGCATCTTCTTTACCTTCCTCACCTACCTCCTGCCCATGCTCTGCGTGCACTACGTCCCAGCCCTCAAGCAGTACCGCGGCCGCGCCACCAACGTCTTCGTCACGGTCATGGGCCTCATTGTGCTGGCCACGACCGTGGTCACGATGTTCTAGCGTTTCGTTTGTCCTTCCGACGCCGGGGCCATGCGGGGCTTCGGCGTCTCCGCGTTGCCACACAACGCAGGCTTCTTTGCTCGACTCAGAGGCTTTCTTGCTTCATTAACCCCACAAGCCTCGATTTTGGCCTGAATTTACTGTTTTCACGTCACCCCCGAGCCCATGACCTGTATATATGCAAAAATACAATTCTTTGCCTGCTTCTTGCTTCTACAGTCACATCTTTTATACTGGTGAAAATCAATCCGCTACCGAGCTCCAAGGATCGCTCATGGCCCCGCTGCAGTCCACACCACACGATCAGCTTGTCGCACGTATCCACAGGTTCACCCAACTGCCGGCAGAAATGCCTTGGATCGAATTCAAGGTCAACTCCGCCACCTCCGGCCCCGACATCGCCAAGTACGTCTGTGCTCTCGGCAATTCCGCGACCCTCCACGACGAACAGGCGGGCTTTCTCATCTGGGGAATCAGCGACTCCCGTGACATCGTGGGCACGACGTTCGACTGGCAGACCGCCAAGGGCAAAGGCAACGAAGACCTACTCCCATGGCTCACTCGCGTAGTGACGCCATCCCCCAATCTCACCTTCGAATCAGCCGTTATCAATGGCAACAATGTCGTTCTCCTGCGCGTGCCTGCCGCGCGCACCAGCCCGTATTCATACGACAAATCTCGTTACTTCCGCAAGGGAAGTTACACCAAAGACCTCCTTGATTTCCCTAGTGATGAACGCGCCCTTTGGCAGAAAATCAATCAGTTTGAGTTCGAGACTTCCAACGTGGCCGAAGGCCTCGAACCGGAGGAAGTTTCCGAGTATCTGTCCGAGGAAGCCTTCTTCGCGAACCGCACTGAGATACCCGCCTCAACCGGGCAATCATTCCTCGATCGACTCCGTGAGTCCAAGGCAGTGACTTATTCTCACGAGCTAGGATGGTGCATCCCGGCATGGTCCGCGCTCATGTACGCGCGCTCCATCTCCGCGTTCCCCCTCCTCCACTCCCTCGCCCCGCGGGTCATGCATTTTCGCGACGCATCACGCACCAACATCCTCCGTGAATGGACTATCGACGAGGGCTACGCTCTCGGATTCCCACGCATTATGGAGCTCTTCGCCACGATCCGGCCCGGTGGAGAATCTATCGACACCAGCGGTCGCCGCGTCGAGACCCCTGTCCTCCCCACCGTGGCTTTTCGTGAGGTCCTCGCTAATGCTCTCATGCACCAAGACCTTGAGGCACGCGGAAGCTCGTTAACCATCGAGATCTTCAGCGATCACGTCGACGTGAGCAATCCTGGAGCCCCACTTGTTAGCCCGCAACGCTTCATCGACTCAACTTCTGTGACCCGCAATCCGCACCTCGGCGAAGCGCTGCGGCTTGCTAAGTTCGTAGAGAAGCGCGGCAGCGGATGGGACCGTATCGTCGAGTCACTCGAGGCCGCGCACTTCCCGCCCGCACTCATCCGCACGAACGGCGCAACAACCGTGACATTGAGCGCGTACCGCCCCTTCGCCCTAATGAGCCAGGAGGAAAAGGAAGAGGCCGTCTACCAACATGCATGTCTCAACGTTCTAGAGAACCGTCCGGTCACAAACTCATCCGTACGTCGACGCTTCGGTCTCAAAGACTCTCAAGCGGGGCAAACCACCCGGCTCATCAAGGCCACTGAAGATGCTGGACTCATCAAGCCCTATGATCGCACGGCAGGCGCCCGATCGTTGCGCTACGTTCCCTTTTGGGCCAGCAGCATTAATTAACCTGGCCTCCACGACTGCAACACACCGTACTTCTTTTGTTGCCAGATCGCTTTCTTGCTTCATTAACCTCACCAGCCTCGATTTTGGCCTTAATTCGCTGTTTTCACGGCAACCCCGAGCCCATGACCTGGATATATGCAAAAATCCAATTCTTTGCCTGTTTCTTGCTTCTGACGCAGAAAATTCCTCTTCTAACGGTCACGTCCCTGCCGCACACCGCACGCACCAACCCATGTCGAGGGCCCCTGCTAGCGTATGAATCCTGCACCCCCTACGAAAGGCATAATCATGCGTCCCCTGTTTTCTTCTGAATCCGACGTCGTCTACGCCATGCTGGCGCATGCCTCGGACGCCATGCATTCCTTGAGCGCGGAGCAGCGCAAGGCCATTGCTGCGCGCGTGCCGGAACTCAAGGTGTACAAGCACTGTGGATGTGGCACGTGCCCCACGGTCTATCTCACGGCAGGTGAAGAGCCGCCGGAGCCGCGTCGCGACGCCAACGGCAAGGCCGTCCCGCAAGGCTCCGATTACGTGCTCACCGCCGATTGCCCCGAGGCGATGGTGCTGCTGCACATCGCAGGCGGAATTCCGGTGGAGCTCGAAGTCGCTCCTTTCGACGACCACAAGGTCGAACTTCCTTGGCCCGAACAGCTCGTGTTTTAAGGGATTCTCCTGCCGCCGGTACGAGGAAATCGGTAGATTAGTCGCATGACTAATCCACTTCTTTCCCCCTCCACGCTCCCCTACCAGCTCCCGCCGTTTGCGGAGATTAAGGTCGAGCACTTCCGTCCCGCCATCGCCGAGGCACTCACCCGCCACGACGAGGAGATTAAGGCCATCGTCGACAACACGGCCGACCCGACGTGGGAAAACACCGTCGAGGCCCTCGAGCGCGCTGGCCAGGATTTAGAGCGCGTGCTTTCCATCTTCGGCAACCTGTCGGGCACGGATGTCACGGACGAGATGGAAGAGATCGCCGCGGAGGTCTGGCCGCAGGTCGCCGCGCATTCGGATGCGATCTACCAGAATGAGGTCCTCTACGCCCGCCTCAAAGAGGCGACCCCGCCGGCCGACGAGGAGTCGCAACGCCTCCACGCGCACCTGCTGCGGACTTTTGCGCGCCAGGGCGCGGACCTCGGCGCGGCAGAGAAAGAGCAGCTCTCCACCATCAACCAGCGCCTCTCGGCGCTCTCCGAGGAGTTCGGCCGCAACCTCATGGCGTCCACCCGCGAGCGCGCCGTGCACTTCGACAGCGCGGAAGAGCTCAAAGGCCTGCCCGCCGATCGCATCGAGGCCGCCAAGGCCTACGCCAACGAGGTAGGCCAAGACGGCTACGTGCTCCCGCTCGAGCTGCCCACCGTCCAGTCGGAGCTCGCGCGCCTGGCCGATCCGGCCGCCCGCGCCAAGGTCTATGAGGCCTCGCGCGCCCGCGGCAGCGAGAATAACCTGAGCGTGCTCACCGAGATGGCGCGCCTGCGTGCCGAGCGCGCGCAGCTGCTCGGCTACGACACCCACGCGGACTACGTCATCGCCGAGGAGACCGCGCAGACCGCCGAGGCCGCCCGCCGCATGCTCGTCGAGCTCGCCCCTGCCGCCGAGGCTAACGCCGCCGGCGAAGAAAAGCTGCTCGCCGAGGAAGCCACCCTGCACAACGAGGACTTCGGTGCCGCGGACTGGGCCTACTGGGAATCCCAGGTTCGCGCCCGCGACTTCTCCCTCGACGAGGACGAGCTGCGCCAGTACTTCCCTCTCGACCGCGTTCTCAAGGATGGAGTCTTCGCCGCGGCCCACCGCCTCTACGGCATCACCGTCGTCCCGCGCGAGGACCTCGAAGGCTACGCCGAGGGCGTGCGCGTATGGGAGGTCTTCGACGAAGGCCAAGACCCCACCGCTGATCGCGATAGCGGCATCGGCCTGCTGCTCACCGACTACTTCGGCCGCCCCTCCAAGCGCGGCGGCGCGTGGATGAGCGAGTTCGTGGGCCAGTCCCACCTGCTGGGCACCAAGCCCGTCATCGTCAACGTCATGGGTCTTACCAAGCCCGCGGACGGCTCCCAGCCACGCTTGAGCCAAGACGAGCTCCACACCGTCTTCCACGAGTTCGGTCACGCACTGCACGGCCTGCTCTCCGACGTGCGCTACCCCACCTTCTCCGGCACCCGCGTCCCGCGCGACTGGGTAGAATTCCCCTCCCAGATCAACGAGAACTGGGCCCTCGACCCGGCCATGGTCAAGCGCTACGCCCGCCACGTGGAGACCGGCGAGGTCATCCCGGACGAGCTGCTCACCAAGGTCCGCGAGGCCCAGACCTTCGGTCAGGGTTTTAGCACCGTCGAGTATCTCGCTGCCTCCATCGTCGACCTTGCCTGGCACTCCCTCACGCCTGCCGATGCCGCCGCCATCGCCGCATCCCAAGAGTCCATCGACGCCTTCGAGCGCGCCGCCCTCGACGACGCTGGCCTGCACAACCCGCACATCGCGCCGCGCTACCGCTCCGCGTACTTCAATCACATCTTCGCCGGCGGCTATTCCGCGGGCTACTACTCCTACCTGTGGGCCGAGGTCCTCGACGCCGACGGCTTCTCCTGGTTCAAGGAAGAAAACGCCGCGGGCCCCGAGGCTTCCGATGCCGCCGCCCGCGCCGCCGGCCAGCGCTTCCGCGACCTCGTCCTGTCCAAGGGCGCGTCCCGCGACTTCACCGAGGCCTACCGCGAGCTGCGCGGCCGCGACAAGGACGTCGCCCCGCTGCTCGCCCGCCGCGGCCTGTCCGGCGCCACCGACTAACTGCACACGCCTAACGACACAGGCCCGACTAGACGGAAAATTCGACCGATTCAGGACGGAAAATACGACCGATAAATCGCCGAAAATTCGACCGATAAGTCGCGGAAAATTCGACTGATAGAGGCTGTGAACAGCATGTTCACGCCATGCCCACGCTGCGCGCTAGGGACGGCCCAGCGCGCGGCGGCATCGGAAAGCTAGCGGCTCGCCGAGGTCAAGCTCGCGGACGAGCCGACGAGGATCTCGCGCATGAGCTCCGCGGCCTGAGTGGGGGTCTTACCCACCTTGACGCCGGCGGCCTCGAGCGCGGACTTTTTGCCCTCGGCGGTGCCGGAACCGCCCGAGACGATGGCGCCGGCATGGCCCATGGTCTTGCCCTCGGGCGCGGTAAAGCCCGCAATATAGGCGACGACGGGCTTGGTCACGTGGTCGCGGATGTACTCGGCGGCGTATTCCTCCGCGTCACCGCCAATCTCGCCGATCATGATGATGGCCTCGGTGTCCGGGTCGGCTTGGAAGGCCTCGATCGCCGCGATGTGCGTCGTGCCGATAATCGGGTCGCCGCCGATGCCCACGCAGGTGCTAAATCCGAGGTCACCCAGCTCGTACATCATCTGGTACGTGAGCGTGCCGGACTTAGAAACGAGGCCGATCTTGCCGGGGTTCGGCGCGGTGTTCGCGGGAATGATGCCAGCATTGGAGACGCCCGGCGTGATGAGCCCCGGGCAGTTCGGGCCGATAATGCGGGTGGTGCCCTTCTCGCGGGCAAGCGCGAAGAACTCCGCAGTATCGCGCACGGGCACGCCCTCGGTGATGACGACGACGAGGGGCATTTCCGCGTGGATGGCCTCCTCGACTGCGGCCTTCGTGAACTTCGCGGGGACAAAGATGACAGACACGTTCGCGCCGGTGGCCTTCATGGCCTCACGCACGGAGCCGAAGACGGGGATGGTCACGCCATCATTGAACTCGAGCTCTTCGCCGGCCTTCTTGGGATTCACACCGCCGACGATGCGAGAGCCCGAATCGAGCATGCGCTGGGTGTGCTTCATGCCTTCGGAACCCGTCATACCCTGGACGATGATGGCAGAGTTTTCATCAAGGAAAATCGACATAGAAATCTCTTTCTGGTTCTCGGAATAGGGTTAGACAGCAACAAGGTTTGTGCGGGAGGCGAGCTCCGCGGCGCGCAGTGCAGCCGCATCCATGGTGTCGACCTGTTCGAGGTGGTCGAGCGCTGCTTCTTTGAGGATCTGCCGGCCCAGCTCCGCATTGTTACCGTCGAGGCGCACGACGAGCGGCTTGGGCGCGATGCCATCGGCGGCGAGAATCTTAAAGGCTTGAACGATGCCCTTGGCGACCTCGTCACAGGCGGTAATCCCGCCGAAGACGTTAACGAAGACCGACTTGACCTGGGGATCGCCGAGGATAACCTCAAGACCGTTGGCCATGACCTCCGCGTTCGCGCCGCCACCGATATCGAGGAAGTTCGCGGGCTTGGCGGCGACGTCATCGCCCTCGGCGAGCTTGTGCCCCGCGTACGCGACGACGTCGAGCGTGGACATGACGAGGCCAGCGCCGTTGCCGATGATCCCGACGTTGCCGTCGAGCTTGACGTAGTTGAGCCCCATCTTCTGCGCCTTGAGCTCGAGCGGGTCTGTGGCCGAATAGTCCTGCAACTCAGCGTGGTCGGGATGGCGGAAGCTCGCGTTCTCATCAAGGGTGACTTTACCGTCGAGCGCCAGAATCTTTCCATCGTTGGTTTTCACCAGTGGGTTGACCTCCACGAGCGAGGCATCTTCCTCTACGTAGACTTCGTACAGCTTCTTGAAGACCGGCACGAGCTGCGGGATATCCGCCTCATCGAACCCGGCCTCGTACGCCATGTCGCGCGCGAGTGTGTCCGTCATGCCGTCGAGCGGCGAGAAGCTGCAGCGGATAAGCGCATGCGGACGCTCCTGCGCGAGCTGTTCGATTTCCACTCCGCCTTCTTTGGACAGCATGGCCAAGTACCGGCGCTTCGTGCGGTCGAGCACAATCGAGAAGTAATACTCCTCAGCGATGTCAACACCCTGGGCAACCATCGCCTTGCGGACAACATGCCCCTTGATATCGAGACCCAGAATCTCATCCGCCACGGCTGCTGCTTCTTCTGGACTACGCGCGACCTTTACGCCGCCCGCTTTACCGCGTCCGCCGACCTTCACCTGGGCCTTGACGACAACGAGCTCGCTGCCCGCCTTCATGAGTTGTGCCGCGGCACGTTGCACTTCCAGCGCCGAGGTCGCCATGATGCCGCCCAGCACGGGGACTCCATGCGCTTCGAAGAGGTCACGAGCTTGGTACTCGTAGAGATCCACAATTCCTCCGTTCACAAGTTCTTAGAAGTGTGTCATGCCTCACCTATCCTAAATTTTGCGAGCATCTTTTGCAGAGAAATTGGCAAAGAAGTTAATCTTTGATGCCTGCCCGTCCCTTCAACCTCCCCTGCCACCACCCCGATGCCCGCGCGCTTCGATAGACTTACCAGCTATGGCACAGGACACAAATCTCACGTCGGAACGCGACTTTGACATCATCCTTTTCGGAGCCTCGAGCTTCGTCGGCAAAACCACCGCCCGCTATATCAAGGCGAACCATCCCGAACTCAAGGTGGCGCTTGCCGCCCGCAGTGCCGGGCGAGTCAACGGATTGAAACTCGGCTACCCCGTCATCGTTGCCGACGCCATGGACGCCAAAGCCATGGACGCACTCGCCAAGCGCGCGAAGGTCATCATCACAACCGTGGGCCCGTACACGCGGTACGGCGATAACCTGGTCGCCGCCTGCGCCCAGAACGGCACCGGCTACGTAGACCTCTGCGGCGAGGCGCTCTTCATCCGCCGCAGCATCGACAACTGGCACGAGGTCGCCCAGGAGACCGGGGCCCGCATTGTCCATTCCTGCGGATTCGACTCCGTTCCCTCCGACATGGGCATGTTCTACCTCCACCAGCACGCGAACCGCCCGCTCACCGAGGTCACTATGTCGGTGGAACGACTCTCCGGTGGCCTGTCCGGCGGCACGATCGACTCCATGCGCGAAGTCAGCGCCGACGCGAAGCGCATGCCCAAGGGCGGCGCAATCCTCCACAGCCCCCATTCCCTTTCGCCGGACCACAAGCAGGAGCCCGACCTCGGCCCCGAGCCTGACCGCTTCGTGGAATACGACGAGCTCGTGGGCCAATGGGTCGGCCCATTCTTCATGGCCATGTTCAATACGCGCGTCGTGCGCCGTTCCAACTCGCTTATGAATCACGCCTATGGCGAGCGCCTGCGCTACCGCGAGGCGATGACCACCGGCCAAGGACTCCTGGGTCAAGCAAAAGCACAGCTCCTCCACGCCGCGACAGTCGCCGGCTTCGCACTGATTATGATTCCCAGCCTGCGCAAGCCCCTCTCCCGCTTTATCCCCGAACCAGGCGACGGCCCCAAGGACATTGAGAAGGGTGGCTTCACCATCGCCCACTACGGCAAAGACGAAGACGGTCATGTCTATGTCACCGAGGTGTCCGCCGAGGGCGACCCAGGGTACAAGACAACCGCCATGATGCTCACCGAAGCAGCCGTCACCCTCGTGAACCATCCTGGCGAAGGCGGCGTCCTCACGCCGGCAACAGCGCTCGGCGCCCCTTATATAGAGGCATTGGATTCCCACGGCATGCGATTCCGCGTCCGCCAATAATCCCATCCACAGCGCCCAGCCCCCGCGAGGGACGCGTTGTGGGCTGTGTTGATAGCTTCTGCAGCTACGCCCGGGCTTAGCCGGCGTTGCGCAAGGCGGTGGCGAGACCGTTCATCGTCACCTGGATGGTCTTCGAGACGAGGAAGGAGTCGTCGCCAGCGCGGTAGCGGCGCAGCAGCTCAAGCTGGACCGCGTTGAGCGGCAGGAGGTACGGGTAACGGCGCTTCAGGGAGCGAGCCTGGCGCTGGTTTTCCGCCGTGAGGTCCGCGTTGCCGGTGACCTTGAGGTAGACCTCGCGGGTGAGCTCAAACTCGTCAGCGATGAGCGTGTAGATGCGGTCGGCCACGTCTTGGTCGCTCACGAGGTTCGCGTAGAGACGCGCGAGGGCGATCTCCGCCTTGGTCATGACCTGCGCCATGTTGGACAAGACGGCGCGGAAGAAGGGCCAGGTCTGGTAGAGCTCGCGCAGCTTATCCCAGCGCGCGGCGTTCTCCCCTGCCCAACCGGAAAGCGCGGTGCCTACGCCGAACCAGCCGGGGACGTTGGTACGCGACTGCGACCAAGAGAGCACCCACGGGATGGCGCGGAGGTCAGAAATCGCGGTGGTCTGCTTACGGGCCGCGGGGCGGGAGCCGAGGTTGAGGTCGCCGATTTCGTGGAGCGGAGTGGACTCGGTGAAGTACTGGATAAAGCCCGGGTCGCCGATGAGCTCACGATACTTTTCGCCGGAGCGCGCGGAGAGCTCGCGCATGAGCGCGTAAGAACCTTCTGGGTCGGCGATGGGTTCGGTATCAAAGAGGGAGGCCTCGAGCGCGCCGGCCGCGAAGGCCTCGAGGTGGCGGCGAGCGGTCTCGGGCGCGCCGTATTTCGCGGAGATGACCTCACCCTGCTCGGTGATGCGAACAGAACCGGAGACGGCACCCTTGGGCTGGGCAAGGATGGCGTCATAGGTCGGGCCGCCGCCACGGCCGACGGCGCCGCCACGGCCGTGGGCCAGACGCAGCTCAACATTGTGGCGCTGGCACAGCTCGACAAGTTCGAGCTCCGCGTCGTAAAGCGACCAGTTCGCCTGAAGGTAGCCGCCGTCTTTGTTGGAATCCGAGTAGCCGAGCATGACTTCCTGGACGTCGCCACGAGCGCGCAGGTAGTCGCGATAGAACGGCAGGGACCAGAGCTCTTCCAGGATGTGGGCGCCGGCCTTCAAGTCATCGATGGTCTCGAAGAGCGGGACGACGTCGACGTGGGTGAGCCCCACCTCCTTGAGCAGAACCATGGGCTCGAGGATGTCGCTCACGGTACCGGTCATAGCGATGATGCAGTGCGCGACGGAGCGCTCGCCGAACTTCGCGACGGCCGCGGCAGCCGCGCGGAAGATACCGAGCTCCTTCTCCGCGAGCTCGCCCAGCGGGGCGTGGTTCGGGTAGAGCAACGGGCGCGGCGTACCCAGCTCACCCACGAGAAGCTCGACGCGGGCAGTCTCGTCGAGCGAAGCATAGTCGTCGGTGAGACCGGCGGCAGCAAAGATATCGGCGAGGACGGCCTCGAAGGACTCAGAGTTCTGGCGCATGTCGAGCGTGTAGAAGTGGAACCCGAACGTCGAGATAGCGTCGCGCAGGCGTGCCAGACGGTCCTCGGCGATGATGTCGTCATTGTGCTGGCGCAGCGAACGGTCGATGATGTCGAGGTCATGCTGCAGCTCCGCGGGCCCCTCGTATGGCTCGGCGGGCGCGGCACCCGAGG
>NZ_LT596208.1:437804-481753 GCF_900092335.1 Corynebacterium phoceense
GTCAAGGGGGCGACGGTCGCCGCCTCGTCGCCGAAGAAGTGCCTACGCGTGGCGGCGACGCGGGCACGGATCCCGAAGATAGCGCGGCGGTAGGGCTCGTCGACGCGGGACTCCCAGTCATTATGGGCGGCATCGGCAAGCTGCTCCAGCTCCGTGGAACAGGAGGAATAGCGGTCCGAGAGGGAGAGCTCGCGCTCGAGCTCCGCGAGCTGATCTTCGTAGTACTTGAGCGCCGTCCCCGCCGCGCGCGAGGTGGCGTAGGTGAGCGTATCCGCGTTGACGAAAGGGTTGCCGTCGTGGTCGCCGCCGATCCAAGAGCCGGGGCGCATGAGAGCGGCTTCGGGAAGCTGCAGCCCGAAGGTCTCCTTGAGGCCCTCGCGGACGGCACGGTTGAGCGCCGGAATCTGCTCGAGCAGGGAAAGCTTGTAGTAGCGCAGCGCGACGTCAACCTCGTCTTCGAGGGTCGGGCGCGCGATGCGGATGAGCGCGGTCTGCCACAGCAGCGTCATACGCAGGTACAGCTCGCGTTCAATGTCCGACTCATCGCCGCCGAGATGCCACTGCTGGAGGAGCTTCTTAATGCGTGTCTGAGTATCGAAGACCGTGCGGCGGCGAGTTTCCGTGGGGTGCGCGGTAAGGACCGGCGCGACCACGGCATCACGGACGACGCGGGAAGCCTGAGCCGCGGTGACCGGCGAATCCTTGAGCTTGTCAAAGGTCGTGCGCAGGGAGACCGGCGCAGGCACGGACTCGTCCGCAAGGTCCTCGACCAAGTTGGCAAGCAGCGCGAAGTAGGAGAAGGCGCGAGCGACGAGGTTGGCCTTCGTGATGTCGAGGTCGCGGAAGACGGCAAGCAAGTCCTCAGCGCTGGCGTCCCCGTGGGCGACATCGAAAGCTAGGCGACGCGTGGACTCGACGAGTTCGTAGACACTCTCACCCTCCTGCTGCGCAATGACGCGGCCAAGTACCCGTCCAAGCAGGCGGATATCGTCTTTGACGAAGTCACGGGACGAGCTGGCAGTGGTCATGAGGAGTCCTTTCTATGCCGACTCGGCGCGGATTCTGTACTGTCTCAGCACAGCCGCTGAGTTAACACACTGTGGTTTACAGGATTTACATAAATGTAGCCCACGTCACTATTCTGCGCCGAGTTAAGGTGGCGCACTACCCCCAGTTGTGGTGCAAGCACGGGAAGCACGACCAGCACTCGCCCGCCGCGCCGCAGCCCCCTTTTCAAGTAGCGGCACCCGCCACGACGTTTTAGACTGGCGGGACACCATGCATATATCGGGGAGACGGGGGCCTACGCCATGCTCACGGCTGAAACAATCGGGGATATCGCGCGCGAACGCCGCCGCGAAGGAGGACTGACACAGCGACACGTCGCCCGGCGCGCCCGCGTGTCCGAGCGCTTCGTGCGCGACTTAGAAACAGGGAAAGGCACAGTACAGCTCGACAAGGCGCTCGCTGTGCTCGCAGCGATTGGACTGCACGTCCGTGTCGAAACGGCAGGCGCACTGCCGTTCGACGCGATGGCATAAAACGGCACGATCATGCCGGTTTTCCGTCGGGGAGGTTCGATGGACACACAGGAATTGGGCCGCTTCGCGAAGGAACAACGCCGCGAAGCTGGCCTGAGCCAGCATGACGTCGCTCTCCTCGCGGACGTGCCTGAGCGCTGTGTCCGAGCCTTCGAATCCAGCAAAGGCAGCGTTCACCTCGATAAGGCCATTTCCATCTTGTTTGTCGCGGGTTTCGACCCCCGGCGACGCCGCGACCTCACCCACGTGCTCGCGTATCGCTGCCGGTTGTGGGGCGCTTAGGCCACAGCCGAGGCCGCCGGAATCTGCGCCAACCACGCCGCATGGACGCGGGCATCACCATTTTCCTCAGGATGGAAACTCAGCGCGGTGATGGCGCCAGAGCGCACGCCCACGATGAATTCGCCCTCGCCAGCGTTACCGGAGACGGTGGCGATAGCCTCCACACCCGGACCGGTACGGGTAACGATGGGCGCGCGAATGAACGAAGCGTCCACGTCGACGACGTCGCCGCCGACTCCGGCTTCGCCGTCGACTCCCGCTTCGCCGTCGTCGAGAATGACTGGAACGACGCGCTCCGCGGAGAAACGCTGATTGCCAAACGCATTGCGGCGCACAGTGACGTCGAGCGCGCCCAGGGTCTGTTGGCCAGCGGCGGGATTTTCGAGCTCGCGTGCGAGGTAGATGAGCCCAGCGCAGGTGGCGAGCACGGGCAGACCGGCGTCGATGGCGGCGCGCAGCGGTTCGGCCAGGCCGAAGGACCGCGCGAGGCGGTCAATGACGGTGGATTCGCCGCCGGGAAGAACAAGGCCGTCGAGGCCCTCAAGGTCCGCCACCTGGCGCACTCGGCGCGTGTCCGCGCCAAGAGATTCGAGAACCTCGATGTGCTCTTCGACCCCGCCCTGGAGGGCAAGCACTCCAATGCGCATGGGATTACCAGCCGCGCTCAGCGAGGCGGTGCGGGGCCGGGACATCGGCGACGTTGATGCCGACCATGGCCTCACCCAGGCCGCGGGAGACGCGAGCGAGCGCGGACGGGTCGTCGTAGAGGGCGGCTGCCTCGACAATGGCCTTGGCGCGGGCGGCCGGGTTGCCGGACTTGAAGATGCCGGAACCGACGAACACGCCTTGGGCGCCCATCTGGCGCACGAGGGCGGCATCGGCAGGCGTAGCCACGCCACCAGCAACGAAGAGAACGACGGGTAGTTCGCCGGTCTCGGCGACCTCGGCGACGAGGTCGTACGGAGCCTGCAGTTCCTTCGCTGCGACGTAGAGCTCGTCCTTGTCCAGGTTGCGCAGGCGGGCGATCTCGCCCTTGATGGTGCGCAGGTGCTTGACGGCCTCGGAGACGTCGCCGGTGCCAGCCTCGCCTTTGGAGCGGATCATGGCAGCGCCCTCGGTGATGCGGCGCAGGGCCTCGCCCAGGTTCGTCGCGCCACAGACAAACGGCACGTCAAAGTCCCACTTGTTGATGTGATTGACGTAGTCCGCCGGGGAGAGAACCTCGGACTCGTCGATGAAGTCCACGCCCAGCTCGGCAAGAATCTGCGCCTCGACGAAGTGACCGATGCGCGCCTTGGCCATGACCGGGATGGACACGGCATCGACAATGCCCTCGATGAGGTCCGGGTCAGACATGCGGGCCACGCCGCCCTGCGCACGGATATCGGCAGGAACGCGTTCGAGCGCCATGACGGCGGCGGCGCCGGCGTCCTCCGCGATCTTGGCCTGTTCCGGGGTGACGACGTCCATGATGACGCCGTTCTTGAGCATGTCAGCGAGCCCGCGCTTCACACGGGTAGTTGCAATCTGTTCAGTCATGGCGACTATTTCAACGCCGCAAGTGGTCTATTACAAGAGCCAATTTCACCCAATTGAATTAGACCACTTACCCTTACCCCATGCACGTCATCCTCGACCCGGCTGATACCCGCACCCTTCCGGTGCAACTCGCCCACGCCATCCGCGACCAGATTTCCGCACGCATCCTCTCCCCCGGCGAGGCCCTGCCGTCGACGCGCCAGCTCGCCGCAGAACTCGGCATTTCCCGAGGTAGCGTCGTTGCTTCCTACGATCAGCTCCTCGCCGAGGGCTACCTCGAGGCCACCGTCGGCTCCGGCACGCACGTGAGCCGCCGCCTTCACCACAACCCCGTTTCCCCAGCCCCGGAACCGGCCATACAGAAGCCTGCCCGCGCGCTCGTGGAACTTACCCCCGGCGCCCCAGACACCGCGGGCATCATTACCCCCGAATGGCGCTCCGCATGGCGTCGCGCGGCGTCCACTCCGCTTTCCGATGCCCCCGCCTCCGGCCTCCCCGCCCTCCGCCACGAGGTGGCTGCACACCTCGGCACCATGCGCGGACTCGCCGTCGACCCAGCGCACATCCTCATCACCTCGGGCGCCCGCGAAGGACTGGCGCTATTACTCCGCGCGCTTGCGCCAGCGCTCGGCGGCGCACTCACCGTGGGCGTGGAGTCCCCCGGTTACCCCAGCTTGCGCCGCATTCCCTCGGCCTTTGGCCATGCCGTCGCGGAAATCCCCACGGACTCCGAGGGCGTGCGCGTCCCCGCCACGCCGCTCGACGCGCTCATCGTGACGCCCAGCCACCAGTACCCGTATGGCGAATCACTGTCGGCCGCGCGCCGTACGGAGCTCGTCGCGTGGGCACGACGGACGGACGCCCTGCTCATCGAGGACGACTTCGACTCGGAGCTGCGCTACGCGGGCCAGCCACTGCCAGCGTTCACGGCTTTGGAGCCCGCGCGCACGACGTTGCTGGGAACCTTCTCCTCGGTCATCTCCCCCGGCGTGGCCTGCGGCTATCTCGTCGCGCCATCCTCGCTCGTGCCGCGGCTACGCGCGGAACGCGAACTTACCGGCCAACCGGTCAGCCTCATCACGCAATCCGCGCTGGCACGCTATCTCGCTAGCGGCGCGTTGCGTCGCCACACCGGCTCCGTGCGCCGCGCCTATCGCCGCCGCCGCGACCTCGTAGATTCTTACCTCGGCGACCTTCCGGGCACGCAACTGCTCCCCATCCGAGGTGGCCTGCACGCGGTGTTGCTCTGCGAGAAACCCGCCGATGAGGTTGTTGCGGCGGCTGGGCGTCTGGGCGTGGGGCTCACCGCGCTCGCGGAGTACTGGGGCGGCGAGGACGCACCCGGCGGCGTGGTTCTCGGCTTCGGTCACTTAGCCGATAGCGAGCTCGACGCCGCGCTGCGCGTCGTCGCGACGGCAGCGCGGCTTTAGGCACAGCTCGACATGCCAGCTGCCCCGCGCGCGGCTTAAGCGTTGAGAGTCACCGACGCGAGCATGCGTCCAGAGGGCTCCGCGCTGCCAGCCATGGGCTCTTCAGTGACGAGCACCTTGGTGACGTCACCGTCGAAAGGCATCCACACGCCGTCGTGCGGGTCCTGCCCGATGACGCCGGCGGAGCTCATCTCGCCGGTGCTCGACACGGCCCACACCTGCGCGCCCATGCCAGCGTCTAGTTCCGGCTCGCCGTCGACCATCGCGCCGGCTTTGCCCATGTCCTCGGAAGACACAATCTGGAGGCGTGCGCCTTCGGCTTCGGCATCGGCGCTGCGCAGATCCTCCGCGCCCATGATGGCGTGCATTTCCTTCTCGCCAGGGCTCTCCGGGGCCGGTGCGTCTTGGGCCAGCTGCGTGTCCTCGCCAGCCGGAAGGAACTGCGCGACGGTCACGCCGCCGATAACGAGAACGAGCGCCGCGGCGACCACCGCGAACCAAGGACGCCGGCGCCGCGCGCCGAGATCAATGACGCCGCCGTCACCACTGCCGGTGTCGTTACCGCCCCCGGCAACCACAGTGGTCGGTTCCTGTGGCGTGCGCTCGAGGCGCTCGAAGACAGCGTCTTTCAGACGGGCCGGTGGCTCGACCTCGGGCACGGAGTCGAGGAAGTTCTCAAAGCTCGCGTCGTCGAATTCACGCGTATTACTCATCGTTCCTCCCTCGCCATCAGTTCCTTAAGTTTGCGGACGCCATCGCGCACGCGCGTCTTTGCGGTGCCCAGCGGTACTCCCGTTGATTCTGCCAGCTCGGCGTGGGTGAGGCCACCGAAGAAGGCCAGCTCCACCGCCGTGCTGTGGGGTTCACCAATAGCAGCGACGGCGGCGCGCAGACGCTGCGACTCCACACGGTCGAGCGCGTCTGTTTCCACGTCATCACCCCGCAGCGCCGCGCGGAGCGTGGCTTCGCGGTCATCCCGTTCGACGCTCGCGATGTGCGAGCGCAGGCGATCCACCGCGCGGCCGTGGGCGATGCGTCCCACCCAGGTGCGTGCCGAACCCCGCGCCGGATCGAAGTTTGCGGCCTTAGACCACACCTCGACGAAGACGTCTTGGGCGACTTCCNCGCAGACCGGGGAGCGTCCCGCCGTAGACGAGCGGTGCCAGTGCGTCGTAGAACTCGGAAAAGGCATGCGTATCCCCCGCCGCAGACGCAACGAGCAAGTCGTTGAGTCGATCTAGCTTATCGGGAGACATTGTCGACACAGACGTTGATCTTACCTTCCCCTCGAGGACGGGAGCGGACATCTTTAGTGTGACATTGAGCCGGACATAGGCGCTTCGGTCATCATCTCGTCCGACATCATCTCGTCAGTCATCATAGCGTCTGACGGCTTCATCTCATCAGACATCATCGAATCCGAGGGCTGCATGGAATCCGACATCATCGCGTCCGAGGGCTTCATCTCGCCGGACATCATGGAGTCAGAAGGTGCCATCGAGTCAGAAGCCACGGCACCGGACGGAGCCATGGAATCCGACATCATGGCATCCGAAGGAGCCATCGAGGGAGTCTCCGTCGCCGGAGTGTTCTTCGTGTCATTGCAGGCAGCCAAGCCAGTGGCAGTGAGCGCGAGGGCGGTAGCGGCGGCGATGAGTTTGATCTTCATGAGTGTTCTCCTTTAGAGGTAACGGGTTCTGCCGTGCGGGGGTGCGCGGCCTTACGTGAACTCATTCGGAGCACGCGGCTGGGGCGGATTGGAATCGACGAAAACTTTTTTCAAGCCATCCGCACTGGGGCTCGGCGCCGAATAAAGGGCAGACCGTACGAAAGAACCGTCTGAAAGAAGGAAACCATCATGGTCTCGACTACGCTCAACACCCTGGCAGTGGGGCTTGCCGGAGGGCTCATCACCGGCATCTCCCCCTGTATCCTGCCTATTCTCCCGCTCGTGCTGGCCGTGAGCGGCGCGCCTGGCGAGGAGCGCTCACGAGCGCGGCCGTGGCTCATCATCGCAGGCCTCGTCACGAGCTTTACCGGCTCTTCCGGTTTTAGAGTGCATTGATTAGTTCGCCGGGGGTTCGGGCGTGGCACAAGATATTGGGGTCCTTGGCTTTGTAGGAATAAGGGTGTCTAATCCATCCGTACAAACCAAGGACCTACTGTGCAGCCTAACGGAAATGTCATCGTCGATACCATCTGCCGCACCGCAGAACTAGGAGTTACTATCACCGGGGCCGCAGAACACGGCGATGTCACCGTCATCGAAGCCGAGCCCGTCGAGCCCATCAATGAATGCCCCACGTGCGGTCAGCCTGGAGTATTCCGCGACCACGTCATCCGCAGCCTGGTCGATCTGCCCATCGTCGGCCACCCAACACGCCTTCATGTGCGCCTTCCACGCTACCGGTGCACCAACAAGCGCTGCTTGCAGAAGATCTTCCGCGCGGGCCTTACCTGCGCGCCCGACAATTCAAAGACCACGGACAGGGTGACCCGCTGGATACTGCAACGACTCTGCCTAGATCGGATGAGCGTTGCCGCTGCAGCCAAGTCATTAGGCCTGGGGTGGGATACCACCAACGCCTTGGCCTTAGCCGCTGTCCAGGACTTGATCTACAACGACGAGCACTACCTCGACGGGGTCAAGGTCATCGGTGTTGATGAGCATCGCTGGTCGCACAACCGACGCACATGGCGCGACGGATACGTCACCGTCATCGTTGATATGACCGACCACCACGACAAGGATGGAAACGTCATCCGCCCCGCTCGGCTTCTTGACGTTGTCCCAGGCAGAAGCGCTGACGCGTTACGAACATGGCTGAATAATCACAGCGAGCAGTTCCGCGATCAGGTCAAGATCATCAGCATGGACGGCTTCCAAGGCTATGCCACCGCCGCTGGCGAAGTCATTCCCAACGCCACCCAAGTCATGGACCCGTTCCACGTTGTACGCCTGGCCGGTGACAAGCTCACCAAGTGCCGCGCCAGGCTCCAGTTAGAAACAACAGGCCGACGTGGCCGCAGCAAAGACCCGCTCTACCGCAACCGGAAAACTCTGTTGACCACCGAGGGCTTGCTCACCGACAAGCAGCGCGGGAGGCTTGAGGAACTGTTTGACTTCGACGACGACTACGCGCCGCTACAAGAGACCTGGACCTACTACCAACAAGTCATAAGCTGCTACAACAATCCCAACAAGCAAGCAGCCAAGAAAGCCATGAGCACGCTCATTGACACGCTTGTTGACATCAAAGACGCCGGGATCGCTGAGATCGCGCAGCTAGGCAGGACCATGAACAAACGCCGCAAGGACATCCTCGCCTACTTCGACCACGGAGTATCCAACGGACCTGTCGAAGCGATTAACGGTCGGTTGGAATTCCTACGCGGCATCGCCCTGGGATTCCGCAACCTCGACCACTACATATTGCGGTGCCTGATTCACGCCGCCAACATCCGACACAAAATCAATGCACTCTAAAACCGGAAGAGCCGCTTTACCGCCGTCACGCTCTTTGCCACGACGGCGCTCAACGCCCTGCATCTGCCCGGTGACCTCGTATGGAAGGTGGGCCTGGGGCTCCTCGTACTCGTGGGACTGGGCATGATCTTCCCCAAGGTCCAGGAGCTCCTCGAGTGGCCGTTTCTCAAGCTGCCGAAGGCCGGCGGGTTGCAGGCCAAGGTTCGCGACAAGGGCGGGTTCCTCGTGGGGCTCGCGCTCGGCGTCGTCTTTGTTCCTTGCGCCGGGCCGGTCCTCGCCGCCATCAGCGTGGCGGGCGCCACGGGCCACGTCGACGCCCATATCCTCGTGCTGTGTTTGTCCTTTGCCGTGGGCGTGGCCGTGCCGCTCCTCATCTTTGCACTCGGCGGTGAGCAGATCGGCCGGCGCGTGAGCTTCTTCCAGTCACATCAGCGCGGCGTGCGCCTCACCTCGGGCTTCCTCGTCATCGCCATGGCAGGTGCGATCGCCACGGGCGCACCGGCCTGGCTCCAGCAGAAGCTGCCAAGTCTCAGCCAACCCGAGGTACAGGCGGCATCGGCAAGCTCGGGTGCGGTCCCGGAATTTGCCGGGCTCACCGGCTGGTTCAACACGGATACACCCGTGGACCCGCGCACGAATGGCAAGGTGACGCTCATCGATTTTTGGGCGTATGCCTGCATCAATTGCCAGCGCAACAACGTGCATATCGCGAAGCTCTACGACACGTACAAGGACTACGGCCTGGAGGTCGTGGGCATCCACGCGCCGGAATACCCGTTTGAACGCGAGTCCTCCAACGTGCGCCGCGCGGCCGCGGAGCAAGGCATTGCCTACCCCGTCGCACAGGACAATGACTTCGCGACGTGGCGTGCTTTCGGCAACCAATACTGGCCGGCGCATTACCTCGTCGACGCGCAGGGGCAACTGCGCGGCAGCCACGCGGGCGAGGGCGACTACGCGGAGACGGAGCACCAGATTCGTTCTTTGCTGCAGGAACGCGACCCGCAGGTACGCCTACCCACGCCGGTCGAGAGCACTGAGGCCGCCGTGGGTGCAGCCGACCGCAATCCGGAAACGTACCTGGGCACCGACCGCGCGCGGTATTTCGACAACCCGGCGGCCGAGTATGTCGATGGCACGCATTCCTTCACGGCGGTGACGCCGCGGCAGGGGCGCTACGCGCTGGGTGGCGAGTGGACGCTGGCGGGTCAGCCGATTACCGCGGGCCGCGACGCGACGGTGGATCTGGCCTACCACGCGGCGTGGGTCCAGGTGGTCGTTGCAGGGCGCGGGACCATCACAGTGTCCGATGGCGACACGACTCAGGAGATTCCGGTTACCGAGGACGGGACGATTGACCTCCTGCGCGGGGACGCGGCCCGAGAGGGCACGCTCCATCTGGCGGTGACCCCGGGCGTGGAGCTGTTTTCGTTCACGTTCGGATAAACCTCAACGGCGCGTCGTGTGGCGCAGCTAGGCTGGGACGCATGAAGCTCACCATGCTCGGCCACTCCGCCATCGCCATCGACGCGCCTGAGGGCACCATCATTATCGACCCGGGTTCACTCACCGACCCGGCGTGCCTGAAGTCCGCGGACGCGGTGCTACTCACGCACGCGCACCCGGACCACCTCAACGTCGACGCGGTGCGCGACTCCGGCCTGCCGGTGTGGGGCACGGCCGAAGCTATCGCGGCTTTGGGTGACCGCGCGGAAGACACGGTGGTGCAGCGTGACTCGGAGTTCGACATTTTGGGCCAGCACATTCGCGTCTTTGGTGGCCAGCACGCAGAGATCCACCCGTCACTGCCACGGCCAGAGAACCTGGGATATTACATGGATGGCTTGCTCCATCCGGGCGACGAATACGTCGAGTGTCCTCTGCCCGTTGAGGTACTCCTCCTGCCGATTGCGGCGCCGTGGGTCAAGGGGTCCGAGGCCGCAGACTACGCAGTCAAGGTTGGCGCACGCGTGACCATCCCCATCCACGACGCGGTGCTCTCCCCCGGCGGCAAGGCGATTACTGACGGCATGCTGGGCAAGGTGGGCGTGCCCGGATACCAGCGTGTCGAGACCGGTGAGACCGTCGAGTTCTAGGCACTCATACACGACGCCGGCCCGCCCCATCATGTGATGGGACGGGCCGGCGTTGGTGTCTGCGGAGTTACACCGCGTAGCTCCTTCTCAGGTGCGTTCTAAGACTCTTTCTCAGACTGTGCAGTCTCGGTCTTGCCGGAGAGCTGCGACATGTTCTTGTTGAAGTCCTGGAAGCCCTTGGAGAAGGTGCCCAGGTTTTCCATGAAGCCGCCCATGATGTCGATGGGCAGCGGGAACACGATGGTCGAGTTCTGGTCTGCGCCCAGGTCGAGGACGGTCTGGAGGTAGCGCAGCTGCAGCGCGGCCGGAGCCTTGCCCAGCTCCTCAGCGGCCTCACGCAGCTCACGCGAGGACTGAAGTTCGCCGTGCGCGGAAATGACCTTTGCGCGACGCTCACGCTCGGCCTCCGCCTCGCGGGCCAGGGCGCGCTGCATCATCTCAGGAATTTCCACGTCCTTGATCTCCACGATGCGGGTGATAACGCCCCAACGTTCGGTCTGGCCGTTAATGATAGTGGCCAGGTCCTCATTGAGTTCCTCGCGGTGAGCAAGGAGATCATCGAGGTCCGCACGACCCAGCAGGGTACGCAGGGTGGTTTGGGCGATCTGGGAGGTCGCGACGGCGTAGTTTTCGACCTGCAGGACGGCCTTTTCAGCGTCCGTCACCTCGAACATGACCACGGCGTTGACGCGCACGGAGACGTTGTCCTTGGTGATGATTTCCTGCGGCGGGATGGTCAGCGTCACCACACGCTGATCAACGCGCTCAAGCTTGTCGATTCCCGGCCACATGAAGTGCAAGCCCGGCTGCAGGAGCGGACGCAAATGGCCAAAGCGGAACGCCACACCGCGCTCGTATTGCTTGATGACCTTCAGGGAATACATCAAGAACACGATAATGAGCGCGATAATAATGCCGATCACGATCGGCCAAAAGACGAATGCTGACATTTAACTTGCTTCCTTTTCCTTGCGGCGATCCGAGCCATAACGCGTCCGCGTACTATTTCCGT
Organism: Corynebacterium phoceense; assembly: GCF_900092335.1. Classification (GTDB taxonomy): domain Bacteria; phylum Actinomycetota; class Actinomycetes; order Mycobacteriales; family Mycobacteriaceae; genus Corynebacterium; species Corynebacterium phoceense. The sequence continues at coordinate 449,192 of NZ_LT596208.1, forward strand.
ACTTCGAGCTGAAGCGGTCAATCTGCGCAGACAGCTCGGCTTCGCGGTTACTCATCTCCGGCACCACAATCTTCGGTGCGTTCGACGGCGTATTCCACAGATGGCGAGCCAACGGGTACACGCCGAGGCCCGTGATGACGATGAGGGTGCCGACGGAGATGAGAATCTCCGAGAGCGAGTGGTTGGTGATCATCGAGCACAGCGGCAACAGGTATGCCATCGCAGCGACTCCCAGAGCGATACCGCGATGGAAACGCCCGGAATCCGAGTGCGGCCACGGATCGAGCTGACGGGTGACCTCGCGGCCATGGTGCGAGACCGTGCAGGCGTCCTTGACGGGGCAGGTATTACACACCGTCGGGTTTGCGCGGTAGCGCATGACGCGGTTTTCCGGATCGAAGCTCGATGGCCACAGCCACTGATCCTCGGGGCACTGCCAGGCATCGTGTTCCTCGAGATAACGGAACGTGCCCGCCTGATTACTCATCGTGCGGTTCGCGGTCTGCTTCGCCATAAGGTCGAAGCCCCACGCCACCGCGACGAGAAAGAGACCATAGGCCGCCGCGAGGACGGTAAAGATTCCAGGTGCGTCCATAACGAATGTTCGCTTGCCTTTCTTTTACTTCTTATCAGCGTCGGTGCCGTCAGCACCGTTACGCTTGTCGGACCCGTAGGTGCCGCCCCACTTCGTGCGGGAATCGAACTTCGGATCCTGCGGACCGGAGGCCGCCGAGTCGCCGCGACCGGAATCCGGATCGACTTCCTCAACGAACGCACCGCGCTCGTCGATGTAGCCGTACTTCCGGCCAGCCACGCGGCGACGATCGTCGACACGGCCCTTGCCACCAGAGACCAGGCCCACGGAGGAGCCGACCGGAATCTCACCGGCGTGGTCATCGTCATCCGGAGCGATGATGTTAAAGAGCGGATCGGTCGGGTGCTCCTCGATGGTGGGGATCTCCTTGTTGTAGAGCACGCCCTTGAGCGCCATCCACAGGAACGGGAAGATACCGGCAAGGAACATGACGTCACCCGGCATACGCAGCCACTCCATGATGAAGTTGCCCGGCTCCGTGATGTAGCCCAGGGAGCGTGCCTCGACATACCCGGAAGCAACAGACTCGTAGAGCTGCATGATGCCGAGCGGCAGAAGGGAAATGACAACCATCCACAGCAGACCCAGGTTGGTGAGCCAGAAGGACCATGCCATGGCCTTATCTGACCACTTGTCCTTGGGGATGAGGTAGCGCAGGGCGAAGGCAGACAGGCCGAGGGCCAGGAAGCCATAGACACCCATCATGGCGCCGTGCGCGTGGTTGGCGGTAAGCGCCGTACCGATTTCGTAGTAGGAGACGATAGGCAGGTTGACCAGGAAGCCGAAGATACCGGCGCCCAGGAAGTTCCAGAAGCCCACGGCAACCAGGAACATGACGGCCCAGCGGTGCGGGAACGGACGCTCGCCTGAGGCACGCTGACGGGAACCGAGCTGCATGAAGGTCCAGGCCTCTACGGTAAGCAAGGTCAGCGGGACGACCTCGGCTGCGGAGAAGAAGGCACCGAGAGCCATGTGTTCGACCGGCGTACCGGAGAAGTACAGGTGGTGCATGGTACCCAGGACGCCACCCGTGGAGTACAGGATGATGTCGAGGAAGATAATGCCCAGGGCGATCTTTTCGCGAATGACGCCCAGGAGGACGAAGACGTAGGCCACCATCACGGTGGTGAACAGCTCAAGGAAGTCCTCCACCCAGAGGTGGACGACCCAGAAGCGCCAGAACTCGGCGACGGAGATGTGCGTCTCCGAGCCAGCCAAGTTACCCACGGCGTAGAACGCCGGGATGGCAATGCCGGCGTAGAAGAACATCCACGGCATGTTGGATTTGTTCTCAGTCTTCAAACGGCCACGCAGCTGGCGGAAGAGGATGAAGATCCACACGAACATGCCCACGGTGAGGAGCACCTGGAAGAAGCGAGGCAGGTCAAGGAACTCCCACTGCTGAGAAAACAGCGTGCCTTCCTTGATGTAGCCCATGGTGGACAGCCACTCGAAGGCCATCGAGCCGAAGACAACAAAGGCGATCGCGCCGAGCAGGAACCACACGAGCCAGTGCTGGCCCTTCGGTTCCTTCTTGCCCACGAAGGATGCAATGAAGATACCGGCGGCAAGCAAACCACCTGCGGTCCACAGCAGGGACAGCTGCAGGTGCCAGGTACGCGACACGTTGTACGGGAGGATCTCCTGCAACGGGATGCCGAAGAAGCCAGTGAGCTCGGTTCGGTAATGCTGCGAGGCCGCGCCTAGGAGGGCTTGGATGAGGAAGAGTAAGACGATGACGAGGACGAACCAGGCGACAACCTTCTGGGACTTGGTCAGACCCACCTCGCTCGGCTGAGTGAAGTCAAGGTTCGGAGCCTCTTCTGCGTGCCAGCCGATGGACTTGGACCAGCGGCCGTAGATGGCGAAGATGAGGCCGGTGCCGCCGATGAGCGCGATGAGCGAGAGCACAGACCACACGACGAGGTCAGCGGTCGGGCCGTTATCCACACGCGGCTCAGCAGGCCAGTTGTTGGTGTAGGAGTAATCGTGGCCCGGACGCTCAGCGGCCGAGGCCCACGCGGTCCAGCCAAAGAAACCGACCAGGTTGTTGATCTGCTTGTCATCGGTGATGAACTCGGAAGGAAGGCCCTTTTCATGGGAATCCTCGCCGAAGTACTTGGCGTAATAGGCCTTGTTGGACTCAAAGGCAGCAATCTGGTTGTCCGTCCACTCGAGAACCTTGGTGTCCTCGTTGTAACGGTTGGTACGGAATTCGTCGATGACCGCTTGTTCCGGCGTGACGTTTTCATCAATGAAGTCCGGGTAGCCGTTCTGGTCATTGAGTTCGCGCGCCTTGTCGGCCGCCATGCGCAGGTACTCTGCAGTGTAGTCGGGGCCGAGGTACGCGCCGTGGCCCATGACTGAGCCATACTGCTGCAAACCACGAGCCTGGTACAGAGCCTGGCCGTTGAGGATCTCTTCCTTAGTCAGGATGGTCTCGCCGGTCGACTGTGACACGATTTTGTCGGGCAGGGGCATTGAGGCGGTGTAGGTACGGTACGCCAAGAAACCCATGACCAAGAAGCCAAAGATCATGACGAGAGCGACACCCTGCACCCACACGCTACTCAGCTTCAGTACCGGCTTGGACCGGTCTTCGCTGCTAGTGGTGATAGACATGTATCTTCCTGTCGATTCAGATAGTGAACACCGCTTCCACGTCGCCGTGCACACCAATGAGATACAGCGTTGTGCTCAGTGTTGTACTCACACGGCTGTACTCACGCGGTTGTACTCACACGATGCACACGGAACGAGCGAGAGCGCGGTGCATTAGAGATATTCATGGGCCCCAAGGACGGAGTCCACCACGGATAATTATGAACGGAAAATCCAGTTTTAAATAGAGCGCGGCACTTCCACTGCCACAAATGAAGTCAACCGAAAGAGGTAGAGCGCGCCTTGACGCACGAACAGAGTGACCATTCACACCCCAAAGGATGTAGCCACACCAATCCCGCTCGCTGCAATTTTTACGGTAGAACCCGGATAATTTAACTTCATTATTCAACTTATAGCCCCTAATATATGACTTTGGCCACTAGTGGCCATATAGGAAACTTTTCCAATCGCGCGGCCGAGATATTGAATTAAACCGAAAAAGCCGTATTATTTGGATCATGAACTTCGCAGAACACACCAAGCGCAACTGGGTCATCACCCTCTTTGCCGCCATCTTCTTCGCAGCCATCGTGTCCATGATCTTCCTCAACGACCCGCACGAGACCATGCTCGTCGCCGTCGTCTTCGTCGCCTCAGCCCTCATCCTCTTCGGCGCCATCCTGGGCATCTGGTACCTCATCCAGAACCGCAAGAAGAGCTCCGCCGCCCAGTAGCGGCCACACTCCACCCCTCTCCCTGCGGAGCCCTAGATCGAGCGTATCTATTTACCGCTCGGTCTAATTTTATTCGTACCCCTACCGGGTGAAATGCGCGGAACTCCTGGAATCCTTGGCCACGTTTGGACAGCTTGGTCTAGTGTTTCTGGCATGACTACGAAATATGACAACACCAACTTCGCCGACTGGTCCATCGAAACCCGTGCCCTCCACGTAGGGCAGGATCTGGATGGCTCGACGAACTCGCGCAACATTCCGATTTACCAGACGACGTCCTACGTCTTCGACAGCGCCGAGCACGCTGCCGCTCGCTTTAACCTCTCGGATGCAGGCCCGATTTACACTCGCCTGACCAACCCGACGGTGGACGCCCTCGAGCGCCGCATCGCAGCCCTGGAAGGCGGCGTCGCCGCCGTGGCTTTCGCGTCCGGCCAGGCCGCTGAGACCGCCGCCATCCTCAACGTCGCTTCTGCCGGCGACCACATCGTCTCCTCCGCGCGCCTTTACGGTGGCACCACCACCCTGTTCGCCGTCACCTTGAAGCGCCTGGGCATCGACGTCACCCTCCTCGAGAACCCGGATGACCCGGCCGAGTGGGAGAAGGCCGTCCAGCCGAATACCAAGGCTTTCTACGGTGAGACCTTCGGCAACCCCATCGCTGACGTCCTCGATATCCCAGCCGTCGCCGAGGTCGCTCACAAGCACCATGTTCCGCTCATCGTCGACAACACGATCGCCACCGCGGCGCTTGTTCGCCCGCTGGAACTCGGCGCCGACGTCGTCGTCGCCTCCACCACGAAGTTCTACTCCGGCTCCGGTTCCGCCGTGGGCGGCATCCTCGTCGACGGCGGTAAGTTCGACTGGACCGTCGAGCGCGACGACAAGCCCGTCTTCCCCTATTTCGTGGAGCCGGATGAGGCTTACCACGGCCTCAAGTACGCCGAGCTCGGCGCCCCGGCCTTCGCCCTCAAGGCTCGTGCGGGCCTGCTCCGCGACACCGGCGCGGCCGTCTCCCCGTTCAATGCCTGGCTCACCCTCACCGGCCTGGAGACCCTCTCCCTGCGCGTGCGCAAGCACAACGAGAACGCGCAGGCCGTCGCCGAGTACCTCGCTGGCCACGACAAGGTCGCCAAGGTCAATTACGCGGGCCTCGCGGACTCCCCGTACAAGGCGGTCAAGGAAAAGATCGGTGCCGAGTACACCGGCTCCGTTCTCTCTTTCGACATCGCCCCGGGCGAGCGCGACGCCAAGGAGGTCGCATGGGCTTTCATCGACGCCCTGAAGCTGCACTCTAACCTGGCCAACATCGGCGACACCCACTCGCTCGTCGTCCACCCGGCCACCACCACGCACTCCCAGTCGGACGAAGAGGGCCTGCGCGTCGCCGGCATCAACCAGGCCACCATTCGCCTGTCCGTCGGCATCGAGGACATCAAGGACATCCTCGCCGACCTCGAGCTGGGCTTCGCGGCCATCGCCTAACCGCACCTCACCAGCCAACGGTCGGCAAACGCTGGACATCGGCCGGCTCATGCTGGCCCCGCTTTCTTCCGCGGCCGCTCCTCCTGGAGGCCGCGCGTGCCACAAAAGTCCCGCCGCTCGCGTCCTGGGAAACGCGAGCGGCGGGATTTCTGCGTCAAGGTTGCTTACAGGTCGAGGGTCTCGACCCACTCCTTCGCGATGCTCTCGGCGGGGACTTGGCCATTGACGCTGCGCGCGTTCATGAGGAAAAGTCATCCACTCCAATTATCGCCAACGTCCGCCGCTCCGTCACGACAGCACGCCGCCGCTACCGCACATGAATCTAATACCAAAACAGACCAAGCGGTTCATCTACACTTTGAACCAGACGCCTGGACACTCAATCCGGGTTTCGCCATGAAATCGATTCGCCCCTCCGCAGAAAGGATCGCCGCTAGATGTCGTACCCCACGTTCGCGCTCGAAGGCGAGCTCGCCTTCACCGATATCGGAACCCTGCGGACTGAGGCGGGCGCCGAAATCCCTGCGGCGACCATTGCCTATCAGCACTGGGGTGCTTTCGCCGGCGACCCGGATGGCGCCAATAACGTCCTCCTCATCGAGCACGCGCTCACTGGCGACTCCGACGCAGCGGACTGGTGGGGCGATCTCATCGGACCTGGCAAGGCGCTCGACACCACGCGCTGGTGCGTCGTATGCACCAACGTCATCGGCGGCTGCAAGGGCTCTACCGGCCCCGCCAGCAAACACCCGGACGGCGGCACCTGGGGCTCACGCTTCCCGGCACTTTCCATTCGCGACCAAGTCCAGGCGGAAAAGCAATTCCTCGACGCGCTCGGCATTCACCGCGTCCACGCCGTCATCGGCGGCTCCATGGGCGGCGCCCGCACGCTGGAATGGACGCTGCTCTATCCCGAAAAGATGGACGCCGCCTGCGTCATCGCCGTGTCCGCGCGTGCCTCCGGCTGGCAGATAGGCATTCAAACCGCACAGATTTCCGCCATCGTGCGCGACCCGAATTGGGTCGGCGGCGATTACTACTCCACCGGCAAAGTCCCCGGCGACGGCCTCGCCGCCGCCCGCCGTATCGCGCACCTCACCTATCGCGGTGAGCAGGAAATCGACGAGCGTTTCGGCGCCCAGCCCCAGCGCGGCGAAAATCCTCTGGGTCCCTACCGCAGCAACGACCAACGCTTCGCCGTGAACTCCTACTTGGACTACCAGGGCGCTCGTCTCGCCGATCGCTTCGATGCCGGCAGCTACGTTGCGCTCACGGAATCCCTCAACCGCCACGACATCGGCCGCGGCCGCGGCGGACTCATCAAAGCGCTCGCCCAAAGCAAAGTTCCCACCATGGTCGTCGGCGTGGACACAGACATTCTGTACCCCTACCACCAGCAGGAACACCTCTCCCGCAACCTCGGCAATCTCCTCGCCATGGCGAAGGTCGTCTCCCCGGTCGGTCACGACGCCTTCCTCACCGAGACACGCCAGATGGACCGCATCCTGCGCAACTTCCTCACGCTCTCCGCGCCGGATGGCCTGAACTTCGGCCCGGCCTACGTCGGCGACGAATACTACATCTAATCGCCGACGCCGCACTCACACTCTCCGGAGCATGTGCTGCCGCGCGCCTAGAACTTCACGCCGAAACGCGCGAGTGCCTCACGCGCCTGAAGCTGAATCTGGGTCCACTTGCGATCGATAGCCACCATGACGCGCTTACAGCACGACTAACTCCCCAGCGCGTCCACCGACGTCGACAGGAAAAGCATCGCCGCGCCCACAGCTGCGGTGAAGACGGCGTCAAAGTGGCGCGAACGCACCGCGAGAATTCCCACGCGCTCTGAGTCGCAGGTCAGACGCACGACGGTGAGCCACAGCAGCCCAGTACCCAGCGCAAAGGACGCACGCCGCCAGTGTTCAAACGCAGCAAAGCCTGCCGATGCCGCCACCAACACGACGAAGATCCCAATCATCACCCATTGCACGGTGCTCGGCAGCCGCGAGGCCTTGAGACCGATGTCGTGCGGATTAGCCAGGGACAGCCCCTCCGGAGTCGTCTGCGCAGACGCGGAACGAGCAACCGAGCGGCGCGGGTCGTGCTGGTCGCGCTGTGGCTCCATGCCGTGCACGCTCTTAGGCCTGGGCAGCAAGTTGCTCGGCACGCTCGACGATGTTGTAGACAAGGAACGCACGCGTGAGAGGGCCCACGCCGCCCGGGTTCGGGGAGACGAAACCGGCCTTCTCCCAGACGTCCTCGGCCACGTCGCCAGCGAGCTTGCCGTCGACGCGGGAGACTCCGACGTCGAGCACGGCCGCGCCTTCCTTGACCATGTCCGCGGTGAGCATGTGTGCCTTGCCGGCGGCAGCGATGATGACGTCCGCCTCGCGGGTCTCCGCGGCAAGGTCCTTCGTGCCGGTGTGGCACAGCGTGACGGTGGAATTCTCGCTGCGGCGGGTGAGCATGAGGCCGATAGGGCGGCCGACCGTGACGCCACGGCCGATGACGACGACTTTGGCGCCATCAAGCTCCACGCCGTAGCGGCGCAGCAGGTGGATGCAGCCGTTCGGGGTGCACGGCAGCGGGGCCGGCTCATTGAGAACCAGCTTGCCCAGGTTCACCGGGTGGAGGCCATCGGCATCCTTGTCTGGATCGATGCGCTCGAGGATTTTGTTTTCGTCGAGGTGCTTGGGCAGCGGCAGCTGCACGATGTAGCCCGTGCAGTTCGGATCCGCGTTGAGCTCGTCGATGACAGCTTCGAGTTCTTCCTGCGTGGTTTCCTCCGGCAGATCCTTGCGGATGGAGTTGATGCCCAGTTGCTCGCAGTCACGGTGCTTCATCTTCACGTAGGAATGGGAGCCCGGGTTGTCGCCCACGAGGACCGTCGCCAGGCCCGGGGTCACCCCCTGCTCCTTGAGCTTCGCCACACGAGTGGCCAGGTCTGCAAAGATCTCGTCGCGGTACAGGGTGCCGTCTAGTTTGGTAGCGCTCATGCCCACCATCCTAGACTGAGCACTATGAGCCAGCTGCACATCGTCTTTGATAACCCCGTCATTCCTACTAATACGGGCAATGCCATTCGCACCGCCGCCGTCACCGGTGCCACGCTCCACCTCATTGAGCCGCTGGGCTTCAACTTCGATGACAAGCACTTAAAACGCGCTGGCCTCGACTACCACGACCTGGCAGATCTACAGATCCACAAGGACTTCCAGGCCTGCATGGATGCCCTACCCGGCGCGCGCGTCTTTGCCTTTACCACGCACACCACCAAGTGGTTCACCGATGTCGAGTACCGCGACGGCGACGTGCTCCTCTTTGGCACCGAGCCCACCGGCCTGCCCAAGGAACATCTCGAGCACCCACGCATCACCGAGCAGGTCCGCATTCCGATGATGCCCGCGCGTCGCTCGATGAACCTGTCGAACGCCGCCTCGACCGCCGTCTTCGAGGCGTGGCGCCAGCTGGGCTTTGAGGGAGCTGTCTAGTCCCGCCTCGACGTGCTCTGCGCAAGATCAGCGCGTGGGAGGACACCCTCAAGCACAAGCCCGAATCCACGCCGGAGTAAAGCTCACCGTCTTAGGCTTCTGGCTCGCCGTCCCCGGCCTCGGGCACGGCGGCGAGCTCCGGCAGACGCCGGGCGCGCAGGCGCTCCATGAGGAGGGCGGCATCGGCAGGCTCGAGCTCTTCGGCGGCCATCTTCACGGGACCGTTGACGAGCTCGAAGCGCACCGTGCCCACTGTGAGCAGCTGCGCGAGCGGCCCCGCCTTATAGGTGACCTCCTGGATGTGCGGCAACGCGACGGCCATGACCCGGCGCGTGAGCCGCCCGCGATGGACGATGGCTACGCCCTCATGCAGGGTCACCGACTGGCGCGCACGGTCCATGGGCGACGCCCACCAGGCCCGGCGCGGCGAGGTAAACGTGGGCTGGGTATGGCCTTCTGGCAGGGCTACGGCGTCGATCTCCGCAGGCGAGAGATCGGAGACCACCGCGAACATCGCGAGCGCCTGCTCGCGCGTGCCCACCGGGACGATGCGCGTGGAACCCGACTGCTTGCCGCCTGCCGTGCCATAGCCAGCGACGGAGACGTGCACCTCGTACCAGCCGAAAGGCCGCCACGTCCACGGCTGGGACACGCGCACGCCATGGATGCGCGAGAGACGAATAGCCTGCCGGCGCCTATCCGCCAGACCATAGTTCACGTTGAGGACGCCACGGTCCGCGTCGAGGCGCGCGCTAAAACGCCACGAGGTGTCGACGAGATTCCACATAGACGGCACGAAACCAACGATGATGGGGATAACCGAGGCATTCGCCACCGGTAACGCAAGCAGGCCGAAAGCCACGGCGACCATCACGAGGGTGCCGGGTCGCAGGGCCTCTGCGAGAAGCGTGCGGCCAATGGGAATCTCCGGCAAGACCGCCGAGTGCTCCGCGTCCTCCGACTCTGTCACCGCACCGCCGTCCGCCATGGGTCGCGCATGCACGTGCGCCAAGACCTCGCGGCGCACCTCCTCCGCCTCGGGCTTGGGCAGATACCCAATCTGGATAACCGACGCGGTGCCGCCGGCGGTTTCCACGCGCACCTGCGCCAGTCCGAAGATGCGGGCGATGACGGACTCGACGACGTCGACGGCTTGAATGCGGTCATAGCGCGCCGAACGGAAGGAATTAGACAGCACGCCGTGGCGCAGCGATACCTCTTCTTCGTCGATTTTGAAGCCCAGCTTGCGCCACCACAGCTCGCTCACGAACCAGATGACGACGCACACCACGACAAAACCCGCGAGGGTGAGCAGCGAGTCGCGCCCCATGTCCCGCCAGTGGCCGTCGCGCAGGTAGGTCACGAAGTCCGCGACCATCTCTAGGTTGAAGTTGAGGATAAAGATCGCGACGATGGCCAGGATGAGCGACCAGAACCGCAGCAACGGCGTGAGGCGATGGACGCGGCGGAAACTCTCCTCGTCGACCGGCATGCGGCCACGCGCGTGACGGCTCACAGCCCGCTCATCCTCTCGCGTGCTTGGACTGCCAGCCGTTCGCGCAAGGCGTCAGCTTCTTCTGCCGGCAATCCCTTAATGGTGGCGTCCGTGCCTGCCGATGCCGTGTGCAGCTTCACCGTCTTCATCCCATAGGCCCGCGCCACAGGCCCCGCCGTGACATCGACGAATTGAATGCGGCCATAAGGCACGACCGTAAACTTGTGCCACAACTTGCCCTTGGTAATGAGCAGCTCATCCTCAGTCTCGAGCCATCCCATGTTACACACCTGCGCCGGAATGAGCCACAGCAGCCATACGAAGAGCACGGCGAAGAAGGCCGTACCGATGTGCCACCACGATCCCCAGAAGTACGCCGCCACCACGCACGTCACCGCACAAAGGACAGTCCACGTGAGGTTGACGATATAGCGCACCTTCACCAGCGCGGGCGAGACCGCATTCATATTCGGCGGAACGACAGGATTCATGATGGTCACACTAGCAAAAGGCCAGTGTTTTCTTCGCGCTACTTCTGGTTGCCAGAGTCTTCCTCCGCGACGCTGTCAGTCGCGGCGGTATCCTCCCCCATCGCCTCGACAACGTCCTGGATATCCGCGTGCCCACGCTCACGTGCTTCTTCTTCGGAGATGTACTCACCCTCCTCGTAGTCGTAGGGGATGGGCGTGCCTTCCTCGTCCGTGCGCACGTACCACTCGGTGGCTTCTTCCGAGGTGGAGTCGAAATCGGCGCCGGCCGCGTACTCCGAGTCAGGCTCGGTGGGCTCGACGGCAAGCGCGAAGTCGTCGCCGTGCTCGCGCACGCCTTGAACCACGGCGTTGGCAAGTGCGTGTTCCTCGTAAGACTGGCGAATGACGGCTGGATCAAAGCGCAGCTCACGAATGAGAGCGACGACCATGAGCACGATGATGAACGCGAACGGCAACGCCGTGACGGTGATGAAGTTCTGCAGGCCCTGCAGCGCCTGCTGGCCACCGGCGACGAGGATAACGACGGCGATGCCCGCCATACACGCCACCCAGAAGATGGTCACCCATTTCTTGGGATGTGGGTTGCCCCGCTGCGAAAGCTGGGAGTTCACCAGGGACGCGGAGTCCGCCGTCGTAATGAAGAAGACGGCGAGCATGACGACGACCACCGGTGCGATGAACTGCGCGCCCGGCAGGTGGTCGAGCACGATAAAGAAGATCTCCGCCGCAGCCGGCATGGAGTCCGCCGTGCCATCCGGCGCGATGGTGCCCTGCGTGCGCTGTATCCACATGGTCGTACCGCCCAGAATGGTAAACGCCGCAACGATGATAAACGACGGGATAAACAGCACGCCGAAGACGTACTGACGGATGGTGCGCCCGCGCGAAATCTTCGCCACGAACACGCCCACGAAGGGCGACCAGGACACCCACCAAGCCCAGTAGAAGGTGGTCCAGCTCGACAGGAACTCCTGCATGTCCTCGCCCTGGCCCATATTCGCACTGAGCATTTCCGGAGACTTGGAGATGTACTCGATGATCGTCGCGGGCAGCACGTTGGCGAGGAACGCGGTAGGGCCGACAATAAAGAAGAACAGAGCGAGGACGAGCGCGAGTGCCAGGTTGATATTAGATAACCAGCGCACGCCCTTGGCAACGCCGGACACGGCGGAGATGATGGTGCCAATGGACAAGACAACGATGATGCCGATGGCGAGCGCGTTGCCCGTCGGTGACCACCCAGAGACGACTGTGACGCCCTGGGAGATCTGCATGGCGCCGATGCCCAGGGAGGCCGCGGTACCGAAGAGCGTGGCGATAATAGCCAGACCATCAATGATGCGGCCCTGCCACGAGTCTGTGGATTTCGCACCGAACAGCGGCATGAGGATGGAGCTCATGAGCGGCACGCGTCCGCGCCGATAGGACACGTACGCGACGGCGAGGCCGACCACGGCGTAGATGGCCCACGCGTTGATGCCCCAGTGCATGGCAGCCTGGGCGAGCGAACCCATGATTGCTTCTTCCGATGCCGCCTCATAAGCGCCCGGCCGCGGCGAGAGGTAGTACGTGAGCGGCTCGAACGGACCGAAGAAGATGATGCCGATGCCGATCCCGGCACCGAAGAGCATCGCCGCCCAGCTCACCGTCGAGTATTCGACGTCCTCGCCGTCGACGCCAAGCGGGATGCGCCCGTACTTCGACACCGCGAGGTAGAGCAGGAAGAACAAGAGTCCGGCGGCGAGCGTGGTGAAGACCCACCCGAAGTTGTGCATGACCCAGGTCAGAGCCGTAGACGAGATGTCAAAGACCTGTTGTGGCTTGGCCACACCCCAGACGACGAAGGCGATGATGAGGCCACCCACGACGAAGAGGATGGGTTTATCCACGCCGTAGCGCACTTTCTGTGAGTCGATGGACACGCCAGGCACCAGCGCCGGGTGGATATTGTGCGGATAAATGATGTCTTTGAGAATCCGCTTGGCGGTGCGCGTGCGGCTGCGGTCCGCCACGGTGGGCTCCACCGTGGTCGCTGGTTTCAGCCCGTGGGCATCGGCCCGCGGGCTGGCGTGCGCGTTGCGTTCAAAGTTCGACGCGCGGTCATCGGCTTGGTCACCGGAGGAATTCGAGACCCCCGAGACGCCGTCAGAATTTTTCTTACTGCTGTCTCTATTCATTGCGTGAAAGCTTTTCCATGATTGGTCTACTAACTCCTTACCCATTCAGGCTAACGAAAATCTGCAGCGCACACACCCAAACGCTGCAGTTTCCCTAAATACAGACACATTGCTTCTGCCCCGAATGCCCGTCCCTGTGGCTCGCGCCCCGAGGCACTCGACGAGTACGAGCTCCAGCGCCTCGCCGAGGCCCGCAACGATGGTCTCCGCGCTGCGCTCATGGCGAGCATCGGGCTCCTCATCGTTACCGGCCTCATCGCGGTCAGCGCCCGCCTCACCGGCTTCATGGACGGCGTCTTCGTCGCGCACATCTACTTCAAGCTCATCTGCGCCCAGCTCGCCTTTGTCCCCTTCACCGTCACCCGCTCCCTCGCCGGAAAAATCAACCGCGACGAGCTCATCTCCTCCGAATAACCTCATCCCGCCTAGTTCAAAGGAAACGACCATGTCACGTCAGACCTTCTTGCACCTTGCACTTGTTTCCCTCGTCCCGCTACTTGTTGCAGTCGCGCTCAATTCCCTCGAGATGGAGTGGGCCGTATATCTCTGAGTCTTTGGCATAATCCTCATGTCAGTGGCGATTGGAGTTCTCCAAAAGACTATTGGCAAAGACAATTCGGATCCCGGTTTCGCTGACGAATACCAGCGTGCACGCATCGATCGCGCGCGCACCCATTCGTTGAGCTTCGCTCTCTTCGTTCTGGGCGGACTTATGGTAGCGCTGCTATTCCTCCCGCTCCTCAATCTCACTGGTTCAGACATCCCGTGGCCAGAAGTACTCCGCTCCGTGGGCATGCTCGCTGGCGTGCTTATGCTTGGAGTCTCGCTAACCCAGCTCGGCACCATCTCGCTGGGCATGAGCGCAGACGAGCGCGCCGACTCTACACCCGCCACTATCTAAAGTCCCGCGACCCCCTTGAGAGCCACTCGGATAATTCGAGTGGCTCGAGTTTGTCCGCGGCCACGGTCACCGCCCCCGAGGCATTCTGCACGATGCCGCGCACGACGAGCGCCCGCGCCGTGCGCGCGAGCGTCTTATGCCGCGCCCACAGCCCGGGCGTCACCATGACGTTGAGCAACCCCGTCTCGTCTTCCAGTCCAAAGAAGGTCACGCCGGACGCGGTCTGCGGCCGCTGGCGGTGCGTGACAATCCCCGCGATCCGCACGCGCGAGCCATCCTCCACACGCTTGAGGTCGCGCGCCGTGAGCACGCCGCGCAGTTCTAGGTTCGCGCGCACGAAATCCATGGGCTGATGGTCAGCCGTCACCCCGGTCGCCGCAATGTCCGTGGCCATGAGCTCGAACGCGCTCATCCCCGGCAGCGACGGCGCCTCAATCGCGGAGAGCCCCGGCAACATCCCGGTGCGTTCCGTCGCGGCCACACCCGCCTGCCAGAGCGCCTGGCGCCGGTCCACGCCGAAGCAATCCAGCGCGCCCGCGGTCGCAAGCGCCTCGACCTGCTCGACATTAAGGTCCGCTCGGCGCGCAAGGTCCGAGATATCCACAAACGCCGCGCTTGCCGATGCCGCCTCCACCCGCTCCGCAGCTTTCCCACCCAAGCCTTTGACCAGGTTGAGGCCCACGCGGATGCCAAAGCCGCTGGCAGAGCCTTCGACCGGCACGACGCGGGCTTCCTTGCCCGACGCATTGACGTCCACCGGCAAGATCGAAATCCCGTGCCGCCGCGCGTCTTGGATCAGCGATTGCGGCGAGTAAAAGCCCATGGGCTGCGCGCGCAGCAGGCCAACGCAGAACTGCGCCGGATAGTAGCGCTTGAACCACGCCGAGAAATAGACGAGCGAGGCGAAAGACTGCGAGTGCGATTCCGGGAAGCCGTAAGCCGCAAACGCCACAATCTTGTTCCACAGCGTGTCCGCGCTCTGCCCCGTGATGCCGTTGGTCTCGCGCAGGCCGGTGTAGAAGCGGTCGCGCAGCGCTGCCATCGTCGCCGGCGAGCGCTTGGAGCCCATCGCGCGGCGTAGGCTGTCGGCCTCCGCACCGGAAAATCCCGCAGCGTCGACAGCAATCTGCATGAGCTGCTCTTGGAACAGCGGAATGCCCAGTGTCTTGCCCAGCGACTTCTCGAGCACCGGGTGCTCATACGTCACCGGCTCAATCCCATCGCGGCGGCGCAGGTACGGGTGCACCGAGCCGCCCTGGATGGGGCCCGGTCGGATGAGCGCCACCTCCACCACGAGGTCAAAGAAGCGCCGCGGTTTCAGGCGCGGCAGCGTGGACAGCTGCGCGCGCGACTCAACCTGGAACACACCCACAGCATCCGCGCGGCAGAGCATGTCGTAGACTTCCCCGTCCGCGAGGTCCAGCTCCCACAGGTTGACCACGCGTCCGGTCGTTTCCTCCACCAGATCGAGCATGTGATGCAGAGCTTCCAGCATGCCCAAGCCCAGTAGGTCGAACTTCACGAGCCCCGCCGCCGCGCAGTCATCCTTATCCCATTGCAGGACCGAGCGAGCTTCCATGCGCGCCCACTCCATGGGCACGACGTCCGAAATCGGCCGGTCGCACAGCACCATGCCACCGGAGTGAATGCCCAGGTGCCGCGGTTGTCCCTTGAATTGTTCCGCAAGCTGCCGCACNGCGCCCTTGCGCCGGTACGTAATGACGTTGGCGACCTGCGCCGCGCGCTCGCGCCCGTGTGACTCGTAGACATACTGGATGACTTCTTCGCGCCGCCCTGACTCGATGTCGATATCGATATCGGGCGGGCCGTCACGGTCCGGCGAGAGAAAGCGCTCGAAGAGCAGGCCCGCGGAAATCGGCTCGGCGTTGGTGATGCCCAACGCGAAGCACACTGCGGAATTCGCCGCCGAGCCGCGACCCTGACACAGGATATTCGTCTTCTTACAGAAGTCCACGAGGTCGCAGACGATGAGGAAGTAGCCTGGGAAGCCGAGCTTCTCGATGACCCCCAGCTCATACTCGATCTGCGTCCACGCCCGTTCCCTAATATCGGCGTCACGCGAAGCGTAGCGGACTTCGGCACGTTCCCACGTGAGGTGCTCGAGCCAGGACATCTCCGTGTGCCCCTCCGGCACGCCATAGTCCGGCAGACGCGGGGCGAGCGAGGTCCACGTAAAGGAGCACTCCTCCACCACGCGCAGCGTTTCCGCGAGCAGCTCGGGGCGCCCCGGCAGCAGTTTCGCCATCTGCGCTCCGCCGCGCATCCAGCTCGCCCCCATGGGATGCGCATTAGGCTCCGCCTCGCCCACGGAGTTGCGGCGCGCAAGCGCCCGCTTNGTCCAGAATCGCCTCGAGCGGCGGGTAGGCAACCTCGCCTTTTGCGCGCGCATCCATGCGCGCGCGGGCGACGAGTCGACTCAGCCGCCGGTACCCCTCCGGCGTGCGCGCGAGCACCGTGAGCCGCCGACCTTCCGTCGCCACAATCCCCACCGGCCGCGTGCCGCGCGCCGTGTCGCCAGGCGCCCGCTCGACCGAGAGCTCCACGCCATAGACCGCCGGTAAACCCGCCTCCGCTGCGGCTTCCACAAACTTCATAAGGCCATAAAAACCGTCCCTATCCAGGATCGCGAGCCCCGAGAGCCCCAGCTCCAGCGCGCGGGCAACCATATCCTCTGGTTCCGAGGCACCGTCAAGGAAAGAGTAGGACGAAACGGCATGGAGCTCCGCAAAGGCGGGACCCTGCGCGCGGCCCCGCGCGGCGGCATCGGAAGCCCCGGCGAGAGCCACCTCGAGCGCCGAGGGGGCATCGGCAGGCACGGGCGTAGGCCCAGGGCGGCCGGACAGGATGCGCTCCACGCGTGACCACGGCAGCGCCTCACCTCCATTGAACCTCATGCGCCACATAATATTTCGAAAACTCGTTCCAATCAAAACTTTCCGTTCGTCCGACCCGGGATAGACAAAGCGGTTCGTTCGTTGCTACGTTGAGCAACAGCAAATTACCCCAAGTAAGAAAGTCTCCATCATGTTCCTCCGTCGCGTTCTCGCCACCACCGCCGCCGTGGCCATTTCCGCCACCGGCCTCGCCGCCTGCTCTTCCTCCGATTCGTCGGATTCCGCCTCCGGCGATAACCCCACCATCAAGGTCGGCACGACGGATGCCTCCAAGAAGGCCTGGGCCGCCTTCGAGGACGAAGCTAAGAAGGAAGGCTTCAAGGTCGAAATCCAGAACTTCTCGGATTACACCACCCCGAACCAGGCCCTCGACCAGGGCGCCCTGGATACCAACAACTTCCAGCACCTCAAGTTCCTCTCCGAGTACAACAAGGCCAACGGCACCGACCTCGTGCCGATCGTCGCCACCGAGATCGTTCCGCTCGCCCTGTTCTGGAAGGACCACGACTCCCTCGACGGCATCGAGGGCCAGGAAATCGTTATCCCGAACGACTCCACCAACCAGGGCCGCGCCATCAACGTGCTCGTCCAGGCTGACCTGGTCAAGCTGAAGAAGGAAGGCCTCATTACCCCGGCCATCGCCGATATCGACGAGGGCGCCTCCAAGGTGAAGGTCACCGCCGTCGATGCCGCCCAGACCCCGGCCGCCTACGGCGAGGGCACCCCGGCGATCATCAATAACTCGTTCCTCGACCGCGCCGGCATCGACCCGACGACCTCCGTCTTCCAGGATGACCCAAACTCCGAAGAGGCCGAGCCCTACATCAACGCCTTCGTCGTTCGCGCCGAGGACGCCACCAACGAAAACATCACCAAGCTCGCCGAGGTCTGGCATTCCGATGCCGTCCAGGCAGCCGTCTCCGAGGACTCCAAGGGCACCTCGGTTGAGGTCGAGCGCACCCCGGAGGAGCTCAAGGCCATCGTCGACCGTCTCACTGAGCAGCTCTAGTCCCGACCCCTCTCCCCTTCCCCTTTCACTCCCGCACCCCCGGCTCCCTGCGCACGCACCGGGGGTCGCGCCCCTTTTCACCACCGTCTTCTTGTTAAATACGGTGCAGCAGACGCTGTAGTGACGCTGCAGTCGACATTGTCAGCCGCGTCGGGCACACTCAAAGCCCGACAAGAACACCCATAGTTTGAACCCATAAAGGACCCCACTCGTGACCACATCTTTGCCGCAACGCCACGGCACGCGCGTCGAGTTCCGCAACTTGAGCAAGGTCTTCAAGAACAAGAAGACCGAAACCGCCGCGTTGCAGGACGTCAGCTTCGCCATCGAGCCCGGACAGATCGTTGGCATCATCGGCTACTCCGGTGCCGGTAAGTCCACGCTCGTGCGCATGATCAACGCCCTCGACACGCCCACCTCCGGTGACGTGCTCCTCGACGGCACATCCATCGTGGGCCTGCCGGAGAAGAAGCTGCGCACCATCCGCCGCGACATCGGCATGATCTTCCAGCAGTTCAACCTGCTCACCTCCCGCACCGCGGCAGGCAATATCGAATACCCGCTGCAGCTGGCGGGCATGCCCAAGGCCGAGCGCACCAAGCGCGTCAAGGAACTTCTCGAGTTCGTCGGCTTGGCCGATAAGGGCGGCAACTACCCGGAGCAGCTCTCCGGCGGCCAGAAGCAGCGCGTGGGCATCGCTCGTGCGCTTGCGGTCAACCCCTCCCTGCTGCTCGCAGACGAGGCGACGAGCGCCCTCGACCCCACCACGACGCACGAGGTCCTCGAACTCCTGCGCCGCGTCAACAAGGAACTAGGCATCACCATCGTCGTCATCACTCACGAGATGGAGGTCGTGCGTTCCATCGCGGACCACGTCGTGGTCATGGAAAACGGCCGCGTCGTCGAAAACGGCTCGGTCTACGAGGTTTTCTCGCACCCGCAGACGGACACCGCCGCGAAGTTCGTATCAACCTCGCTGCGCAATACCCCGGACCTCGTCGAGGCCGATGACCTACTCGCCCACGAGGGACGCCTGTTTACCGTCAACCTCACCGAACACTCCGGATTCTTTACCGCCGCGGCGAAGCTCGCCGAAGCTGGAGTGACCATCGCCATCGTCCACGGCGGCATCACGACGCTGCAGCGGCATTCCTTTGGCAAGGTGACGGTCCGCCTCAACGGCCCCGACGCCGCCATCGAGGAGTTCTACGCCACGCTTGCCCGCACCACCGACATTGAGGAGATTCAGCGATGACCGTCACCACCCTCGCCGCAGACTGGGATCGCCTAGGCGATACCCTCGTCACCGCCATCGTCGACACGCTCATCATGGTCTCCGTCACGCTTCTCGTGGCGGGCATCCTGGGCCTGGCGTTGGGCGTCCTGCTCTATACCACCCGCCCCGGCGGAATCCTGCAAAACAAGTTCATCTATTTCCTCATCAACGTCGCGGTGAACTTCGTCCGCCCTATCCCGTTCATCATTTTGCTGGCCTTCGTCCAGCCGCTCACCGTTGCCGTCATGGGCGGGTCTATCGGCCGTAACCCCGCGACCTTCGTCATGGTCATCGCTGCGACCTTCGCCGTGGCGCGCATCGTCGAGCAAAACCTCATGGCTATTGACCCGGGCGTTATTGAGGCCGCCCGCGCCATGGGGGCGAGCCCCTGGAAGATCATCACTTCCGTCATCGTCCCCGAGGCCCTCGGCCCGCTGGTCCTCGGCTACGCCTTCCTCTTCATCGGCATCATCGACATGTCCGCGATGGCCGGTTACGTGGGCGGCGGCGGCCTGGGTGACTTCGCCATCGTCTACGGTTACCGCTCCTTCGACTGGGAAGTCACCGTCGTCGCGACGCTTATCATCATCGTCATGGTCCAAGCAGCCCAGTTCTTCGGCAACTGGCTCTCCGCCAAGATCATGCGCCGCTAAGTCCCCGCGCATGCGCGTGGCCCCGCCCTCACACGAGGACGGGGCCGCGCTTCGTTCTAGAGCGCCTCTACGGAATCCGCGACCCACGCCTGCGACGTCTTCGGCTCGTCCCCACACGAGGAGACAATCCCGTAAACCTCGCGCTGGGTAAGCGTCACACGCCACGCACGCCCATCCGGGTGGCGCACGGTGACGGCACCCTCGCCGGGGTCTACCACCTCGAGTTCGCCGTAGTGCAGCCCCGTGATCATGGCCGCGACAGCCAGCTCCGCCACCTGCCCGCGCGGGGGCAGCAGGCCGGAGCCGCGATTGGCGGGAACAAACATCTCGCCGCGCAGCGCCGCACGCGTCATCTGGCGCGCCGCCTCCTCATTGAGCCGGCCAAAGGAGTACGCCCACGGCATAAGCAGCAGCGTCGGCGCGAAGCGGTGACCCTTCATATGCGAGGCTTCCCAGACCATCTTGCCGGGGAATTCCTCGTTGAGCGCCGCAGCGAGCGGACGGCCCTTGATAGCGCAGCACTGGTCGCGCTTGGCGTGCGTGCATACCAGCACCAAGGGGGTATCGACAGGCTCGCCGCCATTGCGGCCCGGACCGGTGAGATCCAGGTCGAGCATGTCTTCCGGCTTTTCCAGCAGGAGCAGCTCCATCACCTGCTCCTTCGCCCACACGAGGTAGCAACGGTGCAACTTACCGACGTCACGGCCCTCACGACCTGGCAGGCGAATGAGCTGCAGGCCAGCCTGGCCCTTCATCTTCGCTTTGAGTTGCGCCGTGAGCTCCTCGCCAAACGTGTGGCCGTCCATAATGTCGTGCGACCACCGGCCTGGCTGTTCAAAGAGAACATAGACGGACTCTTGCTTCGCGGTACCGGGCAGCGGCTCCGGATCGCCGTGCAGGTACGCGTCGGAGCACAAGTTGTGCGTGGAAGTCATGTCCCCCAGCATAGCTTTGACAACAATCCGGTTAAGAAATGTGCTTTCTCACGATAGTAATTTTCGCTTTCTCCAGTGAACCTTTACGGTGGAGGAATGCATCCCTCTCAGGCCACTCCGTCCGCCGCACTCGCGTGTGCTCTCGGCGCCGCCTGCGTCCTGGCTCTCACCGCATGCTCCGCCGCTCCCACCAGCACTCCGGCCGCACACGAGGCCTCGTCTGCCAGCACCACGCTGAAGACGATGGCCGCGTCCGCCGAGTCCGGGAATACCGGCGCCGGACTCACTCCCTTGGGAGACGCCAACACCACCCTCAAGACGGAGCGCCCCGGCGCGCCTAGTCAGCTGCTCGTCACCAATATCCGCACGGGCAAGCACGAGGGCTTCGAGCGCGTCGTCTTTGATCTCGAAGGCACCGGCACGCCGGGCTGGTTCATCGACTTTACGGACCGCCCCACGCAGCAGGGCTCCGGCAACACCGTCAAGGTCGACGGCGACGCCGCCCTCAACGTCAACATCGACGGCACCGTCCTCCCCTTCGAGGTAGGCCACGACGACCCCGGCCTGAAGACCACGGACGGCCACGGCGGTTTTATCACCCAAGTCGTCCCCGTCGGCACCTTTGAGGGCCGCTCCCAATTCTTCATCGGACTCAAGGGCCAGCACGCCTACTCCGTGCAGGCTCTCGAAGAACCCACGCGCCTGGTCATCGACATCCTGTCCTAAAAATAGGCCGCCTCCACACGCCACGCCCCGCGCGCGAAGTACAGCAGCCACGCCCGCTGCACCTCCTCGCCGTCGGCTTGTCCCACGAGCTGCAGCCGCGCCACTCGGCTTCCCGGCTCCGCCGTCCACCATTGTGCATCCACGGGCCAGGGCCCTGCCCAGCCCGCCACGCGGTAGACGTACGCGCCCCACTTCGCGGCATAGGGCTCGGCGTTGAGCTCCGCCTCCGCCGTAACGATAACCGGCTCATCTTTCGCGCTCACCAGGTAAAAACGCGAAGNCGCCATAGGGCACGAATTCCACGCGCTCAGCCACGCCGCGCCCGCCCGCCGGCCGCGGGACCAGCACTTTATCCACGCCCAGCTGCGACTGTACGCGCGCCACCGCGCGCCGCACCTGCTCATCGCTCGTCCGCGCGCCAAAGAGCTCACCCGCCTCCGGCGGCGCTACTTCCACCGGAACAAGCTCCAGCCTTCCGATGCCCCCAGCCTCCGCCGCCCGCGCCGTGCTCAGCCACCCATCAAGCTGCCAGCGCACCCGGTTGGCCGTCGCTTCCTCATCCAAGGCATCGCGCGTGCGCCACACGCGTTCCAGGCGCTGGCCGCTCGTGAACTCCGCGACGACCTCGAGGCGCACGCACACGAGTCCCGCCGCGTCGAGCTTGCCATGCAACAAGCTGGCGAGTTGGCGCGCGGCGAATGCAGCGGCATCGACACGCTCGATGGGCTCTTCCGGGGTAAGCCCCACGCGCAGCTCCGTGACCGCCAGCTCCGGCGCGACACGACGGTCGGGCGTGGCTTGCGCGATGGACTGGGCCTTCGCACCCGCCTGTCCAAAGCGCGTGACAACCTGCCCGCGCGGCAGCCCGGCGAGCTCGCCCAAACGTCGCACGCCAAGCTTGCCCAGTTGTTCCACGAGCCGCGCATCCACGCCCAGCGCTGCTTCCGCGATGAGCACGCCCACCGGTTCACCCGCGAGAAACTCCCGCGACTCGCCCGCCGCGACAACCGCGCCGCGCCCGGCATGCCGAGCCGCGATGAGCGCCGTGGCAATCTCGTCCGCCGCGCCCACAAGACAATCCACACCCGCGCGTGCGGTGGCGTCGATGAGCATCTCCAACGCGCGATCTTCCCCACCATGGAACGCACCCGCCGCCGCGAGGTCCACGATCACCAGCCCCGGCCGCAGGATCTCCACCGAGGACGCCACGTCATCGAGCGAGTCCGCAATCGCCCCAAAGACCGCGCCGTCACGCTCCGGGTTTGCATCGAGGACGACCAGCTCCGGGCACACCGCCTGTGCCTGACGCACGCGCATGCCACGCCGCACGCCGGCCCCGCGCGCCGGTCCGTTGCACACCTCGACGTGATGGTTCGCCGCCACCGCCACCGGCCCCGCAACCACGCCCGGCGCCACCTCCTCGTCCAAGTCCGCGGCCTGCACCGGCCAATCCGGAAACCACAGCGCCGCAACACGCATGCCCGCCGCGCGCGAGCCATGCCGCTTTCTGCGCACTGCTGGCGCGCTCATACGAGCTCCAAACGGCGCCGCTGCCCGGCGGTTACGGTGCCGCGCTGCTCGCCCCGCTTCGTCCGCGCCGTCACCGCAAGGTCCACACCGCGAATGCGTCCCGCCCCGCGGCCGATGCCCCGGTAGGTCGTCACCTCACCGCGCAACGTCAACCGCGCGCCCGGCAGGTGCGGGCCTACCGTGACGAGCGCCGCATGCCCCGCACGCAGCTTCGCTAAGATGGGGCGCGCCCGCGTAGGGCTGAGCTCCGCGGCCGCGCCGTGATGGATGACAAGATCGAGACCCTCAACGAGCACGCTCGTGGCCTCCCACGGCTGCGCACCCGGGTCCGGCACCGCGATGATCCGCGCCGCTTCCCCCTCGTCGATCACCCGTGCGAGAGAGAGTTCGGGCCACCCCACAACAGCGGCGAACCCACCCGCCCGCGTAACCCGCGCAAGCAGTTCCACTGCGAGCGCCGGACAGTCGTTCAACTCCGTGACCGCACGGCGCTCCAGCCCGCCACCCGGCAACAAGCGCGCCAAATCGCCGCCCACTTCCAGCAGGTCAGCGCCCTCGACCGGCGGTTCCGCGTCGGGCACAGCACGCAGCACGCGAGCCGCCGCACCGCTTCCCGCCAGCGCCGATCCAGACTCCATGGCCGCAACCTGGGCGCGCAAAGCCGCGACGCGGGACGCTTTGTCCTCGCCGAGCTTTCGAACACCTGATCCAGTCACGCAACACAGTTTATTCACCCGCCCGACATGTGCAAACTACTGTTCGAAAAGCATGCTCAGCGTCATGCGGTTCCCCGTTCCTCAGCGCAGAATACACCCATGTTCGACCAGACGCTCACACTCAACGACAATCACACCATCCCCAGCTCGAACTAGGCACCTGACTTATCGATGACGACGCTGTCGTCGAGCCCGTCTACCACGCCATCGCACACGGTTACCGCCACATCGACACCGCACAGGCGTACGGCAACGAGGCGGGTGTAGGCCGTAGCATCGCCCGCGCGAAGAACTTTGTGTCACCACCAAGATCCAGGGCGAGATCAAAGACCACAACACCGCCCTCGCGTCGATTACCGAGTCCCTAAATAAGCTGGGGCTTATCTCCCTGCCCAAGTCCGCGACCACGAGCGCATCGACTCCAACGCCGACGTCGAGTTCGAGATTTCGGACGCCGACATGGAAACCCTCAACAACCTGCCGCCGCTCGAGAACTACGGCGAGGACGGCTTCTTTCCTGTCTTCGACAAGGCCGCCGCTCACCGCGAGGCCTAGTTCACACGCTCAAAGGCGTGCTTCCCGCAACGGGAAGCGCGCCTTTTGCATGCGGTTTTAGAGCGCGTCGTACTCCGCATCCGCGACCGGCTCGAGCCCTTCGTTGGTCGCGCCCTCGACCGGAGCGGAGCTCGCGCACCGGGTGAACGCGGCGAACCTGCGGCATAACCGAGAGCACTTCAATCCTTTCGCGCATCTGCCCGCCGCGGAGCAGGCCATGGTCAACAATTTCATGGTGTCGAGCTCCGTGGGCCTTGACCGGCACTGGGTCACTACAGGCAAGGCGATGCCCCTGCCCAGGCTGCTGAAGCTGTCCGGCCAGTTGCTCGAACATGGCGCCGCGGCGGTCGCACGCCGCTAGGGTTGTACGCATGGATAAAATCGCAGTAGTAACCGGAGCCACCGGCGGCATGGGCCGCGAAATCATCGCGGACTTGGCCCGCACCCACCACGTCTACGCGCTGGGCCGTCGTGCCGAGGCGCTCGAGGGCCTCGACAACATCACGCCCGTCGCCATCGACTTAGTCGCCGATATCGAGGACCTCCCGCTGCCGGAGCTCGAGCGCGTCGACGTCCTCGTCCACGCCGCCGCCCGCGCCGAGCACTTCTCGGTCGACTCGGCCCGCCCCGCGGACTGGCGCGCGCAGATGGATCTCAACGTTCACGCCCCCGCCGAGGTCACCCGCCTGCTCCTGCCTGCTCTGCGCGCAGCGGGCGGTACCGTGGTCTTCATCAACTCGGGCGCGGGCCGTCACTCCTATGCAGACAACGTCATCTATGCCGCAACGAAGCACGCGCTCTACGCCCTCGCGGATGGCCTGCGCCTCGCCGAGCCCGATATTCGCGTCTNCGCTCGTCCACCGCGCCGTCCGCGTGCACGGTCCGGCGCTCGTGCGTCGTCTCCGGCGAACCGGTCTCCTGCCCGTCATCCACGAACGGCCGCACGCGCTCCCCCAGCGACAGCGTGAGCGGGTCCGCGCGGTGCCGCACGTCCGGGCCGTGCATCCACGCATCAATGAGCACGCTTGCCGATGCCGCCTTCGTCCCCGCCGTGAGCGTCACCTCACCGTCGGCGAGCGCCAAGGCTGGGCGTGCGCCGAGAAACGTGACCAGCCCGGCATCGACGAGCGCGAGGAGCTCACGCGTACGGAACAGCGGCGGGCCCGAGCCCACCATCTGCCCTAGCGCCATGAACTGGTTGAAGGATCCCGAGCGCGAGTCCCAGCAGAACCGTCCATTCGAGCCTGCGATGGACGAGGGCTTGCGGCCCGCAGAGATCGCCCACAGGCCCGCCTTGAGCGGCGAGCGACGCGCGGCGACGGCCTCCGCGATGTCGCGTTCCATGCCCGTTGCAATATGTGCGGTGAGCTCCTCGCGCGTCATGCCTTCGGTGCCGGCGAGCGGGTAGAACCAGTCGGTAAGAACAAAGGGCTCGGAGGTGGCACGGCCAAGCTTGGCCTCGAGCGCGGCCGGGGTGACCGTCGCGTCGAACTGGTCGACGGGCAGGTCCTCGTCAATGGTCGCGAGAATCTCGGCGAGCGGGACGGTGAGCGCCTCGGGGCGTACCTCGGCGAGCGTGCGGTAGTACTCCGCAAACGCATCGCGCACGAGCGCCGGCCACAGCACTCGGCCAAAGTTGAGCGAGTTGGAGCCCGCCTCCACCTGGTTATCCGCGATGGTCGTACGCAGGCGCTCAAGGTTCGCCTTGGGCGGCAGCGAGTGATACTCGCTCTTCGGCAAGTACGGGTAGCCGCGGCCCGAGGAGACGATAAGGCGCGGCTCGCGGCCGGATGCGATGTAGCGCAGCCCGGCGCGCGCCGAGTCATCCTCAATGAAGCGGCCGCCGCGGTCCATGGTGAGGCGCGCCATGACGTCGAAGAAGCCCATGCCCAAGCCACGCACGAGCACGTCCTCGCCCGCAGGCACGGCGCTCAGGTTCTGCTCCACCGGGTTGGCCGGCGCGACCCACTCAATCTCCGCAGCCGCGAGCGCGCGCTCCTCCGCGTTCAGCGCAGGCGTCGTCCAGCCCGAGGCTATGACGGTTGTCGCGGCTTCAATGCGCGTGCCGTCGGAGAGCTCGATGCCGTCCACGCCGTCGCTCTCAGTCAGGCGCACCGCGCGGGCTGCGTGGCGCTCCACCGTCGCCGTCTCCGGCAGCTCGCCCAGCGCGACCTCGAAGACCCACGCGATGTACTCGCCGTAGAGCGCGCGCGACGGGTTCGACTCCGGCACAGTGGCATCCAGCTCGGCTTTAAATTCATCCGGTACGTGCGCGGGGTAACGCTCCACGAGCGCGGCCTTCGCGGCCGGAATTTCCTCGCCGCGCAGCGCCTGAATCCACTCGAACATCGTAGGGCCTTCAAGCACCGGCGCACCCACCGTGGAGCCCGGCTCGGTAAAGAGCGTCACGGCGCCGGCCAGCGTGTTCATGCACAGCGTACGGGTCTGTTCCGTGTTCCAGATGCGGCCGGAGCCAACCTGAGCGTCATCGATGATGTGGAGCTCCACCGCACGTCCCGCGTAGGCAGGCTCGCGCAGGTAGGCACCCAGGCGCTCGACGAGCGAGACGCCGCGCGGACCCGCGCCCACGATCGCAATCGCCGGAGCGGCGGAAGGAATTTTATTATCAGTCACCTCGTTGACAGTACTACTAGACAGATCAGTATGTAAAGATGAGACAAAATCGTCCACCGTGGTGTACTGTTCACTCTCGTTAAACTTCAACGCTAAAGGAAAACCGTGAAATCTCCCTTCCGTGCGACGCTCGCCGCCGCGCTGGCTCTCGCCCTCGCCGGGGCGGTGACGAGCTGCGCGTCTCCATCCTCATCGTCGGCGTCTACCGACGAGAATTGGATTACCTACCTCGAGCCCCAAATGTTTAGGACGCTTTATCCGCCGGCCGCAGGCTTTTACCCCAACGGCGGCGTGGTCAACCAGGTCACCGACCGCCTGCTCTACCAAGATCCGGAAACGCTTCAGCTCTCCCCGTGGATCGCCACCGACCTGCCTAAGATCAACGCGGACGCCACGGAGTACACCTTCAACATCCGCACCGATGTTACGTACTCTGACGGCACGCCGCTCACGGCCGAAAACGTCGTCGCGAACTTCGACCTCTACGGCAAGGGCGATAAGTCGCGCACGCTCAACTCCTCGGAGCAGATTACGAACTACGACCACGGAGAGGTCGTCGATGACGACACCGTGAAGTTCTACTTCTCGGCGCCCTCGCCCGGCTTCGCCCAGGCCACCGCCGGTTACAACGCGGGCCTCGTCGCCGACTCCACGCTGCAGCTCGACAACGAGGGTTTTGCCCCCGGCAACGCCGAGGCCGTCATCGGCTCCGGTCCCTTCGTCATCACAGGCGAGACGCTCAACCCCGCCCTCGACCTCACCGCGCGCGACGATTACAACTGGGCCCCGCCCGCCGCCCGCCACCAGGGCCGCGCTCGTCTCGATGGCATCCACTACCGCCTCGCCGCGGAGGAATCCACCCGCGCCGGCGCGCTCGTCTCCGACCAAGCACAGATCGCCCGCCAGGTCTCCGCACCCGTGGAAAAGCAGCTCGAGGCCCAGGGCATCAACATCATCGCCCGCGGCACTAACTCGATGAATAACCAGCTCGCCTTCCGCTTCAACCACCCCATCCTCAAGGACAAGCGGGTGCGCGACGCGATCATGAATGGCATCAACCGCGAAGAGATCATGCGCATCCTCTTCTCGCCCACCTACCCCCTGGCCACGTCCACCGTCGCCGCGACCGGTCTGGGCTACAAGGACCAGTCCGCCGCCTACTCCTACGACCCCGAACACGCCACGGCGCTCCTCGACGAGGCTGGCTGGGTCCCCGGCGAAGACGGCATCCGCGTCAAGGACGGCCAACGCCTCACCCTGCGCGTCAACACCGCCCTGCCGCAACCGCGCTCCAAGGAGGTCCAGACCATGGTCCAGGAAGACATGCGCGAGCTCGGCATCGAATGGCTCATCAACGCCGGCGACCAAGCCACGCAGAACGCGGATGCCAAGGACATCGACAAAATCCAGGTCTATCACTCCATGGTCGGCCGCGCGGATTACGACGCCATCCACTCGCTGTACTCGGTCACCAACCGCGACGCCTTCCTCAACCAGGACGCCAAGGGCAACCCCATCGACCAGCACCTCGAGGACCTGCTCACCACGGTCATCTCCGCGCCCGCCGACGCCGAGCGCAAACAGGCCACCGAGGACGTCCAGGACTACATCACCGAGCAGTCCTACTCCCTGCCGCTCTTCGAAGAACCCGTTGTCTACGCCGTCGCGCCCTACCTCAAGGGATTTAGCCCCGAGGCCGTCGCGCGTCCCTGGTTCTACGAGGCCTACATCGACCACGCCGCCAAGGAGGCCCAGTAATGGCCCACATCGCACGCCGCATCGGACAGGCCGTCCTCGTCCTGTTCATCACCTTCACCGTCGCCTTCCTCCTGCTCTCGGCCCTGCCCTCTGACGGCGTCATGGCCCGCTTCGGCGACCCGGCCCTGGGCCTCTCCCAGGCCGAGATTGACGGCATCCGCGAGGAGATGGGCATCGACAAGCCCCTGCTCACGCAGTACCTCACCTCGCTCGCCGGCTTCGTCACGGGCAACTTCGGCATCTCCACGCAGACCGGCACCGCCGTGAGCTCCATGGTCGCCACCGCACTGCCGCACACGCTCGCGCTCGCCGCGAGCTCCATCGCCCTGGCCATCGTCGTCGCGNCCGCCCCCGCCGCGAGCTCCACCGCCCGGGCCATCGTCGCCGCGCTCGCCTCCGCGTTCCCCGCCACACCGGCCCCCGCCGTGGGCGGCTTCTTCCGTGCCCTGCCGTCGTTCATGGTCTCCCTGCCGGGCTTCTGGATCGCCATCCTCCTGCTGCAGTTCTTCTCCTTCAAACTCGGCTGGGTCCGCGTCATCGACCCGAGCCCCTTCGAGGGCCTCATCCTGCCCACGCTCACCCTCGCCGTGCCCATGGCCGCACCCCTCACTCAGGTGCTCATCCGGTCCATCGACGACACCCGCGCCATGACCTTCGTCCAGGTCGTCCGCGCCCGCGGCGCCTCCGAGTCCTGGGTCTTCTGGCGCAATATCCTGCGCAACTCGCTCCTCCCCGCGCTCACCATGGTGGGCCTCCTCTTCGGCGAGCTCGTGGGCGGCGCCGTCGTCACCGAGACCGTCTTCGGTCGCCCCGGCCTGGGCTACCTCACTGTCCAGGCGGTCTCCAACCGCGACACCCCGGTCCTGCTCGCCATCGTCATCATCGCCGCCACGGCCTACGTGCTCATCAACCTCGTCGTCGACCTGCTCTACCCCGTCCTCGACGTCCGCCTGCGCGAGCGCCCGCTTTCCGATGCCCCCTCCACCTCCGCCCAGCTTGAAAGGACCGCCTAATGCGTCGCTTTACCACCACTGTCCCCGTGGTCCTCCCAGTGGTCCTCTCCGCGGTCATCCTCGTGGTCGCCTTCGCCTGGGCGCTCTTCCCCGGCGTGTTCACCTCCGCGGATCCGTACTCCGGCACAGATGTCGCCCTCCAGGCCCCGAACTCCGCGCACTGGTTCGGCACGGACGCCGTGGGCCGCGACGTGCTCGCCCGCGTTATCTTCGGCGCCCGCCAGTCGCTCCTCGGCGCGCTCATCGCCGTCGCCGTGGGCCTCGTCCTCGGCACGCTGCTCGGCCTTCTCGCCGGCACGCTGCGCGGCTGGGTCGACACCGTGCTCATGCGCGTCGTCGACGTCCTGCTGTCCATCCCCGGCATCCTGCTGTCGCTGTCAATCATCATCCTGCTCGGCTTCGGCTCACTGCAGGCCGCCTTCGCCGTCGGTATGACCACCGTCGCCGCCTTCGCCCGCCTCGCGCGCTCGCAGGTCATGACGGTCGCCAACTCCGAGTTCGTCGAGGCCGCCTACGGCTCCGGCGCCACCACCGCGCAGGTGCTCGCCCGCCACGTGCTGCCCAACTCGCTCACGCCTGTCCTGGCCCTGGCCACCCTGCAGTTCGGCACCGCCATCCTCCAGCTGTCCATTTTGGGCTTCCTCGGCTACGGCGCCCCGCCGCCCACGCCGGAGTGGGGCCTCATCATCGCCGAGGGACGCGACTTCATGGCCACCTCCTGGTGGCTCATCATCCTGCCCGGCCTGGCCATCGTTGCCGTCGTGATGAGCGCCAACTACCTGTCCCAACGCCTCCAGAACCGCGAAGGAGCCCGCGCATGACGCTGCTCACTATCGAAGACCTTTCGGTCTCCTACGGCGATAAACCCGCCGTCCAGGGCATTAGCCTGCACGTCGAACCCGGCGAGATGACCGCCATCGTCGGCGAGTCCGGCTCCGGCAAGACCACCACCGCCATGTCCGCGCTCGGCCTCAACTCGGCCAACGCACGCATCGACTCCGGCCGCATCACCTTCGACGGCCAGGACGTCACACACTTCACGCACAAGCAATGGCGCGCCCTGCGCGGCGCCCGCGTCGGGCTCATCCCCCAGGATCCCAACAACTCACTCAATCCGCTGAAGACCATCGGCCACTCCATCGAGGAAGGCCTGCGCATTCACGGCCGCACGCAAAACCTGCGCGCCACCGCCCTCGACTGGCTCGCCCGCGTCGGAATCGACGACCCCGAGCGCCGCTACGGCCAATACCCGCACGAGCTCTCCGGCGGCATGAAGCAGCGCGTGCTCATCGCCGCCGCGCTCGCCCTCGAGCCCGACCTCATCGTGGCTGACGAGCCCACCTCTGCCCTTGACGTCACCGTCCAGAAGACCATCCTCGATCTCCTCGACGACATGCGCCGCGAGCTCGGCCTGGGCATCCTCTTCATCACGCACGACCTGTCCGTGGCTGGCGACCGCGCCAACCGCATCGTCGTCATGGAAGAGGGCGAGGTCCGCGAAGAAGGCCTCGCCGCACGCGTCTTCGCCGACCCGCAGCACCCCTACTCGCGCCGCCTGCTTGCCGATGCCCCCTCCCTCACCGTCGCCGACGTCGACCGCCACCCCGAGTCCTTTACGTCGCCGCGCAAGATGGCGGCATCGGAAACCTTGGTGCAGGTCCGCGACCTCACGCGCACCTTCGGCGACTTCACGGCCGTCGACCACGTGAGCTTCGACGTCGCCCGCGGCACGACCCACGCCATCGTGGGCGAATCCGGCTCCGGCAAGACAACCACCGGCCGCATCATCTCCATGTTCGAGCAAGCCAGCTTCGGCACCGTGACCGTCGGCGGCCACGATGTCACGGCGCAGCACTCGAAGGCTGAGCTCAAGGAGCTGCGCCGTGGCATCCAGCTCGTCTACCAGAATCCGTACTCCTCGCTGAACCCGCGCATGTCCATCGGCGATATCATTGCCGAGCCGCTGCGTAACTTCACAGGAGCCTCGAAGTCCGCCGCCCGCACGAAGGCCCGCGAGTTCCTCGACCTCGTCGCCCTCGACCCACAGTTTGCCGAGCGCCGTCCCCGTGAGCTCTCCGGCGGCCAGCGCCAGCGCGTCGCCATCGCCCGCGCCATGATCGTCGAGCCGGAGCTCGTCATCCTCGACGAGGCCGTTTCCGCTCTCGACGTCACCGTCCAGGCCCAGATCCTGCGCCTGCTCGACCGCCTGCAACGCGAGCTCGACCTCACGTATATTTTCATCTCGCACGACCTCGCCGTCGTCTCGCAGATTTCGGACACCGTCTCCGTCCTGCGCCACGGCAAGCAACTCGAATCCGGCACCACCCGCGAAGTCTTCGCCCACCCGGCCAGCCCGTTTACCCGCGAGCTCATCGACGCCATCCCAGGCCAGCGCTACCGCGCCGGCGACCTCAATCTGGGGCTCTAAGAAAGGACCAGACATGTCTGACATCATCAACCTCCTCGCCGGCCTCGAATCCGAGTCCGACACCGCGACCGGCGCTGCCGCCGCTATCGCGACCGCCCGCTCCGCGCGCCCCGACGCCGTCTCCAACGCGCAGGCCAGCTTCGAGGCCCTCCTCGAGCCCGCCGAGCCCGGCACGTTCACCTATGCCGAGCGCTACGCCGTCGCCGCCTTCGTCGCGGGCCTCACGCACGCCGGCGGCAGCTTCTACCTCGATCTGCTAGCCGACGAGTCCGAAGAGCTCGTCGCCCCCGTCGAGGCCGCCATCGCCGCCGGCCGCACGCAAGGCCCCTATATCGCAGGCCCCGCCGCGCCCGCTTTCGCACTCCACAACGCCGCGGCACTCGGCGCGCGCCTCGCCGCCGCGCTCGACTACGCGCACCTGCTCACCTTCCATCCCAAGGA
>NZ_LT596208.1:482025-485640 GCF_900092335.1 Corynebacterium phoceense
CGCACAAAAATCGCGAGCTCACCAGCCAGATTTTCTGCATACACGTCCACCGTGTCCACCCCCGCGTGCTTGCCCGCGTTGACCATCGCCTCGCGCGCGGCCTGCACCGCAAGCTTCGTCGCCTCGGTGAGCTCCACGTCCTCGCCCACCGTCACCGGCGCAATTCGCACCGGGAAGAGGTCCTCGACCTCGCCGCACGCCACGGCGAGCGCGCCGAAGACAGTCGCTGGCGCCGCCGACGGCGAGTCAAAGAGCCACGCGCGCAGCTCGCGCTCCTGCCCGCGCGCCAAGCGCGCGACCTCCTCCGGGTCCTCCGCCCGTTTTTGAATGAGCGCCAAGGTCTGTAACCCCGAGTCATGCAGCTGCGCCGCCATGTCCGCCCGTGCTTCCGATGCCGCCTTCTCCGCGCCCTCGTCCGCCACCTGCCGCCACAGCTTCAGCACGAGCGGCACGACGAGCGCACCGAAACCGACCACCGTGAGCAGCACCGCGGCCAACGCTGGCCCAAAGTCCGTCCCGCCGTTCCACCGCGCGACGGTAATGACCACGCCGGCCAGCACGAGCACGCCGCCCGCCCCCACGCTGACCTTATTCGTCACGGAGCCCAGGCCGCGGTCGTAGGCCTGCCAGGTAATCAGCGCACCGGCACCGACGATGACCAGCGGAATGAGCAGGCCTCCCGCGCTCATGCCGAGCCCGACGGCCAAGACGGCGGCAAGGACCAGCAGCCAATGGGCGCGGAAGTCAAAGCGCGAGGTGGGGGCGGGGGCATCGGCAGGCTTGGTGGCTACCCAGACGCCGGCGTAGAGGAACGCGCCCAGGCCGCCCAGGGCGCACAGNCGCCTGCCGCACCGAACCCGCGCCCCACGTCCGCCCCGGACTGGCAGCCCGTCGCGGGTATCAACACGGCCGAGGACGTCGTGCGCCCAGACAGCTTCGTCAACCACTCCCTCGGCTGGGTCCCCTGGATCGCCGCGCTCGACGAGGACGAGCTCACCGCAGAGCAACGCGACGCGCTCATCAAGCCCGAGCGCGCCAAGTCCGCCTACTTCCGCCTGCTCGCCCGCGACGCCGCCGCGCTCAAGGCCCGCACGCTCACCGACTTCGACATCTTCTACAACGTCGAAGGCGGCCTCCCCCGCGCCGAGCGCNGTCGACACGGCCCGCGCCGGGCTGCGCACCGCGAATAACGCATCGCTCCAAGCCGCGCTCGCCTCGCTCGGCGCGACGAACGAGGGCGAGGTCCCCGGCACGACCATGGCCACTGCACTCGTCCAGTGGACCGAGGCCGACCACGCGGTGAGCGACGCGCAGACCCAGCTCGACCACGCCGAGGAGTCCTACGCCCGCGCGCTCGAGGCCGTCGACCGCGAGGTCGGTGCCAAACAGCGCGCCGCCAACGCCGCCTACGCCCAGCTTTCCGATGCCCAGCTCGCCCAGCGCGCCGCCGAGCTCAGCGCCCAACAGCAAGTCGACGCGCAATCCCAGGCTGTCGACCACGCCCTCAAGTCCGCCGCGGGCACCCGCGTCGCCGCCGAGGAGGCCAACGCGAAGCTCGAGTTCGACATCTCCGGCGCCCAGCTCCTCTCGCCACTAAGCGGCGTGGTCACGACNGCGAGCTCGCCGCCACCGTCGTCTCGCGCTTCAACGGCTGCGAGTACTGCGCCTCGGTCCACCAGGGCCGCACCGTCGAGGAAGGCGGCGACCGCGCCGCCGTCGACCGCCTCCTCTTCGAGGGCATCGAGGCCGACCTCGGCTCCGAGCTCTGGGACGCCATCCGCCGCGCCGCCCTCGCGCTCACCGCGACGCCTCTCGCCTTCGGACAGGAACACGTCAGCGCCCTGCGCGCCGCCGGCCTCAACGATATCGCCATCCTCGACGTCGTCAACGCCGCGTCCTTCTTCAACTGGGCCAACCGCCTCATGCTCACTCTCGGCACGGCGGAGCTACCCGCGCGCTTCCGCTAAGCGCACACATCACATCTCATTCCCTTTTATCCCTCCTGAGCAGGAGGGACAATACCTCCACGCTCAGCCGGATGTGAGCCACCCGCGGGCAGTAACACAAAAATCGCCAGCGTCTGCGCAGGCATCGCGCAGCGCTACGATCTCGATCCCACCGTGGTGCGCGCATACTTCATGGCGGCGGCCACGGCATTGCGCTCCTCATCGCGTTCATCCTCGTGGTGAGCTCGGCACCCCTCTCCGGGATCACGGAGAGAGTGGCATCGGCACCGTGCGCCCCCCGCTAGGCCAAGTCGCGGTCCGCGGCCCAGCGCGTGAGCTGATAGCGGTTCGACTGCTGCGTCTTGCGCAAAATATTCGACGCGTGCGTCTCCACCGTCTTCACCGAGATAAAGAGACGCTCGCCGATTTCGCGATACGTGTAACCGCGCGCGAGCAGCCGCAGCACCTCGAGCTCGCGCCGTGTGAGCGCGTCAACCGCCGGGTCCACGGATTCGTCCGGCGCGCCGGGCTTCGACTCGGCAGGCGCACCCGATGCGAACGCATCGAGCACGAACCCCGCCAGCCGCGGCGAGAAATACGCATCCCCCTCATGCACCCGGCGCACGGCCGCGGCCAGCTCCGGACCTGAAATATTCTTCGTCACGTAGCCCCGAGCGCCGGCGCGGATGAGCGCGATGACGTCCTCCGCCGCGTCCGAAACACTCAGCGCCAAGTACACCGGTCCCGAGGCGCCACGCAGCACGGCCAACCCGCCGCCGTCCGGCATATGCACGTCGAGCAGCACCACGTCCGGGTGCGCCGACTCAATCCCGGCGACCGCCTCGGCGACCGTGCCCGCGTCGCCCACGACCTCGATATCCCCCGCGGCGGCCAGCTCCGCACGCACGCCGGCGCGGAAGACAGAATGATCATCGACGAGGAAAACAGCAACCATGGCTACAAAGCTACCGTGAGCTCCACCTCTGTGCCCTCTCCCGGACGCGAGTTCACCCGCGCGGTGCCCCCAGCGGCCTCCATGCGCGCGCAGACGGAATCCCGAATCCCATGCCGGTCCTCCGCTACCGCATCCATGTCGAAGCCCGCGCCGCGGTCGCGCACAAAAATCGCGAGCTCACCAGCCAGATTTTCTGCATACACGTCCACCGTGTCCACCCCCGCGTGCTTGCCCGCGTTGACCATCGCCTCGCGCGCGGCCTGCACCGCAAGCTTCGTCGCCTCGGTGAGCTCCACGTCCTCGCCCACCGTCACCGGCGCAATTCGCACCGGGAAGAGGTCCTCGACCTCGCCGCACGCCACGGCGAGCGCGCCGAAGACAGTCGCTGGCGCCGCCGACGGCGAGTCAAAGAGCCACGCGCGCAGCTCGCGCTCCTGCCCGCGCGCCAAGCGCGCGACCTCCTCCGGGTCCTCCGCCCGTTTTTGAATGAGCGCCAAGGTCTGTAACACCGAGTCATGCAGCTGCGCCGCCATGTCCGCCCGTGCTTCCGATGCCGCCTTCTCCGCGCCCTCGTCCGCCACCTGCCGCCACAGCTTCAGCACGAGCGGCACGACGAGCGCACCGAAACCGACCACCGTGAGCAGCACCGCGGCCAACGCTGGCCCAAAGTCCGTCCCGCCGTTCCACCGCGCGACGGTAATGACCACGCCGGCC
>NZ_LT596208.1:485666-487402 GCF_900092335.1 Corynebacterium phoceense
CTGCAGCCACGCCCGCCACGACGCGGCCGTCCTGCGGGCGGGACAGGCGCGGGTAGGCGGGCTGGACCTCACGCGGCGCATAGGGAGAAGTCATGCGTTTTATCTTCGCACGCGCCTCCCTGGCGCGGATCGGGGTAAACCCTGAACTTTAAAAATCAGGGCGTTCCCCGATAGCTCTTGCACGAACCGTGGGCGACGATAAAGACATGAACACCGCGACTCTCAACGAGATGTGGGCAACGCGCCCGCCCCGCATCCCGAGCTCTCAGGGCGGCAATGCCAAGATCGCCGGCGTCTGCGAAGGCATCGGCGCGCGCTACCAAGTAGACCCCACCCTCGTGCGCGTGGCCTTCGTCGTCACCGCGCTCGTCCTCGGCGGCGGCCTCGCCCTCTACGTGCTGGTGTGGGCGTGCATGCCGCTCTACGGCAAGTCCACCGCGCCCATCCAGGACCTCTTTGGTAAACAGGATGGCCCCAAGTCCGAGTCCGGCCTGGGAATTTCACTGCTCATCCTGCTTATCATCGCTGTTGGCCTCGGCCGCTTCTTTGACGACCGGCAGATGGTGTCCACCCTGGTCATTGTTGTCCTCGCGGCCGCCGCGTGGTACGGCCTGCACCGCCATCAGCCCGTCCCGCCGGCGGGTCTGCTCGCCACCGCGCGGGAGACCGCACCGGGCCCTGACATGTCGGTCTTCACGCCGGTCGAGGGCTACCCCTTCCCGCCTGGCCGCCAGACCCCGCCGGCGTGGGACCCTCTCGGCACCGTGCCCGAGGCCTGGGACCTGCCAGACCCCGCGCCCGCCCCCGCACCCAAGAAGAAATCCCACGAGGGTCTCATCGCGACGGTCGCCGTGAGCGCCGCTGTCGTCGTGGGCATCTCATTTATGTTGACAATGGCCGCGTCCGAAGAGAACACGAAGAACCACGCGGGCTCGGTCACCTATACCGTGCGCGACGCCGCGGACCTGCCAGACACCTACTCCAACGGCGTGGGCTCCATGACCGTCGACCTGCGCGAGCTCACGCTCGATAAGCCCCGCACGCTCACCATCGATAACGGCGTGGGCAGCATCGATGTCTACCTTCCGAAGAAGACGCCCATCGCCATTGAATGTGATACCGGACTCGGCACGAGCAATTGCACGCCGCGCAAGGACGCAGGTGCTAAGTTGACTGTGATTATCGACAACGAAATTGGCACTACAACTATCCACGAGTAATGAAAAAGAAGACTATCGCCCTCACCGCCACCGCCCTCGCCGTCCTCGCTGCGGGCGGTGGCGGCGCCTACTACCTCGCCGTCGGCCCCGACGGCGTGGTGCTCACCGCCGCCGATGTCACGACCGTCGCGGCGAAGGACATCACGCAGTCCGTGCCCGCCACGGGCTCGATCGCACCCGTCCGCGAGGTCTCGCTCGCCACGACGCAGTCTGGGCCCATCGTCACGCTCGACGCGAAGGTCGGCCAGCGCGTCACGGCCAACCAGGTCCTCGCCTCCTTCGACACGTCTGCCGCCGAACGCGAACTCCACAGTCAGCGTGCCGCTCAGGCCGCGGAAGAAATCGGCGCGTTCAATCAGGTCGAGGCCGCGCAGCTCGAGCTCACCCAGCTCCAGGACGCGCTGGCTCAAGGCCTCAACGGCGAGGTCAACGCCGCCCGCGCCTCCGTGGGCACCGCGCAGCACAGCTTCGACGACGCGCAGCAGGCCGTCGCCGAGTCCCGCGCCGCCGCAGATC
>NZ_LT596208.1:488497-502685 GCF_900092335.1 Corynebacterium phoceense
CTCCTCCGGCGCCGCAGCCGCCGCGCCCGCCGGCTCCGGCTCTGCGAAAGCCGAGTTCCCCATCGAGGTCCGCGTGGACGGCAACCGCGAGGGCCTACGCCTGGGCTCCACCGCGAAGGTCAAGGTCGTCACGCACGAGGACAAAGACGCGCTCACGGTGCCGCTCAGCGCACTCATCGACGGCGACAAAGCCGTGCTCGTCGTTTCCGACTCCGGCACCATCGAGCGCCGCGACGTGAAACTGGGCACCCGCACCGATTTCGAGGCCGCCGTGACCGAAGGCCTCCACCGCGGCGACCGCGTGCTTACCCAGGGCGCGGCCCACGAAGGCGACGTAGGTCAGCAGGCATACCTGCCCGACGCAGCGAGCGGAGAGAAATGAGCCTCATCGACATGCGGGGCATCGTCAAGCGCTTTAACGAGGGCACCGACGCCGAAATCACCGTCCTGCCCGGCTGCGACTTCTCGATGGAGCCCGGCGAGTTCGTCGCCGTCATCGGCCAGTCCGGCTCCGGCAAATCCACGCTCATGAACATCATTGGGCTGCTCGACCGCCCCACCGCAGGCGAGTACTTCCTCGACGGCGAGGACGTCTCCGCCTACGACGATGACGCGCTCGCCCGCCTGCGCGCCGACAAGCTCGGCTNGAGCTCCTCGACCTCGTCGGCATGTCCGAGCGCGCCAGCCACCTGCCCAACGAACTCTCCGGCGGCCAGAAGCAACGCGTCGCCATCGCCCGCGCGCTCGCCAACAACCCGGAGGTCATCCTCGCCGACGAGCCCACCGGTGCCCTTGACTCCCAGACCGGCCGCCTGGTCATGGACCTCTTCCACGAGCTCAACCGCGAGCGTGGCACCTCCATCGTGTTTATCACCCACAACCCAGAACTCGCCGCCGAGTGCTCGCGCACCGTAACCATGACGGACGGAGTGCTGAAATGAATCTCACCGAATCCCTGCGCATGGCGCTCACCTCGCTGCGCACCAACAAGATGCGCTCGCTACTCACGCTGTTGGGCGTCATCATCGGCATTGCCGCCGTCATCGCGATCCTCACCCTCGGCTCCGCGCTCAAGGGCCAGTTCACCTCTGACCTCGACAAGGTCGGCGCCAATAACTTCCAGGTCCAGGTCAAGGAACGCACCGACGAAGGCGAGACCGACTATTACGTCGAGTCCTCCGTCGACGACCCCGACTCCCTCCTCACCCCCGAACAGCTCGAGCAGGTGCGCACGGCGCTCGCGCCGGACGTCGAGGGCGTCATCATCGGCGAATACGACACGCATCCGGGCGACCTGACGCCCGAAGGGGCATCGGAAAGCTCAGCGGTGATGGTGCAACCCACCAACCCGGACTACGTGACGGCCTCGCAGTTCACCGTCCGCACCGGCCGCGCACTCACGGACGACGACATCGCAGCCGACCGTGCCGTGACCATGCTCTCCGCCGCGACCGCCACCGAGCTCTTCGGCGACGCCGACCCGGTGGGCCAGACGCTGAATTTTGCCCCGCTCGACGGCACGGATCTGGAACTCACGGTCATCGGCGTCTACGACAGCCCCGCCACCGGCGCGCTCATCGGTGGCGGCGGGCCCGAACACGCGCTCGTGCCCTATCCCCTCGCTGCCCAGCTTTCCGATGCCCCCTTAGCCGGCGAGGCCTTTTCCTCCGTGTCCATCCGCGCGGCGGCCGGCACAGACAAGGCCGCGCTCGGCGCACGGCTCCAAGCGGCCTTCGACTCGATGTACGCCGACAACGAGGACTACCGCGTCGAGGTCACCGACTTTAGCAAGGACCTGGCGAGCCTCAACCAGCTG
Source organism: Corynebacterium phoceense (assembly GCF_900092335.1). Classification (GTDB taxonomy): domain Bacteria; phylum Actinomycetota; class Actinomycetes; order Mycobacteriales; family Mycobacteriaceae; genus Corynebacterium; species Corynebacterium phoceense. Next base: position 490,314 of record NZ_LT596208.1, read on the forward strand.
CTCACGGCGTTGTCCGCGGCGATTGCGGCTATCGGCGGGATCTCGCTGCTCGTCGGCGGCATCGGCGTTATGAACATCATGCTGATTACCGTCACGGAGCGCACGCGCGAGATTGGCGTGCGCAAGGCGCTCGGCGCGCGGCGGCGTGACATCCGCCTNCCGCCGCGCGGGGACCCCATGGGGGCTACGGTCCCGACGAGCCCCCCGCCCGCGCCGCGTCGCTCACCCGTACCGCGTGTGCCGCGCCCGCCGCAGACGTGCACTTCATGGTGGGCGGCACGCAGGTCAACACGACTGCCATCGCCTCCCTGCTGCGGCCGTGGCAGGGCGTTATCTCCGCCGATACCGGCCACATCAATACCCACGAGACCGGTTCCGTCGAGCACGCGGGCCACAAAATCCTGACGCTACCCTCAGCGCTGGGCAAGATCACGGCCGCACAGGTCGCTGCGCTCGTCGAGGAGTACCGCGGCTCCGGCGTCCTCGAGCACGCCGTCGAGCCCGCGATGGTCTATATCTCGCAACCCACCGAATACGGCACCGTGTACTCACGTTCTGAGCTCGCCGCGTTGCGCTCCGTGTGCGATGAGTTCGGGCTCACGCTCTTCGTCGACGGCGCGCGCCTCGGCTATGGCCTCGCCGCCTCCGACGTCACGCTGCCGGACCTCGCGCGTCTCGCGGACGTGTTTACCATCGGCGGCACCAAATGCGGCGCCGCTTTCGGCGAAGCCATCGTCTTCGCCACCCCGCACCCCTACTTCCGCAACGCGATGAAGCAGAACTCCGGGCTGCTGGCCAAGGGCTGGCTGCTCGGCGCGCAGTTCGAGGCCCTCTTCACCGACAGCCTCTACGAGGCAATTACGGCGCATGCCAACGAACAAGCCCAGCGCATAGCCGCCGCCTTCGCCTCCGTCGGCATTCGGCTGCTCTTCGACTCACCCACCAACCAGCAGTTCGCACTCCTCACACCCGAGCAGGAGGCTGCGCTGTCCGAGGACTACGTCTGCCAGTTCTTCGAGGAACACGACGGCCTACGCGCCGTGCGTTTTTGCACGTCCTGGTCCACGCGCGACGATGACGTCGACGCGCTCTGTGCCTCCATCGCCCAACTCTAGGTCTACCCCTGTTCGAATACCCCTGTTCGACAAATGCATTGGGCAATCGGTTGCAGGCTTTCCGATGCCTCCTTAACCTCCGTGGCATGACCGTCTCGATCTTCGATGCTCTTGCTCTCGGCGTCGATTCTCTCAAGGAAGCCGCCGGCCTTACCGTGGCTGAGCTCCGTGACCGCGGCCTAACGCTTGCCGATGCCAAGTTTGTTCAGCCGCTGGCTGCCGTTTATTGGCGCGCTAAGCCTAAAGGCATTGCTGAGGCCCGCAAGGCCGCCCGCGCTGCTGGCCATTCCCTGCGCGTGCTCGCCCGGATTGAGGTGCTCGCCGCGCGCTGCGAGGATCCTAACGCTGCCCGCGTGACCTTGTGTGGCACGGCGGAGGCCAAGCTCGATGAGGTCGGCGCGAGGCTTGCCACGCCGAAGACCCGCGTGGAGTCTGCCCGCCATACCTATGGCAAAGACGGTTGGCACCGTTTGGTGATTAACACCCAGGATCCGTGGCTGATGGATATGCTCGGCGCGCTGCCCGGCGATAACCTGCTTGACGGGTTCAAACAGTTTGTCGCTGGCGGGGAGCAAATTCAGGCACCGGCGCGTGCTGCGCATGTGGTTATTCGTCTCGATGAGCACGAGGAATACCTCAAGGGAGAAAAGCTCATTCGTGCCACGGATGGGACAGTGCGCCCGGCTCGTCTGCTTGCGCAGGAGAAGCTCGCGGAGGTCGGCTACGTCACGCTGGTGAGCGAGTGGGGCGAGCCGGTGGATTGCTTTAAGTCGACGCCGATCTTCAATGAGAAGCAAACGCTCATGGCGTTTGCGTTGCATCCGCAGTGTATTCACCCGGGCTGTGTGACGCCGGCTTTGTTGTGCGAGCGTGACCACTTCATTCCGCGGAACAAGGGCGGCGACACGAACGTCGCGAACCTTGTGCCGCTGTGCCGGTTCCATAACGGACGCAAGGGCGACGGTGATTCGTATACCCGCGATGCCGAGGGCAACTACTGGTACGTCACGCCCTACGGCAAGCGCCTACTCTGCACGGTGGACTAACCCCCACAAACGCAAACCCGCCCCCGAGGGGCGGGCGATTCGGCGTGCCGTTTTAGCTCTTGGTGCCACCGAAGACCTCGGGCACGGCGGTGACGTCGAGGGCTGCGTCGATGTCGGCGACCTCGTCAGCTGTGAGAACAATGTCGGTCGCGGCGAGATTCTCACGCAGACGCTCAGGCTTGCGGCTGCCGGGGATAGGCACCGCGCCCTTGGCCATGACCCAGGCCAGCGAGAGCTGCGCAGGCGTCGCGTCATGCACCGCAGCCAGCCGGCGGACGAGCGCGAGCAGCTCCGCGTTCGCGCCGTAGTCGCGGAACTGCGGCATCACGGCGCGGTAGTCGCCGTCGCCGAAGGAGGCGTTGGCACCCACGGTATCGGTGAGCAGGCCATTGGCCAGCGGACTAAACGCGATGAACTGCGCGCCGAGCTCCTCGACGACGGGCAGCAACGGCTCGTGCCACCGCGCCATCATGGACAGGCGGTTCTCGATGGCGGCCACTGGGGTCACCGTCTGCGCGCGGCGCAGCGTGGACTCGTCAACCTCGGACAGGCCCCACCCAAGGATTTTGCCCTCTGCGATGAGCTCGCCCATGACGCCTGCGACCTCTTCTACGGGCACCGCCGGATCTTGACGGTGCTGCAGGTAAACGTCGATGTGGTCCGTACGCAGCCGCCGCAGAGAGCCTTCCACGGAGGCGCGGATTCCCGCAGGCCGGGCGTCTGGCACGATAGGGTGCGCGCCCGTACCGTCTGAGGGCGCGAAGCGGATGCCGAACTTAGTGAGGATCTGCACCTCGTCGCGCACGCCCGCGAGCGCCTCGCCGACGACGCGTTCGTTGAGGTGCGGGTCCTCGAAGGGCCCGTAGATCTCCGCCGTGTCGAAGAAGCGATAGCCGGCGTCGAAGGCGGCGGTGAGGCTGGAGGGGCATCGGCAAGCGGGGCTCAGTACGCGTGGGACAAGCCCATCGCGCCGTAGCCAATGCGGGGCAGCATGTACATATTCTCCTTGATGTAACCCAACAGCCCGCGGACCGTTTCCACGTTGGTGTGATCGAAGCAGCTAAAACCAGGCTCCTCGAGTGAAGCGAGCGCGGCGTGGTCGGACTCGGTAAGCGAGAAGTCGAAGACGTCGAGGTTCTCCGCCATGCGCTCCGGGCGCACGGTCTTCGGAATGACAATGACGTCGAGGTCGAGCAAGTAGCGCAGCGCGACCTGGCCGGCGGTTACGCCGTGAGCGGAGGCGATTTCGTTCAGGACGGGGTTTGCGAAAATGTTGTTCATGCCCTCGGCGAACGGGCCCCAGGACATGTGCGCCACGCCGAGGTCGTCCATCACGGCATGGTCCTCACGCGCGGGACGGAAGACGTGGCTCTCAATCTGGTTGACCATCGGCGTGACATCGGAGAACGCCGCGATGTCGAGCATGCGGTTGGGGTTGAAGTTGGACACGCCGATGGCGGAGGCGAGGCCGTCGGAGTACGCACGCTCGAGGTCACGCCACGCGCCGTAGTAGTCGTTGTAGGCCTGGTGTAGCAGCACGAGGTCCACGTGGTCGGTGCCCAGGCGTTCGAGCGATTCCTGCAGCGAATCGTAGGCGCGGCCGTAGTTGGTGACCCACACCTTCGTCACGAGGAAGATATCCTCGCGCGCCACGCCGGAGTCCTTGATGCCCGCACCGACGCCGCGCTCGTTGAAATACGCCTGCGCCGTGTCAATCATGCGGTAGCCCGTGTCGAGCGCCTGGGCCACGGTGCGCTCTGTGGTGTCGTCGTCAATCTGGAAGACGCCGTAGCCCAGCTTCGGCATCTGCAGTCCGTTTGCAAGTGTTGTGAATTCCATGAACCCACTAAGACATGCCGGCTGCGCATGCGTACAATGCTTTTTCAACAGACCACCATGCACTGGAGGCATACATGGAGCTTGAACAGCTACGCCAGCTTCAGGCTGTCGCGGAGGAAGGCACGATTTCCGCGGCTGCCGATGCCCTCCACCTCACCCAGCCCGCACTCTCCCGGTCCATCCAACGGCTCGAACGCGAACTCGGAACCGAACTGTTCCGCCGGACGAAGAACCACGTCGAATTCAACGAAGCTGGCGAGCTCGCGCTGGCCGCAGCCACGGAACTCACGGCGCGCGCGGAGACGCTGCGCCGAGACCTGACAGCGCTGAGTAGGAAGCAGCGGACGGTGACGGTGGCATCGGCAGCACCGGCGCCGAGCTGGCGGCTCGCGGAGCTTGCCACGCAGCTCATGCCGGGGCTCATCCTCGACCCAGAGCTCGCGGCGAATCCAGAGCGCGTCGACGCAGACCTGCGCATCACGCTGCGCCCGCCCGGCCACCAGCTCATGACGGAGGACCTCTACGCCAACGTGCCCGCGGCGCATCGGCTGGCGGGCCGGCGCCACGTGCGGTTCGCGGACCTCAACGGCGAGCCCTTCCTCGTGCTCGCGGACATCGGTTTTTGGATGGACGNCCCCGTACGGCAAGCGCCTACTCTGCACCGTGGACTAACAGCCGAAAGGAAACCCCAGCCAAGGCTGGGGTCATTCGGCATGCCTTCGTGCGGGATGGAGGAAACGACCGAGGTTAATGAAATGGGTATTCATTTATGCAGGTCGGGGGTAACAATGCGATCTTTGCAGTCTGGATGTGCTATGTCACTCATCGCGTAGGTTTCGTGTTAGGTCACAGTTTTGCGGAATTTGCAGCGGGGTAGGGCGGCTCGCGCACGCGGGCGAGATTTCTAGTCTGGGTGACGTCATCGACCCGTAGTAAAGGAGTACATAATGAGTGATACATTCACTGCCGCTGTCGTCGAAGAATTCGGACCTACCCTGAATATCCGCGAGGCGGATCTTCCGGAACCGGGTCGCAACCAAGCACTTGTGCGTAACCTTGCGTCGGGCATCTGCCACACGGACGTCCACGCCGCGGAAGGCGACTGGCCTGTGAAGCCGGAGCCACCGTTCATCCCGGGGCACGAGGGCGTGGGCGAAGTGGTCAAGCTGGGGCCGGGCGAGCACACCGTCGAGGTAGGCGACATTGTGGGCAACGTCTGGCTGTGGTCCGCGTGTGGTGTGTGCGAGAAGTGCCGCACCGGCTGGGAAACGCTGTGTGACGAGGCGGAGTATGGTGGCTACACTGTGGACGGCTCGTTCGGCGAGTACATGCTCGTGGACACCCGCTACTGCGCGCGCATCCCGGAAGGCTCGGACCCGATCGAGGTCGCGCCGATTCTTTGCGCTGGCGTCACGGTCTACAAGGGCCTCAAGGTCTCAGAGACACGCCCGGGCCAGTTCATGGTCATCTCCGGCATCGGTGGACTGGGGCACATCGCGGTGCAATACGCCGTCGCCATGGGCATGCGCGTCATCGCGGTGGATATCTCAGAAGAGAAGCTAGCGCTGGCGAAGAAGCACGGCGCCGAGTACACCGTCAACGCCAAGGAAGCGGACCCGGCCGAGGCCGTTACTGAGTACACCAAGGGCGGCGCCCACGGCGTGCTCGTCACGGCCGTTCACCCGCAGGCGTTCGGCCAGGCCATCGGCATGGCGCGCAAGGGCGGCACCATCGTCTTCAACGGCCTGCCGCCGGGAGAGTTCCCCGCGCCCATCTTCGACATTGTCTTCAAGGGCCTCACCATCCGCGGCTCGCTCGTGGGTACACGCCAGGATCTCGAGGAGGCGCTCGACTTCTACGCCCGTGGAATGATTAAGCCGACGGTCGAGGAGGTCAAGCTCGACGACGTCAACGAGGTCTTCGAGGGACTTATCAAGGGCGGCATCGAAGGCCGCCGCGTCATTCGCTATTAGGGCGGAGTCCGCGCCGCACGCACGCGGCGCGGACGCATCTAGGCCGTGGCCTCGAAGAGCCCGCGGCCCCACCAATCGTTGTCATCTGCAAGCCCCGGCGGGCAGGCGAAGATGGCAGACGACTCGTAGCGCACGTACTCATTCATCTTGTCCGACTTCGCGAGCTTCTTTTGAATGGGGATAAACCGCTCGGCAGGGGAGTTGACGATCGCGATGAAGAACAACCCCGCGTCCATATGCCCGAAGTCGTCGATGCCATCCGTGAAGTTATACGCACGCCGTAGCATGCGCGCCCCGCCATTTTCCTGGTGGCTCGCTAGCCGCGCATGCGCCGTAAGCGGAATGACCGGGCCCGACGTACCGACATACTCGTCGAGCGGCAGCTCGTCGAACTCGTTCTCACGGCCGAGCGGCGCGCCTGAGCTCTTGACGCGACCAAACGTCTCCTCCTGGTCGGAGAGCACCTGCCGGTCCCAATTCTCCAGCAGCATACGAATGCGTCGCGTGATGAGGAACGTGCCGCCGTCGAGCCACGAGTTCGTGCCGGAGACCCAGATATGTTCGTCCGCCAGGTCGGTGTCCTCGGCCTTGATATTGTTCGTGCCGTCTTTAAACCCGAAGAGGTTGCGCGGCGTTTGTTGCTCGCGAGTCGTCGTCGACGCATGCCCGAAGCCAAGCTGCGACCACTTGTACTCCACGACGCCGCGGCCAGCGCGCGCGAGGTTCCGGATGGCATGCACGGCGACCTGCGGGTTGTCCGAGCATGCCTGGATGGCAATATCGCCGCCGCAGAGCTTGCCGATGAGCTGGTCTCCCGCAAACTTTGGCAAATCCTCCAGCTCGGCCGGACGTGCGGAGGCAAAGCCAAAGCGCTCGTCAAAGAGCGAGGGGCCAAAGCCGATGGTGAGCGTGAGGTTCGCCGGCTCCAGGTCGTAGGCCTCGCCGGTATCCTGCGGGACAGAGTGCTGGCCGACCTCGGAGATATCCTCATCGACAGCGGTCTGGCCCCGCGTCATGCGCCGCGCCATGGCGGTCCACGTGCGCAGGAGCTCCTCGAGTTCCGTGCGGTCTTTTGATACGACGTTGAACGCCGCGAAGTGGAGACGGTCCTGCTGCGCCGTGACGATGCCGGCCTGGTGCGGGCCGTTGAACTTTACGATAGCTGCGGCGGCCGTGACTCCATCCCGGCCGGAACTATCGGAGCATGCTGTGACCGTCCCCGCGGCGAGTAGACCGGCCCCGCCGAAGAGCGCGCGACGGCTAAAAGAACGACTCATGGCTAGCTCGCTACGACTTCCTGGACGGTGGAGACTTTTTCGGTGAGGACATCGAGGGCATCGGAAAGCTTGCGGCGTTCGTCTTGAGAGACCTTGTCGTAGGAGACGAAGCCATCGCCCTCGCGGTACGTGTCGAGCAGCGTCTGGACGGCGTCGAAACGCTCGTTGATGTCGGTGAGCAGCTGTGGGTCGCGCTCGTTGAGCGCCTTCTCCAGCGACGCGATGGCCGCGCGGGAGCCGTCGAGGTTTGCCTGGAAGTCGTAAAGGTCGGTATGGGAGAAGATGTCTTCTTCGCCGGTGATCTTGGACGTGGCGATCTCGTCGAGCAGGCCCTGAGCGCCGGACGCGATCTGGACGGGCGCGAGCGTGTAGTCGTCCGCGGCCACGCCGTCGACGAGCTCCGCGATGTCCTGTTTGAGCTGGGCGGCGTCCGCCTTGGTCTCGTCCGTGATCTTCTTGTTTACCCAAAGATCCTTTTCGATCTTGTGGAAGCCGGACCAGGTGTCGCCCTCCTGGATGTCGGCCTCGCGCAGGTCGATGCGCGGGTCGAGGTCGTTCGGGAAGGACTCCGCCACGGGTTCGATGCGCTCGTATGGGGTGCGTGCGAGCGGGAAAAGTTCCTTCGCGGTGTCGATATCGTCGGACTCGATGGCGGCGACGAACTCGTCGACCTGCCCCTGCAGCGCGGTGGTCTGCGAGCGGACGTAGGAGATGTACCCGTCGACGGCCTGGGTGAGGACCTCGTCGGTGGAGGCTTCCACGGCCTCGCCGGTCACCTTCAGCGTTTGGGAGAAGCCGTCGCCGACCATTCCCGGCTTACACGTGAGTGTGTAGTCACCCGGGTCCGTTATTTGGACGACGAGCTTGCGGGTGGCGCCTGGGCCGATGTTTTCGACCTCGCCGACGACGCGGCCGCCGGAGGTGTAGACGTAGAACTCCGTGGTCTTCTCACCGTTATTGGTGACTTCGAAGGTCGAGGTGCCGGTGGTGGCCTCGGCGCCGGAGACGGTGCAGGCGTCGTCCGTGGCGGCGACCGTGAAGTTGGTGGATTGCGATTCGTCGACTTTGTCCGCGCAGGCGGTGAGCGATCCCAACGCGAGGCCGGCGACAAGTACAGAGACAGTGCGGTTCATGAGTAGTTAGGCTTTCTTAGTCGGTCGGAGAAACAGGTACAGAGCGATAACGAGGTAGACGGCCCAGCCCACCATGGACAGCGTGGTGGGAGCGGGGACGAGGTTGAAGATGCCCTCGATAAACGTCACGAGCGCGGTGCCCGGGGCGATGATGTGCGAGACGTCGAAGGCGAGTGTGTGCAGGCCCGGCAGCAGGCCGGCCTCCTGGAGGTCCGTAAGGCCGTAGCGCAGGATGCCTGCGGCGACGATGACGAGCAGGATGCCTGTGACGCGGAAGAACGTGCGCAAGTTGATGCGGATCGCGCCGAAGTACATGGCCACGGCCACCGCGACGGCGATGGCGATGCCTAGCGAGAGGCCAAGCGCTGGCGTGGCCGAGGAACCGTAGGCAAAGGTGTCGAAGACGAGCAGCGCGGTTTCGATGCCCTCGCGGACGACGGCCATAAACGCCAGGACAAAGACAGAGCCGGGGCCGACGGCGATGGCGTGTTCGAGCTTGCCTTCGAGCTCAGCCTTCATATTCTTCGAGGCGCCGTGCATCCACAGCAGCATGTAGCTCACCAGGGCCACGGCGACGAGGCTGCCGATGCCCCCAATAATCTCCTGGCCCACCGTGGTCAGCGTCTTGGTGCCGTAGTAAATGATGGCGAAGACGGCGAGCGTCACGGCGATGGCAGCGGCGACGCCGGCCCAGACCCAGCGCATCTGCTTCGAGTGTCCGGACTTGGTGAGGTAGGCGGCGAGGATGGTGACGACCATGGCGGCCTCGAGGCCCTCGCGCAGGCCGATGAGGAGGTTGGCGAATAACATGGCGTCCTTCCTGAGCAGGTGGGGTGGCGGCGGGTCGCGCCGCTTTTATTATCCAACTCAGGTTAGGCTTGCCATAATGAAACGGGCGTGATGTGTGACGGCATGCAAAAGGGGCAGCTCACGTAAGGTGAGGCTACCCCAATTTGTGTTTAGCCGCGGTTGCGGCGTGAGGTGCGGAATGTGCTGGTTAGAGCGTGAGACTGCCGTTGACGAGGCCCCACACGGCGGCGATGGCGCCGACGAAGACGAGGGCGACGACGAACCACTCGAAGCCGTTGAAGACGCGCTCCTTCTTGGCTAGGCGCGTGCCGACGTAGGGGATGAGACCCGGGATGACGGCGAGCGCGCCGAGGAGGACGTAGACGAGGTCGGCGGCGTAGATGAGCCACAACGAGTAGATGAAGGCGACGAGGCCAATGGCGAGGTGGTGGCGGTTCTCGCGCGGGGAAACCTCGGGGCCTGAAAGGTCGAATTTGTCGCTGGGGCGCGTGAAACCGCGGCCGCGGGAGGCTAGCAGCACGAGGTAGAGCGCGGAGAAGATGTACGGCAGGAGGTACATGATGGTGGCGAGCTGGACCATCGCGTTATACGAGGTCTCGTTCAAGTAGAACACGACGACGAAGATTTGGATGGCGATGGTCGAGATGAGCTGCGCGACCCACGGGGCACCCGCGATGTTCACGGTGCCGATGCGGCGGGGGAGCAGGCCGTCGACGGCCATGAGCACGATGGGCTCGGCGCAGAGCATCTGCCAGGAGACGTAGGCGCCGAGGACGGACAAGCACAGGCCGAGCGAGATGAGCGCGCCGCCCCAGTGGCCGACGACGGCGGTGAGCACGGAGGCCATTGAATTATCCGGGAGCGCGGCGAGCTCGGCCTGGCTTAGCACGCCGAAGGAGAGCGTGGAGACGGAGACAAGGAGCGCGAGTACGGAGATAAAACCGATGACGGTGGCGCGGCCGACGTCGCGGCGGGTGCGTGCCTGCTTGGAGTAGACCGAAGCACCCTCGACGCCGATGAAGACCCAGACGGTGAACAACATGATGCCCTGGATCTGCTCGAAGAGCGGCGTGCCGGAGTCCTCGCCCCAGAAGTCGAAGGTGAACTTGTCCCAGCTAAAGCCGAGGAACGCGACGAGCACGACGAACGCCAGGATGGGTACGAGCTTGGCCACGGACGTCACCATATTCATAAATGCGGCCTGCTTGATGCCGCGGGCGAGCACCGCGAAGATCGTCCACGACAGCGCGGAGACCGCGATGGCCGAGGCTAAGCGGTGGTCCGCGTCGAAGAACGGCACGTAGTGCCCGATCGTGTTAAAGAACAATGTGGCGTAGCCGACCTGCGCCATGACCGAGCCTAGCCAGTAGCCCCAGCCCGAGGTAAAACCGATAAAGTCGCCCAAGCCCGCGCGCACGTAGGAATAGACGCCCGAGTCGAGCGCTGGCTTGCGCTGCGCCAGGATCTGGAAGACGAAAGCGACGGAGAGCATGCCCACGCCTGCGATGAGCCAGCCGATGAGCATGGCGCCCGGGCCTGCGACCGACGCGATGTTCTGTGGGAGAGAGAAGATGCCCGCGCCGACGGTGGAACCGATGATGAGCGCGACGAGAGTCCAGATGGTGACGGAGTGGGTGCGCGCGCCCGAGCCGTCTGCCGCGGCGGCGCCCGTAAGGGCTGCTGCACCTGTGGAAGGGTTGTTCATCTGTATAAAATTACAGACTTGACGCGGCGGGTGAAAACCGTTGTGAGAAACTAGGAGCTATGACTGTTCTGTTGCTCGATGAACGCTGGCCCGACCTTATCCCCATGGAGGCGCTCGCGCGGGTGACCCAGCCGGTGACGTATACCGGCGAGTTGCCCGTCAAGGTGCGCTGGAACTTCGGGGATCTCGTCACGAAAATCGACCCTACGGGCGTCGGCACCATCGTGACCACGAACGCCGCGGACCCCGCCGTCGCCGTCCGTATCAGCGCCGGCGAGGAGATTATCGAGGCCGCCTCGCGCCACGAGCCGGTCTACGAGGCTCAACGCATCATGTCCGCCGCGCGCTCGCGCGGCGAGTGGGAGATGGGCCAAACCCATCGCTCGCTCCTGCCGTACCTCGCCGAGGAGACGCGGGAGTTTGCTGCGGCGGTGGAGGAGGGGGCATCGGAAAGCGAGCTGTGCACAGAGCTCGGAGACGTGCTGCTGCAGGTGCTTTTCCATGCGGAAATCGCCGCGCGCCGCGGCGCCTTTGATTTTGGCGACGTTGCCACGAGTTTCGTGCGAAAAATGCGCAGCCGCGCGCCCTACTTGTTCGACGGCTCGACCGGCGTCGTGTCGGTCGAGCGCCAAGACGAGCTGTGGGCGCGCGGCAAGGCGAGCGAAGGTTAAGCCTTCGAGGACAGGCTCTCGACGAACGGGAGGACCGTCTCGAGCTGCGAGGACAGGCCGAAGCTGCCCGGTGCGTCAGCCTTGACGATGCCGCAGGCCTGCGCGCGCTGCGCGGTCTGGGTGGAGTACTTCACGGCCGCAAGCGCCAGCGCCGGGTTGGTCGTGCCCTCGACCTTGCCCAGGCCCTGCAGGCCCTTGGCGAGCTGGCTCTGCGTGGTGGTCTCCGTGAGGAGCTCGCCCTCGGTGGCGGAGTCGATGCCCTGGAGTACGGTCTTCAGCGTGCCGCAATCGACGGTGTTGATGACGCCGGACGCGATGGCGTCGGCGCCGAGCAGAGTGCCGAGGTCGAGCTGTGCGGCGGACGCGGACGGGGCGATGGTGAGGGACAGGGCGGCCGCAGCGGCGGCGACGGTGGCGCGAAGCTTCATGAAAATTCCTTAGAACGGTGAGGGAAGAACAACAACACGGTAGAGAACAAAGTTCCGCGCCCACCTTAGTCGTGAATGTGACAAAAGTAAACAGTTGAGACTTAATTGTCATAATCTAGGCGTCGGGCGGGGCAACGCGGCGCAGGTGCGGGGGAGCGCTAGGATTGTCCGTCATGACTGATTGGGTAAAGCGCGCGGGCGGCTGTGGATGTGCTGCGGTCCTCGCCGTCTTCCTTGTCGTCTCTCTCGTCGCGTGGCTCATGTCGTATTTCCATGTGCCGTCTCCCACGCGCACGCTTCAGCCTGTCGATGCCGTCGTCCCGCCGGCTGCGCCCGAGCCCGTCGCGCTCATCGACGTCCACGCGCCCGGCCGCA
>NZ_LT596208.1:502855-542262 GCF_900092335.1 Corynebacterium phoceense
CGCCCGCGACGCCTGGCCCGAATGTCACCTGCAGTGGAACCCCCTCGCAGGCCTTGGCTGGGTCGAAACCCGCCACGGCACCTACGGTGGCAGCTGGCTTAAGCCGTCGAACCTCGACGCCACCGGCCGCCCCGACCCGAAGATTGTGGGCATTCCGCTCGACGGCACGAATAACACGGTGCGCATCGAGGACACTGACGGCGGCCTCCTCGACGGCGACACGGAATTTGACCGCGCCGTGGGCCCTCTCCAGTTCATTCCCAGCACGTGGGAACACTTCGGCCTCGACGCGGACGGCGACGGCGTCGCCGACCCACAGCAGATTGATGACGCCGCGCTGAGCGCCGCCAATCTGCTCTGCGATAACGACCGCGATCTCGCCGTGGAAGAGGATTGGCTCGAGGCCATCTACGCCTATAACAACTCACGCGACTACGTCACCCGCGTTGCCAAGGCTGCGAACTCCTACGCCGTGCCGCAGCCGGCAAACTCCTAAAACAAACCTTGCCAACGCCCGCCCGGATGCCCGCGCGGTCTCTCGTCGGGCAAAGGTGGGAAATGCCACACTTTCGGGCGTAATCGGGCACTCTGGCATGGTTTGCCCAGCTGAATCGGGCTGTGGCGGCGCTGTGTGAGCCGCCCATGTCTACTGTTCGGACTGTGACCTTGCTGATTTTTCTGGCCAGCCCCGCCACAGATCGCAAAAATCTGGAACAATTATGGGCGGAATAAAAAACTTCCTCGTTTCAGGCTGGAGCGCATAGAACGTAACGCGCACTGCCGGGCTGATTCGAACCCTTTCAGACCACACACAATGTTTACAGGAGTGAGCACATAATGGCTGGCATCATGCACGTATTTGGCCGTGAAATTCTGGATTCCCGCGGCAACCCGACCGTTGAGGCTGAGGTTTTCCTTGAGGACGGTGCACACGGCGTCGCCGGCGTGCCGTCCGGTGCGTCCACCGGTGTCCACGAGGCCCACGAGCTGCGTGATGGTGGCGACCGCTACCTGGGCAAGGGCGTTCTCAACGCTGTCCACAACATCAACGAGGAAATCGTCGATGAAATCGCCGGTATGGAAGCTGATGATCAGCGCCTCGTCGACGCCAAGCTCATCGAGCTCGACGGCACGGAGAACAAGTCCCGCCTCGGCGCCAACGCCATCCTCGGCGTGTCCATCGCCGTTGCGAAGGCTGCCGCTGAGTCCGCTGGCCTGCCGCTCTACCGCTACATCGGTGGACCGAACGCCCACCTCTTGCCGGTTCCGATGATGAATATCGTTAACGGTGGCGCCCACGCCGACTCGGGCGTTGACGTCCAGGAGTTCATGATTGCCCCGATCGGTGCCGAGTCCTTCTCTGAGGCTCTGCGCATGGGCGCTGAGGTGTACCACTCTCTGAAGTCCGTTATTAAGTCCAAGGGCCTGTCCACCGGCCTCGGTGACGAGGGCGGCTTCGCCCCGGAGGCAGAGTCCACCAAGGCGGCTCTCGACCTTATCGTCGAGGCCATCAAGAAGGCTGGCCTGGAGCCGGGCAAGGACATCGCCCTGGCTCTTGACGTTGCCTCCTCCGAGTTCTACAAGGACGGCAAGTACCACTTCGAGGGCGGCGAGCACACCGCTGAGGAGATGGCCAAGGTCTACGAGGACCTCATCGCGAACTACCCGATCGTCTCCATTGAGGACCCGCTGCAGGAGGATGACTGGGAGGGCTACACCAAGCTCACCGCCGCCATCGGCGACAAGGTTCAGATCGTCGGCGACGACTTCTTCGTCACCAACCCGGCCCGCCTGGCCGAGGGCATCGAGAAGAAGGCCGCCAACGCCCTCCTCGTCAAGGTTAACCAGATCGGTACCCTCACCGAGACCTTCGACGCTGTCGAAATGGCTCACCGCGCCGGCTACCGCACCATGATGTCCCACCGTTCCGGTGAGACCGAGGACACCACCATCGCTGACCTCGCTGTCGCCCTCAACTGCGGCCAGATCAAGACCGGTGCCCCGGCTCGTTCCGAGCGCGTGGCCAAGTACAACCAGCTGCTGCGCATCGAGCAGGAGCTTGGCGATGCCGCCGTCTACGCCGGCCGCTCCGCCTTCCCGCGCTTCCAGGCTTAAAGCCTCGCGTCGCGCCCACCGCGTGGCATGCGCACAGCGCCTAGCGCGCTGACAACTATCCCGCCGTCTATTTCGGACGGCGGGATTTTTGCGTGCGGACTCGCGCCGCGCCCGGAGATCTGCACGGCGGCGGGCTAGGATGGGAAGTCCTATGGCACCCAGCTCGAAGAAGAAGTCGCGGACGACCGTCCCCGTTGCCTCTCGCGACGCGGACCGTCGTGCAGCTGCGCGCGCCGCCGTGAAAGACCGGGCGGAGGCGCGCACGCGCCTCGACATCCTGGGCTGGGGCATTCTGGTTCTCGCACTCATCATCGTGCTCGTCGCGGTGGCCATGCCGCTCAACAACTATTACCAGGGCCGCGCGGAGATTGCGCGCCTCAACGAGGCCATCGCTGCGAAGAGCGCGGAGAAGGAACGTCTCCTCACCGAGATCGACAAGTACCGCTCGGAGTCGTATATCGAGCAGGAAGCCCGCCGCCGCCTGGGCGTGGTGAAGCCAGGGGAGACCGCGTACCGCATCCTCGATCCTAAGATGACGCACGACTCCGCCGTGACGACGGATAAAACGCAGGTTGAGGACTCCCGCGACTGGTACACGGTCCTGTGGGACTCCTTCGCCGAGCCGCCCGTGGACAACGGCGCCGTCTCCGACAGCCCGATCGCCGCAGAAACCGGCGAGTCCGGCGAAATCTCCGAGGCCGTGTCCGNCCTGAAGGCGCGCAGGCCCCCGCCGAACCCGCCGCCCAGTAGTCGGAGCGACGCGGCCGCGGGGCGGTAGACGGCCGCGTTCTTCGCCTCCGCGCGCGGTGTGCGACAATATGGGGCATGACCGCGCAAGAAAACGACGCCGCCCAGCTGGCGGCCGATCTCGAGATCGTCAAGGAGCAGCTTGGCCGCTCGGCCCGCGGCGTGCTCGCCATCGCGTACCGTACTCCGGACGGCCAGCCCGCCGTTGTGAAGACCGCGCCGCGCCTGCCCGATGGCACGCCGTTTCCCACGCTGTATTACCTCACGGACCCGCGGCTCACGGCTGAGGCCTCGCGCCTCGAGGTCGCTCACGTCATGAAATGGATGGAATCCCGCCTCGCCGAGGACGAGGAGCTCGCTGCGGACTATCAGCGCGCCCACGAGCACTTCCTGGCTGAGCGCAACGCCATCGAGGACCTCGGCACGCAGTTCTCCGGCGGCGGCATGCCGGACCGCGTCAAGTGCCTCCACGTGCTCATTGCCTATGCGCTTGCCGAGGGCCCGCAGCACTTCCGCCTGGGCACCGAGGCCGTCGCCATGGCCGCCGAGTACAAGGATCTGCGCGGCACCGCCATTCCGCAGGACTGGCCGACGGTCGAGGAACTGGGCATCGACATGGCCCAATTCGACGTGCCCAACGCCTAGAACACGGCACGATTACACACACCGTATCTGCAAGGAGATTCCCATGACCCGTGTGGCAGCCGTCGACTGCGGCACAAATTCCATCCGTCTACTTATCTCGGACGTGCAGCCGGATGGCACCATTCGTGATATCACGCGTCTCATGGAGATCGTGCGCCTAGGCGAGGGCGTCGACGCCACAGGTGAGTTCGCCCCGGCCGCGCTAGAGCGCACCCGCGCGGCGCTCGAGAAGTACGTCAAGCAGATGAAGTTTGAGAAGGTCGAGCGCGTGCGCATGGTCGCCACCTCCGCCTCGCGCGATGCAAGCAACCGCGAGGAGTTCTTCTCCATGACTGCGGAGCTGCTTGGCGAGATTCAGCCCGGTGCACGCGCCGAGGTCATCTCCGGCGACGAGGAGGCGAAGCTCTCCTTTACCGGCGCGGTCGCGGACTTGGGCCGCGATGAGGCACCCTACTGCGTTATCGACGTGGGCGGCGGATCCACCGAGTTTGTGGTCGGCACCGCGGACGGCGAGCTGCTTGGCTCGCATTCGGCGCAAATGGGCTCGGTGCGTCTCACGGAGCGCATCATGCGTTCAGACCCGGCCACGGAGACGGAGCTGGAGATCGCCCGCGACTACGTCGCCGAGCGCATGGAGGATGTCCTCAAGATTGTGCCGCTCGACCAGGCGCGCACCTTCGTCGGCTGCGCTGGCACGTTCACCACGATGTCGGCGCTGGCTCAGGGCCTAGAACGCTACGACTCCGATGCCATTCATGGCTCCGTCCTGCGCTTCGATGCCCTGCGCGTGCTCATTGACCAGATTCTGATCGAGACCAGTGCCTCGCTCGTGCTCAACCCGGTCATTCACCCGGGCCGCGCGGACGTCATCGGCGGCGGCAGCATGGTCGTCCAGGGCATCATCGACGCCGTGGAGAAGGTCACCGAGGCCCGCTCCTTCGTCATCAGCGAGAAGGACATCCTGGACGGCATCATTGCAGGTCTCGCTGCCGAGCTTGCCGATGCCCCCACCTCCTAAAGGCCCGCACCTCCCACCGGGTGGCGCCTAAGGCCGCCCCAATTTTTAGTGCCCG
Source organism: Corynebacterium phoceense (assembly GCF_900092335.1). GTDB lineage: Bacteria > Actinomycetota > Actinomycetes > Mycobacteriales > Mycobacteriaceae > Corynebacterium > Corynebacterium phoceense. Next base: position 507,436 of record NZ_LT596208.1, read on the forward strand.
TGGCGAGTGCAATAAGCTAAAGGCACCGAAGGCCCCCATAGCCCAATCGGCAGAGGCAGTTGACTTAAAATCAATTCAGTCAGGGTTCGAGTCCCTGTGGGGGCACCACACAGCACACAGCCAGGATTTTCCTGCGGCCCTGTGCGCATAATTCGGGGGAAATTCCATCAAGAGGCGATAGCTTTACTCGCATGAGTACTTCACCCATGTATGAGGGCCGACCGCTGGCTCGCCCCAACGACGACGTCGAGGATCAGGGCCTGACCTTCGACATTCAGACCATCCTTACCCGGCGCCGTCTCCTGGGCGTGCTGGGTGTCGGCGCGGGCTCGGCCGCGTTGGCTGCCTGCGCGCCCGGCGGCCAGTCGGCTCCCAGCTCGACTGCGGCCGCGACGACGAGTGCGACGGCGAGCGAGGGGGCATCGGAAAGCGTGGAGCTTAATACGGAGACGGCTGGGCCGTACCCAGGCGACGGCTCGAACGGTCCGGACGTGCTGGAGGAATCCGGCATTGAACGCCGCGACCTCACGTCTTCGATCGAGGGCGGCGGGAGTATCACGGGCACGCCCATGACGCTCACGATGAACCTCATCGACATCTCCAATAACAATGCGCCGCTCACTGGCACTGCAGTCCGCAGGGCGAGTACTCAATGTATTCGGACGGCGTGACAGGCGAGCCGTGGCTGCGTGGCGTGCAGGTCACCTTCGACTCGCTCGTGCCGGGCTGTTACACGGGGCGCTGGCCGCACATTCACTTTGAGGTCTTTACCTCCATCGGTGGCATTAAGGATGCGACGAATAACGTGTTCACCTCGCAAATCGTGGTGCCGGAAGACGTGGCGCGTGCTGTCTATGAACAGAGTGAGTACAACGGCTCGACGCGCAACCTCGACAGAATCACGCTGGAGACAGACAACGTGTTCTCCGATGGCTGGGACGCGCAGACGCCGACGGTGACGGGGTCTGTGGCCGACGGGTACGCGGTGAGCATCGACGTTCCCGTCGACCCCACCACGAAGGCCCAGGTCGCGGCGGTGCCCATGCCGGGCCAGGGCGGACCTGGGGGCGAGCCGCCGGAGGGCAGCCCGGGCGCGGCGCAGGCGAATGAGTCCGCGTAAGAAACCCCAACGCGCGGGCGGGAACTTCCGCGCGACTTCATGCGTTAAATAGAGGAGAAGAACAAAAACTCTGTGAAAGGACAGTGACTTCCGTGCGCTCTAGCAACCCGGTCATGAACTCTCTGACCAGCTCCAGCCAGGACAGCTACTCTGCAAACCCGTACGCTGGCAGCTCTTTTGACGGCAACCACTACGCACAGCAGGGCTCTGCTGAGCGTCCCATGACCGTTGATGACGTGGTGACGAAGACCGGCATTACCCTCGCCGTCATCATCGTCGGCGCCATTGTCAACTTCGGCATCGCGATCTTTGTGAGCCCAGGTCTGGCCTCGCTGCTCACGCTCGTGGGTGCGCTGGGTGGCTTTGCGACGGTCCTCGTGGCCACGTTCGGTAAGAAGTGGGGCTCTGCGGCCACCACGCTTATCTACGCCGTCTTTGAGGGCCTGTTCGTGGGCGGGTTCTCCTTCATGTTCACCAACGTGACGGTCGGCGGCGCGTCCGCTGCCTCGCTCATCGGCCAGGCGGTGCTCGGTACCGTGGGCGTGTTCATTGGCATGCTCTTCGTCTACAAGACGGGAGCGGTGCGCGTGACGCCGAAGTTCAACAAGATCATGCTGGGCGCGCTCGTGGGGGTGGCTGTGCTGGCGCTGGGCAACCTGTTGCTCGCGCTGTTTACCGGCTTCAGCCCGCTGCGTGACGGCGGCCCGTTGGCGATTATCTTCTCGCTCGTGTGCATCGTCCTCGGCGCGCTGTCCTTCCTCACGGACTTCGACCAAGCAGACCGTCTCATCCGCGCGCAGGCTCCGGCTCGCAACGCCTGGGGCGTGGCGCTGGGGCTCGCCGTGACGCTGGTCTGGCTCTACACGGAGATTCTCCGTCTGCTGAGCTACTTCCAGAATCGCTAAAAGCTTCTAAAACACAGTGCCCGCGGTGACTAGGTCACCGCGGGCACTGTCGTATTTCGTGGGTTTTGAACAGGCCCTATAGCAGCTTCATGGGTAGTACCTGTATGTTGGCTTAATTTCACTTTGGTTATTTGGGGTAGGCGGGGGTAGCCGCTTTAGGCGTTGTGACGCGCGCGTCTGCACGGTTGACATTGTGGCTTCCAACGCATATCCTGCGGACTTTAATTGCTCTTTACTTTCGTGTTTAAAAGTCTTTATCCGGTTCGGTATTTCTTAATTCTGAGAATTAAGCTGTGAGGGGGAATTCGCCAAATATATTGGGCACAATTGTCCGTGGGGGACACGCTCAGGGCGGTGGTACCTGCGGGGGAGGTGCCACCGCCTGGCGCGGCGGGGGCACTGCTACTCGGGGGTGGTGCCACTGCCGCGTGGCCGTCCTGAGGGGAGGGCGGGCACGCGAAAGCCCGGCCGCACTACGGTGCGGCCGGGCTTTGAGTGTTAGCGTGCTTACTGAGCCGGCTGCTGAATGGTAGCGGCAGTGGCAGCGGCGCCCTCGACGCCTTCCTCAGCGGTGGCAGCAGAGCCCTCGACCGGGGTGGCCTCGCCCGCAATGGCGGCGGCCGGGGTTGTGACCGTGGTTGCGGTGTTGTCTGCAGACTTCTCTGCGGTGACGTTCGGTGCCTGGGTCACGGCGTTGGTGACCTTGACCTCAGAGTCCTTCTCGTGAGCCGGGTGGCATGCAGCAAGAGAGACAGCGGCGGCCACGAGAGCCACAGAAGCAGTGAATTTCTTCATGATGAACAATCCTTGGGTGATGAGAGAAATTAAGCCCCGCGCGGGGTAGCGGCCTTGGCAGAGTCGTACGGAGCGGCGGACTCGATGGTCACCGAGATGGTCTTGCCATTGGGGGCGGTGTATTCACGGGTCTCGCCCTCGTGCGCGCCGAGGATGGCGGCGCCCAACGGGGACTGCTCGGAGTAGGTCTCCAGGTCCTGGTTGTCCGAGGCGGCAGCGCGGGTACCGATGAGGAAGGTTTCCTTATCTTCTTCGTCACCGTTGTAGTAGACGTGGACAACGGTGCCGACGTTGGCGACGCCTTCCTCGATACCGGAACGCTCGGTGGTGGAGTTCGCGAGGACCTCGGAGATCTGCTTGATGCGGGCCTCTTCCTGGTCCTGCATCTCACGCGCGGCGTCGTAGCCGGCGTTCTCTTTGAGGTCGCCTTCCTCGCGGCGCTCGTTGATTTCCGCAGCAACGACCGGACGGTGGTCGATAAGAGCCTGCAGCTCCTCTTCGAGCTTGGCCTTGGTTTCCGGAGTGATGTATTGCTTCTGGTGCTCAGCCATGCGGCGACCTTCCCTTAAAGATGGATTGTGAGGTGTGCTGGTGCAACCAGCATAAGGGCCCAGCCGCAACGAGCGGCCAGACCATGTGTGACTCAAAATTTTAGCACAGCGATATGCCCACGTCGGCCATGGTGTGGTTAGCGGTTTGGAGAAAGTGCGTGCGCGGGGCGCGGTCTAGGACTCGACGTTGTACTGTGGGTTCTCCGTGTCGAGGTACGGCGGGACAAGGCTGGAGCAACCGTAGACGCCGCCAGCGACGGCGCGGGCGTTGGTGGGCACGTCGACGGAGACACGGATCGACTCCTTGCCGTCGGGAGCAAGGGCGATTTCGCGGCGGCCGACCTCGACCTTCTCGTAGTCGTAGGCGACGAGAATGCAGTAGGCGGCTTCCTCAGGACGCGAGCGCGTGATGTCAGCCCACACGCGCGTGGTGTCATCGCTGATGATCTGCTGGGTGACCATGGAGATTTCAGCGTTCGTCTGCTCGCGCGACTGGAAGTAACGGAAGCCGTAGAAGATCGTGGCAATGATGACGGCGACGAAGACCAGCGCGATGGCTTTGCTCGTGATGTTGAAGGAGTCTTCGCGGGATTCATGGTTGGTACGTTCCGCGTAGCGGGCGGAACGGCGCGACTGGCCGCCATCAGATGTGCTCATGGAGACCTAGTTTAGCCGGTGTTCGCGTGTGCCAGAAAGTGGCTTAAACTGTGTAGGGTTACAAGCTTGAAGCGATGAGAAACGATAGTAGGGATTACCGATGAGCGGATTGCGCCTCATGGCCATTCACGCGCACCCGGATGATGAGTCGTCCAAGGGTGCAGCGACGACCGCAAAGTATGCTGCAGAGGGCAACGACGTCCTTGTTCTTACCTGCACCGGCGGCGAGCGCGGCGACATTATCAATCCGGCGATGGACAAGCCGGGCATTGTGGAAAACATGGCTGAAGTGCGCCACGAAGAAATGGCACGCGCCGCCGCGGCCTTGGGCGTGCAGCACCAGTGGCTGGGCTACGTCGACTCCGGCTTGCCGGAGGGCACCCCGGAAGAAATTGAGAACCTGCTGCCCGAGGGCTGCTTTGCCAAGCTCGGCGATGACAACGCGGCGCAGGCGATGGTCAAGGCCATTCGTGACTTTCGCCCGCACGTCATCGTCACCTATGACGAAAACGGCGGCTACCCGCACCCGGACCACCTCATGGTTCACCGCGCGTCCATGATCGCGTGGGAGAAAGCCGGCGACGCGGACTACCACCCGGAGCTGGGCCAGCCGTGGGAGCCGCTCAAGCTCTACTACACGCACGGCTTCGTCTTCCAGCGCATGAAGCTCTTCCACGACGAGCTGCTGGCAGCGGGCAAGCCGAGTCCGTACGCGCCGATGATGGCCCGCTGGGACACGACGTTCGGCGACATCATGTCCCGTGTCACCACGCAGGTCGAGTGTGGTGATTACTTCGAGCAGCGCGAGGCGGCGCTGCGCGCCCACGCGACGCAGATCGATCCGGCCGGCGCGTTCCTTATTACGCCGGCAGCGGACCAGCGCCGCCTGTGGCCCACGGAGGAATTCGAACTCGCGCGCACCCGCGTAGCGACGGATCTTCCGGAGACCGATCTATTTGCGGGCATCCAAGAAAAAGAGGAAGCTTAAGCCATGACCATTGTTAGTACTCTCGCCGCTGCTACGTCCTCCATGCAGCCGACGCTGTACGTGCTCGCGCAGTCGACCGCGTCAGATGGCCCGATGGGCCCTGAGTTTGGCAAGGCCTCGCCCATTGGCCTGCTCGTCCTCGCGCTCATGGGTGTCGCCGTGCTGACCGCTGGCTGGTTCTTCCATCGCCGCTACTCGCGGTTCCGCCGCCGCCAGCTCTTCGCGCAAGATCACGGCATTGATCCTTTCGATCAGGAGGCTCTCGATGCCGCGATGAAGGACGCCGGCATTTACGACAACAGCAAGAAGTTCATCTTCTAGTCTCGTGCCTACACACCCGCGGGATGGCCTCGTGCCGCTCGCGGGTTTCTCATGTCGCGGGTGCGGTGTCCCGTCTCATGGGGGATAGGCTCACCCCCGTATGCTACGGTAAGCGGTATGTTCGTTCACCGATTTTATTTTGGCAAGGCTCCGGGTATGACCCGCGCGCTTGCCACGTTGTCGGCATAACGCACACCTTTTAAGCCCGGAGCCTTGAAGCAGCCCTCACGATGAGGAGCTGCTTTTTGTTTGCCGCTCCGAGGCTTGGAAGCTTGCGGGGCGGCGGCTCATCCCGAACCACAGAAAGTTTCCCGCGATGTCCGCACCCGTCTCCCTGTCCCACCCGGCCTCGACGTCCAACCGCCGTGTCCGCGCCTTCCATGAGCTGCCCACGCCGGCCGAGCTCCAAGCAGAACATCCGCTCACCCCGGAGCAAATGGCCGCCGTCGAGCGTGACCGCCAGGAGATCGCGGAGGTCTTCGACGGCGAAGATGACCGCCTCGTCGTGGTCGTTGGTCCCTGCTCTATCCATGACCCGGTAGCGGCGATGGACTACGCCAACCGTCTGGCGCCGCTCGCCCGCGCGCTGTCGGACGACCTCAAGGTGGTCATGCGCGTGTACTTCGAAAAACCGCGCACGACGGTGGGCTGGAAGGGCCTGATCAACGACCCGCACCTAGACCAGAGCTTCGACATTCCGGGTGGCCTGCGCCTGGCCCGCAAGATCCTCACCGACGTTGTCAACCTGGGGCTGCCCGCCGCATGCGAGTTCCTGGAGCCGAACTCCCCGCAGTACTACGCGGACGCCGTCGCCTGGGGCGCCATCGGCGCGCGTACGACGGAGTCCCAAGTTCACCGCCAGCTCGCCTCCGGCATGTCCATGCCCATTGGCTTCAAGAACGGCACAGACGGCAACGTCCAGGTCGCCATCGACGCGGTGGGCGCCGCCAGCAAGCCGCACTTCTTCTTCGGCACCTCGGATGACGGCGCCCCGTCCGTCGTGGAGACGGACGGCAACCGCCACTGCCACATCATCCTGCGCGGCGGGACGAGCGGACCGAACTTTGAGGCGGCATCGGTAAGCGCCGCGGTGGAGACGCTGGGGGAGGATGCGCGGCTGATGATTGATGCCTCGCACGCGAACTCCGGCAAGGATCACGTGCGCCAGGCTGAGGTCGCGCGCGACATCGCGGCGCAGGTCGCGGCCGGCAACGAGCACATCGCGGGCATTATGCTCGAGTCCTTCCTCGTGGACGGCGCGCAGAAGCTGGGCGATGACCCGAGCGAGCTCACCTACGGCCAGTCGATCACGGATAAGTGCATGGACTTCGACGTCACTGTGGATTTGCTGGCAGAACTGGCCTCGGCGGTTCGCGCGCGGCGTGCGGGGCGCTAGACTAGACACCGTGAAATTTGAGCCACGACTGCCCGCGCTGCCGAAGGTCCTCTACCCGTTGTACGAGGCCCGGCTTCTGCGTGATCTCAAGGGCGTTCCGCAGCCCAAGCACGTGGCGATTATGGCGGACGGCAACCGTCGCTGGGCGCGCGAGGCTGGCTTCGACGATGTGAGCCACGGCCACCGCGTGGGTGCTGCGAAGATCGGCGAGATGATCGGCTGGTGCGCCGACACCGAGGTCGAGGTCGTCACCATTTATCTGCTCTCCACGGAGAACCTCAAGCGCTCTGCGGAGGAAGTAGACCTGCTCTTCGACATTATTTCCGATGTCATCGAACACCTCTCCAGCATGGAGCTAGACTGCCAGGTCCGCCTCGTCGGCCACCTCGATCTGCTGCCCGAGGTGGTGTCCTCGCGTATGCAGGCGGCGGCGGGGCCGACGAAGGACAACCAGGGCATCATCGTCAACGTCGCCGTGGGCTACGGCGGACGCCAGGAGATCGTGGACGCCGTCCAGAACCTCATCCGCGCCGAGGCTGCCGCTGGCACCTCCGCGACGGAGATGGCCTCGCGCATTACTGCGGAGTCCATCACGTCGCACCTGTACACGAAGGGGCTGCCGGACCCGGACCTCGTGATCCGTACCTCTGGCGAACAACGCCTGTCCGGCTTCCTCCTGTGGCAGTCCGCGTATTCAGAAATCTGGTTCACGGATACGTACTGGCCGGCGTTCCGCAAGATCGACTTCCTGCGCGCGCTGCGCGACTATTCCCATCGTTCCCGGCGGTTTGGCAAGTGACGACGGTCTTTTACACCAGCGTCTACGGCGCGACCCGCGAGTATGCGATGGAGCTGGGGCGGCTTCTCGATGCCTCCGTGGTGGACTTCGCCGACGCCTCGCTTGCCCCGTCCGACGGACCCGTGATCGTGGCTTCTTACGTCCACGGACCTAGCATCCCGGCCGCGTCCTTTATCAAGGACCACGACTTTGGCACGCGTCCCGTCGCCGCGGTGGCCGTGGGCATGACGCTGCTCGAAGCCGCGCGCGAGAAGGACCAGCTCGCCGGCATGGTCCCAGACGTTGCGCGTTTTTACCTGCCTGGGCGCATGAACTACTCGGAGCTGTCCGCCGCGCACCGCACGGTGATGATGGGCGTTATCTCCGCGCTCAAGCTCAAGCCGCGCAAGTCGGACAATGAGCATGCGATGATCGACGCCTACGACCAAGACGTCGATCGCGTGGACTTTGCAGAGCTGGCGCCCATCGTGGAGTGGGCTCGCGCGCACGGCGCTTAAAGTTTGCGCATGCGTACGCGCTCGACGTGGTGATTCTCGCCCTTGCGCAGCACCAGTGAGGCGCGCACGCGCGTGGGCAAAATATTCTCCACCAAGTTGGGCAGGTTGATGGACTGCCAGATTTCACGCGCCTGCGTATACGCGCGTGTGTCATCCAAGTCGGCATAGTGGGAGAAGTGCGCGCCGGGCTGGCGGAAGGCGGTCTGGCGCAGCTTGAGGAAGCGCTCGATGTACCACTTCTCGACAATCGAGGTGCGGGCGTCGACGTAGACGGAGAAATCCACGAGGTCAGAGACCATGAGCGTGGGGCCAGTCTGAAGGACGTTGAGGCCCTCCAGGATGAGGATGTCGGGCTGCGCGATGATCTGCTTCTCACCCGGCACGATGTCGTAATTGATGTGGGAGTAGACGGGGGCTTCGACCTTCGGGCGGCCGGACTTTACCTCGGTGACAAAACGCATGAGCGCGCGGCGGTCATAGGACTCGGGGAAGCCCTTGCGGCTCATGAGCCCGCGTTCCTTCAGCGTGGCAGTGGGGTAGAGGAATCCATCCGTGGTGACGAGGTCGACTTTGGGGTGGGACTCCCAACGCTGCAGCAGTACCTGCAGTAGACGCGCCGTGGTGGACTTGCCCACAGCCACGGAGCCGGCGACGGCGATGACGAACGGGACGTGATTAGGTGGGTTGCCCAGGAAGTGGTCCGTGGCCGTCGTGAGCTTCTGGCGGGCGGAGACCTGCATGTGGATAAGGCGGGAGAGCGGCAGGTAGATGTCTGCGACTTCGTGAAGGTCAATGTTTTCGCCGATGCCGGAGAGCTCCTCGACCTCGGTGGCCGTGAGCACTTGCGGCATGGAGTTGCGCAGTGCCCGCCACGCTTCGCGGTCGAAGTCGAGGTACGGGCTGGGATCGGTAAAGCGCGCCATGGCGTCCATTGTCGCACCTGTCCGGCGTGGAGCGGCGAATGACCCCGGGTTGGGCTCAAACGAGTTCCGCGAGGTTCGGGTGTTTCCCGGCTGTGAGCTGCTCTATGATGATAGGCAGCGTGCCCGGGTCAAGCCCCCGCGCCGCCCTGCAGGACTTTCAGACACGATACGTAAGGGACGTTAATGACTGCTAATAATGATGTGCGTTACCAGGAGATGCGCGAGCTCGACCCGGAGGTCTTCCAGGCCATCGGCGGCGAAATCTCCCGTCAGCGCGACACCCTTGAAATGATTGCCTCGGAGAACTTCGTGCCGCGCGCCGTGCTGCAGGCACAAGGCTCCGTGCTCACCAACAAGTACGCGGAGGGCTACCCGGGCCGCCGCTACTACGGTGGCTGCGAGAACGTCGACATCATCGAGGACCTGGCCATTGCCCGCGCCAAGGAGCTCTTCGGCGCCGAGTTCGCCAACGTCCAGCCGCACTCCGGTGCGCAGGCCAACGCAGCAGTGCTCTCCGCCTTGGCCGAGCCGGGTGACAAGATCATGGGCCTGTCCCTGGCCCACGGCGGTCACCTCACCCACGGCATGAAGCTCAACTTCTCCGGCAAGCTTTACGATGTCGCCGCGTACGAGGTCGACGCTGAGACCATGCGCATCGACATGGACAAGGTCCGCGAACAGGCCCTGGCTGAGAAGCCCAAGGTCATCATCGCCGGCTGGTCCGCCTACCCGCGCACCCTCGACTTCGCCGCGTTCCGTGAGATCGCGGACGAGGTCGGCGCCAAGCTGTGGGTCGACATGGCCCACTTTGCCGGCCTCGTTGCCGCTGGCCTGCACCCGTCCCCGGTTCCCTACGCTGACGTCGTGTCCACCACCGTTCACAAGACCCTGGGCGGCCCGCGCTCCGGCATGATTCTTGCCAAGGAAGAGCTTGGCAAGAAGATCAACTCCAACGTTTTCCCGGGCCAGCAGGGCGGCCCGCTCATGCACGTCATCGCTGCCAAGGCCATCGCGCTGAAGATCGCTGCGTCTGAGGACTTTAAGGACCGCCAAGCCCGCACCCTCGAGGGAGCGAAGCTTCTCGCCGAGCGCCTCACCGCCGAGGACACCAAGGCCGCTGGCGTCGACGTCCTCACGGGCGGAACCGACGTCCACCTCGTGCTTGCGGATCTGCGCAACTCGGAGCTCGACGGCCAGCAGGCCGAGGACCTCCTCCACGAGGTCGGCATCACCGTCAACCGCAACGCCGTCCCGAACGACCCGCGTCCGCCGATGGTCACCTCTGGCCTGCGCATCGGCACCCCGGCCCTGGCTACCCGCGGCTTGGATTCCGCCGCCTTCACCGAGGTCGCGGACATCATCGGTACCGCCCTGGCCGCCGGCCAGAAGGCCGACGTCGCTGCTCTGCGCGCCCGCGTGGAGAAGGTCGCCAAGGACTTCCCGCTCTACGAGGGCCTCGAGGACTGGAAGCTGGTCTAAGCGGTCTACAATAGCGGGCCATGCGCCTGCTTATCGTCGACAACCACGACTCCTTCACCTTCAACCTGGTGGAGTACGTGCGACGAGTCACCAACACCGAGCCCACGGTGGTGCCCAATGACACCCCGTGGGCTTCGGTCGATCTTGCGGCTGCCGATGCCGTCCTCATCTCACCCGGTCCCGGTACCCCAGCCAACCCGGCGGACCTGGGCATCACCGCCGATGTCCTGCGCGAGTTCGATGGCCCGATCCTCGGCGTATGCCTGGGCCTGCAAGCCATGGTGCACCTCGCCGGCGGCACGGTCGGACCAGCTCCGCGCCCTGCCCACGGCGAGGAAGCCCTCGTCGCCCACGACGGCACGGGTCTCTTCCGCGGTCTGCCTAATCCGCTGCCCGTCGTGCGCTACCACTCGCTCGCGGCCACTGAGGTTCCGGAGCGCTTTACTGTGACGGCAACGCTCACCGACGCTACGGCTGTCGAAGACGGCATGGTGATGGGCATAGCAGCTACCGAACGCCCCCGCTGGGCCGTCCAATTCCACCCCGAGTCCGTCTGCGCAGAAGCTGGCGAGGCGCTCATCGCGAATTTCCTGGAGCTCGCCCGCGCGCACTACGCGTCCGAGTTTTTCGCCGTGCGCACCCTCGATCACGCCATCGACCCGGCGGCCGTCGCGGCGCAGCTCACCGGCAACCGCTTCTGGCTCGCCGAGGGCGAATTCAGCATCCTCGGCGACGACTCCGGCCCGCGCGCCCGGCATCTGTCCTTCGACGTCACCCGCGACGACGTCTTCGCCGAGCTTTCCGCCGAACTCGCTGCCCACCGCCTGCCTGACCGCGTGGGCCCGCCGATACCCGGCTGCGGTTTCGCGCTCGGCTGGGTGGGCTACTTCGGCTACGAGGTGGGAGAGCAGGTCCTGCCTGCTCTCCGCGGCCGCCTGCCCCACGCGCCCGGCCCGGACGCCGAGTTCGTCTTCACTGACCGCGCCGTCGTCATCGACCATGCCCGCGGCGTGACCCATTGTGTGAGCCTGCGTGGCGACACTGACTGGGACGTGGCGACCGCGGACGCGCCCGCCGCCATGCGACATCCGGTCACCGCGCGGCTCGTCCACGACGAGGCCGACTACCTCGCGCTCATCGACCGCGCCCAGGCGGCCATGGCGCGCGGCGAGTCCTACGAGGTCTGCCTCACCAACCGCCTTGAACTCCCGACGGCCCCCGAGCCGCTCGGTGCGTATCTCAACCTGCGCGCGGATAACCCGACGCCGCGCGGCGGCTTTATCGACTTCGCAGGCAACGCGCTGCTGTCCACGAGCCCCGAGCTTTTCCTCGCCGTCGACGCGAATGGCCGCGTGACCTCGAAGCCCATCAAGGGCACGCGACCCCGCTCCGATGATCCTGCCGAAGACGCCCGACTCAAGTCCGAACTCGCCGGCGCGAAGGAACGCTCCGAGCTGCTCATGGTCGTCGACATGGTCCGCCACGATCTCTCGCGCGTCTGCGAACGCGTTGCCGTGCCCGCGCCGTTTATCGTGGAAAGCTACGCCACGGTCCACCAGCTGCTCTGCGTCATCGAAGGCCACCTGTGCGCCGCGGCCGCCACGCGACCTGCCGCTACCGCAGTCGATGTCCTCCGCGTCGCGTTCCCCGGCGGCTCCATGACGGGCGCGCCCAAGCTGCGCACGATGGAGATCATCGCCGCGCTTGAGGACACGTGGCGCGGCGTGTACTCCGGCGCCTACGGCTACCTCGGCCTGAACGGCGCGGCGGACTTCTCGATGACCATCCGCGGCCTCGTCATCCCCGGCCTCGACGCTCGCGCCGCGGGCGCACCGGCTGCGTATTACGGCATGGGCGGCGCCGTGCTCCACGTGAGCGACCCCCAGGCTGAGTGGGAGGAAACCCTCGTGAAGACGCGGCCGCTGCGCGCCCTGGGAGTGGAGCTCTAATGCGCGTCGATTCTTTCCTCGTCCGCGACGGCCGCGCCATCCGCCCCGACCTGCATCGCGCCCGCTTCGGCGCTGGCTATCCGTCCCTCGACGCGGTGCCGTGCACCGGCGAGTGGTTCCCCCGCATCACCGACGCTGGCGTCGACGTCCGCCCCGCGCCGCCGCTGCGCCGCACGACCACGCTGTGGATCCCGGGGAGCGAGGACCCACGCACCGCGCCGCGCGTCAAGGGGCCTGACTTGCCAATGCTCGGCGAGTTGCGCGCGCAGGCCCGCGAACATGGCGCCGACGATGCCCTGCTCCGCGCAAACGGTCACGCGCTCGAGGCCGCCAACGCCGCGCTCCTCGTCTTTGACGGCCGTGACTGGATCCAGGCTCCCGAATCTCAGACCCTCGCCTCGACCACAGTCACCGCCGTCGTTGAGGCCGGACTCCTGCCCGCGCCTCGCCGACGTGCCATCCCGCTCGCCGAATTAAAGAAATCTCCGGCTCTCGTCGCGAGCGCCCTCCACGGTTTGACGCCCGTCGTCGCGTGGGTCCACGACGGCCAGACGACCCCCGCGCCCGCCGTCGAGCTCGACGCCGCCGCTCTCAACGCAGCCCTGTGGCAGTACGCCGAGCGCCTCTAAGCACGAAAGCCATGTCCCAACAGCAATAAGCGCTGGTCGCGAAAAATCCGCGTCATGGCGCGACCTGCGCTTATTGCCAACGGGACAGTGCCTTCGTGAAGGAGACACGAAAAATCGCCGCGCCCGCAGGCAACGGCGATGGGAAACGGGACTAGTCTTCGTCGGTTTCTGTGGCGCGGTGCGCAACCGACGGACCCACGGCGGTGCCGGGAGCAGGCCGCTCGGCAGCGGGGGCATCGGCAGCACCGGCGCGCTGCTCAGCATGCTGCTTGCGCGCGGCGGTGAGCCACTCAGGTGCCTCATCGAGCAGGGCCTTGATCTCGGCCGTGGTGAGCGGGTGGTCCATGTCGTTCTTCTTCATGGCGTTGACGGAAATGCCCAGCTTCTGCGCCACGACAGGACGCGGGTGCGGGCCCTCCTGGCGTAGCGTGACAAGCCACTGGGGCGGGTTGTCCTGGAGCTCGCGCAGTTGCGCATGCGTGACGGCGCCGTTCTGGAATTCTTCCGGGGTGGCCGGAAGGTAAATACCGAGCTTCTTCGCCGCGGTCTGCGGGCGCATGGCAGTTCCCGACGGCTGGCTGGTTGGTTGAGTCATGGCTCCCACCGTAGCACCCCGTAAGCTGGGGAACATGCTGCGTCTTAGTTTTGCCACCGGCACGGAGCCAGGGAAATGGTTCACCCGCTACCGTGAGTACACCTCGCATGAGCTCGCCACGGCGGATGCCGATGACGCCCTCGCGGACGTCCTCGCCGGCTCCGCGGACCTCGCACTCGCGCGCGTGCCGGAAGCTGGGGATCCCCGCATCGATGACACGTTCCACATGGTGCGCCTCTATGACGAGGCCCCAGGCATCGCGGTGCCGAAGGACCATATCCTCGCGGAGATGGGGGAGACGGTCAACCCCGCGGATGTCGCGGATGAGATTGTCAACTACCGGATTCCGGACACTGGCGTCGTGGACGTGCAGGCTGTGCGCGACGCGCTTCAGATCGTCGCGGCCAACGTCGGCATTGTCGTCGCCCCGCGCCCGCTGCTCAAGGTGCTCTCCAAGCGTCAGGTCGTGCCCCTCGCGCTTGCCGATGCCCCCTCCGCCCCCTCGCCCCGCACCTTCATCGCCCTTGTGTGGCGCAAGGAGGACGACGGCGAAGTCATTCAGGACTTCGTTGGAATCGCCCGTGGGCGTACGCCGAACTCGTCGCGCACGGACACGAAGAAAAAGTCTGCACGCGCAACATCTTTGGCGAAGCAAGCGCGCCGGACAGGTGCCGTTAAAGGCAAGAAATCGGTATCCAAGCAAACGTTATCAAAACGAAAGAAAGGCTCTCAGCGGGGCAAACGGCGGTAAAACTCCGTCAGCGGGGGCACATTTGGTTGAGAGTATCTTGAGGATTTGCTGAACGTGCGATTAGGGTCGATGGCAGACGCCGTTGCTTATAGAAACGGGTCCAAACATAAAGATTCCTAATGAAAGGTCATTTCTTCATGAACACTATCGCTCGTCGCGTTGCTGCTGGTATCGCTACTGCTTCCCTCGCTATCGGCCTGGTCGCCTGTGGCTCGGACGCTGAGGATGCCGCGAATACCGCAAAGGATACCGCAGGCTCTGCCGCTAACGAGGCTACTGCCGCGGCTGGCTCCGCGGTTGATAACGCCAAGGATTCTATGAAGGATTCCGAGTCCGCTGGCGCCTCCGAGGGCGCCGAGCCGAGCGGTGCTGAGGGCTCCGAGTCTGAGGGCGCTGGCTCTGAGGGCGCTGCCGATGGGGAGAAGACCACCATCAACACCGCCGCCGGCGAGTTCGAGATCCCGGCCGCCTTCGCCTCCGCGCTGGAGAGCAAGGCTTCCGAGTGGGGCATGTCCATGGACGACATCCAGAACATCACCAACTCTGATGCTGGCTCTGTCGCCACCTTCGCCAAGGATAAGCTGTTGGCCTTTAACAACGAGTCTGGCGAGTCCGTCCCGGTTATCGGCAAGATTGCCGAGACCTTCGAGTCCGAGGGCGGCCTGGAGTCCCTGGGTCTGCCGGAGTCTCCGGAGCAGGCCGTCTCTGACGGCGAAGGCTGGGTCCAGGAGTTCACCAACGCCACCGTGAAGTGGGTTAAGGGCGAAAGTGGCGAGTTCGCGGCCGATATTCAGAAGAAGTAGCCGTGCACGGTCGCGACGACCGCTGATATGCACACCGGCGCCGACTCGAATGAGTCGGCGCTTGTGGCGTCTTGGGGGTGTGCTTCGGTGGCGGTTAGGGCGCGTGAGATAGATGTGCGCGGATGCGCACGGGCGGGTGAAAGGTCACGCGCTGTTCACTTACAACGCTGTAATTTGTAACCTTGCTTGCTTACGGTGGGGGACAACCGGTTCGGTGACGCGGTTATCGGGCCGGCGAGCACCACGCGAAGCGACGCCGTGGGTCACCTGCGGCGAGCGTGACCACAACCTAGGAAAGCCCATAAAGTCATGTTCCATAGCGATATCGCTACAACAGCCACCTTGAGCACCGAAGATAGTGACGCCAGCGGCGTCGAGTCTGCCTTTGCCACCACGCAGCGCACCAAGACCTATGTCGTCGACACCTCCGTTTTGTTGTCCGATCCCTGGGCACTGCGGAAGTTCGCCGAGCACGACGTCGTGCTGCCAGTCGTCGTCATTTCCGAGCTGGAAGGCAAGCGCCACCACCCCGAGCTGGGATGGTTCGCACGCCAGGCCCTGCGCATGCTCGAAGACCTGCGCCAGACCTACGAACGCCTCGACGAGCCGGTGCCTGTCAATACTGACGGCGGCACCGTGCGCGTCGAACTTAATCATCAGGATCAGTCCCTGCTGCCGGCAGCGTTCCGTGGCACGGAGGGCGACCATCGGATCCTTGCGTGCGCGCTCAACCTCGCGCACGAAGGCAAGGACACGACACTGGTGACTAAGGACGTGCCGCTGCGTGTCAAAGCGGGCGCCGTGGGACTCGACGCCGATGAGTACCACGCCCAGGACGTCGTGCTCACCGGCTACACCGGTATGGCGACGGCGCAGGTGGCGCCGGAGGATATCGATGCTCTCTTTGCCGAAGGCTCGATTCTTCTCGATGACGTGGACACGGACGACGGCACGCCGGTGGCGGACCTGCCCGTGCATTGCGGCGTGCGGCTCAACGCGGCGGGGCAATCCGCGCTCGGCCGCGTGACTGCGGACGGTGCGGTGCAGCTCGTGCGCGGCGACGTCGGTGCCTTCGGCCTGCAGGGACGCAGCGCGGAACAGCGCGTGGCGCTCGACATTCTTGCGGATCCCAACGTCGGTATCGTCTCGCTAGGCGGTCGTGCAGGCACCGGCAAGTCCGCGCTTGCGCTGTGCGCCGGCCTCGAAGCGGTCCTGGAACGCAATGAGCATCGTCGCATCGTCGTCTTCCGCCCAATGTATGCGGTCGGCGGCCAGTCGCTCGGCTACCTGCCGGGCACCGAAAGCGAGAAGATGAACCCGTGGAGCCAGGCCGTTTACGACACTCTCGAGGGTTTGGTCTCCGACAACGTCATCGAGGAAGTCCAGGACCGTGAGCTCCTCGAGGTCCTGCCGCTCACGCACATTCGTGGTCGCAGCCTCCACGACAGCTTCGTCATCGTCGACGAGGCCCAATCGCTGGAGCGTAACGTGCTGCTCACCGTGCTCTCCCGCCTTGGCCGCGGTTCCCGCGTCGTGCTCACGCACGACGTCGCGCAGCGCGATAACCTGCGCGTGGGCCGCCACGACGGCGTCCAGGCAGTCATCGAAAAGCTCAAGGGCCATGAGCTTTTTGCCCACGTCACCCTGCAGCGCTCGGAGCGCTCGGCCATCGCCGAGCTCGTGACCGACCTGCTCGAGGACGGCCGCTAAGCAACGGTTTCGACTTCTCGCGTGGGCGGTGGAGCGGCTAGGATGGAAATCCTAGCCGCGTACTGCTGCCAGGCCGTGCGCTCGTTGACCCAAGGGAGTTCTTGCACATGCGCTTGAAGAAGCTCATCGCCGTACCTGTCGCCGCCGCACTGCTCGCCACCCCCGTTGCGAACGCCGCACAGCCGAATACCTCGAGCAACGCCGGGATCGAAGTACCGCAATCCTCCAAGGGCAAGGACGCGTCCTCGCAGAACGTGCCCTTCGACGTCGCGATTGGATTCGCGGTGGCGCTTGGCTTCGTGGCCATCGCCGATATCTTCTTCAACGCCATCAATACGCCCCAGTACCACACGCTGTTTAGGGCATCCTCCTAAATCCGAGGGTGAACGTAACTGTGCATGGCGCGGGGGTCTGCGGAATAATGGATTGCCATGACAGAAAACGACACCACACGTAGCAAGGGTTTCGTGCTGCGCCCGTTCCGTATCGAGGACTATCCGCAGATGCGGGCCATCTACGAGCATGGACTCGAGACGGGTCACGCGACGTACGAGACCAAGGCTCTCACGCTGGAACAGTTCCAGCGTTCCAAGATCGCGGCGAGCGTGTTCGTTGCGGTGGAAGCGGATGATGACTCGAAGATCCTCGGTTGGGTCTCTGCCGCTCCTATCTCCTCGCGCAGCGTCTTCCACGGCGTGGTCGAAGACTCCATCTACATTCACCCGGACGCCCGCGGCCGCGGCATCGCTGGCGCGCTGCTCGACAAGCTCATCGAGGTCTGTCAGCAGCTCCACAAGTGGGCCATCCACGCGTGGATCTTCCCGGAGAACGAAGGCTCCGCAGGCCTGCACATTTCGCGCGGTTTCCAAAAGGTGGGCACGTACTCCCACTTGGCGAAGATGACCTACGGCGAGCTCGCGGGCCAGTGGCGTGACACAGCAGTCTATGAGCTGCTCCTGCCCAAGCCGGGGGAGAAGCCGGCCTCTTAAGGGGGCATCGGAAAGCAAGCAAAAGGCCGCCTGCAGCAGTGCTGCAGGCGGCCTTCGTGCGAAAGGATAGCGCAGAGATTTAAGAGATGGTTTCCTTGAGGTGCTCCTCGCGCAGGGGGAGGACGAGGACGAGCGCCAGGATGGCCATCGGAACCATAAGCAGGATAACCGGGGTGAGGCCATCGTTGTAGGCGGAGAGGATGACGTGCTGGATGGTCTCCGGCATCTGCGCCACGAGACCCGGGGTGAGGTGCGAGGAGCCAGAGCCCTGCTCAGCGAATTGCTTGGCGTACTCGGCGCCGGCGGGGCCCATCTCCTTGATGGCGGCCGGCATGTTGGCGGCAAGCTCGTTCTTCATGTTGTGAATGAACAGCGAACCCACGAGGGAAGCACCCACGGCGGAGCCGATCTGGCGGAAGAAGTTGTTTGCCGCGGTAGCGGTGCCGACCAGTGCGATGGGGAAAGAGTTCTGCACGATGAGGACGAGGACCTGCTGGACGAAGCCGAGGCCGATGCCGAAGACGAGGAACTCGAAGCCGAGCGTGACAAGGGGCGTCTCGACGGAGAGGCGGGACATCCAGTACAGGGCACCCGCGGTAATCACGAGGCCGATGATGGGATAGACCTTGTAGTGGCCGGTGCGGGCGATGATGAAGCCGACGACGGTGGAGGTCACGATGAGGCCGACCATCATCGGGATCATCATGAGACCAGCCTTGGTCGGGGTGAGCGTGTGGACCATCTGGAGGTAGGTCGGCATGTAGCCGAGGACGCCGAACATTGCCAGACCCAGCACGGTGCCGGCAAGGGTGGTGAGCACCATGTTGCGGTTCTTGAACAGGTGCACCGGGATAAGCGGTTCCTTGGCCTTCGTCTCGACGAGAACGGTGATGATGGCACCCACGATAACCACGGCGGCCAGGCCGAGGATGATCGGATCCGACCACTCGTATTCGGTGCCGCCCCACGTGGTCATGAGGATGAGCGAGGCGGTGGTAAGCGCGATGAAGGTGGCGCCGAGCCAGTCGAAGCGTTTCATGGAGGTATCGCCCACGCGCAGGTGGAGGACGAGAGTACAGACGATCATGGCGAGGATACCCAGCGGGATGTTCATCCACAGGCCCCAGCGCCAGCCCGGGCCGTCCGTGAACCAGCCACCGAGGACCGGGCCGAGGACGGAGGACAGGCCGAAGACGCCGCCCATGATGCCCATGAACTTGCCGCGCTCACGGGAGGAGGTGACCTCGGCGATAATCGACTGGGAGGAGATCATCATGAAGCCGGCGCCGAAGCCCTGCACGGCGCGGCCGGCGATGAGCAGGCCCATGGCATGGGCGAAGCCGCCCATCGCGGAGCCGATGACGAACACGGCGATGCCGCCGATGTAGAGCCACTTGCGGCCCATCATGTCGCCCAGCTTGCCGGAGATCGGCATGGCGATGGTCATGGTGACGAGGAAGGCCGAGATGACCCAGCTCATGTGGTCGACGCCGCCGAGCTCGCCCACGATGGTGGGCAGCGCGGTGGAGAAGATCATCTGGCCCAGGGAGCTCATCAACATGGTGAGGACCAGGGCAGAGAAAATCAGGCCGAGGCTATTAGCCCGGGCCTCGCCTTCAGCCGGGGCAACCGGTTCGGTAGTAGCTACCATTGGATTCCTTTCGCGTATTCAGTAAAGAGACGCAGCGCGCCGTGGAGGCGGTCTGCGAGGGGCTCAGTGCAATCGATATCCGGTCCGGCAAGAGCGAGCCACAGGGCCTCGCGAAGGAAAGACGCGATGATCATGGCTTCCGTCGCCGGGGAGGAGTCCGGCAGGCGCTGGAGCTCCGGCTCGGCGGTGAGACGTTGCTCGATGAGCTGCTTAATTTCGTGGGCCTTCTCACGCTTGCGCATCATGGACGCCATGGCGGCCTCGGGTTGCGTTGCGATGCGCTGACGGCGCTCCGCGACGACGGTTCCGTGATGATGGCCGACCATGTGTGCGTCGACGACGTGGAGCGCGAGGGTGAGGACGTTGTCCGTGGGCTCGGTGAGGAAACGCTGTCGAACGTCTTCCGTGAATTCCTTGCTGGGCCCGCCGAGCACGGCGGAGTCCTTGGAATCGAAATAATTGAAAAATGTGCGCCGAGAAATCCCCGCTGCTTCGCAAATCTCTTCCACCGTGACGTCGTTGAAGCCGCGCTCGTCCACCAGCTTGGTGGCGGCGTCCTCAATGGCATCGCGGGTGGCGAGCCGTTTTTGTTCGCGTAACGTTAGTTCTTCTTGCACAGAGCGCAACTTTACACGCGGTGCAAACTTGCACCAAGTGCACAGTGGGTGATTTTCGCGAACTGACGGGTTTGAGAGAGACCTGGCTCATAGGGCAGACGGTGCTGGGATGATTTTTGGGCCGACGAAGCGCTGAGAATCCGCGCGGGGAAGGCGCTTTGGCGGCGAAAAAGTACTCCGCCGCCGCCGTCGGGGGCCGGCGAAGCTGGCATGGCAAAAGCCCCAGCAGGAAAGAAACCTGCTGGGGCGTGGGGCGAAGGCGGCTTAGAAGTTGTCGCGGTCGCGGTTGGTCATGGTGAGAACGTTCAGCTTCTCGTCGAGCTGCTCCTCAGTGAGGTTCTCGCCGTCGACGAAGCCGAGGTCGATGACGGCCTCGCGCACGGTGATGTGCTCGTGGAGGGCATGCTTGGCAGCCTTGGCAGCGTTCTCATAGCCGATGTTGCCGTTGAGCGGCGTGACAATCGACGTGGAGGACTCGGCAAACTTCTTCATGCGCGGTTCGTTGGCGGTGATGCCGTCGACGCACTTCTCAGCGAAGACGCGGGAGATGTTGGCGAGCAGGCGGGCAGACTCGAGGACGTTGCGCGCCATCATCGGGATGTAGACGTTGAGCTCGAACTGGCCGGAGGCGCCACCGAAGGCGACGGCAGCGTCGTTGCCGATGACCTGAGCGGCGACCTGGGTAGCGGACTCGACCAGGACCGGGTTGACCTTGCCCGGCATGATGGAGGAACCTGGCTGCAGATCCTTGAGGTGGATCTCGGCGAGGCCGGTGAGCGGGCCGGAACCCATGAGACGGATGTCGTTGGCGATCTTGTTGAGGGAGACGGCCACGGTGCGCATGGCGCCGGAGAACTCGACGAGTCCGTCGCGGGCAGCTTGAGCTTCGAAGTGGTTCTCGGCCTCCTTGAGCTGCTCGATGCCGGTGAGTTTCTTCAGCTCCTCGGTGACCTTGGCACCGAAGTCAGCGGCGGTGTTGAGGCCAGTACCGGTGGCGGTGCCGCCGATGGCGAGCTCGCCCAGGCGGGGGAGGACGGCCTCGACGCGCTCGATGCCGAGCTCGATCTGGCGAGCGTAGCCGCCGAATTCCTGGCCGAGGGTGACCGGGGTGGCGTCCATCATGTGCGTGCGGCCGGACTTCACGACGTCAGCGAATTCCTTGGCCTTGGCGAGCAGCGACTCGTGGAGGACCTTGAGGCCCGGGATGAGGTCGTTGACGGCGGCCTCAGTCGCTGCGACGTGGGTGGCGGTCGGGAACGTGTCGTTGGAGGACTGGCCCATGTTGACGTGGTCGTTCGGGTGAATCTCGACGCCGTTGTTGTGAGCGATAGACGCGATGACCTCGTTGGTGTTCATGTTGGACGAGGTGCCGGAACCGGTCTGGAAGACGTCGATGGGGAAAGCATCGTCGTGCTTGTTCTCACCAATTTCCTTGGCGGCGGCGATAATCGCGTCGGCCTTCTCGGCGTCGAGCTTGCCGGTGTCCTTGTTGACCTGTGTGCACGCAGCCTTGAGCAGGCCGAGGGCGCGGATCTGGGCAGCCTCGAGGCCGCGGCCGGAGATGGGGAAGTTATCCACTGCGCGCTGGGTCTGGGCGCGCCACAGCGCGTCAACCGGGACCTTTACTTCGCCCATGGTGTCGTGTTCGATGCGGTACTCAGTCATGAATGTTCCACCTTTTTGTCTTCAACGTGATTCGGAGTGCAGGCTCTTCAGCGCCCGCGGACAAGTCACACTTGCTAGCAACCAGTATGCACAAACACATCACGGTGCGGGGCACAGCGGTGTGTGACGAGCCTTACTAATGAGGAAAAGCCGCGCCGCCGGTGCCCACGTGGGGCCGCAAGCGCGGCGAGGGAAAACTACTTGGTCTTCGGGTCGGAGTAATCGACCACCGAGTATTCCTGCAGCTTGGCCAGCTTGTGCTGGGAGTCGATGTAACGGATGGTGCCCGACTTCGAGCGCATGACCAGGGAGCGCGTGGTGGCGCCGTTGGCACGGTAGGACACACCGCGGAGCATGTCGCCGTTGGTGACGCCGGTGGCTGCGAAGTAGCAGTTATCGGAGGAGACCAGGTCGTTGGTGCCGAGGACGCGGTCGAGATCGTGGCCGGCCTTGCGTGCCTTCTCCGCCTCAGCCTCGTCCTTCGGGGCGAGCTTGCCCTGGATTTCGCCGCCCATGCACTTCATGGCGCAGGCGGTGATGATGCCCTCCGGGGTGCCGCCGGTGCCCATCATCATGTCGATGGAGTTGGTGTCCTGGCAGGTCGCGATGGCACCGGCGACGTCGCCGTCCATGATGAGGCGCACCTTGGCGCCGGCGTCGCGGATTTCCTGGATGAGTTCCTTGTGGCGCGGGCGGTCGAGGACCACGACGGTGACCTCGGACGGGCGGATGCCCTTGGCCTTGGCGACGGCCTCCACGTTCTCCTTGACGGAGGCGTTGATGTCGATAACGCCCACGGCGTCCGGGCCCACGGCGATCTTCTTCATGTAGAACACGGCGGACGGGTCGAACATCGTGCCGCGCTCGGCGGCAGCGATGACGGAAATCGCGTTAGGGCGGCCCTCGGCCATGAGGCGGGTGCCGTCGACCGGGTCGACCGCGATGTCCATGGCGATGCCCTCGCCGGTGCCGACTTCCTCGCCGTTGAAGAGCATGGGAGCCTCGTCCTTTTCGCCTTCACCGATGACGACGATGCCGTTCATGGCGACGGTGTTGATGAGCTTGCGCATGGCGTCCACGGCGGCGCCGTCGCCCTCGTTCTTCATGCCGCGGCCGACCCAGCGGCCCGACGCCAGCGCGGCGGCCTCGGTGACGCGCACCAGCTCCATAGCGAGGTTGCGGTCGGGCATGTACGAAGTGTTATCCGACATGAAAAGGATGCTCCTTGGAAATAAAAATGCGGAAGTAAACGGACCTCCTTATATTGTTGCACTTTTCTTCCAGATCTACGTCCGAATCGGGCCCCCGAATGTGGGAACGTGTACACCCGTTCCGCGATAGTGCCTGTTCAACAGGCCCACAGGAAGCGCACAGGGGATTGGTCGCTGGCGCGGGGCCTCCCGCGAGCCTGCTGCTAGCTCGGCGCGGCACAGTAGGGACCATGATGATTGCGAAAGTCCTAGCCCCTGTCCTCGCTGTGAGCGTCGCTCTGGGCGCCGTCGTTGTTGAGCACGAGAAGCCGCGGGGCGAGACGGTGGGCGAAGCCGTTGCCGCGCGCGTCGCCGCGGCTCATGAGGACTGCTCGCCCGCGCGAGAACGCTTTAGGCAATGCCCCGACGGCATGCCATACTAGGTAGCCGTGGCAGCTGAAGATAAACCCAAAATCTTTGAAGGCGGCAAGGACATGGTCCTGTCGCTCGGCGTCGTCGTCATCATGATGTTGGTCGTCGTGGGCGCGACGGGCCTGTGCACCGTCAACCCGGAAGAGACAAATTACGCGCGCGAAAACCCCGTGGACGCGCAGTCTTTCCTTGACTTAGAGTCGCGCACGACGGAAACGGCCCTGCGTCTGCCGCAGGTGCCCGAAGGCTGGACCCCCAACTCCGCGCGCCGCTCGAGCGTCGCGGGCGAGACCGCCGCCATCGTTGGCTGGGTCACCGCCGAGGAGGGTTTCATCCAGGCTGCGCAGACAGCCGTGCCGCTTGACGATGCCCTTAAAAATTACGATGGCGCATACCGCGCCGACCGCAGCTCCCGCACCGTCGATGGTACCGACGTGCAGGTCTTCGCGTCTGAGGACGCGGACGTCCGCCCGCTGTGGGGCTTTGACTTGGGCGACGAGCGCGTCATTCTCACCGGATCGGCGAGCGATGACGACTATGAGGCGCTGGTGCGCGCGTTCGTCGCGGCGCAACCCCTCCCCAATTAATCCGCGTTCCGCGCTAGCGGAACGCGCCAGCGGACCGCTCTAGCGGGCGAAGCCTGCTAGCGGAACGTGACCGCGGTGAGCTCGGGGGAGAAGACCGCGGAGACACCGGGGGCATCGGCAAGCTCGGTGAGACCGTTGAGCTTGTCGCGGCCGAGGTAGACGTCGACCTTTTCGCGCGTGGTACCCGGGGTGACAGTAATCGACTCGACCTTGCCGTCGGCGAAAGCCACGGCGATGGAGCCCTTGAAGTACGTGACCTCGTCGCCGGAGTCCGTGTGCGGGGTACCGAAGAATTCCTCGACGAGGGAGCGCGGGTCACCAAAGAGGATCGAGCCGGCCGAGCCGGATTTAGACACAAAATCGACGCGGTCGCCGGGGTAGCCGTAAATCTGCATTACTCTGCCGCCTCTGCGGTCTGATCGCCCTGGTCGGCGCGGTGGAGCGCGGCCTCCACGCGCTGGGAGGCGCCGTCGAGGTGGGCCTCGCAGGCCTTGGCGAGCGCCTCGCCGCGCTCCCAGAACTTGAGCGATTCGTCGAGGCCCATCTGGCCGAGCTCGAGGATTTTGACGGTCTCGATGAGCTCGTTGCGGGCCTCTTCGTAGCTGAGCTGCTCGACGGGCGGGAAGGCGTCCTGGCCCGGCTGGCCGGTGCCAAAGGTGTTCTCGGACATGGTGCTCCTTAAATATGCGTTCGTGGGGGAGTTTAGTCTGCCGGCTGAGCGGCCATCGCGGCGGCGGTAATCGAGCCGTCGCCGACGCGGATGCGCAGCTGACTGCCGGGCGGGGACTGCTGGTAGGACGTGACCACCTCGGGACCCGAGCCGTCGCGCGGAACGACCTGGACTACGGCGTAGCCGCGGGCGAGCGTGGCGGAGGGACCGAGCGCGGAGACCTGCGCGCGCAGGGCCGCGACCTGCTTCTGCTCAGTGCTGAGCACGTACTGGATGTCGCGGCGAATGAGGGCGAGGTTGCGGTCGAGTTCGTCGCGGCGGTCGTTGATGGGCTTCATGGGATCGNGGCTCGTGGCCGATGGCGGAGACTACGGGCGTCTGCGCCGCGACGACGGCGCGCTGGAGGGCCGCTTCAGAGAAGGGGAGCAGGTCTTCGACGGCGCCGCCGCCGCGGGCGATGATGATCACGTCGACTTGCGGGTCCGCGTCGAGGATCTGCAGCGCGCGGATGACGGAGCTGACCGCCTCGGTGCCCTGGACCGCGGCGTTTTCCACGCGGAACTGGACGTGCGGCCAGCGGCCCTGGGCCACGGCGAGGACGTCGCGCTCCGCATGGGAGCCGCGCGAGGTAATCAGACCGACCTTGTGCGGCAGATAGGGCAGTGGTTTTTTGCGGCCGGGATCGAAGAGTCCCTCACTGGCGAGCTGCTGGCGGAGCATCTCGATGCGCGCCAGGAGGTCGCCCAAGCCGACCTGCCGTATGTCGTCGACCATGATGGAAAACTCGCCGCGGCCCTCGTAGAAGTTGGGCTTGCCGTGGATGATGACGCGGTCGCCCTCTTTGGGGCGCGGCTGCATGGCGCCGAACTGGCGGGAGGGCACGCGCAAGGCAATGGACTTGTCTTGGTTGACGTCGCGGAGCACGAGGAACGCGAAGGCCCACTGAGGCTTGTAATTGACCTGGGCAAGCTGGCCCTCGATCCACAGGTAGCCGAGCTTATCAATCCACCCCTTGACGGAGTGGTTGACCATGGCGACGGACCATGGAGACTCGGGCGAAGACGCGGCATGCGCCATAGAGTGACCTACCTTAATGTACGAAGAAATTACAGGCGTGTTCACCCAGTCTATTGTTTTTGTCCGATCGTCGGTACTCTGGGCTTTATGAGTGAAGCTGGCAAGAATGTTCTCCTGGCGGCGCCGCGCGGCTACTGCGCTGGCGTGGATCGCGCAGTCGAGACGGTAGAAAAGGCGCTGGAGAAGTACGGCGCCCCCATTTACGTGCGCAAGCAGATTGTTCACAACCGTTACGTCGTCGAGTCTTTGGCCGAGCGCGGCGTCATCTTCGTCGACGAGGCTTCCGAGGCCCCCGAGGGCGCCCACCTTGTTTTCTCCGCCCATGGCATTGCGCCCACCGTGCGCGCCGAGGCGAAGAACCGCAACCAGATCACGCTCGATGCCACATGCCCGCTTGTGACGAAGGTGCACAAGGAAGCCCAGCGCTTCCACCGCGACGGTTACCACATCCTCCTCGTCGGCCACGAGGGGCACGAAGAGGTCGAGGGCACCGCAGGTGAGGCGCCGGAGGTTACTCACCTCGTCGACGGCCTCGACGGTGTCGCGGCTCTGCCGGACTGGCTACAGGACGAAAAGCTTATTTGGCTGTCCCAGACCACGCTGTCTGTCGACGAGACCATGGTCATCGTCAACGCCCTGCGCGAGCGCTTCCCACACCTGGAGAACCCGCCGTCAGACGATATTTGCTACGCCACGCAGAACCGCCAAGGTTCCGTCAAGGCCATCGCGCCGAAGTGCGACCTTATGATCGTGGTGGGCTCCAAGAACTCTTCGAACTCCGTGCGCCTCGTTGAGGTCGCGCTCGAAGCTGGCTCCAAGGATGCCCACCTCGTGGACTTCGCCAAGGAGATCCAGGAGGAGTGGCTCGACGGCGTGACCACCGTGGGCGTTACCTGTGGCGCCTCCGTGCCGGAGCTGCTCGTGCGCGAGGTCCTCGAATTCCTCGACGAGCGCGGCTACAGCGACGTCGAGCAGGTGACCACGAGCACCGAGACCATTACTTTTGCCTTGCCGCGTGACTTGCGGCCAGCACGCGTGAAGTAAGTCTTTCGCGTTGCGTCCCCGGTCCGTGCGGACCGGGGTTTTGTGTATGCGGCGCTGTACGCAGGAGCTCTGCAGAGCTCGCAGAGGGCGGTTACGGTGGATCCTCGTAAGCATTCGATAGTCATGAAGGAGTTAGACAATGACGGATCTGTCCACAAAGACAATTGCCTTTATCGCGACGAACGATTTTGAGGATTCCGAGCTCACCTCGCCGGCGGACGCCGTGCGCGAGGCGGGAGCGACCGTGAAGATTCTTGCCCCGGAGAAGGGCCAGATTAGCGGCAAAAAGGGTACCTCCATCGACGTAGACGCCACGACGGCTGAGGCCCGTGGCGAGCGTTTGATGGCATCGTGCTGCCCGGCGGCACCGGCAATGCGGATGCGCTGCGTCTCGATGAGGCAGCCGTGGAGATCGTGAAGAAGCACGTCGAGGCAGGCCGCCCGCTGGGCGTTATCTGCCACGGCGGCTGGATTCTTACCGACGCGGACGTGCTCAAGGGCCGTACGCTGACGTCGTTCCCGTCGCTCAAGACGGACCTGCGCAACGCGGGTGCGACCTGGGTCGACGAGGAAGTCCACGTTGATGAGGGCCTTGTGTCCTCTCGTACGCCGGACGACCTGCCCGCCTTCAACGCGAAGATCGTCGAAGAGTTTGCTGAGGGCAAGCACTAAGACGTTCTTACAGAAGTCCCCCGGTACGACGCCTGCATGAATTGGGCGTCGCGCCGGGGGATTGTTCTGTCTGCGCGGTGGCGTTTAGTCCTCGCCGTAGAGGTCCTCGTCGAGGCGGCTGGCGCGGCGCGCGGGACGCTTGGAGGCTGCGGGTGAATCTGAGGGGGCATCGGTAGCCGGGGCCGATTGCGCAGGGAACGTGGCGGTGCCGTCGCCTGCACGGCGATTCGGATCGGGGCGNCCGATTGATTGCGGGCTTTGAGCTCCGCCACCGTGAGCGTGCCGGAGCGCTGGCGGGCGCGGGTGCTTGCGACACGATTGCGGCGCTCGGCCTCCGCGGTGGCGCGGCGGGTAGCAGCCTCAGACTCGCGGGTTGACGAGGCGTTGCGACCAGCGAGCCACAGGCGCACGACGGCGATAAGAGCCCCGGCTAGGACAAGGATGAGCAGCGCGGGAAAACGTTCAACGAAAGGATAGGCGCCAGTAAACAGCGTGGTACGCGAGAACAACGAGGCAGTATCGCTGCTTCTATACGCAGTCAGCCAGCCGGTGAGCAACACCATGACCGCGAAGATCACGGGGATAGACAAGACCGTAATGAGCAAGCCGCGTGGGTTGACCACGAGGACGGCCGCGAGGACGCCGAGTGCGAAGCATGCTGTAAAGGCCCAGCTAAAGCCGCTCATGGCGACCGTAATAATGAGGCCAAGAAGGAGCCCGCCAGCGATAATCGCCGGCCCGGACCACACTGGCATGCCGGACCGCGGCGCGTATCCGGAGGGACGGCGGGTGGCGGTGGAGGCATTGGCATGTGACACGAACGGCAATTTTACCTTTTCTTTACCCAGGAAGAGGGATTGAGCGAGGTGAGTTTCCGCATATCGAGCCCGCGTTGTCACCCCGAAACGAGACGCGCGGGCCGTCGTCGGTTAGTGCCGTGGCGGCGGGCCCACGACGGTGAGGTCGAGTTCGGCTTGCGCCGTGCCACAATCCTTCCGCTGGGAACCACGGCTCGGTGCCTTCTTCTTGTACGGCGAAAATCCGAGGGCGCGTTCATATACTCGAAGAGTTTCTCACAGAGAGGTGTCGTGAGAATGCCGAGCATGTGCGTGTTGTGTGCGTGGAAGGAGAACGAGTGGATCGTGCCGGCGCGGGCGTTGAGATAGTCGCTGCGGTGTAGCCACACGTCCGGGCCGTTGGCGTGGATGCGGATTTCGCCGTCTGTCGACGGAAAGATGTAGAACATCGGTGGGGAACGGGGGTAAAAATCGTTCGCTTTACGAACTTCGGTGCAGGTTATGAACGATGCGTTACAGTGCGTGCATGACCAATTCGACATCGCACCGAGGAGAGGGCGCTTCCGGTTCGGCCCACCGTGCTGCGGGCGACGAGGTTGCTGATCCCAGCGGAACACGGTGGCAGCGCGCGGCTATTCACCTAGGCGGATTTGTGGGTCCCTTTGTCGGCCAGTCTACTTCCGTCGTCTTGCCGGAGTTTTCGCGTTCGTTTGGGATTTCAGTCTCCCTCGCCGCGCTGACCATTACGGCGTACACCTTTCCGTTTGCGGTTGCGATGTTGTTTTCTGGCCGACTGGTGCGCGGGTTTTCACCGTCCAAGGTCGTGCTTGTCGCATTCGCTGTTATTTGTGCGGGCGCCGTAGGTCTGATGCTGGCGCCTACATGGTGGATATTCCTCACGATCTTCGTCATCATGGCGATTGCCAATGCCTTCACGACTCCAGTCCTGCAAGGCATTGTGAAACGGATTACTCCTGACCATGAGCTGGGCACCGCGTTGGGGACGTTTACTGCGATGCAATCGTTGGGCGTGTTCTCGGCTCCGCTGCTGGCCGGTGCCGCCGCGCTCATTTCTTGGCGGCTGACCTATCTGGTCGTTATCGCCTCCGTGGTCTTCATCTTCTTGGTACGGGTGCCCATGCTCACGCCCGCGCCGCGCCGGGTGGCTGGTGACAACGAGCGGGTGCAATGGGGATATATGTCCGTCCACATGCTCACCTTCCTGATTCTGGGCGCCGGTGTGGTGGGCATGCCGTTTGCCGTGTCCTTGCTCGCTGCGGAGCGCTTTGATCTCGGCTCGGCCGGCCGCGGCGCCGTCGTGATGTGCGGCGGTTTGGCAGCATTTATTTTCTCCCGCTTCATTGGTCGCGCGGTCGACGCCCTGGGCGTGCCCCGGTCGCTCGCGCTGGGACTGGGGAGCGTCATCGCGGGACTGTTGTGCGTGCCACTGTCCCCGCACCCGATCGTCATTGCGGTTGCCTGGGCGCTGGCGCTCGTGGGCATGCAAGCGGTACAGATCATCATCAACATGCTCGTGCTGCGCTCGCCCGGTGGCACGGAACTCCTGTCGACCGTGTTGGCCTTCCGTTTCTTCGGCGCGGCGCTGGCTCCTGTCGTCATGATGCCCGTGTTTACCGCCAGCCATTATGCTGCCTTCTGGATTCCTGCCGCAGGCGCGGTCATTGCCTTAGGCCTGCAGCTCGCAGTCGCGCGTCGTGCTGCTGCGCGGCGTGCATCCTAAAAGCCGCCTTCCTCCGGTAGAGGCTCCTGCGCGTAACGCGGCCACGTATCGACGCGCTCGAGTTCGGTGGGGAGCCGGTCCGTGCGCGCCGGGATGTCCATCTCGCCGAGCTTGCGGGCGGTGACCATGACGCGGGAGTCGACGGAGCCGAGCGTCGCGTTGAAGGCGTCGATGGCGCGCTCGAGGCCGCGACCCACCTTATTGAAGTGTTCGCCCATGGTGTTAAGGCGCGAGTAGAGCTCGCGGCCTAGGCGCTGCACCTCGCGCGCCTTGTCCGAGATGTCTTCCTGCCGCCAGCCCAGCGCGACGGTGCGCAGCAGGGCGAAGAGCGTGGTGGGGGTTGCGATGACGATATTGCGCTCGAAGGCGAACTCGAGGAGGTCCGGGTCGACGCTCAGCGCGGCGTCGAGGAAAGGATCGGCGGGGACGAAGAGTACCACGAACTCGGGCGTGGGCTGGAAGGCCTCGATGTACTCGCGGCCGGACAGCGCCGCGACGTGGCTGCGCATGAGATGGGCGTGGCGGCGCAGGAAAGCGGCGTGCTCCTCGGGGTCTGTGGCCTCGAGCGCGTCAAGATACGAGCTGAAAGGAACCTTGGCATCAAGGACGATCTGACGCCCACCGGCCAAGCGGATGACGAGATCGGGGCGCACGCGCTGGCCGTCGAGGGTGGCGGTGACCTGCGAGTCGAAGTCGACGTGCTTGACCATGCCGCCGAGCTCTACGACGCGCTCGAGTTGGATCTCGCCCCACCGTCCGCGAACGTTGGGGGAGCGCAGCGCTGTGACGAGTTTGTCTGTGCGGTCATTGAGCCGCGCCGAGGTACGCGTGATGGCCTGCACCTGGCTGGTGAGCGACGCGAATTCGGCGGCGCGACCAGCCTCGAGCTCCTGGAGTTGGAGGCCCAGGCGATCCATGGCCTTCTCAAGCGGGACGACCTGGCGGTCGAGTGAATCTGCGAGGCCTTCGCGCACTCCGGCGGTGAGTTCGCGGGTGGCATCGGCAGGCAAAGCAGGCGCGGGGGACTGGCCCACGCGGTAGGCGTGTGCGAGCCAGCCCAGCACGGCGCCAAGAACAAGGCCAAGAATCAAATACAGGATGGAGCTCATGGAGCCCCACCCTGCCAGACGGTGTCGACATGGTCGTTTAGGAACGCCGGAACTTTTCGAAAGTTTTATCGAGAATGTCGCGGGCCTTGTCGAGCTGCGGACGAATACGCGGGCGCTCGGCCGGGTGTGGCGCGGCGTCGACGTCCATGGTGGTGGGGTCGGTGCCATCAGCTGCAGCGTCGCGACCTGCGGCCTCGCCAGCGAACTCGTTGTCGCGCAGGGTGACGCGTTTCAAGCGGCCCTCGTCTTCGGTGTAGCGACCGATGAGCTCGCCTGCGACGGTCTCGAAGCGGATGTCCTCGGCGTGGATCTCGCCCGACTGCAGCTTGAGGACCTCAAGGACGTAGCGCCAGCACACCGCGAACACGGCGACGACGGGCACGGCGAGGAAGGCGCCCACGAGACCAAAGAGCGCGGAGCCGACGGTGACGGAGATGAGCACGACGACGGGGTGGAGGTTCATGGCGCGGGCCTGGAGCCAGGGGCTCAACACATTGCCCTCGAGCTGCTGGACGACGAGGACGATGATGAGCACGATGACGGCCTTGGTGAGTCCCAGGGAGACGAGCGTGATGGTCACGGACAGCGCGCCGGCGACGATGGCGCCGACGAAGGGGATGAAGCCGGCGCAGAACGTGATAATCGCCAGCGCCATGGCGAGCGGCACGTTGAGGATGATAAGTCCTAGACCGATGAAGACGGCGTCGATGGCAGAGACGAGCGCTTGTGCGCGGACGAAGCCGCCCAGTGTATTCCAGGCGCGGGTGAGCAGCTCGGTGAGGTGCCAGCCCGCGCGGCGGCCGGTGGCCTCGCGCAGCCAGCCCAAGAATTTGTGGCCGTCCTTGAGGAAGAAGAAAGTAAGGACGAGGACGACGAGGAGGGTGACCACGATGGAGGTCACGGTGCCGATGCCGGAGAAGACGCTGCCCGCGATGGAACCCGCGCGGGATTGAATCCATGTGGCGGCCTCGTCGATATAGCGGCCCAGCTCGTCGTTATCAAGCTCGAGCGGCGGACCCTGGACCCACAGCTGCAGGCGCTGGATGCCCTCGACGGTCTGTAAGTACAGCGTCTGGGATTGCCGCGCGAAGTTCGGCGCGACAAACGCGATGATGCCGCCCACGATTCCAAAAAACAGCAGGATGGAGGCGAACGCGGCGAGCCCGCTGGGCAGCCCGACCTTGCGCATCCCACCCGACAGCGGCGCGAGCACCGTACAAATAATGAGCGCCAGCAGAACCGGCAGGACGCCCTGCCAGAAGTTGCCCAGCATGCGCGCGGCCGCATAGATAAATGCGCCGATGATAAACAGGCGCAGCGCCCACATCGAGACGTTGCGCACCATGTCGGCCACGACAACGGAGCGGTCGACTTGGTCTCCCGGCGGGTGCGGGGAGACGCCGCTCAGGCGGGCGGCATCGGCAGCCTCACTCGGCTTGGCGGAAAGCCCCAGGGCCTCGGGGTGGGCGCTGGGGTCTGTCGGGGACGCGTCGGGCTGATCAAAACTCACCCCACCATCTTGCCTTAAATTTTTTCCGGTGCGTTAGGATTGGCCCCGTGAGTCTTACACTTGGAATCGTCGGCCTGCCCAACGTGGGCAAGTCCACGCTATTTAACGCCCTGACCCGTTCCGATATCTTGGCCGCGAATTACCCGTTCGCCACCATCGAGCCCAACGTCGGCCTCGTGGAGCTGCCAGATAAGCGCCTCGACCGCTTGGCTGAGATGTTCAACTCGGAGCGCATTTTGCCCGCGACCGTGTCCTTCGTGGATATCGCCGGCATCGTCGAGGGCGCCTCCAAGGGCGAGGGCATGGGCAACGCCTTCCTCGCCAATATCCGCGAAGCCGACGCCATCTGTCAGGTCGTTCGCGCGTTCTCCGATGACAATGTCATCCACGTCGACGGAAAGGTCGACCCGGCGCACGATATCTCGATCATCAATACCGAGCTCATCCTCGCTGACCTGCAGACCATCGAGAAGGCCCTGCCGCGCCTGGAGAAGGAAGCCCGCAAGGATAAGGAGAAGGCCGTCGAAGTCGAGGAGACCAAGAAGGCTCAGGCCGTCCTCGAGGATGACCGCACCCTCTTCGCCGCCGCGAAGAACGGCGAGCTCGATCTCGCGCCGCTGCGCGACCTCCATCTCATGACTGCTAAGCCCTTCCTGTACGTCTTCAACTCGGACGAGGCCGTGCTTACCGATGCCGCCAAGCGCGCCGAGCTCGCAGAGCTCGTCGCCCCGGCGGAGTGCGTCTTCCTCGACGCCCAGACCGAGACCGAGCTGCTCGAACTGCCCGAGGATGAGGCCATGGAGCTCCTCGAGTCCGTGGGTCAGACCGAGCCAGGCCTGGCCACGCTCGCCAAGGCTGGTTTTGAGACGCTTGGCCTGCAGACCTACCTCACCGCCGGTGAGAAGGAAGCGCGCGCCTGGACGATTAAGAAGGGCTCCGCCGCCCCGCAGGCCGCTGGCGTTATCCACACCGACTTCGAGAAGAAGTTCATCAAGGCGGAAATCGTCTCCTTCGACGACCTCGACGAGGCTGGCTCCATGGCCGAGGCCCGCGCTCACGGCAAGGTCCGCCAGGAAGGCAAGGACTACATCATGCAAGACGGCGACGTCTGCGACTTCAAGATCGGCGGCTAGACTCACCCACCGCCACAGCCCGAGTCTGCTCGCACACTATGCTCACCGGTGGCGACCACGAGTCGGAGCTCGTCAACGCCTCACCGGCTTTTCACGACAACGAAGCCCTCCAGATCGCGCGATCGGGAGGGCTTCGTTGTCGTGAAATCCCGCTTAGAGTCGCAACGTCTTCATCACATGCATGCCCGTCGTAATGAGCGTGCGGAAGCGCTCGGGCGGCAGGAGCGTCGAGGGCGCGAGCGGGTGGAGACGTTGCGCGGCGACCGTCCGCTCGTTGGACCACAGGCGTAGGCCGGTCTCGCCGTGGCGGTGGCCGAGGCCGGATTCCTTGACGCCGCCGCCCGGCGCGGCGATGGAGCCGTAGGCCGCCGCGAAGCCTTCGTTGATATTGACCATGCCGGCTTCCACCCGGCTGGCCACGTTCCAGGCGTGGCGCTCGGATCCGGACCACACGGAGGCCGCCAAGCCATACGACGTGTCGTTGGCGCGTGCGATGGCCTCCTCGTCCGAGTTCACCTTATAGAGGGAAAGCACGGGGCCGAAGGTCTCGGCAGCGTAGCACTCCATGTCTTCCGTGACACCCTCGAGGATGGTCGGCTCGAAGAAGAACGGACCGAGCTCCGGGCGGGCCTTGCCGCCGTACACGACAGTTGCGCCCTTGGATACCGCGTCGTCGACGTGGCGTTGGACAGTCTCGAGCTGCCTTGCCGAGGTGAGCGTGCCGATGGTCGCCGCGTCAGTGAACGACGCACCGAGCACCTCGCGGTCGAGCGCTTGCTGCAGTTCGGCGACGAGCTCGTCGTAGACATCGGCATGGACGTAGGCGCGCTCGGCAGACATACACAGCTGTCCTGAGGAGGAAAAAGCCGTGCGGACGAGGGCAGGGGCGGT
The DNA here is from genome assembly GCF_900092335.1 of Corynebacterium phoceense. Taxonomy (GTDB): domain Bacteria; phylum Actinomycetota; class Actinomycetes; order Mycobacteriales; family Mycobacteriaceae; genus Corynebacterium; species Corynebacterium phoceense. Next base: position 542,079 of record NZ_LT596208.1, read on the forward strand.
GGAGGAAGCGGGGGCATCGGCAAGCACGAGCGCGGGATTCTTACCGCCCAGCTCGAGTATGGCGGGAATGAGGCGCTCTGCAGCCTGGGCGGCGAGCTGCTTGCCCACCTTCGTCGAGCCGGTAAAGGAGAGGCCGTCCACGAGAGGCACGAGCGCGTCGCCGACCTCGGCGCCGCGGCCCGGC
>NZ_LT596208.1:542450-629523 GCF_900092335.1 Corynebacterium phoceense
CACGAGTTGCCACGCACCCGCGGGCAGGCCCGCGGCGATGGCGAGGCGGCGCAGGTAGATGGCCGTGAGCGTGGTCTGAGAGTCCGGCTTGTGAACCACGGCGTTACCCGCGGCGAGCGCGGCGAGGACGTCGCCGACGCCGAGGGAGAGCGGATAATTCCACGGGGAAATGAGCCCAACGACGCCGAGCGGGTAATACTGCGTGCGCGTCGTGGTGAGCACAGGCAAGGCGCCGCGGTGGCGCTCGTCGCGCAAGGCGTGGGCGGCGCGCTGACCATAGAAGCGCGCGCAATTGTAGAGGTCCATGACCTCGTCATAGGCGTGGGCGCGGGCCTTGCCGTTTTCGGCCTGGATGAGGTCAAGGACGGTGTCCTCGTTCTCGCGCAAAGCCTCGTGGAGGCGGAAGAACACGCGGCGGCGCTCGGCGAAGCTCGTGTTGCCCCAGACCTTTTGTGCGGCGCGGGCGTCCGTGACTGCGGCCTCGACGTCGGGTGTGGTCGCGGTGGGGAAAGTAAAGAGTTCCTCGCCGGTCCAGGGGGCTACCGCGATGTGCGCGGGGCCGGTGCCGCGCACGTCGCCAGCCGGTGCGGAGTCGAGGATCGAGCGCAGGCGAGCGGCGAGTTCAGCGGGAAGCGAGGGCGAGCGAAAGGTTTTCATAAATTCCCATACTAGCGATTACTAGTGTGACTATCCTTGCACTATGACAGTCACTGAGATTCAGTCCACACAAGCGCTGCGCGCGGCCGTGGACCAGCGGCGCGGGGACGAGCGTCGCGCCGCTGGGCGCGGTGGACGTCGACGCCTTTGAAAACAACGCACGCGCCATGGTCGCCCGCGCCGGCGGGCTGCCCATTCGCGTGGCCTCCAAGTCGCTGCGCAGTGTCGAGGCCCTGCGTAATGCGCTGTCCTTCGACCTCGTCGCGGAGGAAGTCGGCGGCGACATCGACGAGATCCTTGAGAACTGGGAGACCCACGCCCGCAGTGCGGATCACTTTGAGTGCTTTTGGTTCCCGCATACCGACCGCGCGCAGATCAAGCGCAATACGCGCCTAGCGCCCGATGCCGCGCACGAGGTGGGCCCGCGTCCGAAGCGGAAGGAATTCCTCGACGAGGAACTCGTGGGCAACGGCGCCTTCGCTGTGGCCCTGGCGGTCGGGCGCGCCGTGCCCGCGTCGATCCCTTACGCCAACCGCATCGCGACCGCAGCGCTCTCGCACAACCGCTACCGCGGCACGAACCACGGCGTGTTCGTCTCGCCGCGTCGCGTGCGCTTCCACGAGATGGAGTACGCCGTGCCGCTGGCTGACGGCCCCGCGGTCGTCCGCGAGATCCGATCGCTAATCGACCGCCGCGGCTGGCGCATCGGCTTCCCGCTCGAGCTGCGCACCACGGCCGCGGACGACGTTGCGCTGTCCACGTCTACCGGCCGCGAGTCCATGTACATCGCCACGCACGTGCCGCAGTTCGTGGAACCGCAGCCCATCTTCGCCGAGATCGAACCGCTCCTGCGCGTCGCCGGCGGGCGCCCGCACTGGGGCAAGATGCACACCCTTGGCCGCGCGGACCTAGCAGAGCTTTATCCGCGCTTCGACGAGTTCTGTGCGCTGCGCGAACAGATGGATCCGCAGTGGCGCTTCGGCTCAAATTATTTGAAGAAACTCTTCGGCTAATTGAACTTTCGGTCTCAATTGACACCCCAGCGCACGGCTGGTTTTATGGCTGTGCAGAAGGGGAGTAGTTCCGCGTCGGCACCTGGGGTTTAACAGGGTCGGCGCTGGCTGGTCGACATACTGGCGCCGCGCGCCCGGCCACCCAGCCAGGTTCCACCTGGTGAACGAGACCTTCGGTATTCACCGTCCGTTTCCTACCCGGCTGAACCGAAGGGACTCGTTACTATGTCCGCCGTTGATCGTTCCGAACAAACCGCCCTCGAGCGGTTTATGAAGCTGTCTATCGCCGCCGCCGTCGCGACGATCCTGCTGAAGACCCTTGCCGCGTGGCTCACCGGTTCCGTGGGTTTTCTTTCCGATGCCCTCGAATCCATCGTCAACCTCGTCGCCGCCATCGCAGGCTTCATTGCGCTGCGCGTCGCCGTCAAGCCCGCGGACAAGGACCACCATTTCGGCCACGGCAAGGCCGAGTATGTCTCCGCGCTGCTTGAAGGCGCGCTCATCTTTGTTGCCGCCGGCATGATTCTCTGGTCCGCCGCCAACCGCCTCATTCATCTTCAGCCGCTCGAGCAACCTGGCCTGGGCCTTCTTTTGTCCACCGCCGCTTCCGTGCTCAACCTCGTGGTCGGCCTGGCGCTCCTGCGCGCCGGTAAGACTTATCGCTCCGCGACCCTCGATGCGGACGGCAAACACCTGCTTACCGACGTGTGGACTTCCGTCGGCGTCCTCGTGGGCATCGCTGCCGTGTGGCTCACCGGTTGGCTCTGGCTCGACCCCGTCATCGCGCTCGCCGTGGGTATCAACATCATGTGGACCGGGTACCAGCTCCTGCGCGACTCCCTTTCGGGCCTGCTCTCTGAATCCCTGCCCGTCGAGGAAAACGCCGCCCTCGACGAGCTCCTCGCGCGCGTTGCCCCCGCTCATGGCCTCACGATTACCCAACGCCGCACCGTGGCCTTCGGCCGCCAGCGCTTCATCTATCTCACCGCCGACGTCGACCCCACGTGGACCGTCCTCGCCTCCCACCAAGCTGCCGATGCCCTCGAAGACGACGTGGACGGTCTCTTCCCAGGCGCAGAGGTCTTCATCCACTTGGAGCCTGCCGGCGTCGAGCACCGCCGCATGCTCCACATGCGCTAGCTCGCCGCGCTACAACCCGCGGCGTAAAACTCGCCCTCGTCGCCCACGGACTGGTAGCCAATCCGTTCATACACGCGGTTCGAGACGGGATTTGCTCGGTCCGTATAGAGCGTCGCGACCTCGCCGTCGTCGAGGATGTCCTGCGTGAGCGTTGCCACGACCCACGCCGCGTAGCCTTGTCCGCGCTCGGCCGCGGGCGTAAACACCGGCCCAATGCGCTTGAGACCCAGGCCTGTGTCGTTCACGGCCGTGTAGTGGACTGGCTGCCCGTCGACCTCCCACAGCCAATGACCGCCGCGCGCGAGACGCTCCGCCACGTCCGCCGCGTTGAAGAAAGCGGCATACCGCTTCTCACATGGCTTACGCCCCGCCTGTTCTTCTGAGTCGTGTACGAATTGCCGGCGCCAGTCGACGATGAGGTCCACGTCGTCCGGAGTCGCCGCACGCAGTTCGCCCGCCGGGCACGCGGGCCAGACCACCTCGTCGAAAAAGTGCAGGCGCGAATGCATCTCCAGCCGCGCGCCGGGGCCGGCGAGCGCCTTGGCTGTCTCAAAGTGGCCGATGCACCCCGGCAGCTTCTCACCCCGCTCGGACAGCGCGTCCTGCAACGCGGCAAGCGCCGCGGGGCGAAGCTTCTGGACATAGGCGGGGTGGGGCGGCGTCGGCTTTGTGCGCATCGCCACGCCTACGATGTCGTCGCCGTCAGTAATCGTCGCGAACCAATACGGCTGGTCCTCGAGCTTCGGCTTATTCGCTTGGGTGGCAAGCACGCTTGTCTCGCGCAGATGCTCCTTCAGATACTCGCTAGCGGCCGCACGAAACTCGGCCGGTTCCTCATAAAAAGTTACGTTCATAGCCACCCAGGTTACAAGTAACGTGACTCACATTTTGAGCCCCATGTGTGGCGGTGCGCGCGACTCGCCCCCGCATGGGGGTAAGAGTGTTTCCTGAGAGGAATATTTGTCACTACATCTTTAGTTTACGGGAGAAACTTTTGGGGTAGCCGTGTGGATTCTCGAATGTTTCGCCCGTTATCCCGTGTCTCTGCCCTGTGGGGAGGGAAAAATGATGTGCATGTCATATATATACTTATCCTGTTGCAGGCGGGTGAGGGGAACCTTAACCTAGGTCACGTCGCGCCGCCGCGTTCGAGCGGTGCACCCACATCCGTACACTCTCGAGGAGAACTGCATGAAGCTTCGCCGTCTTGCCACCGCCGCTGCTGCCGCTGTGGCCGGCGCCACGCTCTCCGGAGCGCTCGTCGCCCCGCTCGCTGGTGCTGCAACCCAGACCGAGTCCTACCCGGAGACCCCGGCCGTCAACGCCAAGCTCCCCATCGTCCACACCAGCCATGGCTCGGACCACATCAAGGCGAACGTGCTCAACGCGCGCCCCATCTGCAACCCGTGGGAAGACACCCGCACCGTGGTCTACAAGGTGACTGACACGTTCATGCCGGTGGGCACCATCTCCACCACGAACCAGACGGAGAAGGACATTCCGCTCCAGCAGAACTTGTCCAAGTCGCAGTCCATTCAGGTTTCCGTCAACGGCGACCGCACCCAGACGACCTCCATCAACGGTAGCCACACCCAGGATGGCACGACCGCGGGCGTTTCTTTCTCCATCGCCAAGTCGCTCGGTGCGTCCGCGTCCTACTCCCTGTCCTGGGAGGCTGGCCAGTCCATCGGCCCGTACGACGTTCCGCCGAACCACACCGGTGAGGCCACCTACGGCTTCCGCGTTCTCGACATGACCGGAACGCAGCAGTACTGCAAGCCCAACGGCACCTGGTCCACCCCGACCTTCTGGTCCGCGCTGCAGCCTGTGAAGAACGAGGTCCGCGTCAAGCTCTACGACGACATCGCGGATTCCTACGCCCCGAACAAGGACGCGCAGAACACCACCCCGGTCGTTGAGGAAGAAGCCAAGGACCCGGAGGCCGACGCTGAGGTCGTGAAGAACAACGAGGTCCCGGTTGAGGGCGAGGTCGCCACCGAGGCCGAGGGCAAGGCCGAGGAAGAGGCTGATAAGAAGCAGGCCGAGGAGCAGCACAAGCTCGACCTCCAGCCGTACTTCACGACGTCCGGTGCGAAGTCCGACGGCTTCGCAGGCACCGTCGCGCTGCGCCTGAAGAACGTCGGCACCGACCGTTACTACGGCGAGTTCCCGGCAACCCAGTTCCGCGTGGATGTTAAGACCGCCGAGGGCCCGGAGGGCGTTGACCGCCTTATCACCCCGCGTTCCTCCAACGGCGCGCACATTCGCGACCTGGGCTTCGATGAGAAGACCTCCACTCGTTCCTTCGAGGTCACGCTGGCTAACCCGATTAACGCCGGCGACTCCGTCCGCGTGGCCAACCTCGACTTCGGCGACGGCAACACCTCTGAGGGCCGTCTCCACAACTACATCGAGGTCACCCAGATCTCCCGCATCGACGGCGACGATTCCGAGTACAACGACCAGAACGTCGACTCCCGCGGCGCCACCCTGTCGGATACCGGCAAGGAGCTGAAGGGCACCTTCTAAAATGAGGGCATGCGAATAGTCGTCACCGCCTTCGATCCCTTCGGCGGGCAGCGCGTCAACCCCGCGCAGCTCGCCGTGGCCGAACTTCCGTCCCGCATTGCCGGGGCGGATGTCGTGCGTTTTACCGTCCCTACTCGCTTCGGTGCCCCATTACCAGACCTCAAGCGTGCCGATGCCGTCCTCTGTGTTGGCCAGGCCGGAGGCCGCGCCCAGCTCACGCCGGAGCGCGTGGCTATCAATATCGACGACGCGTCGATTCCAGACAACGCGGGTAACCAGCCCACGGGCACGCCCATCGTCGAGAATGGACCCGCAGCATATTTCGCGACGCTGCCGGTCAAAGCCATGGTCGCCGCCATTCGCGACGCTGGCTTGCCCGCAGCGCTGTCGAATACCGCGGGCACCTTCGTGTGCAACCACCTCATGTACCGCATGCTGCACGCGACCGCCGGCACCGCGACCCGCGCCGGATTCATCCACGTGCCCTACGCACCGGAACAAGGCGAGCCGTCGCTGCCCGTCGCGGACATCACGCGCGGGCTCGTCGCCGCCATCGAAGCCATCGTCGCCCATCCGGACGGCGATCTCGTGTCGGCGGAGGGAGCGACGCACTAATAGCCCGCATCGTCGCCGCACCCAAGCTCAGCCCGCTGCACCTCGCCCCGGCCTTCGCCGCGTCCCTCGGCGCGACAGTCGACTAGCTCTGACTCGCTCCCGCTGATAGCACTTCAGGACATATAAGGGGCATCCGCGGCGCGGATCAGGGGCCTTATATGTCCTGGAGGGATTTTTACGGGGCGCCAGCGCGGGTTAGGGCAGGCGCTTGGTCCACGCCTCGGTCGCATACTTCGTGTCGACGAGATCGCGTGCCGCCGCGAGGTCGGCCTCCGTGAGCTCCGCCGGACGCGCGCCGTAGCGGGTGGCGAATTCCTGGGCCATCGTCGCGATGATCTCCTCGCGCGGCACGCCGGTCTGGCGGCGCAGCGGGTCAACGCGCTTCTTCGCCGACGCCAGGCCCTTGGACGCGACCTTCACCTTGCCGATGCGCAAGACGTCCATCATCTTGTCCGCGTCAATGTCGTAGCTCATCGTCGTGTGGTGAAGCACCGCGCCGCGGCGACGCTTCTGGGCCGCGCCGCCGATCTTGCCGCCGTCCGAGGTGATGTCATTGATGGGCACGTACCACGCGTTGACGCCATGCTTGGCCAGCGCCGCGAGGACCCACTGATCGAGATAGGCGTAAGAATCCTCATACGAGTAGCCCGCGACGAGAGACTCGGGAGCGTAGATGGAGTACGTGATGCAGTTGCCGCCCTCCATGAACATCGCACCGCCGCCGGACATGCGACGCACCGGCGTAATCCCGTGCTTGTCCACGCCCGCCTGGTCGAGCTCATTGGAGTAGGACTGGTAGCTGCCGAACACGACGGCGCGGTCGTCCCACTCCCAGAAGCGCAGCGTCGGGCCGCGCTGGCCGGTGGCCACCTGGTCGAGCAACAGCTCGTCGAGCGCGACGTTGACCGGCGTGGGCAGCACGCCCGGCTGCAGGATTTCCCACTCGTGGTCCGTGAAATCCGTGCCGTCGGACAGCGCGCGCTGCACCGTCACCGCAAGATCGTGCGTGCTAAACCCGTGCAGGGCCACCGGCTGCTCAACGCGCGCCAAGGCGGCGTCGAGACGGCCCTGAATATCCGCGGTCGCCTCGCCGCGGTGCGTGCCCACGAGCGCCGGCGCGAGCGCCTCGTAGGCGTCCTCGGGCTCAAGGAAGAAATCGCCCGCGACCTGCGCCGCGGTGATGGCGCCGGCCTCGTCGACCGTGATATCGACGACGATGAGTTTGCCGCCCGGGACTTTGAGTTCAAAGTGCTTATTCGCTTCAGTCATAAACAAGAGCGTACTCGTGTTTAATCTTTTCGGCCGCGGCCGGGCTTCCGATGCCGCTTCGCCTTACCCGAGGCTTTCCGCCGCGCCGACACACGCGCGGACTCCGAAGAGTAGCGCCCAGCGGCCTGGGGCAGCGGCAATGGGCGCCACGTGAGGTCGGGTTCGCCGCCCAGCCCCGCGACGACCCCAGCGAGGACGGCGACATCGACACCGTGGGCGCGCGCGTGCTCCGTCATCGCCGCAGTATCGAGCGGTGCTGTCGACGCCGATGTGGGGTGGGTGATCTGAGGGAACGGCCGGGTGCCCTGGGGGACGGGGGAGGCGGCATCGGCAGGCTGGATGAGCGCTTGCCAGGTGCCGTCTGCTGCGGGTGGCTCCGGGATGATGCGCGCGCGGGGCGCGAGTGCCGGAACGGGCGGCTCGAAGAACTCCGCCGAGCCGGGCTCGGGCACGTCGACCGCGATGAGTCCGTCTGCGGCATAGGCACGCGCGAAGAGCGTCTGGCCGCCCTCGACCGCGTGACGCAGGAGGTTGGCGACATGCGCTGGCGCCGGTGCCGTGCCCAGCACGCAGTCTTCGGCGGAGGCGACGAACGTCTCGCCCATGAGCGTGAGGGAAACAAAGAAGGAACACGTGTCCATCTGCGTGAGCTGCTCCGCGGAAACGTCATGTGTGGTCTCCGTGGCAAGCAGCACGCCCATCCCCGGGGCGAGGACGGGGCCGCCCGCGTTATTGCGTGGCACCTGCCAGGGGCCGAGGCCGAGGTTGACCGCGATGTCGAGCATGCCGTCGACGATTTCGACCGTCGCTGTGGTGGTGACGTGCATGGTGCGCAGCTGTTCGAGGTCCGGGAAATCCTGGGATTCCTCGGCGTCGAGGGCACCCAGGTAGCCCAGTGGGCAGCGGATATTCCAGCCGCGGGTGAGATTATTGGTCTCGAGGGTGACGTCGATGAGCGTCGGGCCGTCGGCCAGGTGCGGAATCTTTAGCGCGGTGGAGGCGACGATGTGCTCGAGGACCGCTGCGTGTTCCACGCCGCAGTAGTTGCGGGCCAAGGGATAGTGCTGCATGGCGCTCCTCGCGTTGGTAAGTGGACTCCTCCATCGTAGACTCTAAAGCCATGTTGTTTGCCCTTGCTCTGACGTTGCTTGCGGGCTTATCCACGTCTATCGGCGCCGCCATCGCCGTGGGCCACCGCAACCCGGGGCCGAAGTTCATGGCGGGGGCCCTTGGCCTGTCCGCCGGCGTCATGCTCTACGTCTCCTTTGTGGAGATTTTGCCGCAGGGCGTGGACAAGCTCATTACGGCTTTCGACTCGGAGCGCACTGGCACGTGGCTGGGCGTGGGTGCGTTCTTCCTGGGCATTGCCATCATTGCGGTCATCGACCGCCTTGTGCCGGAAGAGATCAATCCGCACGAGCCGGGCACCATGCTTGACGATGCCCGCCGCGCCCGGCTCATGAAGACCGGCGTGTTCGCCGCCGCGGCGCTTGCCTTCCACAATTTCCCGGAAGGCTTCGCGACATTCCTCGCCGGCTTGGAGGACGCGAGCATCGCGCTGCCGGTCGCGTTTGCTATCGCCATTCACAATATTCCGGAGGGTATCGCTGTGGCCGTGCCCCTGCGCCAAGGCCATGGGCTCGCGGCGCAAGGCGTTTGCGTGGGCGACGCTGTCCGGCCTCGCGGAGCCAGTGGGCGCCGTCGTGGGCTATGTGCTGCTCTTGCCAGTGCTCGGCGATACGACGATGGGCGTGGCTTTCGGCGTCATTGCCGGCATCATGGTGTTCATTTCCTTGGATGAGCTGCTGCCTACCGCAGAGGAAACCGGCGAGCACCACTACGCCATCTACGGCCTCATCGCGGGCATGGCCGTTATGGCATTTTCGCTTCTTATGTTTCTGTAGCCCGCGGTTTCTGCTGGTTGCGCCCAGTATCTTTTGGGTGCCACATATAGTGTGCAGTCCTCCGCTTGCCGGAGGACTGTGCTCGTTTTAGCGTGTGGTGCATGACCATTATGGGGGAGCTGGCCAGCCTGTTGGCCCGGGGGCTCGACATCGTTGACGAGGTGCTCGGCTTGACCGAGTCGGAGATTATCGCCATGGGTATTCCCGACACGCTTGCCAAGGACGTCGTCGCGACTGCCGCGCCGTTTACCGAGACGAATTCATTCCAAGACAAACGCCGCCAGACGCGCGCCGCGGCGAAGAAACACAACCTACTCACGCTTATCGCGGTGGAGAAACAAGCCCAACGGCTGAAGAAAGAACACCAGCGCTGGGACTTACGTCTCGAGGCGTTGAAGAAGACCGGCGATACGAAGCACATCGACAAAGAAGCCCGCGAGCTGGTAAAGAAGGTGGTCAAGCCGCGCACGCCTAAGGCCGGCGTGCGCTTTGCTCAGCATTCGGATGGCAACGCGTCGCTGACTATCTGCGGGCCGTCGGCGGACCTAGCCGACATTCGCGATTCCATTGACAAAGACCAGCCCATTGAGTCTGTGCTCGAGCATTGGTTCGGCGAGAAGAAAGCGGCGCGGCCGACGATCACACTTATGCTTGTGACCACGATGGACAATTACGCCAAGGCCTGCGAGGGTCACGAGGTGTGGTTCCAGCTGTCCAACGGCGCGGTGATTTCCTCGACGGAGCTGGCGACGCGAAACATCAACGACTACGGCTTCCACGTGCTGTTGCACCCGGTCTACGGGCCGGTGAATCTGCATCGGATTTCGCGGTTTGCCTCCACGAAGCAGCGGCTGATGGCCATGGGTGAGAATCCCGTCTGCCCCTGGCCGGGCTGTTCGAAGGGCGCGCACGATTGCCAGGTGCACCACCTGGAAGCCTGGCGCAACGGAGGGGAGACGAGCCCGGAGAATCTCACGATTGCGTGCCAGTATCACAACGCCGTCAACGAGGTGGATGGTCGCGGGTTCTTAAGAAGGCGCGGAACGATTTACTGGGTGCCGCCCAAGGGCTGGTACCACCCGCCGGGTACGCCGGTCGCGCCGGAGCTGGAAGGCCCGCTGCCGGCGTGGGTGGAAGAAGAAAAGCAACTGCTCGAGGAGGAATTTATGAACGCGCGGTAGAACCAGCCGAACGCTTGGCGAAGGTGATGATGGAGACCACCACGAGGCCTAGGAGGAAACCGAACACGAGCGAGATGCCGGTGTCGATGAGCCATTGCAGGGCTCCGTTTGAGGTGATCGCTGCCGCGCGCTCGATGAGGTTGTGGAGCTCGTGCGCGCCGAATTCGTGGAGACCGTTGATGACGATGTGGCCGCCGACCCAGAGCATGGCGAAGGTACCGATGACGGAGATGATGTTGAGGGCGATGGGCATGCCCTTGACGAGGGCAGTGCCCAGCGGAGACTTGCCGTTGCGGCGCTTGAGCAGTCCGATGCCCATGTCATCCATCTTCACGAGGAGGCCCACGACGCCGTAGACGCCGAGAGTGATGAGGATAGCGACGGCGATGAGCGTGCCCAGGCGCAGCCAGAACGTCTCCTCTATAACGGCGTTGAGGGAGAGCACCATGATTTCCGCGGACAGAATGAGGTCCGTGGTGATGGCGGAGGAGACCAAGCGGTCCTCGGCCTCCTTGGGAGACTCGCTCGTGGGAGCGGCATCCTCGTGGTGTTCATCGCGCTTGAAGAAGTGGATGACCTTCTCCGCGCCCTCGAAGCACAGGTACGTGCCGCCGGCCATGAGGATGGGAGTAAGCGCCCACGGCGCGATCCAGGACAGGATGAGCGCGATGGGCAGGATGATGACCAGCTTATTGCGCAGCGAGCCCTTCGTGATGCGCCAGATCATGGGCAGCTCGCGCGCGGGCTGGACGCCTTGGACGTACTGCGGGGCGACAGCGGCGTCATCGATGACAACTCCGGCTGCCTTGATAGAGGTTCTTCCAGCGAGTGTTGCAACGTCATCGACGCTCGCCGCGGCGGAGCGGGCGATGAGCGCGATGTCATCGAGAAGGGCGAAGAGTCCACCGGCCATGAAGAAATCCTTTGCGCTAGGGAGGGGATTGACGCGCCAATCTTACTGGTTGGCTAGCCTTCCGGCACGAGTTCGACATGCTCCGCCCACGTGAGTGGGTAGCCAATGGCCGTGAGCCAGTCAATGACGTTGTCGTTGTGACGGGTAGTCCCGTCGACGGCGCGCAGAGTGGCGTCGATGGCGAACTCGGCGTCCTCGGCGGAGATGAGCCCCTGTGCGGTGGCCTGCGAGAGCTCGTCGATGTCATCGACGGTGATAGGGGAGCCGGTCGTGGAGAGAAGGTCGATGTAGAGGTCGCGGGTGGTCCAGGCGGCATCGGAAAGCTCAATGCTGGCGACGTCGATGTAGAAGTCCTGGTAAAAGCGGCCGCCCGCCCGCTCATGGAACTTGTTGACACGCAGACCTAGGCCCGGAAGTAGCCAAGACTCCAGGTAGCCGAAGCGCGGGTGGTTGGCGCCGCGGGCCATGTAGAGGCCGAACTCGTGGCGCTCGTACGCGTCGACGGTGCGGTCGATGCCCTTGGGATCGACGTTGATGTGGTCAGCGAGGCGGAAGGTCTCCAGCTTCGGCGCGTGCATTACTTGGCCTCGATGATGGCGGCGGTGGGGGCGAAGGTGCAGCGCGACTCGGCGGTGTTCACGGCGCCGGAGAGCACGGCGACGACGGTGCCGGTGCCGGTCTGCGCGCGGCCGGAAACCGTCGTGGGGCCGTCCGGGTTGATGCCGTGGTTGGTGAGCGGGGTTTCGCCGAATGCGAAATTATCGATGTTGAACCACTGGACCCTCATGGCGCCCTGGTTGGGGGCGGCGGTCTGCGTACCCAGTGCGGTAAAGAGGAAGACCATCTCGCCGGGGCCAGCGCCAGGCGCCGGGATGTCCGTGGGGCCGGGCACGGCGATGGCGGAGCCCATGGCGTCTTGCTGGCCGCCGATGCAGTTCGCGGAGACCGTCGGCCAGTAGAACTGGGTAAAGCCGGGGCCGCCGTCGACAAGCTGGACGCCGCCCTCGCCGGTGGCACCCTCGCCGGTGCTGAACGCCAGCGCAGAGAGCACGGCGTTGCGGAGGTCCTGCGGAACGAAAGGCTGATCCACGAAGGCGTGAATGCGCGACTGCGTCTCCGGCGTGGGGCGGCCTAGGCCGTCGAGCGGGTTGGAGGACGCGGGCAGGCCGGTGACGGAGGAGAAGTCCGGCGCGGCGGCAGTGGCGGGCACAATGGCCGCAGCGGTGGCGGTCGCAGCGAGCGTCGCGGAGGCAACGCACGCAGCGGCGGCACTGCGCAGGACGGTAACCGAGGAGCTCACGGGTAAAGGGTTTCCTTCTGTGGATAGGAGACAATGCAGTCGGACACGCTCCGCGCGAAGGCACGAAGATACACCGACGGCGGCGTGGGCTACGCCGCACCGACGAGGACGGCCAGCCAGCCATCCGTGTCGGGCAGAGCGTAGGGCGCGCCGCTGAACAAACATTAAGTTATTGTCAAATAATCAACATGAGTCACAATAGTCACTTGAGTTTCTCGGTCAACTAATGAGGCTGGATTTTGTGGGGCGCCTGTGAAATTGTTACCGATCTGTGACTTTTGGTTGGGGTGTGCGACGGTGTTGGGATGGGGTGTGTCGTTTCCTGCGAGAGTGTGCTCGCGGTGAGAATGCCCACTCTTGGCCGCTGTGGGGTGGCTGTCGTGGTCCTTAATGCTGCGTCTTTGCCGTGTTGGGGGTAAGATTCTTACCCGTTCATAATTTCCCCGTGCAGACGGCGGTGGCATTCGGGCCCCGCTTGACGGACATGAGCGCCCTTATCCGCAGGCCTTCTGAGGTCGCTGCCAGGGTAAGCGGTGCGGAACTGCCACTGGTGCGGGAAATTTCACCCCCAGATTCTTAAAGGAGAATCCCCCTCGTGACCCAAACCGAGTTCCGCAACGTCGCCATCGTCGCCCACGTTGACCACGGTAAGACCACCCTCGTCAACGGCATGCTGGAGCAGTCCGGCGCTTTCGGTGACCACGGCGAGCACACGGACCGCGTCATGGACTCCAATGACCAGGAGCGCGAGCGCGGCATTACCATTCTCGCGAAGAACACGGCCATCCACCGCAAGGGCCTGGGCAAGGACGGTGGCGACCTCATCATCAACGTCATCGACACCCCGGGTCACGCCGACTTCGGCGGCGAGGTCGAGCGCGGTATCTCCATGGTCGACGGCGTTGTCCTCCTTGTTGACGCGTCCGAGGGTCCGCTGCCGCAGACCCGCTTCGTGCTCACCAAGGCTCTCGAAGCCAAGCTGCCCGTCATCATTTGTGTGAACAAGACGGACCGCCCGGACGCACGTATCGACGAAGTCGTTGCCGAGTCCCAGGACCTGCTGCTCGAAATCGCTGCGGGTCTCGACGACCCGGAGGCCGAGGCCGCTGCGGAAGAACTGCTCGACCTGCCGGTTCTGTACGCTTCCGGTCGTGCCGGCATTGCGTCTACCGAGAACCCGGGCAACGGCAATGTCCCGGAGGGCGAAGACCTCCAGCCGCTCTTCGACGTTATCTACAACGTCCTGCCGGAGCCGTCTGCTTCCGTCGACGGCCCGCTGCAGGCACACGTCGCCAACCTCGACTCTTCTGACTTCCTCGGCCGTATTGCTCTGCTGCGTATCTACTCCGGCAAGATCAAGAAGGGCCAGCAGGTCGCGTGGATTTCCTGGGACGAGGACGGCAACGAGGTTGTCAAGAACGTCAAGGTTGCCGAGCTGTTGCGTACCGTCGGCTTCGAGCGAGAGCCGGATACCGAGGCCATCGCGGGCGACATCATCGCTATCTCCGGTATCCCGGAGATCATGATTGGCGATACCATCGCTGATGTCGACAACCCGGTTGCTCTGCCGAAGATCGACATCGATGAGCCGGCCATCTCCATGACCATCGGCGTCAACACCTCGCCGATGGCCGGCCAGGGCGGCGGCGACAAGCTCACGGCTCGTATGGTCAAGGCCCGCCTCGACCAGGAGCTCATCGGTAACGTCTCCATCAAGGTTCTGCCCACCGAGCGTCCGGATGCCTGGGAAGTCCAGGGCCGCGGCGAGATGGCGCTGTCCGTTCTCATTGAGAACATGCGCCGCGAGGGCTTCGAGCTCACCGTGGGTAAGCCGCAGGTCGTTACCCAGGTCATCGATGGCAAGACCATGGAGCCGTACGAGATGCTCACGGTCGACACCCCGTCCGAGCACCAGGGCGCCGTCACCCAGTTGCTGGCCACCCGTAAGGGCCAGATGCAGTCCATGGACGTCCGCGAGGGCGACTGGGTCCGCATGACCTTCCGTGTTCCGGCCCGTGGCCTCATCGGCTTCCGCACCCAGTTCCTCACCGAGACCCGCGGCGCGGGTATCGCCAACTCCATCTCGGATGGCCTGGACGTCTGGGCTGGCGAGATCAAGTCGCGTGCCACCGGCTCGCTCGTCGCTGACCGTTCCGGCCAGATCACGGCGTACGCGCTGCAGCAGCTCGCAGACCGCGGCGATTTCTTCGTGGAGCCGGGCATGGAGGCCTACGAGGGCATGGTCGTGGGCGCCAACAACCGTGATGAGGATATGGACATCAACATTACGAAGGAAAAGAAGCTCACCAACATGCGTTCCGCTACCGCGGATGCCACGGTGACCCTGCAGAAGGCCCGCACCTTGTCCCTCGATGAGGCGCTGGAATTCTGTGGCGGCGACGAGTGCGTCGAGGTTGCCCCGAACGTCCTGCGCGTGCGCAAGGTCGAGCTGTCGGCGACGGACCGTAAGCGCGCTGCGTCGCGCGCAAAGCAGCTGAATAAGTAAGATTCTGCTTCACACGGCGCCGCCGCGCCCGCCTGCTCTCACGCAGGAGGACGCGGCGGCGTTCGTCTGTGCGCTGCACGGCGCTACAGTAGGCTCGACAGAATTACCGTAGAAAAGCGGAGAAAGTACGAGACATGGTGCGATTCCTCCAGCCCCTCCTGCGCGGTGCGACTGCGCTCGTGTGCGCCTGCGCGTTGAGTGCGTGTGCTGCCAACCCCGGCCCGCCGCCGGTTGTCGATGAAGAGGAAGCCGCGACCGTCACGGGGACTCCCACGACCACGCGCGCGGCGACGGACGTGCCGGAGCGCACCACGGTTTCCATCGGCGTTGATCCGCTGGTGGGCGGGCTCAATCCGCATCTCGCCGCGAATAATCAGGAGCTCGTCCAGCAGCTCACGGACCTCGTGCTGCCGTCCGCGTTCCGCAACGGCGTCATGGATACAGACCTGCTCGATAGCGCCGAGGAAGTCGAGGCCCCGCGGGGTGTTGCGCAGCGCGTGCGGTACAAGATTTCCTCCGCCGCGCAGTGGTCAGACGGCACGCCCATTTCCGCGGCAGACTTCAGCTACCTGTGGCACGGCATGGTGACCACCGCCGGCGTCCAGGACCCGGCGGGCTACCGAGCCATTTCGAGGATTGCCTCGAGCGACGGCGGGCGCGTCGTCACCGTCGACTTCCGCGAACGCGTCGCGAACTGGCAGGGGCTCTTCCACGGGCTCGTGCCGTCCCACCTGCTCGGTGACGTCGCCTTCGATACGGTCCTGCATGACGATATTCCTGCCTCGGCGGGCCGCTACCTCGTCGCGACCGTGGACCGCGCCCGTGGGGTCATTACGCTCAACCGCAATGATCGTTACTGGGGCAAGGACCCTGCGCGCACCGACGTCATCATGTTGCGCTCGGTCCGCGACGCGGAGCAGGCCATCAATATGCTGCGCTCTGGCCAGATTGGCTTCGCGGACTTCACGCCGGAGCAGACCACGCTCGAGGCGCTCTCGCTCCTGCCGGATGTCGACGCGGAGACGGTGGATACCGCGCGTCAGTTGCGCTTGCATGTCGCGCTGCCCGAGGAAGCTCGCGCGCAGCTCGCGGAGCTCATCGATGCCCGCCAGGTTGCACGGTTGGCCACCGGGCGCACCGCGCCGCTCGATGTCCCAGGCCAGGCTGCCGATGCCCCCTCGTCCGAGGCGGCAGACAACCCCGACGTCGCAGAGCTCGTCGCCTTGGGACGTCCCGTGCACATCGGCGTCGATCCCTCCGATACGACGGCGGCTACGGCGGCCAATATCCTCGTCGACCAGCTCGCCCTGCACGGCGTGAGCGCGAAGGTGGTTGCGGACCGCATGCGCACATTGGCGGCGGAGTCGTTGCCCTCGGGCACGGTCGATGCCGTGTTGAGCTGGGATACTGTGGACGAGAATCCACTCCGCGTGGCCAGCTCCTACGTCTGTGCGAGCGATCCGGTCCCGGTGGGGACAACGTCGTCAGCTGCACCAAGCGCGGCTGACCCAGCCGGGTCGACCACGCCGGGTTCGCCGGAGCCTTCTGTGGCAGACACGTCGGCAAAGGATAGCGCGGCGGCGGAGCGCACGAGCGAGGAGACCGCGACGTCGCTGGGCGATCTGTGGGACGAGGACGAGACTCCGGAGACCTTCCCGGGCGAGCTGTCCGGCGTGTGCCCGCCGGACGCGGCGGTGACGCGTGCGGCGATTCTGAGCGGGGAGACGAAGGCTGCCGATGCCGCCCGCGCGTTGGCGGAGTGGCAGGCGCGCAGCCACGTGGTTGTTCCGCTGCTCGCCGAGTCACGGCTCCTCGCCCTGGGAGAGGGCATCGTGGGACCGGGGACTACAGTGGACGCATGGCGCGCGGGACTCGCGACGGCACCCGAGTGGACGCCCGAGGACAAGGACCTGGCCGCGACGTCGACGGCCACCCGCGAAGCAGCGCGAGGTGCCGATAAGGGCGCAGACCAAGACAACGACGCGAAACAGGGCACGAACGAGGACAAAGGACGAAAAGAATGACGGATTTGACTGGCTTCCGCGTGGTCGCGGTGCATGCGCACCCGGACGATGAGGTCCTCTTTACCGGCGGCACGCTCGCGGACCTGGCGCGCCGTGGCGCGACGGTCACCTTGCTCACGCTCACACTGGGCGATGAGGGCGAAGTCATCGGCGAGCCGTACCAGAGCGTCGTGGACAACGGCGTGCTGGCGGGCTTGCGCGTGCGCGAGCTCGAAGACGCCGTCGCGGCGTTGGGCATCGAGCACGAGTTTGTGGGCGGCGCTGGCTTCTTCCGCGACTCGGGCATGGAAGGCTCACCCGCGCACGAGCACCCGCGTGCACTGGTCAACCGTGTCGAGGAGGCGGCGGGGCACCTGCGTGGCCGGTTTGCGGAGCTCGACCCGCACATTATCGTGACCTACGGTCCGGACGGCGGCTACGGCCACCCGGACCACATCGCGGTGCATAAGGCGGTTCACACCGCGGCGGGAGACCGTCGCGTGTGGTGGGCTGTCTTCGACCGCGCACAGAACTACGCGGGCCTCGACACACTCACCGAGCCCGAGGGCTGGCAGAAGCCGGACAGGGACTACCTCGATAACTTCACGAACGAGGCCTCGGAGACTGAGACGTTCGTGCGCTACCCGCTCGATGACGCGGCGTACGCCGCCAAGCGCGCGGGCATGGCCGCCCACCCGACGCAGATCTGGCTGGCGGACGGAACGGTGTCGCGGACGAACCCGGTCTCGGCCTTCGCGGGCATCGGCGACCCGGCCGTGGCGCCGGTGGCCTTCGGATTGTCGAACCTGCTCGTCATGCCGTTGCTGCGCGCCGAGTTCTATCACCTGGGCCAGGCAGGTACCGCCGCGGCGGCGCCAGCAGAAGGCGCTGCAGGTTTGTTCGCAGGACTCGAGCGATGAATAACACGCAGGCGGAGCAGCCTTCCCAGCAGGCCCGAGAGCAGGCGCAGCCGGCGATTCGCACGAATTTCGATCGGGGCGAGGCGGTGACGGGATTGGTGTGGCTGAGCCTCGGTGCAATCTTCTCGTTGCTCCTCGAGGTGGTTTACCTCGGCGCGCGTCTGCCGCTGGGGGAGACCTCCATCCCGTTCCCCGTGACCATCGCCGTGGCATTTGGATTCAACCTTGTCCTCACGCGCACGGCGCTGTTATGGTCGCGCCGCACGCTTGTCGCCGCGGTGCCCCTTATCGTGTGGACGCTGGGCTTTTTGGCTCTGGCGCTAGCAGGGGGCATCGGCAGCCTGCAAGCGTTGCCCGCCACATTATCGACCATCCTGTTATTTGCGGCTGGAGTAGCCGGGGGCGGGTGGCCTTTCTTCAATGGGAAGTGACATACTAGGTAAGTTCACATCCCCCTGACGTAATCTCAATTTTTCGGAAGTGATTTCAAACCCATGACGTACACTATCGCGCAGCCTTGCGTCGACGTGATGGACCGTGCCTGCGTTGAGGAGTGCCCGGTCGACTGCATCTACGAGGGCAAGCGTTCCCTCTACATCCACCCTGATGAGTGCGTGGACTGCGGCGCCTGCGAGCCCGCGTGCCCCGTCGAGGCCATCTTCTACGAAGACGACGTGCCGGACGAGTGGCTCGACTACAACGACGCGAACGCGGCGTTCTTCGATTCTCTGGGTTCCCCGGGCGGCGCCGCGGCGCTGGGCCCGCAGGACTTCGACGCTCCGCTCGTTGCTGCCCTCGGTCCACAGAACCAGGACTAGCAGAAAGACTAAGTAATCACCGCTTGCGTGGGAGAGGACAATGATGGCACGCACGCCGCTAGGTAATACACTTCCGGATTTCCCTTGGAACTCGCTGGCCGGAGCCAAGGCTAAGGCCCAGGCGCACCCGGACGGAATTGTCGACCTCTCGGTGGGCAACCCCGTTGACCCGGTGGCGCCCGGCGTGCAGCTGGCGCTCTCCGCTGCCGCAGAGGCTCCCGGTTATCCGGCCACTGCCGGCACGCCGGAGCTGCGCCAGGCCATCTTCGACGCGCTGTCGCGACGCTACAACATTGCGGTCGAGTCCCCGGCGGCGACGCTGCCCGTGGTGGGCACGAAGGAAGCCATCGCCTGGCTGCCTACTCTGCTCGGCTTGCGTGGCGAGACCATCGTCATCCCGCCGGTGGCGTACCCGACCTACGAGGTGGGCGCGCTCATCGCGGGGGCCACGCCGGTGCGCGAGTCTGACCCGGCGAAGTTCGGCTCTGCTGGCCTGGCATTTATCAACTCGCCGTCGAATCCGACGGGCGAGGTGCTCACCATCGAGTACCTGCGTGAGGTTGTCGCGTGGGCACGCGCGAATAACGCGATTGTGGCTTCGGACGAGTGCTACATCGGTCTGGGCTGGGACGATGAGAAGCAGCCGGTCTCCATCCTCGATCCGCGCGTGACGGACGGGGATAACACGGGCCTTATCGCCATGCATTCGCTGTCAAAGTCCGCGAATATGGCGAGCTACCGCGCGGGCTTCTTCGCCGGCGACGCTGCGCTTATCGCGGAGCTGCTCGAGCTGCGCAAGCACGCCGGCCTTATCACGCCGGGCCCCATCCAGGCGGCCATGGTCGCAGCGTTGGAGGACGACGACTCAGAGGCGCTGCAGCGCGGTCGCTATGCCGCGCGCCGCGCCAAGCTTGTGCGTGCGCTCACGGACGCGGGCTTCCGCATCGAGCATTCCGAGGCAGGTCTCTACCTGTGGGCTACCCGTGGCGAAAACTGCCGCGACACGGTCGACTGGCTGGCCGAGCGCGGAATCCTTGTCGCCCCGGGCGACTTCTACGGCCCGGAGGGCGAGCAGTTCATTCGCATGGGGCTGAATGGCACGGACGAGCGCGTCGACGCGGCGTGCGCGCGCCTTGCGGCCTAACTCTCCGGTCGGCTCCTGGCGACCGCCGGCGCGGGAGGGAATCTCGCCGCGCAAGACGGTCCTTGTGGGCCGGGTGCCTGCCGACGTTGCCTATTGGGCGGCATCGGCAGGCGATTCGCCGTTTTCACCGGGGGAGCGGCTGCCTGCGGGACGTATTCTGGAGCGGCCCGTGCCGGCGTGGTACCACCCCGCGGTGCCGCCGGAGCCGCCGATTCCTTTCCACTACGAGGTGCTCTACGCTGACCGCGACCTTATCGTCGTGGATAAGCCGCATTTTCTCCCCACGACGTCGAATGGGCGAATTGTGCGCGAGACGGTGCAAACGCGGCTGCGCGTGGAATATGGTGAGGACGAGATCGTGCCGCTGCATCGGCTCGACCGGCTCACGTCGGGTGTGGTCGTGTGCTCGCGTAACCCGGCGACGCGTGGGGCGTACCAAGAGCTGTTTGCGCGGCGGAAAGTGCACAAGGAATATCATGCGCTCGTGTCCTCACCGTTGGAGCGCGCGGCGGGCGTCGTGGACCTGGGCATGCGCAAGGAGCGGGGCGAGCGCCAGGTGCGCGTGGATCCAGCGGGCACGCGCACGCGGACGTGGCTTGAAGGCCGCGGTGACGAGGTGGTGCTGCGGCCGGAGACGGGGCATACGCACCAGTTGCGCGTGCTGCTGAACTATCTTGGCTCGCCGATTGTGGGAGATGACACGTATCCGGTGGATAAGGGACTGGCGCTTTACGACTTTTCTACGCCGTTGGCGCTGGTTGCGACGTCTCTGTGGTTGAGGGATCCGTTCACTGGCAAGCGGCGTCGCTTTTCAATTTCGCGGGACTGGCGGGGTACCCTAGGACAGTTATAGAAAAATCCACCACTAGGAAGGGCGCCGCCATGAGCACGTCAGTTACGGCCGGCCGCTTCGCCTCAAACTTGGGGCAGTTTATTAAATTCGGCCTCGTGGGCGGCTCAGGCACCGTGGTCAACGCGGTCATGTTCGTCGTCGCGAAGAAGTTCTTCGAGGCTGTCTGGGGTATTCACTACTACGACTCGCTGCTGGCGATCCCCTTCACGGACTTCAACGTGCGCTGGTACAACATCTTCGCGTTCATTGCCTTCTTTGTCGCGAACGTGTGGAATTACCAGCTCAACCGCAAGTGGACGTTTAGCTCCGTCGACAAAGTGTCGTGGTGGCGCGGGTTCTTTCCGTTCCTGCTCACCGGCATCGGCGCTTATGTGGTTTCGCAGGTCGTCATGATTGCGTTAGTCAATCCGACTTCGCCCATTTCACTGTCCTCGGAAATCTTCGATGACTCCTCAGGCCTACGCAACAAGAGCTACTGGGCCAACATCATCTCTATCATCGTGGCGATGCCCATCAATTTCATCATCAACAAGTTGTGGACCTTCCGTTCCACGCCCAAGGCGCCGCGCGTGGTGGAGGAAAGCCACCCCGCCTAGGCCGTCTCCTGTCCCCGGCGCCGCAGCTCAGACTGCGGCGCCGGGGTTTCTACATGGTGATGTCGGGGGCCGCGCTAACGTTGGGGCCATGAGACGTTTCTTATTCCTTCCCCTGTCCCTGATCACCGTCGCGGCGGCGGGCCTGAGTGCGTGCACGTCGTCTGATCCGGAAGTCATCGTGGTGACCTCGACGGCACAGCCGCAGCCTCGGGCTGCGGAATCCTCTGCGGCCGCGGCGGCGAGCACTGCGAATGGTACTGCGTCGGCGGAGAACACGAAACCCACGGACGACTATGAGGCGTCGAAGGCCGAGTCGGACAGGCTGCGTGCCGAGGCAGAGGAGGCGGGCCTTACGTGGCTGCACCCAGGCGCGTTTGCGGGTGGCATCGGCACGGGCGAGTATCGCATTCGCTTTGGCATGGGTGACTGCTCCATCGCGGACGAAGGCGCCACTGTGCGCTGCATGATTAACCAGATGGATGCGCCTTTGGTCGAGGGCGCTGAGGGGCAAACGCCGGCCAACCTTGTGGAGCGTACCGAGGATGGCACGTTCCGCTACGGATACGTGGGCAGTGATGACACGATGGCGTCTGAGCTTGGCGGCGACAACTATAAGCGCGTGCGCGAGATTAAGGCCGGCACACAAACCGATGTGGAGGGCGTGCGCGTGACCTTCAAGGGACCAGGCGAGGAGCCGTATCTCAGTGTCACGGCAGCCGACGGCCACGGCTTTGAGGTGAGTGAGCGCGGGAAGCTGCGCATGAAATAAGGCGTCGCCGGGCGCACAGACACGAGTGCCCTGGACTCCGCGGGGAGTCTAGGGCATGGGGTGCGTCTTGGGGTCAACGCGGGGAGCGACGGGGAGCTTAGGGCTGAGTCCTAGACGCGGGGTGCATCGGAAGCATGGTCGGTGTCGGGCAGCGGCAGGCGCGCGGTGGGGGAGATGCCACGGACCTTGGCATTGATGATGCCGGCAACGGTGAGGACGGCGAACATGGCGGCGGCGGAGACGAGTTGGACGCGCGCGGAGGCATCGGAAAGCATGAGCACGGCAAGTGCTACAAAGATAGCGAGTGCGAACCACGTGAGGTAGGGGAAGGCCCACATGCGGATGGGCAGGGGGTGGATGGTCTCAAGCTGGCGGCGCAGGCGCAGCTGGCTCACCGCGATGAAGACCCACACGATGAGCAGCGAGGCGCCTGCGGCGTTGAGCATAAAGGTGAGCAGCCAGCCGGTGTCGGCGTAGTTGAGGATGACCATGACCACGGAGAGCGCCACGGACAACGCGATGGCGTTGGTGGGCACGCCTTTCGCGTTGGTCTTGGTAAAGAACTTGGGGGCCTCACCGCGGGCGGCGAGCGAGTGCATCATGCGCGAGGACGCGTAAATCTGCGCGTTGAATGCGGAGAGCAGCGCTAGGACGATGATGACCTCCATGAAGCCGGCAGCGCCGGGGATGCCCGCGCGTTCGAGGACCATGGTGAAGGGCGACTCGGCGGCGGACTTCGCGTTGCCCAGGGACGAGTAGGGCAGGAGGAAGGTGATGACGAGGACGGAGCCCAGGTAGAACACGGAGATGCGCAGGATGGTCGAGCGCACGGCGTTGACCAGGGAGCGCTTAGGGTCCTCGGATTCGGCGGAGGCGATGGCGACGACCTCGATGCCGCCGAAAGCAAAGGCCACGGCGAGAAGTGCCGCTGCGACGCCGCCCAGGCCGTTGGGCATGAAGCCGTCCGCGAGGAAGACCTCGCTGCCGATGAAGGTGTGGCCGGGCAGAAGGCCGAAGATGAGGAGCGCGCCGATGATGAGGAAGGCGACGATGACGATGACCTTAATGGCCGCGAACCAATACTCGAACTCGCCGAAGCTACGGACGTGGAGCAGGTTAATGATGCCGAAGATGGCGACGCAGATGGCGGCGGGGATCCAGGGGGTGACGCCGAACCATGCGCCGATGAAGCCGGCCGCGCCGGTAATCTCTGCGCCGAGGACGGCGACGGTGGCCAGCCAATAAATCCAGCCCTGTGTGAATCCGGCCCAGCGGCCGATACCGTGTTCCGCGTACTCCGAGAACGAGCCGGAGGCGGGGATGACGGTGCCCATTTCGCCGAGCATCTGCATGACGAGGATAGCGAGGAAGCCAGCGATGACATAGGCGACAAGGACGGCGGGGCCTGCGGCGGAGATGCCGACGCCGGTGCCGAGGAAGAGTCCGGCGCCGATCGTCGAGCCGAGCCCCATCATCGTGAGGTGGCGGACCTTGAGACCGTGGCCGAGGGTAGAGGAGGATGTATCAGACACACTCATCATGCTAGTTCGGCGGTGGGGCGCGGTCCGCATCAGGGGCAGCGGAGCATACCCCACCGGCGACGGGGAGCGGCGGGCCGCCGGAGTGGGCGGTGCGCCGGTCCGCGGGGCTAGGCGGTGTGCGCGAGCACGACCTTGCCGTCGACAGCATCAGCAAGGATAAAGCCTGGCTCAAGTTCCGGCATGGGGAGCAGGAGCAGGTTTTCCACTGCGCGTTGGACGTGGCGGGCGCCGAAGGCCGGTTCGTAGCCGCTGTCCGCGATGAGGTCCACGGCGGCATCGGTCACCGTAAGCGCGTAACCATGGCCGGCCAGGCGTGCGGTGATGCGCTCGATCTCCTGCAACGCGATGGCGCGGATGGTGTCCTTCCCCAGTGGCTGGAACGGGATGATGGCATCCATGCGGTTGACGAGCTCCGGGGCCATGGACTTCTTTACGGCGCCGAGGACGCGCTCGCGGCTAGCTTCCACGAGGTCGGTCTGGGTGCCGCCGCCAAAGCCCAGCGAGCTGACGTTCATGCTCGTGGCGCCGAGGTTAGAGGTCATGATGATGACCGTGTCGGAGAAATCCGCGACCTCGCCGCGGGAGTCCGTGAGACGGCCGGCATCGAAGACCTGGAGGAAGGTATTCCAGACCTTGGGATGTGCCTTCTCAATCTCGTCGAGGAGGAGGACCGTGTGCGGCTGCTTGCGCACGCGGGTGGTGAGCCAAGTGTCGGGCTCGGTGGAGCCGACATAGCCCGGTTGCGGACCCGTGAGGCGGGAGATGGCCCATTCCTGGTGGTACTCGCTCATATCGAGGCGGATGAGGCGCTGCGCGTCATCATAGAGTGCCTCGCACAAGGCCTTGGCCAGCTGCGTCTTACCTACGCCGGAGGGACCGGCGAAGAGAAAGACGCCGTTGGGACGCTGCGGGTTGAGATCCCAGTTGAGGTGGGTGAGCGCCAGGCGGCGTGCGGTGACCTCGCAGGCGTAGTCCTGGCCGTGGACCTGCTTCTTGAGGGCGGCGATGAGCTCGGCAGAGCGGACGCGCAGATTATCCGAGGAGGTCAACGTATCAACGTCGGCGGTGGTCACTGCCCGAGCCCCACGCAACTGCGCGGAGCGGATGGCCGTGCGGGCGCGGTTGATGCCCACCGCAGGCTGGCGCAGGGTGTCCGTAGGCGCGGCGGGGGCCGTGATGAGGGGACGAACGTCCTCGTCGACCGTGAGCTGGGCGGCGGCTGCCTCTTCAATGAGAACCTGCTGCACGAGCTCCGTGGCCTCGGCGTTAGTGAGTGGCGGCAGCGTGACCCGTACGGCGGCATCAGCCAGCGCAGCATGCTGCTCCTCGAAGGTGCCGACCGCGGCTTGCGGCAGCACGAGGACCGGATGCGGTGTGGCGGTCACATGGAAGGTATCGACAGCAGCGGCGACGTCCGTCGCCGTATAGGGCGAGGTGAGACCCAAGATGGTCTCGACGCAATCGAGCACGACGATATGTGTGGCGTCAATGCCTGCGAAGGCCTTGCGCAGGGAGCGGAAGTTCAGCGCCTTGCTAAAGAGGAAATCGGGATTAAATCGGCTGACCGAGACGCCGTCTTCGGCCATTGCTGCGAGGTAGTCGGCGACCTCGCTGGTGCGCCGGCCTTCCGGAACTACGACGACGCAGGGCACCTCGGGCGCGCCGGTTGCCTGGACGTAGGCCTGCCGTATGGCGGCGGTCTGCGACTCGGGGACTGCGCGGGCTTCTGCGGCGTCTAAGAACCGGGAGCGTGGGCCAGCAGAATCTTCTGACGCAGCGTGGGCCTGTTCGACGGTGCGTGCCTCGCCTGCGGCGCCGGTGGATTCAGCGGTTGCGCGTTCCCCGGACTGGGCAGTCGGGGCGGGCGTGTCCTGCGTCGCCATCGCGTTCGGCGCTGAGTCCGATGAAGAGTCCGTTGCTGCGACCGGTGTGGCGTTGGGCGCGGCGGTGGCGGCCTCGGCGGTTGACGTGGGACGCAGCAGGGAGCGGAAGGTTTCGGCCTTCTGCGGTGGAGCGGACTCCTGGAGGCGACGCACGGAGACGTCGAGCGCGGACAAGGACGCGTGGGCCGACGTGCGAAGCAGGTCAGCACCGCCCTCGCCAAAGATATCGGCGAATAGCTTCGGGTACTTGTCCTGCAGCGCGGCGGCTAAGTGCCAGGCCGTGGCCGGCTCAGAGCGCTTCTTGGCCTCCGCTTGTGCGTAGTCGGACAGGGTAAGGAGCGTGGAGGTGGAGAGCATGGCGTTTAGTCGTCGATGTAGTGTTCGCCACCGAACTGTGCAATGAACTCGTCATCAAAGCTGTCACCCGCGATGGCGACCGTGTAAAGGGCGTTGAGGAATTCATCCGGGTCGACGGTGTCGCCCAGAATGAGGTGTTCGACCAGGACGGCCGTGACATCGCGGTCAAGATTGTCGTTGTGCGCAGTGTGGATGGCGAAACGACCAAAGATGTAGTCGTTATTGTGCTCGAGCAGCCACGCCTGCGATTCGGGGGTCATCGGGGCGTCCCAGACGGTCAGCGCAGTGATACGGATAAGGACGTACGGATCCTCACCATCGCGCTCTTCGAAGGTGATGTGGACTGGGACGTTTCCGTTGATGATCCGGTAGCCGTCCGGAAGCAGGCTCACCTGGCCGGTGTTCTTGTCCTCCATCAGCCAACGCTGGACCTTGTCCTTGATTTCCAGAATGTTCGACATAATTCAAGCTCCTGCACTAGTAGGTGGGCCGTCACAGACGGCGGGGAATGGGTGTCTTCTCGGGGTGGATGCAACCGTGCGAGAAGAACAAGCCTAAGTGTAGGAGACGGAGGCCACACGAGGGGACGAGTTTACGTACATTTCACGTAGATCTGTTCGAATGGCATGGCTATGCGCAGGAAAACGCGGACACCCCGCGCCGCGGGATGCGGTGCGGGGTGGAGGCGAAAGCGACAGCGCGTTAGTTCTTGTGGAGCGCGTCGTTGAGCTTGACGGCCGAGGCCTTCCACTCGGTGGCCTCGACAGCGCCGGTGACGGAGTTGCGGCGCAGGAGGAAGCCGGAGCCGCCGGAGAGCTGGGAGCCCTTGACGGTGTCGCCGTCGGCTACGCCGAGGGCGGTGGCGACGGCGCCGTGCACGGCGATCTTGGTGCCGGCGGTGACGTAGAGGCCGGCCTCGACGACGCAGTCATCGCCGAGGGAGATGCCGATGCCGGAGTTCGCGCCGAGCAAGCAGCGCTCGCCGATGGAGATGACTTCCTTGCCGCCACCGGACAGCGTGCCCATGATGGAGGCGCCGCCGCCCACGTCGGAGCCGTCACCCACGACGACGCCAGCGGAAATGCGACCCTCGACCATGGAGGTTCCCAGCGTGCCGGCGTTGAAGTTGACGAAACCTTCGTGCATGACGGTGGTGCCCTCAGCGAGGTGGGCGCCCAGACGCACGCGGTCCGCGTCGCCGATGCGCACGCCGGATGGCACGACATAGTCGACCATGCGCGGGAATTTGTCGACGGAGAAGACGACCACGGGGCCACGGGAGGCGAGGCGGCCGCGGACCATCTGGAAGTCGGCGACGGCGCAGGGGCCGTAATTGGTCCACACGACGTTGGCGAGCAGTCCGAAGATGCCATCCATGTTGAGGCCGTGTGGCTTCACCGCGCGGTGAGAGAGCAGGTGGAGGCGCAGGTACGCGTCGTAGGCGTCCACCGGAGCCTCGTCCAGGTCCTTGATGGTCGTCTCCACGGCGACGCGGGCGACGCCACGCTCCTCATCAGGGCCGACGAGGGAAGCGAACTGCTGCGGGGCCTGCTCCAGGCGGGTGGTGCCGGTCGCGTCCACAGGCTTATCCGTATACACAGCAGGGAACCAAACGTCGAGGACGGTGCCGTCGTGAGTGAGCGTGGCCAGTCCGCGGGCGGATGCTGAGGTCATGAGAAGTCAGAGTACTTTCGTGAGGTGAATGTCTAGTAGGGCAGCGCCGCGCCGCGGCGCATATTGTTTCAGGAGTCTAGCCGACCATGAAGGGAATCTCAGGTCAGTGATACCTGGCTCACACCTGACCGGGGGCTGCGGTAGAGGGGGTACGGACAAGCTTCTCGCGCTTGCCCACCGGAAGCACCACGGCGAGGACGATGAGGGCGGCGGACAGGACGAGTACGGCGATGACCTGGCCGCGCGCGGACGGGTCGAAGACCATGAGCACGATGAGTGCTGCCATGGCGAGCATGACCAGCCACGGGACGTAGGGAAAGCCCGGCGCGCGCAGCGCGGTGATCTCGCCATTGGCCTTGAGCTGCGGGTGGAGCTTGAGGTAAGAGCAGGTGATAAACAGCCAGATGACGAGCAGGCAGCCGCCCACGGCGTTGAAGAGGAAGGCGAGCAGTCCCGGCGGGTTCCAGTACTGCAGGCCCACCGAAGCAAAGGCGAAGATCATCGAGAGGATGACGGCGTTGACGGGGGAACCAGTGCGGGAGGTCTTGAGGAAGAGCTTGTGCGCGTTGCCCTCGTGCGCCATGTCGAAGACGAGGCGGGAGGTGGCGTAGATCTGTGCGTTAAACGAGGACAGGAGGGCGACGACGATGACGACCTCCATGACGCCGACGGCGCCCGGCAGGCCGGCCTGCTCGAGGACGAGCGTGAACGGCGACTGTGCGGCGACGTCCGCGTCGTGGATGCGGTCGAAGGGCAGCAGCAGCGAGATGATGGCCACGGAGCCGACGTAGAAGACGATGATGCGGAAGACGGCGGCGCGCACGGCGGTGGCCACGTTGTGCGCGGGGTCCTCGGACTCGGCGGCGGCGATGGTGACAAGCTCGATGCCGCCGAAGGCGAAGGCGACAGCGAGCAGGCCCGCGGCGAAACCGGGCGCGCCGTTGGGTAGGAAGTTTTCCGTGAAGTTGGACAGGTGGACAGTGTCCGTGTTCGGCCACCAGCCCAGCGCCATGAGCAGGCCGATGGCGATGAACACGATGATGACGCCGACCTTGATGGTGGAGAACCAGAACTCGAATTCGCCAAAGCCACGCACAGCCGCGAAGTTGACGATGGCGAAGAGGGTCACCGCGATGAGCGCCGGGACCCACGGCGCCCAGCCGGTCCACCCCGCGATGATGGCGGAGGCGCCGGTGATTTCCGAACCCATGACCATGATGAGCATGAACCAGTAGAGCCAGCCCAGCGTAAACCGTGCCCAGTTGCCAAAGGCTTGGCCCGCGTAGGTGGAAAAGGAGCCGAGCGAGGGACGTGCGGCGGCCATCTCGCCAAGCATGACCATGACGAGCGCGATGAGCCCGCCCGCGATGGCATAAGAAATAAGGACCGAGGTACCGGAGGCCTGAATGCCCACGCCGACGCCGAGGAAGAGCCCGGCGCCGACGGCAGAACCCAGGCCC
The DNA here is from genome assembly GCF_900092335.1 of Corynebacterium phoceense. GTDB lineage: Bacteria > Actinomycetota > Actinomycetes > Mycobacteriales > Mycobacteriaceae > Corynebacterium > Corynebacterium phoceense. Next base: position 571,496 of record NZ_LT596208.1, read on the forward strand.
ATCATGGTGAGGTGGCGTGATTTCAGCCGCTTGCCCGCTGCTGGAGAGGTGCTCATAAGGAAGATTCTTTCGCGCTATAGGCTTCAAGTAGAACGCATTAAAGCCTAACACCGGCGCGCGCGTGGCCTGTCACGGCGGTACGATGGCCACTTGTGACTCTAGATTTGCATGCTGACCCCGTCGAACTCACTGCCGCGCTGGTGGATATCCCCAGCCCTTCGCACCATGAGGAGGCGATCGCGGACGCTGTGGAGGAAGCTTTGCGTGCGCTGCGGGCTCCCATTGAGGTAGAGCGCTACGGCAACACGGTGTGTGCCCGCACGAACCGGGGGCTGACCTCCCGCGTCGTACTCGCCGGCCATATCGACACGGTTCCCATCGCGGATAACGTCCCGCACCACATGGAAGGCTCTGGCGAGGATGCCGTCATGTGGGGCTGCGGCACCGTGGACATGAAGTCCGGCATGGCGGTCTACCTCCATGCCTTCGCCGAGCTTGCCGATGCCCCCTCGCTCGCCCATGACTTGACCCTCATCGCCTACGAGGGTGAGGAAGTTGCCACCGAGTTCAATGGCCTGGGCCACTTGCAGCGCGACCATCCTGAATGGCTCGCTGGAGATCTGGCACTGTTGGGCGAGCCCTCCGGCGCGATGATCGAGGCGGGCTGCCAGGGCACCCTCCGCCTACGTGTGACGGCCCACGGCACGCGCGCCCACTCGGCGCGCGCCTGGCTCGGCTCCAACGCCGCCCACGCCCTGGCCCCGGTCATGCAGCGCGTGGCCTCCTATGTGCCCCGCACCGTCACCATCGACGAATGCGAGTACCGCGAGGGACTTAATATCGTCCACCTCGAGTCGGGCGTGGCAACGAATACCATTCCGGACGAGTCGTGGATGTTCGTCAATTTCCGCTTCGCGCCGGACCGGTCGCTCGACGAGGCGATGGCCCACGCGCTCGGCGTCCTCGAACTCGAAGTGGGCGCCAACGGCGGCGAGGCTGGCGCGCCGGGCACCATCACCGTCGAGGTCGACGACGCTGCGGGTGCCGCTCTGCCGGGCCTGGGCCAGCCAGCGGCACAGGCGCTGCTCGCCGCCGTTGACGGCAATTTCAGAGCGAAGTTCGGCTGGACCGACGTCGCACGCTTCTCCGAGATGGGCACCCCAGCCGTCAATTTCGGTGCGGGCGATCCGGGCTTTGCACACAAGAAAGACGAGCAGGTTCCTGTCGCGCAGATCTGTGAGGTCGCCCGCGCGCTTAAGGCCTACCTCACCACGTCCTAAGACCTTCAACGTTCAGAAAGTACTCACACCCACATGGCACCCGAGCTCAACCACGTCACGAAAGACCGCACCCTGCGCGGCCCCATGCTCCTGCGCACCGAGGGACAGCAGGACTCCACCTTCGACCAACGGCTCCTCGAATCTGGGGCAGACCATGACTGGATGCATGCGGACCCGTGGCGCGTGCTGCGCATCCAAGGCGAGTTCGTCGCCGGCTTTGATGCGCTCTACCGCCTGCCCAAGGCCGTGACCGTCTTTGGTTCCGCCCGTCTGCACGAGGGTGACACCTACTACGACCTCGGCGTCGAGGTCGGCCGTCAGCTAGCGGGCGCCGAGTACGCCGTGATCACCGGCGGCGGCCCCGGCATCATGGAGGCCGCCAACCGCGGCGCGCATGAGGCGGGCGGCACCTCGGTGGGTCTGGGCATCGAGCTCCCGCACGAGCAGGGGCTCAACGCCTACGTCGACTTGGGCCTCAACTTCCGCTACTTCTTCGCGCGTAAGACGATGTTCCTCAAGTACTCCCAGGCCTTCATCTGCCTGCCCGGTGGCTTTGGCACCATGGACGAGTTCTTTGAGGTCCTCTGCATGGTGCAGACCGGCAAGGTGACGAACTATCCGATAGTCCTCATGGGTTCCGAGTACTGGTCCGGCCTCGTGGATTGGATTCGCCAGACTCTCGTCATCGACGGCTATATCAGTCCGGAAGACCCCGATCTCTTCCTCATCACCGATGATCCGGACGAGGCCGTGGCCCATATCGTCACATGCCACGAGGTCATTGCCGACCAGCGTATCCGCAACGCGCGCTAGTCGTCCCCACTGGGGCTTCCGGCGGCTTCTCGTGGTTTCTCCCGTGGCCTTTGCATACCGCACACTGAAAGTAAGGTAGCTTAAACAGCATGTTTTCGTGGATCCTGCTCATCCTTATTCTCGCCATTCTCGCCATCCTGGGCATCTGGGCGACGGGTAAGTTTGGTGTGAATGGTGCAGTGATGGATGGGCCAGAAGGCCCCTCCGATGTGCGCGCGAGCAACCGCGTGGCGGTCAAACACGGTGACCTGGACGACGTCCGTTTTGACGTCGTGCGCAACGGCTACCGCCAACGCCAGGTCGACGAGGTCCTCGTGGCCCTCGACAAGCGTTTCCAAGAACTGGAGGAAGAACTCACCGCTGCCCGCGCGATGTCCACGCCTGCGCCTGACGTGGCCGCTGCCGAGTCCCCGGCCGCCGCTGCGTTTGTGGACGCCGCTGCTCCGAGCGCACCTGCGCAGCAGGCTGAACTCCCGGAAGAACGCTCGGACGAGAAGCCAGCCGAGCCGCAGGAGAAAGAGGACCGCACCGGAACGATGACGGTCACGCAAACTCCCGGCGCTGGTCCCTCGCAGGCAGGAAGCTTCATCATCGTCGATGGTCCGAGCGAGGACGAGCGCCGGTCCTAGGCTGCCACGCGATCGCCGCTATCTGTAGTGTTTCAGTCCGCTCTGCCCGTGGCCGCGACGTGACGTGGGCTAACCCCGCGGGAAAGTAGCGTAGACTAGGTGGGGTATACCCAATAACTGAGATATAAGGAGCTTCGCTCATGGCAGCAATGAAGCCACGTACCACCGGCGGCCCGATGGAAGCAGTGGAAGAATCTCGCAAGATCGTTATGCGCATCCCGTCTGATGGCGGCGGACGCATCGTCGTCGAGATGACCAAGGAAGAAGCCGCTGAGCTCGGAGCTTTGCTCACGGAGGCTGCCGGATAAGTGCTTGCCGACGTAATCGATCTTCTCGCTGATCCCGTCGACGGTACGCCATTGGCTGGCGCGGACGATTGTGCTCGTCTCGTCGCCGAGTCGGGTCACTCCTATGACGTCGCCAAGCAAGGCTACGTCACGCTTGCCCCGGGGGCTGGGCTCAAACACAAGGGTGATGACGCCGCCATGGTCGAGGCCCGTGAGACGTACCTTTCCCGCGGTCACTTCGCGCCTTTCGTGGAGGCGGTGACCGGCGCCGTACAAGACGTCGTTGACCTCGCACCGGAAGAACACTCGCCGGCGCTGCTCGAGGTCGGCGCAGGCACCGGCTACTATCTCGCGCACACACTGGACTCCTTGGACGGCGCTCGTGGCGTGGGCCTGGATATTTCTACGCACGCGGCCAAGCACTTGGCAAAGGCGCACCCGCGCATTGGCGCCGTGGTCGCAGACGCGTGGGAACGCCTGCCGCTGCGCGATGGCGTCATTGACGCTATCTCCGTTGTCTTCGCGCCGCGCAACCCCGCGGAGTTCCAACGCGTGCTCGCGCCGCATGGCCAAGTTGTCGTTCTTACCCCCGCGGCGGGACATCTCGACGAACTGCGTGCCCCGCTGGGCATTCTCGGCGTGGAAGAAGGCAAGGTTGAGCGCATGTACGAGCAAGCCAAGGGCTACCTTGAGCAAGCCGCAGACCCAGTTGATATTTCTTTCCCTATCGTGCTCGACAAGGCCTCCATCATCGCACAGGTTGGAATGAGCCCGTCTGCGCGCCACATTAGCGCGGAGCAACTGGCCGAGCGCATGGCCTCGTTGCCGGAGTCGATCACGGTGACCGCCCGCGCTCGCCTCGATCGCTTGCGCCCCGTCCGCTAGTTCACAGGTCCGGGGTGTTGCCCCGCGCGCCCCACGCTACGCGCACGGCGTTGAACGGAACAGGCAAACGGCCCCGCAGCATCACGAACTGTGATGCTGCGGGGCCGTTTCCGTGCTGTGGTGGGCGCCGGACCGCGCGATTAGGAGCCGGCGCGCTCGAAACTGCGCACGACCTCAGCGTCGCCATTCGTCTCAACGCGGAAGCCGCTGCAGCCGCCATCGAAGTACATGCGCGAGGCCATGGTCACCAGGCCCGAGTCCGCGAAAATCTCTACGGTCGTGCCGTCGACGACGATGGTGAGCGAGTCGTCGACGTTCTCTGGATCCTCGGTGAGCGGAGCCACCGCAGGGATGTCCGTCTTATACGTTTCGTCGAAGGCACGCGACATGGAACGGTCGACGCGCAGCTCCGTGCCCGCGTGGGTGACCGTCGTCGCTGGCTTGCCGTGGCCGTCGAGGAGCGTGACGGTGACGGCGCTGCCGGCCGGAACCTCGAGCAGGCCCGTCCACATGCGGGCGCGCTTCGAATGTGAGACAGCGTCCGGCAAACCGCGCGGGGGAGTCTGGTACAGCACTCCTCCCTGCAGTGTCACGAGGCGCGGCAGCGTGAGCGCGTTGGCCCAACCTTCCTCGGTCCACGAGTGATGAACCGCGGGGTTATCGCTGCGACCACGACCATTGAGCAAACCGAACAAGCAGGCTTCCCGGTAATTGAAGTCCTCCGAGAACGTGCCCGGTGTGGAATTCGTATTGCGCGGGCGGGTGAAGTCGTGGCCGTAGTCGAGACGACGGAAGCCGGAAACAACCTCAAACTCGGTGCCCTGCAGACGTCCCACGAGGTAGCCAGCCACCTCGCCGGATTCCTTGCCCACAGCTTCGACAGTAAAGAACAGAACGTCATAGACGTTGCCGTCGATTTCATCGCGTAGGCGGATGATGCGAGGGGAGACGATCGCGGCCGGGAGATCGTCCTTGGTGCCGGGGAAGGCGGTATTGCCCTTGAATGTCAGCGGACCGTCGAAGTGCCACGTGTCGCCATCGGCGCTGCGCAGCACGACCGGCGTTGGGTTCTCCGTAGAACCGGACAGCGCCAGCATGAGCCAGCCTTCGTGGCCGTCCTCCCGTTTGTCGTCGGCAGCCCAGTCGGGGACAACGCACGGCGAACGAAAGCGCGAGAATCCATCGGCGCTGGTGATGACCTCGCCATGGCGAGCCACGTTGGGGTCCAGCGCCTGCGGATCGTCAGAGACCTCACACGTTTCGTCATAGCCCGCGTACTTGGCGAAGCGAATGGACGAGGCGCCAGCGGTCAACGAGGTGAAATACAGGTTGATATCAGGGCCGACCGCCGCCACGGAGCCAGCGCGCAGGCCAAACTCGCCGCCTACGGGCGCGAGAGCGTCATCGCACTCGAGCCACTCGAAGGGCGCTTCCTCCGCAAAGACGTGGCCCCATCGGGAAGGCTCGCCAGGGGCCGGACGATATTGGTGGAAGAGGTGCCACGTCGTGCCGTCGAGTAAGGCTCCTGCGGGTGCTTCGAGCACCCCAGACTCCAAAGCGACGTGCAGCTCAGGGCGGTAGGTCATCTAAATCAGGCTCCGGTAAATATCGACTGTTTGGGCGGCGATGGTCGCCCAGCTAAATTTCTCTTCCGCGCGCTTGCGGCCGGCCGCACCCCACGCACGCAGCGTGTCGGCGTCGCCCACCAGGCGGTTGACGGCGGCAGCAATGCCCGCCTCGAATTCCGCGGGCACCTGCTCGTCGTAGTGGACCAGGGTACCCGTTTCGCCGTCCACGACAACTTCCGGAATTCCGCCCACGTCAGAAGCCACGACGGCAGTCCCGCACGCCATGGCTTCAAGGTTGACAATGCCCAGCGGCTCGTAAATGGAGGGGCACACAAAGATGTCAGCGCCGGAGTAAATCTGCTGAATGTCGGTGCGGGAGAGCATCTCACGGACCCAGTAGACGCCATCACGCTGAGCCTGGAGGCCCTCCACGAGCGACTTGGTTTCTGCCTCGATCTCTGCAGTGTCCGGGGCACCAGCACACAGCACGAGCTGCACGTCGGGGTCGAAGTCAGCGGCTGCCTTGAGCAGGTGAGCCACGCCCTTCTGCCGGGTGATACGGCCAACGAAGGCAACGATGGGGCGGTTACGGTCGACGCCCAACTTATCGAGGAGTTCGGTCTCGCGCGGTTGCCACAGCTGCGTATCGATGCCGTTGAGGACGACATGGACCTTGTCCGGGTCGACATTGGGGTAGACATCGAGGATGGAGGACTTCATGCCTGCAGACACAGCAATGACGGCGTCAGCATTCTCAATGGCGTTGCACTCCGACCACGAGGAGACGTCGTAACCGCCGCCGAGCTGTTCGCGCTTCCACGGGCGGTGGGGTTCGAGCGAGTGTGCGGTGACCACGTGTGGAATTCCGTAGAGCTTCCCCGCAAGGTGGCCAGCAAGGCCGGTGTACCAGGTGTGCGAGTGCGCGACATCGGCTGCCGATGCCCCGTTGGCCATGCGCAGGCCCGTGCTCAGCGTCTTAAGCGCGCCGTTGGCATCAGCTAAGTCCGGATCAACACCGTACGTGTAGACATTGGCTTCCTCACGCGGGGCGCCCATGCAGTGGACGTCAACATCGATAATGTCGCGCATGAAACGAGTCAACTCGGCGACGTGAACGCCTGCACCGCCGTAAATTTCGGGCGGGTATTCTTTGGTAAAAATTCCGGCTCTCATAATCGACCAGAGTAACCACAAAACCGCGCCCTCGCCGGGGATTCTTGTGGCCTCGGGGGTGCCTGTGTAAACATCACATGAATTCGCGCATATTTTCAATGACAAAAAGGCAAAGCATGGATAAGTTGGGAGATGTGAAATCCCAGCCTAATGTTCTAGCCATTGTTCTCGCCGGTGGCGAAGGAAAACGCCTCTTTCCCCTCACTGAAGATCGCGCCAAGCCCGCCGTCCCCTTTGGTGGTGCCTACCGTCTTATCGACTTCGTTCTTTCCAACTTGGTCAACGCCGGTTACCTCAAAATTGCCGTGCTGACCCAGTACAAGTCTCACTCGCTCGACCGTCACATCTCCCAGGCGTGGAACCTGTCGGGTCCGACCCCGCAGTACATCGCTTCGGTCCCGGCACAGCAGCGTCGCGGTAAGCGCTGGTACAACGGCTCGGCAGACGCCATCGTGCAGTCGCTCAACCTCATTAACGATGAGAAGCCGGATTACGTCATCGTCTTCGGTGCGGACCACGTCTACCGCATGGATCCGTCCCAGATGGTCGAGGAACACATCGCGACCGGACTGGATTGCTCCGTGGCAGGCATTCGCGTTCCGCGTTCGGAAGCGACGGCCTTTGGCTGCATCGAGGCTGACGGCATGGGAACCATCACGGAATTCGTGGAGAAGCCGGACAACCCGCCGTCTACGCCGGATGATCCGAATATGACCTACGCCTCGATGGGTAACTACGTCTTTACTGCCTCTGCGCTTAAGCAGGCACTTCTGGAAGACGAGAAGAACGAGAACTCAGCGCACGACATGGGTGGCGACATCATTCCGTACTTCGTCGAGCGCGGCCAGGCCCACGTTTACGACTTCATGTCGAACGAGGTTCCGGGTGCAACCGAACGCGACCACGGTTACTGGCGCGACGTCGGTACCATCGACTCTTTCTACGAGGCACACATGGATCTCATCTCTGTGCTGCCCATCTTCAACCTGTACAACTCACAGTGGCCCATCCACTCGACGGATGCGACGAACCTGCCGCCGGCGAAGTTCGTGCAGAACGGTATCGCGCAGGCTTCCATGGTTGCCGCGGGCTGCATCATCTCGGGCGGTACGGTGCGCAACTCGGTGCTCGCGTCCGACGTTCACGTGGCAGACGGCGCGACTGTTGAGGGGTCGGTTCTCATGCCAGGCGTGCGCGTAGGAAAGGGTGCTGTCGTGCGCCACGCCATTATTGACAAGAACGTCGTTATCTCCGATGGCGCCATTATCGGCGTTGACCGTGAGCGTGACGAGGAGAAGTACACCGTATCTGCCGGCGGCGTAGTGGTCGTGGGCAAGAACGAGACGGTGTAAAACGGCATGGAAATACGCCAGGTGATGCACGGGTAACGACCGTGCCACGGTAGTGCTTCAGCGACAAGGCCCGCCCCGTGCGGGTCTTGTTTGATCTCACAGCGATTACGTAACAAAAAGGTTGCTTTCTTATAACACTATCAGTTAATCTGGTCGTGGTTTACGAATAAAACGCGCATAGAGTAGTCAACATAGCGGGGAATTATGAAAGCAATGCAGTTTGATACCGTCTTCAAATCAGTCGTCGCCTTTGCGACGGCCTTGACCATCGTGGTCGGCGGTTCGGCGGCGGTTCCCCAGGCCTTTGACAAGGATGCTGTCCGTGACACCGCCGCTGCCGCGTCCGCTCCCGGCAGCATGGACCGTGCAGCACGGTAACCACGCAATCGGGTGTAGAACGTTTCAGTGCCATGTTGCGTGATCAGACTTGAGCGCAGGCACAAGCGGCGGAGATAGAAGACAATCCGGTGCAAACGAGGGGGAGATCGGGGTTGGCTAGGAGGGCCAGGGCCGCTGCATGGATCGCGCGGCTGATGGCACCGACTTGAGCGAAGTGGAACGCGCTGCGGAGAATTCTCGCGCAGAAGCAGTAGTGCGAGCTTAACAACAAGCGGCCGGCAGCTCGGCAGTGGCAGAACGCCAAGTGCGGATCTTGACTCTGATAAGTCCTCGAACCATAAAAAGACGCTGATGCCCGCCGGATTTGACATTCTGGTCTTCGCAGCGCGGTGCTTACTTTCCTCATCGGCACCGTTTTGGCGTGAGCGGTGAAGTGCCCGCGTGGCTGCTCAACGCTTTGCGCCTCTAGCGTGGGTACACAAAGACCTCACGGTTGCTTATCGGAACAGCGAGGTCTTTGTGCTTTGTGCGCCGACGGTGACAGCGGGGCGCTTACCGCGACCCAGCTCTTAACGCTTGGTAACCAGCGTGATACCGGATTCGAGGGGCAGACGCGTAATGACAGCGTCCTCCAGTGACCGTGCGAACTCATCGGCTTCGCGCGCAGCAGTCGTGGTGCGATCTGTCCGTGAGGTATCGGCCAGTGTTCCGTCGAGCAATGCTCCAGCAAGGACGAGCGTGCCGCCGTGTGTGAGCAGCGGCCACGCGGCCTTCGTTAAAGCCTGCAGATCCATGGTGGGAACATCAGCGTAAATGACGTGGTAGGACTCGTTGGCGAGGCGGCCGATGACATCGAGGGGACGCGACGGGAGGAAGCGCACGCGCGAGGTAGGGTGGCCTGCCGTGCGGAACAATTGCTTGGCGTTGGCTTGGTGCTCAGCCTCTGGGTCGATGCACGAAAGGATGCCGCCTTCAGGTAGGCCCTCGAGCAGATAGAGGCCTGCTACGGAAACTGCCGGAGTAATGGCAATCGCCTGCGGCTTCTCCGCGTGCACGCCGCCAGCAGTAAGAGTGGCAAGGAGCTGACCTACAGCAACACCCGGGGCGGGAAGCGAGAATTCCTCCGCATGCGCGTAGGCGGCACGCAGCGCCTCCGAGCGCTCAGTGGTCGTGTCGATGTAGTCAAGCAGGGCATTATATGCAGTAGAAGTCACAGTGCTTATCCTAGCGGTCCAAGCCGGTGCGCGGGGCTGGCAGGTCGTGCACAGGACCATTCACAGTGGATTAGCAGCTCGATATCTGGCTTTTGGAGCACGGATATAGCACAATGAAATGCATGAAACGCGCAATGGCAGACCATTATTCGGACCAGCTTCACGGGACCGCTGCCTTTGACGCGGGCGAGGCCAGCATGCCCACCTGGGAGGAACTCGTCGCAGAACACGCGGATAGCGTGTACCGATTGGCCTACCGCCTTTCCGGTAATCAACATGATGCGGAAGACCTCACCCAGGAAACGTTTATGCGCGTCTTCCGCTCCTTGGATAAGTACAAGGCCGGAACCTTTGAGGGCTGGTTACACCGCATCACTACCAACCTCTTCCTCGACATGGTGCGCCATCGCAGCAAGATCCGCATGGAGGCGCTGCCGGAGGACTATGACCGCGTCCCGGGCGAAGATATGACCCCGGAGCAGGCTTACACCGTGGCAAACCTCGACCCTGCGCTGCAGCGTGCACTCGATGAGCTGAGTCCCGACTTCCGCGTCGCTGTCGTTCTGTGTGACGTCGTAGGAATGAGCTACGACGAAATCGCAGAAACGCTGGGCGTCAAGATGGGTACGGTTCGTTCGCGTATCCACCGTGGGCGCTCGCAGCTGCGCGCCTCACTCGAAGCCGCGGCCGTCAACGATTCTGACGCACGCATTTTGCTTCGCACACGGTAGCGTTCAGCGCGCTAGGCTGGAGACGTACACACGCCCGCCAGCACGAGCGCTGCGGACCCGATTCATTCACCCGCTTGGATAAAGGAGGTGGCCATGAAGAACCACGCCGCAACCGTGTCGCTCGGCGGCGCACGCGCAGTGCGCCAGCGCACGGTAGACAAGCTGAAAGCAAAAGCGCGACGTTACGATTCCATTGGTCACCTCGGTCCAGAAGCCGTCGTTGCATTTGTCGATGGTGAGATGGGCCCGAAGTCGCAACATCGTGTTCGGGTGCACCTCGTGCACTGCCCGGAATGCCGTGGCGAGATTGAGCGGCAACGTGGCGCAGCCGAGTGGGTCCGACAACGCAGCAAGGATGTGCATATCCCGCAAAGCCTCGTCGCACGGCTCACGAATATTGCGTCGTCGCCCCAGGGCTCCGGGCCCAATGGGGAAGAGCTGGCGTGTACTCCTAAACAAGACTTTTTGGATAAGCTCGACACGCTGCGTCGCGCAATGAGAAGGTAAAGAACGCGTGTTTTCCAATATCGGGTGGGGCGAAATTTTCGTCATCGCCATTATTGCTGTTTTGGTCATTGGCCCCGAGCGCCTGCCTGGTGTGATTCAGGACGTGCGCGCTGCCATCTATGCTGCGCGCAAGGCTATCAATAGTGCCAAGGCGGAACTTAATGGCGAGATGAGCAGCTTGGGCCAAGAGTTTGACGCTCTGCGTGGTCCCATCAATACGGCTGCGGAGTGGGGCCGCATGGGTCCGCGGGCGGCGATTACTAAGGCACTCTTTGATGGCGACGATTCCGCCTGGGATGACTTCGACCCGCGCAAGCCTTCGCGTCACCAGGAGCCCGGACAGCCTGCTGCAGGCGCACAGCCGAATCAGGGCGGCGCCCAGGGATATCAGGGACCGGGCGCGGCTCAGGCGCCCCAAAATCCCGCTCAGAACCCGGCCCAGAATCCTGCGCAGTCACCGCAGAACCCGCAGCAGCGCAGCCAGAATGGCGGCGATTACAGCAGCGGTGGTGGCTTCTCGTGGGCGGATATCACCTAGCCGTAGGCGCAGAGAACAACCACAGGGAACAACCATAGGGAACAAGAACATAGAAGAAAAGGCCCCGTGAACTCTCGGTACAGTGTTCGCGAGGCTTTATCTCGTGCGGTCTACTTCACGCCGAGACCCAAAGACTTGCCAGCGAGCGAGTCCTTGCGGACGACGAGCTTCGAGGCGACATCGGCAAGCGCGGCTCCGGCGGGGGACTCAGGCGCCGCAACGACTACGGGGGTGCCTTCATCGCCATTGGTGCGCAGGGCCGGATCCAGCGGGATCTGACCGAGCAGCGGAACGTCGGCGCCAAGGAGCGTGCTCAGGCGATTGGCGACGGTATGGCCGCCGCCTGCGCCGAAGATCTCCATCGTGGAGCCATCCGGCATCACCATGGCAGACATGTTCTCCACGACTCCGGCGACACGCTGGCCGGTCTGCTGCGCCATCGAGCCGGCACGCTCAGCGACCTCAGCGGCGGCTGCCTGCGGCGTGGTGACGACGAGGAGCTCCGCGTTGGGGATGAGCTGTGCGACCGACAGCGCGACATCGCCGGTACCCGGCGGCAAGTCGAGGAGAAGGACGTCAAGATCGCCCCAGAAGACATCGCCCAGGAACTGCTGAAGCGCGCGGTGGAGCATAGGGCCGCGCCACACGATGGGGGCATTGCCCTCGATGAACTGGCCGATGGAGATGAACTTGAGGCCGTGCGCGATCGGCGGCAGCAGCATTTCCTCATCGATGACCGTGGGCGGTTCCATATTGCCCAGGAGACCGGGGATGGAGTGGCCGTAAATATCGGCATCGACGATGCCAACCTTGAGGCCGCGGGCAGCGAGCGCGGCGCCCAGATTGGCCGTCATGGACGACTTGCCCACGCCGCCTTTGCCGGAAGCCACGGCGAAGACGCGCGTCGTGGAATTCGGCTTGGCGAAGGGGATTTCGGGCTCGGCCTGGCCACCGCGCAGCTTTTTCTTGAGGGCACGACGTTGGTCGTCATTCATCGCGTCCATAGTCACGGTCACGGTGCCCACGCCCTCGAGGTCTTCGAGCACCGCGCGGGTGTTCTGTTCGATGGTGTTTTTCATGGGGCAGCCAGCGATGGTGAGGTAGATCTCGACCGCGACATCGTTGCCGTCAATGGCGATGGATTTCACCATGTCCAGCTCGGTAATCGGGCGACCGATTTCGGGGTCCTCGACGCGGGACAGTGCCTCGCGTACGTGGGATTCTTCAATTGCGTTAGTCATATCAGCTACCCATCTTAGTCCCGGATCTACCCGTGTAAACTGGTCACCCGTACCACCTGGATTCGAGCTGATCTCGCGACAAGGAGCCCCGTTCATGCATACACGTTTTGCCCGCCGACTTGTGGCTCTCACAGCGGTGGCAGCGAGCACGGCAGGGGTGAGCGCGTGCGCGCGCCAGGAGCCGTTGCCTGAGGCATCTGAACTGTCTCGGGCACAAGTGCGCATCGCGGTGGCCCCTGATTCCCCCGAGCAGCTCGTGCTCGGAGAAATCTATATCCAGACCCTCGGGGAGGAGGGGCGCTCTGCCAGTCTCGTGCATGAGCAGATGCCGGATAGCAGCTCCCGCGTGGATGAATTGGAAGAGGGAAACTCGAATTTCCTCGTGGCATGTACCGGCAACGCGCTCGCGGGCTTCGATATGCCCACGGCCAAGCGCCTAGAGAAGGAACGCGAGGAGGCCGGTGACGAGACGGACCGGGACTTCCTTGCAGAGACGCACATCGCGATGATGAATGCTCTGCCCACGGTGCTGACAACCGTGGATCCTTCGTCCGCACCGGGCTGCAAAGATCAAGAAAAGGTCGATCTGCCTCAGAACTTTGTACCTATCTACGCTAAAGATCTGCTTGATCGGGACGAGCGTTTTGAGATTGCCTCGGTGACGAAGTATCTCACCACCGAGGACCTCGACGACCTGGTGGAGGAGGCTGACCGCACAGGCAGCGTGAGCCAGACGGTGGAGCACTGGCTTAACACCTCCACGTCGAACCCAGGAGACACAAGCGGTAGTTCGGAAGGCAGCGGCACGAGCGACGGCGGCGCGGGCGGGGATGCCGGCGCCAACGCCGGCGCTGGGTCGGGGTCTGGCGATACAGGCGGCTCGACGTTGAAGTAGCGTGGCGGCTTAGTTGCTGAGACCTGCGGCGCGGCTGTGCGCGGGCTAGATGCCGCTAGAGATATCCGCTCGTCCATGGTGTGGGCGAGCGGATTTGTGCGTGGCGGGGACGTGAAAAACACCGACGCCCCGGCGACAGCGGGGGAGCTGTCAGTGGGGCGTCGTGCTAGGAGGGAAGAACCTTACTTCGCGAAGGCTTCCTCAAGCAGCTGGTCATGCTCAATGGCGTGGACCTTGGCGTTACCGGTTGCAGTCGAGGACTGAGCGCGGCGGGACACGCGCACCATCTCCGGCATATCCGGGATGAGGCGACGCAGGTGCTCGTTGTAGAACGGCCACGGACCCTGGTTGGCCGGCTCAGCCTGGACGAAGCGAATCTGCTCCGCGTTCGGATATGCAGCGAAGGCCTCGCGCAGACGGTTGAACGGGATCGGGTGGAGCATTTCCACGCGCACGAGAGCGACGTCCTCGCGGCCATCCTTGTCGCGCTTCTTAGCAAGGTCGTAGTAGAGCTTGCCGGAGACGAGCATGATGGTCTTGACCTTGGAGGTATCCGCAATCTTCTCACCCTGCAGGTCGAAGTACTTCGGGTCGTTGATGACCGAGCGGAACTTCTTGACTTCGGTGAATTCCTCGACGGAGGAAGCCGCGTCCTTGAGGCGCAGCATGGCCTTCGGGGAGAAGATAACGAGCGGGCGCTTCATGTCACCGAGTGCCTGGCGGCGCAGGAGGTGGAAGTGGTTAGCCGGGGTAGACGGCTGAGCCACGGTCATGGAACCCTCAGCACACAGCTGCAGGTAGCGCTCGATACGGGCGGAGGAGTGGTCAGGGCCCTGGCCCTCGTAGCCGTGCGGCAGGAGGAGGATGAGCGAGCTGAGCAGACCCCACTTGGCCTCGCCGGAGGAGACGTACTCGTCGATGATGGTCTGTGCGCCGTTGGCGAAGTCACCGAACTGTGCCTCCCATGCGACGACGGCGTCGGGGTTGCCCAGGCCGTAGCCGTACTCGAAGCCCATGCCGGCGTATTCGGTCAGCGCAGAGTTGAAGACGTTGAAGGAGCCGCCGTTGCCGCGCTCGTTAGCGAGAGCGTCAAGCGGGTTGAACTCGTCACCAGAGGTCGGGTCGAAGACGACCGCGTGGCGCTGGGTGAAGGTACCGCGGCGGGAATCCTCACCAGCGAGGCGGATGGTCTTACCGGCGTTAGCGAGGGAGCCGAAGGCGATGAGCTCGCCGAAGCCCCAGTCGATACCGCCTTCGATGGCGGCCTTTGCACGCTGCTCGGCCACCTTGGCCACGCGCTTGTGGTACTGGAAGCCCTCCGGGGTATCGAGGAAGGCCTGGCCCAGCGCGGCGAGCTCGTCGCGGGTGATGGACGTGTCGAGACCGCGGGTGAGCTCCTGGGATCCGGTGATGCCGGTCTGCTGCTTCGGCTTCGCCTTCTCCGCGGCCTTGACCTCGGTGAAGACGGACTCCATCTGGTCGTGGAAGTCGCGTGCTGCTGCCTCTGCCTCTTCGTCGGAGAGGTCGCCGCGGCCAATGAGCTCCTGGGTGTAGCGCTCACGCACGGAGGTGTGGTCGTCGATGATGTCGTAGAGCAGCGGCTGCGTCATAGACGGATCGTCCGCCTCATTGTGGCCGCGCAGGCGGTAGCAGATGAGGTCGATGAAGACGTCCTTGCCCCATGCGTGGCGGTACTCAGCGGCCAGCTGGCCCACCCAGTAGACAGCCTCCGGGTCGTCGCCGTTGACGTGGAAGACTGGGCAGTCGAAGCCCTTGGCGAGGTCGGTGGAGTAGTGGGTGGAACGCGCCAGGTCCGGGGTGGTGGTGAAGCCCACCTGGTTGTTGACGACGATGTGGACGGTGCCGCCCACGGTGTAGGGCTGCAGGCGGGAGAGGTTGATGGTCTCCTGGACAATGCCCAGACCGTTGAAGGATGAATCGCCGTGGAGCATGATCGGCACGACGGGGTGCTCGCCCGGCTTGCCCAGAAGGTCTTCCTTCGCGCGGGCCATGCCCTCCATGACTGGGTCAACGGCCTCGAGGTGGGACGGGTTGGCGGCAAGGGTGATCTTGATGTCGCCGTCGCCGAACATCTGGTAGTGCTCGCCCTCGGCGCCGAGGTGGTACTTGACGTCGCCGGAGCCGCCGAGCTGGCCTTCCTTGTACTTGCCGTCGAACTCATCGAAGATGTCGGCCAGCGGCTTGCCCACGATGTTGAACAGGACGTTGAGGCGACCACGGTGCGGCATGCCGATGACGACCTCGTCGAGGTCCTGGCCTGCAGCGGTGTCGATGATGGAGTCCATGAGCGGGATGAGCGACTCGGCGCCCTCCAGCGAGAAGCGCTTCTGGCCCACGTACTTGGTCTGCAGGAAGTTCTCGAAGGCTTCTGCCGCGTTGACCTTCTGCAGGATGTACTTCTGCTCAGCGTTGGTGGGCTTCGGGACGCCAGCCTCGAGGCGGTCGCGCAGCCACTCGCGTTCGTCGCGGTCCATGATGTGGGCGTACTCGGAGCCAACCTTGAGGGTGTAGGCAGCGCGGAGGCGGGAGAGCACCTCGCGCAGCGTCATCTGCTCCTTGCCGCCGAAGCCGCCGACGTTGAAGGTGCGATCCAAATCCCAGATGCTCAGGCCATGGGTGCGCATGTCCAGGTCGCGGTGATCCGGCCAAGGCAGGCCCGGCTGGCGCCAATTCAGCGGGTTGACGTCTGCAATGAGGTGACCGCGGGAGCGGTAGGCCTCGATGAGCTGCATGACGCGGGTGTTCTTGTCCACGCCGGTGTTCGGCACGTCCTGTGCCCAGCGGAACGGAGCGTAGGGCACGCCCATGGACTTGAAGATTTCATCCCAGAAGGCGTCATCATTGATGAGCTGGCCGATGGTGCGCAGGAACTCGCCGGACTCCGCACCCTGGATGACACGGTGGTCGTAGGTGGAGGTCAGGGTGACGAGGCGGCCTACGCCCAGTTCAGCGAGGCGGTCTGCAGAGGCACCAGCGAACTCGGCCGGGTAATCCATAGAACCGACACCGATAATCGCGCCAGAACCCTTGGTGAGGCGGGCGATGGAGTGGCGGGTACCAATGCCGCCCGGGTTGGTGAGGTTGATGGTCACGCCCGAGAAGTCATCCATGGTCAGCTTGTTCTTGCGGGAACGCGCGACGATGTCCTCGTAGGCGTCGAGGAACTCGGCGAAGGACTTGTGCTCGCAGTCCTTGATGGCGGCAACGACGAGGGCGCGGGATCCGTCCTTCTGTGGAAGGTCGATGGCTAGACCCAAGTTGACGTGCTCGGGCTGAATAACGAAAGGCTTGCCGTCCTTGTTTTCGTAACGCACGTTCATGGCCGGGTGGATCTGTACGGCCTTGACCATGGCGTAGCCGAGGATATGGGTAAAGGAGATCTTGCCGCCGCGGGTGCGCTTGAGGTGATCGTTGATGAGCGCGCGGTTTTCCCACATGAGCTTGACCGGCATATCACGCACGGTGGTGGCCGTGGGGATGGTCAGAGACTCGTCCATGTTCTTGGCGATGGCCTTGAACATGCCCTTGAGCTGGGTCTCGCCCGGCTCCGGTGCCTCGCCAATGCGCTCGAGCGGGGACTGCGACTTCTTCGCAGCGGACTTCTTGGAAGCCGGCTTATCCGGTGCCGGTGCAGCCTTCTTCGTGGAAGCCTGAGCGTCGGCAGCGGCGGCAGACGTGCTGGTCTCGCGCGCGGACTGCTTGACTTCGATGGAAGAACCCTCGGACTGCTTCACGGCAGCCGGAGACTGCGTTGCGCTTTGCGGGGCGCCGTTGGCCTTGAAGTACTCGCGCCACTCCTTGTCGACGGAGTTCGGGTCCTTGGAATACTGCTGGAACTGTTCGTCAATCAGCCATGCGTTGGGGCCGAAGATGCTCGAGTTGCTCACGGCAGATGCTCGCCTCATTTCCTTGCTTACATGCTTATTTAAGTTGCGTTTATCGCGGTCGTTTATTCGACGCTGGGACCGACGGCCGGAATCTAGAAGGGCCTGCAGAAGGCCCACCGGTGCCGATAGTCTGCCCACCATGATAAACCCCACACTGTGAAACATTCACAGAGTGGGGGGTCGTTTGGTGACTTTTAGAGTGGGTGCATAATTTCCGCCCACTAACCTGCGCTTATTCGTTACGGTGTGGGGAACGCTCGCCCAAGCGGGGGTGCCGCGTCCACCACCCAGCGCAGGACGAAGTCGGAAAGTAGTACACAGGTCGTGCTCTGGGGCCACGGGGCGGACACGGAGGTGCAGGGTCCTTATAGAGCACGCAGCTGCGTGTGTACGTTGTCCATGACTCTGCGCGCTAGCTTGCGATTGGCGATGCCGCCGGCGACGGCGCCCAGGCCCAACGGCAGCAGCTTGGACAGCCATGCCCACTTGAAGCGGCCGACGACCTTCTTGGTGAATGTCTTGGCCAGGCGGCCGGACAGGCCCTGCAGCGTCGGTGCGGAAAAGCGCGTGAGCGCGGCGGCCGAGGCAAGGGAACCGGGACGGGTGGCAGTGGCCGCACCGGGGGCATCGGCAGCCTCGGTGAAGAAGGTGTCAACGATGGCGGTGCCGCGGGAGCCGGAAAGCACCATGAGCACAAGTGCGCGGCGCAGTTCCTTGTCCTCAATGGCTATGCCGCGGAGCTTAGCCGAGGCCAGGATGTACCACGTGGCGGCCTCGAGGAAGACCACGGACTCCGCGGCAATCGCCGCAGTACCCGTCGCGAAACCGATACCCGGAATGGCCGCGGCGCCGCCGGCACCGGCGCCGGTGCCCGTGACGATCTTGAGGAAGTGGTCATCGATAACGCCTTGGCGGGTGTCCATGGAGACGTTCTGGTTCTTCTCGATTACGCCGTCCACGTATTTCGAGATGGTGCTGGCCTGAATACCGACCGCCCGGTCGAGCGTGCTCAAGATGATGGCGGAGAACTTGTCACCGTCAGAATTTTCCGTGGCCCATTGCGTGCGAAAGGAATCGTTGAGGGAACGCTCTTCCTCCGTGAGGACGGTGCCCTCGCCGTCGTCGCGCGGCTGCACCTCAGCCTTGGTCGAGGACTTCTTTCCAAAGAGCTTGTCTGAAATCATGGTCGCTTCCTTAAATCATGTTTGTCATTGGTACGCAGGATCGAGTGTACGGAATTACGCTGGAGGCATGAGCTCGCTCAACCGTCCACCGCGCGCACACCGCCCGGAAAACACGCCCCCGCGGCTCCCTCGTGGCGCCGCGGGTCAGGCGCGAGCGGACCATGGGTATGAGCCCACCGTGTCCGAGGCGCGGCGGGCCGCTCGGGAGGCTCATGCGCGCGCACGTCGTGCCCAGTTAAGGGCCGATAATGCGCTGGCGGATGCCTTGACGGTGCACACTCAGCAGGGCTGGGTGCGCGGTCTGTATGAGGACGTTTCGGGAGCGGCCGTGCGCTCCTGGCGCGGCATTCCGTTTGGCGCGGATACGAGCGGCTCGGGACGCTTTCAGCGATCACGCCCCGCACAGGGGTGGGAAGGCATTCGTGACTGTCGCGAATTTGGGCCGGTTGCCCCGCAGCCCACGTATTCGTGGACGGACAAGATTGTGGGCTCTGAGGACTGCCTCCATTTGGACGTCGTGCGCCCCGACACGGACGAGACCCTGCCCGTGGTCGTCTATCTCCACGGCGGTTCGTTTATCGTCGGCTCCTCCCACATGCTCATGCTGCGTGGCTTTCAGCTCGCGCAGACCATGAACGTCGTCTACGTCTCCGTGAACTTCCGGCTCGGTGCGTTGGGATACCTCGACATGCGCAGTCTCAGCGCAGCCGAGGGTGCTTGCGCCAACCCGGCCGTGAGCGACCAGCTCCTCGCGCTGAAGTGGGTGCGCGATAACATTGCGAGCTTCGGTGGCGACCCGGACTCCGTCACGCTCATGGGGGAGTCCGCCGGCGGTGCGGCCGTGCTTACGCTCATGGGCACCCCGGCTGCGCGCGGGCTGTTTCACCGCGCCATTGCGCAATCGCCGCCCATTTCCATGATCCATTCGCGCACGCAGTCGACCCTGTGGGCCCGCGAGCTGGTAAACAAGCTGTCCCTGCCGCGCCTGGCCACGCTAGGGGACGTCCAGAACCAGCACTTCGCGGACATCGTGCGCGCGGGGCAATCCATGATGTGGCGCGCGGGTGAGCTTCTCCATCTCAACTCCTGCTACGCGCCCACCGTCGACGGGGATCTGGTGCCGCGGCACCCCATCGATACGTTTGAGGCGGGCGAGCAGGCCCCCGTGCCGCTGCTCATCGGCACGAATTCGGATGAGGCGAGTTTTGGTAAGTTCCTCTTTCAGCGCGAATTTGCCCGCCAGCGCGCGGCGTTGCACCTGCTCTCCAGCTTCGACGAGGAGGGCGCGCCTGCCGTCGTCGCCGCCTATAACGGCGCGTCCACGCGCGCGGACTTTGCGCATTTGCTTGCCGATGCCCTCTTTTGGGCGCCGTCTGTGCGCGTCGCCGAGGCACACAGCCTGGTCGCACCGACATGGATGTACCGTTTCGACTTCGCGCCGGTGGCGCTGCGCTGGTTAGGGCTTGGTGCTATGCATTCGCTTGAGCTCTCCAATGTCTTCGGCGACGCGCAGGCCTCGCGCATGTCGACGCTCACGCGTATCGGCTCGACAGAGAGCTTCGATGAACTCACGGTCCTCATGCAGCGCCAGTGGGCCGCCTTCATCCACGGCGGCGAACCGGGTCCAGAGTGGCCACCGTACCGGGTCGCGCACCCGGCCGATACGGCCCATCGCCTCGTGCCCGCGGGCGAGGAGGCACGCGTTCAGCTGGCCTTGCGCGAGACTCTTGTCTTCGACGACGTGGTGCGTGTCGAGGCGGATCCGTACTCGCAACGCCGCGTGGCCTGGGATAATTACAACATGTGCGAGTGGGGAGTCGGCCGCCCAGAGTTGGCGGCACAACTGGGATTCATCACGGGCACGCTGGAATAAAGGTAAGCTGTGGCGGTGGACGGAAGCCACCGCCTCGTGCACGCCATCACGAATCGAAAGGGTCACCATGAGCTTCTTTGAAGATATTGCGACTGCACTGGACGCTGAGGGCATCGAGTCCCGCGTTCACGATGACATCATGTTCGTTCCTATCACCTCTGACCTGGAGATTCAGTTCCAGGAGATCGATCCGCTGCTGCCGGCGGCCAACGTGTACATCGCGGCGGCGGATGTCGACGAAGACGATGAGGAATTTGAGGCCGTCTTGGTCTCCGTCGCCTTCTCCGTGGACGACGCGCTCGACGCTGTGGCGCGCCACATCGCGACCGACCAGGTTGTCACGGTGCTGCGCGATCTGCTCGAGGGCACCGATGAGCGCATTGCGGAACTTGAATTCGCACAAGACGAGTTCAACCCGAATCTCGTTGTCGCCGAGGTCGCCAATGACTCGGAGCTGCGCGTGCTCGTTGAGTCCGTGGACGGCGAGCCCTGCGCCGTCGTGCGCTTCGTGGCTTTCGATTTTGATGAAGAAGAGTTTGAGGAGCTCGAAGACGAGTCCATCCACGAGCTGTGGGAGCTGGGCGACGACTTCGATGATGACCGCCTCGAGCTGCTGAGCAATGGCCTGGGCGAAGGCCCCGTCATCGAGATTCCCGCCGAGACCCTCGAGCTGGGCACGTACACCGACTTTGATCGTCTCTTCGACGTACTGGGACTCGTCTCCGAGCAGGCCCTCGATTGGGAAGCACAGCTCGTGTCCTTCGACGATGACGACTATGACGAGCCTGAGGTCTACGACATCTTCGGCGCCGATGATCTCGACGCGGACGAGCTGGACGGTGACGACGACTTCGACGAGGACGAGGACGACGTGGAGACTGACGACGACGCCGAGGGCACCGACATCACGCGTGACTAGTCTGCGGCGTTGGGTTGGATAGCCACTGCTGAAGAAATGTGCCGACCGCCGCGTTAAAGTATCTGCCGTCGCGTTAAACTAAAACTAATAGCCCGAATGTATGTGCCGCGCCGGTTCCACTCGGCGCGGCGGCACGCCATGGCCTAGATAAGAGACGAGGACGACAGGACAGTGGAGTCCCAGACCCAAGCGCGGTGGCGCACCGTCCTCGCTGTTGTGGGCGTCGCGCTCCTAGCCAGCCAGTGGTTTGTCGCATTGTTTCAATGGCCAGGGGACATCCCGCTCCACCGCATCTATGACATTCCGGCAGAGGAGACGATGTACATCCTCGTCGCCGTCGCGACCGTACTGTTTCTCATTGCTGGATACGGCAGTGCGCCTGACCGTGTGTTCATCATCGTGCCCATGGGCGTGTTCGTCAACATTGTGGTGGGCATGTCCGTCGATCGCCTGGGATTGCCTTTTTATGGCGACACGCTGGGCACCATCGGCGCAACTGTCATTGGCGGACCGATCCTCGGGCTCGCGACCGCCGGGCTTACCGCCGTGCTTTGGGGATTCTCGGCACCCATGATGATTCCGCACGTGGTCTCCGCAGCCTTCGTTGCCCTGGCCGTGAGCTATTGCGCGCGCGTCTCCGTGTTCTCCTCACTCGGCAGCGTCATGGCGCGCGGTGCGTTCATCGGTCTGATCAACGGCATCCTGTCGTCGCTTACCGTCCTCGTTGCGCTACGCGGCGACTCGACGCCGAACGCGGAATCCTTCGCGAACTTCTTTGTGCTGCTGCGCATGGGCGAGGTGGAAGCCACTATCTTGCAGAACCTCATCTGCGACAGCATTGATAAAACGTTCTGCGTGCTCATCGTGCTCGTCCTGGTGCGTTATATGCCGCCGCGCCCCATGGCTTTCTTTACCTTTAGCGGCAACGAGCCGCGGCTGTCGCGCATTCTTCTCACTGAGAGCGAGCAAGAAGTCAAGGACGCCGGCCGTGCGTTGAATGAGCTCGCACGCGAAACTACCGGCACCGCAGGAACGCCCCGCAACGAGGGCTCTCGCGCGCTAGGCGCAGACGCACAAGGCCGCCACAGGGCTTAAGTCGCAGCGCGGCAGCGGTCCCCGGTAGTGGTTCGCGGCCATGGCCGGTGGCTGGTTAGGCCGCAGACGCAAAGCTTTCGAACATGGACAACGGTGACGGCACCGGGCGGAAGTCACGGTCCACGAGCCAGACAAAGGTGGCGGCCGAGGACGTCGTGATCTCGTGCACCGCGTCTCCGCCGTAGCAGTCATGCGGCGTGTCGACCGCTGCGAGCGCCGGGCGTGACGTGTCCTCTTCGGCGGGTGCCGGCGCCGGGCTGACCGCAGCGCGCACCCATGCTTCGGCGGCGACGAGTGCGGCGTCGCTACGCAGCGGTCCGGTGGGATCCGTGATCCGCGCGCTGATGAGATACGCGGGCTCGCGGGTGGCGCCATAACCGCGGACGCGAGCCTTGGCCACCGGGCCCACGCGATAGCGCGTGAGCGCGATGATAAGCGGTGGGGCAGCCCCCACGGCAGGCAGCGCCAGTGTGGGCGGACGCCAGCTGGCGACGGGCCGGGCAAGGGAGCGCGGGTGGCGCAGCACGGTGCGCAGCTTGGACACGGTCTCTGCGGCGGAGAGTTCGATGGCAAGGTGAGTATCAGCAACAGTGTTCATGCTTCGCAGAGTAGGGCTAGGCCCCAACACGCCGGGTCCGGACAATGCCGAACATCGAAATCGTGTTCGAAATGTGGCGACTATAGCGGCGCATCCAAGAGCGATAGACTGAATAGCACGAAGAAAGGGGAAGAAAAAATTTCGGAACACGACAGGGAACTGTCTGCGTCACGCCAGTCCGTCGCGGAATCTTCTGGCATGCCGCACCCGGAGCCGCAGCAGTCGGTAGAGCCGCAGATTGAGGCGAAGATACCGCGTGAGATTTGGATTATGGTCGCTGCGGCGTTCATGATTGCGATTGGCTACGGGCTCATTGCGCCGCTGCTGCCGCAGTTCGTGGTGAGCTTCGACGTGTCGATGGCGGCCGCGGGTTGTGTGGTCTCTGCATTTGCCGCGTCGCGGCTGTTCTTTGCGCCTGCGTCCGGACGCCTCGTGGATATGTTGGGCTCGCGCCGGATTTACCTCGTGGGCCTTACCACGGTGGGTGTTGCCACGGGCATGGTTGCTCTGTCGCAAAGCTATTGGCACATCCTCGCGTTGCGCGCCATCGCGGGCATTGGCTCGACGATGTTTACGGTTTCCGCCATGGGACTTATCGTGCGTTTGTCGCCGCCCACGATTCGCGGCAAGTGTTCGGCACTCTACGGCACGGCATTCCTCTTGGGTAACGTGGCCGGACCGCTGGTGGGCGCGTCCTTGTCGTTCCTCGGCTTCCGGTGGCCGTTTTTTATCTACGGCGTCGGCGTGGGCATTGCCGCGCTTATCGTGGCGGTGCTCATGCCTAAGGTCGACCCCCAGGAGGAACGTGCCCACGAGGCGCCACACATGGCGGTGCGTGACGCATGGTCTGACACGGCGTTTCGCGCCGCGCTGACGTCGAACTTTGCGCACTCGTGGATCAACATGGGCGTGCGCGTCTCCGTGCTTCCGTTGTTTGCGGCATCCGTCTTTCACAACGGTGCGGCGGCTTCTGGTTTCGCGCTGGCGGCGTTCGCGGCGGGTAATGCGACGGTTCTGCAATTCTCGGGCCGCCTGGCAGACAGGTGGGGCCGCAAGCCCCTCATCATAAGTGGCCTGGTGGGCTCCGGGGTCTTCATGGGCACGCTGGGGTTCGCGGACCACGTGGTCTCGCTCATCGTATTCTCCGTGTTGGCCGGCGCGGCCTCGGGCCTTATCAATCCGGCGCAGCAGGCAGCACTCGCGGACGTTATTGGCAACGAGCGCTCTGGCGGCCAGGTGCTCTCCGCATTCCAGATGGCGGGCGACTTTGGTCAAATCTTAGGCCCCATCGTCATTGGTGCACTCGCGGACGAATGGGGATTTATGGCAGCCTTTGGGCTATGTGCGGTCATTGCCGTCGTGGGGCTGAGCGGTTGGTTCTTTGCTCGCGAGCCGTTAGAAACGGTTATCCCGCGCCGTCTGCGCGTGCGGAACCAAAAAATGACCAACGGGTTACTTGGGAAATAAAAATTTCATTAGACTAGCGCCCGTGAGTTTTCAAGAACGTGTCGAGAGTCATCGTGCCGACCTGAATAAGTCGGACCTCGCGATCGTTGATGTGTTGCTATCCAACCCAGCAGAGGCCGCCTTGTGGCGCGGCGAAGACGTGGCCGCACGTGCCCGCGTTCATCCCTCTGCCGTGACGCGTACCTCGAAGAAACTCGGCTACAAGGGTTTCCTTGAGCTGCGCGCGGATCTGCGCGACATGCACTCTGATTTCCTTGCTGGTCACGTGGAGACGCTCAAGCCGCGGGCAGCGACTATGCGCGATGGTTCCACGCTGGGCAACATGGTGCAGTCTGAGATTGATAACTTCATTCTCATCCCGAAGAACGTGAAGCAGCGCGATATCGACGCTGCGGCGGATCTCATCATGGAAGGCGAGCGCATTTATATCTATGGCCGCAGCGACTCCGCGCTGTTGTCTGAGATGTACTATCGCCGTCTCGGCCGCTTTGGCCTTGCGGTACATGACCTCACCGACCTGACGGCGCATGAGAATGCGGAGGCTGTGCTCACCATGACGGGTAAGGACGTCCTCATCGTCTTCGAGTTCCGCAAAGCTTCCAGGCAGCTGCGCCACCTCCTCGCGCACGCGGAGAAAGTTGGCGCACACATCCTGCTCGTGACGGATAATCTGCAGATTCTCTCGCCCATCCCGGATATCGTGCTGGCGTCCCCGCGTGGCGCCCGCGATGGCTGGCTGTCCATGTCTGTGCCGCTCATGATTGCCAACTCGGTCATCGTGACGATTGGTGAACGATACGCGGAGCGCGTCAAGGAATACCAGGACCGGCTCGATCGACTCAAGCGCGTCTTCGAGACCTAAGCGCAGCACGCACCATGCGCGCACAATATAAAAGCAACGCTGCCGCAGTCCCCAGACGAGGAGTGCGGCGGCGTTGCTGAGCGGTGAGCGGGAGCGTAACTAGCTAGCGAACGGGTAGTCCGTGTAACCATGTGCGCCACCCACGTAGAAGGTGGCGGGGTCCGGCTCGTTGAGCTCAAGGCCCTCCTCCCAGCGGCGGGAGAGATCCGGGTTAGCCAGAATCATGCGGCCTACGACGACGGCGTCGACGTAGGGGCGCTCGATGAGCGCGGCGGCATCGGAAAGCTGGGTGACGGTGGGGAAGCCCGTGTTGAAGAGGACGCGGGTCGTGCCGTTGGCACGGGCTTTCTCCGCAAGGTTCTGGATAAGCGCGTTCTCCTCGAATCCCCAGAGCAAGGATACGTAGGCGATGTTCAGATCCTTGATGCCGTCGAGGTAGGCACCGTAGGTGGCGGCGACCTCTGCGTCGTTGTCCTCGGGATCGATGGGCCCCTGGGCATTCATCTTGGGGGACAGGCGGATGGCGACGCGGTCGGCGCCGATTTCCTCGACAAGGGCCTGGGTGAGCTCGATGAGCAGGCGGGCGCGGTTTTCGGGCGAGCCGCCGTACTCGTCCGTGCGCTGGTTGGAGACGGCGCCCATGAATTCATGGAGCAGGTATCCGTTAGCGCCGTGGATTTCGACGCCATCAATGCCGGCGTCGACCGCGCGGCGGGCGGCGGCACGGAACTGTTCGATGATGCGCGGGATCTCCGAGGTCTCCAAGGCGCGGGGCACCGGGCAGTCTTTGCGGGTCTCGAAGTCGCGTACGGCGGTGCCCGAGGCAATGGCGGACGGTGCCTCCGGTTGCGGGCCGTTCGATAGCGTTGTGTGGGACAGGCGGCCGGCATGCATCATCTGCATGAAGATTGTGCCGCCCTTGGCGTGGACGGCGTCCGCAACCCTGGCCCAACCGGCCTGCTGCTCTGCAGTCTCGATACCGGCCTGACCGGGGAAGGCGCGGGTGGACACCGCGGGGAAGGTGCCCTCGGTGACGACGAGTCCGTTGCTGACACGCTGCGAGTAATACTCCGCGTGGAGCTCGGTGGGGATGCCGGACTCGCCCGCGCGGGAGCGGGTGAGGGCCGCCATGGTCACGCGGTTGGCCAGCTCGTAACGGCCGAGGGACAGGGGCTTAAACAGATCGCTCGTGGTCATGGTGGCTACAACGGCGCGCATCTGTGCTTTATTCCGGGTGCGTTGGTTACGGTTGAATTGGCTACCGCCCGGCGGGCCGCGACGGACTCTCGAAACCATGGAAATGACAAAGAAGGCCATCGTCGCCACCGGCGCCACGCATACTTCGGTGGTCGCCACCGCCTTGGCGGGTATGACGTTGGGCCAGCCGCCACGCCTAAGCCCGAACAGATCTTTATATGCAAAGGTATGACGTGTCTTTGGCGTGGTGAGCCGCGGTCGTCACCGTTCTTCATTGAAGGATGCCGGGTGTGCGGGTACGCAGGGGGCCATGGCTGATTTCGCATTAAATAACCCGAACACTGGTAAGCAAGAAGAGACTTTTCAGCGCATCGCGGACTCCGATCGCGATGGCATCTTAGACCGCTCCACGGCGGCCTTTAAGGAGTGGAGCGCGACAAGCATCGATGAGCGCGCCGCCGTGCTGGCGCGTACCGCGGACCTCTACGAGGAGCGCGCGGAGGAACTCGCCGAGCACATCGGATGTGAGATGGGCAAGCTCACGCGTTGGGGCAAGGCGGAGATTTCTATCGTCGCCGACATTTACCGGTACTACGCCGAGCACGCGCACGAGCTGCTCGCGGACGAGGAACTCCCGGCGCAGGGTGCCATTCACAGCTACGTGCGCAAGGACCCGCTTGGCCCGCTGCTAGGCATCATGCCGTGGAATTTCCCGTACTACCAGGTCGCCCGTTTCGCTGCTCCCAACCTGTTGCTGGGCAACACCATCGTGCTGAAGCATGCGTCGATTTGCCCGCTGTCCTCCCAGGACTGTGAGGATCTGCTCGTCGAGGCGGGCCTGCCCAAGGACGCGTATATCAATATCTACGCCTCGGGCTCCCAGATGGATGACTTCGTGGCGGATAAGCGCATCAAGGGCGTCTCGCTCACCGGCTCCGAGGGCGCTGGCGCTGCCGTGGCGAAGACCGCAGGCGAAAACTACAAGAAGTCCGTGCTCGAGCTGGGCGGCAACGATCCGTTCATCGTTCTCGACGACGCGAAGCTTGAGTGGGTTCTGGACCAGTACCTGCCCATCCGCATGTATAACACCGGCCAGGCGTGCAACGCGCCCAAGCGCCTTATCGTCATGGAAGACTTCTACGACCGCACCGTCGAGTACCTCGAGGAGAAGATCGGTGCGATGAAGGTCGGCTCCTTCGACGACGAGAACGCGGACATCGGACCGCTGTCCTCCATCGACGCGCGCGACGAGATTGTTGAGCGACTCGAGAAGGCTGCGCAGAACGGTGAGGCCACCATTCGTGTGGGTGGCAAGGCCCTTGATCGCGAGGGCGCCTACATGGAGCCCACGCTGCTCACCGACGTCGACCCGAAGGCAGACGTGGGCTGCAACGAGATCTTCGGTCCCGTCGCCATCGTCTACAAGGTCAAGGACGCAGACGAGGCCGTGAAGGTGGCTAACGAGGCCTCCGAGTACGGCCTGTCCGGCTCCGTGTGGGGCGCCGACGTGGAGGCTGCTGCGAAGGTCGCCTCCCAGCTCAAAGACGGCATGACCTTCGTCAACGAGGCCTCCGTGACCGCCGCTGGCCTGCCCTTCGGCGGCGTGGGCCGTTCCGGCTACGGCCGTGAGCTCGCACGCTGGGGCGTGGGCGAGTTCGTCAATGAGCACCTGTTCCGCGTCTCCGGACAAGACGACGCTGGACTGTCGCCCGTCCTCTAATCTGGCGTAGCTTTCGTTAGCGTGAACATGCGCTAACACCTCGCATAAGGACGGCGTCCACGATGGAATCGTGGGTGCCGTTTCGTGTTGCGGGCATACTGCGGGAAGGGGAGAGGCGCGACCGGAACTAGCAACCGGGACGAGCCATTGTGACCATTCGGGTGGGGAGCGCACCGCGGTGTTTCCGCCCACCAACACGTAACTATTTGTGTATTCAATGGTGTTTATTGCCTGCGTCAAGTAGTGTGGGTGGAGCAATGAGCATTACCGATAACGCCACCGGCGGCGTCAACGAACCGGAAGAAAATTTCAATCAGTCGGAATCTCAGGAAAACACGCAAGGTGTCGTGGCAGGCAATGCCACGGATAACGTCGTGGCAGATAGCGCCACGGACTCGAATGACAACGACACCAGGGCTGCGGCAACTTCTGAGGACACCGGCGCCGAATCTGAGGATTCGGCCAATGACGACTCCCAGGGGTTTGCGCACCTCGGTCTACCTGAAGAAGTTCAGGAGGCCGTTGCCAAGGTGGGCTACACCACCCCTTCACCCATTCAGGCAGAGACCATTCCGATCTTGATGGAGGGCCGCGACGTCGTGGGCCTTGCACAGACCGGTACGGGTAAAACCGCAGCGTTCGCGCTGCCGGTCCTGTCCCAGATCGATCCGGATGCCCGCCACCCGCAGGCCCTCGTTCTCGCGCCGACGCGTGAGCTCGCCCTGCAGGTCGCAGACTCCTTCCAGTCCTTCGCGGACCACCTAGGCCGCATTGAAATCCTGCCCATCTATGGTGGTCAGGCCTACGGCATCCAGCTCTCGGGCTTGCGCCGTGGCGCACAGGTCATCGTCGGCACCCCGGGTCGCGTCATCGACCACTTGGAGAAGGGCTCGCTGGACATCTCGCAGCTGCGCTTTCTCGTGCTCGATGAGGCGGACGAGATGCTCAACATGGGCTTCCAGGAAGACGTCGAGCGCATCCTCGAAGATACTCCGGAAGACAAGCAGGTCGCACTCTTCTCCGCGACCATGCCCAATGGCATTCGCCGCCTGTCCAAGCAGTACCTCAATGAACCTGCTGAGGTTACCGTCAAGTCTGAGCGCCGCACGAACGACAACATCACGCAGCGCTACCTGCTTACGGCACACCGCCAGAAGATGGATGCGTTCACGCGCATCCTGGAGGTCATCGAATACGACGGCATGATTGTCTTCTGCCGCACGAAGCACGAGACCGAAGAAGTTGCAGACACCCTGCGCGACGCCGGCTACAACGCGGCCGCCATTAACGGCGACATCGCGCAGCAGCAGCGTGAGCGCACCGTCGACCAGCTCAAGGATGGCCGCTTGGACATCCTCGTCGCGACAGACGTCGCGGCCCGTGGCTTGGACGTGGACCGCATCACGCACGTCATCAACTACGATATTCCGAATGACACGGAGTCCTATGTCCACCGCATCGGCCGTACCGGTCGTGCCGGCCGCACAGGCGAGGCCATCCTCTTCGTCACCCCGCGTGAGCGTCGCATGCTCCGTTCCATTGAGCGCGTGACCAATGCTCGCCTCGAGGAAATGGATCTGCCCAGCGTCGACGAGGTCAACGCGAAGCGCAAGGAGAAGTTCGCGGCGTCTATCGGCGAGTCTCTCGAGGACAA
Source organism: Corynebacterium phoceense (assembly GCF_900092335.1). Lineage (GTDB taxonomy): Bacteria > Actinomycetota > Actinomycetes > Mycobacteriales > Mycobacteriaceae > Corynebacterium > Corynebacterium phoceense. The sequence goes on from NZ_LT596208.1 coordinate 601,425, forward strand.
GCAGATGGAGCTCTTCCGCGGCCTCGTGCGCAAGTACTCGGAGACCAACAATGTGGCCATGGACGACATTGCCGCCGCACTCGCCGTGCAGCTGCAGGGAGGCCAGGAGTTCCTACTCAAGGAGCAACCGAAGTCCAAGCGTGACCGCCGCGACCGTGACCGCTTTGAGCGCGACGACCGTCGTGACCGCGACCGCGGTGGCTTCCGTGGCCGCGGCGACCGTGGTGATCGCGGCCCGCGTCGTCCTGACGGTGACTTTGTTACCTACCGCCTTGATGTCGGCAAGCGCCAGAATGTCCGCCCCGGTGCCATCGTCGGCGCCCTGGCCAACGAAGGTGGCTTGACCTCCAAGGACTTCGGTCGCATTACCATCGCCGTGGGGCATACCCTGGTTGACCTGCCGAAGGACATGGATCCGGCCGTGCTCGACCGTCTCAAGGACACGCGCATTTCCGGCCAGCTCATCAACATTACGAAGGACACTGGTCGTCCGCCGCGTCGCGACAACGATCGTGGTGGCCGTGACGATCGCCGCGGAGGCTACCGTGGCGGCCGCGACCGTGATGACCGCCGTGGTGGCCGTGACGATCGCCGTGGTGGTTACCGTGGTGGCCGCGACCGTGATGACCGCCGTGGTGGTTTCCGCGGTAGCCGCGACCGTGATGACCGTCGCGGTGGCTGGCGCGACTAGCCAGCTAGACGCCTAGACCGCAGAAAAGACCCGGCCAGCGGACTCGAGAGGAGTTCGCTGGCCGGGTCTTTCGCATGTGGTTGGCGCCGGGGACAACACGGTACCGAGCGCGCGAGGACGCGCAAGGCGAGGCGCGTTAAATGAACATGAGGATCGCGATGATGATCCACAGCAGGTTGAAGATGCCGGAGAACATCGCAATCTGGGAGCGGGACTTCTCCAGATCGACCGGCTTATCGGCCGGGGCAGCAGCCTGCACAGTGTCGGTGTCGCCGCCCAGAGCCGCGACGACAGCCTTTTGCTTGGGGATGACGACGAAAATGAGCAGAGCCCAGGCGATGATGGCGAGAGCGATGGAGGCGTGGAACTGACCCTGCTTGCCGTAGGTCGCCAGATCCGTGAGGAACACGGCGACGCCGAGGACCGGGACCATGGCGGAGAAGAGACCGTAGGTCTTCGTGATGCGGTGCAGGACGTTGAGCGCGCCGGTGTTGCCGCCCTTGGCGGTGGCGATCTGGGCCGGGAACATGGAGGTAGAGACCATGACCGGGCCGACGAGCAGGATGGCAGCGATGACGTGGATTGCGATGGCGAGAGTAGTCATGGGGTGACCTGTCTGAAGACCTTTCGTTGTGTGCTTCGTGCACGCAGGCAAGCCGCCTGCGGCCATTAGGGAACTAGCCTATAGGCGAACAGGGTCTTTCGCGAACCGGGGGCACGGGGAATTACAACCGGCAGGCGCGACGCACTGCTCTATGGTCCGCGGCCGGCAACGGTAGGGAATAGGCGTAGGCGACGGCGGCCAGCCGCTGAGCGTACCAGCAATGCCGCGTGCGCGCGGGCGGCATCCAGCGCGAGGGGAGTTGGTCAGACTTGTCTTGGTTGGCCGCGCGCGTGGTGATAACCAGGTTGAGCGGGTCGTTGGCAAACTCCACGCGCCGCGCGTCGTCCCACGCCCAGGCGCCCATGTCCCACGCGGCGGCAAGCGGAAAGACGTGGTCAGCCTCGAGCCTTTCCGTGGAGAAGACGCGCGTGTCGGCATAGAGATCTTCAATGACAGCAGCCGGTTCGCAGCTCGTGGCGCGCGGACGCGACTGCACGGCAAGCGCTGCCTCCCGGGACGTGCAGTGCTCGAGACCCGTCACGCGTGCCCTGCCCCAGCCGTCGCCAAAGGCCTCGCGCTCGTAGCCCACGACGCGGTGGCGCTCGCCCGGGGCGACGGGGACGGCGGTGAGGAGGGTGCGAGGTTCTGGAAGGGTGGCATCGGTAGGCCCTGGCGGAAACAGCCAGGCGGGAGGACTGAGCCAGCGGGGCACGAGAAAGGCGAGGGTGGCGAGAGTGAGGAGAAAAACGTACACGCGCCGGGCAGTCACGGAGTCGCGAAGAAAAGCATTCACGACTTAGTTGGACTGGCCGGCGCGGCGAAAGGTTCCGCGTAGACGGTGCTCGTTAATCGGCGGCGCCTTCGAACTGGAAGTTCTTATCGCGGTTGGCCTTCGCGATGAGCTCCTGTGCGGCGTCGAACTCCGCGGTAGTCTCCGGGCGAGGTGCGGCGGTGGCAAGCGACACGACCCAGGTGACGATCGCGGCGGCGGCGAAGCCGGGGACAATCTCGTAGATAAGGTCGCCCAGGGAGGTCATGCCCCACACGATGGTGACGACGGCACCGGTAATCATGCCTGCGATGGCGCCAGGGGCGTTGAGACGCTTCCAGAACAGGGAGAACAGAACCAGTGGGCCGAAGGCGGCGCCGAAGCCGGCCCAGGCGAAGGAGACGAGGCCCAAGATGGAGTCGTTCGGATTAATCGCGAGCACGGCGGCGAGGACGGCGACGGCGACGACGGCGGTGCGCGAGAGGTTCATCATGACCGCGTCCGAGGGCTTGTCTTTCTTGACGATGGTGAAGAGATCCTCGATGAGCGAGGAGGAGACGACGAGCAGCTGCGAGGACATCGTCGACATAATGGCGGCAAGGACCGCGGTGAGCACGAGGCCGGCGACGAGCGGGTGGAACATGATCTGCGCCATGTCCAAGAAGATGGTCTCGTAATTCTCCTGGTCCGTAATCGAGTGGTCGGTGTTGGTGAAGAAGACCGTACCGGCCAGCGCCACGAAGACGGCGCCGAGGATGGACAGAGCCATCCAGCCAATGCCCACGCGGCGGCCCGTGGCGGCATCGGCAGGCGAGCGCAGCGCCATGAAGCGCACGATGATGTGCGGCTGGCCGAAGTAGCCCAGGCCCCAAGCGAGGTTGCCGATGATGACAGCGGCGGAGACGCCGGAGAACAGCGAGAAATACTGTGGGTTCTCAATAGCGCCGCCCGTGGCGTAGGGGTTCTCCGCAGCGAAGGAGAAGATATCGGCCGGGTTATCCAGCGCGATGATCGCCATGACGGGGACGATAATGAGCGCGGCGAACATGAGCATGCCCTGAACTGCGTCCGTGTAGGACACCGCGAGGAAGCCGCCGATGAAGGTGTAGGCCACCGTCACCGCAGCAACGATGAGCATGCCGGTCAAGTAGTCGCCCTGGAACGTCGACTCGAAATAGCGGCCGCCGGAGACCATGCCGGAGGAGACGTAGAAGGTAAAGAAGAAGATGATGACGAGTGCAGCGACGATACGCAGCACGCGCGAGTGATCGTGCACGCGGTTTTCAAAGAAGGAGGGCACCGTAATCGAGTTGTTGGCGACCTCCGAGTAGGCACGCAGGCGCGGGGCCACGAGCTTCCAGTTGAACCAGGCGCCGACGGTAAGACCGATGGCCATCCACAGCTCGGAGAAACCGGTGAGGAAGAGCGCGCCGGGCAGGCCCATGAGCAGCCAACCGGACATATCCGAGGCGCCGGCCGAAAGCGCCGCGACGAAGGGGTTGAGACCACGCCCACCCAGGACGTAGTCGTCATACTGGCTCGTCTGCTTGTACGACCAATAACCGATCGCAAGCATGACAAAGAGATAAATGATGATGGCGAGTACGTACCAGGTTGAGGTAGTCACTCACGCCTCCTTTGGTTGTAGAGAGTCGTGTACTGCGGGAGTTGTGCTCTGTAAGGGGGCCCGCGGTGAGCGTAAGCCACACACAGAGTTGCGCAGGACACAGCGTGACCTACGGATGAGTCTGTCCCGCACTATGGTACGGAACACACTGGTGGATCGTGGCGTTTTAGTCAAATCATTCTATAAACCCGAACCTACGTGCGATAGCGCTGCGGCTTACAGTGCGGCGTCCAGCGAAAACCCGACAGGCGGCGCGGTGGGGTCAGAATGTTAGAATGGTCGTTATGTCTTCGTACCTTGTGCATGGAATCTGGCTGCCGGTCTCCGGGCTAGGTTTATGGATTGAACAGGTCGAAGGGCACAAGATCATCACGCCTGCCGCGGTGCCGGAGGGCACCTTCCCCGCGGTCGTGGATCAGATCCTTGCTAATAAATCTTTCCGCAACCGTGCACGCATGACGCTGCGCACGCCCAAGGGCAAAGACGTCTCGCTCATGGTGCCCATGGCCATGTTTGGCCCAGATGAGACGGTGAAGATTTTAAGCCAGCTCACCGCCGTGTCGCGGCGCGCGCCGGGCGTGAGCCTAGAGCAGCGCGAAAGCCTCGCCCCGGATCTACTCTGGCTCGTGCGTGCGTATGAGGGACTCACGAAGTTCGTGCGCGCGGGGCGCGTGACCATGCGCCTGAACTACCAGTCCGGCGAGTGGTTCCCCATGTGGCAGCTTGCCTCAGGCCTGGGGGAGCGCGGCTGGCTCGCGGAGATGGTCGCGGCGGCTCCCGGCATCCTTACCGTCAATAACCGGGCGCTCACTGATGACATGGCGGACGAGCTCACGCACTGGATTACCTACGTTGAGCTCGAGGACCTCCGCACGCAGATTCGCCCTTACCCGTGGCACGAGTTCGTCGATGCCCTCCTGCGGACCACGGCGGTCAAGCGCGGCCGCGCCCAGCTCCTGCGCGGGCTGAACGAGTGGAAGGATTCCATTACCCAGGTCGACCTCCAGCTTGTGGTCATCGTCGAGGAGCCGCCGGCGGAGCAGGAGCTTGCCGATGCCCCCGCTCCCGGCTTTGCCGCCGCCTCCAGTGCCGGAGACGACGGGGACGAAAGTTTTACTCCGGGATGGCAGGATACGACGTGGCCGGTGCGCCTTGCCGTGCGCTCGGGCACGGATGCGCCGCAGCCCATCCGCACGAGCCAGCTCGACCGCACGAGCGTGGAGCGCCTGCGCGACGTGCGCCGCCGCGCCATCGAGATCGCGCCGCGCTTGGCACAGGAGGGCTCGCGCGAGCCGGACCGCTACTACGAGAACGCGGGCGACTGGGATGTCTATCTCAGCACCGAGGACCTGCTTCAATTCGTGGGCGCAGACGCTGCGGCGCTGCGCACGGCCGGGATCAACGTTATGTTGCCCAAAGCATGGTCCCAGATGGAGACCACCGCCAAACTGGAGACCCGCGAGGCTGACTCCGGGGCGGACGGCGCGACGAAGCGCCACCTCGGCATGGAAAAGCTGGTTAAGTATGACTGGCGCCTGTCCGTGGGCGATATTGAGCTCACCGACGACGAGATGGACGAACTCATCGCCTCGAAATCTGGACTTATCCGCCTGCGCGGCAACTGGGTGATGGCGGATACGGCGTCCATCACGCGGATTAGCGACTACATGTCCAAGCTGGCCAAGCAATCGCGCGAGCGGATGAAGAAGGAACTCGAACGCGACCTCATACGCGCCGAGCACGCTCGAGACTTGGGCACGCCGGGCTGGGAAGACCAGATCGCGGACGTCCAGCGCCGGCTTGCGGAGTTCAACGAGGCCGCGGACGACGCAGACTTCGGCGAGGTCACCGTCGCGGAACTGCGCCAGCTCGCGCTCGAGGCGATGGCCAAGGACCCGATCGAGTTCACCGGCAGCGGCTGGTTCAACTCCTTGCTTGGCGGCATGGAGACCCCGGCGCCCAAGCGCGTCGACATTCCGGACACGGTGCATGCGGAGCTGCGCGATTACCAGCGCCGCGGCGTGGACTGGCTTTACTGGATGTCCCAGAACGATATCGGCGCGGTGCTCGCGGACGACATGGGCCTGGGCAAGACGCTGCAGCTGCTTTCCTTGCTCGCGGTCGAGCACGCCGCCGCCGCGGCTGCGGAGGAAGCGAAGCCCGGCCCTACGCTCGTCATCGCGCCCACCTCCGTCGTAGGTAACTGGGCACGCGAGGCCGCGAAGTTCGTGCCGAGCTTCAAAGTCCTCGTCCAGCATGGCTCGCAGCGCCTGCGCGATCAGGATTTCGTGGACAAGGCACGCGACTACGACCTCGTCATCACCTCGTACGGCACGGCCTCGCGGGACTTCCTCATGCTTGGCGAAGTGGACTGGGACCGCGTCGTGCTCGACGAGGCGCAAGCCATTAAGAACTCCGGCACGCGGGCCTCGCGGGCTGTGCGCTCGTTGCCGTCGCGGCATCGGTTAGCTCTCACGGGCACCCCGGTGGAAAATCGTCTGAGCGAGATGCGTTCCATCCTCGACTTCTGTAACCCGGGCGTCCTGGGCTCGGCGAGCTTCTTCCGCAACCACTTTGCCAAGCCCATCGAACGCGGGGATGACCCTGGCCTGGCCGAGCGGCTGCGCCAGCTCATCGCGCCCTTTATCCTGCGGCGCCTGAAGACTGACCCCACCATCATCGATGACCTGCCGGAGAAGTCCGAGCAGATCGTTACCGTGGAGATGACTTCGGAGCAGGCGGCGCTGTATAAAGCGCTCGTCGACTCCATCCAGCGGCGCTTGGAGGAAACGAAGGGCATGGCGCGCCGCGGCCTCGTGCTCGCCTCGCTCACACACATTAAGCAGATTTGTAACCACCCGGCGCACTACTTGGGCGATGGTAGCGCCGTGACCATTCGCGGCAAACACCGCTCTGGCAAGGTTCGCGAACTCATGCGCATTGTCGATGAGGCCACGCAGACCGGCGAGCGCATTCTCGTCTTCACACAGTACAAGGCCTTTGGCGATATCCTGCAGCCTTACCTCACGGAGCAACTCGGCCGTGAGATTCCGTTCCTACACGGCGGCGTGACGAAAAATAAGCGTGACCAGATGGTGGAGAGTTTCCAGGCGCCCGATGGGCCGCCGGTGATGATTCTTTCGCTCAAGGCGGGCGGCACGGGCCTTAACCTCACGGCGGCGAATATCGTGGTCCACATGGACCGCTGGTGGAACCCCGCCGTGGAAAATCAGGCCACGGACCGCGCCTTCCGCATCGGCCAGGAGCGCAACGTGCAGGTCTACAAGATGATTACGGCGGGCACGCTCGAGGAATCCATCCAGGACATCCTCGACGGCAAGATGCAGCTCGCCGGCGCCATCGTGGGCGAAGGCGAAGGCTGGCTCACCGAGCTCAGCCCCGAGCAGCTGGCTGATCTTATGAGCTATAGGGGAAGGGAGTAGGCCATGGCGGATTCAACCACGGGCGACGCAACGAACGATGGCTCGACGCCTGACAACGTCACCTACGTCAACTTCGGCACGCGCAAGCGCGTGACTACGCAGGACGAGGTCCTCAAGGTCGACCGCGTCAACCACTCCGGATCCTCTATGTCTCCGGCCGCGACGCGCCTCGTGTCCTTCATGAGCAAGGAAGTCGACGCCGGACGCTTGGCGCGCGGGCGTGACTACGCTCATGCGGGCAACGTCGTCGGCCTTGACGTGCGCAATGGCGCCATTCACGGGCGTGTGGCCGGCAGCCAAAACGAGCCCTTCGCCGTGCTCATCCAGCTGCCGTACCGCAGCAACGACGATGTGGGCCAGGTCAGCGAGATTATGGCGCGCACTCCCAATGCCATCCGTGACGCGCGTGACGGCCTCCTGCCCGTCCGCGTCCTCGATATCCTGTTGGGTGAGGACCCCGACGACGTGCGCTTTAGCTGCTCGTGCCCGGATCACGCTCCATTCTGCAAGCACATCGTGGCGGTGGTCGACCGCCTCGCCGCGCGCATGGACGCCGACCCTTCCGTCGTCTTCGCCATGCGCGGCCTGAGCTTCGCCACGCTGGAACAGTCCATGATGGCCCAAGCTCAGGAAGCTTCCCGCGACGCGTATTCGCCGAACTCCGGTCTGGACTCCGCGGAGCGCAACCAGCTGTTCTGGAACGGCCGCGGCCTGCCCGATATTCCTGAGCCCAAGATCGCGCCGGCCCTTGAGGACTCCGATATGGATCTGCTCCGGAAGGCCTTGCGCTCTGTCACGCACACCAATCTCGAATTGTTGCGCGCCGTGAGCGATATCGAAGAACTCTACGATTTTTTGGTGCAGCGCTAAAGGCATGCAGCAAGACTCCTAGCCGGCGCGTTCGATATAACTCGGCGTCATGTCGACCCCCTGTTTTATGGTGGAGCCATGACTCAACGCGTAACTTTTATCCATACCTCGGACTTCCAGTGGGGAATGCAGCGCTGGTTCCTCGAAGGCGAGGCACAGGCCCGCTTTAGCGCCGCCCGTCTTGCCGCCGTTGAGCGCCTGGGCGAGCTCGCCACGCGCACCGGCGCGCAGTTTATTGTCGCCGCCGGAGACGTCTTTGAACATAACTCTCTTACGCGCCAGACCACCGGCCGCGCCAATGAGGTGCTCGCTGGTCTGCCGGTGCCTGTTTACCTGTTGCCGGGCAACCATGATCCTCTCGTGGCTGACTCGATTTTCCGTACCGCGACTGCGGAGAACGTCTATGTCTTGGGCGATAGCGTGCCACAGGAGGTGGCCGACGGTGTCGAGCTCGTGGGGGCTCCGTTGCTTACCAAGCATGTCAACCGTGACCTCGTTGCTGAGGCCCTGCAGGGACTTGAGCCCACGGAGAATATCCGGATCGCAGTGGGCCACGGCCAGGTCTCCTCGCGTACCTCCACGCCTTCGCCAGCAGAGATTGACTTAGCGCAGGTCGAGCAGGCCGTTCGCTCCGGCTCTATCGATTACCTTGCTTTGGGCGATACGCACTCAACCCAGAACCTCTCGGCGACTGGCGCGGTGTGGTTCTCTGGTTCGCCCGAAGTGACGGATTTCCATGGCCTCGAGACGGATAACGGCGAGCGTGATTCCGGCAATGCTCTCGTGGTCACCATCGAAAAGGACGGCACGGGACCGGCTACGGTGACGGTAGAAAAGCACCACGTGGGGCAGTGGCGCTTTGACGCTGTGTCCGCGGAGCTTGACTCCCTCGAAGACGTGGAGTCTTTCCTGTCGCAGCTGCGTGCCTATGAGAATAAGGACCGCACCGTCATCAAGTACGGTCTCACCGGCACGCTGAGTCTGACCGCACAGCGCGCGCTGGAATCAGGGCTTGATGAACTCACTGATATCTTTGCCGCGCTTTATCCGCGCGAGCGCCTTATGGACTTGGTGACCGAGCCCGACCCGGATGAGCTCGACAACCTCGGACTTACCGGCTTCGCCGCGTCGGCGCTGGAAGAACTCGTCGAGGATATGAGCGCTGGCGACCTCGAAGCGCGCGATGCCACTAATCTGCTGTTCCGTCTTACTGCCAAGGGAGCCTAAACCACCATGCGTATTCATTCCATCGAATTGAACAACGTCCGCGGCGTGCGCCACCTGCGAGCCGACAATTTTCCGGATACCGGCGTCATCGTTATTCATGGCGGCAACGAGGCGGGTAAGTCGACCATCCTCGACGCGCTCGGCATCGCGCTTTTGGAGCGTGCCGGGTCCACGGCGAAAACAGCGCGCGATAAGACGCTGTCCGATCGCGGTGTCATGTGGCTCAAACCCGTGGACGTGGACGAGGCACCCGAGGTCACCGTGTCCATGAGCATTGGCCCTTATGACTTCAAGCTGTATAAGCGCTTTATCAAAGGCTCGAAGACGGAGCTGGAGATTACCTCGCCGAAGCACGAGAGCCTCACCGGTCCGGATGCTCAGGCACGACTCGACGAGATTATCGCTGAACATCTCGACAAGGCTCTGCTGGCGACGCTCTTCCTGCGCCAAGACCAGCTTGATGAGGGCATCGCCGCAGCTGGCGTGCCGTCGCTGACTGCGGCGCTGGAGCGCGAGACCGGCACGGACGCCGAGACCTCATTCGGTGACGACACTGACCTCATGCGCCGCGTCTCGGACGAGTTTCGCCGTTACTACACGGAGAAGGGGCGCGCCTCCGGTGAACTGAACAAGGCGGAGAAGAACCACGAGGCCTGCGTTGCCGAGGCCGCGCAGAAGCAGAAGAAGGTTGATGAACTTGCAGGCTTCGTGGACAGTCACGCTCGCGCGAATGACAAGCTCGAGCGCGCGCGTGAGGATCTGCCTGAGGCACGCTCCGTTCTGGAGGAGCGCGAAGCATCCGCGGCGAAGGCGACGCAGATGGCTGCCGCCGTGGAACAACAGCGCCAAGGCGTGGAACGCGCACGTCTCGACTCTGAGCGCGCAGACCAGGACCTCGCGCGCCGGGAAGAGCTGCGCAGCAACCTGGAGGAGTACGAAACTCAACTGAAGACGGCCGTTGAGGCCGTCGCTGCCGCAGAGACCGCCGCCAGGGAAGAAGAAGAGACCGTCGAGGAGCTCACCGCGGCGCTCACTAAGGCGAAGGCTGTGCGTGATGAAGCACGCACGGCCCGCGATGCTGCCCGTGTCGCTGCTGAACACGCCCAGGACCGTCAACGCCTGGCCCAGCTGCGCGAGCGCGTGAGCGAACTCGATGGCCTCGACGCGGCGGTGAAGGACGCCCGCGAGGTCGCCGCTGCGCGGGGTCGTGTCATCACGGATGCTGACGTCACGCGTGCTGAAAAGGCCTCCAACGAGGTCGAGCTTGCTGCCTCCCTGCGTGAGCAGGCGGCGGCCAAGCTGATTCTGCGTTCGGGCAAGGACTCGAGCGTCACCGTTGACGGCGAGGAGCGTGCGCTGCCCGCTGATGAGGATGTGACTGTCGCGCTCGATAACGGCACCGTGCTGGATATTGCTGGCATTTCTGCTCGCTTCGATGCAGGTGCTGCAGCGAGCGGGGACGCGCGTGCGCGTGAAGACAAGGCACGTGCCGCGCTCGCCGATATTCTGCAGGAGCTCGAGTGCGTAGACGTGGATGAGGTCCGCGCGACCCGTGACGCACACCGCGAAGTGGGGGAGCACCTCTCCCGGGCCGAGGCCGACTTGCGCTCTGCGCTGCGTGGCGAGGAGCTCGGCGACTTGCGTGCACAGCTGGGCGCCCTGGAGGCACAGCTCGAGGTTGCGGCTGCTGGTGTCAAAGACACTGCGGAAGAACTCAGCGTCGCCGAAGCAGAAGAAGCCCGCAAGGAAACACACGACGCATTTGAGACCGCTGACGCCGAGGTCGACAAGGCCGCGGCCCGCCTTGAACCGCTGCAACGCCGCCAGGCGCAGGCGGAACTCATCGCGGTGCAACAGAACGAAAAGGCAGTCCGCGAAAACGTTGAGCGTGCGCAGAAAGCCGTGGCTGCAGCCGCAGAGGCCGGCAGCGTCAAGGATCTGCAGGCGGCGGCGGAGGCCGCGAAGACGGCGCTGAGTGAACTGGAGGAACAGCTGGAGACGGTTGAGCGCGAGCTTGCAGACAACGACCCGACGCTGGCACAGAAGCTGGTGGTGGGCGCACAGACGCGCGTCGAGACTCTGGAGAACACCATCAGCACCGCCGAGAAGGAGATGCTCAGGATGGAGTCTTATATCTCGGCAGCCTCCGGCGCGGCAGAAGAACTTGAGCTTGCCCTTGCTGCTGAAGAGCTGGCGCAGCAAAAGCTCGCGGCCGTGCAGCGTCGCGCTGCTGCCGCGCGTCGTCTCTACGAAGTGCTCCAGGAGCACCAGACGGCCGCACGCCAGCGGTACGCGGCACCGTTTGCTGACCGCCTGGGACAGCTCGCGCGTTCCCTTTTCGGCGGCGACATCACATTCGACCTGGATGAGGAACTGCGCATTGCCAGCCGCACACGCGGCGGCGTCACGGTCGACCTCGACGCGTTGTCCGGTGGTGCGAAAGAGCAGCTGGGCATTCTCACGCGTCTGGCTATCGCCGACATGGTGGGCGATGATGCGGAGGGTGGGGGAGAGTCGAATGCTGGTGTGCCTGTCATCATTGACGACGCATTGGGTTCCACGGACTCGCAGCGCCTAGAACTTATGTCCACCATCTTCGCGGATGCCGGTCGTCACAGCCAGGTCATTGTGCTCACGTGTATGCCTGAGCGTTATGAGTGGATCCCTGGTCGCGTCGAGTTCGACATCGAAGATTTGAAACGTGTTCCACTTGCGGGTCGGTAATTCTTTGACGCCCCACCCTGGCATGCACGGCCGGCAGGGTGGGGCGAATGGTTGAATAGCACAACGAAACCTTAGATAGTCCTTAGTGAACAACTGTTTACGGTGTCACTATTGTACTCCGCGGCGACTTCATTAATTACGTTGTTATGATATGTTTTCTGAATTTAAGGTAAAAACTCGTTATATGAATCCGCTAAAGTCGCAGGTAGACCACAAAAGAAACTCATTTATTGGTTTGTTAAAGTGCGTTGAAGTGCTACCCTTGTTGAGGTGACTACAGAACCTCGATGGCTTAACGCGGAAGAGCAGGAGCTCTGGCGCGATATTCTCGGCACCATTCGTAAAATCAACCGCGGCATGGATGAGGCGCTCATGGCGCGTGGCGATCTCTCCGTGTCGGAGTTCTCTGTTCTTGTTTCGCTGTCTGAGGCTCCCGAGCAGCAGCTGCGTCTGCGCGAGCTGTGCGCGGATCTGGACTGGGACCGCTCCCGCACCTCGCACCAGGTCACGCGCATGGAGCGTCGCGGTCTCGTGCAGAAGATGAAGTCCGTGGGTGACGCTCGCGGTGTCGTTGTGCGCATCACCGACGCTGGCCTGGAACGCCTTGAGGCGGCTGCCCCGGATCACGTTGAGTCCGTGCGCCAGCTGGTCTTTGACCCAATGGACATGGCTGACGTCGAGGTGTTGAAGAAGTACTTCGCCGCAGTGGTGGACCATCCGGTGGACTTCTCCTCCGGCGTTCACGTGCCGGCCCAGGGCGAAGCTTAAGTTACCGCGCGACATTGGCAAGTAGGAGCGTTCTGTAGCGCCCTGATACCCCGCGGCACCGTTTTAAAGAATAGGTAACGCGAGGTCTTCTTTTGTCTGTGTGCCATAGAATGGCGGACATGATGGGTCAAGAATTATTTGAGCACCCCCTGCGCCAGTACGCGGAGTACGGCGTGACAGAGTTGCGCGAGGAGTCGCCGCGGCTCGGGGATCCGGCGTCTTTTGAAGATGATACGGCTACCGAGGAGCAGCTCGACCTCATGGAGGAGGTCTTCGCGCGCCACGCGGAGGACGCCGTGACCTTCGACGAAGAATCTGGGCTGTGGATTGTCGGTCCCGAGGAAGATATTGAGCGCATGTTCGCGGACCGTGAGGCGTTCCTTGACGCGCTGGAAGCGGGCGAAGATCCGGGCGTGTAGGCGCTCGAACTTTCTGTCTACCCCGTAAGGGGGCTGTTAGCACTAGGTAACCGTATGGTAACGAAATATCTCCGGATCGATAGGGAGATATGGGGCGCCACCTGCTACTCTAATAAGGGTTATTAAGAGACCAGAACGTCATCGAAGTGCCGTTGCGGCCTTCCTGGTCTTAAAGGATGAACGAAAGGAATGACGACATGAGCACTCGTCTGGAAACCGAAAAGCAAGAAGCTGCCGCCCGCGAAGCTGACAACGGCATCGCGAAGGAATTCCTTTTTGCCATCCCGATGTTCATCCTCTCGGCCATCGTGTGGATGGCCGCTCTCATGGGTATGCACTACATTGAGATGGGTTCCCTCTTCTAATTAACCTTGAGCTTTAGCGCGTCGGCTCCGGCACTTGCCGGGGCCGTTCGTTGTCTTGGCGCACTGCTCTTTCGTCCCTGAACCCCTACATGACACAGCTGCATAGCGAGCAGCGTTGAGCGGTTGCTCGCTGGCCGCGTGATAGTGGCGAGGGGCCGAACGTTGAGACGTGCAAACAAAATCCCGTTGGCCAACATTTCTGCTGGTCAACGGGATTTTTATTGTGCCCCCGACAGGGATCGAACCTGCGACCTTCGGTACCGGAAACCGATGCTCTAATCCGCTGAGCTACGGAGGCATGTGCTGTGCGCAGCACCGCCGGGCACTGCGCACGCAACGAGGAATAGTTTAACTCACACCCTTCCCGGAACAGGAATTGCCCCGGGGTGGCGTGGTGGCTGGACTGAGTGAAAATCCTAGTGCAGCCCCGGTGCCGAGGTAGCGGCGGTATGACCGGTGCGCAGGTAGTCCACCACGATGTCATCCACGGCCTTGTTGCCGAGAGCAAAGTGGCCGTGGCCCGGACCGTTGACGGTGACCTGGTGGGCGCCCATGGCGTCACGGATTTCGCCTTGGTAGCGGTACGGCGTCTGCGGGTCGCGGGTGCCGGAGAGCATGAGCGGGCGGGTCGCCAGGTGTGCGCCGCTGAGCTTGACCGGGGTGGCTACCGGGCCGCGGCCGCTGCAGGCGGTGCCAGAGCCCCACAGCGCCGGAAAAACGTCATTGAAGTCGCCCGTCACGAAGTTGGACCAGACGAGCAGCGGCAGCTGCGTGGGGTCGCCAGGAACGGTGTTCTCGTTGCACATGATGAGCGCCTGCATATTTTGCGCCTGCATGGCCGCGTCCATGAATTTCTGTTGGTCCTGCTCGCTGAGGCCGCCGATCCCCTCCGCGGCCATGTCGCGCTGTCCTGCGAGGTGTTCGGCGAACTTCTCCCACGTCTCGGGGCGCGGGCCGACCTCGCGTGTGATCGCGAAGGTCGTAGACGTCACGGGCACGGAGTTGGGATGCGTCACCTTGTCTGCAAGGAAATTGGCGTTGGCGCGCAGCGCGCCCGTGGCCGTCATGAGATCGGCGCCGGGCTGGCCCACGACCTCAAGACCGGGCGGTAGGTCGCCAATCTTCGCGTTCGGCGGGAGCGTGGTGGGGCGCACGCCGGATTCGCGCTGGATGCGAGCAGCCCAGCGCTCGTAGACCGCCAGAGGTGTCGTGCCGAGGTGGAAGCGTGCGTCGTTGGCCGCGATGTACGCGAAGAGATCGTGGTAGGCGCCCTCATAGCCGGCACGCTGTGCGGGCAGGAGGCCGTTCCACGTGAGGCTCGTTCCCATGGCGGAGTCGAGCACGACGCGGTCCGTGTGCTGCGGGAAGAGCGTGGCATACGTCGAGCCGAGGAACGTGCCGTAGCTGAGGCCTGCGATGGAGATGCGGTCCTCGCCCAGGGCCTTGCGCACTTCCTCCCAGTCACGCGCGGTATTCTCCGTGGTGAGCGAGTTCGTGTAGCCCGGCGTACCCTTCTCACAGGCGTCACGCACTAGCTTGCCGTAGGCAAGGAAAACGTCAGCTTCGCTGCCTCCTGCTTCCTCACAGCGCACTGGCGTGGAGCCGGGCAGGCCGCGGGGCTGGACGCCGATGACGTCCCACTCGTCGCGCACGGCCTGTGGCCACGCAATTGCGTCATTGCCAGCCCACCCGTAGGCGTCGCCGCCCGGGCCGCCCGGGTTGGTAAAGAGCGCACCACGGCGTGCAGAAGGATTGGCCGCGGGCACCTTGACGAAGCCGACGGAAATCGTGCCGCGATCTGGGTGACCGTAATACGTGGGGACCGTGACACGGCCACACTGCGCGCGGTCGATAGTGACCTCAGCGGGGCAGTCTTCCCACGCGATGGCTGGCCGATTCTCAGCCTGGGGTTGAGCCTGTGCGGCAGGTTGAGCGACCATGCTCGGGGAAAGCAGCGTCGCGGCTGCCGCCAGAGTGGCGAGCAGGCCGCGGAGAGGACGGGGACTAGTAGACACACAACTCCTTGCAAGACGGACCGTTCCCGCCGCGGGCGTTGTGGTGGCCCGGGAGACGGGACGACAGAGACTATTGGAACTACTTTTTACTGTAACAAAGCTGGCTACATGGCGCAGCTGACCCGTGCCGTGCGGGGCGCCGCGCGACAGCACAACGCCCCGCCGGCGGCATCGGAAAGATGCGCGAGCGGGGCGTGGTGACCCGTGGCGGGTCGCGGAGGCGTTTTACTTCACGAGCAGCACGATGAGGTCACGCGGGCCGTGGACGCCCTCCACGCGGGAGAGCTCGATGTCCGAGGTGGCCGACGGGCCGGAAATCCACGTGGCTGGGTAATCCGGGTTGATACGGGAGACCATCTCCGGCACGCCGTAGACAACCTGGTCCGGGCGCACGATGACGAGGTGGCGGTCCGGCACGAGCGAGAGAGCACGGCGGCCGCAGAGCGGGCCTGCCTCGAGCACGATGGTGCCGGTCTGCGCGGAAGAGACGTGGGACTCGGTGACGACGGCATCGACGTCGTTGAGCTCACGCGGGTCGGATTCGCGGGAGTCCGGAGTAGCGTGGCCGCCCGCGGCATTGAAGGCCTCGAGCAGGGAAGCGTCCATGCCCTCGGCGTAGCGCACGTCGGAGCAGCCGCGCTGCTGGAGGATCTCTGCGATCTTCTGCGGCAGCTCAGACTCGGCGGCCTCGTGCACGTCCGCCTTGTAGTCTACGAGGCGGTCGATGAGCATCTCATGCAGCTCCTGCGCGTTGAGCGTGCCCTTGGTCTGGTACTCGCGGGGGATCTCTACGTGGTCGGGGAGACCTGCCTGCTTCTGGGCGGTGCGGATGCGCTGCAGGATCTCAGTCTTGGCGTCCATTACTTGTCTTCGCCTTTCTGGGGAGCGTTCGAGAGGGCATTGGTGGGCAGGCCCTCGGCACGCGCCTGGGCGAGCAGGTCCTTGGCGTCCTCGGTTTCAAACCATTGACGGAAGGACTTCTTTGGCGGCACCGCGGTGTCGCGGCCTGCGGACCAGCCGGATAGGAACAGCGGCAGGGATTCCATGACGCCGTTGAAGCCGCCGAGCACGCGGCCCAGAGCGACGACGCGGGTAACTTTGTCCCACAGCTGCGGGTGGTTCCAGAGCAGGCCCACGGCGCCGAAGAGCTTGGGCTCGATGGGCGGGGCGGCGTGCTCAACCTTCTGGTGGCGGTTTTCGAGGATGACCTCGGTGAGCGGAATCTTCACCGGACAGACTTCGTCACAACGACCACACAGCGAGCAAGCGTACGGCAGGGAGGCCGACGGATCGTGGTGGTCCTTGATGCCGGTGAGCTGCGGGGTAAGCGAGATGCCGATGGGGCCCGGGTAGACGGAGCCGTAGGCGTGGCCGCCGGCGCGCTCGTAGACCGGGCAGACGTTGAGGCACGCGGAGCAGCGGATGCACTTGAGGGCCTGGTGGCCGATGGGGCTCGACAGGGCGGCGGTACGGCCGTTGTCGAGGAGCACGATGTGGAAGTTTTTCGGGCCGTCGCCTTCCGTCACACCCGCCCACATGGAGGTGTAGGGGTTCATGCGCTCTGCCGTAGACGAACGCGGCAGCAGCTGGAGGAAGACCTCGAGATCCTGGAACTTCGGCACGAGTTTCTCAATACCCATGACGGTGATGAGGGTCTCCGGAAGGGTGAGGCACATGCGGCCGTTGCCCTCGGACTCCACGATGTTGATGGTGCCGGTCTCCGCCACACCGAAGTTAGCGCCGGAGATGGCGACCTTCGCCTTCATGAACTGCTCGCGCAGGAAGAGACGGGAGGCCTCGGCCAGCTCGGACGGCTCGGCCTTGAGTTCGTCCGTGGTGTTCGGCATCTTGTTGACGAAGATATCGCGAATCTCGGCGCGGTTGCGGTGGATGGCCGGAACCAGAATGTGCGACGGCTTGTCGTCACCCAGCTGGACGATGAGCTCGGCGAGGTCGGTCTCCTGGGCGTGGATGCCCTCGGCTTCGAGGTGCTCGTTTAGACCGATTTCCTGGGTCGCCATGGACTTGATCTTCACGACATCCTGGACGCCCTCGGCGCGGATGAGGGAGGTGATGATCTCATTGGCTTCCTTGTTATCGCGTGCCCAGTGGACGTGGCCACCGCGCTTGGTGACCTGCTCCTCAAACTGGAGGAGGAGTTCCGGCATGCGAGCTGCGACGTCTTCCTTGAGGGCGGAGCCAGCGTCGCGCAGCTGCTGCCAGTCCGGGGTCTCATCGACCGCGTGCTGGCGCTTGTTACGAATGGTGGTGGTGGCGTGCTGGAGGTTGCGGCGCTGCGTGGCGTTGTTGAGGCCATCGTGCGCGGCAGGGACGAAGCCGCGGTCACCGCGGAGGTTGCCCACGCCCTCAGGGGAGCGCGGCGGAGTGGTGTCGAGGAACGTGGTCATTAGAGCATCTTCTCCTTGGAGTAGGCGGCCGACTTCGGGGTCCACGGGTGCTCCTTGGTGGACGCCAGAATTTCCGCCATGTGGACGGCGCGGATGCCGGAGCGCTGACGGGACAGGGTACCGGCGATGTTCATGAGGCAGGAAGAGTCGCCGCCGGTGACGTATTCAGCCTCCGTCTCCTTGATGTGGCGAGCCTTGTCGAAGGACATGGACTGGGAGACCTCGGGGTTCTTCAGCGAGAAGGTACCGCCGAAGCCACAGCACTCTTCCGCGTTCTGCAGCGGGACGAGGTCGATGCCTTCGACCTGCTCGAGCAGCTGGTACGGGCGGTCGCCCAGTTTGAGGAAGCGTAGGCCGTGGCAGGAGGAGTGGTACGTCACGCGGTGCGGGAAGAAGGCACCGACGTTGGTGACACCTGCGATGTCCACGAGGAACTCCGGGAGGTCATACGTCTTGCCCGCGGCCTTCTTCGCGCCGTCCACGTCCGCGGCGGTGCCGTGGCGGTCTGCGAGCTGCACGTGCTTCTCACGTACGGCGCCCACGCAGGAGCCGGAGGCGGCGACGACGTAGTCGATGGACGGGTCTGCGAAGGCATCCGCGTAAGAGCGGATCATGCCCAGCGACTCCTTCTGGTAACCGGTGTTGAAGTGCATCTGGCCGCAGCAGGTCTGTTCCTCCGGGAAGACAACCTCGTGGCCGAGGCGCGAGAGGATGAGGGCCGTGGCCTTGTGAGCATCTGGGAACAGGGCGTCGCCGATGCACGTGGAAAACAGTGCAATACGCATGTATGCGCTCCTTTGGGTTCCAGCAGTACTGCCTGTTGTCTCGATGAGGGCTGAAGCCAGCATTTTCCACGGAAACGGACACTGACCGCTGGGTTGTACGTGTTATGGGGTTATGTATGAAATAGTACCGCGCATGGTGTGTAAATTCGACGCAAAAATAGGCTTCTAGCTGCGCTTATTCCGCAACATTAGTGTTGCGGAATTCGCTACCTGCGCGCCCGCTATTAAAAGACGGGCCGGGAAGCCGGATTTCCGAACGGGCGTGAGGATTTCATCACAAGAAAACGGGGGTAATTCGGGAGGGCAATCCATAGTATGGTCGTCTTGGAACCGCCAAGAACGCACAAAGCCCGCCCGCGCTGGCTGAAGGAAAGCCAGCGTGGGCGGGGCGTGCGGAAAGTGCTTTTAGGGAACCAGGAAGCCGAGCGCGTTCGTCATGAGGAAGACAATAACGCAGACCACCACGAGGAAGAGTGCGGAGTAGCCCACGACGGCCTTGAGGATCTTGGACTCCTGGCCTTCCATTTGGACGGCGGTCGCGGCAATGGCGAGCGACTGCGGGGAGATCATCTTGCCCACGACGCCGCCGGCGGTATTCGAGGCGAGCATGAGGTCCGGGTTCACGCCAATATTGTTGGCGGCGGTGACCTGGAGGTTGGCGAAGAGGGCGTTGGCGGAGGTATCCGAGCCAGTCACGGCGGTACCGATCCAACCGAGGACAGGGGAGAAGAGGGCGAAGATGCCGCCGGCCGAGGCCACGAACTCGCCAATCGCGATGGTCTGGCCCGAGTAGTTCATGGTGTAGGCGAGCGCTAGGACCAGGATGATGGTGAGGGCCGACCATTTCATGCGGTTGGCCACGTCGCCAAACTTCGTGACGGGGTCCGAAGCCTTGAGCGTGTAGCGGCCGTTTTCGTTGAAGAACATGTAAATGACCGCCACGATGATGCCAGCAATAAGTAGCAGCGAGCCCGGGTTGCCAAAGACGTTGAAGCTAAACGCGGTGTCCATGGGCTTGCCGTCCGTGGCGAGCACGGTGCCATCGAGCAGCGGCCAGGCGAACTTCACCTTGAGGAAGCCGAAGAGAGCCGGTACGGCGGTGGCCAGGCCGAAGACGGCGGTGACGACGGCATAGGGAAGCAAGGCCATCCAGATGCGGGAGCCGGTGAGGTCCGTGGAGGTCTCCTGCGCCGGCAGACCCATGCGCTCACGCAGGGCGTCGACGTTCTTGGGCTTCCACACGCGCAGGAATGCAAACGCACAGCCGAGCGAGACGATGCAGGCGATGACGTTGGTGAGCTGGTAGGCAAAGAAATTCGCCGCGAGCCACTGCGCGATGGCGAAGGAGATGCCCACGACGCCGGCGGCCGGAGCAGCTTCCTTCACGCCGCGCCAGCCATCAAGGATGAAGAGAATGAAGAACGGCACGGCGGCTGCGATGAGGAAGACGATGGAGGAGATGAGGCCTGCGATGTCCGCGGTCTGTTCGACGGTGCGGCCGCCCACCTCACCGGCGGTGGTGACGGGAATGCCCACGGCGCCGAAGGCCACCGGAGCGGTGTTTGCGATGAGCACGACGGTGGCGGCCTTGAGCGGCTTGACACCGAGCGCCAGAATCATCGTCGCGGTAATAGCGACCGGAGCGCCGAAGCCGGCGAGGGCCTCGAGCAGTCCGCCAAAGCAGAAGGCGATGAGGATGGCTTGGATGCGGATATCGCCGTCGCCGAGAAGGTCGAAGGTCTTGCGCAGATCCTCAAAGCGTCCCGAGGCGACGGTGATCTCGTAGAACCAGATAGCGGTGACGATGACCCAGACGATGGGCAGTAAGCCAAAGAGCCCGCCGCGCACGGCGGAAGAGACGGCCATGCCGAAGGACATGTCGAAGCCGAAGATGGCGATGAGAAGCGCCACGAGCAACGCGACGGCGCCAGAGGTGTGCGCGCGGGCCTTAATACCCAGCAGCATGATGAAGAAGGCGACGAGCGGCAAGATGGACACCAGCGCGGTGAGCGCCGGCGAGCCAGCTATGGCATCTGTCGTGATCTGAAAGGTGTTCATACGAACTCGCTTTCCCTAGGCAGAACAGGACACGGTAGCCCTGCTCGATCGATAAAGAGGATGGGTTGGTCTTTCTTAGACTAAACCGGGGTTAGCGATTTATTCCACATTTGTCGGTTCTATGACATCTACCTCACGCCAGACGGGGGCAGCTGCGTGCAACCTGCCGCGGTCCAGCAGGGACTAATGGTGCCCCGGCCGTGCATGACCTATAGAATTTGTCCCTATGAATCCTGCAGATCTTTCCGTGCTCATTCGCGACACCGCCGCGACCGTCATGGCCGCGCACGATCTGGACGCCTCCGTCCTGCCCGAGTCCGTGACCGTCGAGCGCCCCCGCAACCCGGAACACGGCGACTACGCCACCAACCTCGCCCTTCAGGTCGCTAAGAAGGCCGGCGCCAACCCGCGCGAGCTTGCTACCTGGCTTGCCGATGCCCTCTCGGCCGACGCCGCCATCGACTCCGCCGAGGTCGCCGGTCCCGGCTTCCTTAATATCCGCTTGGCCGCCGCCGCGCAGGGCGCCATCGTTGCTCAGGTCCGCGAGGCTGGCGCTGCGTTCGGCTCCAACGAGGAATACGCGGGCAAGAAGATAAACCTCGAGTTCGTCTCCGCGAACCCTACCGGCCCCATCCACCTGGGCGGCACCCGCTGGGCCGCCGTGGGCGACTCCCTCGGCCGCGTGCTCGAGGCCTCCGGCGCCGCCGTGACCCGCGAGTACTACTTCAACGATCACGGCCGCCAGATCGACCGCTTCTCTAACTCCCTCGTTGCCGCCGCAAAGGGTGAGCCGACCCCGGAGGATGGCTACGGCGGAGACTATATCCAGGAGATCGCGGCCAAGGTTATGGAGCAGGTTCCGGACGCCCTGGAGGGCACCGAGGACGAGATCCGCGAGAAGTTCCGCGCCTCGGGCGTGGAGATGATGTTCGCGCACATCAAGGACTCCCTCCACGAGTTCGGCGTCGACTTTGACGTCTACTTCCATGAGAACTCCCTCTTCGAGTCTGGCGCGGTGGAGAAGGCCGTCGCTCACTTGAAGGACAATGGCAAGCTCTACTTCGAGGACGGCGCCTGGTGGCTGAAATCCACCGACTACGGCGACGACAAGGACCGCGTGGTTATCAAATCCGACGGCGACGCCGCCTACATCGCGGGCGATATCGCCTACGTCGCGGATAAGTTTGACCGCGGCCACGACCTCGCCATCTACATGCTCGGCGCGGACCACCACGGCTACATCGCGCGCCTGCGCGCGGCCGCCGCGGCCATGGGCTACGACCCGAACCAGGTCGAGGTCCTCATTGGCCAGATGGTCAACCTGCTGCGCGATGGTGTCGCCGTGAAGATGTCCAAGCGCGCCGGCACCGTCATTACCCTCGATGACTTGGTCGAGGCCATCGGCGTCGACGGCGCTCGCTACTCGCTGGTGCGTTCCTCCGTCGACTCTTCGCTCGATATCGACCTGGGGCTGTGGACCTCGCAGTCCTCGGACAACCCGGTCTACTACGTGCAGTATGGCCACGCTCGTATCTGCTCCATCCTGCGCAAGGCGTCTGAGATCGGCGTGTCCGCAGAGGGCGCGGACCTCGCGCTGCTCACGCACGACAAGGAGGGTGACCTCATCCGTACCCTCGGCGAGTTCCCGGAGGTCGTTAAGGCCGCCGCGAACTTCCGCGAGCCGCACCGCATCGCGCGTTACGCTGAGGAGCTGGCCAGCGTCTTCCACCGTTTCTACGATCAGTGCCAGGTCCTGCCCAAGGCTGGCGAGGAAGCCGAGCCGATCCACTCCGCGCGCCTCGCGCTGGCTGATGCCGCCCGTCAGGTCCTCGCCAACGCCCTTACCATGGTGGGCGTGTCCACGCCGGAGAAGATGTAAGTGAGCACGACGGACTTCAACACGCTGCCGGCGCACGTGTGGCCGCGCAACGCCCGCCGCGAGGAGGACGGCGTCGTCACCATTGCCGGCGTCCCGCTGCCGGAGCTCGCCGAGCAGTTCGGCACGCCGCTCTACGTCTTCGACGAAGACGACTTCCGTGCGCGCTGCCGAGAGATGGCGGACGCCTTCGGAGGCCCGGACCACATCCACTACGCGTCCAAGGCGTTTATCACCAAGCGCGTGGTCAATTGGGTCAACGAGGAAGGCCTGTGCCTTGACGTCGCTTCGCTCAACGAGTGCAAGATCGCGCTCGCCGCGAACTTCCCGCCGTCGCGCATGACCGCGCACGGCAATAACAAGGAAAAGGAGTACCTCGAGCTCTGCGTCGACAACGGCGTGGCTCACGTCGTGCTGGACAACGAGGGCGAGCTGGCGCAGCTCAACGAGATTGCCGCCGCGGCGGGTCGCGTCCAGAACGTCATGATCCGCGTGAAGCCCGGTGTCGACGCCCACACGCACGAGTTCATCGCCACCTCGCACGAGGACCAGAAGTTCGGAATCTCGCTCGCTACCGGCGCCGCCTTCGACGCAGCCCGCGCGTGCCTCGAGGCCTCCAACCTCAACCTCGTGGGCTTGCACTGCCATGTCGGCTCGTCCGTCTTCAACGCGGAGGGCTTCAAGCTTGCCGCCGAGCGCGTGCTCGCGCTCTACAAGCGTATCCACACCGAGCTCGGCGTCGCCTTGCCCGAGCTCGATCTCGGCGGCGGCTTTGGCATTCCCTACATGGAATACGAGCAAGCCCTCGATGTCGCGTCGCTCGCCGCGGATCTGCTGGCCGCCGTAGACCGCACGGCCCAGGAGCTCGGCATCGCCGCACCCTTCGTCCTCGTCGAGCCCGGCCGCTCCCTCGTGGGCGCGTCTGCGGTCACGCTCTACCGCATCGGTACCGTCAAGGACGTGGAAACCGGCAAGGCCGAGCTGCCCATCCGCCGCTATCTGTCCGTTGACGGCGGCATGTCGGACAATATCCGTCCGGCTCTCTACGGCTCCGAGTACGACGTACGTCTCGTCGGCCGCGAGACCGAGGCCACGTCCGTCGACTCCCGCGTCGTGGGCTTCCACTGCGAGTCCGGCGATATTCTCATCGACGAGCGCACGCTCCCCGGCGACATCACGACGGGCGACCTCGTCGCTTTTGCTACGACGGGCGCGTACCAGTACATGATGTCCTCGCGTTACAACGGTGCGCTGCGTCCAGCCATCGTGTCCGTGCGCAATGGCGATGCCAGCCTCATGCTGCGCCGCGAAACCGTCGCGGATCTGCTCGCTCTCGAGGCCGACTAAAGCCCACCGCACGCAATATTTATTCACGCCCCGCAGCCTGGAATTCCCAGTTCAGCGGGGCGTCGGACGTTTTCTCCTACTGATGTGCCGCCCATCGGCGGGGGACTAGTGCGCGAGTAGACCGAGGGGTCTGTATTATGAGCGGAAGCAATTATTACACCCACTATTTTCAAGGGGACACCTCATGGCGAATAACCAGGCAGCAACCACCTATGGCCACGGCAAGGGTATCGGCGCGACCGTCGGCATCGCGCTGTTGGGTATGGGTACCGTTGGTGCCGAGGTGTTCCGACTCATCAACGAAAATGCCAACGACTTTGAGCAGCGCATCGGCGGCCCCGTCGCCGTTCGCGGCATCGCTGTCTCGGACACCTCCAAGGAGCGCCCGGGCGTTCCTGCGGAGCTGCTCACCACGGATGCTCATGCGCTCATCAACCGCGACGACGTCGACGTCGTCGTCGAGGTCATCGGTGGCATCGACTACCCGCGCGAGCTCGTCCTCGCTGCGCTCAGGGCCGGCAAGTCTGTCGTGACCGCCAACAAGGCGCTCGTAGCCGCGCACGCGGATGAGCTCGCCGCCGCCGCTAACGCCGCNGACGCGCGGGCCGCCGCGGCATCGACACACTGGGCAACGCCGTCGTCCAGTGGACCCCAGCCATGGACCCGCACGCCGTCGCCGCCGCCATCCCGGTCGTGGGCATGCTGCGCCGCTCGCTGGCGGGCGACAAGATCCAGCGCATCTCCGGCATCGTCAACGGCACCACGAACTTCATCCTCGACGCGATGGAGACCACCGGCGCCTCCTACGAGGACGCGCTCGCCGAAGCCACCCGGCTGGGCTACGCTGAGGCAGACCCCACCGCCGACGTCGAGGGGCATGACGCCGCCTCCAAGGCAGCCATCCTCGCCTCCCTCGGCTTCTACACGCGCGTGACATTCGACGACGTCCACTGCGAGGGCATCTCCAAGATCACCGCCGAGGACATCGAAGCCGCCGACCGGGCTGGCTACTCCATCAAGCTCCTCGCTATCTGCGAGCGTCTCACCGCTGCGGACGGCACCGAGTCCGTCAACGCCCGCGTCCACCCGACCCTCGTGCCGAAGGACCACCCGCTGGCGTCGGTCAACAAGTCCTACAACGCGATCTTCGTCGAGGCCGAGGCCGCAGGCTCCCTCATGTTCTACGGCAACGGTGCGGGCGGTAACCCGACCGCCTCGGCCGTCCTCGGTGACCTCGTCGGTGCCTCGCGTAACAAGGTCCACGGCGGCCGCGCTCCGGAGGACAACACCTACGCGCACCTGCCCATCGCCAGCTTTGGCGAGGTTGAGACTCGCTACCACATCGACATGGAGGTCGCGGACCGCACCGGCGTGCTCGCAGCTATCTCCAACGTCTTCGCCGAGTTCGGCGTCTCGCTGCGTACCGTGCGCCAGGAGGACCGCGGCGAGACCGCCCGCCTCATCGTCGTCACGCATGCTGCGCGCGAATCTGTCCTCGCGGACATTGTCGAGCACCTCTCTGGCCTTGACGACGTCCACGCGGTCAACTCCGTGATCCGCCTCGACAACTAGTCCGCTCGACTAAGGTAATTCTTCATGAGCATTGACATTGAAGTCGGCACGACCGCCACGGTGAAGGTTCCGGCCTCCTCGGCGAACCTGGGCCCCGGTTACGACACACTCGGCATTGCGCTGAGCCTCTACGACACCGTTGAGGTCGAGGTCACCGCCTCCGGCCTCGAGGTGGAGATCTTCGGCGAGGGCGCGGACGAGCTCCCGCACGATGGCTCCCACCTGGTGGTCAAGGCCATCCGTGCGGCGCTCACCGCCGCGGACGCGCACGCCCCGGGCCTGCGCGTGGTCTGCCATAACACCATCCCGCAGTCGCGGGGGCTTGGCTCCTCGGCTTCCGCCGCCGTCGCGGGCGTCGCCGCTGGCAACGGCCTGGCGGGCTCACCGCTCACCAATGAGCAGCTGGTGCAGCTTTCTGCGGCTTTCGAGGGTCATCCGGATAACTCGTCTGCGTCTGTCCTTGGCCAGGCCGTCGTCTCGTGGACCACCGTCCCCGTCGACGGCCGCACCGCGCCGGAGTACAAGGCCGCAACCCTTGACGTTCACCCGGACATCAAGGTCACTGCGCTCATCCCGGACTTCCACGCGTCGACGCAGGCTGTGCGCCGCGTGCTGCCGTCGCACGTCACGCATTCCGATGCCGCGTTCAACGTGTCGCGTACCGCCGTCCAGGTCGCAGCGCTTCAGCACTACCCGGAGCTGCTCTGGGAAGGCACGCGCGACCGCCTGCACCAGCCGTACCGTTCGGACGTCCTGCCGGTGACCGCAGAGTGGGTCAACCGCCTGCGCAACCGCGGTTACGCCGCGTACCTCTCCGGCGCGGGCCCGACCTGTGCGGTCCTGCACACTGAGCCTATCGATGCCGCCATTCTCGACGACGCCCGCGCCGCTGGCCTGCGCGTCCTCGAGCTCGAGGTCGCAGGCCCCGTCGAGGTCACCGTCTCCCGGGCCTAGACACCGGACAGAGACGCACGACAAAAGCTCCCCTTGCCAACGGCAAGGGGAGCTGTCGTCGTGGGGCGCGAGCCGCAGCACGCCGCTCGGGCTTTAGTCTTACGCTGCGCTGCCTGCAGTCGTCATCGCAGGCTCAGCAGCGGCGGGCTCAGCCGCCTCAACGCGCTCGATGTGAACCTGGCAGATGCGGTTTCCGGACTTCGGAATGAGCTTGAGGTGCAGGCGTCCCTTGAGGTCGCGGCGCGAGAGCTCGTCGAGGTAGCCGTCGTGGACTGCACACACGAAGGGGGAGGGCTGGACGCCTGCCGCGACGAACGGGCAGGCATGCAGCTCCATCGCGGAGACGCCGGTGGAATTAAGTTCCTGGGCGTCGATGGTGGGATCGAAGCCCATGTCGCGCATCTTGCGGTAGAGCGGGGAGAGCGGATCGTCACCGTCGCGCCCGCAGTCTGTCATGGTCTGTGCCCACCGGCGGCCAATCTCGCGGGCCTGCTCGGACTGGAAATCGTCAAGGCTGTCTTTGTCCGCGAGCATCTCCGCCATGAGGCTGATGAGCGCGACGTATTCCTCGGCGATGGAGCGGTTGTCCGGAATGCGCACCTGGAAGATGAGCGACGGTCGTCCGCGGCCTTTGGCGGGCGCGGTAATCACACGCACGGCACCAGCGGCGACGAGTTCGTCGAGGTGGCCGCGGGCGGTGTTGACATGCATGTCGAGCTCGTCTGCGATCTCCGCGGCGCGTGCGCCTTGCGGGAAATCTTGCAGCGTGGTGAGAACTTCGCGCTGCTTAGGAGACAGGCGCAGGGCCTCGGGAAAGAGCTCAGTGGATGAGCGCGGCGTAGAAGGCATACTCACATCCTTGATGACAAGCGCTTGAACAGAGCGCGAAAACGTTCACTCGAAGAGATAACAGCTTTGAGATTACTCCGCGTAGAGCGGCGTACCCATTCTTCTGCGATGTTGTAATAAACATCACGAACCCCGTAAATATTACACCACCCCGAAAGTAAGGCTACGACGCTGCAGCGTAGACCTTGAGCTCTGAGGCTGGAATATGGCAGCGCACGCTCATGCCCGGAGTGAGGGCATCCGCGGTGGCAGCATCGATGGGCACGTCCACGACGCCCGCGCCGAGGTCGACGCTCGCCGTCGCATCCGCCAGTGTCGTCGCCGTGACCGCGATGACCTTGCCCGCCAGGCCGTCGTCTGAGTCCACGATGTTGGCCGCCGTCGGTCGGAACGTGGCCAACGCGGCGGCGCCTTCCGGCAGGCCATCGGTGTCGACGCGCAGTCGCGTGCCAGCGCACACGACCTCGTCGGTGCTGGTGACCGTCACACGGAGCATCCCGAGTCCCGCCAGTCCCGCGACGAACGGCGTGGGCGGCGTGCGCAGCAGCGTGTCCGTGGGGCCCGCGGTGACAACCTGGCCGCCCTCGAGTACGGCCGCGAAGGAGGAGAGTCCCGCGACGTCGAGCGCGTTGTGAGTGACCATGAGTGTCGTACGGTCGTGCGCGGTGGCATGGAGAAAGCGGCGCCACCGCGCGGCTGAGGCGACGTCCACGGCGGCGAGTGGCTCG
>NZ_LT596208.1:629597-950649 GCF_900092335.1 Corynebacterium phoceense
CCGGCGATGATATTCATGAGCGTCGTCTTACCGGCGCCATTTTCGCCGATGATGGCGGAGATCGTGCCGGCCGGGAAGACCGTCGTGTGGTCGCCGTGGGACACCGTGACCGCGGCCGCTGAGTCCGGTGCGGTGAGCTCGCGCAGGCGCGCGGAATCGAGACACCCCAGCTCGCGGGCGCGCTGGCGCGGAGTCTTGCGGACCAGCGTCGGCACGCCAGCCACCGCGAGCGAGACGATGGCGAGCGCGATGAGGATGGCTGAGAGCACGTAGGCGTTTTCGGTGCTTACTTCGCGCTCGAGGTAGATGCCCAGCGGCATCGTGCGCGTAATTCCAGGCATGGAACCGGCGAAGGTGATGGTCGTACCGAACTCACCCAGGGACCGTGCGAAGGCGAGCGCGGCGCCCGTGAGGATGGCTGGGGCCGTCATGGGTGCGGTGATTTTGCCCAGAATCTGCCACTGCGTGAGCCCAATGCCGTGCGCCGAGGCGAGGATCTCCCCGTCGATTTGGCGCAGTGCCGTGTCGACGGCGACCACAACGAAAGGCAGCGCGACAAAGATATGCGCCAACACGACGCCGGAGAAGTCGAAGGCGAATTGGATGCCGAGGGCGTCGAGTATCGGGGCGAGCAGTCCGCGGCGCCCGAAAGCTGCGGTCAACGCGAGGCCTGCGACGACCGGAGGCATGGCCAGTGGCACGTAGACAAGCAGGCGCACGATGGATGCGCCGCGGCGCAGGTTGTGCAGCCACACGGCCAGCCCCACACCGAGTGCTACCGCGATGACTGTTGCTTGTGCGGCTGCCGCGAGCGTGATGATGAGCATCTCGCGGGTCTCGGCACGCGCGGCAATCTCGACGAAGCGTCCCCACGGCACGCGCAGGCCCAAGGCGATGATGGGCCCTACAATATACGCCACTGCCGCGATACCCAGCACGGTGAAGACGACCGGCGTCGCTACTGGAGCGCGGCGCAGGCGAAGCGGGGATTCGAGGTCAGTGGCGTTCATGTAAACAGCAGGTGGGGGTATCCGGGAACTAATCAGCCGGGGTGAAACCGAACTCCGTCCACGTGGAATCGAAGTCATCGGCGAGCGTATTCAACAGCTTAGTCGCCGCGTCCTTGTGCTCGGAATCCTTGACGGTGGCGCCCAGGATGGAGTTGGTGAACTTCTCGGCTCCCGGAATCTCGATGACCTCGACGGCATCACCGGCGGCTGCGGCGTCCGTGGAGTAGACCCAGCCTGCGTCGGCCTCGCCAGAGGTGACCTTGCCCAGCACGTCCGCGACCTGGCTCTCGAGCGAGTCTGCCTTGAGGTCGAGGTCCTTGTCGTCCATGATCTTCGTCGAGACGTCGCCGCACGGCACGGTGGGGTCGCAGAGCACGAAGGTCGTGTCCTCGTTCACGTCATCAAGGGACGTGATTCCCGCCGGGTTGCCCTTGGGCACGACCATGACCATGACGTTTTCGGCTAGCGTCTGCGGCTCGTCTACGGTGCCGTCCGCGACGGCTTGGTCCATCGTCTTCTTCGATGCAGTGAGCAACAGGTCCGCCGGAGCGCCCTCCTTGATCTGCTGGACGAGCGCAGCCGAACCACCGTTGTTGAAGGTGAGCGTGGCCGGGATGTCTGCCGCGGCCTTCTCCATGGCCTCGTTGAGGACGCGCGTCGAGGACGCGGCGAAGAGAGCCAGCTGCACGGATTCGGCGGCATCGGAAGCCGGGGTGTCAGAGGACCCGGAATTATCGGACGACGCAGACGCGGCTGTGTCGGCCGAGCCGGTGCTCGAGTCCTTCTGCTGAGTCGGGGAGCAGGCGCTCAAGGTGACGGCGGTGGCAGAGGCTGCAAGGACGGCGAGAAGCGGACGGATAAGACGCATGAGTGAACTTTCTGCAGAGGCGAGTAATGGGTTCAAGTTTAGTGGGTGCAAATACAAATATCTGATGAAAAACGCACCATCGCCCCGCACTGTGGGGCGGGGCGATGGTGCGAAGGCAGGGGAGTTTACGCGGTGCGCGTGAACTTGATGTGCACCTCCTGCGGCTCCTTCTTGAGGTACTCGAGCTCGAAGTCCTCCTCGCGGGCCTCGATCTCGCGCAGCAGCGGGATTGGGTCATGCGGGGCGACGAGCACCATGGACTCACCCACGTTGAGGGTGCCCAGCGCACCATGAATGGCGCCGTGGCGCACGACGTGCGGAATCGTGGTGGCATCGAGGGTCGGGATGTTGTTGCCCTTGTGGGCGTCAGAGATGGGCAGCTGCATGGCTGTGGTCCTTTCGGTTGATATTCGCTTTTATCTTAGGCTCAATATTAGTACGATAAAAGTCGTGAAAAATAATCGAGCCACGCAGAACGTCGCGCACCGGATGGCGTTCCTTGCCGTCGCGGGCGCGTCGCTCCTCGTCGGTCTCGCCGCCGGCGCCTCGTTGCTCGGCTTTACGTGGGGGNCGTGCGCACGTCCTGGGCGTGGGCGGGACCGGCGTTCCACGTCCTGGGCGTCGTGACGTTGCTCGCGGGCCTGCCGCGTGCCGTGCCCGCAGCCGCCTTTGCCGCTTCGTTCCTCGTCCTCGGCGCGATATACACCGAGATTTACCGCCACCGTCAGCCCATGCTCGCCGTGCTCGTGCAGGCCGTCGGCGTGCTCGGCGGAGTCTCCGCGGCCGTCCAGTGGGCCACCACCGGCGGATTCGCCGCCGCGATGCCGCTCGCGGTGCTCTACGCCGTGGCGACCATCCTGGGTGAACGCATGGAGCTCGCGCGGCTTACCATGTCCGGCGCCCGCGCCGGAGGTTCGCTCGCCGCACTCGTGTTGGCACTCGCCGCCGCGGCGGTGCTCTTCCTCGCCAACCCGGCCATTGGCTACCGCGTCATGGGGCTCACCCTCGTCGCGTGTGCGGCCCGCGCGGCCCAGCTCGACGTCGCGAAGAACCTCGTGCGGTCCACCGGCCTGCCGCGCTATACGGCCATCGCGATGCTCGCCGGCTACGGCTGGCTCGCCCTTGGCGGCGTGTTCTGGCTGGCCTTCGGGCCGGACGTGACGGGCTTTGCCTACGATGCATCCATCCACGCGGTCTTCCTGGGCTTCGTCATCTCCATGATCTTCGCCCACGCGCCGACCATTTTGACCTCGGTCATCCGGCGCAAGCTCCCGTATCACCCGGCGCTCTACGTGCCGCTCATCCTGTTGCACCTGGGACTGGCCCTGCGCATCTACGCGGATCTGCGCCAGTACGCCGGGGCCTATCAATCGGGCGGGCTCGCGACCATCCTCGCGGTGCTCGTGTTCTTAGTTACCGGCATAATTCTTACCTGGAAGGAGGCGCGTCATGGAGATAGGACTCGGCCCCAGCGCACCGCAACCACGGCTTAAAGCGCAGGCCGCGCCGTTGAGCGACGTCTCGCTCGCAGGCCGCCGCCGCTGGCACACGCTGGCCTTCGCGGTCATCGCGCTGTGGATTTTTATTGGCATGGGCTACGTCATCGCCCGCCAATTCGGCGCACCTGTCATCTGGTGGGAGCTCATCCACCCGTTTACCATCGGCGCGCTCACCACGGCGATCATCGTCTATTCCACGCACTTCGCCGAGGCGCTCACCCGCACCGCGACACAGGATTACCGCGCCGTTGCCGCGCGCGTGGCGCTCGTCCAGGTGGGACTCCTCCTCCTGCTCATCGACCGCGCGGGCTATGACTGGGGCCCGCTTGCCGATGCCGCCTCGCTCCTCATCATTGCCTCCCTCGCGTGGCACATCTGGGCCATCGCGCGCGCTCTGCGCGGTTCGCTCGCCGGGTCCTTCGCCGTCACCGTGCCCTTTTACATCGCGGCCGCCGCCTTCATGATCGTCGCCGTCGTCTGCGCCGTGCTCGCCGGGCGGGGAGTGGGCAACTATTCCTCGCTCATCGCGGCCCACCAACGCGCGGCGGTCTGGGGCTTTGCCTTGCTCACCATCGTCGGCACCGTGGTGACGCTGCTGCCCACCCTCTCCAGCACGAAGATTTCGCCCACCGCCCGCGCCCGCTGCCTGCGTGCGCTCACGGTGCATTGCAGTGGGCTTTCGGCCGCCGTCGTGTGCTACGCGCTCGGCCTGCCCGTGCCCGCGGGCATTGCGCAGCTGCTCACTGTGCTCGCCAGTGCGCTCGTAATCGCGCCGGTCGTGTCGGGCGTGCTGGGCGGGGCGCCGCAGGTAACGGCGGCATCGGCAAGCGTGCTGGCCGGAGTGTTCTGGATGGTGGCGCTCAACGCTGCCGATGCCGCCTCAGTCCTGGCCGGAGCCTTCCCCCGGGCAGTCACCCTCGTGCTCATGCCGGCCTTCGTGGGCGGCGGGCTGCTCCAGCTCGTTACGGGCGTGCTCACGCACCTGCTGCCCACGCTGCGCGGTGGTGGGCGTGAGGCCGTTTACGAAGGGCGTCGACGCGGCACGTTCGCGGCGCCCGCGCGTGTGGTGCTGGTCAACCTTGGCGCGCTCATTACGCTTACCGGCCCAGCACTGGCCGGGATTATCATGATGGGGTTAGGCCTCATCGGTCACGTGGCGGCTATCTGCTGGTCGCTGAAAGTTAGGAAGTCCGCATGACGAATCTTATGTCCCCGCAACCCTCCCAACCGTCCCAGCCGGCTCAACCGGCGAAGTCGAACGCCAACGGCTGGGCCGCCTGGCTGCTCATTGGCCTCGCCATCGCGGCCGTGGTCGTGCTCGCCGTGGTGAACACGACGGCAACGAACAAGGCCTCATCGCCGGCGGCTCCGGTCGCGGCATCTGGAGACGATGTCGTTGTCGATGTCACCGTGGACGGCATGGCCTTCGTGCCGAATTCCGTGGACGTGCCCGCGGGCTCGCGCCTCATCGTGAACTTCACGAACACCGGCGACAAGGTCCACGACTTGAAGATCGGCGATAACGAGACCGGCCGCATCGAGCCGGGCAAGTCCGCGCAGCTCGACGCGGGCGTCATCACGGAGGACATCAAGGGCATCTGCACGATTGCTGGCCACGAGATGCAGGGCATGACGTTCATGGTGCATGCGACGGGTGCGAACTCCGAAGCCTCATCTGGTGAGCACAACCATGCCGTCGCCGGTGCCTCCAACCCGTTTGTCACCGTGCCGTCTGCCGCGGACCGCACGAAGAAGCGCGACGATTTCCAGGCGCGCGACGCCGCTCTGGCACCGTCGACGGGCACGGTCCACGAGGAGACGTGGGAGATGACCGAGGAAGTCCGCGAGGTCGCGCCGGGCGTGAAACAAGTGCAGTGGCTCTTTAACGGCCAAGCCCCGGGTCCGACGCTTCACGGTAAGGTGGGTGACACGTTCAAGATCACGCTTGTCAACAACGGCACCATGGGCCATTCCGTCGACTTCCACGCCGGCGAGGTCAACCCCGACACCACCATGGCGACCATCGAGCCCGGCGAGGAGCTCACCTACGAGTTCACCGCCAACCGCTCGGGAATCTGGATGTATCACTGCTCGACCGACCCGATGAGCCTCCACATCGCCAACGGCATGATGGGCGCGGTCATCATCGACCCGGTCGGCGACGACGCCCTGAGCGACGTTGACGGCGAGTACACGTTCGTGGCCTCCGACGTCTTCCTCGGCGACCAAGCCATCGGTGCCAACCCCGACCGCGTCGCGAACGGTGACTTCGACCTCATGGCGTTTAACGGCTACCCCAACCAGTACGACCTCGAGCCGCTGCACGCCAAAGTCGGCGAGACCGTCCGCCTGTGGGTCCTTAACGTCGGCCCGGACCAGCCGCTGAGCTTCCACGTCGTGGGCGAGCAGTTTGACACCGTCTACAAGGAGGGCACGTACCTCATCCGCGACGAGAAGCGGACCGGCTCGCAGGCCCTCGATCTCCTGCCTGCGCAAGGCGGCTTCGTGGAGATGACCTTCAACGAGCCCGGCACGTACAGCTTCGTCAACCACATCATGACGAACGCTGAGAAGGGCCAGCACGGCAAGATCATCGTCACCGAGTAGACCGCAGCCACCTGGCACCCGAGACACCGCGCCCCGGTTCGAGGCGCGGTGTCTTTGTGTCTTCCTATCACGGGGCGGAAGTTGTGGCCGCCGACGGTGCCCAAGAGCGGCACATGTAGGGACTTAGACGGCGTAAAGACACAGGGCAGGGATCGGGAAACGCCCGCGCTCCTGTGCGAGGAGAGCGGGCGTTGGTGGGGCAGGGCGCCGGTTAGGCGCCGTGCGAAGGTGTCTCGGACTTGTCGAGCTGGGAGTGGTGGTTGCGCACCGGCTCCCAGGCGACGTGGCGGCGCATGTCCGTCGCGCGGGAATCGCGGGAGCGGTAGACCACATACGGGCGCGTGACGTAGCCGACCGGCGCGGAGAACGCGTGGACCAGGCGGGTGTACGGCCACACGGCGATGATGGTGAAGCCAGCGAGGACGTGGAGCTTGAACTGCCAGGGGACGTCAACCATCGTCTCCGGGTGGATATTGAACACGATGAGGTCGCGCAGCCACGGCGAGATGGTCTCACGGTAGTCGTAGCCTTGCGGGCCGCCGAAGACCTGGGTGGAGAACGTCGCGATGGTGCCCGAGAGCAGCGCCAGGCCCAGGAAGACGTACATCACCTTGTCCGACTTCGAGGTGGACAGGAAAACGGAGCGGTTGACGATGCGGCGGTAGAGCAGGCCACAGAAGCCGAGGACCACGGCGACGGCGGCGATGGAGCCGGGGATCGTCGCGATGAGGTGGTAGGCGTGGTCGCTGATGCCGACGGCACGGGTCCAGGACTTGGGCATTGCCAGGCCCATGAGGTGGCCGATGACGACGAAGACCATGCCCCAGTGGAAGAGCGGGGAGGACAGACGCAGCAGCTTGGATTCGTAAATCTGGGACGAGTGCGTGGTCCAGCCGAACTGGTCGGTGCGCCAGCGCCAGAAGATGCCCACGAAGAAGGCGGCGATAGCGAGCCACGGGAACGCACCCCAGAGGAAGTTATTGAAATGTTCCATGGTGGATCCTTAATGAATGTCGGGTTGAGCGGTGGGGAAGGGAAGATCGGCGATACCCACCATCTCAGCGGGCGGGCCGGTGCGGATAAGGTCAACGTATTTCTGCGCGGTCTCCTCGTCGACGTCGGGCAGGGCCTTGCATAGCGCGACGATGAGGTGCGAATACGGCGAGCCAAGCTGCTCCAGCGCGGCGCGGAGCACCTCAATGCCTTCACGATAGCTGGCGAGCATCTCCACCGCGCGGGCATGCGGCTCGCCCTCGGTGTAGGCGAGTGCCTCGAGCATGACGCAGAGGTGGTCTGGCATCTCATCGGAGTCGAGCTCAAAGCCCAAAGACTTGAGCTGCTCACCGATGGACAAGATGGCCATGCCACGCTGACGCGTATCGCCCACCGCGTAGTAGGTGAGGAAGAGCGAGCAACGGCGGCGCTGGTCGAAGATCTCGACGTAGTGCTCCTCGAGCCCACGCAGGCCGGTCGAGCGCGCCCAGTCCGCAAAGGTCATGAAGTCAGTCGCAATCGCCATGGGCAGCTCACCAAGCTGCTCCTGGACGATGTCGAGGCGCTCGAGGTAATCCTCGCCCGGGTAACGCAGCAGCACGGAGGCGGCCATGGCGACGATGCGCCGCTGGTCGTCGGTAACCGCGACGGGCGCGACGAGTGTTGCTGGAACCTTACCGGTATGCGTGCGCACGGTGCGCTTGACGTCGGCGGCGCCACCCATGCTGCCGATGCCGGCGGGCGTGCCGAAGCCCGCGGGGGCATCGTCAGGCTGGGGCACCGGCATGCGCGCGGCGAGCTTTTCGAAGATACCCATTTAGCGCTCCGGGAACATGGAGTCCGGGCGGTCGCCCGTCCAGCTGAGCAAGGAGACCTTGCCTTCCGATGCCGCCGCACCCTCGGTGTGGCAGGCTTCCGGAGCGCCCATGCCGAGGTCATGGAAGACATCGTCGCTGGCGCGGGACGGGTCGACGTTGCCGAAGGGATCGAGCGAGGCGATGCCGCGCGGGGTCTCCGGGGACGCAGTCGGGATGACGTAGCGGTCATCGTACTTCGCGATGGACAGCAGACGGTACATGGAGAGCATGTCCTCGCCGGTCATGCCGACGGCCTGTGCGATCTCTTCCTGCGGTTCGTTGCCCAGGTTGATATCACGCATGTAGGAACGCATGGCGACGAGGCGGCGCAGGGACTTCTCGACGGGCACCGTGTCGCCGGCCGTGAACAGGCCTGCGAGGTACTCGAGCGGGATGCGCATATTCGACAAGGCGGAGAAGAGGATCTTGTGGTCCTCGCCGTCGTTGCCGGACTTGGTCACCTGGTCGACGATGGGGGACAGTGGCGGGATGTACCAGACCATGGGCAGCGTGCGGTACTCCGGGTGGAGCGGCAGTGCCAGACCGTACTTGAAGATGAGGTCGTAGATGGGCGAGTTCTGCGCGGCATCGATCCAGGAGTGCGGGATGCCCGCAGCCTGGGCGGCCTTGACGACCTCCGGGTCGTGCGGGTCGAGCATGATGGACTTCTGTGCCTCGAAGAGGTCCTTCTCGTCCGGGACGGATGCGGCCTCGGCGACGCGGTCAGCGTCGTAGAGGATGACGCCGAGGTAGCGCAGGCGGCCCACGCAGGTCTCGGAGCAGACGGTCGGCTGGCCGACCTCAAGGCGCGGGTAGCAGAGAGTACATTTCTCAGCCTTGCCGGTCTTGTGGTTGAAGTAAACCTTCTTGTAGGGGCAGCCGGAGACGCACATACGCCAGCCGCGGCACTGGTCCTGGTCAACGAGGACGATGCCGTCCTCGGCGCGCTTGTACATGGCACCGGACGGGCAGGAGGACACGCAGGTGGGGTTCATGCAGTGCTCGCAGATGCGCGGCAGGTAGAACATGAACGAATCCTCGATCTCCTTCTTCACGGAGAGATTCATCTTGTGCAGCGTGGGGTCTGCGTCCATCGTGGTGGTGGAGCCGCCGAGGTTATCGTCCCAGTTGGAGGACCACTCAATCTTGTTGATCTCGCGGCCGTCGATCTGGGAGACCGGCTTGGCGGTGGGCTGGGTCTTCTGCCCGGCCTTGGCACCCATGAGGTCCTCGTACTGGTAGCTCCACGGCTCGTAGTAGTCCTGGATGGTGGGCAGGTTCGGATTGTGGAAGATGGTGGCCAGCTTCTTCAAGCGTCCGCCCGCCTTGGGCTTGAGCTTGCCGGAGGAGGTGAGCTCCCAGCCGCCCTTCCACTTCTCCTGGTCCTCCCAGGTGCGCGGGTAGCCCAGACCCGGACGGGTCTCGACGTTGTTGAACCAGATGTACTCGGTGCCTTCGCGGTTGGTCCATGCCTGCTTACAGGTGACTGAACACGTGTGGCAACCGATGCACTTGTCCAGGTTCATAATCATGGAGATTTGGGCCATGACCTTCATTAGTACGTAACCTCCTGGGAACGACGGCGCACGCGCGTGACCTCGTCACGGTTGTTGCCGGTTGGGCCGATGTAGTTGAAGTGGTAGGTGAGCTGGCCGTAGCCGCCCGCGATGTGAACCGGCTTGATGGAAATACGCGTGAGCGAGTTGTGCGTACCGCCGCGGCGGCCAGTGTGCTCGTTGAGCGGCGTACCCACTGTGCGTTCCTGGGCGTGGTTCATAATCATCGTGCCCTCCGGGATGCGGTGGGAGACGATGGCGCGGGCGGAGACGATGCCGTTGCGGTTGTAGACCTCGACCCATTCGTTGTCCGCGACGCCAATCTTCTTGGCGTCCTTGTCGGACATCCACACGACCTGGCCACCGCGGGAGATGGACAGCACGTGCAGGTTGTCGAAGTACTGCGAGTGGATGGACCACTTGTTGTGTGTGGTGAGGTAACGCAGGGTCACCTCGGCCTCGCCGCGGTCGTTGGTCAGCTGCTGGCCCGGCTCGAACTCGCCGTGCATGCGCAGGTGGTCGAGCGGCGGGCGGAAGACCGGCAGCGACTCGCCGTAGTCCATGAACCAGTCATGGTCGATGTAGTAGTGCATGCGGCCAGTGATAGTGTGCCACGGCTTGTCGAATTCGACGTTGATGCTAAACGCCGTGTAGCGACGGCCATTGCGCTTATCTGCGGTCCACTCCGGGGAGGTGATGATCTCGGTCGGACGCTCCTTGATGGAGTCCCATGTGATGCGCACATCCTCGTCAGCGGTGCCGAGCGGGGTGAGGTCCTTGCCGGTACGCGACGAGAGGAACTCGAAGCCCTGCTTGGCGAGCTCGCCGTTGGAGACGCCGGACAGATGCAGGATGGCGTCGATGACCTTGGTGTCCTTCGTGAGATCCACGAGCTCGCCCATGGAGGTCTTCTCGGTGCCGCAGATGAGCTTAAGCTCTTCGACCTGCTTCTCCACGTTGAATTTCGTGCCGTGGACGCCGGTGCCGGCCTTGGCCGACAGCGGGCCCAAGTGGGTCCACTTCTCGTAGATCTTCGTGTAGTCGCGCTCGATGGTGGCGATCTTCGGCATGGTCAGCCCCGGGACGAGGCCGACTTCCTTGATATCGGGGACGATTCCGCGGGCCATGCCCATCTCATCCGGGGTGTCGTGGTGGCTCGGCTGCGTGACCACGTCGGTTTGCGTGCCCAGCCACTTCACAGCCATCGCGGACAGCGAGGCAGCGAGGTCACGGAAGACCTCGAAGTCCGTGCGTGCCTCCCACGGCGGGTTAATCGCCGCGTTGAAGGAGTGCAGGTACGGGTGCATATCCGTCGAGGACATGTCGTGCTTCTCATACCAGGTGGCGGCTGGGAGCACGATGTCGGAGACGAGCGTCGTGGATGTGTTGCGGAAATCCGTGGTCAGCATGAGGTCGAGCTTGCCCTCAGGCGCGTCGTCGACCCAGGTGATGGACTTCGGGCGCTCCTCCGGGGAGAGCTCGGCCGCGGTGGCGTCCGAGTCCACGCCCAGCAGATGGCGCAGGAAGAATTCCGTGCCCTTGGCGGAAGAACCCAGCAGGTTCGTGCGCCAGTTGAGCAGGATGCGCGGCCAGTTTTCCTTGGCCGACGGGTTGTTGTAGGAGAACTCGAGGTCGCCGGATTCCAGCTGGTTGACAACGTAATCCTTGATGTCCTGGCCAGCGGCCTTGGCCTCGTCCGCGAGGAGCAGCGAGTTCTTGTTGAACTGCGGGTAGGAGGGCATCCAGCCGCGGGTCATGGCCTCGACCATCGTGTCGGCGACCATCTTGTCTTCGATGGAGCCGTGGCTAGCCAGCGGCGAGCCCAGGTGCGAGGCGTGCGAGTTGTCGTAGCGGTACTGCTCCGTGGCGAAGTAGTAGAAGCCGGTGGAAATCATGTGGCGCGGCGGACGTTGCCAGTCCGTGCCCATGGCCCACTGGGTCCAGCCGTTGATGGCGCGCAGCTTCTCCTGGCCCACGTAGTGAGCCCAGCCGCCGCCGTTAACACCCTGCGTGCCACACATGGAGGTGAGCGCCAGGAATGTGCGGTAGATAGTGTCCGCGTGGAAGTAGTGGTTGACGCCGGCGCCCATGATGATCTGGGAGCGGCCCTGTGAATCTGCGGCGTTCTGCGCGAACTCGCGGCCGATGCGGATGCAGGTCTCAGCGGCGACGCCGGTGAGCTCTTCCTGCCAAGCCGGGGTGCCGACCTCGGAGGCATCGTAGAAGTCCTTGGGCCAGGACCCCGGGAGATTGAGCTCCTCGCGGTTGACGCCATAGTGGGCGAGCAACACGTCGAAGACGGTGGTCACGAGCTGGCCGTCGACCTCGCGGACCGGGACGCCACGGTGGACAACG
The DNA here is from genome assembly GCF_900092335.1 of Corynebacterium phoceense. Taxonomy (GTDB): domain Bacteria; phylum Actinomycetota; class Actinomycetes; order Mycobacteriales; family Mycobacteriaceae; genus Corynebacterium; species Corynebacterium phoceense. Next base: position 641,343 of record NZ_LT596208.1, read on the forward strand.
CCGGCGCCGATCGGCTTATCGGTGCCCACATCGCTCGGGTCAGCATCGAGGTCGAAGCGCGGGAAGAGCACCTCGGCGGTGGAGTAGGAGTCGGTCTCCGCGATGGACATGACCGGATCGGCGTTGCCCAATGAGAGGTTCCACTTGGAGGATTCCATGTCCCAGCGGTCTGCCATCGTGCCGCCCGGGTCGACGACCTTGCCGTCTTCTTCCATGACGAGCGTGCGGTAGGCGGCATTGGGGGAGCCGTTGAGGGAGGCATCGGAAAGCTGGGCAGCGGTGAGGAACTTTCCTGGGGTGTACGTGCCATCCCCGCGGTCCTCGAGGGTGATCAGGAACGGTGAGTCCGTGAACTTACGCATGTAGTTCATGAAATACGGTTCCTGGCGCTCGACGTGGAACTTCTTGAGAATGACGTGGCCCATGGCGAACGCGAGGGCGGCGTCGGTGCCCGGGTTGATCTGCGCCCACTCGTCGGCGAACTTCGTGTTATCTGCGAAGTCCGGGGAGACGACAACGACCTTGGTGCCGCGGTAGCGGGACTCGACCATGAAGTGGGAGTCCGGCGTACGGGTCACCGGAATGTTGGAGCCCCACATCATGAGGTAGGACGAGTTGTACCAGTCGCCCGACTCCGGGACGTCCGTCTGGTCGCCGAAGGTCTGCGGGGAGGCCGGCGGAAGGTCGGCGTACCAGTCATAGAAGGAGAGTGCTACGCCGCCGATGTGCTGAAGGAAGCGCGAACCAGCACCGTAGGAGACCTGCGACATGGCCGGAATAACGGTGAAGCCGAAGATGCGGTCTGGGCCGTGCTCACGAATGGTGTAGACGTGTGCCGCGGCGGCCATCTCGATGGCCTCCTCGTAGGTAATGCGGATGAGTCCGCCCTTGCCGCGCTGCGAGATATAGGCCGCGCGCTTGTCCGGGTCTTCCTGGATGGCGCGCCAGGCGAGGACCGGGTCTCCGGTCTTCTTCTTTTCCTCGCGGTACATGTCGACGAGCACGCCACGGGCGTACGGGTAGCGCACGCGGGTGGGCGAGTAGGTGTACCAGGAGAAGGATGCACCACGCGGGCAGCCGCGCGGTTCGTATTCCGGCATGTCATTGCCGGTGGTGGGGTAGTCCACTGCCTGGGACTCCCAGGTGATGACGCCGTCTTTGACATAGACCTTCCACGAGCAGGAACCGGTGCAGTTCACGCCGTGGGTGGAACGGACCATTTTGTCGAAGGCCCAGCGGTTGCGGTAGAAGACATCAGCCTGGCGGCCGCCCTGGAGGAACAGCTGCTGGCCGGAGTCGCTGGCCTCGCCGTGGCGCAGGTAGGCACCCAGCTTGAACAGCGGGTTGAGTTTGCCATTCTGGGGCTCAACGTGAGTAGTCATGGGTGAAAATACTCCTAGGAAGTTGGTTTAGCCGGGGAACGGAGCGTTGGGGCGGGCGTAGTAGATCCACACGAGCGCCGTGGTGATGATGAAGTAGACCACGCAGCCCCAGAAGAACGTAGCCGCAGGCATGGCGGAAAGCAGCACACCCACGACGAACGGGCCGAAGGCACCAATGGCACCGGTCCAGCCGATGACGCCGCCAGCCTGGCGGGCCGGGAGGATCATAGGCATCTGCTTGAAGGTGCCGGCGTTAGCGAGACCCGTGAAGAAGAACATGATGAGCATGCAGGTGAGGAACCACTTGAACTCGCTCGGGTCGCTCGGGTTGAGGAAGAGCGCGGAGGCTGCGGTGAAGACCGTCATGCCGAGGCAGCCGATGAAAGTCCAGATGGCGCCGCCGAACTTATCGCACAGTGGGCCCCAGAGTGCGCGGACGAGTGCGCCGATGAGTGGGCCGAGGAAGGCGTAGGTCGCGCCCTTGGGCAGGTTCTCGAAGGTGCCTGCGAAAGAGGAGTTAGCGCCGTAGATGTTGTTGATGAGCAGTGCCATCTGAGCCGCGAAGCCGGAGAACGCACCGAAAGTCATGAGGTAGACGATGGTGAGGATCCACGTGTTCTTATTGCCGAAGATGTCGATCTGCTGGCGGAAGTTGGCCTTGATCGGCACGTCCTTGAGCATGGTCCACGCGAGGATAGCTCCGACGAGGGCCCACGGCACGAGGAAGATAGCCGGGTTGTGCACGAAGATATCGCCCTCATCCGTGCGCTGCGGCGCCACGAAGCCGATGCCCAGGAGCGTAAAGCCCATGAGCCACGGCGCGACGAGCTGAATGAAGGAGATACCGAAGTTACCGATACCGGCCTGGATGCCCAGCGCGGTGCCCGACATGCGCTTGGGGAAGAAGTAGCCGGTAGACGGCATAAAACCGGAAAAGACGCCGCCGCCGACGCCGGAGAGGAAGGCCAGCACCATGAACCACCAGAACGGGGTCGAGGTGTTTTGCACGGCGAAGAACCAGCCGAGCATCGGGATGATAAACAGCAGGGAGGACAGCGTCACGAGCTTGCGCGTGCCGATGATCGGCGGCAGGAACATGAACAGCAGTCGGAACAGGCCGCAGGCGAGGCCCGAGATGGAGGTGAGCCAGTACAGCTGGCTCTTCGACAGATCGAAGCCGATCTGGTTGAGCATCGGCGCGATGGCGGATACCAAGTACCACGTGGCGAAGCCGATGATGAGGATAAAAGTGGAGAGCCAGAGGGTCTTCCACGCGATCTTGGAATCCCAGTGGTCTGGATCTTCCGGGTTCCACCCTTGAATGGTAGAACCGGAGGTATCGAGAGCAGTCATTATTTTCCTTGCCATATCTCGTAGAAAAGGGCTCCTATCCAATTTATCGTGGTTTATGCTGGAGCATGACCTTTTTTACGGGTTCTTCCGTGTTTAATTACGGCATGAAAATGTTGCGAAAATAATTCACTCGCGCCCGGTGCAGGTTAACTTGAAGAAGGTCACCCTAAGTTTTGTTTACGTTTGAATGTGTTGAATTTGTCACACATTGTGTACGGAATTGAAGGAGTCAGATATGACGCCCACCACGGCCGCCATCATCGTTACCGCCGACAGGATTCTCAGCGGCGAAAAGCCCAATACGGCGGGGGAACTCGCGGCGGCGCTTTTGGTAGATNCGGCGAAAAGCCCAATACGGCGGGTGAACTCGCGGCGTCGCTTATGGTAGATGCGGGCTTCGAAGTGGGCTCCCACGTCGTGATCGCGGAAGGCTACGCCCGTGTTGCGGAGGCGCTGCGCGCCGAGGTGCGCGCTGGCACGCACGTTATCGTCGTCATCGGCGGCACGGGCGTAGGCACCACGAATTACACACCAGAAGTCACCGCGGAGTTTGTCACCGCGCGGCTTACCGGCCTGGAGACCCAAGTCTTGCTCAAGGGGCTGGAGTCCTCGCACAAGGCGGGGCTGTCGCGTGGAATCATCGGCATGACGGATCGCGGCGGTGGATCGCTCATCATCAACTCGGCGTCCTCGCGCGGCGCGGTCGCTGACACGCTTGGTGTGGTGCTGCCACTCGTGGGGGATATCTTCCGGGACGCCCGTTAGGCCTTCAGTATTAGGTCTTCAGTGTTAGGCCTTCAGCCTTCGACTAGGTTGAGGCGCGGGCAGCCCAGGCACACAATTCGGCGGGGGTGTCGTAGTCGACTTCGGCACCAGTGCCGGGCACGCGGACAAGGGCGCCGGGGGCGGCGCGCAGGAGACGGCGCGCGGATGTATTGTGCGGCGAACCTAGCGCCGCCAGCGCGGCCGCAAGCGCGTCCGCGTTCCACAGCGCGATGAGCGGCTGGATGCGTGAGCCGGTCTTGGCGACGGCTGCCGATGCCCCCGGTGCGGCGTCGAGGGCCGCTACCAGGCGGGGAAGCATGCGCGGAGAATCGGGCGCATCGACGGAGAGCACCGCGACCCGCGGGGTGTCGAGCGCGTGGAAGCCGGTGGCGATGCCGGCGACGGGACCGCCAAAGAGCGGAGACTCGCAGACTTGCGGCAGACCCAGCGGGTACGGCGAGACCACCGCGGTGGGCGTGCCGTAGGGCAGCGCGGCGAGCACGTGGTCAATAAGGCGCGCGCCGCGCGCGGTGACGGAGCCTTTATCCACGCCGCCCATGCGTGTGCCGCGTCCGCCGGCGAGGACGATGACTCCGGTTGTGGGGCGCATTACTCAGCGGCCGGGATTTCGGCGAGCTCCGGCAGCTCGCGAGACCAATCGCCGGAGCGGCCCCCGGACTTGGCGACGATGCCCGTACGGCGAATGTAGGCGGCGCGGTCGACGCCCTTGACCATGTCGATGACGGCGAGCGCCGCGACGGAGACGGCGGTGAGTGCTTCCATCTCTACGCCCGTGCGGTCTGCGGTGCGCACGGTGGCTTCAATGAAGACGCAGTCCTCGCGCAGCTCAAGGTCGACCGCGGCGCCGTGGACGCCGATAGTGTGGGCGAGAGGAAGGAGNAGGACGTCGCCCTTGGGCACCGTGCCGTCGCGCAGCGCGGCAAGGACCTCCGGCGAGCAGTAGACCTCGCCGCAGGCGGTGGCCGTGCGCACGGTGGGCTTCTTTTCCGTGACGTCGACCATGTAGGCGGCGCCGGCGTCGTTGAGGTGAGTGAACTTCATGAGGGCTCCAATCAGTGGGAAATCTGGGGGTTAGTAAAAGTAGACGTCGACGGATGCGCCGTCTGGGAGCGTGGATTCGAGGACAGCGTAGCCGTGTGTGCCGGCGAGCGAGCCGACGAGGTGACTGCCCACGTGGCGGCCGCTAAAGGGCGTGGCTCGCGGCGGCGAGACGGTGAAGTCCAGGCGCACGGGCACTATGAGGACGCGGTCGCGTACGCGCGGGAATTCAGCGTCGGGCTGGGCGACAACGCGCGGGGCAGGGGCGTTGGGCAGACCGCGCAGGCGCCGCAGGACCGGCGCACCGTAGAGATGGAAGGACACGAAAGCCGCCACGGGATTGCCCGGGAAGGAGAGTACGGGCACGCCACGCCACGTCGAGGCGCCCTGTGGCGCGCCGGGTTTCTGGCAGACCTCGCCGAACCAGGCGTCAGGCGAGGCGCCGAGGACCTCGTGAACAACGTCGAAGGCACCGGCGGACACGCCACCGGAGGTGATGATGAGATCGACCCCGGCAGCGGCGAGCGAATCGAGCTCCGCCGCGAGCGCCTCGGGTGAGTCCACGACGTGACGGTACGTGACCTCACTGGCGCCAGCAACGCGGGCGAGCTCAGCGAGCATGGGGGCATTGGAATTGGGAAGCGCCCCAGCCGGGAGCGAGGAGAGCGCCGCGGCGTCGGTCGCCGTGAGCAGCTCGGAGCCGGACGTCACGACGGCGACGGACGGCGCCGGGTAGGCAGAAACCGAGGCGACGCCTGCCGACACGAGCGCGGCGAGGGTGGGCGCATCCGCAGGCGTGCCAGCAGTCGCCGCGGGGTGGCCGGGCTGGAGGCTATCGCCCGCGCGCCGGATATGCGAGCGCTCGCCCAGCCTAAAAACAGTGACCGACTCTGGCAGCGGGTGCGGGCCGGACGGAATGTTGGTGTCCTCGACCGGGATGACGGCAAGTCCGGAAGGATCTCCGGTGGGTGCGCCCGTCATAATGCGCACGGCGTGGCCAGCAGGCACGGACAGCGGCGCGGAGCCCGCGGGGACATCGCCTGCGACGGGCAGCGTCCACGGGCCTTTGCCCTTGAGATCGGCACGGCGGACGAGGAAGCCATCCATTGCCGAGTTATCGAAAGGCGGGACGGGGAAACGTGCAGGAGCGTCAGCAGCGAGAACGCGGCCAGGCAGCTCCGCGAGCGGTGTGTCGACGGGCATGGCCGGATGTGCTAGCGCGAGGACGCGCGCGCGGTGCGCAGCGATGGTAATGGACATAGATGTCTACGTTAGCCGCCAATGGCGGACATAGGACGATCTGGTTGCAAGAAGCCTTCGTCGTTGACGCCGTGGCCCGGCAGCTTGGCCCACATCTCGCCGGCCCAGGCGGTCATGAGCTCCTCGTCGGTGGCACCCGCACGCATGAGGTCGCGCAGGGACGTCTCCGAGTTGCCGAAGAGGCAGTTGCGCACCGCGCCATCCGTGGTAAGCCGCGTGCGGTCGCAGTCGCCGCAGAAAGGATGCGTCACCGAGGCGATGATGCCGATCGTGCCGTGGAGGGTGCCGTCGTGGGAGGTTACCTCCCACAGTTCGGCCGGGGCGGAGCCGCGCGGCTCGCGGGCCGGGGTAAGTTCCAAGTCTTCGCGCAGGTAATCGAGGATTTGGTCCGCCGTGACGAGCTGGTCGCGGCGCCACTTCTCACGCGGACCCAGCGGCATCTGTTCGATGAAGCGCAGCTGCGCGCCGTGCTCGAGGCAGAAGCGGGCGAGCGGGACGATGCCGTCCTCATTAACGCCCGGCATGACCACGGCGTTGACCTTGACGGGGTGAAGGCCCGCTTCGCTCGCGGCAGCGATGGCCTTGAAGACATCCTTGATACGGTCGCGGCGGGTGAGCTGCGCGTAGAGCTCGCGGTCGATGGTGTCGAGCGAGATGTTCACGCGGTCGAGGCCCGCCTCCTTGAGCGCTTCAATGCGGCGGGGTAGGCCTAGACCGTTGGTGGTGAGCGCGATGGTGGGCGCGACACCTTCGTCAGTGCGCAGCTGCTTGGTTGCCGCGATGATTTTCTCCAGGGACTTGCGCAGTAGCGGCTCGCCGCCGGTAAAACGCACCTGGCGAATACCGAGACGTTCGACGCCCAAGCGGATAAGGCGGATGGTCTCCTCGTCGGAGAGGGTGTGTTCCGTGGGCATCCAATCGAGGCCCTCGGCGGGCATGCAGTACGTGCAGCGCAGATTGCAGCGGTCAGTCAGGGAGACGCGCAGGTCGCGCGCGACGCGGCCGTAGCGGTCGATGAGCGCGCGCGAACCGTCCGCATGAGCTGCGGGCATATCCGCGGGTGGCGTGGGAGCGCCGCCGATGCGCGGCAGCGGAAGTGCGACGCGGGTGAGTTGAGACGGGGAAGTCATAGGGTTTCCACCATAGCTTGGACGTGGGCACGGGTATAAACAATATAACGCGAGTTTGTTCGTGTTTATTCCCTGGGCGTGTCGAGCTGCCGTAAGTAGTGCTGACCCACCGAGAGTGCTCTCCCCGCAATAACGGGATTTCGCGGAAACGGCGGCGCAGCATCCAGGCCGTCACGGCGAGCGTGGTGAGCACGGAGCCGGTGATGATGCTCAGCGTCGCCCCGTTAATGCCGGAAGCGGCGACGGCCAGCCTAGAATTCCTCCGCTTCGAACTCGTCGAACTCGGGACGGTGGGTCTCGCCCGGACCGGAGAGGCGAATGATGTTGTACTCACCTTCGGCCAGGTGCATGCGCAGGTCCTTCTTATCGAATTTATCCACGGAGGTCTTATCAATGGACTTCACGAAGGTCCAGTATTCCGGCAGCATCCAGCTGGGTAGCTCCTTGCGCATCGCGTCGCGCAGGGACTCAGCCGTCTCAATGGTGGGGGAAGTCTGCGGGTCGAGCACGGTGACGGCGAGCGGACGTTCGCCCCACTGCTTATCCGGGTAGCCGATGACGGCGGCCTCGATAACGCGCGGGTCAGACATGATGAGGTTTTCCAGCTGGACCGAGTAGATCCACTCGCCGCCGGAGCGAATGACGTCGCGGGCGCGGTCCTCGATGGTGAGGAAGCCGTCGTGTGTGACGGAGCCAACGTCGCCGGTGCGCAGCCAGCCATCTGCGGTGAACTTGGAGGCGGCGTTCTCCACAGCCTTGCCGCGGAACTCGCTGGCCGGGCCACCCGAAGAAGCCGTGGGGGAGTCGTAGTAGGACGCGGTGACGAGGTTGCCCCGCACCTGAATCTCGCCGGAGTTGCGGTCCGTCTTGGGCACGACTTGGCCGTCGTTGACCACGCGGTACTGTAACGAGGCGGGAATGCGCCCCTGGGAGATGCGGTAGGCCCAGCGCGCCGGGCCGTTGACGCCCTGCGGTGGGCGGGCGACGGAGCCCACGGTGGAGGTTTCCACCATTCCCCACACGTGGATGACGTCCACGCCGTAGCGTTCCTCCCAGACCTTGATGAGCTGCGGCGGCACCGGCGAGCCGCCCGCGTAGATCTCAGTGAGCGACATGCGCTCCGGCGGGTTTTGCATGTAGTGGACGATGAGCTGGAGCCAAATAGTGGGCGCGCCGTGCGCCACGCGCGGGTGGGTCGCAGCGATGAGCTTGGACAGCGTGGGTGCCGAGACATCCGAGTCCGGAAGAACCAACGGGGTGCCCGTCATAAACGCTGCAAAGGGTACGCCCCAGCTGAGCACGTGATAGATGGGGATGCAGCATAAGAAGGTCTCGCCGTGCGTGACGCACAGCGAATCCGAGGAACGCAGCTGCATGGCCTCCAAGTAAATGGAGCGGTGGGAGTAGACCACGCCCTTGGGCGCGCCGGTCGTACCCGTGGAGTAGCACAGCGCCGCCGCAGTGCGCTCGTCGAGCTCCGGCCAGCGGTAGCGCGAGGACTTGCCGTCGAGGAGCTGCTCGTAGGAGTACGTCGCGACGCTGCGGGGTATGTGGAGGGCGGCATCGGCAAGCCCGACCGAGCCAGTAAAGACCACGGACTCGACCTCCGGCGCGCCGCTTAAGATACGCTTCAGCTGCACGGCCAAGCGCGGGTCCGCAACGATGACCTTTGCCTGCGAGTGGTTGATGATGTGGCGAATCTGGTCATTCATGAGCTGCTTATTAAGCGGCACGAAGACCGCGCCCTTACACGCTGTGCCGAAGAGAATCTCCAGGTGCTCCGCGCAATTCCACATTAGCGTGGCCACGCGCTCGTCGCCGGTAACCCCCAGGTCTTCGTGCAACGCATGCGCCCACGCCGCCGCACGCGCTCCGATATCGGCAAACGTTGCGACCTCTTGTGGCTCCTCGCCCGCGGCCGTGTCCCCACGCCACGTGGTCACCGGGGTGGCCCCGTGGACCGTGGACCCGTAGTCCAAGATGCGTGAGATATTCAGCGGCACGTCCTGCATCGTCGAAAGCATGCCCTTTATGGTAGCCGCACACCTGCCACGCGTGGGTGCCTGTTGCGACATGGGGCGAGCGGTGATCTATACTGGGTGGCGACTGTGCGGATTGTGACGGTCGCCCCCCTTTGACGCGCTGCACTCGGCGTGCTCGGCTCGAAGACTCGTGGCGCCGCTGTCCCCGCGAATTTCATTCCACCAGTCACCCGATTTCTACTCATGGCCGCGTGTGTCTTCACTCACGGGTAACGCGTTTCGCACCGTGATTGCGTCCATGGGCATTCATAGACATTGTTTGAAGATGGCTCCCTGGGCCTTATCGCACGTGCGTGCGCGGCGATCCCACCCATGGCCCGGGGAGAAACGAAAGGATATCCGTGAGCACTACGGACACCACCGCAGCCGCTGACCTTGCGTCGATGAAGCTGCCGGAACTGCGCAAGCTCGCCGCCGAGCGCGGCCTCAAGGGCATTTCGGGCCTGCGCAAGGGGGAACTCATTGAGGCGTTGACCACGGGCACCGCGCCGAAGCGCGCTAAGGCTGCCAAGGCTGCCGATGCCCCCGCGACCTCCGCGCCCAAGCGCAACGTCCTAGGCGGCGACAGCCCGCGCCGCGTCCCGCGCAAGGCTGCCTCCGAAAACGCTTCTGTCTCTGCAGCCGTAGAAAATGCCGCTGAGCAGGAGCCGCAGGAGCAGGCCAACCAGGGTGAGAAGCAGGACGGCGGCGATAACCGCACCTACGAGTCCCGCTCTCAGGCCCGCCGCGCCCGCCGCAATCGTGCGCGCCGCGAGGCCCGCAACGAGCAGGGGGAGAACGGTGCGCAGGACGACGACTCGAAGAAGTCCCTGCGCGAGCGCAGCCGCGTCGGCGACGACGAGGCTGCACAGGACTCCTCTGCCGACTCCAACGCGGGCGATAGCGCTGAGCGTTCTTNCGCGGTGGCAACGACGGTCAGGGTGGCAACAATCACGGCGGCAACGGCGATCTGCAGGTCCGCGAGGGCGACGAGCTGCAGGCCGTGGGCGGCATCCTTGAGGTCGTCGACAACAACGTGGCCTTCCTGCGCACGACCGGCTACCACGCCGCGGGCAGCGACGTCTTCGTCAACAACAACTTGGTGCGCCGCTTGGGTCTGCGCTCCGGCGACGCTGTGACCGGCCAGGTCAAGGTCGGAGCTGGTACTAAGACGCTGGGCAACGGCCGTAACCGCCGCAAGTACAACCAGCTCGTGCAGGTCGACTCCGTCAACGGCCTCGACCCGCAGACGGCGAAGGATCGCCCAGAGTTTAGCAAGCTCACGCCGCTCTACCCGAACCAGCGCCTGCGCCTAGAGACGGATCCCAAGATCCTCACCACGCGCGTCATCGACCTCATCATGCCGATTGGTAAGGGACAGCGCGCGCTCATCGTCTCCCCGCCGAAGGCCGGTAAGACGACCATTCTGCAGAACATCGCGAATGCGATTTCCACGAATAACCCGGAGTGCTACCTCATGGTTGTCCTCGTTGACGAGCGTCCTGAGGAAGTCACGGATATGCAGCGCAGCGTCAAAGGCGAGGTCATTGCCTCGACCTTCGACCGTCCGCCGTCAGAGCACACCGCCGTCGCGGAGCTGGCCATCGAGCGCGCCAAGCGCCTCGTGGAGCAGGGCAAGGACGTCGTCGTCCTCCTCGACTCCATTACCCGTCTGGGCCGCGCGTACAACAACTCGTCCCCGGCCTCGGGCCGCATCCTTTCCGGTGGTGTGGACTCCAACGCGCTCTACCCGCCGAAGCGCTTCCTGGGTGCTGCGCGCAACATCGAAAACGGCGGCTCGCTCACCATCATCGCCACCGCGATGGTGGAGACCGGCTCCACGGGTGACACGGTCATCTTCGAGGAGTTCAAGGGCACCGGTAACGCGGAGCTCAAGCTGGACCGCGCGATTTCCGAGCGCCGCATCTTCCCGGCCGTCGACGTTAACCCGTCCGGCACCCGTAAGGACGAGCTCCTGCTCGTCCCAGAGGAGGCGCGGATCATGACGAAGCTGCGTCGCATCCTCTCTGGCCTCGACTCGTTCGCGGCCATTGACCTGCTTATCAAGCAGCTCAAGAAGACCAAATCGAATGGCGAGTTCCTCATGCAGATCGCCAGCTCCGCGCCCATGGTCGCGGACAAGGATGTGGAGGATTACGTCTAATGGCTAGCCAAGTTTCCCTCGTTGACGACATCGTCTCCGAGTACCAAGGCATCGAAATGCAGATGGCCGACCCTGAGGTGGCCGGTGATCAAAAGATGTTCCGCAAGCTGTCCAAACGCTATGCGGAGCTTCGTCCCATCGTGAGCATCAACAATGAGCTCGTACAGGCTCGCGAGGATCTCGCGGACGCCAAGGAGATGGCCTACGAGGACCACGACTTCCAGGCGGAGGTCGACCGCCTCGAGCCGCTCGTGGTCGAGCTCGAAGAAAAGCTCGCTGACTTGCTCGCGCCCCGCGACGAGCACGATGGCGACGACATCATTATGGAGATCAAGGCTGGCGCCGGTGGCGAAGAGGCCGCCCTCTTCGCTGGCGACCTAGCCCGCATGTACGAGCGCTTCGCCGATAAGGCCGGCTTCGCGTGGGAGGTCCTCGGCCTCAACGAATCCGACCTGGGCGGCGTGAAGGACATGTCCATCTCCTTCAAGTCCAAGACCCCGTCGCGCGACGGCGCCTGGTCCGTCTTCAAATTCGAGGGCGGCGTACACCGCGTCCAGCGCGTGCCGGTTACCGAATCCCAGGGCCGCATCCAGACCTCCGCGGCCGGCGTGCTCGTCTACCCGGAGCCGGACGAGATCGAGTCTGTCAGCATCGACGAGAAGGATATCCGCGTCGACGTCTACCGTTCTTCCGGTAAGGGCGGCCAGGGTGTTAACACGACCGACTCGGCCGTGCGTATCACCCACCTGCCCACCGGCCTGGTTGTGACCTGTCAGAAGGAACGCTCCCAGATCCAGAACAAGGCGCGTGCCCTGCAGGTTCTGCAGGCCCGACTAGACCAGATGGAGCGCGAGGCCCGCGAGGCCGAGGCCGGCGAACAGCGCGCTTCCCAGGTGCGCACCATGGACCGTTCCGAGCGCATCCGCACCTACAACTGGCCGGAGAACCGCATCACGGACCACCGCATTGGCTACAAGGCCAATAATCTGGACCACGTGTTGAACGGCGACATGCAGGATCTCATCACGGCCCTGCAGGCCCAGGAGCGCGCCGAGCGCCTCGAGGCCGAGGACTAAACGGTGCCCCACACCTACGGACAGGCGCTTCGCAGTGCTGCGGAGCGCCTTCGCGCGTCTGGTGTGTCCAGCCCCGAGTGGGACGCGAGACTCATGGCCGCGTATCTCATACACACCGGACACATGGATATTCCTCTCCATGAGAAACCCATGCCCGGCTTCGACGTCGCCTATGAGGCACTCGTCTCCCGCCGTGAACGCCGCGAGCCGCTCCAGCACGTCCTTGGCATCGCCTGGTTCGGACCCCTGGAACTCGAGGTCGGCCCCGGTGTGTTCATCCCGCGTCCAGAGACCGAGGTCCTCGCGGAGTGGGCGGTGCGCTCGCTCCGCACCGCGCGCGCAGCGAGCGGGACGCCGCTGGTGGTGGACTTGTGCACCGGCTCCGGAGCTTTGGCAGCGTATATCGCGCACGAGGTCCCGAACACCCGGGTTTATGCCGTCGAGCTTTCCGATGCCGCCTTCTCCTACGCCCAACGCAACCTCGCCGACTCCGGCGTGACGCTCATCCAAGGCGATGTCACGGATCCCGAAATCCTGGCGGAGCTTAATGGTAGCGTTGACCTCATCGTGACGAACCCGCCCTACGTTCCAGAGACCGATGACCTGGAGCCGGAGGTCTACGCCGACCCGCACGAGGCGGTCTTCTCCGGTGCAGACGGCATGACGCTCATTCGACAGATGGTGCCGGCGGTGTCCCGCTTGCTGAAACCGTGCGGCCGCGTGGGCATCGAACACGACGATACGACCAGTTCCTTGGTCCAGGCCGCGCTGCATGACGCCGGGGGATTTACAGCAATTAAACCCCTCACGGATCTCACGGGCACACCACGCTTCGTGACTGCCCTACGAGACGAGTAAGCTAGTCCGGGTTAACAGGAACGCACCCCATTAACCGTCCCCACACACCGTCAAGGCTGGAGAATCCTTAGACATGCAAGGAAAGATTTATAACTGCGCCGATGAGGCCACCCGTGCCGAGGGCATCGCTGAAGCCGTCAAGGCCGCGAAGTCTGGGCGCCTGGTCGTCATGCCGACGGATACCCTCTACGGCATCGGCTGCGATGCCTTCGACAACGACGCCGTAGCGAGCCTGCTCGCTGCGAAACACCGCGGCCCGGATATGCCGGTGCCGGTGCTCGTCGGTTCCTGGGATACGTACAAGGGGCTCGTCGCGTCGATGACGGATACCATGCAGCTGCTCGTCGAGGCCTTCTGGCCGGGCGGACTGTCCATCGTCGTTCCGCAGGCTCCCAGCCTGCCGTGGAACCTGGGCGATACCCGCGGCACCGTGATGCTGCGCATGCCCTTGCAGCCCGTCGCTATCGAGCTGCTCCGCGAGGTCGGTCCTATGGCTGTGTCCTCTGCCAACATCTCGGGGCACACTCCGCCGACCACGGCCATCGCCGCCAAGCAGCAGCTGGGTAAGGCCGTGTCCGTGTACCTTGACGGGGGAGAGGCCGCCATCGGCAAGCCGTCGACCATCGTCGACCTGTCCCAGGCGCACCCGTACCTCCTGCGCGAAGGCGCGATTTCTGCCGAGCAGATTTCTGAGGTCATCAGTGTTCCTGCGGAGACTCTGCGCACGCGTCCGTAACTGGCCGTCCGCGACTAACCGTTCAAAACTGATACTGCCCGGCGCCGATTTCCCTGTGGAATAGAGCGCGACATGACGAAGGAAGAAAGATAGATGGCTGGAACCGGCGTACCGCTGCGTGAGCTTGGTCTCGTGCTGCTCGTCGCCGCCGCCATCACGTACTTGTGCACTGGCGCGGTGCGCTCGTTGCTTGTTCGCACCGGCCGCGTGGCGGAGATCCGCCAGCGCGACGCCCACTCGCAACCCACCCCGCAGCTGGGCGGCGTGGCGATGTTTACCGGTTTTATCGCGGCCATCTTTCTTGCCCAACAGCTTCCAGCCTTGACGCGCGGGTTTATGCCCGTCACCCCGGAGATGACCGCGGTCCTCTGGTCGGCCGCCGCCATCGTCCTGGTCGGCATCATCGATGACCTCTACGAACTGTCTGCCATGGTCAAGCTCGTGGGACAGGTGGTCGCCGCCGGCGTCATGAGTGTGCTGGGGCTGAGCTGGACTCTCTTCTTCGTCCCGGCAGGCGATGGAACGACCATTGTCCTCGACCAAGTCCAGTCCACACTCTTTACTGTGTTCATTACGGTGTTGCTCATCAACGCGATCAACTTCGTCGATGGCCTGGATGGGCTGGCTGCGGGCCTGGGCATGATCGCAGGAGCCGCAATCCTCATCTTCTCCTTGACCGTCCTGCATGACCAAGGTGGCGCGGTCTCGGCGTACCCGCCGGCCATCATCGCGGCGGCGCTCGTGGGCATTTGTTCCGGAATCCTTCCGCACAACTTTGAGCCTTCCCGCATCTTCATGGGAGATACCGGCGCCATGCTCATCGGCTTGCTGCTCGCCGCTGCGTCGACCTCGGCCTCGGGCAAGATCAACATGTCGCTCTATGGCGGCGTGGACATGGTGGCTCTCATGAGCCCCTTAATCGTGGTGGCGGCCGCAGTCTTTGTGCCCGTGCTCGACCTCGTGTGGGCCGTCGTACGCCGCGTCTCGCACGGCAAATCCCCGTTCGCAGCGGACAAGCTCCATATCCACCACCGCCTGCTCTCCCTGGGACACACACATCGCCGAACGGTGCTCGTGCTCTACATGTGGGTCTCTGCTGTGGCTTTTGGTGCAGTGAGTTTCTCTATCGTGCCGCCGGCGGCTGCAGTGACGTTTACCATCGTCGCGCTAGTCCTCGCTTTCGTTGCGACCCTCATTCCGCTGCGACAAGGCAAGATCGGCCGACAGCGTCGACCGACAACGGTCGTGGAGCACGTCCATCCGGCCTAAGCGACTTAAGCATTGGGGGAGTGCGAAGGGTGCGGTATTATCATCTCCCGTGTCTGAATCCACCGCTTCCCACAACGACAACTCCGCGGACAATTCCGCGGACAATTCCGCGCAGCTGCCTCCGCTCAACAGTGTTGAGGGCATTGATGACCCGCGCCGTCCGCTTCAGCGTGCCGTGAGCTTTGGCTGGAAAGGCCTTGTAGCTATCACGATTGTGTCGCTCGCTATCTGGGGCGGCGTAGCTGGGCTGCCGGGTATCTGGGGAGTGCTCATCGGAGCGGCCATCGGCGGCGCATTCGTCTTGATGACGGCAGCGTCGGTGCTTTTTACCTCCAATACGACGCCTAATACGACCCTTGCTGTCGTATTCGGTGGCTGGTTGCTCAAGCTTGTGCTCTTGATTATTGTCATGGCGGCTATTCGTGATCTCGAGTTCTACCATCACGTGGCCTTGTTTATCACCGTGGTCGCCGTTCTCGTGGTCGTCCTAGCTTCCGAGGTGTGGGGAGTCATGACTTCGCAGATGTCGAACGTCTTCTAAAAATTAGCTCAGCACTGGTCCACGCCCGTCCCCGAAGAAGTGGGGGCGGGCATTCGGTGTTGATACGTGCTTTAAGAGTTTAATCCCCCGGTTAGGGGCGGGTTGAATAAGTGCAGCTACCCCCATTTACTGCGGGATCATCTCCTTTGTGACGCATCTTACTTATGTCAGGTGGGCAGGGTAAATCGCGTGCTCAGTGACACGGGTTTGTGATAAAAGTCGGTAGGCGTTGTCAGGCGAAACAAAAGCGCGCCCCCGCGGGCGAAAACCCGTTACTAACCTGATATTATTTACCGCGGGTTACCGCAGATTCGACATTTTCGCCGCATAACCTGCGAGGATGACGGATCTTGGTTGGTAAGTCCCTGCCACAACGTGTGATGTGCGACGGAGTCCGAGGTTGTGGCAGAGAGCTTGAGACGTCCATCGCACCGTGCGTGAGTTTTCACGAACTACGTACGGCCCAAACACGGGAGAGAACGCTGAGCGTTACAACTTTGGCCCTAAGTGGCCACTTCCACGAGCCCAACTTGGGTGAGGAATTCTTCCCGGGGCAAATTAATCCTTCTGAGCTGTTCCTTCGGGACTTTGCTGGCGGCGCGTTTGCGTTCGACCGCCTTATGTTCGTTCGCGTTTTGATGACGCTCGTTCTGGTGGTCCTTTTCGCGCTGGCTTTCAAGAACCCGAAGCTGGTTCCTAAGGGTCTGCAGAATGTCGGCGAGCACGCGGTCGATTTCGTCCGCATCTATATTGCTGAAGACATTCTGGGTAAGAAGGAGGCGAAGCGATTCCTTCCGATTATCGCGACCATCTTCTTCGCGGTCCTTTTTATGAACGTACCGACCATTATTCCGGGATTGAACATCTCTCCTAATGGTCGTATCGGCATGCCTATCGTGCTCGCCGCTGTTGCGTACATCGCCATGATTTACGCAGGCGCAAAGCGCTACGGCTTTGGCAAGTTCATCAAGTCGTCGGTGGTTATTCCTAACCTACCGCCGGCACTGCACCTGCTCGTCGTGCCGATCGAGTTCTTCTCGACCTTCATTCTTCGACCGGTCACTCTTGCCATTCGTCTCATGGCGAACTTCCTGGCTGGACACATCATTCTGGTCCTGCTGTTCTCTGCTTCGAACTTCTTCTTCTGGCAGCTGAATGGTTGGACGGCTCTCTCGGGTGTCACCATCATCCTGGGTATTGCTTTCAGCTTGTTCGAAATCATCGTCATCTTCCTGCAGGCGTACATCTTCGCTCTGCTGACGGCGGTGTACATCGAGCTGTCCCTCCACGCGGATTCGCACTAGGGCGAAGGTCGGCTACACGACCTAAGAATTCTTTCAACTCCATCAACATCTTCATCCCGGACTGATACACAGGCCGGGGAACACGAAAGGGAACGACTTTCACCATGAACGAAATCATCCTGGCTGCTGACGCTGCTACCAAGTTCACTGGCTTCGGCACCATCGGCTACGGCCTTGCTGCTATCGGCCCGGGCATCGGCATCGGCATCGTCGCCGGCAAGACCGTCGAGGCAATGGCTC
Source organism: Corynebacterium phoceense (assembly GCF_900092335.1). Classification (GTDB taxonomy): domain Bacteria; phylum Actinomycetota; class Actinomycetes; order Mycobacteriales; family Mycobacteriaceae; genus Corynebacterium; species Corynebacterium phoceense. The sequence goes on from NZ_LT596208.1 coordinate 658,501, forward strand.
GCCAGCCCGAAATGGCCGGCCAGCTGCGTACCACCATGTTCCTGGGTATCGCCTTCACCGAGGCCCTCGCCCTCATCGGCCTGGTCGCCGGCTTCCTGTTCTAAAAAGTTCGCGTTAACCACACCAACCTTTTTAAGACTGGAGACCAATGAACAACGTCTTTTATTTGGCTGCGGCCGAAGAAGGGAACGAGGACTCGTTCTCGGTTCTTCTCCCCGCGACTTATGACATCGTCTGGTCTTTGATCTGTTTCGTAGTCATCTTGCTCCTGTTCTGGAAGTTCGTTCTTCCGGCGTACAACAAGATGCTCCAGGCACGCGAAGACCAGATCGAGGGCGGCCTGAAGCGCGCCGAGGCTCAGCAGGCTGAGGCCAAGGCTGCACTCGAGAAGTACAACGCTCAGCTGGCTGATGCCCGTGCCGAGGCTGCCGAGATCCGTGAGCAGGCGCGTGAGCGCGGCAAGCAGATCGAGACTGAGGCAAAGGCTCAGGCTGAGGAAGAGTCCCGCCGCATTGTCGCCGCTGGCGAGAAGCAGCTGGAAGCTTCCCGTGCACAGGTCGTTACCGAGCTGCGTTCCGAAATCGGTCAGAACTCCATCAACCTCGCAGAGAAGCTGCTGGGCGGCGAGCTTTCGGACGCCACCCGCAAGTCCTCCACGATTGATGCTTTCCTGTCCGAGCTCGACACTGTGGCACCGGCCGGAAAGTAGGCAGACATGAAGGCAGCTAGCCGCGAAGCACTCGCGACCTCGCAGACCACCTTGGACTCTGTCCTTTACGGTGGCGACGCGGTCGCAGACTTTGCACGCACCGGCCTCGATCTGTTTGAGGTTGTCGAGGTTCTCGATGGCGACCGCGAGCTGCGCGGCGCCCTCAAGGACCCGGCTGCTTCTGCAGATGCTCGCAAGGCGCTCGTGAACACCCTGTTTGGTTCCAAGGTCTCGGACCGCGCTCTGCGCGTGCTCGAGGACGTTGTGACCCACCAGTGGTCGTCCGCTCGCGACCTCGTGAACGGCTTGGTTAATCTCGGCCGTCGCGCTCTTCTGCGCGGTGCCGAGGCTCAGGGCCAGTTGGGCCAGGTTGAAGACGAGCTATTCCGCCTGTCGCGCATTCTGGACCGTGAGGGCGAGCTGACCCAGCTGCTTACCGATCGCACTGCTGAGTCTGCGCGTAAGCGCGGACTGCTGGCGAACGTGCTCTATGGCAAGGTCACGATGTTCACTGAGGCGCTTGCGCTTCAGACCATCGCTCGCCCCGAGCACAACCCGATTGATGACATTGCCGGTTTGGCATCCCAGGCAGCTGAGCTGCAGGGCCGCTCCATCGCCTATGTCACCTCCGCGGGCGCACTGAATGACAATCAGCAGCAAGCACTCGCCGACAAGCTGGGCAAGATTTACGGTCGTGCGATGTCCATTCACTCCGAGGTTGACGAAAGCATCCTTGGCGGAATGATCATCCGCGTCGGCGACGAGGTCATCGACGGTTCCACTGCGGGCAAGATTGCTCGTATGCGTACCGCGATGTCGAAGTAAAGGCTTTAGCCTTTCCTTCAGCTCGTCTTCGATGACGACACAACTTTAGAAATTATTGGACGATACTACCGAGAGTAGGAACAACATGGCGGAGCTGACGATCTCCTCCGATGAGATCCGTAGCGCGATTGCGAACTACACCTCGAGCTACTCCGCGGAGGCCTCCCGTGAGGAGACCGGCGTGGTGATTTCGGCAGCCGACGGTATTGCGCAGGTTTCTGGCCTGCCTTCCGTTATGGCTAACGAACTTCTCGAGTTCCCCGGCGGCGTGATTGGCGTCGCACAGAACCTCGACACCAACTCGATTGGCGTCGTTGTCCTGGGCAACTTCGAGTCCCTTACTGAGGGCGACGAGGTCAAGAGGACCGGCGAGGTTCTCTCCATTCCTGTGGGCGAGGCATTCCTCGGCCGCGTTATCAACCCCCTGGGCCAGCCGATTGACGGCCTTGGCCCGATTGAAGCCGAAGAGGACCGCGTCCTCGAGCTGCAGGCACCTTCCGTTCTCCAGCGTCAGCCGGTGGAAGAGCCGATGCAGACCGGCATCAAGGCTATCGATGCAATGACCCCGATTGGCCGTGGCCAGCGTCAGCTGATCATTGGCGACCGCAAGACCGGTAAGACCGCAGTCTGCATCGACACCATCCTGAACCAGAAGGCTAACTGGGAGTCCGGCGACAAGAGCAAGCAGGTTCGCTGCATCTACGTCGCTATCGGCCAGAAGGGTTCCACCATTGCTGGCGTGCGCCACACGCTCGAGCAGCACGGTGCCCTGGAGTACACCACCATCGTGGCTGCTCCGGCTTCTGACTCCGCAGGTTTCAAGTGGCTGGCACCGTTCTCCGGTGCTGCTCTTGGCCAGCACTGGATGTACCAGGGCGACCACGTCTTGATCATTTACGATGATCTGACCAAGCAGGCTGAGGCCTACCGTGCGATTTCCCTTCTGCTGCGTCGTCCGCCGGGACGCGAAGCATACCCGGGCGACGTCTTCTACCTGCACTCCCGTCTGCTGGAGCGTGCTGCAAAGCTCTCCGACGACATGGGTGCTGGTTCTATGACGGCTCTCCCGATCATCGAGACCAAGGCGAACGACGTCTCCGCCTTCATCCCGACCAACGTTATTTCCATTACCGACGGCCAGGTCTTCCTGGAGTCCGACCTGTTCAACCAGGGCGTCCGTCCGGCAATTAACGTCGGTGTGTCGGTGTCTCGTGTCGGTGGTGCCGCTCAGACCAAGGGTATGAAGAAGGTTGCCGGTAACCTGCGTCTGGACCTCGCGTCCTACCGCGACCTGCAGGCCTTCGCCGCGTTCGCGTCGGACCTTGACTCTGCTTCCAAGGCTCAGCTGGAGCGCGGTGAGCGCCTTGTCGAGCTGCTGAAGCAGTCCGAGTCCTCCCCGCAGCCGGTTGAATACCAGATGGTGTCCATCTTCTTGGCCGACGCCGGCATCTTCGACGTCGTTCCCGTCGAGGACGTTCGCCGCTTCGAGCGCGATGTGCAGGAGTACCTGCGTTCCAACGCGCCGCAGGTCTTCGAGCAGATTGCTGGCGGCCAGGCTCTGACCGACGAGTCCAAGGAAGCGCTTCTCGCTGGTGCAAAGGACTTCACTCCGACCTTCCAGACGACCGAGGGCCACAACCTCGGCACCGAGGCTCCGGTGGAGCCGCTGGCAGAGGCGGAGCACAAGAAGACCGAGCTCAACGTCTCCCGCAAGACGGCCAAGTAAGTCACACATCCAACGACTTTTAACCGTCTAGATTAAAGAAGGGAGGAGCGAACACCATGGCAAATCTTCGCGAATTGCGCGACCGTATCCGGTCCGTGAACTCGACTAAGAAGATCACCAAGGCTCAGGAGCTCATTGCTACCTCGCGCATTACCAAGGCGCAGGCTCGCGTGGAAGCGTCCCAGCCGTATGCACAAGAGTTGAACAACGTTATGAATCGACTCGCTGCGGCTAGCTCGCTCGACCACCCGATGCTTACGCCGCGTGAAGACACGCGTGTAGCTGCCATTCTCGTGGTCTCCTCGGACCGCGGTATGTGCGGTGGCTACAACAACAACGTCTTCAAGAAGGCGGCCGAGCTGGAAGCGGCGCTCAAGCAGCGCGGCCTCGAGGTCGTTCGTTACGTCACCGGCAACAAGGGCGTGGGCTTTTACAAGTTCCGCGAAGATCCGGTTGCAGGTGCCTGGACCGGTTTCTCTCAGGATCCGTCCTGGGAGGCAACCCACAACGTGCGCCGTCACATTATTGATGGCTTCCTCGCGGGTTCGAATGGTACGGCCAAGTCGCGTGAAGGCGTCAACGAGGGCCAGCCGGTCCGCGGTTTCGACGAGGTTCACGTTGTGTTCACGGAGTTTGAGTCCATGCTGTCTCAGACTGCGCGTGCGCAGCAGCTGCTGCCAGTCGTTCCGGTCATCCAGGAAGAGGATCTGCAGCTTCCGGAGTCCGCCACTGCGGCGACGACGGAAGAGGTTACTGCAGACTACGAGTTCGAGCCGGACGCAGACACTCTCATGAATGCCCTGCTTCCGCAGTATGTCTCGCGTACGCTGTTCTCCATGTTCTTGGAGTCTTCGGCGTCCGAGTCCGCTTCCCGACGCAACGCTATGAAGTCTGCAACTGATAACGCGACGGCCCTGGTCAAGGACCTGTCGCGTGTGGCCAACCAGGCCCGTCAGGCACAGATTACCCAGGAAATTACAGAGATTGTCGGTGGCGCTGGCGCGCTATCTGACAGCGCAGAAAGTGACTAGATTATGACTACAGCTCTGCAAGAGCAGAATGCACAGGATTCGGCGGTTGCCGGTCGCGTCGTGCGCGTCATCGGTCCGGTCGTCGACGTGGAATTCCCGCGCGGCGCACTGCCGGCACTGTACAACGCACTGCACGTCGAGATCTCCCTCGAAGCTGTTGCAAAGACTGTCACCCTCGAGGTCGCTCAGCACCTCGGTGACAACCTCGTCCGTGCCGTGTCCATGGCACCGACTGACGGCCTCGTTCGCGGTGCCGTCGTAACCGACACCGGCAAGCCGATTTCGGTTCCCGTCGGTGACATCGTCAAGGGCCATGTGTTCAACGCCCTCGGCGACTGCCTCGACCAGCCGGGTCTGGGCCGTGACGGCGAGCAGTGGGGCATCCACCGCGAGCCGCCGGCATTCGACCAGCTCGAGGGTAAGACCGAAATCCTTGAGACGGGTATTAAGGTCATCGACCTTCTGACCCCTTACGTCAAGGGCGGCAAGATTGGCCTCTTCGGCGGCGCAGGTGTGGGTAAGACCGTTCTTATCCAGGAGATGATTACTCGTATCGCACGCGAGTTCTCCGGTACCTCCGTTTTCGCCGGCGTCGGCGAGCGTACCCGTGAGGGCACCGACCTCTTCCTCGAAATGGAAGAGATGGGCGTTCTGCAGGATACGGCCCTTGTGTTCGGCCAGATGGACGAGCCGCCGGGAGTTCGTATGCGCGTGGCCCTGTCCGGCCTGACCATGGCGGAGTACTTCCGCGATGTCCAGAACCAGGACGTGCTGCTGTTCATCGATAACATCTTCCGTTTCACCCAGGCCGGTTCTGAGGTGTCGACCCTTCTGGGTCGTATGCCTTCTGCCGTGGGTTACCAGCCGACCCTGGCTGATGAGATGGGTGTTCTGCAGGAGCGCATTACCTCCACCAAGGGTAAGTCGATTACCTCCCTGCAGGCCGTCTACGTCCCGGCGGATGACTACACTGACCCGGCACCGGCGACGACCTTCGCCCACCTTGACGCCACGACCGAGCTTGACCGTGGTATCGCGTCCAAGGGTATTTACCCGGCCGTGAACCCGCTGACCTCGACGTCTCGTATCCTCGAGCCGTCCATCGTCGGCGAGCGCCACTACGCAGTTGCGCAGCGCGTCATCGGTATTCTGCAGAAGAACAAGGAACTCCAGGACATTATCGCCATCCTTGGTATGGACGAGCTGTCTGAAGAGGACAAGATCACCGTTCAGCGTGCACGTCGTATCGAGCGCTTCCTGGGCCAGAACTTCTTCGTCGCAGAGAAGTTCACCGGCCTGCCGGGCTCCTACGTCCCGCTGTCCGAGACGATCGACGCTTTCGAGCGCATCTGCAATGGCGAGTTCGACGCTTACCCGGAGCAGGCTTTCAACGGCCTGGGTGGCTTGGACGACGTCGAGGCTGCGTACAAGAAGCTGACCGAGAAGAAGTAGGGAGACGCACATGGCTGACATCACCGTGGAACTGGTTTCCGTCGAACGCATGCTGTGGACTGGCAAGGCCACCATCGTCACGGCTGAGACCACCGAGGGTGAGATCGGCGTGCTTCCTGGCCACGAGCCCATGATCGGCCAGCTGGTCGAGAACGGCGTCGTGACCATCCGTCCGGTCGACGGCGACCGTCGCGTCGCCGCCGTGTCGGGTGGCTTCCTCTCCATCAACGCAGACAAGGTGACCGTCCTTGCCGATTGGGCCGTGTGGTCCGACGAATACGGCAAGGACACCACCGTGGGCAACGAGCACACCAGCGAATGGCTGGAGAATGCTCGTAAGACCGCCGGTGAGCGCGCCGTCCGTCGTGCCCAGGAGTCTTAAGACTCTGCGGCTGGAGAGATGACAAGGGCAGCAAGGCCCTTCCTGCTCTCGCTTGAGTCGCATCCCGCCTGTCCTTCCTTCGGGAAGGGGAGGCGGGATTCGTCGTTTTGGCAGTCGGACCGGGTGCGTCTCTCGGCGCAACGAAATGCCCCGTGCCCACCACAAACGGGCCAGTACGCGTGTGATCCTTGACCCGCATTCGGTCATTTTTTAGCGCAAGGGAATGCGAACGCGCTAGAGTTGCCTCTAACCCCAATTTAGATTTATCTCTTGCATGGAGGTGGCACCGCCGTGGAGACCGTGATGACCATTCTGGGCTGGCTTGTTCTGCTCATCGTCGTCGTTGTGGTGCTGCTCGCCGCCGTGCGCTTCTTTGCTCTGCGTTCCAACGGCACCCAGGTGCTTCTGCGCACCGTGCCGGCCAAGGATACGCACAATTGGCGCCACGGCCTGCTGCGCTACCGTGGTGAGCTCATGGAGTTCTACAAGCTGCGTTCCGTATGGCCGGCCGCCGATCTTACGCTAGGTCGCCTCGACATCGAATTGTTGGGTTCTCGCACCCTCGACGATGACGAGGCTTCTTTTATGACGGAGGCCACCGAGGCCGTTCATTTCCAGGCCGCCGGCCAGGAGTACGAACTTGCCACGGATCTCCATGGGGCGATGGCGCTCAACGCTTGGGTTGAGTCGGCGCCGTCCAAGCGGCTTGAGCGCATGGACATTAAGAAGCTGCGCGAGCGCGTGCAGCGGGATAAGCGCCAGCAGGGACGCTAAGCCAGCCTGCATGGCTGGGCACAAGGGGGCATCGGAAAGCCGATTGCAAGGGCGCGCGCCGTCCGCGCTAGGGTAGTGAGCATGCGTTTAGTCATCGCCCGTTGCTCCGTGGATTATGTTGGCCGTCTCGATGCACACCTGCCGCTCGCAGACCGCCTGCTCATCGTGAAGAAGGACGGCTCCGTGTCCGTCCACGCGGACGATCGCGCTTATAAGCCGCTCAACTGGATGCAGCCGCCGTGCACGCTCGAGGAGTCGCCCATTATGGACCTCGACGGCGAGGACACGGGCGAGATTCTGTGGCTCGTAGAAAATCCCAAGGGGGAGCAGCTGCGCATCACTATCCAGGAAATCCTCCACGAGTTCGCCTATGACCTCGGCGAGGACCCAGGCTTGGTGAAGGACGGTGTCGAGTCCCACCTGCAGGAGCTGCTCGCCGAGCACATCACGACCCTCGGTGAGGGCTATACCCTCGTGCGTCGCGAGTACCCCACGGCCATCGGACCCGTGGACATCATGGCGCGCGACGCTGAGGGCCACCACGTGGCCGTGGAGATCAAGCGCCGCGGCGGTATCGATGGCGTGGAACAGCTCACGCGCTACCTCGACCTGCTCAACCGCGACGCGCTGCTGGGTAAGGTCCAGGGCGTCTTCGCCGCCCAAGAGATTAAGCCACAGGCTCGCACCCTCGCCGAAGACCGTGGCATCCGCTGCGTCGTGCTTGACTACCAGGATCTGCGCGGCATTGAGAGCAACGAGCTGCGCCTGTTCTAATGCCACGTCGCAATAGAAGAATCAAGACCGAACCACGCTACCTGCCTGCCGATGGCTCTTCCTTCTTCGGTTCCCAGACCGTCGAGGGGCCCAGCTGGACTCACGGCGAGCCCTACATTATGCGACACATCGGCTCGGCTGCTGCGAAGAAGTTCTATATCTGCCCCGGCTGCAACCAGAACATTCCGCCCGGCGTCGCGCACATCGTGGCATGGCCACGCGATACCGGCGGGCGCGCGGATGACCGCCGCCACTGGCACCGGCATTGCTGGGAACGCCGCTAGGGCGTGACGCTTCGCGCACGCCGATAGACTTGGAAGGCATGAACCCCGCAACCCGTGAAGAAGCCGACGTCCTCCTCCAAGGCATCGCCGGATCCGAGGCCCATCTGCGTGACGACCAGTGGACCGCCATCGACTCGCTCGTCAATCAGCGCCGCCGCATGCTCGTGGTGCAGCGCACTGGTTGGGGCAAGTCAGCCGTGTATTTCATCGCGGCCAAGTTGCTGCGTACCCGTGGCTTTGGGGCCTCGGTCATCATTTCGCCGCTGTTGGCGCTCATGCGCAATCAGGTGGAGGCCGCCGCCCGCGCGGGCATCCGCGCGGTGACCATTAACAGCGCGAACATGACGCAGTGGGATGATCTCCACGCCGCGATTGCTGCGGGGGAGGCTGACCTCGTGCTCATCTCTCCCGAGCGCCTCAATAATCCGTCCTTCCGCACCGCGGTGTTGCCCCAGCTTAGCCGTGCCGCCGGCATGCTCGTCGTTGACGAGGCGCACTGCATCTCCGATTGGGGCCACGACTTCCGCCCGGACTACCGGCGCATCAAGGATCTGCTCGCTGGCCTGCGCCCAGATACGCCGGTGCTGGCCACGACAGCGACGGCGAATGACCGTGTCGTCGCGGATGTTCAGGCACAGCTGGGGGAGAACACCGGCGTGCTGCGCGGCGGGCTCGACCGTGAGTCGCTCTACCCGGCGGTGCTGCGCCTCGAGGATACGACGCAGCGCCCGGCCTGGCTCGCGACGCACCTGAATGAGTTGCCCGGCTCGGGCATTATTTACTGCCTTACCGTCGCCGCGGCGGAGGACCTCGCGGAGGTGCTGCGCGGTGCCGGCTTTGAGGTCGCCGCCTACACCGGTCGCACAGAGGCCGAGGAACGCGAGCGCCTTGAGCAGGCACTCATCCACAATGAGCTCAAGGCGCTTGTAGCGACGTCCGCGCTGGGCATGGGCTTCGACAAGCCGGACCTGGGCTTCGTCATCCACGTCGGTGCACCCGGCTCGCCGGTGTCTTATTACCAGCAGATCGGCCGCGCGGGCCGCGGCACCGATCACGCGGAAGTCCTCCTTTTGCCCGGCGTTGAGGACCAGGACATCTGGGGTTATTTCGCGTCGCTTACCTTCCCTCCCGAGCCGGTCGTGCGCCAGCTCCTCGAGGTCCTCGCGAACACGGACGGCCCGTTGTCCACGGCGAAGATTGAGCCGCACGTGGACCTTAACCGTTCGCGTTTGGAACAGGCGCTCAAGGTCCTCGACGTAGACGGCGCCGTCCAGCGCGTGCAAGGCGGCTGGCAGTCCACCGGGCAGCCGTGGTCTTATGACTCGGCCCGCTATGAAGGCCTCGCCGCCGCGCGCACAGCGGAGCAGCAGGCCATGCTTGACTACGAGGCGACGACGGAATGCCGCATGCTCTTCCTGCGCCACCAGCTCGATGACGCCACCGCGACCGACCCCTGCGGTCGCTGCGACAACTGTACGGGCAGACGCTGGGATCCGAGCGTCGACGCCGCCGTCGGCCAGTCCGTTAGGGCGCAACTTACCGCGCCCGGCGTCGCACTCGCACGCCGTAAGATGTGGCCGACGGGTATCACCCGGCCCGTCGCGGTCAAGGGCCGTATCAAGGGCGTGGGTGAAGGCAAGGCGCTCGGACGTCTCAATGACATTGGGCGTGGCCCGGCGCTTACCACGCTCGTCACGGAGCGTGCCTGGGTGCCCAGCCAGCCGTGGCAGCAGGACCCGTGGTTGCCGCAGGTCGTCGAGGTCCTCGCCGGCTGGGACTGGCAGACGCGTCCCACCTCCGTCGTCGCACTGGGCAACGTGGACCCGGAGACCACGGCGTTCGTCGAGCGCCTCGCCCAGGCGGTCGCAGGACTGGGACGCATGCAGTTCGCCGGCACCCTGCGCACCGCGCCCGGCGTCACGGAGGTCACCGCGCAGAACTCCGCCTACCGCGTCATGGGGCTGCTACAGCACTATGACTTTGCGAGCATCAATCAGGACGTCCTCACCGCGGCGGGCGGACCGGTGCTTCTCGTGACCGATCTCGTGGACACGGCGTGGTCCGTCACCGTCGCGGGCAGCGGCATTTTCACAACAACGGGGGCAGAAGTCCTGCCCTTTGCACTCGCGGCTCGGGGGTGATCACAGGGCTGATCGTTGAGTGCGATCCACCCGGCGGTGGGGTGGCTCGCGCGCGTAGAATCGCACGCATGATTGTCGCTTTTTCTGTCGCGCCCACGATTGTGGAGTCGCCCACCGCAGAGATGTCCGAGGCCGTCGCCGCCGCCGTGAAGGTCGTGCGCGAATCCGGCCTTCCCAACGAGACGAACGCCATGTTCACGCTCCTGGAAGGGGAGTGGGACGAGGTCTTCGCCGTCATTAAGAAGGCCACGGACGCCGTACGCGCGGTTTCGCCGCGTACGGGTCTTGTGATTAAGGCCGATATTCGCGAGGGCGTGACGGGCCAGCTCACCAGCAAGGTCGAGGCCGTCGAGCGCCACCTGAAGAATGGGGAGGTTTAAGCCATGACTATTCCGAATCGTTTCGTCGGCGGTGCCCTGGATCTGGGCGAGCTTAAAGCACGCAATGACGCGCGCGCCAAGGCGGCATCTGCCCCGCAGCCAGGTGGCTCGTCTGCCGGCGTCCAGCCCTTCTTCCAGGTGACCGAGGCCAACTTCGAAGAAGACGTCGCGCGCCGCAGCGCCCAAGTGCCCGTTGTCGTCCTCGTGGGCACGGCGCGCTCGCCGCAGTCGGAGCAACTGAAGGCCGACTTCGCGGACCTCGCCGCGGCTGGCGGCCTGAAGTTCGTGGTCGGCTACGTCGACGCGGATGCCACCCCGCAGGTCGCGCAGGTCTTCGGCGTACAAAACCTGCCTACCGTCATTGCGCTCGCCGCGGGCAAGCCCATCACCCACTTCGAGGGGGGCCAGCCGCGCGAGAGCCTCGAGCAGTGGGTCGCCGCCCTCGTCCAGCAGGTCGGCGCCCAACTGTCGGGCATCCCGGACGCGGGGGATACGCCCCAGGAACCGGAGCTCGATCCGCGCGTGACGCAGGCCGAGGACGCGCTCAACGCGGGCGACTTCGACGCAGCCATCGCGGTCTACGACTCGATCCTCGCGGACGACCCGAAGGCAACGGACATCAAGCAGGCGCGCGACACCACGAAGCTGCTCAAGCGTATCTCCGGCGTCGAAGACCCCATCGCCGAGGCAGAGACCGACCCTTCGCCGGCCGCGCAGATGCATGCTGCGGACGCCGAGGTCGTCGCCGGCGTGCCGGAAAAGGCCTTTGACCGCCTTATTAACACGATGAAGGTCACGGCGGGTGACGAGAAGGCTGCGTTGCGCGACCGCCTGCTCGAGCTCTTCGGACTCTTCGACGCGGGCGACCCGCGTGTCCTCGCGGCACGTACCAAGCTGGCGAGCGCCCTGTACTAGGCGAGTGTGACCAGCTGCACGCTGCGGCGCGTCCAACAGCCACGATAGCGACCTGGCTGTCGGGTTATCCCCCGCACGGGTGAGAGAAATGCTCACCCGTGCGGGGCTTTGTGTTCGCTTGGCGAATTTCGCGGACACCCCTTTCCTAGCCCTGGGGTTAAAACCACATTAACCCTGTACTTCCTAGGTTTTCGCGACAGAAAAGAGCGGGTCTAGTATCCCTATATCACCCGTACGTGAGCCGCTTCACGTTTGGTGCAGAAGACGATACATAACTCTGTGCGCTATCGAGCGGCTCACACTTTCAAGAAAGGGACGGCTATGGTTTCGCCAGTTACCACCACCCCAAAAATTGCTCAGGCGAAGGGTCCGAAGAAAGACCGCACGCACTGGCTCTACATTGCTGTCATCGTCGCGGTCGTCGGTGGCGTGGTTTTCGGCCTCGTCGCGCCGGAGGCCGCCGCGCCGTTTAAGATCCTCGGCACGATGTTCGTGAGCCTCATCAAGATGATCATTGCCCCGGTCATCTTCTGCACCATCGTGCTCGGCATTGGCTCCGTGCGTGCCGCAGCCTCGGTGGGCAAGGCCGGCGGCATCGCCCTGGCGTACTTCATCATCATGTCGACCTTCGCGCTCGGCGTGGGCCTCCTCGTCGGTAACTACATCGAGCCGGGCACCGGTTTGGACATCTCTGCTTCGCAAGGTGCTGCGGATTCCTTTATTGCTCAGGCAGAAGAGAGCCACGAGGGCCTCACGGGCTTCATTGCGTCTATCATCCCGGACACGCTGTTCTCGTCTTTTACGTCAGGCTCGGTGCTCCAGGTTCTCTTCGTCGCGCTACTCTGCGGCTTCGCCGTGCAGTCCATGGGCCCGTCGGGTGAGCCCATCCTCGCGTTCATTGCGCACCTCCAGCGCCTCGTGTTCAAGCTGCTGTCGATGATCCTCTGGGTCGCGCCCATCGGCGCGTTCGGCGCCATGGCCGGCGTGGTTGGCGCCACAGGCTTCGATGCCGTGAAGTCGCTCGCCATCCTCATGCTGGCGTTCTACATCACGTGTTTCCTCTTCGTCTTCCTCGTGCTCGGTACCATCGCCCGCGTCTTCGGCGGCATCTCCATGTGGAAGCTGTGCAAGTACCTGGGCCGCGAGTTCCTCCTCATCCTCGCGACCTCGTCCTCCGAGTCCGCGCTTCCGAACCTCATGCGCAAGATGGAGCACCTCGGCGTGGAAAAGCCCACCGTCGGCATCGTGGTCCCGACTGGTTACTCCTTCAACCTTGACGGCACCGCCATCTACCTCACGCTGTCTTCCATCTTCATCTCGGAGGCCATGCACATGCCCATGAACCTGGGCGAGCAGATCGGCCTGTTGGTCTTCATGATCATCGCCTCCAAGGGCGCGGCCGGTGTCTCCGGCGCCGGCATCGCGACGCTGGCCGCGGGCCTGCAGTCGCACCGCCCGGAGCTCCTGCACGGCGTGGACATCATCGTCGGTATTGACCGCTTCATGTCCGAGGCCCGCGCGCTGACCAACTTCGCGGGCAACGCCCTGGCCACCGTCCTGATCGGCCGCTGGACGCACTCTGTCGACATGAACCGCGTTCACCAGGTGCTCGACGGCCAGCTGCCTTATAAGGAGACCGACCTCGACAGCGACGTCGACCTCAAGCTGCCGGACGTCGTCAACCCCGCCAACGAGACGCTGCAGCCTACGCAGCAGATTGACCTGGACAACTACGAGAAGGGCTCGGGCATCTACAAGTAAGAGCTCAACCCCACCCGCCCGCGCTGCCATTCAACCGGCCGTGCGGGCGTTGTCATGTCTACAATGACCCACATCAACCGTTCCCTGTACTGAAAGGTGACCACCATGCCCTCCGTTTACTTCCTGTGCAATAGCAACCGTGGCAAGTCCCAGATGGCCGAGGCGCTGGCGCGTAAGCACGCTCCGGAGTGGGAGACGTACTCCGCGGGCGTGAAGGTCACGAAGTCGGGTGCCGAGGGTGAGGTTAACCAGGAGTCCGTCGAGGCGCTCGCCGAGGTCGGCGCGGACATGACCCACGGCCAGGCCGAGGCCGTGGACCCACAGTTGCTGCGCAGCGTCGACCACGTGGTCATCGTGGGTGGCGCGGAGCTGGACTGGCCGGAGGACGCGACTGGAAAGCTGGAGCGCTGGGAGGTATCCGAACCCGTCGATCAGGACATCCACGGCATGGAACGCATGCGGATTATCCGCGACGAGATTGACGCGCACGTGCGCGGGCTCGTGGGGAAGTAACCTGGCGATCTGAAAATGACCACAACGCCCGAATAAGCCTGAAAAATTTTGAATTTCGAGACCTTATTCGGACGTTGTGGTCATTGAGTCTCAGGGCGAGACTGGAAGAACTAGCCGCGGTAGACGTACCACTGCGCCGAGTTGGCGGGCAGGTGCAGCCAGGCACCGTCGTCGCCCGCGGTGAACTCGGAGGGCAGGTTGTTGCCCGCGCCCTCGTAGCTGGAGTCATCCGTGTTGAGGACGAGCTCCCAGCAGCCCGGACGGGTGGGGTGGAGCTGGTAATGAGTGTGGGAGGAACCGGAGAGGTTGATGACCGCGAGCAGCGCGGAGCCGTCCTCGCCGTAGCGCTCGTAGGCGAGCACGCTGCCGTTGGCATCATCGCCCACGACCCAGTGGAAGCCAGAGGGATCGAAATCGCGCGTGTAGAGCGCCGGAGTGTTCTTGTATAGAGCACCGAGGTCGCGCGAGAGCTTCTTGATGCCCTGGTGCCACTCGTGGCCCCAGCCTTCCAGGTTGGACCAATCGACGGAAGAAGACTCGTTCCACTCGGTGGTCTGGCCGAATTCCTGGCCCATGAACAGCAGGTTCTTGCCGGGGTGGGAGTACATGTAGGCATACAACGCGCGCACGCCGGCCGCCTTGTTCCAGTCATCGCCAGGCTGGCGGCCCCAGATGGTGCCCTTGCCGTGGACGACTTCGTCATGGCTAAACGGCAGGATGTAGTGCTCGGAGTAGGCGTAGACCATGGAGAAGGTGAGCTCACCGTGGTGGTAGGAGCGGTGGACCGGCTCGCGCTTGAAGTACTCGAGCGTGTCGTTCATCCAGCCCATGTTCCACTTAAAGTCGAAGCCCAGGCCGCCGTCGGAGGTGGGGCGGGTAACACCATCCCAGGAGGTGGACTCCTCAGCGATGGTCCACACGCCCGGGTGGGCGCGGTGGAGCGTCCCGTTGGTTTCCTGGAGGAACTGGACAGCCTCGAGGTTCTCGCGGCCGCCGTACTGGTTGGGCAGCCACTCCTCGCGGGAGTAGTCGAGGTAAAGCATGGAGGCCACGGCGTCGACGCGCAGGCCGTCGACGTGGTATTCCTCGGCCCAGTACAGAGCGTTGGCGACCAGGAAGTTGCGAACCTCGTTGCGACCGAAGTCGAAGACGTAGGTACCCCAGTCGGACTGCTCGCCACGGCGGGGGTCCGGGTGCTCGTAGAGGGCTTGGCCGTCGAAGCGGCCGAGCGCGAACTCGTCCTTGGGGAAGTGCGCGGGGACCCAGTCGATGATGACGCCGATGCCCGCCTGGTGGAGGGCATCGATAAGCGCCTTGAGATCCTCTGGCGAGCCCCAGCGCGCGGAGGGCGCGTAGTAGCCGGAGACCTGGTAGCCCCAGGAGCCGCCGAAGGGGTGCTCGGCGACGGGCATCAACTCGACATGCGTGTAGTTGTGCTCCAAGAGGTAGGGGATGAGCTCCTCACGCAGCACGTTGTAATTCGAACCGATCTTCCAGGAACCGACGTGGACCTCATAGATATTGACCGGCACGTTGATATCGCCGGTGCGTGCGTCGATCCATTTGTGGTCGTTCCACTTGTAGGTGGAGCGGGCGACGACGGAGTCCGTCGCCGGCGGGGCAACGGTGGCCTTGGCGAGCGGGTCGGCCTTGTCGATGCGGCCGGAGTGCTTGGTCTGGATGGCAAACTTGTAGCGCTCGCCCACGCCGATGCCAGGGACGAAGACTTCCCAGATGCCCGTGGAGCCTAGCGAGCGCATGGGGTATTGGGTGGGGTTCCATCCGCAGAAGTCGCCGACGACGGCGACGCCCACGGCGTTGGGGGCCCACACGGCGAAGGCGACGCCCTCGACGACGCCGAGATCCGTCTCATAGGACTTGAGGTTCGCGCCGAGCACCTCCCACAGGCGCTCGTGGCGGCCCTCCCCGATAAGGTGCAGGTCAAAGGTACCGAGCGTAGGGAGGAAGTGGTAGCCGTCGGCCACCTCGCGGGCGGGCTGGCCCGGATAGGTCACGCGCAGGCGGTAATCGGCCTCGCGAACCAAGCAGGCTTCCCAGATGTCATTGCCCACGTTCGTCATGGCAATGGTTTTCTCGGCCGTGACGAGCTCGACCGACTCGGCACCCGGCTTGCGGGTGCGCACGACGCCGTCGTGCCAGCCATAGAAATCGTGCGGCGCCCAGTGGCGGCAGGAGTTGAGGAGATCGAGGTCAGACTGCGGGATGCTCATAGAGTCAAAAGTACCTTTATAGAGGGGTGCGTGCAGGCGATGTGAGTTTTCTCTTGATCGGCACCGAGCGGTTGATATTGTGCCCGCGGACCCTGCTCACTCGAACGGGCGTGCAGGGCCTGGCTGGCACTAGGCGCGGTAGGTGTCCTGCGGACGCCAGGCCAGCTGCGTGCGGCGGTCCTCGGCGACGGTGGGCAGCACGAGGACGTGGGCGACGTCGCCCTGCGGGGCGAGGCGCACGAAGTTGTGCGGCCCCCACGTGAATGTCTTGCCCGAGATTTTGTCGTGGACCTCAAAGCTTGCGCCTTCGTCCTGGCCGATGGCCGCGTAATTGATGTGGACGGTGGCTTCCTGGGTATTGCGCGGGTCGAGGTTGACCACGGTGAGCACGACGTTGCCCGTGGCGGCGTCCGCCTTGGAGTAGGCCATGACGTTGTCATTGTCTACCTCGTGGAAGGTGAGCGCGCGCAGCTGCTGCAAGGCCGGGTTTTCGCGGCGGATGCGGTTGAGCATCCCGATGTAGGGCTCGAGCGAGTCGCCGGAGTTGAGCGCCGCCTGGAAGTCGCGCGGGCGCAGCTCGTACTTTTCGGAGTCGAGGTATTCCTCACTGCCGGGCTTGACGGCCTCGTGCTCGTAGAGCTCGAAGCCGGAGTACACGCCCCATAGCGGGGAGAGCGTCGCGGCGAGCGTGGCGCGGATGGCGAACATGGCGCGTCCGCCGGTCTGCAAGGACTCGTGCAGGATGTCTGGGGTGTTGACAAACATATTGGGGCGGCAGATATCGGCCTGCTCCAGGTGGTGCTGAATGAACTCCGTGAGGTCGTACTTGGAGGTCTGCCACGTGAAGTAGGAGTAGGACTGCGAAAAGCCCGCCTTGGCCAGGCCCAGCAGGCGCGGGGCGCGCGTGAACGCCTCGGCGAGAAAGATGATGTCTGGGTGCGTGGCATGCACCTTGGCGATGAGCCACGCCCAGAAGTTGGCGGGCTTGGTATGCGGGTTGTCCACGCGGAAGGTCTTTACACCGGCGTTCACCCAGATCATGACCATGTCGTAGATGGCCTCGTAGATGCCGTCTGGGTCGTTGTCGAAGTTGAGCGGGTAGATGTCCTGGTACTTCTTGGGTGGGTTCTCTGCATACGCGATGGTGCCGTCGTCGAGCACCGTGAAGAACTCCGGGTTGGACTGCGCCCATGGGTGGTCCGGTGCGCACTGGAGGGCCAGATCGAGGGCGACCTCGAGGCCGAGCGACTCGGCGTAGGAGAGGAGGTCCTTGAAGTCCTCCATCGTGCCCAGCTCCGGGTGCGTGGTCGTGTGGTCCTGGATGGCCCACGGGGAACCCACGTCGCCCGGCTGTGCCGTTACCGCATTGTTGCGGCCCTTGCGGTGCACCTCGCCGATGGGATGAATGGGCGGGAAGTAGACGGTGTCAAAACCCATCTCCGCCACGCGGGGCAGCGCGCGCTTCGTGGTCTCAAAGGTGCCGTGGACGGGGTTGCCATCTGCGTCCCAACCGCCGGTGGAGCGGGGGAAGAGCTCGTACCAAGAGCTGTAGCGGGCCTTGGCACGCTCGACGTCGACTTCGTAAATCTCGCTTTCGGTGATGAGCTCGCGCAGCGGGTGGTGCTCGAGAATTTCGGTGACCTCGGGGGAGAAGGCGGGGGCGACGCGCTCGGTGAAGGGGGCATCGGAAGCAAGTGCCTTGGCCGCAGCGAAGAGCGGGCCCGCCTGGTCCGTGGGGGTCTGGAGTGCGGCGCGGGTAAAGAGGTCGGCGCCGTGGGAGAGATCGTTGGCGAGCTCCTGCTCGGATTGGCCGGCGTCCATCTTCTTCGTCACGGCGTTGCGCCACGTGGACATGACATCGCTCCACGCGTCGACGCGGAAGAACCAGCGGCCCGGGGTGGCGGGGGTAAAGACGGCATGGACGCGATCCGGGTTGACGGGGTCGAAGTCCATGGTCGTCGAGGAGACCGTGGAGGCCTCCGCATTCCACACAGACAGCGTGGCGGCGATGGCGTCGTGGCCTTCGCGCCAGACCAAGGCCGTGACGGGGATGACCTCCCCAACGGTGCCCTTGGAGGGCAGCTTCCCGCCGGAGATGACGGGGCGGACATCGTCAATGCCCAGGCGGCCGAAAGCGTGGCCGTATATGCGCGGGGAGGAGGTGGGAGAAGTCATGCCTTTCAGCCTAACCTAGCTGTGTCACTTTCACCGGGGAAGTGGAACGTAAGGCACTATAGAGGGCATGACTGCGCAAGAGATCGCCGAACCTGAATACGTGGCTGACCCCGACCTTCTGATCGACTTCCACGGCGTGGAGCTGC
Organism: Corynebacterium phoceense; assembly: GCF_900092335.1. Lineage (GTDB taxonomy): Bacteria > Actinomycetota > Actinomycetes > Mycobacteriales > Mycobacteriaceae > Corynebacterium > Corynebacterium phoceense. The sequence goes on from NZ_LT596208.1 coordinate 676,720, forward strand.
GCCGCGGTGGACACACCCTTGTAGGTCCCATCGATTGGCAGGTAGAGCTCGACGAACGATGGGTCATTATCGGCCCCAATGGCGCGGGCAAGACCTCCCTTGTCCGCATGGCCGCGGCGGAAGAATTCCCGTCCAAGGGCACGGCGTTCTTAATGGGCGAGCGCATCGGCAAGACGGACATGCGCGACTTGCGCGCGCTCATCGGCATTTCCTCGGCCGCCGTGCAGCACCGCATCCCGGACAATGAGCGGGTCGACGATCTGGTCATCTCCGCCGGCTACGCCGTGCTCGGCCGCTGGCGTGAGGAATACCAGGATATGGATTTCGGCCGCGTCGAGGAAATCCTCGCCCAGGTGGGGGCGACCCACCTGGCCAAGCGCACGTGGGGCACCTTGTCCGAGGGTGAGAAGAAGCGCGTCATCTTGGCCCGCGCCCTCATGGTCAACCCGGAGCTGCTCATCCTCGACGAGCCCTCCGCGGGCATGGACTTGGGCGGCCGCGAGGACCTCGTGGGTTACCTGGGGGATTTGGCGCTCGATCCGGACGCCCCGGCGATCGTGATGATTACCCACCACGTCGAGGAGATCCCGTACGGCTTTACTCACGCGATGCTCCTCGACGAGGGCAAGGTCGTGGACATGGGCCTTATCAATAGCGTGCTGACTTCTGAGAACCTCTCCACGGCGTTCCATCAGCCTATTCAGGTTGACCGCATTGGAGAGCGCTATTTCGCCCGCCGCGTGCGCTAGGTTGCGGTAATCTGGCTTCACTATGCCAACCTATCGGGACCCTAACCGGACTTATTTCCGTGATGGCGTCGGTGAGCACGACGCCATCGACCACGCGGACCATACCGGTTTCAACGGCGGCAAGCTGGCTGCCACCGTCCTTATCGTTCGCGATGGCGAGGACGGACTCGAGGTCTGGGTACAAGAACGCGTGTCCACCATGCGCAATTATCCGGGGCATGTCGTATTCCCCGGCGGCGGCGTCGACCCCCGCGACTTCCCGCCGCGCACGTGGGATTCCGGCGAGCTGTGGTCCGGCGCGTCCACCATTTCCATGGCCCGCAAGATGGGCGTGACCCGCTACAAGACGCACGCCCTCGTCTTCGCCGCTGCCCGCGAGCTCTTTGAGGAGGCGGGCACGCTGTTGGTGCGCGGCCTGTCCGGCGAGGTTCTCGAGGATGCGCGCCGCTATCACGACGAGCGCCTTGAGCTCGAAAACCACACCATCTCCTTTACAGAGTTCCTCTCGCGCCGCCGCTTCAAGCTCGACGCAGATATGCTGCGCCCCTGGGCGCGCTGGGCGGGCGTCGATAAAGGCCAGTGGTTCGACACGTTCTTCTTTATCGCGACGCTGCCTCCGGGCCAGGAGCCGGACGCCACGACCTTTGAAGCCGCTGACGCCAACTGGTTCCCGCCCCAGCTCCTCCTCGACGGATGGCGCGCCGGGCTCGTGCGCCTTGCCCTGCCCACGTGGCGCCAGCTTGGCCGCCTCGCGGAGCACGACAGCGTCTCCGGCGTGATCAAGGCCGCGGCCAATGCTGACCTGCGCCCCGTCATCGGCGACCCAGTCGACGACCCACACTACAGCGACTACTTCGAGACCAACCCGGTGGACCGCATATGAGTTTTACCCTCGACGAGGTCGCCTTCCTCGCGGCCCACACCTTCGACCACGATCTTGAACTCACTCCCAAGACCCAGCTCAAGGACGTGGAGTTCCTCCGCGGGCTCTACGGCGAGCACGCCCGCGCGGTCGCCGAGCTCCTCCAGGCCCGCCGCTCGGGCAAGCTCCCTGCTCACTGGCTTGCCGATGCCACCTCGGTCCAACAAGCCACCCCACCCGCCGTCGCGTCCTTCCGCGCCCAGCATTTGGCTGCGCTCGGCGTCGAGTTCGTCCACGACGTCACCTGTTCCATCGGCACTGAGGGGGCATTGCTTCGCACTGCCCGAATTGACTATGTCGGCTCCGACCTCGACGCCTCACGCTTGGCAATGGCCCGCCACAACGTGCCCGACGGCTGGTTCGTTCGCGCGGACGCCTTGGCACCCGTGACCAACTCCGGCGTCGTCGTCGCCGACCCCGCCCGTCGCGCGGGTGGGCGCCGCATTACCGACCCCGCCAAGCTTCTTCCTCCGCTGCCAGACCTCGTCGCCGCGTACCCCGGCCGTCCCCTGGCCATCAAGTGCGCGCCGGGCCTCGACTTCTCCGAGTGGGACGGCGGCGTGGACATCGTCTCCGTCGACGGCGGCGTCAAGGAGGCCTGCCTCTACACGCCGGATCTCGCCGCCGCTCGCCGCCGCGCGGTCATCCTCCGCGACGGCCACACGGACATCGTCACGGACGCGCCCGTCGATCCACCCGCGCCCGGCGAGCCCGGCCGCTTCATCCTCGAGCCCGACGGCGCCATCATCCGCGCCGGGCTCGTCCAGCATTACGCCGCCCGCGAGGGGCTCTGGCAGCTCGACGAGCACTTGGCCTACCTCACCGGCGACCGGCTGCCCACGGGTACCTCGGGATTTGAATTCATCGAGCAGGTCCCCCTCAAGAAGCTCAAGGCCGCGCTCGCTTCGTACGACTGTGGCCGCGCGGAAATCCTCGTGCGTGGCGTGAACGTCGACCCAGACCAGCTCCGCAAGAAGCTCAAGCTGCGGGGCCCCGCAGCGCTCACGGTGGTGGTGGCGCGCGTCGACGACGGCCTCGCGGGCTCGGCCGCCGGAAGTTCGCGGCAGGTCGCATTTATCTGCGGCCCCCGAGTATCATCGAGCAAGGTTTAGCTAACTTTCATAACACACGCATGACGGAAAGGGACACGACACATGCCAACCATCGTGGCGCTGGTCAAACACGTACCGGATACCTGGTCGACGAAGACACTGGGGGAGGATCACCGGATTAACCGCGACGTGGACAACGTCATCGACGAGGTCAACGAATTCTCCGTCGAGCAGGCCCTTCGCCTGCGTGAAAACAATCCGGACGCCGGCTTCCGCGTCGTGGCTCTCACCATGGGCCCGGCCCAAGCCGACGAAGCTCTGCGCAAGGCGCTCGCCATGGGTGCGGACGCCGCTGTGCACGTCGTGGACGATCAGCTTGCTGGCGCTGACGCACTCTCCACCGCCTGGACCTTGAACGCCGCGCTCACCAAGCTCGCCGAGACCGACCCCGTCCAGATCGTCGTCGCCGGCTCCCAGGCCTCGGACTCCCAGACCGGTTTGCTCGCAGGCCTGCTCGCCGAGTACCGCCAGCTGCCCGCGCTCACCGGCGTGAAGACCCTGAACTTCACCGGCGACAAGCTCACCGGTACCCGCGAGGACGCCCGCGGTACGTGGGAAATCGAGACCGCCCTGCCGGCTCTCGTCACCGTTACAGACAAGGCGGACAAGCCGCGCTTCCCCAACTTCAAGGGCCTTATGGCCGCGAAGAAGGCCGAGGTTACCGAGTGGTCCGTCGCAGACCTTGGCATCGACGCCATTGCGCCGGCCACTCAGGTCACTGACTCCCAGGAACTGCCGCCGCGCACCGCCGGCGAGGTCATCTCCGGCGTCTCCGCCGAAGAGGCCGCCAGCCAGATCGCCGACTTCCTCGCCGCCCGCAACCTCATTTAAGGAGCACCCACCATGTCGCACGTTTACGTTCTTGTCGAGCACGAGGCGGGCCAGCTTTCACCGGTCACCGCCGAGCTCATCACCGCCGCCCGCCCGCTGGGCGTCGTCTCTGCCGTCGTCGTCTCCGCCTCGCCTGCAGGATTTGAGAAGGAGCTCGCCGAGCTCGGCGCCGCCCAGGTCGTCGAGGCCACCACGGCCGACTACGGCCAGCGCCTCATCACACCCGAGGTCGACGCCCTCCACGCCCTCGGCGCCGCGAACCCCGCGCCCATCGTCATCGCCGCGACGCCCACCGGCAACGAGATTGCCGGCCGCGTTGCCGCACGCCTGGCCTCCGGCGTCCTCGCGGACGTTACGGCCATCAACCCGGATCACTCCGCCACCCACGTCATCTTCGGTGGCACCTTCCAGGCGACCTCCACCGCCGCGGGCGCCTGCCCGGTCTTTACCGTGCGCCCCGGCGCCATCAAGGCCGAACCGCAGCCGGCCGCGGGCGAGCTCGCCCCCATGCCGCTGCCGGGTGCCACCGAGCGCGACGTCACCGTCACCGGTTTTAAGCCCGCCGAGCACTCCGCGCGCCCCGAACTCACCGCCGCCAAGGTCGTCGTCTCCGGCGGCCGCGGCGTTGGCGACAAGTTCGCCGAAGTTGTCGAGCCGCTTGCCGATGCCCTCGGGGGCGCCGTCGGCGCCACCCGCGACGCCGTGGACAACGGCGCCTACGACCCCGCGCACCAGGTCGGCCAGACCGGCGTCACCGTCTCGCCGGATCTCTATATTGCACTCGGCATCTCTGGCGCCATCCAGCACCTCACAGGCATGCGTACCTCGGGCACCATCGTCGTGGTCAACCAGGACCAGGACGAGCCCTTCTTCGAGATCGCTGACCTCGGCGTCGTGGGTGACCTCCACGAGATCGCCCCGGCGCTTACCGCCGAGATCAACTCGCGTCGCGGCTAATGTCACACTATTTCGACTACGCGGCGACCCAGCCCATGCGCCAAGCGGCCGTGGACGCCTGGGTCGCCGCGTCGGGCGCTCTCAACGCCGGCGCGACGTATGCTTCGGGCCGCCGCGCGCGCAGTGTGCTTGACGATGCCCGTGAGTCCATCGCCGCCGACCTCGGCTGCGAGCCCATCGAGGTCATCTTCACCTCGTCTGGCACCGAGGCGGACAACATCGGCATCCAGGGCCTTTATCGCGCCCGCGTGGCTGCCGGTGCGCCGGCGCGCGTTGTCTCCACGCCCATCGAGCACCCTGGTGTCCTCGAGACCGTTGCCGCCCTCGCTAAGGAAGGTGCGACCGTTGACCTGCTGCCCGTCGGCCACGACGGCCATCTGAGCGACCTCGCGGCGCTCGACGCCCCCGCTGCCGTGGCGACGTGCATGTGGGCCAACAACGAGACGGGCGCCCTCCAGCCCGTCAAAGAAGTCATCGACCGGGCGGGCGAGACCCCCGTCCACATCGACGCCGTTCAAGTCATGGGCAAGCTGCCTATCGACTTCCACGCGCTGGGTGCCACAACGTTGGCCGCCAGTGCCCACAAGTTCGGTGGTCCGCGTGGCGCAGGCCTCCTGCTCGCGCGCCGCTCGCCGGCACCGCAGCCCATCGCCTACGGCGGGGGACAAGAGCGCGGCATCCGCCCCGGCACCGTCGACGTGGCAGCCGCTTCTGCGACGGCGGCCGCGCTCCACGAGTCGCTCGCCGAGCTCGAGTCCGAGGCCGCCCGCGTGCGCGTACTGCGCGACGCTCTCCGCGATCGCCTATTGGCCGCCGTGCCCGACGCGATCTGCAACACGCATGAGCCGGCGTTGCCCAGCCACCTGCATCTCACGTTCCCGGGCACGGACTCGGATAGCTTGCTCATGCTGGCCGACGCTGCGGGGATAGAGGCATCGGCAGGCTCCGCATGCCATGCCGGCGTGTACCGCCCCTCGCACGTCCTCGAAGCTATGGGGATCGACCAGGACCACTCCGGTAGTCTGCGGTTTACCCTCGGCCCCGGCACCACGCAGGCGGACGTGGATGCTGCCTGTCAGGAAATTCCCAGCATCGTGGAGCGAGCTCGCAGCGTATAAGTAGGAAACTCGTGGGCTTTCGCCCGTAACGTTCCAGCAGGCGGGAACTACTGTTATCTCGTGCAATCAGTTATCGATTTTGTGCGGGAGATTCCGCTCACGGGAACCGCGGCGGGCGTCATCTACGTGGTGCTACTTGTCCTCGGCGCGGATGTCGTCCTCTGGGCCGGCTGGAAGCGGTGGCACCGCACGGGCCTTACCCTCGCCGTGGCGCTCGCCGCTGTCTCCGCGGCATGGTTTATTCTCCGCCATTGGGATATTCCCCTCTACCTTTTCGCCGCTGGGCTCGTCTCGGTGCTCGCGCTCGTGGGCGTGGCCGTCCTGCCGCGCCTGCGCGTGCTCCTCGCGCTCGTCGCCGTCGTCTCCGCCGTGTCCACCGCGGGCCTGGCCAACATGGAATACGGCACGTATCCCACGGTCGCCTCGCTCGACCCGCAGCCCGTAGCTCCGGAGATGACGCTCGATCAGGTCAAGGCTGCGTCGGCGACGGACGGCGCCCACGGCGCGCTCGTTACCTTCCCGGTGTCCTCCGCGGTCTCGGGATTCACCTCGCGCGACGCCACGGCGTATCTGCCGCCGGCGTATTTCACGTCGAACGCCACGTTGCCGGTTATCGTCTTGCTCCACGGCAACCCCGGCGGACCGGAGCAGTGGTTCGGCTCCGGTGAGGCAGCGCAGACCGCGGACCGCTTCCAGGCCGCCAACGGGGGAGTAAGCCCGATCGTCATCGCTGTCGATGCCACAGGCTCCGAGAACGCCAACCCCATCTGCGCCAACTCTTCGGTCGCCACAGTGATGACGTACCTCACGACGGACGTGCCGAACACGATTAAGGCAGACTTCCGCGTGGATGCGGATCAGAAGCACTGGACGGTCGCTGGTTTGAGCTACGGCGGCACGTGCACGCTGCAGATCGCCACGACGCACCCGTCCGCATTCGGCTCGGTCATCGATCTGTCCGGTGAGGCGGAGCCGACCATCGGCACGCATGCCGCGACGGTTGAGAAGTTCTTCGGTGGCGACGAGTCCAAGTACCAAGCACAAAACCCCGCTAGCCTGCTTACCGCACACAGCTACAAGGATTCGGGGCTGGCCGCCGTTTTCATCGCGGGCACCGCGGATGAGCATGCGAAGAGCGCGCTCACAGACCTCTCGGCCAAGGCGCGTGCCGCCGGAATTCCGGCGTGGTACGGCACGCTCGAAGGTGGACATTCCTTTGACGTGTGGCGCCCTGGCCTACAACGCGCCTTCGCGTGGGCCGCGCGCCGCGGCGGGCTCACTGTAACGACCGACCCCTTCGACGGACTGAAAGATTCCGATGTCACGCTCTAAAACCTTCCTGCGTCGCAACCCAGTGACGCTCCTCCTCATCGTCATCGTGTGGGCTCTGTGGATTCTTGGTGCCTCGGATGGGCTGCTCGATGACCTGTCCGTCCACACCGCCGGCGGGGCGTTCATGCTTACGCTGCTTGCCCTCGCCGTGGACATCCCAGCCGAGCGCACCCTGGGGTGGAAACGTTTCCTCGCCGTGGGCGTGGCAAGCCAGCTCATCGTCGTGCCGCTGTCCCTCGTGATTGCCAAGGGCATTGAGATTGCCGGTCTCAACCGCTGGGGCGATGATCTCCTGCGCTCGACTCGGATGACGCTCATCGCGTTCATCATTGGCACCGCCGGTTTCGCCTCCGCGCGGCTTCCCCGGCTCTGGCGCCGCCGCGTGCGCCTAGTCATCCTCGTGCTGCCCGCCACCATGGCCTTGTATTCGGGCACGCTTCCCGATGTCATCGGCGTGACCGCCGCCGTGTTGTCCATCGCCGCGGGAGCCTGGTGGGCGAAGGAAACCCGCGGCGCGGGGGCATCGGCAAGCGAGAAGCGCGTGCTCACTGCACTGGTGGTGGGGATCGTTGCGCTCGGTCCGCTCTTTGTTGCGCTCAATCCTGGCGCCGAGGGCCCGTTTAGCCCCGTCACCCAGCTCATGTGGTCCGGCGGTGCTTCCGATGCCCTCACCGCCGGCCTATGCCACTCCCTGCCCGGCTCGCAGGAGTGCCAGGACGCCCTCAGCTGGTCGCGTGTCTACGGCCTGGGCCCGGCCGTCGCGGACCTCATCCCGCTGCTCATCCAACTCGTGCTCTGTTATGGGCTGTGGAAGGGCCGCCTCGCCGCGTGGTGGGGTTCGCTTCTCGTTCAATTCGCTGCCATGGCCGTGCTCGTCACGCAGCTCTTCGACTTGGATGAAGACGGCGTGGCGCTCTACGGCATCAACCTAGCGGCGGTTCTCGTGCCGTGGCTGGGGTGTGCTTGTGTACTCGTCTGGAACCGCCGCGTGTTCAGCGTGCGCGAGAATTCCGCCTCGGTCCGCCGCGTACTGCTGCGCCTCCTGCTCGCTTTCGTTGTAGTGAGCGCCGTGTGGTTCGTGGGTGCCTGGCTTCTGAGGGCTTCCTTTGACGACGCGTCCTTCGGCTCTATCGCGTTTGAATGGCCGTTGCGCTTCTTCCCGCCCGTTGTTGCGCTGCTCCTGCCGTACGCGCTCGTGCCGGGCACCTCGGCGGCGTGGGCGCTCTACGAGTGGGTGGGCACGGTCTTCTGGCTCTATGCCGCGTGGCAAGGCTGGCGCATATTCGCTCGACCTGCTGACCCTTCCGGTGATGCCACTCACGCGCGTGCCATCCTCGAGTCCGGCTCTGGCGACCACCTGTCGTTCATGACTCTGTGGGAGGGCAACCGCTACTTCTTTAATGAAGAGGGGGATACGTATGTGGCCTACCGCGCCTCCCGAGGGGTGGCGTTGTCCTTGGGCCAGCCTGTGGGACTTGACACCGAGGGCTGCGCCGCCGAGTTCGAGGCCTTCGCGCGTGAGAATTCGCTGCGTCCGGCGTGGTACTCCGTTTCCGAAGCCTTCGAGCGCCCGGGGTTCCGCCGCCTCGAAGTCGCCGAGGAAGCAGTGCTCTCCACCGAGAACACTGAGTTTAAAGGCAAGAAGTTCCAGAACGTGCGTACCGCGCGCAACAAGGCCGGCAAAGAAGGCGTGACGACTATGTGGACGACGTGGTCGGAACTTTCGCTCGAGCTTCAAGCGGCCGTTATCGCCCTGTCTGAAGAATGGGTCTCCGAGAAGTCTTTGCCGGAGATGGGCTTTACTCTGGGCTCGCTGCCGGAGCTGCGTGTGCCCGGTACCCGCTTGCTGCTCGCCGTGGGTTCTGACGGTTCTTTGCATGGCGTGACGTCATGGTTGCCGGTCCACCATTCCGGCGAGATCGCGGGGTACACGCTCGACGTCATGCGCCGTTCCGAGCATGGGTTTAAAGGCGTCATTGAGCTGCTTATCTCCGAAGCGCTCCTGCAAGCCGCTGCCGAGGGCTGCGAGTGGATTTCGCTCTCGGGTGCGCCGCTGTCCGGCAGCTCGTCCGAGCCCGGTTTGCTCGACGCGCTGCTCTCGCGCGTGGGCGAGGAGATGGAGCCGCTCTACGGCTTCCGCACGCTCGCCGCGAGCAAGCGCAAGTTCCAGCCGACGGAGCACGCGTGGTACCTCGCGTACGACGATGAGTTGGCGCTGCCTGCTATCGCCGCCGCGGTCGTCCACGCCTATGTGCCGTCGCTCTCGGCTGCGGATGCGGCGCGTGCCGTGCGCGCGTGGCTCGCCGCGCGATCCGAAAAGTTAAAGCAGTAACGCGTGTTGTGTGTGTGACTCGTGTGATTGATGTGTAGTGTCGCAGACATGATCTCTGCACGCCGTATCGTCGCGGCCCTTACGGCTGCCGCACTTGCTCTGTCCACAGCCACCGTTTCCAGCACCGTCGCTCAGGCCCAAGACCTGGGCGGCCTCGTTGCACCCAGCGGCATCGATGTCTCTGGACACCAGCACACCACGCTCGCCGGCATTGACTGGAACGCCGTGAAGTCGGACGGCCAGTCCTTCGCGTTCGTCAAGGCCACCGAGGGCGAAGGCTGGGTTAACAGCCACTACGTCGGCGACGCGAACGCCGCGAAGATGGCCGGTCTCAAGGTCGGCGCGTACCACTACGCCCGCCCAGCAGCGGATCCCGCTCGCCAGGCCGCGGAGTTTGCTGCACAGCTCGCCCTCGTCCCGGGCCAGACCCTGCCGCCGGTCCTCGACCTCGAGGTCTCTGAGGGTAAGTCCCCGGCCGAGCTCGTGGCCTGGACGCGCACCTTCACCTCGGAGCTGCAGCGTCTAACCGGCCGCACCCCGATGATCTACACGTACAAGTACTTCTGGCTCCACGAGATGGGCAACACGACGGAGTTCTCCGAGTTCCCGCTGTGGCTCGCCGCGTACCAGGATCAGGCCCCGGAGCCGGTGGGCGGCTGGGACCGTATCGCCTTCTGGCAGCGCTCTGACTCCGGCCGCGTGGGCGGCATCACTGGCCCGGTGGATATGAACATCTTCAATGGCACCCAGATGCAGCTCGAGACGTTCTCTGCCGGTAACTACATCGACTTCGGCGGCATCCTTGAGAACCTCGTCATCCCGGGCGTTGACCTGTCCGGCGACGCACGTGCCGTCATTGCTGCCATCCTTGCTTTGTCCGTCGGCGCCGCCGTCGCTCCTGCCCTCACCGAGGCTGCCGGAGGGGACCAGTTTACAGATATGGCCAAGGCACTCATCGCCAACGACGCGCTGCCGAAGGAGAAGCTCGAGGAGATGCTGAAGAACGGTGCCACCCTCTCCGACCTCGCGCTGCTGCTCGACAACGCGGCGCACCTGTCCAACACCGAGGTCGACGCCGTCGAGGTCGACCACGCGCAGAAGGCCGCCCGCGAGGCTGGCGTGCAGTTGCCGCAGCTCGACTCCGGCGCTGTCGCGGCGGCCGTGAACCGGATGCTCGCCGGGGCTTAAACGGCAGCGCTGACAATAGCCACAACGTCCGAATAGGGTCTCGGTTTTTCACATTTCGACTCCTTATTCGGATGTTGTGGCTATTTCGGTCTAATGATGGACGTCCCACGGATCGTCGCGCGTACTAAACCACCGGTGCCACTGCCGGACCGGTGTGTGGACTTTCGCCTCCAAGTCGGGATTCAGCGCCGTCGAGATTTGCCGGAGGATATCGTCGCGGTGGTACGTCACGCAGCTTCCCGTATAGCGCAGCGGACGCCAGCCGCGCAGCACTGCGTCGTTTGTCTTCCACGCGTCGCGAATGGTCTCGGGTTTCCGGGAGTGGTACTCGAAGCCGTCGATTTCTACGGCACATCCCAATTTGGGCAGCACGATGTCCCAGAGATAGGGTCCGATGAAAGCATTGGATTCAGTGTGCAGGCCGAGCTCGCGCAATCCGCGAACGATACTTCTTTCTGCGCCCGAGTCGGTCCCGAGTGCCGCGCGATCGAGGAGCGCCCGCGAGCGTTTCGGGAGGCGAGCAATCGACTCCATATGCTCTTCGAGCCGGATTTTTCCGGGCTGACCGGCATATGCGCGCTCGAGGTATTTCAGGCCCAGCTCGTCGTCATCTATGCATGCGACCGCGAGAATTGGGTAGTGAATGCGTGCCTTGCTGTGGACGTCGTTCGCAAGCTGCGTTGTGCGGTGCGCAACGAAGAACTGCGAGTGGGGAAGAGTTTCTGAATACGCGACGTGGAGCGGCAGCGTCAGCGGCTTTCCATGAGCTATCTGTCCTGCGGTGATCCCAGTGAGAACGAGGTCCGGCGTCCGGTCTTGAAGGATGACAGCTAACTCCGCCGCTGTGGGCGTGCGGCTCAGATACAAGCCTCTGCAGATGGGCACGGCCTTGCCGTTCTTGACAAGCGTGCGCAGCTTCGAGCGGCTGAGCTCCGAAAGGACGAGGTCATCCATGATAATCCCCCTTGAATGTGTGGTCCCCGTCCCGGAGCTTAACCTACTCGGCGGGATCGCGCAGTGCGTCCGTCCCCTTGAAAAATTTCCGGGTCCAGCGTTCGTCCTCGTAACGCGCGGGCACGGCGCCGGCGAGCAGTGGTTTTGTAAGCGCCGCAAACTCCGGTGAGCCCTCTACAGGAAGCTCAGTATCGGAGGCGATGAGAATGATGTTCCCGTAGCGGCGGCCCTTGAGCATCGGCGGATCCGCGATGACGGCCACATGAGAGAAGACCTGCGCCAGGCCGGCCAGCTCCGCCTTCGCCACCCGCAGCGAGGAGTGGTCGCCGCAGTTCGCGACATACAGGCCGCCCGCGCTCAGTGCCGAGTGAGCCGCCTCGAAGAACTCGACCGTGGTGAGAGGACGCGGGGTTGTGGAACCCGCGAAGACGTCGCGGATGATGACATCGCAACGCCCCGGCGGGAAGCCGAAGGTCACCGCGCGCGCCTCCCCGGCGCGGATCTTGACGGTGGGGGCAGACGGGATATCGAAAAGCTCACGCACCAACTGTCCGAGCTTGGCATCAAGCTCTACCACGGTGTTGTGCGAGTTAGGCCAGACGGAAGCGAAATAGCGCGCCAGCGAGCACCCCGCGCCGCCCAGGTGGACGAGTCGGCGACTAGGAGCCAGCGACTCGACAGCCGCAGCGATCCAGCGCATGTACTCGAACTCAAGCTCCTTCGGTTCATCGATCACGATGTGCGAGGACGGCACGCCGTTGACGTTGAGGATATACGCGCCCTCCCGGAATGGGTCGGCTTCGACGGAAGCCGAGCCCGTGGAAATCTCGTAGGTGCCGACCCGAGGGTCGGAGGAGTGCGCGCGTTGTCTACCCATGCGCTATACCTTACTAAGGGCAGGCTCGTCGGACGCATGTTAGGTTAGGTTTTTAAGCCTAGACCAGCTCTTATAGGTCGCGCATAATGAATGCATGGTCACTGTTAATTCCTTGCGCGCAGCGGTGCTTGGCGCGAACGACGGCATCATCAGCAATGCCGCGCTTCTCCTCGGCGTTATAGGCTCCGGTGCTTCCGATGCCGCCATTCTCACCGCCGGCATCCTCTCCGGCTACGGCATTTCGGATAGGACCGCGCACAAGGCGGCGCAGGAGATTGGAGAGGGCGACCCGCTCACCGCGCACCTGCAGATTGAGTACGGCCTCGATGGCGAGAAACTCACTAATCCCTGGGAGGCAGCCGCGGCTTCGGGCGCTTCCTTCCTGGCCGGTGCGGCGCTGCCGTTGGCATCAGTGTTCTTCTCCTTCAACTCTGCCCTCGTCGTCTTCGCGACGACGTTGCTCGTGCTGGTGATTACGTGCTTTACCTCGGCCAAACTCTCTGACACGGGTCCCGTGCGCGCGGTACTCCGGCTCGTGCTGGGTGGCGCGCTCGGCCTGGCGGTCACCTACGGCATCGGCGCAGCGTTTGGTGGGGTCGTGGGATAATTTGCCTTAAGGGATAAACTGACCTCCATGCGAGTTCTAGTAGCAATGTCCGGCGGCGTCGATTCTTCTGTGGCGGCCGCCCGCGCCGTGGAGGCCGGCCACGAGGTCGTGGGCGTGCACCTCGCGCTGCACAAGGACGCACAGCAAACCCGTGAGAAGGCCCGCGGCTGCTGCTCGCTTGAGGACTCCGCGGATGCTCGCCGCATTTGCGACAAGTTGGGCATTCCCTTCTACGTGTGGGACTTCTCGGAGGAGTTTAAGGAAGCCGTCATCGGCGATTTCGTGGACTCTTACGCCCGCGGCGAGACCCCTAACCCGTGCCTGCGCTGCAACGAGAAGATAAAGTTCGCAGCCCTCCTGCGCAAGGGCATGGCGCTGGGCTTCGATGCCGTCGCGACCGGCCACTACGCAACCATCGACTCGGACGGCTACATGCGTCGCTCCCTCGACGAAAACAAGGACCAGTCCTACGTCCTGGGTGTCATCACGAAGGACGAGCTCGACCACTGTTTCTTCCCGATTGGGGACACACCCAAGCCGCAGATTCGCGAGGAGGCTAAGCGCCACGGTTTCTCCACCGCGACGAAGCCGGATTCCTACGACATTTGCTTCATCCCGGACGGCAACACTCAGGCGTTCCTGGGCTCCAAGATCGGTCTGCGCCCGGGCATGATCATCGACAAGGAAGGGCACGAGCTCAAGGAACACGACGGTGCGTGGAACTTCACTATCGGCCAGCGCAAGGGCCTCGATATCAAGGCCCCCGCTGCCGATGGTCGCCCGCGCTACGTCACGGACATCGATGCCGCCACCGGCACCGTCACGGTCGGTTCCCGCGAGGATCTTAAGGTCACGCGCATCACCGCGGACCGTCTTAAGTACCTGCACCCGGCCATGGACGGCGAGTTCGACTGCGACGTCCAGGTCCGCGCCCACGGCTCCGTCGTGCGCTGCCACGCCGTCGTCGATCGCGCGAATGACACGATGACGCTCGAACTCGACGAGCCGCTCGACGGCGTGGCCCGCGGTCAGGCCGCCGTACTCTACCTGCCCAGCCCGGACGAGCTCGGCGACATCGTTATCGGGTCTGGCACCATCAACGGGACTAACTAAGCTCCCAGCACGCAGCGGCTGATCAGCTGGTCCAAGGCGCGGACATCGACCTTTTTCCCAACGCTGACCTTGATGCGCCCGGCACGGGTCCACAACTCGAGTTCCGCGTCGAGGTCGATCTTGCCTGCATTCTCAGATGACCACATCGTGATGGAGGAGTACGGCAGTGAGTAGATTTCCTTCTTCTTGCCTGTTAGGCCTTGCGCGTCGCGCACGATGAGCCGCTTCGTGGTGAAGACAGCGACGTCGCGCAGCGTCGTATACGCGGCGATAGCTTCTTCGCCGGGCACGAGCGGCACGTCCGCTGGAATGTCGGTTTCGTCGTTGAACCACCATGTTGCGATACTGTCGTAAGCCATAGCCACCAACCTAACAAAAGGATGCGCACCTATGACCGGTTTCGGATTAGGCCCCATGCCGGGCACTTCCATGTCTGAGGCCGCCGATATCGTGATGGGGGAGACCGGCGCCCTTCCGCATCTGCCGCAGCTGCCGGACCGAGGCCTGGGTTCTGATGCTATCGGCCGCACCGCCGGCCTGCTCGAGACGCTCACCGTCGACCGTGGCCCGCGCTCGTGGCAGATGGCCGCGCGCCCACAGCGCGAGACCCGCCGCGTGTGGGACCGCATGGAACGTGACCTCGACGCCATCGTGGAGGTCTGGGGCGAGCATGTTCCACGCGTGAAGATCCAGGCCGTGGGTCCGTGGACACTCGCCGCCGCTGTTGAGTTGTCGAACGGTCACCGCGTGATTACCGACCGCGGCGCCCGCGAAGACCTGCATGCTGCGCTCCTCGAAGGCATCCAGGCTCACTCCGCGGAGGTAGCCCGCCGCTTCAACGCTGAGGTTGCCCTCCAACTCGATGAGCCTCAGCTTGCCGATGCCCTCGCAGGCCGCATCCCAGGCACCACCGACTTCGACCCAATCCGGGCAGTACCGGAGGAGGTCGCGATCGCGAGGCTGGAGGAGCTCGGCGCGGATTACCTGCGCGCCGGGAATCTCTGGCCGCTGGCCTCGGCGGGCACACTGCTTGTCGACTTCGCGGGACTCGATACGCCAGCGAACCTCGACGGCTTGGGCGAGCACCTCGAGGCCAGCCGCCGTGTGGGCCTGGCACTCGATCCGCGCACCTTCACCGATGCCCGCGCCGCCGCGATCGCCGTGGCCCAGCACGTCGACCGCCTGGGACATAGTCGCGAGCTGCTCGTCACGCACGTCGATATCAACCCGTGGCCCGTCCGGGACGCCGCGCGCGACTACCGCTTCGCGGCTGAGGTCGCGGGCATGCTTGAGCGTGACGCAGGGGACTTATAAAACAGCTGGTAGGCACCAACGCCGATGCGTAGAGTTACGGCGGCGACGAGGATGTACCACGCCCACAGGGCGCCGGGGTTCCAGGCGAGCGCGCGGCCGAAATAGAAGGCGAGCGCGATGTCGAAGAGCGCGTTGGCTAGAAAGTTCAGGAGGGATAGCGGCCGCGTGCGCAGGCGCCAGGTGCTCCAGAGCAGTCCTGCTGAGTAGGCGAGGGCGATACCGATGGCCATCATGCGTGCTCCTTAAATAGCGCGCGGGCAAGGTCTTCGACGCCGGTCATGCCGTCATTGCTGGCGTAGGCGGCGCGGTGCTGCTCGGGCTGGATGATGAGCATCGTGCTGTAGCCACCGGTGCCGCCGTTGTGCCAGTAGGTGCCGTCACTGTTGTCTTCCTTCTCCCAACCGAGATCGAAGTGTCCGTGGTCGCACATCCAGGCGGCGAATTTCGCCATGTCTGCGGCGGTGGATCGAATGCCGCCAGCAGGGGCATCGCCGTCGAGCTCCCACGCTGCGGCGGTGCGGCCATTGGGGGCGAGGCCGCGCGGGGCATCGGCAGGCACGGTGCCGGGGAGCGCGACGTAGGACTCCGTCATGCCGGCGGGCTCAAAGATGCGGGTGCGCACGAGTTCCTCGTAGGGAGTGCCGGTCTTCTCCGCGAGCAGGGCGCCGAGGAGCGCGTAGCCGAAGTTGGAGTACTGCTCCGTACCGCGGTTTTCGAGTTTCGCGGTGCGGGCGGCATCGAGAATGTCTTCGGTTGTCTCACCCGCATAGGGATTTCCGTTTCTGACCATTGTGACGAGACTGCGAAAGAAGTCGGGGTTGGCGAGACGCGGAAGGCCTGAGGTGTGAGTGGCGAGTTCCTTGACAGTGATGTCGGCGGCGGGGGAGTCCCCGAGGTCAAGGACTTCGCCGACACGAGTGTCGCGGGAGAGTACTCCTTCCTCGATAAGCTGCTGTGTGATTTCGACGGTGAACATTTTGGTCACGGAGCCGATTTCAACCTCAGTGTGCTCGTCGGCGCCGAGGCCGCCGAACTCGGGCGTGCCGTCGGTGAGGACGAAAGCGGCGAGTTGATGATGGCCGCGCTCCGCGTGGCTTGTGAGGTCGAGCGTGCCGGTACGACGTGACTCGGTGGCGATTCCGCGGGGCCCGGAGCTGATGAGTACTGCGGCGACGAAGACTGCGGCAACAACGGATGCAATGATTCGCTTATTCATTAGTGGTCCTCTCCTGCGATGATGATGGTCATCAGCGGAATGACGCGGCTGGCGCGGATTTCAAACGTGGACGCTTTGGCTTTGGTAATCCAGCCGGCGGGGCTGAGCTCGTTGAGATGGTGGTAGGCGGTGCTCGTGGAACTCACGATGCCCTCCTCCACGAGGTCGGCTGCCGTCGCAGGGGCCGCGAGGAGACGGCGGAGAATTTCCGCGCGCAGGGGGTGCGCGAGCGCAGAAAGGCGGGTAATGGCGTCAGTCCACGGCTCGTCTGTCACGGCGTGGGTGGGGCGCTGCCATTGGTATTGGTAGCTGCCTCCGCCGAGCTGGACGTCGCCGCCGAAGGCGACGGAGCCATCCGGGATCTCGGGACCGGCTTGAAGGGCGTCAAGGAGCCAGAAAGTGTCGGCTGACGCGGGTTGCTGCTTTGCAGAGGGCTTGTGCTCCAGAGCATCGAGGCGTCGCTCCACCTCGGCGAGGCGCTGTACGAGGTCTGTCATGGTCATGTATTCCAAAATTCCAGAAAATTCAAAAAACTTCAAGAATTATGGAAATTGGGACGCGCTCGTGACAAAAGGAACGCCGCACGGCGGTGAGCCGTGCGGCGTTTGGGGAGGGAGGTTTTCTCGAACGTGAACGTTAAATCGGCTGATTTGGCGCTGAATCTGCTGGTAATCGGGCTGTCGAGAAATTCGAGAAGTTTAGCTAATCATCGGCCACGCGGTGGAAACGTCCGAGGCGTCGCGGCCCTTGCCCTCGAGATACTTCTTAAAGCTCAGACGGTCCTCGTGCCACTTAACGGCTTGGAATTCCATGAGCTCGTCCATGTCCATCTCGGTCAACTCCGGGAACTTGCGGACCTGCTTCCAAGCAACGCGGGCGGCAGCGAGGGCATCGGCAGTGGCTTCGTGCGCATTGCCGATCTCCACGCCGTAATGGGCGGAAACATCCGTCAAAGTGCGCTTGCCCTTGCGGAACTTGTCCATGACGCGGTCGATAACGAAGGGGTCGAAGACCGGGCCGTCGACCGTGAAGTCGCCGGTGAGGGCGCGCAGCACCGAGAGATCATATTGCGCGTTGTAGACGATGAGCGTGAGTCCATCAGCCCAGGCCTGCTTGATTGCAGAAACGGTTTCGGCGAGGACTTCATCGTGCGGGCGGCCCTCGGCCTGGGCCTTTTCGGTTGTAATGCCGTGGACTGCGGCGGCTTCCTCAGGGATCGGCACGCCCGGGTCGGCGAGCATCTCGCGCGCGTCGACGTCGCGTCCATCAATGCGCACGAGCGCGGAGGTGACGATGCGGGCTTCCTTGGGATTAACGGAGGTGGTCTCGAGGTCGAAAGAGAGCATGCGGCTGGCGTCGAAGTTCATGGTTTACACCTTAGCGCCCCGCCTCGACATGAAGACAGGAACGTCAAAACTGCCGGACATGAGACTGCGATCGCGAGGTGAGAGTGCCAGCGTATCGTCTCGCGGATCCTCTGGGGACACTCCCACGATCTCATAGAGAAGAAAGTCATTTTGCGCGCAGTAGTCATGCACGAAGCCGGATTCGTCCGCGTCGTCGAACGCTAGTATCCAACGCTCGAAGCTCCGACGGACGCCATCATCAAGATGGAGCTGACGCGCGTGTGCAGTTCCGGCTTGTGGGCCTACAGTGGCCTCGGTGGCGAGATTCAGGATCGCGTTATGGGACACGAATACGTCGGCGTCGTTGAAGAAGTTGGGGCTGAGGTCAAGAACGTCAAGGCCGGCGCTCTCGTGGTTGGGCCCTTCGTCGCCTCGGACAACACGTGCGAGATCTGCCGGGCGGGCTATCAGTCGTTCTGCACGCACGTGTAGATGGTTGGCGGCGTCGGCACCCGGGCCGAGTACGCGCGCATTCCGCACCTGATCGAGCTCATCAAGGATGGCACCATCGACCCCGGCGTGGTCTTCGGCCTCGAATTGCCGCTTGCCGATCCCGCTACGGCTTACGCTGCCATGGACGAACGGCGCGCGACGAAGGCGTTGCTGAATTTCTAATGGTCGTCCGCGCTAGCATTGCCCGTAGTGATAACGGCACATGGCGATAAGCACGGCATCGTCGGTGACTTTAAAGACCAGGCGATGTTCATCGGTGATACGCCGTGACCAGTAGCCTACAAAATCATGTTTGAGCGGTTCCGGCTTTCCGATGCCCTCGTTTCCGTTGCGCTCAATGTCCTTGATGAGGGCATTAATGCGCTTGAGGACCTTGCGATCTTGGGTTTGCCACCATACGTAGTCCTCCCACGCGTTGTCGTCCCAGACGAGCTTCATGGAGGCTAGTCCTCGACGAGAGCGTGCTCGGTTCCGCTGCCGTTTTCTAGGCGCTCAATTGCATCGAAGAGGCGGCGGGCATTGGCAGGAGAGCGCATAAGATAGGCGGTTTCCCGAAGTGAGTTGTAATCATCGAGCGAAACAATAACGGCTGATTCTTTGCCGTTTCGAGTAATGATGACCTCTTCTCGGTCATCCACGACGGAATCGAGTACCTCGGCATAATGAGCTCGAGAATCGGAGTAAGTCATGGTGCGCATCGTAAATCTCCTTAACGTCTGGGATTGTACAAAAAATTGTACGTTTGCTCTTTTTGTGCGTCAACTGCTGCTGTCAAGTTCGTTAGACTCGGCACTAACGATGAGGGGTCCGGGAGTGATGCGCGGTCGAGACTCACCGTGCGAGAGCGGGATAGTCGAAGGCATCTCCGTTGACGTCGACTTTGAGGAGGACGTTGACGTCCCGTGTTCCTGACTCGTAGCGCACGGAACTCTTGGTTGCTGAGGGAGAGTAGTGGTCGCTTGCGATGACGCGCAGAGAGGCATATCAATCCACGCCATGATGAATGGCGTGCGGACAACGTCGTCCTCAAGCCGGCCGAGCCACCGAATGGGCATCCTGTTCGTCATTGGGCAACGTCCCAAATCGATGTCTAATGCGCTGGAGAGATCTACTCCAGCGTCGAGTCCTGACGCAGGGAGTCCCGTGGGCTGATTGCCTGAAGCCGCGATGGAGGACGACCAATTATCCTTACCCTGCACGGTGGCGCTGAAGCTGAAGTGCGAGGTTGTCCAATTAGACGGTGCCGTGAGCTGCCAACGCGCAACGTATTTGTCTGTGAGTTGTAGGCCTTGGGCGCGGAGCACCACCGAGAAACTCGATGTCGTAGTTGTCAACCTGTTGGCTGTCGATACGGCTGCGCCACGTGTAGGAAACCATGTGGCAAAAATACGTGAACCTTTAAACCGTAGCCGTTCGTGCCTTGACCTTGACGCGACGTCATAGTTTATAAAAGCCTTATGAGGATCTCTGAAGTCGCCCGAGCGCTAGGCTGTAGTGTTCGCACCATTCGTCACTATCACCAACAGGGTGTGGTTCCGGAACCTGAGCGGAAAGCGAATGGGTACCGGGACTACTCTCTTGCGGACCTCGCGGCTCTAGTGAAAGTTCGACAACTGGTCGTGGCAGGAATTCCGCTCAAATCCGTGGTCGTTGATTCCGAAGACGAGTTGTATGATGCCGCACTTGCCGAAATTGATCGCAAAATTGTTGAGCTAGGTGAGCAACGTGTCCGGCTCCTTCGACTCAGGGACAATCCACCGATGCCGGCACCTCGTGAGCTTATGGCTGAAGTGGAGAAGGTGCTTGCAGCCGGTGGATTGTCGGAACAGGACATTGCACAGGAGATCGATGCGTGGAATCTCATGTCCTATTCGGGGGTCGCCACCGACCAGACGTGGCGAGTGCTCCAAGCCAACGTTCACTCGGCAGAGTGTGTTTCCGCAGTGAGGCAGCACCACCAGCTGTGGGTACAACTGGGGGAAACCGAGCCTGGCCCGAAGTGCGATGCGCTCGCGGAACAGTGGTTTGCAGCCTATTCCGACGGCGTCATGAACGGGATTATTGAGACGTTAACCCCGGGGTATTTAGACCTCCAACCGAACGACATCGCAGCACATAATGGACAGGTGGTGGCGCTGGAGTTGATACGGCGATGAAAGCCCGTGCAGTCCTTATATCAGTACTCTTCGGCACTGTTCTTGCGGTAGAACTATTCATCGTTGTCGCTGGGCTCGGACAAGGATCCGAGATAGTCGCGGGATTTATTGCTCTCGAACTTTTTCTTGCAGGCCTCTTTCTCTTTGCCAATCGTGACAAGGATTTGGTGCCAGTTCGGGCAGTGAAATCGGAGCTTCAGGTGCTGACGACCGGTGTCTTGCTGCTTCTGCGACAACGACGCTACTCGGGAGTGGCCCTTGATTCGTATCGCGGGTGGTGGGTAATTCCGGCTGCGGTTACAGGTGCAACGGGGATTGAATGCATTGCAATCGAGCTCCTGGTGCCGTGGGTCTGGCTGCGCGCAGTCATCCTCGTAGTTTCCCTCTATTCGCTCGTCTTGCTGTGGGGCGTGTTTGGGGCAGCTTTCGTCTATCCACATTTCGTTGATGGAGACCTCGTACTGCGGCATGCGGGGCGAGATATCGCACGTATCGCCCCAAGTGCAGTCGCGAGCATCGTGCAGTCGCGTGGCTATTCACATGAGCGGCACGCTGTCGACGTAGATACATTGATTCTAGGGAATGGCGATGGGACGAACATCCATATCGAGCTGGCGTCTCCTGTGCTTGTTTCAGCACCGAGATGGCCGTGGCAAAAGGAACATGCCGTATCGATCAACGACGTGCGGGTCTGGTGTGATGCTCCGGCAGAAGCAGTCGCGACCATTGTGCGAAGGATTGGTTAGTCCGAACAGTTGAATCAAGCGGCTCTCGAACACTGCCTAGTTGGCGCGTACGATACGTATTTTGATCGGCGGAACCCCGGCGGATGTGGCATGAGCTGACATGGAACGAAGACATCGAGGCACATATCGCTCGGCACAATATCGTTCCGAGGGAAGTAGAAGAAGTTTTAGGCTCGCACCCCAAGAAATATCTCGATGGCCGGAATGAAATCATGCTTGTTTCGGGACGACCAATGTTGGCAGATACGCCATGGTGGTACTAGCTCGAAGCGAGCGACGGTCGCGAAATGATTTTTCTGCGGAAATTGAAATGTCGGCTGATAGCGAGCCTGAGAACGGTGCACACGATAAAGCAGGCCATAATGCTGCGGAGCCTATGAGCGCCTTTACGGTCAGATTGCCAACGAGCGTTTCTAACAAGGTTCGTGACATTGCTGCACAACGCGGTGAAACCACTGGCCTAGTACTCAGAGTAATTTTCGAAACAGCAGTTGCCTACGCTGTCGATGATGACGCAACTATTTCTGTTGCAGAGCTTCGAAAGCTTATTGCTACGGCTACAGATTCGGAAAGTTTGTGGGAGCGTCCCGCGGTGTAAAAAAGATGCCACGGGAGGCCGATGTAGTTCGAAGTCATGTCCGCCACTTCACTAGACTGTCCCTCGTGACTAACCCAGTTGATATCCAACGCGAATGGTCCGAGCTCGCCCAAGAGGTGCGCCGCCACCGCGAGCTCTACTACAACGATCAGCCCATCATTCCGGACGCGGACTTCGATGCGCTGTTCCGTCGTCTCCAGGAGCTGGAGGCCGAGCATCCCGAGCTGGCCGTGCCGGATTCGCCGACCCAGGAAGTGGGCGCGGCACCGGAGGGCGCAGCGGATATCGAGCACCTCGAGCGGCTCATGAGCCTGGATAACGTCTTTAGCGAGTCCGAGATGCAGGACTGGCTGGACCGCACCCCGGCGAAGACGTACCTCACCGAGTTGAAGATCGATGGTCTGTCTATCGACCTGGTCTACCGCGACGGAAAGCTCACGACTGCCGCCACCCGTGGCGACGGCCGCGTGGGCGAGGACATCACGAACAACGCCCGCGTTATCGAGGATATCCCGCACGAGCTCACAGGCACCGAGGAGTATCCGGTTCCGGCGCTTGTGGAAATCCGCGGCGAGGTCTACATGCGCCCGGAAGAGTTTGGCGCGATTAACGAGGAGCGACTCTCCGACGGCAAGCCGGCGTTTGCCAACCCGCGCAACGCGGCGGCGGGCGGCCTGCGCATGAAGGATCCTGAAGACGTGAAGAAGCGTCGTCTCCACATGGTCTGCCACGGCATCGGCGCGCGCGAAGGCTTCGCGCCCACGAGTCAGCACGACGCCTACAAGGCGATGGAGGCCTGGGGCCTGCCGGTCTCCCCATACACGGAGCAGGTGACCTCCGCCAAGGATGTCCAAGACCGCGTGAAGTATTGGGCGGACCATCGCCACGACGCCATCTTTGAGATGGACGGCCTCGTGGTCAAAGTGGACGACTTGGCTTCGCAGCGCGCGCTGGGTGCGACGTCGCGCGCGCCGCGCTGGGCGATTGCGTACAAGTACCCGCCGGAGGAAGTGACCACGAAGCTGCTCGGCATCGAGGTCGGCGTGGGGCGCACCGGTCGCGTGACCCCGTACGCCGTGATGGAGCCGGTGTTCGTCTCCGGGTCGACGGTCTCGCGCGCCACGCTGCACAACCAGTCCGAGGTCAAGCGCAAGGGCGTGCTCATCGGGGATACCATCATCATCCGCAAGGCCGGCGAGATTATTCCGGAGGTTCTCGGACCTGTCGCCGAGAAGCGCGACGGCACCGAGGAAGAGTGGCATTTCCCGGCTAACTGCCCGTCCTGCGGCACGAAGCTCGCCCCACAGAAAGATGGCGACGCAGACTGGCGCTGCCCGAATACCCGCAGCTGCCCGGCGCAGCTTTCCGCGCGTCTGGAATACTTGGCTTCCCGCAAGGGACTTGATATCGAGGCGCTCGGTGAGGAAGCAGCTCGCGACCTCATCGAATCCGGTGTGCTCCACGACGAAGGCGATCTCTTCGACCTCGACGAGGACAAGCTGCTGGGAACCAGCGCTTATACGACCAAGGCCGGCAAGCTTAACGCGCCGGGCAAGAAGCTGCTAGAGAACCTGAAGACCGCCCGGAACGCAGATTTCTGGCGCGTCCTCGTCTCCCTGTCCATCCGCCATGTTGGTCCTATCGCCGCGCGTGCGCTGGCCACGCGCTATGGCTCGATGGAGGCTCTGCGCGCGGCGCCGGTGGAGGACCTCGCGGAGACCGACGGCGTGGGCGGCATTATCGCAGAGAGCTTCAAGAGCTGGTTCGACGTCGACTGGCACCGCGAGATCGTGGAAAAGTGGACGAACGCCGGCGTGTCCATGGAGGTCGCCGAGACCGACAAGAAGGAGCAAACCCTCGAGGGGCTCACCATCGTCGTTACCGGAACCCTGGAGAACTTCACGCGCGACAGCGCCAAGGAAGCTATTCTCACCCGCGGTGGTAAGGCCTCGGGCTCGGTGTCGAAGAAGACTAACTACGTTGTGGTTGGCGAAAACGCTGGCTCCAAGGAGCAGAAGGCCCGCGACTTAGGGCTCACGATCCTCGACGAAGCCGGCTTTCAGAAACTATTGGACACGGGCGAGGCCTAAACCCACTACAGTGTTGTCCATGAAGATTGCGGCATTCGATATGGACGGCACCGTCTACATCGATCACGCGATCGCGCCTGAAACGGTCCAGGCCATCACGGACTGGTGCGCCGCGGGCAATCTCGCGGTCTCCGCGACGGGCAAGTCCATCGACTCGGTCCGCCGCGCGCTCGAGCCCTTCGGCGTCGACATGGACTACCACGTCCTCTACAACGGCACCGTCATCACGGACGCGGACTACCAGGTCCTCTACGAGCACCACTTGGACGCAGAGATCGTCAATGAGGTCGCCGCGCACCTCGAAGGCACACCGGGGCTCAACCTGTATTGCACGACGCTCGACGGCGCGGACGGCATCGTCACGCAAGGCATTCCGGAATCCTCCAACGCCTTCATCCAGTGCCCGCGCGTCGTCTCTCGTGCGGAGCTCGAAGACGAAAAGGTCGTGCTGCTCTCGGCCTACATGCCGGACAATCAGCCGCTACAGAATCAGATTATCCCGTGGATCAACGAGCGCTACGACGTCTCGACCTCGCTTAACACCGGCTTCTTCGACATGATGCCGCCCGGCCATACCAAGGGCACGGGCCTGACCTGGCTCCTCGAACATCTCGGCCTGCCCCGCGCCGAGGTTGAGCTCTTCACCTTCGGCGATAGCTTTAATGACCTGCCCATGCATGAGCTTGCCGATGCCTCCTTCACCTTCCCGCATGCACACCCCGACGTACAGGCTCGCGCTCATCACGTGGTTGCCGACGTACCTGCTGGTCTGCGACTCGCCAGAGCGGGGCTCTCAGCGTCCGGAGGCGACTGAGTCCTCCGTTTATTGCGATGCTTGCGTCGAAAGCCCCGGAGTGATCCTCGCGCGACATGCGCATATCACCGGGGTGGTGCTTCTTCCGTCGCGATGAGGCTTACTCGGCGAGATTCGTCGTTAGCGTGTCGAGCTGCTCCACCTGGCCAAGGATCGTGCAGTCCGGATCCGTGCGGTCGGGCAGGAGCGCCGCGGCCTCGTCGGCCGAGGCCTCACACAGGGCGTAGCCGACCCACAGGTGTTTTGCTAAGGGGAACGCGCCGTCGCCGACGCCTGCCGCAGTGTGCGTCGAATTGCGGACCCACAATGGCCCGGCGATTTTAGGGTTTTCGGAGCTGATGCAGCCCTCGGTGTCCTCGAGATAGGCGAAGGCGGCCACTTTCTCAATGAACTTTTGGAAGGTCTGAGAGACGGTTGTGGCGTTCGTCTCTTGGCTGAGGAACGAAATCCGTAGGTAATTGAGCTGACCCGGCATCCGCTCTGGTGCGGATTCCGGGAGTTTCACACTGGGGCTCTGAGAGACTTGGCCAGGGAACACCGTGGGTTCGTCGTGGTCCTCGAAGAAGAACTTCTCGTGCACGCGATCGAAAATTTTATCGTCGTCGCTGTTGTAGCGCACTAGGCTGCGCAACTCGAAGAGCTCCATCTTTTGCGGCTGTGTGAGACGGTAGAAGGCGGCCTCGGAGCGCAGCTCCCACAGCGTGTAAGGGTCATCGGTGACTGGGCGCGGGTGTGTGGACTGGGCGAGGACGGCGGCATCGGCAGCGTTCGCTCGAGTGCGATAGAGCTCATAGGCTTCCGTGAGCCGGGCGGGCGGTGCGACAAACAAGGTGGTGATCAGGACTGCATCCATGATCCCGAAGCTAACATGCCGGTGGCCCGAGCTGATACAGTCTTAGGTGTCCGAATTATCGAACAAAGGAAGACCAGTGAACAGCGAAGTGCTTGTCAAGTAATCCGCTGAAGCGCCGAGGCACGGCCTTCAGCTTGTACACCAACTGCTGAAAGGCTCACTCATGGCTGCCAACTTCTTTCATTCCGTCGTCTCTACGGATCATCTTTCTCTTACCTGGCCAGACGGAACCCAGTGCTTCGCAGAGGTCTCCGTGGATATCAATCGCCGCGTGACAGCGATTGTCGGCGATAACGGCTCTGGGAAAAGCAGTTTCCTCAAGATACTCGCAGGCGAGCTTATGCCGAGCTCCGGTTCGTTCCGCGTGCCCGAACGCCGTGGATATTTGCCGCAACATGCATCAGTGGAAGGGCACTCGGTTCTTGACCTCTTGGGTATTCGGGACATCGTGGAAGCTCTGGAGCGCATCGAAAGCGGTGGCGTTGATGAGCACGATTTCGAGCTGGTCGAGGGGCACTGGGATATTCGTGAGCACGCAGAGACGGTACTGTCCGATGCTGGAATTTCCGAGCCTAAGAATCTGTCGCGTGCTGCTCAGTCTCTTTCGGGCGGCGAAGCCGTCAAGGTCGCGCTTGCTGGATTGCAGCTGCGCACGCCGGAGCTGTATTTGCTGGATGAACCGACCAATAATCTCGACCGCGCAGGCCGTGAGGCTGTGTATGAGTTTCTGGCCAGATCGACGGTACCCGTTGTGGTGGTGAGCCATGATCGCGAGCTGTTGAGCATGGCAGACGAAATTATTGAATTCTTTGCCGGCCGTGTGCGTAGTTTCCCCGGGAATTATTCGGCGTATGAATCGGTGATTGCCCGTGAACAGGAGAAGGCGGTACAGGCCTGGACGGAGGCACGGTCGCAACGAAAGCAGGCTGTGCGCAAACGCCAAGAGATGGAAACTCGACTCGCGCGTGATGTTCGTCGCGGAAAGAAGTTTGCTGCGTCGAAGCGTAAACCTGGTATGGCGATGGGGCTTGATAAACAACGCTCGGAACGATCGGCAGCGCGCCGTCACTCGTCGCACGCCGCGTCGGTGGAGGACGCGCGGCGCGAGGAATACGAGGCACAATTGCGCATTCGCGATGACGCTTCAGTGTTTCTTCACTTGCCGGAATCGCGATTGCCACAGGGAACGAAGGTGGTGGAGCTGACTCCGCGTGGGGGAGAACGCTCGCTCATCGTTACCGGGCCCGAACGACTTCGGCTGAGCGGGGCAAATGGTTCCGGAAAGACGACGCTCCTCCGAACCATAGCGGGTGATGCGGATGCAGCTGCGCGGTCCAATTTCCAGGTGGCCTACGCACTTTCCGACATTGGCTTCGTCCGACAACTCATCACTCTGCCTGCTGAGAACACCGTGTGGGACGTGGTTCGAGCGGCAAACCCGGAAGCCGATCCGCAGCGGCTTCGGGACCACCTCGCACAGTTGCTCTTTATCAACGACGATGTTTCCAAGAAGTGCGGCGAACTGTCGGGCGGCGAGCGATTCCGTGTGGAAGTCGCGCGGACGTTGCTGGCCCAACCGGCGCCGCGGCTGTTGCTCCTCGACGAGCCAACGAACAACCTAGACCTGAGCACGGTGCAGTGGTTGGTGGACACACTCGCAGGCTTTGAAGGTGCACTCATTGTGGTGAGCCATGACGAGAAATTCTGTGAAGACATTGGACTCGAAGGGTGGATTGACCTTTAACTTCATTCGCGTTGAGGCGGTTGGAAGCAGGAAATCGAGACTGAAACGTAATTGCATAACGGTGTCATTTAGTCGAAATGCTTGTTAGCGTGTCTGACGTGAACAACGACGAAGTCTTCGACATCGAACAGGAATCGGTTGCGCATCCCGTCCCCACCGAGGATGCGGAGGAAGAGGAATCTGAAGAAAAGCGCACCGGCTGGCACTGGGTGATTCCAGTTGAGCTGGTAGCCGCACTAGTTTTCGCGCCGTGGATAATCAGCGTGCTGGTCCCTGCTAACGCCGCTGGATGGACGGTCGTTGCTGCTTATCTTGTGCTCACGGCGGTGTTGTCGTTCGTTGACGCGCGCGGATTCCGTCCTTCGTGGACGCTGCCCATTCTTGTTGGTGTCGCGACGTGGGTGGCGTCGCGGATGTACTTTAACGACGGAGCGTGGATCTACATTCCGATCTTCATGGTCGTCGCGTGGGGTTTGGGCAAGCTTGGTGGCAGGGGAACGAGGTAGTCATGGAGACGTGGAGCCTTAATCACCCCGATGTAGGCCTTATCGAGGTCGAGCGTGGTTATGACGCGGAATTCAAGGAGCTCGATCCGTCGTGGCCGCAGGCCGTCCCGACTGGCGACGACGGGAATCCGACTCCCTATACGGATCCGCCTCTCGATGCCGATCTGCGCGAGCGCCTCAAGGCGTGGGCGTCCAGCCCACCGGTGCGTCTACGTGTGAAGGTCGACGGGGACGTGTGGGGAAGGTTTGATTCCGCATCGAACGGCCGGATACCGCTGCGCCGCCACAGCGGAAAGAAGCTTTCCTCAATGACCACGTCCGGCACCGCGCGCACGAAACCGCATCTTCGCGTGCAGACCAACATGTTCGGCGAGCTCCTCGACGTCGATTACCGCAACGGGACAGAGGTCGTGGAGTTCGAGCCGCCCGCGGGCTCGCGCGGGGCCAAGCGTCGCGCGGCAATGGAGTCGTCGACCTTCAAGCGCGTGGCGTTTCCCATTGCGACCGGTTTGGGCAAAGGCGGCTGGGCGCTCGCCGTTCTTGTACTCGGGCCGATCGTCAAACGATTTATCGGGTGGCTGCTGAGCTTTATCCCCGATGTTGATTTTCCGGACTGGCAACTGCCCTCGCCGCCGGCCGTCACACTGCCCGTGCCGCATTTCCCGCACATCGATCTGCCGACTATCCCCGTACCGGACTGGGAGTTCCCGGAGTTTGATATACCCGCGTGGCTCGACTTCCTGCTCGAGTACACGAAGATTTGGGTGCCGATTGTCTTGGGCATCATCTTCGCCATCACGGCGGTACGCAAGCACCGGAAGTCGGAGCAGAAGAAGGCGCAGTGGTCGGAGCCTGACGCGGATCGTGAAGATGGTGCCGAGACTCTCGAGGCCGTGCGGGGCGAGGGGCCGCACGGTGACAGTGCGCGGCGTGACGCCGACGAGTGACGTTGCATGTGCTCTTTTCTCCTGGCAGTAACGATTTGTCAAGAGCTTCACGAATCGTTAAGCGCTTGCTACTATGGAAAGTGAAGGTATGGTTCGATAAGGAAAGGGGCAGATCATGGACACTCGGGAAGGCGGACGTTTTAGCTCGGCGGCGAAAGCCGCTACGCCGCTCGCGCACGTCAATAAGCGTGAAGGCATTCTCTTGCTCGTGTTGGCGGCAAGCTCCGCTGTGCTCCTTGCGGTGAACTTTCAGGCGGCCAATTGGGAATGGGGTGGGCTCATCCGTGCCGTCGTGGTCGCGCTGTACCTCTTCGTTCTGTGCCTCGTAGTTGTGCTGTTGCAACAGGCGAGGAAGGCTCATCCTCGAGGATTTATGACCAAGCTTGTTGCTGCCTTCGGATTTATCGTGGTCTCCTTCCTGTTCTTTGATCTGGTGTGGCCGCGGTGGGTAGACCCGCACGACACGCACTGGTCGGTGACCACGCTTGTCGCGGTGCTCTGCGCTGCGCCTGCGGGGTGGTGCGGTGTCTACCTGCTGCGCAAGGGGGAACTGTGGAGCTAAGCGAGGCACGCCAGGCCCTTGGCACCCCCATTCACTCGCCGGTGCGGCTCAGTGTCATGGCGGCGCTCAATAGCGTGGATTCGGTGGATTATCAGACCCTCAAAGACGAGTTGGGGGTGAGCTATTCGTTGCTCACGAAGCATGCGACGCTCCTTGAGGAGGCCGGCTTGTTAAAGATTTCAAAAGATTTCGAGGGGCGCACACCCGTGACACGTCTTCGACTCACTCGTTCGGGTCGCCGGGCCTTCGCACAGTACCTGGAAGCACTGGACCGCCTCGTGGCGGGGCTTACTTAAACAACGGGGTTATCTGGGATACGGGAAAGCCAGTCATGCAGGGCGGAATCAAGCGGTGGATGCGCCACGCTTGAATAGTTCGTTAAGTATTTCACGTGGGGTTGCGCCGCCGAGGATTTGTCGGGGTGTTTCGTTGAGCTCATTTTGCACCCACGCGACATGTTCGGGTGTGACGGTGGCAAAGTCGGTGCCCTTTTTGTAGAACCTGCGCCTGATCTCGCCGTTGGTGTTCTCGTTGGTTGGTCTCTGCCACGGTGAGTGCGGTTCACAGAAAAACACCTGGCAGCCGTCTTTAATCTGGACTTGTGCTGTGACAGCCATTTCTGCGCCTTGGTCCNATCCGTCGCGCCATGTGCGTCGGTTGTGCGACCAGCGATGCTCATCAACACCGATGACCTTGACCCCGTCGAGGTAGTGCTCGTCGTTGTAGATCAAGTCCTGGACAGCGGCTAAGGCCAAGGCGTTGGTGGTATCCCACCCCAGGCCTAATGACTTGGCTGCAGCGGCAACGCTCATCCGATCTAGGCAGAGTCGTTGCAGTATCCAGCGGGTCACCCTGTCCGTGGTCTTTGAATTGTCGGGCGCGCAGGTAAGGCCCGCGCGGAAGATCTTCTGCAAGCAGCGCTTGTTGGTGCACCGGTAGCGTGGAAGGCGCACATGAAGGCGTGTTGGGTGGCCGACGATGGGCAGATCGACCAGGCTGCGGATGACGTGGTCGCGGAATACTCCAGGCTGACCGCACGTGGGGCATTCATTGATGGGCTCGACGGGCTCGGCTTCGATGACGGTGACATCGCCGTGTTCTGCGGCCCCGGTGATAGTAACTCCTAGTTCTGCGGTGCGGCAGATGGTATCGACGATGACATTTCCGTTAGGCTGCACAGTAGGTCCTTGGTTTGTACGGATGGATTAGACACCCTTATTCCTACAAAGCCAAGGACCCCAATATCTTGTGCCACGCCCGAACCCCCGGCGAACTAATCAATGCACTCTAAAACCGGAAGAGCCCTTTTAGCTGCTCGGTGTTGAGGTCTTTGACCATGTCCTGCAGGGTTGCGACCACGGTGTGTGAACTGTGCTCATCGGGAAGGTGTCCAAGCAGGGTGTAACGGCTGGTGCGCTCTACTAGGGTAATCAGCGCGCTTTTGCCACCTTTACCAATAACAAGGTCGCCCTCCCAGTGCCCGGGAATAGCCCTGTCATCAGCTTCCGGGCTGCGGTGGGTGATCTCAGCACCTTTGATCCAAGGGCGACCGGTTAACACGCCAGCGTTTCGGGCACGACGCTTGCGTGTTGAGCCGCCGCGGATAAGTACGTCTTTAGTCTTCATGACTTCTTCAAGCTCGGCTCGCAGGCTGCCTTTGCCTTGAATGTATAAGGCACTGTAGATCGCTTCGTGGGAAATACGCATGCTTTCATCATCGCTGAAAGCATGCTCAAGCCATGCACTAATGCGCCCAGGTGACCACCTGCGGGCAAGGCAATCGACTACTCCACCCCGAAGCGTTGGGCTTTCATCGAGCTTGCGTAGTTTTGGCCGCACCATCCGACCAGCAGTAGAAACAGCAGCGTTGTGGGCGTTATACCGCAGCTGCTCTGTGCCGTCCTCATCGACGATCTTCCAACCATTACGGGTGATTTCACGAGCGACGACACTGTGGTGCCTATTTATTTTCTGCGCGATGGCTCGTGCCGAATCACCGACACGACATCCCGCTTCAATAGCAACACGGTCTTCAACAGTAAGCCTGCGACCACGCCCTACTAAGGCGTGTTTGTCGAATACGCCGCTAGGAAATCCATCAACGGCTTGAGTTTTCATCGGTGCTGGCATAACAGAATCTTTACCCAGCTTCTTGCCTGTATCTGGCAAAGACACCACCGCCTCATCAGGCGTTCGACGATGTCGCTGCCGGCGTAACTTCGCATACCGCTGCTTCCTTATCCACCCATACACGGTAGAAGGATGCACACCGATAGCATCAGCCACTGTCTGACAGCTCTCACCAGCAAGCACTCGCTCCACGGCCTGGGCACGTTCATCAGGTGACAAGTGGGCGCGTCTAGGCCGCACTTCGATTACACCAGCTTTCTTTAACCTGCTGTGAAGCAAGCCAGTCGATATTCCAACAGTCTGTGCTGCTTGACTGATCGACATACCTGCACGCACCAACCCAACAGCCTCACGGACAAACGGATCACGCAAACGACTCGCACGCCTGCCTGGAGGTTCGACACCTCTTACCCTCAACCAACCGTAAACCGATTCGGGGCCTACACCCACATCACGCGCGACCAGGCTAACTGCCTCGCCTGCCACCACGCGCTCAACAGCAGCATCCTTAACATCCTTCGGAGTCCAACGCGTCACAACTACCTCCCGGTCGAAGTGGCGCATTCACCCCTTGACAGCACGCCCGTTGCCACAACATCCAGGAGTCCAATTGTTTCATGCCGATTTAGAGCACTACTTAGCCATTGTTGAGCGGGTTTATGTTGCGGTGCAGCGGAGTGGAAGGCATAAACGAGAATATTGACATCAGGAATGATCATCGAGTACCGCCCACACAGCTTCTTTGTTGCTGAGATCAACTAGAGCCGGTCCGCCGCAATCGAAGGAGGGCAGGTTAACGGGGGTGTCTTCGGTACTGATGCGGGCTTCCTTCTTGAGGGCAGCGCGGACCGCCTCTTCGACGTATGAGCTCAAAGTGACATTGTTGGCTTTGGCTTGGACCTTCGTTTCTTCAAGGAGTTTCGGCGGGAGGTTTATCGTCGTGCGCATACCTTTAGGGTAGAAAGCATCAAGTCATCATTCAAGAGGTGCAATGATGTATCTGCCTTCAGGAAGCCGTGAAAGGTTGACTGGTGTCTTAATTCAGTGCGAGCGTCAGGATCAGTACTCCGATGGAGAATGCGAGCATGCCTAAGCAGTTGATCCAGAATGCGCTACCGAGGAAGTGGGCGCGGACATGGGCTGCTGCGGCCGCGCAGAAATAGGCGATGACTCCAATCATGGCTGTGATTCCTACGCCGGGGAACCAGAGGCCGGCAATGAGTCCTACGGCGGCGAGGCACTTGATGACAATGAGCGCCCACCACCAGTCCTTGGGGAGTTTGACGCCGCTGAGGCAGGCTTCGATGAAGGGGACTGGTTTGAGGGAGAGGGCGGCGTCGCCAAGCAGAATGGCTGCTAGTAGAAGGGAGGGCCAGGCTGGGGAAGATTCTAGGATCATTGGGTTACTCCGAATGCGGTGTTGAGGCGTTCGATCGATGAGGCGGCTTGGGATGTGAGGTGCTCGGTGTCGTAGATTCCGGCGGCCCAGCCGATGAGTAGGCCGAGGTAGACGTTGTACAGCAGGTCGGCGTACTCGGCCGCATCGGCGCTGCTGAGCCTGGTGCCGAGTCGCAGGGTGATTTCATCGATCAGGAGCGTTTTGAGTGCGGTGAGCGCTTCGCCTTGATTGCCTTGTTGGATGAGTGCTGCGCCAAAGGCGCGGGAGAGCTCTTCGTGGCCGGTAAACATCTGGAGGAAAGGTCTCAGGACATCGAGAAGGCTATCGGATTGTCCCCGGATGTCATCGTGGAGTTCTGAAATGTGTTGGCCAATGGTGCGGATGAGCAGCGTTTGTTTGTCGCCGACTCCCATGACGGTTCCCACGCTAACGCCAGCTTCGGATGCGATAGTCCGGATGCTGGTGGTGGCGTAGCCCTGAGTGAGGAAGAGTTCGTAGGCGGTGGCTAGGACCTTGCTGACGGTGCCAGCTTTGGCGGCCGAGCGCAATGAGTGAACGTGTTCAGTGAACATGTTCAAAAGGGTAGCTCTTGATGGTTTCGAGGTCAATGACGCCGAAGTGTTGACGGTTGGCGCTAGGCCAGCGTGGGGAAGACGCGGTCGCGCAGCAGGTGTGCAAGCTCGCGGTCGGGGGCTGCTGGGTTGACCCAGGCGGTGTCGCCGATTTCGGCGGCGGCATGGGGTTCGTCGGCGGTGACGGTGCGGGTGTAGGTGAAGATGGTGCCGACGACGACCTCGCCCGGTTCGTTGGCGGCGGGAGCGTCGAAGGTGCCGAGTTTGTTGAGGCTCTCGGCGTCGAGGGTGAGGCCTACTTCTTCGGCAACTTCGCGCAGGGCGGCGTCGACAAGCGCCTCGCCCGCCTCGGGCTTGCCGCCGGGCAGTTGGTACTTGGTGGAGGACTTCTTGCGCACGGTAAGCACGTGGCCTTGTGGGTTGCGGATGACGACGGCTGCTACTTCAATCATGGCTGCTGATTGTAGGCGGCCTAGAGCAGCGGCAGGAGCACGAGGGCGAGATTGAGTGCGATGACCAGCGCGGCAAGCGTCCAGCCCACGGCCATAGACCAGGGTTTCGCGGCGAACTCACCCATGACGTCCCGGGAGCCGGCATAGCGGAAAAGCGGGATGATGGCGAAGGGGATGCCCAGGGAAAGAAGTGCCTGGCTGACCACCAGTGCCATAGTGGGGTCGACCCCGCAGCCGATGATGACCAGCGCCGGGATGAGCGTGACCAGGCGGCGGACTAGTAGGGGGACCTTGATGTGAAGCAGGCCGTCCATGATTTCGGAGCCGGCGTAGGCGCCCACTGACGTCGAGGCGAGGCCGCTGGCCAGCAGGCCGATGGCGAAGAGAACGCCGGCCAGCGGGCCGAGGTGGCTGGCAATCGCCGTGTGGGCCCCGGAGATGGTCTCTGTGCCGTCCACGCCGTAGAGGGCCGAGCCCGCCAGGACCAGCAGGCCCACGTTGACGAGCCCGGCGATGGACAGCGCCACGGCGATGTCCGCGCGGGTGCCGGCCAGCACGTGGGGGATTTCCAGGTCGGGGTAGCGCTGCTTGGTCAGGGAGGAGTGTAGGTAAATGGCGTGCGGCATGACGGTGGCGCCCAACATGGAGGCGGCCAGCAGGATGCTGTCCTTGCCCTCTAGGCGGGGGATGAGGCCGCCGGCCACGTCGGCGGGGTCGGGCGGGGCGATGGCGAGGCCGGCAAGGAAGCCGATGCAGATGACCAGGAGCAGGCCGATGACAAGCCCCTCGAACCACTGGTTCTTCTTCTGGAAGATGAGGAGAATGATGGAGACCGCGCCGATGATGAGCGCGCCCGCGAACAGGGGGAGGTTGAAGAGGAGTTGCAGGGCAATGGCGCCGCCGATGACTTCGGCGAGGTCGGTGGCCGCGGCGATGAGCTCGGCCTGGGCCCACATGCCTAGGCGCGCGCGGCGGGAGAGACGCTCGCCCATGATTTCCGGCAGGGAGCGGTGGGTGACTAGGCCCAGTTTGGCGGAGTGGTACTGGATGAACATGGCCATGAGGTTGGCCACGACGAGTACCCACACCAGGAGGTAGCCGTAGTGGGAGCCGGCGCTGATGTTGGCGGCTACGTTGCCGGGGTCGACGTAAGCCACTGCAGCAACGAAGGCGGGGCCGGTGAGGCTGATTAAGGTCTTACGCATAGGCATCTCCATACCAAAAGTTCAACTACTTGAAGTCTAGCTTTCATCGCCATATGTTCAAGCCAGGGGTTCCCGGCGAGCTCGTGCTACGCCTCCCGGGTAGTGCTTCTCCAGCTCGCTTTCGACGTCGCGAAAGATGTGCTCGCACAGCTCGTCGAGTGGGGACTTGAGCGTGATGCCGTGGTGCGTGAGCTCGGAATAGGAGCGCATGTCCGGGCTGTAGACGCGCAGGCTTCCGCCCATGAACGAGGATTCGATAACGACGTTTCCGAAGATGAGGCTAGTGAGCTTCTTTTCCTCCATGCCGTCAGACTAGCGAAAACACGCGGGGAGTCGTCCGTTGCGGGTTGCTTCGCCCGTGCTCGGCGGTACAAGGGCGCGTGCGACGTCCATAGGAGTTCTTCCATTTCTACGGCGGGCCACATGAGGAAGAGCGTCAATGACGAAACGATCGAAGGCGATTGAACTTCGATCGTTTAAGACATTATCCGATCGTAGCGGTGCGCGCCGCGATCGGATACTTATTTCACAAAAGCACCCAAAATCGTGCCCAAGTGCCCCAAGTGGTCGACCTCGGAGGCCAAGTAGTCGGGTCCGCCTACTCGGCCGATGACCATGACGAGGCCGGTGTTGCTGAGCGGAGTGGCGGCCAGCGCCGAATCGAGAAGGGCCCAGGACTCCGGGATCCAGTCTTCGCGTTCAGGGTGGAGGACGCGGGCGCTGTCCACAGCAATGGAGGAGGGGATGGTGCCATCGTCCTCGGGGGCGGCATCGGAAGCAGCAATGCGATGGATGGGCTCATTGTTGTCGATAACGATGGCCCACGTGGAGGTGAGCGCTTGCGGCATGGCGGCGCAGACCTCCTGCATGGCGGCGGTCGTGTCATGCTTCGCGGCGACGCGGGCGAGCAGTGAGATCTGGCCGCGGCGGTCGACGGTGCCGCTGAAGGGGCGGATGGAGTCGATCTCGACGCCGTCGACCTCGTTGGCGGCGGTAAAGAGGACGTCTGCCATGGTGCCGGCGGGCAGCTCCACCACGATGTCATCGGTGACGGAACCCTCGGGGGATGTCTCAACAATATCCACCGACTGGATGTTCGCGCCGGCGATGCCAAATGCCTCGGCGAGCTGGCCGAGGCTGCCGGGTGTGTCGGGAAGGATGACTCGGATAAGGAAGGACATGGCAAACTTTCGATGGATTTGGGCGTTCCGCCCCATGGTACTCGTGTCGTGGATCACTCCACAAGGAATTGGTCCAACCCTATGGGTGAGGGGAGTGAGCGCCCCGTGCCGCCGCATGCTGGACAGTGCAGTAACATGGTTGCCTAGCTACACAGACGTATCTGAATTAAAGGATGGAGTTCGCGTGTCTGAGATTTCGCGTGAAGAGGTCGCGCACTTGGCCAAGCTTTCCCGCTTGGCTTTAAGCGACGAGGAGCTGGAGCAGTTCGCCAGCCAGATCGACAAGATTGTGGACTCGGTCTCGGCCGTGGGCAAGGTCGATGCTGAGGGCGTGGAACCTATGAGCCACCCGCACTCCGTGGACGCGCCCATGCGTGAGGACAAGGTCATTCGCTTGCTCAACGCCGAGCAGGCCCTGGACCAGGCGCCGGCTCGCGAAGACGATCGCTTCGTCGTTCCGCAGATTCTGGGAGGAGAGTAAATGTCGACTTTTATCGCACCTACTGAGGGGATTACCTCCCTTACCGCCGCTGAATTGGCGGAGAAGATTCACTCCCGCGAGCTGACCTCCCGCGCGGTCACTCAGGCTTTCCTCGATCGCATCGCGGAGACCAACGGCGAGCTCAACTCCTTCCTCCACGTCGGCGCTGAGGAAGCACTTGCTGCTGCCGATGCCGTCGATAAGGCCCTCGACGCTGGTGAGGCCCCGGCCTCTGCGCTGGCTGGCGTCCCGCTCGCGCTCAAGGACCTGCTCGTAACGACCGATGCCCCCACGACCGCGGCCTCCAAGATGCTGGAGGGCTGGATGTCCCCGTATGACGCGACGCTCGTGAAGAAGCTGCGCGAGGCTGGCATCCCGATCCTGGGCAAGACGAACCTCGACGAATTCGCCATGGGCTCCTCCAACGAGAACTCTGCCTACGGCCCGGCCCACAACCCGTACGACACGGACCGCACCCCGGGCGGCTCCGGCGGCGGCACCGCGGCGGCCCTGGCTTCCGGCCAGGCCCCGCTGGGCATCGGCACCGACACAGGCGGATCCATTCGTCAGCCGGCCGCCCTCACCAACACCGTGGGTGTGAAGCCGACCTACGGCACCGTCTCGCGCTACGGCCTCATTGCTGCGGCGTCCTCCCTGGACCAGGCGGGTCCGTGTGCCACGACCGTGCTTGATACTGCGCTGCTCCACGAGATCATCGCCGGCCACGACGCTTTCGACGCCACCTCCGTGGATAAGCCGGTTGCCCCGGTTGTCGCCGCCGCCAAGGAAGGCGCCAACGGCGACCTCACCGGCGTCAAGGTGGGTCTTATCAAGCAGTTCGAGCGCGACGGCTGGCAGGACGGCGTCATGGAGGCCTACCACGCCGCCGTGGAGCAGCTGCGTTCCCAGGGTGCTGAGATCGTCGAGGTTGACTGCCCGCACTTCGACGACGCTCTCGCTGCGTACTACCTCATCATGCCGTGTGAGGTCTCTTCGAACCTCGCTCGTTTCGATGGCATGCGTTACGGCCTGCGTGTTGGCGACGACGGCACGCACTCCTCCGAAGAGGTCATGTCCATGTCCCGTGCCGCCGGCTTCGGCCCCGAGGTCAAGCGCCGCATCATGCTGGGTACCTACGCCCTGTCCGTCGGCTACTACGACGCGTACTACCTCCAGGCGCAGCGCGTGCGTACGCTCATCGCCCAGGACTTCGCCAAGGCCTTCGAGGTTGCTGACGTCCTCGTGTCTCCGACCACCCCGACCACGGCCTTCAAGCTGGGCGAGAAGGTCGAGGATCCGATGGCGATGTACAACTTCGATCTGTGCACCCTGCCGCTCAACCTCGCCGGCGTGTGCGGCATGTCCGTGCCGTCCGGTCTGGCTTCGGACACCAACCTGCCCACCGGCCTGCAGATCATGGCGCCGGCGTTCCAGGATGACCGCCTGTACAAGGTGGGCGCCGCGTACGAGGCTGGCCGCAACAAGTAGGCCTTAACGCGCATCAAGCCCCCAGTTCACACTGTCCACACTATGAACTGGGGCTTTCGTCTAAGTCCTACTGCGCTGCGTCGTGCTCGCGCGCGTACGCATTGAGTGTTCCTTTTACTGGTGGCGTCACTGCGCCCAGTTCTACAAGTCCGGGCACGGCATGCACGTGCCTTTGTTAGGGTAGGGGCCACGTAGACCTTAAGGAGGAGATCGTGTTCCGCGCGGCCCAAATCGTATCCCTCGTGTCGTTTGTCGCTCTTGTGACGTTGTTTGTACTGGCGGCCAAGGGGCT
Source organism: Corynebacterium phoceense (assembly GCF_900092335.1). Classification (GTDB taxonomy): domain Bacteria; phylum Actinomycetota; class Actinomycetes; order Mycobacteriales; family Mycobacteriaceae; genus Corynebacterium; species Corynebacterium phoceense. The sequence goes on from NZ_LT596208.1 coordinate 715,417, forward strand.
CTTGCAGACGACATCGGCTAGCCCGGTTATCTTGGTGTCCATCGCCGCGGTGCTGGTGGTTTCCACAACGGTTATGGGAGTCTTGGGGCTTCGCGCGCGGAGGGACAACCACCCCCGCGATTAGAAATGCTCATTTGAGTTAGGGTAGCCTTTGCTTCTAGTTGAACCTAGAGGAGGCACCATGAGCGCTGAGCAGCAACCTGCATCCGCACCGATCAACCCGTCGCCTGAGTGGACTGAGGGATTCAAAGCCGGGTATGCCGCCGCCTACGCCGAAGGCTATCGTGAGGGCATGGCGGCGGGCCGCGCCGATCTCTATGCCGCCTCCTACGCGGACCGCAAGCGCGCGAAGCACGATGCTAAGGCGCGCCGCTACCAGGAGAAGGAAGAACGGCGCGCGCAGTTCCTTGCAGCGGGCTCTGTCCAGCAGGAGTCACGGCCCGAACCGCCAAAGAAGAAGGGTCGCACAGCCATCGAGGCGACGATTACGGGCAAGGAGCAGATCTCGCCCGACATGGTGCGCCTCTTTGCGACGGCGCCGGGCATCATTGGGCGTGAGCTCGATAAGACAGACCACTACATCAAGATCCTGTTTGTCCCGGAGGGTGCCGATTACTCCTGGCCCTTCGACCTGGGGCACATCAAGGACACGCAGCCCAAGCACCTGCGCCCCGTAACCCGCACGTACACGCTGCGCACCGTGGACACGACGACGGGCGAAATGTCCATCGACTTCGTACTCCACGGCGACACGGGCTTGGCTGGTCCGTGGGCGCGCGACGTCCAGGTGGGCGAGAGCTTCGCCTTTGCTGGCCCCGGCGGCGGCTGGGCGCCGACGGCCGACTACGACCACTTCGTGCTCGCCGGTGACGAGGCGGCTGCCCCCGCGGTTGCCGCGGCGCTGGAGAAGATTCCGGCGGGCTCGACGGCGGTCGCTTTTATTGAGGTCGAGGCACCGGGCCACGAAATTCCTATGCCGGAGAACCCCGAGTCCGAGGTCCGCTCCGTCTACCGCAACGGAGAGATGCCCGGCACCGCGCTTTCCGATGCCGTCCGTACCTACCAGGTCCCAGATGGCAACATCGGCTGGTTCGTCCACGGCGTGGCTGAGATGATCAAGTCGCTGCGCCGCTACCTCTTTGTTAACCGCGGCGTATCGAAGCGCGACGCGTCGATCTCCGGGTACTGGCGCCTGCGCATGACCGAAGACGAGTGGCAGGCCTCCAAGCGGGACTTTGTCGCCGAGCTGGAAGTCGAAGAGGAAGCCGCCACGCGCGAGCTCTAGCCCACGACGGCAATGTTCCGAAAGCAATAAGCCCTGGTCGCGAAAAATGAGGATTTTTCGTGACCAGGGCTTATTGCTATTGGCATAGTGCCTTTGTGAGGAGGCTAAGGATGAACGTGCCGCGGCAGGCGCCAGACAAGGAGCGCGCCGACAGTGACGGCAATCCCGCCGAAGACGAAAAGTCCCGGGAAGGGGGCCGAAACATACCCGACTGCAGCGTAAATCACCTTACTCGCGAGGAGTGCGAGCCAATAGACGAGGACAAGCAGAGCGAACAGTGCGAGGATTTGCGCTGGCAGGCCGCGAACGCGCAAGCTCGCGAACAAGAGACCAGTCCCGGCCCCCATGTACCCCGCGAGAAGATAGGTGACGATGAAGCCGAGGACGGTGAGGGCGATGAGGCGCCAATCAGGTTGGGCAGCGGCGTAATCGACGTGCCCGTCAGGTAAATAGACCTCTGGTGTGGAATCGAAATAGACCTCGAAGGAGCTGTCGACGGGAACGCCAATTCCTTGCGCGACGTAGTGCGCGGCCGCAGCGATGATGCCGAATACCACTGAGCCGCAAATGATGACACCGTGGGTTGCGCGTTGCCATATCTTCTGTGGCATGTCGAGGCTGCGCAGCGTGCGAAACTGCGTCGCGGTGAGAGTTGCGAATACGCCCCAAAGGAACGCTGACCAGATAATCCAGCCAGCCGGGTTGATAGTGACGGCGTGGTAGTCGCGGGGAATGAAGTAATCGCCAATGGCGAGAACAATGATGAGAATGCCGAAGACGAGGGGTAGCGGTCGCTGGGCGGCAAAAAGAGTGGGCATGATAGGGCTCCTTAGTGCTTGGCGGCGGTGACGATGGAGTCGATGAGCTGCGCGTCGTCGGGGTGTTCCACTGTTACGGTGGCGGGCAGATCGGCTGGGGCATGAGTGGCGCGAACGAGCGCGCGCGTCGTTGGGCCGAGCGTCTGGCGGTCGAGGACTTCGGCGTCTAGTTCCTTAATGGCCGCGTCAACGGCGCTGGTTTCTCCGGTGAGCGAAGGGAATAGCGCGCGTTGCTCATCGAGTTGGACGGGGCCGGTGGCGATGCCGGCCTGAAGGATGACGAGGGCATCGGCAAGCCCGGCGAGGTCCTCGGCGCGATGCGACGAGATGAGGAGCGTCCAGTCCGAGGTCTGTGCAGCATGGTCGATGAGTATCTCACGCAACGTGGAACGAGTCGGGGCGTCGAGGCCGTTGAAGGGCTCATCGAGCAGCGTGATGGGAGTGCGGGCCGCAAGTGCCGTAATCACGGCGAGGATCTGTCGCTGGCCGGTCGAGAGCTTAGAACACCGCGACTTCTCTGCCAGGTCGAAGCGCTCGAGCAGGTTTCGGGCGTAGTCGAGGTCGAGCGCGCCTCGTGCACGCCGGGCGATATCGAGATGGTCGGCCACGGTCCAGCCAGCGAGCGCAATATCGTGCCCGGTCCGAGCGAGGGCGGTCGTCGCGCAGTCGACCGTACCGTCGGACGCCGGTAGATGCCCCGCAATGACCCGCATGAGCGTGGTCTTTCCGGCGCCATTGGGGCCGATGACTCCGTAGAGTCCGGGGGCAAGCTTCAGCGAGTCGGCGCGTAGGAAGTCTTTGACGTGGACGTCGTCGAGCGAAATGGTGTTCACGGCTGGTCTCCTTCGGCACGGATGAGATCGATGAGTTCTGTCTGAGATAGGCCGAGCGCGCGAGCCTCGGCGAGAAGGGGTGCGATGAAGTCCTCGCGCAGTGCTGAACGGCGTTGTTTCTGGACGTGGTCGCGGGCCTCGGGCGTGACGAACATGCCGAGCCCGCGCCGCTTTTCCAGCAGTCCTTCATCGTGGAGCACCGTGAGCGCCTTGGCAGCTGTGGTCGGGTTGACCGAGTGGAACGCGGAGAGCTCGTTGGTGCTCGGGGCGCGATCGCCGGGGCCGAGCTGGCCCGAGATAATCATGTCCCGAATGCCGCCAGCGAGCTGTTGATACAAGGGGCGGGAGTCGCTCATGGAGCCTCCTTTCGTTGTGAGTGTTAGGGAAAGGTGTTTGGGTTAGGGGGTTTACCACCTATGTGGGTAACCTTAGAGAAAAGAAGACCCGCGGTCAAGAGGAACCGCGGGCGTGGGGCTAATACATAAGCGGCGTACTGATGCGAAGCCCCACCGTGTCGCCAACGTCGGGCCGCGTGGTGGTTGAGGCGCGGAAGGTCGTGTCGGCTCCGACCTGGGCAGTGACCGAGAAACGGTTGTATTCGAAGAGCGCCGAGGTCACGATGGCATCGACAGCACCGGGAGTGCCGGGAGCGGTGAGCTCGACGTGGGAAGGCAGGACACCGACGCACGAGATGTCTGCGGAATCGGGCGCGGGCCACGAAAGACCAAACGAAGGACAGATCACCTCGTGTGCGTCGCGGTGGGCGTCGAGAATTGTGGCATCCGCGATGAACGCGGCCACTTGGGGACTCGCGGGGCGGGCGAGAAGTTTCTGCGGTGTGGCAACTTGCTGGATGCGGCCCTTGTCGAGAACCACAATCCGGTCCGCGATGGCCAAGGCCTCGGCGCGATCGTGGGTGACGTGGACCGTGGTGAGACCTTCGCGACGGGTGAGCGAGACGAGTTCGCGGCGCAGAGAATCACGCAGCGGCTCGTCGAGGGCGGAGAGAGCCTCGTCCAAGAGCAGCACGGTGGGATCGGCGACGATGGCGCGGGCGAGTGCGACGCGCTGGCGTTGTCCGCCGGAAAGGCTGACTGGCTTGCGGCGGCCGAAGTCGCCGAGACCGACCAGTTCGAGTGCACGGTGGACGCGGGCGCTGCGGTCTGCATGGCCGACCTTGGCCATTTTCAGCGGGTAGGCCACGTTGTCAGCGACGGACATATGTGGCCATACGGCGTGTTGCTGGAAAACCATCCCCATACAACGACGCTCCGGCGGTGTGTTTGAGATGTCCTTTCCATCGATGGAAATGGTGCCGGAGGTCGGCTCGAGGAAGCCCGCGATGGAACGCAATAGCGTGGTCTTTCCAGAGCCCGACGGGCCGACGAGTGCGATGAACTCATTGGAGTCAACGTCGAGCGAGACGTCGTCGAGGCCTTTGGCGCCATCGCCGAAGTCGACGGTGAGATGGGAAAGCGTGATGGATGACATGAATGTCCTAGTTCTTCAGACGAGGCGGACGGATGGTGAGCGCGAGGCCGACCACGCCGATGAGTGCGAAGAGCAACGAGAGCGCAGACGCTTGGTTGTAATTGCCGGCCTGTTGGAGGTTGAATACCTGCACGCCCAGAGTGGTGGTACCAGGTGAGATGAGCAGAATGGACACTGTGAGCTCGCGTACCGCAGTGATGGCGACGAGGACGGCGCCGGAGATCGCGGCAGGAATCGCCATGGCGCCTGTGGTGGATAAAAGAGCCCTAACTGGTCCAGCACCGGAGATGCGAGCGGCCTCCTCGACGGCAACAGGCGTGTTCTGTAACGGCGCGCGCACCGCTTGTAGCACCAGAGCCGTGAACGCACAGACATAGGCAAGCAGGATGATCCATACGGTGTTGTAGAGCTCGGTGTAGTGCCCGACGATGAGCCAGGCGACGCCGATGATGAGGCCAGGCAGCGCCGTGGGAAGCAGCACGAGCAGCGTCATCGCGGTATTGCCGAACAACCGAGTGCGCGTGACAAGTAGACCAATGAGCCAGCCCAGCACGCCGCAGATGAGCGCGGCGCCGAGTGCGAGCAGAGCGGAGTTGGTGAATCCATCGATGACGCGGGGATTGGACAGCGCCTTGGAGAAGTTGCTGAGCGAGATGGTGTCGAGCGTAAACGGCACGCCTGGGGCCGGGAGCAGAGCCCGGTAGGCGAGTCCGAGGATGGGCCCGAGCGTAACTGCGAGTCCAACCACCCAGCCGACGAGAGTGACGGGCCAACGCGCCGCGCCCAGCCGGAAGCGGTGTGACGTGCCCGTGTCCTGCAGCTTGGACGCCGCCCACATAGCAACGAGGTAATCAGCGATGACCGCCCCCAGACCGAGGAAGAGCAAAACCACGCCGACGGTACAGACCACCTGGAGTGGATTGTCCACGGTTCCGGAGTCCATGAAGCGATAGATCATCGTGGCCAGGGTCTCGAAGCGGGCAGGCGAACCGAGGATGGAGGGGATGCCGAAGTCAGCGAGGTTGGCAACGGCAGTGAGCGTGAATGCTGAGAGCAACGCGGGACGTAGCAGTGGCGATGTGATGGTGCGTAGCACGGTCCACGTCGAAGCGCCTGCGACGCGCGCGGCCTGCTCAAGATCGGCGGGAATGGAACGCAGACCCGCGGAGACAATGACATAGACCGTGGGATAGGAATGAACCATGAGCAGGAAGGTCACGCCGTCCGCGCCATAGATATTCCACACATCATGGTCGAAGATCTTGTTGAAGCCCTGTGCCGGCCCGAAGAGCTGCATCCACGCAATCGCGCCAATAAACGGCGGAACAAGCAATGGGGAAAGCAAGAACAGGCGGAGAACACTGGAACCCGCCGCATCAGTACGGTCAAGAAGAATAGCGATGATGGTGCCTATAACCACGGCCCCGACAGCGGAAAGCACTGTTGAAGACAGTGAGTTCCAGGCGGCTTGACCAAGCCCTTGATCAAACAGCAGCGGGATCTGGTTGCCGCCCATCGCAAGGGATACGACAAACGCGAGAGGTGTGGCGAAAAGCCCGAGGACTATCAGCCACACCCCGCCCCGCAACAGCGATACGGAAGAGCGCACGTTACTTCACAGCATTCTGGAAGAGCTCAACCGCGGCATCCTTATCGCCGGTGATGGTCTTCAGATCCTGATCCATGAGTTTGATGTCCTTGAGCTCCGGGGTACCCTCCGGGGTGCCAACGTCTTGGCGCACCGGCAGGTAGGACTGCTCGACGGCGAGCTTCTGGCCCTCTTCGCTCAGCAGGAAGTTGATGTAGGTCTGGGCGGCTTCCTTGGCTTCAGAGTCTGCGAAAACGCCAGCGGGCTCCGTGATATAGGGAACGCCTTCGGTGGGGTAGACGGTTTCCACCGGAGAGCCGTCGGCAGCGAGGTTACGGATGAGGTAATCCACGACCACACCAGCCGGGCGCGAGCCGGAAGCGATTTCCTGGGAAGCCGGGCCGTTGGACTCGGCAATCATCGGAGCGTTCGCGCCCAGCTTGGTGATCCATTCCTCGCCCAGTGCCGGGTCGTTCTTCCATACCGAAGTATTGAAGGCTGCCGCGCCGGAGACGGCTGGGTTCGGCATGACGAGCTTGTCCTTGTACTTCGGATCTGTGAGATCTGCCCAGGACTTGGGTGCGTCTGCTTCGTCGATGACATCAGTGTTGTACGCGATAACCGTGGGGATAATGCGTGTGCCCACGTAGAGGTTCTTCGAATCCTTGGCTTGGTCAATAACTGGCTCAGCATCGACGTCGGTGAGTTCCGCGAGATCGCCGGCTTCGGCATACTTTTCGAACGTGGCGGCATCGGCAGCCCAGAAGACATCCGCGCCGATGTCGCCGGATTCCTTCTCCGTGGCGATGCGCGCGTTAAGGTCGCCCGTACCCGCGCGGTAGACTTCCACCTCGATGTCGGGATTGGCTTCCATGAACGCCGCGTTGATTTCGTCGACCTTTTCTTCCGGCTCTGATGTGTAGACAGTGATGGTTGTCTTCTCACCACTTGCTGCAGAGTTATCCGATACCCCTTTTTCGGACGCAGGTTCTGCGCAGGAAGCTAACAAGGTGACGGCTGAGAAGGCCGCACAGGCAGTCAGGAAGCGAGGCATAGACATGAAAATCCTCCAGGGAGAGTGATAGTCGAGATTAATGACTCAAAGATCAAACCCCGTGAAGGTGAACAGTGGCTCGCGACCGTATGAATTATGGATGAATTCGTGTTACCTAGCTAGCGAATGTCGGACAGGGAGTACGCAGCGCCAGCGGCAGCACCGGTGACGGCGAGGACAGCTGGCCACGCACCGATCTTCTTAGCCAGCGGGTGTGAGGCGCCGAAGGCACCAAGATAGATGGCGGACAGCGCCGTGGTGGTGATTGGATCGGTCTTGGCGAGCCAGCTGCGGCCGGCCCAGAGACCAGCGGCGCCGAGGACAACGCCGCCGAGCGGGCGGATGCCGGTTTCGCGTGCGGTGAGCCAACCGCCGATGAGGCCGAAGGCGACGGTGGTGGCGGTGGAGACGGTCTGCGGTTTCTTAATGTCGATGGATCCCATGGCACACAGTGTAGGCGCGGCCGCGACCACTTGGGGCGGCTTCGCTAGACTCGCGGGCTATGACCGTGCCCACATTTGCCTCTCACTCTGAAGTCCCACCGGAACGCGACGCGTGGCGTGCGATGTTCGCGCTTTCGCTGGGATTCTTCGTCTCGCTGCTCGACCAGTCGATGATTGCGGTCGCCCTGCCGGGCATCCAGCACGGACTTGAGGCAACGGTGGGTCAGGTGATGTGGGTGAGTTCCATCTATCTACTCGCCGTCGTGACCCCGCTGCTCTTTACCGGGCGCTTGGGCGATATCTATGGACAAAAGAAGATGTTCCAGTTCGGTATTGCCCTGTTTGGCGTCGGTGCGCTGGCCTGCGCGTTGGCGCCTAATATCGGGTTTCTCATCGCGGCGCGAGGGCTGCAGGGACTCGGTGCTTCATTGCAGATGCCGCAGACGATGGCCGTTATCAACCGCATCTTTGCGCGCGAGCGCCGCGGGCATGCGCTTGGCGCGTGGGGGATCATCGGCTCCGTCGCGTCGCTCGCGGGCCCGCTGCTTGGTGGTTTCGTTGTGGGCGCTTTTGGCTGGCAGGCGGTGTTCTGGGTGCACGTCCCGTTTGTCATTGCGGCCATCGTGCTTTCGCAGCGCTGGGTCCCAGTGCTGGCGACCACGGCGCGCCGGATGGACTACGCGTCCGTCGCGGTCTCGTTCGTGGCGCTTGCGGCACTTGTCTACGGCATCCAGGAAGGCCCGGGGACCGGCTGGGCTGGCTGGGTCTGGGGCCTGATGGCCGTGGGCATCGGCGGGCTTGTGGCATTCGTGTGGCTGCAGTCGACGGCAGGGAAGCGCGGTACCGAGGCGCTCGTGCCTCTGCCGTTGTTTAACGACCGTAACTACTCGGCCGGGTCTTTGGCGATTGTGGCCATGGGATTCATGGTGGCGTCGATGATGCTGCCGGTGATGATGTGGCTTCAGGAGGTCAAGGGCCTGGGCGCTGGCACGGCGGGCATGATTGTCGCGCCGATGGCGATTATCTCGCTGGCAGTGTCGCCGATGGCGGGCGCACTGGCTGACAAGGTGGATCCGCGGCGTCTCGCCACGACCGGTTTCGTAGTGCTGATCGGAACGCTCATTGGGATTTGTGTGTTGATGCGCTCTGACGCTGGGGCATGGTGGCTGTGCGTGCCCATGGCGCTGTTGGGCGTCGGGCAGTCCTTTATCTGGGGCTCGAATGCCGCGACGACGATGCGCGATACTCCGGCGCCGCTCATGGGCGCGGCCTCGGGTGTCTACAACACCTCGCGGCAGGTGGGCTCCGTGATTGGCGTGTCAGCGGTGTCCGCGGTCGTGCAGTCGGTGGAGGGCTCTGGCGGCATGGCGAACTCGCTGTTCGTCATTGTCGCGGCGCTGGTTGTGGGACTTATCGCATCCTTGTTCTTCAGAGACACGTTGGCAGCTGCTGCACGATAGGCGCCAGCGCGGTAAGTTGGAATCTATGCGCCTTGCAGTACTTACCTCCGGTGGCGATTGCCCCGGTCTCAATGCCGTTATTCGCGCCGTCGTGCGCACCGCCTCCAACGAGTTCGGCGACACCGTCGTCGGCTACGAGGACGGTTGGGTTGGTCTCATGGAAGACCACCGCCGTGACCTCTATGATGATGCGGAAATCGACCGTATCCTCCTGCGCGGCGGTACCATCCTCGGTACCGGCCGCCTGCACCCGGATAAGTTTAAGGCGGGCATCGACCAGATAAAGGCCAACATGGCTGACGCTGAGGTAGACGCGCTCATTGCCATCGGCGGTGAAGGCACGCTCAAGGGCGCGAAGTTCCTTTCTGACAATGGCATCCCGGTCATCGGTGTTCCGAAGACCATTGACAACGACGTCAACGCCACCGACTACACCTTCGGTTTCGATACCGCGGTTTCCGTTGCGACGGACGCCATCGACCGTCTGCACACCACGGCAGAGTCCCACAATCGTATCCTCATCGTCGAGGTTATGGGCCGCCACGTGGGCTGGATTGCGCTGCATGCCGGCATGGCCGGTGGCGCGCACTACACCGTGATTCCTGAGGAGCCGTTCGATATCGCGGATATTACGAAGGCGATGGAACGCCGCTTCCAGATGGGTGAGAAGTACGGCATCATCTGTGTGGCCGAGGGCGCTCTGCCCAAGGAAGGCACGATGGAGTTCCAGGAAGGCGGCGTTGACCAGTTCGGCCACCAGACCTTCAACGGCATTGGCCAGGTCATTGCCAGCGAGATTCACAAGCGTACGGGTTATGACGTGCGTACCACGGTGCTTGGCCACATCCAGCGCGGTGGTACCCCGACTGCGTACGACCGCGTTTTGGCGACGCGCTATGGCGTTCACGCTGCGCGCGCCGCACACCGCGGCGAGTCTGGTATGTGTGTTGCGCTCCACGGTGAGAACATCGACCTCGTTCCGCTCGAAGACGCAGTGGGCAAGCTGAAGATCGTGCCGAATGGCCGCTATGCCACGGCGCGTGCGCTTTTCGGATAAACATTTCACAGCTTCGTCGAAGGCCGCTTGAGGATTTTCTCAGGCGGCCTTGTGCATGTCTGCTTGGTCATGTTCCAAAATGTGAGATTGATTTCTCAACCTATGGGCGCTAGTGTTCATTCCATGAGCACGCAGAGTGATTCCCGACAGGTCGCCGCGGCCACTCCGGCGACGCAGACGACGGCAGCGCAGGACCGTGCCGCGCTTATTGCCGCGCTCGGTTTCCCGGTGCTCGTGATTATTGGCGGCATCGTGGGCTACCTCGCGCCCGATACTGCGCATTCGTTCGCGTCGTGGGTCACGTCATTGCTGGGCGTCATCATGTTTGGCATGGGTCTTACGCTGCGTCCCGTCGACTTCGTAGTGGTGGCCAAGCGTCCGCTGCCGGTGCTCATCGGCGTCGTCGCACAGTTCGTCATCATGCCGCTGGTCGCTGTGGTCGTCGTCAAAGTTCTGAACCTGCCGGCGGGTATCGCGGCGGGCGTCATCCTCGTGGGCTGTGCGCCTGGCGGTACGAGCTCCAACGTCGTGTCCTACCTAGCCCGTGGCGATGTTGCGCTGTCGGTGACGATGACATCCATCTCGACGCTGCTCGCGCCGGTGTTGACGCCGCTGCTCACGCTGTGGCTGGCGGGGGAGTACATGCCGGTGAGCGCGGGCTCGATGGCCATGTCCATCGTCAAAGTCGTGCTGGTGCCGGTCGTCGGCGGTCTGCTCGTGCGCATGCTCGTCCCGAAGATCGTGGAGAAGATCCAGGCAGCGTTGCCGTGGATCTCCGTGGCGGCGATCGCAGCTATCGTGTGCATCGTGGTGGGCGGCGCGCACGACAATATCGCGACTGCGGGTGCGCTGGTTCTCGCGGCCGTCATCCTGCATAACGGCTTTGGTTACTTGCTGGGCTACCTCACAGGTAAGTTCACCGGCCAGCCGGTGACGGTGCGCCGCACGATGGCGGTTGAGGTGGGCATGCAGAACTCCGGTCTGGCGACCTCGCTGGCGAGCGCCTACATGAATCCGCTGGCGGCGCTGCCGGGTGCGGTGTTCTCCGTGTGGCACAACCTGTCCGGCGCACTGTTGGCAGCAGGCTGTCGTTGGTCGGACGCGCGCAAGGCCTAGGCCCTAGGTCAGGTGGACCTCGACGGTAGGGATGTCAGAAGAGACGAAGTTCGTGGCCTCGGTGATGCTGATGGGCGGCTGGCCCTCGCCGAAGGAGAGTGTGTCGCCGGGCTTGAGTAGCGGGCCGCGGGCGGCGTAGTCGATGAGGTTGGCCATGCGGTAGTAGAGGTCCGTCGGGTCGCCGGTAAAGCCTTGAATCTGGATTTCCGGGTGGCCGAGGGCCGGCATGCCCACGGTGCCCGCGTTGATGGTGCGGCCCTCGCCGGGCGTGATCCATGCCGTGGCGAGATAGTGTGGGGCTTCGTCGCGCGCGACGGCCTCGGCATAGATATCGGGCTGGGCGATGACGCGGCCCAGATCGTTGCGTACGCCCACGACGCCGGGCAGCGTGCAGAGCGCCGCGGTGGCCTCGGCGAGGATGCGCAGCTGGGCGAAGACACCCTCGCGCGACTCGTTGTCTGTGCCAGGAAGCGCGGGCTCGACCTGGGCGATGCTTACGATGGAGCGTACCTTCGTCGGATCAAAGCTTCCCGTGAGAATGGGGTGCGCGATGGGAGCCGACTCGCCCACCATCGTGCCGGCAGTTTGCGCGAAGGCGATGGTGGCCACGTTGTTGATGGCCACGGAGAAGGCCCCGTCATCCTTGGGCGCCGGGGTGAAGGAACCGAGGCGCGGACCAAAGTAGTTGGAGAGCGCGGTGCGGATCTTCATCATGACGTCGGCCTCGCTGTCGAGGAGGACGAGCGTAAAGCGTTGACGGGCGAGGTGGGCGCGGTTGACGGCAAAGGGAGTAGGCACGGCGGATTCCTTCGAAGCTAGACGGCGGGCAGAGTAAGAGCAGGGACGTCCTTGCCCACGACCCACGTGGACTCGACGAGCGTGCGGGGCTGTTCGCCCTCGGCCAGAAGCACTGTGGCGCCGGCGGTTGGGGGATTGGGGGACAGGGCGGCATCGGCAAGCTGGGTGAGGCCTTGGAAGAGCTCCATGGGGCCGGTGCTGCCGGGCGCGACCTGGAGCTCCGGCAGGCCGTAGCGGTGCAGGCCCATGGTGTAAGCGCCGTAGCGACCGTCTTCCTCGTAGAGCCAGACCGGGGCGAGTGCGTAGGACAGCGGGCCCTCGTCAACGGCTGCTCGGAAGACGTCGGCGTCGACTGTGGCGGCCGCGCCCGTGTTGTGAATGGCGAGGGCGTCGGGAACGAGCGCGGCGGTGAGGCGCGCGTGGATATGGGCGAACTCGACGGGGCTGACCGCGAGGTTCTCTGTGGCGTAGGTGATGACGACGACCATGCCGGTGGCGTCTTTAAGGTGCGGGGCGCTGGCGCGTGCCAGCAACGGGTGGCCGGTCTGCGCGTCGGGGAGGACGGACTCCGTGCGCCGGATAAGGACGAGGTAGTCGTTCTCCACGAGGGAGAAGAGGCCGGTGCCTTCCTCGACCTCCGCGGGAAGCTCGAGAAGCTGGGCGTCGAGAGCGTTCAGCCTTTCACTGATCTGGTCGAGGGTGGGCAGAGTGGGGTAGAGACCCAAAGCGAGGCGCGGTTCCATGGCGCCCAGATTATGCGAAGAGCGCCTGTAATGCAGCCGTCGCGTGGTCAAAGGTAATTCTTTCCTGCTCAATGCGGAGACACCCGGTGGAGGAATGCTCGGTGAGCCAGTCGAGGCAGTGGTGCTCGGCGGGCGTGAGGTGGGTGAGGGCGGAGGTGGAGGGGCGGGGCTCCTCGACGGCGAGCGCTAGATGTCCTAGGCAGAGGAGTCGAATTTGAGACGAGTCAGGGTGTGCACATTCGCCGTCGCGGCAATGTTTCCTGTGCTTAGCGTCATGAAGATGAGACTATCGGAGGGGGCCGACATGAGGCAGCGGAATAAGCAGAGAAGTGGACCTGTGTTCGAAGTTCGATCCGCATGGCGCCTCGCGTCGGGCGACGTATTAAGATAGCCCCCATGACTGCTGCGATGTATGACCTGATGGACTACGACGAGGTCCTCGAAAAGTTTGAACCGGTGATGGGCATGGAGGTCCACGTCGAGCTCAACACGAATACGAAGATGTTCTCTACCTCCGCCACGAACTTCAACGCGGCCCCGAACTCCAACGTGGACCCGGTCTGTCTGGGTCTGCCGGGCGCGTTGCCGGTTGTCAACCACGATGGCGTCGAGGGAGCCATGAAGATTGGCCTGGCGCTCAACTGCAAGATTGCAGAGTCCTCCCGCTTCGCGCGCAAGAACTACTTTTACCCGGACCAGCCGAAAAACTACCAGATCTCCCAGTACGATGAGCCGATTGCGTACGACGGCTACCTCGACGTCGTTCTTGAGGACGGCACCGAGTGGCGCGTGGAAATCGAGCGCGCCCACATGGAGGAAGACACCTCCAAGCTCACCCACATCGGTGGCGCGGACGGCCGCATCTCCGGCGCAACCTCCTCGCTCGTGGACTGCAACCGTGCAGGCATCCCGCTTATTGAGATCGTGACCAAGCCGATCATCGGCGCGGGCGAACGTGCCCCCGAGGTCGCCAAGGCCTACGTCGGCGCCCTGCGCGAGCTCGTCGCGGCCCTCGGCGTCTCCGATGCCCGCATGGACCAGGGTTCCATGCGTGTCGACTCCAACCTCTCCCTGCGCCCTATCGGCCAGGAGGAGTTCGGTACTCGTACCGAGACCAAGAACATCAACTCGCTGCGCTCCGTCGAGCAGGCCGTGCGCTTCGAGATGCAGCGTCAGGCGCAGGTCCTCGAAGACGGCGGCACCATCGACCAGGAGACCCGCCACTACCAGGAGGTCGACGGCACGACCTCCAAGGGCCGTCCGAAGGAGACGGCGGAGGATTACCGCTACTTCAATGACCCGGATCTCCCGCCGGTGAAGGTCTCCCGCGAGTGGGTCGAGGAAGTCCGCAAGACCCTTCCGGAGATGCCGTGGATCCGCCGCGCCCGCATCCAGGAAGAGTGGGGCCTCAAGGACGAGGAGATGCGCGACCTCGTTAACGCCGGTGCACTTGACCTCATCATCGCCACCACCGAGTCTGGCGCGAAGCCGGACGAGGCCCGTTCCTGGTGGGTCTCTTACCTCTCCGGTAAGGCTAATGAGGCCGGCACGGAGCTCGCCGCCCTGGACATCACCCCGGCCCAGGTTGCCCGCGTCATCGCTCTTGTGAACGAGGGCAAGCTCACCAATAAGCTGGCCCGTCAGGCCGTCGACGGCGTCCTGGCCGGCGAGGGCGACGTCGACGAGGTTGTCGCAGTTCGCGGCCTTGAGGTCGTCCGCGACGACGGTGCCATCGAGGCCGCTGTCGACGAGGCACTTGCCGCCAACCCGGACATCGTCGAGAAGTACAAGGCTGGCAACAAGAAGGTCACCGGCGCCATCGTCGGTGCCGTCATGAAGGCCACGCGCGGCAAGGCTGACCCGGCTCAGGTCAACCAGCTCATCGCGAAGAAGCTGGCTTAAAGCGTAGAGCTTTCCCGTGCCACCGCTGCGGCGGTGGCATTTTTATTGGGAACACTTTCCATTATGCGAGGTCACAGGCTATTTCTGTACCCTCGATTGCATGACAATTTCTACCAAGGTCCTCCAAAAGACCTCTCCTGATGCCCCCTTTAAGGTCGCGACCATCGAGCGTCGCGACCCGCGCGCTGACGATGTCGTCATCGACATCAAGGCTGCGGGCATCTGCCACTCCGATATCCACACCATTCGCAACGAGTGGGGCGAGGCGCACTTCCCGCTTACCGTCGGCCACGAGATCGCCGGCGTCGTCGCGGCCGTCGGCGAGAACGTGACGAAGTTCAAGGTCGGCGACCGCGTCGGCGTGGGCTGCCTCGTCAACTCTTGCGGTGAGTGCGAGCAGTGTCGTAACGGACAGGAGCAGAACTGTCTCAACGGCAACGTGGGCACGTATAACTCGGAGGACGTCGACGGCACGATTACTCAGGGCGGCTACGCCCAGAAGGTCGTCGTCAATGAGAACTTCGTGTGCACCATCCCGGACTCCATCGACTTCGATCACGCCGCACCGCTGCTCTGCGCCGGTATTACGACCTACTCGCCGCTGGCCCGTTGGGACGTCAAGCCTGATCAGAAAGTCGCCATCGTGGGCCTGGGTGGCCTTGGCCACATGGGCGTGCAGATCGCCGCGGCCAAGGGCGCGGACGTCACCGTCATCTCGCGCTCGACTCGCAAGGAAAAGGAAGCCCTGGAGCTCGGTGCCAACCGCCTTCTGGCTTCGGGCGACGATCCGGACTTCTTCAAGAACCACCGTGGCGAGTTCGATCTCATCCTGTCGACCATCTCCGCGCCGTACTCGCTCGACCAGTACCTGGGCCTGCTCAAGCCGCGCGGCATCATGTCCGTCGTGGGCTTGCCGCCGGAGGAGATGGGCATCCGCATGAACCGCCTCATCGGCGGCGGCAAGGTGCTCACCGGTAATAACATCGGCGGCATCGCCGAGACCCAGGAAATGCTCGACTTCTGCGGCGAGCACGGCATCGGCGCCGTCATCGAGAAGATCGGCGTGGACGACGTCGACGCCGCCTACGACCGCGTGGTGAAAGGTGACGTGAAGTTCCGCTTCGTCATCGACACCTCCACCTTCGACGCCTAAGAATTCCACGCTCATGCCCGGCTCCGGCCGGGCGTGTTGCGTTTTCACAGCTGCCCGGACGTACCGTGGAGTTGTCGCACCATGTGCTGAAGGATTTCAACAAAGCAGGGGAGTCCGTCCTCGCTGAGATGGCTCTCGCGAAGGAAAAGTCCGATGCCCCGCTCGATAAGGCCCTCGCGGCTTTCGATACCGACTTCGCGAGGAGCGTAAAGGCCGAACGCGCCGCTCGCGTCGAGGGCTTCCGCCAAAGCGTCCGCGACGCTTTCGGTCGCCTCTCAGCCTGCGTCGGCTTAGCTTTGGGTTTATGGCGCCTTGGACGTCGTGAGAAGGCCCGAAGCGCCATAAACCCAAAGCCAAGGAGGCAATGCGCGCCCGGCTGAAAGCTGGCTGTGGGTTCTTATTGTTTCGGCCCGTGCAGCGTGGCCTGAATTGATAGAACCCACAGCCGCGAGTCGCCTCATCCAAGCCAGAGAATCGTGGTCTACCCCACGCTAGTGCATAGATGCAGGAAATCTCACCATTCCACAACCGGCGCGGGGGAGTAGCCGGGGGGGTATTGTGGATGGCGATTGCCTTCCGCCGAGGGGTGCGGTGTGAGTGCATGGAGAACTGCTGTCAACTAAAGGAAAACGTGTCTTTTAACAAGACAATCGGTATCGCATTATCATTCGTCGGCTTGCTCGTCGGCGCTGGATTCGCCACGGGACAGGAGGTGGTCCAGTACTTCACGTCCTTTGGTGTGAGCGGCGTATGGGGCATCATCGTCGCAGGCCTCATCATGGCCTTGGCCGGCACGGTGTTCCTCCAGCTGGGTTCGTACTTCCATGCCTCGGCGCACTCGGACGTATTCCGCCACGTCACGCACCCGATTATCTCGCGGTTCCTTGACGTCTGCGTCATCTTCACGCTGTTCGCCGTCGGCTTGGTCATGCTCGCCGGCGCGGGCTCGAACCTGTCCCAGCAATTCGGCATTGACGCGTGGATAGGCTCGGCTATCATGGTCGTCCTCGTCCTTGTCGCGGGCATGCTCGACGTTGACAAGGTCTCGCAGGTTATCGGTGCGCTTACCCCGCTCATCATCATCGCGGTCCTCGGCGTAGGAATTCACGCCCTGCTGAATATGCCGGCCGATCCGGTCGAGTCGATGAATATCGCAGCCCAGACGGAAAGCCCCATTAACAACTGGCTGGTCTCCGCGCTCAATTACTGCGGTCTTGCGCTCATCCTCGCCGTGTCCATGTCTCTCGTCATTGGCGGCGACAACATCAGCCCGCGCGAGGCAGGCTGGGGCGGCCTTATCGGTGGCATCTCCTATGCCATCCTCATGGGCATCGCCGGATTCGTGCTGCTCATGCGTCCGGACGCCGCGGGCTCGGATATCCCGATGCTCACCCTCGTCAACGAGATCAACCCCACGCTGGGTCTGCTGATGGCCATCACCATTTACCTTATGATCTTCAACACGGCCATCGGCATGTTCTACGCGCTGGGCAAGCGCCTGACCTCCACGCGCCCGCACCTCTACCGTCCGGTCTTTATCGTAGGCACGCTGGTTGGCTTCGCCTTCTCCTTCGTCGGCTTCAAGGAGCTCATGGGTTCCGTCTACCCGGTCCTTGGCTACTTGGGCATCGTCATGGTCGCCGTCCTTGTCGCCGCGTGGCTCCGTGGTCTGTCCAAGATTCAGGACGAGTCCATTCGCCGCGACCGCATCCGTGCGTTGCTCGCGCTCAAGCTGCACCCGGATAAGGAATACGACGAGAAGTTCGACGAAGAAATCGGCCAGCATGTGGTCGACTCCAACATGGAGGACGAGGCCCTTTACGAAGAACTCGTCACCGAGGTGACGGAGAAGCTCGATGCCGATGAGGACGTTGATTTCTCCCTCGACGATTTCGACGAGGATGCCCACGATGTCACGGATTACACCGAACTCGACGGCGTTGAGGAAGGACGTTCCGACGAAGAAATCGCGGAGTTCCTCGAGGACACCGTCAAGAACATCGACGAAGAGCCGACTGCTTCCAAGTAGTCGTTAGAGGCCGACCGTAGGGTTCCCAAGCATGGGCCCTGCGGTCGTTTCGCATATAAGGGCACAATGGGCAGCATGGATGACTACACGCTCGCCGCCGACCGCTATGACGACATGACCTACCGCCGGGTTGGCACCTCCGGCCTCAAACTCCCGGCCCTGTCTTTAGGCCTGTGGCGAAACTTCGGCCACGACACCACCCTCGACGCCCAAGCCGCCATCCTTCGCGCGGCCTTCGACCAAGGCATTACGCACTTCGACCTTGCGAATAACTACGGTCCCGGTCCCGGCGCCGCCGAAGAGAACTTCGGACGCCACTTCGCCAGGGACTTCCAGCGCCACCGTGACGAGATGATTATCTCTACCAAGGCGGGCTTTGAGATGAACCCCTCGCCCTACGGCACAGGCGGTTCGCGCAAGTACCTCGTGAGCTCCCTCGACGCCTCGCTGCGCCGCCTGGGCCTCGACTACGTGGACATCTTCTACCACCACTGCCCGGACCCCGAGACCCCACTCGAGGAGTCTCTCGGCGCCCTGCGCGACATCGTGGCGGCGGGCAAGGCCCTCTACGTTGGAATCTCCAAGTACGACGCGGAGCTCACGGCCGAGGCCGCGGACTTCATGGAGGAGGAAGGCTGCCCGCTCCTTATCCACCAGCCGCGCTACAACATGCTCGACCGCTGGGTGGAGGAGGATGGCCTCCTCGAGGTCGCCGCCGACGCAGGCTTGGGCGTCATCTGCTATTCGCCACTGGCGCAGGGGCTTCTCACGGATCGCTACCTCGACGGCATCCCCGCGGACTCCCGTATCGCCCGCGCTCCCGGCAACGGTGCGCTTGAGGCAGACTGGCTTTCCGATGCCGCCTTAACCTCCCTGCGTGCACTCAACGACATTGCAGGTGAACGCGACCAAACGTTGGCACAAATGGCACTGGCCTGGATTCTGCGCGACCGCGGCGAACAGACCGTCACCTCGGTCGTCAACGGCGCCTCGAGTGTCGCCCAACTCGAGTCGAACCTGCACGCACTCGATAACCTCGACTTCAGCGACGCTGAGCTGGAGGCCATCGATTCAGCTCTCGTAACGAACGACGAGAAGTAAACAGTCACCCTCTCATGCACAAGCTCGATCGTGCATGACGGGGCTGTTTTCTTTGTATCTGTGCTTAGTGCAGCAGCAGCTTAAGGGTGAGCCCCGTCATGACGCAGCCAATCGCGAAGTTGATGCCGCGCCACACGTTGGGGCGGGCGAGGACGTGGTCGAAGCGCTGGGATCCGAAGCCGACCAGGGGGAACCAGCAGAAGGACGCGCAGATGGAGCCGGCGGCGAAGACCCAGCGGCCTTGTTCGCCGTATTGGTTGGCGATACCGCCGAGCATGACGAGCGTGTCCACATAGGCTGCGGGGTTGAGCCACGTGAGCGCCATGGCGCCGAGGACCGGCTTGACCCAGGTCGCAGCCGGAGCGGTGCGCACCAGGGTCTGGACGGCGGAGGAAGAATTGGGGGAGGTGGAGGGGGCATCGGAAGGCTCGGTGTGCTCAATGACGAGGGTGTCGCCCTGAGGCTTGAAGGCGTCGCGAAAGCAGAGGTACGTGAAATAGGCGAGGTAGATAACGCCAGCGTACTTGAGGACTGTGAGGACCATGGGATGGCGGTCCACGAGGTAACCCACGCCGACGGTGCCGGCGAGGATGAGGATGACGTCGGAGAGTGCGCAGGCCAGCACAATCGCGCCGATATGGTTGCGTTTAATGCCCATCTTGATGATGTAGGCATTCTGGGGACCGATGGCGATGATAAGCGACAGACCGAGGGCGAAACCGGCGACGAGGATTGACATGCTTTGAAAAGTAGTACGGGGGTTATATGAAGTCCATTTACATCTCCTTCATTCGATTAAGATGAGCTTCATGAACCAGGTACAGGTGGATACGCTGCTTGCCATCGTGGAAGAAGGCAGCTTTGAAGTGGCGGCGGCGGTGCTGGGGATTTCACCCTCGGCGGTAAGCCAGCGCATCAAGGCGTTGGAGTCCGATACAGGACGCGTGCTGCTGCGACGCACGACGCCGGTCGAACCCACAGAGGCGGGCGAAATCCTCGTGCAGACCGCGCGACGGATCGCGTTGGTCCAGGCGGAGGCGCAGGCGCAGCTTGATGCGCGAGTGCGTTCTATTCCGTTATCGGTGGGAGTCAACGCAGACAGCCTGCATTCGTGGTTTCAACCGGTCATCGGGAAGGTGGCAGGGCTGGGCGGTGCGACGTTGCGGCTGCGCGTGGAAGACGAGACGGAAACGCTGGGCATGCTGCGCCGCGGCGACGTGCTGGGCGCCGTGACGAGTGAACATACTCCGGTCGCAGGCTGCGAGGCGTCGCGGCTGGGGACCATGCGCTACTACGCGATGGCCTCGCCGGGATTGCATAAGCGCGCGTGGGAGGAAATGCCGATGGTGCTATACAGCAAGCAGGACCCCGTGCTGAAATCGACGCTCCGCGGGTTGGGTCTGGAGCTGCGGGAGATGCGCGGACGGCGTAACTTCGTGCCTGCCATCGATGCCTACAACGAAGCCGTGCGGGTTGGCTTGGGCTGGGGCATGATCCCAGAAATCCAGGCCGAGGCGCTTCTAGAAAGCGGCGAGCTCGTCGTCCTCGACAACGTGCATCTCGACCTGGAATTGTGGTGGCAGCGCTGGCGCTTGGACTCGGAGATGCTCGATAAGCTCACCGAGTTTGTGCACGAGGCTGCGGCAGAACTGCGTTAGGCGTTACTTGCCTGCGACGGCGGGACCGAAGAGATCAATCTGGAACTGCTCCGGGTTCTTGATGTGCTCGCCGGCGGGAAGCGCGCCGGGCAACGTGGTGCCCTCAGCGAACGGGGCACCGCCGAGGCGGTCGCGGTCGTGCGGCTGCGCCAGCCACGACATGTCCGGACCAACGGGCACGATCTTGGTGGGGTTAATCTCCGTGTGCACCATGTAGTAATGCTGCTTGATCTCGGTGAAGTCGGTGGTGTCGCCGAAGCCCGGGATCTGGAACAGCTCCTGCAGGTAGCCGCGGATATTCGGCATTTCTGCCGTCTTCTCGCGTGAGCATTTGAAATGGCCGTAGTAGACCGGATCGAAGCGGATGAGGGTGGCAAAGAGACGGATATCCGTCTCCGTGATGTGGTCGCCCACCATGTAGCGCTGCGTGCCCAGGCGCTCCTCAACGAAGTCGAGCGCCTCCCAGAGTTGGTTGTAGGCTTTCTCATAGGCCTCTTGGGAACCCGCGAAACCAGCGCGGTATACGCCGTTATTGATGTTGTGGAAGATGTACTCGTTGAGCTTTTCCATCTCCTCGGCGTGCTGAGTGGGGTAGAGATCTGGCGCGCCCGCGCGCTGGAAGTCGGTCCACTCCGTGATGAAGTCACGGACGATCGTGTTGTACGAGTTCGTCACCACGCGCTTCGTGGATTCCTCCACGATGGCCGGCACTGTGATGCCGCGCGGGTAGTTGGGGAAGCGGTTGAAGTAGGCCTCCTGAAGGCGCTTCGTACCGAGTACCGGATCGACCTCGCCGGGATCCAGATCGAAGGTCCAGGAGCGCACGTCGTGTGTCGGGCTGGCTAGACCGAGCGAGAGCGTGTCCTCGAGCCCCATGAGTCGACGGGTGATGACGGCGCGGTGTGCCCACGGGCAGGCGCGTGCCGCGACGAGGCGGTAGTGGCCGGCTTCCATGGGCCAGAAGAACGTGCCGTCGTCCTGTGCGGTCGGCTCGGAGACGCTGGGGGAGATGCGGTCTTCGATGTAGGTGGTGTCGCGGACGAATTCGCCGTCCGGAGAGGCATTGCGCGCGTCGCCGGCCCAATCCGTTGCGGTGTCCTGAGTGGCCATTGCGGGTCCCTGCCTTAAAGTTGCGCCTAAAGTTGTGCATGTGTCAACAAAATATTTAACCTTAGAATAGTCCGAGCTTTCCCGTCGTGCAAAACAACGCCTCGGTAACAATCGGCGCGCCCCACGGCAAACTCCCAGGAACTGCTCTACATTCGGAAAGTATGACCGACAAAAACAGGCCCGATAACGCACGCGACTTCGACGACGTCGACGTCCCGACCTATAGCCCGAGCACCGGCTCCTCGCCTGCGAGCAAGTCTTTCGGCGACCGCGCCCAGCCCCAGCAGGTGGGAGGCTCGCCGGAGACCATTAGCTTTGACTCGGCCGCAAAGAAGCAGCCCCCGGCGGAGACCACGCAGTTCGCGCAGACTTCCGAGGATTACTCCAAGCCCGCTGAGGTGCGCAACGAGACGGTTGACATGGCCGCCCCTACCCAGCACTTCGACCCGAATACGAACGCCGCGCCCGTCGCCGTCGCTGAGGCGGAGGAGGGTCTGACCCCGGAGGAGCAAAAGGCTGCCGATGCCCGTGCCAAGCGTGAGCAGCGGAAGGCTGACCCCCGCCGCGGCACCCTCGACTTCGGCCTCCTCTTCGTCCGTATCGCGCTGGCCCTGTACCTCATCGTCGCCGGTGTTGGCACCTTCTTCGGCCTCGGTGAAGCCCAGGGGCTTTCCGAGCTGGAGACCTCGTTCGCTGGCTACGCCCTGCCGCAGGTCCTCGCCATCGCGGTGCCGACGCTCCAGCTCATCGCCGGCGTCTTCCTGCTGCTCGGCCTGGTCACCCCGCTGGCATCCATGCTGGGCCTGGTTGTCACCGGCTTTGCTGCCATTCATGAGCTTACGCAGTCGAGCGCTGGCCTCAACCTGTTCAACTGGCCGGACGCCATGTGGCTGTCCATCGTCCTCTTGCTGGTAGCCTTCGCCCTGCAGTTCACCGGCCCGGGCGTTATCTCCTTCGACTTTGGTCGCTCCTGGGCTCGCCGCCCGCTGGCCTCGTCCTGGATCTTCGTCGTCATTGGTATCGCTATCCTCGTCGTCGCCTGGTGGTTCGGCGCTGGGGTTAATCCGCTGAGCTAAAAGCTTGGCCGTGTCCCCTTCAAGGCCCGTCGCAGTTCGCTGCGGCGGGCTTTTGCTTTGTCTTGCTTAGCCACAACGTCCGAATAGGCGGCGAAAAATCGAAAATTCTCGACCTTATTCGGGGGTTTTGGCTAATCACCCTCTTGCTTTCCAGAGTGGAAAATGAAACAATTTCCACAGAGGAAAACAAGGAGGAATGATGAACGATGAAGTTCGTGAGGCCCTGGAATACCAGGCCGGAGTTCAGGAAAAGGCACATCGGACGACCGCCGCGCCGGTGTGGATGGCGGTGCTCTTTGGCCTTGTCTACGGCGTTTCCATTTTCGTTCTTGCACTGAACCGAGGAGGGTGGCAGAGCTTTCTCACGATGGGAGGGTTGTTCGTAGTTCTCTGCGTCCTGGCGTGGCAGATTGCCCGTCTGTCCAAGGTGCGCCCGGCTATGCGCCAGGATCCGTTTACGCAGCCGAAGGTGAGCAAGAGTTTCTACGCGGCCCTCAGCTTCATGTTGTGGCCGTTGTTCGTCGACCTCATCAATAACTTCTTTGATCCCATGCCGGTGTGGCCGTGCGTTCTCTTCGGGGCGTGCGCTACGGCGCATAGTGCCTGGATGCTCCGCAGCGGCGCGTTGATGAACCCCGGAGTGCAGTGATGGCGGCGCTTGATCCGGTCATTCACCCGCTCAATCGCTTCAAAATCTGCGCGGCGCTCAACGCGTTTGGGGCGGTTGAGGGGCAGGTCCGCAAGGAGATGAAGTTCGCGGCGCTGCGTGATGAGGTAGGGATCTCGGATGCGACGCTGTCCAAGCAGCTGGGCACGCTCGAGGACCATGGTTATGTCTCACGCTTTCGTGAGTATGGCTCCTCGCGCGGTAAGGACACCGTGTGGGTCATGCTCACCACGGCCGGAAAGTCGGCGTTCGAGGGTCACTTGGCGGCGCTGCGCGAGATGGTCGGGGACTGAGTGCGGGCGAAGCACAGAGCGAAGAGCGTGAAAGCGATAACGGCCAGCCACACGAAGTCATCGACGAGGAACTTCTGGAAGAAGGGCATGTCGTAGACGTCGATTTGGTCGCCGAACCACCACTTGGGCGGGACGGTGAGCAGCATGGCGGCCCAGGCGACGAGGACGGCCATGAGCCCGCCGGTAAGCCACGTACGGGTTTCGCAGACGCGGTAGAAGAGTACCGGGATGATGAGCGCGAGCCATACCCAGTGGTGGGACCAGGAGACGGGGGAGATGAGCAGCATGACGACGGCGGCGGTCATCCAGGCTTCGGTGTCCCAGCCGCGGTGGACGAGGCGGCGGATGAGCAGCGCACCGAGGACGACGGTGAGCAGCGCCGCGGCGAGCCACAGGAGGTTGATAAGCGTGCCGTGGGCCTCGGCGGCCTCTTTGGAGGTAAACAGACGCTGGATGACGGCCTTGAGCGAGGAGTTGGACTGGTAGTCCGTGCCCACGCCGAAGTCGCCGCCGGAGCCCATCTGCAGCAATTTGGTGGAGAAGAACTCGACGAAGACTTGCCAGCGCACCGCGGCGGCGATAAGCGTCGCGATGACGGCCGAGGCGGCTGCGGTGAGGATGGGCTTCCATTCCTTGCAGACCAGGAAGTAGAGCAGGATGGCCAGCGGCGTGATCTTGATAGCGGCGGCGACGCCGATGAGCCAGCCTTGGGGGAGGAAGCGCTTGCGGGGAACAAGATCGGCGACGACGAGCGCCATGACCACGATGTTGATTTGGGCGAAGCCATCGTTGAGGCGGACGGGCTCAAAGTTAAGGCCTAGGGCCCAGACGGGCAGGATGGCCCACCAGATGTCGCTGCGCTTCGTCACGGCGCGGAAGATACCGAAGAGGCAGGCGAGGATCGCGAGGTCCGAAATGACGATCATGATGTCGCCGGCCATCGAATCCGTGATGCCGGAGAAGATGGTGAGTGGCACCATGAACAGCGCGCCGAAGGGCGGGTAAATAAATGGCAGCTTGAGGTCGCCAGCCATCATGGGTTCCGCGTAGACGGACCGGCCGTCGAGGAAGGCCTTCACACCTTCGCGGTAGATGATCATGTCCACTGGGAAGTCCGTCACGAGGACGTGCTGAATGATGGTGGCGAGGCCACCCAGCGCGCCGAGGACGGCGAGGGTGAGGCGGAAGGCGGGATTCTCAAGCAGTTTCATCGCTAGATAACTCTAGGCCATCCGCGCGTGAAAACGGCGAAGCCCTCCTGTCGGGGCAACAGGAGGGTCGATATGCCTAGTTGACGAAGCCGTCGATAACGCGGACGGCGCCGCGGTCAGCGGAAGTCGCCATGTTGGCGTAGGCGCGCAGCGCCTTGGTCACTTGGCGGTCGCGGTTGACCGGAGTCCAGGGCTTCTCGCGGGACTCCTGGGCGTTGCGACGATCCGCGATGACGGTCTCATCGACCTCGAGGGTGAGTTTGCGCTCGTGGATGTCGATGGTGATGGTGTCGCCATTTTCGACCAGCCCGATGAGTCCGCCGTGGGCGGCCTCCGGGGAGATGTGGCCGATGGACAGGCCGGAGGTACCGCCGGAGAAACGGCCATCCGTGATAAGCGCACAAGCCTTGCCCAGGCCGGAGCCCTTGAGGAAGGAAGTCGGGTGGAGCATTTCCTGCATGCCCGGGCCGCCGGCCGGGCCCTCGTAGCGGATGACGATGACGTCGCCCGGCTGGACCTCGTGCTTCAAGATGATGGAGACGGCTTCTTCCTGGGACTCGACCACGCGGGCAGGTCCGGAGAACTTCCACAGTTCCTCGTCGACGCCGGCGGCTTTGACGATGGCGCCATTGGGGGCCAAGTTGCCGCGCAGGACAACGAGGCCGCCGTCGGAGGAGAAAGAGTGGTCCACGGAGTGGATGCAGCCGTTCTCCGCGTCGGTGTCGAGGTTCTCCCACTGGGAGGACTGGGAAAAGGGCTCGGTGGTGCGTACGCCGCCAGGGGCTGCATGGAAGAGCTCGGTGGCTTCATCGATGGCCTTGCCGCCACGGATGTCCCAGTCGTTGAGCCAGCCGTCGACCGTGTCGTAGGCGACGGTATGGACGGACTCGTCGATGAAGCCGCCGCGGCGCAGCTCGCCGAGGATGGCGGGGATGCCGCCGGCACGGTGGACGTCCTCGATGTGGTAGTTGCCGTTGGGGGCCACCTTGGAGATGCACGGCACCTTGTAGGACAGCTCGTTGATGTCCTCGAGGGTGAAGTCGACCTCGCCCTCCTGGGCGGCGGCAAGCGTGTGGAGGATGGTGTTGGTAGAACCGCCCATGGCCATGTCGAGCGCCATGGCGTTGGTGAAGGCTTCCTTCGTCGCGATATTGCGCGGCAGGACGGACTCGTCTTCCTCACCGTAGTAGCGCTGGCACAGATCCATGATGGTGGCGCCGGCCTTCTCAAAAAGCGAACGGCGAGCGGTGTGGGTGGCCAGCGTGGTGCCGTTGCCCGGCAGGGAGAGGCCGAGGGCCTCGGTGAGGCAGTTCATGGAGTTCGCGGTAAACATGCCGGAGCAGGAGCCACAGGTCGGGCAGGCGGCCGCCTCGATGGCGGTCAGCCCTTCGTCGGAGACCTGTTCGTTGGCGGTCGCGTTGATGGCGGTGATGAGGTCGGTGGGTGCATGTGCCACGCCGTCGACGACGACGGCCTTGCCGGCCTCCATCGGGCCGCCGGAGACGAAAATGGTGGGGATGTTGAGACGGAGTGCTGCGTTGAGCATGCCCGGGGTGATCTTGTCGCAATTGGAGATGCACACGAGGGCATCGGCAGTGTGCGCGTTGACCATGTACTCAATGGAGTCGGAGATGATCTCGCGCGACGGCAGCGAGTAGAGCATGCCCTGGTGGCCCATGGCGATGCCGTCATCAACGGCGATGGTGTTGAATTCCTTGGGCACGCCGCCCGCGGCGCGGACGGCCTCGGCCACGATGTCGCCGACGTTCTTGAGGTGGACGTGGCCCGGAACGAACTGGGTGTAGGAGTTGGCGATGGCGACGATCGGCTTGCCAAACTCGTGTTCCTTGGTCCCGGTGGCGCGCCACAGGGCGCGGGCGCCGGAGGCCTGGCGGCCGACGGTGGTTACTTTGGAGCGCAGGGGAAACATGGGGAGTCCTTGTTTATGGTCGGGTGGGTTTAAGCGTCGGGGTGCGTGCGCTTGTAGTCGGCGAATTCTTCCTTGGTGAGAAGAATCTGCTCGCCGTCGCGGTGGATGATGACGACCTTTTCCTCAGCGGCGTACTGGCCGGCGGTGAGAGCGTCGGGGATGCGGCCGCGGGAGGCATCGGAAAGTTTAGGCAGCGAGTTGAACGTGACGCCGGGCAGGCTGTGGTCCTTGCCGGCGGCATCGGAAGCGAATGTGCGGGAACCCTTGAAACCGATGCCGCGGAAGTTATCCCAGTCGAGGTGCACGTTGCCGCGGAAGGCGTAGCCAATATCAATGCCGTCTTCGGAGACTGTGGTGTGGGCTTTGAGAACCCACCAGATCCACAGGACAGGGAAGATCAACAGCCAACCGAGTTGGAGCGGTGCCCACGCGATGCCGATGATGGCGATCATCGCAATGAGCACAATGGCGAGGATATGGGTGCGATCCGGCCTGAAGGTGTGCGCATTCATGTCAGTAGACACTAGTGGACACGGCGGGGAGGTGTGTAACGGGGGCGACCGACCGAGTGTGAGAAATCCGGCTCACCTCGCGAGATATGGGTTTCAATGTATGGAATGGGGGTATCAAGTGGCGGGATAGCCTATCGAGTGTAAGATAGAAACCATGATCATTATTCGACTTCAGCTTGTAGTACCGGACGCGGCGCCTGCCGCAACGGCATAAGTTGTCGTTGATTAGAGCAAGCGCCCTCGCCAGTTGCACACACCGCAACTGAGACGGGGGCTTTGTTGTTGGAGGACCACCCTCATCCTTCACAGATCGCACGGCGCCATACCCGCGGCACCGTAAAAATAAACAAGCTTTGACCCCAAGGAGTAATTGACCGTGGCAGCATCACCGTCGCCGACCCCGGCTTCGCTCGCCAAGTCGACGTCCGGCGCCAAAAGGAGCACCGAGCGCATGACTGGCGCGCAGGCCATCGTCCGCACCCTCGAAGATCTGGGCACTGACCTTGTATTCGGCATTCCGGGCGGCGCCGTGTTGCCGCTGTACGATGCCCTCTATGCCTCGACGAAGCTGCGTCACGTGCTCGTCCGCCACGAGCAGGGCGCGGGTCATGCGGCGGAAGGCTATGCACAGGCCTCCGGTAAGGTGGGCGTGTGCATCGCGACCTCCGGCCCGGGCGCGACCAACCTCGTCACCCCGATTGCGGATGCGAACCTGGACTCGGTCCCCATCGTCGCCATTACCGGCCAGGTGGGCTCGAGCCTGCTGGGCACGGACGCTTTTCAGGAGGCGGATATCCGTGGCGTGACCATGCCGATTACGAAGCACAACTTCATTGTCACGGATCCGCAGGAGATCCCGGAGGCCATCGTCGCGGCCTTCCATCTTGCCGCCACGGGGCGTCCGGGTCCTGTCCTCGTCGACATTCCCAAGGACGTCCAGAACGGCTACCTCGATTATTCCTACCCGCCGCAGCTGGACTTGCCGGGCTACAGGCCGACCACGACGCCCCACCCGCGTCAGATTTCTTCGGCGGTCGAACTCATTGCGAAGTCCGAGCGTCCGGTGCTGTACGTGGGTGGCGGCGTCATTAAGGCCAACGCGCACCGCGAGCTCCTGGAGTTCGCGGAGTACACGGACATTCCGGTGGTGACGACGCTCATGGCGCTGGGTTCTTTCCCGGACTCGCACCCGCTGCACATGGGTATGCCAGGCATGCACGGTACGGTGCCGGCTGTGGCCGCCATGCAGCGTGCGGATCTCCTTATTACTATTGGCGCGCGCTTCGACGACCGCGTGACGGGCGACTTGAACACCTTTGCGCCGGGCGCCAAGGTTATTCAGGCGGATATCGATCCAGCCGAGGTGGGTAAGCTGCGCGAGGTTGACGTCCCGATTGTGGGTGACGCCCGCGAGGTGCTGCTGCAGATGACGAAGACGTACCAAGGCAAGGCGAAGCTCAACCCGCCGGACATCGAGGATTGGATTGCGTACCTGGAGGATATGAAGGAGCGCTTCCCGCGCGGCTGGAAGCCCACCGCGGACGGCAAGCTTAACCCGCAGTTCGTCCTGGAGAAGCTCTCGGAGACCGTCGGGCCGGAGGCTATCTACGTCGCTGGCGTGGGCCAGCACCAGATGTGGTCGGCGCAGTTCATCGACTTCGAGAATCCGCGCACGTGGATCAACTCGGGCGGTGCGGGCACGATGGGCTATTCGGTGCCAGCGGCACTTGGCGCCAAGGCCGCCATGCCGGAGAAGGAAGTCTGGGCTATTGACGGTGATGGTTGCTTCCAGATGACGAACCAAGAGCTGGCCACCGCCGCGGTGGAAGGCTTCCCGTTGAAGGTTGCCGTGATTAATAACGGCAACTTGGGCATGGTCCGCCAGTGGCAAACCCTCTTCTTCGACGAGCACTACTCGCATACCAAGCTGCGCGAGGCCGACCATTACCTGCCGGATTTTGTGAAGTTGGCGGAAGCATTGGGCTGCGAGGCGATTCGCGTGACTACTGAGGACGAGGTCGTGCCCGCTATTGAGCGCGCCCGCGCTATCAATGACCGCCCCGTTGTCATCGACTTCATTGTCGGCGAGGACGCACAGGTGTGGCCGATGATTGCGGGAGGAGCTTCGAACGAGGAGATTCAGTACGCGCTGGGTCTGCGACCGCTCTTTGATGACAACACGTCCGCGGCGGAAGAACCCGCCGAAATCCACGAGGCCCTGGAGGAGGCTTAAATACCATGGCAGCAACCGATATCACTCGCCACACCCTCTCCGTCCTCGTGCAGGACGTGGAAGGCATCATCTCCCGCGTCACCGGCATGTTTTCCCGTCGCGGCTACAACCTCATCTCGCTTGTGTCAGCGAAGACGGAGGTGGAGGGCATCAATCGCCTCACCATCGTCGTCGATGCGAATGACATCGTGACGGAGCAGGTGACCAAGCAGCTCAACAAGCTCATCCACGTCCTCAAGGTCGTGGAGCTCGATGAGGAGACCACTATTTCGCGCGCGATCATGCTCGTGAAGGTCTCGGCTAATAACGACAACCGCGCGCAGGTCGTCGGTGCGGTCGATATCTTCCGTGCTCGCGTTGTCGACGTCGCTCCCGAGTCTGTCGTCATCGAGGCGACGGGCACCCCGGGCAAGCTGCGTGCGCTGCTGGACGTGCTCGAGCCTTTTGGTATTCGCGAGCTTATTCAGTCTGGTCGCGTCGCATTGGGCCGCGGTCCGAAGTCGATGGCGCCCACCAAATAACCCCACACCCACAATTTCCCACCAATTGAGACAAACTGAAAAATTTGTCTCAGATAATGAACACTTTTCGTCTATAGTGTGCTAGAAATAAAGAAAGCACCCGCACGAACCAACAGTAAGGATTGACACTCATGGCAATTGAGACGTTCTACGACGCAGATGCAGATCTGTCCATCATCCAGGGCCGCAAGGTCGCCATCATCGGCTACGGCTCCCAGGGCCACGCCCACGCGCAGAACCTGCGCGACTCTGGCGTTGAGGTTGCTGTCGGTCTGCGTGAAGGCTCCAAGTCTCGCGCGAAGGCAGAAGAGGCCGGCTTCAAGGTCCTCACCAACGCGGAGGCCGCCAAGTGGGCCGACGTCATCATGCTGCTGGCTCCGGATACCTCCCAGGCGCAGATCTTCACCGAGGACATTGAGCCCAACCTGGAGGCGGGCAACGCCCTGTTCTTCGGTCACGGCCTCAACATTCACTTCGGCCTCATTAAGCCGGCCGCTGACATCACCGTCGGCATGGTTGCGCCGAAGGGTCCGGGCCACCTCGTCCGTCGCCAGTTTGTCGACGGCAAGGGCGTTCCTTGCCTCATCGCCACTGCGCAGGACCCGAAGGGTGAGGGTCACGACCTGTCCCTGTCCTACGCCGCTGCTATCGGTGGCACCCGCGCCGGCGTTATCCCCACCACCTTCAAGGCGGAGACCGAGACTGACCTCTTTGGCGAGCAAGTTGTCCTCTGCGGTGGCCTGGAGTACCTCATCATGGGCGGCTTCGAGACCCTCGTTGAGGCTGGTTACGAGCCGGAGATGGCCTACTTCGAGTGCCTGCACGAGATGAAGCTCATTGTCGACCTCATCTTCGAGGGTGGCCTGGCCAATATGAACTACTCCATCTCTGATACCGCTGAGTTCGGTGGTTACGTCTCCGGCCCGCGCATCATCGACGACTCTGTCAAGGCTCGCATGAAGGACGTCCTCAAGGACATCCAGGACGGCACCTTCGTCAAGCGCCTCGTCGCCAACGTTGAGGGCGGCAACAAGGAGCTCGAGGGCATGCGCGCCGAGGTCTCCAACCACCCGATTGAGGAGACTGGCTCCACGCTTCGCGACATGATGAGCTGGGTCAAAGTCGACGCTCACGAGCAGACCGCTTAAGCTCTTCGCACTCAAGCCCTCCTGCGGTCAACGCGGGAGGGCTTTTGCATGCCTGCTTTTGGCTCCGTTTGTGTGAGATATGCCCAGGGATCGCTTTTATACGGGCGGGCATTCCCTTTGCGGGGTACTCTCGGTCACATGGGTTTTACAACGCCAAGCTTTGATCTCACCGACCTGTTCGCCCGCATCGAGCGCGGCGATATTCAGTTGCCCGATTTTCAGCGTCACTACGCCTGGGATGAAGATCGCATCCGCTCGCTCATCGTCACCGTCCTGCGCGGTTACCCGGTGGGCGCGCTCATGGTGCTCGATACTCGTAACGAGCCCATGCGTTTCCGTCCGCGCCCGCTCACCGGTGCGCCGAATACTGGCGTGAACCCGGGCCTGTTGCTCCTCGATGGCCAGCAGCGCCTCACCACGCTGTACCACTGCTTCCGCGGCGAGGGCCGGGTCAATACCAAGGACTTCCGCAATAAGAAGATCACCCGCACCTTCTACGTCGATGTGCGCAAGGCCGTCGCCAACGAGCTCATGCCGGACGAGGCCGTGTTCGCGGTGAATCAGGATGGCATGATGCGCTCGCACTTCGGCCCGGACCTGGACCGCATCCCGGACCGCGCCACCGCGCTGGAGGCTGGCTGCATTCCGGTCGCCGATCTCCTCTTTGAGGACGGCACCAAGGCCCTCTTCGAGTTGGCTGCCTCCGGCGACGCGGAGCTTGCCGATGCCGCCGTGGCGTTCCACAACCGCATACTCCGCCCGCTTGCAGGCTACGACATCCCGATCATCCGCCTGTCCCGCGAGACCGAGCGTGCTGGCGTGGGCCAGGTCTTCGCCCAGGCGAATAGCTCCGGCCTGCAGATGGATGTCTTCGATCTGCTCACCGCGGTCTTCGCCAGCGAGGACGAGAACTTCCACTTGGCAGATGACTGGGCCGAGACCGAGAAGCTGCTGCGTCGCCACGGCGCGCTCGACGCCATCGGACGCACGGAGTTCCTCTCTGCCGTCTCTCTGCTCGCGACCTCGCTGCGCGGACATGCCTCCGGCACGCGCGAAGACATCCTGTCGCTGTCCCTGCCGGAGTACAAGGACGCGACGAAGACGCTGCGCGTGACCATGGCGGAGGTCGCCTCCTTCCTGTCCGAGCGCTGCATTTTGAGCCACGACCAGGTGCCGTTCTCCAAGCAGATCGTGCCGCTGTCTGTCATCCTTGCGCGCCTCGTCTCCGAGCCCGGAGCGTTGTCCACGCAAGAGGCGTGGGACAAGATCAACCGCTGGTTCTGGTCCGGCGTCTTTGGCGAGCTCTACGGTTCTTCCGCCGTGGCGCAGCGCTCCGGCCGCGACGTCGACGAGGTTGTCGCCTGGGTGTTGGGTACCACGGACGTAGAGCCGAAGACCGTGCGTGACACTGACTTCCGCGAATCCCGCCTGCTGTCTGCCGATTCCACGACGGGCATTTTCAAAGCGCTCGACGCGCTGCTCATGGCCCGCGGCGCCCGCGACTGGCGCACCGGCCGCGTCTTCGACAAGAACTCCTTTGCCGAGCTCAAGCCGGGTTTCTTCCCAGTCTTCCCGCTCGCCTGGTGCGAGAAGAACGGCGTCGATCCCGTCCTCGCGGCGTCCGTGCTCAACCGTACGCCCATGGGCAAGCGCACCGAGGTCGTCCTCGAGGGCCGCTCGCCGCAGCGCTACCTGCCGCGCCTGCAGTCCAAATCCATCCTCGACGACGCTGATTTCGACGCCGTCCTCGCCTCGCACGAGATCGACCCGACGACGCTCCACACCTCGGATTGGGAAGGCTTCTTCGCCGACCGCCGCGAGCGTTTCATTGGCATGGTTGAGTATGCCATCGGCAAGCCGGTCATCCGCGACGTTAACGAAAACGACCTGGGCGGCGGTGACGAGGGGCCGAATGCCTTCGTGCGGTAGATTTCTCGCCGCCTGTGCCTGCACGCTGCTCCTCGCGGGCTGCGCGCACGTAGCTGTGCCGACGAATATCACGGAATTGCCGGACTCGGAGATCAACCTCGAGCAGGCCCGCGCACAAAACGTCAACGGCTTCGTGTCGAAGGATTTTGAGGGACACATCAGCGTGCTCACGGACGCGACGGGCGTCGACGCCGTGCACACTTTCTTCCCAGACTCGGAATCGCTCATCATTGCAGAAGATTCCGATGCCGCCGCGCTGCGCGCCGCGTCCCTGTCCGTCGCTCAGCGCGTACCCATGGTGACGTATGCGGAAGACGCGCGCACGGATATCGTGGCGCTCATCAGCGAGCTGGGGGTCTCGCGCGTCGTCCTCATCGGCGACGTGCCGCTGGCCTCCAACACGGCCGGTTCCCTGACTGTTATCAAGGACAATGGGGTCACCCGCGCGATGGGGGAGTTCACCGCCTTCGAGTTCACGAGCCAGGTCATTGCGGACCCGCAGCGCATGGTCGCCGCGGTTGCGAACCTCGATAGTGCGAAGCATATCGAGCTCAAGGCAGCGTGGCAGCCGCTCACGCGCTACGAGGATATCAACCGCGTCGAGCCGCTGCCTGCGCAATCGCGCCGCGACGCCCAGATGGCGCCGATTGTTGTTGCGACGCCCACGACGCCCATTGCCGCGGTCGCGAATGCCGTGGCCTTTGGCGCGTCCGTGCGTGTCATGCCCTCGGGCGACCCGACCGCGTCGAAAGCGGCGTACGCGATGGTGGCGGGTCTAGAAAACGGCCCGCTCGTGGCGTTGGGCAGTGATTTCGGTGATGCTAGCCTATTGTCCGACCGAATTGGACAAGGCTGGCATGAATAGATTACAATTCGGCGTATCTTATACACCCCACTGACATTTCCCTCAAGGGAAAAGAAGGAAAGTAATGTCGAAGCCGGTAGTCCTCATCGCTGACAAGCTCGCTCAGTCCACCGTGACTGCACTGGGAGAGGAGGTGGAGGTCCGCTGGGTCGACGGTCCCAACCGTGCCGAGCTCCTCGCCGCCGTTCCGGAGGCTGACGCGCTGCTCGTCCGTTCCGCCACCACGGTCGATGAGGAAGTCCTCGCCGCCGCGACCAACCTCAAGATCGTCGGCCGTGCCGGTGTGGGTCTCGACAACGTGGACATCCCGGCCGCCACTGCGCGCGGCGTCATGGTTGTCAACGCTCCGACGTCGAACATCCACTCCGCCTGCGAGCATGCCATCGCGCTGCTCATGGCCACCGCCCGTCAGCTTCCTTCGGCTGACGCCTCACTCCGCGGTGCCGAGTGGAAGCGTTCCTCCTTCAAGGGCGTGGAAATCTACGGCAAGACCATCGGCATCGTCGGCTTCGGCCACATTGGCCAGCTCTTCGCGCAGCGCCTCGCCGCGTTCGAGACCACCATCATTGCGTACGACCCGTACGCGAACCCGGCCCGCGCCGCCGCCCTGGGCGTCGAGCTCGTCGAGCTCGAAGACCTTATGGCGCGCGCTGACTTCGTGACCATCCACCTGCCGAAGACCCCGGAGACCACGGGCATGTTCGACGCGGAGCTGCTGGCCAAGGCGAAGGAGGGCCAGATCCTTATCAACGCGGCCCGCGGAGGTCTCGTCGACGAGCAGGCCCTCGCAGACTCCATCACAGCTGGCCACCACCGTGGCGCCGGCTTCGACGTCTACGCCACCGAGCCGTGCACCGACTCGCCGCTCTTCGCGCTGCCGCAGGTCACGGTCACCCCGCACCTCGGTGCCTCCACGGTTGAGGCACAGGACCGCGCCGGTACCGACGTCGCTGCCTCCGTTCTTAAGGCGCTCAACGGCGAGTTCGTCGCGGACGCCGTCAACGTCCAGGGCGGCCGCGTCGGCGAAGAGGTCGCCGGCTGGCTCGAGATTGCCCGCAAGCTCGGTCTCACCGCTGGTGCGCTGCTCGACAAGGCACCGGTGGCCATCGAGGTTGAGGCGTGTGGCGAGCTGTCCACCGAAGACGTCGAGGCCCTGGGCCTGTCCGCCGTCCGTGGCCTGTTCTCCCGTGTCGTTTCCGAGCCGGTCACCTTCGTCAATGCCATGCAGATCGCAGAGACCCGCGGCGTCGACGTTTCCGTGCGCACCAACGCCGAGTCCAAGGGTCACCGTTCCTCGCTGCGCGTGAAGGTCATCGCCGCCGACGGCGACTCCTCGCAGCTCACCGGTGCCCTTACCGGCATCGACGGCGTCGAGAAGTTTGTCCGTATCAACGGCCGCGGCGTCGACATGCGCGCCACCGGCCGCAACATCTTCTTCCGCTACGCGGACAAGCCGGGCGCACTGGGCACCGTCGGTACCGCGCTGGGTGCCGACGGCATCAACATCCAGGCCGCTGCCCTGACTCAGGGCAAGGTTGCGGAGTCCGCAGTCCTCATCCTCCGCGTCGATCGCGAGGTCCCGGAGGCTCTCGTTGGGTCCATCTCGGCGAAGCTCGAGGCTGAGGCCTTCCAGTTCGATCTCAGCGAGTAAACACCCCACTCTGAAAACGGGCGTCACCTTTCATGGTGGCGCCCGTTTCTGCGTGCTACACTGGCTACAAAATCCATCAGGTGAGAAAGGAATCCCGCAAAATGAAACTCGCGGTCATTGGCGGCGACGGCATCGGCCCAGAAGTCACGGCAGAAGCGCTGAAGGTTCTCTGCGCCGTGCGCGACGATATCGAGACGACCGAGTACGACCTCGGTGCGCGTCGCTACCTGCGCAACGGGGAACTGCTCACCGAGGATGATCTGGCCTCCCTGCGCGAGCATGACGCCATTCTGCTCGGCGCCATTGGCGCCCCGGGCTCTGTACCGCCGGGCATTCTCGAACGCGGCCTGCTGCTCAAGATGCGCTTCGCACTTGACCACCACGTCAACCTGCGTCCGTCCAAGCTGTATCCGACGTCGACCTCGCCGCTGGCGAATCCGGGCGACATCGATTTCGTTGTGGTGCGCGAGGGGACCGAAGGTCTGTATTGCGGTAACGGCGGCTCGTTGAGGGTAAATACCCCCCACGAGGTCGCTTCCGAGGTCTCCCAAAATACCCGCTTCGGCGTCGAGCGCGTCGTGCGTGATGCCTTTGCGCGCGCTCAGAAGCGCCGCAAGCACGTCACGCTCGTGCACAAGACGAATGTGCTCGTCAACGCCGGTTCGCTGTGGCAGCGCACCGTCGACGAGGTTGCACAGGAATTCCCAGATGTGACGGTCGACTACAACCACATCGACGCCGCAACCATCTACATGGTGACGGACCCGTCCCGCTATGACGTCATCGTCACGGATAACCTGTTCGGCGACATCTTGACGGACCTCGCTGGCGCCGTGACCGGCGGCATCGGCCTGGCGGCCTCCGGCAATATTGATGCCTCCGGCACCAACCCGTCCATGTTCGAGCCCGTCCACGGCTCGGCCCCGGATATTGCGGGCCAGGGCATTGCGGACCCGACTGCCGCCATCCTGTCGGGCGCCATGTTGCTGCGCCACCTGGGTGACGAGGCGGGTGCGCAGCGCATTGAGAAGGCGGTTGCCGAGGACGTATCCGCCCGCGGCGATGCCCCCATTCGTACGACTGAGGTGGGCGACCGAATCGCCGCCGTAGTCTAGACCAAGTTTTGCGGGAGCGCCCTGTAGTATCAGCCCAATGACTACAGTGCGCTCCCTTCGTACGTTTTCCGCCGCCGTCCTCGCCGCGAGTGCCCTAGCTCTCGGCAGTTGCTCGAGCACGCCTGAGACGCAGACTTCCGAGGAAGTCGCAGCCCCCAGCACCCCCACAGTCGACCCCGACGCGTCATCGTTCTTTGACGCTGCGGAAGAAGCCGTCGTCACGGATAAGGACCAGGCGCTCACCGGCGCCCAGACTGCGGTCGAGAAGGGCATCCCGATGTTTTTCGATGGTCCAGATACCGCAGCGAAATTGGAAAAACTCGGCGTGACCAAGGTCTACACGGCCGGCAACGTGGGGACCTATGAGAATGCGGAGACGCTGGAGCAGGGGGCATCGGCAAGCGAGCATTTTGGGGACATGCAGACCGTTGCTGGCATGACGCCGCCGGAGCCCCGTGACCTCACCGCGCTCGTTACGGCGAAGACTGGATTGGCAGATATTGCCACGGCACGCGCCGCGGGCGCGACCGTGATGCCGCTTGCGGTGGGTGACCCGCGCGTGACGAAGGCGTCCATGGACGCCGTGTCCAAGGGCAACGTCGTGGCGCTGGGCCCGGGGTTTGGCACACAAGAAAACTTTGATCGTAGAGTCGAGCTCGCCGCGAATGGCGAGCTGCCTGGCGGCGGCGGACTCGTATTCCCGGGCCGACGCATGGTGGCGCTCTACGGGCACCCGTCGGGCCCTGCGCTCGGCGTGATGGGCGAGCAGGACCCGGCCGGCTCGGTCGCGAAGGTCAAGGAGCTCGCGGCGCAATACCAGGAGTTCACGGATTACCCGGTTATCCCAGCCTTCGAGGTCATCGCGACGGTGGCCTCCGGCGGCCCGGGACCGGATGGCAACTACTCGAATGAGTCGGACCCGGCGGAGCTGGAGCCCTACGTCGACGCGATTGTGGACGCGGGCGGGTACGCCATCCTTGACCTGCAACCGGGCCGAGCGAGCCTGTTGGAACAGGCACAGCGCTACGAGGACCTGCTCTCGGGCCCCAACGTGGGACTTGCGCTTGACCCCGAGTGGAAGATTGGTCCGGATGAGCTGCCGATGGAAAACGTCGGCCACGTCGAAGCCGCAGAGGTCAACGAGGTCGCAGACTGGCTGGCGGGGTTAGTCTCTGAGAAGAAGCTGCCGCAGAAAGCGCTCGTGCTGCACCAGTTCCAGCAGCAGATGATTCGCGACCGCGAGACAATAAAAACCGACCACCCGGAGCTTGCCTTCGTCCTTCACGCGGATGGCCACGGTCCGACCGGCGTCAAGATGGAGACATGGAACGTCATGCGGGAAGGATTGAGTTCGGACTACTTCATGGCGTGGAAGAACTTCATTGATGAAGACGAGCCCATGCTTACCCCAGAGGGAACATTTTCTGTCGAACCGCGCCCCTGGTTCGTCAGTTACCAGTAATCTAGCTCACTATGAGCCATCCCACCGTCGAGCTTGAGGAGGTCACGGGCTTCCTCGCCCAACACGAACCCTTTTCGCGCCTACCCCATCTCGCCGCGTTGACGTCAGAGCTCAGCGTGCTCTACGCCCGCCGCGGCACGCAGCTGCTGAGGGCGGGCGAACGGGGCGATAACCTCTACATCATTCGCTCCGGCGCGGTGGATGTCATCAGCGAGGAAGGCCAGCTCGTGGACCGCCGCGGGGCGGGGGAGTCTTTTGCGTATTCGACGCTCGTCGAGGATCCAGTTTCATGCTATACCTTTGACGTGGTCGAGGACTGCCTGCTCCTTGTGCTGCCGCGCGCTGCTTTTCAGGCAGTCTCCGCGGAGAACCCGGACCTCGCGCGCTTTTACGACACGGAGGCCCGCCGCGCTTCCCACCTCGCGCACGAGCTGCAGGAGGACTCGACGGAGCTGCTGCGCACGCGCCTGTCTGAGATGACGCTGCGGCCGGTACAGTCTGTGTCTCCCGATGCCACCATCGTCGAGGCCGCCCGCGCGATGACGCAGGCGGAGACATCGTCGCTGCTCGTCCTCGACGACGGCCAGCTGCGCGGCATCGTCACGGACCGTGACTTGCGCACCCGGGTTCTTGCGGCGAACCTGGATCCCTCCGAGCCCGTGCGTCGCATTATGACGGAAAATCCACTGTCCGTGCGCCCCGACGCCATGGCCATGGAAGTCCACCTTCTCATGACGGAGCGCGGCTTCCACCACATGCCGGTGGTCGGCGACCGCGTCCTCGGCGTCGTCACGGATTCGGAGATCGCCCGGCTCCTGCATGCGGATCCCATTTTTGTTGCCGCGGATTTGTCCCGCCGCAGCAGCCTCGCCGAACTCCGCGGCGCCTTTACGGAGGCCGCCACGCTCGCCGTGCGCTATATCGATCGCGGATCGAGCCCCCAGGAGGTCGCGAACATCATTACGATGGCCGCGGACGCCTTGGCCCGCCGTCTGTGCCAACTCGGGGAGCTCGAGCTTGGCCCGCCGCCCGTGCCATATGCCTTCGTTGCGGTTGGCTCCCAGGGCCGCCGAGAAATGGGTCTCGCCTCGGACCAGGACAACGCGCTTGTCCTCGACAGCTCCTATGACGCGGAGGCTCACGGCGAGTACTTCGCGCGCCTGGCCGAGTTCGTCTGCCGTGGCCTCGACGCAGGCGGCCAGTCCCTGTGCCCGGGCGACATGATGGCGATGAATCCCCGCTGGCGCATGACGGTCGTNGCGCCTTCACGCACACCTGGCGAGCCTTGCCGCCCGCCGCGAGCCGCCGCTCACGTTCTTCCGCGGCCTCGTGGTCGAGCGTGACGGCCAGCACGTCAACACCCTCGATATCAAGAAGGGCGGCACCGCCGGCATCGTCCAAATGGCGCGCCTCTTCGCCCTTGCCGCAGGTTCGACAGCCCTCGAGACCGATGATCGTCTTTCCTCGACTGCCGGGAAAAGCGTTTCTGCCGCCGGAGCCCACGAGCTTGCCGATGCCCACTCGGTCCTCCGCGCACTCACCCTCCGCCACCAATCGCTCCAGGTCCGGGCTGGGCAAACCCCGAACTATCGCATCGACCCTGCGCAGCTCAGCCGTCTCGAACGCGAACAGTTGCGCGATGCCTTTCGCATTATCAAGTCGATGCAGAACGCCTTGGCCACCAAGTATCCTGTACGCAATATCTAATTTTTGAGGGAGGAGGCTCGTCCATGCTGACTCGTTTCTTTACGCGTAGAAAGTTGGACCTCGACCCGCCCGAAAAATCCACGCCGCTCGCCAAGGTGGAGTTTCTTGCCGTTGATTTTGAAACCACCGGCTTCGACTCCAGTCGCGACCGCATTGTTTCCATGGGCTGGGTTCCCGTGCGTGGCCAGCTCATCGCGCTTGGTCTGTCTGGCTACCACGTCATCCGCGGCGTCGAGGTGGGGGAGTCCGCCACCATCCATGGCATCACCCACGACGAGTCCGCCCACGGCACTCCGCTTGCCGATGCCCTCGATGCCCTCCTCGCCGCACTCCACGGCCGCGTCCTCCTCGCGCACTTCGCCAGCATCGAGGCAGACTTTCTCGACGCCGCCTGCCTCGAGCTGCGCGGTGAGCTACCCACGCTCACCATTGCGGATACCTTCGCGCTGGAGCGGCGCCGCATGGAGCGTACCGGCGCCGTGCCTCGCGGCGAAGACCTTCGGCTCGCCCGCGTGCGTGAGCGCTATGGGCTACCACGCTACGGCAGCCACAACGCGCTGTCCGATGCTCTTGCCTGCGGCGAACTCTTTCTCGCTCAGCAATCCCATATCAACGCCGCACGCCTCAGCGACGTCGTCACCGAGCGCAGAATTTAATGCATAGCTCTTTCCAGGCGACACAGCTGTTAATCCCACCTTTGCACGTTTGCTAACCCTGCCCTGAGTATGATTGCCTCCATGCGCTTAGGACGAATTGCACACCAAGAAGGACTTTGTTTCGCCATCATCGAGGGCGAGCCCGGCTCGCTCGTCGCGAAGGAAATTTCCGGCACCCCGTTTACCCCGCCGGAGACCACCGGCCGCGAGTTTAAGGAAGGCGAGTTCCGCCTCCTCGCGCCGACGTTGCCCACCAAGGTCGTCGCGCTCGGCCGCAACTACGCCGACCACGTCGCCGAGGTCTTCGCCAAGTCAGCAGACGACCTGCCGCCGACCATTTTCGTCAAGCCGTCCACCGCCGTCATCGGCCCCGGCGCTCCCATCAAGATCCCGGAGTTCGCCACCAACGTCGAGTTCGAGGGCGAGCTCGCCGTCGTCATCTCCAAGGTCTCCAAGAACATCGATCCGGAGCACTGGCAGGACCACGTCCTTGGCTTCCTCATTTGCAACGACGTCTCCTCCCGCGACCTCCAGTTCAAGGATGGCCAGTGGGCACGTGCCAAGGGCATTGACACTTTCTGCCCGCTTGGTCCCTGGATCGAGACCGACATCAACAAGTTCGATCTCGATGACACCAAGATCAACGCCTACCTCACCCACGACGGCGTCCGCGAGCAGAAACAGGACTCCAACACGAACCAGATGATCGTGAAGATGGGCGGGATCCTCGCCGAGATCTCCCAGTCCATGACCCTACTGCCCGGCGACGTTGTCACGACCGGTTCCCCGGCTGGCACCGCGCCCATGGTCCCGGGCGACTCCATCGAGATCGAGATTCCCGGCATCGGTTCGCTCACGAACCCCATCGAGCGCGCCTAGGCACTCCTGCCAGTAGCATCGATGCAATGACACAGCACCATCATCACCACGAGCACAAGGGTCCTGGATACCAGCCCACCGCCGAGGAAATGGAAGCCCGCTACCTCGAGTCCGAGCAACTGTGGTCCGGCAACCCCAACTCCACGCTTGTCGATTACGCGGGCACGCTCAAGCCCGGCACCGCCCTTGACATCGGCTGCGGCGAAGGCGCGGACCTTGCCTGGCTCGCCGCGCACGGCTGGGACGCCGAAGGCATCGACTTCGCGCCTACCGCCGTTGCCCGCACCCGCGCACACGGATTAGCCGCTCGCGTCGCGGACTTCGCCGAGCTCGGCGGCACAACCTATGACTTGGTCTCGGTCCACTACGGAGGGATTCCCGCGACCGCGGAGGCAGTCTCGCTCCTCGAGTCGCTTGTCGCTCCTGGTGGTACGCTCCTCTTCGTCCACCACGAAATGGAATCCGATGAGGTGGCCATGCCAGAATGGCTCGCCGAACAACTCACGCAGCTCGAGGTCGTCGAATTATCCCGCCGCGAACGTCACGTCACGCACGGCGCCGGGGCCATGCACCACAGCGACGTTATCCTTGTCGCTCGTCGTCATTCCTAGTCGGCGAAGCTGGTCTCCTGGGGTTCGGGCAGCGGGATGAGGTTGCGCTCGGTGGCGAGCTGTTCGGTGCGCTGGGCAATGGTCTGGCGCCACCGCTGGGCCATAATCCCCTGCGGCTCGGTCGACTCCCACGTGCCGTCTTCAAACAACCAGTACACAAACCCGGTGACGGGGTCGAAGAGATAATCACACCGGCGGTCCGTCTTGGCGTTGTGATGATGCTGGCATACAGCAATCAAATTATCCGTCGACGTTTCACCACCATCCCCGTACTCCACACGATGGTCGAGCTGCGCGTACTTCGCCGGCACCGTACAGTGCGCGCGACGACACGTCCCATCACGGGCCTCAATAAACGCCCTTTGTGCCGCGGTGGGCACATAGCCTTCTACGCGGTCAGGCCCGAGCTGGCGTTCAATAATCTCCAAGTCCGTGTTATCCAACGTGACCACACCGTGTTCGGGAAGATACGCCATGGATTCACCTTCCGGCTTGAACACGTTGACCACCACGGTTGTCTTCGAGCCGTTCAGGATGAGGTCGACCATGGCCTTGGTAAACGAGCAATTATTGGCGTTGGCGTACTTGCGGATGTTCTCATGGATAGCCTCGGCGTCGACCCCATCCATCCGCACGTTAAGGAATGAGTTCTGGCCGCGGTGGTCCATGCGGTAGCGCGTGCCGTCGTCCTCACAGTCCTCCGGGGTATCGCGCGTGAGGTCGTAGTACTGGTACAAGATTTCGCGGATGACCTTGCGCACACGTGCAGTATCCGGCAACACTTGATTCTTCCGGGTTGGGGTAAACAACCGCACGAGTGCGTCATCGATGAGATGAAACAGATGGTCGTCGACGCCGATGAGCATCTGGCCAATCACCACGAGACGGTTGTCATCGAGATACCAGCCGCGCTCATGATGGGCGGCGAGCTTGGGCAGTGAGGCCATGCGGGCCACCCCGTGGTAGAGCTTCTCAGCGCGGTCGCGTGAGACATCGAGATTGCGGGCAAGGGTGGAAAAGGCGATGTCGACATCATCGCCAGGGGCCGGTAGGACGCGGTGGATGGCCTTCCAGAAGAATTCGTTGCGGATGGCGACGTATTCTCCCAAGGGGCCAGCGGGATTCAAGGGGGCGAAGTAGGGGCCGGTGGGTTCGGTTGGTGGTGGTGGGTTGGTGGTGTTATCGGGAGGAGTGGTCATGTGGGCTACCCCTGTCGGTGAGTGAGAGTGTGAAGTAATGGTTTAGATAGAGTGTTCTAATTCTTACGTTCACAAGCCTACCTACCCCCAGATGTGTTCGTCAATAGTTTCGAATACTCAAATAGGCAAACAAAAAGCCCACCCAGGGGGTGGGTGGGTAGGGCTTAGAGTCCGAGCGCTCGCAAAATAGTGCGCAACTTCGCGGACGTCTCTTCCAGCTCGGCGTTGGCGTCTGAGTCGGAGACGATTCCACCACCGGCCCAGGCGCGTGCCGTAAGTCCGTCGCCCGAGACCTCCGCGCAGCGGATGGCGACCATGTATTCGCCATCGCCCGAGTTATCGCACCAGCCGACGGTACCGGCGTAGAACCCGCGGTCGGATTCGGCTGTCTGGATGACGGATTCGGCGGCATCGGTAGGCGTACCGCAAATGGCTGGGGTGGGGTGGACGAGCGCGGCGAGCTCGAGCGCGGTCAAGTGAGGGTCCTTGAGTGTGCCGACTACCGGTGTGCCCAGGTGCCACATTTCATTGGTCTTCATGAGTTGCGGTGTGAGTGGCGCGTCCAAAGTTTCGCACAGTGGTGAAAGGATTCGGCGCAGATGGTCGACCACAAAGGCGTGCTCCCGGAGATCCTTGGGGGAGCGGGCCAAGTCCTGCCCGGCTAGGATGTCGCGTGCCTTGTCTTTCTGGCGCGCCGCCGAACCGGCCAAGGGGAAAGCGCTCACTGTGGATCCTTGGCGCTTGATAAGGACCTCCGGTGAGGAGCCGACGAGCATGGCGCCCTCGCGGCCTGCCGGGGTGAGGTCAGCGATGAAGCCGTCGCGGTGGTACGACATGTCAATGAGTCGCGCGGCGACCAGTCGGGGGTCGGTGGGTTCGCTGAATTCAATGTCGACTGCGCGCGCTAAGACCACTTTGTCAAGCTTGGACTCTTGAATCGTGGCGATGGCAGCCTCGACGCGACGCAGATGTTCTTCCGGTTCTGGTTCGAATCCGGTGACGCGCGCATTCAGCGTTCTGTTGCGGTAATGCGCGTGCGGTTCCAGCGGGCCGTCCTCGCGGATGATGCTCTCTGGCACCGTTAAGGCAACCCGTGCGCCGCGTTCGAAGGGGAGCGCGCCCACGATTATCTCGACGTCTCCGGACCTGAGCGCTGCGACGGCGGCATCGAGATCGTCAAAGGTCTGCTGGGCACCCTGGGTGCGCACGGAGCCAGTCGCGCGAGAGAGCAGAAAGTCCGGCGCGGTAGAAGGGCGTGAAGAAAACATAGACCTCCAGCTTACTTCGTGGGGGAATTCTTAAGGAATCGAGCGTGTCAGCTGATAAACGAGAAAGAACTGAAACTAAAGTGACGAAAGTGTTTAATGTGAATCTCGTCAAACGGCGCCTCGTTGTGC
This sequence comes from Corynebacterium phoceense, assembly GCF_900092335.1. Taxonomy (GTDB): domain Bacteria; phylum Actinomycetota; class Actinomycetes; order Mycobacteriales; family Mycobacteriaceae; genus Corynebacterium; species Corynebacterium phoceense. Next base: position 760,118 of record NZ_LT596208.1, read on the forward strand.
TTGCAGTGGCCGCCGCTTTGTCCATTGGCATTGTCCCCGCTCACGCGCAGGAAGTCTCAGCGCCGGCTCCCGTACAGGAGCAGCTTGCCGAGGTTCCTACCGCCCCCGCGCCCATTGAAACCCCGGCCGATAGCGCGCCCGCCGGTGAGCAACTGGTTCCCGAGGGAGTGCAGGAAGCGACGCCTGTTGCACCTGCACCGCGGTCCCAGTAATCCCGGTTCAGGAAGACCCCACGGTGAATCCCGTCCAGCCCGTCGCCAACGGCCAGACTGTCTCCGTCGATGTCGAACACGAGGGCAAGCCCCGCCGTTATCTGCTGCGCATCCCCGACAATTACAACCCCGATGACGCCGCGCCCGCCCTCTTTGGCTTCGGCGGCTGGGAAGATAGTCCAGAGAATTTCTCCAGCTACGCCCGCATGTGGAACACCGGTGCCCACGGTGAAGCCATCATCGTCTATCCCGAAGGCTACGAGCGTGCCTGGGAGGCCGCGCCTTACGCCAAGACTCGCGACGGCGAGGACATCCGCTTCATCAAGCGCATCCTTGACGATATCGACCTCGACTACCGCGTCGATCGGTCCCGCGTCTACGCCATGGGCATGTCCAACGGTGGCGGCTTTACCTCCGTCCTGGGCTGCCACGCGCAGGACACCTTTGCCGCCGTCGCGATGGTCTCCGGTGCCTTCTACAACCCGGTTGAGATGAATTGCGTCGATGCCCCCATGGCCACCCTCATCATGCACGGCACCGCGGATAAGATGATGACCTACGACGGCGGCACCCGACACGAGGCCGGTTACCTGCCCGTTCGCACGGTCCTCGGCGGCTACCTCAACCGCAACCGCTGCGACATGACCTTTATGTCGGAGCCCGCCGCCAGCGGTTCCGAGCGCCTCAACTTCAACGGTTGCCAGCAGCCGGTCGAGCTCCTTAAGGTCCCGGCGGACCACACCTGGTTCTGGGCTCCCGATGCCGCCAACGAGGTGTGGAACTTCCTCTCCGATAAGCACAAGTACGTCGTCCCGGCTCCCGCGCCGACGGCGTAGCTCTTACTGCCTATTCCACCCGCGGAATCACTGTTGTGTCCGCGGGCTTTTCTTTCTTTTCTGGCTGCTTCGGACGGCGTACGACAAAGAGAAGCAGGCCGACTCCGAAGATGAGGAAAGCGCCGCCGAAGCCTGCGAGCACGCCTGCCCAGAAGTTGGTGATGTCGCTCGAAGTGCTTATTGGAGTGATCTGGGCCGGGCGAATGGGGTTGCTCTCGGCGGGTTCCGCTGGAGTCTCGGCTTCCTTGCGCGGAGCTGGGGCTGCGGCTTTCTGGGGCTTGGAAGCCGCAGGCGTGGGAGCCTGGATCTTCGACGCAGCGCCATTATTTCCATCCTGTGGGCTTGACTTTACGGGTGCGGGGGCTGTTACATCCGGTACGGAGTTGTCGCGCTCGGTCGGCTCAGCATTCGGAGCGACGTGGGGCGGTGTAGCGCGGGAGGAAGTCGTTTCAGAGAGCGTGGAGGGCCGAGTGCTTGGGGCTGAGGACACTTTGAGGAAGGACTCGGCCTCTTTGTAGGTTTTGTCGAGCTCGCGATCGAGCTTGCCTATTTCTTTGTCGATGCCTTTGATGTCCTTGGCGAGTCTGCGCGGGTCGGTGGATTCCTCCGCGTCGCACGGGGCGCCGACCGAATACTTCACGGAGGCGGTGGCGTCCGCGTCCGCAGTCGCTACGCGGAGCGTGAGCGTGTAGTCGCCGTCCTCGGAGAAATCGATGTCGATGTCCTCCTCGGAATTCGGAGGGACTGTGGTCTCGTCGAAGCGGGTGGTTCCGGTGCCCTTGGAGTCATCGAGCGTGAGAGTGACGGCATCGGAGGAGTCGTTGGTGACGTGGAGCGTCGCGTCGGCTCCGTCGGTGGTGCGCAGCGAGTTGGAATTGGAAATGGTGAGCGTGGCTTCGTCGCCGCAGCGGGGTGCGGCAGCGGCGAAGGGGACGAGTGCGCTGGTGGACAAAACGGCGGCGGTGACGAGCGCTAGGCGGCGCATGACGAAGTCTCCTTTGCAGTACGGAAAGTGGGAAGCAGAGGGCTCAGCGCCCAGACAAGAAGGAAGCAGGCAGTAAGCACGAGAACGATGGTGGCGCCGGCAGGAAGGTCGATGGCCCAAGCGAGATAGATGCCCACGAAGGAGCCGAGAGCGCCAATGAGTGCGGAAAGCGCCATCATGGACCGCAGGCTCGTGGTGAGCAGGCGGGCGGTCGCGGCCGGCGTGATGAGCAGTGCCAGGACCAGAATGTTGCCGATAGTGCCCACGGAGATGACTATGGCGGCGGTGACCGCGAGATACAGAACGACGTCGAGGACCGCGACGGGCAGGCCCATGGCGCGGGCGGTCTCGCGGTCGAGACACGCGGCGGTGAGCTGTGGACCGATGAGAATGACGAGTCCGATGACGACGACGTTGACTGCGACGGCCGCAATGAGGTCGGTGCGCGAAACGCCCGTGAGCGAGCCGAAGAGGAAGCTCGTGAGTGACGCGGTATAGCCGTCGATGCGGGAGATGATGAGCATGCCCAAAGCGAAGGATGCGGCGAAGAAAATGCCGATGATGGAATCCTCGCGGATGTGGCGGCGCTGCGCGAAGACGGCGATGAGCAGGGCGACGGCGCAGCCAGCGACGGCGCCACCAAGGAGCACAGAGGTGTGCAGCGCAAAGGCGACGGCGAGGCCGGGGAAGACGGCGTGGGAGACGGCATCGCCGATAAAGGCCATGCCGCGCAGGACGACGTAGCAGCCCACGACGCCGCACACGCACGCGGCGAGGATCGCCATGATGACGGCGTGGAGCAGGAAGTCGAGGCGCGGGTTGGCGAGGTCAGTGAAGAAATCGAGGAGCGTGACGTCTAGCATGCGACCCCCACGGCAGCGAGGAGAGGCGAGTGGGNGGCCACCCCGTGGTAGAGCTTCTCAGCGCGGTCGCGTGAGACATCGAGATTGCGGGCAAGGGTGGAAAAGGCGATGTCGACATCATCGCCAGGGGCCGGTAGGACGCGGTGGATGGCCTTCCAGAAGAATTCGTTGCGGATGGCCNCGGCGAGGATCGCCATGATGACGGCGTGGAGCAGGAAGTCGAGGCGCGGGTTGGCGAGGTCAGTGAAGAAATCGAGGAGCGTGACGTCTAGCATGCGACCCCCACGGCAGCGAGGAGAGGCGAGTGGGCGGATACTCCGAAGGTGTCGACCCACGGCTGCGGTGTGGCGAGGATGTCGGCCGCGGGGCCATCCGCGATGACGGTGCGATTGAAAAGCACGAGGCGGTGGCACGTGTGGGCAGCCTCGGCCAGATTATGCGTCGACATGAGGATGGACGTTCCCGCTTGGGTGAGTTCCTCAAAGAGCGCGAGGAGCGACTCGGTATTCGGAGCGTCGAGGCCGGTAAACGGCTCGTCGAGAAGGAGGACATCGGGACGCGTGGCGAGAGCACGCGCGATGAGCACGCGTTGGCGTTGTCCGCCGGAGAGCTGCTCGATGGGACGGCGGGCAAACTCCGTGAGGCCAACCAACGCGATTGCTTCTTGTGCTGCGCGATGGTCGACGCGTCGAAGCCAGCCGAACCGGCGCGTGCGGCCGCTCGCGACACAGTCGGCGACGGTGATGGGAAAATCCCACGCAACGTCGTGGCGCTGGGGAACGTAACCCAGCGCGGCGCGCGTGGTGATGGAACCGGAATAGCGCACGAGACCGAGTATTGAGCGCAGGAGCGTCGTCTTGCCTGCACCGTTGGGGCCGAGCAGACCGATGAATTCGCCGGACTCGACCGTCAAGGAGGAGTCCCTGACTACTCGGCGGCCGCCTAACGCGACGGAGACATCGGACGCAGTGATAGCGGGATTAGCCACGGCGAACACCCCGCAGCGCGGCGCCGAGTGCGCCGAGGACGACGAGTGCAAGGACGATGCCCACGGTCCACCAGGCCCACATCGGCAGTCCGGCGAAGCCTGCGGACGCTGTGGTGGGTTCGAAGGGGAGGGAACGGGCGGCATCGGCAGCCTGGGGCGTGGCGGCGTCGGGGCCGACGGCGAAGTTGAGGACGGCATCGGTAGCAAGCTCCTCGCCCGAGGTGGTGGTCGTGGTGAGGCGCAGGCCGACCTTGTGGGCGCCGGGCTCGGTGAACGTCCAGTTGGCGTGGGTGTGCGTGTGCAGATCGACCCACAAGGAGTCTTCGCCGTGCTCGGCGGTGCTAAAGAGCAGTTGGGGCGCCTCGAAGCCGCCATTCTGAAGGAAGAGTGAGAAATCGCCCGGGCCGGAGTGGCCGAGGAACTCGATGTTCACGCCGCGGTCCGCGACCTCGGTCAACGACGGTGCCTGGGTATTCCACCCCAGCCAGGGCACTCCTGCGACCTCGGTCTGCGGGATGACCCATACCTGGGAGCCAGGCTGAGCGCCGGTAAAGGCGAAGTCATTGGTCTCCGGCAGGGTTTGCAGGGCCTTGTCATCGACTGCGAAGACGACATCTTTCGGGTCACGCCACACCGGTGTGGGCTGGGAGTCGTCGCGGGCCTTGAACTGGGCCTGGCCGTCGACGATGAGCGCGCCCATGTCCACGTGCCCGTGGTCGATAACGGCGGCCTCGCCAGACGGGGCGACGGACTCATCCGCGGAGACAACCTGCGCGAGGTCACCCGCCCACGCCGGAGCCGCCGTGAAAGCGAGTGCGCCGGCGAGCAGAAGAGTAGGAATGCGATGGTTCATGATTAGTCCTTTAAACAGTCGTGAAGGGAGCGCGCGTTAAAGCGCATTAGATCGATATAGGTGGGGACGGACGCGTCGAGGGTGTCGCCGTAGATGGTGCATACGCGTCGGCCTGCCGCGGAGGCGGTCTCCCGCAGGGTTTGCGTACTGGCTTCTTCGGAAGGTTCGATAAAGACGGCGGGGACGTCGAGATTCTCCAACGTGCGACGCAACGCGATGACGTCGCGTGGGGACGGCTCGACGGCGGGATTCGGCGTGACGAACCCGGCGCTGCGCACGCCGTAGCCCTGCTCGAGGTATGCGTAACCGTGGTGTGTGGTGACAAGGTTGCGGCGTGGCTCCGGGATGTCGGCGATGAGAGAGCGGATTTCGGAATCCACCCCGCGCAAGGACTCGTTATAGGCACGGGCATGATCGCGGTATTCCGCGCCGTGCGACGGATCGACTTGCGCGAGCTCGTCTGCGATGACGTCGACGTAGGCCATGGCGTTGGCCACGTTGTGCCATAGGTGTGGGTCGACCTCGCCGTGGATGTGTTGGCCGAGCACCGCTTGCGGCAGGAGGTACGTCTCGCTGCCGGGGACGCCTAAGAAGCGATAGGACGGGTCCGGCGGAATCTCCTGCAGGACCGACGACGGAACGGCGATGACACTCGCCGCTGGATCGAAGTCATCGGAGCCATCCCGCAGCACGATGCCGCGGGAAGAATCCGCCGCGATGTCGAGATGGCCCTCATCAATGACATCGAGGTCGGGTGGGGGAGTCACGCCCACCGCTATCGTTATCACTGCGGGTTCGGTCAGCGAGGACGACAAGTGCAAACGGTAGATGCCCGGCGCGCTAAAAGCCCAGGACAGGTGCGTGTGCGCGTTGCCGGGCAGTTCCGTTGAATCAGGACCGCCGTCCGAGGAGTCAAAGAGGACGCGCGGCGTGCCGAATGTCGAGACGACGTACGCCGCAACCGGTCCGGGCCCTTCAACTGAGTCCAAGGAAATGGTGGCGGAATCCCTAGAACCAGCGACGCGCAGACCAAGCCAGATCGCGTCGAGTGCCACGTTTTCCACGAGCGGCACGAGCTTTGCCCCGCGGGTGGACGCTACGTCGGCGACGTCGACGACGGGGCCTGAAGATACGCTATGCACGGAATCCATGAGTGTCTGCGGCTCGAGCAGAAGGCCATTGGCAAATGCGACATCGGCATTGGCTACCTCCCGCGAGGTGCGCAGCGTCGGCTCGAAAGAGTGCGGGTCCTTGCCCGCCGGGATGAGGGTCGTGACGTGCGCGTCCGGCGCAACATTGCGTGCGAGATCCGCGATGATCGGCGTCGTCGCCACGATGCGCAGGCCATCCTCCTGGTCCGGCGCCGTACACCCGCTCAGGCCGAGCGTCGCCGCGAGTATGAGAGCCGCCTTACGCACGGTATCGCCTCCAGGCAAGCAGGCCGACGCCCAGTCCCAGCACGAGCATGCCCACACCGAGCGCGCCCACGCCCCAGGCCAGGTAGCTCTCACTCGAGGCAGCAAGCTTCGTGCCTGGGCGCAGGGTGCCCGATTCGGCACCCGCTTGTTGCACTGCCGCGTCGCCTCCGGAGACGCCTGCCGAGCGACCCGACACAGAATGAGAATCGCCCGAGTCCGTCGTACCGCCAGTCGGTGCGACGCCAATGGAACCCGGCGCGGTTGAGCAGTCGCCGCCGTCTGGGTTGACCTCTGCGCCGAAGTCGAAGTGGCCGGAGCTCAGCGCACCACTAGGCTGTCCGCCGCCCACCGCGAAGTGGAGGGTGGCCTCTCCGCTGACAGTCTCGCCGGCTGTTGTCGTGGCGGTCTGGCGAATGGTCAGCGAGTAGTTGCCGGGCTGGCTAAACAGCCAGTTGGGGTGAACGTGCGTATTTTCTGGAATGTCCACCGCGCCTTGGGCTTGGCCGCCAACGACGCGGAACCATTCGTCGCCGACAATCGTGCCTAGCCCTCCTTGCGTGTAGACCATGACATCGCCGGGGCCGTTAAAGCTCGTGATGTCCCACGTCACCGGGCCCGATGTATATTCGCGCATGGTGGGGTGCTGGGTGTTCGCACCCAGCCACGGCACGCCGGCGACTTGGGTGGAGCCGATCATCCACGCCGGGCCCTGCGGCACGGGGCCGATGTCCTGCGGCAGGTCGACCTTTCCGGTATCTGAGATGTAAAACGTCGCGCCATCCGCGTCGATCCAGGCCGGTGGGCTGACCGTGTCGTCTTTGATCTTGGGGTTCAGCCCCGCCACGCAGGCCGCGCTTTCCGATGCCGCCTCAGGGGCCGGGGCGGACTCAGCCGGGCGAGGAGCGGCAGGACGCGGGGCTGCTGCGCGCGCCTGGGTTGAGCGCGGTGCGGCGGCACGCGAGGGTTGTGCCGAAGTGGAGGTCTGCGTGCGCTTCAACGAACCATGGCTGGTGGACGTGTCGGTGTTGTCTTCGTCGTCTTTGGCGTCGTTGCCGTGGTCGCGGTCCACATCGCGGTCGGAACCGGAAGAATCGCCGACCTCCCACGTGTACGTCACAGAGTTAGAGGTCTTGCCCTTGCTTTCCGCGTGGACTGTCATCTCGTACGTGCCGGGTTTGGAAAACGCCCAGTTTGCGTGACGGTGGGCACCGTAGGGCTGATTGATGGTTTCCCCGCGCGTGAGTTCAATGCTGCCGGAGCCGGTGACTGGCTCGACGTCACCGAAGTTTGAGGTGCGGAAGACGTATACCGAACCGGGCCCGGAGACATCCTCGAAGACCAAGTCGACGTTGTCGAAGCCTGCGCGGCCGGCTGGCTGCGTATCCCAGCCCGGCCAGAGCAACGAGTGGTCCTGGTCCTGCGGCAGGAAGTAGGACGAGCCACCGATGTCCGGGATGCCTTCCGTGACCGAGTTCCATGCTGATTCTTTGACGACGAGCACGACGTCGTCGCCGGAGTGCTCCACGTCGTTGCCGGTGATGTCTTCCTTCAAGCCGAGAGTGAGGTCACCGCCCGGCGCGGTGACGTAGAAGGCATCGACGTGTCCAGTATCGAAGCGTTCGGCGGCGAGAGCGTGCGGTACGCCCGCGACGACGCAGAGCAGCAGCGTGGCCCACACCGCGAGAAAGCGTGTCGTCCGTGATGAAACAAGCATGGGGTTATCCCTTTATGAGAAAGAAGTCTGTGATGTCTGTGTAAAGAGCTGCGCACCGACAGCCCGAAAACGAGCCATCGGTGGAGGGGCAGAGGGCTACCTAGTCGTTAGCGGAAACGTTTAAGCATCTCTTGGACGCGGGCCCAAAGCTCAGCGCCGTGGTCGCGGAAGAATCCGCCGAGCGCACCGAAGACACCGGCGATGACGACCGGAATGACCCAGCCCCAGGGCTTCGCGTTGCTGGAGCCGTCCGCCTTCGGGGCCGGCTTCGGTGCGGGCTTCGGCTTGACCTCGTCCGAAGGCTTCACGTCATCAGAGGGCTGCGGCTCGGACGGCTTGACCTCGTCAGAGGGCTGGGAGTTGTCGAGATCCGACTTGCAGTCCTTGATTGCCTGGTCGCCAACGGCGAGGGTGAGCGTCTGCGGAGCCGAGGTGATCTTCTTGCCGTCCTTGGTGGTGGTGTCGTAGGTGACCTTGAACTCGTAGATGCCCGGCTTCGAGAACGCCCACGTCGTGTGGGTGTGGGTAGCGAAATCGGTCTCGATCGTGTGGTCACCCTTGGTCGAATCCATGAGCACTTCCTGCTCTTGGCCAAGATTGCGACTAATAAACAGCCCCCACGTTGCACCCTCCGGGACGGACTTCGGTTCGAAGTTCAGGTTGACGGTTCCGTTGGTCTGCCCATAGTCGAGGGACTGTGTGTTGTAGCCCGGCCAGATGATGTCGTGGTTTTGGGTTTCCGGAAGCATATAGAACTTCTCGCCAACCTTGCCCATGAAGTCGAGCTTCTTATCGCCCATGCGCTCGCTGCGCTTGACGAGAGCGTTGTCGTGGACAGCGAGCACGACGTCATCGAGCGGACGGTCGACGACGCCCTTGTCCACGAGGGACGTTTCGTCCTCCAACACCGTGGTGAGCTTGTCGCCCTCGCGCATCGCTTTGATGTCCACGTGGCCGTGGTCGAGGAAGTGCTTGCTCGAGCACTTCTTTTCGGGCACAGCCGGTTCGGAGGGCTGCTGGTGTGGCTTAGTCGTCGGTGTTGGGGCTGCTGAAGACGCAGTGGACTCGGATTCGGTAGCACTGCCCAAAGTCCCCTTCGCGTCGAAAGTTTTGCCCCGCTGGTAACTCTTCGCGAGGACGACCGTGCCGGACTGAGCCTTGATGGTCGGGTGGGGGATGACGACAACGCGGGCTTCCTGGCCGTTGTAGAGGTTCTCGTCACCGATCAGGACCTCGCCGTGACCATTGTGGATATAGCCTTCGAAGTCGAGCCCCGCGTATGTGGCGTCACCACCATCGTAGAAACCGCCGCTGATGAATCCGTTGAAGTTCTTATCTTCGGTCTCAACGACGAGCTTGGAGGAGGATTCGCCGTACGGCTCAATGTGAGCGGTGAACTTCGAATTCGTGACGGTCGGCTCTTCCGTGTCTTGTAGCTGGCGCACCGTTGACGCGTCGCCGGTGTGGTCGGACCAGGTCTCCGCTGAATCCTCGGAGGTGACGGCGGCTTCCTTTCCGGGGGTGTAGTGCAGCGGCGTTGAGACCCAGCGCGGGCCATCGTCCGGGGTAAATACAGCCTGGATCTGGGAGTCCTTGGGGCCCAAGAACTCGTCCCACTGTGCAGTACCGTCCTTGACGTCCAGATCTGTGAGGAAGTAGCCGTCGATAAAAAGCGTGAGCGTGCCGTTAGCTTTGTTTCCGGCCTCGAACTTGAGCGTCGACAGGTGCTCATCACCTTCCTGGGACCGCTTTGCCTTGGGAGCCACGCTCAGGGAGTAAGCGGCATCGGCAAGCTCAGCCTGGGAGCCGGGCTTGGCTGCGTCGAAGCGCTCGCGCGTGCTCTGAGTCTTTTCCGCCTTGGGGGACTGGCCGCCTACTTGCACTACGGCGACGGTCGGTTGCGAGGCGATGAGCTTTCCGTCCTTGCCGCGCGCGGTGGTGCGGTACGTCAGCTCATAACGGCCCGGCTTAGAAAATGCCGTGTAGTTGTGGAAGTGACTTCCTGCGGTGAGCGGAATGGACTTCGGGGAGTCCTGAGAAGTGCCGAGCAAACGGTGTAGGCCAGATTCGGAATCAAGATAGCTAAACAGCTCGACGTCGCCGGGGCCATTGACAGAGAGGAGGTCGAGTGACGCGGTGTGATCGCGGAAAGCTTCCATGGGAAGCCCAGCGTCGGCCCCAAATCCCATCCAAATTGGCTGTTGGGATCCCCAGGTAGCAGCCGGAGCGGTGTAGTAAGTCTCGCCTGGTTCGCCAAAAAAGTCGAAGAGGCCATTTTTGGGCAGTGTGAACTGGTATTGATTCCGGCCGTCGCTCCCGTAACCTTTTCCAACCCACGCAACAGTATCGTCCAGGGGAGTCGTTGTGCCTGAGACCTCGGACTTGAGGACGAACGTGTCGTTTGCCCAGAAGGTCTTCGGCGAGTCGACGTGCGCGGCGGTGGCGACGGTGCGGCCGTCGTCCGGGCCGGCGTGCGCGACGGCGGGGGAGACCAGAGCTACTGCGGTGAGCAGAGCGAGAGAGCGAGAGTGAATGCGAGACACGAGGGTCCTTTCTTCAGTTATTTTGGAACGGAGCACACTATAGGTGATGACTTTCATTACCGTTAGTGGATACCCCCGTGAAATTTTTGTGGCCAGCATTTATTGATAGTTGTTTCCATTACGCTTACCCCCGCCTCGTTCTGAGTGTTCGTCCGTGCTGGTCTACCATGGTGGGCATGACTGAGAACGCTAGTGACATTCGGGTTCGATTCTGCCCGTCCCCGACCGGCACGCCCCACGTGGGCATGGTCCGCACCGCCCTGTTCAACTGGGCTTATGCCCGCCACACCGGCGGCAAGCTCATCTTCCGTATCGAAGATACTGACGCCGCCCGTGACTCGGAAGAGTCCTACCAGGCCATCATCGACTCGCTCGAGTGGCTTGGCTTGGGCTGGGACGAAGGCGTCAACGTCGGCGGTCCCGACGGCCCGTACCGCCAGTCTCAGCGCATGGACATCTATGCGGACGTCCTGCAGAAGCTCATTGATGGCGGCTATGTTTACCCGGCGTACTCCACCGCGGAAGAGGTTGAGGAGCGCCACAAGGCGGCTGGCCGCGATCCGAAGCTGGGCTACGATAACTACGACCGCAACCTCACCGAGGAGCAGATCGAGGCCTTCAAGGCCGAAGGTCGCAAGCCTGTGTGGCGCCTGCGCATGCCGGACAAGGACTGGACCTGGAACGATCTCGTCCGCGGCGAGATGACCTTTAAGTCTGAGACTCAACCCGACTATGTGGTAGCCCGCTCCAACGGCGCGCCGCTGTACACGCTGGTCAACCCGGTTGATGACGCACTGATGAACATCACGCACGTCCTCCGCGGTGAGGACCTGCTGTCCTCGACCCCGCGTCAGCTGGCCCTGTATGAGGCGCTGGTCGAACTTGGCATTGCCAAGCAGACTCCGCAGTTCGGTCACCTGCCGTTCGTTATGGGTGAGGGCAACAAGAAGCTGTCCAAGCGTGACCCGCAGTCCAACCTGTTCAACCACCGCGACAACGGCATCATCCCCGAGGGTATGCTCAACTACCTGTCCCTTTTGGGCTGGTCCCTGTCTGCGGAGCAGGACATCTTCTCCGTCGAGGAGCTCATCGCCAACTTCGACGTCAAGGACGTTCTAGGCAACCCGGCCCGCTTTGATCAGAAGAAGCTCGAGGCCATCAACGCGGACCACATTCGCCTGCTCGCTCCGGAGGTCTTCAAGGACCGCCTGCGCGCGTACTTCACCGAGTACACCGACTTCCCAGCCGACTATGACGACGCGAAGTTCACCATCGCCGCGGATCTCGTCCAGACGCGCATCAAGGTGCTCTCGGACGCCTACGACCTGCTCAAGTTCCTCATCATCCCGGATGACAAGCTCGAGCTAGACTCGAAGTCTGCGAAGAAGAACCTCAAGGAGGACGCCGTCCAGCTGCTCGAGGTGGGCATCGCCGCCCTCGAGGGCATCGAGGACTGGACCACCGCCAACATCGAGGCTGCGCTGTCCAAGGCTCTCATCGAGGACTTGGAACTTAAGCCGCGCAAGGCCTACGGCGCCCTGCGTGTTGGCATGTCCGGTCAGCAGGTCTCCCCGCCGCTCTTCGAGTCCATGGAACTCTTGGGCAAGGAGTCGACCATCGCGCGTCTCAAGGCTGCCTTGGCCGTGGCGCCGTACCAGGCGCCCGAGACTTAAGAGCTTGCCGATGCCCCCGCAACCTTCCGGTTGGCGGGGGTTTCGCGTGTTTTAATCGGCGACGACGTATTCCCACTGGGGGTCGGGGATATGTCCGTCGCGCAGCTCGAGCAGTGCCAGGCCATGCGCCATGGCGGTGTAGCTCAGCCCCAACTGCGTATTGTTGTCGGCCATCCAGTGGAAGGGCTCGCGCGCCCAGCCCGGCAAGTCCCTGGGCAAGTACTCGCGCGGGAAGAGTCGGCCCGTCATGAGCTCGTAGAGATAGGGGTTCTCACGGAAATAGTCGCGGTGGGCGGCGAGGACCCCTGTGGCGCCGTTTTCTTCCCATCCCTCGCGCAGATGCTGACCGTATTCGCTGAGTGCCTCTGTGGCGACGAGAGCCGCGATTTCCTCCATACCGGAGACGTGCTTGTAGAGACTCGGCGCCTTGATACCGATTTCATTGGCGATGTCGCGAATAGAAATCTCTGGCCACCCGTAGTCCTGTAGGAGCAGGCGGGCGGCGGTGACAATCTCGTCCGTACGGCTCATGAACGTATCTTTCTTCCGGCGGGCGATAGATTCTACGCGTGCCCGTGTAACAATGAAGCTAACACAATTAGCCACGCGATGTCACCTTGAGAACTTGGTCTGACCTGCCGATTTGTCACACGTGCCGTTCCTGCCTATAGTTATATCTCGTCGCACAGAGCGAGTCACTTACACCGACAAGGTGAAAGAGACAAGCACTTGATGACAATGGCCTATGGTGTAATTGGCAACACAACGGTTTCTGGTACCGTCATTCTAGGTTCGAGTCCTGGTAGGCCAGCAGTGTTTACTGCTGGAACAAGCAGTAACACTAGTTCTATGCCCCGTTCGTCTAGCGGCCTAGGACGCTGGCCTCTCACGCCGGTAACACGGGTTCAAATCCCGTACGGGGTACAAAATAGCGAAAGCCTCCAACTTCGGTTGGAGGCTTTCGTCATGCATGGCCTGTCTACTGCGCAGCGTGGTGCTCGCCGACGAGACGCGCGACGTGCAGCGCAAGGTAGCTCACCTCGTCGTCAGTGAGCGGCGCGCCAAGGCGCAGCTCGAGGACGGAGGCGAGGCGGCTGGCGCAGGTTACCGCTTGCGGGTGGGACAGCTGCAGGCTGTCTTTGAGGACGCTCATGCCCTCGTTGAGCTGCCGGCCTTCGCTCACGCGCACGAAGAAGTAGCGCATGTGCGTGATAAAACGTGCGGCGGAAATGGACTGACGGTCGAGTTCGATGTCAAAGCTTGTATCGATGATGTCGAAGAGCTGCCCGAACACGCCCGTCATGCGGTAGGTTTCCGCAAGGTCGTCTGTGTGGAAACCAGCGTTGACCAAGTGCATGGCGATGGCAACGGCCTCGACCTGCGGCAGGTCGAGCTCGAGCTGCTTGTTCACGTGGGCAAGAATCCGCTCTCCGGCCGCGTACTCAGCGGGGTAGAGGTGCTTGACCTCGGCGGTGAGTGGATGCGGCTGGGCGGCGGTGGCGGCATCGGCAGCAACGCGCACCGCAGCGACGCTGAGGTGGTCAGCGAGGGCCACAACGGTGGCCGAGCCTCGATCCTCGAATTCGGCACGGAGCGCGTCATCGGCCGCGGCGAGGAACCTGGGGTCCAGCGCCGCGAGCTGTTGCGCGAGGTTATCGCTATCGCGATCATTTTCGGGCCTGAACGTGCGCGTGACTTTGTCAGTCTTGACCGGCTGGCCAGGCTTCGCTTGGAAGCCCACGCCCCACCCAGTGAGGATGGCTTCCGCGCCGGTCTCGTCGACCGCGAGGACGACGTTGTTATTGAGCACACGCACGACCTTCATCGCTGCAGATTGCCTCTCTTTGGATGGGAACGGGCGGGACTACTTGGTGAGGGACTCGCCGTTGGTGGCGATGACCTCTTTGTACCAGTCGAAGGACTTCTTTTTGTAGCGATCGAGCGTGCCGGAGCCGTCATCGTCGCGGTCGACGTAGATGAAGCCGTAACGCTTGGACATCTGCGCTGTCGATGCGGAGACCAAGTCGATGCAGCCCCACGTGGTGTAGCCGAGGACCTCGACACCGTCCTCGACAGCCTCGCCGACCTGGACCAGGTGCTGGTTCAGGTAGTCGATGCGGTAGTCATCCTCGACAGTGGGGCCTTCGGGGCCATCGACGAGCTTGTCTTTGGCACCCAAGCCGTTTTCAACGATGAACAGCGGCTTCTGCCAGCGGTCCCAGTATTCGTTCATGATGATGCGCAGGCCGACCGGGTCGATTTGCCAGCCCCACTCGGAGGCCACGAGGGTTGGGTTGGGAACGCCACCCACGATATTTCCTTGACCTGCCGTGTCCTTGGCCGGATCAGCGGTTTCGCACACGGACATGTAGTAGGAGAAGGAGACGAAGTCGACCGTGTTGGTAAGGTCGTCACGATCCTGCTCAGTGATATCCAGCTCGACACCGAGGTTCTTGAGCTTGCGCAGGTAGTAACCCGGGTAGTACCCACGGCAGTGGATATCACCAAAGGCAAGGTCATCGTGGCTCTTATCCAGCGCTTTGAGGGCATCCTGTGGATTCGGCGTTAGCGGGTAGCGTGGCACCGCGATGATCATGCAGCCGACCTTGTTGTTCGGGTCTATCTCGTGTGCAATCTTAGTGACACGTGCAGAGCCCACGAGTTCGTGGTGGACAGCTTGGTAAAGCTTCTGCGGGCCAACCTCCTCTGGCGTGCCCTCGAGACCACCGAAGAACGGGAAGTGGAGTACCGAATTAATCTCGTTGAAGGTGAGCCAGTAGTGCACGCGACCCTTGTAACGCTCGAACACGGTGCGGCAGTACTTCTCAAAGAAGTTGATGACTTCACGGTTGGACCACCCGCCGTACTCGCGTGCGATGGCGAGAGGTGTTTCGTAGTGGCTCAGCGTGACGAGGGGCTCGATGCCGTACTTCTCGAGTTCGTCGAGCACGCGGTCATAGAAGCGCAGGCCCTCCTCGTTCGGCTCATCTTCATCGCCGCGTGGGAAGATGCGGCTCCAGGCAATGGAGAAGCGGAAGGTCTTAAAGCCCATCTCACCGAACAGTGCGATGTCCTCGGCATAGCGATGATAGAAATCGATGGCCTCAAGCTTGAGGTTGTCATCCGTGGGGCCTTCCGTGGGCGGAGTTTGCAAGCCATCGGGCATGACGTCTTGGATGCTCAGGCCCTTGCCATCCACGTTGTATGCGCCTTCGATTTGGTTTGCGGCGGTGGCGCCGCCCCAAAGGAAATTCTGTGGGAACATGTATGGATTTCTCCTTGTGATGAGTGCTGGAAGGCAGGACGTTGGTGTCCAGCCTAGGGATAAGTGGATTACTTCGCCGCGCGCAGGCCGGGTTCTCCAGCGACGACCAAGCCAGGCTGTGCGAGGTGCTCGACCGTGCTGAGCTTCTTCGAATTGGTGACAATGAGAAGGGTCGTGGCCTTGTACCCAGCCTTAGCTACCGCGTCGAGGTCCACGTCGACGATGGGCTGGCCAGCTTGGACGTGGTCGCCCACCGTGACGTGGGGCGTAAAGCCCTCGCCGTCCATCTGAACCGTGTCGATGCCTACGTGAACGAGGGTCTCGACGCCACCAGCTGACTTGATGCCGACGGCGTGGCCGGACTTGGGAGCGGCGACGACTTTGCCCGATACCGGTGCGAGCACCTGTCCATTCGATGGCTCGACGGCGATGGATTCGCCCATGGCGCCTGAAGCGAAGACCTTGTCTTCAACCTCGTCGAGCGGGATGACCGTGCCGTTGACGGGGATGAGCACCGTGTCAGACGACGCGTCCTCTGTTGCAGCGGCCGTGTTGTCGTCGCCTTCAGTGGCTTCGAGCTCGGCTGCGGCCTTAGCGGCCTTGGCTTCTTCTTCCCTGCGCTCAGCGCGGGGGAGCAGGATCCAGGTACCGACAAACGCGATGACCATGGCGATAATCGTGCCGATGACGAACATGAGGAAGTTGCCTTCGCCCAGTGCCGCAGGGAATGCGAGCAGGGACGGGAACGTGAAGGAGTTGAAGGACACACCGGCCAGGCCGATGATGATGCCGCCGACAGCACCACCCACGACGCCAGCGTAGAACGGAACCTTGAGTGGGAGGTTGATGCCGTAGATGGCAGGTTCAGTAACACCCGCCAGGATGCCGGAGACAGCGGACGGGCCGGCGAGCTTGCGACGCGCCGGAAGGTGCGACCGGAGTGCGACAGCGGTAACTGCTGCGGCTTGGGCCATTACGGCTGCCTGGAGAGGTGCCATCATCGCGGAATGGCCCAGGTTGGCGATGTCATTGAGGAAGATAGGGACGAAGCCCCAGTGCAGACCGAAGATGACGAGGACCTGCCAGAAAGCACCGAGCAAACCCCCGGCCAGCCACGGAGCGACCTGGAACAGCCAGGCGACGCCAGCAGAAATCCACGCGGCCAGCTTCATAGTCAGGGGGCCTACAGTGAGCAGGACGATGGGGACCATGATGAGCAAGACGAGGACTGGAGTCATGAAGTTGCGCACCGCGGAAGGCAGAATCTTCTCGCAGTAATGCTGCACGTAGCTGGCCAGCCACACGGTGACGATGGCCGGAATGACGGACGAGCTGTAATCCATCGCCGTGAGCGGAATACCGAGAAGCTTGAGGTCAGCGTCAACCGAAGCGAGCCCGATAATGCTCGGGTAGACGAGCGGAGCAACGGTCGCCATGGCGATAAACTCGTTCATCTTGAACCGACGTGCGGCGGTCACTGCGAGGAACATGGGCAGGAAGAAGAACAGGCCGTCTGCCAGTGCAGCAAAGACGATGTAATTCGTGGATTCGGTGTCAAACCAGCCCAGGTTTGTTCCAGCAGAGAGGAATGCTTTGACGAGGGCAATGCCGGCGAGGGGCCACAGGATTGGAGTAAACAGCGAAGAAATGAGCTGGATGAAGGCGTTAAATGCGTTGGGCTTTTCTCCATTGTCTTCATCGGAATCTTCGACCGCTGCGCCCCTGGCACCCTTGGTCGCCATACCGGGTAGCGACACCACGGCGTCATACGCAAATGGCACATCGTTGCCAATGACGATCTGATGCTGGCCACCGGCCTTCATGAGCGCAATGACGCCCGCGGTGTCCTCAATCTTTGAGTCGTTGACTTTACAGGCGTCTTTAATCTTGAAGCGCAGACGCGTGGCGCAGTGGGTCACGGAGCTGACGTTGTCTGCTCCGCCGAGTCCTTCGAGCACTGCCTTGGACAGCGGCTCGAAGTCGGTCTTCGTGGTCATCGTGTACTCCTTGGTGGAAGAGCTGGGCGAAAATGCAAAAAGACCTGAGCCCCACGCGCGCCCTTGAAAGGCGAGCGTGTTGCTCAGGTCTTGCCCCGAACTAAATCGGGTTACAATCCGCGTCCCAGCGTTACTGGAAACCTGTTCTTATGATGCTGCGGAGCGCTCATAAAAGTCAAGAAAAGTGTGGTACTTCACGAAAGTGACGAGATGCCCCATGAGGTGCTCATGTCGGGGGCCTGATTACTGTGTACTGAGAGAAGTAGCCGCACCGCAGTATCCCAGGAGAGACGACGATGAGCGAAGAACGTGAGCCGATGAATGCAGTCCCGAGCAGCAGCCCCGAGCTGCGTACCCAGTTGGCGCAGCAGCTAGCTGAGCTCGTTCCGGAAGCGTTCAGCGACGGCAGGATCGACGTCGCGAAGCTCGGTGAGCTCCTTGGCGAGGATGCTTCCGATGCCGCCGAGCGCTTCGGCTTGTTCTGGCCTGGGAAGAAGCGTGCCATGCGGGCAGCACAGCAGCCCACTACCGCCACGTTGCGGCCCGATAAGGCCAACTCCAAGGAGTGGGATACCACCGAGAACGTCTTCATCGAGGGCGACAACCTGGAAGTCCTCAAGGTTTTGCAGAAGCACTACCACGGCAAAATCAAGATGATCTATATCGATCCGCCGTACAACACGGGTCACGATTTCGTCTATCCGGACAACTTCAAAGAGGGGATTGGCACCTATCTCGACTGGTCGAAACAAGTCAACGAGGAAGGCAAGAAACTCTCCTCCAACTCTGAGTCGGAGGGGCGTTTCCATTCCAACTGGCTCAACATGATGTATCCGCGCCTGAAGCTCGCGCGCAACCTGCTTAGCCAAGACGGCGTCATCTTCGTGAGTATTAGCGATGACGAGTACTCGCACCTAAAGAAGTGCCTCGATGAAATCTTTGGCGAGCTGAACTTCGAAGGCTCGATCCACTGGCGCCGGCGCCACAATCAGCCCAATGACCCCACCAAGCTCATCGGGCTTGTGGCCGAGCACATTCTGGTCTACGCACGGAACTCGGCGCATCTCAAGCGCGCTGGCGTGGGCAAGCTGCCGCTCACGGGCAAATTCACGAACCCCGATAACGACCCGCGCGGACCGTGGAATTCCAAGCCATGGAAGGTGGGTGCAGGCCAAGGCGGTTCCTCGTACACGATTGTTTCGCCTACGGGCGTCGAGTTCAACGAGGTGTGGATGGGCGAGAAGGCGACCTTTGAAAGGCTGCTTGCTGATAACCGCATTGTCTTCACCAAGGGTGGCGACGGCTTGCCGCGCAAGAAGCAATTCCAGTCCGAGCGTGAGGAAAGCGGTCAGTCCGCCACCAACTGGTTCCCGCATGAATTGTTTGGCAGCAACCAGGAAGGCTCCGCAGAAGTCGCTGAACTCTTCGGTGTAAAAAGCATTTTCAGCAACCCCAAGCCCACGAAGCTGCTGCAGAACTTGGTGCGCCTGGGCAATCTGAACGACGGCGATATTGCCCTGGACTTCTTCGCGGGATCCGGAAGCCTGGCGCATGCCGTCATGCAGCTTAATGCCGAGGACGGCGTGCGTCGCCGTACCATTCAGGTGCAGCTTCCTGAACCCACACCGGAGAACTCCGCAGCGCGGAAGGTCGGCTTCGAGGACATCGCGAGCATCTCCCGTGAGCGCATCCGGAGGGCAGGTGACAAAGTGGCCGCCGAGTACGCCGGGGTGATCGCACAACGCGAGGTGCCCCTCGATACGGGATTCCGTTCCTACGTGCTTTCGGATACCAACTTTGTGAAGTGGCAGACGGCGGCGGATACGGACGTGACGACGCTGGAGCAGCACTTGCTAGACCTGCGCGGAAGCGTGGACGACGACGCTACGGTGGATGACATCCTTGCGGAAATCCTCATTAAACAGGGATTGTCGCTCACTGAGAAGATCCGTGACTGCGACATCGCCGGCGCGGGTTATAAGGCCGTGGTTCGCAGCGACGGGGCTGGCGGTGAAGAGGTTGCGGTTTTGGCGTATCTCGACGAGCATGTCACCCCGACTCTCGCGCAGTTGCGTGATGCGGTCGCCATGAAGCCAGTGCAGTTCATCATTCTGGAAGATGCGTTCCAGGGAGACGACGAGTTGAAGACCAACCTCGTCCAGATGTGCCGTACTGCGGGTGTGGATCTCTGGACCGCCTAGGGGTAATGGCAGACCTTTTCGTTCGAACTGGTATGGAGGTACCCCATACCAGGCAGGGGCCACACTATATTTTGCTGCACAAAAGA
The DNA here is from genome assembly GCF_900092335.1 of Corynebacterium phoceense. Taxonomy (GTDB): domain Bacteria; phylum Actinomycetota; class Actinomycetes; order Mycobacteriales; family Mycobacteriaceae; genus Corynebacterium; species Corynebacterium phoceense. The sequence continues at coordinate 779,752 of NZ_LT596208.1, forward strand.
GGGACTGTGGGTGAATACCAGCTATTAGTTTTGCGAAGGTCTTCCCACGGCGCGGACTGGGGTTTAGGCTACGGGTTGTAAGCAGAAAGCGGACAGAAAGGATGCGAATGGACGAAAGTCAAGCGCATTATTACTCAGACGGTTTCTCCCTGATGTAGTGCGAAAATAGCGGCATAGCCATAATCCACAACTTCTTTTTTAACAACGATTGTACGAAGTACAGGAGCTTAAAAGCACAATGCATATAGGACGAAACGTCGTCCCGGACCAGCGCCACACAACCTAGCTTCTAGCCCTTTTACCTACAGGTTTGCAGCGGAATAACCACTGATTCGATCCGCACCACGGCTCCGCGAAGCTTAAACGAAGTAGCGCACACACGGTCCGGGATTTTTATTGGTTTTCTAGGCCTTTACTTGTGCTGAACCGGGTTGATTTGGGAAGCATGTGAACGATGGCGCGGGCCACGTGCTTTGCGCTTGCTTGCATGTCCACTGAGAGGCATACGGTCCAATCGTGGCTAACTCTAGGGTCCGGATCTGTTGCTGTTGCTACTGTTCGGTGCGTGCCGCTTCTTCTTGCTTGCGCTGGGCTTCGTGCTTCGCGATGACTTCAGCATCGTGACGCAGCGCGTAGTGAATACATCCTTGTGGTTGGAGAGCGCAGGAACCTGTGTTCGCTGGCCACTGGGATGCTGCACTTTCACATTCGTCCTGTGAGTTGTAGGGGGTCGCGTAAGAACCACTTGTATCCATGGTCAGCTTCGTGCAGAACGACTGGATCCTGGTGGCTCGGTTCTTGCGCAGGCGCTGTGGGTTCTGACGTCGCTAGTTCGTTGTGTTCGGTCGTGGGGGCTCTGTCGTTTGGTGTGTTGTGCTGCTGCTCGTTGCCGGAGGAGTCGTCGTGCTTGTTTTCGTCGGGGACTCTTTCACTGTGGTGACGTGGGTAATGGTGACCCGTTCGGACTCGCCCGTGTTGCAAGCCGTTAGCGCCAGTGCGGTGGCGCAGAGGGTGGTGCTGGCACATAGTTTTTCCGTCGCATTTCTATGGTGTGTACTGCGGATTTGGTGGAATGTAGACGCGTCGTTTACTCTTATGAAGTCCGCAGCGAGCCTCGCTTACTGCACAGACCGCGCCCCGTTCGTCTAGCGGCCTAGGACGCTGGCCTCTCACGCCGGTAACACGGGTTCAAATCCCGTACGGGGTACAACGTGGCGGTTTCACGTTTCTGACCTGCAAAGTTCACGAAACTGACAATCGCCGAACGAAATCCCGATTCTCGCCAATGAGAATCGGGATTTTGCTTGTTTTGCGTGATCCTTGGTGCTTAAAAGCAACAGAGATAGAGCGAGTTTTTGGCTCAACGGGCAGTAGCCCACGACCTGTAGACCACGGCCTATACAGGCGGTGGTCTTTGTTGGTCTTTAGGCTGCAGCCGGGGGAGCCTGGGGTGCGACGTTGCCAAACGTGTTCCAGTCAGAAACTCGCTTACACGGCTGAGTTGGAACCGGGTCACTTTTGTCACTGATGTGTACTCCCGGAGGATTGTCGGGTGGGCGTTGTCTGATTCGATGCGTACTGAGGCGTTGCCGCTGCAGGCGTTGAACCAGGCGATCGTGTGCGCCAAGGAAACGGCGGGCCTAATTCACCATTCAGACCACGGCTCACAATATGTGAGTATCGTCTACAACGAGCGCCTGGCTGAGCACGGAATTACGGCGTCTACCGGCACTGTTGGTGATTCCTATGACAATGCTTTGGCTGAGAATGTCAACGGCTCCTACAAGAATGAGCTGATTCATAGGCGCTCATGGGCCGATGTCGTCGACGTGGAAATCGCGACGTTCGAGCGGGTTAACTGGTGGAACGAATCACGGCTCCACCAGAGCCTGGGCTACCGCACCCCAGCTGAAGTCGAAGCCGAATTTCGGGAACACGACCCCAGTCGAGAAATAATGGAAATCAAGGCAAATGCCTAGGAACAAAACCCGGGGCACTTCACGTACTCAACGGCGAGTTCGTAGCCCTGCTTCTCCACGGCCCACGTCACGAGATCTGTCAGGAACAGATTGTCCTGCGCATCAGGGGGCAGGTCGGGGTGGGAGAGTAGCTGGGCTACGAAGTCGGGGATAGGGGTGGTAGGCATGTCAGCCGTGCTTCAACTCGGCTACTAGGGTCGCTGAGTCGCCCATGATCTCGACGGCCTTATCCCTGACAGATTGGCGAACGCGAGGCGAATTGAATACGTCCACAACCCAGCGGTCGAAGATCTCAAGCTGTAGGTCTAGCGACGATGTAGACCACGCTAGATCTGCGAGTTCGTGATAGTCCATGTACTTGGTCTCGACATTGATGCCTGCCATCGTCAGCGGCTCTGTAGGCACGTCGTTGGTTCGAGAGTGGGCTACGTAAATGACTTCCAAAGCGCAGAACTCTGGGTCTGTAATTTTCGACCACTCGTCTTCAACGCGGTGATTAAGACTCGCTTCCAATGACTTCTGGTGGTTTTCAACATAGGCTTTGGTTAAGTGCCCACCATGTGCTTCGAGGGCGATTGAGCGGATCTTGGTCGGGGTGTCCTGCGAACCAGAAACAAACTGGGTGAACTCGACGTCCCCTAACTTCTTACGCGACGTATTGGTAGCATTCACGTGATCTCCAAGGCCATTAGGTCGCCAAGTCGGATCAGTGACAAATGCTAGTGAACTCAGCGCGTCAACGACTCGCTGCTCAATGACACCGTAGGTATTAGTCTCGCGTTCGCAAATCTCTTCCACGATGCTGTGGAAAGCTTGCTGAGGGTTAGTAATCTTGACGTAGCGACGCTCTTCTTTGAGCATGGACAATGTGCGAACCACCCAGGCCCGTAGCACTCGTGCAACCTCGACACCGGCTGCGTGAGGGATACTCTCTAGCAACTCAACCAGAGCGACTAGTGCATGTGCATCGTCTCCGCCACGGTTTAATGCCCACTCTCGGCTTAAGAACGCGGTGGCCTTGGCATTGTTAAGGAATGGGTTGTTCGTACTTAGTTCAAACTTCTCAAAGACATGGTTGGCACTCGTACCACGAGGCACGAACTCATAGAGGCTGCCTGCTGGGTGGTCGTAGTATTCCACGATGAGACTCAGCCAGTACAACATTTGGAAGTAAGGCCAATTGACTTCACTGGAACCCGCTTCGTCAGCAGCTCCTACCAGCAATTCGAGTTGCTCTTCGACATGCGAGTGGGGGACGAACTTGTCCGCCATTGTATCGGCGATTTCGAGGGAGTCGTGCAGCGAAGCATCCGCAAAAAGGAGACCACCATAGTCAGAATCGATCTGCCAGGTCTTGTCGATTTCGTCTTCCTTGGGTGGGACAGCTTCGGCCTCATAGCTGGCTGCGATTATCTGCACAGCTTGGAACGGAACCTGTAGTGACTGGTCGGTTGCTGCGAGTGTGCGAACAATCTGTGAGGCGGAGTAACCTTCAGCTCGTTGCAAGTACCCGATGATTCGAGCCTTCGACAAGAGCAGCTTTGTTACCCACCAGTCTGGGCCTCGCCACTTGTTGCCTCCCTTAGTGATTCGCTTAAATAGGTCGAGATAGGTGGGGCCAGTAATCGAATAGTAATCCTCGGTGTATGCCTCAAGAGCGGCAGTAATTACCGCTTTGAGAAACTTGGACGGCTGCTTTCCGTGTTGCCATTCGTCAACATCATTGTCAATCTGAATGCCGCCGTCATCCACGGTGCGTTTGAAGTCGGCTAGGACAGGCTCAATCCATGCATAGCCAACCTGGGAGTGCGGGCTACGAGGGAGCTGCAGCCCATCGATAGCTAGTTTCAGTGACTGAGGGTAGTTGTCGGTCATGACTCCCAAAATCCCTTTCGGCGAGCGCAGTGTTTCGTCCAAGCGGCGGCGAGAAGGTCGGCAGTCTCAGTAGGGGACAGCCCTAAAGCTTCTCCCCAGGCAAAAGTCTCGTGGAGTCCAAGCTCACGGTTGAAAGATTCGACCTTTGAAATGATGGACTGCTCCGTTCCAAGCTCGCGTGCAAAAGCGGTCTGGGACATTCCCTTTTGTTGACGCAGGTTCGCTAGGTGCTCTACAACCTCGCGGCGGAATGCGTCTACAGCTTTTCCGTTTTGCATAGGGACAGCCTAAGTCACCCCCCACTTCGACAAGTTGCTATTTAAACAAGTAGGATGTCGAGCTATGACGAAATCGAATAGCATCGCCCCCGTTGGTCAGTATTCTGGGTCGGTTGTATCCCTATACTCCGGCGCAGGCGGTCTCGATCTCGGCTTTGCACGAGCCGGGTTTAACGCAGTGTTTGCCAACGACATTGCACCAGACGCAACCCAGACTCATAAGCTGCTCCACACGATTCAGGATCCGCAATGGAAAGATGTGGTGGGCAATCTAGCTGAGGCTGACGTGCATTGCGACGACGTGCGAAATCTCAGCGACAAGTTCTACGAAGGGCAGGCTGATCTCGTTATTGGCGGCCCGCCGTGTCAAGGATTCTCCGTCGCGGGTCGAATGGATCCTAACGATCCTCGTTCACGCCACGTATTTGACTTTCTTGGGCTTGTTGGACGCATCAAGCCGAAAGCTTTTGTTATGGAGAACGTGGCTGCACTCGCACGAAACAAGCGCTGGAAAGACGTTATTGCGCAGCTGCGGGAAGAGGCTGCTCTCAACTATAAGGTTGACCTCGTGGTGCTCGATGCCTCGGAATGGGGCGTTCCGCAGAAGCGACTTCGCATGTTCCTGATCGGCACGCCGCTAGATAGTCCAGACCTTGACTTCTCTACACCGCCGACTCGCGACAACCCGCCGTCTGTCCGGGAGGCACTAGGGCAGCTGCCGACGTATGGAGAGCCGGGGAACGACTCGCTGTGTACAGCAAAAATTACGATGGCAAAGAACCCAATCCTGCGTTTGTCCCCATACGCAGGCATGCTATTTAACGGCCAAGGGCGTGCAATCAACCTTGATCGTCCAGCTCCGACTTTGCCAGCTTCAATGGGCGGAAACCGAACGCCGATCATCGACCAAGACGCCTTGGAGTTTAACCGTCCTGCCTGGATTGAGCAGTATCATCAGCGCTTGTTTGTCGAGAAAAGAAAGCCTTTCACCGAACTCCCGAAAGATGCTCACCTGCGTCGTTTGACCGTGGAAGAAGCCGGCGTAATTCAGACGTTCCCGCGAGACACGCCGTTCCAAGGACAGCAATCTTCAAAGTTTCGACAGATTGGTAACGCTGTACCTCCAATGCTGGGATTTGCAGTGGCTAATGCTGTGGGCAAAGTCTTGTCGTAGGTCTTGCCCTGGCGCTTCTACGCACCTACGATCAGTCACAGCTGCCGTTGCCTAACAAGGGAGGTCGTATGCCCGCTCAGAAGCGTCTCGTGGACACGTATCCCGACTGGCCCGACACTGATCCCGAAGATGTACGCAACGCGGTCCATCGCCGGTTGCTCCTGCTCGCTAAAAGCCTGAGGAACGAGGTCGGCAAAAACGGCTCTGTTCGCTACGTGGCGGAGCGCTCGCATGTCTCACACACCATGATTACCCGCTTCATTCGCGGGGAGTCGATCCCCAGAGTCGATACCATCATGGCGATTGAAGAATTTGTGGAGACGAGTGTGTGGCCGGAACGGGAGACCATAGCTAAGCCCGTCGAGTTGCCGGAGGGATCCTGGACCCGGTAGACCGGTAGGTCATCCCTACGACCTCGAAGCTGTCGAGAGAAAGGGCCGGCGAACATGGCCCTCGAAACCTACCAACCATCCACCATCCCTGCTACCCGCTGGGAAGCGATTCGTGACTTTACTGTAAGCCTTGGGCAGCAATACCGCGACCTGCACCCTGAGATCGCCTACAACCGCTACATGCCTGTCCTGGCGCGCCTGGTCGATGTGGTGTGCAACAGAGATGGCTATGAGCAGGACGTGGAGGTCGTGCTTGACGCTGAGATGATCGAGATGATGATTCGCGATGAGCTTGGCGATCTCTCCGTGTACTCGGCAGGTGACCAGGACGGGCTTAAGGATGGCGAGGAAACCCGACTCGGTACTGATCCGCGCAAAGCAGATACTGACCAGGACGGGCTTACTGACGGATTTGAGGTCGACGACACCGGTACGGATCCTCTGAAGGCGGACACTGACGGCGACGGAGTGGATGACGCGGAGGAACTGGACGCGGGTTCGGATCCGCATATCAAGGATTCGGATGGCGATGGCCTCGACGACTTTGAGGAAATTCAGACCTACGGCACTGACCCACTCTCACGCGATACGGATGCGGACGGCTATAACGACGCCTTCGAAGTGACCTATCGAGCAGTCAAGGAGCTTGATCCGCTGTTTGAGGACGTAGAGGTCTCGAAGCTCACATACGCCAAAGATTTCGCCAAAGGAGCCTTCGCTGGCGATGCCATGCCGGTAGATTCCGTCGCTTGGTTGGCAGGGAACATTCTCGTCGCAGGGGCAGGGTTCATTCCGGGTATCGGCAAATTCATTGCGCATGCTACAGATCTACGAGACTTTTTGGTCTCCGCTATTCATGGTGATTGGGTCACGGCGGCGTTTACTGCAGTAGGCATCATTGGATTTGCTGGAGACGCTGCTTCCATCCCGAAGCGTGTATCGGCTTTTAGCACCACATACCCTGCGCTGGCCGCGAGTGCGGGCACGCTCATTGCAAGGATTCCGAAGCTTCCCAAGCCGGTTCGCGAGAATGCAAGCAAAGGTGTTTATAAGCAGTGGGATTACCTCGTTAAGGAAGGCGCAACTCCCGAAAGCCTTCTCCGCCTGATGAAGGGAGGGCGGGTGAACCTCGACAAGTTAGCGGGATATCGCCAGCGGCCGGGACATGTTGCAACCCCAGCTGTGGAGTTTATGAAAGATGGCCGCGCAGGCGAGGACTATCTCAAGCTCATGCTCGTGAAGAAACGACTCGTGAGGAAGAATATTGAGCCCTCAACCCAGGTCGTGCTGCGGACGTCGGAGTGCGTTGAGGTGAGCAACCGGGCGGTGCGGCGCGTGGATGTTTTCGCTGACGGAATTGCCCACGAATCGAAAGTGGGGCCGGTGGTGCTCACGGAGTCTATTAGAAGGCAAGTCGAATCTGATGCTTACCTCATAGAAACCGGACAGATCAAAGGAGCAACGTGGCACTTTTTCCCCAGCGCCGTATCAAATCAATTGGGTCCGAGCGAGCCCCTTCTCGAATTGCTCGAGAGCAAAGGGATTAAGTACAGCATCGCCTTGCCTCGCTAAATCGGCCCGCTGCTGTCCGCTGCACACGGGGGCGCTCTTCGCTATTGTCGAGACGTATGAACATTCGTGCTGTGACAGAATCCGATATTCCAGGCGCGGCTGCCGTGTTGGCGGCCGCGTTCGCTCATGATCCGTCGTTCGGACGGGTGATCGGAAACCTCGAGAACCCAGAGGAGGCGCTTGACGCGTTGTTTCGGGCGCAGCTGCGCACGCAGTATGTTCCGCGCGGCGTGGCGGATATCTGTGAAGACGAGGACGGGGAGGTGCTCGGGGTAGCGCTCTGGGAGCGCCCGGGCACGACGTTTGGGGCGGGGTCGTATTTGCGGCTGGCGAGCGAATTGGCGCGCGTCTTTGGCACCGGATTGGTCAAGCTCGCGGTGAGCGAAGCACAAGCGGCGAAGTACCATCCAGAATTCCCGCACTGGTACCTCTATACGCTCGTGGTAGCGCCAGGAGCGCAAGGCCAAGGCATTGGTTCTCAGCTGCTGGAGCATGGATTGACGCGCGCAGGAGACGATGCGGTGTATCTGGAAGCCACGACGCAGGGGTCGGCGCGGCTGTATACGCGGTTGGGGTTTGTTCCGCTCGGGGAGATCCCCAGCAAGGACGCAGGCCCCAACGAGCTGGCCATGTGGAAGCCGCCGGTGGTCTAGCTCGCCATGACCTTGGTGCTCGCAATCGCCGCACTGAGACGCTCGTGATAGCCGTCCATGAGGCGACGCAGCCAGAGCCCCAGGATGAGCGCGGGGATGGTGAAGAGGACCAGCAGACCGAGTTCCCGCCACAAGTCGCCCTCATAGGAACCGGAGATGGCCGCGCGCAGCGCGCTGATGGCATGCGTCGCAGGCAGCCAGGGGCTAGCTTTCTGGAAGAACTCGGGCAGCAGCGGCAGGGGGTAGGAACCGCCGGCGCCAGAGACTTGGATGACGAGGAGGACGACGGCGATGGCCTTGCCCGCGTTGTCGAAAGTGACGACGAGGGCGTAGACAAGCATCATAAACACGAGTGCGATCACCCAGCCCACGACGATGAGTTGTATGGGGTGCTGTGGGGCGATCTCGACGAAGAAGATAAGGCCCGTCGTCACGAGCGTGGACTGGATAAGTGCGATAAGCGCCAAGGTGAGAAAGCGGCCGAGGAAGATGGCGTTGCGGCTCATCGCGGTCTCGCCGCGGCGGTAGGTGCGCTCCGCGTTGGCATAGATGAACACACATGCAATGAGCGCGCCCACCCACAAAGCGAGCGTGGTGTAGAACGGCGTCATCGCCGCGCCAAAGGACTTCACAGCGAAGACAGCTTCGCGGTCCAGCCCCAGGGGCGAGGCCAAGCGGGAGGCGGTGAGCCCCGGATCGTCGCCGACGACGCGCGCGAGCTTATCCAAGTCGCCCGTCTGGCGGGCGTCATCGAGCGCGGAATTGATGCGCTCGAACTCGGCCGACTGTGCGGCGAGTTTGTCCGCGAGCGCGCCTACTTCGTCACGCGAGGATTCCAGGCGAGAGGCCAGTGAGTCTGCACCCGCGGCATTCGCGCGGGCGGCATCGAGATCGGAACGCACCGTGGCGACGTCGTCGGCGACCGCCTTGATGGACTGTGACAGCTCAGCGACCTGTGGCTTGAGATCCGTGGTGTAACTCGTGCGGGCGTCTTCGACAGCGCGCGAGGCGCGATCCACGGCGTCGCGGGCGCGTTGCGCTGCGGCCGAGGTGTCCTGTGCACCGGTCTCGAGGGCGGTGGCGGTCGTGTCCAAAGAGTCGGCCATTGCGCGAGCCTGGGCGGCGGCGGTATCGAACTGCGTGGTGGGCAGGGCCAGGCCGGCAAGCGCGCCGCGCGCGGTGTCGAGACCTTCCGCCTGGGAACGGACTTGCTTGGCAAGGTCGTGTAGCTCATTCGGATTGAGCGCGTTGGTGCCCGTCGCGTCGTCGAGGCGGGCGCTTACCGTGCCGAGGCTGGAGGAAGCAGCGGTGAGTGCGGAAGAGAGAGCATCGGCAGACTCGCGCAGCGTCGCGTCGAGATTGACGGGAGAGGATGACTGCGTGGCGGGTGCGGTGGAATCACTCGTATTGGCGCGCGCGAGCAGCGAGTCCGCGCTCGTAGCCAGGGGAATCGCGCCATCGATGAGCCCGGTGAGCGAGCGGACGGTGGCGGACGCCGAGTTGAGGCGTCCGCTGGTGGCCTGCATGCGGGTTTGGATGGTGCTCAGGGCGGACTGCGTGTTGTCCTCGTTGAGGTAGTCATCGAGCGAGGAGAGCAGGCCCAGCCCGACGTCGGACAGGACCTCGGCGAAGCTTTCGTCAATATTATTCGTCACGCCGGTGGCGACCTTGGACGTAATGGATGAGCTTAGCGCGTTCTTCTTCTGGTTTGTATAGAGGTCGAGGCGGGTGGGCTCGGCGCCGTCGAGGTAGAAGGTGAGCATGTCGTCGCTGAAGGACTCGGGTAACACGATGGAGGCGTAATAGTCGCCGGACCTCGTGCCCTCCACGGCGTCGGCGCTGTCTGTGATGACCCAGTCCACGGAGTCGTTGCGCGCGAGCTGGGAAAGCACCTGGTCGCCCAGGTTGACGTTGAGCTTGCCCACATCGGTGACGTGGCCCTTGTCGTTACTGGCCACGGCGATACGGAGATTGCCCGTGTTGCCGAAGGGATCCCAGGAGGCCAAGACGTTGAACGTCGTAAAGATGAGCGGGATGATGAGCACGCCAAAGACGATGAGCGCCGTGATGGTGTTCGTGCGGATGGCGCGCAGGTCGTCGCGCAGGATGGACAATGCGTTACGCATGGGTATCGCCCTCCGGTAGGGATTCGGCGCGCAGATGGCGGCGCAGTTCGTTCTCTGGCAGGCGCGCGAGGTCTTCGGCGCGGGCGAGGGATTGCTTGACGTATTCGAGCGTGAGGATGACGCCGAGGGCTACTAGAGTAACGAGGAGAGAAAGCCCGAAGTAGAGCGACTTGTTGCCAGCATCGAAGTGCGCGATGACGCCGAAGGCGACGATGAGAAGGAACCCCGTCGCGATGGTGATAGTGACGACCTGCGCGTAGTGCCCGCGCACGCCGCGCCAGCGCCCGCCCAAGCCCTCGGTAAACGCCGTGCGGTCCTGGAGAACCACGAGGAGGTCTGCCAGCTTGTAGCGCGAGCCTTGCGCGTGGATTTCCTCGTTCGTGATGAGGCCGCCCGCGGCGAGTTCCTCGTTCACCATCGTGTTGACGTGTGCAAGGCGGCGACGCAGGATGACGCCCGCGATAAAGGCGAGAAGCGCCATGCCGGCGAGCGCTGCGAGGTCGCGCCAATAATGCAGGCTGTAAAAGCCGCCCACGGTCTCGCGCATCATGGAAATGCCGTAGCTAACCGGCAACCACGGGTAGAGCTCGCGGAAGAAGCTGGGCGTCATCTCGATGGGATAGAGCCCGGACGCGCCGGGGATCTGGATGAAAGCGAGCACGACGGCGATGACGCGCCCGATGTGCCCGAACGTCGAGACGAGGAAGAAAATAATGGACAGATACGCCAGCGCGATGAGCGCGGCGGTCGCCACGTAGGCGGCGGGGGAGACGGTCTCGACGCCGAAGGCGAGGTTGCCCACGGAGACGATGAGAGCCTGCGCCACGGCCATGATGCCGAGGAAGAGGTACCGCGCCGTATAGGCCTGTCGCACCGTACGCGCCCCGTCGACCTCCGAGCGGTAGATGATGAGCAGCATGAACGCGCCAATCCACAGCGCGAGGTTGGTAAACAGCGAGCTCATGCCCGAGCCATAGTGCTCGACGGGAAAGACCGAGTGGCTATCGACCTGCGCCGGCGCGGCCAGGAAGCTCGACACAGCGACGGTATCGAGACCGCGCACGGTGGTGAGCGTTTTATCGTTGTTCGCATCCTGCGTGAGCGCCAGGATATCCGTACGCGCTGTACGCAGGGTCGACTCGATGTCGCCCAGGTCCGCATCAAAGGAGGCGAGCACCTGGTCCGCGCCCTGCAGCTGCTTTCCGATGCCCCCAATCAGCTCGCCAGCCTGCCCCACCAGCTCCTCCTGTGCATCAAGCCGCGCGCTCAGGCGCGCGGTGGTGGACTCAACTCCGGCGAGCGCCGCGTCGATGCGCGCCGTGCCAACCAACCCGCCTTGGGCATCTTTCGCCTGCGCGACCGCGTCGTCGAGGGCGCTCGTCGCGGTGTCGAGCTCGTCAAGGCCGCGTTGTGCGTCGCCGCGCAGCCGGTCGATGCTGTCCACGGTCGCCGCCGCTTGGTCATGCGTCGCCCGCAGATCGCCAGCGAATTGTCCAGGCACGATTTTGAGCAGCGCGCCAGTCTGGTCGCNCGCCCGCGGCGAGTTCCTCGTTCACCATCGTGTTGACGTGTGCAAGGCGGCGACGCAGGATGACGCCCGCGATAAAGGCGAGAAGCGCCATGCCGGCGAGCGCTGCGAGGTCGCGCCAATAATGCAGGCTGTAAAAGCCGCCCACGGTCTCGCGCATCATGGAAATGCCGTAGCTAACCGGCAACCACGGGTAGAGCTCGCGGAAGAAGCTGGGCGTCATCTCGATGGGATAGAGCCCGGACGCGCCGGGGATCTGGATGAAAGCGAGCACGACGGCGATGACGCGCCCGATGTGCCCGAACGTCGAGACGAGGAAGAAAATAATGGACAGATACGCCAGCGCGATGAGCGCGGCGGTCGCCACGTAGGCGGCGGGGGAGACGGTCTCGACGCCGAAGGCGAGGTTGCCCACGGAGACGATGAGAGCCTGCGCCACGGCCATGATGCCGAGGAAGAGGTACCGCGCCGTATAGGCCTGTCGCACCGTACGCGCCCCGTCGACCTCCGAGCGGTAGATGATGAGCAGCATGAACGCGCCAATCCACAGCGCGAGGTTGGTAAACAGCGAGCTCATGCCCGAGCCATAGTGCTCGACGGGAAAGACCGAGTGGCTATCGACCTGCGCCGGCGCGGCCAGGAAGCTCGACACAGCGACGGTATCGAGACCGCGCACGGTGGTGAGCGTTTTATCGTTGTTCGCATCCTGCGTGAGCGCCAGGATATCCGTACGCGCTGTACGCAGGGTCGACTCGATGTCGCCCAGGTCCGCATCAAAGGAGGCGAGCACCTGGTCCGCGCCCTGCAGCTGCTTTCCGATGCCCCCAATCAGCTCGCCAGCCTGCCCCACCAGCTCCTCCTGTGCATCAAGCCGCGCGCTCAGGCGCGCGGTGGTGGACTCAACTCCGGCGAGCGCCGCGTCGATGCGCGCCGTGCCAACCAACCCGCCTTGGGCATCTTTCGCCTGCGCGACCGCGTCGTCGAGGGCGCTCGTCGCGGTGTCGAGCTCGTCAAGGCCGCGTTGTGCGTCGCCGCGCAGCCGGTCGATGCTGTCCACGGTCGCCGCCGCTTGGTCATGCGTCGCCCGCAGATCGCCAGCGAATTGTCCAGGCACGATTTTGAGCAGCGCGCCAGTCTGGTCGCGCAGCGTCGTGGCCGCGCGGCTTGCAGCATCAAGGCCGCCTAGCGCCCCGCGCAGTTCGCCCGTGAGCGTGCCCACCGTGGCATTCGCAGCGGCCGTGCCGTCCGCGAGCGCCTCCGTGCCTTCGGCTCGCGCGTCGGTGAGGCTGCGGCCGGTCTCGCCTGCGGTCTCCCGAATGCCTGCGGAAAGGGAGTTGACGCGGGCGAGGGAGGAACGGGCATCGGCAAGCGTGGCGTTGACATCGCGCAGGGTCTGCTGAGTTTGCGCGACCTTGGGCTGGGCCGCGGCCAGTTCGTCGCGCACGCCGGCGAGGATGCCATGCGCATTCTCCAGCGAGTCCGCAGTCTCGCCGAAGTTGCCCGCCGCGCTGTTTCCCGCATCCGTGAGCTTCGCGTTCAGCTCTCCGCCCTTGTCGCGCAGCTCCGAAGTGACGGCCTCGGCGACGGACTCCTTAAAGGTCTGGCCAATGGTCTCCTCAAGCGTCGAGGCGCCTGTGTCCGTGATTTTGGGGGCCACCGCATTGAGCTTTTCGTTAACCTCGTAGTGCAGCGTGGGCTGGTGATACTCACCCTCGAAAAGGCTCACGAAGTCTTGGCTGAACTCGGCCGGGACCGTGACGGATGCGAAGACGTCGCCGCGACGCACGGCCTCGGCCGCCTGGTCCGCGTCCATGAATTGCCAGCCCAGTTTGTGGTTGTCGTGCAGCTTGTCCACGAGCTGTCCACCCACGTTGAGGTGGCCCGTAAGCTCCGAGTCCGCGCCGCGGTCCTCGTTGACCACGGCGACCTGGAGGTGTTCCGTATTTTTATAGGGATCCCAGAACGCGCGCACGTTGAACCACGAGTAGAGCGCCGGCGTGACAAGGACGCCGATGGCGATGATCCATACCGCAGGCGTGCGCCACACACGCGCGAGATCTCTGTGGACGATTGACCAGATTGTTGACACGGCGTAAACGATAGCACTTCCTCCGCTTAAGGCCTGTCTAGGATATGGGCAATGACGATGACGTTGCAGATCGCCGTAAAGTCCTAGGCAGTCTCATGTTTGCACAGATCTTAGGCGGTATCTGGCAGGGCGTGGATCGAAATCGGCCTCCTCATCGCGGTGGGTATGATGTTTGCGGTCGTGCGGCGACGCTAAAACGACAACGCCCGCCTTCGCCGTGGGGACGAAGGCGGGGCCGTGGGCGCCGCTAAGCGCTCGGCTCGTCGCGGAAGGCGACCTCCACGATGGCGCCAGCGAGCGGCAGGTGAATGAGGATGCGGTCGCAGCGCTTTCCCGCTGCCTCGAGAGCGGCGCGATACGTCGCCATCTGGCCCAGGTAGTGCTTCTTCACGAACTCCGCCGGTTTCTGGTTGCCCGGGTTGGACTTGTGGTCGATGAGCACGACCGTGTCGTCTCCGGTGTCGAGGAGCATATCGATCCAGCCCTCGGCGACCTGGCCGTCCGCGAGGTAGCGCATGGGTACCTCGGTGAGCCGCGGCGCATCCGGGTAGTTTTCCGTGAGCCACGCATCCCAGCGCCGACCGGCCTCGACCAAGTCTTTGGCCTCAATGGCGCTCACCCCCCAGCGGCCCAAGATGGCCTCAGCGTGCGCGAGCTGCGCCGCCTCGTCGAGCGCGGTGTAACTCGTGCCGAGGTAGGTGTGGATGGCGTCGCCGACCTTGTTCCAGTCCATCTCGCCGTGCTCGACCAGACGTGCACCCAGCGTTGCGACCACCGCGGTATCCGCTCGGTCCTCCCAGCCCGCCGAGGTCACCAGCGATGCCGCGAAGCGGGCCGCCTTGCGCTCGGCCGTGCGCGTGGACTCGCCGCGCCACTCGGGGAGCAAGCGCTGCTGCTCATTGCTTACCGGTGCGCCGGACTCGTCGTCTTCGCTATAGGTGCGGAAATCCGCGGGTAGGGTGACCGGCTCGGTCGTCGCCGAAGAAATGGCGATGGTGCCCTCTGCATCGTTAGTCGACAGCACAACATTGTTCTTATCGAGAGGATCATGGCTATCCAGCCGTTTCTCAGTGGCTACGAAAACGGTGTGTTCTTTGGAACGAGTGAGGGCAACGTAGGCGAGTCGTTTGTTTTCCTCTGCGGTGCGCTCCTCCCTTTTCTTCATCAGTGGTGTCTTGAGGAAGTGCTCCTTCGACGCCTTCTGAGCAGTGAGGGTGTAGGGCCAGAACATAACGTGACGGCCCTCCAAGGGCGCCTCCAGCGTAAAGGCGCCGCTGTCGGTAGGTTCCGTCCACACATCGGGAGGAAGCTTGTCATTGCTCTTCTTCAATCCCAAGATAACGGTGTGCCAGCCCAATCCCTTGGCGCCGTGCATCGTAGTGACAAAGACGCTTCCGGCTTCTTGGCTGGAACGTGCGACAACGCCCTTGCCGTTGGTTAGACGCTGCTCCGCGTCAAAGTTGCGTAAGAAGTCGGATACTGTGGCTGCCTTGCCAATTCCCTCGCGGTCTGATTCATATATTGTTGCTTGCTCAAGGAACCCCAGTAGCGTGTCGTAGCGGCCAGCTGGAGATGGCGAGCTGGCGATTCGCGCACGCAGATCCAGCGCGTCGATGAGCTCCGTAATCGCGCGCGACGGCGTGAGCTGCCCGATGTGCCGTGCAATCTCATTGACTGCGGCGAGCGAAGGATCGTCCGCCCAGGAGTTCTTCAGCTCCGTACGAGTCTTCCTGTCTGGAGCGGAGGCGAGTTCTTTAAACCACGTTGCGTGCGCAGCATGCTCTGGCATGAGTGTGATGAGCTCAAAGAGCGAAGCTCTGTCCGACCCATCGGAGCAGTAGCGCAGACCAGCAACGAGCAGCATCGCTTCGACTTCCTCGTCGACCGACACGTCTTTGCCAGTTGCAGGAATACCTGCCTGGCGGAGTTCGGCGAGGACTTTCTCGGCGTCTGCGTTGCTACGCACCAGGACAGCAATAGACTGCTTGGGATTTTCAGCGTGCAGCTCCTGAATGCCTTTGACGATGGGTACAGTGAGTTGGAGACCGACCTTGGCTTCCGCATTTGCGTTTCTCCACACGGAGATACGGCCTTCGTGGTCGATATTGCGGCGCCGCTCGCGACGGGCCTCATCGATCTTGAGCGTTACATTCGTTTGATCAGCAAAGGCACGTGAGAAATATTCGTTGGAGAGCTTAAGTGGAATACCGGAACTGCGCCATGACATTGAAAGAGAGTCTTGTTGTCCACCGCCTTCTTCAATGGCGTGTGCGGCAGTCTGCATGAGAATTGGATCGGCGCCGCGGAACCCGTAGATGGACTGTTTCGGGTCACCAACCCAACGCACGTCACCAACGAGTGCGCCAATCTTAAGGAAGATTGCTAACTGGAGCGGGCTCGTGTCCTGGAACTCGTCTACGACCATGACATCGAAGGACTCGCGAA
The DNA here is from genome assembly GCF_900092335.1 of Corynebacterium phoceense. GTDB lineage: Bacteria > Actinomycetota > Actinomycetes > Mycobacteriales > Mycobacteriaceae > Corynebacterium > Corynebacterium phoceense. The sequence continues at coordinate 795,863 of NZ_LT596208.1, forward strand.
TCCATTCGCTCGCTTCGCCATGGGGATCTTGAAGTAGCTTAAGTGCGCGTGCTTCCTGGTCCGTAAAGTCAATGAGACCCGCCTCTCGCTTAGCCTCGGTATAGGCATTCACGCAGTCTCGTGCGGCTTCAAAGGCGATGCGGATGATATCGAAAGTGTCATCACGGAAGGTTTGGAGCTTCGTGATTTCTCCCATGCCGGCGGGAAATTCGTCTGCGAACGTGGTGGTAATCGGTCCAGTCACTTTAGGACCGCCGACTAGTTCACCAGCGGTGAGCTTGAGTGCTTCGCCCCAGCTGACGGCAGCGGGGTTGGCACTTAGCCGCTGGTAGATCTTTGTGCGTTTCGCATGATTCTTTTTGAGCGATGTGACGCTAGTTTTTCTTAGCTTTTCGTCACCTAGCCATTTTTCTTCGGTCGAATCGTCGTTGATGACCTCCATGAGGGAGTCATAAGCTTCCTTCGCACGGCCAACAATCTCCTCAATATCACCTGTCTCATTTCCTAAGTCGAAGTTATCGGCGAAGGCCTGTTGGGACTTGGATATGTGTTCCTCGAGGTCGTTTCGATCGTTGACATCGACGGCGTTAGCGCGTAGTGCTTGTGAGAGCTTCTTCACGGAGTCAGTCCACACACCTTGACCCTCAGTGAGGCCCCCATGAACAGTGCGGCGTCCCGCATAACCTACACGCTTGATCAGGTCACGATGGGCTTCCCAGTATGCTGCGAGTACTTCGTCGCATGCAGTGTCAAATGCTAGTTTTTCGGCATTCTCACTTAGCACAGCAAGCTCCGGCGAGATTTCATTGTGCAGTGCGAACCGACGCACGAGAGCATCAGTGATCGAGTTGACAGTGCCGACGAGAGCCGAGTCGATTTCTTGCGCAGCGACCACTTTTCCCTTCTCGACGAGCTTGACGCTGATGCGGCCAGCCAATTCGGCGGCGGCGTCCTTCGTAAAGGTCGTCGCGATGATGCGTGATGGATCCTTGCCCTCGTCGATGGCCTGAGCCAGGTCCTCAGTGATGCGGAAAGTTTTTCCCGAACCAGCGCTCGCCTGGACGAGAGTGTAATGGGAGTAATTGCCCGTGCTCATTTAGTAGTTTCCCTTCAATCCAGTCAAAACGTCATAGTCGCGGTAGGTGACTTCATCAGGGAAGAAGAACTCTTCGCCTAGTTCAGCCCGTACTTCCGCGGTCAATTTATCGAGCTTGGTTTCGGGGTCCCTGAGTCTTTGATGTGCCTCATCAACCACGGACCCCGCAGCGATGTCGGTGAGTCGTTTAGACAAAAGAAGGAGCGCACGGTTATAGAGCGCCTCAGTGGTTTCCTTATCTTTGCCATCGATGACGATGTGTTTGCGGAATTCCCAATATCCAGTGAAGTCAACGTTGGCGAATCCCACTGACCATGCATAAATCGCAAGCTGCAATGCTTCGTTCTTCTTAACGACGTCTTCGAACTTATTCTTAGACGTCGTGTACTTTGCGTCGAGGACCGAGCGACGTCCCGTTTTCGAATCACTCACGTCGATGTCACGCGAACCATTGAAAGACTCGATAGTCCACTTTCCTCCCGGCACGCCTTCCACGGTGACGTCGAGCGGGATGGAGAACTTGGCTTCGGCCGCGTCGAACTTCCAGCCTTTCTCAACGAGCTTGTCGCGGAACGAGAGGATCGAAAGCACACCGAGGGCGTGGAGTTCTTGTCGACGGGAAGCCTGGCCGGGTGCGTTGAGTTCCACAGCGACTTCACCAATCGCGCGTTCAAGAGCCGCAGAAACTGAATCCTCGGTCCACGTATTGTGGTCTATGGTTTGAAGCAGCTCCAAGGCCCTGTGGAACATGGTGCCGACCATGGCATTGCCTGTTGATGGCCCGCGACGACGGCCCTCGGAAATTCCGAGAGGCTTCGCCAAGATCCACTCCAACGGGCGTGCCAGCAACGTCGCCAATTGCGAGTAGGACATGTGAGTAGGAAGTAGCTGAGTCCCGGGGACAAAGTTCACCTGGGTGAGATCTGGCTGTGAGGGCCAGAGCTGCTTCTCAACAGGGGCGAGTGCGCCCTCAAGGAGGGGCGAAGCGCTTTTAAAGCGTTCGTCGAAGCTCTTGCCTGCCGCGACCTCTTTGGCGACGAGCTGCGCTAGGAGCTGATGTGGGCGAGTGCCTTTTTCTCCGACTACTTGCTTTTGAACGACAGCCACGAGTGAGCGCGCACTGCGCAGCGCCTTTAACTGCCCGCTGGTTCGAAGTCGAGTGATGTCTTTTAGCGACAGCACTCGGCCGTCGAATCCTTCATGCTCTTTCTGAGACCAGGTGTCAATTCCAGAGGCATTATCCGCGAGCGCTCCCCACCACAAAACGGTCGCGCCGGAACGAATATGCGCGGGATCGCCAATGACCTCGAAGTCGTGACTTGCGGCTGGTCGAATGCTCCAGGAGCCTACTCGCCGAGAGACCGCGTCGACGAGATGCTCGAGTTCCCGCTTCGAAATGGCGGAGTAATGAGACAGCATTTTTTCCAGCTGTTTGGCTGCAGTACTGAGTGCTTCGCCATGAGCATTCTGCGCAAACCACATGAGGGCTTCGCGCAATGTATCGATATTGATTTCATCCACGGGTGTGCGAAGCGCAAGGTATCTGTCGATGCCTTTAGCTACTGCCCTTGCCTCGCCCTCGAGCTCGGCTAGGGCTTTGTTCCAATGGTCGACGCTATAGCCGTAGTCGCGGCCGAGCGCCTTTAGAAGTGCTTTACTTGCGTCGGCGTTAAATAGCGCATGCCCGTCGATACGCATGAGCAGTAGGTCGATGATCTCGGGGACCGCGCCAGCGGTCGTCGCTGCAGTTACGAACGCGGAAAGAGCTTGGGCACCACCTCGATTTGAGGACTTGCCTACTGGTGCGAAGCCAGCACGCAGCAGTTCAGCATCAAGGAAGGGCGTGTCTGCAGTGACTAGTAGCTGCGGCACCACGCCAGCAGCACGTTCCTTGCGCAGTTCGCTCACGATGACGTCCGCAGCTTCGAAGTCGTTTTGTGCGGTAACGAAAACCTTCGAGGCGAGTGTTTCGCTTTGCTCTGGTTCCTCAACAACGATGTCGCCAAGTGATCTCAGAATGGATTTCCACACTGGGGGCAAAGCGTCGAGCTTGTCGCGCAGCACGATGCGTTCAATGCCGAGTTTAAGCCCCGGATTCTTGCCCAAAGCACGCGCGACGGCAGGAATGAGATCAGCTTCGCCGGCGATGGGCATGGGACGTTCAGCGGCCTTGAGCGCATCGACTCGTTGTGAGATGCCATCGGCGAGATCACGCGGGTCAATACCTGCAGTGACGAGTTCGTCACGCCAGGTAAGCAGTTGGTTGGCCACTGCCCATGCATCAACTTCGAAGGACGGACGAAGCCACGCTTGATCGTGCTTGAGAAGCTCAGCTAAGCGGTCGCGATAGGCGATGATGCGTTCCGGTTTGTCCAGAACCGGTATCGTCACGCCTAAGCGCGTGGCTAACACGCGGGCTAATCCCGCGGGCCCTACGGTCAATTCCCCGAGACCTGAGGAGGGTGTCCAGGCCGCCCCGTCCAAGCCGAATCCGAATGTGATCTTCATAATGGCATGGTAAGTGCGTTCTGAGTTTTGTGCAGTTTAAATTGCAAGAATTTTCTTTCTAACCCAGCAAGGATAAGGCGTTGGCGATAGGCTAACGAACATGACTACAAGCTTGCGCGCCGGAACCAACTCGAGACTGCATTTTGGACTCTTTGGTGCTTCATTGAATTTGCCTGATTGCTATTCAGCTACCCAAGCTCCAGATTGGCGTGCGGTTCATTTCTCGGTGGCGCTGCCATTGCCCTATGTCGTTGACCAAGATCTTGGCGATGATTGGTTTCAGGGAAGATTCAACGGAATCAAGCGAATTGAAATTGGCCGAGAGTCCCAGCATGGTGCGCACCTTGAGCGCCCAAAGCTTCGCGACAACGAGGTATTTCGTTCAGAAACATATTACAAATACGCGCCGCACTCATTCCATAAGCAAGCAGGACATCAATTTCAGGCGCCGTTCCGTGACTCGGTGGGAGCGAATGTCGTTGATGGCCCGGCGGCAGGCCACCGGATCGACGATGAAAATGCGAGGGCTCTGCGTGTTGATGCCTATAAGTACAAGTTTGCTCCGGATATTACGCGACTAGACGAAGAAGGTTGGATCCCGGATTTTGCGCCGCAGGCTCGTATTGAGCATCCTTCCTCAGAACCGGAAGACTCATTGGAATCCGTCTGGGGAAGTGAGCCAGCGCAGGGGGAGGGGCTGGATATTATCCGGCTTGATGATGACGAAGCGCACCCTTACAGCCAAGCACGTCTCTTGTGCTCCGAGCTCGTTACTTTTCAAGATCCTGAACATCATGTCTCGCATGACTCAAGCTCTGAGAATACCGCCACGACCTTCCTAATTCTGCACTTGGTGGTCGAGAATTGCTCGGCCGCAATGCTCGAAAAGGCCTCACAGTCGATCGCAAAGGTACGAAACCGCGTCAATATTGTGAAATCAGACGCCAAACGGTTAGTCATTCCTGAGAATAAGAAGATGCATGTTGTGCGCGGGACTCATGATAATGATTCGGAGCAGACTTATTCGATCAATCTGTTGAATTACTTTTTTGATCTTACGTTGTCAGTTTTGCCTGCCGCAGAGCGCGGACTGAAGATGGAAAAAGGAGGATACCTTCGCAGGGATAAGTGGCGGTTCAAGGAAGTAACGGACGCGAAGGATAAGGAATTAGAGTTATTACAAGAAGAGTCTGATAGGCGACAGCGTAGCGGCGATAAAGTTGCTCGATTTACGACCGTATGCGCCATTCCTGGTCGCGATATTGCGGAAGTTCCGATGTTGCTAGGAGGGGCTCCGGAAACTGATGAAGATTTGCCGGCGCATCAACGCGAAGATATTCGGCGAGAAATGTGCGAACGTGATGCGTTAGAAAACGGACATCGTTGGCTGCCATCCGATTTGTGGGGTTGGCAGTTGGCGCGTGGTGCCGACAGCTACCATATCGGACTTCCCGCACTCGAGGTTGCGCCGGAAAAGTTCGGCAGGATTGGACTCTATAAGAACTGGAATATTCATTCCTCTCCTGAAGGAATTGCAGTTGTGCGTCGCAGTGCAATTTCCAGAGAGGACCCGGCATTGTGGATGATTACGGGAACTCGTTTTATGGATCTGGCGCTTTTAGTGGCGAGAGCTGCAAAGTATCTTTCGTCCATCAGTAACCGACTTCGTGAGATGAAGTTCGAGGGACTCGATGGCGTGCATACAGAAACAATGAATCTGCAACAACTACGCGGCGCGAGTGACAAATTGCAGCGGCAATTGGACCGATTCCAAGACATCCAACGCGATTTTGTTGTCTTCCGTGATCAGCTGTGGTTTGAAACAGTCCCAGGACGTGAATTGTACACACGGGTGCTCAACGCAATTCAGGATTCAACGGGAGCGCGTCATCTGTATGACGATATCGCCGGTGAGCTTGATATTCGCAAAGAGGTGTACACGACCCGTTTCCAAACCCTGCGTCTGCAAATTGAAGGTGAGATGGGACGTCTGCAGGCTGACCGAGATGAGGAAGCCAAGCAACGCGATGCAGCTGCGAAGCAAAGAGAAATCGAAGACGATAAGCGACGAGAGGATGAACGCGAAGCTCGGGAACAAGAACGTGAGGCTGAACGTTTAGCCCGTGAAGAGGCGAAAGAAGAAGAGGAGAAGAAATATCGACGTGAATCCGAGGAGCGAAGTAAGGCTAACGAGACCTTGAACCAATCGTTGGCATTTGTCGCGGCGATTCTGGCCTTTCCTGCGCTGTTCGACATGATTCCTGGCTGGTCTGATGGAGGCAAGTTCGTGTTGACAGTAGTCGTGGTTGTGGCACTGATCGCCTTTTGGGCAATCCGAACATGGATGAAGTCTCACGCCAAATCAGATCTGGCAGACTCGGAGCCTCTCGACAAGTCCAAGTAACGACAAAAAGGCCTTGTTCCACCTCATGGTGGGACAAGGCCGTGTTTGCTCGAGGATTAGTGCTCGTCGTAGTGGTCGCCGTGTGCGGCGTGGCGGTGGCCATCGTGGATGTAGTCGACGTGGTCGCCGTGGGGGATGGCGACGTGGCCGCAGCCCTCGCCGTGGACGTGGCCAGCGTGGTCCTCAGCGGCGACGTGCTCGGAGGTCTCGCACTCGTCCCAGTGACCCTCGTGCAGGCGGTGGATGTGGCCCTCGTGGGCGTAGTCGGTGTGGTCGCCGTGCTGGAAAGCAACGTGGCCGCAGCCAGCGCCGTGGGTGTGGGTGTGAGCTTCGTGAACTGCATGAGTCATGACGTGACTCCTTATCTTTGGTGCGCCGAAGCGGCGTTGGGGCAGGAAAGGTGGGCGCCCTGCCTGCGTGTTTTCATTACGCTTTCAGTAAACCCCATTTTCATTCCGTTTTCAATTGCGGGGGAGCGAGATTAAGTGTGGCGTTTGTCACAGTTCAGGTGGGGGTGACAGCGAGACCATGTGTAGGCCATGCACTAGGGTCACAGGGGTGAAGATTTCTCGTCGCCTCAAGACCCTGTCCGTCTCCGCTGCTGCTGTTCTCGTCGGCACGCTAGGGGTCGCGCCGCTCGCCAACGCTGCGGCGCCCGCTATTGCCACGCAGGGCCACATCGTTCAAACCTCCGAAGGCACGACGTGCACCATCGGCTACGTCGAAGGCAACCGTGCGTGGACGGCCGCCCACTGTGGTGTCAACGGCCAGGCTGTCTACAACGAGTATGGCTCGCACATCGGTACGCTGCGCTACTTCCGTGAGGAGGGTGCGACCGGCCAGGATATTGCCTATATACAGTTTGCGGCGGGCACGGTCTCTGGTGGCAACCCGGTCTCGGGTGACGGTATCGGATTCAAGCCAGCGGATGGCAACGGCATTTGCGTTACTGGTCGCAACTCGCCGGAGAACTGCGGCACGGTCGTGCGGCGCCCCATGCAGACGGCGGGAATTTACTCGTCGACGGAGCTCTTCAAACAGCATGGTGACTCTGGCGCGGGCGCGTACGTGAAGGGTCAGCCGGGTGTGGTGGGTATCTACTCGGGTACCGCGACGTTTATCCAGGGCGGCAAGCGTCGTGCGTACGAAGACATTGCGTACTTCCCGTCGCCGCAGGAGCGCGCCGGGCTGCCGCAGGGCTACGTGCCGCGCAAGCCTGACCTCGTGCGCCGGGCCAACACGATCCTCGACGTTCCGGCGCTCTACTTCCGCGCGTACCTCGAGCCGGCGGAGGCTATCCTCGCGCTCATCATGGGCGGTTTCAGCCCGGCGGACTTCCGTGGCCTCATGGCAACGCTTGGCATTACTGGCGTGACGATTTAAGGCGGGCTGCATGGAGATTCTCACCCCACGTCTTATGCGGGCGCTCAACGTTGCCACGCGTGTCCACGATGGGCACTACCGCAAGGCGACGGATATTCCGTACGCCTCGCATCTTTTTGGCGTCATGTACCTGGCGAGCAAACAGGGCCTTTCGGCAGACGTAGAGGAAGACGTGCTCATCGCATGTTTGCTCCACGACACGTTGGAGGATGTGCCCGAGAAGTACACCGCGCAGCAGATGGAGGCGGACTTCGGCCCGCGGGTGCTCGACATTGTGCTGGGCGTGACGAAGGATGACACGCTGGGGGACTGGCAGGAGCGCTCGGATGCGTACCTTGCGCACTTGCGTGAGGCCTCGTATGAGTCGGTTGTCGTGTCGGCGTGCGACAAGCTGCATAACTTGAGCTCCATCCTTGCTGACCATGAGGTCCTTGGGGACGAGCTGTGGCCGCGCTTCAACTCGGGTAAGGAGCGCCAGCAGTGGTGGTACCGCGCGGTGCTCGAGGTTGTCGAGCAGCGCGCACCGGAGCTGCCCTTGCTCGTGGAGTATCGCGCGAAGGTGGCGCGGCTCGCCGCGCTCTAAACACCGTTAGAGCAGCGCGCCGAGCCGCTGGGCGGCATCGGAAAGCAAGGTGGCGTATTTATCCGCAGGGGAGGGGCGGAAGCGCTCGGCCGAGCCGGAGATGGAGAGCACGGCCATGAGCGTGCCCGCGGCGTTGAGGACGGGCGCGGAGATGGAGGCGAGGCCGGCCTCGCGTTCCTCGATGGACTCGGAGTAGCCAAGCTCGCGGGCCTTATCGACGTCGGCTTGGCTATAGAGGGCATCGGGAATCTCAATGTCCTCAAACGCCGCGATAATGCGCGCCGCGGAACCGGAGTTCAGTGGCAGCTGGCGGCCGACCGGCACGACGTTGTGGAGGCCGTGCGAGGGTTCCTTGGACGCAATGCACGTACGTGTATCGCCGGTGTGCTGATACAGCTGGATGGATTCACCGGTGGTTTCGAGCAGCTGCTCCATGATGGGGGTAGCTGCCTCGATGAGGTGGTCGCGGTTACCGGGCAGGGCGGGGCCGGCGGTCCAGTGCCCGTCTGCGGTGCGCGTCAAAATACGGTGCGCCTCCAGTGCGGTGGCCAAACGGTGTGCGGTGGCGCGGGGCAGGCCGGTCTCTTCACACAGGTCGCTGAGCGATGAGGGGCGATTGGTGGCGGCCATCATGATGGCCACTGCTCGATCCAATACCTTAATTCCAGAAACTGCGCTATACTCTCCCATATAGTGAAATTTACGTCCCAATTAATGAGATTTCAAGTGGAGTGATTGAAATGTCGGAAAAGCTGACGCTCGCAGAGAAGGTATGGCGCGATCATATCGTGACCAAGGGTGAGAACGGCGCACCGGATCTCATCTATATCGACTTCCAGCTCCTGCACGAGGTAACCAGCCCTCAGGCCTTCGACGGCCTGCGCATGGCCGGTCGAAAGATGCGCCACCCCGAGCTTCACCTGGCCACCGAGGACCACAACGTCCCGACCATTGGGATTAAGACGGGCAACGTGCTCGAAATCAAGGACGAGACCTCCCGTACGCAGGTCTCCACGCTGCGCAAGAACTGTGAAGAGTTCGGCGTGCGCCTCCACTCGATGGGCGACGAGCAGCAGGGAATTGTCCACACTGTGGGACCGCAGCTGGGCATCACCCAGCCGGGCATGACCATCGTGTGCGGCGACTCGCACACCTCGACGCACGGTGCCTTCGGTTCCATCGCCATGGGTATCGGCACCTCCGAGGTCGAGCACGTCATGGCCACGCAGACGCTGTCACTCAAGCCGTTTAAGACGATGGCCATCGAGGTTTCCGGCGAGTTGGCCGAGGGGGTTTCCGCCAAGGACCTCATCCTGGCGATCATCGCCAAGATCGGCACCGGCGGTGGCCAGGGGCACATCATCGAGTACCGCGGCGAGGCCATTCGCAAGCTGTCCATGGAAGCCCGCATGACCATCTGCAACATGTCGATCGAGGCTGGCGCCCGTGCCGGCATGGTCGCTCCAGACGAGACGACCTTCGATTATGTCAAGGGCCGCGAGTTCGCCCCGCAGGGCGCCGACTGGGACGCCGCCGTCGAGTACTGGAAAACCCTGCCCACGGACGAGGGCGCGGAGTTTGACACCGTCGTCCACATCGACGGTTCCTCTTTGACGCCGTTCGTCACCTGGGGCACGAACCCCGGCCAGGGTGCCCCGCTTGCCGATGCCGTCCCGGACCCGGCGTCCGCACCCGACGACAACGCCAAGGCCGCCCTCGAGAAGGCGCTCACGTACATGGATCTGGAGCCGGGTACGCCGCTGCGTGACATCAAGATCGACACGGTCTTCCTGGGCTCCTGCACCAACGCCCGTATTGAGGACCTCCGCGCAGCCGCTGGCGTGCTCAAGGGCCGTCACATCGCTCCGAACACCCGCATGCTGGTCGTCCCGTCCTCCGCGCTTGTCATGAAGCAGGCGGAGGAGGAAGGTCTCGATCGGATCTTCCGCGACTTCGGCGCCGAGTGGCGCACCGCCGGCTGTTCGATGTGCCTGGGTATGAACCCGGACCAGCTCAAGCCAGGCGAGCGCTCCGCGTCCACGTCGAACCGTAACTTCGAAGGCCGCCAGGGCCCGGGCGGCCGCACGCACCTCGTCTCGCCGCTTGTTGCTGCCGCGACCGCCGTGACCGGGCACCTGTCCTCGCCCGCTGATTTGCCCGCCGCCAACTAAAAGGAGAAAGCATCATGGAAAAGTTCGTTACCCACACCGGCACCGGCGTCCCGCTGCGCTACTCCGACGTCGACACGGACCAGATCATCCCGGCTGTCTACCTCAAGCGCGTCACGCGCAGCGGCTTCGACGATGGCCTCTTCGCGAACTGGCGAAAGGACGAGAACTTCATCCTCAACCAGGAACCCTTCAAGCACGGCTCCGTGCTCTTCGCTGGCCCGGACTTTGGTACCGGGTCCTCGCGTGAGCACGCCGTCTGGGCACTCAACGACTACGGCTTCAAGGCCGTGTTCTCGCCGCGCTTCGCGGACATCTTCCGCGGCAACTCCGGCAAGGCCGGCCTGCTCACCGGTATCATGAGCCAGGAAGACATCGAGCTTATCTGGAAGCAGCTGGAGGCCGGCGACACCGAGGTCACCGTCGACCTCGAGGCCCGCACCGTCACCGTGGGCGGCAACGTCTACACCTTCGAAGTGGATGATTACGTCCGCTGGCGTCTCATGGAGGGCCTCGACGACATCGGATTGACCTTGCGCGACGAGCAGGCGATCACTGACTACGAGGCCACGCGCCCGGCGTTCAAGCCGGCGGTGCACTAGACACCGCCCGCCGTCGCGTAATATAGAGGACGGTCATGAACTGCGCCCCGTTTTCCTGACTGGGTTAATTCTAAATGGTTTGGGTCTTTGCAAGGGACTGGTTCCGATATTGCATCGGGGCCAGGTCCTTGAATTGTTCCTGCTGGCTGGTCGCGTTGTATTACGCTCAACATCGGGTCCCGCCGGCATAGGAAACATCCTTCCGTTACTTCGTGCCCTCCATCAAACCCGGGCTAGCTCAGCATACAGTGTGCGTGCCATGTAGACGCAAAAACTCTGTGTGAACAGTCTTTGCAGGTAGTCCATGAGAATCCTGTCGCGTATCTCCATTCAGCCCTGGCTGGTGCGAAGATAGGTAATATCCCCGCATAGCCCAGTGGTGCTGAGCGTGGCTTGTTGGTAGGGGTGTTGTGGAACGGTGGTAGGGCTGGATTCCGACTAGGCGGTAGGGCCGGGCAGCTGGCCTCGTCGGGGCCAGCTGCCGGGCCTCTAATCCGATCGACTACTCGTTGGCGCCATGTGTGGCGCTTGCCAGGTGTTGGCACATGTCGTAGTCGCCGAGTTCGGTGCGCTGTCCGGCCTCAACACCGAAACACCAGTCGCCCAAGTGGCATAAACACTAAATTAACGAGTTTCCCGTCCACAAAACTTGACACAGCCCAAACGAGCTGAACCGCGTCTATGTAGTGTCTGGCGGCTTAGATGGAAAGTATGATTCCGGTGATCGGAAAGCATGCGCTGCGGGGACTGCAGCGGGGGTGATTTTCTTGTAGTCGACGGGCGTCCCAGTGAGTACGGGGCGTCCGCATCGACCACGAAAGGGGTCCGTTGATGTCAACGGATTACCGCGCGATCATGCTCGCGCTTTTACACGAGTAAACTTACGCCGCAATCTCTGCGCGACTGAGATGCTCATCGAAGACAATTCGCCAAGTCCGCTCGGTCTTGGATGTCCACGGCTTCAGTGTTGATGACGTTGCCGGCTTGTCCGACGGGCAACTGGAACCAAGCGCTAAACACTCGCAACAACCAGCTCAAATGTAAAGGTGGGACACAGCCAATTATGCGAAACCCGGGCTATCAGCTATGCCGTTTTGGAGGTAGGTTAGTAGTGCAGATTGAGGTTGACCTGGTTGGCGGCCACTTCATTGTTGATTATAAATCATAAAAGCCTTCCAAAGTGATTCAGTTCACTGTAGTATGTTGCTTGGGTCACAAAAGTGGCCAAGGTCAATTGAAGGAGGGAACGAATATGATTCCGCAGATGTCTGATATTGCGCAACAAATTCTTGAGGAAAATGTTGAGCCAGCTACCGAATCTCAGCTGGGGGATTTTGTCGACGAATACCGTATCCAGAATGCCGCGTGGGAGCACAAGAAGGATTTTTAATCTTTTACTTGTTTGTTTCCTGACGCTGGGCGGGCCCTCAGGGCCCGCCCAGCCCTTTGGATGGAGTTTGTATGCAGTACCTGATTGACCATGGCTTGAAACTTAATTTGACAGGAAAATCTCGCGACTTTCAAACGGCGTATCGCAATACGTTCGACTGTCGTGAAGAGGGATTGGGCGATTACATTCTTATTTTGACGCGCCACGACGATTCTGAAGTCGATCAGCTGTCCTTGTCTCTGGCCGCACTGGGAATCCCGATGGTGCGGTTAAATTCTGATGATGTCAAGGCTGTTACTACAACGGAGGTGTTTATGGATGGAACCATGTCATTGAATGGTTACCATGGACGTCCACGGTTGGTGTGGCGTAGGCACTTTGCACCAGAGGGGATACCAGTGTCGCAGGGGGTTGATCAACTAGAACGAATTTATGTTCAGAATCAGGTGGAAGCGCTAGGCGATACTTTGACTGAAGTGATCGAACGCTCGATAAACGGTGATACTACTGCTCGAACGCGGCTGAATCAGCTAAGGGTAGCACGGGAATGCGGATTTGAAGTCTTATCCAGTTGGATTGGGTTGCAACCTTCGACTCCACTTGGAGCAGCTATTGCAAAGCCAATCGGAACGCATTGGGTCGAATATCCTTCACATGAATTGACGGGAGTAATGCCCAAGGTTGTTGGTGACGGTTTCTGTGCCAATCTGGAGAAAGTACCAGTTCTGCTCCAAGAATACCTTGAGATCGAGTTTGAATTACGAGTCTTTGTTGCGGGTGAAAAAATGGTCGCAATTTCAATTTGGAACTGTGCTGATGCTAGATCCCTTTGGTTGGATAATTCGGGCCTCGAGATGCGGGAGGAAGAGTTAGATCCAAAATTGGAATCGCTTATACGAAACTATTGCGAACGAACCAAAACGGAACTTTGTGCTATCGATTTCGTTGTTAGTGATGGATACTATTATTTTTTAGAAGTCAATGTGCTTTTTGATTGGGTTTTTTATGAGCGTTTGATTGAGGCGAACGTGATCTCGGAGCTGTTTTTGCATTGGATAGCAAAGGAGTTTGCCCTTGTTAATTCCTAGCAACTTTGGTTTTTTGGTGCTTCGCTCGGACGGCTTTATCTGGGATGACCCATTATATAAAGTTCAAACTCCAATTTCGGTTGAGGATTTAGACTTGCTGCGGTCTTATCAAGAGGATCGCTTACTCGGGAAGCTGCCTGATGATTCAGCGCTTGGGTACAGAAAATACGAGAAATTGGTGAATCTTAATGTACTTGTGTTAGTGAATTCGGAGCGTTTTGCTGACGAGAGTAAAGTCATGGATTCTTGGGGCCAGTTGCCTAACCTGTTGAGGAACTACGTCGCTGCGAGCAGGGTTACTTCAGGGTCGGCGCGGATTTCAAAGCAAGCCCATGACTCAGCTTTGTACGAAGATGCTGAGTATTTTGGCATTCCTAAACATTGTTGGGAACTTTCAGACGAGTGGAGCTTGGAGACTGGCCCCGCTGTTTCGTTGAGTGAACCCTTCGGGAATAGGGAGCAAGAGATTCTTTCTCAAATTTCTAGACGGCGACGTTCGGAACGTTTTTTCAACGGCCCTTATGTTCTTAGCTGGGGCCAGTTGTCCACGATTCTTCGGTTCGCCGCGGGCTATCATGACATTCCCGGGATTGGTGGGGAACATGTTCATTTTGGCACGGTTTTTCGGAACGCTCCATCTGCCGGTGGTCGAGGTTCCACCGAGGTTTTTGTGAGGATTGGCCCAGGCATCGACATTGAACCCGGCTATTATCTTTACAATCCAAGACGTGATCAACTTATTTTTCAAGCCGAAATTGACACCCCGGAAGAATGGGAAGTGGCATTGTCGGGACAGAATTGGGTGACGGATGCGCCAGTGCATCTCATATTAGCTGGTGATCCACAACTAATTTCATGGAAGTATAAGTCTCTAAATGCGTTGAAGGGGCTTCTGCTAGACATCGGTCATGTTAGTCAGTTGGTTCTACTAATGGCTGAATGCCTCGGAGTCAGAACTCGTCCTGTTGGCTTATTCCTTGAAGATCGGTTAGAGAAGATTCTTTCTATTGAGCCATCGAGGTTTGTTTTTGGTGTGATAATTGCCTTGGGAAAACCTCATTCCAAAGTTTGATTAATTAGAGCAGTGACGGCTTCTGATTGGCCCAAATTTGGGTCTGTGAATTCCGCTTTCTTAGGAAAGGAATTATTTTTGAAAACTCTCGATTTCCGCCTCTACTGGCTTTCCGATGTCCTCGCCCAAATCACCGGCGTTGCGGCCGGACTCGCGGTCCCGCTTGTCGTGTTTCGGCACACGCAGGACATGGTGGCCACGGGCATCGTGAGCACGGCCTCCGGCATCGCGTCGATGGCGGGCGCCATCGTGGGCGGGACGATCGCCGATAAGTACGCGCGCAAGCCGGTCATCATTGGCTCGAATCTCCTCGCCGGCTTTCTCGCATTCGGACTCGCGTGGACGGCGCTGCCGGGGAATTTTAGCGTCGGGCTTTTTGGCACGCTGCTGTGCGCCTTCATGTTCTGCTATTCCATCGGCCAGGCCTGCGCGGATCCGTCTCTGCCACAGCTTGTCGCCGAGGAGGATATTGCTGCGGCGCAGGGCTTCATCCAAGCTCGTATGCAATTCGCTGGGCTCATTGGCCCTCTCCTCGGCGGCGTGCTCATCGACGTTGGGGAGTGGGTGCCATTCGCGGCGGCGGGCACGGGCTGCCTCGTCGCGGGAGCGTGCTTCCTCTTCATCCGCGCCGACCTTAACCCCGAGTCGCGCGCCACGGAGAATTTCTTTGCCGCGACCGCGAAAGGTTTTGCCATCGTGGGCGCAAGCCCCGTGCTGCGATCGCTCATTACCATGCAGGTCTTCGCCAACGCGGCGCTCAGCGGCGCACTCTTCTTAGCCGTCGTGTCGCTTGAAAATGCCGGATTCACCGGCGTGGTCATCGGCATCGCGCGCTCGGCCATCGGTGTCATCGGCATCCTCGGCGCGCTGGCCACGCGCTTTATTCAGCGGACCTTAGCTTTCCGCACCCTCATGCTCGTCAACACGGGCTTCCTCGCCGCGGCGTTGGCGTGTGCGGCGCTCGTGCATGATTCGCTCGCCGTCGTCGTCCCGCTGGGCATCGCGGTGCTCTTCGCGCCGGCGGCGGGCGCAGTCATCTACGCCAAGCTCGTCGAGCTTATCGACGAACACGCCTTCGGCCGCGTGACCACCATCCAGTCGACGACGGTGACCACGCTCAGCGGTGTGTGGAACACCCCGCTCGGGTACATCACGAGCGCGTGGTCCTTCCTTGCCGGCTTCTGGGCCTGCGCGGGGCTCGCGGTGCTGGGCTTTGCCACCACCTTCTTGTTCAACTCGGCGGTGGCGCGCAGCGAGACTCGTTAACGCACCGGCAGCGGACTCGGCAGGTAGTCAGCGCCCGTGAGCTCGCCCTCGTTGAAGGAGAGCACCCACACGGAGGCCTTCTTCGCCTTGAGGTCGTCGAGGGCGTCCTGCATGAACTTAGGGTTGAGCTTGCGGATGACCGCGGGGATGGTCTCGCCCTGGCTTACGACCACGGAGACACCGCCGCGGTCGATGATCTTCTCGAAGGCCTTGAACGCGGCCTTCTTATCGTCGAGCCAGGCCTCGTCGCCGAGGAGCACGTCGCGGTGGATAGGCAGGTTAAGCTCGGCCGCGAGTGGTGCGGCGGTCTGCTCGCAACGGTCGGGCTTCGCGGAGTAGATGGCGGTGGGGTGGTAGGGCAGCAGCATGGGCACGAGCATCTCGGCCTGGCGGCGGCCTTTCTTATCCAACGGGCGCAAGTTATCGTCGCCGTGCCACTTGCTGCGCTCGTGGGCGCGAGCGTGGCGCACGTAGAGGATGCGCGTGGTCGGCGCGTGCTTCAAACGCTTCTCCGCCTTGTCGAGCACCTGCGTGTCCACCTCGTAGGTGAGCAGCTCGCGGGCTTCCTTGAAGGAGAGCCAGCGGATCTCGTCGACCTCGTCGTTCTTTTCGAACTCGCCGCCGATTACTTGGCCCATCCAGTAGTAGACGACCTTCGTACGGCCCTGCACCGGGTAGGTCACCTTGCCGATGAGCTTGCCCAGCTTGACTTCATAGCCGGTTTCTTCCCAGATTTCGCGCGCGGCGGTGGCGGTGAGGGACTCGCCCGGGTCGACCTTGCCCTTGGCCAGGGACCAGTCGTCGTAGTGCGGGCGGTGAATGACGGCGACTTCCGCGTTGTCGCGCTCGCCGCGCCAGAGCACCGCGCCGGCGGCGAGTGTCGTGCGCTTGAACTCGGCGGCGGGGTCGCGGGGAACGGCCTGGTAGCGGCCAGTGATGAGCATCTCCGAGGCCAGGTCCTTGTCGTCTTCGTGCATCTTCTTTTCAGAGACCATGCCCGTTGCTCCTCCACTAGGGTTGGGTAAATCTTTTAGCGTCTAACGCCTTCTATTTTTACTCACGCCCGGCGCGCACGCAGAACTGCCCCGCCCACGTGTCCTAGGATATGAGGGCAACGTACGTACAATGAGAGGGGAAACAATGGTCAACGTCGCGGTCATGGGCGCCGGTTCCTGGGGCACCACGCTGGCGAAGGTCTTCGCTGACGCCGGCAATGAGGTGCGCCTGTGGGTTCGCCGCCCCGAGCTCGCGGAGACCATCGCGACCACCCGCCGCAACGCGGACTACCTGCCGGACGTAGAGCTTCCGGCCGGCGTGACCCCGCTTACCGATGCCGCCGCGGCGCTCAGCGCCGCCGACGTCGTAGTCTTTGGCATTCCCTCTCAGTCCCTGCGTCCCAACCTTGAGGCGTGGGCCCCGCTCCTGCCGGAGGATGCGACACTCGTGTCCATCTCCAAGGGCGTGGAAACCGCGACCCTGAAAAGGATGAGCGAAGTCATCGTGGACGCGACGGGTGCACGGACAAGCCGGGTGGCCGTCTTGTCCGGGCCGAACCTGGCGAAGGAAATCGCGCAGGAGCAACCCGCCGCGACCGTCATCGCGTGCACGGACGAGGAGCGCGCGAAAGCCGTGCAGGAGGCCATCGCGACGTGGTACCTGCGCCCGTATACGAATACGGACGTCGTGGGCGCGGAGGTGGGCGGCGCGTGTAAGAACGTTATCGCGCTGGCGTGCGGTATGGCCACCGGCCGGGGGCTAGGCACCAATACGCTGGCGACGCTTATTACGCGAGGCCTGGCGGAAATCACGCGCCTGGGCGTCCAACTCGGCGCGGACCCGCGCACCTTCGCGGGACTCGCGGGCCTGGGCGACCTGGTCGCGACGTGCTCCTCGGAGCTGTCGCGTAACCGCACCTTCGGCTTCCGCCTGGGCCAGGGCGGCACGCTGGAGGAAGCCAAGGCCGCGACCAACGGCCAGGTCGCGGAAGGCGTGACCTCGTCCGAGTCCATTTTCCGGCTGGCGCAGGCCGTCGGCGTGGAGATGCCCATCACGCAGGCGGTCTATGGCGTGTGCCACCGCGGCGTGCCCGTATCCGACATGGTCGTGGCCCTCATGGGTCGCACCACGAAGCCGGAGTAAGATTCCACCCCATGACGAATAAGACCCGCGTCGCCGTTGTCTATGGCGGCCGCAGCACCGAACACTCCATCTCCTGCGTCTCTGCCGGCGCCATCATGGCGAACCTGGATCCGGAGCTCTACGACGTCGTGCCGGTGGGCATCACCCGTTCCGGCGCGTGGACCCCGGGTTCGCGCGAGGGCCTGAAGATTGAGGGCGAGACGCTGCCCGAGGTCGTCATGGGCGATGAGCTTACGCTCTCGCTCAACCCGGCGACGCGCGGCCAGATCCACAACGTGACGACCGGCGAGCTCTATGCCACCGTCGACGTCGTCTTCCCGGTTCTCCACGGCCCCTACGGCGAGGACGGCACCGTCCAGGGCCTGCTTGAGCTCACCGGCCTGCCCTATGTCGGCCCGGGCGTGCTCGCCTCCGCGGCCGGCATGGACAAGGAGTTCACGAAGAAGCTCGCCGTCGCCGAGGGCCTGCCCGCCACCCCCGAGGTCATCCTGCGTCGCGGCCGCTCCGAGCTTACCGAGGCCGAGAAAGCCACCCTCGGCCTGCCGGTCTTCGTCAAGCCCGCGCGCGGCGGCTCGTCCATCGGCATCTCCAAGGTCTCGGACTGGTCCGAGCTGCCCGCCGCCGTGCAACTCGCCTACGACAACGACACGCAGGGCGACCCCAAGGTCATCGTCGAGGCCGAAATCGTCGGCTCCGAGGTCGAGGTGGGTGTTCTCGAATACCCGGACGGCTCCCTGCGCGCGTCCGTGCCGGCGAAGCTCAACGGCATCGAGGACTCGGACGAGGGCTTCTACGGTTTTGAGACAAAGTACCTCGACGACGTGGTCTCCGCGCAGATTCCCGCTGACTTTGAGCCTGCGATCATCCAGCAGCTCCAGGAGCTCGCCGTCGCGACCTTCCGCGCCTGCGACTGCAAGGGCCTGTCCCGCGTCGACTTCTTCGTTACGGAGGACGGTCCGGTGCTCAACGAGATCAACACCATGCCGGGCTTTACCCCGATTTCCATGTACCCGCAGGTCTTCGCCGCGGTGGACGTGGATTACCCGACGCTGCTGCACACCCTCGTGCAAACGGCGCTTGCGCACGCGTGATGACATTTGTCATCTCGAAGTGATGACGTAACGCTCTGTTGAGCTTGCCCGCGCGCGGCGATGATAGTCAGCATGAACATCATCGACGTCCACGGGCTTTCGCGTACTTATAAGAAATTCACGGCAGTAGACAGCATAAACTTTTCCGTCGCACCGGGTGAGTGCTACGGACTGCTTGGCACCAACGGCGCGGGCAAGACCTCGACGCTCGAGGTTCTCGAAGGGCTAGCTGCCCCTTCTGCTGGCACCGTCGAGGTCCTCGGCGGCGACCCGCGTCGCGACCGCGCCACACTACGCCCGCGCATGGGCATCATGCTTCAGCGTGGCGGCCTGCCCAGCGGGCTCACGGTCCGCGAGACCATGAAGCTATGGGCGGGCACCTGCTCCAACCCCCAGCCTGCCGATGCCGTCTTGGACCAGGTTGACCTCCTCCATAAGGCCGACACGAAGGTCGGGGCGCTCTCCGGCGGCGAGCAGCGCCGCCTGGATCTCGCGTGCGCCCTGCTCGGCGGGTCTGAGCTTATCTTCCTCGACGAGCCGACCACAGGTCTTGACCCAGAGTCGCGCCGCAACGTCTGGCGCCTGCTGCGTGAGCTCAAGGAATCCGGCGTGACGATGGTTCTCACCACGCACTACCTCGAGGAGGCCGAGTACCTCTGCGACCGCCTGTGCATCTTGCACCGGGGCCGCATCGAGCTCGAGGGCACGCTCGCGGAGCTCGTCGAGACGCGCGCGTCTGAAATCGTCCTCGAGCCGGCCCTCGTGCCGGAGACCCACGCCAGCCAAGCGATCTACGAAGGGGACCGCGTCATCGTCCACACGAACAACCTGGTGACCGATACCCACGGGATCCTTGCCTGGGCACAGGACAATGGCGTGACCTACACGCATTTTGCTGCCCGCCCCGCCACCTTGGAAGACGTCTTCCTCTCTATCGCCGAAGGAGTGAAGTAAATGACCACCCTCATCTCGCCCCGCCGTGCCGTCGCCTTGTCCCGCGCAGAATCCACGCTGTTCCTTCGCAATCCCACGCTCATGGTCATGGCCCTGTTCATGCCCCCATCCATGGCGCTTATCATGTACGGCATTTATGACAGCCAAACCGGAATTGAGCCGCGGTTGGCGGCCGGGTTCGCCTCCGAGATTTTTGTCCTGGCCGCGCTCATGTTCGTGCAGTTCTACTCGGTGCTCTCCGCCATCACGGCCCGGCGCGATGAGGGCGTGCTCAAGCGCCTGCGCACCGGCGAGGCCACCGATGCCGAGATTCTCTCCGCCGTCGCCGTGCCCGGCGCGCTGATTACCATCGTGAGCACCCTGGTCGTATCAGTAGTGCTCAGCGGACTCGCTGGTGGCACGCCTACCGATGTCTTGCGGCTGGTGCTTGCCGTTGGCTTTGGACTTGCGCTCTCGACCGCATTCGCTTTCGTCACCTCCATCTACACCCGCAGCGTTGAGTCCGCACAGGTGACCTCACTGCCGGTTATGGCCATGGCGATGCTCTCCCAGTCCGGCATTCGCGAGATGATGCCTGAGCGCCTCCGTGAACTTGTTGACTACACGCCGTTCGCCGTGATTTCCGACTTCTCGCTGTCCTCCTGGACTACGGAGCCGGTCGGCATGGGGGTAGTCCAGGGCGTGCTCATTCTGCTGGTGTGGACCCTCGCCCTGGGGTACTGGGCCTATTCCTGCATGCGCTGGGACTCCCACCGCTAAAGTATCCAGACGTGAACTTCTTACCAGCCCCGGGAGCGCCGCGCTTTGTGTGGTGGTCCCGTTTGGGGCTGCACATGATCAATGCTGTGCTCGTGGTAGTCGGTGCCAGGAACTGGGGAAGCCTCACCACGCTCCCCGGTGCGGGAGCAGTCGCCGCGTTGGTCTGCACCGCGGCCACCGCCACCGTCGTCATTGAGCGCCTGCCCGAATACAACCTTGCTCCACGCCGCCCGGTCGACGCGTGGCTACATCTTAATTACTACGGCGGCCTAGGGATCGTCGCAGGTTGCCTTGCCGTGGTCACGGTCGGCCCAGCGGAGTGGGCGCAGGCCGCCGCGGGCACGGCCGTGATTGTTGCCTCGATTATTGCCGGTTCTTCGCTGCCGCGCTTTCCGGCGGCGTGGCTCCACGCCGTGGTGCTCACCGTCATTATGTGGCTGTTCCTGGGCTCTGCCCTCGCGGCGCCTCTGTTGATTCTGCCCGCGCTGTGCTACGCCTCCGCCGTGCTTACCCTGTGGTACGTGGGCAGCCTCAAGACCTCGGAGCGCGCCCGGCACCTCGAAGCCGCGCTCAAGGTCAGCGACGAGCGCTTGCGGTTTGCCCAGGAGCTGCATGACACGCTGGGGCAGAACCTCGCCGCGCTGTCTATCAAAGCGGAGCTGGCCCGTGCACTCGTCCGCCGCGGCGACCCACGTCTCGACGAGGAGCTGGAAGAAATCCAGCGCCTCACCAAAGTCTCCATGACGGATATGCGCGCCGTCGTCGATGGCTACCGCCGTGCCTCGCTCGACACGGAGCTAGCAGGTGCCCGCCAACTGCTCGAGGCCGCTGACATTCGCGTCGCGGTTACTGGCGAGATCGCAGACGTCCCGCCGCAGCACCGCGAGCGCGCCGGATGGTTCGTGCGCGAGGCCGCGACAAACGTGCTCAAGCACGCCCGAGCCACGTACGTTGACATCGAAGTACAGCCCAACGCCATCAGCCTGCGCAACGATGGTGCCCACGGGGAGGCTGGCGAAGAAGCCGGGCTGGCCGCCCTGCGCCGCCGCGGCACGGATATCCACACCTATCACGCTAACGAGACCTTCACGGTCGAAATGAGGTTCCATGATTAAGGTCGCCATTGCGGACGACGAAGCGCTCGTCGCGCAATCCCTGGCCACGCTGCTCGGGCTCGAAGACGACATCGAGGTCGTTCGCACCGCCTGCTCGGGTCGCGAGCTCATCGATTGGTGCGCGGTGCACCCCATCGATGTGGCGGTCCTCGACTTGCAGATGCCGGGGCTTGACGGCATCGACACGGCTTCCCAACTTTCCGATGCCGCCGTCCTCATCGTCACTTCCCACCCACGCCCGCAGGCGCTCAAGCGGGCGCTCGCAGCCAACGTGCTGGGTTTCGTGCCCAAGACGTCCTCGGCCGAGCAGTTCGGCTTGGCTATTCGGACGGTGGCGCAGGGAAAGCGCTTCCTCGACCCGGAAGTCGCGGCGCTGGCAATCTCGGCAGGCGAGTCACCGCTCACCGACAGCGAGGCGCGTGTCCTCGAGGCCGCGGGAACGGGTGCCTCCGTCGCGGATATCGCCGCGCAGGTTTGTTTGGCGGCGGGCACGACGCGCAACTACCTTTCCTCGGCGATGGCAAAGACGGGCGCGCAGAACCGCTTCGAGGCTTATACCGTCGCCCGCGAGCGCGGCTGGATTTAGTTCGCGACCTGCTTCGTGGACTTTGTCAACGCGTCGCTCATGTCCACCAAGGCATCTGCGGCGACGTCCTGCGGCACGGACAACGCCACGTTGACGTCGCGGCCCAACGCGAACCACGTTGAGGCGGTCGTGCCGCCGGCCAGCGTCGTGTCCTCGAACCACGGCACGTCGTTGACCTGCTGGAGCTGCGCGCCAGCCTGGTAGCCGGGGGCGTCCTCGACGCCGCAGCGTAGCTCGATGGGCTCGCGGCCGTCCGCGGTCCAGACAAGCGTGTTCTTCGCGGTGCCCTCGGGCAGCTGGTCGAGGCGCGTGTAGTCGCCGAGCTCGCGCGGGGCGGCCTTGAGGAAGGCGGCGCATTCGCCGGGGCCAGTCTTCAGCGAGGCGAGGGCCGCGGGGAAGCGTTCCGGGGCATCACCGGTGAGCGCGCCGAGGTCAAGCCCCGTGGGCTCCTGGTCGTCGAAGGTCGTCACGGCGACGACGGGGGAGCGGTCCGCCGTGTACCACGAGGTGAGGTTCGAGCCCGGCGTCATGTCGCGGACCTTGAGCCACGTCGTGCCATCCACGTCAGTGGTGTGCGCGTACGGGGTGTACTGATAAGGCATGGGCACGCCGCAGCGCAGCGTCACCGCCTCGCCGGAGTTCGTGGACCATGCAGCCACGCCCTCGGGCACGGGGTCGGCGACGCTCGCGCGCGGGTGCCCCATGAACTTCTCGGGCAGCGCGTCGATAAGGGCGGCGCACTCCGCGGAGCCAGACTCGGGCGAGTCGACTGGCGACATGGCGACGGGGGCGCGTTCGATATTCTCGAAGACATACTTCGAGCCAAAGATGACTCCAAAGATCAGCGCCAGCGCGAGTGCAAGAGAAACGTAGATGGCGGTGCGGTTAAATAGTGGGGTCATACCCCATGAGTCTAGAGACGAAAGAAGAACGCGTGAAACTCACCCCGACGCTGGCGGAAATTGGTGAAAAGCGGGTCATCGAGGCGATCACCTCGGTAGCACCAAGCTCCATCAATGGCGATGACGCGGCAGTCCTCCACACGCCCGTTCCCAACCGTCGCACGGTGGCGACCACGGACCTCCTCGTCGAGGGACGCCACTTCCGGCTCGACTGGTCCACGCCGGAAGAAGTGGGCCACAAGGCCATTGTCCAGAACTTCGCAGACATCGAGGCCATGGGCGCGCGTCCGGCCGCAGCCCTCCTCGGCCTTGCCGCGCCTGCCGACACGCCCATTTCCATCGTCCAAGGCATCGCGCGCGGCATCGCNACCGCCAGGCGCTCACGCTCGACCGCGCGCGCCCCGGCCAACAGGTCGTCGCGCACGGCAAGATTGGTTGGTCCGCTGCCGGCCTCGCGCTGCTCGAGCGCTTCGGCCGTGCGCTGCCCGAAGAGCATTCCGAGCTCTGGCCGCTCATCGACGCCCACTGCGCGCCGTGGATTACCCCCGGCCGCGGCCAAGTCGCCCGCGCCACCGGGGTGACGGCGATGACCGATAACTCGGATGGCCTCATCCCGGACCTCAGCACCATCGCCGCGCGCTCCGGGGTAAGCATCGACCTCTTCGCCGACGCCATCAAGCCGGATCCTCTGCTCGTTCAGGCCGGCGCGCTGCTGGGCCGCGACCCGCTCGAGTGGGTCCACGCCGGCGGCGAGGATCACACGCTGCTCGCCACGACGGCCAAGCCGGCCCCCAGCGGCTTTCGCGTCATCGGCGAGGTCGTGCGCGGCGAGAGTGTGACCGTCGACGGCCGACCGTCCCCCTATACGAAAGGCTGGGCCTCCTTCTAATGCACCCCACCTGGGAAAATATCCTTCACGACGTCCCGCGCCCCCACATCGACGGCGAGTTCCTGCCGCCCGCAGCTGACGTCTACCGCGCCTTCGACATGCCGCAGCCCGACGTCAAGGTGCTCATCGTCGGCCAGGACCCGTATCCCACGCCCGGCCACGCCATGGGTCTGGCATTCTCCACCGCAGCAGGCGTGAAACCCCCGCGCTCGCTCGTCAACATCTATAAGGAACTCTACGACGACCTCGGCATCGACGCGCCGCACGACGGGGATCTGACGAAGTGGACCGAGCAAGGCGTCCTGCTGCTCAACCGCGTGCTCACCACCGCGCCGGGTCAGGCGGGCGCGCACCGTCGCCAGGGCTGGGAGGCCGTGACCGAGGCCGCCATCCGCTCGCTCAACCGGAAGCCCATGGTCGCCATCCTCTGGGGCAAAGACGCCCAAGCCTGCGCGCGGTTTATCCCGGATGTCCCGCGCATCGAGTCGCCGCACCCGTCGCCGCTGTCCGCGCGCCGGGGCTTTTTCGGCTCACGGCCGTTCTCCCGTGCGAATCAACTTCTGGCGGACCAAGGTGCCGCCCCCGTGGACTGGCGCTTGTAAGATACGTGACTATGTCTCAACCGGAATCCTTAGACGCGGACGGCCTCTACCACTGGGCGCAGCGCGCCGTGGCGGAGCTCGCCCGGCACCGCGCCGATATCAACGCACTCAACGTGTTTCCGGTCCCGGACGCTGACACCGGCTCCAATATGGCGCACACCATGGAGGCTGCGCTCGCGCAGGCCGACCGTGGCGGTGACGTCGCCGNGCCCGCGTGCACATTCATACGACCGAGGCCGGACCGCTCGTCGAACTCGCGTTTGCGCGCGGCGCCGTGTCGAACCTGCGCCTGGAGGCGCTGCCGGGCGTGCCGGAGGGGGCATCGGAAAGCGTGGGGCGCACGGTGTGGGCTGCGGCTCCGGCCGGTCCCTTGGCCGAGCTCTTCGCGGGCGCGGGCGCAGAGGTCGTTGAACCCGGCCGCGCCGTCGAGGCGAACCCCGGCGATATCTTCCTGGTCAACGGCTCGAAGGGCGACGCCGGGGAAGCGCGCGTCGTGCCCACAGATTCCTACGTCGCGGGCATCGCGGCGCTGTCGGTCTACGATCCCACGAACGCGGACACCGATGCCGTGGTGTCGACCATGCGCGATGCGGCGCGGTCCATGCGGGTCGTGCGCCCGGCGGCGGTGACCTTTGATGCGCTCGTCGTGGCGACGCGCCGTCTGCTCGCCGAGGGCGGGGAACAGGTGACGATCCTCTCCGCGCGCGCCGTGGACGCGACGGCGCTAACATCGAAGCTCGGGGTGGAAGTCATGGCGCTCACGGCCCCGGGGATCGAAACGGAAATCGGAGTGGAGTAGGCACATGTTGGGGTGGCGTGACGACCGGCCGTTGGCAGACGTCTTGCCTGCGGAGGCCGTAAAAACCCTGCGGAAGTCCTTTAAGTTTTCCACGTGTGGCGACCTGCTCGCGCACTATCCGCGCACATACCTGCGCGGCTCGACGGATGTCGGGGCCGGCGGGGCCATCGAGGGCGAGTACGTCACCGTCACCGCGTCCGTCGTCAACGTCACTCAGTCCGAGACGCGCACGGGCAAGCGGGTTATCAACGTGGCGCTCGACAACGGCTTCCAGGCCGCGTTCTTCGGCCAAATGTGGGTCTTCCGCGTGCTGCGGCCGGGCGCGCGCGTGATCATCGCCGGCAAGCTGAAATTTTTCCGGCATACGCCGCAGTTGCAGAACCCCAAGTTCATGCTGCTGGGCAAGGATGCGAAGAAGGCCCAGGGGACGAAGGAGTTTCGGGAGCTGGCGATGTTCGGCTCGCTCGCCGAGCTGCTCGCGGACCGGCCGTGGATTCCCATCTACCCGGCGACGGACAAGGTGAGCTCGTGGTTCCTGCTCGGTGCCATTCACCAGGTGCTCGAGTCGCTGCCGGAGATCCCGGAGCCCCTCGACTACGAGGTGCCGCTGAGCTATGACCAGGCGCTGCGCCAGGTCCACGAGCCGCCCTTCGAGGGCCCGTATATGGCCATCCACCGCTTGAAGTACAACGAGNGGACGGCCTGCGCGCGGCGCTGCTGTCCTCGCTGCCGTTCGAGCTCACCCAGGGGCAGCGCGACGTGCTCGGCGAAATCTCGCACGATATCTCGCAAGTCTTCCCCATGCAACGCCTGCTCCAGGGCGAGGTCGGCTCGGGTAAGACGATGGTCGCGCTGCTTGCGATGCTTCAGGCCGCGGACTGCGGATACCAGTCCGCGCTGCTCGCGCCCACGGAGGTCCTGGCCGCGCAGCATTTCGCGTCGATTTTCGCGCAGGCTCCGGCGGGGGTCAACGTCGTGCTGCTTACCGGCTCGATGAAGACGGCGGCCAAGCGCCAGGCGTTGCTCGATATCGTCAGCGGCGAGGCCGACATCGTGATCGGAACGCACGCGATCATCCAGGACACCGTGGAGTTCTACGACCTGGGTCTCGTGGTCGTCGACGAGCAGCACCGTTTCGGCGTCGAGCAGCGCGACACGCTGCGCGGCAAGGCACAGCAGTATCCGCACATGCTCGTGATGACGGCGACGCCCATTCCGCGCACGATCGCCATGACGGTCTTTGGCGACCTGTCCGTCTCGACGCTGCGCGAGCTGCCCGGCGGACGCAAGCCCATCCAGTCCTTCGTCGTGCCGGAGTCCAACGAGGCGTGGGTCGCGCGCGGTTGGGCGCGCATCCGCGAGGAAGTCGCCAAGGGCCACCAGGCGTATATCGTGGCGCCGCGCATCGAGGAGGCCGGCGGCGTTAAAAAGCTCATGGAGGAACTTGAATTCGGGCCGCTGCGTGGGCTGCGCTTGGCGATGCTCCACGGCAAGATGTCCGATAAAGACGAGGTTATGGCCGCCTTCGCGCGCGGCGAGTACGACGTGCTCGTGGCCACGACCGTCATCGAGGTCGGCGTCGACGTGCCGAATGCGACCATCATGCTCATCCGCGAGTCCGAGAACTTCGGTGTCTCCCAGCTCCACCAGCTACGCGGCCGTGTGGGCCGTGGCGGCAACGCCTCGCTGTGTCTCTTCCACACGCTCGCCGCGCCCGGGTCGGCGTCGTTCCAGCGCGTGAACGCCATTGCTCAGACGAGCTCCGGCTTCGACTTGGCCGAGCTCGACCTCGCCAACCGCAAGGAGGGCGACATCCTGGGCACGCTGCAGTCCGGCGAGCACCGCACGCTGCGGTTGCTCAACCTGCTTACCGACGGCGAGACCATCTCGCGGGCCAGCTTCGACGCCACCGGGCTCGTGGCGCGCAACGAGCAGCTTGCGCGAGAACTCGTTGCGGAGCTCACGGAGGACGAGCAAGCGTATCTCGACAAGTCCTAGCGGAAGCCGTGCGCTAAGGTGTTACGCATGAATATTTGCGCGCCTTTTGCTGGTATCGTGCGCTACCACGTCGCCGCGGGCCAAGCCGTCGAGGCCGGGCAGGTCATCGCCACGGTCGAGGCCACGAAGCTTGAGTCTCCCGTCGCTACGCCTGGGCCCGGCGTCGTCACGTCCTTGGCACACGCGGACTTTGATGACGTCCATGGGGGAGACGTTCTGGCCGTCGTGGGGGCATTGGAAGCAGGTGCGGCATGACGCGCATTATCGCAGGCGAAGCGCGCGGACGCCGGCTCAAGGTGCCCGAGGAAGGCACCCGGCCGACCTCGGACCGTGCGCGCGAGGGCCTGTTTTCTTCGCTCACCATGCGCTGGGGCTTTGAGGGATCGCGCGTGCTCGACCTCTTTGCGGGCTCCGGCGCGTTGGGACTCGAGGCCGCCAGCCGCGGTGCCGACGAGGTCGTGCTCGTCGAGCAGTCTTCCGCTGCCGCCCGCGTCATCCGCCATAACATCGGGGTGGTCAAGCATCCAGGCGTGACGCTCAAGGAAATGAAGGTGGGCACGTATTTGGCGACGGCGCCGCGCGGGTACTTCGACATGGTGCTCGCGGACCCGCCCTATGCGTTTGATGACGTGGACGGGCTCGTGGCCGCCATTGAGCCGGTGCTTGAGGACCGCGCCATCGTGGTCATCGAGCGGCCCGTGGACTCGGCGCCGACGGTCTGGCCTGCCGGGTTTACGGAGACGGGCCAGAAGTTGAAGAAGCGCACGTTTGGTATCGCGCGCATGGATATGGCGATTTTCGACCGAAGCGAACTGGAGGCGAGCAATGACTAAGAAGGCCGTGTGCCCGGGGTCCTTTGACCCGATGACGATGGGGCACCTGGACATTTTCACCCGCGCGAGCCACCTCTTCGATGAGGTGACAGTGCTCGTGACAGGTAACCCGGATAAGCCGTCAGGGCTGTTCACGGTAGAGGAGCGCGTCGCGCTTATCCGCGAGGTCGTGCCGGAGAATATCAAGGTCGATTTCTGGTCGGGCTTGCTCGTGGACTACACCTCGGAGCACCACATCGACACGATCGTAAAGGGGCTGCGTTCCTCGCTCGACTACGAGTACGAGCTGCCCATGGCGCAGATGAACCGTCGTCTCACCGGCGTAGAGACCACTTTCTTGCTCACGGATGAGAAGTACGGCTACATCTCGTCCTCGCTGGCCAAGCAGGTCGCGCAGTTCGGCGGCGACGTCACCGGGCTCTTCCCAGAGCCCGTCCATCGAGCAGTCGTGGAAAAATTCGCGTAATGCTCGTCGCTCTGGGTGTTTTTGTCTCTATCTTCCTCGGCTCCTGTCTTCAGCGCGTGTCTGGCATGGGTATGGGACTCGTGGGCGGGCCGCTGCTCATGCTCTTGCTCGGTCCGGTGCACGGCATCATGGTCATTAACGTGTTGGCGTGTATCAACGCGGCGATGCTCACCTACACCGCGCGCGAACGCGTGGACTGGCGCAAGTCCGGTGCCATTGCCTCCGTCATGGTCTTTGGCTCCATCCCGGCGGCGTTCCTCATTCGCTCCATCGATACCGCACCGTTGCTCGTCATCGCGGGCGCGGCGCTGCTCATCGCGCTCGGCGTGGTGACCTTTGGCAAGAAGTATGTGCCGCACCTGCACGGCCTGGGTCCCATGCTTTCGGCCGGCGTGCTGGGCGGCTTTACGAATACGCTCGCGGGCATCGCGGGCCCCGTCATCACGGTCTACGCGCAGGCGGCGCGCTGGGAGCACTCCATGTACACGGCGACGCTTCAGCCCATCTTCATGGTCGGCGGCGCCATCTCTGTGACGGCAAAACTCGTCACGGGTGCGGGATCGCTCTCACACGCCTCGTGGCTCGTATGGCCGGCGGGCATCCTGGGCATGATTCTGGGCATCGCCATCGGCACGCGCCTGGCTGGGCGCATTCCGCGCGACAAGGCGCACATGCTCTCGCTCGCCGTGGCCGCAGCGGGTGCCGCCGTGGCGATGTTCCGTGGTGTGGGTCAGCTCTAGCTGTTCGCGAATTCCTCCTCGAGCAGTTGCCTTTCTTCTTCCACCCACGCCGCTCTAAGACCCCGCGACCATCCATCTCGTTGACGGCGTTGTGATAGTGGCACGCAATCGTAAGTTTCTCCGACTCGGTCAAGCCGCGTACCTCGTCTGCGATGTCGAGCCCCGGGCCAACAGGCTGGCCAGCTTCCCCATAATGGTCGTGCACCATACACTCAAACGAACGCAGTCCTCCGGCAAGCGGAGGACTGCACATTTTTGTGGAACCCAAAAGATACTGGGGCACAAGCTGCGCGAACGGGGTCGCGGCGGCGATAACTTTACAGCAGGGAGGACAGGAAAGACTTCGTGCGATCGTGCTGCGGGTGGTCGAAGACCTGTTCCGGAGTTCCGTGCTCGAGGACGCGGCCGCCGTCCATGAAGTAGACGGTATCGGCGACCTCGCGGGCAAAGCCCATCTCGTGAGTGACAACGAGCATGGTCATGCCGCCGGCGGCGAGGTCCTTCATGACACGCAGGACTTCGCCCACGAGCTCGGGATCGAGGGCAGAAGTCGGCTCGTCGAAGAGCATGAGCTTCGGATCCATGGCGACGGCGCGGGCAATAGCCACGCGCTGCTGCTGGCCGCCGGAGAGCTGGACGGGGTAGGCATCCGCCTTGTGGGCGAGGCCTACTTGGTCGAGGAGCTCCATGGCGCGCTTTGTGGCGGCATCGGCAGGCTGCTTTTTGACCTGGACGGGAGCCTCGATGATGTTCTCGAGGACCGTGCGGTGGCTAAAGAGGTTGAAGGACTGGAAGACCATGCCGATGTCCTGGCGCTGGCGGGCGGCTTCCTTCTCCGAGATCTCGTAGAGGACGCCGTCGCGCTCCTTGTAGCCGATGATCTCGCCGTCGATGTAGAGGCGGCCAGCGGTGACCTTCTCCAGGTGGTTGCAGCAGCGCAGGAAAGTGGACTTGCCGGAGCCGGAGGGGCCGAGGAGGACGGCAACTTCGCCGGGCTGGACGGTGAGATCGATGCCCTTCAAGACCTCGAGCTGGCCGAAGGCCTTGTGGACGTTAACCGCCTCAATCATGGGAGTAGTCATTTACTTGCCCTCCTGGGTGTCGGGGATGACGGAGATATTGCGGGGGATGGTGCCTTCGGCGTCGGCGAGGGAGGCCAGCTGGCGGGCAGTGAGCTCGCGGGTGGCGCCGCGCTCGAAGTAGCGCTCGAGGTAGTGCTGGCCAACCATGAGGATGGACGTGATGACCAGGTACCAGGTCGCGGCGACGAGGAGGAGCGGGATGGGCTCGAAAAGAGCGGCCGAGATATCCGTGGCGCGGCCAAAGATTTCGTGAGTGTAAGGGATGGCGACAACGAGAGATGATGTCTTGAGCAGAGAGATGAACTCGTTGCCGGTCGGCGGGATGATGATGCGCATGGCCTGGGGGAGGACGGTACGGCGCATGGTCATGGCCCAGCCCATGCCGAGGGCCTTGGAGGCTTCCTTCTGGCCCTCGGGGACGGAGGAGATGCCAGAGCGGACGATTTCGGACATGTACGCGGCCTCGTTAAGACCGAGGCCGAGGACGGCGAGTACAAAGGCGTTGGTCAGCACGCCCTCGAGGGAAATCTCGGCGAAGCCCAGGTTAATGGACTGGTAGAGCGCGGAGAGCAGGCCCCAGAAGACGAGCTGGACGTAGACTGGGGTGCCCCGGAAGATCCACAGGAAGACCCAGGCGACGGCGCTTAAAACCGGGTTGGGCGAGAGACGCAGGACGGCGAGGAGCACGCCGCCGACGACGCCGATGATCATCGCCAGCAAGGTAATGACGATAGTGTGCAGCGAGGCCACTGCGATGCGCGTGTCGAAGAGGTACTGGAAGTACGTGCCCCAACCGTAGGCCTCGTTGCGGGCAGCGTCGATGATAAACCACGCGGCGAGGACGACGAGGAGGACGGCGAAGCACACGCGCCACGGATGGCGCAGCGGGCGCGCCTCGATCTTTTCAGGAGCTGAATTAGGCATTGATCGGCCTTTCGTTAATCATGGCGTGCTCGACGAGTCCTTCGTCGATGCCCCATTGGTGGAGAATCTCGGCGTAGACGCCGGTGTCGATGAGATGTTGGAGAGCCGCTGCGGCGGCGGGGCCGAGCGAGGAGTCCTTGGGAACTGCGAAGCCGTAGGGGGCGGCATCGAAAATTTCGCCGGTGGTCTCCATCTTGCCGTCCGCACGGTTGACAGCCCAGGCGGCGACAGGGGAGTCGGCAGACAGGGCGTCGGCGCGGCCGGTGAGCACGGCGAGCGCCGCGTTGTCGGCCGTGTCGTAGGACAGGATGGTGATTTCGTCCTTGCCTTGCGCGAGGCATTCCTCGCTCTTCGGGCGAACGTCGTCGGTTTCGGAGACCGTCGTGCGCTGCACAGCGACGGTCAAGCCGCAGGCATTGTTGGGATCGACCGGATTATCCGGGCGTTGGACCCACTGGATGCCGGCGTAGAGGTGGTCGATGAAGTCGTAGTTCTTACGGCGTTCCTCGTTGTCCGTAAAACCGGAGCCGCCCATATCGGTCTGCCCGGAGGAAATGGCCGGCAGGATCATGGAGAAGTCCTGCTGCACCGGCTTGAATTCGAGGCCCATGGTTTGGGCCACGGCGCGGGCGAGATCCATCTCGAAGCCCACGATGTTGCCCTCGGAGTCCTTGAATTGGAAAGGCGCGAAGGGCGGGTTGGTGCCGACGGACAGGATGCCGTCAGAGTCGGAGACCATCGCGGCGATCTCGGGGACCGCCTTGACGTCGATCTGCTGCCAGCCGTCGGGGACGGCGGGCTCGACGTTGGTCACGCAGCCTGTCAGCGCGAAAGCGCTCAGCAGAACCGCGGCCAGCGGAAGCGTGTGTTTCATATGTGCAGCCCTTGTCGAAGCTCAAAGTGGAATCCGGCCGCAATGAATGAATTGCGGTGGGATGTATTATTTCCAAATTAGCACGGGGCTGCCGAAACTAAGGGATCAGGCGCATGATTTCGCCGACGATGGAGCCGACGACCACGAAACCGAGAAGCGCGAAGGCGCCGTCGACGAGCACCTGGAGGAATTTATTGGTGGCCTCGTTGTCCGTGGGCGAGACGTTTTCGTCGAGCCACTTGATGTAGGACGAGCCCTTGAGGTTGGACTCGCTGGAGGCGTCCGACTGGGATACCTGAGACGAGGATTGGTCAGCGGCGATGGCCTGCAGCGGGGCGAGGGTGACCGTGGCGGCGGTAGCGATGGCGACGAGAGTGCGGCGCATGGAAACTCCTTGGGGTAAAGCGTCTACAGTCTGGGTCTAACCCTAGCACCGGAGGAGGCGAACGTATGAGGACGTGGATCCTCGTTGCCCTGGGACTCGCCGCGCACGCGGCGCTGGCCGCGGGCGGATGGTTCTACTGGGACGACTTCACACTGCAGGCGCAGGCGCGTGAGACCGGCTGGTGGGAGCTCATGTGGACGCCGCATGACGGGCACCTTATGCCTGCGGGCAGGATCGTGGTCAAGGTGCTGGCGCACGCGGCGTATCTGTCGTGGCCGGCGGCGCTGGCGGCGTTGCTCGTTCTCCAGGCAGGAGCGGCGGTGGCGGTGTTCGCAGGGTTGCGCGAGGTCGTGCGGCTCACGGATGGTCCGACGTGGCGCGTCGATACGGGGCTCGCGGNGGACCAGCCCGCCCGCGCGTACGTGGCCAACCTGCGCGCGGCCGAGGGCCCGGTCCTCGACCAGGACGTGGATTGGAACGTGCTCAGCCCGGCGGTCGCGCCGTACAACACGGTGGCGGCCCTGGCTCCGGAGAAGGTGGCGCCGGCCGTCGAGCGACTCCAGCGCGTCCAGCCTGATGGGACGGTGAGGGAGGCGGAGATGTGGAATATGAGGGCATCGGAAAGCTCCTGCGCGGGGGAGCTGGCCCTCGATGGGCCCTTGATGGACCGCGAGTGGACGGTGCGTCTGAATTATCTCGCGCCTGCGGAGGGGGACATCGCGGTGGCGCTGGACGGCGCGGCCACGACCTTCACGGGGAAGGAGGGTCTGCACCAGGTGTATCTGCACGTCACCGGCGGCGGCTCAACCCTGCGGGTGAGCGCGCCGGCGGGCACGTGCTTCGGCGTGAGCCAGATTGGGCTTTAATTCTTCGCCATGCGGCGGTCGATGAGGATGAAAGCACCGACGATGGCGATACCCGCCGCCATGGCGAGCACAATGCTTCCGATGCCCGCATCCTGGCCTTCGCCGAAGGGCCACAGCGCGCGCAGGGAGCCGAGCATAAAGCCGGACATCGCCATCAGCGTCGGCGCGCGGTGGTTATCGAGCAGGTAATTGAGGAGCTTGACGAAGCCCGCGAGGCCGCACAACGCGCCCGCCATGAAGACAAGCAACGTGGGAATGTGGCGGTCCGAGACTGCGCCGATGATGGGGGCGTAGAGGCCCATCGTAAGCAGGATGAGCGAGCCGGATACGCCCGGCAGGATGAGCGCGCACACCGCGATGGCGGCGGCGAAGAAGACGATGATGAGGCTCGGGTCCTCGTGCGGGGCGGAGGTGAAGCCGGTGACGAAGAAAGTGGCGACGGCCGCGACGATGAGCGCAATCCAGCCCGAGGGCTTCTTCTTTTCTTCCGCGTCGAGCATGGACAGCGGCACGATAATGGAGATGGCGACCATGCCGAAGAAGAGCGCGTTGGACACCGACACCTGGGACTCGACGAAATTGTGGAGGATCGTGGAGAACCCAAAGACGGCGGCGAGCATGCCCACTGCGACCGAGATGAGGAAGCCCCACTCGATTTTCTTGAACTTGCACGAGAAAATGAAGTTGGCGTTGTGCAGGGCGCGCTCGTAGATGCCGACGATGAGCGCCACCGTGCCGCCCGAAATGCCCGGGACGAGCTCGGCCATGCCGATGAGAGCGCCGCGCACGGCGTTGAGTATGTAATGCATGCGCCTCAAGATATAGGGGACAGGTGCACGAAGGGGACTGCCGCGCGGGTGAGTACTGGTGAAACCACCAGGGCGATCTGAAATGCTGCGTCGCGCGGATCCGGTCAGCGCAACCGTGGAGGAGGCGCCGTCTGCTCGTCCTTTGCGTTGATGATAACCGAGCGTACACGGGCTGATATCTCTCCCCAGCGGTTCGCTGGCGGGAGGACTTCTTGGGACATTGAGTCGATTCGTGCGCTATGCATGCACAATCGCCGGCCAGAAATTTCTCTGACCGGCGATGATTGTGCCCCTGGTGAGACTCGAACTCACACTGAACGGGTTTTGAATCCGTTGCCTCTGCCAATTGGGCTACAGGGGCGCACGCGTTTGAAAACGCTGGAACATACTTTAGCGGAATCCGATCCTTGCGTCCTAATCGGTACACCCATCCGGCGGGCAGCAGCCCATGGGCTCTAGGATGGGCCAGGTGACTGACTCAACGACGCCTCGCCTTTTGCTCATCGACGGCCACTCCATGGCTTTCCGCGCGTTCTACGCGCTGCCGGCGGAGAACTTCTCTACGACTGGCGGCCAGCACACCAACGCGGTCTACGGATTTTTGTCCATGCTGGCCAATATCGTGGCCGAGGAGAAACCGGATTCTATGGCCGTGGCCTTCGACGTGGGACGCAAGACGTTCCGCACGGAGATGTTCCCGGAGTACAAGGCGCAGCGCGAGGCCGCGCCGGAGGAGTTCCGCGGCCAGGTTGAGCTCATCCGTGAGGTCCTGCAGACGCTGGGCATTACGACGCTCTCGCGCGAGAACTTTGAGGCCGACGACATCGTGGCCACGCTCGCAACGGAGGCGACGAACTACGACACACTCATCGTCACCGGCGACCGTGACTACCTGCAGCTCGTCAACGACACGACGACGGTGCTCTATCCTATGCGCGGCGTGTCGACGCTGCATCGCTTTACGCCCGCCGCGGTGGAGGAGAAGTACCAGCTCACCCCGGCGCAATACCCGGACTTCGCGGCGCTGCGCGGCGACCCGTCGGATAACCTGCCGGGCGTGCCTAAGGTCGGCGAGAAGACCGCCACCAAGTGGATCCTCCAGTACGGTTCGCTCGACGAGCTCGTCGCCCACGCGGATGAGATTAAGGGCGTGGCGGGCCAGAACTTCCGCGACCGCATCGAGCAGGTGAAGATGAACCGCACGCTCACGCAGATGATCACGGACATGGACCTTGAGGTCGGCCCGGACGATCTCGCATTTAGGGGCGCGGCTGTCGCCGAGGTCGCCGCGAAGTTCGATGAGCTCGAGTTCGGTACTAACCTGCGTGAGCGCGTGTTGGCCGCTATCCCCAACGACGGCGGCAGCGCGCCGGAGGCGCAGCCGGCCGACGCGCCGACAGTGACTGTGGATGAGCTCAACCCCGGCGAACTGGCCAGCTGGCTCACCGGCTCCGCCGGCGAGCGAAAGAGTGGAGTCGCCGTCTACCTCCAAGGCAACGGTCAGCCCGGTCGTGGCGATGCGTCGGCCCTTGCGCTCGTCGATGCGGAACATCACGGCATCCAGCTCGAGCTCGCGGACTTGGATGCCGCGGACGATAAGGCGCTCAAGGCCTGGCTTGAAGACGAAGAAGCGCAGAAGTATCTGCACGACTCCAAGGCGGCGTACCACATGCTGCTGGGCCGCGGCATTGAACTGGCGGGCGTCGCGCACGACACGGCGCTGGCCGCGTACCTGCTGCGCCCGGGTCAACGCACTTACGAGCTCTCGGACGTGTACCAGCGCCACCTGCAGCGCACGTTGGGCACGCCCAGCGATCAACTCTCGCTGCTAGAGGACACCTCGCTCGTCGATTCGGCGCTCGCCATCGCGGAGCTGGCCGTGGCGCTCACGGCGGACCTCGAGGAGATCGACTCGCTCGAACTCTACGCCGACCTCGAGCTGCCGCTCGCGGGCATCCTCGCGCGCATGGAGGCCACCGGCATCGCGGTGGACATGAGTCGCCTGGAGGACCAACTCGAGCTCTTTGCCGAGCAGGTCGCGCAGCAGGAGCAGGCCGCGCGCGAGATTGCTGAAGACGACAAGCTCAACCTCAATTCGCCCAAGCAGCTTCAGGTCGTCCTCTTCGAGACGCTCGATCTGCCGAAGACGAAGAAGACAAAGACCGGCTACTCCACGGCCGCGAAGGAAATCGAGCAGCTTGCCGCGGAGCACCCGCATCCGTTCCTCGACTACCTCCTCGCGCACCGCGAGTACCAAAAGCTCAAGGTCACCCTCGAGGGCCTTATCAAGACGGTGCAGCCGGACGGGCGCATTCACACGACGTTCAACCAGACAGTTGCCTCGACCGGTCGACTCTCGTCCGCCGAGCCGAACCTGCAGAATATCCCGGTGCGCACGGAGGCCGGTCGCAAGATTCGCTCCGCCTTCATCGTCGGCGAGGGCTACGAGACGCTGCTTACCGCGGACTATTCACAGATCGAGATGCGCGTCATGGCTCACCTGTCGGACGACCCGGGGCTCATCGAGGCTTACCGCGAGGGCGAGGACCTCCACAATTACGTCGGTTCGAAGGTCTTCGACGTCCCCGTCGACGAGGTCACGCCCGAGCTGCGCCGCCGCGTCAAGGCTATGTCCTATGGTCTCGTCTACGGTTTGTCCGCCTTCGGCCTGTCCCAGCAGCTGGGCATCCCGGCTGGCGAGGCGAGGACCATCATGGAGGCGTACTTCGACCGCTTCGGCGGCGTGAAGCGCTACCTCTCCGAGGTCGTCGAGCAGGCCCGCAAGGACGGCTACACCGCGACCATTTTCGGCCGCCGCCGTTACCTGCCGGAGCTCAACTCGGATAACCGCCTGGCCCGCGAGAACGCTGAGCGCGCCGCACTCAACGCGCCGATCCAGGGCACGGCGGCGGACATTATCAAGATCGCCATGATCCGCGTCGACCGTGAGCTGCGCGGCATGAAGTCCCGCGTGTTGCTGCAGGTTCACGACGAATTGGTCGTCGAGGTCGCGTCGGGCGAGCGCGACGAGGTCAAGGCCATCCTCGAGCGCGAGATGGATTCCGCCATCGAGCTCAAGGTTCCGCTCGAGGTCTCCACCGGCGAGGGCACGGACTGGGATGCCGCAGGCCACTAACCGCGCGCTCGGCCGCGCCCGCCTCGCCACCCAAGGCCTGAGCACTCGCCGTTGGGCCTCGCCTGCCGATGCCGCCTCCGCCTTCGGTCTCATGCAAGGCCAAGACGTCGCCTCGGCGTTGCTCTCGCTGGAGCTGCGTGGCGGTCAGCTCACCGATGCGGACTGGGCCGAGCTGGTGCGCGGTTATCCCATGCGCAACACGTTGTTCGTGGGGACGCGCGCGGACATGGGCTGGATGACGGACCTCTGCGCGCGGCCGTTCAAGGAACACGTCGGGCAATTCCGCGACGTCCTCGAAGAGATTCCAGAATCCGGTTTTAGCCGCGCCGAGTTTAAGGCCCTGGCCACGCGCCTTCATCCGGAGCTGCCGCAGTACCGGGTGCTGCGCACGCTCATGGAGGAAAACCTCGTCTATTACACGGGGCGGGAGCAGCTCGTCACGCGGTTGCGCCTGCCGGGTCTCGCCGAGGTCTTCGGCGAGACGGAGGCCGCGCGCCGGGCGGCCGTCACGGAGCTCGCCACGCGCTACTTCCGGACGCATGCGCCGGCGACGCTCGATGACTTCGCGTGGTGGTCGAAGCTACCCAAGCGCACCATCGCCGCGGCCGCGCGCGACCTGCCGGATGACCTCGAAGTGCGTGATGGTCAGGTCATCGCCCTTGACGCGCCCGCACCCACTCCGCGCACGGCCTTCCTTCTCGGTGGTTTCGACGAATACATCCTTGGCTACCAGGACCGTCTCTTCGCGATGGACGTGCAGACTCACGAGGTCCTCGTGCCCGGCAACCGCGGGGTGTTCCGTCGGCCCGTCGTCGTCGACGGCCAGGTGCGCGGCATGTGGACGAAGGCAGGCATCGAGGACCGTGGCATCCCGGCTTACGCGCAGCCGAAGCTCCGCCGCGCCTTTAAAGCACTCTAGGAGTGTCGTTCGACCATCGCGCCCGCGAGCAGGTCGAAGGGAGTCTGGCCCACGGCAAGCACGCTGAGCGCCAGGACCGCGACAATGATCTCGGTCGTGTACTGCGCCCAGCCCGCGCCGGTGAGGGTGAGCAGCGGCAGGAGGAGGTATGCGTTGCGCAGCGCCGCGCCCACGACGCCGCGGCGTGTTGCGAGGATCTCGAGTCGCAGAGACCACTTGCCTAGCGAGGTGTTCTTCCACCCCTCGAGGCCTACGCGGTAGGCGAAGAAGACCAGGGGAGTGAGCAGCGCCTCGACGTTGAAGGCCGGGTCGGCGAGTGCAAGCCAGGCCGCGCGCACCGCGATGACAACGACGGCGACGAGGAGGCCGTCGATCCACCACGCCAGTCCGCGGCGCACGAGCAAGAGGGCATTATCACGCATGGTGGATAAGCCTAGCGTTTCTCGTTCACGCAGCAGAAGATGGCGGTTCCGGGGAAGATCTCCCCGCGCAGCGGCGACCACTGGCCCCACGTCGTGGTGAGATCCTCGGGCCACTCCGGCTCGATGAGGTCCACGATGCGGAACGGCCCGTCGGTCTGGAGGGCACGCAGCCACTGGCCCATGGTGCGGTGGAACTCGGCGTAGGTGAGCTCGCCGTCGGGCGAGTGCTCGAGGTAGGCGCCGTCGAAGTAACTCATCTCGGCGGTAAGCGCCTGCGGGTCGTCCGGGAAAATCCAACGCATGGGGTGGGGGACTGCGGCGACGAAGCGGCCTGCGGGGCGCAGGACGCGGGCGGCATCGGCAAGCGCAGCGTCGAGATTTTCAATAAAGGGGAGCGCGCCGAAGGCGGAGAAGACAACGTCGAAGGTGTTGTCGGCGAAGGGGAGGACGAGCCCGTCGGCCTGGACGAGGGGAGCGCCTTCCGGGGCACGGTCCAACATGGCGCGCGAGATATCCATGCCGATGGCGTAGGCGCCCTCGCCACGCAACCATGCGGTACACGGCGCGGAACCGCAGCCGAGCTCCAGGACGCGCTTGCCTCGGACGTCGCCTAACAGGTGGGCGTCGCGCTCGTGCAGCATCTCCGGGCACCAATAGAAACTTGAGAGATACTCAGGATGTTCCGAGTGGTATCGGGCGGCGTCCTGGTCCCAAAATGTCCGATTTGCCTGCGATGGCGTCCGAATAGGCATTGTTTCTCCGATTGTTATTGTCGCGAGCCGCGCTGGCCGCGCGTAGCGTCGATTGTGTGCGGTGGGCGCGTCACCATTGTGTAGTGAGCTGCGAGTATGTAAGATGTTAAAGGCGTGTCTATGCCGCGCGCGCTTCCCGGCTACCGTAGGAGAGTCTCGAAGGGTGCAGCGACGGGATCAAAACCATCCTCCAACTAGTGCAGCTTTGCGCTGGTCGCGGGACGTTTTGAGATGACACGTAAATGTCCATTTACGACCTCCTACACCACATTCGGAGCATTTCTTACATGCCTACTTCTAACACCCCTCAGGTTGCGATCAACGATATCGGAACCGCTGAGGACTTCCTCGCCGCCGTCGACGCGACCATCAAGTACTTCAACGATGGTGACATCGTTGAGGGCACCGTCGTCAAGGTCGACCACGACGAGGTTCTGCTTGACATCGGATACAAGACCGAGGGCGTTATCCCGTCCCGCGAGCTGTCCATCAAGCACGACGTTGACCCGGACGAGGTCGTCGAGGTCGGTGACACCATCGACGCACTTGTTCTTACCAAGGAGGACAAGGAAGGCCGCCTGATCCTGTCCAAGAAGCGTGCTCAGTACGAGCGTGCCTGGGGCGCTATCGAGGATCTGCAGGCCAAGG
Source organism: Corynebacterium phoceense (assembly GCF_900092335.1). Classification (GTDB taxonomy): domain Bacteria; phylum Actinomycetota; class Actinomycetes; order Mycobacteriales; family Mycobacteriaceae; genus Corynebacterium; species Corynebacterium phoceense. The sequence goes on from NZ_LT596208.1 coordinate 836,113, forward strand.
ACGAGCCGGTTACCGGTACCGTCATCGAGGTCGTCAAGGGCGGCCTCATCCTCGACATCGGCCTGCGCGGCTTCCTGCCGGCATCGCTCGTCGAGATGCGTCGCGTCCGCGACCTGGAGCCGTACATCGGCCAGGAGCTGGAAGCCAAGATCATCGAGCTCGACAAGCAGCGTAACAACGTTGTTCTGTCCCGCCGTGCATACCTCGAGCAGACCCAGTCTGAGGTCCGCTCCGAGTTCCTGCACCAGCTGCAGAAGGGCCAGGTCCGCAAGGGCGTCGTGTCCTCCATCGTCAACTTCGGCGCCTTCGTCGATCTCGGCGGTGTCGACGGCCTGGTTCACGTTTCCGAGCTGTCCTGGAAGCACATCGACCACCCGTCTGAGGTCGTCACCGTTGGCGACGAGGTCACTGTTGAGGTTCTCGACGTCGATCTCGACCGCGAGCGCGTCTCCCTGTCCCTGAAGGCTACCCAGGAAGATCCGTGGCGCGTCTTCGCCCGCACCCACGCTGTGGGCCAGATCGTCCCGGGCAAGGTCACCAAGCTCGTTCCGTTCGGTGCGTTCGTTCGCGTCGAAGAGGGCATCGAGGGCCTCGTTCACATCTCCGAGCTGGCTCAGCGCCACGTGGAGGTTCCGGACCAGGTCGTCACCGTTGGTCAGGAAGTCATGGTCAAGGTCATCGACATCGATCTCGAGCGTCGTCGTATCTCCCTGTCTGTTAAGCAGGCAGACGAAGACTACACCGACGAGTTCGATCCGTCGAAGTACGGCATGGCCGACTCCTACGACGAGCAGGGCAACTACGTCTTCCCCGAGGGCTTCGATCCGGAGACCAACGAGTGGAAGGAAGGCTTCGACGAGCAGCGTCAGGCTTGGGAGGCTCGCTACGCCGAGTCCGAGCGTCGCTTCAACCTGCACACCGCTCAGATCGAGCGCAACCGTGCAGCTGCCGCCGAGGCTGCCCAGCAGTCCGAGGCTTCGAACTACTCCTCCGAGTCCGCCGATGCAGCTCCGGCATCGAACGACAACGAGACTCACGGTTCGCTGGCTTCCGATGAGCAGCTCGCTGCTCTGCGCGACAAGCTCGCTGGCAACTAAAGGCTTTACGCCTTTCGCTCGTGCCGGTGTCTAACGCACCGTGCATGAACGAGGCCGCCGTCTGATTGAGGAATCAATCAGGCGGCGGCCTTCGCGCGTCTTGCTATGGCTCGCCACGCGTGAGAAATGCAACGCGCTGCTGTGATCTTTAAGACGCCCACGCGGGGCATAGGCACGTTTGTTCAATAGTGACCTTGCCTTTTGTCTCTGTTAAGCGTGCGTTAAGGCACAATCGGGCGTCTACGGTCTTTTGATCATGCCCGGATTAGAGTAATCTTCACAATGATATAGCCGCACACTGAGTGGTTATCACCATACGTCTCAATGAAGAGGAGTACGCCGTGGCATCGACCAAAGATACCGCGCAGCACATCATCAAAAATATTGGTGGCGCTGACAACATTACGTCTCTGACGCACTGCGCAACGCGCTTGCGTTTTCAGCTTGCTGACCCATCCAAGATTGACGAGAAGACTCTCGAATCTGACAAAGCCGTTCTCGGCACCGTGCACCAAGGCGAGCACGGATACCAGGTCGTCATGGGCGGCGGCGTCGCTGACTACTATCGGGCAATCATTAAGGAGCCAGGCGTCGATCCGTCGGGCGAGCACAAGGGCAACGCACGCGGCCCGAAGATCGGTGCCGACGGCAAGAAGGAGTACGGCGGCATCCGCAAGACCGGGTGGGTCGACTACTGCTTCGAGTTCCTGTCTGACACCTTCCGCCCCATCCTGTGGGCGCTGCTCGGTGCCTCGCTGATTATCACCTTGCTCATTCTGGCCGATACTTTCGGCCTGCAGGACTTCCGCGCCGACATGGAAGACCAGCCGGCGGGCTACCAGCTCATGCATGCGATGTGGAGGTCAGTCTTCTACTTCCTGCCCATCATGATTGGCGCCACGGCGTCGAAGAAGCTGGGCGCGAACGAGTGGGTTGGCGCTGCTATTCCGGCCGCGTTGCTCACCCCGGAATTCATGGGTCTGTCCAATATCGCAGAGACGACCACGTTCCTGGGTGGCGACGCACAGAAGGTCGAGATCTTCGGCCTGCCGCTCATTCTCAACGACTACTCGTCCCAGGTCTTCCCGCCGCTGCTCGCTGCTATCGGTCTGTATTGGGTGGAAAAGGGCCTGAAGAAGATCATCCCGAGCTCTCTGCACATGGTGTTCGTGCCGTTCTTCTCCCTGCTCATCATGATCCCGCTCACGGCCTTCCTGCTCGGCCCGTTCGGCATTGGTATCGGCAACGGCATCTCCAACTTCCTGGCCGCCGTCAATAATTTCTCGCCGTTCGTCCTCGCTATCGTCATTCCGCTGCTGTACCCGTTCCTCGTCCCGCTTGGCCTGCACTGGCCGCTCAACGCGATTATGGTGCAAAACCTCGCCACGCTGGGTTACGACTTCATTCAGGGGCCGATGGGTGCCTGGAACTTTGCCTGCTTCGGTCTCGTCGCCGGCGTCCTCGTTGTCTCCATCAAGGAGCACAACAAGGCCATGCGCCAGGTCGCCACGGGTGGCCTCGCCGCAGGTCTGCTTGGTGGTGTTTCCGAGCCGTCCCTGTACGGTATCGTTCTGCGCTTTAAGAAGACCTACCCGCGCTTGCTGCCGGGCTGCTTCGCTGGCGGTGTCGTCATGGGTATCTTCAACATTAAGGCCAACGCCTTCGTCTTTACCTCGCTGCTTACTATCCCGGCCATGACCCCGGCTCTGGGTTACCTGCTCGGTGTCGCCGTCGCATTCTTCGTGTCCTTCTTCCTCGTCCTCTTCTTCGACTACCGTTCCCCGGAGGAGCGCGACGAAATCCGCGCCCAGATTGCGGCCGAGCGCGAGGCTGAGGGCAAGGAGCCGGTCGAGGTTCTCACTCCGGCTGCCGATGCCGCCCCTGCCGCAGCCGCCCCGGCCGCCGTAGCCGTTGCCGCTCCGGCTTCCGAGGCCATCAATCTCGACTCGCCGCTCGAAGGCGAAGCTGTAGAACTGTCCGAGGTTCCGGACCCAATTTTTGCTGGCGCCAAGCTCGGCGAGGGCATGGCCATCAAGCCGACCGGCAACACGGTCTACGCTCCGGCTGACGGCAAGATCCTCACGGTCCAGAAGTCTGGCCACGCGGTCGGCCTGAGCCTCGATAGCGGCGTCCAGCTGCTCATCCACGTCGGTCTCGACACCGTCGAGCTGGCCGGCGAGGGCTTTACCGTCCACGTCGAGAAGAAGCAGCGCGTCTCTGCAGGCGACAAACTCATCACCTTCGACCATGAGTTCATCGAGTCCAAGGGCTACAACCTCATCACCCCGGTTGTCGTCACGAATACCTCCAAGTTCTTCTCCATCGAGGGCAAGGCCGGCGCGGTGACCCCGTCTGACCAGCTGCTCACGGTCACGCCGAAGGCAAAGTCCGAAGAGTAATCAGCTCGCTTCGCCGCCGCGCTCGTCGCGGCGGCGTTCGCGTTTTTCCTGCCGGTGGCCCGCAGCTGTCGTAGGCTTGAACACCATGAAGCTCATTGGACTCACTGGCGGTATTGGCAGCGGCAAGTCGACGGTCGCGAGGCTGCTCGCGGAACGCGGGTGGAGCGTCGTGGACGCTGACCAGATAGCGCGCGAGATCGTGGAACCGGGGGAGCCGGCCCTCGCGGAACTCGTGGAGGCCTTCGGTGCAGACATCCTCGACGAGGCGGGCACGCTTCAGCGTGCCGAGCTCGCCCGCCGCGCCTTCGTCGACGCTGAGCACACTGCGAAACTCAACGCTATTACCCACCCGCGCATCCAGGAGCGCACACAGGAGCGCTTCGCCGAGGCGCGCGTCGCCGGCGTGGAGTACTGCGTCTACGATATGCCGCTGCTCGTGGACAATGGGCTCGATAGGGACTTGGACGAGGTCCTTGTGGTCAACGTCGACGTGGAGGAGCGCGTGCGGCGTCTCGTCGCCCACCGCGGACTCGACGAGGCCGACGCCCGCCGCCGCATCGCGCAGCAGGTGCCCGACGAGGTGCGCCTGGCCGCGGCGACCTACGTCATCGACAACAACGGCGTGCTCGAGGACTTGGCACTCCAGGTCGATCGCGTCGCCGCCGCCATCGAGAAGGCCGAGTAACGCACCCGCATTGCTGCCCGACGAGTCTCGCTGCCGCGGCCGATCCTTGTCCCCTCCGCTGCGAAAAATGCGGCAACCGCGCGCCTCAGTCCGAGGACCGGCGGCGTGCGGTGTGCGCGTGAAGAAGCGAAGAAAGGCTACTTGCCTTCAGCGACGACGTCGCCGACGACCTTGACGCTGATATCCGCCGATGGGTTGTTCACGGCGTAATCGAGGTCGGTACGCATGACGTAGGTGTTGTAGTCGCCCCACGTCGACAGGACGTAGTAGAGGTTCTGGTCGTCGAGCTTCGGCAGAATGAAACCGCCGTAGAGCTGCGGGACATCGTGGCCGGAGATGAGCTCACGCGGCGCGGACCATTCGCCCTCGGGCGTATCGGCGGTGCGCATGACGAGTGCGTACTTGGCGGAGTCTAAGTACAGCGCCACGTACTTGTTGATGTACTTGTTGTAGACAACGGACATCTCGCCGAGCTTGCCAGGGTTCGAAGGACCGAAGACCGGCTCCAGGTCGCGGCGATCGGAGCTCCAGCTGTGGCCGTCCCAGTACTCGAAAGCAGACTCGGACGGGAACTCGCTTTCCTTGGCGCGGGAGAGATACGCGGTGCCCGCGCGGCCGTTCGGGGTGGAGTAGCGGTAGACGTAGCCGTCCTTGTCCGGGGTCTGGAGGAACGCGGACATCTGGAGCTTCTCGTTGCCGGTGTCGTAGCCCTTGCGGCCCGGCAGGATGATGTCGTTTGTGGCGTGCTCGTTGACGCGGGTGGAGTCACCGACGACGGACCAGGTGCGGCCGTCGTCCGTGGATTTCATGGTCGCAGCGTAGTTGGTGACCCACGGTGCATCTTTCGGCCATTTCTTGACGGACATGTAGTCGATGTAGTGGGTGCCGTTGATTTCGATGCCGGCGGTGGGGATGGTGGTGTGCTCGACGCCTGGGTTCTTCTCCGAGGAGATGAACTCGCGGGCCGTGCCGGAGCTCTGCCAGCCGTCGGAGGTGAGCGCCTGGTGGAGGCTCACGCCGTCGCCGTAGTTGAAGTCGCGGGTGCGCAGCAAGACATTGGAGCGCCAGCCGTTGCCCGAGCCGCTGCAGGAGAAGGTGTCGCCAAAGGCGAGGTACATGCGCGGCGTATTTTCTTCCGAGTCATCGAGGTAGGCGATGCCCAAGTCCGTGCTTGTGATACCCCACTTGCGGTCCGTGCGGTCCGGAGAGGAGGGGCCGGTGAGGAAGTGCATGGAGCGCGTTGGGCCCTCAGCCGTGATGAGCTGCTTGGCGACGCCCGTGGACGTTGCTTGCTTGACGGCGTCGGCCTGGGCGGGGCTGAGCGAGGAACCGCCGAAAGAGGAGCCGGCGAAGGAACCGAGGAGATCGGCAGCAGCATTGGCCTTGGGGCTTCCCACCTGGGAGGTGGACTGGGACGTGCACTGCTCCGCCTGCGCGACCGGAGTGGGTGCAAGGGTAGTAAACGGCAAGATGGCAATCGCTGCCGCGGTCGTAGACAGCTTGAGGAGAGAGGACTTCTTCATGGAGCCTTAGTCTAAACGTTTTGCGGCGCGAATGTTCATGTTGCCGCTGTGAGTTGTTCGCTGTGAGTTGTTCATTGTGGGGGATGAAGGTCCAGGGCCAGAGGAACGTGGGATTGTGGGCTTTTCAATAATCACACGGCCGTCGAGCTGCTCTCCGCCCTGCGCACCGGGACCTTTTGCCTCGCGGACTTTCGGCGCTCGTGCGTGCCGGTGGGTGAGGCGGCATCGGAAAGCAGGTGCATGGATGGGGAAGTCGAGGCCTGTGTGGCGCTCGGGGCGCACGCGAGCCAGCCGGTGGCGGATCGACGCCGTGTGGGAAGCCACAGGCGAGGCGGAGCGCTGGCCGCGGGCGATGCTATCGGCTAAGCCTGAAGGTGCGCGGGCGCTAGACTGGGCGGCATGGCTTTTGCTGCTGAACACCCCCTGCTTCCCGAATCCGAGCACCGCGTCGTTGGCGACATCGAGCGCAGAGAGAAGAAATTCGAGGTCGTCTCCGAATACAACCCGTCGGGCGACCAGCCCGCGGCGATTGCGGAGCTCGACGAGCGCCTGAGCCGCGGCGAGCGCGACGTCGTCCTCATGGGTGCGACCGGTACCGGTAAGTCGGCGACGGCCGCGTGGCTCATCGAGAAGCAGCAGCGCCCGACGCTCATCATGGCGCCGAATAAGACGCTCGCCGCGCAGCTGGCCAACGAACTGCGCCAGTTGCTACCGAATAACGCGGTGGAGTACTTCGTCTCGTACTACGACTACTACCAGCCGGAGGCGTATATCGCGCAGACGGATACCTACATCGAGAAGGACTCTTCGATTAATGAGGACGTGGAGCGTCTGCGCCACTCGGCGACCTCGGCGCTGCTTTCGCGGCGTGACGTCGTGGTCGTCTCCTCGGTGTCCTGTATCTATGGCTTGGGTACGCCGCAGTCCTACTTGGACCGCTCGGTGGTGCTCGATGTCGACGATGAGGTGGATCGCGACCGCTTCCTGCGCCTACTCGTGGATATTCAGTACGAGCGCAATGACGTTGGTTTTACCCGCGGCACGTTCCGCGTTAAGGGCGACACCGTGGATATCATTCCGGCCTACGAGGAGCGCGCAGTGCGCATCGAGTTCTTTGGCGATGACATCGACGGTCTCTACTACATCCACCCGCTCACCGGCGACGTCATCGAGCAGGTCAACGAGGTCCGCATCTTCCCCGCGACGCACTACGTGGCGGGCCCGGAGCGCATGGCGCGCGCGGTCGAGGACATCAAGGCGGAGCTCAAGGAACGCCTTGAAGACCTAGAAAACCGCGGCAAGTTGCTCGAGGCCCAGCGCCTGCGCATGCGCACGGAGTACGACCTCGAGATGATCGAGCAAGTCGGCTTCTGCTCCGGCATCGAGAACTACTCGCGACACATCGATGGCCGCCCCGCGGGCTCGGCGCCAGCGACGCTGCTCGATTACTTCCCAGAAGACTTCCTTACGATCATCGATGAGTCCCACGTCACCGTGCCGCAGATTGGCGGCATGTTCGAAGGCGATATGTCGCGTAAGCGCAACCTTGTGGAGTTCGGCTTCCGCCTGCCTTCGGCGGTGGATAACCGGCCGCTCACCTTCGACGAGTTCGAGGAACGCGTGGGACAGACCGTCTATATGTCGGCGACGCCGGGCAACTTCGAGCTCACCGCATCCGACGGCGAGTACGTGGAGCAGGTCATTCGCCCGACCGGCCTCATCGACCCGAAGGTCACGGTGCGCCCGACCAAGGGCCAGATCGACGACCTCATTGACGAAATCCGCACCCGCACGGAGAAGAAGGAGCGCGTGTTGGTCACGACGCTCACTAAGCGCATGGCCGAGGACCTCACGGACTACCTGCTCGAGCACGGCATTAAGGTACGCTACCTGCACTCCGATATCGATACGCTCCAGCGCGTCGAGCTCCTGCGTCAGCTGCGCATGGGCGAATACGACGTGCTCGTGGGCATCAACCTTCTGCGTGAGGGCCTCGACCTCCCGGAGGTCTCGCTCGTGGCTATCCTCGACGCGGATAAGGAAGGCTTCCTGCGTTCCACGACGTCGCTCATCCAGACCATCGGTCGCGCCGCGCGTAACGTCTCCGGCGAGGTCATCATGTACGCGGATAAGGTCACTGACTCCATGGCCGAGGCCATCGAGGAGACGGAGCGCCGCCGCGAGAAGCAGATTGCGTACAACAGGGAACACGGTATCGACCCGCAGCCGCTGCGCAAGAAGATCGCGGACATCCTTGACCAGGTCTACGAGAACGCGGATGCTGCCGATGCCGCCGAGGGCGCGGCGGCCGCGTCCGACCCGGCGTCCATGGTGGAGCGTCCGGATGTTTCGTCCATGGCGACGGAGGAGGTCCAGAAACTCATCGACGACCTCACGGCGCAGATGGGCGAGGCAGCGCGCGAGCTCAAGTTCGAACTTGCCGGCCGCCTGCGCGATGAGATCATGGATTTGAAGAAGGAGCTGCGCGGTCTCAAGGAGGCGGGCATCTAGCGACGGATGTCGCGCGCAGCAGCTGGCGCGGCAAAAGCTCGCCGCGGGTTCGTGCGCGCGTTTATACTCAACAGTAGTGTGTGACGAATCGCACCATGAGTGGGGCGCCGTCACTTTTTCTCAAGTGTTGATGTGAAAGGAATTCTCTCATGCGGTATAAGACTATTGCGGTGGGAACGGACGGCTCTGATACCTCGCTGCGTGCCGTGCGCACCGCTGCGTCGATGGCGGCGGCGTACGACGCGGAGCTCATCATTGTCTCCGCGTTCGGCAGCCACGAAAACGTGGGCACGCGCTCGGGCGGAACTGCGGAAACGCCGATTATCTCCGAAGACATGTCGCAGACCTTCCTTAAGTCTGCCCAGGATGTTGCCGCGGAGGAGGGCGCGAGCAAGGTGCGCATTATCGCGAAGTCCGGCGACCCGGTGGCGACGATGCTCGAGGTGGGCAAGTATCACCGGGTTGACCTGCTCGTGGTGGGCAACAAGGGGCGCAATTCTGTGCGCGACCGCGTCATGGGGTCCGTGGCGACGGAGCTGATGCGCAAGGCATACGTCGATGTCGTTGTGGCGCACACAACGGAGGATCGCTAAACCTGCCAAATGGGGCTAGACTGGAACATCGACTGAGATCCCCCTCTATGAAAGGCCGCCATGAGCGATTACAACAAGATTGTCGTCGGTACCGATGGTTCCAAGTCCTCCCTGCTTGCAGTGGAGCGCGCAGCCAAGATGGCTGCCGCTTTCGATGCCACGCTGATTATCGGCTGCGCGTACTACGAGAACAAGGAAGAGGCGTCCAAGACCCTGCGTCAGGACTCCGTAACCATTCTGGGTGACGACAAGGCGAAGGCAAACCTTTCCGCAGGTCGCGAGCATGCAGAGAAGTTCGGTGTGAAGAGCATCGAGACCGCCGTGCGCCCGGGCACCCCGGTGCAGGCCCTCATGGCCATCGTTAACGAGTTTGGCGCCGACCTCCTCGTTGTGGGTAACCGCGGCATCAACTCCCTGACCGGTCGTCTGCTGGGCTCCGTCCCGGCCGACGTTGCTCGCCAGTCCGACTGCGACGTGATGATCGTCCACACTGTCAACTAAGACGGTGGCCGCGCCGAGCGCGCCGCGAACAGAAAGCCGGCCGGACTGAATTTTCGTTCAGTCCGGCCGGCTTCGTCGTGTCCGGTTTTAGAAACCAAGGTGGAGAAACACCGGTTTAGAATTCCCTCGCGCGGTAGGCCTCGAAGAGTTTGTTGCCGTCCGCGCCCTGGATGAAGGGGAGGGGGCCGAGCGCGGAGTCGCGTTCGTCCACGAGCGGGGTGAGCGAACCGTGGGAGAGCAGCTGCTCGCCCGGGGTGAGATTGCGGATAGCGATGGCTCGGACGCGGTCTGGGTGCTCCTCGGCTGCGTCGCCGTACGTGAGCGGGTCGTGTTGGCCGTCGTCGCCGACGAGAATCCACTTAATCTGCGGGAACGCAATGAACAGGTTGCGCAGCTGGACGCGCTTGTGTTCCTTGCCGCTGCGGAACAAGCCAGTGGGCGTGGGCCCCCAGTCCGTGAGCAGCATGGGGCCCTTGGGCAGGCCATTGTGCTCCAGGAAAGTCTCGAGGGTATCGAAGGTGTTCCAGGCACCGGTGGACAGGTAGATGACGGGCGCGTTGGGGTGGTCTTCGCGTAGCTTCTCGTAGAAGCGCGCCATGCCCGGTACCGGCTGGCGGGTATTTGTGCGCTTGACCCAGGAGTTCCAGGCGGCGGTCATGGCGCGAGGCAGCCAGGTGATGAGCACCGTGTCATCGATATCGCTTACAATGCCGGCATCCTGGTCGTCGCCGACGATGAGAACCTCCGCCGTCGTGGGCGGCTGGTCAGTGGGGATACCAGCGTTGGGATCTGCGAGGACCTCGATGGTCACGTCGTGCCAGCCGGGTGTGAGTCCGTGCCCATGGAGCTGGACGTCCACGTAGCCCTGGGCCGTGGAGTGCGTCGTGGCGGAGGCCTCGCCCGCGGTCACGCGGACGGGGATGCCGGGGGCTTGGACAGTGAAGAACTGCCGGTAGCCGCGCTGTGCCCACGCCTCGTTCTCGGGGGCTGCGGGATCGCCGTAAAGCACGCGGCCCAGCACGTGGACAGTCTCTTCGGAGCCATAGCCCTTGTAGGCAGTGACCTGAGGAAGCCAGCCACGCGCGGCGCTGCGCCGCACGTTGTAGTCGTTGATGGTGCGTTCGGCCTTATGGACGATATCTGAGAGTGCCATGGCCCCAGACTACGGAATCTCGCCCGACCGTGTCCCTCGGCTGCGTTAGCTTTCGGGGACCTCGGCGGGCAGCGGGCCGACGACGGTGAGCGTCTGCGTCGCGCGGGTCACGGCGACGTAGAGGTTCTGCCAGCCCTGTGGCGAGGCCTCGACAATGGCCCGCGGCTCGACGACGGTGACGTGGTCGAACTCGAGGCCCTTGACTGACTCCGCGGTGGCGGCGGTGACCACGGCGTGAAGGCGGCCTTCGGAATCGGTGAATGAAACTGTCTCGGAGCCCACCGCGTCTCNACCGTGAGCGCGTGGTGGCGGAACCGGGTGCCGACGAAGGCTTCGAGGGTTTCGGCCCAGGAGTCGACGCCTGCGGGGGAGCCGGTCTGCGCGGTGTCGCCGACGAGCGTCATCCAACGCGAGGGGCTGCGGCGGAAGACCATGCGCCACTCCATGGGCGTGAGCTCCTGGGCTTCGTCGATGATGACGTGGCCGTAGGCCCACGTGTGGTCAGCCTGGGCGCGCTGCGCCGTCGTGCGGTGGTCGCGGACCTCCTGGCGGCGGGCGAGGTGCTCAGCGTCGATGACGTCGGCAGCGGAGAGGATTTCCGCGTCAAACATGTCGTCGTCGTTATCTGTGGAATCTGACGAGGACAGGATGTCGAGGGCGTCCTCGGCGTCCGCGATCTGCTCGCGCCACGCGCGGTCTTCGGCCTCCTGCTGTTGCTGAGGGTCGGGCATGCCGATGAGGACGGCGAGCTCGTCGAGGAGTGCAGCATCGGAGGCGCTCCACGCCTCCGCGTCGGCGCGGTAGAGCGCCTCGCGCGTCTCGTCGTCGTAGTCGCCCGCGGCGAGGTCGATGGCGTCGCGGTCGCCGAGGAGCTCCGCGAGGACCTGCGTGGGCGTAAGCTCCGGCCAGTGCTCGTCAATGAAGTCAGTGACGACGCGGGTCTCCGCGAGATCGTCGTGGAGCTGATCGATGTCCGCCTGGCCGAGGAGGTTCTCGCCGCCGAGCGGGTCAGCACCGATCTTGTCTGCGAGTTGGCGGGCGAGCTGATCGATAAGGTGTTCCGCGAAGGCGCCGCGCGCGTCATTGTGCGGGCGGCGCGAGCGCCGTGCGCGGGTGCGCGCGGCCTTGACCATCGCCGGTGTCACAGTGAGGTCAAGGCTATCCACGCGCAGGGTCGCGGCTGATTCGGGGAGCGTTTGGTAGGCGCGCACCGCGTTAGTGAGAATTTCAACCATGGCCTCCGAGCCTTTTACTTCGCGGGCGTCGAGCGACTCGGGTTGCGTGCCCTCCACGCCGGGGAACATCGAGCCCACGGTGGCGAGCACGACGCCGGTCTCGCCGAGCTCGGGCAGGACGCGCGAAATGTAATCGAGGAACGTCGGGTTCGGCCCGATGATGAGCACGCCGGTGCTAGCGAGCAGATCGCGGTGGTTGTAGAGGAGGTAGGCCACGCGGTGGAGCGCGACGGCGGTTTTGCCGGTGCCGGGGCCGCCCTCGACGACCATGACGCCGCGTGTGGCGTCACGAATGATCTCGTCCTGCTCGCGTTGGATGGTCTCGACGATGGAGGCCATGTGGCCCGTGCGGGCGCGCTGCAGTGCGGCGTGGAGGGCGGACTCTCCAGCGACGTCGCTGGAGGCGGCACGGCCAAGCTCGGCGCCGGAGAGCACCTCGTCGTTGATGCCGGTGACGGTGCGACCCTTCGTCCGAATGTGGCGTCGGATGGTAACACCCTCGGGCTGGGCCGTGGTCGCGAGGTAAAAGGGGCGGGCCATGGGCGCGCGCCAGTCGAGCAGCAGCGTACGGTAGTCGTCCTCGCGGTCGTCCAGGCCCATGCGACCGATGTAGCGGCGGTCGAGGCCTTCGGGCGTTGGGTTATCGCCTGGGGCGTCGATATCGATGCGGCCGAAGACCAGGCCGAGCTGCGCGAGGTTGAGCTTGTCCAGCTTGCCCTGGAGGGCGTGGTACTCCGTCTCGCGGCGCACGAGGGCGTCCGAGTCCGGGTTCTGCGGATCGACGTCGAGCATGACCTTGCGCAGGCGCTCGTTGGAGGCGGCGACTTCGTCGTCAAGGCGTTGGAACAGGCCGTCGACATACGCCTGCTCGGCGCCGATGGCGTGGGTGGTGGCGTCGAGATGCTGGGAAGAATCTGGGGATGAATTCGGCATGAGGCAGACTCCTTGGCGTGACGCGGACATAGGCGGCGCGAGTGCGCCGGCATAAGAAATGCAGACGGATAAGCATACGCCTGTGCGAAGAAAAACGCGGCACGCGGCGAACGACGTGGTGTCGTTCGCCGCGTGGGAGCGGGAGACTAGATGCGGTCGCCCAGCTTCTTCAGGGCCTTAGCGATAGCCTTGTCAGCCTTGGCCTGCAGCTGGTCGGCCTTCTTTGCTGCCTTGCGCTGGTTGCGGGCAACGTCGATCTGGGAGACGGCCTTATCGGCGCGGGCCTGTGCCTTGGAGGCGTTCTTCACCAGAGCCTTGCGGGCGGTCTTCGAGTTGTCCTGGGCAGCGGCGAGGAAGTCCTGGCCCTGCTTCTTCCAGTCATCCGCGTTGTCATCGATGAAGCCCTCTACGGCCTCACGTGCGTCCTCGACGTAGGACTTGGCGGTGTCGAGGAAGTTACGGCCGGCCTTCTCCCAGTCGTCGCGGTTGTCGTCGACGTAGGCCTGAGCCTTCTCCGAGGTCTCGGTGAACCAATCCTGGGCCTGGGAGGAGAACTCCTGGGCGCGGTTGGAGACGTTGTCTGCGAACTTCTCGGACTCGGACTTGGTGGGTAGCGCCGCCTGAACCTTCTTAGAGGTGCGCTTGGTGACATCCTGTGCGCGCCAGCGCAGGGACGGGTTGCCCTCCGTGTCCTGGGTGAGGATGGCCAGGGCGCCGAGGAGCGCGGCGTTGGTGACGAAACCGTTGCGCTGGGATTCCTTCTCGGCCTTATCCTTGGCCTCCCAGAAAGCATTGCGTCCCAGGAGGGTCGCCAGCTGGGTAGCAGCGAGGATACCGGCCGAGGTGCGCGGGGCCTTGCCGAGGGCGAAGAGGGAACCAGCGCCGACCTTAGCGCTGCCCAGCCCGCGGGCAACGAGCTCCGGGTCGTTGGGGATGTAGCCCTTGTACTGGGCCGGCACGACCGTGCGGATCTTCTTGAGCAGCGACTCGGTCTCCTTGACGTGGTCCGAGGTGTTGCGCAGCGTGTCGACACCGTCCCAGACGAATACGGAAGCCAGCGCGGGGCGAGCAATCTTGCGGATCATGCCTAATTTCTCCTTGCGGTTTATTGGATTACTAACTAGTGCCTAGAGTACGCGGGATTACTGCGTGACGGGGCGAAAAACACAGGGGTGGGGTGAACCGAATGGCCTACCAGCGGCGCTCCCACCACTCAGGCAGGTGCGGGCGCTCGTCGCCCAACGTCGTGGGTTTGCCGTGGCCAGGGTGCACGATGGCCTCGTCCGGGTAAACATCAAAAAGACGCTCGGTTACATCTTTATAAAGACGAACGAAATCATTCTCCGAATTGGTCTTGCCTACGCCACCCGGGAAGAGGCTGTCGCCCACAAAGAGGTTGGTCATGCCGTCTATCGATGCCGCCAGCGCCGCGCCGCCTGGCGTGTGGCCGCGCAGAATAACAATGGGCAGCTCCTCGCCGGCGAAGTCAATGTGGTCGCCGTGCTGCAGCTCGACGTCGACGGGCGCGGGCAGGGCGGGAGAGTCGAGGAAGGCCGCGTAATGCGTGGCGCCGGTCTCGCGGAGGATCTCCTCGAGTGCGCGGACGTGATCCCAGTGGCGGTGGGTGGTGAGGACGGCCTCGATGGTCACGCCGGTATCGCGCGCCATCTGGAGGATGGCCGGGGCGTCATCGGCGGCGTCGATGAGGAGGCCGTGTGTACCGTCGTGAAGCAGGTAGCAGTTGTTGTCCATCTCACTGACGGAAATATGTTCTAATTTCAGTGCGTTAGTCATAGTGACAACCCTACGGGTATTTTTAAAGTTCGGAGCACAACCCAACCGGGCCGCCCCTTCTCGCGTCGCGCGGGAACGGGATGACGCGCCCGCTAAGAAGGGAAAGAAAACTAGTGGCAGATCGCCTCATCGTCCGCGGCGCCCGCGAGCACAACCTCAAAGGCGTCGACATCGACATCCCCCGCGACAAGATGGTCGTCTTTACTGGCTTGTCCGGTTCGGGAAAGTCCTCACTCGCGTTTGACACCATCTTCGCGGAGGGCCAGCGCCGCTACGTCGAGTCGCTGAGCTCCTATGCGCGCATGTTTTTGGGCCAGATGGACAAGCCGGACGTGGAATTTATCGACGGTCTCTCGCCGGCGGTGTCCATCGACCAGAAGTCGACGAACCACAACCCGCGTTCGACGGTGGGCACGATTACGGAGGTCTACGACTATCTGCGCCTGCTTTTCTCTCGTGCGGGCACGCCGCACTGCCCGGTGTGTGACGCCGTCATCGAGCGTCAGACCCCGCAGCAGATCGTTGATACCGTGCTGGAGAACGAGGAGAAGCTCAAGTTCCAGGTCCTCGCGCCCGTTGTGCGCAAGCGCAAAGGCGAATTCGTCGACCTCTTCGCGGACCTGTCCGCGCAAGGTTTTTCCCGCGTCCGCGTGGACGGCGAGATCCACCAGCTCACGGATCCGCCGAAGCTGAAGAAGCAGATCAAGCACACTATCGATGTGGTCGTCGACCGCCTGCAGGTCAAGGCCTCGGCGAAGCAGCGCCTCACGGACTCCGTGGAGACCGCGCTCAAGCTGGCCGATGGCCTCGTGACCATCGATTACGTGGACAACGAGGAGCTCACTCACACGTACTCGGAGAAGACCTCGTGCCCCAACGGGCACACACTCACCATCGAGGAATACGAGCCGCGCGCGTTCTCCTTCAACGCGCCCTTCGGCTCCTGCCCGGCCTGCGACGGCCTGGGCACGCGCCTCGAGGTGGACACGGAGTTGCTCATCCCGGACCCGGACGCTCCTGCCACGGAGGCCATTCAGCCGTGGCATTCCTCGCCGAACTCCCGCTATTTCGTAAAACTTGTCGAAGGCCTGGGCAAGACGCTTGGCTTCGACCCGCAGACCCCGGTGAGTGAACTTACCGAGGAGCAGCGCCACGCGCTCATCTATGGCACGGACGTGGAAGTCAACGTCCGGTATAAGAACCGCTACGGCCGCACCCGCAACTGGACCGCGCCCTTCGAAGGCGCCGTGGGCTTCCTCGAGCGCAAGCTCGAGACCGCGGATTCCGATTCGCAGAAGGACCGCCTCCTGCAGTACACGCGCCGCGTCGCCTGCCCGACCTGTGGCGGCACGCGTCTCAAGCCGGAAATTCTCGCGGTGCGCCTGGAATCCACCGCGCATGGCGAGCAGTCCATCGCGGGTCTCACGGCGCTGTCCATCGAGGACGCCGCGGAGTTTCTCGACTCGCTCGTGCTCGGATCCCGCGAGGAAATCATCGCTGGCGCCGTCCTTAAGGAAATCCAGGCCCGCCTGCGCTTCCTCCTCGATGTGGGGCTCAACTACTTGACGCTCGACCGCGGCGCTTCCACGCTGTCTGGCGGCGAGGCCCAGCGTATCCGCCTCGCCACGCAGATTGGCTCCGGCCTCGCCGGCGTCCTCTACGTCCTCGATGAGCCGTCCATCGGCCTGCACCAGCGCGATAACCAGCGCCTCATTAAGACCCTCAAGCGCCTGCGCGACATCGGCAACACGCTCATCGTCGTCGAGCACGACGAGGACACTATCCGCGAAGCCGACTGGCTTGTGGACGTCGGTCCGCGCGCCGGCGAATACGGCGGCGAGATCGTCTACCAGGGCGAGCCGGCCGGCATTGAGAAGGTCGAGGACTCGCTCACAGGCGCCTACCTCTCCGGCCGCCGCGAGCTCGCCGTGCCGGATCACCGCCGTGAGATCGATAAGGACCGCACGCTCAAGGTCGTCGGCGCCCGCGAGAATAACCTCAAGGGCATCAACGTGGAAATACCGCTGGGGGTCATGGTGTGCATCACCGGCGTCTCGGGTTCGGGCAAGTCCACCGTCGTCAACCAGATTTTGGCGAAGACCCTGGCCAATAAGCTCAACCGCGCCCGCCAGGTGCCGGGCCGCGCCAAGCGCGTCGAAGGCATCGAGCACCTGGACAAGCTCGTCCAGGTCGATCAGTCGCCCATCGGCCGCACGCCGCGCTCCAACCCGGCGACGTACACGGGAGTCTTCGACAAGATCCGCAACCTCTTCGCCGAAACCCAGGAGGCGAAGGTGCGCGGCTACAAGCCGGGACGCTTCTCCTTCAACGTCAAGGGCGGCCGCTGTGAGGCCTGCCACGGCGACGGCACGCTCAAGATCGAGATGAACTTCCTGCCGGACGTCTACGTCCCGTGCGAAGTCTGCGGCGGTGCGCGCTACAACCGCGAGACGCTCGAGGTTCACTACAAGGGCAAGAACATAGCCGAGGTCCTCGACATGCCGATTTCCGAGGCCGCCGAGTTCTTCGAGCCGATTACCTCCATCCACCGTTACCTCGCCACGCTCGTTGACGTGGGCCTCGGCTACGTGCGCCTGGGCCAGGCCGCGACCACGCTCTCCGGCGGCGAGGCCCAGCGCGTCAAGCTTGCTTCCGAGCTGCAGAAGCGCACCAACGGCCGCACTATCTACATCCTCGACGAGCCAACCACCGGCCTGCACTTCGAGGACATCCGCAAGCTCATGCTCGTCATCCAGGGGCTCGTGGACAAGGGCAACTCGGTGGTCATCATCGAGCACAACCTGGACGTTATCAAGGCTGCAGACTGGATTGTCGACATGGGGCCGGAGGGTGGCGCCGGCGGCGGCACCGTCGTGGCGCAAGGCACGCCGGAAGACGTCGCGAAGGTGGAAGAGTCCTACACGGGACAATTCCTCAAGGAGTTGCTGCCGCACTAGCCCGCGGCGTGCTTTAGACTCATGCGAATGAAAAAGTCGTTTCTGTGCGCAGGACTCATCCTCCCGCTCGCCGCATGCTCGCCAGCGCAGGAGCAGCCTTCCGATGCCCCCGCAGCCGCCGCTGGGGCCTCCGCCGCGGCGTCTGTGTCGGGCGAGTCAGGCCGCGCGGGGATTGAACGGCGTCTCGACGACCTCGTGGCCGACCTCGTTAAAGAACACCACGGTGCGGAGGTGGGCATCGCGCTCACGGATGCGCAGGGTACGCTCGCCGCCGGTGCGCCCGGCAAGGGCCCAGCGTGGTCCACCATCAAGGTTCCCATCGCTATTACCGCGCTGCGCGACGGTGCGACGACCGACCTCGTCGACGCAGCGATCACAGAGTCCGATAACGACGCGGCCTACGCACTGTGGTCCAAGGTGAAGTGGAGCGAGGACAACGCCACCGCCGCCATCGACGAAGTGCTCGCCGAGGGCGGCTCGAAAGCCACGTGGCAAAAGCCGGACGCGAACGGCGACGTGAGTTTTGGCTATGCCGAATGGCTCATCAAGGATCAGGCGACCTTTGCGGCGCACCTCAACTGCGTGGCCGATCACAAGCAGGTCTCGCGCGCAATGGGCGATATCGTCGAGTGGCAGCAGTATGGTCTCACCGCACTGGACAACACGCGTGCGAAGGGCGGCTGGGGCTTTGACGAGGACAGCGGACGCTATACCCAGCGTCAGTTCGGTGTCCTTGACGTGGGGGACACGAAGTCAGACGCGCATGGCTCCATCGGTATAGCGCTCACCGTGGTCTACAACGATATGGATGACTTTGGTTCCGAGCAAGACGCCTACGACGACGCGGTCAAGGCCCTTGACGACGCAGCGGGCGACCTCAAGGACATGATTTCCGAGGGTATCGACGACGGAACGCTCACCCCAGTTCACGACTGCGACGGCTTGCCGCGTGCACATGCAACCTCTGCGCCGGAGCACGCCTCGGAGAAAGGGGCATCGGTAAGCGCGGCGACGAGTTCCGAACCCGCCAGCTCGAGCCGTAGGCCAGCGGCGAACTCGGCGCGGAACTAGGCGGCGTGGCGAATTTGGTTCCGCGGGTCGGTGGTGTTAGTCTTAGTTCCACTACCGCCCGCAGAACCTTCCAGGAGGTCTCGGGTCACAAGCGGAGTTTCTCCCACCTGATGCCGCGTCTCACGCGTTGGCTCAAGGTAAAAGGGTCACCAGGCTTTCGGGTTTGGCAATTCTTTCGAGAGCTCCCGGCTGTGCACGCACAGACCGGGATTTTCGTTTGTGGTCGAGGTAGGCACACTACGAATCATCTTTATCAAGGAGACCACAATCAGCGCTGAAGCTCGCATTAATGAGCGTATCCGAGTGCCCGAGGTCCGACTCGTCGGCCCGGGCGGTGAACAGGTGGGCATCGTCCGTACCGATGATGCTCGCAAGCTCGCTTATGAAGCAGACCTAGATCTGGTCGAGGTTGCACCGAAGGCCAAGCCGCCGGTCGCCAAGATCATGGACTACGGCAAGTACAAGTACGAGCAGGCCCAGAAGGCTCGCGAGGCTCGCAAGAACCAGCAGCAGACTGTGGTGAAGGAACAGAAGTTCCGTCCGAAGATCGATGAACACGACTACGAGACCAAGAAGTCGAACGTGGTGCGCTTCCTGGAGAAGGGTTCCAAGGTCAAGGTGACCATCATGTTCCGTGGCCGCGAGCAGTCGCGTCCGGAGCTGGGTTTCCGCCTGCTGGAGCGTCTCGCCGAGGACGTCCAAGAAGTTGGCGTCGTCGAGTCGCGCCCCAAGCAGGATGGTCGCAACATGACCATGGTTTTGGGACCAGTCCGCAAGGGCAAGAAGTAGAACGAACAGAACTTTCGGGAATTAAGGACTTAACTCTCATGAAGCAGAAGACCCACAAGGGCATGGCCAAGCGTATTAAGGTGACCGGTTCCGGCAAGCTGCGCCGTGAGCAGGCTGGTCGTCGCCACCTGCTCGAGGGCAAGCCCTCCAAGCAGACCCGTCGCCTCAAGGGCGAGAAGGATGTCGCTCAGAACGACATCAAGCGCGTTAAGCGCCTGCTCGGCCGCTCCTAATAGCGCCGAATCAACCCACACTCAATAAACCACTAGATTTTTTAAGGAAGTATTACTGTGGCACGAGTCAAGCGCTCCGTTAACGCTAAGAAGAAGCGTCGCGCAATCCTCAAGTCCGCTAAGGGCTACCGCGGCCAGCGTTCCCGCCTTTACCGTAAGGCCAAGGAGCAGTGGCTGCACTCCATGACCTACGCTTACCGCGATCGTCGCGCCCGTAAGTCTGAGTTCCGCAAGCTGTGGATCCAGCGCATCAACGCTGCTGCCCGCATGAACGACATCACCTACAACCGTCTCATCCACGGCCTGCGCCTGGCTGAGATCGAGGTTGACCGCAAGATCCTCGCTGACCTTGCCGTTAACGACTTCGAGGCATTCTCCGCTCTCTGCGAGGCCGCTAAGGCTGCGCTGCCGGAGGACGTCAACGCTCCGAAGGCTGCCTAATTACTTAGGCTGAAGCTTCTTATGCCTCCTTCCACGTTTCTCGTGGAAGGAGGCGTTTGCGTTGTCTAAGCAGGCTTGTAAGGAAACACGCATGAAGGCAAAGAGTTGGATGGGGGCATTGCTCGGAGCGTGGGGCGGATTCGCTGGCGCGCCCGTGTGCTTTTAAGGCGTTGCGTTGGAACACTCAACCGATGCGGCTCGCAGCTTTGGGTTTATGGCGCCTTGGGGCCTCCGTTTGGGCCTGAGGCGCCATAAAACCAAAGTTGGCGTCGTGTGGCAGTAGCGCGCTATGTCTGGCTCGGGGTTGCGCCCGGCGCGGCTCCGCGAGCGAGGAGGTTGGAAGGGGCTCTGGCGTGGCTGATAGATTTGGGGGCATGAACCTCGACTTCGATAATGCCTTTACTGAGCGCACCCCGCGCATCGTCAACGCCGCCAAGCTGCACCGTTCCAAGGAGCGCAAGAAGGCAGGAAAGTTCATTATCGAGGGCGAAAATGCCGTCGACGCAGCAGTGTCGACCGGCGCCGCCACGGATATCTTTGTCACCGAGGCCGCCGCGCAGCGCTTTGACTATATCTTGACGGCCGCTGGCTACATGGACGTCTACGTCCACCCGATTACGGATAAGGCGGCGAGGCATCTGTCCGATACCGCAACGACCACGGGCCTCTTCGCGCTGTGCAAGCCCGTGTTGTGGTCCGCCGGCAAGATCCTCGCTGGCAAGCCGCGGCTGGTCTCCGTGCCCGTGCTGACCTCCGAGCCAGGCAATGCGGGCACGCTCATCCGTACCTCGGACGCGATGGGCGCGGACGGCGTCATCTTCGCGGGGGAGACGGTGGACCCTCTGGGCTGTAAGGTGGCGAGGGCATCGGCAGGCTCGCTGTTCCATGTCCCCGTCGCGCGCGAGCAGAACATTAAGGACGTGCTGGGACAGCTGCGAAAGTCCGGCATGCAGATCCTCGCTACGGCGGCCGATGGGGAAGTAGACCTTGCGGAGGCGGACCTCACCCAACCCACCGCTTGGCTCTTTGGCAATGAGGCCCACGGCTTGGGTGAGCTGCTCGAGGAAGCTGACGTGCGCGTGCGCATTCCCATCCGGGGCCGCGCTGAGTCCCTCAACCTCGCGACGGCGGCATCGATTTGCCTGTACGAGTCTGCGCAAGCGCTGAATTCTTCAGGCGCCTAACGCGTCGCTTGTGCGCCGTGCGCTTGCTCTTGACAACCCCCAAGTCGCTGGGGCGGGGGCCGTGACCCTCTGCGTCATTGCCGCGGAAGTAGCTGGTGGCTATGTGTGGCGGAAGATGACGTACCACGCCCGCCGGGACCGTTCTACTATGCCTGTGCACGGGGCGCCTATCCCGGTTGCCTGTCGGACTATTGAACTGCGCTAAGATAGCGGGCGTTAGTTTTCGCGCAAGAAGAAGGTTTTAAGGCACGTGTCCGACACTCCTCAGATCGAATTGACCGAAGCTGCGCTGGGCGCGGCTGCCGAATCCGCCATCGCGGCCTTCGACGCCGCTACGACGCTCGATGAGCTCAACGCCGCTCGCCGCGAGCACCTGGGTGACCAGGGCTATATCCCGCGGGCCCGCATGTCGCTGGGCCAGCTGCCGAAGAACGAGCGCAAGGACGCCGGCAAGGCCGTCAACATGGCCCGCGGCCGCATGGAAAAGCGCTTCGCACAGGTCAAGGAGGTGCTCGAGGCGCAGGCGCGTGAGGCACAGCTCAAGGCCGAGACCGTTGACGTTACGGTACCGACCACTCGCGCACAGACCGGTGCGCTGCACCCGATTACGACGCTGTCCGAGCGCATCGTCGACATCTTCATCGGCATGGGCTGGGAGATCGCGGACGGTCCCGAGGTCGAGGCCGAGTACTTCAACTTCGACGCGCTGAACTTCAAGCCGGACCACCCGGCCCGTACCCTGCAGGACACTTTCCACGTCTCGACGGCAGGATCCAAGCAGGTTTTGCGCACGCACACCTCGCCGGTGCAGGTGCGTACGATGCTCTCGCGCGACGTTCCGCTGTACATCGCCTGCCCGGGCCGCGTGTTCCGCACGGATGAGCTCGACGCGACGCACACTCCGGTCTTCCACCAGGTTGAGGGTCTTGCCGTGGACAAGGGTCTGACCATGGCGCACTTGCGCGGCACGCTCGACCACCTGGCCAAGGTCCTCTTTGGTCCGGAGACGAAGACGCGCATGCGCACCAACTACTTCCCGTTCACCGAGCCCTCGGCCGAGGTCGACGTCTGGTTCCCGAACAAGAAGGGCGGCGCCGGCTGGATCGAGTGGGGTGGCTGCGGCATGGTCAACCCCAACGTGCTCCGCGCCGTGGGTGTGGATCCGGAGGAGTACACCGGCTTCGCGTTCGGCATGGGCCTGGAGCGCACCCTCCAGTTCCGTAACGGCCTTACTGACATGCGCGACATGGTCGAAGGCGACGTTCGTTTCACCCTGCCGTTCGGCGTGCAGGCATAACCAAGAACCCAGAAAGGAAGAAAAGAACAATGCTTATTTCTCAGAGCTGGGTCACCCGCCTGCTGGATGCAAAGAACCCGGGCTGGTCCGTTACCGCCGAGGACCTCGACGCTGGCTACGTCCGCGTCGGCTTCGAGACCGAGGGCTACGAGCACCTGCCCGAAATCAAGGGCCCGCTCGTCATCGGCCGCGTCGAGTCCTTCGAGGAGCTCGAGGGCTTCAAGAAGCCCATCCGCTACTGCCAGGTCAACGTGGGCGACGCCAACGGCACGGGTGAGTTGCAGGGCATTATCTGTGGCGCCCGCAACTTCCGTCTCGGCGACTACGTCGTCGTCTCGCTTCCGGGCGCGGAGCTGCCCGGCGGCTTCAAGATCGCTGCGCGCAAGACCTACGACCACATCTCCAATGGCATGATGTGCTCGGCCGCGGAGCTCGGCATGTCCGAGAACTCCGCGGGCATTATCACCTTGGGCGAGGAGGTCGCTGACCTCGTGGGCCAGGACGCCCGTCCGGTTATCGGACTCGACGACACCGTCTTCGACGTCAACATCACGCCGGACCGTGGTTACGCGCTTTCGTTGCGTGGCCTCGGCGGAGAGGTTGCCTCTGCCTTCGGCCTCGAGTACGCCTGCCCGGCCGAAGATCCCTCCGTCGTGGGCATCGATGTCTCCGGCGTTCCGGCACCGAGCGGTGAGCTCATCGATGTCGACCTCAAACCGGAGACCAAGGCCGTGCGCTTTGGCCTGCGTAAGGTCAGCGGCATCGACCCGAACGCCCGCACGCCGTTCTGGATGGAGCGCGAGCTCATGCTGTGCGGTCAGCGCCCAGTCAACCCGGCGACGGACGTGACCAACTACGTCATGCTCCTGCTCGGCCAGCCCATGCACGCTTTCGACGCGAACGCCATCGAGGGTAACCTCGTCGTGCGTAACGCGCAGGCGGGCGAGAAGTTCGAGACCCTCGACCATGTGAAGCGCGAGCTTGACGCAGAAGACGTCGTCATCTGCGATGACAATGGCATCCAGTCCCTCGCGGGCGTCATGGGCGGTACCAAGTCCGAGATCGCGGACGACACCACGGACGTCTATTTCGAGGCCGCGAACTGGGATCCGATCACCGTGGCGCGCACCTCGCGCCGGCACAAGCTGTCCTCTGAGGCGTCGCGCCGCTTTGAGCGCGGCGTGGACCCGGCCATCGTCGAGGCTGCCCTCGATATCGCCTGCGCGCTGCTGGTGCAGATCGCCGGCGGCACCATCGAGTCCGGCCGTACGCTCGTGGGCGAGGTTCCTGCGCGCGAGCAGATCACGCTGCGGGCCGCGAAGCCGGCCGAGTACGCGGGCGTTGACTACTCGCGTGAGACCGTCATGAGCCGTCTCTACGAGGTGGGGTGCGAGATCGAGCAGTCTGGTGAGAACCTCCTGGTCACCCCGCCGACGTGGCGCTCCGACATCACGATGGACGTCGACCTCATCGAGGAAATCCTGCGCCTCGGGGGTCTGGAGGATATCCCGACCATCCTGCCGACCCCGGTGGGCGGCCGCGGTCTCACCCCGGCTCAGAAACGTCGCCGCGCCATAGGCCACGGCCTGGCCTACGCGGGCTACGCCGAGGTCATCCCGGCGCCGTTCGTCCGCAACGACACCTTCGACGTGTGGGGCCTGGACGCTGATGACGAGCGCCGCAAGACCGTCGAGGTCCAGAACCCGCTCGAGGCCGACAAGGCTATCCTGTCCACGACGCTGCTGCCGAACCTCCTCGAGACCATCGCTCGCAACGTCGCTCGCGGCCGCACGGATCTGGCCCTTTACGGCCTGCAGCAGGTCTCCTTCAAGCGTGCGGATGCTTCGCCGATGCCGTCGGTCGAGTCCCGTCCGTCCGAGTCCACGGTCGAGGAGCTGCTGGGCACCCTTCCGTACCAGCCGCTACACGTCGCGACGGTCGCTTCCGGCAACATTGAACACGAGGGTCCCTGGGGCCAGGGCCGCGCGTACACCTACGCCGATTCCATCGAGTCCGCACGCCTCGTCGCGCGCGCCGCTGGCCTGGACCTGGCCGTTGAGTCGGCCTCCGAGCTGCCGTGGCACCCGGGCCGTTGCGCCGCCCTCAAGGTCGCGAACGCGGACGGCACGGTTGCTGCCGATGCCCCCATCGTCGGCTACGCCGGCGAGCTCCACCCACAGGTCGTTGAGGCCTTGGGCCTTCCGGCCCGTACCTGCGCCATGGAGCTCGACGTCACGGCGCTGCCGCTCGAGGAGCGCTTCCCGGCGCCGGTGCTCTCCGCTTTCCCGGCGCTGCACCAGGACATCGCCCTTGTCGTCGACGAAGCGACACCGGCCGAGGACGTGCGTCGCGTGATTGAAGAGGGCGCGGGCGACTTGCTCGAAAACGCTGCGCTCTTCGACGTCTTCCGTGGAGCGCAGCTGGGCGAGGGTAAGAAGTCTCTGGCCTTCACGCTGCTCTTCCGCGCGGGCGACCGCACGCTCACCGATGAAGAGGCCAACGAGCACCGCCTCGCCGCGGCCGAGCTGGCCAAGGAGCGTCTCGGCGCTGAGATGCGCGCGTAGTTACGTTTGCGTCTGAGGAACGGCACGACCATGTCGATGGTCGTGCCGTTTGCCTGTCGTGGGCGGAGCCGAGCGTACGCGCCTGTGGTCGACCATGGCACCGGAGCGCGGGCGGAGTGCGTTGCGCTGTCTGTGCTGACGGAATGTTGTGTGCCACGGAGCGGTGTCCAGTGAGGTGTTCGACGAAATAATGTTGCACACAGGGTGATGCGGATCATATTTTGGGAGTGGAATTGTTTCCCAAACTCAAGGACCTATCATGACCCATCGCTTCTTTTCCTCTTTGGCCCGCAGGGCAGCCGCCGTCCTCGGCGGTACCGTGCTGGCCAGTGCGCTGTTGGGAGCCCCGGCTGCTCAGGCGCAGAATCTGCGCGGCCTGTCGAACGCGGACGGCAGCATTCAGTGTGAATACGGCGACGTGGGTGGCACGTACATCCGCTGCCACAGCCCGGGCGCACGCGCCACGCGCACTGAGTGCAATCCACCCAACTATCTCGTTCCGCGCGTTCAGTATTCCAACGGTGAGTCGTGGGCGGACTGCTTCAATCAGGGGCTGTCGGTGACGAACTTTAAGAAGCTGCGCCCGGGCGAGGTATTCCAGTTCAAGGAGCTTGCGGTCATCGCTGACCTGCAGGGTGGCCTGCACCTGGTGAGCCCTAGTGGTTACGCCGGTTACGTGGGCAAGACGGCTATTGATGATGCCTCGGGCATGGGCAAGGTGTCTTCCCGCGCTGTCTAAGGAAGCGCATCGGGCCGACACCGCGCCGCTTCGAGTGGCGCCGCGTGCGACTCGGGGCGGTGCGTCGTGCGGCGTGGGGGATTCGGTCGGGGGAAAGAAATAGCGCCTGCATAATTTACAGTCGATTGCATATTTGCTAGGATGTCTCCATGGCTATCACAGTTGCAGTTGCAGGCGCCTCCGGTTACGTCGGTGGCGAAGTCTTGCGCCTTCTTTTGAATCACCCGGCGTACCTGTCGGGTGAGCTCGAGATTGGCGCCCTGACCGGACACTCCACCGCGGGGGAGTCCGTGGGCGCGCTTATGCCGCACCTTCCGCAGCTGCGCGAGCGACGTATCGTCGATACGACTGTCGAGAACCTCGCCGGCCACGACGTTGTCTTCTTGGGTCTGCCGCACGGCCACTCCGCGGAGATCGCCAAGACGCTGGGGGAGGAGGTTCTCGTCATCGACTGTGCCGCGGACTTCCGTTTGAAGGATAAGGCGGCCTGGGACGCCTACTACGACGGCGAGTACGCGGGCAGCTGGCCCTACGGCATCCCGGAGATGCCGGGGCACAGGGAAGCCATCGCGCAATCCAAGCGCGTGGCCGTGGCCGGATGTTTCCCCACGACCACAACGCTGGGTGCGTTGCCGGCCGTCGCCAAGGGGCTCATCGAGCCGGACATCTCGGTAATCGCCGTGACCGGCGTGTCCGGCGCGGGCAAGAAGGCCTCCGTGGCGCAACTGGGCGCAGAGACGATGGGCAACGTGCGCGCGTACAAACCGGGCGGCTCGCACCGCCACACGCCGGAGATGGTGCAGAACCTCTCCGAGTACTCGCAGCAGGGTCCAGTCGCCGTGAGCTTTACGCCTGTGCTGGCGCCCATGTCGCGCGGCATCCTTGCGACGATCACAGCCAAGCTTGCCCCAGGCGTGGACGCTGCGGCGGTGCGCGCAGCATACGAAGAGTTCTACGCAGACGAACCGTTCTGCCTCGTGCTGCCGGAAGGCCAGCAGCCGGAGACCCAAAACGTGGTGGGGTCCAACATGGTCCACATCCAGGCGCACGTCGATGACATCACGGGTCGCCTCATCGTCACGGCAGCGCTCGACAACTTGTGCAAGGGTACCGCCGGTGGCGCGGTGCAGTGCATGAACCTGGCGCTCGGCCTGCCGGAGACCGCAGGGCTGCCGCAGGCGGCGGTGGCCCCCTAAAGGGGCGGATTGACGATATTGAGCCAACTAGATGCAGGGTGAAGAGGAAAATAGAAACATGACTATCGGTGTACTCGCAGCGCAGGGTTTCGCGGCCGGCGCGACGACGGCAGGAATCAAGCCGTCCGGAAAATCAGACATGGCGCTCGTGGTCAATGAGGGCCCGGAATTCAACGCCGCCGGCGTCTTTACGCGCAACCGCGTCAAGGCCGCACCCGTGAAGTGGTCGCAGAAGATTATTGCTGATGGATCGCTCCACGCGCTCGTCATCAACGCAGGCAACGCGAATGCGTGCAACGGCGCTCAAGGTGACGAGGACGCGCAGGCGATGGCCGAGGCCACGGCGCAGGCGCTAGGCGTTGATGGCACGGACGTCGCGGTGTGCTCGACGGGCCTCATCGGCGAGCCCATGCCTATGGACAAGGTGCTCGCGGGTATCGAGTCCGTAACAAAGCTCGGCGCGGCGGGCAACGACGCCGCGATGGCAATTATGACGACGGATACGGTCTCTAAGGAAGTCGGTGTCGAAGGCAACGGGTGGACCCTCGGCGGCATGGGCAAGGGCGTGGGCATGATGGCGCCAAACCTCGCCACCATGCTCGTGTGTCTCACCACGGACGCGAAGGTGACGCCGAAGGCTCTGCGTGCGGCGCTGGAGGCGGCATCGGCAGTAACGTTCAATACCTTGGACGTGGACGGCTCGACGTCGACGAACGACACCGTCATCATCATGGCCAACGGTGCGTCCGGCGTGGAACCTACCCAGGAGGAGCTCAACGCGGCGGTACTCGAGGCCTGTGCCGGCCTAGCCGACATGATGCAGGCCGATGCCGAGGGCGTGACCAAGCGCGTGAAGATCACCGTCGAGGGCGCCGATTCGGACGCCGAGGCGCTCAACGCCGCGCGCACCATTGGCCGCGACAACCTGTTTAAGTGCGCGATGTTTGGCTCAGATCCGAACTGGGGCCGCGTACTCGCAGCCGTGGGCATGGCGGATGCCGCCATGGAACCGGAGAAGATTTCCGTCTTCTTCAATGACCAGCCGGTGTGCGTGAACTCCACTAGCGCGCCTGGTGCCCGCGATGTGGACCTCTCCGGCGAGGATATCGACGTGCGCGTCGACCTCGGCACCGGCGGACCGGGCTCCGCCTTCGTGCGCACGACTGACCTCTCCCACGCCTACGTCGAGATCAACTCGGCGTACAGCTCCTAAGGCGGCCGATACCATGATGAAAGGTCTTACCGATCAGGATCGTGCGACAGTCCTCTCTGAGGCACTGCCGTGGCTTCAACACTTCCGCGACAAGATCGTCGTCGTGAAGTACGGCGGCAACGCGATGGTGGACGACTCGTTGCGGGAAGCATTCGCCAAAGACATGGTTTTTCTGCGCACCGTGGGCGTCAAGCCCGTGGTCGTTCACGGCGGCGGGCCTCAGATTTCCCAGATGCTGGCACGCACGGGCCTGGAAGGCGAGTTCAAAGGTGGCTTTCGCGTCACCACTCCCGAGGTTCTTGAGGTCGTACGGATGGTGCTCTTTGGAAAGGTGGGCCGCGAACTCGTGGGGCTCATCAATTCCTACGGCCCCTATGCGGTGGGCACCTCCGGCGAGGATGCCGGGCTCTTTACCGCCGAAAAACGACTGGTAGAAGTCGACGGGACTCCCACAGATATCGGCCAAGTCGGCGATATCGTTGACGTTAATCCAGCAGCCTTGATGGATATCATCGATGCGGGCCGGATTCCGGTGGTCTCGACGATTGCGCCGGGCACCGACGGCGAGGTTTACAACATCAACGCTGACACCGCAGCGGGTGCGCTGGCCCAAGCAATCGGCGCGGAGCGCCTGCTCATCCTCACCAATGTTGAGGGCCTCTATACCGACTGGCCAGACCGCGATTCCTTGGTGTCCAAGATTGAAGCGGCGCAACTCGCGTCCCTGCTGCCGCGGCTCGATTCGGGCATGATCCCCAAGATGGAGTCGTGCCTGCGGGCCGTCGAAGGTGGCGTCGCCGCTGCCCACGTCATCGACGGCCGTTCGGCCCACGCCGTGCTCCTTGAGCTGCTTACCCCCGGCGGCATCGGCACGATGGTGTTGCCCGATGACTACAACCGCAACGAATACCCCGACGGAACCATCTTCAGGAAGGACGATCGCGCATGAGCGACAACAACAAGGGCCTCGTAGCCCGGTGGGGCGACAACCTCATGGACAACTACGGCACGCCGCCCATTGGCATTGTCTCCGGCTACGGCTCCATCCTCGTAGGCGAAGACGGCAAGGAATACATCGACTTACTCGCCGGCATTGCCGTCAATGCGCTGGGACAGGCACACCCCAAGGTCGTTGAGGCCGTCACGGAACAGATCTCTACGTTGGGTCACGTGTCTAACCTCTTCGCGTCGCAGCCGGTTATCGACGTGGCGGAAAAACTGCGGGCTCGTGTCGGAGATACTTCTGCCCGCGTTATCTTTGCCAACTCCGGCGCCGAAGCCAACGAGGCGGCCTTCAAACTCGCGCGTCTGACTGGCCGCCGGCGCATACTGGCCGCTGAACACGGTTTCCATGGCCGCACGATGGGCTCGCTCGCGATGACGGGGCAGCCCAGCAAGCGGAAGGCCTTTGAACCGATGCCCGGTGGAGTGGAGTTTTATCCCTACGGGGATATCGACTACTTGCGAAAGCTCGTAGAGATGAACCCCTCGGACACCGCAGCTATCATCCTGGAACCGATTCAGGGCGAAACCGGGGTCATCCCGGCGCCGGAGGGCTTTCTCCAGGGGGTGCGCGCTCTCTGTGATGAAAATGGGATGCTCATGATCGTCGACGAGGTGCAGACCGGAGTCGGCCGTACGGGCGAATTTTTTGCGCACACGGCGGCCGGGGTTAAGCCCGATGTCATCACTATGGCGAAAGGGCTCGGCGCCGGGTTACCTGTTGGCGCGTGTATAGCACGGGGAGCGGCAGCGAAACTATTCACGCCGGGATCGCACGGTACGACATTCGGCGGAAACCCGGTAGTCTGCGCAGCGGCCAACGTTGTACTGGACTTATTGGACGAGGACTTCTTGGCAGAGGTAGCGCGCAAGGGCGAGCTATTTGTGCGTGAGCTGAGCACAATACCGTATATTATGCAGATCCGCGGACGAGGGCTTATGCTGGGAGCCGTATTAAATGCACCCGTGGCCAAGCAGATTGTCGCGAAGGGGCTTGAGCACGGACTCATCCTCAACGCGCCGGCAGCTGACGTTATTCGTTTGACGCCGCCGCTCATCATCACCGACGAGGAAATTACTCGGGCAGCCGCGGGACTGGCAGCCGTTGTCGAGGAGATTGAAAAGGAGGAAGCCTAGACCATGCGCCATTTTCTCGTAGACGATGATCTGTCGCCGGCGGAGCAAGCAGAGGTGCTCGACCTTGCTGCACAGATGAAGGTGGACCGCTTTGCGCACCGCCCTCTCGAAGGCCCGCAGTCGGTTGCCGTGCTCTTCGATAAGACATCGACGCGCACTCGCTTCTCCTTTGAAGCAGGTATCGCGGAGCTGGGCGGCCACGCTGTTGTGACCAACACTGGATCGACGCAAATGGGCAAAGGAGAGACGCTGCAAGACACGGCGGCGGTGCTCTCCCGTTATGTTTCGGCCATTGTGTGGCGCACCTATGACCACGCCAATTTTGCGGCTATGGCGGAGACTACGCGCGTGCCGCTCATCAACGCGCTGTCTGAGGATTTCCATCCGTGCCAAATCCTCGCCGACTTGCAGACGATCCGTGAGAACTTTGGAGCCACCCAAGGGTTAAAGGCGGTCTACCTCGGCGATGGCGGCAACAACATGGCCAACTCGTACATGATTGGTTTCGCCACCGCCGGTATGGACATCGCTATTGTCGCGCCACCGGAGTTCCAACCCCGCGCAGAGTACGTGCAGCGCGCCGAAGCGCGAGCGGAGCTTACGGGGGCGACCGTGACGGTTACGGAGTCGCTTGACGCCGTTGCAGGTGCCAATGTTGTGATCACTGATACCTGGGTGTCGATGGGACACGAAAATGACGGGATCGACCGCCGGACGCCGTTCCTGCCGTACCAGGTCAACGGCGCTGTCATGGACCGTGCGGCGGAAAACGCCATCTTCCTGCATTGCCTTCCGGCGTACCGCGGCAATGAGGTGGCGGCCAGTGTCATCGACGGCCCGCAGTCGCGGGTATTCGACGAAGCAGAAAATCGCCTGCACGCGCAAAAAGCCGTGCTTGCGTGGCTGCTTCGCCACCAAAACGATTAACAAACGAGGAGATCAACCCCCATGCCCACCAACCCGGCCAATCGCAACGCGCGCCAAGCAAAGATTTTGGAAATCCTTGATCGCTCGCGCGTGACGAGCCAGGTGCAGTTGTCTGAAATGCTGCTCGAAGAAGGCATCGACATCACGCAGGCCACGCTGTCGCGTGACTTAGATGAGCTGGGGGCCAAGAAGGTCAAGCGGGACGGTGGTCGCTCGTTTTACATGGTGGGTGGTGAGCTCGAGCAGTTCGATGACCAGGTCAATGGACCGCGGGAGAAATTGCGTCGCATGCTCGATGAGCTCGTCACCACCACGGATCACTCAGGCAATATCGGCATGCTGCGCACACCCGCGGGCGCGGCGCAATACCTGGCGTCCTATATCGACCGTGCTGGGATTCCAGATGTTGTGGGCTGTATTGCTGGCGATGACACGATCTTCATCCTGGCTCGAGATCCGATCACTGGTGAGGAATTGGTGCGCAATTTGGTGCGTAATTAGTTGATGTTTTAGCCCTGCTCCCGCGCTGCGCCGCTGTCCGGCTCCCGCGGGTGGCAGGGCATGAGTGCCTCCACCGTCATAGACCATTTTCCGCGGTCAGGCGGTTGCACAGTGCGCGCGCAGTCATCATCGAAAGGGAGTGTTTTACATCCCGCATACGTTTCGTATATTATCGAGTCTATTGTATTATTTCCACAATCTCGCAAGGAGATAGAAACCATGACTGCACGCGTTGTGCTCGCGTACTCCGGTGGCCTGGATACCTCGGTCGCCATTCCGTACCTCGCTAAGATGACCGGCGGCGAGGTCATTGCCGTCTCGCTCGACCTAGGCCAGGGTGGCGAGGATATGGAGTCCGTGCGTCAGCGCGCACTGGACTGTGGCGCCGTGGAGTCCATCGTCGTGGACGCCAAGGACGAGTTCGCAGACAACTACTGCCTGCCGGCCATCCAGGCCAATGCCATGTACATGAAGCAGTACCCGCTGGTCTCTGCTATTTCCCGCCCGCTCATCGTCAAGCACCTCGTTGAAGCTGCCCAGGAGCACGGCGGCACGCATGTCTCCCACGGCTGCACTGGTAAGGGCAATGACCAGGTCCGCTTCGAGGTCTCCTTCCGCGCCCTCGACCCGTCCCTGGAGATCATTGCACCGGCGCGTGACTACGCCTGGACTCGTGATAAGGCGATTGCCTTCGCTGAGGAAATCAAGCTGCCCATCGAGCAGTCTGCGTCCTCGCCGTTCTCTATCGACCAGAACGTCTGGGGCCGTGCCGTCGAGACCGGCTTCCTCGAGGACCTGTGGAACCCGCCCACGAAGGATCTCTACGCCTACACCGAGGATCCTGCCCTGGGCAACGCCCCGGACGAGGTCGTCATTTCCTTCGAGGAAGGCAAGCCTGTCGCCATCGACGGCAAGAAGATGACCGTCCTGCAGATTATCGAGGAACTCAACCGCCGCGCCGGCGCTCAGGGCATCGGCCGCCTCGACATGGTCGAGGACCGCCTCGTGGGCATTAAGTCCCGCGAGATTTACGAGGCACCGGGCGCCATCGTCCTCATCAAGGCCCACGAGGCCCTCGAAGACGTCACCGTGGAGCGCGAGCTCGGCCGCTACAAGCGCCTCGTCGACTCCCGCTGGTCCGAGGAGGTCTACGACGGTCTGTGGTTCAGCCCGCTCAAGCGCTCCCTCGACGCCTTCATTGGCGAGACCCAGAAGACCGTCTCGGGCGATATCCGCATGGTTCTGCACGCGGGTACCGCCACCGTCAACGGCCGCCGCTCCTCCCAGTCGCTGTACTCCTACGATCTGGCCACCTACGACACGGGCGACACCTTCGACCAGACCGCAGCCAAGGGCTTTGTCCAGCTTCACGGCCTGTCCACCCAGATCTCCAACCAGCGTGACCGCGAGGGCGGTTTCCCCACCGGAAAGTAGGTTCACATGGAGCAGCACAAGACGAACGAAGGCGCGCTGTGGGGCGGCCGCTTCTCCGGCGGCCCGTCTGAGGCCATGTTTGCCCTGTCCGTGTCCACGCATTTCGACTGGGTGCTCGCTCCCTATGACGTGCTGGCCTCCAAGGCCCACGCCAAGGTCCTGCACAACGCCGGTCTGCTCACGGACGAGGATTTTGCCACCATGCTCAACGGGCTCACGCAGCTCGGAGAGAAGGTCGCTTCGGGCGAGTTCCGCCCGCTGCCCACAGACGAGGACGTCCACGGCGCCATGGAGCGCGGCCTCATCGATATCGTTGGCCCCGAGGTCGGCGGCCGCCTGCGCGCGGGCCGTTCCCGCAACGACCAGGTCGCCACCCTCTTCCGCATGTGGGTCCGCGACGCCGTGCGCGACATCGCCATCCAGGTCACTGAGCTTGTCGATGCCCTCTCGGCCCAGGCCGCAGCCCACCCCGATGCCATCATGCCGGGCAAGACCCACTCCCAGGCCGCCCAGCCCGTCCTGCTTGCACACCAGCTGCTCGCGCACGCGCAGCCGCTGCTGCGTGACTGCGAGCGTATCCAGGATCTTGACAAACGCCTGGCCATCTCGCCCTATGGCTCGGGTGCCCTGGCGGGTTCCTCGCTGCACCTGGACCCGGAAGCCATTGCGGAGGAGCTCGGCTTCGACTCCGCTGCGGAGAACTCCCTTGACGGTACGTCCTCGCGTGACTTCGCGTCCGAGACGGCCTTCGTCCTGGCTCAGATTGCGATCGACATGTCGCGTCTGGCGGAGGAGATCGTCTACTGGTGCACGCCGGAGTACGGCTATGTGACTCTCGACGACGCATGGTCGACGGGCTCGTCAATTATGCCGCAGAAGAAGAACCCGGACGTCGCCGAGCTCACGCGCGGCAAGACCGGCCGCCTCATCGGAAACCTCACCGGACTTCTGGCAACCCTGAAGGCGCAGCCACTCGCGTATAACCGCGATTTGCAGGAGGACAAGGAGCCCATCGTGGACTCCGTGGCGAACCTCAACCTGCTGCTGCCCGCGTTGACCGGCCTAGTCTCTACGTTGACCTTCCACGAGGACCGCATGCGCGAACTGGCCCCTCGTGGTTACACCTTGGCCACTGACTTGGCCGAGTGGATGGTGCGCCAAGGGGTGCCGTTCCGTGAGGCACATGAGGCATCGGGAGCATGCGTGCGCATCGCCGAGTCCCGTGGCGTTGACCTTATCGAGCTGACCGATGAGGAGCTCGCCAGTGTCGACGCGCGACTGACACCGGCTGTACGCGAGGTACTTACTATCGACGGTGCGGTTGCGTCGCGCTCAACGAAGGGCGGCACCGCCGGTGTCCGCGTCGCCGAGCAGCGAGCCAATGTCGATGAACTTGCCGCCGACTTTCGGTCGTGGGCCGCCACCCCGGTGATACCCCACAAGTAAACGGCATATCCCCCGTACGTGGGGGTTAACGATAGTCCTATTGAAAATGGCCCAGCACGTAGTGTGCTGGGCTTTTTTGTGTCTCGCTACTCTGTGTCAAGTGAGACACGACTTAAAATAAGTGAAACCAGTCACTGAAAAGCGTGCTTTTCGTTACTCTTCTATGTCGGCGAAGGTTTTCGCGAAGAAATTTACTAACTGTCTGTGAAGGTACACCGCATGTCTATAACTTCTCGTCCGGCGCCCTCAGAAGAGGGACGCGCGGTCTTTGACGCTGAGGATCATGGTCTTCAGCAGGGAATGGGCAAGCGCCAGCTGCAGATGATTGCCATCGGCTCCGCCATCGGCACAGGTCTTTTGCTTGGCTCAGGTAGCCGTCTGCAAACTGCTGGCCCCTCGCTCGCCATCCTTTATCTCATTTGTGGCTTCTTTGGCTACATCATTCTCCGGGCCCTCGGCGAACTTATTGTCTACCGCCCGAGCTCTGGTTCCTTTGTTTCTTACGCTCGTGAGTTCTATGGAGAAAAGGCCGCCTTCGTCACGGGGTGGCTCTATTGGGGCAACTGGGCTATGACCCTCGTTGCCGACGCAACGGCGGTCGCGATTTACATCAAGTGGTTTGGCCAGTACACCACGTGGCTTGATGGAATTCCCCAGTGGACACTCGCCCTCGTCGTGGTCGGTTTCATCTTCTTCTTCAACATGCTCTCCGTCGCTATCTTCGGCAAGCTCGAGTATTGGTTCTCGATGATCAAGGTCGTTGCACTGGTGATCTTCATGCTCATTGCCATCGGCGTCCTCATTCTCGGCCACCCAGAGGGGACTCCCACCGGCTTTAGCCTCATTACGGACAACGGCGGATGGATGCCGAACGGCCTGCTGCCCGCAGTGATCGTAATTCAGGGCGTCGTGTTCGCCTACGCCGGCATCGAGCTCGTTGGCACCACCTCGGGTGAGACTGAGGACGTGCAAAAGCACATCCCGTCGGCCGTGAACTCGGTTCTCTTCCGCATCGTGGTGTTCTACTTCGGTTCTATCCTGTTGCTCACGCTCGTTCTTCCCTACACGGCATACGCCTCGGATACCTCACCGTTCGTCGTATTCTTCGAGTCACTCGGCATCCCGTACGCTGCCGCTATCTTCCAGTTGGTCGTGATTACCGCCGCCATCTCGTCGCTCAACGCCGGGCTGTATTCGACTGGGCGCATCATGTACAACATGTCGCAGGCTGGCTCCGGCCCTGCCTTTGGCAAGCGCATGTCAGACTCCGGCGTGCCCTACGGCGGCATCGTCATGGCTGTGCTCGTCGCACTAGCTGGAGTTTTCCTCAACTACGTGGTGCCCGAAATGGCCTTCGAAATCGTCTTGAACCTCGCAGCTCTTGGCACCCTCGCGTCGTGGGTCGCCATCGTTTTGGCACACCAGCGCTTTGTTCGTCTAGCCGCGCGCGGGAAGTTTACCCGCCCGGATTATCGCTCGCCCTTTGGCGTCGTTGGGGATTGGGTGACGGTGATCTTCGTAGGCATCGTCCTCGTGCTCATGGCCTTCGACTATCCCATCGGCTCCTATACGCTGCTCGCGACCATCGGCCTCATTCCCGTCTTCGTTGGCCTGTGGTTCTTGTGGCGTGACCGCATCAACGCCATCGCGGAGGAGCGCAAGCGCACGCATCTGCCAAGCTTCCGCTTTACGGCGGATCCGCACCAAGATCTGCACCCGAAGCGGTAACATCTTGCTTCGGCCACGCTGAACACATTTTGACTTTGAGAAAGGACTCATTTCCCCAATGATGATTAAGTTTGTCGACGTGACCAATATGGCCCGCTGGATCCAGCGTGATGGAGTTGAAAACATCATCACCGGCATGGTCGACTACCTCGAGCGCGACTACAAGCGCTGGGCTCGTTTCGACAAGATCCCGCGAGTAGCTTCGCATACGCCCTTTGGCGTAATCGAGCTCATGCCGACGTCCGACGGCGAGGAATACTCGTTCAAATATGTCAACGGCCATCCCTCCAACCCCGCACGCGGTTTCCAGACCGTGACTGCTTTTGGAGTTCTTGCGGACGTAGATAACGGTTATCCGACCTTCGAAGCGGAGATGACCCTTCTCACTGCCTTGCGCACTGCTGCAACGTCCGCGATGGTGGCAAAACACCTCGCCCGCCCGGATTCCAAGCGCATGGCCATGATCGGCGCTGGCTCTCAATCCGAGTTCCAGGCCTTGGGCTTCCGCGGTGTCCTCGGCATTGAGGATCTCACCATCTATGACATTGACCCAGCGGCGGTAGAGAAATTCAAGCGCAACCTCGAGCCGCTTGGCTTCAACATCACGGTGTGCTCGAGTGTTGATGAAGCAGTGGTAGGTGCCGACATCATCACCACATGCACGGCCGACAAAGCGCAAAACCAGATCTTGGCCGAGCGTCACGTCGCCCCCGGCGTGCACCTCAACGCGGTGGGCGGTGACTGCCCAGGAAAGACGGAGCTCGAGGAAAAGATCCTTGATATGTCGAAGGTGTTCGTCGAGTTCCCCGAGCAGACCCGTATCGAGGGCGAAATCCAGCAAAAGCCAGCAGACTTCCCAGTCGTCGAGTTCTGGAAGGTGCTTACCGGCGAAGAGACAGGTCGCGATAATCCTGAGCAGATTACGTTGTTCGATGACGTCGGATTTGCCATCAATGATTTCTCTGCGCTGCGCTATGTGCGCGATGCAGTTGCGGGGACGGATCTAGAATCTGAGATCGACATCATCGCTAATCCCGACGACCCAAAGGATCTCTTCTCACTCGTTGCCCACGTCCCAGCTCCGCTCTGATCTGGTCTGACCCGGGTCGTACCGGATGACTGGTGCGACCGCTCGAGGGGGTGAGTACGCCGCGCGTGCCTGACGCAGTCTGCGCGCGGCGTCCCGTGTACCCTATGAAGTTATGAGTCTCGATCCGAAGTTGCTAGAGGTCCTTGTTTGCCCGCAGGACAAGGGCCCTTTGACGTATCTGGAGGACAAGCAGGTGCTTGTCAATGAGCGCAAGGGGATTGCCTATCCCATCGAAGATGGCATCCCTGTCATGCTCGTCGATTCCGCCATGGCCTGGCCACCGGACGCCGCCTAGGCGCGAAATTTTCCACACGTCACAGCCGCGCACAGCGGCTACTTCGAAGAGAAAGATCACACTTCCATGAACATCATTGATGAGCTGCAGTGGCGCGGCCTCATTAATCAGTCCACCGACCTTGATACGCTCCGTGAAGCGTGCGAGAACCCCATCACGCTTTACTGTGGGTTCGACCCGACGGGCGATTCCTTGCACGCCGGCCACCTTGTCCCAATGATCATGTTGCGGCGTTTCCAAAAAGCTGGACACCACCCGCTGGCGCTGGCCGGTGGCGCAACCGGCTTCATTGGTGATCCCCGCGACGTGGGGGAGCGCTCCATGCTCTCCGAAGAAACCATTCAGCACAATCTCGAGGCCATTAAGAAGCAGCTGCGCCGCTTCGTCGACTTCGACGGTGAGAACCCCGCCGAGATGGTCAACAACGCTGATTGGACTGCGAACATGTCCGTCATCACCTTCCTGCGCGACGTGGGTAAGAACTTCTCGCTCAACACCATGCTCGACCGTGACACGGTCAAGCGCCGCCTGGAGTCCGACGGCATTTCCTATACGGAGTTTTCCTACATGCTGCTCCAGGCCAACGACTTCCTCACGCTGCACCGCGAGAAGGGTTGCGACCTGCAGATCGGCGGCGGCGACCAGTGGGGAAATATCGTCTCCGGTGTCGACCTTATCCGTCGCGTGGACGGCGACAAGGCCCACGCCCTGACCGTTCCTCTTGTCACCGACGCGCAGGGCCAGAAGTTCGGCAAGTCCACCGGTGGCGGCAAGTTGTGGCTCGATGCGGAGAAGACCTCCCCGTACGCCTGGTACCAGTACTTCCTCAACGCCGGTGATTCCGTGGTCATCGACTACCTGCGTTGGTTCACCTTCCTCACCCAGGAAGAAATCGCCGAGTACGAGGAGAAGGTCGCCAACGAGCCCTTCCGCCGCGAAGCCCAGCGCCGCCTGGCACAGGAGATGACGAACCTCGTTCACGGAGAGGATGCCACCAAGGCTGTAGAGCTCGCCGCCCAGGCTCTCTTCGGCAAGGCCGAACTCACCGAGTTGGACGAGGCCACCCTTGCCGGTGCTCTCCAAGAGACCACCGTCGCCGAGATCGCCGCTGGTGAACAGCGCACCATCGTCGATCTGCTCGTCGCCTCCGGTCTCGCCGACTCTAAGGGTGCGGCTCGCCGCACCATTAAGGAAGGCGGTGCCTACGTGAACAATGCACGCATTGAGTCCGAGGACTGGGAGCCGGCCGACGAGGATCTGCTCCACGGTTCCTGGCTCGTGCTGCGCCGCGGTAAGAAGAACTTCGCTGGTGCGAAGCTTGCCTAGCTAGCACAGCTGCAAGGTCGTTGGCTGTGGTTTCCACAGATTCACCGCCCTAAGTTCGTCCCCCTCGCCCTCGTGACGTGGGGGACTTCGTCTTTAACCTGCAGATTTGTGGGAAACAACGGAGCTGTGTAGATTATTCCAAGTCGCCGCGGAAACGAGGTGACAACGACATGAACTGCAGGTTGACAAGCCTTAAAGACTTGCACTACAGTGAGTGTTCGACCGCTTCGAGAAGGGGTATCCCGATAGGATGAAACTTTTTGAGTGCGGATGATGTTTGAGAACTCAATAGTGTGCCAAGTACTTTTTATTTTTGTCTGTTTCAGATGGTGTGAGTGCTGTTTGTGCTGGCTTCTCTGGATGAGGGGTTGGTTGGTGTGTGCCGGGTGGCGTTGTTCGAAACACGCGTCACTGTAAACTTTTAAGTTTGTTTATCGGTGCATATGTGAACGGTTGTCGCATTTGTTTGTGATGGTTGCTGGCCCCTCTTTTGCCCCGTCGGGTGTGGGGTCAGTGTTGTTTATTTTATGTAATTTTTGGATATGCCAGGTCATTGCCTTATTCGTTGTTTGGCGATGGGGTTGTGGCGTTGGTTTGTTCTTTTGCTTTGGTATTGGGCTTTTCACGGCCTATAAGCCTTTATCGGATTTTTTCTGATTGGTTTTTGTGGAGAGTTTGATCCTGGCTCAGGACGAACGCTGGCGGCGTGCTTAACACATGCAAGTCGAACGGAAAGGCCTGGTGCTTGCACTNGCGTCACTGTAAACTTTTAAGTTTGTTTATCGGTGCATATGTGAACGGTTGTCGCATTTGTTTGTGATGGTTGCTGGCCCCTCTTTTGCCCCGTCGGGTGTGGGGGTCAGTGTTGTTTATTTTATGTAATTTTTGGATATGCCAGGTCATTGCCTTATTCGTTGTTTGGCGATGGGGTTGTGGCGTTGGTTTGTTCTTTTTGCTTTGGTATTGGGCTTTTCACGGCCTATAAGCCTTTATCGGATTTTTTCTGATTGGTTTTTGTGGAGAGTGGGAGAGTAAGTTACCGCCGACATAAAAACAACAAACAACAACTACATAACACGCAGCGAGGACCGAAAGACAAAAAGTGTCTTTCGGCCCTCGCTTCTTTTACGCGTTTTACAGGGACGCCGCACACCCTCTTCACATGACAAGCCCGTCTAGGCGCCGGCGTGTCATTGGTGAAACATGAACGAGTCACAACACTCTCTTCGGTTTGTAGACGACTCATTCACACTTCAACGCACGTAGCGGGTAAGTCGCACCGGCCCGGCGGCAGTCCTTGGTAATGTTCTAGCGCTCCATGCGTTAAAGGAGGGCCGTGGCTCGGATTGTTTTGGTTTCGTACTTGTGACGTAATTGCTCTCGGAGTAACCGCTCGCCATTTCGATCCGAGGGATGGTTGATGTACTCAAGTTCGCCAATTTCAGGCGACGGGAGCTCATTGAAATACTGCCGTTTCTTTAGCTGGTTCCCGCGGTGGCCGCTAGGGTTTTGTTCCCGTAGCGGGTAGTATGGCTGGGTATTTGATTGATTCATCGAACTGGAAAGTGCAAGGCTATATGTCTGACTCCAACAGCTACGGGCGCCGCGATGGCGATCGCCGTGGCGGTAAGCCACAGGGGAAGTTTTCTGGCCGTAATGGCCGTCGCGACGAGGGTCGCGGGCGTTCGTCGTTCGGCTCCGGGCGCGATGATGACAACCGTCGTGACCGCCGTGAGGACGGCGAGCGCCGCGGATACCGTGGCGATCGTAATGAGCGCCGTGATGACCGTCGCGGCGGCCGTAACGATCACCGTGACGACCGACGTGGTGGTCGCAACGACCACCGCGGTAATGGCCGTCGTGACGACCGCCGTGGAGGTGGCCGTCGCGATGACCGCCGTGATGAGAAGAAGCGGAGTCACTCGCCGCAGCGTTCGGGCTTCCGTGAGGAACGCATCAATCGTCGCCAGAACGACCCGGATGTCCCGTCCGATATCGATATGAACGAGCTTGATCCTTCGGTGCTTCAGGACCTGAAGTCGTTGTCGAAGGATAATGCTGAGGCGACTGCTAAGCATATGATTATGGCTGCGATGCTCATGCAGGACGACCCGGAGCTCGCATTGCGCCATGCACGTGCGGCAAAGGATCGCGCGGGTCGTGTGTCCGTGGCACGCGAGATCAATGGCGTTGCTGCCTACCACGCAGGTGAGTGGAAAGAGGCTCTGGCGGAACTGCGTGCGGCACGCCGTATTTCCGGCGGCCCGGGCATGCTTGCTGTCATGGCGGACTGCGAGCGTGGGCTCGGCCGACCGCAGAAAGCTATTGAGCTTGGCCGCAGTGAAGAAGCCAAGATGCTCGATCGCGATGGCGAGATTGAGCTCGCTATTG
Source organism: Corynebacterium phoceense (assembly GCF_900092335.1). Taxonomy (GTDB): domain Bacteria; phylum Actinomycetota; class Actinomycetes; order Mycobacteriales; family Mycobacteriaceae; genus Corynebacterium; species Corynebacterium phoceense. The sequence goes on from NZ_LT596208.1 coordinate 877,498, forward strand.
TCGTTGCTGGTGCACGCCTTGATATGGGGCAGGCGGAAGCAGCCGTGGTCACTATCCAGCGCGCACGCCCGGATAAGGCGGCACGCGGCGGGAGCGCTGCTCGTTTGAGCTACGCATACGCCAACGCACTGCTGGAGGCTGGTCGTACGGACGAAGCTAAGGAATGGTTCAAGCACACTGTCGCGATCGACGAGGACGAAGCGACTGACGCCGCTGATCGTCTCAAGGAACTGTAATGAGTCTATTGTCCACGCATGATGCCTTGTTGCTCGACTTAGACGGGACAGTCTGGGAGGGCGGCGTCGCTCTTCCCGGTGTCGCTGACGTGCTTAACGCCTGTGGCGTCAAAGCCATTTACGTGACTAATAACGCGTCGCGTGCGCCTGAAGAGGTGGCGTCGATGTTGCGCGCTATAGATATCCCGGCCGATCCAGAGCATGTTCTTACCTCTGCGCAGGCGGCAGTCTCCCTCGCCTCACAGCACATCAAGGCAGGCTCCAAGGTGTTGGTGGTCGGTGCGGACTCGTATAAGAAGCTTGCGCGCGACGCAGGTTTTGAGGTCGTTTCTTCGGCAGACGACAAGCCGGTGGCGGTTCTCGAAGGCATGAGCAAGGACCTTGGGTGGCGCGAACTGTCTGAGGCGGCGCTGGCTATCCGTGCGGGCGCGCAGTTCTTTGCATCCAACCTAGACACCTCGTTGCCTACGGAGCGCGGTCTTGCAGTGGGCAACGGTGCACTCGTCGCGGCTATTACGACGTCGACGGGCGTGGAGCCGCTGTCTGCGGGCAAGCCCGGCCCTGAGATGTTCATTCAGGCCGCTAAGATGATGGGCTCCTCGAAGCCTTTGGCTGTCGGTGACCGTCTCGACACGGATATCTTGGGCGGCAATACCGCTGCGATGGACACCTTCCACGTGCTTACCGGAGTGAGCGGCCCGATGGCTCTTATCGAGGCGCCGGAGAAGCACCGTCCCGATTACATTGGCGCGACACTGGCAGATCTGGGTCTCAAGCGGGCAGAAGCACGTCCGGGTGCGCAGGGTGGTTTCACGGCCCGCGTCGATGGTTATGATGTCCTGCTTGAGCATGGAGATGAGGGCGCTACACCGACGCAGGCGCTGCGTACCGTGCTCGAGGTCGTCTGGGCGCTGCCCAAGCCGCCACGCTACATCCAACCGCGTTCTGAGGCAGCGGAGCGTGCGGTCAAGGCGTGGTGGTGATGCCTGCACCAACTCCAGGGTCCATGCCTGGTCATCGGCCCGCCCCGAAGCCGCATGATCCGCACTCGGTGGTGAGTCCTGAGTCCGTCGACACGCGTGTCGGTGATATCTTGGGCGAACCGGCAGCGGATCTGCGCGAAGAATTTGAACAGCTTGATCGCGCGCACACGGTGCTGCGTGACGTACTTCAGGAGAACTAATGGCCCTCAAACGCCGCCGTCTCGACGCAGAGCTCGTGCGCCGCAAGATTGCGCGTTCACGTGAACAAGCCGTCGACTGGATTAAGGCTGGTCGCGTCTACGTCGGGGGCTTCCAAGCCAAGAAACCAGCGACCATCGTCGAGCCTGAAGTCTCCATTCGCGTTGAGAAGGCCGAGGAAGACGATTGGGCATCGCGCGGCGCACACAAGCTGTTGGGCGCGCTGGAGGCGTTTGATGTCTCGGTTGACGGGCTGCGGGTGCTCGATGCAGGGGCATCGACAGGCGGTTTTACGGACGTGCTCCTGCGCCATGGCGCGCGGGAGGTGCTTGCCGTTGATGTGGGCTATGGACAGCTACTGTGGCGTCTGCAGAACGACGAGCGCGTCATGGTTCTCGACCGGACGAATATTCGTAACCTCACGCTTGAGGTCACGGAAGGGCCATGCGACGCGATGGTGGGCGACCTATCGTTTATCTCGCTCAAGTTGGTTCTGCCCGCCATTGTGGAGTGCTTGAACGATGGGGCATTCTTGCTCCCGATGGTCAAGCCGCAGTTCGAGGTGGGAAAGGACCGCTTGGGGCACGGTGGCGTGGTGCGATCGCCGGAGCTACGGGCAGAGGTCACGGAAGAAATCGCTGCCTTTGCCCGGACCCTCGGACTAAGCTGCAAAGCAGTGGCTGCGTCACCGCTACCGGGTCCGAGCGGAAACGTTGAGTATTTCCTCTGGCTGGTCAAAGACGGTGGAACGACGCATCCAGATGCCGAGGCTTTGCACGACATGGTTGTGCGGGCCATTGAGGAAGGACCCCAGTAATGACCGCAACGCCGGACCGCACGCAGGACGCGCAGCGGACGATTTTGCTTGTGCCGCACACCGGGCGCGAAGACAATGTCGCCTCCATGCGTCGCGCTGCGGAATTGTTGCGCGACGCGGGGATTACGGTGCGCGTGTGCGCGACGCCGGCACCGGGCGTCGATCTGTCGGGACTGGATCTCGTTCCGCACGAGCCGGCCTCGGCCGAAGGGTGTGAGATGGTGCTCGTCTTGGGCGGTGATGGCACCTTCCTGCGCGCCGCAGACTTGGCGCATGCGGTGGACATCCCGGTTCTGGGCATCAACTTGGGCCACGTGGGCTTCCTCGCTGAGTGGGAGGCGGAGTCCCTGGAACAGGCCATCGAGCGGGTGATCTCGCGAACCTACCGCATTGAGGATCGTATGACGCTCGACGTTGTCGTCTATGACCGCGCCGGCAAAGAGATCGGACGCTCGTGGGCGCTCAACGAAGCCAGCGTGGAAAGCCTCGACCATTCGGGAGTGCTGGACGCCGTGCTGGAAATTGACGCCCGCCCGGTGTCGTCCTTTGGGTGCGATGGTGTGCTTATCTCGAGTCCCACGGGGTCTACGGCGTATGCCTTCTCCGCTGGTGGACCAGTGTTGTGGCCGGAGCTCGACGCCATTCTCGTGGTACCCAACAACGCGCATGCCTTGTTTACCAAGCCTTTGGTGGTCTCGCCGCAGTCGCGAGTTGCCGTGGAATCCGAGTCGTCGACGTCCGAGGCACAGGTGAGCATGGACGGCTTTCGGCGGTTGGATATGCCTGCCGGCGCGCGCGTGGAGGCCGTGAAGGGTGAGCGCCCCGTGCGCTGGGTGCGTCTCGACAATCAACCCTTTACGGATCGTCTGGTGAGCAAGCTCCGGCTGCCTGTGGCGGGGTGGCGCGGCCCGCAGCGCGGCGGCGACGACTACTCGGTCTAACTCGTTGCCGGACGTGGGCGCGGACGTGTGGACGCTTCGAACACAAATACGATAGACTACGGGGCATGCTAGCAGACATCACGATCGAGAACCTGGGCGTTATCGAACGCGCCAGCGCGGAGTTGTCCTCGGGATTGACCGTGCTTACCGGTGAGACCGGTGCAGGTAAGACGATGGTGGTCACTGGTTTGCGCCTGCTTGCGGGCGGACGTGCAGATTCCACGCGTGTGCGCCAGGGCTCGAAGAAGGCCTCGGTGGAAGGCACATTTGCCGTGGATACGGCGGCGCCGGATATTGCGCAGGCGGCCGCGACGGTCGTGGAGGACGCGGGCGGCTCGCCGGATGAGAACGGCGAGTTTATCGTGGCGCGTACGGTCTCGGCTGCGGGGCGTTCGAAGGCGTACCTGGGCGGACGTTCAGTGCCGGCGGCGACGTTGGGGGAATTCTCGTCGCTCGTGCTTACGGTCCATGGGCAAAACGATCAGCTGCGGTTGCTCGCGCCAGAACAGCAGCTCGGAGCCGTGGATCGGTCGGATCCGGCGGTCGCGCCGCTGCGCGAGGCCTACGCAGAGTCATTCCGTACGTGGCGTGCGTTGGCCAAGGACTATAAGACGCGCACGGAGTCGCGGCGCGAGCTGGCACAGGAAGTGGACCGGCTTCAGTTCGCGGTCGATGAGATCGATGGCATGCACCCGCAGTCGGGTGAGGACGTGGATTTGGTCGAGCGCATTCGCAAGCTCCAGGACGTTGATGGTCTGCGCGAGGCGGCCACGGTCGCGTTGGGGAGCATCGACGGGCAAGAGGGCTTCGAGGAAGATGCGGCCTCGTCCTTGTTGGGGCAGGCGCAGGCGCAACTGTCGGGCGTGGAGGATAAGCAGCTCAAGGCGTTGGGGGAGCAGCTGGCGGAAATCACGTCGCGCTTGGGCGACATCGCCGGTGAGCTTGGCGCGTACCTGGCAGATTTGCCTGCGGATCCGGAGGAACTGGAGAGGTCGCTTACGCGGCAGCAAGAGCTGAAGACACTCACCCGGAAGTACGCGCCGGATATCGACGGCGTGCTTGCGTGGCGGGATCACGCGAACGAGCGGTTGGCGTCTATTGACACGTCCACGGAGGCGCTGGAAGAGCTGGCCAAGCAGGTCAAAGCGGCGGAGTCTGAGATGATCGCGCACGCGGCGACACTGACGGCGGCGCGTGAGGACGCGGCGCGGCGCCTGGGGGATGCCGTGACGGCGGAGCTCAAGGGGCTGGCCATGGCGTCCTCGGAGTTCACGGTCGCGGTGAAGGACGCCCGGTATTCGAGGACGGGCGCGAACGAGGTGGAGCTGCAGCTCAATGGCCGGCCGCTGGCGGCGACGGCATCGGGAGGCGAGCTCTCGCGCGTCATGCTGGCGCTCGAGGTCGTGCTTTCGGCGAATACGGAGGGCACGACCATGGTCTTCGACGAGGTCGACGCTGGCGTGGGTGGCCGCGCCGCGGTGGAGATTGGACGCCGCCTGGCGCGGTTAGCGACGCGCAATCAGGTCATCGTGGTGACGCACCTGCCGCAGGTGGCGGCGTATGCGACTACGCACCTCCACGTGGCGAAGGATATGTATACCTCGGGCGTGAGCACGCTCAGCGAGAGGGAACGCGTAGAGGAGCTGGCGCGCATGCTCGCGGGACTCGACGGCACGGAGACGGGGCGTGCGCACGCGCAGGAGCTCTTTGACCGCGCACAGGCGGAAGTCGCGGAGTTCCGGCAGGAGAAAGCGAATAAATAGGCCCGAGCCGGGGATGCTGCCGCGCGCCTCCCACGCTGGGAGGCCTAGAAGTGGGACAATCGCGCGCATGAGTTTGTTTTCTCGCACTACCGACGCACCCGGTGTCACTGGCACCCTGCGCGATTGCACGCCCGGCGGCAAAGGACTGAAGAAGTTCGGCGCGGGGGACTTCGCCGTGGTCGACGCCGCGAATATCTCTCGTCAGGAAGCCCAGCAGCTGGTGGACTTGAAGCCGGCCGCGGTCATCAACACCGCGGAATTTAGCACCGGTAGCATTCCCAATTACGGACCGCACATGTTGCTCGACGCCGAAACGCAGCTCGTGGAGGGCGTGGGCCCGCAGTTCCTCGAGGCGATGAAGGACGGGAAGAAGGCGCGTCTCACTGATGACGGCACTGTCTATCTGGGAGACAAGCAGATTGGCTCTGGCACCGTCATCGAGCGCGGCCAAGCGCAGGCGCGCTTTGCCGAGGCCGAGCGCAACCTCATCGACCACATGGAAGCCTTTTTCGGCAACTCAATCCAGTTCATCCACTCGGAAGGCCCGCTACTTATCGACGGCTTGGGTATTCCGGAGTCGGGTGTGGAGATGCGCGGCCGCAAGGTCATGGTCGTCTCGCCCAGTGAGGACCACCGCGCCAAGGTGAAGTTGCTGCGCAACTTCATTCGCGAATACGAGCCCGTCATCGTGGGCGTCGACTCCGCAGCAGACTCGCTCGTGGAGATGGGCTACAGCCCGGATCTCATCGTGGCAAACCCGGAGACGGTCAAGGCGGAGACGCTGCGTTCGGGCGCGCGCGTCATCTTGCCGGCCACGCCGGACGGCACGGCACCGGGCCTGGAGAAAATTCAGGACCTGGGGGTGGGTGCGATGACCTTCCCGTCCGCGACGGATTCCTCGACGGACCTGGCGCTGCTGCTCGCGGACTTCCAGGAAGCGGACATGATCGTGCAGGTAGGAGGCTCTGTCGACCTCGACGATATCTTTGCGGACAAGGCACACGCGACGCCCGCGGCGTTGCTTGCGCGCATGAAGACGGGCACGAAGCTCGTCGACGCGGACTCCGTCATTACGCTGTACACGGCACCGGCAGGCGGAAGCCTGGGCTGGCTGTGGGCGTTGCTCGGCATCCTCGTTGCGCTCGCCGTCATCGTGCTCATCGCGGGCTTGGGCGGGGACGCCTCCTTCGGCGAGAACCTCTCCGCCACGTGGTCCAACCTCACCGAGACGGTCGCAGGATGGTTTAACTAATGCCACAGCGATTCTCTTCTTCTGGCCCGGTCATCGCAGGCAGTGGCTTCGGGGTGGCCGTGGGCGTGGCTATCGGCGCATTCGCGCTGGGCCCCACGGTCGCGGGTTCTGCGGGTGGCGATGACGCCGTGCGCGATGAATTCCGCCAGGTCGTCCAGGACAACCAGGTGCTGCAGGCGCAGTCCAAGTCCGGCGACTCGGTCGTCTCCGAGCTCTCGCCCACCATGGTGGATGGCAGCCTCGCTGGGCGCCCGGTGCTCGTCATGACGACGTCGAACGCGCAAAGCAATGAGGTCGACGGCATCAAGGCGCTGCTCGCCTCCGCGGACATCGAGGACGCCGGAACGATTGACTTGGCGGATGCCTTCTTCGATCAGTCGCGCGCGGACGAGCTCAAGTCGCTTATCGCCAACACGCTGCCCGCCGGCGCGCAGCTGTCCACCAAGCAGCAGGACATGGGCACCCACGCGGGCGAGTCCCTCGGCGCTGCGCTCTACATGGATCCGGAATCCACGCAACCGCTGGCCTCCGTCGCCGACCGCGCGACGGTGCTCCAAGCGCTGCGCGATGCCGGATTCATCGACTACGAGGATGGGACCATTCTGCCCGCCCAGGCCATCGTCGTCATCGACGGCAAGACGTCGGGCACTGCGGGCGATGAGTTCAAGTCCGATAACCTTTCTGCCATGCTCACGGCCTTGAATAAGACGGGCCGCAACGCCGTGCTCGCCGGAAGGATAGAGTCGACGTCGGATGAAGGGGTCATCGGCAAGCTCCGCTCCGCGAAGGGCAACGAGGTCTCCACGGTCGATTCCATCGACCGTTCGTGGGCGCGCATGGCGACGGTGCTCGCGGTGCGCGAGCAGCTCGACGGCGGCCACGGGGCCTATGGTGCGGCCGCAGATGTCGATGCCGCCGCGCCGCCGCTGCCGAATGCCGCCAGCTAACCTCTGGAAAGGATGACAGGCAATGTCGCATGAATTTAAGACTCTGCGCTCGGAGCTGCTCCTTGACGCACCGATTATCGCGGTGCGCCGCGACGAGGTCGTCATGCCCGACGGCCACGTGGCCAGCCGCGAGGTCGTTGAGCACTTTGGCGCCGTGGCCATCGCCGCGGTGGACGATCAGGGACGTATCGCGATGGTCAACCAGTACCGCCGCTCCGTCGACCGCCACCTGCTTGAGCTGCCCGCAGGATTGCTCGACATCAAGGGCGAAGACGAGCTCACCGGCGCCCAGCGCGAGCTGCAGGAAGAGGCCGGGCTTGCCGCTGAGCAGTGGGCGACGCTTGCAGACCTCGTTACCTCGCCGGGCTTTTGCGAGGAGGCCGTGCGCGTCTTTCTCGCGCGCGATCTCCACGAGGTGGAGGCGCTCCACGCCGTGGGCGACGAGGAGGCAGACATGGACTTCCTGTGGCTGCCGCTCGAGGAGGCCGTCGCGAAGATTCTTTCCGGTGAGATCGTCAACTCCATCGCCGTGGGTGGCATCCTCGCCGCGGATCGCGTCATCAACCATGGCGGAGCCACCCGGCCTGCCGATGCCCCCTTTGACCTGCGTCCCCAGTCCCTCGCCGCGCGCCGCCAGGGCCCGGACATGAAGAAGCTGTGAGTTCCTCTCAGCTAGACCTGCCCGCGCATCAGAGGGAACCGTCGACCCCGGCCCAGCGCATTGCCGCGACGTGGCTTAACCACTTGGCCGTCGAGCGGGGCGTCTCATCCAATACACTGAGCAACTATCGGCGCGATGTGCGCCGCTATCTCGGCTGGCTCGCCGAATCTGGGATCGAGGATCTCGGCGACGTCACCCGCTCCCATGTCGAGGCCTACCTCGCGTGGCTGCGCTCCACCATGGCGGCATCCTCGGCCAATCGAGCCCTCGTGGTCGCGCGCGGCCTCCACAAATTTGCCGTCGCCGAGGGCGTGCTGGGCCTTGACGTCGCCTCGGAGGTCTCGCCGCCCGCCCCGCCGCAGCATCTGCCGGATACTCTCTCGGTCGACGAGGTCGCACGCCTCATCGAATCCGTCCCGGACGGGGAGGCCGCGAGCCCCATCGACGTGCGCGACCGGGCGCTGCTCGAGCTGCTCTATGGCACCGGCGCCCGCATCTCTGAGGTCGTCGGCCTGGCCGTCGACGACATCCACGACGCACTCGAATCTGAGCCCGGCACGCCCGGCGTCCTGCGGATTACCGGTAAGGGCAACAAGGAACGCCTCGTGCCCGTGGGCTCCAAGGCGCAGGCCGCCGTGCGCGCCTATCTCGTGCGTGCGCGTCCCGTGCTGAGCGGGGGACGTACGCCCGCGCTCTTCCTCAATACCCGGGGCAACCCGCTCACGCGGCAATCCGCCTGGGCCGTGCTGCAGACCGCCACACAGCGCGCCGGACTCGACGCGAAGGTCTCGCCACATACCTTGCGGCACTCCTTTGCTACGCACCTGCTCGAAGGCGGCGCCGACGTGCGTACCGTCCAAGAACTCCTAGGTCATTCCTCGGTGACGACGACGCAGATCTACACGCACGTCACAGCCGATGCGCTCCGTGAGACCTGGCGCACGGCTCACCCGCGCGCCTAGACCGTAGTTTCCGGGCCGTTCGCTGCGACGGCTAGACTGGGCCCGTTCATCTTCTGTTCATCGTCCACTGGCGCGGCACATTGAGTACCGCGTCGACCATAAAGGTTGTGATCCCACCCGTGCCGACGACTTCTCACTCCGTGTTCCTGTCCTCGCGCCGCCATCTGGCTGCCGTTTGCGCCGCCGCGGTGCTTACCGCTCCGGCTCTCGCCGCTCCGGCCATCCTCGCGCCGCTTGGCGAGTCGCCCGTTCCCGCGGCCTCCGCGCAGATTCCCGAGGGCATGACTCCGGAGGCCGTCCAATCCATGCTCGCGACTCCCGTGAGCGTCGCCGCGGGCCAAACTACCACGGTCTCCCTGCCCGTGCCTGTCGAAGCCTCCTATTCCGGCGGCGGATGGTCCGTCTCGGCATCCGGCGGTTCCGCCACGATTACCGCCCCCGCCGAGGGCGGCCAGGTCTCCATCCCGGTGAGCTACCAAGGCTATTCCGGCACCATCACGCTCGTCTCGACCGCGCCGGAGAAAGCCGACGTCGGTGGCACCGGTAACGGCGGAAACGGCGAGGGCGGCAGCGACGGCGCGGAAGGCGCCGGCAACGACGCTTCTGTCAATGGCTCGGGCGGTGAGGGCACGCAAGGTGACAACGGCGCTGGCGGCTCCGAGGGCGGCAGCGGTTCTGCCGAGGGAACGAACGGCGGCGCCGCGGGGGATGTGACCGGTGGTGAGGCTGACGCGAACCTTCCCGTCGTGCCGGGGGAGAAGCCCACACGGTCGGCGGCGAGCCCCGCTGATGCCTCCGCAGCCGAGCACATCTACCTCGAGTCGACCATCAAGGACAACGTCATTACGGCCCAGATGGACGTGAGCCAGGCGCTCGATCTCTATAACCGCTTCAAGGACATGGACCGCAACAGCGTGACGCTGCGCTATATCGACGCGGACGGCAACATCATTGAGGGCGTCCAGCGCGATATCAATACCACCGCGCGCACCCTGACGCTGACCTACCCCGAGGGCCAAGCACCGGACAACCCGTTTATCATGCAGCTCATCCGTGAGGATGGCTCCGGCGTGGTCGCGGACGTCACCCTGCGCGACCCGCACTACGCGTCCGCTGACCATGTCACGCGCGAGCAGCTCGAGGAGGAACAGGCTGCGCATGATTCGGCGGATTCCTCCAACACCAAGCTCATCGTTGCCGGTGTCGTCATCGTCGTCCTCATTGTGGCGCTCATCGCCGCCCTCGTCGCACTGGCGCGCAAGCGCCGTTCCGCGCGCTCAACGACTCTATAGTCTAGCCTTTACCCTTTACTTTCCGGAGGCTTTGAGGGTTATGCGTCGTGGTTGCGCGGCGGCGGGTACGCTGTAAGATACGTCAAAGGGAAATGACACGGCTGTAAGACGGCGCGCCGACGGGCATGCTGGCAGCCCCGCCGGTGGGCGATGCATCGGTAGAAGTCAAGGAAGTAGGTGTGACTATGAGTGAGGACGGCCTCTTCGACGCCTCCGAAGTAGAGGTGGGCCTAACTGGTCGCCCGGTGCGTGAGCTCCCGGAGCCGGCCCCGCTGGAGTCCCACGGTCCCGCAACCATCTTGTCCATGTGTAATCAAAAGGGCGGCGTGGGTAAAACCACCTCGACCATTAACCTGGGCGCGTGCCTCGCGGAAGCTGGACGTAAAGTCCTCCTCGTTGACTTGGACCCGCAGGGCGCATTGAGCGCCGGCCTCGGCCTTACGCATGACGAGATTGAAGACACCATCTACGACGTTATGCTCGACAATCAGGTGTCCATTCACTCCGCGATTAAGCGCACGCCCATCGCAGGCCTTGACCTTGTTCCCGCCAACATCGACTTGTCCGCGGCGGAGATTCAGCTCGTCAACGAGGTCGGCCGCGAGCACACGCTCGCCCGTGCGCTGCGCCCCGTGCGCCGCGATTACGACTTCATCATCATTGACTGCCAGCCGTCCCTTGGCCTGCTCACCGTCAATGCCTTGGCCTGCTCGGCGGGCGTCATCATCCCGATGGAGTGCGAGTTCTTCTCCTTGCGCGGCCTGGCACTGCTCACGGACACGGTGGAAAAGGTCGCCGAGCGCATCAACTTCGATCTGGAGATCCTCGGCATCCTCGTCACCATGTATGACCGTCGTACCAAGCATGCCCGCGAGGTCATGTCGAGCGTCGTCGACTACTTCGGAGACAAGGTCTTTGACACCGTCATCACGCGCACCGTCCGTTTCCCGGAGACGTCCGTCGCCGGCGAAGCAATCACCACATGGGCGCCGAATTCGCAGGCGGCGAAGCAATACCGCGACCTCGCCCGCGAGGTCATCGAGCGCACCTCGAAGTAGTGAACGCTACTCATCCCCTTGCGCCTTCTCACGCACCCAACCAGGAGGCCGTCCAGCCGGAGATCACCGGCTTTCGCATCGCCCTGAAGAACTTCGAGGGGCCCTTCGACCTGCTTCTGCAGCTCATCTCGTCGAAGAAAATGGACGTCACGGACGTCGCGCTCTCCGAGGTCACTGACGAATTTGTCGCCTACACCCGTGCGCTCGGCGCCACGGCTGACCTCGACGAGACCACGGAGTTTCTCCTCGTCGCCGCGACCCTTCTCGATCTCAAGGCCGCGCGCCTCTTGCCCCGCGGCGAGGTCTCTGACTTGGAAGACTTGGAACTCCTCGAGACCCGCGACCTGCTGTTCGCGCGCCTGCTTCAGTACAAGGCCTACAAACAGGTCGCAGACCTCATGGCGCGCTGGCAGCGCGAAGCGCGCCGCAGCTATCCCCGCGCGGTGGGCATGGAGGAACAGTTCGCGCAGCTGCTCCCGCCGGTCGCCCTAGGTCACACGCCCGCGAGCTTCGCTGAGCTTGCCGCCAGCGTCTTTCGTCCGAAGCCGCCCGAGGGCGTGGCGACGGGTCACATTCACCACGTGGCCGTCTCCGTACCCGAGCAGGCAGGAAAGATCCTCACGACGCTCAAGCTGCTGGGGCAAGGCAACTGGATGTCCTTTACCGCGCTCACCCGTGACTGCACCGTGTCCATGGAGGTCGTCGGCCGCTTCCTCGCGCTGTTGGAGCTCTACAAAGCGAAGGCCGTCGACGCGCAGCAGGAGGAGTCGCTCGGACCCCTCGATGTTGCATGGACTGGCCTCGACGTCGACCCGGCCGTCGTCGCGGCGGCTAACTGGGATTAGACTGCGAAGCCATGGATAGTTCCCAGCCGCGTCCCGCCTTGCCGCTCATCTCGCAGCAGCGCTCGCGTCTCGAGTCGATTCTGCTCGTCCTCGACGCCCCCGCGTCCGTCGAGGCTTTGGCGCGCGCCCTCGAGCTGGAGCCCACCGTGGTAAGTGACCACCTGCGTGCCATTGCGAGGGAATTCGATGAGCGTGGCTCAGGGTTCGACCTCCGTGAAACAGGGGAGGGCTGGCGCCTCTACACGCGCAAAGACAACGCAGAGGCCGTCGAAGGATTCCTCCTCGACGGCAGCCAGACCAAGCTTTCTCGTGCCGCGATGGAAACCCTCGCGGTCGTCGCCTACCGTCAGCCCGTCACGCGTGCGCAGGTCGCCGCCGTGCGTGGCGTCAACGTGGATGGCGTCATGCGCACACTCACCCTGCGCGGACTCATCCGCGAGATTGAGCACGAGGGCCTGGCCCACCAATACGAGACCACGGAGCTCTTCCTTGAACTGCTCGGCATCGACTCGCTACAGCGCCTGCCAGACCTGGCGCCGCTGCTGCCGGATGTGGACTCCATCCTCGAGGAGTACTAGCACCCGACAATCCGCGAATACCACGGCCAGACTATTCGGGGGTAGGATGGCCTGCGGTAAACAAAGCGTTTCCACGTCCAGCGCCCCGCGAGCAGGAGCTCGCGAGATTTCAACCGGAATGAACAAGGCGCCAGGCGGCAACTGCATACACAAGAAAAGGACACGTGATTATCGTGACCCCACCCGCTCGCCGCGACGGCACACCGGACAAGAAGCAGCGAGCCAGCGACATGCTGGTCTCGAATGCCAAGCCGGCCCGCCGCCAGCACGTGAAAAAATCTGACCGCACCAAGAACTCCACCGCTGACTCCGTCGCGCGGGAACTCGGCGCCGACTGGTTGGTCGACGGTGACGCCCAAGGCGCCGCGAACAATGGAAAGGGGGAGCGCCTCCAGAAAGTGCTCGCCAAGGCTGGCGTCGCTTCGCGCCGCCACGCCGAGATCCTCATCGACGCCGGTCGCGTCGAGGTCAACGGAAAGATCATCATGCAGCAGGGCGTGCGCGTCAACCCGAATGTCGACGTTATTCGAGTTGATGGCGTGCGCATCAACGTCAATGAGAACATGCAGTACTTCATTCTCAACAAGCCGCGCGGGATGCAGTCGACCATGCATGACGACATGGGCCGCCCGTGCGTGGGCGACTTGGTCTCTGACCGCGTGGCGGCGGGCCAGCGTTTGTTCCACGTGGGCCGCCTTGACGCGGACACTGAGGGTCTGCTCCTGCTCACCAACGACGGCGAGCTTGCCAATCGCCTCATGCACCCGAAGTACGGCATTAAGAAGACCTACCTCGCCACGGTGCTCGGTGAGGGGGGCAACAAGTTGGTCAAGCAGCTCAAGGACGGCATCGAGCTCGATGACGGCCTGGCCAAGGCCGACTTCGCGCAGATTGTGGATAAGAACGGCGGCTACTCCCTCGTGCGCGTCGAGCTGCACGAAGGCCGCAAGCACATTGTGCGTCGCATGCTCAAGGAGGCCGGCTACCCGGTCCAGCGCCTCGTGCGCACCAAGCTGCACACGGTGCAGCTTGGCGAGCTCACCCCGGGTGCATTCCGCGCGCTCAACTCGAACGAACTGACCAGCCTGTACAACGCGGTGGAGATGTAAATGCTGAACAATATGCCTAACAATGGACTCATCGTGGCCGTCGACGGCCCGTCTGGCACCGGCAAATCCTCCACGTGCCGCCAACTGGCCAAGGAGCTTGATGCCAAGTACGTCGACACCGGCGCCATGTACCGTGTCGCGACGCTTGCCGTCCTGCGCGCGGGCCTGGACCCCGCCGATACGCAGGCCGTTATTGCCGCGACCGCAGACCTGCCGCTCGAGGTTTCCGATGATCCGGATTCCAAGCAGGTACTGCTCGCCGGTGAGGACGTCTCCAAGGTCATCCGCGAAGACGAGGTGACCCGCAACGTTTCGGCCGTCTCCGCCATCCCGGAGGTCCGCCAGAACCTGGTCGACCTGCAGCGTAAGCTGGCAGCCCAGGCGCATCGCGCCATCGTCGAGGGCCGCGACATTGGCACCGTGGTGCTTGCCGATGCCCCCGTGAAGATCTTCCTGACCGCCTCGGCGCAGGTCCGTGCGCAGCGTCGCTACGACCAAAACGTCGCCGCAGGCATTCCCTCTGACTTCGACACCGTGCTCGCCGACGTCGAGCGCCGTGACGCCGCGGATTCTTCCCGCGCCACGTCGCCGCTGCGCCCGGCCGAGGACGCCGTCGTGGTCGACACGTCCGAGCTCACGCTGCAGGAGGTCCTGCAGCGTCTCACCGCCATCATTAAGGAGTCCGCGCGTGGCTAAGAACACCAACACCGGCGGCCAGCCGGAGGAATTCGAGACCGAGTTCCACTACCCACAGGGCAAGATGGAAGAAGAAACCGTCTCCTCGAGCCAGAAGTGGGCATCGTCCGACTTCGATGTCTCGGAGTTCGACTTCGACCTCGACGAGGACGCGAAGGAAGTCGCAGTCGTCGACGGCTACGAGGGGGTCGACGATGATGACTTCGATGAAGACTTCGACGCCGAGGACTTTGACGAGTCTGAATTCGGCGAGGCCGACTATGGCGAAGACTACGAGGACGACCTCACGGATGAGGAATGGGCCGAGATCGAGGCCGCGTATGGCGTCAATGCTGACGGTCACGTCGAGGAGAACCTTTGCACCGTGGCCGTCGTGGGTCGCCCTAATGTGGGCAAGTCCTCGCTTGTCAACCGTTTCCTCGGGCGCCGCGAGGCCGTCGTCGAGGACCATCCGGGTGTTACCCGCGACCGTATTTCCTACGTCGCCGAGTGGAACGGCCGCCGTTTCCTTGTCCAGGACACCGGCGGATGGGACCCCAACGTCAAGGGCATCCATGCTGCCATCGCGCGCCAGGCTGAGGCCGCCATGGAGACCGCTGACGTCATCGTCTTCGTCGTCGACACCCGCGTGGGCATCACGGAGACTGACTCTGTCATGGCGAAGAAGTTGCAGAAGTCCCAGGTTCCCGTCATCCTCGTGTCCAATAAGTTCGACTCGGACAATATGTATGCGGACATGGCGGAGTTCTACGCGCTGGGGCTTGGCGATCCGTGGCCGGTGTCCGCACAGCACGGTCGCGGCGGCGCTGACGTCCTCGACGAGATTCTGCGTCTCTTCCCGGACCAGCCGCGCCACCCGTCCATCACCTCGGGTCCGCGTCGCGTAGCGCTCGTGGGTAAGCCGAACGTGGGCAAGTCCTCACTGCTCAACAAGTTCACCGGCGAGGAGCGCTCCGTCGTCGATAACGCGGCGGGCACCACCGTCGACCCTGTTGACTCGCTCGTTCAGCTCGACCAGAAGCTGTGGAAGTTCATTGACACGGCAGGCCTGCGCAAGAAGGTCAAGAACGCCCAGGGCCACGAGTACTACGCGTCCCTGCGCACCCGCGGCGTCATCGACGCCGCCGAGGTCTGCGTCATGCTCATCGACGCCTCGCAGGAAATCTCGGAGCAGGACCAGCGCGTCCTCAACATGGTGCTCGAGGCCGGCAAGGCGCTCGTCATCGCGTTCAACAAGTGGGACCTCGTTGACGAGGACCGCCGCTACTACCTGGACCGCGAAATCGACGAGCAACTCACGCACCTGCCGTGGGTCACCCGCGTGAATATCTCAGCAGAGACCGGCCGCGCCCTCCAGAAACTGGAGCCGGCCATGCTCGCGGCCCTCGAGTCCTGGGACCAGCGCGTGTCCACCGGCCAGCTCAACACATGGCTGCGCGAGGCCATCGCTGCGAATCCGCCGCCGATGAAGAACAACCGTCTGCCGCGCGTGCTTTTCGCTACGCAGGCGGGCACGCAGCCGCCAACTATCGTGCTGTTTACCACGGGCTTCCTTGACGCTGGCTACCGTCGCTACTTGGAGCGCAAGTTCCGTGAGCGCTTCGGCTTCCACGGCTCGCCGGTGCGCATCGCCGTCCGCGTTCGCGAGCGTCGCGATAAGCGCAAGCGCTAGCTTCTAGGGCGGGGTAACGAATCCTCCTCACTGTGCCGTCACTGGGCGGTGGAGTGAGGGGGATTATTCGTCTTTGGTGCGGCGCATACTGGGTATAACAACCGGCGCTCGTTGGTAGGGTATTGGCCTACGAAATGTCCGAAATGTGGTGTTGGCCCCAGTGCAGCGCCTGAATAGCAGTATGTGCGTTATGCTGCCATTATAGTTCATGCAGCCTCTCAATCCGGAATCCTTCCGGTGTGACTTTTCCCGCCTGTGTTTACTTATGTCTGGTTATGTCCGGTCGCATAAGATGAAGCAAGTACACAGTTTCATTCTCAGAACCTTCAATGAGTTCGGAAGGGCGCGTCATGCTTGCCTCCATCCTTGACCCGACCTCGGGTCTCGCGATCGTTCTCCAAATTATTGTCATCCTCTCCGCGCTGCTACTTGGCACGCGCTACGGTGGCCTGGGGCTCGGTCTCATTTCCGGTATTGGCCTCGTCATCATGGTCTTCGTCTTTGGCCTCAAGCCAGGCGAGCCCCCGGTATCGGTCATGCTCACCATCATCGCGGTTATCGGTTGCGCGGCCACGCTGCAACAGGCCAGAGGTCTAGAGGTGATGATGCAATTCGCCGAGAAAATCTTGCGCGCTCACCCCGAGCGCATCACCATTCTCGCCCCGCTCACCACGTGGTTCCTCACCGTGCTCTGCGGTACCGGCCACGTTGTCTACACCATGTTCCCGATCATCGAGGACATCGCGCTGAAGAAGGGCATTCGTCCGGAGCGTCCGATGGCCGTGTCCTCGACCTCGGCCCAAATGGGTATCACCGCGTCTCCGGTGTCCGTCGCTACGGTGTCCCTCGCGTCCATCATTGCGGAGAATGCGGGCGTCACCGGCGTCTCGTACTCCATCCCGCAAATCCTTATGGTCGCCATCCCCGCCTCGCTCAGCGGCGTTATCCTTGCCGCGCTGTGGTCGCTGCGTCGTGGCAAGGACCTCGACAAGGACGAGACCTTCCAGGAGAAGATGAAGGACCCTGAGTTCGCACAGTCCGTGCAGTCTGCGGGCCACTCGCTGCTCGGTGAAGTCTTCCCGGCATCGGCGAAGCGCTCCGTCGCCGTCTTCCTCACCGCCATCGCCCTCGTCGTCATCCTCGGCGCCTTCGACGTCCTGCGCCCGTCCTTCCCGGGCGAGGATGGCGAGCTGGAGAAGCTGTCCATGAACCTGGTCATCCAGATGGTTATGCTTGTCGCTGGCGCTATCATCCTCATCTTCTGCAAGGTCGACAACACGAAGATCGCCACGACTCCGGTCTTCAAGGCCGGTATGACCGCCGTGTTCTCCGTCTTCGGCGTTGCCTGGATGGCGGATACCTTCTTCGAGACGCACATCGATGCACTGGAAAGCGCCCTGGGCGGCATCGTGCAGTCGGCTCCCTGGGCCTACGCCATCGCGCTGCTCATCGTCTCCAAGCTGGTCAACTCCCAGGCCGCGGCCCTCGTAGCCATCGCGCCTATCGGTCTGTCGCTGGGCATCGACCCCGCCGTCATCGTCGGCTTCTACGGTGCGGCCTACGGCTACTTCATCCTGCCGACCTACCCATCAGACCTCGCCTGCATCGGCTTCGACCGCACAGGAACCACGCACATCGGCAGGTTCGTCATCAACCACTCGTTCATCATCCCGGGCTTCATCTCGGTGCTCACGTCCTGCGTGGTCGGTTCCTTGCTTGCTACCGTCATCCTCTAAGTTAGCTGGCATTGATACGCCGCGCGCACGTCGGTGCCGCGCGGCGTTCGCTATCCCACGGGCCCGGCGCGAAGCGCGAGGCGATTGAGACGTGCTGTGCGCTGCCTAGGACGCCCGCGTATAGGCGAAAGCGTCCGTGCGATAGGGAATCTCGAGCTGCTGCCCGGGCTTGAAGCCCATGTGCTCGAAGAGATACCAATTGAGGTTGTGCGTCATGCGCTCGTGAACCTCCTCGCCGTTGCGCAGCCAGTAGGAGCGCGTGTGCATGAGTCGGTGCAGCTGCTCCGGGGTAAGCGGCATGGACCAACGCAGACGGCGTTCCTCCGCGAGCACCCACGGGTCGTCGATGGCGGGGTAGAAGCCTTCTTTCTGAATATCTCCGGAGTGCATGATGCGGGCCAGACGCAGGACCCACGGGTCGGAGTGCACGTCGAGGGTGTTCCATGCAAGCACTACGCGCCCGCCTGGACGCAGGATGCGGTCAAACTCGGCGCTGGCGCGGGCAACATCGACCCAATGCCACGTCTGGGCACAAGCGACGGCGTCTAGGGCGGCATCGGAAAGCGCGGTGGCTTCAGCAGTGGCCCGCCAGACGGGAAGCCCCAGCCCGGCGCGCAGGACCCTGCACATATCGGGCGAGGGATCGCAGGCGAGCACCTCGGGATTGGTGAGCGTCGCCGTGAGCTTTCCCGTGCCGGCGCCGACGTCGAGGACGCGACCAGCATCAGCGATAAGTGCGGCGACCTCGGCGGGGTAGACGGGACGCACGTCGGCATACTCATCCGCGCCGCTGGCGAAGGCACGAGCGGAGGCCTGACGGTGCGCGGTAGTGCGGAACTTCGGCGCAGACTTCTCCGAGGGCTTGCGGTAGCTGGGGAAGTTCTCCGGGGCAGGGTGGAGTGAATCAAAAGACATCGTGTACACAATCTAGCCGGGCGCGTGGCGGGCGGTCTATTAGACTTGTTCGTTATGAGTTCTCTCCCCGCGCCCGATGACAAGCGGTGGCTCATCAAGACGGTTCTGCTGCGCAAGCGCCGCACGATGTCGGCCGCCGTGCTCATGTCGCTCGGCTTCGTCACTAATGGTTTAACGCCGGTGCTCGTGGGGCGCGCGATCGATGACGCCATCGCACGGGGTTCGCTGGGCCACCTGGGGCTCTGGCTTATGGCCCTTGCCGCGTCTTTTCTCATCAACGGCCTGGCGAACTGGTGGGCACGCAACCTCTTCTCGCTCGCGATGCTCGAAGTGGGCCACGTTCTGCGCATGGCTGTCACGGATCGCATCCAGGATCCGCGCGGGATGGCGGGTCCGCGGCGCACGGCGGGGGAGCTGCTTGCTATCGCGTCAACAGATGCGCAGCGCGTGGGGGATGCGGTATTCATGACGGTCTTCCCAGTTGCTGAGGTGACCTCGATTATCTTTGTTGCGACGATGGTCTCCGTGGTCAATCTCCCTTTAGGCCTCGCCGTGCTCGTGGGCGGGCCTATCGTGGTGCTCATCTCTCTGCGCGCTGCGAAGCCTTTGCGGCATCGCTCGGGTGCGCGGCAGGCGGCGCTCGCCAAGGCCGCGGCCACGGCGACGGACGTGGTACAAGGCCTGCGCATTCTGAAAGGCCTCGGCGCCATCGACACGGTGCGCTCGCGCTACGCGGCGGTCTCCGATGCTGCCTATACGAAGACGGTCGCCGCAGACGGCGCCCGGGCGAAGCTCAACGCGACGACGGAAACCGTGGGCGCCGTCTACGTCGTGCTCGTGGCGCTGGCGGCGGGCAGCCTCGCGCTGAAGGGCTCCATCACGATCGGCGAACTCATCTCTGTGGTGGGTCTGACCCAGTTCATCATCACGCCGATGACGATGTTGGGGAAGAACATCGCCTCGCGATGGGCCAATGCGCAGGCCTCGGGCAAGCGCATCCGAGCGGTGCTCGGCGCGGGATTCGCAGAGCATCCAGAGGTGGAACTTCCCGCGTTGCCGCGCGGCGTCACGGTCGTAGACGCACCTGCGCCGGAAGGCCTGGAGTACCTGCCGCACGGGACGGCCGTCGTGGCGCCACACCAGTCGGACCTGTTCGAGGGCAGCGTGTTGTCCAACGTGCACGAAGACCCAGAGAAGGCGCGCGAGGCACTGTGGGTCGCTGCTGCGGACGATATCCCCGGCGGGCCGGAGCGTGAGGTGGGCGAGAACGGCGGCAACCTTTCGGGCGGCCAGCGCCAGCGCGTGGCGTTGGCCCGAGCCATTGCTGCCGATGCCCCCATCCTCATCCTGCAAGACCCCACCACCGCCGTGGACTCCGTGACGGAAGCCATCATTGCCGAGCGCGTGGCCGCCCATCGCGCCGGGCAGACGACGGTCATCTACACCTCGGCGCCCGCGTGGCAGGCCGTCGCTGTGGACGTCACCGCCGATGTGCAGGAAGCGGAGGCATAGCCCATGGCCTTGAGTTTCCCTACTGCCGCGTGGCCGGACGTCCGTCGCGTTGTGGGCCGCCATGTTGCGCAGGTCCCCAGCGCCAAGGGCCAGTTCGCCGCGGCGGTCGNACGTCCGTCGCGTTGTGGGCTGCCATGTTGCGCAGGTCCCCAGCGCCAAGGGCCAGTTCGCCGCGGCGGTCGCGTTGCTGGCGGGTGGCTCGGTGGCCACTATCTTTATTCCTATTCTGCTGGGGCGGATCGTAGATGCCGTCATCGCTGGCGGCGGCGCGAACCTTCTCGCCCTCGGCGTGAGCCTTGCCGTCTGCGCCTTGTTGGGCGCGGCGCTGTCTGCGGGAGGATTCTATCTGCTCTCCCGTATCACGGAGCGCGTGATCGCCAACCTGCGCGAAGACATGGTGGGTACGGCTCTGGGCCTGCCCACGCATCGCGTCGAGGAAGCCGGCACCGGCGACCTCGTCTCGCGCTCCACGGATGACGTGGCGGAGCTTTCGGCCGCGGTGACGGAGACGGTGCCCGTGCTCTCTAGCTCGGTCTTCGCCATCATCACGACGGCGGTGGCGCTCGTCTCGCTCGACTGGCAGTTCCTCCTCGTGGTTGTCGCGGCCGCACCCATCTACTACTTTGCGGCACAGCGCTACCTGCGCGTCGCGCCGGGCCGGTACGCTGCGCAGCGCGCCGCCATGGCCGATCGCGCCCGGCGGGTTCTCGAGGCCATCCGCGGACGGGCGACTGTGCGTGCCTTCGGACTGGAGGAACGCACGCACGAAAATATCCGCGCAGCCAGCCAGGACGTCGTCGATTACGGCTTTAGCGCCCGGCGCACGCTCATGGTGCTGCAGTCGTGGCTCACCACCGTGGAATTCGTCATGGTGACCACGGGCCTGCTCGTTGGCTTCTGGACGGTACGCACGGGTGCCATGACGGTGGGCGCTGTCACGGCGGCGATGCTCATGCTCATCCGTCTGCGCGGCCCTCTCATGGGACTCATGCGTGTGCTGGACACCATTCAGTCGGGCTACGCGTCGCTCGCGCGCATCGTGGGCGTGGTCATGGACCCGCCACAGCCCACGCCGCCCGCGGGTGCGCCGAGCAAGGTGGGCGAGGTGTGCATGGATCACGTCTCCTTCAGCTACGGCGAGGGCTGGGCCGTGGACGATATCTCCATTCATCTCCACCCGGGCGAAATGGTGGCTCTCGTTGGCGCGTCCGGCGCGGGAAAGACCACCGTTGCGGCGCTCCTCGCGGGCCTGCGCGTCCCCGATGAAGGCACGGTGACCGTCGACGGCGTGGAGGTCTCGCACCTTTCGGATACCGAACGCGTCGCTCGTTTGGCAATGATCTCGCAAGACGTGCACGTCTTCTCCGGAACGTTGCGCGAGGATCTTCAGCTGGCGCGGCCGGATGCCACCGATGAGGACATGCGCGACGCGCTGCGTCGGGTGCGGGCGGACTGGGTGGAGCACCTCGTCGATGGACTCGATACCGAGGTTGGCGCGCAAGGCATCCAGCTCGAACCTGTAGAGGCACAGCAGTTGGCGCTGGCGCGTATTTTGCTGCTCGACCCGCGCGTCATCGTCATGGACGAGGCGACGGCGGAGGCCGGTTCCGTGGGCGCGGGTGCGTTGGAAGAAGCCGCGGATGAGGTCACGCGCGGGCGCACGGCGCTCGTCGTGGCGCACCGGCTTGACCAAGCCTCGCAGGCGGATCAGATCCTCGTCATGGAAGACGGACGGGTGAGTGAGCGGGGCACACATGCAGAGCTGGTAGCGTTGAACGGTCGATACCACGAACTATGGCAGGCTTGGCAGAAAGGACGGACGAGCTCTTCGTGATTATGAGCAGGACATCCGGGAGCTCGCGCACACGGACACACGCGGGCGCGGCGCTGAGCGTTCTCGCTGCTTGTGGTCTGTTGGCGGGATGCGGCGTTGGGGATGGTTCGGATGAAGGACTCACCGATCCCACCGCCGTGACGACCACGGGGGCGACGCAATGGGAGCCCAGCCTCGGCATCCCCGCCTCCTCGCCGTTGGCGGGACCGGAGCCGGGGGAGTCGAAGACTATCAACCTGCCGTCGGGTCGAACGTTTATCCTCCACGTTCCGGAGAACTACGATCCGTCGCGTGCCTGGCCCGTGGTCTTAAGTTTCCACGGCTGGGGCGAAACGGCCTCCCAGATGGAGGCGTACACCCGGTTTGATTCCTCCGAAGCCATCGTTGCGTACGCACAGGGAACGGATAAGGCATGGGCGCCGGCTCCCTATGCGAAGACGAGCGGCGCGGAAGATGTCGCGTTCGTCCAGCAGATCGTGGACTCGCTGCGCGCAACGTACGCAGTCGACGACGAACGCATCTACGCCGTGGGCATGTCGAACGGGGGCGGTTTTGCGGCCTATCTCGCGTGCCAGATGCCGGAGTATTTCCACGCCGTCGCCAGCGTCTCGGCCGCGTATTACTCGAAGATTCACGATGGCTGTAAGTCGGCCGCGGAGAGCGAAAACGAGCACTACGGCGAGCCCCTACCTGTGGGGCGCCTTGATCTCCACGGCACCGACGACCCGATCGTGTCCTACTTTGGCGGAACCCGTCACGGTGCGACATACAACCCGGTCATGGAGGTCCTCGCGATGGACCAGAAGCGCAACCAATGCAGCGACCAGATCTCCACGTCGCGCCTAGCTTCGAACTCGTTGCTCATGCAGTGGAAAGGCTGCCGCGCGCCGCTGGTGCACATCCGCATTGGCGGCGGCAATCACGTCTGGCCTGGCGGTTCCTACGATAAGTCGCACGTCCTGCCGGAAGGCTTTGCTACCGATGCCGTCCTCGACTTCTTCGCCATCCCCGGCCGCGCGACCGGCACTGAGGACTCGGCGAATAAGCTCTAGAAGCGCGTCGTGTCTACGGTGGGCTCGGTGGGCTCGACAGCCCAGACGGTGACGGACGCGCCCGCGGCCACTGCCGCCGCCTCGAAGCGCGCAAGACAGAGTGCTGCGAGGTCCTCGTAGCCTGCTCGGAATGCGGCGGAGTCTTTCTCCGTGGGCTGTGGGATCTGGACGAGCTGGACGCTGCGGGTCCCGCCGTCGGCGGCATTGAGCTCGAAAACCGCTTGGGCGGTCGTGCCGGAGCCGGCGAAGAAGTCGAGCACGGTGGCATCGGAAGGCCCGCACAACGCGATGAGGTGCTGGACGAGACGCACCGGCTTCGGGAAATCGAAGATGCCGCGCACGCCCAACGCTTCTTCGACGTCGCGTCGGCCGGTGCGGGTCACTCCAAAGCGCTCGCCGTCAAGAATGGAACGCGGACGGGCGCCGCGGCTCTCATAGTTCTTCGTGTAGACGAAGCCGCGGCGGAAGACCAAGTCATCGTGGCGCTCGGCGACCTTGTCGCGACCCCAGCGCCAGCGCGCTACCTTGTTGCGACCCGCGGGCTGGTCCGGCCAGTACTCTCTGCCGTCCGGGCCTGCAATGGGGAAGTCGAGGGTGGGCAGGTAGCCCAGCGTCTTCGAGTCGAGGCGCACGAGCGAGTACCGCCCACGTTCGTCTTCATGGTTATAACGCGTGGATTTCGCGGCGCCTAAATCGAGATTGAAGCCAGGGTTATCGAGGGACTTGGCGTAGACGAGGATGTATTCGTGCTCGACGACGGCGTAGCGCGAGTCATTCTTGCCGGTACCGGCCTTCTTCCAGATGAGTTGGCCGGCGAAGCATTCCTCGCCGAAGATTTCGTCGGCGACCTTGCGCAGGTTGGCCACCTCGTCCTCGCCGATGGAGATACAGATGAACCCTGAGTCCTTGAGCAGCTCGCGCGCGAGCACGAGACGCGGGTACATCATGGACAGCCACTCCGCATGCCAACGGCCATGGTCCGCGGCGCGGAATTCGCGGCGGCTGCGGTAGTTATCCCGATAGATGAAGTCGCGTCCCGTGTTGTACGGCGGGTCGATGTAGATGACGTCGATGCCGCCGCCCCCAGCCTGTGGCGCGTCGCGCAGATGCTTGAGGACGTCGAGGTTATCGCCCGCATAGAAGTGATGCGGGCTTGTGGTGCTCGTGCGCTGGCGCAGGCGCGTTGAGGTGGGGCGTGTTGCTGCGGCCACGGCCTCGTCCTTGCCGGGCCATACCAGCCCGAAGAAGGAGGATGACATGGGCTTTAAGGATAGTCACTAGCGCATATGAGTGGGCTCTGCCACGCGTGACCTCGCCGTAATGTTCTGCCGCAGCTCGTAGAGGACCCTGTACGGAGGCTGGCAATCCTAAGGTTTTCTCATCTTTAGGTGGCGAGGCCTGGGTGGCGTCGCTACGGTGGGTATCACACCCGCTGCGATGGTGGGCGTAAATAATTTAGCAACGAAAGGATTTTTATCATGGGCATCTTCGACAAGGCCAAGGACGCACTGAACTCCGACAAGGGCGAGCAGATTTCTGACCAGGCCCTCGACAAGGGCGCCGAGTTCGCGACGGGCAAGCTCGGTGAGGACAAGGCTGACCAGATTAACTCCGCGCGCGACAAGGCCGACGAGCACATCGGCAAGCAGGGCGAGTAAGCCCTCACACGCTCTTCCGCGACAGCGCCGGCTCTCCACCAATAATGAGGAGAGCTGGCGCTTTTCGTTTGTGTGAAACGACAGCTCGTTGCGCACAACGCGTGGTCGACAAAGCCCGCGCTCTGTGTTGGACAGAGCGGGCGCTTCATTGAGTGCCTGTCCCGGTTCTATGGCCGCAAGCCGTGGGTTAAGGGACAGAGAAGGGCATGCGGACGAAATCTTGGAGGATTTCCCGTATGACTAATGTGCGATACACGGATGCCCTTCTCTGTCCCTTAACCCCAAGCCGTGTGGTGTGCCAGAAGGCTAAAACGACAATGACCGGAGCACGCTGTTGTGCTCCGGTCTAGAGTCTTTTGCGAAACTACCCACCCACCTGCAACGACCCGAACCACAGCTATGGTTTCCGTCGGTTTCCGTTCCCGGTTCCGTCGGCAGGTGGGCCGGGGCGGTGTCGGAGGTGGGGGCACACCACGTGGTTCGTCCCCAGTCCTAGCCCCTATCCGCGAGAGGGACAGGATAACGCCACGACCGGAGACACACCCCGCCGCCAAAGTCACAAGCAAGTTTATGTTGCTGGAGGTCTACGCGACGCGCTTAGCGCATACGCTGTGACAGCCCATAGCGCGGAGCCAAAACCACCGCGCCCCTTGTTTAAGGAAGAGCCTGATTACTCGGGGATCTCGCTGAGTTGGGCCTCAATCCGATCCAACCGCTCGGTGATGTTGCGTAGGTGCTCCACGATGAGTTGGTTGGAACCATCGATCGCCGTCGCCGTTTCGCGTCGTGCGCTGGTGACGGTGCGTACCACCCAGACGGTAAGAGCAACGAAGATCGCGAGTGGTAGTGCGGCGGCGAGGATGACAAGAAATACGGTAGCGGTAAGTGTCACGAAGATTCCCTTTTCTGTTCTTGATTAATCAGGTGCCTAATGTGGTCTGGAGTTACTTCAAGCTGAAACGGAGCGACCCAGTAGTGCTTCCTCACTCGGCTCTCTCCGAGCTGTTCCAGGCCACTCTCGATGAGTCCAGCAGCTTCCAAGCGGTTGAGGTGCTGGTAGAGCAGTGGCCGAGACATCCCGAGTCGGCGGGCCAGCTCACTGACATGGGTCGAATCCGTCTCTAGGGAGGCGATAATTCGCAACCGAGGCTCACTTCCGAGAGCACTGAGCATCTGAGCGAGCCGTGCTGCGTCCATCATCCCTCCGTATCGTAATCGAACGATGTCAGGTGTAAGTATATGCTTACAGTCGGCGGTGTGCAAGTTCTGCCGGGTCTGGCGGAGACGCTGCCCGACTTAAGACGTGGCCGGTGTCCCATCACGTCCCCTCTTCACCCTCCCCAAGAAGAAACCCAGCCGCAGCACACACCACAGCTGGGTTCCTTCATGGCTTACAGCGTAGCCAGCAGTGAAGCGTCCTGGGTTTAGTTCCTACCTCAGCTAAGGAAGGATTGAACTATGCCTAGAAAGTATTCCGTCGAGTTCAAGGAGAAGGCGGTCCATCAGATCATCGAAATGGTCCGCCTGGAGTCTTGCTCACTCCAACGCGCCTACACGGAGGTCGGTGAGCTCCTTGGAGTATCTCACCACACGTTGCGGGCCTGGTACCGTGACAGCGCTTCAGTACGTGATGACTCTGACGCTTCAGGCGGCGAGACAATGGAAGAAGAGCTTGGGGCGTCTGCGCCGTGAAAACCGCGAACTAAAACGAGCAAACGGGATTCTTAAGACAGCTTCGGCTTTTTCGCAGCGGAACTCGACCGACCCACGACCAAATGATCTCCTACATCGACGCGTACAAAGATCAGTTTGGGGCCCGGGCCCATCTGCAGAGTTCTAAAACAGGCAGATCGTGGATTCATCACCTCTCGTGGCTACCGCAAGGCGACCACTCGTGTTCCCAGCGCAAGGACCTTAAGCGATAGCCTGCTTATCCCAGAGATACAGCGTGTGCATGCGGAGAATTTCTCGGTCTACGGCATCCGCAAAATGTGGCACGCGATGAACCGTGAAGGCTTTCATATCGGCCGCGATAAGACTGCACGACTGATGAAGCTAGCAGGTGTTTCCGGCCGCCGACGTGGGCGAACCCCTGTGACAACGATTAGCCCGAAGACACCGGATCATCGCCCGGACCTTGTGTGCCGAAACTTCCGTGCGCAGGCACCAGGCAGGTTGTGGGTTGCCGACATTACTTACGTTCGCACCCTGTCAGGATTCGCCTATACCGCGTTTGTCGTGGATGTATTCAGCCGAAAAATTGTTGGTGTTGCTACACGCTCGACGATGCGTACCGATGCGCTGCCCATGGAGGCTTTGGAGCATGCGTTAACGACTGCAGGACGAATCCATGGAAACCAGTTAATTCACCATAGTGATCGGGGCAGCCAGTATGTGTCACTGAAGTATTCCACTGCGCTAGCGGAATCCGGAATCCGTCCGAGTGTGGGAACAGTCGGCGATTCTTATGACAATGCTCTAGCCGAAACAGTCAATGGTCTCTACAAGGCTGAACTGATTCATGCCCGGGGCCCGTGGACGTCGGTCGGAGAAGTCGAATTGGCCACCTTGCGGTGGGTGCATTGGTGGAACACCAAGCGGCTTCATGAAGCTTTGGACTACGCTACCCCACAGGAAGTAGAAACCGAGTACTATCTCACCCAGCCCATCAACACAGGGCCGTAAAAGAAGCGGAACTAAACCCAGGACGCTTCACCACACTTGTTGCCGGAGTCATCCGCGACCAAGGCCCATATGCACAGCCACACCTGATTATGGGCATGGCCTTCGACCGGCCCAGCCACAACCCTGCGATCCGTGGGTTGGAAGCCATGCGGCATTTAACGGATGATCCTGAGACACCTAAGGGCACAGTGGTGGGCGATCGTGCTTACTTCGCGGTGGCTAAGACCAAAGACTTCCATGAACCACTGCGCAAACTCGGCTATACCCTGGTGGGAGACTACAGAACCAATCAGCTGGGAAAGCGCGGATCCTATGAAACCATGGGGTTAGTTGAAGGCCACTGGTATTGTCCTGCCATGCCGAAACCTCTGGTGGAAGCCACCGAAGACTTCTATGCCGGACGTGTTGATGAGGCCACCTACAACCAGCGGATCAACGAGCGCCGCGCCTTTGCCATGCGGAGAAAAGGCAAGAAGCTCTCCGGTGAGAGCCAGATGTTTATGTGTCCGGGACGAGGTAAAGGAAAGACACTGGCATGTCCCTTGGTGGAAAAGAGTCAGCGCCAGGACGCGAGAGACAGAGGACTACCCTCCATCTCCGGGCCAAATCTATCTACCGCGCGCAAGGCAAAAGGAAAGTGCTGTACCAATAAGGTCTCGGTAACCATCCCGAATAAGGAGGGAATGCGCTACCGCCAAACTGGCCCTGCTTTTAAGACACCGGAATGGAAGAAGGTGTATGGCACGTGGCGCAATGTGATTGAAACCCGCAACGACTATGTAAAGAACAATCGTGGTGGTGCTGCTATTGGTGACCATACGAGAAGACCTGTACGCGGTTTTGCTGCGGCCTTCTTCTATACAGCTCTTGATGTGGTCGCGGCCAATGTATCTATGATTCGGCGTTTTCTTGGCCGGGTGGATCGGGATGAAAAGACTCCGCCTCCTGACTCTGGTAAACCTGTACCGCCGCGCGATCCGGCGCGCGAGAAGGCAAGCCCGAACGCACCGCCTGCGCGCGAGGCGGCTTAAGACCAACTGAATACTTTTATCCATCTAGCTCGGAAAACCGATAAAGGGTTCCGGGCTAGAAGTCGTTTTAGAGGGGACGAACCATGTTGTGTTCCTTATTAGTCAACGACTGGAACAGAGCGAAAACGACTAAACCCACCGCATCTAAGCGGTGGGTTTATCTGTCGGAGACGGTTTCGCAAATGATTTAAGCTAGATTCGCAAAACCGTCGTCTAGTGCTGTCGGGCTAACAGGATTTGAACCTGCGACCCCTACACCCCCAGTGTAGTGCGCTACCAAACTGCGCCATAGCCCGTCCGTCGCTGGTGTTAGCGACTGGTCTAGATTACACCACGGCAGTTCGCTGACACAAAAGTGCCGCTAGGATACCTCGCCGGTGGAGTAGAACCACTGGCCATCGCGCTTAAAAAAGCGCGAGCGCTCCCGCTGCGAGCCCTTGGCGGAGCCCTTGTAGAAGGCCTCGAACTCGACGACGCCGGTGTCGTCAAGGAGTCCGCCGCCCTCCGTGTCGAGGACGTCAAGGCGGTAGAAGCGGATGGTGGTCTCCTTGAGCTGGAGATCATAAGGGCGCGTGTCCGGGTCCCACGTGCGTAACAGGTACTCCTCGTCGCCGGTGACGAAGGCGCTAAAGCGTGAACGCATGAGGGTCTCAGCCGTGGGGGCGTCGGCGCCCTTGTGGTACTTGCCGCAACACTCGCCGAAGGTGAGGCCTGTGCCGCAGGGGCAGCGGGCGGCATCGGCAAGCGGGTGCAGGACGAGGGGAGTGGAAGCCATGAGGAAAATAGTAGACGCCCCTGCCCGGCGCGCCGACATGTGGTGCGGGACAGGGGCGTGGGGACGCGGAGTGGTTTAGGGCTCCACGTCGACGATATGAGTATGGCCAATGAGGGTGTCAATCCCGGCGCCACGGGCAGTGGAGCGCAGCTGGGCGCACTGTCCTTCGCTGATATCGCCGGTGATCTCAATGCGGCGCTCGAAGGTTGAGTCGTGCACGTGCGTGACCGTCACCGAGATATCTTCGATCGCCTTGTCGACCTTGGCTGCCTTGGCCGCGTCGATGAGCGACTGGTGGGTGCCTGTGGCGATGGCGGACATGAGCAGGCCCTCAGCTGTGATGCCCTTGCCCTTGCCGCCGTTCTTGCGCGAACGGTCTGCAAAGACGGACTGGTTATTGGAACGCACGACCACGCCCACCTTGGTGCCGATCGCGGTGTGCGTGACGGCGGAGTCCGGGGAGACGTCTTCGGGCTCGCTGTCCGGGATGATGAACTGCTCGGCCCAGCCGCCAATGAGATCGGCAGCGCGCGCGGCGGCGTCTTGCTTGGTGAGCAGGTGGTCCGCCTTATCGAGCGCCACGAGGGACTTGGGGTAGCGCGTGGACAGGAAGATGTTCTGCGCGTTATCAATGCCCACGGTCTGGTCGATGGGCGAGTGCAGCACCATGAGAGGCTTGCGTAGTCGCGAGAGGTAGGTCACCGGGTTGGTATCTGCGAGGTCCTCGAGGAAGTGGCGGGAAATGGTAAGCGCGCGGCCGCCGAGAGTGACCTCGACTTCACCGTTGGCGTCGACTTCGCCGATCTTGTCTGCATAGTGAAGCACCGAGTGTGCCGGGTCAAACGGTGCGCCGAGCGTGGCGATGGCACGTAGCGAGTCGATCTTGCTGCCGGCGGCCAGGGATGCGGCGCCGCCGAGGGAGTGACCCATGAGTAGCTGCGGGGCGCGGTAGTTCTCCGTGAGCCACTCGGCGGCCGCGACGATATCCGCGACATTTTGACTAAAGCTCGTCTCTGCGAAGTTGCCCTCGGACTGGCCGAGACCCGGGAAGTCGAAGCGCAGCGTGGCGATGCCGAAGTTGGTGAGCTGCTTGGCTGTGCGCGCCGCACCCGGGGTGTGGCGCGAGCCTGCAAAGCAGTGCGCGAAGATGGCGAAAGCCTTGGGCGCTGAATCAGGGAAGTCGATGGTTCCCGCCATCGCGGTGCCGGCACTCGAAGGGACAGTCACATTCACGGATTGCATGGATTCCACAATAGCGGGCACGAGCGAACTCGTGCGAGCGAGCGTGCGGCACACGAAGTGTGCGCGTAGATGTAACTCATAGCACGCTCGCCCCATGCTTCCGCCCAAGCCGTGGGCTGCGGCGGCTAGAGTAGGAGAGATACTAATTCATCTTTCCCGTGAATGGGCCGCCCGTGCGATCGCAGCGGCCGCGCGGTGAGCGGCGACGTCAAGCATGAAGGAGGCCCCGCATGGGTGCATTTGGCTGGTTCTGGAAAGCGATGGGTGCGCAATCCGAGCGCAANCTGGCGCAGCTCAGCGACGCCGAGGTCGCGCAGCACGCGCGCGACGCCGTGCGTGACGGCGCGATCGCCGATAAGTCAGCCTTCCTCGCCGCGCTTGCCGTCGCGAGCGAGCGCCGCCTGGGCATGCACCCCTTCAACGTCCAGTCCCAGGCCGTGCTGCGTCTGCTCGAGGGCGACGTCATCCAGATGGCCACAGGTGAGGGCAAGACCCTCGTGGGTGCCATGGCCGCCACCGGGTTCGCACTTACAGGCAAGCGCGTTCACCTCGTCACCGTGAACAACTACTTGGCCGAGCGCGACGCGGAGTGGATGCGCCCGCTCGTCGAATTCTTTGGCCTCACAGTTGCCTCGGTTACCGAGAAGTTGGACCAGGACTCCCGCCGCGCGGCCTACCGCAGCGACATTATCTACGCCCCGGTCAACGAGCTGGGCTTCGACGTGCTGCGCGATAACCAAATCACGGACCGCTCCCAGACCGTCCAAGCGCGCGCGGATGTCGCGCTCGTCGACGAGGCAGACTCCGTGCTCGTCGACGAGGCTCTCGTCCCGCTCGTGCTCGCCGGTAACCGCCCGGGCGAGGCCCCCACAGGCCACATCACGAATGTCGTCTCTCGCTTGCGCGAGGACCTGGACTACACCATCGCCGAGGATGGCCGCACCGTGGCGCTCACCGACGACGGTGCCGCGCGCGTCGAGCGCGAGCTGGGCATCGACTCCCTCTACTCGGAGGAGAACATCGGCACGATCCTGGTCAAGGTCAACTTGGCGCTCCACGCCAAGGCCCTGCTCATCCGCGACATTCACTACATCGTCACCGACGGCAAGCTGCAGCTTATCGATGCCTCCCGCGGCCGCGTCGCAGACCTCCAACGGTGGCCAGACGGCCTGCAGGCCGCCGTCGAGGCCAAAGAAGGCCTTGAGGTCTCCGAGGGCGGCCGCATCCTCGACACTGTCACGCTCCAGGAGCTGATGCGCCGTTACCCGCTCGTGTGCGGCATGACTGGTACCGCCGTCGAGGCGACCGACCAGCTGCGTCAGTTCTATGACCTTCACGTCTCCGTCATCGACCGCAACAAGGAGCTGCGCCGCTTCGACGAGGCGGACCGCATCTACGCCACAGCCGAGGAGAAGAACAAGGCGATCGTCGAAGAGATCATCGCCATCCACTCCACTGGCCAGCCGGTGCTCGTGGGCACCCACGATGTCGCCGAGTCTGAGGATTTGGCCGAGGTCCTTCGCGAGCGCGGAATCGACGTCAATGTCCTCAACGCAAAGAACGACGCGGAGGAAGCACGCATCGTCGCCGAAGCCGGCGATATCGGCCGCGTGACGGTCTCCACGCAGATGGCAGGCCGCGGCACCGACATCAAGCTCGGCGGCGCGGATGAGGGCGATCACGACACGGTCGCGGACCTCGGCGGCCTCGCCGTCATTGGCACGACCCGCCACCGCACGGCGCGTCTCGACAACCAGCTGCGTGGCCGTGCCGGGCGCCAGGGCGATCCCGGTTTGAGCATCTTCTTCGTCTCCCTCGAGGATGACGTGGTCCGTCAGGGCGGCGAGGATGAGTCGCTGTCCGCGCAGCCCGGGCCGGACGGGCGCATCGAGTCCAAGCGCGTCTCCGACTTCATCGCTCATTGCCAGCGCGTGACGGAAGGCCAGTTGCTGGAAATCCACGCCCAGACGTGGAAGTACAACCAGCTGCTCGCGGATCAGCGCATCATCATCGATGAGCGCCGCGCCGTGCTTCTCGACACGGACCAAGCGTGGAAAGAATTCCAGCAGCGCGCGCCGCAGAAGGCCGCCGCGCTGGAAGCCCTGCCGGAGGAAACCCGCGTCGCTGCCGCGCGCGAGATCATGCTCTATCACCTCGACCTCGCGTGGGCCGACCACCTCGAGCTCATGGACGATGTCCGCGAGTCCATCCACCTGCGTGCCATCGCGCGCCAGACGCCCATCGACGAGTATCACCGCATTGCTGTGCGCGAGTTCAAGCAGCTGGCTCAACGCGCGGTGGATCAGGCGGTGGAGACCTTTAACGACGTCCTCATCGACGAGGACGGCGCACACCTTAACGATTTGGGTTTGTCGCGTCCGAGTGCGACGTGGACGTACATGGTTTCCGATAACCCGCTGTCCGGTTCTGGAAACTCCGTCATGAGCAGCATCGGAAACATCTTCCGTTAAATTAAATAGCTCCAACGGCGCCGCCGAGCGAGGCGGATCGCTATGATTGAGAGCAGTTAACTTTTGGTCCGAAACATCGGAGGTAATAATGAGCGAACATACTGGAACCCCGGAACCGCAGGTGGAAACCACTTCTGTCTTCCGCGCA
The DNA here is from genome assembly GCF_900092335.1 of Corynebacterium phoceense. Lineage (GTDB taxonomy): Bacteria > Actinomycetota > Actinomycetes > Mycobacteriales > Mycobacteriaceae > Corynebacterium > Corynebacterium phoceense. The sequence goes on from NZ_LT596208.1 coordinate 910,567, forward strand.
GACCTTCTAAAGGAGATGGAATCCGGCGCCGCCACCGATAACACCGTGACGGGTGCGGACAACCTGCCCGCCGGCCAGGGCCTGCTTGTTGTCAAGCGTGGTCCCAACGCGGGTGCGCGCTTCCTCTTGGACCAGGAGACCACCACCGTGGGCCGCCACCCGGAGGCAGACATCTTCCTCGACGATGTCACCGTTTCCCGCCGCCACGCGGAGTTCCGCATCAAAGACGGCCAGTTCGAGGTCGTCGACGTGGGATCCCTCAACGGCACCTACGTGAACCGCGAGCCGCGCAACTCACAGGTTCTCGAGGTGGGTGACGAAATCCAGATTGGTAAGTTCCGTCTGGTCTTCATCGCCGGCAAGAACTAATCTAGACAAAAACGCGTAGCGCGGCGGTCCGGCACACTTGGCCGTCGCGCGGCGTATTCGGCTTCCCGCGCACTGCGTCGCCCGTGCTTGTACCACCGGCTCGGCGTAGCGCCACCGCATAGTAGCGGCGCGAAGTCATACCCCTTAGTTAAGTAGACAATCCCGAGAGATACGGCGAGTTATAAACCAGTGAACGCAGTAGCACGCGACCAAGGCTCCGCGGCATTCCGCACGCAGCCCAAGGCAGGAGTGAAGAAGGCTAAGACCATGTCTATTGGCGTGGTGTTGCAGACACTTAATCAGCAGTTCCCTGACGTCACCGTGTCTAAGATCCGCTTCCTGGAGTCCGAGGGGCTTATCACACCGCAGCGCACGGCCTCGGGTTACCGCCGCTTCACGGAGTCCGACGTTGACCGTCTGCGCTTTATTCTGCAGACCCAGCGTGACAACTACACGCCGCTCAAGGTCATCCGTGAGCAGCTCGAAGCTATGGATTCCGGCCAGGTGACCGCCATCGTGGGCGCCAGCCTCGGCGAGACCCTCGTGCGCGCCGACCAGTTCCGCGCCCCGGCCCTGACGCGGCTTACCGACGCCGATGTCGCCGCGCAGGCCGGCTGCACCGAAGAAGAGGTCGCCTCCCTCGCCAAACTGGGCCTCATCACGCCGGACGAGTCCGGCTTCTTCACCGCGGATGACGCCGCCGTCGTATCCACGGCGCTCGCACTCAAGGCTTTCGGTTTTGATGAGCGTTCGCTCAAGACGCTGCGCAACAACGCACGTCGTCAGGCTGACCTCATCGCCCAGGCCGCCACTCCCGTCGCCAACGGCAAGTCGGATACCGCGCGCCAGAAGGCCGAAGAACTCTCTCAGCAGATGACCGCGCTCGTGGTGTCTCTGCACGGCACGCTGGTGAAGACGGACCTGCGCAACGAGTTCAACGCCTAAACGCTCGCTCTCGCCGCTGTTCGTCGTACCCGCTTTCCTTTAGGGAGGAATCATGGCCACCGTCGCACTTGCGCTCATCGACATCGTGTTGGACGTCACCGAGGACTTCAGCTGCATCGCTCTGCAGCCTGAAGGCCAGCAGCGTGTCGTGCCCATCTGGACCACGGGCCAGGAGCCGCGTCTCGCCGCCGCGTATGTCAAGGGCTATGAAGGTCAGCGCCGCCGCGCCATCGATGCTCTCATTGACGTCTTCGACGACCAGGGCGGCGTCGAGGCCATCTCCCTGTCGACATATAACGAGGGAGTCTTCCTCTTCGATGTCGTCTCTGCCAGCGGCAGCAGCGTCGAGGTGTCAGCCTGCGACGCCATTATCCTGGCGGACCGCTTTGGCGTCGACCTCACCATGGACGAGGAGGACTTGGCTCAGGTCGCTATCTTTACCACGCCTGAGGCACTCGATGAATACTTAAGCTCGTCCTACCCACTCGAGATTCAAGCGGACCAGCCTGCGACGCAGGGGGACGCCAAGAGCACCTCGGCTTCGGGGGACCCGCAAGCCGACGCCGACTTCGAAGCGATGATGCGCTCCCTCGGCATGGAAGACGAGGACTTCGGCGAGACCGACTAAACGCGCCGAAGGCCAATCAAAGGGCGAAAGCACTGGTCCGAATCGCGTCAGGAAGCCGACGCGCACACTATTCACACCAGTCACACGCGCCACGGGGGTAACACCTGGGGGTAATCTGTGAAAGAAATTTCGCCGATGTAATGACACGCCTGTGACTCGTGGTGCAGAGGTTTATTCCAAGGTCTAAAGTTCTACTTAAGAGTTAGACGCCGCCCAGTCGACGAAGAACGGTTGACTAGGCGGCGTGAGTGGAATTTAATAAGTCCTAGGACTTGACTCGCCAGCTGCAATTCTGGCTGAGACAAGGATCGCTAGGCCTAGACCAGTGGAGAATACCGTGAGCAATACCGAAGACAATCAGCTGAAGGAACGGGCAGTGCAAGAGTCCCTCTTCGACCTCGGCCCGGACGAGGAAGTGGGCTACCGCGTCCCGATCGCCTGCCAGGTCGCCGGCATCACCTACCGTCAGCTTGATTACTGGGCACGCACGGACCTGGTCAACCCGTCCATCCGCACCGCACGCGGCTCCGGTTCGCAGCGTCTGTACTCTTTCAAGGACGTCCTCGTCCTCAAGATCGTCAAGCGCCTGCTTGACACTGGTATTTCGCTGCAGAATATCCGTTTGGCCGTCGAGGGCCTGCGTGACCGCGGCGTGAACGACCTCGCTGAACTCACCCTCGTCTCCGACGGCACGACCGTTTACGAGTGCCGCTCCAACGAAGAGGTCATCGACCTTCTCGCCGGTGGCCAGGGCGTCTTCGGCATTGCCGTGCCGGGCATTGTCAAGGAACTTACCGGTACCATCTCCAACTTCCCGTCCGAGCGCGTCGAGCCTGTCGATGCCCCAGTGGCCGAGGTTGTTGGTCTCGACGAGCTCGCTGCTCGCCGCCAGCGCAAGACCTCCTAAGGCAGCGCTTCAAGCGTAACCCCGCCGTCTATCCACGCTCACGGGATAGACGACGGGGTTTGTGCTGTCTTGTGCGACGGTGTTGTGTACAGCGGTCTCGTTCGTGCATGGGCATGAATCGGGAACCCGCTCCACGTCGCAGGAAGGTAGAGGGCAACAGTGTGATCGGCGCGCGCCGCCAGCGCGTGCGTTCGGCAACGTCGATTCATCGACGACCAAGAAGGGCACCGGCCCCGCGTGAGGGGGGCCGGTGAAAGGAACGGAGGCTGGGAAGCCACGTAGGCACGTGGTTAAACGCCGGAGGCGGTGGCGAGAGCCTTGGCGGCGTCGTTCGGGGATGCTGTGGCGTAGGAGGCTGCTGCCTTAGCCAAGGCCTCATCCTTGTCACCGCTGATCTGGACTACGGAGAGCTTCACATTGTCGCTGCGGACGTCGTCGAGTGCCGCGGTGAAGGCGGCGTCGTCCATGTCCTGGGCGGTGCCGGTGGTGACCAGGACGACGCGGGCGCCCTTGCCAGTGGCGTTGGCTTGATCGCGGGCGGTGGCGAGTGCCGCGAGGACAGCGCTTCGCGTTTGCGGGACGCCACCGGTTCCGAACTGTGTTGCGGCGGCAGCTACGTCACCAGCGGCACCGAATCCGACATTGTCGCGGTAGCCGACTGTTGCGGTGGGCGAGAGCGGCGAGGAGTAGTTCCACAACGCGACGGATTGGCCAGCGGCGCCGAGCGCTTGCGCGGTGTCGGCGAGTGCGCCAGCGACGGCACCATAGTTCGGTGCCATCTGGTCGGACGTGTCGAGGAGGAAGAGCGTGTCGGCCGGCGCTGCAGGTGCGTGTGCGGCGCTGGGCTTCTCACTCGCCGGGGCGGCGCTGGAAGGAGCTGCCGAGGACTCGGAGGCGTCCTTGGACTCCGCCGCAGACGAAGAATCAGGGGAGTCCTGTGCTTCCTTCTCGCTGGCAGGTGCTTGAGAAGCGTTGTCGTCTGCGGGCCCTGCGCTGGAGGAAGCTGCGGCGGGTGCGGCGGAGGTGGACCCTTCATCGGAGCCCCCGCGCAGCAGCCAACCGATGCCGAAGACGAGGGCGGCGACGATGAGGATGGCCAGCACAATGATCCACCAGGCCACCGAATACGTACCTTTACCGTTTGAATGACGTGCCATGAGTGAGTGCTGTCCTTCCCGCCTGAGGTCTGGCCGCATGTGCGACCCATTACACAATGGCTAAAGTGTAGCGGCGCGCGCGGCGTCAACGAGTGCGACAAGCCGTTGACGAAGCGGATTCCCCTCCGCCGCGAGTGCACGCTGGCGATGGACGTATTCTGCCTTGCCTTCAGAGGTCTCGATGGGCACGACGCCAAAGCCCCACTCACGGCAATCGTAGGGCGATGCCTCCATGTCGAGCGTACGTGCCTTCACCGCGAGGTCGAACGCCTCAAGGAAGAGTTCGCCGGGGACGAGCGGGCCGAGTTTCCAGGCCCACTTGTAGAGGTCCATCGTCGCGTGGACGCAGCCGGCCTGGTCGTGGTCGGGCTGACTCTCGCGCGTCAAGACTGTGAGGTTGAGCGGCCGGGCCGGTTCGGTGAAGAAGCGAAACGCGTCATAGTGTGTGCACTTGATGCGATTGGCTTCGACCACGGTATTCGTTCCCTCCGCGCCAAGGCGCAGCGGAAGGTCGTGGCGCGGAGTGTCCGTTTTGTAGACCATCGCCCACTCGTGCAAGCCAAAGCAATCGAAGCTCGTGGGGTTGACCGTCGATTTCGCCATGAGGTCGCGTATATACGTAAAAGACTCGCCGCGGCGTGCCCACAATGCGTCGAGGTCTACGGTGACGGCCGGACCGCGCGGGGTGTCGACGACGCGATAGTCGCGATATTCCGCCTGCGGTATATCCGTCGGCTCGCCGAGCAGCGCCGTGCCGAAGCCCGGGTGCCAGCGCGTGAGGTGGGACGGGCGGACCGGGTAGTACTCGAAGAGGAAGTCGTAGACCGGGTGATAGCCGCCGGGGTGCCGGAACCGCGCAAGGCGTTCCTCGGCCGCGGCGACGTGAGCCGCATGGCGCGGCTTCCACTCCTCCGGGGTGAGGTATGTGAGTGCGGACAAGCTCGCCATCACGAGCGCCCCTGGCGACCCTGTCGTCCGCCGCGACCTTGACCACCTCGTCCTTGGCCACCCCTGTGGGAGTTGCCGCCGCCTTGGCCATTCTGACCGCCATTGCTGCGACGTGTGGAACGACGGCGCGAGCCAGAACGTGAGCCGCCTGCGGAGTCCTCGCGTGCGCCGCCGTTCGAGGACTTTCCGCGACGTGAGCGGGACCTGCGGCCCTCGCCCGACGACTTCGGTGCGCCTGACTTCTTCGCCGAGGACTGGCCGCCCTGCACGGCCTGGCCCGGAGGCGGCAACGGAGCGCCGGTAGGCTTGCGCGCCCCCGTGATGCGGACGAGCTCGGGGTCGAGGGCGGGCGAGGGGGCATCGGCAAGCTCGAGCTTGCGGGCCTCGACGCCGGCCTTCTTCAGCAGCGCGGCGACCTCGTCGCGCTGCTGGTCCATGACGAGAGTGAGCACGGTGCCGGAGTGGCCACCGCGGGCCGTACGTCCCGCACGGTGGAGGTAAGCCTTGTGTTCCGCGGGCGGATCGACGTGGACGACGAGCGAGACATCGTCGATGTCGATGCCGCGAGCAGCGATATCGGTGGCGACGAGGACCGGCACGGAGCCGTCGCCAAAGCCCTCGATGGCGCGGGTGCGTGCACCCTGACCCTTATCACCGTGCAGCGGCATCGCGTTGATGCCGGCGCGACGCAGTTTCTTCGCCTGGCGATCGACGCCGTGCTTGGTGCGCATAAACATGATGGTCTTGCCCTCGCGTGCGCCGAGGGTGAGCACGACGTCGTTGCGGGTGTCGCGGTCGCCGACGAAGGCGACGAAGTGCTCCATGGTGCCCACGGCGGCCTCGACCGGCGCGGTGGAGTGCGTCACCGGGTTGTGCATGTACTGCTTGACCAGCTTGTTGACGTTGCCATCAAGCGTGGCGGAGAAGAGCAGGCGCTGGCCAGTGTTCGACGTGAGGTCGAGGAGCTTGCGCACCTGAGGTAGGAAGCCCATGTCAGCCATGTGGTCGGCCTCGTCGAGGGCTGTGATCTGCACGTCGGCGAGGGAGAGCTTCTTCTGGTTGATGAGGTCCTGTGCGCGGCCTGGGGTGGCGACGAGGATGTCGACGGGGCGGGCGAGTGCGCGGATGTGGTGGTTGATGTTGACGCCGCCGACGACGGCGAGGGTGCGCAGGCCCAGCGCATTAGCGGGCTCGTCGAGGCGTTCCTGGATTTGGATGGCGAGCTCGCGGGTGGGCGCGAGGATGAGGCCGCGCGGGCGCTGTGGCTTGGACGCGCCGGAGTCCGCCAGGCGGGTGATGATGGGCAGACCAAAAGTAAAGGTCTTGCCGGAGCCCGTGGGGCCGCGGCCGAGGACGTCCTTGCCCGCGAGCGCGTCCGGAATGGCGGCTTCTTGGATGGGGAAGGGGGACTCGATCCCTTGGCGGGAGAGGATGTAAACGATGTCGCGAGGCAGGCCAAGATCGGCGAAAGTAGTCATTGTTTATCCAGTCTATAGCCGGGATGGATGAAAACACGGATCGCCGGTGAAATGGGTGTTTTATTCGCTTTTGTGACCGTGACGTGAGAAATCCCATAGGCGTGAGGGACTGCTTGGTTAGAAGATATCCACAAGAGGTTATAACCTAAAGGGGTACGGCGCGAAAGCCCAGAGGACAAGGGCGCGACTATATGGCATGCATGGGCGAGTATTCGCCAAAGTGGGCCTATGAGGTGGTCCCGCGGGGGGCTGGCGCGCATCACCCCGTGGGAGTTCCTGCGGCCGCCGGGGCATGTGTGGCACCGTGCGGTGAGAGCACTAAAGGAGTGAGACGAATGTCTCAAGAAAACACGTCAGGCGGCGCCGCTGCCGTGCACGAAAAGCGAGCGGACAGCGCAGCAGCCCCTGTGAAGAAGCGTGCGTTCGATATTAACGCGGCCTGGTTCTTCGTCGCTGTCGCGGCGTTGGTCACCGTGCTTGTGCTTCCCATCGAGTCCTTGAACCAGCCGGGTCAAGTGGCCTTGGCGATGCTTGCGTTCGCTGTCATCATGTGGGTGACGGAAGCCGTGTCGTATCCGGTGAGTGCCCTCCTTATCGTGGGCCTTATTTCGGTGATCCTGGGACTCACGCCCGATCCTGAAAATCCCGGTGAGATCATCGGTACCTCGAAGGCGCTCGGCGTGGCCATGGACGGCTTTTCGTCCTCGGCGGTCGCGCTCGTCGCGGCGGCGCTTATCCTTGCCGGTGCCATGCAGGTCACGGGCTTGCACAAGCGCATTGCGCTCGTCGTGCTCAAAGTAGCGGGGGAGAAGACGTCGCATATCGTGGCCGGCGCCATCGTCATCGCCATTATCCTGGCTTTCTTCGTACCGTCCGCAACTGCGCGTGCTGGTGCAGTGGTCCCGATTCTGCTGGGCATGGTCGCGGCCTTCGGCTTGTCGAATAATTCGAAGCTTGGTGCGCTCCTGGTCATCACTGCGGCGCAGGCCGTGTCCATCTGGAACGTGGGCATTAAGACCGCAGCTGCGCAGAATCTCGTAGCGGTTGGCTTCATTGAAAAGCAGATGGACCAGTCCGTGAGCTGGGGCCAGTGGTTCCTCTGGGCCGCACCGTGGTCAGTGCTCATGTCCGTTGCGTTGTACTTCATCATGCGCGCAGTTATCAAGCCCGAGACCGACCGGATTGAGGGTGGCAAAGAACTCGTCGCCAAGCAGCTTCGTGACTTGGGTCCCATGTCCGGTGCTGAGAAACGACTCGTGGTCATCTCCGTTCTGCTGCTGTGCTTCTGGGCGACGGAGGATCTTCTCCACCCGATCAGCTCCGCTGTCGTCACAGCCGTGGCTGTGGCCATCATGCTGCTTCCGGGCGTGGGCGTATTTACCTGGAAGGAAGCTCAGGCCAAGGTGAGCTGGGGTACGCTCATCGTCTTCGCCATCGGTATCTCGCTCGGCTCCTTCCTTTTGGACACGGGTGCTGCGACCTGGCTGTCGGAGAAGACTTTCGGTCTCATGGGCCTTGACTCCCTGCCCATCCTCGCAACGATTGCGCTCGTGGCACTGTTCAATATCTTCATCCACCTAGGCTTCGCGTCCGCGACCTCGTTGGCTTCGGCCCTTATCCCGGTCTTCATTGCGCTCGCCTCGACGCTGTCTCTGCCCAACGACGGCATTGGCTTCGTCGTCATCCAGCAGTTCGTTATCTGCTTCGGCTTCCTGCTGCCGGTTTCCGCACCGCAGAACATGCTGGCCTACGGTACCGGCGCGTTTTCCACCAAGCAGTTCCTCAAGACGGGTGTTCCGCTCACCATCGTGGGCTACCTGCTTGTGCTTCTCTTCTCCGCGACGTACTGGAAGTGGATGGGCTTGGTTTAAGCCACTTTCTAGCAGTGGATCGCGGACACAGGAAACGCCCCAGCCGCCTCATTGAAAGAGGTGGTCGGGGCGTTGGCCTGTGCGCTGGTTGCGCCTAGGCGGTTAGTAGGCTTAGGCGTCGGTCTGCGTCAGGGAGCGGTCCGTGGACCACTCGATGTGGAACGTGCCTTCACGGTCCGTGCGCTTGAAGGTGTGGGCACCGAAGAAGTCGCGCTGGCCCTGGATGAGGGCGGCGGGCAGGCGCTCGGCGCGCAGGGAATCGTAGTAGGACAGCGACGAGGCGAACACCGGCACCGGCAGGCCCATGTGCGTGGCAGCAGCGACTACGCGGCGCCAGGGCTGAATGAGGTCCTCCAGCTCGCCCTTGAAGTACGGGTCGAGAATGAGGGCCGGAAGCTCCGGGTTGGTGTCGTAGGCCTCGCGGATGCGGTTCAAGAACTTCGCGCGGATGATGCAGCCGCCACGCCAGATGGTGGCGAGATCGCGCGGGTCGACGTCCCAGCCGTACTGGTCTGAGCCAGCCTTGATTTCGTCGAAGCCCTGGGAGTAGGCGATGAGCTTGGAAGCATAGAGAGCGCGGCGTACGTCCTCAACGAACTCGTCCGGGTCGACTCCGCCGTCGTCGATGATGCCCGCGGGCAGGCCGCCTTCCTGAGCGGCGGCGCGCTGCGCGGTGGCGGAGGAGAGGCCACGGGCGAAGACGGCCTCGGCGATGGCGGTAACCGGGGTGCCCAGCTCCAGGCCGTTGATGGCGGTCCAACGGCCCGTGCCCTTCTGGCCCGCGGCGTCGAGGATGACGTCGACGAGCGGGGCGCCGGTGGCCGGATCCTTCTGTGCGAGAACCTCAGCGGTGATTTCGATGAGGTAGGAGTCGAGGTCACCCTGGTTCCACTCGCGGAAGATGTCCGCGATGGCGGCGGGCTCAAGGTTCAAACCGTAGCGCAGGAGCTGGTAGGCCTCGCCGATAACCTGCATGTCTGCGTACTCGATGCCGTTGTGGACCATCTTCACGAAGTGGCCGGCACCGTCGGGTCCGATGTGGGTCACGCACGGGGTGCCATCCACGTTCGCGGCGATGGACTCGAGGATGGGGCCGAGGGTCTCCCAGGACTCCTTCGGGCCGCCCGGCATGATGGACGGGCCGTTGAGCGCGCCCTCCTCGCCGCCGGAGATGCCGGCGCCGACGAAGTGGCGGCCCTTGGCGGCGACTTCCTTCTCACGACGGATGGTGTCCGTGTAGAGCGAGTTGCCGCCGTCGATGATGATGTCGCCCTCGTCCATGGCCTCGACGAGCTGGCTGATGACGGCATCGGTGGCCTTGCCAGCCTGGACCATGATGATGGCCTTGCGCGGGCGCTCGAGGGACGCAACGAAGTCTTCGATGGTCTCGGAAGGGATGAACGAGCCCTCATCACCGTGGTCCGCGATGAGTGCGCGGGTCTTTTCCGGGCTGCGGTTGTACACGGCGACGGTGTTGCCGTTGTGTGCAAAGTTTCGTGCCAGGTTGGAGCCCATCACGGCCAGGCCCACAACGCCGATCGATGCGAGATTCTTCGTTTCAGTCATGGGGTCTATCCTACGTCACCGAGCGGTGCCGATGCCCGTCTGCGTGGGATTGTGTGGTGAATATCTGTAGTGGCTGCGTGCGTGCTGTCGTAGGAGTGTGTGGAGTCGCGGGCGGGGAGCCCGTTGCCAGCCACAGTGGGCGAGGTCGGGCAGGTTGGGCGCTAAGCTTGACGCTTATGACACGCCACCACACCAACCAGGACTCCTCGGCCGACGCGCGCCAGGACTTGCTCAACCGACTCATTGTTACGGCCGCGCAGCGCCCACTCACGCAGGAGGAACTCGCGGAGCTCAATGAGTCGAATACCGGTTTCGATGCCCAGGTCGGCATTCTTTATACGCACCTTTCCCGCGGCGAGGTCCGCGGCGTCATTCATGCGGGGCCGCAGCACCATCAGCCGTGGGGGCTCGTCAACGGCGGCGTGTACGCTTCTTTTGCGGAGTCGCTTGGGTCCATCGCCGGCGTCATCGTGGCCGGCGGACCCGTGGTGGGCGTGAACAACTCGACCGACTTCATCCGCTCGGTTGAACAAGGGCCGATCGAGGGCGTGGCGCGCCCGCTGCAGACAGGACGTCGGACCCAGCTGTGGGAAGCCGAGATGTCGCACGGCGGAGAGCTCGTGGCGAAGTCGACGCTGCGCACCATCGTTGTGGGCGCGTAGTCGCTGGGGGAGTTGGGCGGCTTAGAGCCACTTATTCTTGCGGAACCAGAACCACAGCACGGCGACGACGAGCACCATGAGGAAGACGGCGAAGGGGTAGCCCCACGCCCAGTGGAGCTCCGGCATCTTGTCGAAGTTCATGCCGTAGACGCCAGCGATCATGGTGGGTGCGGCCCACATGCCAACGATGGCGGAGATGGTGCGCATATCGGCGTTTTGCTGCATGGAGACCTTGGCAACGGAGGCATCGATAAGCGAGGTAAGGCGCTCGTCGAAGTGTGCGACCTCGTCCTTGACCACGAGCTCGTGATCGTTGACGTCGCGCAGGTAGGAGCGCAGCTGCTTTGAGATGAGGTCCTTGTGGTTGCTGATCATGGCGCTCAATGCGTCGGAGAGCGGTGCGATGGCGTGCTTCATCTCGAGGACCTCGCGCTTGAACATGTAGATACGGTCGATCTCAAAGTTGGAGCCGGGCGTAAAGACCATCTCTTCGAGTTCGTCGACCTCGATGGCCAGCAGCTTGCCAATCTCGCCATAGCGGTCCACGAGCATATCGAGCACCTTCCACGCCATGGCGACGGGACCCAGCTCCACGAGGTCCTGGTCGTCGCCGATAGTGTAGGCAAGGTTGGGCAGCTTCGCGCGGTGGCGGACGGTGATGATGAAGTTATGGCCGATAATCATCTGCACCTCACCGGTGGAAATGATTTGGCGCTTATCGATAACCTCGTCGTGGTCGCGGTAGTTGACGGAGCGGGCGACGACGAAGAGCTGATCATCGTAGCGCTCCAGCTTGGGGCGCTGGTGTGCCTGGACGGCGTCTTCCACGATGAGTTCGTGGATGCGGAATTCCTCGGCGACGGAGGTCATCTGGTGCTCGTCCGGCTCGTGGAGACCGACCCAAATAAAGCCGCGGCCGTACTCATCCACGGTGTCCTGCGCAGTGGCAGGCGTGAATTCGCCGGGGAGGGACTCGCCGTCGACGAAGACGCGGCAGTGTTCAATGGCGCGCTCGACGGGGACACGAATGCGGGCGTGCGCAGGTGCAGGGTCCTTCGGCTTACGCGACCTGAACGGAGATGGTACTCCTGCCATAATCTGCCTCCCTTGCGCAGTAAGGTGTGGCCGTCCGCGGCGGGGCCTGGACGGTGCGGGCTACACGCCGTGGTCAATCTGACACGGACGCACCGCAGTGCGGGCTTAATAGTAGCGCGTTTTGCGACCTATACTGAACGGCATGCCTACCTGGAAAGAAGTCACCGCCGCTAACCCTGCACATTCCCATAATTTTGCACGCAAGTGGAAGATGCTAGAGGCGCAGGGCCAAGACATCCACGGCGAGTCGCGCCTCATCGACGCGATGGCGGAGCGCGGTTCGCGCGTCCTCGACGCTGGCTGCGGCACCGGCCGCCTTGGCGGGCGTCTGGCGGCGCTCGGCCACGACGTGGTGGGCGTCGACGTCGACCCCATCCTCATTGAACACGCTGTGCATGACTTCCCGGAGGGGGATTGGCGTGTGGGTGACCTCTCTGAGGACGCGATCGACGAGCATGACTTTGACATCGCGGTAGCCGCTGGCAATGTGGTGGGCTTCTTCGCGCCGGACGGCCGCGAGGCCGCGTACCGCAATATCTACAACGCGCTCAAGCCAGGCGGCCGCTTCGTCGTCGCGTTGGGTGCGGGACGCGGTTGGGAATTCGATGACATGATTGCACTCGCCGAGGCCGTGGGCTTTGTTACCGACTACACGTTCTCGTCGTGGGACCTCAAGCCCTTCGGACCCAATTCGACGTTCCTCGTGGTCGTCTTCCGTCGCCCCAACGCGAGCAGCTTGCTCGCATAGAACTGCGAGGAGCCCACGACGTCTAGCCCCATCGGCCTAGTCGATGGGGTTTTCGTGTGGGCGCGTCGGGGCGGGAGACACCGCGGGTGAGGATGTCAGTAAGCGACGTGCCGGCGGCTTCGGGAAGCGAGGAGACGCCTATGCTAAGAGCTGCGAAGAGAGAAACTGTCATGCCCCAGAAGCTCAAGGCACGCGCCAAAAGAAGCTAGGGGAACATTTTTTGTTCTGGACAACCTGCGCCGGTTTCCACATGCAGTGGGCAAAATCGGCCCAGTTATCCACAGAGAATAATGCTTCTCAAGAGCACCTCAGTGTCACCGGCACGCTCACGCCGCCGCACGAAGCTACCAGCGGCGGTCAGCCTGGTCGAAGAAGTCCACCTCGTGCCAACATGCCGCAAGGTAGGCGCGGGTGGCACGCGAGCGCGTGGCGGGGTCTGCGGCAGTGAGCGCTTCTTCGACGAGCGCGATGGCGGCGCGCACGCCGGTGAGGAATTCCTCGCCGCCGTATTGCGTGATCCAGGCGTTGTAGGGGTGCTCGGGCGAGTTCTGGGCCGCAAGGTGGAGGCCGACCTCAGCGTAGAGCCAGTAGCAGGGCAGGACCGCGGCAGCAGCGACGACGTAGTCGTCGGTGTGCGTCGTGGCGACAAGGAAGTCGGTGTAGGCGCTTGTCACCCGTGAAGGGGCGGTGAGCGCTGTGGAGGGGACCGTCGTGGTGTGGTGCGCAATCCAATCCTTGTGAAGGGACATCTCAATGGCGAGGCACTCGGCGGCACCCGAGGCCCAATGAAGCTGCGCGCCGGCGTCCGGTGCGAGGGCGGCTAAGCGCGCCAGCGCCTTCGAATACTGGTTGAGGTACTGCGCGTCCTGCGCCAGGTAAAAGGCGAAGTCCTCTTCGCGCAGCGTGCCGGTACCTAGCGCCTGGATGAAAGGCAGCTGCGTAATGGACTGCCAGGCGTCGCCGGTGAGTTCCCAGAGACGGGCCGTCTCCGGGCCCGCAGCGGAAACGTGGGGCGCGGGGGCGGCCGCAGTGCTCGTGACATCGCTGTAGAAGCGCGCCGGGACGGTGGAAGCTGCCGCCGCGAGGCGGCGGGCGCGGTGCCCATGGTCGACGGGGCCGTGGCCCTGGCCGACCTCAAGGGCGGCCGCGTGGGAGATGGCCTCGTGGAGCCAGCGGGTGGACCAGGAGAGGGCATCGGAAAGCGAGGCGCCGGCGCCGAGCCGGGTGGCCAACGCCGAGGAGAGGGAACACCCCGTGCCGTGGGTGTGCGGGGTGTCCACGCGCGGACAGGAGACGCGGTGGACGGCGCCGTCCGGGGTGACGACGGCGTTATCGGCGAGGTCGCCGCGCAGGTGCCCGCCCTTGACGATGACCGTGGTGCGGGTGTCGGCGGACCATGCGGTGGCGTGGGCGATGGCTTCCTCGAGCGTGGTGGCCTCGGCCGTCTGCGTGAGCACGGCGAGCTCCTTGAGGTTGGGCGTGACTACGGTGGCACGTGCGCACAGCTCGCGCACGGCGGCCTCCGCGTCGCGGTCGAGGAGGCGGTCGCCGCTCGTGGCCACCATGACGGGGTCGAGGACCACGGGCACGTCCGAGAGTTGGGCGAGAAAGCGTGAGACCTCCGCCACGATGGCGGCGCTGCCCAACATGCCAATCTTCACCGCGTCAATGGTGACGTCTGAGGCCACGGCGGTAAGCTGCGCGCGGAGGAACTCGACCGGCGGGGTGTGGACCTCGCGCACGCCCTGGGTATTCTGTGCGACGAGGGCGGTCACGGCGGACATGCCGTAGCCGCCTGCCGCGGCGATGGATTTGAGGTCTGCCTGGATGCCGGCCCCGCCCGTGGGGTCCGTTCCGGCGATGGAGAGTACGCGGGGTACTGCAGGAATGCGCGCCGAAGCAGGCGCGCCAATAACGGCGTCGTTCACAACGATCCCTTCGCTAGTTCTAACTCAGTGCAGGTTCGATGGGTGTTATCTCAGCCGCGGCTTCGAGCCTTGGCACCCCATGTTGCGCTCTCGACACTAACAAAGGACCGTAGGTGTGTGCGCGGTTTTGGGCATAAAAATCCCCCGTTCGCGATACAGCGAGACGGGGGAATGATGGGGAAGAGAAGACTTACGCGTCCTTGCCCATCTTGTTGCGGGCCAAACGCTGCTGGTCCGTGATTGCGAGGTTGCCGCGGACCGGGGAGACGGCATTGATGAGCCAGTTGAGGGCCACGATGGCGCGGGAACGGAAGCCGACGAGGTATGCGACGTGGAGAGCCAGCCAGGCGATCCATGCCGGGAAGCCGGTCATTTCGGTCTTGCCCATCTTCACCACAGCGTTGAAGCGGGAGATGACGGCCATGGAGCCCTTATCGAAGTAGTCGAAGGCCTCCTTTTCGTTGGCAGTGGACTCCTCATCCAGCTTGGCCTCGATGAGCTTGGCAGCGTGTGCGCCACCCTGCATGGCGACCTGTGCCAGGCCCGGCAGACGGTTAAGACCCATCATGTCGCCGATGACGTAGACGTTGGAGTACTCGCCCAGGGTGAGGTCCTCGTTAACCGGGACGCGGCCTGCGCGGTCGGTCTCGACGCCAGCTTGTTCGGCAACCATCTTGCCCAGCGGGGAAGCGGCAACACCGGCGGACCAGATCTTGACGCCAGCCTCGATGGTGGTCTCCTGTTCGGTCTTCATGTCCTTGTAGGTCACGGACTTCTCGTCCACGTTGGTGACCATGGCGTTGAGGCGTACGTCGACGCCCAGCTTCTCCAGCGTGCGCTGTGCTTTGCGGCCCAAGCGCTTGCCGAACGGCGGCAGGACCTGCGGTGCACCGTCGAGGAGGTAAATCTTCGCAGACGACGGCGAGAAGTTGGAGAACTGGCCGTTGAAGGAGCGCTTGGCCATCTCTGCGATCTGGCCGGTGAGCTCGACGCCGGTCGGGCCAGCACCGACGATGACGAAGGTGAGGAGCTTCTCGCGCTCAGCCGGGTCATCGGTCAGCTCTGCCTTCTCGAAGGCGGCAATGATGTTGGCGCGCAGCTCGAGCGCGTCATCCAGGGTCTTCATGCCCGGCGCGAACTCGGCGAAGTGGTCGTTGCCGAAGTAGGACTGGCCAGCGCCAGCGGCGACGATGAGGGAGTCGTACTCGAAGGTGCGCTCGGTGTTGTCCAGAGCCGCGGTGACGGTCTGGGCTTTGATGTCGATGTCCGTCACGTTGCCGTTGACGAAGTGGGCGTTGTCCTGGTCGCGCAGAATCTGGCGGGTGGACGGAGCGATCTCGCCGGAGGAGACGAGGCCGGTGGCTACCTGGTAGAGCATCGGCTGGAACAGGTGGTGGTTCTTCTTGTCGATGAGCGTGACGTCAACATCAGCGTTCTTCAAGGACTTGACGGCGTTTAAGCCGCCGAAGCCTGCACCAATAACGACGACGTGGTGGCGGCCGCCGTTGGGACGGAAAGCGTTCTCAGCCATGTGTGAGTAAAACCTCTCTTGTAAAGATATACAGCCGTGTTTTTAGCTACCCGGCTAGTGTAATAGGTTGCTCCTTGGTCGGCATAGTTTAGGTCACAAAATACTCCGGGCGCGCGGCCCCGCCTGGGCGCTGTGGCGCTCTGCGCCGCTTAAACTGGCGGGTATTGTCCGTCGTTCGCCGGTTCTAATGAGTAAGGGGCACCGTGAGCCATTCCCATCTTGACGCCATTGATGCGCAGCTGTGGCCAGGCGTGGCGGAGGTGCCCGTTCCTCGCTTTGGCGCGTGGCGTGCCCGGCGCGCGGAGGCTCAGTTTGCGCAGGCCTGCGACGCGGCGGGACTGGTACTAGAGGGCGCTGACGCTGACCTGCGGGTCGCGCATGACGCGCTCTTCGACCGCCTCGCGCACGGCGGCTGGGTAG
Organism: Corynebacterium phoceense; assembly: GCF_900092335.1. GTDB lineage: Bacteria > Actinomycetota > Actinomycetes > Mycobacteriales > Mycobacteriaceae > Corynebacterium > Corynebacterium phoceense. Next base: position 926,820 of record NZ_LT596208.1, read on the forward strand.
GCTTCGCGGAGTCCTATCTCGCCGGAGAGTGGACGACGCCGGACTCCGCGCATCTCGTGCGTGTCCTCAAGCGCCTGCTCGGTGCTGGGTACGCACCCAAGACCCCCGCAGTGCCCGAATCGCCCGCGACGGGCGGGGAGCTGCCCACAGAGCTGGTAAAGCTCTACGCCGGGGATCGCGTGAGCCACCAGGGCGGAATTTTTTCCACGGGCGTGCCGACGACGGTTCGCGAGTCAGTGCCGGCCTATGAGCGCTCCGGCGCCAAGGAGCACTTCGTCGACGTCACCCATCTGTCGGAGCCCACCGCCGTCGACCGCGAGGATTTGCGCTCCGCCCAAGAGCGCGCCGCAGCCTGGCTTGCTGATGCCACCCGTGTCGGCGCCGGCTCCCACGTCCTGGTTTTCCCGGCGACGGGTCTCCAGGCCGCCGTTCAGGCGGCCGAGCGCCGCGCTGTCGTCGATATTCTTACGGCTGACCCCGAGCGTGCCGAGGCCGTCCGCGAGCATCTCGTGCTCGCTGGCGTCTCTGACAACGTGGCCTGCCAAGATATCGAGCACCTCGTGCCGAGCCCGCAGGAATGGCGCGGTCGGTATGACGCGATCATCTCCATCGAGGCCCTGGAATCCCTGGGCAGTCGGGAGCGTGGACGCTACGTGCAGGCCATCGACCGGCTTCTCGATGCCAGCGGCCGCGCCGTGATCCAAACGACCGTCGCCACGGAGCAGATGACCGGCCCCGGTCGCGACGCGCTGCAGGCGCTCAAGGCCTACGTGTGGCCCGGTCTTGGCCTGCTCACCGTCCCCGAGATCAACAAGTTGGTCGAGCGTAGCACCGGCCTGCGCATTGTGGCCCAGACCCACACCGGACCGCACTACCGAGAGTCTCTCGAGCAGGAGCGCTCCTTCTTCGTGGGCCACCTCCGCGAGGCCGCCGCCGCCGGCTTCGACCCGGTCTACCGCCGCCTGTGGACCTATCAATTCGCGCTGCGCGAGGCGCTCTTCGCGCTCGGCATGGCGGACTCCGTCCAGTTCACGCTCGTCCACCGCAATCGCGGCGGCCGCCGTTAGGCCAGCCGAGCTCGCACACGAGAAATCCCCCGCGCTCCTGTTCGCGGGGGATTGGTCTGTGCGGAGTGTGGGGTTTAGACCTCGGTGAGGTCGACCTTGCTCATCTCGCGCATCGCGATGATAGCGACCAGGGAGAGGGCGGAGACGATGATGAGGTAGTAGCCGACGGCGGCGACACCCTGCGTCTTCACCAGCCAGGTGGCGATGAATGGCGCAACCGCAGCGCCCAGGATGGAGGAGACGTTGTACGCGATACCGGAGCAGGTGTAGCGGACGTTGGTCGGGAACAGCTCAGGCAGGACCGCAGACATCGGACCGAAGATGAGGCCCATGATGAACATGCCGAGCGTGAGGAAGGCCAGGACGGAACCGGTGGTCGCCGTTTCGATGTCTAGGAAGAACGGGAACGTGAAGCCGAAGGCTATCATGATGGCGGAGGTCACCGTGAGGACCGGCTTGCGGCCATACTTATCAGCCAGCAGCGAGGCGACAGGGATGCCGACTATGAAGGCGAAGATGGAGATCAGCTGGATTTCCAGGAACTGGATGTACGGGATGTTCAGGCCCAGGCCTTTGGAGCTATCGCCGATGCCGTAGGACAGGATCCAGGTGGTGACCAGGTAGAACAGCGTGTAGCAGGACACCATGACGAAGGTGCCGATGAGGGTGGGGAGCCATGCAGTCTTGAAAACCTCGAGGATGGGGGACTTGGCCTTCTTGCCGGAGTCCACAGCCTGCTGGAAGACCGGAGTTTCTTCCAGCTTCAGGCGGACGTAGAGGCCGATGAGGACCATCACCGCAGAGCTCAGGAACGGCAGGCGCCAGCCCCACTCCATGAACGTGCCCGTCGTGTCGCCACGGTGGTAGTCCATGGTGGCGACCAAGGTGAGGAAGAAGCCATTAGCGAGAAAGAAGCCGAACGGGGCGCCGAACTGCGGCCACATGGCGGCCTTCGCACGCTTGCCGTCTTCGGCGGTCTCGGAGGCCAGCAGGGCCGCTCCGGACCACTCGCCGCCCAGGCCCAGGCCCTGGCAGAAGCGCATGAGCGCCAGCAGCGCTGGTGCAAGGATGCCCGCGGTGGCGTAGGTGGGAAGGATGCCGATGATGAAGGTGGCGATACCCATGGTGAGCAGCGCGCCCACCAGGGTGGCCTTGCGGCCGATGCGGTCACCGAAGTGGCCGAAGACGACCGAGCCCAGCGGGCGGGCAACGAACGCGAGGCCAAAGGTGGCGAAGGACTGGAGCAGTGCAATCGTGGGGTCTTCCGTCTTCGGGAAGAAGAGGTAGGGGAACACGGCGACTGCGGTGTTCGTTTATAGTATATTGAGACTCATGCGAGTACTAGGACGAATCAGACTATCCCGAGACTCAGAAGAGTCTACCTCGGTTGTACGCCAGCGAGAAGCCATAGAAGCCTGGGCAAAGATGCAAGGACACGAGATTGTAGCCTGGGCAGAAGACGTAGAGGTCTCCGGCTCACTCAATCCCTTTGAAACACCAGAGCTAGGTAAATACCTGACAGAAGAACGAGCCGGCGAATGGGACATACTCGTAGCCTGGAAGCTAGACCGAGTAGCCAGAAACGCAATTGGAATCAACCAACTCTTCGGTTGGCTCCTGGAACATAACAAATCAATCGCCACAGTCGAAGAACAACTTGACCTCTCTAACTGGGTAGGGCGAATGGTAGCAAGTGTCCTGTCAGGGGTTGCCGAAGGCGAACTCGAAGCAATTAAGGCCCGTGTACGGTCTTCTCAAAAGAAACTACGAGAGACAGGCCGATGGCAGGGAGGGACACCGCCATATGGCTACAAGCCCTCAAAGCTCCCCTCTGGAGGTTGGGAGCTTGTCCTAGATCCAGACGAGCAAATAATCCTCCAGTCCATGATCCAGGAAGCTCTCAAAGGAGTCTCAGCTAACTCGATAGCCAAGAAGCTTAATGAGAACGGCATTCCAACAATGACCGAGGCGCGCTACGGCAAGAAAACCAACAAAGGTTGGGACGGTGCCAGTGTCAGAAGAATCCTCCGGTCCAAAGCTCTACTTGGCTGGACCACCTATAAATCCAAGCCTCTCCTGGACGAAGTAGGGAAACCAATCCTCAAAGGTCCACCATCGATTACGATTGAGGACTTTACAAAGCTCCAGGGGCTTATGGAGAAAAGGTCTCACCGTCAGCGCCCAGGGCAAACCAGCCCATTGCTCGGAGTTTTATTCTGCCCAAAGTGCCACAAACAAATGCACATTCGCAGGCTTACTAAAACACCAAGAGTCTATAGGTCATACTACTGTGACAACGGCTGTCTACAACACGCACTTAATGCTGACGTTATCGAAAGTATTATCGAAGAACAATTCCATATTGAGCTTGGTAAATACCCGGTTATGGTAAAGAAGACCACACCAGGAATCAACACAGCTGTAGAATACAAGGAAACCAAAGAAGCCTACGACGAGCTAGTTTCCTACCTCTCACAGGCAACCTCAAAAGCTGCCAGGGAATCCTTGTTCAAACAATTAGACCTCCTCGGAGACAAACTCGAAGCCTTAGAGGCAACCAATCAAGAAGACGTGGACCATTGGGAGGAGACAGGAGAGACCTACGCTGAAGCCTGGGATAGAATGACCACCGAAGAACGCAGACTGTTTCTAATTAGCATCGGAGTTCGAGTGGAAGCCGAGCAACTCAATCGAGGTACACGACACGCTCCAGGACTTGTAGATTTTGAGCTCTTTGTACCCCAGGATCTCCAAACTGTACTGAATGAAAAATGACAAAAGCTCCCTCCTTCGGGAGGGGGTTATGTCTACTATGAGGTGTGTAAGGAAGGGGTACTGCCGCTCGGAGGGGTAGACGAACCGACCGAATACTCACCCTTGCCTGGGTCATCAACTTCCTTAAGAACAAAGGAAGTTTCGTATTGGTCGATTTCAACGCCAGACGGAATAACTGTGCCAGAATTTACGAGCACCGGAGAATCATCGGCTCCGTAGTATCGAATTGACTTACTACAGGTAGCACGATTCTTTAATCGAATACGAGGTGGTCTGAAACAGACCTAAAGGGACTGGCAAGCTACCTCAATGCACAGGTGACTATCGTCGCTTAGAGTTTGAAATTTCGCGGGGTGGGGTTATTATTAGTACACGAGTTCGAAACTCTACCTCTTTGATATATCAAAGGCATGAGCAAGATGTGCTTAAGTTGACTTATGGCATAATATAGTTTGTAACGTAAAAGCCTAACTTTGAATGGAAGGAACCTCCGGGCCACGGGCACCCGGCGACTAAGCGCATGGCACGACTCACCCCAGAAGATGTGATGAGCCTGTTAGAAGACGGTATTCGTCAATCGGATATTGCTAGAGAGTTTGGTGTTAGCCGTCAATACGTAAACAAGCTTGCTAAACAAGGCGGGCATGAGAGTGTAATCAATCTAATCAATGAAAATCTCCCTTGGGAACTACCGATGGAGTACAGAGGTAATCACCTTTATCAAGCTTTGAGGTTGACTGCTCATCTGAACTATGACCCTGAAGGTATGACCAGTAAGGCTAATTTCGATAAGATTGGCTCGCTTATTCGTAAGCTTACCGTGTTTAATCAAGTCTTGGATTTTGACCCTGATTATCCAGCCGTGCCACGAATTTCAAACACCCCAGGGTTTGCATTTGTACCCCGCACTGAGACGGATAAAAATTACATGATCAAAATCCGTCCTGGTGTCAAAATTACGAAGTTGGGGGAGAAGCTATGGCGACTCCCTCAAAACTTACCGAAGGAGTAAAGCCTTGCTTGTTGTTGATGAGTCTACAGATAATCTGTGTGTTCTTATCGACCGCGAAAAACATGAAATGCACGTCTGTTGGTTTGGGGAAACTCAACCGCACTCAGTGGCCTTGGCAGAACTCTTGCCTAAGTTTGGGTCTGTATATGAGACCGACGCACGTTACGACGAATCTAAAGATATGAAGCTAGTCGTATATGCCTACGAAGAGAAGGAGAGCATTGACTACAGTCAATTTAGAACAGTCTAACCACACGCACCGTTCGGTGTCCCAACATAATACTTTTATGCGTTGCGCTTACAAATATAAGCTGGAGCGCATTGATAAGGTATGGAAACGCCCTGCAAGCTGGCTCTCGCAGGGTCTTGCGGTTCATAAAGCTATGGAAGAATGGGAACTTTCTAATCGAGAGTTGACATTTGATGACCTTCTAAAGATTTATGAAGAAGAGTTCACTCGCTCCATCGAAGAACAATCAGAGGAGACCCCGAACTTTGATTATTGGTTTGGTTCTGGCCCGTATTCTGGCCCGGTAGATATTGAGCGCCGATGGGGCATTGGCAAAGAACAACTTAAATCCTTGGTTGACTACAGCCTCAAATCTAGTGACAAGATTTGGGTAGCGCCTGACGGTACAAAAGGTATCGAGCTGGAGTTTGAGGTCGAGCTAGGCGGTGTACAAGTTAAAGGCTTCATCGACCAGGTTGTAGAGACAAACATGGGCTTGCTTGTTCGTGATATTAAGACCGGCTCTATGCCTGGCGACGCGTTTCAGCTGGCGACATATTCTGAAGCTGAAGCGTCCTGGGTTTAGTTCCGCTTCTTTTACGGCCCTGTGTTGATGGGCTGGGTGAGATAGTACTCGGTTTCTACTTCCTGTGGGGTAGCGTAGTCCAAAGCTTCATGAAGCCGCTTGGTGTTCCACCAATGCACCCACCGCAAGGTGGCCAATTCGACTTCTCCGACCGACGTCCACGGGCCCCGGGCATGAATCAGTTCAGCCTTGTAGAGACCATTGACTGTTTCGGCTAGAGCATTGTCATAAGAATCGCCGACTGTTCCCACACTCGGACGGATTCCGGATTCCGCTAGCGCAGTGGAATACTTCAGTGACACATACTGGCTGCCCCGATCACTATGGTGAATTAACTGGTTTCCATGGATTCGTCCTGCAGTCATCATCTCCAAGCCCATCTCGCACGTGCGGTTGTCCGAGACAAACGCGTCGAAGTGCTCTGCGTTGAGGGAGGCGCGCTCCTCGCGGGTCGCGGATTCGACGAGCTCCGGGTGGAACAGCCCGCGGTCGTCGGCGGTGCCACAGCACGTCGCACCCTCTGGCACCTTGGCCTCGCCGCTCGCGTTGGCCAGGGCTAGCAGCGAGTCACTGATACCCATGTGGTGCATCGAGCATGTCGGGTGGACGCCCATATCACCGGCGCGGTCGTCGCGGCGCTCATCCATCGCCGCGCGCTTAACTAACGCTAAAAACGCGGGACCGTCCTGGCACCGCGCTTTACTATTTAATACAGCAGGCTAGGGAAGTGGCAGCTCACTGAATTCGCCCATGAGGGTGACGCTCGGCACGAAGAAGTTCGTGCCCGTCACGGCCGTGGAAAAGTCCAGGATACGGTCGTAATTGCCCACCGGATCGCCGATGAACATATTGCGCAGGCGCTCGTTGACGAACTCCGGGTCGCGCGCGTAGCCGATGAAGTACGTGCCCATTTCGCCCGAGGCGAAAGAACCAAACGCCATGTTCTCGCGGTAGATATCCTCGTCCAGGTCGTTGAGTGCTACGTGGGAGTTAGACGGCTTGACGTCGTCGTCCATCTCGATGTCGTCGACCTTGGATCGGCCAATGACGTCTTCTTGTTCCTCGACGGTGAGCTGCGCCCACGCCTTGAGGTCATGCGTGTATTTCTGCACGGTGACATAGGAACCGCGCGGGTAATCCGCGTCCTCGGGTAGGAGGACAGTCTCGAGCGCCTCGTTATCCGTCGGGTTAGCCGAGCCATCCACGAAGCCCAACAGGTCGCGGCCGTCCAGGTACTTGAAACCCTGCGTCTCATCGAGCACGCGCACCGCGTCACCGAGTTTCGTGAGAATCTGCGACGCCAGCTCGTGACATACGTCATAGGACTCCGCGCGGAAGTGGAAGAGGAGATCACCCGGCGTCGACGGGGCTGTGTACTTGCCTTGGGAGATTTCCTCAAACTCCTTAAGTCCCGCCGGCACGGGTGCGGACGTGAGCCGCGGCCAGAGCTTCGCGCCAATGCCGATGACCGCGAAAAGATCCTCGGCGCTATAACGGAAATTCAGTGACTTGACCAGACCCTTGAATCCGCCGATGAAGTCGCGGACGGCAACTTCGCCGCCCGGAGTGACGTCGAGAACGAGGAACAGGGCGGCGCGCGACGGCTTGTCAACGATGTGCTGAATAGTCATGGACTCAATAGTAAGGCTTCGGCGTCTGTGCCACGGGGATTGCGCGCAGTAATCTGGCAGACAGGCCCAAACGTGGGGAAGTCTCCTCATCGCTGTTTTGACATAATGTACATTATCGGACATCTATCACGATCTGCATGTTATCGTGCAGCGCTTGCCGATGCCCCCAATATCGCCCGCCGCATTCCCGTCCACCGTCCGCTGGCGCACCGTTGTGCTCGCCTAGGCTTCAGCGTCCTTCGCGGAGCCTGTCGCCAGAAATTCCTTCGGCACGTCCGGGCTCATCGTGACTTCGAAACCGCCGCAGAACTATTCAGTCCCTTATGTCTGGCGCGTGTATAGAACGAGTCTTTCGGCACTGTTGTGTCGCTGTGTTCCGATTGCGCTGCTGGGGCGAAATTCCCCTTCTCCCCGTGTGCTCGATGCACCCCCATTAACGTAACAGTTACGAAACTAGCGCTATAGCGCCGGACGTTGGTTCGGTGGTCTGCGTGCCGCGATCGTGGGTTTAGTCGCGGTTTCGATACGCGGCGACGAGCTGCCAGACGCTGAGCAACGCCAACAGCGCCGCGATGCCCGCGACGATCCACATCTTTTGCGTGGCGACGAAAATCGTAAACGCGATGACAATGATGAGCCGGAACCAGATAACCGGAATCATGACGCGAGAGTTCATACGAGTGTTTCCCTTGGACGCTGCGTGCGTGGCGCGTGCTTAGTTAGCGTGCTTGAACGAGATACGGATGTTGATGAAGCCGTCCTCGTCGATCTTAGCGGCGATGAGTTCCGGCGTATTGACGTCGTAGTCCGTGCGGTTGATGGGAATATCGCCGCCGACGACGAGCTCCTTGCCATCGCGCAGGACGTCGAAGTCCTCGGTGACCTCGTGCGTCTGGTCCTTGATGGTGAGGTCGCCGGTGAGGCTGACCTTGCCAATGGTGCCATCGTCCGGGACGGCGGAGAGATCGACCGGCTTGGTGACCATGAAGGTGGCCTCCGGGTACGTTGTGGTCTCAAAGAGCTTGGACTTCATGTTCTGATCGCGGACCTTCTTGTCCGTGGTCAGCTCGTTCATGTCCACCGTGATGGTGCCCTGCTCAAGGACATTATTTTCAATTGTGGCGTCGCCGCTCACGGCCGTGGTCGAACCGGACGTATCTTTCTTCTCGGCAGGCAGCACCTCGTGGAAGGTAAAGCCCACGGACGTGTGATTGTCCGGCTTGCCCTTCGTGACCGTCCAGTCGCCATCGAGCTCGACTTCAGCGGCCTTCGCGTGGCTCGCGTTGACTCCCTCGGTCTGGACGCCGCGGCCGGACACGAGAGAGATAACCAGCGGCACGAACGCAACGAGCGTGAGCAGCACGATGATCACGATGAAAAAGGTGATAACGAGCTTGCGGTTCGCCAAAAGATTCTTCATTGCTATTTCAATTCCTCCAAACGGCGAGCGAGTTCTACCAGCTCGTCGCACAGTTGTTTAACCTCGTGAGCGTCGGCGCCCTCGCTCGTTGCCGTGGCGATGTCCTCGGCCGAACACCGCAGTTCAAAAAGCCCATCGCGCAGGCTGTCTGCCCGGGCTCGCGTCATGATGACTGCGTCTGAAGGAATGGTGGTTCCGGAGACGTTATGACGCTGCTCGTAGGCGCGTTGCTTGCATGCGGGACTGCAGAACTTGCGGGGCCGTCCGCGACCAGTTGAGTGCAGTTCGCGACCGCACCATTGGCACGTTGCGGGGCGCTGTCGCTGGCCAAAAGTTTGAGTCACTTAGGCGATCTTAGCCCACTTTGCGTGCTTTGGGAACAAACGCACCCGGTGGTCCGTTATACTTATATACCTTGTGTGGACGGTCTCGCTCTCCCCTGTTTCGCCCCTGCGGCGCGGCAGAGCCGAACGAGTGCGTTCACGGCCGGACTAGAAGCAGAAAAAGGATGATGAGGCAATGGCAGATCGCGTACTGCGCGGCAGCCGTATGGGCGCCGTAAGCTATGAAACCGACCGCGACCACGATCTCGCGCCGCGTCAGATGGTGAAGTACCGCACCGAAGATGGCGACGTATTCGAGGTTCCCTTCGCGGACGAGGCCGAAATCCCCGAGGAATGGCTGTGCAAGAACGGCAAGTGGGGCACCCTCGTCGAGGGCGAGGGCGTCGAGTCCAAGCCGGCCAAGCCGCCGCGCACCCACTGGGACATGCTGCTCGAGCGTCGTTCCATCGACGAGCTTGAGGAGCTGCTGCAGCAGCGCATCGAGAACCTGCGCAGTCGCCGCCGCACTGCCGCTCGCTTGCTCAAGGAGCAGGAAGAGGCGCAGTCCAAGTAAGTCCCCCGCGAGACTTCCCCGAAGCACCCCGTCCCAGCACGCTGCTGGTGGCGGGGTGCTTCCGTGTTGTGCCGGTGCGCCCGTCCGCCGCCGAAAACACCGCAAGCCCCAACCCGAAGGTTGGGGCTCGCGGCGTCTCTATCTCTCGCAAGCGGTCCCTCTCGGCGGTGTCTCACGCCGCCGCCCCGGAACCAGGGGCTCTCAACTCTCTCAAGGTATGCGCTCTCTCAAACGCATGAATTCATTATGGGGCACGGAGCTGCTTGGACGCTTCCGCGCAACTTCGCGTCGGCTGGCAATTCCTGACAGTTTCCTGCTGGATACTCCCCCTACGCTGCACTCGACTCCGGGCTAGCTCCCCGCGTCGTCTTTGATGGACAGCGCCGGCCACTGCAGCGCGAGCTCGCCCAGGTAGATGGCCAGCGCAGGCCCCACCGCGACGACGAAGAAGAGCCAGCCGCCCCACGCGCTCGGCACGAAGAAAGGAAAGCCGAGGAGCAGCGCCCACGGCACCAGCGCGAGAAGCGTGCGCGGAAGGAAGCGCACGGCGGACGTTGCGGCGGCAGCGAGACGGTGGGCGAAGGGGGCATCGGCAAGCTGGGGGTCCAGATGGAAGAACCAGACGGTAATGCCGGCGAGTACGATGAGGCCTGAGAGTAGGCCCGCGCGGAGAACGAGGCCCGCGGTGCCGAGCTCAGCGCGGGCGATGATGGCGAACTCATAGGCGGCCAATGCACCTACGGCGAGGACGATGAGCCACCATGCCGAATTGATGCCTGGGCGCACGAGCAAGCGGCGCAGGAATGTCCGGCCGCGGCTGGTGCCTTCCTCGCGGACCATGTCCCCGATGACGTCGTGCGCGGTGCGCAGGCTCATGCCCGCCGTGAAGATGGGGAAGCTGGAGACCACGAGCAACACGTTGACGATGACCAAATCAGCGAAGAGGGAGAGCACCTCGTAGAACTTGGATTCGGGTCCCAGGAATCTATTCATAAGCCTCTACCCTATTCGATGGACATGGAAACGCCCCGCACAGGCCGTGCGGGGCGGAGTGCGTGGCGTTTAGCCCTTGACGGCGCCGGCGGCGACACCCTCGATGATGTGCTTCTGCGTCACGAAGTAGAAAATGACGATGGGGATGATGGCGAGCACGAGCATGGCCATCATGGCGCCCATGTCGCGGTTACCGTTGGAGCCGACGAAGGATTGGACGACGACCGGGATGGTCTTGTACCGGGTGGAAAGGCCGATGACGAGGTACGGCAGAAGGTAGTCGTTCCAGACCCACATGGCGTTGAGGATGGCCACCGTGACGGCGGTGGGCTTGAGCATGGGCAGGACTACCTTGAAGTAGTTCTGGATGGGGCCGCAGCCGTCGATCATGGCGGCTTCCTCGATCTCCACCGGGATGGATTTGACGAAGCCAGCGAACATAAACACCGACAGGCCCGAGCCGAAGCCCAAGTAAAGTACGACGATGCCCAGCGGGTTGTTGAGGTGGAGCATATCTGCGATCTTCACCGTGGGGAACATGACCATCTGGAACGGAATAATCATGGACACGACGAAGAGGTAGTACAGAAGGTTCGTCCACCACGTCTTCACGCGGGTGATGTAGTACGCGGTCATCGCGGAGAAGAACACGATGACGGCGACGGACAGGATGGTGATGACAAACGACCACAGGGTGGCTTCGAGGAAGCCCTGCTTCATCAGGCCTACTGCGAAGTTCTCAAACCCGACGAAGGTCTCGCCTACCGGGATGGAAAACGGGTCCGAGGAAATGGCGAACTTCGACTTAAACGAGTTGATGATGATGAACAGGATGGGGCCGAGGAAGACGACGGTGAAGAACGCGAGGACAAAGTAGATGATGGTCTTCGCGCCGCCGGACATCTTGGTTGCGTTGTCCGTGGGCAGCTTGTGGACCTTGGCCGCGGGCTTCTTGGCCTCGTGCGGGTTGTTGGTGACGGGGGCAGTCATGGTTTAGGCCTCGACTTCCTTGCTTCGGGTCGCGCGTAGCTGGAAGTACGCGATGACGACCACGACGACGACGAAGATGACGGCCTTGGCCTGGCCCACTCCTTCGACGTTCATGCGGTTAAAGAGGGTATTGACGATATTGAGGGCGACCATCTCGGTCTGCCCGCCCGGCGCGCCGTTGGTGAGCGCCAGGTTCTGGTCGAAGAGTTTGAAGGAGTTCGCCAGGGTAAGGAAGAGGCAGATGGTAATCGAGGGCATGACCATGGGGATGGTGACGTGGCGCAGCATCTCCCATTTGCTCACGCCGTCGAGCTCGGCGGCCTCGATGAGCTCTGGCGGAACGTTCTGCAAGCCCGCGATGTAGATGATCATCATGTAGCCCACGAGCTGCCAGTTGAGAAGCATGATAAGGCCGGCGTAGCCGAACTTCCAGTCCGCGCTGATCGTCGTGGCGTAATGCGAGAGCACCGCGTTAATCATGGTCTGCCAGGTGTAGCCCAGCACGATGCCGCCGATGAGGTTCGGCATGAAGAAGACCGTGCGGAAGAAGTTGGTGCCCTTGAGCTTGCGTGTGAGCATCCACGCGAGCATGAAGGAGAAGAAGTTGACCGTGATGACGGAGACGATGACGACGAGGACCGTGAAGAGGAACGCGTCGATGAAGCCCTCGCGTTCAGAGAAGGCCTTGGTGTAATTGCTCAGGCCGACCCACTTGGCGTTGGTGATGGTGGTGAACTTCGTGAACGACAGGAAGAAGCCGATGACGAAGGGCACGAGGAATGCGATGAGGAACGCGAGGAGGGTGGGCAAGACGAAGACTGGAAAGTACTTCTTCAGTGTTGCTTGCATGAATATCTCACCTAATTTGGTTGGTATGTGAGGGGCTCTGCGGCGAGCCTGGAGTCATTCGCAGGAGAATGTGCTGGTGCTTTCCTGCCGTAGGTGGCGGGAAGGAACCAGCACACGCCCCTGCGCCGCGCCACCAGCCGGCAATGGGGGTCAGCGACGCGGGTAGGTTCCGAGGAGGCGGCCCGGTAGGGTTTTGGGCCGCGGCGTATTAGGTATGCGGGCGGGTGAGCCTGCTCGCCTACTCAGTCCAGTTGGCTTCCTTCTCGGCCTTCCAGTCATCCTTGAACTGGGTGACGACGTCCTCCCACTTCATGGTGCCGGAGGCGTACTGGCTCAGCGCCTGGCCGAAGTCGTCCTTGAACTGCTGGGACGGGAAGTACTGGAATGCCCACGGGATGGTCGTAATGTCCTTGTTGGAGATGGACTCCTGGATCTGCTTGGCCAGCGGGTCATTCGGGGTGTCGGTCTCGCTGTAGGAGTTGAACGGCGCGACGAAGCCCAGGTCGTTGATGACGTGCTGCTTGCCCTCATCAGAAGTAAACAGCCAATCGACGAAATCCTTGGTGGCCTGCTGGTCGGCATCGGAAGCATTGGCGTTTACGCCGAGGTAGTTCTCCGTGCCCACGTTGAGTCCGAAGTCCTGCTCATTCGGCAGGCCCATGTACATGGGCAGGAACTTGATCTTGTCTTCCTTGACCACGTTGCCCTTGGTCTCGGAAATCTGGGACCATGCCCAGTTACCGTTCTGGACCATCGCGGCCTTACCCTGTGCGAACTCGGCCATGGAGTCGGAGACGGTCTTCGCCGGGGCCAGGGTCTTCTCCACGGTGGAGTCGGTGAGGTACAGGTCGAAGAGGTTCTTGTACTCGTTGGAGTACTTGAACTCGACCTCCGTCTTATCCTCGACGCCGTCGTCCTGGAACTCCTGCCAGATCGGTGCGTTGGCCAGGTGGGTCTGCCAGCGCCAGTCCTCGCCCGGGGTAAGCGAGGTGGAAGCGAAGGCGCCCTCGATGCCGAGCTCGCCCTTCTTGGCCTGCATGTCGTCCGCGACTTCCTTGAGCTTGTCGAAGCTCGTGATTTCGTCCGTGGACTTGATCTTCGCGCCGGGCAGCGCGATGTACTTGTCGAAGATCTCCTGGTTGATGATGATGCCGAAGCCCTCGACGGCGAACGGCACGCCCTTCGTGGTGCCCTCGTCATCCTGAAGCGCCGGGACGTCCTCGGTGAGCTCCTGGGCAATCTTGGTGTCAGACATGTCAGCCATGTAGTCCTGCCACGTGATGAAGCCGGCGGGGCCGTTGACCTGGAAGAGAGTCGGGGCTTCATCCTTGCCGATTTCTGCCTTGAGCGTTTGCTCGTAGCTTCCCGATGCCGCCGTGACGACCTTGACGGGCACTCCGGTGCTCTCGGTGTACTCCTTGGCGATCTCCTGGTAGGCGGCGTCCTGCTCCGGCTTGAAGTTCAGGAAGTAGACGGAGCCGGAGTCATCCCCCGAATCGCCCGACGAGCAGGCAACGAGGGTGGTGGTGGCGAGCAGAGCGCTCAGGGAGATAGATGCGATGCGAGTAAGACGCTTCATCGGGTCCTCTTTCTAGGTGTGAAGCCCTACCCTGATGGTGCCGATGTTCGGCGGGCAAGGCTACGGAATGCCTGTGGAGTTATCCCCTGGTGGTCGCGTGGGAGCCTGAGTCAAGCTCGTCACTGGTCCTAACCACCGGGGTGGCGTCGTAGTACCTTGCCGCGGTGTGGACATGTCCAATGGTGACGATGCCCAGCCTTGTGTCCGTGAGTGTGGACTTTTCTGGTGTCCAAGGTGCTACTGACCTCAACAATCAGCTTAGTGATTCTAGTGAGCTGGGCCAAACATGAATGTAACATGCGCGGTATTTTGTGACATGTTGCATAGGTTAACACAGTTAACTGCCCCTCATATAGGGGAGTGAACGGGCATAAACGGTCTATGCTCGGTGTAAATTCGCGTCTGAAATCTTTTATACGGAGCGGAACGGTCCCATCCGGAACAAATCCCACCGTCCTGCGGTAGTGTCCACTTTCCTGCAGGCTATATCCTAAGGCGGCGTCGTCACTCCGGGTCACTCCGAGAGGGGTGGCTGGAGAAGCCGCGCCTCATCGCGGCGGCTAGGTAGGACCGTCATGAGATAGGACTGCGTGGCCTCGGCCAAGGGCACGGCGGCGCCGCGATGCTCGGCCATGAACCACCTGTGGTCCGAAATTTCGTGGAAGAGCTGCGCAGGCTCGAGCTTGAAGCGTGCGTCTTCCGGCACGGCGGCGATGGTCGGCTCGTATTCCTCCGTGAGCCAACGGTGCGCCGCCTGCTCGAGGCTCGCCGTTTCGGCGCATTCCAAGGCGCGGAAGGTTCGGATGGCCCCCAGCAGGCGCTGTGCCTGGTGTTCCTCCGCCGACAGGCCGGTGAGCTCGAGGAGCAGGCGATGGTGGTGCCCAGGCGATACGACAACGGGCCGGAGTGTGACGTTCGCGCGGTCGGCCTCGGTCTCGACGCGCAACTCCCCCACGTCGAAGCCGAGGCTCGCCAGCCTTTCGACACGTTCGGTAATCCGCCACGGTTCGCCCGCGTCAATGGCTTCTTCCGCCGTGAGCTCACGCCACAAGTCCTCGTAGGACGACTCCACAAGCGTGCCCAACGCGATGACGTCGATGTCCTCGGCGAGGTACCCGCCTGCCTGGAGGTCCATCATTTCGCCGATGATGTTGACGCGCGCGATGTCGAGGTCGTAGGCACGGCGGGCATCGGAAAGCTGGACCTGGAACTCCCCGGTCTCGGCGTCGACGAGGTAGGCCGAGTAGGTGTCTGCGTCGCGCCGGAAAAGCGTGTTGGACAGGGAGACGTCGCCCCAGTAGAACCCCAGGAGGTGCAGGCGCACGAGCAGGACGGCGAGCGCCTGAATGAGTTTCTCCGGCTGGCCCGGCACCATGTCCTGCGAGAAGAGCTCGCGGTAGGGCAACGAGAATTCAAGGTGTTCCGTAATGAGCGCCGCCGTGAGCTCGCCATCGCGCGGGTTGACGGGCTGGCGGCCGGTGATGACGGCGACCGGTGCCACTGCCGGGGCGCCCACGCGCTGGAGTTCGCGCAGCATCTTGTACTCGTGGTGAGCCGTGCGCACGCCAATCTCCTTAACGGCCACGACGCCGGTGCGCGCGTCGNGCGGCGTCGTCTTCCCTGACCTGCCCGTCGCTGACGCAGACGTCGTGGTCCGCTTCCTCGCCCCACGCGGCTTCGTCTTCGACATCAACTCGCCGCTGCTCTAGGTTCCTCGCCATCCCAGCGAACGAAACCCCACCCACACTCGCCGATCGTGTACAAATTTCGCGAGAGTCGGTGGGGTTTGGTCCGGCTAGCGGGGCATGTGCCGCCAGAGTGGGCGCGGAACGCAGCGCATGACCCAGGCCAGCAGCCGCAGCGCGCCCGGAATCCACAGCGTGCGGCTGCGCCCCGAATCCATCGCCCGCACGACCGCGCGTGCCACGACGTCCGGCGTGACCGAGAGCGGCGCCGGCTTCATGCCCGTGGTCATCGAGCCGATGACGAAGCCCGGACGCGCCGTGATGAGTGCCAGCGGCCCGCCATGCAGCCGGTCCGCGAGCCCCTGACAGAACGCGTCGAGGCCTGCCTTCGTCGAGCCGTAGACGTAATTCGCCCGTCGGGCGCGCCAGCCTGCAATCGACGAAAACGCCGCGATGTGGCCCGACTCCATGATGTCGGCGAGCACCGTGAGCATGGATACCTGCGCTGCGTAGTCGATGGTCGCTATCTCCGCCGCATGCGCCTCGTCGTGTTCCGCCCGCTCCTGGTCGCCCAGGATGCCGAACGCTACCACCGCAGTCGTCACGGGACCGGCGAGCTCGACGGCCTGCTCCACCACACGACGGTGCGCGGCAAGGTCCGCTGCATCGAAGTCGATAATGTACACGGCCGTGGCGCCGCGCGCCGTGAGTTCGCGCTGCAGCGCCTCGAGTCCATGCGAGCCGCGCGCAGCCAGCACCACCGGGCGCCCTAGTGCGAGCAGCCGGGCGATCTCCCCGCCAATGTCGCTGCGCCCGCCGAGGATCAGCACCGCTCCCATTAGCGCAGCTCCCGCGGGCAGGCGTTAAGCGACTCACAGCCGTCCGCCGTCGTCACCACGATGTCTTCCAGGCGCATGCCCCACGTACCCTCGAGGTAGATGCCTGGCTCGATGGAGAAGGTCATGCCCTCCTCAAGCACGAGCTCATTGCCCGCGAGAAGGAACGGCTCCTCGTGGACCGAGAGACCAATGCCGTGGCCCGTGCGGTGAAAGAAGGCGTCGCCGAAGCCCGCCTCGGCTATCACGGAGCGTGNGCGTCGGCGCGGCGCCGAGCTCGATAAACCGCACCACGTGGCGCGAAATGCCGCGTGGCAGGGCCGTGATGAGCTCGGCTGGCCACTGCTCCAGCGGCACGCCCCAGGGCAGGGTGAGTAGCGCCGCCGCATAGGTCGACGACGTAATATTCATCGATTCGCGCACGGCGCCCTCCTTTGCGCTTCAGGGCAGGGGTTGCTTACGGTAGGCGGCGACCCGTCGAGGCGGAGAAGTTGTGCTGGCCGCCCTCGACGATGCGCGCATGGAAGACGCTGCCCGGCGCCGGCGCGGTGTTCGGTGCCGAGCGCACGACGATCTGGCCGGACTCGGCGACGTCTTCGGCGCTGGAGCCTAGGTCGCCATCGCCCACGAGCTTGCCGTAGAGGTACGAGTCCGAGCCGAGCTCCTCGACGAAGTCGAGCTGGATCGGAATAGAGTGCTCGGTGGACTCGCCCTCGCCGATAATCTGGAGAGCCTCCGGACGGAAGCCGATGGTGATCTTGTTGTTGTCCTCCGGCACCATGGCATCGAGCGTCTCGCGCGAGAGCTTAATGTGCGCCTCGCCCGAGGTTGCCACGCCGTCGGCGCCCACGGTGAAGGTGCCCAGGTTCATAGCCGGCGAACCGATGAAGCCGGCGACGAAGACGTTGTCCGGGCGGTCGTAGAGTTCCCGCGGGCTGCCCACCTGCTGGAGGTAGCCGTCCTTGAGCACCGCGATACGGTCGCCCATGGTGAGGGCCTCGGTCTGGTCGTGGGTGACGTAGACCGTCGTCACGCCCAGCTTGTGTTGGAGGGCTGCAATCTGAGTACGGGTCTGGACACGCAGCTTCGCGTCCAGGTTGGACAGCGGTTCATCCATGAGGAAGACTTGCGGGTTACGCACGATGGCACGGCCCATGGCCACACGCTGGCGCTGACCACCGGACAGGGCCTTGGGCTTGCGCTCGAGGAACTCCGTAAGGCCCAGGGTCTTCGCGGCCTCGTCGACGCGGGCGTTGATTTCCTCCTTGGACTTTCCTGCGATCTTCAGGGCGAAGCCCATGTTGTCGCGGACCGTCATGTGCGGGTAGAGCGCGTAGTTCTGGAAGACCATGGCGATGTCGCGGTCGCGGGGCGCGACGTTCGTGACGTCCTTGTCGCCGATGTAGATATTGCCGCTGGTGACCTGCTCCAAGCCGGCGAGCATGCGCAGCGTGGTCGACTTACCGCAGCCGGACGGGCCGACGAGGACGAGGAACTCCCCGTCTGCGATTTCCAGGTCAAATTCCTTGACCGTGGGCTCCGCGGCCCCCGGGTAGGTGAGCGAGGCCTTCTTGAATGAAACGGTTGCCATGAGTTTTCTGTCCCTCCATCGGCAGGTACGTGCCGAACGATCCGTAGTGTGGGTGGCGTCGCACTCCGATTGATGTACGACCTATCCTCGAGCCTAGCACTGTGACTCGCTCAACCTGAATATCGCGCGGTGTCACATATCTCACCGTCCTGGCGGTATAAAAAATCCCCGAACGAGTGCCCGGGGAATTCTGCGCAGTGCGCTGTTACTTCTTGTTGAGTTCGTGCTCGACGAGCTTGCGCATCTCGCCAAAGAAGCCGACGAGGTAGTCCTTCTTCTTGCCCACCTTGGTACCCAGATCCAGGTCCTGGATCATGCGCTTGCCCACGGCGCCGAAATCGTTGACGTAGCCCTCGACCTGGTCGCGGCGGTGCGCGACTCCCCACTTGGTGACCTCGGCGAGGGAATCCTTGACAAAAGAGCCGTCGAGCTTGGACTCGCCCAGCTCGCGCTCGGTGAAGGTAATCGGCACCTCGCGCACGTCGTAGCCAGCGCGGATGGCGCGGTTGGCGACGTCGACCTGGAAGATGTAGCCCTTGCGGGACAGATCATCGAAGTCGAGGAACTCAAGCAGCTCACGGCGGAAGGCGCGGTAGCCTGCCGTCATATCGGACAGGCCAGCGCCGAGCGCCATCGAGATGTAGACGTTGCCCAGGCGCGAGAGTAGCTGGCGGTTGACCGGCCAGTTGACGGTCTTGCCGCCCGGCACGTAGCGCGAGCCAATGACGAGGTCGGCGCCCTTCTCGATCTCCTCGAGGAGCAGGTGGAGTTCCTCCGGCGCGTGGGAGCCATCGGCATCCATCTCGCACAGCACCTGGTAGTCGCGCTCGAGACCCCACTCGAAACCGGCGAGGTAGGCACCCAGCAGGCCGCCCTTTCCCTCACGGTGGAGGACGTGCAGGCGCGCGTCCTCGGCGGCGAGCTGGTCTGCGGCCTTGCCCGTGCCGTCCGGTGAGTTGTCATCGACAATGAGGATGTGGACCTGCTGCAGGGCCTTACGGACACGGCCCGTAATGAGCGGCAGGTTCTCGAGCTCGTTGTACGTCGGGATGATGACGAGCGTCTTCTCCAGGCGCTCCGGTGCAATGGTGGTCATGAATTCTCCTCGTTAGTTTTCTGCGTGCGCGGGAGGCGGTTGGACCGCCACGCGGCGGCGACCGCGGCGAGGCCGATGAGAACGGCCACGGCTTGCAGTAACGCGCCATATTTTACCGCAGGCGTGATTCCTTCTCGCAGTGGGAGTTCCTCAATGAGATATTGTTGCTCGAAAATACCGGACTCCTGCGAGACCCGACCGTCTGGATGGACGATGGCGGATACGCCCGAGGTTGCCGCAACGACCACCGCGCGGTCCGTCTCGATGGCGCGCAGGCGGCTCATGGCGAGCTGCTGGAACGTCATATCCGAGAACCCGAACGTCGCGTTATTGGTCGGCGTGGCGAGAATCTGCGCACCGTTACGCACCGACGTGCGGTACGCCGCGTCGAACGCCACCTCGTAGCACGTGGCCAGTCCCACGGCGATGCCGCCCATGTGCACGACACCCGGCCCGTTGCCCGGCTTGAAATCTCCCGCCAGGTCCACCAGGTCCGTGATTGTGCGGAAGAAGCTGCGCCACGGCATGGTCTCGCCGAAGGGCTGGAGGTACTTCTTATAGTGGTGCTCGCCCACGGAGCCGTCTGCGTTGAAGACCTGCATGGTGTTGCGCTCGCCTACCTCGTCCACGGTGAGCGTGCCCACCACAATCGGTGCCCCCGCGGCCTGCACCGCGGATTGGATGAGCGCCATGGCCTCGGCGTCGCGGAAAGGATTGACGTCCGAGGAATTCTCGGGCCAAATATACAGGTCCACGTCAGGGTCAGCCTTCGCCGCCTTCGCCGTGGCCTGAACATGGTTCGCGAGCACCGCGCGGCGCTGCGCGTTGAAGTCGAGCCCCAGCCGCGGCACATTGCCTTGGATGGCCGCGACCTTCGTCGTCCCCACTGTGCGTCCTGGGTCGTTGACACCCAGCCCCGCCACGAGCCCCAGCACCACCGGCAGGACGACGGCCGCCGCAGCCCACGACTCGCGCCAGGCGTGCCGTAGCACTGCCAGGTAGAGCGCCGCTACGCCCGTACCCACGAGTGCCGCCGCGAGCGAGACGAGCGCTGTGCCGCCCCATGCCGCGAGGTTCGCCAGCGGGCCATTCATCTGGCCCCAGGCCAGCCGCACCCACGCAAAACCGCCGAAAGGCACCGAGGAACGCAGCAGCTCAATCGCCAGATAGAAGAACGGGAAGCCGAGCCAGCCCCAGCGCCAGCGCGCGAGCAGTACGGCGCCGGGCGTGAGCAGCAGCGCGTAGACGGACAGCCACAGCGCGAGCGCGACGTACGGCATTGTGCCCACCAGCTCGCCAATCCAGGGCAGCATGAGCAGGTATTGCGTGAGCGCATGGACAAAGCCGATGAGGGCGGCTCGGCCGGCGCGCACAGGCACGCCGCGCCAAGGCACGCACGAGAGCCAGAGCATGCCGATGCCCCCTAGCCCCGCCCACCATAATCCGTGCGGTTCGTAGGAAAAATAGACGGCGACGCCGGCCAACGCCGCAAGCAGCAGGCGCGGGAGCAGCGTCGCCGTGGCCGAGAGGGCCGCGCGGAGTCTCACTGGGCGTTGCCCTTGGAGTTGCCAGGATCCTGCGGACGTCCGAAGTCCTCGGGATTGACGGACTCGCTCCAGCGATGGATTTCTTCTTCGTCGATGACCTCGTAGCCGCCGGAGCCGAACGTTCCGTACGAGTTGTGCTGCGCGTCCGGAATGGGCGATGCCTTGTAGATACGCATGCCCATGCGCTCGACGCCGCGCATGAAAGAAAAGCCCATGAGCTTGCGCGTGAGTGCGCGCGTCGGTGGCAGGAGCAGCAGGATGCCCACGATAGCCGTGAGGAAGCCGGGAATGGACAGGAGGATGCCGCCGGCGATGGTAAGGCCCACGTTGCCCGCGAGCTTACCCGCGCCTTCTTGCTTCATATACAGCGCGCCGGAGGCCTTGTCCTGGACGATTTGGCGCGCCATGAGGCGGCGCACCTCCCACATGGCCACGGCCATGCCGAAGAACATGGTGACGAACAATGCGATGAGCGCCCAGCCGACGCCGAGGAGCTTGGCCACGCCGTAGAAGGCGAGCGTCTCGAAGACGAAGTAGGCGAAGAAGAACAGTGCTGGCATAGTGCCCACCAGCCTAGCGTCTGGAGGCGAGAGAATTCGCATAGCAACCCGCGCGTTCGCTGTCAGCGTGCGGCCGAGCACCCGAGCCGATACCGTCCCCGCGCGGCTGCGCCTTAGACTGGGACGCTATGAGCACTTCTACCCCATCGACCGTCCGCCTCGTGCCCACCGGCGCTGCTCTCCACTCGCCAGAGTGGCTGGCCCTCGCCGAGCTCGCCCGCACGCATGGCGACGGCCAGGTTTATCTCGGCACGCGTGGCACCGTGGAACTGCGCGGCGTGCAGGAGCCCGATGCCGCCCGCGCCGCCGCCCCGCAGACCCTCCAGGCCCCAGTCCCCGTTCTCCTTGACTCGCTCGATCTCGCCGCCGTGGAGATGGCCGAGCACGTTGGCGCGGCGCTGGACGATCTCTTCGCCGGCCGCTACGCCATCGACTTCGAGCCGGACGGTGGTGCCTTTGGTTCCTCCCCGGGCTTTGTCCTCGATCCGAAGGTCCGCCCCGACCCCGACGATGAGGACGCCGCTGAGTACGCGGACCTCATCGCGCTCATCAGCCCGGCACGCCGCGCGCTGGCACGTCGCGATGCCGCGGACCCGTTCGTTGTAGGCGTCGGCTCCCCCACAGGTGATGTGCATCGTCACCGCCCGCACCTGCTCGTCGCACCGGCGAAGGACCAGACGGTCTATACCCCGCGCGGCGAGCGCCGCACCCCGGTGGAGATGCAGGGCGCTACCGCGCGCATGCTCCTCGACAACCTCGTCGAGGAAGCCCTCGCGTTGCTCGCAGGCGACGCCGACGCGGGACAGGGGCCTGCCACCCCGCCGGTGCAGGAGGCGAAGAACCCGCCCATCGGCTGGTTCGAGGAGCATCTCCCCGACGGTCATGCGGCCCTCGGCGCCGCGCTTCCCGAGGGCTCGATGCCTGCCGAGTACGCCGAGATGATCGGCCGCATGGACGTCGACACGGTGCTCACGCCGTGGGGCGGCGTCGTCTTCCCTGACCTGCCCGTCGCTGACGCAGACGTCGTGGTCCGCTTCCTCGCCCCACGCGGCTTCGTCTTCGACATCAACTCGCCGCTGCTCTAGGTTCCTCGCCATCCCAGCGAACGAAACCCCACCCACACTCGCCGATCGTGTACAAATTTCGCGAGAGTCGGTGGGGTTTGGTCCGGCTAGCGGGGCATGTGCCGCCAGAGTGGGCGCGGAACGCAGCGCATGACCCAGGCCAGCAGCCGCAGCGCGCCCGGAATCCACAGCGTGCGGCTGCGCCCCGAATCCATCGCCCGCACGACCGCGCGTGCCACGACGTCCGGCGTGACCGAGAGCGGCGCCGGCTTCATGCCCGTGGTCATCGAGCCGATGACGAAGCCCGGACGCGCCGTGATGAGTGCCAGCGGCCCGCCATGCAGCCGGTCCGCGAGCCCCTGACAGAACGCGTCGAGGCCTGCCTTCGTCGAGCCGTAGACGTAATTCGCCCGTCGGGCGCGCCAGCCTGCAATCGACGAAAACGCCGCGATGTGGCCCGACTCCATGATGTCGGCGAGCACCGTGAGCATGGATACCTGCGCTGCGTAGTCGATGGTCGCTATCTCCGCCGCATGCGCCTCGTCGTGTTCCGCCNAGGTGGTCCGCGGTGAGCGACGCCGAGACCGCGAGCCGCGCGTAGCCGGCCTCGCCCAGCGCGAGCCCGTACGGGTCCTCGCCATCGGCCCACCCGGAAAGCTCCACGCCCATCTCAGGCACGGCCGTGGACTGCAGCTCGAGCACATCCGTCTGCGGCGCGACGAGACGCGGCGTCCCCTCGGCCGGGATGACCAGCGCGGTGAGGCGCTCATTGGAGGTCATCCACGAGCCAGTGAGGTACGCGAAATCCGGGCCCGTCGCAGCAAGTAGCGCGTCGAGCCCCTGCGCGCGCAGGACCTCCTGGGCACGTGCCACGCGCGCGGCGTAGACGGACGGGGCAAAAGGTTTAATCTCATGCGACATGCTGGTTAGTTTAATCGCGGTACTGTCGTGGGAATGAACACCTCTCCCCTGCCCGTCGTGCGGCTCACGCGCGCCGGGAGCTACTGCTCGGGCACCCTGGTTGCCCCGGACCTGCAGCCGCACGCGTACGTGGCGCCGCGGCTTGTGCTCACGTGCGCACACTTCTTCCGGGAACCAGGGCCGTACCGCGTCACACGCGCCGGGGTCTCTGCCCGCGTTTCCGCCGTGCGCGTCATCAACGGCACGGATCTGGCGCTCGCCCTCCTTGACCGTCCCGCCGGTCCGCGCGCGGTGCCGGGCCTGCTGCGAGACCGGGTGCAGCTGGGCCAGACCACGTGTACACGCGGCTTTGGCGGGCGCGCACTCGACGTGCACGACTACCGCGGCCTGCTCGTCGCGACGCTGCCTTGGGCCGTGTCCCGGGACGGGCTCACACGCGTGCGCCACGGCGCGCTCGTGGCGCATGGCGCGGTCAAAGGCGATAGCGGCGGCCCCGTCCTCC
>NZ_LT596208.1:950724-991233 GCF_900092335.1 Corynebacterium phoceense
GCTTCGCCGCGAGGCGCGCGAGCTGCTCGCGGTCGGCCGCTGGCCACGCGTGCACGGGGTGCTGGCGGATGGCGTCGCGCAACTCCCCCACCTTTTTGCTGGGCCGGTTGCGCGTTGTCATTTTCATTTTGCGCGGCCGATCGTAGTGGTTGCGGCGGAACTGGTCTTGGAAGAACTTTGTGTGGCGGCGCGGGTTCTTATTCATGCCGCGCGGAATGCGCATGTGGCCCACGACGATGGGCGGATTGCCAATGCCAGAGGCATCGATGCGCCCCGACCAGCCCTGCTCCGTCGTCACCCACGGGCGCGGGTCCTGCGCCTGGTTCGCTGGCGTGTTGACCACGGCGAGGATGGGGTGCTTGCGCCCAGCCATCGCAATGACGTCGCCGAGCTGCAGGCGCGCGAGCACCTTGACTACCTCGACGTTGCGCTGCGCCGTGGAATCCTTGGCGGCCTTGCGCTCCTCGCCTGTAAGTTTATGGCGCAGGTCCGTGTATTCGCCCAGTAATTCCGCGGGGTCCTCGTCGTCGCGGGTGGGCGGGGCGAGGGCGGAGACGGCACTGGCAAGCTCCGTACGGAGTTCGCGCACGCGCTGCTCGGCGCGCTCGATTTCTGCGGCCTCCTCGACGACGGAACCATCTGCCTGGAACTGGGCGAAGGAGCGCTCGATAAGGCGCAGCGAGTCGTCGAAGCCCATGAGCCCCAGCAGATTGATGGCCATGTTGTAGCCGGGCGTGAACGTCGAGTCGAGCGGGTACGTGCGCGTGGAGGCCAGGCCGGCGACGGCNGGCCGCTGCTTGTGCCTCGGCGAGGATGGCGTAGGCGTCGCGGAAGGGGGCATCGGCAAGCTCGGGCCCACCCACGACGTAGGTGCGGGTGCAGTCCGAGTGGTAGCCCGCGCCGAACGTGCCTCCGATGTCGACGACGACCGGCTCGCCCTCGGCCAGCACGCGGTCCGAGAAGCTGTGGTGCGGATTCGCGCCGTTGGGCCCAGAGCCGACGATGATGAAGTCGACGGAGACGTGCTCAGCGAGGATGCGCTCCTCGATATCCGCGGCGACCTCGCGCTCCGTGCGGCCAGCGCGCAGCAACTCCGGAACGGCTTCATGGACGCGGTCGATGGCGGCCGCCGCCCCGCGCAGCTGCTTGAGCTCCGCGTCATCCTTGCGCATGAATAGTTCTGAAAGCGCCGTCGACGCCAGTGAGAGCTTCGCGTCCGGCGCGTGTTCCTGGAGCTTAAAGAGGTGGTCCGCGGTGAGCGACGCCGAGACCGCGAGCCGCGCGTAGCCGGCCTCGCCCAGCGCGAGCCCGTACGGGTCCTCGCCATCGGCCCACCCGGAAAGCTCCACGCCCATCTCAGGCACGGCCGTGGACTGCAGCTCGAGCACATCCGTCTGCGGCGCGACGAGACGCGGCGTCCCCTCGGCCGGGATGACCAGCGCGGTGAGGCGCTCATTGGAGGTCATCCACGAGCCAGTGAGGTACGCGAAATCCGGGCCCGTCGCAGCAAGTAGCGCGTCGAGCCCCTGCGCGCGCAGGACCTCCTGGGCACGTGCCACGCGCGCGGCGTAGACGGACGGGGCAAAAGGTTTAATCTCATGCGACATGCTGGTTAGTTTAATCGCGGTACTGTCGTGGGAATGAACACCTCTCCCCTGCCCGTCGTGCGGCTCACGCGCGCCGGGAGCTACTGCTCGGGCACCCTGGTTGCCCCGGACCTGCAGCCGCACGCGTACGTGGCGCCGCGGCTTGTGCTCACGTGCGCACACTTCTTCCGGGAACCAGGGCCGTACCGCGTCACACGCGCCGGGGTCTCTGCCCGCGTTTCCGCCGTGCGCGTCATCAACGGCACGGATCTGGCGCTCGCCCTCCTTGACCGTCCCGCCGGTCCGCGCGCGGTGCCGGGCCTGCTGCGAGACCGGGTGCAGCTGGGCCAGACCACGTGTACACGCGGCTTTGGCGGGCGCGCACTCGACGTGCACGACTACCGCGGCCTGCTCGTCGCGACGCTGCCTTGGGCCGTGTCCCGGGACGGGCTCACACGCGTGCGCCACGGCGCGCTCGTGGCGCATGGCGCGGTCAAAGGCGATAGCGGCGGCCCCGTCCTCCTCGGCGACACAGTGGCGGGCGTGCAGTCGCTCGTCCTCGATCCGTTCGGCACGAACCTCGGCCTGGCGACCGTGAGTCTTGTCGCACCCCATCTTCCGTCGCTGCGCCGCGCAGCCCGGGCACTCCTCCTTATGAAAGGCGCCCATGCCTGACGCCGATCATTACTCCCACCTTCTGGATGAACCGCACCGTCGACGAGGCCGCCGCAGCGCTCGACTATTACCTGGAGACCTTCCCCGACTCTCGCGTGGTGACCCGTTCCTTTGCACAGCCCGGCCGGGTGCCTCGTTCTTCGCCACGGCTGCCGATGCCGCCCAAGCGGCCGCGTCGTGGCACGAGTGCCTCAGCGCCGACCCAGCGCGCGGCCAGCATGGCTGGATGGTCGACCCCTTCGGCGTGACGTGCCAGATTGGCATCGCCGGCGAGGACGCCTAAGAAATCCGTTCAGACCGTGGTCGAGCGCTGCGAGGGGCTTATCCGTGTGGGAGGGATTTCCGGCGGCTTAGGCGCCGATGGCGACGACGCCGCGCTGGATGGCGTCGATGGCGCGCCGGGCGTTGGCGCGGATTTCGTCCTCGTAGCCAGTCTTGGCGATCTGCTGGAGAAGATCAACGACCTGGCGGCACCAGCGCACGAAGTCGCCCGGCGTGAGTTCGGCGCCGGACTCGTTGGCCGCGGCCATGCAGTAGCCCAGCGGGGCGCCCGCGGTCCACTGGTGGATGGCGAGCGAGAAACCCGCGTCCGGCTGGCGCGTGAGCGGCAGGCGGTGGCGCTCCTCGTCGGCGATGAGCTCGGTGTAGATGCGCACAGTGGCGTTCATGGCGTCGGCCATGGGCTCCGTGGCGGCCTCGGGCTCGCCGGAGGTGGCCTTGCGGTTTTCAAAGATGCACATCGAGGCCACGCCAGCGAGTTCCGCAGGGTCCAGGTCGTTCCAGATGCCGCGCTTGAGACACTGCGCGACGAGGAGGTCGGCGTCGGAGTGGATGTGTGCCAGGCGGTCGCCCTCGTCCGTGACGAGCGGGCGGCGGTCGTCGCCGAAGCCTTCGAACTCGACGTAGTCCATCTCTGCAAGCAGCTCCACGATGCGCGTAAACGTCGTGCCTAGGGTGTCGCGCGCCGTGGAGACAACGCCCTTGAGCTTGGCGAGCTCGGACTCGCGGCGGGTGAGCTTCGCCGCGAGGCGCGCGAGCTGCTCGCGGTCGGCCGCTGGCCACGCGTGCACGGGGTGCTGGCGGATGGCGTCGCGCAACTCCCCCACCTTTTTGCTGGGCCGGTTGCGCGTTGTCATTTTCATTTTGCGCGGCCGATCGTAGTGGTTGCGGCGGAACTGGTCTTGGAAGAACTTTGTGTGGCGGCGCGGGTTCTTATTCATGCCGCGCGGAATGCGCATGTGGCCCACGACGATGGGCGGATTGCCAATGCCAGAGGCATCGATGCGCCCCGACCAGCCCTGCTCCGTCGTCACCCACGGGCGCGGGTCCTGCGCCTGGTTCGCTGGCGTGTTGACCACGGCGAGGATGGGGTGCTTGCGCCCAGCCATCGCAATGACGTCGCCGAGCTGCAGGCGCGCGAGCACCTTGACTACCTCGACGTTGCGCTGCGCCGTGGAATCCTTGGCGGCCTTGCGCTCCTCGCCTGTAAGTTTATGGCGCAGGTCCGTGTATTCGCCCAGTAATTCCGCGGGGTCCTCGTCGTCGCGGGTGGGCGGGGCGAGGGCGGAGACGGCACTGGCAAGCTCCGTACGGAGTTCGCGCACGCGCTGCTCGGCGCGCTCGATTTCTGCGGCCTCCTCGACGACGGAACCATCTGCCTGGAACTGGGCGAAGGAGCGCTCGATAAGGCGCAGCGAGTCGTCGAAGCCCATGAGCCCCAGCAGATTGATGGCCATGTTGTAGCCGGGCGTGAACGTCGAGTCGAGCGGGTACGTGCGCGTGGAGGCCAGGCCGGCGACGGCGTGCGGGTCCATGGCTGGGGTCCACTGGACGACGGCGTTGCCCAGTGTGTCGATGCCGCGGCGGCCCGCGCGTCCTGTGAGCTGCGTGTACTGGCCTGGCGTAAGGTCGACGTGAGCCTCGCCGTTGTACTTAATGAGTTTCTCCAGCACGACCGTGCGCGCCGGCATATTGATGCCCAGTGCAAGCGTTTCCGTAGCGAAGACGGCGCGGACGAGCCCCTTGACGAAGAGCTCTTCCACGATGTGGCGGAACGCCGGGAGCATGCCGGCGTGGTGGGCGGCGAAGCCGCGCGAGAGGGCCTCCCGCCAGCGCTTGAAGTCGAGGACCTGGAGGTCTTCTTCCGGGATGCCTTCGACGCCCGCGTTGACGATGGCCTTGATTTCCTCAGTCTCCTCCGGGCTGGTGAGCACCATGCGCGAGCGTAGGCACTGATATAGCGCACCGTCGCAGCCCGCGCGGGAGAAGATGAACGTAATCGCCGGCAGCATGTTCTGTGCTTGGAGTACCTTGAGGACTTCCGGGCGTCCTAGCGGGCGATAACGGTCCTGCTGGCGGGAGGCTCCGGAGCGCCGCGGCGCATGGTCCTCGCCGTGCTTGGAGCGTGAACGGAAGGACGCGCCGGAGCGATAATCTGCGCGGCCGTCATCCGTGTCGCCCGCCTCAAGGCGCTGGATGCGGTGTGCGAGCTCGCGGTTGACCTGGCCGCCGGACTCGGGCTCGAAGAGCGGGTAGATCTTGCGGCCCACGAGCATCCACTGATCCAACGGAACGGGACGGTGCTCGGAGACGATGACCTTCGTGTCTCCACGGACGGCGGAGAGCCACTCACCGAATTCCTCAGAGTTGGACACGGTAGCGGACAAGCCCACGACGTTGACCGCGGGGTGCAGGTTGAGGATGACCTCCTCCCACACGACGCCGCGTGAAGCGTCTGCGAGGAAGTGGATTTCGTCCATGACCACGTGCGTGAGTCGATCGAGCGCCGGTGACTCCGCGTAAATCATATTGCGCAAAACCTCGGTGGTCATGACGACGATCTCCGCGCTGCCGTTGATGGAGACATCGCCGGTGAGCAGGCCCACGGCGTCCTCGCCGTGCTCCGCGACGAGGTCGTGATACTTCTGATTGCTCAGCGCCTTAATCGGCGTGGTGTAGAAGCACTTCGTGCCCTGCGAGAGCGCCAACGAGACGGCGAACTCGCCGACGATGGTCTTGCCAGCGCCGGTAGGCGCACAGACGAGGACGCCATGGCCCTCCTCGATGGCGCGGCAGCCCTCCACCTGGAACGGATCGAGCGGATGGGAAAGTCCAGCGGCGAAAGCCTCAAGGTGGGTGGTAGTCATATCTGCTCACCCTACACGGCAGCCCCGCGCCGCGCGGGCTTAGAGTACGTCGTCAAAGATGCTCGGGCCTGCCGATGCGCCCCCGTCCGGCGTTTGCCTCCCCTGCGGCGTCTGCTGGTGGGGAGCCTGTTGGTTCGGCGCTTGCTGCTGCGGTGCCGGCGGCATCATGCCGGGCTGCGGGCGTCGCTGGGTGCTGGCTTGGCGCGCGGGTACCGGCGGTTGCTGCATTTGCTGAGGAGACTGGGGCGGCAGGCCCTGCTCGCGGCGGACCTGGGCGCGGGAGTAGCCGGAGCTGGAGGGAGCGACAGGCGCGGGGGCATCGACGGGCTGGGGTGCTTCAAGTCCCGCGGAGCCAATGGGGCCCGATGCGCTGATGGGGCCGGAAGCCTGCTCGTCGTCGAGGTCCATCCACTCGGGGCGCTCGCGGTTGCGGCGCTTGTCGTTGATGCGGCAGAGCTGGAAGGCGATTTCGACGAGGAGGCACACGGCGGTGCCCATGGTGACCATCGCGATGGGTTCGCCGCCCGGGGTGAGTACCGCCGCGAAGATCATGACGATGACGATGATGAGGCGACGCTTGCCCTGGATGGCGGTGTACGCGAGGATGCCCAGGATGTTGAGCATGACGATGACGAGCGGTACTTCGAAGCTGATGCCAAAGATGACCAGCATCGCAAGGAAGTAGTTGTAGTAGTCGCCGCCGGAGAGCGCGGTGGTCTGGAATTCGTCGCCGACGGAGAGGAGGAACTCGAGGCCCTGGCTCATGACGAAATAGGACAAGAAGGCGCCGGCGAGGAAGAGCAGGACGGCGAAGAAGACGAAGATATAGGTCCAGCGGCGTTCGTTCTTGTGCAGGCCGGGCACGACGAAGGCCCAAACCTGGTAGAGCCAGAACGGCGAGGAGATGACGAGGCCCGCGAGCGCGCCGACCTTGAGACGCAGCATGAACATCTCAAAGGGCTTGGTGGCCAGCAGGCGGCACTCGTTGTCGTTGGTAAACGAGGCGCGAAGGTTCGCCGGCAGGTCGCAGTAGGGTCCGCGCAGGAAGTCGCCGAGGCTTGGCCAGCCGAACGGGGCCTGGGCATACCAGTAGAAGCCCACGATGGTGCCGATGCCGATGAAGAGCACGGCGAAGAAGAGGCGGCGCCGCAGTTCCTGGAGATGCTCGACGAGCGTCATGTCCCCCGTCGGGTTCTTCGGCTTACGCGCCGCGCGCAGACGCGCGAGGGCACCCGCGCGTTTCGCGCCACGGGGGCTCTGCGGACGCTGCGGGTCGGAACCGGGGTTCGGGGCTGTGGTCATGGAGGGCAACCTTTATCTTCAACACAGGAGGCGCCCACGGTCACCGGGAGTCGCGGTGACGATGAGCGCCGTTAAGCATGCCTAGGCCTGAAGCTCTAGGCGAGAGAACTGGAGCACGCCTGCCTTAGGCGTTCGGGTTCTGCTGTTGCTGCGGCGCCTGGCCGTAGTCGCCGCCCTGGTAATTGCCAGTAGAGCCGTAGTTGGGCTGCTGCGGCGGCAGTGGTTGCTGGGCCTGGGGCTGCTGCGTGAAGTTCTGCTGCGCGGTCTGCTGGAACTGCTGTTGGCCCTGCGGGAGCTGGTTCTGCTCGAGGTCGCTCGAGGGACGATCATTGTCGTTGTTCATCTCGTTGACCTCAGACTTGATGATGCGCATGGAGCGACCCAGCGAGCGGGCCAAGTCCGGCAGCTTCTTCGCACCGAAGAGCAAAACGATGATGAGGACGATGATGATAATCTCGGGAGCGCCAATCCTGCCCATTGCAAGACCTCTTTCAGTGGTAGTTAATCCGGCGGCGTCATGACGGTGTCGACGACCGGGGTGAAACGTTTATTGAGTATAACGGGCGCGGGCCGCAGACGCGGCGCGAGCAACAGCATCAACCAACTTTTGGGGGCCAATTACCCGCAATCTGTCAGCTTGCCCCAAGCAAAAACGCACCATCCATTCCTCGGAGGCGACGGGCATCGTGGCGCGCACCCAGCCGTCGGAGGCGGTAGCCAGCTGCGGCAGCGGGTCATCGATGGGCGCGTCATCCGGATCGTCCGGGTCGTAACCGTCATCGTCAGCGCCGGAGAGCTCGGCATCGAGGGCAGCCGAATCCACGACGCGTGCGAACTCACCCTCGACAACGCGGTCATCCGAGTCGACGATGTGGAACTCAATGTCATAGTGTTCGGCCAGCCACGTGGCATCCGGGTGGATGTCGAGGACAGCCTCTTCGTAGCGGTCATAGCCGAAAGGATCCTCGGCATCGAACTTGAGCTCGTCCTTGTGCGGCGTGGCGGGCGTGTCGAGCACCTGCAGGTCGCGCATGCGGTCGAGACGGAACGTGCGGTGAGCGCCGCGGTCCTCTTGCCACGCGATGAGGTAGCTCTCCCCCTCCCGGACATAGATTTGGGCGGGCGAGACGGTGCGGTGCGAAGTGGTATCGCTCGAGGCGGCCCAGTACGTGAAGGCAACTTGGACGCCGTCGCGGAGGGCATCGGCAAGCTGGGCTTGCAGGGGCGACTCGACAGGGTCGGGCTCCGCGGCGGAGTCGTAGATGCCCACGCCGCGCTCGTCGAGGACGGCACGCAGCTTGGCCGCGGCGGAGCGCACGGCGTCGGCGTCGACGAGGCCCGGGATGGCCTCGAGGGCCTCGAGGCTAAGGAGGAACGTACCGGCCTCCGTGGGGGTCAAGCGCAGCGGCTTGTCCAGACCCTGATCATTGAGGATATTGACGCCGCGGTAGTCGACGATGAGGTCGAGCATCTCTTCCGTGTACGAGCCAACGCCGGTGGTCGTGAGCGCGTCGAGGGCGCTCTTGACCTCTTTGGCATCCATGTTGAGGTCTTGGGCTGCTTCGAAGATGGACGCCTCCGGCTTATTGCGGAAGTACGGCACGAGGTTGAGCCACCGCACCAGGGTTTGGTTCTTATCGAGATTCGTGGACATGGCGATTAGTCCTCCTCGGTAGTGGTTGGGGCGGCCTGGAGCAGTTCGCGCACGCGCTCGCGCGCGGCGGCGGGCTCGAGGATATCGACTTCGGGCGCAAAACCGACGGCGGTGCGGGTAAGCCAGTCGAGCGAAACGCCCGTGAGCGCGTAGCGGCCGTCGGGGCGGCGGGTGCCGCGCACGGCGAGCTCCTGGGCGGTGCCTTCGGGGATCTCGAGGACGGCATCGATGAGGTCGTGCGGCTGCAAGATGTCCGCAACGATATCGTCGAGCGGCGCTGTGGGCTGGGTAAATTCGGGGCTCTTGCGCTGGAGGGCGACCTCGCGCAGGCGGGTGATGCGGAATGCGCGCGGGGCCTGACGGTCGATGTCGAAGCCGACGAGATAGACGCGGCCGCCCTGGGTCACCATGCCCCACAGATCCATCCGGCGCTTGGTGAGCGGCGTGGTGGGCGTGGCGCGGTAGTGGAAGCTGATGCGGTAGGAACGCTCGACGGCGTTGACGAGCATGTAGAAGTCTTCGGCGCGTAGACGATTGAGGTCGTTGGTGGCGAGGACGTGCTGAAGCGGGTGCTCCTCGGCGCCAGGAGCTGAGGTCACGCCGGCGGCGGCCATCTTGGCCCAGCCGGTATCGGAGTAGCGGGACAACTCGCCAAACTGGTTGAAGCCGCGGATGAGCGAGAGCGCGAGGGCCTCCTCCGCCGTAAAAGAAATTTCCGGCAGGCGGTAGCTGTCCCGGTCGATGCGGTAGAGCGTGTTCTCGTCGCCGCCGCCAGAACGGCGATGGATAGGCACGCCCACGCGGTGCAGGTCCTTAGCATCACGCTTGAGCATGGTGCTGGGTTCTTTGGACTCGCTATAGCCTTCGACGTGTTCGATAATCCACGCGGCGGAGCGCTCCGGGTTGCGGCTATGCTCAGCCGCGCCAAGAAGCACGAAGGTGAGCCGGGTCATGCGTTCTACTGCGTCGTCGTACCGCGACATGGAGTGCCTTCCAAGAAAAGTGGTGGTGGGGAGCGTCGGTTATCCGTTATTCGGCAAGTTAACGGGCGTGTACGTCCATGTACTCTAGCAGCGCGTCGAGGCGCGCGTCCGCCGAGATGAAGGGATCGCTAAATTCCTCCACCCGCGCTTCGGGCCGGTTGACCTTCATGCGCGTCCAGTCCACGGTGTAGTTCGCGCCGGTCTCCTTCGCCTTGGCGAGGAATTGCCCGCGCATCCACGCGCGCGTGGTGGGCGGGGCGGTGTCGGCGGCGCGGGTGATGGCGGCATCGGTGGTCCAGCGGTTAATGAGCCCGCGGGATTCCAGGACGGAGTACAGCCCGCGGCCCGGGCGGATGTCGTGGTACGTGAGGTCGACCTGCGCGAGCTTGGGATGGCCCCAGTCCCCGCCCAGGCGATCGCGGTAGCGCTCGAGGAGCTGGAGTTTGATGATCCAGTCGACGTCCTGTGCAACGTCGGACAGGTCGCCGGATTCCAGCGCGTCGAGGACGCGGCCCCACAGCTTAACCACGCGCTCGAGTTCGGTGCGCGGGGTGCCCTCGTCTGGGCGCTGCGCGAGCCACTCGACGGCGCGGGCGTGAAGCGCCTGCTGGACCTCGAGCGCGGTGATGGTGCCGCCGGACGCGAGCTCCAGGACCGTGCGGCCCGTGGTGTCGCGCGCAATGTCGCGGATCCGGGCGATAGGCTCGACGATTTCCAGGTTAGGCAGCTCGAAGCCGGCCTCGATCATCTCAAGCATGAGCAGCGTCGTGCCGACTTTCAGCGCGAACGTGGGCTCGGCCATGTTCGAGTCACCAACGATGACGTGCATGCGGCGGAAGCGTGCGGAGTCGCCGTGGGGCTCGTCGCGCGTATTGATGATCGGCCGCGAACGTGTCGTCGCGGAGGACACGCCCTCCCAGACCTGGTCCGCGCGCTGCGAGAGCAGGAACTGCGCAGGCTGGTCGCCCTTGGCCGGCTGGATAAGCCCGGCGCCGCAGATGAGCTGGCGGGTAATCATAAACGGCAGGAGCGCACGACCCAGGTCGCGCAGAACGAGGTCGCGGCCCACGAGGTAATTCTCGTGGCAGCCGTAGGAATTGCCCACGGAGTCCACGTTGTTCTTAAACAGGTAGACCTGCGCGCCGGTGGCGGCCTCGGCCTGACGCGCGAGGCGGTCGACCATGACGTCCCCGGCGCGCTCGTAGGCGAGCAGCTGGCTCAGCGAGTCGCACTCGGCCGTGGCGACCTCAGGGTGCGAGCCCACGTCGAGGTAGAGACGCGAGGCGTTGGGCACGAAGACGTTCGACGAAGAATACTCGTCGATGACCGGGCGAAAGAGCTCGCGCGCGATCTCGTCCGGGTGAAGCTGGCGGCTTCCCGCAGGTGTGCGCGCCGTGATGCCGTACTCCGTCTCCACGCCCATAATCCGGCGGTAATGCACGCTCATGAGGCTTACTGGCCACCCTTTTGCACGTAGGAGCGCACGAATTCCTCGGCGTTGGACTCGAGCAGGCCGTCAATCTCGTCGAGCAAGTCGTCCGTGCCTGCCGTATTAATCTGCGCCTGGCTTGCCGATGCCCCCTCCAGGGCGTCGTCCTCGCCGGCACCGCCGCCAGAGATCTGGGATTGCTTGTCAGCCATGATTTCTCCTTGAGGTTGGGTTATAGATGACGATACTCGGGGTTGAGGCCAGCCTTGGCGAGCGCCCCCAGAAGGGCGTGGACGTCGCCGGCGGGTGTGTTCTCGAGGGCCGCGATGATGTCAGGTCCCGTCGCGGCGTCGACCTCGTCGAGGTGGAACAGGGCGTAGCTGTCCTTCGCGCGCAGCGCGACGTTTTGCCAGCTGGCCGCGACGACGGCGTCACCGAACTTCTCGGTGACGCGACCCCGGAAGTAGGCGCGAGTCTCGCGCGGAGGGGTCACCGAGGCGCGCTCGAGTTCGGCGTCGGTGACGAGCGTGCGCATCTGGCCTTTGCGCACGAGCGCGTGGTAGAGCGACTTCGCCGGGTCGATATCCGCGTACTGGATGTCGATGGCCGCGAGCTTCGGGTTGTCCGGGTCTATGCCGCGGTCGAGGAAGGCCTTGATGAGTCGCCACTTGGCGACCCAGTCGAGCAAGTGCGCAGCTTTAAGCGGGTCCTCGGCGAGTAGGCCCGCTGCCTCGTCCCAGGCGGCGATGACCTTCTCGTCCGCCGCGGTACGCGGGGTGACGCGCGTGCGGTACTCCCCCAGCAGCTCCAGCGCCGTGAGTTCGCGGCCATCCCCCAGCACGAGACGGTGCGTCAAGGAGACGTCGTGGGAGACTGCGGCGACCTCGGAGACGGCATCGGCAAGCTGAAGGTCGGAAAAGTCCACGCCGTCCTCGATGGCGTCGAGGACGAGCGAGGTCGTGCCGAGCTTGAGCAGCGCCGAGGTCTGCGAGCAGTTCGCGTCGCCAATGATGACGTGGAGGCGGCCGAAGCGGCCGGCCTCGGCGTGGGGCTCGTCGCGGGTGTTGATGATGCCGCGGTTGAGCGTCGTCTCCAGCGAAATCTCTTGCTCGATGTAGTCCGCGCGCTGGGAAATCTGGAAACCCGGCCTGTCGCCATCGTGGCCTAGGCCCACGCGGCCGGCGCCGGTGAGCACCTGGCGCGCGACGAAAAATGGGATGAGTGCGTGCGCGAGCCGGTCAAAGTCGGTGTCCCGGTTATAGAGGTAGTTCTCGTGCGCGCCGTACGAGGCGCCCTTGCCGTCGACGTTGTTCTTGTAGAAGCGCAGCGGCGGGCAGGGCTCGTGGCCCTGGAGGATGGAGTTGTTTTCCTCGTAGAGCTCGGCCACTCCGGCCAACGCGCGCCGCGCAAGCACGTCTCCAGCCGCGTCGTAGACCATCGCGTCCCACGCGCCGAGGCATTCCGGCGAGGAATACTCCGGGTGAGCGTGATCGACGTAAAAACGTGCGCCATTGCTGGGCACGACGTTGGCGACGCCGATGGCGTTGGGATCGACCACGGGCACGGTCTGGTAGCGCTTGAGATCAAAGCCGCGCTGATCGCGCAGCGGGTGTTCCTCGGCAAAATCCCAGCGCGAGCGCGCGGTGGTGTGCAGCGCGCCGTAGGCGACGACGGCGTGCGTTGAGGTGACGATGGGTGACAGCGCCGGGTTCGTGGGGCACGAGATGCCGTATTCGGTCTCCGTGCCCATAAAACGCGGGACGCGCGTGCTCTCTAGTTGCTGTGCCATGTCGGGCTCCTGAATCCGAGTAGTTCGACGCGTTCAATGGACCGGCCGCTGCGCGAGCCGTTGCCCGCGATGCGCGCCCACTCGTCCGGGTTCGTGGAGGTGGGCAGGTGCTCGCTTTCGGCCTGCTCGGCGGCGATGGCCTGGTGCAAGTGCGCGCTGGACATGGCGGCGGGCGTGCCAGCGCCGAGGGCCTCCTTGATGGCGAGCTTCTTCGCGCGCGAAATGATATTGGCGATCATCGCGCCAGAGACGAAGTCGCGGTAGTGCAGCACGCCCGGCTCGTCGACGCCCACGAAGTGCAGGGCGACGAAGGGACGGTCGGCGTAGAGCTCTCCCACCGCGGCGTCGATGAGATCGTCCACGGGCTGGGCATGCGGCACGGTGTCCGGGAAGTGGCGCGCGAAGATCTCGCGGGCGCCCTGCCGCGTCGGGCGGCTGACGCGAATCTTGATGTCGAGACGGCCCGGGCGCATGATCGCCGGATCAATGAGCTCTTCGCGGTTGGTCGCGCCGATGACGATGACGTTGCGCAGGTCTTCCACGCCGTCGAGCTCCGTGAGCAGCTGCGGGACGACGGTGGTCTCCATGTCCGAGGACACGCCCGTGCCGCGGGTGCGGAAGATGGACTCCATCTCGTCGAAGAAGACGATGACCGGGCGGTCGCCCCCGCTGGCGAGCTCGCGGGCGCGCTCGAAGATGAGGCGAATGCGGCGCTCGGTCTCGCCCACATACTTGTTGAGCAGCTCGGGGCCCTTGACGTTAATGAAATAACTCGGAGCGGACGCGCCGAGCGACGCCGAGAGCGAATTCGCGACAGCCTTTGCGATGAGCGTTTTACCGCAGCCCGGCGGGCCGTAAAGCAGCACGCCCTTGGGCGGGTGGAGGTCGAACTCGCGGTAGAGGTCCGGGTGGAGGAAAGGCAGCTCGACGGCGTCACGGATCTGGGAAATCTGGGCGTCAAGGCCGCCGATGTCCTCGAAGTGGACGTCCGGGACTTCCTCCAGCGAGAGCTGGGAGACCTCGGTTTTCTCAATGGCCTGGAACGCGACGGCAGCCTTGAGATCCACGAGGACGTTGTCCCCGGCGCGGGCGGCGCCGCGCAGTGGCTGGGCAAGCAGCACGACGTGCTCGTCGCCCGAGGGGGTGGCGATGACAGCGTGCTCGGTGTCGAGGACCTCGACGAGGCTCACGAGCGTGCCCGTCGGCTCGATGCCGCAAGCTTCCACGACGATGAAGCCGTCGCCCAGGCGTACGGACTCCCCCGGCTGGAGGCTGCCCGGCTCGACCTGGGGCGCGACCTTGAGACGCATCCGCCGGCCGTTGGTGTAGACCTCGGCGTCCTGGCGGCCGTCCTCGCCACGCGGTGCGCTGGAATAACGCAGGAACGTGCCGTACGTGGAAGCGGGCTCGGCCAGCGCGTTCAAGTCCGCGGCGAGCTCGCCCAGTTTCGTGCGGGCCTCGTGGAGCAGGCCCGCGAGTTTGGTGTTGCGGGTGGATAACTGCTCGATGTGGCGCTTAAGCTCGGCGGACTCGCGCAGGTTGGTCGCCGTGCGTGCCTCTCTGACGTGTCTACTCTGATGCGAGGAAGTGGCGTCATTCATATCTCCACCCTAGCGCGCGGCTGCGTCACCCTNGGTCCACACGAGGAACGCAGTGTGTGCGTTCATGCGGTGCTCCGGGCGGGTGGCCAGGCCCTCGACCTTCCACTCGCGCACGAGGGACTCCCACGCCTTCGGCTCGGTGAAGCACTTGAGCTCGCGGATGCCCTCCATGACGTTCATGAGCTGCGGCACCGTCGCCACGTAGGTCATGAACACGCCGCCCGGGATGAGGATGTCGCGCACGGTGTCCAGGTAGTGCCACGGCTCGACCATGTCGAGGATGACGCGGTCGACGGGGCCGCCCAAGTCTTCGACCTTCACGTCGCCGAGGTCGCCCAAGCGCGGGGTCCACCATTCGGGCTGCTCGCCGAAGTATTCCTGCACGTTGTTCACGGCGAACTCGAGGTGGTCTTCGCGAATCTCGTAGGAGTAGACGTGGCCCTCAGGACCTACGGCACGCAGCAGCGACATCGACAGCGCGCCGGAGCCAGCGCCAGCCTCGAAGACGCGGGCGCCCATAAAGATGTCGCCCTCGACGAGGATCTGCGCCGCGTCCTTCGGGTAGATGACGGCCGCACCGCGGGGCATGGACAGCACGTGGTCGACGAGGAGGTGGCGGAAGAGCAGGAAGTCCGAGCCCAGCGTGGAACGGACCACGGAACCTTCGTCCAATCCGACGATGTCGGAGTGCTTGATAAGGCCCTTGTGCGAGTGGAACTCCCCGCCCTCTTCCAGGACCTGGGTGTAGTGGCGGCGCTTGGCGTCCGTGAGCTGGACGCGGTCGCCGTAGTGGAACGGGCCGGAATAAGGCATGGGCGGTTCTCTCCTCGAGATGGGTGAAACTAACCCACCCAGTATGCCTCAAGGCCCTGGGAGAGCCACACTTGGTCGTCGACGCCGACCATCTCGCGCGCCGAGTGCATGGACAGCATGGGCACGCCCACGTCCACGGTGTCGATGCCCAGGCGCGTCGCCGTGATCGGGCCAATGGTCGAGCCGCACGGCACATCGTTATTGCCCACAAACCGCTGGACCGGAACCCCGGCCCGGGCGCAGGCGGACTCCCACAAGGCGACTGTGGTGGCATCGGAAGCATAGCGCTGGTTGCCGTTGACCTTGGTCACGGGGCCGCCGCCGATGATGGGATGGTGGCCCGGGTCATGCTTGCCCGCGTAGTTGGGGTGGACGGAGTGGGCGGCATCGGCAGACACGCACGAGGAACGCGCGTACATCTGGTGGAGCGCCTCCTCATCTGCCCCTAAAGCGCGGCCCGTGCGGTCGAGGACGTCGGCGAGGATGGGGCCCGCCGCACCGAAGCGCGACGACGAGCCAACCTCCTCGTGGTCGAAGGCGGCCATGACGAGCACGTCGGTGCCGTCATAGGACGTCGCGGCGTTCAGCAGCGCGACGAGCGAGGCGTAAACCGAGCTCAAGTTATCCATGCGGCCTGCAGCGATGAACTCGTTGCGGGGACCGAAGACGGCGCCGCGGGCGGCATCGGCAGTAATGAGGTTGAACGCGGCGATATCCTCGCGCTGGATGCCCGCCTGGGCAGCGACGACGTCGAGTATGGACCCCTCAGCCGTTGTGAGCACCGGCTGCATGTGGGCCTGGCGGTCCGGCTTGAACTCGTCGGAGCGGTAGAGGTGGATGGCCAGCGAGGGCAGGCGCAGGACCGGGCCGGTGGTGACGAGGTGCTGCGTCCCGTCCTTGGTGACGACCTGGCCCGCGGCGGTGAGCTCGCGGTCGAACCAGGTGTGCAGTAGCGCGCCGCCGTAGACCTCCACGGCGACCTGGGACCAACCGGCGTTCTGGAAGTCCGGGGTGGGCTTGAGCGCCAGGCCCGGCGAGTCGGTGTGGGATCCGACGATTTTGAAGGCGCTGTCTTGGGAGGCATGGGACGGGACGAACCACGCCATCACGGCGCCGCCCCGGATGAGGAAGTGCCCGCCGGGTGCGGCGGACCACTCGGCGGCCTCGTCCTGTTGGGTAAAGCCTGCCTCGACGAGCTGGCGCGCGACCTCGTGGGCGGCGTGGTAGCTCGACGGCGAGGCGGCAATGAAATCAATAAAATCCTCTGCGTAACTCATGCCCTCTAGCTTGCCACGTTTGGCAGCGCATTAGAGTAGAGATCCACCATGACTTCTTCAACACCCCGCCCCCTGGCCCTGTCCCCCTCGCGCGCGAGCGACTACAAGCAGTGCCCGCTGCTCTACCGCTTCCGCGCCATCGACCGCCTGCCGGAGCCCAAGACCGAGGCACAGGTCAAAGGCACGCTCGTCCACGCGGTGCTCGAGCACACTCACCAGGCCCCGCGTGAGGAGCGCACGTTTGAAGCGGCCGTCGCGCGGATAAAGCCGGAGTGGGAGAAAATGTGCGAAGACCCTGCGGTGGCCGAGGTCGTACCCGAGGGTGAGACCTCCCGCTTCCTCAACGAGGCGTGGACGCTCCTGCGCGGCTACTTCCAGATGGAAAACCCACAGGGCTTCGACGCCCACGAATGCGAGATGTATGTCGACACAGTCCTGCCTAACGGCGTGCCCGTGCGCGGATTCATCGACCGCGTGGACGTCGCGCCCACGGGCGAGGTCCGCGTCGTCGACTACAAGACGGGCAAAAAGCCCAAGCCTCAGTGGTCACAAGACGCGCAGTTCCAGATGCGCTTTTACGCGCTCGTCTACTGGCGTCTTTTTGACACCATTCCCTCTCAGCTGCGCCTGATGTATCTCAAGGTGCTCGACTCGATGTTCCTCGCTCCCCATCGCGAGGAGCTCGAGTACTTCGAGCGTGATCTGGGCGAGTTGTGGGCCAAGATCGAAGGCGACGGCAAGTCCGGCGACTTCCGGCCCAAGACCTCCAAGCTGTGCGGCTGGTGCTCCTTTCAGGCGCTTTGCCCCGCCTTCGACGGCGTGCCGCCCGAGTACCCGGGATGGCCC
The DNA here is from genome assembly GCF_900092335.1 of Corynebacterium phoceense. Taxonomy (GTDB): domain Bacteria; phylum Actinomycetota; class Actinomycetes; order Mycobacteriales; family Mycobacteriaceae; genus Corynebacterium; species Corynebacterium phoceense. The sequence goes on from NZ_LT596208.1 coordinate 967,826, forward strand.
GGGTCCACCGCCGACTAGGTGATAACCTCCTTCACCATGAGTGAGGAGTTAGAGCGTTTCCAGCCCCGCGAGGTTGACTATTACCGCAGCCGTAATCTGCCTTCTTTTGCGACATGGCTCGTGCCCACCATTCCCGCTGGCGTGGCCTTCGGCGCCCTCTCGCTGCACTCCATTCCCCTGCTCGTCCTTGGGCTTGTCCTCGCCGTCGCTGGTGCCGTGTGGATTATCCGCCGCTACCCCATGGTCGCGCCGCAGTTCGCGGAATTTCGCGATGAAGACTACTCGTTCTGGTACAAGTACTCCTGGATTGCGCCACTTATCCCCATCGGCCCGCTCTACGGGCTCGTCGAGCCCACCCTGCCCCACCTCGAACTCGAACCGCCCCTCCTCCTCGTCTCCGTCGGCGCCGGCCTCTACGCCGCACTCGGCCTCGCGTGGGGCGCGCACCTCCAAGTCCGCTGGCTCCAGCGCATTGGGGCGCGCCGGGTTCGGCGGCTGTCGCACAGCTTGGAGGGCGTGACTCCCGAGCTCCTCGAGCTCGTCGACCGCCACCATGTGCTCCTCGCCGGGCTGCACGGCATCGGCGCGGTGGACGGCGGGGAGATTTCCGCCAAGGCCTTGAGTCGCGTCACCGGCACCCCGCTTTCCGATGCCGCCCCTTCCCTCCGCGAGCTTGATTCCGCCGGGCTCGTGCATGTTAATCGGATTGGGCTCTACGCCGACGAGCCCAAGTGGCGCGTGACGCTCACGCCGTTGGGCGTGCGCTGCGTGGCCGCGAGCGCACGCCGCTGACCGGCGTGAACGCGCCGGTAAAACTGAGATGCTCGTGAGAAGCGTTAGTTTCTGTGGATAACTCCCCGAATTTCGCCCACTCTATTGGGCAACCGGCGCAGGTTGTCCACAGGAAAATATGTTCCCCTAGCATTGTGTGCCGCGTGCCTTTAGCTTCTGGGGCATGACAGTTTCTCTCTTCGCAGCTCTTACCCTCGGCGTTGCCTCGCTTCCCGACGCCGCCGGCATGTCGCTCAAAGACATCCTCGCCCTCGGTGTCGCCCGCCCCGACGCGCTTCTCGTGCGCCGCCTGCACAAGGTCTACTACGGCAACACGAAGGCCACGACCCTCCAAGCCGAAGCCCGAGCGGCGGCGATCCGCCGCAAGCACCCGCTACGCGTACTGGAAAAGATCGAGAACCTCATCGCCTCCGCCCCCAACAAGGACACACTGCGCGCACTGCTCGCGGACACCGCCGCCGAAGACATTCCCGCTGTTGCTGCCAAACACATTGAGAAGAAGCCCAAAGAGGAATACGCCCGGCTGACCCAATCCCCAGACGGGTGGGCACGCTTGACCATCTTCACCAAGGACCAACGACTCCTCGACTTCGCCAACGGCCTGCCCGGCGTGACCCCGAAATCCCGAGAGAAGCTTTTGGACGGCTTCAAAGAATTCGTCGAAGGCGAAACCACGCTCGCGCCGCCGCGACGCATGGTCCACGTCGTGCTCAAACTCGACGAGATGGACAAGATTAGCCGCGGCGAAGGCGAAGACGTCACCATCCGCGCCTCGGATGGCTCAGTGCGCACCGGCGCGGAACTGTTGCAGGAAAAGGTGGCGCCGTACTTCCAAGCGACCATCATCAACTGGCGCGGCGAGCCGATCGACAACTACTACGGCCGAGAGTTCACGAAGAAGGCCATCGATATGAATACCGCGGTCTACCTCGAGTGCTTGAACCCGAACTGCCACGTGCCGCGAGACCGCTGCGAGAACGACCACATCGTAGCCGTCAACAAAGGCGGGCTCTCCGTCCTGGATAATTTGATGCCACTGTGTAGGTATCACAACGGGAAGAAGGCCGACGGCGATAGCTACTGGAAAGACGACCAAGGCCGCATCTGGTTCCAGCCAGCCTACGGCGACCCCATCATCTGCTAACGAAACACACGCGAAACCCCCATCGACATCGCCGATGGGGCTAGACGTCGTGGTTTTAGAACAGGCCGGAGATCGTGCCGTCCTGTGCCACGTCGATGCGGTTGGCGGCCGGCTGCTTGGGCAGGCCCGGCATGGTCATGACGTCACCGGTGAGCGCCACGATGAAGCCGGCGCCGGTGCGCGGAAGCAGCTCGCGGACGTGAAGGGTGTGGCCCATGGGTGCGCCGAGAGCGGTCGGGTCATCGGAGAATGAGTACTGCGTCTTGGAGATGACGACGGGGAATTCCTCCCAGCCGTTGTCCTTGATGTACTGGAGGTCCTTCTTCGCCTTGGGGCCGTACTCAACCGACGATGCGCGGTAGAGCTCGTGCGCGATGGTCTCAATGGAGGCTTCGATGCCAGCTGCGGGATCGTAGAGCTGCTTCGACTCCCCCTTCACAAAGTTGTCGCGGACCGTCTGCGCGAGATCGAGCGCTCCGGCGCCGCCGTCCGACCAGACGCTGCACTCGGCGAGCGCGACGTCGAAGCCCTTAGCCCACTCGCGCATGAAGTCGCGCTCGGCCTGGGTGTCGGACCAGAACAGGTTGAGCGCCACGACCGGCTTGACGCCGAACTTGCGGATGTTTTCCACGTGGCGCTCAAGGTTGATGACGCCGGCCTTGAGAGCCTCGAGATTTTCGGTGGTGAGATCCTCGCGAGCCTGCCCGCCGTTGTACTTCTGGGAGCGGATAGTCGCGACGACCACGGCGCCCGCGACGTCGAGATGGCCGAAGCGCGACTTGATGTCCATGAACTTCTCGCCGCCGAGGTCCGCGCCGAAGCCAGCCTCGGTGAGCACGACGTCGCCGAACTTCTGGGCGGTCTGGGTGGCCAGCAGCGTGTTGCAGCCGTGCGCGATATTGGCGAACGGGCCGCCGTGGACGAAGGCCGGGGTGCCACCGAGGGTTTGGACGAGGTTCGGGTTGAGCGCGTCGCGCATGAGCGCGGTGAGCGCGCCCTCTGCCTGCAGCTGGCGGGCGGTGACGGGCTCGCCGTCGTAGGTGAAGCCGACCGTGATGTCGCCCAGGCGCTTCTTCAGATCCTTCAGCGAGGTGGCCAAGCACAGGATGGCCATGATTTCCGATGCCGCCGTAATGGTGAATCCGGTCTCCGCCGGGACGCCATGCGTCGGGCCGCCCAGACCCGTGACGACATGACGCAGCGCGCGGTCGTTGACGTCGATGCAGCGCTGCCACGTCACCTTACGCGGATCGATGTTCAGCTCGTTGCCCTGGTGGATGTGGTTGTCGATGATGGCCGCCAGCGTGTTCGTCGCCGCCGAGATGGCGTGGAAATCGCCGGTGAAGTGCAGGTTGATGTCCTCCATCGGGACGATCTGCGAATAGCCGCCCCCGGCCGCGCCGCCCTTGATGCCCATGACCGGGCCCTGGGAGGGCTCGCGCAGGGCGACGACGGTGCGCTCGCCGAGCTGCGAGAAGGCATCGGCAAGCCCGATGAGCACGGTGGATTTGCCTTCGCCCGCCGGCGTGGGCGAGACGCCGGTGACGAGAACGATCTTGCCCTCGGCGGGCTCGACGCACTCGAGTGCGGTGATGTCGACCTTGGCTTTGGTGGTGCCATAAGGAATGAGTGCGGCGTCGGGGATGCCAGCGGTGGCGGCGATCTCCGTAATCGGCTTGAGTGGGTGTGCTTGTGCGATTTCAACGTCGGATGGCTGTGTTGTCATGTCTTAAATAGTAACCAGCACACATGGGCCGCGGTGGGGTCCAGGTACGCAAAAGCGGGCATGAGACGAGATTCTCATGCCCGCGCGGCCCCGAACGGGGGCGACTAGAGCAGCACGGCGCCGAAGGCGTAACCGAGCAGAACCGAGACCACGATGGACACTGTGCCCGGAATGAGGAACGGGTGGTTGAACACGGCCTTGCCGATGCGCGTCGAGCCCGTGTCGTCCATCTCGACGGCCGCGAGCAGCGTCGGGTAGGTCGGCAGGATAAACAGCGCAGAGACGGCCGGGAACGCGGCGACGGCGGTCAGCGGAGAGACGCCGAGCGCGAGAGCAGCCGGAACGATGGCCTTCGCGGTCGCAGCCTGCGAGTACAGCAGGGCCGCGGCGAAGAAGAGGACGACAGCGAGCAGCCACGGCGAGGTCTCCAGCGTGGAACCCGCGATGGAGTTGATGTCCTCCATGTAGTAGTTAATGAGCGTCGTGCCGAGCCACGCCACACCGAGCACGCAGATGGACGCGGACATGCCGGACTTGAACACCGGAGTGTTGAGGACGTCCACGGCCGGGACCTTCGTGATGAGCAAGATGACCGTCGCAGCGGTGAGCATGATGGTCATAATCGCTTCGTTACGCGGCAGTGTCGGGTCCGAGATAAGCCCCAGCTGGTCCGAGGTAAGCGTGGCCCATGCCATGACGACGAGGATGGCAACGAGGAAGATCCACACCGAGGTCTTGGCTTCCTTGGTCGGGACGTAGGTCGATGCCTCCGACTTTTTGACGAGGCCGGCGGCCATGCGCTCCTGGTAGACGGGGTCATCGGCAAGCTCGGCGCCCATGCGGTTGGCAAGCCACGCCGCTGGGAAGATGGACAGGAAGGTCGCGGGGATGACGACGGCGAGGAGCTGGAGGTAGCCCACGCCGAGCGGCTCGACGGCGCTGGCCATAAAGACCACGGCCGCCGAAATCGGCGAGGCCACGATGGCCATCTGGGAGGCGACCACGGCGATGGACAGCGGACGCGACGGGCGGACGTTGCCTTCCTTGGCGACCTCGACGATGACGGGGAGCGTGGAGAACGCCGTGTGGCCGGTGCCGGCGAGCACCGTCATGAGCCAGGTGACGATAGGCGCGTAGTAGGTCACGCGCTTCGGGGATTTACGTAGGAAACGTTCGGCGATGTGGACGAGGTAGTCCATGCCGCCCGCGCGCTGCATAGCGGCGATGGCGGCGATGACGGTCATGATGATGCCGATGACGTCGAACGGGATATCCTCGCGCGTAACTGGGATGCCGGTGGCGCCGAGGAGCAGGACGCCCAGGCCGCCGGCCATGCCGATGCCGATGGAGCCGAGGCGGGCGCCCAGGACGATCGCCGCGAGGACGATGAGGATGTGAACAATAACCACGAGAAGTCCTCTCAAAGAAAGAAGTGAGTGGTGGATGGCGGCTTCCGTGGGCCGCGCTTATCCCCTATTCTTCCACCGCGGCGACTGAATAGAATACTTTCGGACACGATTTGGGCCCGTTTGTGTTGTTTCCCACACGCGCAACGCCCCGCCGGCGCCAGGGTGCGGCGCGGACGGGGCGTGTGCGGAGTACGGGCGGTTTAGTCGTCGATGTAGAACTGACCGCGGAACTCCGGGTGCATGAGGTTCTCGACGGACAGGACCTTGTCGAGCGTGGCCTCGTCGAGCAAGCCCTTCTCCAGGATGAGGTCGCGCACACCCTTGCCGGTCTTTAGCGACTCCTTGGCGATCATGTCGCCATTATGGTGGCCGATGAACGGGTTGAGGTACGTGACGATACCGATGGAGTTTTCCACGTAGGCGCGGCAGACATCGGCGTTGGCGGTGATGCCGGTGACGCACTTCTCGCGGAGCGTGTCGACGGCGTTGCCCATGATGCGGATGGACTGGAAGAGCGCCTCGCCGATGACCGGCTCCATGACGTTGAGCTGGAGCTGGCCGGCCTCGGCGGCCATGGTGACGACGTGGTCGTTGCCGAAAATCTTGAAGCAGACCTGGTTGACGACCTCCGGGATCACCGGGTTGACCTTACCCGGCATGATGGAGGAACCGGCCTGACGCGGCGGCAGGTTGATCTCGGCGAGGCCAGCGCGCGGGCCGGAGGCAAGCAGACGCAGGTCGTTGCAGATCTTGGACAGCTTCATGGCCGCGCGCTTGATGACGGAGTGGACGAGCACGTAGGCGCCGCAGTCCGAGGTAGCCTCGATGAGATCGCGGGCGGTCTTGATCTCGAGGCCAGTGACCTCGGCGAGCGCCGCGGTGACCTGGCTGCGGTAGCCGGCCGGGGTGTTGACGCCGGTACCGATGGCAGTGGCGCCCAGGTTGATCTCCAGCAGGCGTGCCTGCGCATCGCGGAGCACGCTTTGCTCCTCGGCCAGGTTGTGCGCGAAGGCCTTGAATTCGTCGCCGAGCGTCATGGGCACGGCGTCCTGCAGCTGGGTGCGGCCCATCTTGAGGATGTCCTGGAACTCGTTGCCCTTGTCGTTGAAGGCCTGCTGCAGGGCGTCGATGCGCTCGATGAGGTTATCCAGCGAGGAGTAGACGCCGAGGCGGAAACCGGTCGGGTATGCGTCGTTCGTGGACTGGGACATGTTGACGTCATCGTTGGGGTTGATGATGTCGTAGCGGCCCTTCTCCTCGCCGAGGTGCTCGAGCGCGAGGTTTGCCACCACCTCGTTCGTGTTCATGTTGAGCGAGGTGCCCGCGCCGCCCTGGAAGACGTCGAGCGGGAACTGGTCCATGCAGCGACCTTCTTCGAGGATCTGGTCGCAGGCCCAGATGATGGCCTCGGCCTTCTTCTTGGGGAGGACGTGGAGGCGGCGATTGGCCATTGCGGTGGCCTTCTTCACCTGCACCATGCCGCGGATGAAGTCCGGGATGGTGTTGATGGTGACGTAGGAAATCTGGAAGTTCTCCATGGCGCGCAGCGTGTGGACGCCGTAGTACGCGTCAGCCGGAACTTCCATGTCGCCGAGCAGGTCGGTCTCGGTGCGGGTTTTCTTCGAGGCAGACTTCTTCGCCGACTTCTCTTCCTTGGCGGCCTCAGGAGCCGGGGTCGTCACATCAGCTTTCTTGGCCGTGTCAGCAGCCGTTGCTTCGACTTTCGCGGTGGTCTCTTCGGCCTTCTTGGAGGTTTTAGCCATTTTGGTCTACAACTCCTAGTACTCGAGGGTGGGTAAGTGTTTTACAACCCCCACCATCGTAGTGCTATTCGCGCAGACCTAGGCCGCGATGGCCGGATTACCCCCCGGATATGGGGTTTAAATTCGCGCAATCCGCAAGTCGGACGCGAGGATGGCCTCGGCGCCGAGGGCGGCCAACTTATCCATAATCTGGTTGGCTTCGCGCTTGGGCACCATGGCGCGCACCGCTACCCAGTTCTCGCGATTGAGCGGCGAGACCGTGGGGCCGGTAAGGCCCGGCGTGACGGCCGCCGCGGCGGCGAGGTTGTCCTGCGCCACGTTGTAGTCGAGCATGAGGTAGTTGCGGGCGTGGAGAATACCCTGGATACGGCCCAACACGACCTGCTCCTCGGCAGTGACCTCAACGCCCGAGCGCTTTATGACGATGGCCTCGGAGGTGACGATGGGATCGCCGAAAGGGGCCAAGCCTTGTTGGCGCAGCGTCGTGCCGGTGGAGACGACATCGGCGATGGCGTCCGCGACGCCCAAGCGGATGGAAATCTCCACCGCGCCGTCCAGACGGATGACCTCGGCGTTGAGCCCGCGATCTTTCAGGTCCTGACGGACGATATTCGGATACGACGTGGCGATACGCTTGCCCTCAAGCTTGTCAATGCTCCAGTCCTCACCAGCGACACTGGCATAGCGGAAGGTGGACGAGCCGAATCCGAGGTCGAGGATTTCCTGGACGTCGGCGCGCGAGTCGGCGGCGAGGTCGCGTCCGGTGATACCCAAATCGAGCATGCCGGAGGCGACGTAGATGGCGATGTCCTTGGGACGCAGGAAGAAGAACTCCACATCGTTGACGTCATCGACGATGTTGAGGACCTTGTTCATGCCGCGGCCCTTGTAGCCAGCTTCGGCGAGGATAGATGTGGCGGCTTCAGACAGTGATCCCTTGTTGGGGACGGCGACTTTAATCATGGTTGGATGAACTCCCCTGTGGTTCTAGAAATGCTTGTACTAGAGATACTTGTAGATGTCGTCGGGGGTGAGACCGCGCTTGACCATCATGACCTGGGTCCAGTACATGAGTTGCGACATTTCTTCCGCGAGCTCGGCGTCGGACTGGTACTCGGAGGCGATCCAGACTTCGCCAGCCTCCTCGATGATCTTCTTGCCAATGAAATGGGCGCCCTTGTCGAGGGCGTCCACGGTGCCTGAGCCAGCCTCATGCGCGGCGGCCTTGGCGGAAATTTCGGCAAAAAGCTCATCAAAATTCTTCATAGTGCCTCATTATTGCACCCCCACACTGGGCCCGCAGTGATTGCCCCCGTATTTCTTTTGGTCTACCAAAAACTATGGCGTGGGCAGCTGCGCAAACCAGCGGTAGAGATCCGCCGCCGCCACTCCGTCGAGGTGACGAGCGCGCGGGTCGTCCCCGCGGAGCGTTGCGATAGGCACGGCCGCCGCTGGCACAGTGACCGTGTCATCGAGCGGCAGGCCGATCGTGCGGCACCCCGCGTCGACGGCAGCACGCATGCCCGTCGCGGAATCCTCGAGCACGAGACAGTCCGCGGGAGGGGCGCCAGCGCGGCGTGCTGCCTCGAGGTACATCGCCGGGTCTGGCTTGCCCACGGGCACGTCGTCTCCGCAGATGACGTCGACGAAGTAGGACCGCCCGATGNCCCAAAACCTAGGGCGTGGGCAGCTGCGCAACCCGGCGGTAGAGACCCGCCGCCGCCACTCCGTCGAGGTGACGAGCGCGCGGGTCGTCCCCGCGGAGCGTTGCGATAGGCACGGCCGCCGCTGGCACAGTGACCGTGTCATCGAGCGGCAGGCCGATCGTGCGGCACCCCGCGTCGACGGCAGCACGCATGCCCGTCGCGGAATCCTCGAGCACGAGACAGTCCGCGGGAGGGGCGCCAGCGCGGCGTGCTGCCTCGAGGTACATCGCCGGGTCTGGCTTGCCCACGGGCACGTCGTCTCCGCAGATGACGTCGACGAAGTAGGACCGCCCGATGGACTCGACGACGTCGATAGCCACGGCGCGTTCCGTATTCGTGGTCACGAACATGGGCACGCCGTCCGCCTGCAGTTCAGACAGTAGCGCGCGAACGCCGGGAAACACGGTGTCCTGGGACTGATACAGCGAGGCGACATACTCGAAAGAGTCGTCGCGGTAACGCTCATAGTCGCCGTGCGCGGGCGTAAAACCGGCCCATTCGCAGCAGATGCGGAAAGTGTTGGGGAAACTTGCGCCCACGGTGCGTTCGCGCACCTCGGGCGTGAGTTCTCGGCCGAGCAACGCGGCCATGCGGTACGTGGCTTTCTCCCACAGCGGCTCAGAGTCCGTGAGGGTGCCATCCATGTCCCAGAAGATTGCCTGCGGCCGCCCCATTAGTCGAGCTCGGGCAGCGCGCGCAGCGCCTCGTCGTCCGCGCCAGTGGCCGCGGCTGCGTCATGCATAAAGGCCGCGAGGTCTTCCTTCTCCTCCGGCTCGATGACCGCGCCCGCGTGGGCCGCGTTGAAGGACTCCAGCGACTCAACGAAGGGCACCGCGACGGCGGCGATGGTCTCCCCATCCGGGTCATCCGGCACCTTGTCGAGGTTGTCCAGGAAGCCTTCGAGGAGGCTGCGCAGCTGCGGCAGTACCGCCGGGTCAAAGGGCTGGTCCCAGAATTCCTTCTCGTCCTCCTTGAGGTACGAGCCAGTAGCGAAGGACGTGAGGTCGGCGATGAATTCGTCGACGGTGGATTGGAAGTCGGCGCGAATGCTCATGAGCGCCATTGTCCCCTATTTTTCTTACACCCGCACGCCGAGGAGCGAATTAAGTGCCGCGCATACCAGCTCGCCCGCGGTCTCCTCATCGGAGCCCCGGCTTGCCGATGCCCACTCGTCCACCGCGGCCAGAGCGCCCGGCGTGTCCAGATCGGCGGCGAGATGCTCACGCAACGTCGCGACGAGGGCATCGGCAAGCTCGCGTGAGCCTGGGTGGTTGAGGGCCTCGCGCCAGTTGGTCAAGCGGTCCGCGGCGTCCGTGAGGACGCCGTCTGACCAGTCGCGCTCCGTGCGGTAGTGGCCCGCGAAGACGCCGAGGCGGATGGCCGAGGGGTCGTGGCCGGCCTCCACCAGCTTGTGGACGAAGACGAGGTTGCCCAGGGACTTGGACATCTTTGTGCCGTCGAGGCCGATCATGCCGGTGTGCACGTAGAAGTCGGCCATGCGCTCGGAGTGCAGGGCGGCCTCCGCATGCGCGGCGGAGAACTCGTGGTGCGGGAAGATGAGGTCGCTGCCGCCGCCCTGGACGGTGAAGTTCTTGCCCAGGCGATTGGTGGCGATGGCGGAGCACTCGATGTGCNCCACACCAGCGCGTCGAGGGGGTCGTGCTTGCCTGCGCGGTCCGGGTCGCCGCCGCGCTCGCGGAAGAACTCCATCATCTGCTCGCGCGAGTAGTTCGACTCGTAGCCGAAGTTCGCGGTGGCGTCGATGGATGCGTAGACGTCTGGGAACTCCGCGTCGTCCACGACATAGGCCGCGCCGTTGTCGAGGAGCTTTTGAACCATGTCGATGACCTCGTCGATGGCCTCCATCGCACCGATGTAGTCCTGCGGCGGGAAGACCGAGAGCAGCTCCATGTCGTTACGGAAGAGGTTGATCTGGGAGGTGCCCAGCTCACGCCAGTCCACGCCGTCACGCTCGGCGCGCTCGAAGAGAGGGTCATCGACGTCCGTGATGTTCTGGACATAGTGGACCTTGTGACCGTTGTCGAGCAGCTGTCGGTAGATGAGGTCGAACGTGAGGTACGTGGCCGCGTGCCCCAGGTGCGTCGAGTCATAGGGCGTGATGCCGCAGACATACATGCCGGCGGTATCACCCTCGACCTCCACCGGTGCAATGGTGCGGTTCGCGGTGTCATAGAGGTGGAGCTGCTGCGGAGTGCCCGGCAGCGTGGTGAATTCGGGTACGGGCCAAGAATGCATGGTGACTATCCTATCGCTTTAAGCTTTAAACGTTTCTAGAAGGGCTGCAGCACGCCCAGGGCCAGCAGGATCATCACGAGGATGCCCACCGGGATGCGATAAGCCGCGAACCACTCGAAGGAGTGGTTGCCCACGAACTTGAGCAGCCAGGCAATCGACGCGTAGCCGATGACGAACGCGATGAGCGTGCCCACGAGCAGCTGGGCTCCCGATGCCGCCTGTCCCGCCGCCGGGTCAAACGCGTCCGGCAGCGAGAAGAGTCCCGAGGCCAGCACGGCCGGGATGGCGAGCAGGAAGGAAAAGCGCGTGGCGACCTCGCGGTCGAGGCCGAGGAAGAGGCCGCCGGAGATGGTGCCGCCGGAGCGCGAGACGCCCGGGATGAGCGCGAGGCACTGGCACAGACCCATGATGAGGGCGTCTTTCATCGTGAGGTCCTCGAAGCCGCGCGTTTTCTTGGAGGTGCGTTCCGCGATGATGAAGACGAAGGAGAACGCGATGAGCATCGCGGCAGTGATCCACAGGTTGCGGAGGTTCTCGCGGATGATGTCCTTGGCGAGCACGCCAATGATGCCGATTGGGATGGAACCCGCGATGACCATCCAGCCCATCCGGTAATCCTGGCCGCGCTGCTCCTTATTGAACAGTCCACGGAACCAGCCGGTGAGGATTTGCCAGATCATCTTCGCGAAGAAGACGAGCACGGCGGCCTCTGTGCCGAGCTGGATGACGGCGGTAAAAGACGCGCCAGCGTCTTCGCCCCAGAAAAGTGTGGAGACGATGCGCAGGTGGCCCGAGGAGCTCACCGGCAAAAACTCGGTGAGGCCCTGCACGACGGAGAGAACAATGACTTGGAGCCAGGACATGTCGCTGGCGGCGGTTGCTTCAATCACGACAGGACACCCTACCCGGCTTTTCTGTATGTGAGGTGCTCTGCCACGCGGGGTTGCGCTGCTAGACTAACCCGACGTGACTGTAGTGATGAAGAAGTCCGCTCCTGCCGCCCGCCGGTTCGCCGCCACCGCCCTCGCTGTGGGCCTGGCTGGCGCTGCGGTGGCCGGGTGCTCGGACATGCCGAATACGACCGCAGACGACAACGTAGAGGAGATGGGCGACGCCTCGCCTGCCCCCTCCCCGAAGGATGCTCACCCCGCAGGCGACGTCATCGACTTTGGTGATATCACGGACATTGAGGCCGCCGGTGAGTATATCGCCGTGCGCACCCCGGACACGCTCACCATCGGCACCCCCGCCGATTTCACGGCGAAGAAAGCCACGGCCATCGACGTCGACACACAGTGCGGCGACCTCACGCCGACCGACACCGAATTCGTTCTCGCGTGCGGCAACCGCGTGCGCATTTTCGACGCCGCGGACCCCACCCAGAAACGCATGGTCAATACCGAGGAAGCCTACCCCGTGACCGCCGCAGCGCTCACCTCCTCCGGCGAGCTCTTCGTTTCTTCTCACGAGGCGAGCGAGGTCGCCGTCTACAAGGACGATAAGCGCATTGACGACTTCTCGGTCCAGGCCCCCACCGACCAGCTCGTGGCCGTGCGCAACCAGGACGGCACTGACAACGTCGTGCGCGTCTGGCGCGCTGACACCACCATCCAGAACCTCGACTGGGAGAACTCCCGCGAGGGCGGCCGCCTGCGCGTCGGCCAAGGCGTGGGCCTTATCTCTTCCGGCAACCATGGCGTCCTCGTCGCCGCGGACACCGAGGGCAAGCGCGTGGCCATCTACACCTCCGAGGACGTCATTCGTCTCCACCAGTTTGGCAACACCGACGGCATGCCGTGGGCCACCGCTTGGGACGACAGCCGTCAGCTCGCGTGGGTCACGACGACGGACAACAATAAGGCGCAGGCCTTCCGCATCGCTTCTGGTGTCCCCGAGCCCCAGGGACAGGTCGACACTGTTGCCGACGCCCAACACATGGCCGTCACCGAGGACGGCATCGCGGTCTTTGGCTCCGCCACCGGCGCTGGCCTTCAAATCGTCTCCGACCCCAAGCTCGACGCCTAAACCCTTAAGGATTCTCCGATGACCTCCTCCCGCTTCCACGACCTTCGCATCAAGGCCTACCACGTCGCGCTCAAGGGCATGTTCCAGTTCTCGCCCGAGCGCATTCACACCATCATTTCCCAAGGCCTCGCCGGGCTGCAGAAGCTAGGCCCCGTCAACCGCGCCCTGGGCAAGGCACTCGCTGTCGACGACCCGGTCCTCGCTCAGGACGTCTTCGGCGTCCACTTCCCGCGTCCCCTGGGCCTGGCCGCCGGCTTCGACAAGAACGGCTCCGCGCCGGATGCCTGGACCTCCGTGGGCTTCGGCTACGCCGAGCTCGGCACCGTCACCGCCATGCCGCAGCCGGGCAACCCAGCCCCGCGCCTGTTCCGTCTGCCCGCAGACAAGGCCATCCTCAACCGCATGGGGTTTAACAATGACGGCGCCTCCAAGGTCGCGCAGAACCTCCGCGCGCGCCGCTACAGCGACGTCATCGGCATCAACATCGGCAAGAACAAGGTGGTGCCTGCCGAGGAGGCCGTCGCCAACTACCGCCAGTCCGCCTCCGTCTTAGGCGACCTCGCGGACTACCTCGTGGTGAACGTCTCCTCCCCCAACACCCCGGGCCTACGCGACCTCCAGGCCGTCGAATCCCTGCGCCCCATCCTCGTCGCTGTCCAGGAATCCACGAAGGTCCCGGTCCTCGTCAAGATCGCCCCGGATCTCTCCGATGAAGATGTCGACGCCGTGGCCGACCTCGCCGTCGACCTCGGTCTGGCTGGCATTGTCGCCACCAACACCACCATCTCGCGCGAGGGCCTGCAGACTCCGCGCGAAGAGGTCGAGGCCATGGGCGCCGGCGGCATCTCCGGCGCGCCCGTCGCCGCCCGCGCACTGGAGGTCCTGCGCCGTCTCCACGCCCGCGTGGGTGACAAGCTGGCCCTTATCGCCGTGGGCGGTATCTCCACCCCGGAGCAGGCGTGGGAGCGCATTACCTCCGGCGCCTCGCTCCTGCAGGGCTACACGCCGCTCATCTATGGCGGCCCGGATTGGATCCGCGACATCCACCTTGGCCTCGCCGCCCAGGTCCGCGCGCATGGCCTTGCCTCGCTTTCCGATGCCGTCGGCTCTGGCCTCCCCTGGAAGGCCTAAGGCCCCACGCGCACGCAACGCCCCCGCGTCTTCGTTGGAAGACGCGGGGGCGTGTGGCTTTTTCTCCTAGTCCTTAGGAATAAGCGAGCGTCGGATGACGAGCGCGCACAGGAGAGCGGCTACGGCATAGAGGAACAGCCAGTATTGCGCCATGTGGCCGATGGCCTGGGCGCTCACGAAGCGGCTGGCGATGACGAGCGCCAGCGCGGCGACCAAACCGATAACTTGGGCCGGCGAGCCGCGGTGTTCCGTGCTCGTAGTCACGAAGGCGCCTGCAAGCGCCGCTGCGGCGACGATGAGCAAGAAACGGGGCGAAACACCGTAGGGCACCATCCAACCGTCTGAGACGAGCGAGAGCACGCCAAAGAGCAGCAGGACGAGTGCAAGCGCCATGAACGCGCCACCGACGCGCAGCGCCACGGGCACCGGCGCCGTGCCGGGCATGGTCTTGGCCATATCAGGCCTCCTCAACGGTCTCGTACCAGCCCCAGAGAATGGCGCGGCCGAGCGCGTGGAAATGCAGATTAAAGCCAAGCACGGTGGCCGTGGAATCCGGGTCGATGTCGAGCTTTTCCACGTCGACGGCGTGGACGACGTAGAGGTAACGGTGCGGCGTATGGCCGGCTGGCGGGTTGGGACCGTAGTAGGTGCGCGCGCCCGAGTCGTTGCGCAGGCTCACCACGTCACCGCCCAGGCCGAGGTCTTCTGCGGCGCCTGCGCCTGTGGGCAGCTCCGTGACGTTGGCAGGAATGTTGAAGGCTGCCCAATGCCAGAAGCCCGACGCGGTGGGCGCATCCGGGTCGTAGCACGTGACGGCGAGGGACTTAGTGCCCTCTGGCAGACCAGACCAGGCCAGCTGGGGCGAGACGGACTCCGGAGCGCGGAAGCGCTCTGCAATCTCCGCGCCGTCTTCGATGTCCGCTGAGGTCAACTCGAACGACGGCACATCGCGCAATGGGGCGTACGGGTCGGGTCCGGGGAAACGGGGATCATCAGCGTAAGAAATCATGCTTCCTTTGTACCTCATGTCACACCATATGTGCTGGAGATTGGCCCGCCACATTCTGCGCCGTTTTCGAGCACAATCCGGCCCACAGGCCGCCGCAGGAATGCCGATTTCCCCACGCGCAGTGGGCAAAGTTGCAGCGTTGTAAGTTCTAAGCCGCAAGAATCACTCCTAAAGTACGTAGAAATAGTCAATGACCTGCCGATTTGTGCTCATGCTCTGAATCGGGCTATATTTTACGAGTGCCCAACCGAGAGGTTGAAAGCACAAGCCAGGTCGAAAGGCCGAAGCACCCAGCCCGGGTGGCGGAATGGCAGACGCGCTAGCTTGAGGTGCTAGTGTCCTATTAACGGACGTGGGGGTTCAAGTCCCCCCTCGGGCACAGAGCAAAGGCTCCGGATTACTCCGGAGCCTTTCGTGGTTTTCCCGTACCCTCCTTACTCCCCTGTCGTCTTCGATTGTCGCGGCGCGCTTGCCGTTGACGTATATGCTCTCCACAAAAGTGATACTGCGCGGGCTTGGCCCCGTCTACGACCTGGTGTCCTAGTCTTTGTTGCTCACCGGGGCCGCCCCGTTTTCCCTACGCCTCGATAAGGAGGGACTGCTCTCGTGGACTCGCGCACCCTAGGATTCTGGATAATGATTGGATTCACTTTCCTGTGGGTCCATTGGCCGCTAGGACTCTATCCAGTAGGCACCGCCTTAGCAGTGCTAGAACTCATTGCCGCTGCTGTATTAATCGTCCTGCGCCTACATCGCCGGCGCCAACGGGTAACCCTGGCCACAAACCCTGTAGGTGCCGCAGACCACGCTGAACGGCGTGCGACCAACCGGATAGTGTCCGTGGCGTTCTGCGTTGAATTTCTCGTGATATGGGGCGCGGCCTATCTCCTCCGTAGCATGAACGTCGATCTGATACAGCCTGCCATCGCCGTTATCGTCGGCCTTCACTTTCTACTATTTTGTTTGTCGCCGGCGACTCGTTCCGTCGTGCATATCATCACCGCCGCATTCGGCTCGGTCGCCGGTGCGGCGGGTATGTGGCAGATAAGCACGGGCGCCGATCCTGCCACGACGCATGCCGCAGTGGGCTTGTGCATAGGTGCAATAACCTTGGCCTACGCCTGGATATTTCTGCAGGTTGTGCCCGCTATATCGCGCGAAGAAACCCCAGGTCTCCGTTAAGAACGGCTCCGATGCTTAGGCGCGATGATCACCAAACCCGCCGGCGCACAGCGTGCGCACGGCGGGCTTGGGAGAAGGGCGACGGCTGTTACATCAGCATGCCCGTCAAAAATGCGACGAGGACGAGGACCACGGAGAAGCCCCACGCGAGCGGGAAGCCAATCTTGAGGTACTTGCCCATGTTTGCCCCCGCGAGGCCAAGGGCGAGCCACAGAGCCGGCGAGAACGGCGAGACGAACGTGCCAATGACGTTGCCGATGATGAGCGCCGACGCGGCACCCATGCCCGTGATGCCGTAC
The DNA here is from genome assembly GCF_900092335.1 of Corynebacterium phoceense. Classification (GTDB taxonomy): domain Bacteria; phylum Actinomycetota; class Actinomycetes; order Mycobacteriales; family Mycobacteriaceae; genus Corynebacterium; species Corynebacterium phoceense. The sequence goes on from NZ_LT596208.1 coordinate 984,268, forward strand.
GTTTCCACGGTGCCCTGAATGATGGGCAGCACGGAGAAGTAGTACGCATCCGTCGACGTGAGGAGATCGAGCGGCACGCCGAAGACGCCGATGATGACGTGGAGGTACGGACCGACTTCCTCCGGGAGGATGTTGACGAGCGTGAGCGCGATTTCCTCGAGCATGCCGGTTTCGTTGAGGACGCCGAGGAACATGGCGGCAGCGAGGATGACCCCGGCCATGGCGAGCGCATTCGGGGCGTGGCGACGGAGCGCATCGCTTTGCTCGGAGGCGCCCTCGAAATTGACGATGAGTGCGATGGTCGTGCCGATGAGGAACGCCGGGGCTGGCGGCATGAGGCCGGAGAGCAGCGCCACGAGGATGAGCAGTGCGACCACGATATTGACGATGGTGACCCATCGGCCGGTGCGGTGACGGAATCCGAGCGCCTCCTTATCGGCGGCCTGCTGCGCAGCGAAGGCCTGCGCAATCTGCTCGACATCGACGTTAGTGTCGCCTTCGAACTCACCCGAGGCACGCAGACGCGCGAGACGACGCCGCTCGCGCAGGCCCAGGGCCGCGGCGACGAGGAGGACCATGACGACGGCGACACCCTGGATGGGAAGGAGGTGGACCCAGATGTCATTGGGTTCCTGGGCCACGACGGCGCCTGCACGGCCGAGCGGGCCGCCCCAAGGCAGCATATTCATCACGGACGCCGACAGGGCGACGATTGTAATGAGGATGTAGCGCGACATACGAAGCGCCTTGTAGAGCGGCAGCAGCGCGGGAATGGTGAGCAGGAACGTCGTCGAGCCGGAGCCGTCGAGGTGCGCCACGATGGCAATGGCGGCCGTACCCATGGTGACCGCAATGACGTTGCCTCGCGTCGCCCTGATGAGCGCCCGGATGACCGGCACAAACAGACCCACGTCTTGGAGGATGCCAAAGAAGATGATGGCGAAGATGAACATCACCACGACGTTCATCACGGATTCGAGACCTGAGCTAAAGAAGTCAGAGATCTCCCCCAGCCCGTAGCCGCACAGGAGCGCGCCAGCCACCGGCACAAGCGTCATGGGAACAATAGGGTTCGTCTTACCGCGGATTAGGATTCCCACCGTAAGGAAGATAATCACGAGGCCCATGAGGGTGAGGCCGAGTGAAGTTTGCATGCTCAACGTCCTTCTCGGTCGCTGGGCGACCTTGATCGATTCAGAACTTTTCTTTGGCCACAGTTGCGGCCAGCGCCGTAACGCCCCTTATGCCACACCTCACCGGCGCAGAACAGGTGTGAATGAGATTACTAAGGATATTCCGTAAATACACATTGGTACCCCGATCAAGGCTGCTTCTCCTCTGCCATCGTGCTCATTCTTCGGCGAAAACGAACACAACCGGACACCACGGCGGCGTCCGGTTGTGGGTATGAGCTGATGCTTAGCGCGCAGTATTATCGCTGAGTACGGCTGGCGTTTCCTCCACGATGGTGGCGCGCTTTTTCAACTTGTGGCGCTCATACAACGCCTTGATGATGATCGGCGCGACTGAGATGAAAACTATGAGGAGCATGATCTTTTCGATCGAGTCTGCAATGCCCGGAATATTGCCCAGGAATACTCCCACCAAGTTCATGGACAGCACCCACAAAGCTGCGCCCGCGACGTTCCAGCCGATGAAGTGGCGGTACGGCATCTGCGCCGTGCCTGCTGCGACGGGGACGTACGTGCGCACGATGGGCACAAAGCGCCCCAGCACGAGCGCTGCCGGTCCATGCTTGGCAAAGAACTCTTCGGCAGCGTGGAGATACTGCAGCTTGAGCAGGCGGGCGTCAGCCTTGAAGAGTTTGCGCCCAAACTTGTGGCCCAGCCAGAAGCCCACCTGGTCGCCCAGGAAGGCGGCGACGAAGCCTACCATCAGCAGGGCCCAGATAGAGACGTTGAGTTGACCCCGCAGCACGGCTGCCGTGACGAGCAGCGAGTCGCCGGGCAGGAACGGGAACAGGACACCGGATTCAATGAAGACGACGAGCGCGATGCCGACGATGACCCAAGGGCCAAAAGCCTCGAGCAACGTCGCGGCGTCGAGGTAGGAAGTGAGGTTTGACATGGCTGGTGCATCCACCTTTAGGAATTGAAAAAGGCCCAGGACGCGTGACCCCGGATGCACAAGCCCGGAGCGCGGCTGCGTCCTCACGGGCGCCAAATGGACTCGCCACTGCAGCGACGAGTAATGAGTTTCCTCTAGTATCCTCTTCCCCGCCGTGCGAACCTAACCCACACCCGCATACCCCCGATATTGCCAGGAAGTTCACGGCAGCCTAAAAGAATTGCCGCCGTGACCGGCGGCAGTGTTCTGCGTTAAAGGAATGCGTCGTTAGCGCGAGACGATTTCGTAGTTGCCCGCGGACGCCAAGGCCTTATTCATCTCCGCGACATTGGGGATGACGTCGTCCTTGTGCTTGATGATAAGCTTGACGTCGTCCTGCGAACGGATTTCGAAAGTCGCCTGGCCCAGGCCGTGCTCAGCGAAAATATCGTAGAGGGACTGCAGTGCCTTGCGCACGTCATCGTCGTCGTGGACGCCGGTGACCTTGTAATGAGTGGAAACAATAATCGACATGACGGAAATTCTACACGTCTAGCCGTAGAAAACGACGGCGACGCCGCCCCCCGCTATGAGCGGGAACGGCGTCAATTCGCAGGCCGAATATTAGATGCGGCCGTTGAAAGCCTGCAGCGCGGAGTCCTCACGGGTGCCACCGCGACCGTCGCCGATGTCCTTGTAGTCGGCAATCCATGCAATCTTGGAGACCCACTTCACGGCCTTGTAGCCATGGTTCGACTCGACTCGGGCACGCACTGGCGCGCCCAGGTGAATGTCGACCGGGTGACCATTGCGGGCAATCGCGAGGATGGAGTGGTCTTCCATGGCCGTGTCGATGTCGAAGCACGCGTAGAACGGCTCGCGCGGACGGTTATCGTACATCTTCTGTGCCAAGCCGTAGGACTCGACCATGACGTAGTGCGCGCCAGCCGGGCGCTCGCCGAGCAGGGCGAGGACGTCCTTCATGAGAGGACCTTCCCAGCGCGAGGTCGCAGACCACCCCTGCATACAGGTGTGCGTCGCAATAAAGGAGTGCTGCGGCAGCGCACGCAGCTCATCGAGCGTGACCGTCTTCGACGTGCCGTTGACGTCGTCGGCGACCTCGATGACGTAGTCCTTGAAGTCGTTGTTGCGGAATGCGGTCCACTCCGGGGACTCCTCTTTCGTAGGCGGCAGGCCGTTGGTCCAGTGGAACTCGGAAATATCGCGCTCGGTGTAGACCTTCTGTGTCGCTGCGGACGGGCGCAACCAGTTCAAGAAGATCTTGCGGCCGATCTCGGTGAAGGCCACGACGAAGCGGTGTGCGCGGGCGCGGTCCGCGAGCGTCCAGTAGGACAGGCCGATCCAGAAGATAATGACCACGCCGATGGTGATGACCATCGTCGTAAACGCCTGGGCGTAGCGCTCCGGCGTGACGTCGCCGAAGACCATGTGCACCATGTTGTGCTCGCGGTGGACAAAGAAGACGAGGAAGACGTGGATGATGATGAACATGCACATCATCACCATGCCGATGAAGTGCAGGGAGCGAGCCTTCTGGTGGCCGCCCAAGAACTTGAAGAAGCGAGGGAACTTCTCACGCAGCGCCGGCGACATGCCCGCACCCGTAATCATCATGAACGGAGCGATAAGGAAGATGACTGCAAAATAAGCGAGCTGTTGCAACGCGTCGTAGGGATCGAAAAGCGCCAGGTCGGGGGTCTTAAAGCTCAGGTACGTAAGCAGCGAGTGCCACGCCTCCGGGATAATGTCCCAGGAGGTGGGGACGATGCGACGCCACAGGCCGGTTGCGAACAGCAGGATGACGTACACCAGCCCGTTGAGCACCCAGAGCATCACGGACAGGCCGTGCCAGTGACGACCGAGACCAATATTTTCGCGTCCTGGCAGGGAGAGCAGCGGCGACATGGACTTCTCATCCATGAGCGAGGTGTACACGCCCTCTTCCTTCGGCAGCTCACGCTTGGTGAACTTGAGCCACTCGGTTCCAGGGGCGCAGTCGTTGCGCCACCAAAGGCGCGGCAGAGAGGATAGCATTTCCCAACCTGAGCGCAACAGCATGCCCATCAAAATAAAGTTGATGAGGTGCGTCGCGCGCAGCCACAAGGGATAGTCGGGGTTGTCTCCCAAGGCAAGAATGTAATCCATGGGGGTCCTTAAGATAGGTGAACGAGAAAGCTATAAGTTTTATATTGCCAGACGCGAGCGAAAAAATACGAAAAAATCCGTAGAAAAAATATGCCACCCAGAGTTGCCGGCAAGCACAGCGCTCTGAGCAGCACGTTTCCTTCTAACTTAGCGGAACCTGAGTGATCAAGTAGACATTCGTATATGCCACCGCGCGCCACCCTGTCTGCAGCCTGACGTGTGGGTTAAGCTCACTGACCGTGAAGAAAGAACGGCAGCCCTATCTCCGGCAGCTTGCAGACTTTGTGCGCACCGTGCTTGCCGATGCCGCCCGCACCATTCAAGGCTGGAGCCTGAAACATTGGCTTCAGGCTGTGTTCATCCTGGGTATTGTCGTTGCATTTATCGTCTTCGTGGACGTTCCCGATCTCTCGACCTTGCGTTCCTGGGCGACACATTGCGATCCCTGGTTCCCCATTGTCTTCTGGCTGGCTTACGTCACGCTTACGTTATTCCCTTTGCCCCGCACTATCTGGACGGTCGCCGCGGGAATCCTTTTCGGCCCAGTCGAAGGCCTGCTTCTCGCACTCACGGCCCTCTCCGTCTCCGCGGCAATTTCTTTCCTCGTGGTGCGGCGCCTGCTCGGAGACTGGATGCACCCGCGGCTCGTGCACCCCGCGGTCTTCAAGCTCAACGCGCACTTGGAGCGCCGCGGGTGGTTCGCCATCGCGAGCCTGCGCATGGTCGCGGGCGTGCCCTTCTCTATCTTGAACTATGCTGCGGCACTCACACCCGTGCCCTTCCTGCAGTTCCTCCTGGCGACCGCGCTGGGGTCCATCCCTACCACGGCTATGGGCGTGTTCTTTGGTGAGACGCTCACCACGGGCCTCAACCCGTGGGCCATCACAGCCACCGTTGTCCTCGCCGCCGTCGGCATCGCAGGTCTCGTGCTCGACGCTAAGCTCGTCCGCGAACTTCCCTAAATCAAGCCAAAAGACTAGACTTAAGCGCAGTTTCTCGTCCTGCCCGAAAGAATGTCAAGGAATCATGCTTGCCGTCCATGCCCGTTATCGCGGCCGTTCTGTGCGCCGCGCCCAGCTCGTTCAGCGCTCCGCGGAGGCGCTCGCGACGCTCGACGGTGTCGGCGAGTTTGAGATGCTCGGAGTCGAAGACATCTGCGCCATCGTTGACTCGGCACACAGCGTGTGCGACGTCGTCATGGCCCTGCTCGCCGACGGTGATTGGGCCATTGGTATCGGCGTAACCCCCTCGCTTGCCCCGAGTGCTGACGCTGGTGCTGCCGAAGATGAAGCCACGACCCGCGCGACGGCCACCGCATCCTTGCCCAAGAACGCACGCCCGGCGCAGGTCTACGCGAAGATCGGTGCGCGCGGCCGCGCATCGGAGGCCTCGGACATCGCAGCAGTCTTTGCCTTGCTCGGCTACGTGCTGCACAAGCGCACCATCGAAGGTCGCGAGGCCACGGCCCTCGTGCGCGGCGGCCTCAACCAGAACGAGGCGGCCGCCGAGCTCGGCATCTCCAAGCAGGCCATGTCCCAGCGCCTCCAAGCCGCGGGCTGGGCAGCAGAAATGGCAGGCTGGCAGCTTGCCATCAACGTCATGGAGCGCGCGAATAAGCCAGCCTAGAGCAGGTCTTCCTTCCGCAGCTCCGGCGTTGTCACGAAGTCGACGAGCCGCTCCACCGCCCCGATGAGCGAAGAATCCAAATCGCGGAAGCTGTGCACCGCGTTATACACGTGGCGCCAGCCATCCTTGGGATCAGACCAGCCGACGCGCTGGCAGATGCCGGTCTTCCAGTCCTCGCCGTAGGGCACGTCAGGCCATGCCTTGAGCCCCACGCGTTCCGGTTTCACCGCCGCCCAAATATCGATGAACGGGTGTCCTGTAACGAGAACGTCCGGCCCCAACGCCTGCGTCATGCGCGTTTCTTTCGACCCCTCCACCAAGTGGTCAGCGAGCACGCCCACGCGTCGTCCCGGGCCCGGCTGGAACTCGGCGAGGCGTTCCTCCAGGTTGTCGAGGCCCTCGAGGTATTCCACGGCGACGCCTTCGACGCGCAGGTCGTGGCCCCAGACCTTCTCCACGATGGCGGCGTCATGCACACCCTCGACCCAGATTCGCGACGGCGCGATGACCTTAGCCTCGACATTCTCCACGCGACGCGAGCCAGAGTTCGACTTACGCAGCGCCTGCTTCGGCACGTAGCGCGTAAGTGTCACCTGCTGGCCTTCGAGCAGGAATCCGCCCGGCACGAGGTTGAAGACGCGCTCCACGCCATGTCGGTCCTCCAGGCGGATGACCTGGCCGTAAACGGTCTTGTCCACGCCCATCACGGCACCGACGAAGTCGTCGCCGACAACTTCGACAACCATGCCCGGTTGTGCGGGCACAACCGGGTACTCCTTGGGGCGTGTGCGTTTGTGGCCTGCCAGAATGTCTCCACCATAGGGATCGCGGGAATCAAAGCTCATAGCGGGACAGTCTATCTACTACACTGCCCGTGTTATGGATATGCGCGCCGAGGTCTGGTCCCCACTGCAAAATTCTGCCGTCTGGCTGGGAGCCTGGCTCCACGGCCACGAACCCGCGGACGAGCTCATTGACGCTCTCACGGAGCTCGGCGGTTACCCCGAGGCCTACGGCTCCGCCGCGTTCAGCGACATCTTAGCGCGCCTGCGCGCCGCTACCGATGCCCTCCTCGGCCAGGGGCCCGGCGAACCCGTCCTCCGCCTC
>NZ_LT596208.1:991578-1030124 GCF_900092335.1 Corynebacterium phoceense
GCCGCAGCCAGCGCGAGCCCCGCCGGCGCCATCGTCGTGCGCACCGCCGATCCGAGCGTCCATCTCGTGCTCGTGCCGCATGCAGGTCCCAATTACACCCAATGGCAGCTCATCGAAGAGACGCAGCCGTTGCCCGCGCCCGCGTGGCTGAGCCCCGGCGAGGCTGACGCATTGCTCGCCCAAGCGACCGAGGAATCCGCCCGCATCATCGAGGGGCTAGATTATGTCAAAAAAGACTTGCCCAATCCGCGGCTCACCGTCGGCACCCTCTCCGACTTCTACGACACGCCCGGGCTCCCCGATGCCACCCCGCCCCGCGCCGCCAAACTCTTTGCCCGCGCAGACCGCGTCGCCGCGATCATCGAGACCGTCACGGACCGCCTCCAGGATCACTCGCTCGACCCGCAGCTGCTCCGCCTGTGGCGGCACATCCGGCAGGCCCGGATGGCCGGCGTCGCCTACGCCGTCGCCGACTTCGGCCGCTGACGCGAGCCCCCTTAAATCAAGTCATTTCACTTGATTTAAGGAGTTCGTTCGTCGCTGGTCAACTTATTTAACTTGACTTAATGAGGTTTGTGGAGGCTCCAGATATCGCAACATCCCTCAGCGCACGGTGCGCCATTGACTGTGCAGCCCTGCACGGTGACGGTGCCCAGCCCCTCCGGCTGACGGTCAGCGCAAAGCTCTTCGATGAGGTCCACAACCATCGAGGAGAACGCGTCGCTCGGCCCCGCGGTCCGCGTGCGGTAGATCTCCACGCCTTTCTCTTTCGCCGCAGCGACGAGCTCGGTGTCGAGGTCCCACACGACCTCCATGTGGTCCGAGATGAAGCCGACCGGACACACGACGAGCTGCTTCACACCCTGCTCCGCGAGCGCTTCCATGTGGTCGACGACGTCGGGCGCGAGCCACGGCGTGGCGGGATTGCCCGAGCGCGAGTTCCATACCAAGTCATAGTCCTCGACGCCGGCGGCATCCGCGATGAGACGTGCGGCCTCGGCGACCTGGCGTGAGTAGAGGTTCTTATCACCCTCTGCTCCCCCGACCGCGTCGTGCGCGGTAGGGATGGAATGAGCGGTGAAGACAAGGCGGGCATCGGACAGCTTGGCAAAGCCTTCGCGCACTCCAGTGGCCATTTCCGCGATGAACTTCGGGTGGTCGAAGAACTGGCGCAGCTTGGTAAAGCGAATCTCCGGGTAGCCCTTCTCTGCTACATAGTCGCGCAGCTTGACGATGTCCTCGTCGTACTGCAGGCACGCCGAGTAGCCGCCCCAGGCGGAGGTGGCGAAGACCAGGACGTTGGTCTTACCCGCTGCGGTGAGCTCGTCCACGGCCTCGGTGCCGAACGGGTGCCAGTTGCGGTTGCCAAAGAAGACCGGCAGGTCCAGTCCGCGCGCGGCGAGTTCAGCCTCGATATGGGCAATGAGCTCGCGGTTTAAGCCATTGAGTGGGCTTACGCCGTCGAAGTGGAAGTAGTGCTTGCCCACGACCTTGAGTCGCTCGCGCGGGATGCCGCGGCCCCGCGTGACGTTTTCAAGAAAAGGAACGACCTCCTCGTTTCCTTCCGGGCCACCGAAAGAAAGAACGAGGAGGGCGTCATAATCACCGGCATGAGTGTGTGCGTCAGTCATACCAGTGACCCTACCAACCAAAGGTTGGAGAACTTGGTCGCCTTGACGATGGGGACCGAAATTGGTCAGCGTGATCTGCGACTCAAGGCGAAAGGGCAGATCTAGCTCATGATGGGGACGTATCTCCTCTGTTCTCACCACGCACACGTCCGAGACTTCGGACTTAAGGTGAGAAGTTGGCTTAGCCGATGAGGCGCACCGCGTACGGGGCCATGCCGCCATAGCGCACAGGCGAGACCTGGACCGTGCCGCCCGACTCCGGAGCCTCAATCATCGTGCCGTCGCCCAGGTAGATGGCTACGTGCTGGCCGCCGCCCGGACCGTAGAAGATGAGGTCGCCGCGCTTCATCTCGCTCGGATCCACCTTGGTGCCCTCGTTGTACTGGTAGCCGGTGTAGTGTGGCAGCGAGATACCCGCGGCCGAGAACGCATAGAGCGTGAGGCCGGAGCAATCGAAGCCCACCTTGTTGTAGTCGCCGAAGCTATCGGCCACACCGCCGTCGCGGATGCCCTTGGTTGGGCCGTTGGCGTCGCCGCCACCCCATGCATACGGGGTGCCCACCTGCGACATCGCACGCGCGATGACAGCTTCGATGCGAGCATCGGTGCCCTGGCTGGCCACCGCAGCGGTCGCTTTCTCCGTGATGGACTGCGTCGTATCCAGTGACTCGAGGACGCCGTCCAGGTCGCCCACAAGGTCACTATCTGCTCCCGATGCCGCGTTGGTCACCGCGCCAGCCTCCCCGGCTTTGTTCTGATCGTTAAACGCGTCAGAAACGGCCGTGAGCGTGTTCTGGATGGCGGAGAGCTGTCCCTCGTCGAGGGAGCTGCCCTGGGCAAATGCCGTGTGATCCGGCTGTGAGGCCGCAATCATGGCGGCTGCCGCGCCGAAAACGCCGCCCGCCACAGCAAGTGTTTGTCCATCAACGCTGGAGACCTGCTCGGTAGCGCCGCCCTGAGCGGCGTTCTGCGAACTCATTTCCGCTAGCGCCTCGACGGTCTGTGTCGTCGTGTCGGAAGCGTCTGCGGTGCCGGTGGTTGTTGGCTCCGCGTCGGCGACTGTCGTGCCGGCGGTCTGCGTGCCTTCCCCTGCAGCAGACGTGGTCACAGAATTGGCGTTGGAGTTCGACGCGGTGGTCGACACCTCCGTCGAGGACTGGGATGCCGAATCGTTGGAGTTCCCAACATTTTCTCTGGCCCCTTGATTACCTTGCGTCGCTTGCGTATCGCTCGTCGCGGACGGGCCGGAAGCGCCTACAGTCGTGCGGGCGCGGGAGCCGCGGGCGGCATCGAGAGCAGCCTGGGCTTCTTCCTGCTGCGCGACGAGGGTCGAGCGCTCGCTCATCGCCTCCTCGACCGCGCTTTGGCTCGAACCCAGGATGGCCCGGGCCTGAGCCTCGGCGTCTGCCGCGCGCTGCTCGCGGGCTGCCGCGAGTTCCTCAGCCTTGCGCAGCTGCGACTCCTTGTTGGCCTTCTCGGTGCGCTCCCGCTCGAGCTGATCGACGACTTCCTTCTGGGAGTCCGCCTGCGAGCGCAGGTAAGACTGGCGCTCCAGCATCTTTTCGCGTGCGTCACCGCCAGCGGCGGTGGTCACGGAATCCGAGGCAGCCGAGCGACGGTACGCCGTGCGCGACAGTTCGTTGAGGCGCTCTTGTGCCTTCTCCACGGCGGACTGCGCATCATCAAGCTGCGTGCGCGCCGTGGAAGTTCCGCGCTTGGCTTGCGCCAGCTCGGTGCGAGCGTCCTGGAGATCGACGAGGGCGCGGTTAACGTCCTCGCGACGCTGGCCGATTTCTGCCTCCAAGCGGGCAATCTCGCCCTGGACTCCGGCGATGGCGCCAGCAAGGTCAGCAATGGAGCCCTTCCCGCCCTTGAAGGCGGCCGTGAGGTCTTCGATGGTGAGCGACTTCTCCTGCGCGACGGCAGGAGTCATCGGAGCAATGGTAGACAAGCTCGCCGTGCATGCAGCAGCGGCGAGGTAGGAACGCAGGCGGAAACGCCCGCCGATGGAACGCCGACGCGTGTCGGCCGTCAAGGTGGTGGCCACGAGGTAACTCCTCTACGCACCTTCCCCTCGCCTTGAACGCGCCCGCACTGACGGATAAAGGCGCGCCGATCCCGGCGTCGGGTATGGCTGAGACTCCCGCAAGCCCACAAGGACTGCGAGATACGCACCACGAGCCAAGCCCTCGGCACCCTATGTCAATTCGCACAAGACATAGGAATGCCCGGGGCCCAGGAGACGCAGCAGTGACGAGGATGTCACACACCTATGCTCACGCCGGCGACAGAGCGCCTCGACGGTCATCGAGGACCAACTCTCCCGCCGTATGCGAGTGCCCCGGCGGGGAGAAACTCCCGTCGGGATATCTGGTAGACCTTTGCCTCGGAGTGACTCCCGGCTGCAGACCATTTCAGGGCTGCAAACGCTGGGAGTGCCCGTGGGGCACGACCTTCCAGAAGGTATGCGAGCATCCGCCATCGTCTGCATTCTCCTTCCGGTTGACCACGCTCCGCGCGTGGCGGTGCAAGTAACCGGACTCGTGGAGTTGCGGGAATGCAGTCACGGTATGCCGGAGCCGGGCCCCAGACGGCCTTCCCCGCGGGGTTGGACGCCCAGGCGCGTGGAACACGCTGCCCGATGTGGCTCGCCGTGGTCGCATCCTCGCCCCAGTCACACAGATGCGTGTTTCTGAATAGAAGAACTTAAACGAACACAGTGCTGCCAACTGTCAAGCGACTCCTGCTCCTCCACCCCGTGCGGGTCCTTCCCCATCGAACTTCGTGACGCTCTCGGCCTGCTTCCCCACATGCCCGTGCGTTGTCGATATTGGGTCTGGATGTCCCTCTCGCGGTAGCTGAGATAGAAATCAACTCTCGAGTTGACTCCTAAAGCATAAGTCACTTGCAGGGTCCAGTACACCTACTTGCCCATTTGCCACATGCGTCAAGGAGCGCCCCATGACCCACGGGTGAGTTCAACCTGCAATGATCTCGATACCAATTCGTTATGTGACTCTGGTCACGATCGTCGAATGTACCGTAACACTCTCGACGCTTGCCGAGATGGCGCCATCCGCGACGCTATGCGAGAAGTGAACCACTTCTGACGGCAAACGTGCAGTAGCGTCAACCCCTAGTGGTTGACTCCGACCCCTCCTCCCCTCTCCTGGTGTGTGCAGAGCGAGTGGCAGCGGACTGGAGTATGACGTCCTGGAACCGTTGCAGTGGATGCCGTGGATTCGGTCTGAGATTGTCACGAGATGGGCGTGGGTGTCGCGGCATGGTTCCAAGTTGGAGATGTGCGCACGAGCCCAGGCGGTCGAGCACGGCGGAGCTGGAGTGAGCCCTCTTCGAGCGGCTTCCGTCGGGAATTCCGACCAACATGTGGAGGGTTGAGTATCACTCCTCAAGGGGTGCTCCGTGGGTTCATGGGTTTAGGAAATATTTATGCGACTATGTGGGGAGGGATACGTTTTGACGCGGGCACGCAGCGCGGGCTGGACGTTGGCGACTCGGCCTGCCGGAGTGAGGTGTCGGACCGTAGATAGCTCTTAGCACGTGTTGCGCGGAGACGGTCCCGCACGCGAGTGGCGGCATATGGTGTCGCGCTATTCCCCGGCCGTCGAACGCGGCGGGACGGTGCCGAGTGAGCAAGATGTGGGATGGGGGCATCGGCAAGCGGGCGGGCGCGAAAGAGTAACTAGACCTTTTTGGAAGATCTGGCGCGAATGAAGACCGTGGCGGCGCCGGCTAGTGCGGTGATGGCGAGCCCGAGGATAAGCCACTCCGCGGGCATGGTGGCGGCGCCGAGATGGGCGTGAAGCTGGTTCAGAGCCGTGACCTGATCGAGTCCCGGTGCCACCGCCTGTTGCGCGGATTCCAGGGCGGCGCGTGAGTGAGAGTCGCTCACGGCTGAAATGCCTTGGGGCGCCTGGACGATGACAGTGTCGAGATCGGAGGCTTCTTTGAGTGCCTGTGCAAGATCGCGGAGATCGGCGAACTTATCGGGATAGATATCGACGACCGCTATCCCTTCCCCGGGCTGCAGCGCGCCGGATACAGATGCTTGCAGAGCCGGATCGCTGGCGAGCCCCACGTTGGAGTACGCCACCGAATCCTCGAGAAGCTGCTGCGAGAGGTCGGCGATATCTGCGTCGGGCGGGATCACTTTTTCTCCTTATATATGGGAGCGGGGTGTGTGGTGTGCCCGCGATACCCTCTACTTAACCTGATTACCCCCATTGGAGCGGGGATGACGCGCGGAAGAGTGTGAAAACATGAAAACAGAACGGACGTACTGTTATAGTTGCCCCCAGGCGAATCTTCGCCCGTCTAGTATTGAGGGGTGAACGTTCGCGTTCTTCTTAAGACGCCAGTTCGGTCGATCCGCGCCCGGAGCGCGCTGTCCCCAGCGCTACTCCTTCCACTAGTGCGGAATGATCGTGAGCGATTTAAGAGCCTCACAAGAACATACTGTTCAACAAACAAGGAATGGAGCTCCCTGTGACTGAAAGCCTGAACTCCTTCGGTGCCAAGAAGACCCTTGATGTCAACGGAAAGTCTTACGAATACTTTGACATCAACGCGGTTGAGGGCCTGGAGAAGCTGCCGTACTCCCTCAAGGTGCTTGCTGAGAACCAGCTGCGCTACGAGGATGGCAAGAACGTAACCAAGGATCACATCAACGCCCTCGCCAACTGGAACCCGGACGCAGAACCGGACACCGAAATCCAGTTCACCCCGGCCCGCGTCCTCATGCAGGACTTCACCGGCGTTCCCTGTGTGGTCGACCTCGCCACCATGCGTGAGGCCATCGTTGCCCTCGGCGGCAAGCCGGAGCAGGTTAACCCGCTCAACCCGGCTGAGATGGTCATTGACCACTCCGTCATTACCGAGGCATTTGGCTCCTCCGAGGCTCTGGAGAAGAACGTCGAGATCGAGTTCGAGCGCAACCGCGAGCGCTACCAGTTCCTGCGCTGGGGTTCTGAGAACTTCTCCAACTTCAAGGTCGTGCCCCCGGGAACCGGTATTGTCCACCAGGTCAACATCGAGTACCTCTCCCGCGTCGTCTTCGACAACGACGGTCTGGCATACCCGGATACCTGTATTGGTACCGACTCCCACACCACCATGGAAAACGGCCTGGGCATCCTGGGCTGGGGCGTTGGCGGCATCGAGGCCGAGGCTGCCATGCTCGGCCAGCCGGTCTCCATGCTCATCCCGCGCGTTGTCGGCTTCAAGCTCACCGGCGAGATTCCGGTGGGCGTTACCGCTACCGACGTCGTTCTCACCATCACCGAGATGCTGCGCCAGCACGGCGTTGTCCAGAAGTTTGTCGAGTTCTACGGCAACGGTGTCAAGTCCGTGCCGCTGGCCAACCGCGCCACCATCGGTAACATGTCGCCGGAGTTCGGCTCCACCGCCGCTATCTTCCCGATCGACGAAGAGACCATCAAGTACCTGACCCTCACCGGCCGCCCGCAGGAGCAGATCGACCGCGTCGAGGCTTACGCTAAGGCTCAGGGCATGTGGCTCGAGCAGGATGCTCCCGAGGCCAAGTACTCCGAGTACCTCGAGCTCGACCTCGGCACCGTCGTCCCGTCCATCGCTGGCCCGAAGCGCCCGCAGGACCGCATCCTCCTCTCCGAGGCAAAGGAGCAGTTCCGTAAGGACCTGCCGACCTATGCCACCGGCGACGTTGTGGTCGACGAGTCCACTGTTGAGGCCAAGCGCATGGGCGCCGAGGGCGGCGACCAGACGCTCGAGGACGTCACCGGCGGTCTCAACAAGTCCCGCGAGGGCCACGGCGAGTCTGCAGCCAAGGGCAATGTCGGCCGCCAGTCCAACCCGGTCATCGTCTCCTCCCCGAACGGCGGCGAGTACACGCTGGATCACGGTATGGTGGCCATCGCCTCCATCACCTCCTGCACCAACACCTCGAACCCGTCCGTCATGGTCGGTGCCGGCCTCATCGCCCGCAAGGCTGCTGCCAAGGGCCTGAAGTCCAAGCCGTGGGTGAAGACCATCTGTGCTCCGGGCTCCCAGGTTGTCGACGGCTACTTCCAGCGCGCCGACCTCTGGAAGGACCTCGAGGCCATGGGCTTCTACCTCTCCGGCTTCGGCTGCACGTCCTGCATCGGTAACTCCGGTCCGCTGCCGCAGGAGATCTCGGACGCCATCAACGACAACGACCTGGCTGCCACAGCAGTCCTGTCCGGTAACCGTAACTTCGAAGGCCGTATCTCCCCGGATGTCAAGATGAACTACCTTGCATCCCCGATCATGGTCATCGCGTACGCCATCGCCGGTACTCTCGACTTCGACTTCGAGACCCAGCCGCTCGGCCAGGACCAGGACGGCAACGATGTCTTCCTCAAGGACATCTGGCCCTCCTCCCAGGAGATCGAGGACACCATCCAGCAGGCCATCTCCCGCGAGATGTACGAGAAGGATTACGCGGACGTCTACAAGGGCTCCGAGGCATGGCGCAACCTGGAGGTTCCGGAAGGCGGCCGCTTCGAGTGGGATGAGGACTCCACCTACATCCGCAAGGCTCCGTACTTCGACGGTATGCCAGCTGAGCCGGCCCCGGTTGAGGACATCCACGGCGCTCGCGTTCTGGCTAAGCTGGGCGACTCGGTCACGACCGACCACATCTCCCCCGCTTCCGCCATCAAGCCGGGCACACCGGCTGCGCAGTACCTCGACGAGCACGGTGTTGCCCGCAAGGACTACAACTCCCTCGGTTCCCGTCGTGGTAACCACGAGGTCATGATGCGTGGTACCTTCGCCAACATCCGCCTGGCTAACCAGCTGGTTGACGTCACCGGTGGCTACACCCGTGACTTCACCCAGGACGGCGCACCGCAAGCCTTCATCTTCGACGCCTGCCAGAACTACAAGGCCGCGGACATTCCGCTGGTCGTCCTGGCTGGTAAGGAGTACGGCACCGGTTCGTCCCGTGACTGGGCTGCAAAGGGCACCATCCTCCTCGGCGTCAAGGCCGTCATCACCGAGTCCTTCGAGCGTATTCACCGCTCGAACCTCATCGGCATGGGTGTTATCCCGCTGCAGTTCCCGGCTGGCGAGTCCCACGAGTCGCTGGGCCTGGACGGCACCGAGACCTTCGACATCGAGGGCATCACGGAACTGAACAACGGCAACACACCAAAGACGGTTCACGTCACCGCCACCAAGGAGTCTGGCGAGAAGGTCGAATTCGACGCGACCGTCCGCATCGACACGCCTGGTGAGGCTGACTACTACCGCCACGGTGGCATTCTGCAGTACGTCCTGCGCCAGATGGTCAAGGCCTAAGGTCTTCCATCGCCGTGCACCCCTGCCCTAGCGTGGGGCGTGCGCGACACCGACGTAGATGAAGGGGCCGCGTGGCCATCGCACGATGGTCACGAAGGCCCCTTTGTCGTCCTTTCATTCCTTAAACTTTTGAACTTGTAGGAAGCGAGCGTGAGTCGGCTATGCCTATAGTTAGCGACGACGAACTCAATCGCAGGCGCCAAGACATCCTGGTGGGCGCCCGCCGGTGCTTTGCGCAGCACGGCTACGAGGGAGCGACCGTTCGCCTTCTGGAGGAGGCGACTGGCAAGTCCCGCGGCGCTATCTTCCATCACTTTGGCGACAAAGAGTCGTTGTTCCTGGCGCTCGCGCGCGAGGATGCTGCCCGCCAGGCCGAGACGGTTGCGAACAACGGTCTTGTTGAGGTGATGCGCGACATGCTCACGCACCCTGAGCGCCATGACTGGCTCGCTACTCGTCTGGAAATCACGTCCATGCTGCGCACGGACCCGAGCTTCCGTGCCCGGTGGAAGGATCAGCAACAAATCCTTGATGACGCAGTGCGGGCACGCTTGCAGACCAACCGCGAAGAAGGCCGCATGCGTGATGACGTCGATATCGAAACGCTCGTGGTGTACCTCGAGACGTTCATGGACGGCTTCATCTCCCGCCTGGCGCGCGGTGACCAAGCAGGTCTTGAAGAAGTCCTGTCGATTGTGGAGCAAACGATTCGTGCGCGGCGCTAAAACGTCGTAAAGCACGCCGAGTAGCCCGCTTCCCCTCGTAGGGAGCGGGTCTTTCGCGTCTTGGCGCTAGTTACACGGCACGTCGGGTCCGAATTCGCGGCGTTTGTAGATCCTGCCGTCGTTGCCTTTGTAGTAGACGTCGCCGTCTCTCTTTTTCATGTTGTGGTATTCGCACAGCATGAGGATGTTGTCCAGGTTGGTCTCCCCGCCTTTCGCCCAGGCTTTGAGGTGGTCGGCCTGGCACATCGAGAACGGAATCTTACAGTCCGGGTCCATACAGGTGTGTTGGACTGCGGCCGCCATGTCGCGTTGGGCTTGGGTGAAGTAGCGTTTGAGGCGGTATTGCTTCATCGGCTCGTTGCGCGCGTTGACAATCGTGGCAAGTCCCACCCCGGCGAGGAGTTCTTCCATGNGGTTGTCGCCTTTCTTGGACAGGCGGTCGATTTTGGCCAGGACGCGGATGCCGTGGCCGAGGCGGCGGGCGGCGTCGCGGGCTTCGCCGATGCGTGGATGGGAGGCTTCCCAGAAGGTGCGCACGAGAGGCATGTAGAAGTCGGCGTCGGCGGTCGATAGGCCGGCGTCCCAGTAGTCGGTGCGGCGCCAGCCTGTAAGTTCGCGCAAGGAGTCGACGTTTTCTTCCTTGAGCCGAGAGACGAAAGAGTTCATGGCTTCGACGCTAAACAACGCGTGTCAAGGCCCGCTAGGGTGAAAACTCAATCTGTGGAAAACTGCCCGAAATCGCCAACTATAGTGTGCAACCGAAAAAGTTCTCCACAGGCTTTCCTGAGAAAAACTTGCGTTGTGGTGCGGATTCGGTACTATGGCGCGCCCGCGCGAGGCACCCTCATGGTGGGCGGAAAAACTACGGCCCGGCGGCCTGCAGAAGACCGCCGGGCGGATACGGATCTAGATGGACGCGACGGAGTCGGAGCCGTCAATGAACGCCAGCGGCGACTCCGGGAATGAGTCGCGGGAAACGACCTCCGTGACGACGTCGGCGACAAGCTCGCGCGAGGTGTGCGTGTCCTTGGCGCCGGAAGCCTCGTCCGGCACGACCTTTAGGCCGCCGGCGGGTTCCTCGGTGAGCGCGGAGGGGCCGAGAATGAGGTAGTCGAGCGAAGAGATGTTAAGGCGGGCATCGACAGTCTTCTTCGCCGAAACGTAGGCGTCCCAGGAGTTGCCCTCCAGCGACGGGGAATTCTGAGTCGCCCCGATGTAGGAAATCATGACCAACTTAGGGACAGCGCGGTCCGAGGCGGCGAGAGCCTCCAAGGCGTCGATGACGGTGAGCGCACCATCGCGGTCCACGGCGGTGGTCAGCTCAGCGCCGCCGCGGCCGCCGTTGCCGGCGCCCCAGACCACGACGTCGACGCCGTCGAAGAGCTTCTCCCAGTCCGTCTGCGTCAGCGAAGTAATGTCGCCGAGTACCGGCTGCGCCCCCAACTCCCGCAGCTCGTCGAAGTATTCTTTCTTGCGCACGAGCGAGCGCACGGTGTGACCCGCGGAGACGAGCTTCGGTGTGGAAAGTAGCCCGATCTTGCCGTGGCCGCCGATGTACATGACAGTTTTAGTAGTAGAAGGCATGCCGCCCCACCGTACCACCGACGTAGGAGCACAGCCGTATAGAATACACAGACATGTATGCCATCATGACTGTCACCGGTGCAGACTCCACCGGCATTATCGCCGCCGTCACCACCGCGATCGCGGAGAAGAACGTCAACGTCGTCGACGTCTCGCAGACCCTCATGTCGGGTTTCTTCACCATGATCCTGCGCGTCGAGTTCGACGAGAAGGAAACGACCATCGCGGACCTCCAGACGCACATGGCTCCGGTCGCCGAGGCCACCGGCCAGGCCATTCGCCTGCAATCCGAGGCCATCTTCACCGCTATGCACGAGGTCTAAGCAGCCATGTCGACACGTTTTAATACCTCCGGTGTCATCGACACCATCGAGATGATCGACAAGTACCGTCTCGATATCCGCACCGTGACCATGGGCATCTCCCTGCTCAGCTGCGCGCGTTCCACCATGGCGGAGACCGCGCAGGCCATCTACGACCACGTCACCCGCCAGGCTTCCCGCCTCGTCGAGGTGTGCGAAGGCATCGAGGCCGAGCTTGGCATCCCCATCGTCAACAAGCGCATCTCCGTCACGCCCATCGCGCTCGTCACCGCCGGCGTGGACGGCAGCCCGGTTGAGGCCGCCAAGGCGCTCGACAAGGCGGCCAAGGAAGTCGGCGTCAATTTCGTCGGCGGCTACTCCGCCCTCGTCGAGAAGGGCGCGACCACTGCGGACAAGCGTCTCATCAACTCCATCCCGGAGGCCCTCGCCAACACGGACGTCGTCTGCTCGTCGGTCAATATCGCGTCGTCGCGCGCCGGCATCAATATGAACGCCGCCAAGCGTCTCGGCGAGATTATCAAGGAGTCCGCGGAGCTTACCAAGGACGATTCCGCCATCGCGTGCGCGAAGCTCGTCGTCTTCGCCAACTCCGTAGGCGATAACCCGTTTATGGCCGGCGCCTTCCACGGCATCGAGGAGCCGGATTGCGTCGTCTCCGTCGGTGTCTCCGGCCCTGGCGTCGTCGACCGCGCGCTCGGCTCGCTCGAGGGCGCCACCCTCGACCAAGTCGCCGAGGAAATCAAAAAGGCCGCCTTTAAGATCACCCGCGCCGGCCAGCTCGTGGGCAACCTCGCGGCGGAGCGTCTCGGCGTGCCGTTCGGCATCATCGACCTCTCGCTTGCCCCCACCGCCGAGCTCGGCGACTCGGTAGCGCACATTCTCGAACACATGGGCCTGGACCAGGTCGGCACGCACGGCACCACCGCGGCGCTCGCGCTGCTCAACGACGCGGTGAAGAAGGGCGGCATGATGGCCTGCTCCCGCGTAGGTGGCCTCTCCGGCTCCTTCATCCCGGTCTCTGAAGACAAGGGCATGATCGACGCCGTGCGCTCCGGCAGCATGAAAATCGAGAAGCTCGAGGCCATGACGGCCATCTGCTCGGTGGGCCTCGACATGATTGCGATCCCGGGCGACACCTCGGCCGAGCTTATCGCCGGCATGATTGCGGATGAGGCAGCCATCGGCGTCATGAACCATAAGACGACCGCCGTGCGCGTCATCCCGGTTCCGGGTACGCAGCCCGGCGACGAAGTCAACTTCGGCGGACTCCTCGGCTACGCCCCGGTCATTCCGGTCAACCAGGTGGGCAATTCCACCTTCATTCACCGCGGCGGCTTCATCCCTGCCCCGGTCCACGGTTTCCGCAACTAGCTTGCCGATGCCCCCTTCTCCCCGCCGCCGCAGCCCAGCGCGAGCCCAAGGACGGTCACACGGTGTTGATGCTGCACTCGCGCACCGTGGCATAGGCCGTGATCTCTGCGACGAATGCTGGGTCATGGCACGTGATGATAAGCGCGGAGCCGGCGCTGAGCGCGCGGTGCAGGAGAGAGTGCAGGGCGGTGCGGCCGGTGGCATCGGCAAGCGTGTCGGGCTCGTCGAAGACCACGACTTCGCGGCCCTGCGCTACGGTGGCCGCGACCTGGGCTACGCGCAACTGCGAGGCCGACGCGTCGAGGGGATGCTCGTCCGGCGGAAGCCCTAGCTCTGCGGTGAGCGCGGCGTCGCCCACGAGCTGCGCGAGCGTTGGGGTAATCGCCTGGTCCATGGGCGATTGAAGGGCCATGCCGAGCGAGGAGTGCGCGGGCTCGTGGCCGTCGAGTCCCGCGGCGGCGCGCAGAAGCGTCGTCTTGCCCGAGCCGTTGCCACCGCGCAGCCACGTGACACCGCCATGCTGCACCGGGATGGTGACGGGGCCGACGGCAAACTCGGCGTGCTCGGGGGCTTTGAGCTTCCACCAGCGTCGGCGCTGCGTGCCGCGGGTGGCGCTGAGCGGCCCGAGGGTGAATCCGTCGCCGGGCGCGACGGGCGTGAGGTCGGGTCGGGTGGAACGGGTGTCCGCCTGGACGAGGACGACGGCGGTCTCCCCCAGCCCGTGGAGCAACAGTTCGACTTGGGCGCGCGAGTTGGGATCGAGGCCGGCGTAGGGCTCGACGACGATAAGCACCTTGGGATGTGCGATGGCGACGGCCGCGCAAACAAGGCGGCGGGTCTGGCCGCCGGAGAGCCGGGCCGGGTCGCGTTCGGCCAGCTCGGTGAGACCGACGGCGGCGAGCATGTCATCGACGCGTGCGGCCATCTCGGCGCGCGGGGTTCCGCGGTGCTCGAGGGCCAGGGCGAGTTCTTCGCGGACGGTGGCGCGCAGGAGCGAGACGTGGGCAGAGGCGTCGGCGCCGATGACGGTGTCGACGCCCCACTGCGTCGCGAGCTGGTGGGCGACCTCGTCGGCGTTTTCGTCGAAACCGACCGTGACGGTCGTGACCTCGCCGGGAATGGGTTCTAGAACCATGCGATAACCACCGTAGCGAGAACGAGGAAGCAGCGCAGCGCGCGTTGTGCTGCAGAGTCTGGGACCGGTTGAAGGAGGGTGCGCGGGCCGGGCTCGTCGAAGCCGATGGCGGCGAGAGCGTGGCCTCGCTGGGCGCCCTGCGTGAGCAGTCGCGCGATGACCGGGATGATGACGCGCGGACCGACGTTGCGCAGGCCGATCTTCACACCGGCGAGGCGATTGGCGTCGCGGACTGCGGACATGGCCTGGCGGCCCTGCGGCAGGGACTGCAGGGACGCACCGACGACGTAGGCGGCCTTATATCCGACGCGAGAGACCTGCATCCACTTGGAGACCTCGGAGACAGACAGCGCGGCGGCCGCGGCGAGGACGCAGCCCATAAGGGCGGCGAAGCGCAGGGACAGCGAGCCTGCGAGCGCCAGGCCATCGCTGGTGAGGAGGGGTGCGATGCGGTGCTCGCCGTAGGGGGCGTGGATGAGCACCATGGACAGCGCCGCCGGCACGGTAAGCGCCAGCGTCGTGGCGATGACGGCGACCGAGCGCGCAGCCCAGGTGCCGAGCACGAGTGAGAGGGAAAGGATAAGCGCCGAGGATAGCGGCGTATTAACCGCCACCACGAGGAACCAGCCGCACGCGGCGGCGAGCAAGACGGTGGCGGGGTGTGGGGACATGGGGTTAGGCGGCATCGGCAGGCTGGGGGCGCAGGGAGGCCAGCGTGCGCTTGGGCAGGGCCTTGAGTGCGGCCCAGACGATGAGGAAGACGATGGCCTTATCCAGCGGATCCGAGATGAAGGACTGCATGGTCACCGAGGCGAGCAGCGAATTGCCGAGCTCGCGGAAGAGCGAGACCACGGCGCCGGTACCTACGCCGGCGGTGCCGCCGTAGACGAAGGCCGCGACGGGGGCGGCGATGGCGCCGGTGATAATGCCAATGATGGCGCCGGAGACGATGACAGACCACCAGTGCTTGAACGCGCCAGACTTGACGGCCAACCCGGCGAGCCAACCGGTGGCGGCGGCGCCTGCGGCGAATGGGAGGGCCGCGGGGTTAATGAGGCCCCAGACGACGGACGAGAGCGTGCCGGTAGCCAGGCCCGCAATGGGGCCGGCGAGCGCGGAGACGAGGACCGTGCCCACGGAGTCGAGGTAGAGCGGCAGGCCGATGGTGCCGACGATCTCGCCGACTACGATGTTGAGCACGAGCGCGACGGGGATGACGGCGATGGTGCGTGCGGGCAGCGACGGCAGGGAACCAGCGAGGAGCAGGATGGCGCCTCCGACGTAGCCGCCGAGCGTAATGAGTGCGGAGCTCGAGCCCGCCACGGATTCCCAATCGGTGGGTCGGGCGAGGACGAGGTACAGCCAGGTGAAGAGAACGAGCAAGCCGCCGATAACGACGAGCGTCCGGCGCGCGGGAGTAAGCGAGAGTTGTGACATGTGTTCCTTAAGAGGTCGGCCGCGCGGGGCGCGGTACACGAATGGAGCACGTGCGCGTTCCTATGTCACCTCGGACGCGGCGTGCAAACAGCCCATAGTTTACGACGCGAGCGCGGTGGCACAAACTTGAGGCACGCGGGGGTGACGAGAAAGGCCGAAGGCCTGCCGCTGGTTGTGCTGGCGGCAGGCCTTCTTGGAGTTGAGCTTCTTCTTGTCCGGTATCCGTGTTGCGCGGGCACGCAGGACAAGATGCTCCTGGAGTTGCTCGGGGTTCATCTTCCACATGGAGCGGTCTTTCTTTTGCGCCATCACACCTCCTTTCGCGGTCAGAGTCTTCAGAGACGTGGCTTAGTCTAGCGTCTGCGACGTGTCCGCGATGTACAGGTCAAGCGCCTTCCAGACTTTTCCTGCCGAAGAGGATGATGCAGAACAGCTCGGGAAGCCCGATGGCCATGGTCTTTCGCAGAAAGGGGTGGACTCCCCGACCCTAACACCCGCTACTCGGCGAGGAAACGGGCTGCGCGGAGAAGTTCGGTGTGGGCGGCGTCGATGTCGGCGGCCGTGACCAGACGGGCGTTGTGCGGGGCGTCCCAGTGACTGCGGAGGTCGGCGACGGAGGTGCCGCGCAGGAGCGGCGAGTCGGCCTCGACGGCGATGGTGGTATCGACGGCGTCGAAGGTGATGCGGTCGAGCGCGATCATCGTCGTGAGGAGATCGTGAATCTGGGCTTGGTAGCCCTCGCCTTGGGCCTCGTGGAATTCGAAGTAGAAACGCAGCAGTTCGGGCAGGACGGTCGCGATGGGCGCGTCGCCTAGGACGTCAATGAGTTTGTCGAGACGCGGCGAGTCTATGAGGAATTGTTCGGTGACCTCGAGCGAACACAGCGTGGCTAGGTGGCCGGAGTGCCCTAGTTTCTCAAAGAAGCGCGCGGCTGCGTGCGGATCCACATGGAAATTCCACTCCGCCGTGGGCGTCGTGTTGCCGCGGTAGTTCACGGCGCCGCCCATGACGGTGAGCGACGCGAAGTCGTCGAAGCTGCGGCCGGCGGCCCACGTCGCGGCGTTCGTAAGCGGCCCCGTGATAATGAGGTGCGCGCCGACTGCTTGCGCACGCCTCCAGATGGCCCGCCAATCCGCTGCAAACTCATAGGAGTCCGGCGGCGAGAGATAGCCCACGCCGTGCGGGCCGTGGGTCTCCGGCGTCGTGACAAGCGGGACGGCGAGGGGGCTGGGCTGGCCGGGAGCAACGGGGACTTGGCTGAGGCCGAGAGTTTCCAACGCCCACGCGGCGTTGCGCGCGGTCTCCCCCACGCTCACATTGCCAGCAGACGTGGTCACGCCCACGAGCTCAATCTCGCCGACGTGATGGAGCGCGGCGAGGTAGGCCAACGCGAGGGTGTCGTCGATGCCCGGGTCACAGTCGAGAAGAACGCGCTGCATTAGGCGAGCTCCACGATCTCCATGTACTCATCGTTCCACAGGTCCTCGTCGCCGTCGGGCATGATGATGACGCGCTCAGGCTTGAGGGCTTTGACCGCGCCCGGGTCGTGGGTGACAAGGACGACGGCGCCGGTGTAGGTGCCCAGCGCCTCGAGGACCTGTTCGCGCGATTGCAGGTCGAGGTTATTGGTGGGCTCGTCGAGGAGCAGCACGTTGGCACGGGACGACACGAGCGTGGCCAGGGCCAGACGCGTTTTCTCACCGCCGGAGAGCGTGCCTGCGGGCTGTTCCAGCTTGTCGCCGGAGAACATGAATGCGCCGAGCAAGCCGCGCAGGTCCTGCTGGCCGGCGTCGGGGCAGGCCTCGATGGTGTTTTCCCACACCGTCTTGTCCGGGTCGATGGTGTCGTGTTCCTGCGCGAAGTAGCCAATGCGCAGGCCGTGGCCCGTAACAATGCCGCCCTCGCCGTCCGTGCGCTCGACGCCCGCGAGGAGTTTGAGCAGCGTGGTCTTTCCGGCACCGTTATAGCCGAGCACGACGACGCGGGAGCCCTTGTCGATAGCGAGATCGACGCCCGCGAACACCTCGAGGGAGCCGTACATCTTGGTGAGCCCGTGCGCGTTCATAGGGGTTTTGCCGCAGGGCGCCGGCTCCGGGAATTCGATGTGCGCGACCTTGTCGGCGACGCGGACGTCGTCAAGCTGGTTCATCATGCGGTCGGCGCGCGCGAGCATCTGCTTGGCGGCGGCGGCCTTCGTGGCCTTGGCACCCAGCTTGGCGGCCTGCTTTTTCAAGGCCGAGGCCTTCTTCTCCGCGTTGGCGCGCTCGCGGCGACGGCGGGCCTCGTCCGTGGCGCGGGCGTCGAGGTACTTCTTAAAGCCCATGTTGTAGACGTCCGCCTCGCCGCGCACGGCGTCGAGGAACCACACCTTGTTCACAACGGCTTCGAGCAGCTCGACATCGTGGGAAATCATGACGAGCCCGCCCTCGTGCTTAGCGAGGAAGCCGCGCAGCCACGTGATCGAGTCCGCGTCCAGGTGGTTGGTGGGCTCGTCAAGGAGCAAGGTGGTCTGGGACTTGCCTTCGCCTGACGATGCCGCGAACAAAATCTGCGCCAGCTCCACGCGACGGCGTTGGCCGCCTGACAGGATCTTTAACTGCTGGTCGAGGATGCGCTGCGGCAGGCCTAGATTGTCGCAGATCTGTGCGCACTCCGCGTCAGCTTCGTAACCGCCGAGGCCGTGGTACTCCTCCTCGAGGCGGGAGAACTTGCGGATGGCCTTGTCACGGTGCTTATCGTCCGTGGCGGTTTCCATGATCTCCTGTTGCTTGGCCATGCGGCGTTTGATGTCGTCGAGGCCGCGGGCGGAGAGCACGCGCTCGCGCGCGGTCTGCTCGATATTGCCCTCGCGGGAGTCCTGCGGGAGGTAACCAATGGGGCCCGAGCGGGTCACGGAGCCGCCGTAGGGCTCCGTCTCCCCTGCCAGGATGCGCATGGTCGTCGTCTTGCCCGCTCCGTTGCGGCCGACCAGGCCGATACGATCCCCAGGCTGGACGCGTAGGTGCTGGCCCGGGGCGTCGAGCAGGGTACGGGCGCCGACGCGCACTTCGAAATCATTGGTCACAATCACAAGGAGCCAGTCTATCAACCCGGATTTCTAGGTGGAACTCGCCACCAACTCGCTAGCACAGCTATATTGTGCGGCTATCGCGCACAGCGGCACGGCGGCCCACCGCCGGCTGGCACCGAGTAGACACAGACGTTTCCCTTTGGACATGCGCGTCCCCCAATCTGCCTAGTGCGCTGCGTCCCATCGCTGCCGATGAACAGGATGTGTTCACGACGGCGGGACACGAAGCCTTTCAACGAGGACTCGAAGATGCCGTCGGCCCTATCGACGAGCCTGGCCGTCGCGGCCGCGCATCATAATCGGGGAATCGAGGAACGCTTCCCGGAAGTCGCCGTATGTGGATAAGCGGAACGTCCACTTCTACGTCAACCGGCTGGGGTTTCACATCGTCGAGTTCTACAACCCGCACCATCCGGAACCTCACGCGCCGGCTGACGGTCATCGCGAGGACTGCGAGAAGCGCGAAACTCCCCTCCTCCACAGCATCGATGACTACTTCTTCCGGTTCGAAAAGCGGCGCGGTGAGGCCCCCGATACGCGACAACCCGCGCTCACGCGTAGGTGCGCAAGTGCGAGTTGGTGCGTTCGGACGGCTTAGACCGCGAAGCCGAGGGCCTGGAGCATTTCGCGGCCCTCCTCGGTGATCATGTTCGGGCCCCACGGCGGCATCCAGACCCAGTTAATCTGGACGGCTTCGGCCAGCTTGTTGCCGACCACGGCGTCTTCGACCTGTTCGCCGATGACGTCCGTGAGCGGGCAAGCTGGCGACGTGAGCGTCATATTGATCATGACAGTCTCCTTGCCGTCGACCTCTTCGAACCACAGGTCGTAGACGAGGCCGAGATCGACCACGTTGATGCCGAGCTCGGGGTCGATGACGTCACGCATATATTCGGTGACGTCGAAGGCCTTGGAAATCTGTTCCTCGGTCTGCGGCGGGCGCTGGCCGCCGCCGTCAAAGTTCGAGCTTTCGTTCTGGTACGGATCGATGAGTTCGTCGCTCATTGTTTATTCTCCAGTTCGTTGAGGGCGTCCGCAGTGGCGGCCTGGAAGGCCTTCCAGCCGAGGAGTGCGCATTTCACACGGGCTGCATATTTCGCCACGCCGGCAAAGGCAATGCCGTCGCCGATGAGGTCCTCGTCGCCTTCGTACTCGCCACGCGAGGTGACCATGTGGTCGAAGTCCTCGAGTTTCTTCATGGCTTCCTCAACGGGCAGGCCGACGACTTCTTCTGCCATGACGGACGTGGAGGCTTGCGAGATGGAGCAGCCTTCGCCGTGGTACGAAACGTCCTCGACGGTCGTGCCGTCGTCCGAGAGCTGCACGCGGAGGGTGAGCTCGTCGCCACAGGACGGGTTGACGTGGTGCACCTCGGCCTGGAACGGGTCGCGCAGGCCAGCATGATGCGGGTGCTTGTAATGATCCAGGATGACGTCCTGGTACATGGAATCAAGGTTCATGGTGCACTTCCCTACTTTGCGTCGTCTTCGTCGACGCCATCGACGCGGAAGAACTTACGTGCGTAGTGGATGGCCGCGACGAGCGCGTCCACTTCCTCGCGGGTGTTGTACAGGTAGAAGCTCGCGCGGGTCGTCGACTGAGCGTCGAGAGCGCGGTGCACAGGCCACGCGCAGTGGTGGCCGGTGCGCACGCACACGCCCTGATCGTCGAGGACCTGGCCGAGGTCGTGCGGGTGGATGCCCTCTACGCTGAAGGACACGGCGGAACCGCGGTTTTCCGGGGTGGTCGGGCCGTAGATGCGCAGGCCCGGAATCTTCTGCAGCTCCTCAAGCGCGTAGGCGGTGAGTTCCTGCTCGTGCGCATGGATCTTGTCCATTCCGATCTCACTGAGGAACTCGACGGCGGCGCCGAGGCCGACGACCTGCGAGGTCATCTGGGTGCCGGCCTCGAAGCGCTGCGGCGGCTCGGCGAAGGTGGTGCCTTCCATCTTCACGATCTGAATCATGGAGCCACCGGTGAGGAAGGGCGGGAG
Source organism: Corynebacterium phoceense (assembly GCF_900092335.1). Classification (GTDB taxonomy): domain Bacteria; phylum Actinomycetota; class Actinomycetes; order Mycobacteriales; family Mycobacteriaceae; genus Corynebacterium; species Corynebacterium phoceense. The sequence goes on from NZ_LT596208.1 coordinate 1,012,168, forward strand.
CTGATCCAACAGTTCGCGCTTGCCGTACAGGACGCCGACGCCGGACGGGCCGCACATCTTGTGGCCGGAGAACGCAGCGAAGTCGACGTCGAGCGCGTGAAAGTCGACCGGCATGTGCGGCACGGACTGGCACGCGTCGAGGACCACCATGGCACCCACGGCGTGGGCGCGGCGAACGAGCTCCTCGACGGGAGCTTGGGCTCCGGTAACGTTCGACTGGTGGGTAAACGCGACAACCTTGACAGAGTCGTCGAGCTCGAGCGAGTCGAGATCAATGCGGCCATCGGCGGTCGCCGAGTACCACTTAAGGGTCGCGCCAGTCCGGGCGGCGAGCTCCTGCCAGGGCACTAGGTTCGCGTGGTGCTCGACCTCGGTGATGACGATGGTGTCGCCTTCGCCGACGTAGAGGTCGCCCGCACGCTTATCGCCAAGCACGAAGGCGACCTCGTTGAGGGCCTCGGTGGCGTTCTTGGTAAAGGCGATCTCGTCGCCGTCGGCGCCGACGAACTTCGCGATGTTCTCGCGCGCGGTCTCGTAGGCATCCGTGGCTTCCTCCGCGAGCTGGTACGAGCCGCGGTGCACGGGAGCGTTGGTATGGAGGACAAAGTTCTCCTCAGCCTTCCACACCGACAGCGGGCGCTGCGAGGTGGCACCCGAGTCGAGGTAGACCAAGGGCTTATCCTCGCGCACGGTGCGCGAGAGGATCGGGAACTGTTCCCGGATGGCGGTCACGTCTAGGTCAGACATGACACCTCCTTGTTGAAAATCACGTCTAAGTTTGTGTCTAAATATTCGGTTATGCCGCCATGCGGCGGTGGGACGCGAAGGCCCGCCGGGAATGGTCCTGGCGGGCCGGGCGCGGGTGCTACTTGATGAACTTCTCGTAGCCCTCAGCTTCAAGCTGGTCTGCCAGTTCGGCACCGCCCGTCGTGATGATGTGGCCGTTGGCGAAGACGTGGACAAAGTCCGGCTTCACATAGTTGAGGATGCGCTTGTAGTGCGTAATCATGAGAATGCCGCCGCCGGTCTCCTCCTGGTAGCGGTTAATGCCCTCGGAGACGATGCGCAGGGCGTCGACGTCAAGGCCGGAGTCGGTCTCGTCCATGATGGCGAACTTCGGCTTGAGCAGGTCGAGCTGCATGACCTCGTGGCGCTTCTTCTCGCCGCCAGAGAAGCCCTCGTTGACGGAACGGTGTGCAAACGACTTATCGATGTCGAGCTTCTCGCGGGCGGAGGTGAGCTCCTTGTTCCACTCACGAAGCTTCGGGGCCTCGCCGCGGACGGCGGAGACGGCGGAGCGCATGAACTGTGCCATCTTCACGCCGGGGACCTCGGTCGGGTACTGCATAGCGAGGAAGAGGCCGGCGCGAGCACGCTCGTCGACGGACATCTCGAGGACGTTCTCGCCGTCGAGGAGGATCTCGCCGGAGGTGACCTCGTACTTGGGGTGACCAGCGATGACGTAGGACAGCGTGGACTTGCCGGAGCCGTTGGGGCCCATGACGGCGTGGGTCTCGCCGGAGTTAATGGTGAGGTTGACGCCCTTGAGAATCTCCTTGGGAGTCTCATTCTCATCGGACGGAACGACCTGCGCGTGGAGGTCTTTGATTTCCAGGGTAGACATATAAGTTTTCCTGCTTTCGCTAAAAGGCGTGTGGGTGCGTGACGCGGGGTGTTTTAGGCGTTGATCTTGGCAAGCTCAGCAACGACGCGAGCCTCGAGGTCCTCGCGGAGGGACTCGACCGGAATGCGGCCGATGACCTCGGAGAAGAAGCCGTGGATGATGAGGCGGCGGGCCTCAGCCTCCGGAATACCGCGAGACATAAGGTAGAACAGCTCGAGGTCGTCGAAGCGGCCGACGGTGGCGGCGTGGCCGGCACCGACGATCTCGCCGGTCTGGATCTCCAAGTTCGGGATGGCGTCTGCACGCGCGCCCTCGGTGAGGATGAGGTTGTTATTGGTCTCGTAGGTGTCGGTGTTCGTGGCAGACGAACGGATGAGCACGTCGCCCACCCAGCAAGTGCGAGCTTCGTTGCGGTTCGAGGCGCCCATCGCGGCGACGGGGTTCGCGTCGTCTTGGCCGGCGACACCCTGGAGCGCGCCCTTGTAGAACACACGGGAACGGCAGTTCGGCACGTCGTGGTCCACGAGCAGGCGGTTCTCGAAGTACTGGCCGGAGTCCGCGAAGTAGACGCCGAGCATTTCGGCATCGGCACCCGGGGCGTCGAAGACGACGCGCGGGACGAGACGGACGATCTCGCCGCCGAAGACCGCAGTGTTGTGGCGGAAGACGGCGTCGCGGCCGAGCTTGACCACCTGGTGGCCGAGGTGGACCGCGTCATCTTCCCAGTCCGCGTCGACGACGACGGTGACGTTTGCGCCATCACCGAGGATGAACTCGACGTTATCCGCGTGCGTGCCGGAGCCAACGTACTTGAGCACGACGGTGGCCTGCGCGTGGTGGCCGACCTGGATGGAGGTCGCGCCAAAGGAGGTCACTCCCTCGCCAGCACCCGTGATGGTGATTTCCACCGGCTCGGCCGGGGTGGCCTCAGCGTCGATGGTCACAAGCTGAGCCTCGGGCATGGAGGTCCATGCCTGCGCCGCGACACGGTCGGCGGGGGCACCGGCAGTGCCCAAGCGGGCATCGGAAGGCTCAAGCCTCTCCGTGGAGACGCCAGCCGGCGTGGTGACCTGAATCTTCTGCGCGACAACCGGGGCGAACTGGCCGTTGTGCAGGCCGCGGAGCTTGCGCAGCGCGATAAAGCGCCAGACCTCGTCGCGGCCGTGCGGGACCGGGAAGTCCTCGACGTTGAAGGAAGTAAACTGATCGCCCTTCGTGACGTCAGCCGGGTTGAATTCGTTGGAGGCGACCACTGTCTAGCCCACCGATCCTTCCATCTGCAGTTCAATAAGGCGGTTGAGCTCGAGGGCGTATTCCATCGGGAGCTCCTTGGCAATCGGCTCGACGAAGCCGCGGACGATCATCGCCATGGCTTCCTCTTCCTCGAGGCCGCGGGACATGAGGTAGAACAGCTGCTCCTCAGAGACCTGGGAGACCGTTGCCTCGTGGCCGAGCGTGACGTACTCGTTGCGGATGTCGTTGTACGGGTACGTGTCCGAACGCGAGGTGTTATCCACGAGCAGGGCGTCACACTCGACGTTGGCCGTGGAGTGGTACGCGTTCGTGTTGACCTGGACCAGGCCGCGGTAGGCGGCGCGGCCACCGTTGCGGGCCACGGACTTAGAAATGATGTTGGACGACGTGCGCGGTGCCATGTGAACCATCTTGGAGCCGGTGTCTTGCACCTGGCCTTCACCTGCGAACGCCAGGGAGAGGACTTCGCCTTTGGCGTGCTCGCCGGTCATCCACACGGACGGGTACTTCATGGTGACCTTGGAGCCGATGTTGCCGTCGACCCATTCCATGGTGCCGCCCTCTTCGACCTTGGCGCGCTGGGTCACGAGGTTGTAGACGTTGGTGGACCAGTTCTGAATGGTGGTGTAGCGGCAGCGTCCGCCCTTCTTCACCACGATCTCGATGACACCGGTGTGCAGGGAGTCCGAGTTATAAATCGGGGCGGTGCAGCCCTCGATGTAGTGCACGTACGCGTCCTCTTCGACGATGATGAGGGTGCGCTCAAACTGACCCATGTTTTCGGTGTTGATGCGGAAGTAGGCCTGGAGCGGGATGTCCACGTGCACGCCCTTGGGGACGTAGACGAAGGAGCCGCCGGACCAGCAGGCGTTGTTCAGGGCGGAGAACTTGTTGTCGCCGGCCGGGATAACGGTGCCGAAGTACTCTTGGAGGATTTCCGGGTACTCGCGCACGGCGGTATCGGTATCGACGAAGATAACGCCCTGGGCCTCAAGATCCTCGCGGATCTTGTGGTAGACAACCTCGGACTCGTACTGTGCGGCGACGCCGGAGACGAGACGCTTCTTTTCTGCGTCCGGAATACCCAGCTTGTCGTAGGTTTCCTTAATGTCAGACGGGAGATCGTCCCAGGTCTGCGCCTGCTTCTCGGTGGAGCGAACGAAGTACTTAATGTTGTCGAAGTCGATGTCCGAAAGATCGGGGCCCCAGGTCGGGACCGGCTTCTTGTTAAAGATGCGCAGCGCCTTGAGACGGGACTCCAGCATCCATTCCGGCTCGTTCTTCTTCGCCGAGATGTCACGGACGACGTCTTCGCTCAGGCCGCGGTGTGCAGCCTGGCCAGCCTCGTCCGAGTCATGCCAGCCGTAGTCGTAACCACCGATGGAGGAGATGATCTCGTCATCACTCATCTTGGTTTCAAGCCCCGGTGCCGGTTGTGTTTGAGTCACAGCCCGCTCCTTTCACTTACTTTTTATCGATTACTGTCAGGGGGATATTTACGGGGATATTCGTGGTGCAGATGCCGTGACCGTCCGCAATAGAGGCCAAGGGCTGCACGTGTGTGCCTAATAGGGCGGAAAAGACTTCCTGCTCCGCCTCGCACAGCTCCGGGTGCTCCGCCGCGACGTGCACGACCGGGCAATGGTGCTGGCAGATCTGGATGCCGTGACCCGCGTTCGTCACCGTCGCGGCATAACCGTGGGCATCGAGCGCCTCGGCCAGCTTGCGGGCGGTGTCTTCCACGTCCTCGCCGGCGTCCGTCAACGGAGCGACGTCGTCGAGAAGACGCTGGAAGCGCGCCTTGGCGAAGAGCTTGACGGCCTCGGGTCCGCCCACGGCGCGCAGCGCGTCGAGGGCATCGGAAGCCAGCTCATCGTAGGCGTGGCCGAAATGGGCACGGCCCTGATCCGTGAGGCGGAAGTGTTTGGCCGGACGTCCACGCCCACCGGACCCGAGCTTGCCGGGGCGATGGACGATTTCGGTAAGGCCGTCTTCCACCAGAATGTCTAGATGCCGGCGCACGCCGGCGGCGGAAAGCCCAAGCTTCTTTCCCAGGTGGGATGCCGTCACAGGACCGTCTTTGAGCATGAGAAGCATAATCTGGCGGCGGGTGTCCCCCTCCGTCGACCGGGTTTCTTTCTGCACGTCTGCCTCGCGGGACGGCTGCGCGTGTTTCTTTTCTGCGCGTGCGGTGCGCGTGGAGCGCGTGCCGCGCGTAGCAGTTGTCTTCGAGGCGTTGCTGCTCGCCGAAACGGAGCGGGTCATCTCCTCGTCCACCTCCTGCTGGTTGTGGCGCCGTGTAGCGCGGCGCCGACATGAATAGAGAATCCTCATTCTGAGAAGTCCAAAGGGGCTTTACGCCTTTAGACAACACTAGTGTTCCCTAATTCATTCCCAAATGCCACCAGGGCTGCTCGACGGCGTGTCGTTGGTGCCCCCATTCCCCGTGTCGACCGGTATTCGGGCCCAAGTCGGCCTGCCCGCTAAAGTAGGGCGGGTGAAGGAGAACAACGCGGACCACGCGAGCACGACGGATACGTCGGCCCTGCGCGACGCTCTTCCGCGCCTCGGCGCCCCGGGCTCGCGTTCGGCGCTGCTCCATGCAGACGGCGCCACCGGAACCGAGTCTGACGCGCGCTTCGACCTCCTGCCTGTCGATGCCCCCGTGACGGAGCGCTCCACCATCAATCAGCTGCGCCGCTTCTTTGCGCTGCGCTGGATGGGTACGGCAGGCTCCCTGCTCATTGCATTCGGCGGCCTGGGTGCCGGCGCTTTGCCCGTGGTGGGCAATCCGTACGATAACGTGCCCTCGGGCGCGCTCATGTCGCGGCTGTTGCAGAGTTCCTCGGCGCTCGTCTTCGTCGGGATCGGCCTGCTCGTCGTGGCATGGGTAGGCATGGCGCCGTTTGTAGGCCACCGGATCCATCTGCCGCGCTACCGCTGGCGCGCGAGCGAGAAGGACCCGCGGGGTTGGTACCTCGTGCGTCCCGCCACGCCGCGCCGTGTACAACGGCTCGTCACCGAAGGTCAGATGTGGCGCACGTGGGCCGGCTGGGTCGTCCCGCTCATTTTCACTGCACCGTTGTTTACACAGGACATTTACTCGTACCTCGCCAACGGGTCCATCGTTCACCAGGGGCTCGACCCATACGCAGGCGGTCCGGTGGAGATCCTGGGCGCGGATAACCGGCTCGCGCGCTCTGTGCCCTTCATCTGGGCCAACTCTCCCTCGCCCTATGGGCCGGTCTCGCTCGGGCTCGCGGCTGCCATCAGCGTACTCACCCACGACTCGATTATGGCCGGGGTCATCGCGCACCGCCTCCTCTCGCTTGCAGGCATCGTCGCCGCGGGCTGGGCCACGGGACGCCTCGCCCGCCGCTGCCGCGTCTCCCCCGCCGCCGCCCTCTGGCTCGGCGTCCTCAATCCGCTCGCCATCCTCCATCTCGTGGGCGGCATCCACAACGAGTCCATCCTCTTGGGCCTCGTCCTCGTAGGCGTCGAGCTGGCGTTACGGGGCATCGATAAGCTGGGCCGCCTGGGTGACTGGCGCTGGCTGGGCTGGCTTATCGCCTCGGGCGTGCTCATAAGCTGCGCGGGCATGGTCAAGGTCACCGGTTTTATTGGGCTCGGTTTTACGGGCATGGCGCTTGCGCGCTGCCTCGCCCTGCGCCGCGGCTACTCGACGGCCCGGGCACTCGCGACCGCGGTCGCGGTCCAGGTCGTGACCCTGGCTGCATCCATTCTCGCGGTCTCGGCCATCACGGGGATCGGCCTCGGCTGGGTCACCGGTCAAGGTGGCGCTGCGACCATTCGTTCCTGGATTTCCATCTCCACGGACATCGGCGTCATCACCGGCTTCCTGGGCATGCTCCTGGGCCTGGGCGACCACACGGACGCCATCCTGTCTGTCACGCGCGCGGCCGGCGTGTTGCTCGCTGGCGCGTTTATGCTCCGCATGCTCTGGGCCACGTACCGCGGCGCCATCCATCCCGTGGGCGGCCTTGGCGTGGCCACCGCCGTCCTCGTCGCACTCTTTCCCGTCGTGCACCCCTGGTACATCCTGTGGGCTGTCTTTCCCCTGGCAGCGTGGGCAAACCGCCATTTCTTTCGCACCATCGTCGTGGCGTATTCGGTGCCCATGAGCTTCTTCGTGCTGCCCCGCGGCTTGGGCCTGCCGCCGGGCACGGTGCTCGTCATCTACCTTGCAGCGCTGGGCGCCTTCGCGGTTGTTGCTGGGACATGGGCGCTTCTTTTGCGTCGCGCGGGGCTTCATGACTTAGACTGAGTGTCCGTGAATACAACTTTTGACGGACACGAGGCAGCGCTCGTCGTCGACTCTGTGGTCAAGGCTTTCGGCGCCACCCGCGCCGTCGACGGCCTGAGCTTCCACGTGAGCCGCGGCGAGCTGCTGTGCTTCCTCGGTCCCAATGGCGCCGGCAAGACGACGACCATCGAAATGTGCGAGGGCTTTGCCGCCCCCACCTCGGGCTCCATCCGCGTGCTGGGCCTTGACCCAGCGACGAATCCGGACGGCGTCCGCGAGCGCATCGGCATCATGCTTCAAGGCGGCGGCTCCTACTCCGGCATTCGCGTCCGCGAGATGCTTGAACTTACCGCGCGCTACTCCCGCAACCCGCTTGACCCAGACTGGCTCATCGAGGTTCTCGGGCTCGAAGGCGTGGCGAAGAATACCTACCGGCGCCTCTCCGGCGGCCAGCAGCAGCGCCTCTCACTCGCGCTCGCGCTCATCGGCCGCCCCGAGCTCGTCTTTCTCGACGAGCCCACCGCCGGCATGGACGCGCAGTCGCGCCTCGCGGTGTGGGAACTCATTCGCGCTCTCAAGCGCGACGGCGTGACCGTCGTACTCACCACCCACCTCATGGACGAGGCCGAGGCCCTCGCGGACCGCGTCATCATCATCGACCATGGCCGCAAGGTCGCTGAGGGTACCCCCGCGGAGCTCATGGACGACAACCGCGGCGCGCAGCTCACCTTTGAGACCGATTGCGAGGTTGACCTCGCCGCACTTCCAGTCAAGGCCGTCGCGCAGCGCCCCTTGCACTACGCGCTTGCCGATGCCCCCACTCCTGCCACCATCGCCGCCCTCACCGCCGCACTCGCCGACCAGGGCGTGCTCCTGCGCCGCCTCGACGCGGCACACGCAACGCTCGAGGACGTCTTCCTCGAACTCACCGGCCGCGAACTGCGCAGCTAACTCACGTTCAAGTTTTGGAGACACCATGACGACATATCAACCCGGCACCTTCACGCCAGCGCCCCAGCGCGCCGGCGTGGGCGCCATCCTCAAGGCGCAGGGCGCCATCGAGTCGAAACTCTTGCTGCGCCACGGTGAGCAACAGCTGCTCAGCATCGTCATCCCCATCATGCTGCTCATCGGCGGCGCGCGTCTCGGCGACGCTGTCTCGCTGCCCGGCAGCGCCCAGGCCAACGGACTCGACGAGCTCTTCCCCATGGTCCTCGCCGTCGCGGCGACCTCGGCGGGCTTTACGGGCCAGGCCATCTCGCTCGCCTTCGACCGCCGCTACGGCGCGCTCAAGCGCACCGGCGCCTCGGGCGTGCCCGCGTGGGCCATCATCGGCGGCAAGATCATCGGCGTGGCCTCGATGGTCCTTGTCCAAGTGGTCGTGCTGGGCCTGACGGCTTATCTCGTGGGCTTTCGCACCTCACCGGGCGGCGTGCTGCTCGCGGCCGTCACGCTCGTCTTCGGCGTCGCGGCGTTTACCGCGCTCGGCCTCATCCTAGGCGGCACGATGTCGAGCGAGTTCGTCCTCGCTCTCGCCAACCTCGTCTGGTTCCTGCTGCTCGGCGTCGTGGGCTGGGCCATGTACTCTACGGGCCTGGGCCACAACGGCGTATTCACGCTCGTGCCCACGGTGGCACTCGCCGGCGGGCTCACTGACGCCTTCCGCGGCGAGATTCCACTCTTCCAGATCCTCGTCCTCGTGGGTTGGGCGGTCGCCGCGTCGGCTATCGCGGTGAAATGGTTCCGGTTCGACGGCTAAAACCTGCTGAATGTGACTTTTATCTTGAATAGGTCCGGTACGGCCCTAATTGTTACGGGAAGTTCCGTGAAGAAAGGTAACCTCAAGAATCGTGAACATCTCTGAACGTATTCGTCTCTTCTTCCGCGAGGCCGTGCCCACCTTGCACCAGCAGCGCGTTATCGCGATGATCCTGCTGCTGTGCCAGGGCGGGATCACAGTGAGCGGTTCCATCGTCCGCGTCACCGGATCCGGCCTGGGCTGCGATACGTGGCCCAATTGCCAACAAGGCTCTCTCGTGCCCGTGCAGGGCGCGGCGCCTGCCATTCACCAGGCCATCGAGTTCGGCAACCGCCTCCTCACCTTCGTCGACGCCGCGGCCGCTGCCGCCGCTGTCATCGCCATGTACATGGCCTGCCGCCGCACCGAGCTCAAGGTCTACGCCTGGCTCAACGTAGCCGGTATCGTGCTGCAAGCGATCATCGGTGGCATCTCCGTCCACCTCGACCTGCGTTGGTGGGCCGTGGCGCTCCACTTCCTGCCGTCCATGGTCCTCGTCTGGCTCGCCGCGATGCTCTACAACCGTATCCTCCAGCCGGATGACGGCACCCCGGAGCACACCTTCCCGCAGTTCATCCGCTCGCTGGCCGTCGTGGCCACCGTTGCACTGTCCGTCGTCCTCATCACGGGCACGATGGTCACCGGCTCGGGCGTCCACTCCGGCGACGACGGCGTGGGCATGGAAGGCCGCCTCGAGGTCGACACCGAGTGGATGGCACTCACGCACGCGTTCTGCATGTACATCTACCTCATTCTCACCGTGGTCACCGTCATCATGCTCTACCGCCACCGCGCACCGCAGGTGGCGAAGAAGGCGGGCCTGGTGCTCATCCTGGCGATTGTGATTCAGTGGGCCATCGGCGTCATTCAGTTCCGCCTCGGCATTCCGCGGTGGACCGTCCCCGTCCACATCGCCATGTCGTCTGTGGTCACTGCCTTTACCGCACTGCTGTGGTCGAACGGCATGATCCGCTCCTACGGCACGCTGGATCTCATCACCGGCTCACCGCGCGGTGACGAAAAGTATGCCCTGCGCCGCGAATCTCTAGCGGCACGTGTCTAGGGTTCGGTAGCCTAAGTAGCATGTTTGCTATTCAGGTTTCCCGCCCCGGCGGCCCAGAAGTCCTCGAGTACGTCGAGGTCAACGCCCCCACTCCCACCGACGATCAGGTCTTGGTCGCCGTGGACGTGGCGGGCGTTAACTATATCGACACCTACTATCGCGAGGGCATTTATCACGCGAAGACCCCCTTCGTCCCCGGGTTTGAGGGCACCGGCCGTGTGCTCAAAGACCCGCGCGGCGAGATTGCCGAGGGCACCAAGGTGGCCTGGGACCAGTCCTTCGGCTCCTACGCGGAGCAGGTCTGCGTCGACCGCAACCGCCTCGTCGCCGTGCCCGATGATTTCTCCGACGAGGTTGCAGCCTCCATGCTCCTCCAGGGCATCACGGCACACTACCTCACGCACGGCGTCTACCAGCTCGGTGAGGGCGCGTCCTGCCTCATCACCGCCGGCGCCGGCGGCGTAGGCCTCATCGCCACCCAGATGGCCAAGACGCTCGGCGCGACCGTCTACACGGTCGTCTCCTCCGACGAGAAGGAGCAGCTGTCCTACGACGCTGGCGCCGACCATGTCTTCCGCTACTCCGAGGGCCTGGCCGAGGAAGTCCGCCGCTTCAACGGCGGCCGCGGCGTCGACGTTGTCTACGACGGCGTGGGTAAGGACACCTTCCAGGAATCCCTCGAGGTCGTTCGCCCTCGCGGCACGGTCTGTCTCTTCGGCGCTGCATCTGGCCCCGTCCCGCCGGTCGACCCGCAGGTGCTCAACACGCACGGCTCTATCTTCCTCACCCGCCCGTCCATCGGCGCGTGGACGTCCCAGGAAGGTGAGTTCCAGATGCGCGCCCAGGCCGTCGTCCAAGCGGTCGCCGACGGTCACCTCTCGTTCCGAGTCGCAGCGAGCTACCCACTCAAGGACGCAGCCCAGGCGCACCGCGACCTCCAGGACCGCAAGACCACCGGCTCCATCGTCCTGCGCGTCCACGACTAAGCATCGACAACCCAGAAGGGATCCGCCAGACGGGTTCTAGCCAGTTCCAATACTCGCTCGATACCCTCTGCGGATCCCTTTTTTGTGCGGAAGCCCCTAGAAGAGCACCGCCGACCAGCCGAGCATGCGGCCGATGGGCTCCCAGCCCACCACGGCGTCGATGGACAAGCCAATGAAGAGCACGGACAGGTAATTGTTCGAGTAGATGAACAAGCGCATGGGCTTGACCTTCTCGCCCTTCTTCACGCCTTGGTGCAGGCGCACGGCCATCCACAGGAAGACCGCGCCCGAGAGAATCGAAGCGACCAGGTAAATCCAGCTTGCCGCCGGAATGATGAGGAAGGACACGATGAGCGTGCCAATCGTATACCAGATGATTTGGCGGGTGACGACGACCTCGGGGGCGACCACGGGGAGCATCGGCACGCCCGCCGCCTTGTAGTCCTCGCGGTACTTCATGGCCAAGGCCCACGTGTGCGGCGGGGTCCAGAAAAAGATGATGAGGAAGAGCACGATGGCCTGCCACCAGCGGTCGGGCTCGGCGTCGGGCGCGTTATCGCGGATGACGGCCCAACCGACCATGGCGGGCATGCAGCCGGCGAGGCCGCCCCACACGATGTTCTGGCTGTTGCGCATCTTCAAAAACTTCGTGTACACGATGGCATAGAAAAAGTTCGTGAGGATGACGAAGAAGGCCGCGAGCCACGAGTGAGCGAGCACGCCCAGCCACAGCACGGACAGCGCCAGCATGATCCACGCGAAGATGGCGGCGTTGCGGCGCGTCACGGTGTGGCGGACTAGGGGACGTGCGCGGGTGCGCTGCATCTTCTGGTCGAGCTCGAACTCAAGCACGTTGTTAAAGGTGTGCGCGGCGGCCGCGCCCATCCAGCCGCCGAAGATGGTGGACACGATGAGCCACAGGTTGTCGGCTACGGCGTCGACGCCGCGCTGCGCCTGGAGCATGGCCGGGATGGCGGCGACGAGAAGGAGCTCGATGATCCTCGGCTTCGTCAGCGCAATATAGGCCTTGATTGTCTCCAAGGGATAGCCCTCCAGCTTTCCAATTCGCATGTGTATCCAGCGCCGCGGCCTGTACCCCGGCGGGAAGGTGCGCAGCCCCACAAGGCGCGCATTCTAAGTAGTCGCATGTACTTATTCAAAAGTTCCCGTGGTCCGCGCGCTGATTTTCTACAGGTTGCCTCCGCAGGTCGGCCAGCGCGCAGCGCGAAAGGTGCGCCAACAGCACCCCACAGACTACCGGTAAGTGGGCAGAGATCCCGAATCTGGCGTGCGGAGGAATTATTGGTGGGGGTAAGCGGCGTGGCCGTCTACACTAAAAGGGGTCAGTTAATAGATATGTATACGAGAAGAGTGAGTGAGGTTTAAAGACTCTTATGTCGACGTCCCCCTCGAATTCCACCGCCCCAGCGCTGACCCCAGAGCTGGAAGCCAAGACGGTCCGCAACTATCCCGCCGACTGGAGCGATCTGGACACCAAGGCGATCGACACCGTGCGCGTGCTCGCTGCCGATGCCGTCCAGAACTGCGGCTCCGGCCACCCCGGCACCGCCATGTCCCTGGCTCCCCTGGCGTACACGCTCTACCAGCGTGTCCTTAACCACGATCCGAAGGACCCCGAGTGGGCTGGCCGCGACCGCTTCGTGCTGTCGGTCGGGCACTCCTCGCTCACCCAGTACATTCAGCTCTTCCTCGGCGGCTTCGGTCTCGAAATGGACGACCTTAGGGCACTGCGCACATGGGGCTCGCTCACGCCGGGCCACCCGGAGGTCCACCACACCAAGGGCGTCGAAATCACCACGGGCCCGCTGGGCCAGGGCCTCGCGTCGTCTGTGGGTATGGCGATGGCCGCCCGCAAGGAGCGCGGTCTATTCGACCCGGAGGCTCCCGCCGGCGAGTCCCCGTTCGACCACTTCATCTACACCATCTGCTCCGACGGCGATGTCCAGGAGGGCGTAACCTCTGAGGCCTCCTCGCTGGCTGGCACGCAGAAGCTGGGCAACCTCATCGTCTTCTGGGACGACAACAACATCTCTATCGAGGACGACACCAACGTCGCCTTCCAGGAAGACACCGCGGCCCGCTACGAGGCCTACGGTTGGCACGTCCAGACCGTCGAGTCCGGTGAGGACGTCGTGGCCATCCTCGAGGCCGTGAAGAACGCCCAGGCGGAGTCCGAACGTCCGTCTTTCATTCGCGTAAAGACCGTCATCGGCTACCCGGCCCCGAACAAGATGAACACCGGTGGCGTCCACGGCGCTGCCCTGGGTGACGACGAGGTCGCCGCTGTCAAGGATGTCCTCGGCTTCGATCCCGAGCAGTCCTTCTTCATCGAGGACGAGGTCCTCGCGCACACGCGTAAGCTCACCGAGCGCGGCGCCGCCACCCACGCCGAGTGGCAGAAGAAGTTCGACGCGTGGGCTACGGCCAACCCAGACAACAAGGCGCTCTTCGACCGCATGACCGCCCGTGAGCTGCCGGCCGACTTCGACGCGGAGCTGCCCGTGTGGCAGGCCGGTGAAAAGCTCGCCACCCGCAAGGCCTCCGAGGCCGCCATCCAGGCGCTCGCTGCCAAGGTTCCGGAGATGTGGGGCGGCTCCGCCGACCTCGCTGGCTCTAACAACACGGTCATCAAGGGCGCGGATTCCTTCGGTCCGGACTCCATCACGACCACTACATGGACCGCGTCGCCTACCGGCCGCAACCTCCACTTCGGCATTCGTGAGCACGGCATGTCCGCCATCATGAATGGCATCGCCCTGCACGGCAATACTCGCGTCTACGGCGGCACGTTCCTCATCTTCTCCGAGTACATGTACCCCGCCGTCCGCCTGGGCGCGCTCATGTCCACGGATACCTACTACGTGTGGACGCACGACTCCATCGGCCTCGGCGAGGACGGCCCGACCCACCAGCCGGTCGAGACCCTCGCTGCCCTGCGCGCCATCCCGAACCTCTCCGTCATCCGCCCGGCCGACGCGAACGAGACCGCCCAGGCCTGGGCCGCCGCGTTCGAGTACAAGGCCGCTCCGAAGGGTCTCGCGCTCTCTCGCCAGGGCCTGCCGGTGCTTGAGGGCACCGCAGAGAAGGCTCACGACGGCGTCCGCCGCGGCGCCTATGTCTTGGTGGAGGGCTCCAAGGAGACCCCGGACGTCATCCTCATCGCCACCGGCTCCGAGGTGCAGCTCGCCGTCGAGGCCGCACAGACCCTCGAGGAGGCCGGCACCGCCACCCGCGTCGTCTCCGCGCCGTGCCTCGAGTGGTTCGACGAGCAGGACGAGGCCTACCGCGAGTCCGTCCTCCCGTCCGCCGTTCGCGCCCGCGTCTCCATCGAGGCCGCCGTCGCCATGCCGTGGTTCAAGTACACCGGCGCCTTCGGCCGCAACGTCTCCCTCGAGCACTTCGGCGCTTCCGCCCCGGCCGAGGAACTCTTCGAGAAGTTCGGCTTTACTGCCGATGCCGTCGTTACGGCCGCCCAGGAGTCCCTGGCCGCCGCAGCCAAGGCCTAAATTTTGCACCTACGCGCAAAGGAGTTTTGTTGAGTATGAGCAACTACATTGACACGCTGCACACCCTGGGCACCTCCACGTGGCTCGATGACCTCTCCCGAGATCGCCTCCAGTCAGGCAACCTGCAGGAGATCATCGACACGAAGTCCATCGTCGGCGTGACTACCAACCCGGCCATCTTCGCTGCGGCGATGGGCCAGGGCACGGCCTATGACGAGGACATCGCCAAGCTCAAGGCGGAAGGCGCGTCCGTGGACGAGGCCGTCTACTCGCTCGCCATCGACGACGTCCGCGCTGCGTGCGACGTCTTCGCGCCCATTTACGAGGCCTCTGGTCACAAGGACGGCCGCGTGTCCATCGAGGTCGACCCGCGCATTTCTGACGATGCCGCCGCGACCATCGCCCAGGCCCGCGAGCTGTGGGCCAAGGTCGACCGCCCCAACCTCATGATCAAGATCCCGGCGACGGACGGCTCCTTGCCGGCCATCTCGGACGCGCTGGCCGAGGGCATGTCGGTCAACGTCACGCTGATCTTCTCCGTGGCGCGCTACCGCCAGGTCATCGCCGCGTTCAAGGAGGGCATCCGCCGCGCCGCCGAGGCTGGCGTTGACGTGCGCACCATCCACTCCGTGGCCTCCTTCTTCGTCTCCCGCGTCGACACCGAGGTCGACAAGCGCCTCGAGGCGATCGGCTCTGAAGAAGCACTCGCACTGCGCGGCCTCGCCGGCGTGGCGAACGCACACCTCGCTTACGGCCTCTTCGTCGACGAGTTTGCGAACGCCACGGATCTGCCGGAGGGCACCAACGTCCAGCGTCCGCTGTGGGCGTCGACCGGTGTGAAGAACCCGGAGTACCCCGCCACGCTTTATGTCTCCGAGCTCGCTGGTCCCAACACGGTCAACACTATGCCGGAAAAGACCATCGACGCCGTTCTCGATTTGGGCAACCTGCACGGTGACACACTCACCGGCACCGCTGCCGCGGCCCAGGAGACCTTCGACAAGCTCGCTGCCGTCGGCATCGATTTCGACGATGTTTTCGCCGTCCTCGAACGTGAGGGTGTAGAGAAGTTCGTCGCCGCCTGGAACGAGCTGCTCGAGTCCATGAGCGCCCGCCTCTAGTCGCCGCCACGCGCGCTATTTACGGCCGACACCGCCTCACCGCGGTGCCGGCCTTTTCACGTTGTGGGCACCGTGGAGCCGCCGCGCGCCCCACGCTGTTCCTCTTGAGCGCCGTGAGGGGTTAGACTAACTGTCGTTCTTAGTGGCTGCCGCGATCCTCGCGGCACCCTCACTGTGGTGAAAGGAAGCATCTGCCCCGTGACTGCCCCACGACCCTGGGTCAATCCCCTGCGCGACGCCAACGACAAGCGCCTACCGCGCATTGCGGGCCCCTCCGGCATGGTCATCTTCGGCGTAACCGGCGACCTCGCCTACAAGAAACTCCTTCCCGCTATCTATGACCTGGCGAACCGCGGCCTGCTTCCTGCTGGTTTCACGCTCGTGGGCTTCGGCCGCCGCCAGTGGTCGAAGCAGGATTTCTGCGACTACGTGCGCGGCGCCGTAGAAAAGGGCGCACGCACCACCTTCAGCGAAAACGTGTGGACGCACTTGGCCGAAGGTATCGAATTCGTCACTGGTAGCTTCGACGACGCCGGCTTCGATCTCCTCCGCGACCGCCTTGCCGAGCTCGACGTCGCCCGCGGTACCGGCAGCAACTGGGCCTATTACCTGTCGGTCCCGCCGGACTTCTTCTCCACAATCTGCCACCAGATGCAGCGCGTCGGCATGGCCACGCCCGCCGAGGGCACGGACGCCTGGCGCCGCGTCATCATCGAAAAGCCCTTCGGCCACGATCAAGAGTCGGCACGCAAACTCAACGCCATCGTCAACGCCGTCTTCCCCGAGTCCTCGGTCTTCCGTATCGACCACTATCTCGGCAAGGAAACGGTGCAAAACATCCTGGCCCTGCGTTTCGCCAACCAGATCTTCGAGCCGATGTGGAACGCCCACTACATCGACCACGTCCAGATCACCATGGCCGAGGACATCGGCTTGGGCGGCCGTGCAGGCTACTACGACGGCATCGGCGCCGCCCGCGACGTCATCCAGAACCATCTCCTCCAATTGCTCGCGCTCGTCGCCATGGAAGAGCCCTCTTCCTTCGAGCCCGCCGCGCTTCAGGCCGAGAAGATCAAGGTTCTGCGCGCCACGAAGCCCGAGTACCCGCTCAATAAGACGACCGCCCGCGGCCAATACGCCGCCGGTTGGCAAGGCTCCGAGTATGTCCAAGGCCTGCGCGAGGAAGAGGGCTTCGACCCACACTCCTCCACGGAGACCTATGCCGCGTGCACGCTCTCGGTGAACTCCCGCCGCTGGGCCGGCGTGCCGTTCTACCTGCGCACGGGCAAGCGCCTGGGCCGCCGCGTCACCGAGATCGCCCTCGTGTTCAAGCACGCGCCCTACCAGCCCTTCGGCGAAGGCCAAACCGAGGCCCTCGGCCAAAACGCCGTCGTCATCCGTGTCCAGCCGGACGAGGGCGTGACCATGCGTTTCGGTTCCAAGGTCCCCGGCTCCACGATGGAGGTCCGTGACGTCAACATGGACTTCGCCTACGCCGAGGCCTTCACGGAGGAATCCCCCGAAGCCTATGAGCGCCTCATCCTCGACGCCCTGCTCGATGAGTCCTCGCTGTTCCCCACGAACGCCGAGGTCGAGCTGTCCTGGTCCATCCTCGACCCCATCCTCAACTACTGGGCCGAGGCCGGACAGCCGGAGGACTACCCCGCAGGCACGTGGGGCCCGCGCTCNCGGCGCCTCCGAGATGGTCGTCATGCGCCTCCACGGCTCGCTGGCAGACCAGGCCGAGGCCGTCATCACGCCGCTGCTGCTTCCCGATACCCCCATCGTCGCCTGGTGGCCCAGCCAGTTCCCCGAGGCCCCGTCCCACCATCCCGTGGGCGCGCTCGCCCAGCGCCGCATCACCAACGTTGGCGCCGCCGAGTACAACGTGGAGACCGTCTACCTGCGCCTGCAGCAACTCTCACGCGGCTACGCCCCCGGCGATTCGGACATGACGTGGGCCTCGCTCACCCTCTGGCGCGGCATCGTCGCTTCCGCGCTTGACCGCCACCCGCACGAGCCCGTNGCACGTGGGGCCCGCGCTCGGCCGACCGCATGCTCGCGCGCCGTGGCCACGCCTGGCGCCGCCCCTAACCACCAGCTCGAGTCGTTCTCCACAGACCAGAAGGGTTTACTTCCAGCATGATTATCCCGCTGCCGCACACGAGCACCCGCGAAATTGCCTCGAAGCTCGTCGAGGCCCAGGAGCACTACACGCTCACCACGGGCCGCGTGCTCACGCTCATCGTCGTGGCTGATGTCGCGGACGATATCGAAGCGATTCTTGCCTCGGTGCGCGACGCCTCGCACGAGCACCCCT
>NZ_LT596208.1:1030329-1057173 GCF_900092335.1 Corynebacterium phoceense
GACGCGGCGGCGGATTCCCAGGGCGAGGACTTCCCGGCCCTGCGCGTTGATTGGTCCCGCGTGCACATTTTCTTCGGCGACGAGCGCAATGTGCCTACCTCTGACCCGGACTCAAACGAGGGCCAGGCCCGCGGCGCGCTGCTCCAGCACGTCGACATCCCCGAGCCCCACATCCACGGCTATGACCTCGGCGCCATCGCCATGGAAGCCGCCGCCCAGGCCTATGAGGCCGAGCTGGAGGAATACGCGCCTCAGGGCTTCGACCTCCATCTGCTCGGCATGGGCGGCGAGGGCCACATCAACTCTCTCTTCCCACATTCCGATGCCGTCCGTGAGACCGAGCGCCGCGTCGTCGCCGTCTCCGACTCACCCAAGCCCCCGGCCGAGCGCCTCACGCTCACGCTCCCGGCCGTGCAGTCGGCAGATCGCGTCTGGCTGCTCGTCGCCGGCGAGGCCAAGGCCGAGGCGGCCGCGCGTGTCGCCCACGGCGATGACCCCGATTACTGGCCGGCCTGCGGCGCACAAGGCCGCGTCGAGACCATCCTTTACGTCGCTGAAGACGCCGCCGGCGATATCTAAAGCCCTCGCACAGCTTTCCCGCTCGCCCTCAATCGTGGTGGGCGGGTATTTTTTTGAACATAATCGTCGAATTACGTTCAGAGTTGAGAAGNGTGGAAATCTCCGGCCCGGCTGGCGATCCCGCCGTGGACCTCGCCGCCGCGTGGCTCGCCGATCGCCTCGCCGTCGCCGTACGCCGCACCGACTGCGATATCACGCTCGGTGACACGGACCTCAACTCCGTCGCCGACCCTACCAAGGGCGACGCATACTTCCCCATTCGGAAGCTCGTCTTCTACCGCGCGAACACCGATATCACCGTCGAGGTTATCGACGAATCCACGGTGCGCGTCTCCGTCCCGGGCGCTCCCGAATCCCTCGTGGCTCTGGGCGTGCGCACCCAAGCCGAGGTCCTTTCAGAGGAGCTGCGCTACCTCCATGCAGATAAAACCTATGCCCACGCATTGCGCGCACTCAACCGCGTTTCATACTCATAACCCACATTTTTAAGGCACAATAGATAACCATGGTTACCGTTCACCGCGTCGACGACCTTCAGGATCTCATACGACAGACCGCCCTCGCTTTCATCGAGACTGTGGCCGCCGCACAGGCGCCTGGCGGCGGAGTCCATGGGGATGGCGTCGCACGCGTCGTGCTCACTGGTGGTGGCGCGGGCATCGGAATGCTCCGTGAGCTCGCCCGTCTCGACGCGGCGGCGGATTCCCAGGGCGAGGACTTCCCGGCCCTGCGCGTTGATTGGTCCCGCGTGCACATTTTCTTCGGCGACGAGCGCAATGTGCCTACCTCTGACCCGGACTCAAACGAGGGCCAGGCCCGCGGCGCGCTGCTCCAGCACGTCGACATCCCCGAGCCCCACATCCACGGCTATGACCTCGGCGCCATCGCCATGGAAGCCGCCGCCCAGGCCTATGAGGCCGAGCTGGAGGAATACGCGCCTCAGGGCTTCGACCTCCATCTGCTCGGCATGGGCGGCGAGGGCCACATCAACTCTCTCTTCCCACATTCCGATGCCGTCCGTGAGACCGAGCGCCGCGTCGTCGCCGTCTCCGACTCACCCAAGCCCCCGGCCGAGCGCCTCACGCTCACGCTCCCGGCCGTGCAGTCGGCAGATCGCGTCTGGCTGCTCGTCGCCGGCGAGGCCAAGGCCGAGGCGGCCGCGCGTGTCGCCCACGGCGATGACCCCGATTACTGGCCGGCCTGCGGCGCACAAGGCCGCGTCGAGACCATCCTTTACGTCGCTGAAGACGCCGCCGGCGATATCTAAAGCCCTCGCACAGCTTTCCCGCTCGCCCTCAATCGTGGTGGGCGGGTATTTTTTTGAACATAATCGTCGAATTACGTTCAGAGTTGAGAAGGCCTTACCCTAGTTGCCCGCCGGCCCAGCCGCGTCGGCGCGCGGCCCCGTCCTGCACAGAAGCTTTCGTGACCACGGCACCAGCTGAACCGTCATCGCCATCGACCCCGCCCCCGCCACCGAGGACCCACGAATTTCAAGGACGTGACTACTACGCATGCACTGCCCCCGAGGACGCCACGGCCGACTCCGGAGTGGCTCGAACACGGCAACCTTGACCGGAAAATTGCTTTCATTCTCAATGGCATTGCAGCCGGGCACGGCGTCACCCTGGCATAAATAATGCGGTGGTCAGCTCCCAAGTGGAGCTGGCCACCGCACGGTAGCGCGAGCTACGAGCCTATCCGGCGAAAGCCTGGATGAGGTTAAGACCAACGATGCACCCGAGCCACACGATAACCATCACGATGGTGTAGCGGTCGAGGTTCTTCTCGACGACCGTGGAACCCGACAGGTTGGACTGGACGCCGCCGCCGAAGAGGCTGGACAGGCCGCCGCCCTTGCCCTTGTGCAGAAGCACGAAGACGGACATCAGGATAGCTGCGATAACCAGAATGATCTGGAGGGTCAGAACCATGTAAACGTTCCTTGTTTGGGTGTATAAGTCTCTTCCGCGCCACGCGCCGTATGACGGCGGGCACGATTGCTTCCCTCAACAATACACGAAGCACGGGCCGGATTGAGTACCGGTCCGTGCTGGTGTTGTGCGAGCCCTACCGCTTGGCGGTCTAGAAACTACGCGTTGATAGCAGCGTTAGCTGCGAGCTTAGCGAAGTCTTCGCCGTTGAGGGAAGCGCCGCCCACGAGGCCGCCGTCGACGTCCGGCTTGCCCACGATCTCGGCGACGGAGTCAGTCTTCACGGAGCCGCCGTAGAGGATGCGGATTCCGTCAGCGACCTCGTCGCCGGCGAGCTCGCGCACGAGCTGGCGAATAGCAGCGCATACTTCCTGTGCATCGTCCGCAGACGCAACCTTGCCGGTGCCGATGGCCCAGACAGGCTCATAGGCAATGACGGTCTTCTTCAGATCCTCGGCAGACAGGCCCTCGAGGGAGAAACGGGTCTGGTTGACAACGTAGTCAACGTGGGTGCCGGCCTCACGGACAGACAGCGGCTCGCCCACGCAGACGATGGGCGAAATGCCGTGCTTGATAGCAGCGGCAGCCTTCTCCGAGACCAGCTTGTCGGTCTCGCCGTGGTACTCGCGACGCTCGGAGTGGCCCACGACAGCCCAGGTAACGCCGAGCTTGGAGAGCATCTCTCCAGAAACCTCGCCGGTGTAGGCGCCGGAATCATGCTTGGAGATGTCCTGAGCGCCGTAGGTGATCTGCAGCTTGTCGCCATCGACGACAGTCTGGACGGAGCGCAGGTCGGTGAACGGGACCATGAAGGCCACGTCGACCTTCTCGTAGTAGTCCTTAGGCAGGGCGAAGGCGAACTTCTGGACCTGGGAAATAGCCTCGAGGTGGTCGAGGTTCATCTTCCAGTTACCAGCAATAAGCGGGGTACGTGCCATGGTGTGAGGTGTCCTTTTCTAGTGGAGTTCGATTAGCGAAGTCGAGTGCGTGACGCGAGGCTTTACTTAAGCCTGCAGAACCTTGACGCCCGGCAATTCCTTGCCCTCGAGGAATTCGAGGGAAGCCCCGCCACCGGTCGAGATGTGGCTGAAGCCGTCCTCATCCAGGCCCAGCAGACGGACGGACGCGGCGGAGTCACCGCCGCCGACGACGGTGAAGGAGCCGTTGTTGGCGGTGGCGTCGATGATGGCCTGTGCGACACCCGCGGTGCCCTTGGAGAAAGCTTCCATCTCGAACACGCCCATCGGGCCGTTCCAGAACACGGTCTTGGAGGTGGCGATGACCTCGGCGAAGTGCTTGACGGACTCCGGTCCGATGTCGAGGGACATCCAGCCCTCCGGAATACCGTCGAGGCTGACGACCTTGGTCTCGGCGTCAGCAGCGAACTCGGACGCAGCGGTGAGGTCGACCGGCAGAACGAGCTTGTCGCCGAAGCGCTCGAGCAGCTCCTTGCAGGCATCAATCTGGTCTTCCTGCAGCAGGGACTTCTGAACGTTGTATCCCTGAGCGGCGAGCAGCGTGTAGCACATACCGCCACCGATGATGACCTTGTCTGCCTTGCCAGCGAGGGCCTCGATCACGCCGAGCTTGTCCGAGACCTTGGCGCCGCCGAGGACGACGACGTACGGGTGCTCTGGGTTCTCAGCGACTGTAGCGAGGGTCTCAACTTCCTTCTGCACGAGCTTGCCAGCGTAGGCCGGCAGACGCTTGGCAACGTCGTAGACAGATGCCTGTGCGCGGTGGACAACGCCGAAGCCGTCGGAGACGAAGGCGCCATTGTCAGCAGCCAGTGCGACGAGCTCATCGGCAAAGGCACCGCGCTCAGCCTCGTCCTTAGAAGTCTCGCGAGCATCGAAACGAACGTTCTCGACGAGCAGGACATCGCCGTCGTTGAGACCGTTGGCGCGCTCGTGTGCGTCCTCACCGGAGACGTCGGATGCCAGCGCGACGTACTGGCCAAGGGCCTCAGACAGCGCCTCCGCAACTGGTGCGAGTGAGTACTTCGAGTTGACTTCGCCCTTCGGGCGACCAAGGTGGGCGGTGAGGATGACCTTTGCGCCACCGTCGACGAGAGCCTTGATGGTGGGCAGCGAGGCGTTGATACGACCCGGGTCTGTGATGTTGCCGTCCTCGTCGAGCGGGACATTGAAATCAGAACGGACGAGGACGTGGCGGGACTCCACGCCTTCGGCGAGCAGATCATCGAGGGTCTTGAATGCCATGAGCATATCTCCTTGGAAGTGATTTATTAGTCGACGTTGTCGTTCGAGCTATGCAGTTTTAAAGCTAAAGGAGACGCGAATGTCGATGTGATGACGGGGCGCGCCTAGCCCCTAAAAGAATACCGGCCCGCGCGAGCCCTGGAGGGCGTTCGCGAGGGCCGGTAACTCATATCAGGTGCTTATCCGCCGAGCCGGTAATGGATGCGTGTACGTTCATGCGATTCACGAAGCGCGGCGGTGAGCAGCCTGACTCTTACAGCTTGGAGGCAACGAGCTTGGTGGTGCGGACGAGCTGGCTGGTGTAGCCCCACTCGTTGTCGTACCAGCCGAGGACCTTGACCAGGTTGCCGTTGGAGACCTTGGTCATGCCAGCGTCGAAGATGCAGCCGTGGGAGTCGGTGACGATGTCGGTGGAGACAATCGGATCCTCGGTGTAGCCCAGGGTCTCACCGAACTCGCCGGTGGCAGCTTCCTTGATGGCGGCGTTGATTTCCTCAACAGTGACGTCGCGGGATGCCTGGAAGGTCAGGTCGGTTGCGGAGCCGGTGATCACGGGAACGCGCATTGCGTAACCGTCGAGCTTGCCCTCGAGCTCCGGAAGAACCAGGGACACGGCCTTGGCAGCGCCGGTGGAGGTCGGAACCATGTTCTGGGCTGCGGCGCGAGCGCGGCGCAGGTCGCGGTGCGGAGCATCCTGAATGCGCTGGTCACCGGTGTAAGCGTGGACGGTGGTCATGAGGCCCTTCTCAATGCCGAACTTGTCGTTGAGGACCTTGGCCATCGGAGCCAGGCAGTTGGTGGTGCAGGAGGCTGCGGAGATGACGTTGTGGTTTGCAGCGTCGTAGGAGTCGGAGTTGACGCCGTAGACGAAGGTTGCGTCCACGTTCTTCGCCGGAGCGGAGATGATGACCTTCTTGGCACCAGCCTCGATGTGAGCCTTAGCAGCCTCGCCATCGGTGAAGAAGCCGGTGGACTCGATGACGACGTCGACGTTGAGGTCGGCCCAGTTCAGGTTCTTCGGGTCGCGCTCAGCGGAAGCGTGGATTTTCTTGCCGTCGACGGTGATGGACTCGTCATCGTAGGAGACCTCAGCACCGAGCTTTCCCAGCACGGAGTCGTACTTGAGCAGGTGAGCCAGGGTGTGGTTGTCGGTCAGGTCGTTAATGCCGACGATCTCCAGGTCGCCCGGGTTCTGCTGGACGGCGCGGAAGAAGTTGCGGCCGATGCGGCCGAAGCCATTGATGCCTACGCGGATAGTCACGTTAGTGTCTCCTCAAAAATTGACGTTCGTTATTCCATGGGATTACCGAGGTTTCAAGCGTCATTGTGGTCTCTCCCGCTCAACGCGCTGAGCGCCGTGCGGATTACCTATGGTGTTCTTCTGTGTGACGAAGTCCTCGACAACTTCCCAACGCTTCCGAGTCTACCGACTGTTTCCGAATGCTGCAGCAAGAAACTGCCCGTCCCCACTAAAAACCACATCAGAGTACCAGTTTCGCCATGGGATACATCACGAATCACGACGAAACACGCCGCAAATCACCAGCTAGATGGACGTATTTCCCCAATGCCCGTTTGTGTTGATTTACGTTGCGATAAATATCACCCCACACTCTGACTAAAACAAGGTAAGGCAACACCACTGAGAAGGGACTGCACCCTGGATCGTCTACCGCAGTGCTTCAAGCGGAGCAGCATCGCACCAGCCCAGGCCCAATTTCTGTATCTTTGGCTGGTTGCGCCCTTGTGAACCCCCATCCTCCATCGCGCCACAATGTGCACTCTGTCATCGGAAGCACTGCGCCCGCGTCTCGGACATGAACATTAGGCAAACACTCGGCGTTCTTCACGCCTACATACAGGAAAACGGACGCACACGGACATAAAGAAATGCCTCACGAAGTCGTGAGGCGCGTCCACAGCGACTACTCGCTGTCGTTCTTCGGTCCGTGTGCGTACTCATGCGTATCCGGAATACCGAGTTCTTCCGCACGCTTGTCGGCCATCGATAGTAGGCGTCGAATGCGGCCGGCGACGGCGTCCTTGGTCATGGGCGGATCCGCGTGGCGGCCGAGCTCCTCAAGCGACGCATCGCGAAATTTCACGCGGAGGTAGCCGGCATCTGCCAGATGCTCGGGCACGTCGTCGCCCAGAATGTCCATCGCGCGGGACACGCGATTGGCTGCGGCCTCTGCGGCACGCGCGGAACGACGCTGGTTGGCATCGTCGAAGTTCTCCAGACGCGTGTTGGAGGACTCGTGAGCCTCCGAGCGCAAGCGCTTGCGTTCCCACTCTAAGCGCGTGCGGTGCGCGCCCATCCTGGTGAGCAGGGCACCGATGGCATCCCCTTCGCGCACGACCACGCGGTCGGCGCCGCGAGTTTCTTTCGTCTTAGCGGCAATGCCCAAACGGCGCGCGCAGCCAACGAGCGCTAACGCAGCCTCTTGACGCGGGCACACAATTTCCAGAGACGACGAGCGTCCAGGTTCCGTGAGCACGCCCTGAGCAAGAAAAGCGCCGCGCCACGCAGCCTCGGCGTCGGCGACAGAACCGGAAACGACCTGCGGTGGCAAGCCGATGACGGGGTGGCCAGAGCGCGTAATGAGACCAAGGCGGCGCGTGAGTTCCTTTGCCTCGCCCACGCGCATCTGTACGCGCGGACGTTTTGACGTCGAGCCCGGTCCCACGATGTGGGTTGAGGACTTCACGCCGTAGAGATCGTCGAGGAATTCCGCGAGCCGCTTGGCCGTCACTTCATCATCGAATTCGACTTCGTAGCTCATGTGGTCGCCGTTGACGTGCAGTTCGCCAGCGAACCGAAGCATGGCCGACGCCTCTGCCGCACGCGCCGACTGACGCGGCAGCGTGACCTGGGCCAGCTCCTGTTTGACCTTTTCTGTAAGCGACAAAGCCACCTCGACGCTCCCTTTCTTCCTCGCCTTGGGTGCGAGGCTGCGGTCCGATGAATACGACATGCTTTCCTTACCTGGGGCGTAGAAAGCTGCCGGGGCACGCAGCTCCGGCACTTAAAGCGAACAATAGTCTAGCGCGCCGGGCTAGACCTCGCCGCGATAGATCTCGCCGAAGACGCGCGCAAGTTTCGCGGGATCGTGGAGACTACGGCGCCCGCCGTCCTCGTCTTGTGCGCTCACTTCAGCGAAAACCACCGCGGCGCCGAGAGAATCAGCAGCACGTCGCAGATACTTCTTCTCCGTATCCGCCAGCGGTGCAGCCGAGTCAACGACGATCCGGTCAATGTGCAGTCCTGCAGCATGCTGTGCAAGTACCTGTACATGGCGCTCCGCGGAAAAACCGTGGGTCTCCCCTGGCTCAGCGGACAGATTCAACACCACGACGCGCGGTGCGCTGGAAGCGTTAATTGCATCGACAATGTCGGGCACCAGCACGTGCGGGATGACGGAGGTGAACCACGAGCCGGGGCCAAGCGTGATGAAGTCCGCACGTGACAAGGCTTCGAGGGCTGCGGGGTTAGCAGCCGGCGCCTGCGGAAGAATGCGAACGCGGCGCACATTACCCGGCGTGGTGGCGACGGCGACCTGTCCGCGGACTGGGCGCATGACCGTCGGGTCCTCATCGAGCCCGGCGACCTCAGCCTCTATGTCAAGCGGCTGCTCGACGACCGGGTAGACGCGGCCATGCGAGCGCGTGAGACGCGCGACGATATCGAGCGCCTCCTGCATCTCCCCGACCACTTCCGTGAGTCCGGCGATGAGCAGATTGCCCACTGCGTGACCGGCAAGAGCGCCGGTTCCGCCAAAGCGGTGCTGCAACGTGGTGGCCCACAACCCTTCTTGCTCGCCGTCGTCGGCGAGGGCCGCCAGCGCCATGCGCAGGTCTCCGGGCGGGATAAGATCGAGCTCACGGCGCAGCCGGCCGGACGAGCCGCCATCATCTGCGACGGTGACGATCGCCGAGATTTTCTCCGAATCAAGGTCACGGGCGGCAAGTAGGGTTTGAAAGAGGCCATGCCCGCCGCCCAGGCAGGCGATGTGATGGGGAGTGGCAGGGAGTCGAGCCATGGGGAGTTCGCCGCTCCTTTCTAACAAGTAAGGGGTAGCGCACAGGGAGCGCACTAAGTTGGGGAAATCCTATACAATTATTATGCCGTTATTAGTAATCGGCCAAAAAGGTCGCGTCGTTACGGGGTAAGGAGTAAAGGAAAGGTTCCCCGTGAGACGCATCTGAATTTAATCGCGTGTGATGTCGCGATGGAGAACGCTGACATCGACGCGATCTTCGTCGCGCAAGCGGCGCGCGATCTCTTCAGTGACGGCCACCGAACGGTGATGCCCGCCGGTGCAGCCGATGCCGATGGTGATAAAGTTCTTTCCTTCGTGCCTGTATCCAGCAAGCATGGAGTCCAGCATGTTGATGAAACGGTCAACGAAATCCGCGGCACCTGGCTGCGAGAGAACGTAGTCGCTCACGGGCGCATCCGTGCCGCGGTATCCACGAAGCTCCGGCACCCAGTAGGGATTAGGGAGGAAACGCACGTCCATGACGAGGTCGGCGTCGCGCGGCGAACCGTGCTTGAAGCCGAAGGACTCCAGCGTGATGTGTTGCTTTTCGGAGCCCATGTTGCCGAATGCGGCCTCGATGGCCCGGCGGAGGTCATGCACCGAGAGGTTCGTGGTGTCGATGATGACGTCGGCGCGGGTACGCACGGGAGCGAGCTGCACGCGTTCGCGCTGTATGCCGTGCTTGAGGGTATCCCCGCCCTGGAGCGGGTGCGTGCGGCGGACGCCATCGAAACGACGAATGAGTACGTCGTCGCGCGCGTCCATGAACAGCACCGTCGGGCGCATATCGGCCTCTTCGAGGCCGTTGATGGTGTCGATGAGCGAACCAGGGAAGACACGGCTGCGCACGTCGACAACAACGGCGACTTTGGTCACCGGCGAGTCCTCTTGGGCGCAGAGTGTGAGCAGCTCGATGACCATGACCGACGGAATATTTTGGGCCACGTAATAGCCTTTGTCTTCAAGGACCTTGGCGGCGGTAGACAAGCCACCGCCAGACATACCCGTCAACAGGATGGGGGGAGTTTCAAACTGCGTCATATGCCCCATAGTAGACGCGCGGGGCGTACCCGCGCGCTCTAATGAAGGTGTTCGTAGACAGTTTGCGCCAATTTGGGACCAAATCCCTTGACTTCTCCAATCTCTTCCACCGATGCGAGCTTCAGCTTCTTCACGGAGCCGAAGTGCTTGACCAGATCGGTCCTGCGCTGCGGGCCAAGGCCTGGGATGGAATCGAGTACGGAGGAGCGCATGCGCTTCGAGCGCTGTTGGCGGTGGTACGTGATGGCGAAGCGGTGCGATTCGTCACGGACCTGCTGAAGCAAGTACAGCGCCTGGGAGTTGCGCGGCAGAATGACGGGGTCCTCCTCCCCCGGCACCCAGATCTCCTCGAGACGCTTGGCCAGGCCGACGAGGGTGACGTCGACGATGCCGAGCTCGTCGAAGACCTCCTGGGCCGCGGCGACCTGCGGTGCGCCACCGTCGACGATGAAGAGTTGCGGCGGGTAGGCAAAACGGCGACCGGCCTCGGCGGAGTCCTCCGCCACGGCCTCGTCACTAAACGTGGACTCCTCGACTTCCTCGTCGGGGTTCGCCAGCTTGTCTTCGTTATGCCGCTTGAAGCGGCGGCGCGTGACCTCTGCGATAGAGCCCACGTCGTTGGAGTGGCCGTCGCCGGCGGCTTCCTTGATGCGGTATCGCCGGTAATCCGACTTGCGTGGCAAGCCATCCTCGAAGACGACAAGGGAGGCCACGACGTCCGTGCCCTGGATATGCGAAATATCCGTACATTCGATGCGCAGCGGCGCCTGCTCCATGCCAAGCGCCTCTTGGATGTCCTGGAGTGCGGCCGAGCGTGCGGTGAGATCGCCCACGCGCTTGAGCTTGTGCTGGCGCAACTGTTCCTTCGCGTTCTTGCGCACGGTCTCCATGAGCGCGCGCTTGTCGCCACGCTGCGGCACGCGCAGCGAGACATGGGTGCCGCGCAGTCGCTCCAGAAGCTCTTGGACTTCCGTGGCCTCGTCCGGCATGGCCTGGACCAGGATTTCGCGTGGGATGACCTGCACCTTCTTTGCCTCCTCGTGGGAGGCTTGGTCGACGCCGCGGCGTGCGAAGTCTCCCTCGAGGGGCGCGGAGGCGCCCTCGGGCGACGGCAACGCGGTGGAGGGGGCATCGGCAAGCTTGGCGTCCTCGGCGTCCTCCTGGGCTTGACGCTCGACGGCATCGGAGTAGAACTGGATGAGGAAGTTCTGGATGACGGCGCCGACCGCCGGGTCTGGCTGGCCCTCCTCGAGGGGCTCAGAGCTGGCCTGGTCCCCGACCTTGTCCACGACCCAGCCGCGCTGGCCGCGGATGCGCCCGTCGCGGACGTGGAAAATCTGGACGGCGGCCTCGAGCTCGTCCGTCTCGACGGCAATGAGGTCCGCGTCCGTGCCGTCGGTGAAGACGACGGCTTGCTGCTCCATAATTTTATTGATGGCACCCAAGTCGTCGCGCAGGCGGGCGGCACGCTCAAACTCGAGGCTTTCCGCGGCCTCTTCCATCTCCTTGGTGAGACGACGCGTAACCGGCGCGGTATTGCCGTTCATGAAGGAGACCAGGTTATTGACAGTCTCGCGGTGCTCGGCGGGGCTCACGCGGCCGATGCACGGGGCATCGCACTTGCCAATGTAGCCAAGGAGACATGGGCGGCCGAGGGTCTGGTGACGGTTATAAACGCCCTTGGCGCACGTGCGCATGGGGAACACGCGCGTCAATAGATCGAGGGTCTCGCGCACAGCCCACGCATGGGAATACGGTCCGAAGTAGCGCACGCCCTTGCGGCGCGGGCCGCGATAGAAGAAGGCACGCGGAATCTGCTCCCCAACGGAGACGGCCAGCATGGGGTACGTCTTGTCGTCGCGGTACATGACGTTGAAGTGGGGGTCGAAGCGCTTGATCCACGTGTACTCGAGCTGGAGGGCTTCGACCTCGCTGGCGACGACGGTCCACTCCACGCTCGCAGCAGTGAGCACCATCTGGCGGGTGCGCGGGTGGAGCTGCGTAATGTCCTGGAAGTAGTTGGACAGGCGCGCGCGAAGATTCTTCGCCTTCCCGACGTAGATGACGCGCCGGTTGTCGTCACGGAATTTATAAACGCCCGGGTCCGTGGGGATAGCCCCCGGCGCCGGGCGGTACGTGGTGGGGTCGGCCATAGAGAGGCTTAATCCTCCGGCATGTAATCGGCCTCAAGGTCGCGGAAGGCCTGCACGTCGCGGATAACGGTGGCCTTATCGCCGGACTGCAAGGCCCAGACGGGAACGAATTCGAAGTTGGGCAGCTCGATGTGTGCCATGCGCGAGCCCTCCGGGAAGGACAGGCCATAGATGAGCTGCCACGGGTAGAAACGCGTGCCCACGAGGTTGCGGACCTCCACGCCGTCCGAATTCGCGCGCAGGCGCGGACGAGTGAGCATGAGCCACACGAAGAAGGAAATGATAATGCCCACGCCCGGGTAGGCGAAGCGGTCGATCGTCGTCACCGACGCGCCGGTATACGACAAGCCGACGGTCACGCCCATAAAGATATGAACGGCCATGATGACGATGACGCAGATGATAGCGATCTTGCGCAGGTACGCGGACTTTAAGGTGAGCTCCCACGGCTTGGTGGACGTCGACGCGAACGGGTCCGCGGCGGTGTACTCCAGGACTTCTTCATCCGTGAGCTCGATGCGACGCTGGGCGTCTTTCGACTGTTCAGTCATATGTAGCAGTGTCTCCTGGGCTAGGCGCGCGTGCGCGCGGTCTCTTCTACCTTACGCAGGGTGGCAACGGTATCCAACGCGGCGACCATGGCCTCCGCGCCCTTGTCTTCCACGGAGCCGTCGAAGCCCGCGCGATCCACCGCCTGCTGGTGATCGTTCGTGGTGAGCACGCCGTTGGCAATCGGCTTACCGGTATCGAGCGCAATGCGCGTAAGCCCCTGCGTGACGGAGTCGCAGACGTACTCGAAGTGTGGGGTGCCGCCGCGGATGACGCAGCCGAGCGCCACGACTGCGTCATAGTTTTGTGCTGCGCGCTGCACAACGACAGGCAGCTCGAGCGCGCCCACGACGCGGAAGGAATCCACGGTGGCGCCAGCCTCCGTGCCTGCCGCGATGGCGCGGGCTTCGAGCTGGTCGCAGATCTCCGCGTTCCACGTGGAGGTGACCACGGCGACGGTCATTCCTTGCGCGTCGACGGCCTTGACCTCGGGCAGTCCTTCTTTGCTCATTGTGGGTCTCCTCTACTTGGCGTGGTCCGCATCCCAGCGCGCGACCTGCGGTAGGTCGTGGCCCATGCGGTCGCGCTTGGTGCGCAGGTACTCAATATTATCGGCGTTGGCCTCGATTTCCAGCGGGGTGCGGCCGGTAATCTCCACGCCGAAGCCCGCCAAGCCCTCGCCCTTGGCCGGGTTATTGGTGAGCAGGTTGACGCTCTTGATGCCTAGGTCGCGCAGGACCTGGCCCGCAGCCGAGTATTCGCGCGCGTCCTCGGGCAGGCCCTGTTCAAGGTTGGCGTCAACAGTGTCGCGCCCGTTGTCCTGCAGCTCATAGGCTTTCAGCTTATTGAGCAAGCCGATGCCCCGTCCCTCTTGGCCCCGCAGGTACACGATGACGCCGCTGCCGGCGTCGTGAACTGCCTTCTGCGCGGCGTGGAGCTGCGGGCCGCAATCACAACGGTGCGAACCAAAGACGTCGCCGGTGAGGCACTCGGAATGCACGCGCACGAGGACATCCTCGGCGCCGTCGAGGGCCTTGAGGTCGCCCGCGACGAGCGCCACATGCTCTTGGCCGTCCAGGATATTACGGAAACCGAGCGCGGTGAACTCGCCGAACTCGGTGGGCAGTCGCGTCTCGACAACGCGGTCGACCTGGTTCTCGTGGTGGCGACGCCACTCGATGAGCTGCTCGATGGAGATCATCTTCAGGCCGTGGGAGTCGGCGAAGCGGCGCAGCTCCGGCGAGCGCGCCATGTCCGTGGGGTCTTCCTCGGAGACGATTTCGCACAGCACGCCAGCCGGTCGCAGGCCTGCCAGGCGGGCCAAGTCTATCGATGCCTCCGTGTGGCCGTCGCGCTCCAGTACACCGCCCGGGCGCGCGGCGAGCGGAACCACGTGGCCGGGGCGCGTGAAGTCGCCCGGGTGTGACTCGGGGTTGGCGAGCGCGAGAATGGTCTCGCAGCGCGACTTCGCGGAAATGCCCGTGGAGCCCGTCGCGAGATCGACCGTAACGGTATACGCGGTGCCGCGCACGTCCTGGTTCTTCGCCATCATGGGCGGCAGGTTGAGGCGGTCGCAGTCATCCGGGGTGAGCGGCGCACAGATGTAGCCGGAGGAATACCGCACCATGAAGGCGACGAGTTCTGGCGTGGCCTTTTCCGCGGCGAAGATGAGGTCGCCTTCGTTTTCACGGTCCTCGTTATCAACGACGACGACGGCTTTACCGACTGCGATATCTGCAATGGCTTCCTCGACGGTATCGAGGCGCACGCTCTGTTCACTCATGTCTGTCAACTCTAGTCTGGAACGCTCGTACTACTTACTTTCGGGGTGCATGTCCGCTGTATCCACGGTGAGCTGCATTTTCTCGACGTATTTGGCCAGCACGTCAACTTCAAGGTTGACGCGTGCGCCAGGTGTAAGCTCGCCCAGAATGGTCTCGCGCAGCGTGGCTGGAATAAGGGAGACCTCAAACCACGGCTCGCTCGCCCCTGGCTGGGAGATAGCC
Organism: Corynebacterium phoceense; assembly: GCF_900092335.1. GTDB lineage: Bacteria > Actinomycetota > Actinomycetes > Mycobacteriales > Mycobacteriaceae > Corynebacterium > Corynebacterium phoceense. Next base: position 1,044,854 of record NZ_LT596208.1, read on the forward strand.
GCGACCGTGAGCGACGTACCGGAGACTGCGATGGAGCCTTTCTCCACGACATAGCGCTCCAGCTCGCGCGGCAGTTCGAAGCGCAGAACCTCCCAGTGCTCGGACGGCGTACGGCTGAGCAACCGCGCCGTGCCGTCGACGTGGCCCTGCATGATGTGGCCACCCAGGCGCGTGGTGGGTAGCAGCGCGCGCTCGAGGTTCACCGGCGCGCCCACGGTGAGCTCCCCCAGCGCCGTCCGGTTGAGCGACTCCTGCATGACATCGGCCGTAAACGTGTCGCCGTCCAGCGTCGCGACGGTCAAGCACACGCCGTTGACGGCAATGGATGCGCCGAGTTCCGCATCACTCGTCACGAGCGGACCCGTGAGGCTCAGACGCATCGCATCGCCCTGCGGCTCCATCGCGCTCACGCGGCCGACCTCTTCCACCAATCCGGTAAACAATCCCAAGCTCCTTTAATCAATTCGATTCTTCCAACGCCGCTGTGGGCGTCCTATTCCGGTTCGTTCCCTACGTGGCTGCCAAAAATCGTCTTCTGCGAACGACTTTCTCGACAATTTTCGGCAACTACGACCGCTCGACCGTGAAATCCACGACGAGATCCGCACCCAGTTCCTCCACGCGGGTGCGCCGCAACGCCAACGCATCCGTCAGAGTCGATGCGACCGGTTCGGCAAACACGCCACGCCCGGCCCCAAGCAACGTCGGCGCGATATACGCGCGCACGGCGTCGACGAATCCCTCCTGCACGAAGGAACTCGCAAGCCCCGCGCCGCCTTCGACGAGCACGTCCCGCGCCCCAGACTCCCACAGCGCGTCCAGCGCCGCGGACGGCGAGGCGTATTGCTCAAAGCCGAGCTCCTCGAGGTGCGCGGCACGCCCCTCAAGTGAACGCGCGCCCACCACGACGCGGCGCGGCTGTGCCGCGTAGAGCGAGCCATCCGCGCGGCGGGCGGTGAGCGAAGGATTATCCGCCAAAGCGGTGCCTGTGCCGATGAGGATGGCGTCGCGACGCGTACGGTCCACATGGACGTGCGCCCGCGCGTCCGGGCCGGTGATCCACTGGCTCGTGCCGTCCACCGCGGCGGTGAGACCGTCGAGGGTCTGCGCGAACTTGAGGGTCACGTGCGGGCGCCCCATCCGGATGGCGGCAAGCCACGGGACAAGGGCGTCCTCGACGGTCGCCGCCGCGGCACGCTCCTCAACGGATGCGAGGCGCGCTGGAATGCCGCGCGCGGCGAGAGTCTCGGCCCCGCCTGCGGCCTGCGGATTCGGGTCTGGATGCAAGTAGACGACAGACGCTACGCCTGCGTCCGCGAGCGCCACCGCGCACGGACCGGTGCGGCCGGTATGCGAACACGGCTCGAGCGTGACGACGGCCGTTGCGCTCTCCGCTAAAGGCCCAGCCTCGCGCAGCGCCATGACCTCGGCATGCGGCCCGCCCACGGGTTGGGTGCCGCCTACGCCCACAACCTCGCCGTTCGGAGAGACAAGCACTGCGCCCACGGGCGGGTTGGGGCTCGTCGTGCCCTTGACGCCCAGGCCCGCGGACTTGGCGAGCGCGAGCGCCTCTGCAATCGAGGCCACTACAGGGTCGCCAGCTCGCGCAGTTCAGCGACGGCCGCGGCGCGGTCATCCTGCTTGAACACGGCGGAACCGGCGACGAACGCGTCGCAGCCGGCCTCGGCGCAGGCGCGAATGGTCTCGGCGGAGACGCCGCCGTCAATCTCAATCACCGTGTCGAGCCCGCGCTCATCAATCGTCGAGCGCAGCGCACGCACCTTGTCGAGCATCTCCGGCATAAACTTCTGACCGCCGAAGCCCGGCTCCACGCTCATGACGAGCACCTCGTCAAAGTGCTCAAGCCTATCCAGCCACGGCTCGATGGGCGTGCCCGGCTTAACGGAGAACCCAGCGCGCACGCCCAGATCGCGAATCTTGCGAGCGAGCGCCAGCGCGGCCTCCTCGTTGGCGACGGCCTCGACGTGGAAGATGATGCAATCCGCGCCGGCCTTGGCGTAGGTCTCGACCCACTTCTCCGGCTCCTCGATCATGAGGTGCACGTCGAGCTCCTGCGCGGTGAGACCGTCCACCGTGGAGGTAACGTCTGGGCCAAAGGACAGGTTGGGCACGAAGTGGCCATCCATGATGTCGACGTGGAGCCAGTCGCCCGAGGCGACGGAGGCGACCTCCGTGCCCAGCTGGGCGAAGTCGGCGGCGAGAATGGACGGCGCAATAATCGGTTCAGACATGCCTAAAGTCTAGCGTGCGTGACCGCGCGCCACGGGGAACTTAGGCCCCGCGACACAGTGCGGCGAAGAACATCGCGTCCGTGCCGTGACGGTGTGGCCACATCTGCACGGACAGCTCACGGCCGGTGTCCCCCATGTCAGGGATGAGCTCGTGCGCATCGAGCTCGACGGCGCCGAGCTCTTGCTTGGCACGGTCGACGATGGCGCGGGTCTCGCGCAGGTCCGGCGAACAGGTCGAGTACACGACGATGCCGCCCGGGCGCACGAGGTTCAGCGCCGAGCTCAGGAGCTCGAACTGCAGGGGCGCGAGCTTTCCGATGTCCTCTTCTTCCTTGCGCCAGCGTGCCTCCGGGCGTCGGCGCAGGGCGCCAAGGCCCGAGCACGGCGCGTCGACGAGGACGCGGTCGAAGCCGGGCTCAAGGTCCGGTGTGCGCCCGTCGGCGACATGGACATCGACGGGCAGGCCGTCCGTGGTTTTACGCACGAGTTCGGCGCGGTGGGGCGAGACCTCAACGGCGTCGACGCGCGCACCCTCGATACGAGCGAGCGCACCCATGAGTGCCGCCTTGCCGCCGGGGCCAGCGCAGAGATCGAGCCAGCGTCCGCCATCGGTGCCCTCGATGGGGGCCTCCGCGACGGCGCGGGCGATGAGCTGCGAGCCTTCGTCCTGAACCGCGGCCAGGCCCTGCTTCACGGGTTCGAGGTCGCCCGGGTCGCCGTGCTCCATGTAGACGGCGTACGGCGAATACTTGCCTTCCTCGAAGCCGGTCATAAGCGCGAGTTCCTCGGCGGAAATTTCGCCGGGGCGGGCCACGAGGTGGACGAGCGGGCGCTGTGAGTCAGCATCGAGCGCCTCCTCGAGCTCACCGAGTCCGAGCACGCGAGAGAAGGACTCGGCGATCCAGGCCGGGTGCGCATGCTTGAACGCAAGCGCTGGAATTTCTCCGGCGGGAGCCAGCCGGTTGAGCCACGCCTCCGGAGTCGTGCGGGTAATTGTGCGCATGATGCCGTTGACAAAGCCTTTGGCCTGCTCGTGCCCGGCGGCTTCGACGAGGCGCACCGTCGTGTCGACCGCGGCGTGCGGTTCCACGCGGGTGTAGAGCACTTGGTAGGTGCCCAGGCGTAGCGCGGTGTGAACCTCGCGCGCCATGGCCTCGAGACCGCGGGTCGCGCAGCGCGCGATGACCGCATCGAGGACGCCGAGGGCGCGCAGCGTGCCATAGGTCAGTTCCGTAGCAAATGCCGCGTCACGGCCCTCGAGCTTCGCTTTACGCAGCGCCTTGGGCAGCACGAGGTTGGCAAAGGCGTCATCGGTCTCGACACGCAGCAGCGTATCGAAGGCAACGGCGCGCGGTGCGTCGACGCCTACCTGGCGCGCGGAGCGCAGGAAATCCTTGGCGGCCTGCTCACGGGAAGTTCCGCGGCGCTGCTGGCCCTGGCCCTTGCCGCGATCGCGGTTACGGGAACCGCGGTGGTCATCGCGGCGCTGGCCACGGTCGCGGCGCTCCTCGCGCCGTTCGCGGTTGTCGCGCTCGGGTTTGGGCTTGTCTCCCGACTTCGAACGGGAACGGAATCCTCCGGTCATTGGAACATCACCTCTCCACTTTCGACATCCGCGAGCGCACCACGCGCCCAGTCTGCGGCGTTCATCATTTTCTTTCCTGGCGGTTGAATCTGCCCCAAGCGTACGGTGTCCGTCGCTGTTCCGACGAAGACTGCCTTCTTGGTGACGGCGAGCTGGCCTGGGGCCAGCGGCGAGGGGGCATCGGCAAGCTGGATGGGGCCAATCTTGATGCGATCCGCCCCCAACATGGTCCAGGCCCCGGGGCCTGGGGTGTGTGCGCGGATGTGGCGATCGACGGCGAAGGCAGGCGTCGACCAGTCGATGCGCGCGTCCTCGGTCGTAATCTTGTGCGCGTACGTCGCCTCCCCCTCCTGCGGGCGCGGATCGATGATCCCGGCAGCGAGACCGTCCATTGTCGCGACAAGGAGATCGCCGCCGGCGTGGGCCAGGCGCGTGAGGAGATCGTCAGCGGTGTCCGTGTCGCGGATAGCCTCGGTCATCGTGCCGAGGACGACGCCGGTGTCGAGCCCCTCGTCGATACGGAAGGTGGTGGCACCCGTGATGTCATCGCCAGCGGCGATGGCGGCCTGGACCGGAGCGGCGCCGCGCCAGGCGGGCAACAGCGAGAAGTGCAGATTCACCCAACCGTGCGTAGGCACGTCGAGGAGATCCTTGGTAATGAGATTGCCGTAAGCGACAACCGGAATGCACTCGGGCTGGAGTTCCGCGAGACGGGCGCGCAGGGCCTGGCCGTCCTCGGTGCCGGGCCCCAGCGTGGTGGGCGTAAGCACCTCAATACCGTGCTCCATGGCCAGCGCCTTGACCGGGCTGGGGTGGAGCGTGCGGCCGCGACCCCGGCGCGCGTCGGGACGAGTAATGACGGCCACGACCTCGTGCTCGGAGGCGATGAGCTTCTCTAAAGCCACGACGGCGGGTTCGGGCGTGCCAGCAAAAATCAGTCGCATGTGGGATCTCCTTTTTACGCGTTGAACCAGTCGGAGGCGCGGACCTCGGCCATGGCCTGCTTGCGCACGTCGCCTTGGAGGCGGTCGAGGAAGAGCACGCCGTCGAGGTGATCCGTCTCGTGCTGAACGCAACGCGCCATGAGTCCGGAGACGGCCATGCCAACGGGGCGGCCGAAGACGTCGAAGCCGGAGACGCGCACCGTTTCATGGCGCACAGTTTCCGCCGAGATATCCGGAATGGACAGGCAGCCCTCGGGGCCGACCTGGAGCATGTCCCCCAGCGGCTGCCACACGGGGTTGATGAGCGCGCCACGCATCCCCGGCTGCACGTGCGAGCAGTCATAGACGAAGATGCGCTTGGTGAGCCCAATCTGGTTGGCGGCCAGGCCCACTCCGCCAGCGTCTTCCATGGTCTCGAACATGTCATTGGCGAGCCGCTCGAGACTCGAATCAAACGTGTCGATTGGCGTGGCGATGCTGGTCAAGACCGGATCGCCGTAGATGCGGATATCGCGAATGCTCAAGGTGCTGCTCGTTCTCCTGCGTAATAGTTTTTGGTAATAGACAGTCAAGTGACCAGAATAGTGCACGTCGGACCCGAAAAGCGCGACGGCCCCGCGCCGTGGGCTCTTCCTTCTCGAGAAAACTCGCAGGGCGGCGTGGACTCACGCGACAACTGAGTTGTTGCCCAGTTGCTACCTCGTCGCAGGCTGGGTACAGCCTGGCTGCTGCGTCGTTGCTGCGTCGATGCTGCGGCGGCGGACCAGGAAGAGTCCAGCCAGGGCGAGCACGAAGCCAACAAGGATGAGCATCCAGACGGTGGCGCAGGGTTGGCCAGCTCGTCCTTATCGGACGCAATTCCATGCCAGGCTATTCATTAAACGCCAAACACACGCTACGGGGGTGGAAATAAACCGTGTGAAATGCATGGTGTCATTAACACCATTAGCTTGAGAAACAACCTATTCCGATTTAACCGATGTTTATGGGGTCTACTTGGATACGCAGCGGGAGGTCGTCTTTGCGGATGCTGCGAGCGGCATTCGCTTTCCGCAGCGCGGTGCCCAGCTGTGCACGCGGCCCCAGCGGGATGCGAATGAGGACGCGTTGCGCCGGGCCGTACTTCTCCTCGTCATACTGTCCCGGCGGGGTCACTCCGACAGGCAGCAGGACCGGACCAAGGACTTCGGCATGATCGGGAAGCTCAGCGGTGCGTAAGAACTCTTCGAGCGACGCATGGGCGCCATCGACGGCAGCCATGTGGACCGCGGGCGGGAAACGCACTTCACGGCGGGCGGCGAGCTCCGCCTGCGCGGCGCCCACCATGTCCCACCGGCACAGGTAGTCGACGACGGGCAGCTCCGGCTCCGCGGTAATGATCACTTCCCCGCCCTTCATGGCAGGACTCACGAGGGTGACGGCATGCGCCCACGTATCGAGGGCGTCCTCGGTGGCGCGCATATCCTGGCGCCCAAGCAGCGCGCCGGGCTCGAGGAGCAACGCTGCGCCGTAGCGCTCCCCGCCCTCCACGTGGGGCTCGGCGCCGGGCGTGGCGATCACAAGCGCCGGCTTAAACGGGATCTCGTCTATCACCTTGTTACCGCCGGAGACGATGATCCGCGTCTTCGTAAACGCACGGCCGAGTTCCTCGGCGGTGCGCTCAGTGCCCAGGACGATGGCGCGGAGTTTGGGCGATCCGCACTCGGTGCACCGGTGCTTGGCGTCGACGCGGCCGCACCAGGCGCAGGTGGGCAGCGAGCCGCGCTCAGGGTCGGAGCCCTGCTGACTCATGCCCAGTGGGCCGCCACAGTGACGACAGCGAGCGGGGTTGCCGCAGTTGCCACACGAGAGGATGGGCGCGTAGCCCTTACGTGGGACCTGGACTAGGACGGGTTCGCCGCGTTCGAGCGCACCACGGGCGGCTTGGTACGCGGGGCCGGACACGGAGGTCGTGCCGCCGCGCATGTCGCGGGAGATAGTAAGGCCGTAGCGGCCCACCGCGGCAATCTGCGGGCAACGGGCATGCAATGTCGCGGCGCTCGCCACAAGGTCATGAGCCCAGCCAGACTCGACGAGGAGCTGGGTCTCCGCCGTGCGCGCATGGCCGGCGAGGATAAGGCTGGCATGTTCCAACGCGGAGCGCGTTGTGAGAACCTCACGGGCGTGCACGTAAGGCTTGAGCGGATCGACAAGGTTATCGTCGCCATCGTCAAGGATGACCGCCAATCGCAGGTCGTGTACAGGTGCGAAGGCGGCAGAACGCGTGCCCAGCACAATACGCGCCTGGCCCTGGAGAGCCGAAAGGTAGCGTCGGTAACGCGCCTGAGGGCCCAAGGAGTTCGCCAACGTGGTGACCTGCTTGGCGCCTACGACGGCGCGGAAAGCTGCTTCGAGACGATCGAGGGACTTCTGGTTTGGAACGACCATGAGCACTCCTCCCCCGTCGCGGGCGACCTTCGCGCCTAAGGCCGCGAGCGCGCTGGCCCAATCATCGCCGGGCGCGATCTGCCACGCGGCGCGGGCGACGTTTCCGGCGAGGACGGCATCGACAAAGGATTCACCATGGAGATAAGCGGACCATCCGGACAGGTCAGGCTCGACAGACTCGCCGAGTTCCTCCCATGGCGTGGTGAGATCTGACTCTTCCGCCTTCGCGTGGCGCGGCGGGATTGCCACGCGAATGATATCCGAGCGCGCGCCGCCGTAGCGTTTGGCAAGCGACTCCACGAGAGCAGAGAGTTTCTCCGTATAGACGGGATATGGCGAAACCACGCGGTCGATAAAGCGCAGCGTTCCTTGGAATTCAGTCTCCGCGCCGCGGGCCAGGATGATGCCGTCCTGAAGTTGGCCATTGAAGCGAATGCGCACGCGAACGCCGGGTTGGGCGACCTCGGACTCCGCCTCGTCGACGTAGTAGTCGAACGCCCGGTCCAAGTGCGCCACCCGCAACAACGGCAACACCCGCACGACCGGGTCAACGGCGGCGGGTGTTTTCTTAGGCATAGCGCTCGATTCTAGCGCGTGCGGGGGCTAGAGACCGGCGGCGGCGCGCAGCAGCGGCGCACGCGAGGTGTCCTCCCAGGGCAGGTTCACGTCGGTGCGGCCAAAGTGACCATACGCGGCGGTCGCGCGGTAGATCGGACGCAGCAGGTCAAGGTCCGCGATGATCTTGTGCGGGCGCAGGTCGAAGACCTCGTTGACGGCGGCCTGAATCTGGCCGTCGGTGAGCCCGTTCTTGGCGGTGCCGAAGGTCTCGACGTAGAGGCCGACCGGCTGGGAGCGGCCAATGGCGTAGGCCACCTGGACCTCCGCGCGGTCCGCGAGCTCAGCGGCGACGATGGTCTTCGCGACCCAACGCATGGCGTAGGCCGCAGAACGGTCGACTTTGCTCGGGTCCTTACCGGAGAAGGCGCCGCCGCCGTGGCGGGCCATGCCGCCATAGGTATCGACGATGATCTTGCGACCGGTGAGGCCCGCGTCGCCCATAGGGCCGCCGAGAATGAAGGAGCCCGACGGGTTGATGAGCAGCTTCGTCTGCTCGTCGTAGTAGCGATCAAGGTCGTTGGCCTTGATGACGTACTCGACGACCTCGGTGCGCAGCGGCTCGACGAGCCACTCGCGGTCGACCTCCGGATCGTGCTGGGTGGAGATGACGATGGTGTCGATGCGCACCGGGTTTTCGTCTTCGTCGTAGGCGAAGGTGACCTGTGTCTTGCCGTCCGGGCGCAGGTGCGGGACGATGCCCTCCTTGCGCACGGCGGTGAGGCGGCGTGCAAGGTGGTGAGCCGTGGAGATAGGCAGCGGCATGAATTCCGGGGTCTCGTTCGTGGCGTAGCCAAACATGAGGCCCTGGTCGCCGGCGCCGGTCTGCTCGAGGTCGTCACCGGCCTCGCCGGAGCGAATCTCGTCCGCGACATCGACGCCTGCGCCGATCTCCGGGGACTGTTCGCCAATGGCGACGTTGACGCCACAGGTGGTGCCGTCGAATCCGACGTCGGAGGAGATGAATCCGATGTCGACGAGGGTTTTGCGCACGAGTTGCGGGATTTCGACATAGCCCGTCGTGGAAACCTCGCCCACGACGTGGACCTGGCCGGTCGTTACGAGGGTTTCCACGGCGACGCGGGCGTGGGGGTCTTTCTCGAGCAAGGCGTCGAGGATGGTGTCGGAAATGGCGTCACAGATTTTATCGGGGTGGCCTTCAGTGACCGACTCAGACGTAAAGAGTCGGGTCGCGGTCACGGCGTTATTCGTCACGTTATGTGTGTCCTTTGTATAACAGGGGTGAATAGACGGCGCATGGTTCTGGCCCCAAGCGTTGACAAAGGGCAATATTAGACCAAGCGGTCTATCTTGGCAATTAACGCGGCCTACTCCGAGGCAATTGCATTCACGGCATCCAAGATCTGGGCCGCGACCACCTGTTTACTGCCCAGCTCCACAACGGTCGGCTCAGCACCGCGACGCAGAATCCAGCCCGAGTTCGTCGTCTGGCCGAATACTTTGCCCACGCCGACCTCATTCGCCATGAGCACGTCGCAGCCCTTGCGTTCAAACTTCGCGCGCGCGTAATCGAGCGCCGAATGCATCGCATCGCCCGTCTCCGCAGCGAAGCCAGCGATGACGACGCCGTCTTTGAGCTCACCGGCGTCGCGGCGCGCGACGAGCCCTTTGAGGATGTCCGGATTCTCCACGAGGTGCAGCGTCGCAAGCTCTTCGTCCGCGCTCCCCTTCTTCATCTTCGAGTCGGCGACGTCCGCGGGACGGTAGTCCGCCACAGCCGCAGCCATGATGATGACGTCGGCCTCCGGCGCGCGCTCGTTCATGGCGGCTTCCATCTCCCGCGTCGAGCCCACGCGTACAATCTCTGCGCCCGAGGGAGTCTCCAACACGTCCGTCGCGCCAGCCACGATGGTCACGCGCGCGCCACGCTGCGCGGCAATCTCCGCCAACGCATAGCCCTGGCGCCCCGACGAACGGTTGCCAATATAACGCACTGGGTCCACGTTCTCCTGGGTGCCGCCAGCCGAGATAAGCACGCGACGACCCTCCCAGTCGAAGGGCGTGCGATAACCGGCGAGCTCCGTGCGGACAAACTCCGCAATCTGGGACGGCTCCGGCAGGCGTCCTGGGCCAGAGTCCTTGCCCGTGAGTCGGCCATGTGCGGGCTCCATGACGGTCACACCGCGGCGGCGGAGCGTGGCGACGTTCTCCCGCGTGGCCGGGTTGTTCCACATCTCCGTGTGCATGGCAGGCACGACAATGACAGGACACGTGGCCACGAGCACCGTCGCAGTGAGCAAATCATCGGCGCGTCCGGCCACGAGGCGTGCAAGGACGTCGGCGGTAGCGGGCGCGATAACGACGGCATCGGCATGCTGGCCCACGTTGACGTGCTGGACCTCGTCGACGGCATCGAAGACCGTCGTGGAGACAGGATGGCCGGACAGGGCCTCGAAAGTCGCGGCACCGACAAACTGCAACGCGTTGGGCGTAGGCACGACGCGCACGTCGTCGCCATGCTCTTTCAAGTCGCGCACGAGATGGCAGGCTTTATAGGCGGCAATGCCTCCGGCGACGCCGACAACAATTTTTCGAGGTAATGCAGAAGCGGAAGAAGTCACGGGCCAATACTACGCGAAACCCCGCGTCCGGCCCGTGAAACGGGTAGACGCGGGGTGGTCGCGACGGAGCGAGCGGCTTACTTTCCTTCCTCGTGGTCGAGGAGGCCAGCCTGAATCTCGCGCAGGGCGATAGACAGCGGCTTCTCGCCCGGCTCCGGGGTTACCAGCGGGCCGACGAACTCGAAGACGCCGTCGTCCTGCTCCTGGTAGTAGCTGTTGATCTGTCGCGCGCGCTTCGCGGCGAAGATAACCAGCGCGTACTTGGAAGAGACCTTCTCCAGCAGCTCATCGATCGGTGGGGCGGTAATGCCCGTGGGCGGATCGAAGACCGGCTCGACCTTGGCCTCGTTGTTCACGGCGGTCACGTTAGTCACATGCACCTTTTCGTCAATTGTGGTTGTGAAAGAATTCTTTGGGCAGTCTCCGCAGCTTAAGCGGACTCTCCTTGCAGGATAGCACTGATAGCTGCGACGGCGTCATCGAGATTTTCGTTGACGATGACGGTGTCGAACTCATCTTGTGCCGCCAGCTCCTTGCGGGCTGTCTGCAGCCTGCGCTCAATGACCTCCGGCGTTTCCGTACCGCGGCCGGTGAGGCGCTCGACGAGCACCTCCCAGGACGGCGGAGCCAGGAAGACAGTGTGAGCATCGGGCAACGCAAGCTTGACGTTGCGTGCACCCGCCAGGTCTACTTCCACCAGCACGGGACGGCCGGCCGCGCGGGCCTCCGCCACAGGGCCTGCCGGCGTTCCAGAACGCTGCAGGCCTCCGTGAATCTCTGCCCATTCCAGCATGGAGCCGGAATCGATCTGAGATTGAAACTCCTCCGGAGTAACGAAGAAGTAGTCGACCCCATCGCGTTCGCCGGGACGGGGCTGGCGCGTCGTCATGGACACGCTGAAGTAGAGCTGGTCTACGTCGTTGCGCAGGCGCTGGACCACAGAGGACTTACCCACGCCGGCAGGGCCCGCCAGAACGACGAGCTCACCGTGTGTTTGTGCTCCAGACACTTCTGCCTTCTTCTAGGTCCGGGGTTTAGGACTCGTAGCCGAAGTGCTCGAGCAGGGCACGACGCTGACGGTCGCCCAGGCCGCGCAGACGGCGGGTCTGGGCGATCTCGAGGTTGTCCATGATCTCCTTGGCCTTGACCTTGCCGACCTTCGGGAGAGCCTCGAGGAGTGCGGACACCTTGGTCTTGCCGATGATCTCGTCGGTCTCGGCCTTCTCCAGGACCTCCTTGAGGTTGGTCTCGCCGCGCTTGAGTGCTGCCTTCAGCTCAGCACGAGCCTTACGGGCCTCAGCGGCCTTTGCGAGTGCTTCCTTGCGCTGCTCGTCAGTCAACTTAGGGAGTGCCACTTCGGTATCCTCCGATATTTCTAGGTGATTAATGGGTCTGCTTGGCGCTACAGGCGCCGAAGTTCTCGGTAAAAACTGCCTCTCAACGGGGCAACTCGTGCAAGTTACATCCATGGAAGCATACCGACTTCTGGCAATCCTAGCACCGGTTTTGTTCCTGCGACGATAACAGGGCCGAACGCGCCGCCACTAGTGCGACGTTGTGGCACGTCATCGCGCTGCGTGTCATAAAATACCAGCACAACGGCCTAAGGATTAAATCGAGCTGGGATTTTCTTGAAAAAACTCCCCTACCTGCGCAAATACTCCGGCCCGAAAACGCACAAAGAGCCCGGATGGCCTGCATCCGGGCTGCTCAAGGCGGTAAAAACTCTAGGCTTCCGCTCTAAACTCCGCGGCCTGGCTGCGCACCGCGTCGCACAGCGCGTCGACGCTCGGCCCGTGGCGCAGGACGGAGCGCGAAACATTGGCAAAGCCAAGCTCCGGCGCCGCCTGGGTAATAGCGAGCACGTCGCTTGCCGATGCCCCCTGCGCGCCGACGCCCGGCAAGAGCACCGGGC
>NZ_LT596208.1:1057662-1145013 GCF_900092335.1 Corynebacterium phoceense
GCGCCGACGCCCGGCAAGAGCACCGGGCCGCCCAGGGCGTCGAGGACCGGCGGCTGCGCGAGGGTCGCGCCGACGACGACACCGACGTTGCCGGGGCGTCCAACAGCCGCGTGCGGCGCGTTATACGTTGCCGCCTCGTCGACCATGCGCTGGGCGATGGTGCGGCCGTCCGCGTCCGTGATGGACTGCAGCTCGACAGCCTCCGGGTTCGACGTCGCGGCGAGGACGAAGACGCCGCCGCCCACACGCTCGGCCGTCTCGAAGACCGGTGCCAGCGCGCCAATGCCGAGATACGGCGAGACCGTCACCGAATCTGCGCGCAGCGGCGAGGTCTCCCCCAGCCACGCATCCGCGTAGCCGGCCATGGTGCTGCCGATGTCGCCGCGTTTGGCGTCCGCAATCGTGAGGCAGCCCGCGTCGCGCAGGTCCGCGAGCGCGCGCTCGAGAACCGCGAAGCCCTGCGAGCCGAAGCGCTCGAAGAACGCGACCTGCGGCTTGACCACCGCAGCCGTCTCGGCAAACGCCTCGACACACGTCTGCGTGAACGTGCGAAGGCCATCGACGGTGTTGTCGAGGCCCCAGGCCTCGAGCAGGTGAGCGTGTGGGTCAATGCCCACGCACAGACGCCCACGATCGCGGCCGGCGGCGACGAGACGCTCACCGAACGTCGCATCGCTCCGCGTCACCGCGCTGTGCTCGGTGACGGAGTTATTTGGCTGGGGCATGCTCGAGCTCCTGGAGGGAACGCACGGTGAGGTTGCCCTGGCGCAGGGCCTCGATGCCCTGGACCGCGGCCGTAACACCCTGGACCGTGGTCACGCACGGGATGCCAGCCTTGACGGCAGCCGTACGAATCTCGTAGCCGTCGTGGCGAGCGCCTGCCGAACCGGCCGGGGTGTTGAGCACCAGGTCGATGTCGCCGGAGAGGATCTGGTCACGAATGGTGGCCTTGCCCTCGGGGTTCTCGGAGACCTTGACCGCGACCTCGCACTCGACGCCGTTGCGGCGCAGCATCTGGGCGGTACCGCGGGTGGCGACGATTTCGAAGCCCATGAGCGCCAGGCGCTGAATCGGGAAAATGAGCATGCGCTTGTCGTGGTTGGCGACGGAGACGAAGATGGTGCCCTCGGTGGGCAGCGCACCGAACGCGGCGAGCTCGCCCTTGGCGTAAGCCGCGCCGAAGTTGCTGGCCAAGCCCATGACCTCGCCGGTGGACTTCATCTCCGGGCTGAGCAGCGTATCGAGCGGCTGGCCATCCGGGCGACGGAAGCGGTTGAACGGCAGGACGGCTTCCTTGACCGCGATGGGGTGATCGAGCGGCAGCGAGCCGCCGTCGTAGTTCTCCGGCAGCACGCCCTCGGCACGCAGCTCCTTGATGGAGGCGCCCATCATGATGCGCGCGGCGGCCTTCGCCATCTGCACGCCCGTCGCCTTGGAGACGAATGGCACGGTGCGCGAAGCACGCGGGTTGGCCTCGATGACATAGAGGATGTCGTCCTTGAGCGCGTACTGGACGTTCATGAGGCCCTTGACGCCAATGCCGTGGGCCAACTTGCGCGTGGACTCGCGGACGTTCTCAATGTCCTCCGGGCCGAGCGTCATCGGTGGAAGCGCACAGGAAGAGTCGCCGGAGTGAATGCCGGCTTCCTCGATGTGCTCCATAACGCCGCCCAGGTAGACCTCGTCGCCGTCGCACAGCGCGTCGACGTCAATCTCGATGGCGTTATCGAGGAAGCGGTCGACGAGCACCGGGTGGTCCGAGGTGATCTCGGTGGCGCGGTCGATGTAATCCTGCAGGGAGGCCTCGTCGTAGACGATCTCCATGCCGCGGCCGCCCAGGACGTAGGACGGACGCACGAGCACCGGGTAGCCGATTTCCGCGGCGACAGCCTTGGCCTCGTCGAAGGAGGTGGCGGTGCCGAACGCCGGTGCCGGGAGCTCCGCACGGCTAAGCACCTGGCCAAACTCGCCACGATCCTCGGCGAGGTTGATGGCGTCGGCCGTGGTGCCGACAACCGGGACGCCAGCCTCGGTGAGCTTCTCCGCGAGGCCCAGCGGGGTCTGTCCGCCGAGCTGGACGATGACGCCCGCGACGGTGCCGGAGGTAGCCTCGGCGTTGTAGACCTCCATGACGTCTTCGAAGGTCAGCGGCTCGAAGTAGAGGCGGTCGGCCGTGTCGTAGTCGGTGGAGACGGTCTCCGGGTTGCAGTTGACCATGACGGTCTCGTAGCCCGCGCGGGAGAGCTCGAGGGCTGCGTGGACACAGGAGTAGTCGAACTCAATGCCCTGGCCGATGCGGTTCGGGCCGGAGCCCAAGATGATGACCTTTTCGCGGTCGCGCTGCTCGGCAACTTCGGACTCTGCATTCGGGTCGAGCTCGTAGGCCGAGTAGTGGTACGGCGTCTGCGCCTCGAACTCGCCGGCACACGTATCAACCGTCTTGTAGACCGGGCGAATGCCCAGCGACCAACGCAGGCGGCGCACGCCGTCCTCGCCCGCGAACTCGGGGCGCACGGCGGCAATCTGAGCGTCAGACAGGCCCATGTACTTGGCCTCGCGCAGGAGGTCTTCGTCGAGCACGGGGGCATCGGCAAGCCGCTCGCGGAAGTCGACGAGGGCTTTGAGCTCGGCAAGGAACCACGGGTCAATCATGGAGTGCTCGAAGACCTGCTCGACGGTCGCGCCCAGGCGCAGGGCGAGCTCGACGTCGTACATGCGGCCCTCGGTCGGGGTCTCGAGGTCCTTGAGAACGGCCTCGACGTCGGTGGCGCGGTCGCCCGCGAAGTACTCGTCCGGTCGGGTCCAGAAGCCAGCCATCTTGGTTTCCATGGAACGCATGACCTTGTTGAGGCCCGCAATGTAGTTGCGGCCGATACCCATGGCCTCGCCCACGGACTTCATGGTGGTGGTGAGCGTGTCGTCCGCACCCGGGAACTTCTCGAAGGCGAAGCGCGGAGACTTAACGATGACGTAGTCGAGGGTCGGCTCGAAGGCGGCCGGGGTCACGCCGGTGATGTCGTTGGTGACCTCGTCGAGGGTGTAGCCGATGGCGAGCTTGGCAGCGAGCTTCGCGATCGGGAAACCGGTGGCCTTGGACGCCAGCGCGGAGGAACGGGACACGCGCGGGTTCATCTCGATGACGATGATGCGGCCGTCGTTCGGGTTCACGGCGAACTGGATGTTGCAGCCGCCGGTATCGACGCCGACGGCGCGAATGATGGCGATGCCGAGGTCACGCATCTTCTGGTACTCGCGGTCCGTGAGGGTAAGCGCCGGGGCGACCGTGACGGAGTCGCCGGTGTGAACGCCCAGGGCGTCGACGTTTTCGATGGACGCGATGACGACCACGTTGTCGTCACCATCGCGCATAAGCTCGAGCTCGAATTCCTTCCAGCCGAGAATGGACTCCTCGATGAGCACGTTGGCTTCCGGCGAGGCGGCCAAGCCACCGCCGGCGATGCGGTCGAGGTCTTCGTTGTTAAACGCCAGACCGGAGCCCAAGCCACCCATGGTAAACGACGGGCGGACGACGACGGGCAAGCCCAGTTCCTTGACGGTCTCGTGGACTTCGTCCATGTTGTGGCACACGCGGGAGCGCGCGGACTCGCCGCCGACGGAGGCCACGATGTCCTTGAACATCTGGCGGTCCTCGCCGCGCTCGATGGCCGGAATGTCCGCGCCGATGAGCTCGATGCCGTACTTCTCAAGGATGCCAGCACGGTCGAGCTGGATGGCCGCGTTGAGCGCCGTCTGGCCGCCCAAGGTGGCGAGCACGGCGTCGATCTTGTGGCCCTCTTCGATTTCCTTCTGGAAGACCTTCTCGATGTAGGCCGGATCGATGGGCTCGATGTAGGTGTGGTCCGCGAACTCCGGGTCGGTCATGATGGTGGCCGGGTTGGAGTTGATGAGCGTAACGCGCAGGCCTTCTTCTTTGAGGACGCGGCAGGCCTGGGTGCCGGAGTAGTCAAACTCGCAGGCCTGACCAATAACGATCGGGCCAGAACCGATGACCAGGACGTGGTTGATGTCGTTGCGCTTAGGCATGAATTTCTTTCTCTTCCCTTTTCCTGGTTGCTTACTTGTGGTCGTCCATAAGCTGGATGAACTGGTCAAACAGCGGGTTGGCGTCGTGCGGGCCGGCGGCGGATTCCGGGTGGTACTGCACGGAGAAGGCCATGCCGGACTTGAGCGCCACACCCTCAACGACGTCGTCGTTGAGGCAGGTGTGCGTCACGAGAGCCGGGCCGAAGTCGGTGTCGAACTCGGCGCCGCCGGCGGGCTTGCCCTCGCCAGCCGGGTTTTCGAGCGCGAAGCCGTGGTTCTGTGCGGTGATATCGATCTTGCCCGTGAGGTGGTTCTTCACCGGCACGTTGATGCCGCGGTGGCCAAACTTGAGCTTGTACGTGTTCAGCCCAAGTGCGCGGCCCAGAATCTGGTTACCGAAGCAGATGCCGAAGAACGGGGTGCCAGACGCGAGGATGTCGCGGGTGATGGCGACCATCTTGTCTGCGGTGGCTGGGTCACCCGGGCCGTTGGAGACGAACACGCCGTCTGGGTTGTACTGCTTGATGTCCTCGTAGGGCGTATTCGCCGGAACGACGACGGTTTCGATGCCGCGCTTGGCGAAGTTATTCGGCGTCGAGGTCTTAATGCCCATGTCATAGGCGACGACGGTGAACTTCTTCTCCCCCTCCGCCGGGACGGTGTAGGGCTCAGTGGTGGAGACGTCCTCGGCCAGGTCGAGGCCCGCCATAGACGGCTGTGCCTTGACCTCGGCGAGCAGCTCCTCGACGGGGCGCTCGGCAGCCTCGCCGGAGAAGACGCCGGCGGCGATGGAGCCGAAGTTGCGCAGATGGCGCACAAGAGCGCGGGTGTCGATGCCGCGGATGCCGACGATGCCCTGCTTCTCCATCTCCTCAGGCAGCGAGCGCGCCGCACGCCAGTTAGAGACGCGGTGTGCAAGGTCGCGGATAACGAGGCCGGCGACCCAAATCTTCGAGCCGTGCGACTCGTCGTCCTCGTCGTTCCAACCGGTGTTGCCAATCTGCGGCGACGTCGCGACCACGATCTGGCGGTGGTAGGACGGGTCGGTCATGGTCTCCTGGTAACCGGTCATGCCGGTGGTGAACACTGCTTCGCCGAGCGTGGTTCCGGTCTTGCCAAAGCCGAAGCCGCGGAAGACCTTGCCATCGGCAAGAACGAGCACGGCGGGGATAGGAGCAGAAGTCAAGGTTTCATCCTTTGATATTGCGTTCTGTGATGTAGATCGGGTTGTGCTATTCATTATGGTCTGGTTCCGCCTACTCGGCAGCAGATTCGTCAGCAGCCACGTCGTACGTGAGCGTGCCGCGCAGGAAGGTGTGCGTGACGCGGGCGTTGAAGTCCTCGCCGGCGTACGGGTTGTTCTCGGCCTTGGACGCGAGGTGCTCGACGTCCGAGGTCCAGGCGCGCTGCGGGTCGACGATGGTAAGGTTTGCCGGCTCGCCCACCGCGATCGGGCGACCGTGGCCCGGCAGACGGGTGATTTCGGCCGGGCGCTCGGACATGACGCGAGCGACGAAGCGCCAGTCGGCCAGGCCAGACTCGACGAAGACCTTCGCGATGACGGCGAGCGAGGACTCGAGGCCCAGCATGCCGGGCTTGGCGTGCTCGAACTCCACGCACTTGTCTTCCGAGCCGTGCGGCGCGTGGTCCGTGGCGACGCAGTCGATGGTGCCGTCGAGCAGCGCATCGCGCAGTGCGAGGGCATCATGCTCCTCGCGCAACGGCGGGTTGACGCGGAAGAGTCCGTCGTAGTCGGCGATCTTCTCGTCGGTGAGCATGAGGTGGTGCGGGGTGACCTCGGCGGTGAGCGGAATGTCCTGGCCCTTCGCCCACTTGAGCAGCTCCACCGTACCCGTCGTCGAAGCGTGGCAGATGTGCATGCGATTGCCGTAGTCGCGTGCAAGCAGCGCGTCGCGCGCCACGATGGATTCCTCGGCGACGCGCGGCCAGCCACGCAGGCCCAGGCGTGCGGCGACCTCGCCCTCGTGGGCGACAGCCCCCTCGGTCATACGGGAATCCTCGGCGTGCTGCGCGAGCAGGACGTCCTGGCCCTTGGCGTACTCGAGGGCGCGACGCATGATCTGCGGGTCCTGGACGCACTTGCCGTCGTCGGAGAACATGCGGACCTTGGCGTCCGAGTTCTTCATCATGCCGAACTCGGTAATGGTCTTGCCCTCGAGGCCCTTCGTGATGGAGCCCACCGGGTGGACGTCGCACACGCCGAGCGCCTGGCCCTTGGCCCACACAGACTCGGCGATGATGGGCTGATCCATCACCGGCATGGTGTTCGCCATGGTAAACACGGCCGTGAAGCCGCCCTTTGCCGCGGCGCGAGAGCCGGTCTCGATGGTCTCGGTATCCTCGCGGCCCGGCTCGCGCAGGTGCACGTGCATGTCCACGAGGCCCGGCAGAAGCACGTGGCCCTCGCCGTCCACGACGCGGTCTGCACTCGCGTCCGCGTCGGCGTTCACGGACTCGATGAAACCGTCACGCACGAGCACGTTGACGGGCTCGCCCTCGCCGTACGGGCGGACGTTGGTGATAAGCAGCGTGCCGGCGGCGGGTGCGGACAGGCGACCGGTCGCCGGGAAGTTCTCAGGTGAAGTCATAATCTACTGAACGTCTTTCTGTACTCGAACCGGTTAGAATCCAGCATTCTCGCCGTTGGCCAGGAGGGTAAACAGGACGGCCATGCGCACGTGCACGCCGTTGTTGACCTGCTGCAAAACAGCGGAGCGCGGTTGATCCGCGACCGCGTAGTTGATCTCCATGCCGCGCAGCATGGGACCTGGGTGCATGACGATGGCGTGGTCCTGCATCTTCTTCGCACGGTCCTTGGACAGGCCGTAAAGCGCCGCGTATTCGCGGTGGGACGGGAAGAAGCCGCCGTTCATGCGCTCGGCTTGGACGCGCAGCATCATGACCACGTCGGCATCGACAAGCTCGGCGTCGAAGTCATAGGAGACGCGCACCGGCCACTTCTCCACGCCAAACGGCATAAGCGTAGGCGGGGCGACGAGGGTGACCTCGGCGCCGAGCGTGGTGAGCAGGTCGACGTTGGACCGCACGACGCGGGAGTGGAGGCAATCGCCCACGATTTTGACGCGCAAGCCTCGGAAGGAGGCGGCATCGGAAAGCCCGAGACGCTGGCGCATGGTGGTGGCGTCGAGCAGTGCCTGCGTGGGGTGCTGGTGCGCGCCGTCGCCGGCATTGATGACGGACGGGCCGTCGCCATTGGGGGCGACCCAGCCAGCGAGCTGCTTTGCTGCGCCCGAGGACGGGTGGCGAATGATGATGGCGTCCGTGCCAATCGCCGAAATAGTCAAGCCGGTGTCCTTGAGAGACTCGCCTTTCTTCACCGACGAGCTCGCCGCGGAGATATTGATGACGTCCGCGGACATCCACTTGCCGGCCGTCTCGAAGGAAGAACGGGTACGCGTGGAGTTCTCATAGAACAGGGTGTAAACCGTGCGCCCGCGCAGGGTGGGCAGCTTCTTCACTTCGCGGCCATTAATGGCCT
Source organism: Corynebacterium phoceense (assembly GCF_900092335.1). GTDB lineage: Bacteria > Actinomycetota > Actinomycetes > Mycobacteriales > Mycobacteriaceae > Corynebacterium > Corynebacterium phoceense. Next base: position 1,065,227 of record NZ_LT596208.1, read on the forward strand.
CGCGGAAGCGGTCGGCCTCGTCCATGAGCCCCAGGATCTCGTCTGCCGTGAGATCCGCGATATCGATGAGGTGCTTCATTTACTTGTCCTCTTCTGCTTTGCGCGTTAAAACAACCGCATCGCGGCCGTCAATGGCCTCGATGAAGACGGTGACATCCTCGTCGCGGGCCGTGGGAATATTCTTGCCCACGTAATCGGCGCGGATGGGCACCTCGCGGTGGCCACGGTCAACGAGGCAGGCGAGTTGGATGATGTCCGGGCGTCCAATGTCGCGCAGGGCATCGAGTGCTGCGCGGATGGTGCGTCCCGAATACAACACGTCATCGACAAGGATGACCGTGGCGTTATTAATGCCGCCGTCGGGGATCAGCGTGGGGCGCAACGCGCGGTGCGGCTTGCCGCGGAGATCGTCGCGGTACAAGGTGATATCGAGTGCCCCGGCCGGAATTTCCACCCCCGAGAATTCCTTGATTTTTTCAGCCAGGCGCTCCGCCAACGGCACGCCACCAGAGGGAATGCCAAGTAGCACGACACGTGGTGCGTCGGCCGAATCGAGCGCCGTCTTTTCAATGATCTGGTGCGCGATGCGTGCAACGGTGCGCGCGACATCATCCGAGCTGAGCAGCTCAGTTGCGTCCGCGGTAGCGTTATCAACACTCATCGTGACCTCCTTCCCCGCCTCACGGTGCGGTCTTTAAAGGATGCCTATATATGTGTGTCCTCAAATCGAACGACTCCAACTGTAGCACCCACCCGCCGTAATGGGGGTACCTCGACTAGAGTGGACGGAGTTCTCACGGCGCCGCCGCGCGTCCTCCCCGTCCAAGGAAGAATCCACCCCGTTGAGTTTTGAGGCTTCCCACGTCATCGACGCACCCCGCGAGCTCGTGTGGCAATGGCACACTCGCCCCGGCGCCTTAGCGCGTCTTACCCCGCCTTTCTTGCCCGTGACCCCGCGCCGCCAGGCCGAACGGCTCTCCGATGGCACCACGGTCCTCGGCTTTCCTGCGGGTCTCACATGGGTCGCGCGCCACGATCTCTCCCGCTACCAGCGCGGCCGCAGCTTCGCCGACGTGTGTATCAACGCGCCCATGCGCAAGCTCGCGAACTGGCGTCACACCCATACCTTCGCGGACTTTGAGACGGCCAGCGCCGCCCTACGAGGCGAGCGCACACTCATCACCGACACCGTCGACACGCGTATTCCGGCATCGGCGCTGACGCCGATGTTTGCCTACCGCCAGCGCCAGCTCATCGCGGACTTCGACTTCCTCGCGCGAGTGCAGAGTATCAACGGTGCGGCCCGCCCGCTTACCGTCGCTATGACCGGCTCCCGCGGCGCCGTGGGTCGTGCCCTGACGGCACAGCTCACCACCGCCGGTCACACCGTCATCCAGCTCGTGCGTTCCAAGGCCAAAGAGGGCCAACGCGTCTGGAACCCCGCGAATCCTGCGCCCGATCTCCTCGCGGACGCCGACGTCCTTATTCACTTGGCCGGCGAGCCCATTTTCGGCCGCTTCAACGACTCCCACAAGGCGGCCATACGCGACTCCCGCGTGGGTCCCACGCGCAAGCTCGCAGAGCTGGTCTCCCGCACGCAGTCTGTCAAGACCTTCGTCTCCGCCTCCGCCATCGGCTACTACGGCCCTGACCGTGGCGATGAGCTCCTTACGGAGTCCTCGGACTCCGGCGACGGCTTCTTGGCCGAGGTCTGCCGCAACTGGGAGGCCGCCACGGCGCCTGCTGCCGATGCCGCCCGCGTTGTCCAGGTCCGCACCGGCGTCGCGCTCACCGGCAACGCCGGGTTGCTTCCGCTGCTCCGCGCGCTCTTCCACACAGGCCTGGGCGGCACCTTCGGCGACGGCGACTTTTGGCTGAGTTGGATCGCGCACGACGACCTCACCGATATCTATTTCCGTGCCGCGATCGACGACGCGCTCACCGGCCCCGTCAACGCCGTAGGGCCTGAACCCGTTCTCAACCGCGACATGGCGCATCTGCTGGCAAAGGAGCTCGGCCGTCCCGCTATCATCCCCATCCCCACCCTCGGTCCGGCCCTGTTGCTCGGCCGCGAGGGTGCTCAGGAGCTGGCGCTGGCGAACCAGCGCGTCGCGAGCGAGAAGCTCACGCCTGCGAACCACACGTACCGCTTCGAGACGATAGCCGCGGCGCTCGCCCACGAGCTTGGCGGCGAGGAACTCGTCGCGCTGCCTGCCGTCTAAGGCCGCTCGCCACGCCACACGCCCGCATGCCTTAAGCTGGTGGGCGCACTCTATCGACACAAGTTAAGGATTCACGTGACTTCACCCGAGCAGAAGATCCTGCCGGATACCGAGGTATCCCCCGCGACGGTCGCCCGTATCGCGGAGATTTTTGACCAGCAAGGACTGCAGTACCGCACCGAGGAGCACCAGCACGAGGACGGCTCGACCGTCGAGGTCTTCCGCTCCGGCTTCGCGAACACCGCGATTGCCATGCAGGTGCGCGAGGACACCCTCATCATCGACTCCATCTGGCGCGGCCAGGTACCGGTTTCCGAGGGCCCGACCATCCTCACCCACATCAACCAGTGGAACGCCGAGCACTTCGCGCCCACGCTGCGCTTCTACGAAGGCGGCGCGGACGAGAAGGCACTCGTCGTCTCCGCCGTGCGCGAGCTCACCATCTCCGAGGGCGTTTCCCGCAATCAGCTCGGCGCCTTCGTCATGTCCTCGCTCAACTCCATCCTGGAGGCGTGGACCTTCATCGAATCGCAGTACCCGCAGCTCGTGACCTGGGAGGAACACAAGCATGACTAATCAGCAGACCCTCAACCCGGAGGATCCGAATTCGTTGCCCGTCGTGACGCTCGAGCGCGTTATCGACGCCATGGCGACCTTCGACGTCACCCTCGACAAGATCGAGGGCCGCGACGACTCCGCCACGGCGAACCTCAACGGTCTGCCCTGCCTATTCGCAGTGCTCGACTCCGTTCTCATCGTCCGCTGCGACGTGCAAACGGACGCGACCTTCTCGCAGGCGGACGCCGGTCTCTTCCTCGCCGCCAACCAGATCAACTCGGTGCAGATGGGTGCCCGCGCCGCCATCACTGATTTCGACGACTCGCTCGTCGTGCGCACCGAGCGCGACATTCCGGTCGCCGCCGGCATGAACGACACGCAGCTCGCCGCCGCCCTCAAGGCCGCCGTCGACGGCGTCATCGGCGCCCAGAATGCCATGGTCGCCGCCGCAGAGGAGATGGCAAAACTCGGTTCTGAAGCCGCCAACCAGGCTCAGAACGGCGAATAGCAATGGCCTCCAACGCTCCGTCTCACGCGGCCGACACCGAGGTACAGCCCGTCAACATTCACCGCCTCGTGGAGATCTTCGAGCTCCTCGGCGCAGACTACGTGCTCGTCTCGGCGCCCAACGACTCCGAGACTGACCCCGAGACCGACACGGATGCCGATGCTGCGGCCGCCGCGCCGGAGGACGAGCGCATCGTCCTCCAGACCGGCCTGCCGCATCTCACCATCCACTTCGACATTCAGGATGACACCCTGAGCGCCTTTGCGACGTGGGAGGGCCGCCTCGACGCGTCCGCGGAGGAAACTGTCGCGCCCATCATTGCGGACTTCAACTGGCAGATGGTTGCGCCGACGCTGAGCTACGCCTTCAGCGACGGTCAGGGCAAGCACCCCACCGAGCAGATCGTCATCAACGGCAACCGTGCGATGGCCATCGGCGAAGGCCTCAGCCGCAACCAGCTGGGCACGTTCATCCTGAGCGTCTTTGGCAGCTTCTCCGCCGCTTTTGAGGCCGTCGCGCAGGCCTTCCCCCAGGCCGTCACGTGGAACGAGGAGGACTAGTTCATGACTGATGCAACTCAGCAAGCACCAGAGTTCGAGAACCCCTACGAATTCTTCTCCCACACTGACCTTCCCGCCGTCACCCTCGAGCGCGTCATTGCCTCGCTCAACGAGGACGACTTTGGCGCCGTCGCCCACCCCGAGACTCCGAATATGGCCGTCGCTCAGCGCAACGACCTTGACTGGGTGTTTAGCATCACCGACGAGCTCGTGCGCGTCGAATGCGTCCTGCCCACCNAGATGTGAATAAGAGAGGGGGGTGGGGCTCGGGGGGGGAGCCGCCCGCGGCCGGGTCGAGGCCCGCCATAGACGGCTGTGCCTTGACCTCGGCGAGCAGCTCCTCGACGGGGCGCTCGGCAGCCTCGCCGGAGAAGACGCCGGCGGCGATGGAGCCGAAGTTGCGCAGATGGCGCACAAGAGCGCGGGTGTCGATGCCGCGGATGCCGACGATGCCCTGCTTCTCCATCTCCTCAGGCAGCGAGCGCGCCGCACGCCAGTTAGAGACGCGGTGTGCAAGGTCGCGGATAACGAGGCCGGCGACCCAAATCTTCGAGCCGTGCGACTCGTCGTCCTCGTCGTTCCAACCGGTGTTGCCAATCTGCGGCGACGTCGCGACCACGATCTGGCGGTGGTAGGACGGGTCGGTCATGGTCTCCTGGTAACCGGTCATGCCGGTGGTGAACACTGCTTCGCCGAGCGTGGTTCCGGTCTTGCCAAAGCCGAAGCCGCGGAAGACCTTGCCATCGGCAAGAACGAGCACGGCGGGGATAGGAGCAGAAGTCAAGGTTTCATCCTTTGATATTGCGTTCTGTGATGTAGATCGGGTTGTGCTATTCATTATGGTCTGGTTCCGCCTACTCGGCAGCAGATTCGTCAGCAGCCACGTCGTACGTGAGCGTGCCGCGCAGGAAGGTGTGCGTGACGCGGGCGTTGAAGTCCTCGCCGGCGTACGGGTTGTTCTCGGCCTTGGACGCGAGGTGCTCGACGTCCGAGGTCCAGGCGCGCTGCGGGTCGACGATGGTAAGGTTTGCCGGCTCGCCCACCGCGATCGGGCGACCGTGGCCCGGCAGACGGGTGATTTCGGCCGGGCGCTCGGACATGACGCGAGCGACGAAGCGCCAGTCGGCCAGGCCAGACTCGACGAAGACCTTCGCGATGACGGCGAGCGAGGACTCGAGGCCCAGCATGCCGGGCTTGGCGTGCTCGAACTCCACGCACTTGTCTTCCGAGCCGTGCGGCGCGTGGTCCGTGGCGACGCAGTCGATGGTGCCGTCGAGCAGCGCATCGCGCAGTGCGAGGGCATCATGCTCCTCGCGCAACGGCGGGTTGACGCGGAAGAGTCCGTCGTAGTCGGCGATCTTCTCGTCGGTGAGCATGAGGTGGTGCGGGGTGACCTCGGCGGTGAGCGGAATGTCCTGGCCCTTCGCCCACTTGAGCAGCTCCACCGTACCCGTCGTCGAAGCGTGGCAGATGTGCATGCGATTGCCGTAGTCGCGTGCAAGCAGCGCGTCGCGCGCCACGATGGATTCCTCGGCGACGCGCGGCCAGCCACGCAGGCCCAGGCGTGCGGCGACCTCGCCCTCGTGGGCGACAGCCCCCTCGGTCATACGGGAATCCTCGGCGTGCNAGATCGAGGGCCGCGACGACTCCGCCACGGCGAACCTCAACGGTCTGCCCTGCCTATTCGCAGTGCTCGACTCCGTTCTCATCGTCCGCTGCGACGTGCAAACGGACGCGACCTTCTCGCAGGCGGACGCCGGTCTCTTCCTCGCCGCCAACCAGATCAACTCGGTGCAGATGGGTGCCCGCGCCGCCATCACTGATTTCGACGACTCGCTCGTCGTGCGCACCGAGCGCGACATTCCGGTCGCCGCCGGCATGAACGACACGCAGCTCGCCGCCGCCCTCAAGGCCGCCGTCGACGGCGTCATCGGCGCCCAGAATGCCATGGTCGCCGCCGCAGAGGAGATGGCAAAACTCGGTTCTGAAGCCGCCAACCAGGCTCAGAACGGCGAATAGCAATGGCCTCCAACGCTCCGTCTCACGCGGCCGACACCGAGGTACAGCCCGTCAACATTCACCGCCTCGTGGAGATCTTCGAGCTCCTCGGCGCAGACTACGTGCTCGTCTCGGCGCCCAACGACTCCGAGACTGACCCCGAGACCGACACGGATGCCGATGCTGCGGCCGCCGCGCCGGAGGACGAGCGCATCGTCCTCCAGACCGGCCTGCCGCATCTCACCATCCACTTCGACATTCAGGATGACACCCTGAGCGCCTTTGCGACGTGGGAGGGCCGCCTCGACGCGTCCGCGGAGGAAACTGTCGCGCCCATCATTGCGGACTTCAACTGGCAGATGGTTGCGCCGACGCTGAGCTACGCCTTCAGCGACGGTCAGGGCAAGCACCCCACCGAGCAGATCGTCATCAACGGCAACCGTGCGATGGCCATCGGCGAAGGCCTCAGCCGCAACCAGCTGGGCACGTTCATCCTGAGCGTCTTTGGCAGCTTCTCCGCCGCTTTTGAGGCCGTCGCGCAGGCCTTCCCCCAGGCCGTCACGTGGAACGAGGAGGACTAGTTCATGACTGATGCAACTCAGCAAGCACCAGAGTTCGAGAACCCCTACGAATTCTTCTCCCACACTGACCTTCCCGCCGTCACCCTCGAGCGCGTCATTGCCTCGCTCAACGAGGACGACTTTGGCGCCGTCGCCCACCCCGAGACTCCGAATATGGCCGTCGCTCAGCGCAACGACCTTGACTGGGTGTTTAGCATCACCGACGAGCTCGTGCGCGTCGAATGCGTCCTGCCCACCGAACTCGACTTCGCCGAGATCGCCCCGGTCTTCCACGTCATCACCAACGAGCTCAATGCCGCCGCCTTCGACGGCCGCGCGCTCGTGGGCGACGTGGACGGACACGCGGAGCTGCGCGGCGACGCCACGTTCACGGCCGGCCCGGGCATGAACGATGATCAACTCTTCCACGCACTTAACTACGCCGTCTTCGCGGCGCAGGAAGCACTGCTGGGCACGCTCGACAACTTCAACGAATTCGCCCGCACCGTCCAGGAGCGCGACGCCGAGTAATACGCACACCCGCTCACACGCTCATCCAAAAAATCCCTTCAGCACATATAAGCTCTGCCCGCCGCACCGAGCGGGCCCGTTATATGTCCTGAAGGGATATGTACCACCTAAGACTCCTCGATACGCGTGCGCACGGTCTCTGGATCACACTCCGCCGCCGGCCATGGCAGGTCCGGGTGACGCAGCACGTCGACGATGAGGAACATGAGCGCCATGCGCGCGTACTTCTTATTGTCCGTGGGGATGACGCACCACGGCGCGTGGTAGGCATCGGTGCATCGAATGGCGTCCTTATAGGCGGCCATGTAATCATCCCAATAGGCACGTTCCTCGACGTCGGACGGGTCGTACTTCCAGAACTTGTACTCACGCTCGGTGCGCTCGAGGAGGTTCTCTTTCTGCGCCTTCTTCGACAGGTGCAGGAAAACCTTAATGATGTGGACGCCGGACTTGGCGAGCTCACGTTCGTAGTCCTTGATGGCCTCAAAGCGGCGGTCGATCTCGTCTTCATCAACCCATGTGTGGACACGCTGGATCAGCACATCCTCGTAGTGCGATCGGTCAAGCGCGACCACGTGGCCCGGCTTGGGGTCGTGCTTGCGGATGCGCCAGAGAAAGTCGTGCTTCATCCCTTCCTCGGTCGGCTTGCCAAAGCCCACGGAGTCCGTGCCCTGCGGATCAAACGTACTGAACACGTGGCGAATGACACCCCCTTGCCGGAGGTGTCCATGCCCTGCAGAATGACGAGCACCGAGGGGGCCTTCTCCCCGTAGGCACGACCATTGGCGTAGAGCTCCTCGTCGTAGTGACTGGGGCGCGCGGCCAGTTCGTCCTTGTCTCCGTCAAAGCCCGGCGTGGAGCTCGGATCGACGGAGGACAGCTCGACGTTCTTTCCGGCGCGCAGCGCTAGCGCGTCGGCAATCTTAAATGTCGACATTCCCCCACTGTAAGCGTGAGCCCTTCCCTTTTGCCTCGAATCACGCTACTATGTAATACATAGTAGTTGGCACAACAAAGGAGCTTGCATGGCAGATACACAGCTTCGCAAAGGCGTGTTGGAACTCATCGTTCTGCGTTCCCTTCACGTCAGCCCCGGCTACGGAGGCGCGCTTCTCGAGCGGCTCAACGCGCAAGGGCTCGAGGTCTCCTCCGGCACCCTCTACCCGCTCCTCGCGCGTCTAAAGAAAGCCGGATACCTCACCAGCCGCTGGGAGGAATCCCCCAGCGGGCCACCACGCAAGGTCTACGTCGTCACCGACGCGGGCCGCACTCAGCTCGCCGCTCTCACCGCCGAATGGCAGACCCTCACCACGATCGTCGACACCATCCTGAAAGGGCAGTAACCATGAAACTCTACGATCCCACCACCCACCGTTTCCTCGGTATCCCGGCCGACTTCTCGGGCCTTACCAACCCCGCCGCGCGACTCGGCGCCTTCGAACCGGAGAACCCGAAGCTCCTCGTCCCGCGCGCCGCAGGCATCGGCTGGGACTTCAACATCGGCGCCATTGCCAGCCGCCTAGGTCTCATCCGCCCCGACGACTCGCTCCCCGACCTCGAGGCCCACATCCCAGCCACCACGATCGCCGTCCTGCGCGGCGCACCGTGGACGCTCCTCGCCCTGAGCACCGCAGCGGTCCTCCCCGCCATCAAGGACGGTCGCCCGCTTCCCCAGAAGTGGTCAACCACCTTCGCCCCCAAGAAATGGACGAGCCCCGCCCGCGCCATGCTGAGCTCCATCCTCCCCGCCGCAGCCGTCGCTGGCTTCGCCGAGTGGACCACGCGCCGCGACAACAAGCTGGATGTCACCGGCAGCCTTCTCGCGACCAGCCTGGGCGCCATGTCCCTGCTGCTCACTCTCGCCGCCCGCCAGGCTGCCGATGCCCCCGCTACCGCCCGCGCGCTCAGCGCCGCCGGCACGCTCGCCCTCCCCGTCGTCGAGGTCACAGGCTTCGTCGCCGTCATCAAGTCGGCGCTCGCTCAGGTCGACCGCGAGCTCAAGCGCCCAGCATCGTCCGTATCTGCGGCGTAAGGCCCGCGCATTCGACGCGCGCCGCCGGCGTGTAGTCGGCGGCACGCAGCCGTCCGCGTCGCACGGGCCTAGGCTTACCTTCCGGACCGCACGGCATGGTCTCCCCGTCGTCCGGCAGCAGCTCGTAGCCCAGCTTGCGAGACACGCTTTCCGATGCCGCGTTCCCCACGACCCAGCCACTCGCAATGCTCGCCGCTCCCAGGTGGTCAAAGCAGAACTGCGCGACGGCATGGCGCACCAACGTTCCGAAGCCTTGGCCCTGGAACCGGTGGAAGACCCACGAGCCGGTGCTGACCTCGCGCGTATGCGCGAAGTCGCTGCTACGCATGTCGACGATGCCAATAGGCTCGCCGCCTGCGGTCACCAAGAAGTCGAGCGACCACTCTTCGGAGCTCAAGTTCGCACGGTTAAACCAGCGATGCTGCGCCGAAGACTGCGGCGAATTATGGAAAACCCACGGAAACGCGTGTTCGGGCACATCGTCGCCGTAGACGTCGTGGACGCCCACGCCTGCAATACGCGCGACGTCTTCGTCGCGCAGGACGCGCACAGCAATCTCGTGCCGGTCATCGCGCGCCGCAATGCACAATCCAAACGGCGGCCACATGTCCACCAGTGCAGCTTCGGAATCAACAGTCATGCGCAACATCGTACTGCGCGCACCACTACTAAAAGCGAAAACCCACGCCAAGCGGCGTGGGTTCGGCTCACAGCCGGTTACTTCTCAGCATCGTCCTCGTCGAGCGGAGGGAACTCAGGATCCCCGAACTCATCGAGCGGCTGCGCCTCCGCAACCTCGTGGTCTGCTGGGGCTTCGCCTTCTCCGAGACCCGACTCGTTCATTGGGTTCGACAGCGAGCGCGACTGGGCGATGTCGTCGAGGACGGCATGCACGTAGGGTGCCGCCTTGTCTGTCGAGTACTCGCTGGCGAGCTCGACGCCTTCCACGATGGCCGTCGCCGTGGGCACGTCTGGGTTGAACAGCAGCTCCCACGCCGCGACGCGCATGATGGCGCGGTCGACGGCCGGCAGGCGATGGAACTCCCAGTCCTCTGAGAGGAAGCGGGCGATATTCTCGTCGATAATGTCGAGTTCCTCGGCCGCGCCGCGGACGACCTCTGCCGTGTACTCCGCGATGGGAGCCACACCGGACTCCTTGTCGCGGGCAAGCTGAATGCGGTCCTCCACGATCGCGACGGGATCGATATCGCGAGTCTCGGCCTCGAAGAGGATGTCGGCCGCGCGGCGACGCGCGCGGTAACGTGCGGTGTGTCGCTTGTAGTTGATGTCGCGCGACTTCTCTTTATCACTCACAGCGAGGGGGTGCCTTAGTTATTGACGCGGGAGAGGTACTCGCCGGTGCGGGTATCGATCTTGAGGACGTTGCCGATCTCGATAAACAGCGGGACCTGGATCTCAGCACCGGTCTCGAGGGTGGCAGGCTTGGTGCCGCCCGAGGAGCGGTCGCCCTGCAGGCCCGGCTCGGTGTGCTCGACCTTGAGGTCGACGGAGATGGGCAGCTCGCCGAAGAGGATCTCGCCCTCGTGGAAGGAGACCTGGACCTGCATGTTCTCCAGCAGGAACTTGCCAGCGTCACCGAACTTGTCGAACGGAACCTCGAACTGCTCGAAGGTCTTGTCGTCCATGATGACGTAGTTGGAGCCGTCGTTGTACAGGTAGGTCATCGTGCGGCGGTCGACCGTGGCGGTCTCGACCTTGACGCCCGCGTTGAAGGTCTTATCCGTGACCTTACCGGTGACGACGTCCTTGAGCTTGGTGCGCACGAACGCAGGGCCCTTGCCCGGCTTGACGTGCTGGAACTCGATAATCTGCTGCAGCTTGTTGTCCATCTTGAGGACAAGGCCGTTCTTAAAGTCGGTGGTATCAGCCATGGAAGGTTTTTCTCCTGGGTCTTTTACGAATGAATGGGCGTGTGAAAACAGTGTCTAAGCCTACCACCGCGCACGGTCCCTGCTGGAATGGGACCCGCGCACGGGGACGCAGGCATTAAATCTCGCGCATATCCTTCGGGTACTGCGTAATGATCTGCGGCGCGCCCGAGGTGATGATGAGCGTGTCCTCGATGCGCACGCCGCCCTTACCCGGCACGTAGATGCCCGGCTCGATGGTAAGCGTCATGCCCTCGGCCAGCTCGCCCGTGCCGGTCTTCGCAGCGTACGGCCCCTCGTGGACGTCGAGACCCACGCCGTGGCCGGTGGAATGGACGAAATACTCGCCGTAGCCTGCGTCCTCGATGACGGTGCGGCTCGCGGCGTCGACGTCGACGAGCTTCGCGCCCGGCACCGCGGCGCGCACGCCGGCCAGCTGCGACTCGAGCACGACGTTGTAGATTTCCTTGGCGAAGTCGTTGGCCTCGCCCACGACGAAGGTACGCGTGCAGTCCGAGTTGAAGCCTCGGAGGTGCGCGCCGAAGTCGATGGTGACGAGGTCGCCGTTTTCAATAACGCGGTCGTCCGCGCCGTGGTGCGGCTTCGCGGAGTTCGGACCGGAGGCAACGATGGTGTCGAAGGACACGCGCTCCGAGCCGAGGGTGCGCATGCGGTACTCGAGATCCGCGGCGACCTGGCGCTCGGTGCGTCCCGCGGCGAGCTCGCCCGCGTCGATGAGCTGGGTGAGCGCCGTGTTGGCCAGCTCCGCGATCTCGGTGAGGCGGCGCAACTCGTGCTGGTCCTTGACCAGACGGATGTCTTCGATAACACCGGTGACGGGCACGAGCGTGATATCGGAGGGCGCGGCTGCGGTGAGCTTTTCCAGCTGGGAGACGGAGACGTAGTCCGCCTCGTAGCCCACGCGCATGGGGCCGGTGAGGGTCTTGAGCAGCTCCTCGCCTACCGCGCGGCCCAGAATGGCCTTGAGATCCGGGACCTCCTCGGCGATCTGCGTGGTGTAGCGGCCGTCCGTCGCCATCGTCGCCGTGAGATCCTTGCGCAGCAGCAGGCCGCCGTTGGATCCGGAAAAGCCGGACAGGTAGCGCACGTGCGTGAGGTGGGTGACCAGCATGGCGTCGATGCGCTGGCCGGCGAGCTGCGCGGCGAGCTTGCGGCGACGGTTACTAAAACGGGTATCAGCCAGGGCCATGGTGGTCTCCTCTGTCATACAACGGCCGGGACCCCAGCGCGTGACGCGCGGGGTCTCGTGCGGACGAAACGAACGCCCTCTATGGTAGCCCGGTCCACGGCCGGAAATGCTCGATTGGGGGTAATTGACGCCGCGCCGCTGCGCCTACGCCGACTGCGCGAAGTATTCGAGCGCCGCGAGGTAGCCAAAGGTGCCGAGACCCGCGATAACGCCGCGCGCAATCGGTGACAAATACGAGAAGTGACGAAATTCCTCGCGGGCGTGGACGTTGGAGATGTGGACCTCGACGAAGCCCGCGCCGTCAGCAATCTCCGCCAGCGCGTCACGCAAGGCGACCGAGGTGTGGGTAAAGCCGCCGGGGTTGATGATGACGCCCGCCTTCGCGTCCGCCGCGGCGTGGACTCGGTCGATCAAGGCACCCTCGTGGTTGGACTGGAAAAACTCGACCTCCAGGCCCAGCTGGGCGGCGCGGTCGGCGACCATGGCCTCCACGTCCGCGAGCGTCGTCGAGCCGTAAATCTCCGGCTGGCGCTTGCCCAAGCGGTTGAGATTCGGTCCGTTGAGAACGACAATCTTCATGAATTCTCCTTTACTCCGAAATGGCCTCGTACGCCGCACGCATCTCATCCTCGGTGGCGTCTTCAATGCGCGTCGTCGCGCCGATATCCGTGAGCGCGACGAAGCGGATATGGCCGCCGCGGTTCTTCTTATCGTGCGTCATGCCGGCGTAAAGCTCCTCGAAGTGGCCGCCCTCATACGTCGTGGGCAAGCCTATCGCGGTCAAAATAGCGCGGTGCGTTGAGAGCAGCTCAGGCGTAATAAGCCCGCGCGCTGCCGAGAGATTCGCGATAAACATCATGCCCACCGCGACGGCGTTGCCGTGGCGCCAGGTGTAGTGCTCGCGCAGCTCGACCGCGTGGCCGAAGGTGTGGCCGTAGTTGAGGGTTTCGCGCAGGCCCGACTCTTTGAGGTCCTGGCCCACGACGTGGGCCTTAACCGTAATCGAGCGCGTGACCAGCTCGGGCAGGAAACCGTCCACGTCGAGGCACGCAGCCGGATCTACGAGATAACGCTCGATGATGACGGGATCGTGGATGAAACCGGTCTTAATGATTTCCGCTGAGCCGGCGCGCAGCTCGTCTTCCGGCAGCGTGCGCAGGAGGTTGAGATCCACGAAAACGGAGTCCGGCTCATGGAACGCGCCCACGAGGTTCTTGCCTGCTGCGGTGTTGATGCCGGTCTTGCCGCCTACGGCGGCGTCGACCATGGCCAGCAGCGTCGTGGGAGCTTGAATGACCTTGATGCCGCGCATCCAGCCAGAGGCCACGAAGCCGGCGAGGTCCGTCGCCGCGCCGCCGCCCAGGCCGATGAGCGCGTCGGCGCGCGAAAAATTCGCCTCGCCCAGCTGGTCCCACAGCTCGCCGCACACGGCGAGCGTCTTACCCGCCTCCGCGTCCGGGATGGGCAGGAGCACCGGCGTCACATTGAGCGATTCCAACGCCGAAGCGATCTGGCGCGCCGCCGCCGCAAGCGCCGGCTGGTGGACGATGCCCACGTTACGCGCACCGATGGTGCGCACCCGCGCGACGATATCGTCAGACAAATCGTGGCCAATGCTCACCACATAGGGGCACGGGCCGTTGACGGCAACGGTGTCCTGGATCATGTCTTCTCCTTAGAGGCTTTCGAGGAAGCTCAAAATATCGCCCACCACTTGCTGCGGCGAGCGGCCGTCGGTACGCGCGCGGAAGTCCGCGACCTCGCGGTAGTACGCGGCGCGGTCCTCGAGCAGCTGGCGGTAATGCGCGACGGGATCTGCAGCGGCGAGCACCGGCCGGGTGTTCTCGTTGGCCGTGCGGCGCACGCCTTCCTCCGCGCTCACGTCGATGAGTACGACGGTCATCGCCTCGAGCAGATCGCGGTTGGCCTGCGAGATCACGGCGCCACCGCCCAGCGAAACCACGCCATCCGACAGCAGCGCGTTGGCCACGTGCTTTTCTTCCAGCTCACGGAAGGCCGGCTCGCCGAGAGCTGCGAAGACCTCGCCACAGGAGCGGCCCTCGGCGGCCTCGATGAGCGCGTCCGAATCCACGAACTCACAGTTGAGCGCACGAGACAGGCGGCGGCCGATGGTCGACTTTCCCGCCCCCGGCGGGCCCACAAGCACGACGCGCGGACGGTGACCGAAGTGGATGGCCTTCTCGACGGTCTCCGGCCCCGCGGCCGTGACCTCGTCCGCGACAGGCTGCGGGCTATTGAGTCGGTCGGTCATCTACTCCCCCTCCGGAAAGCTCAGGCGTTTAGCGACATACTCCTGGTACGCCGCGATATTGCGCTTCGTCTCGGCGAGCGAATCCCCACCGAACTTCTCCAGGACCGCACGCGCGAGCACGAGCGCCACCATGGCCTCGGCGACCACGCCGCCGGCAGGCACCGCACACACGTCGGAGCGTTGGTGAATACCGCTCGCTGCCTTGCCCGTGGCCATATCCACGGTCTTCAGCGCGCGCGGCACCGTCGAAATCGGCTTGAGCCCCGCGCGCACGCGCAGCGTCTGGCCATTGGTCATGCCACCTTCCAGGCCGCCCGCGCGGTTCGTGAGGCGCGTGACGCCGCCCTCCGCGCGCACCATCTCGTCGTGCGCCTCGGAGCCACGGCGGCGAGCTTCCTCAAAGCCGTCGCCAATCTCTACGCCCTTGACTGACTGGATGCCCATGAGCGCGGCCGCCAGCTGGGCATCCAGGCGATCCTCGCCCGAGATGTGCGAGCCCAGCCCGATGGGCAGGCCGTCCACGATGACCTCCACGATGCCGCCTAGCGTGTCTCCCTGCTTCTTCGCCGCCTCAATCTCGGCGACCATGGACGCCTCCGCGCTTGCCGATGCCGCCCGCACCGGCGAAGCGTCGATACCCTCCAGGTCAGCGAAGGTAGGGGTGGCATCGGAAGGCTCAGACGCCCCGATGGAGATGACGTGGGAAAATACCTCGACGCCGAGGGTCTCGCGCAGGAAATTGCGCGCGACGGTAGCGGCCGCAACGCGGGCGGCGGTCTCGCGTGCAGAGGAACGCTCGAGGATGGGGCGCGCGCCATCGTGGTCATACTTCACCATGCCGGCGAAATCGGCGTGGCCTGGGCGCGGGCGGGTGAGCTTGGCGCCGCGGCCCGACTCCATGCCCTTGGCGACCTCCGGATCGTCCATGTCCAGCGGTGCCGGGGACATAATCGTGGTCCACTTGGGCCACTCGGTGTTGCCGATCTGGATGGCGATGGGGCTGCCAATCGTCTTTCCGTGGAGGATGCCGGCGAGCAGCGTGAGCTCATCCTGTTCAAACTTCATGCGCGCGCCGCGGCCATAACCCAGACGACGGCGGGACAGTTGCAAGGCAATCTCTTCTTCTGTGATGGGAACGCCAGCGGGCATGTGCTCAATCATCGCGATGAGCGCCTGGCCGTGGGATTCTCCGGCAGTAGTCCAACGAAGCATGCGGATTATTATCGCACGCCGCGCGGGCCCATGCTGGCACTAGGTCGCCAGTGCTTTTAAATTCATATGCCGTGCGGCCCCCACATACCCCACGCGAGGACGCTGCCCGCCGCAGCAAGCATGCCAGGGCCATGCGCGGGAGCGGGATCACCTGCGCCAGCCCAGTGCCACCGCGCTGCCTGCGCGACGAGCGTCGCAACGTTCGCGAGGAAGACCGCCGCAAGCACGCCCGGCCACCCCGTTACGTGTGCCACGGCGATGCCCAGCGATAGCGCAAGCTTGATATCCCCNCACGCGGGCAGCCGGCGCTCGCGCACGTCGAAGCGCCACAACGCAGCCGCCCAGGCTACGACGAGTATCCCCACGAGTCCACCCCACATGCCGCCCGATACTAGCGGTCCCGAGCGTGACGCGCAGGCTTAGCCGATCTGCAGCACGCTGCGCAGCTCGGCGAACGCCTCAGGCACGACCGCGTGCGTCACGGTGCGGCCTTCCTTGGTGCGCGTGAGCAGGCCAGCCTCCGTGAGACGTTTGAGGTGGTGGGACACCGTGGGCTGCGTCAATCCGGTGAGAGCAACGAGGTCGCCGACGCTCATGGGCGCACAACCCGCGTCCGCGATTTGTGACAACAGGCGCAAGCGCGTGGGGTCAGCGAGTAGACCGAAGAGAGCGGCAAAGCGCGCGGCGTCGGACTCCTCGAGGAGCCCCTCACCCAGGCTGCAGCACGGTTCAGAGTAATCGCGAAGAGGAATCTCCGGGGACGAATTCATATTCCCATTTTATATTGACGCCATAAACTATGAAAATTAAAATTAATATTTACTTACATCTATACTAATAAATTTGGAGATTCATGCCACGGCTCTCATTCCTTGACCGCTTCCTTCCCCTGTGGATCCTTCTCGCCATGGGTCTCGGGCTGGTGCTCAGTCGCGTCGCACCCGGCCTCGCCGCGTGGCTCGACGGCGCCAAGATAGGCACGATTTCGCTGCCCATCGCGCTCGGCTTGCTCGTCATGATGTATCCGCCGCTGGCGAAAGTGCGCTACGACAAGGCGGGCGGCCTCGTCGCCGATAAGAAGCTCATGACGCTCACCATCGTCCTCAACTGGGTGGCTGGCCCGACCTTCATGTTCGCGTTGGGTTGGATCTTCCTTCCGGACCAGCCAGAGCTGCGCACGGGGCTTATCATCGTCGGTCTCGCGCGCTGCATCGCGATGGTGCTCGTGTGGTCCGACCTCTCCTGCGCTGACCGCGAGGCTACCGCCGTCCTCGTCGCCATGAACTCCCTCTTCCAGGTCCTCTTGTTCGGCGTCCTCGGCTGGTTTTACCTCCAGATTCTGCCGAGCTGGCTGGGATTATCTACCACGTCCGCGGATTTCTCCTTCTGGGCCATTGTGGTCTCCGTGCTCGTCTTCCTGGGCATCCCGCTGCTCGCTGGCATCGCCTCGCGGCTCATCGCCGAGCACACCGCTGGCCGCGAGTGGTACGAAAAGCGCTTTCTGCCCGTCGTCTCTCCTCTTGCGCTGCTCGGGCTGCTCTACACCATCGTCGTGCTCTTCTGTCTCCAGGGCGAGTACGTCATGGCGCAGCCCTGGGCCGTCGCGCGCGTCGCGCTGCCGCTGCTGTGCTACTTCGTGGTGATGTTCGGCGTCGCACTCGTCGCGGCCCGGGCCGCGGGCATGCCCTACGATCGCTCCGCGTCCGTCGCGTTTACGGCGGCGGGCAATAATTTTGAGCTTGCTATCGCCGTGGCCATCGGTACCTTCGGCGCCGAGTCCGGCCAAGCGCTCGCCGGTACGGTGGGCCCACTTGTCGAGGTTCCCGTGCTCGTCGCGCTCGTCTACTTCATGCGTTGGGCAGGGCCCACGCTCTTCCCCGCTGACGCGACGTTGCCACCGGCGCGCGTTTAGTCGCGCTTCTTCAGCGCTTCGAGGAGCGCGTCCACCATCGCTGCGCGCGGCGCCGAGAGCCCGGTGAACTGCTCGAATTGGCTGAAAGACTGGTGCGCCAGCATGATGTGCCCACCCACGGTGGGATAACCGTCCGCCGCAGTGTATGCCATGAGCGGTGTGGGTAGCGTGTCGTAAATGACGTCGAGCACCGGCGCATGGCTGAGCGCCTCGAGGTGGTCCGTGAGTGCAGCGGACGGCACTGTCGAGACGATGACGTCAGCCTGCTTGACGCGCGCCCGCAGATTGTCGGCGTAGCTCACCGGGGTGAGGTTGAGCTCGAGGGCATCGGCAAGCTTGGCAAACTCTGCCATGCGGTCCCGGCGGTTGAGCACATCGATGTCGCGGTAGCCGCGTTGCGCCAAGCCCCACAGTGCCGGGCGGGCCGTGCCACCGGCCCCAATGACCAGTGCCCTGCGGCCCGTGCCAGGCGTGGCCCCCATGAGCTCAGCCAAGGCGCCGGCGATGCCCTCGGTGTCTGTGTTGTCCGCGCGCCAGCCGCCGCCCTCGAGGCGCACGAGCGTATTCGCCGAGCCCATAAGCCGCGCGCGATCGGTGACCTCCGTCGCGAAGTTGAGGGCAGCGAACTTGCCGGGCATCGTCACCGAGAACCCACGGAAGTCGGACTCGGACTCCCCCACGCGCTCCGGCAGCTCCTCGGCGGTGGTCTCGAAGCACTCATAGCTCCAGTCGTCGAGCCCCAAGGCCGCGTAACCCGCATTGTGCAGGACGGGCGAGAGCGAGTGCGCGATGGGTGAACCAAGAACGGCGGCGCGGGGCATGGAAAGGGCCTTTCACTAGGACGAACGTGAGCGGCAGACGGCGGAGGGTCCCGGCGAGAACCTACGGTTCCGTATCCACAGTCTGGATCTTTGCCCATTATATTGGGCAAGAAAATCGGGGTTATCCACAGGCGCACGCACGGGCCATTGCCGCGGTAGTGACGCTGGCCATAGCGTCGCAGGCATGACTATCTCCTATGTTGAAGCGACCACCATTGGCGTCGACTCTCTCCGCGACCTCGTCGGTCTCGAATCCAAAGACCTCCGCGCCCAGGGCGTGCCGAAGACCGATGCCTTCGACGGCGTGAAGCTCGCCCACATCTACTGGGGCCCGACGCACGCGACGCGCTTACAGCGCAAGGCTCGCGATGCTGCGCGCACCCGCAGGCATACCGTGAAAACGTTGAAGAAGATCGAAACCCACGTCAAAAAGGAAAAGAAAACTCCCGACCGGCTGCGCGTGAAACTTTGCGATACGCCCGCCGAGAAAATCGACGAGGTGGCCGCGAAATGGCTGCCCGCGCCGGAGAAGAAGCCAACGGCGCGCCACACGTACCGCAAGGACGGCTGGCACAAGCTCGTCCTCGACACGAACGAGCCGTGGCTCATCGACTTGTTCAATCTTCTGCCCGGAGTCAACGAATCCGGGCCGCAGAATTTCGACAACCT
This sequence comes from Corynebacterium phoceense, assembly GCF_900092335.1. Lineage (GTDB taxonomy): Bacteria > Actinomycetota > Actinomycetes > Mycobacteriales > Mycobacteriaceae > Corynebacterium > Corynebacterium phoceense. Next base: position 1,084,181 of record NZ_LT596208.1, read on the forward strand.
ATTAGAAGGATTCAAGGCGCTCACCGAGGGCAAAGCCAAAGACACCGTGCCCGGGCGCGCGGCGCATATCGTCATCACTCTCGATGATGTTGAAGAGATCCTCGATGGAAGGGCGGGCGAGAAGAAGTTTCGCGCCACGGACGGGACGGTGCGCACGGGCAAACAGCTCGTCGAGGAGAAGCTGCTCGGCGCGGGGCTTGTCACGCTGGCCACGCGGTGGAACGAGCCGGTGGATTGCTACCGGGTCACGCCGCTGTTCAATCGGAAGCAGACCGCCATGACGTGGGCGCTATGGCCGCAGTGCATCCACCCGGGTTGCAAGGCGCCTGCCATGAAGTGCCAGCGCGACCATCTCATCGCCTGGGCGAAAGGCGGGATGACGAACGCGTCGAATCTCGTGCCGCTGTGCGCCCACCATAACGGCAAGAAAGCAGATGGGAATTCCTATTTCCGCGACGAAGATGGCGTGCTGTGGTTCGTCACACCGTACGGCAAGCGCATCGAGTGCACGGTGGACTAACACGGCAAGCGCCCCGNGTTTCACACTTTTTGACCCATTGGCGTGCAAATCACGGGGCAAACCGACCACGACTTCCACGACATCGTAGTCCTCGATGAGTTCGAGGATGCGGTCGATGTCGCCTTTGTCGCGGTCCTTGAACCCCGTCTCGCGCGGCACGGTCTCCACGGGCGTGGCGAGCTTCGCGTCACGGTCGGACACGGCGACACCAATGCGCACCGTGCCCACGTCGAGCGCAAGGCGGCGGCCCAGGCCCGGGTCGTCGACGCCGGGCTTATCGGGTTCGACTTTCGCCATTGGCTTAGAGCGACTCGACGTAGCTCTTGAGGGCGGCGAAGCCCTCTTCGATGCCGGCGGCGTTGGAGCCGGAGCCCTGCGCCATGTCCGGCTTGCCGCCGCCCTTGCCGCCGACGAACTCGCCAAAGCGCTTGACGAGGTCGCCGGACTTGACGCCGCGGGCGATGGCGGCATCGGAAGCAGCGGCGATGAACGGCACCTTGGGGCCGTCCTCGGCAGCGAGGAAGATGATGGCAGCCTCGTCGCGGACGCGGTTGCGAATCTCCGTCGCGACGGTGCGCAGGTCCTTGCCGGACGTGCCCTTGGGCAGGCGCGTGGTGAGCACGCGGAAGCCGTTGATGTCACCGGCACCGGCGAGGAACTCCGAAGCCTTCGCTGCGAGCTGGGCGGAACGCAGATGCTCGATTTCCTTCTCCGCGGCCTTAAGCTTCTCTGCCAGCTGGGCGACGCGCTCCGGCAGGTCCTCGGTCTGGACCTTGAGCTCGCGGGAGACGCCCTCGATAAGCGCGGTCTCCTTAGAGTAGTAACGGAAGGCGTCGAGACCCGAGTAGGCCTCGATACGGCGTGCGCCGGAGCCCACGGAGGACTCGCCGAGCACGGAGACCGGACCGATCTGAGCCGTGGCGCCGACGTGCGTACCGCCGCAGAGCTCGAGGGAGAACGGGCCGCCCATCTCAACGACGCGGACCTTCGAGCCGTAGTTTTCGCCGAAGAGCGCCATGGCGCCCATGGCCTTGGCTTCCTCGAGCGAGGTCTTGATGGTGTTGACCTGGAAGTTCGCGTCGACAGCCTGGTTGGTAATCGTCGCGATTTCCTGCAGCTGCTCCGGAGTGAGCTGCTCGGTGTAGTTGAAGTCAAAGCGCAGGTAGCCCGGGCGGTTCATAGAACCGGCCTGGACGGCCGTGGGGCCGAGCACCTGGCGCAGGGCGGCGTGGATGAGGTGCGTGGCGGAGTGCGCCTGGACGGCGCCATGGCGCCACTCTTCGTTGACCTCCGCCGTGACGGACTGGCCGAGGTCCAGGCCGCCAGCCGTGACGGTCGCCTTGTGGACCCACAGCTTCTTGCCGATTTTCTGAACGTCGCCGACCTCAAGCAGGGTCTCGCCCGCAAAGAGGCGACCGCGGTCAGCCATCTGGCCGCCGGCCTCGGCGTAGAGCGGCGTCTGGTCGAGGATGACCTCGACCTCGTCGCCCTCGGAGACCTCGGTGACCTTTTCGCCGCCGCGCAGCAGGCCGATGACCTTTGCGTCGGAGGTGAGCTCCTCGTAACCGGTGAATACGGTCGGGTTATTATCGACCCACTCGCGGTAGATGGACAGGTCCGCATGGCCGTGCTTCTTGGCCTGATTATCGGCCTTAGCGCGGCGACGCTGCTCGCCCATTGCCTCGTTGAAGCCGTCCATGTCGACCTCGAGGCCGGCCTCGTTAGCCATCTCAAGCGTGAGGTCGATCGGGAAGCCGTAGGTGTCGTGCAGCTCGAAGGCCTTGTCGCCAGAAAGGACCTTCGGCGTCTTGGCGCGTGAGGTGTTCTTGAGTTCCTCGACGGCCTCGTCGAAGAGCTTCGTGCCGGACTCGAGGGTCTTGAGGAAGGCCTTCTCCTCGGTGAGGGCGACGCGCAGGATGCGCTCGCGGTTGTCTGCAATTTCCGGGTAGGACGGCGTCATGGTGTCCATGATGGTGTTCATGAACTGCTCCAGCGTGGCGCCCTTGGCACCCAGCAGGCGAGCGGAACGCACGATGCGGCGCAGCAGGCGGCGCAAGATGTAGCCGCGGCCCTCGTTGGACGGGGTGACGCCGTCGAGGATGAGCATCATGCCGGTACGGGAGTGGTCAGCGATGACGCGGAAACGGATATTGTCTTCCTTCGGCGCGCCGTCGCCGTACGTGGAGCCGGTAAGTTTCTCCGCCTCGTCAATGACGGGGCGCAGGAGGTCCGTCTCGTAGACGTTGTCCACGTCTTGGAGGATGCAGGCCACGCGCTCGATGCCTAAGCCGGTATCGATGTTTTTCTTCGGCAGCGGGCCCACGATCTCGAAGTTGCCCTTGCCGATGCCCTCGCCGCGCTCATTCTGCATGAAGACCAGGTTCCAGATCTCCATGTAACGGTTATCGTCAGCAATGGGGCCGCCCTCAGCACCGTACTCCGGGCCACGGTCGTAGTAGATTTCCGAGCACGGGCCGCACGGGCCGGGAATACCCATGGACCAGTAGTTGTCTTCCATGCCTAAACGCTGGATGCGGTCTTCGGGCACGCCAATCTTGTCGCGCCAGATGTCGCGCGCCTCGTCGTCGTCGAGGTACACCGTCACCCACAGCCGCTCCGGGTCGAGGCCGAAGCCGCCGTCCTCGAGCGAGCCGGTGAGCAGCGCCCAGGCGTGCGTGATGGCGCCTTCCTTGAAGTACTGGCCGAACGAGAAGTTGCCGGCCATCTGGAAGAACGTGTTGTGGCGCGTCGTAATACCGACTTCCTCGATGTCGAGGGTGCGCACGCATTTCTGGATGGACGTCGCCGTGCCGTTGGGGAACGGCGGGTTCTGCTGCCCCAGGAAGTAGGGCTTAAACGGCACCATGCCGGCGTTGACGAACAGCAGGTTCGGGTCGTCGAGGATCAGCGAGGCGCTGGGCACGGCCTGGTGGCCGGCTTTGACGAAGTGCTGGGTAAAGCGTTCCCGAATCTCATGGGTTTTCACGTCGCAAACATCCTTATGTGCGGTAGCGTCAGCGGGGCGCAGCGCGCCCCTGGGTTTAACTCGCACAACTTTACCCGCTCCCCGCACATCGGGCGGAACCGGGGCGCCTACGCGCCGCTATTTTTTCCCGCGAATGAGGTTGCGCAGCCGCCCCAGGTAATCGCGGATGCGCGACTCGGCGCCGTGATTAGTGGGCTCGTAGTAGACCGCACCCGCCAGCTCGTCCGGCAGATACTGCTGCGCGACGACGCCGCGCGGGTCATCGTGCGGGTATTTGTAGCCCACCGCGTGGCCGAGCTTTTTCGCGCCTTCGTAGTGGCCGTCGCGCAGGTGGGGCGGGACGTGGCCAATCTTGCCCGCGGCGACGTCCGCCTGCGCCGCAGAAATCGCCGCGATAACCGCGTTCGACTTCGGCGCCGTCGCGAGATGAATGGTCGCCTGCGCGAGCGGAATGCGCGCCTCGGGCAGACCGATAAGCTGCGCCGCCTGCGCGGCCGCAACGGCCGTGTGCAGCGCCGTGGGATCCGCCATGCCGATGTCCTCAGACGCATGCACCATGAGCCGCCGCGCAATAAATCGCGGGTCCTCCCCCGCCTCAATCATGCGCGCGAGGTAATGCAGCGCCGCGTCAACATCCGAGCCNCCGGCGCCTTCGCCCTCGCGCTGCGAGTCGAGAATGCCGGAGTTGATGGCGCGGTCGACGTTGGCCAGGTGCTCATCGTAGTTGTTGCTGAACACCGTGGTGCCCTGCTCGTCGACGGTGACGAAGAACGTCCAGTCGCCCTCAGCCGGGTTCTCCATGGCCTGGATGGCGTCTTCGGATGGCGACGCGATCGGAGTATCCGGCAGACCGTCCTTGGCGTAGGTGTTCCACGGGGTCTCGCGGGCGCGGGCCTCGTCCGTCGTGGCGAGTTCGACGTCCGCGAGGTCATAGTTAACCGTGGAGTCGAACTCGAGGCGCATAGGCTCGGCGAGACGGTTGAGGATGACGCGGGCGACCTTGTCGAACTCGCCGGCTGGCGCCTCGCGCTCGACGAGGGAGGCTGCGGTGAGCAACTCGTAGGGGCTCAGGTTCATCGCCTGCGCGCGCTCCACGATATTGGTCTCGTTGTACTGCTTCGTCGAACGCGTGATGAGGTCGGTGAGGATCTCCTGGGCCGACATATTCGGGTCCAGCACGTACTGGCCAGGGGCGATGAGGCCCTCAAGGCGCTTCGGGTCGTTGCCGCGCGCACGGATAGCGTCGAGTGCCCATTCCGGGGCACCAAGCTCGACCGGGTCGACGTTTGCCGCGACGCGCTCCAGCTCTGCCTTGTCCACGCAGGAACCGTCAGAGCAGGAGACCTTGGAGATCTTCGAGTAAATGCCGTAGCGGATATCGCCGCCGACGACGACCACGTCGCTGAGCGTGAGGCCGCCGGGCACGTCGAGCATGTCCACCTTATTCTCGTCGTTGAGCAACGCGGATACGGCGGACTTCGCGCTCATCTCCTCCTGCAGGCGGAAGAAGCCGGGCTGAATCTGCGAGGCCATCGGGTTGTTGGCGACGGCGGTCTGGAAGGACTCCTCCGAGGCGACGACATTCTTCTCCACGAGCTGGGGTCCCAGCTGCGACATAGAGCTGCCCTCTTCGACTTGTACGAGCTGCGTCACGCCGTTGCCCTCACCTTCGTAGTCCTTAGGCACGCCGAGATCGCGCAGGTTATGCCACGCGACATAGCCGATCGTTCCGACGATCAGCACGATGGACGCGACGAGCACGGCCAAGCCGTTTTGGCGTCGCTTGACGTACTTCGGTTCCATGCGCTTGCCGATGCGCTGTTCGTTACGGCTCACTGAAGCTTCAATCTCCTCGTTTCCGGGGTGCCGCGGCCAGGCGTCGCGCCGAGCCGCGGGCGGGGACTTAGTCCGCCAAGGCGTTAGCGCGGCCGTCTAGCCACGACTGCAAAATCTCTACCGCCGCCGCTTGGTCGATGACCGCGCGGCCCTTGCGCTCGCTCACGCCAGACGCACGCAGTGCATGAGTCGCAGCGACTGTGGTGAGCCGCTCGTCCGCCATGCGTACGGGAGGTAGAACTTTATCCATAGTGGCACCTGCGGCCAGCCTACGGCGGATGCGAAACGCGATTTCTTTAGCATGTTTCACACTTTTTGACCCATTGGCGTGCAAATCACGGGGCAAACCGACCACGACTTCCACGACATCGTAGTCCTCGATGAGTTCGAGGNTCCACGCCAAGGCCCTGCTCATCCGCGACATTCACTACATCGTCACCGACGGCAAGCTGCAGCTTATCGATGCCTCCCGCGGCCTCCAGGTAGGTCAGCGTGCGCCGGGCGTCGCCGCCCGCGAGCAGGACCAGCTGGTCCAGCGCCTCTTCCGTGGCTCCCACGCGCTTGCCGATGCCCCGTTCGTCCTCCAAGGCCCGCCGCGCCAAGGTTTTCAGATCCTCCGGCTCCAACGAGTTGAGCTGGAGCAGCAGCGAGCGCGAGAGCAACGGCGCCACGACCGAGAACGACGGGTTCTCCGTCGTCGCGGCGACGAGCAGCACGGTGCGGTTCTCCACGGCGGCAAGCAGAGCATCTTGCTGCGTCTTGGAGAAACGGTGGACCTCGTCGATAAAGAGCACGGTGCGTCGGCCTTGGATGAGCTCTTGGCGCGCGTGCGTAATGACCTCACGGACTTGTTTTACGCCCGAGTCGAGCGCGGACAGCCCCACGAAGTTCTGGCCCATCGCCGACGCGATGAGCGAGGCGATGGTCGTCTTCCCCGTACCAGGCGGGCCGTAGAGGATGACGGAGGCCTCGCCGGAGCCCTCAACGAGGCGACGCAGCGGCTTACCCTCGCCGAGCAGATGGTCCTGGCCGAGTACCTCGTCGAGCGTGCGCGGGCGCATGCGCGCGGCGAGCGGGCTGCCGGCATGCGTAGCGAAGAGATCGCGGCCGGGGCGGGGCGCTGCGCCGGAGGGGGCATCGGCAGGCGCACCGAAGAGGGATTCCTGTGCCATATCAGTACGTGGATGGCGGGAGAAGGCGTGCGGCGACGTTCTGCGCGAAGACGGAGACGGGCAGGCATTCGTCAGTCTCACATTGTGCAGCGAAACGGCCGAGCGCCTCGAAGGTCTCGAAGAGGTCCTGGCGCACGAGCAGTTCGTCCTCGCTGAAGTGGCCCTCATCCGGGCTGCGGAGGATGGACTCACGGTTTTCCGTGGCGAGGATGTCCTCGCCGCGCGCGAGCGCGAGGATGCCCTCCAAGCTATCGGCGTAGAGCATCGTCACCGAAGACAATGCCCAGCCGATGAGCGAGGAAACAAGCAGGCGGTGGAGCTTATGCTCGTCCGCGTAGCGTGGCCAGGTCTCCGCGATTTCGCGGGCCCACGCGCCGACGAAGACGTCGGCCTCTTCGTTGGAGATGGGGCGCGAGAAGAGGAACTGCGGGAATCCGGCGATGACACACGCGACGTCGAATCCGACGTTGCGGAAACCGGCCCACTCGTAGTCGAGGAAGTAGATCTTGTCGCCGACCACGATATTGTCCGGCGAGAGATCAAAGGGCGTAAACGCGCGGGAGCGGCCGGACTGCTGGATTTCGGTGGCGTGCGTGGCCAGCTCCGTGAATTCAGCGGGCGGCTCGAGACCCGCGTCGCGCAAGAGGTCAAGGCCCATGAGAATAGAGCGCTGCAGTGCATCGTCGCGCTTAGCCTGGTTCGCGCGGTAATCGGGGTGCTTGTGCAGCATCCGCGCGAGCAGCGCCTCATAGCCCTGTTCGCGGCCCGCAGTGCCCGCATGCATGAGGCCGAGCTGCTCGCCGAGCAGGCGCACGATTTTGATGCGCTCCGCGTCATCGGCGGCGCGCAGGCGATCGACGAGGGTGTCGGCATCGCCGATGTCGGTGAGCACGACGATGCGCTGGTCCATGTCATAGGCCAGCAGCACCGGACCAGGGCGCACCTCCTCGGGAAGCGAGGTCGTGAACTGGTACGCAACGACCTCACTCATGAACGCCGAGTCGTCGATGGCGTGGCCTGTGACGGGCATGTGCTTGACCACGACGGAGCGATGCGGAAGGAACGCCGACGAGGACAGCCGCGCGCGGACGACCGTGGCGTTGCCCGAGCCACCCAACAGCTCGACGTCGCCAAGGTCCGGCGTGCCACCAAAGCGCCGCGCCAAGAGGTCGCGGGCGATGGCGACGACGCGATCGACGTCGAGGTCTTCTTGGGGAGCGTGCGGTGCGCCTAACGCGCCGTCTGGCGCGGGACTACCCGTCGCTGCGTCCATGATCTCTACAGCCTCCTGCACGAGTGCGTGCGGCGTCGATGCGCACGCGAAATAGAAAGTCTTGGCGGCGCGGCTGCGTAGGCCGCGCCATGGGCGTGGGCTCAGGCTACCTGCGACCGGTTCGCGTGAAGCACGCCGGTCCGCGGCAGCCGAAGCCTCGACAGGCTCGCCTTAAGCCTGGGCGGCGTCCTTCTTCGCCTTCTCCGGCTTGAAGTCCACGCCGGTCTCCTTGCGCTGCGCGGCCGGAATCGGGGCCGGGGCATCGGTAAGCGGGTCGACGCCGCCGCCGGACTTCGGGAAGGCAATGACGTCGCGAATGGACTCAAAGCCACCGAGCAGGGAGACGATACGGTCCCAGCCGAAGGCGATGCCGCCGTGCGGCGGAGCGCCGTACTGGAAGGCGTCGAGCAGGAAGCCGAACTTCTCCTGGGCTTCCTCTGCGCCAATGCCCATGACGTCGAAGACGCGCTTCTGGACATCATCCTGGTGGATACGGATGGAGCCGCCGCCAATCTCGTTGCCGTTGCAGACAATATCGTAGGCGTAAGCCAGCGCGGAGCCCGGGTCCTTGTCGAAGGAGTCGAGGAACTCCGGCTTCGGCGAGGTGAACGCGTGGTGCACAGCAGTCCACTTGGAGTGGCCGAGCGCGACGTCGCCGGAGGCGGTGGCGTCTGCGGACGGCTCGAACATCGGGGCGTCGACGACCCAGGTAAAGGCCCAGTCGCCGTCCTTGATGAGGTCGAGCTTCTTGGCGATCTCGCCACGCGCGGCGCCGAGCAGCGCGCGGGAAGACTTGGTGTCACCGGCAGCGAAGAAGATCGCGTCGCCCGGCTTCGCGCCGACATGGGCAGCGATGCCCTCGCGCTCAGCGTCGGTGATGTTCTTAGCGACCGGGCCGCCCAGCGTGCCGTCCTCGCCCACCGTGATGTAGGCCAGGCCCTTAGCGCCGCGCTGCTTCGCCCACTCCTGCCACGCGTCGAACTGACGGCGCGGCTGCGAGGCACCGCCTTCCATGACGACGGCGCCGACGTACTCGTTCTGGAACACGCGGAAGGTGGTGTCCTTGAAGAAGTCCGTGCACTCGACGATCTTGATGTCGAAACGCAGATCCGGTTTATCGGAGCCGTAGTACTTCATGGCGTGGTCGTAGGTCATGCGCGGGATCGGCGTGGTGATCTCGTAGCCGATGAGCTGCCATAGCTCGACGAGGATTTCCTCGGCCAGCGCGATGATGTCGTCCTGGTCGACGAAGGACATCTCAACGTCGAGCTGGGTAAACTCCGGCTGGCGGTCAGCGCGGAAGTCCTCATCACGGTAGCAGCGGGCGATCTGGTAATAGCGCTCCATGCCAGCGACCATGAGCAGCTGCTTGAACAGCTGCGGGGACTGCGGCAGGGCGTACCAAGAACCCGGCTTCAGGCGAGCCGGCACGAGGAAGTCGCGGGCGCCTTCCGGCGTGGAACGGGTGAGCGTCGGAGTCTCGATTTCCGTGAAGTCGTGGGAGTCGAGGACCTTGCGCGCAGCACGGTTGGCGGCAGAGCGCAGTCGCAGGGCATCACCTTGGGACTTGCGGCGCAGGTCGAGGTAGCGGTAGCGCAGGCGGGCTTCCTCGCCCACCTCACCGGAGGTGGAGGGGTCATCGATCTGGAACGGCAGCGCAGCAGACTTGTTGAGGACCTCGAGGTCAGACACGTTGACCTCGATCTCGCCCGAGGCGAGGTTCGGGTTGGCCGAGCCCTCCGGGCGCGGCTCGACGACGCCGGTGACCTTGACGCAGTACTCGGATCGCAGATCGTGGGCGCGCTCAGCAACCCCGGACTCGCGGAAGACGACCTGGGCAATACCGGAGCGGTCGCGCAGATCGATAAAGATCACTCCGCCGTGGTCGCGACGGCGGGAAACCCAGCCCGTCAGCGTCACGGTCTCACCGGCCAGCTCCTTGCGAAGCTCGCCTGCCAAATGGGTACGCAGCACTAGTGCTCATTCCTTTCAGATTTTTATTTCTCGGGGCCATCCGCCACGCGTAAACGGCGCGCGCAGTATGACCCACAAGTCGTGTTCCCGCCGAATGGGTCCTCGTTGGCCCCGGGGCGGCACCCCGCCTGGCGGCGTGCTCCGCGGCGCGGCGCACTGTGTCATAAAGGGCGGCCCTCAAGTTTACCCGCCCTCGCCCCACCGGGCAGTGATGAGGTCACCCCCACCCGTCCGGGTGAGTGGCCTGCAGACGCCGGATACACACTCGTCACTTATCTTTTACCCCAACCTGCGGGACGCGCAGTCCGAAACTGTGGTTGGATTGATTTTATGACATTTCGCTCAGGAGCAAATTACGAAGGCAGGCGCGCACGATCGGGTTCAGGCGGTCGCCGCGGCGGAACCATTGCGGCCGGCGGCGGCATTGGCACCCTGCTCCTCATCGGCCTGTTCCTGCTCATGGGCGGCAACCCCGGTGATCTAGGCGGGATGCTTGGCGCGAACGATTCTCAGGGCCAGATCGAGTCCGGCGAATCCACAGACGGAACCGATCCGCTCGCGCACTGCGACTCTGCAGAAGCTGCCAACACGTACGACGACTGCCGCGTCGAGGCGACGGCTCGTTCCGTCGACCAAGTGTGGACGGCCATCCTGCCGGAGCAAGCGGGGCTCGACTACACGGAGCCGGGACTTGTCATCTTCCAAGACGCCACCAATTCCGGCTGCGGCTATGCCAGCGCACAGACCGGCCCCTTCTACTGCCCGGGCGATCAGTCGGCGTACTTCGACACGTCCTTCTTTGACCAGCTCACCCAATTCGGCGCCGAGAACGCTCCGCTTGCGCAGGAGTACATCGTCGCGCACGAGTTCGGTCACCACATCCAGCAGATTGAAGGCACGCTCGGCCTGTCGAACTACAACCAGCCGGGCGAAGACTCCAACGCGGTGAAGATCGAGCTGCAGGCCGACTGCTACGCCGGCATCTGGGCGCACCATGCCTCTGAGCCAGGCGCCAACGGCGAGGAGCCGTACATCGAAAAAATCACGGACGAGCAGGCGCAGTCCGCCATCGATACCGCCCGCGCCGTGGGCGACGACAATATTCAGCGTCGCTCCGGTGGCCAGGTCCGCCCCGACCAGTGGACGCACGGTTCTTCGGAACAGCGTGGCAACGCCTTCCTCACGGGTTACCGTGAGGGCACGATGTCCGCATGCGACTACTTGGAGCGCGGCGCCTACAACTCTTAAACGTCACACTGTGAGAGTCACGCATCATAGGCCCGCGACAACAGTGGGTAATCTCACGTGGTCACGGGCCGTTATGTATACAGTAGCCAACTCCACGCCACTGTCCGTTAACCTCCTGGCAACCTTGATCTTTTAGGTTTGACGGGTCCCGTTCGCGGGCTCTCGACTTAGAAGGAAAGGAAAGCCGTTGTCCCAAGCGATACACGCTGCCGCCCCCGCACCCAACAGTGCGCCGGGCAGCACAAAATCCAATGACTGGATATGGCATCTCTCGTTCGGCTTGCTCACGGCCGTCACGCTCGTCTGGTTTCTGCTGTGGACGAACGGTTACGTGGCCGAAGGCTCCAACAAGCTCGTCTTTATCACCGCCGTCATCTTCGCGATGTTCATGGCGTTTAACATCGGCGGTAACGATGTCGCTAACTCCTTCGGCACCTCCGTGGGTGCTGGCACGCTGACTATGAAGCAGGCGCTCGCCGTCGCCGCCATCTTTGAGGTCTCGGGCGCCATCCTGGCAGGCGGCGAAGTTACAGACACGGTGCGTTCCGGCATCGTGGACCTCGACGCCATCAATGGTCTCGATCCCATGGAGTTTGTCTACATTATGATGGCCGCACTCCTCGGTGCAGCAGCCTGGCTCTTAGTCGCCACGCGCATGGGCTGGCCGGTTTCGACGACACACTCGATCATCGGCGGCATCGTCGGCGCGGCTCTCACCGTCGGCTTCACCACCCACAAGGGCGGCTGGGAGATGGTCCAGTGGGGCGGCATCGGCACCATTGCTATCTCCTGGGTCCTCTCCCCCGTACTCGGCGGTGTGGCGGCCTGGCTGCTTTTTGGCTGGATTAAACGCTCCATCCTCTACTACAACGACGAAGCTGACGCAAAGCTGCGGGAAATTAAGACCCGCCGTTATGAAATGCGCGAAAAGCACAAGTCCAGCTTCGACCGCATGGACGAGCTGCAGAAGATTTCCTACACCAACGCCATGGCCCGCGACGCCGCCCTCGTGGCTGAAGAGAACTTCGACGCTGACCAGCTCGAGTCTGATTACTACCGTGAGCTCTACGCCATCAACATGGAGCAGTCGAGCGTCAACGCGCACNAAGGCGGGGGAAAATAAAGCCCCGCCGTTATGAAATGCGCGAAAAGCACAAGTCCAGCTTCGACCGCATGGACGAGCTGCAGAAGATTTCCTACACCAACGCCATGGCCCGCGACGCCGCCCTCGTGGCTGAAGAGAACTTCGACGCTGACCAGCTCGAGTCTGATTACTACCGTGAGCTCTACGCCATCAACATGGAGCAGTCGAGCGTCAACGCGCACCGCGCCTTGGAAAACTGGGTGCCCATTCTCGCCGCCGCGGGCGCTGTCATCATTTCCGCGATGATGCTCTTCAAGGGCCTCAAGCATGTGGGCCTTGACCTATCCTCGCTCCAAAACTTCCTCATCATGGGCATGGTGGGCGCCGTGGTGTGGATGGCCGTGGCCATCTTCGCGCGCACCCTCAAGCGCCACTCGCTGCAGCGCTCGACTTTCCTGCTCTTTAGCTGGATGCAGGTCTTTACCGCTTCCGCCTTCGCCTTCTCTCACGGCTCCAACGACATCGCCAACGCGATTGGCCCCTTCGTCGCCGTCATCGACGTGCTCAAGACCGGCCAGATTTCGGATGAGGCAGCCGTCCCTCCGGCCGTGATGATCGCGATGGGCATTGCGTTGATCGCCGGACTGTGGTTTATCGGTCGCTTCGTTATCCAGACCGTGGGTTCCGGCTTGACCCAAATGCACCCTTCCTCCGGCTTCGCCGCTGAGCTTTCCGCCGCTGCAGTCGTCATGGCCGCGTCCCTGTTGGGCCTGCCGGTCTCCTCGACCCATATCCTCATCGGCGCCGTCCTCGGTATCGGTATCGTCAACAAGGCAGCCAACTGGAACCTGATGAAGCCCATCGCCTTGGCATGGGTCATCACGCTACCGGCCGCCGCAGGTATCGCCGCTGTGACGGTGTCCATCCTTCGCGTCGTCTTCTAATAATCACCTCAGTCGCCTAAGCCGCCGCCCGGTCACCCGGGCTGGCGGTTCCGTCGTTTTCGCGCGCTGTCAGCGTGTGGTCACGCAGGTAGACTCGGGCACCATGACGCACACCTCCGCAGCCTTCTTCGCCGCATTCAACGACATCGAACAACATCTGCGCTCCCGGCTCAACGCCAAGAATTCAGACTCCTTCTGGTGGATGGCGGACCGCGCCGTAGAGCGGCACATCCTCTCAGGCAAGCAGGCGGAAACGCTCAAGGATTATTCCAACCTGCGCAACGCTATCGCGCATGGCCGCTACTACGACGGCGACCCCATCGCAGAGCCGCACCCGCGCGTCGTCGAAAGCATCGAAGGATTGCGCGACCTGCTTACTAATCCGCCCACGGCCTTGAGAATCCTGGGGGGACAGGACGTTGTCGTGCTGGAACCCAATGCATCCATCTCACAGGCGCTAAGCCTCATCGCCCAACACGACTTTTCGCAAATCCCCATCTATGAGAATGGTTCGTTCCTCCAGCTGCTCACCACCAACGTCATCACGCGGTGGGTCGCCGCGGACCTTGAGGAAAATAGCCAGCTCGACGCCGTGACCGTGCGAGAAGTCCTCGCTTTCGGCGAGCCTGCAGACCGCGCCGTGTTCCTTGACCGCCAGGCCACCGCGCAGGAGGCCATAGACGCATTGACGGATCCCGCGAAGGACGGCACGCACGCATGTGCAGCCGTCATGACGGAGCACGGTAAGAAGAACCAAAGCCCCATTCGCATCATCACCCCCTCTGACCTGTCTGAACTCATCGACGCCGTCGAGTGGGAATAGATGAATTTCCGGTTGTTGTTACGTCATATAGAATTATTCAAGGATTAAACGTAAATAGCGAATGAATTAATTATAGGGAAAGGCCACGGCCATGCAGTTTGGTATTTTCACCATCGGTGACGTCACGAAAGACCCCACCAACGGCACCTCACCCACCGAGGCGCAGCGCATTAAGAACATGACGGAGCTCGCGCTCAAGGCCGAGGAAGTCGGACTTGACGTCTTCGCTACCGGCGAGCACCACAACCCGCCATTCGTGCCATCCTCCCCCACGACGCACCTAGCTTTCATCGCGGCGCAGACGAAGAATATTCAGCTCTCGACGTCTACGACGCTGATTACGACCAACGATCCCGTGAAGATCGCCGAGGATTACGTCTTCCTTCAGCACCTCGCTGGCGGCCGCGTGGATCTCATGATGGGCCGGGGCAATACCGGCCCGGTCTACCCGTGGTTCGGCAAAGATATCCGCCAGGGCATCCCGCTCGCCGTTGAGAATTATCACCTCCTTCGTCGCCTGTGGCGCGAACCCGTCGTCAACTGGCAGGGCAAGTTCCGCAGGCCGCTGCAGTCGTACGTCTCCACCCCGGCCCCGCTCGACGGCGTGCCGCCGTTTGTCTGGCATGGGTCCATCCGCTCCCCACAGATTGCAGAGCAGGCCGCGTATTACGGCGACGGTTTCTTCCACAACAACATCTTCTGGAACAAGGAACACACCGCGAAGATGGTCGCGATGTACCGCCGCCGCTACGAGAAGTACGGCCACGACCGCGCAGATCAGGCCATCGTCGGCCTGGGAGGCCAGGTCTTCATCGCAGACACGGAGCAGGAAGCCAAGGACACCTTCCGTCCTTACTTCGACAACGCGCCGGTCTACGGCCACGGTCCCTCGCTCGAGGACTACACCGCACAGACGCCACTGACCGTCGGCACCGTGGAGCAGGTTATCGATCGCACCATGCAGTTCGCGGACTGGGTGGGCGACTACCAGCGTCAGCTCTTCCTTGTCGACCACGCAGGGCTCCCTCAGGAGCTCGCGCTCAAGCAAGTGGAAATCCTCGGCACTGAGGTCGTGCCCGAGCTGCGCCGCCGCATGGAGGCCCGCCGCCCGGACCACGTCCCGTCCGATCCGCCCACCCACGGCTGGCTCCAGGACCACCGCGACGCCCCGCACTTCCAGGTCGCACCCGCCAAGGAGGAAAACCATGCGTAACCTCGTCGTCATCACCGCCGGCCTGTCTACTCCCTCCTCCACCCGCAAGCTTGCCGATGCCCTCTCCGCAGCCACCGAGTCCACAATCGGCGCCCGCGGCGAGGGCGTTAAGACCACCGTCTTCGAGCTGCGCGAGCTCGCCGGTGAGCTCGCCGAGGCCATGACGAACTGGGGCGCGGTGACCCCGCACCTCGACGAAGCCAAGCGCGCGATCTCCACAGCGGACGGGCTCATCGCCGTGACCCCGGCGTTCCAGGGCAGCTTCTCGGGACTGTTCAAGATGTTCTTCGATACGCTCGACACGCACGCGCTCGACGGATTGCCCACGCTCATTGGCGCCACGGGCGGCTCGACGCGGCATGCGCTCATGCTCGACTACGCCATGCGACCGCTGTTTAACTACCTCCACGCCGTCGTCGTCCCCACGGGCATCTACCAGTCCACGGACTCCTTCGGCTCCGAGGAAGGCGCTCAGACTGCACGCCGCATCGAACGCGCCGCGGCCCAGCTGGCCGACCTCATGGTGGGGCCCTCGGACCGCGTCGGGGGACTCAGCGGCATCGGCAGCAATGATGACTCCTCCCCGCGCCGGAAGACCGGCCTCGACCTCGAGGAAGACTTCGTGCCCTTCGAACAGCTCTTGGGCGGTCATACCGGCGACTAGTCCGTCGCCGCCGCGGCCTTCTGCATTATTGCAGGCGGCCGTAAACTATGCATGAGCTGGGCGAACCTTGCGAATACCCCCATTTAACCCCACTCTCGTGGGCCAGCGCGGCGCGATCGCGGCCACGCGTTAGGATGGGTCGTCATCCCTTTGGCAACCCCGAATTTTCCGAAGGACTCATCTTTCCATGACTATTAGCGTCACCGATATCTTTTCGATCGGCATCGGCCCCTCCTCCTCGCACACCGTCGGTCCCATGCGCGCGGCCAAGGTTTTCGTGGAGTCTCTGCCCGAGTTCCCGGCGAAGGTCCACACACAGCTGCGTGGCTCGCTCGCCGCCACGGGTAAGGGCCACGCGACCGACCGCGCGGTCATCCTGGGACTTGCCGGCTGGGAGCCGCTTACCGTGCCGCTCGACGCCAAGCCCGCACCCGGCTCGATTATCCCCTCCGCCGGCCGCGTCAAGGGCCCGCTGGGCTCGCTCGACTTCTCTATCGGCTTCGACCCGACGCCGGTGCCAGAACACCCCAACTGCCTCATCTTCAGTGCCTGGGACGCGGACGGCAACCTCGTAGCGTCGAACTCCGAGTACTTCTCGGTGGGCGGTGGTTTTATCCTCTCGCGCGCCGAGCTCGACGCCCAGCTGCGCGCCTCGGACGAGGTCCCCGCGGGCATGGCCGCCGCCTCCGTCGATGACGTGGTGCCTTATCCGTTTACCACCGGTGCCGAGCTCCTCGCCCACTGCGAGCGCACCGGCTTGCCGGTGTGGAAGGTCGTCCTCGCTAACGAGGAAAAGCTCCATGCCGACGAGGGTGGCGCCCAAGCCGTACTCGACCATCTCGACCTCGTGTGGGATACCATGCGCGAATGCGTCACCCAGGGCATCGCGACGAAGGGCATCTTGCCCGGCGGCCTCGACGTCACGCGCCGCGCGCCGAAGCTCTACACGCAGCTCCTCAACCGCCAGGATGACGAATCCTGCGGCTTCTCCGCCATGGAATGGGTCAACCTCTACGCACTCGCCGTCAACGAGCAAAATGCCGCGGGGGGCCGCGTCGTCACGGCGCCCACGAACGGCGCGTGCGGCATTATCCCGGCCGTCCTCCACTACGCGCGCGATTTCCAGGCAGGCTTCACGCGCGAGTCTGCTCGCCGCTACCTGCTCACCGCGGGTGCCGTGGGTATGATCATCAAGCAGAACGCGTCGATTTCCGGCGCTGAGGTCGGCTGTCAGGGCGAGGTCGGCTCGGCCTCCTCGATGGCCGCAGCCGGCATGGCCGAGCTCCTCGGCTGCACGCCGCGCCAGGTCGAAAACGCCGCCGAGATCGCCCTCGAGCATAACCTGGGGCTCACGTGCGACCCGGTGGGCGGCCTCGTGCAGATTCCGTGCATCGAGCGTAACGCCATCGGTGCTGTCAAGGCCATCAATGCCGCGCGCCTGGCGAAGATGAGCGACGGCGAACACCGCGTCTCCCTCGATGACGTCGTGGAGACGATGGCGGAGACGGGCCGCGACATGATGGACAAGTACAAGGAGACCTCCATCGGCGGCCTGGCGAAAACGCTCGGCTTCGCCGTCTCTCAGGTCGAGTGCTAAGCAGTCCCGTTCTCACCAGTTTCTCTTCGCGCACACCCCGGAGCTGGGCTGTCGATTATAAACGACACCCCAGCTCAAAGCGGCAGACATCGAGCTGGTCTTAGAAAACATCGTCTTTCAAGAGCTGCGCTGACGCGGATTGTCCGTCACCGTTGGCCAGAGCCCGGCATACGGTGACCACCAGCCCAAGAAATCAACGTCGTCGCCGAACGCGATGGGCAACGTCATTACTACCAGGTCACGGACCTTCTTGCCGCGGAGAGCACACTCGAGCGCGAGTTCGGCGCGCTGCGTGCGGTCCCCGATAACATCCCCAAGACGGATCTGGGCCTCGACGGCACTGAGCACCGCAACCTCGTTGACCTTCTGCTCGGCCTGCTGCCCGATGCCGCCTCCCGCGCACCAACGCAGTGACCAACCGGTAGCGCCCCTGGACCGCGCCGCGTCGTACACTAAACCCGTCTCGTCTATATCTAGAAAGTAGTGTCTCCACATGCGTGCCGATGCCCTCCGCCGCCGCGATGCCCTCATCGACGCCGCCATCGAGCTCTTCCGCACCCAGGGTCCAGAGGTCACCCTTGACCGCGTCGCCGAGCGTGCCGGCGTGGGCATTGCCACGCTCTACCGCAACTTCGCCGACAAGGACGCCCTCGCCATCGCGTGTACCGAGCGCATGGGCCTCGCGTTTCTCGAGCGTCAGCAAGACATCAACCACCGGCTCGAGGACGCGGACGCCGCGGCAGCACAGGCACTCGTGCATGACTACGCCCAGGCCTTGCTCGATATCGGCGCGGCCACACTCGTCCCGGTATTCGGGCTCTTCCGGTTTTAGAGTGCATTGATTTTGTGTCGGATGTTGGCGGCGTGAATCAGGCACCGCAATATGTAGTGGTCGAGGTTGCGGAATCCCAGGGCGATGCCGCGTAGGAATTCCAACCGACCGTTAATCGCTTCGACAGGTCCGTTGGATACTCCGTGGTCGAAGTAGGCGAGGATGTCCTTGCGGCGTTTGTTCATGGTCCTGCCTAGCTGCGCGATCTCAGCGATCCCGGCGTCTTTGATGTCAACAAGCGTGTCAATGAGCGTGCTCATGGCTTTCTTGGCTGCTTGCTTGTTGGGATTGTTGTAGCAGCTTATGACTTGTTGGTAGTAGGTCCAGGTCTCTTGTAGCGGCGCGTAGTCGTCGTCGAAGTCAAACAGTTCCTCAAGCCTCCCGCGCTGCTTGTCGGTGAGCAAGCCCTCGGTGGTCAACAGAGTTTTCCGGTTGCGGTAGAGCGGGTCTTTGCTGCGGCCACGTCGGCCTGTTGTTTCTAACTGGAGCCTGGCGCGGCACTTGGTGAGCTTGTCACCGGCCAGGCGTACAACGTGGAACGGGTCCATGACTTGGGTGGCGTTGGGAATGACTTCGCCAGCGGCGGTGGCATAGCCTTGGAAGCCGTCCATGCTGATGATCTTGACCTGATCGCGGAACTGCTCGCTGTGATTATTCAGCCATGTTCGTAACGCGTCAGCGCTTCTGCCTGGGACAACGTCAAGAAGCCGAGCGGGGCGGATGACGTTTCCATCCTTGTCGTGGTGGTCGGTCATATCAACGATGACGGTGACGTATCCGTCGCGCCATGTGCGTCGGTTGTGCGACCAGCGATGCTCATCAACACCGATGACCTTGACCCCGTCGAGGTAGTGCTCGTCGTTGTAGATCAAGTCCTGGACAGCGGCTAAGGCCAAGGCGTTGGTGGTATCCCACCCCAGGCCTAATGACTTGGCTGCAGCGGCAACGCTCATCCGATCTAGGCAGAGTCGTTGCAGTATCCAGCGGGTCACCCTGTCCGTGGTCTTTGAATTGTCGGGCGCGCAGGTAAGGCCCGCGCGGAAGATCTTCTGCAAGCAGCGCTTGTTGGTGCACCGGTAGCGTGGAAGGCGCACATGAAGGCGTGTTGGGTGGCCGACGATGGGCAGATCGACCAGGCTGCGGATGACGTGGTCGCGGAATACTCCAGGCTGACCGCACGTGGGGCATTCATTGATGGGCTCGACGGGCTCGGCTTCGATGACGGTGACATCGCCGTGTTCTG
Organism: Corynebacterium phoceense; assembly: GCF_900092335.1. Taxonomy (GTDB): domain Bacteria; phylum Actinomycetota; class Actinomycetes; order Mycobacteriales; family Mycobacteriaceae; genus Corynebacterium; species Corynebacterium phoceense. The sequence continues at coordinate 1,103,590 of NZ_LT596208.1, forward strand.
CGGCCCCGGTGATAGTAACTCCTAGTTCTGCGGTGCGGCAGATGGTATCGACGATGACATTTCCGTTAGGCTGCACAGTAGGTCCTTGGTTTGTACGGATGGATTAGACACCCTTATTCCTACAAAGCCAAGGACCCCAATATCTTGTGCCACGCCCGAACCCCCGGCGAACTAATCAATGCACTCTAAAACCGGAAGAGCCGGTATTCGTCCCCGCGCAACTCTCTGCGCTTGACCCGACGCTGCTTCCCGAGCTGGAGAAGCTCATCGCCGGCGGCGACCGTTTTATCGCACGCGGTCAGGCGGCCGGCGCCATCGGTCCGGGCGTGACCCACCTCGAATTCGTGACGGGACTGCTTGCCCTCACCCGCCCCCGCACGGTGGATCTCGCCGAGTATCAGCCCGACATCGAGGCGCAGATGGTTGACCTCTACCTCGCCGGCGTGCGCGCAGGACACCAAGAATAGGAAAATCCCCGCGCCACGCGGGCGCGGGGAGGACGAGTTGCTAGGCCAGACGCGAAGAAATCTCGGAGGCAACGTCCGCGAGCTGCACGTCGTGCTGCTCGTGGGCCGCGAGGTCCTTGAGCGCCACCGTGCCGTTGGCAAGCTCCTGGGCGCCGAGAACGAGGGCGAAGCGGGCACCGGCGCGGTCCGCGCCCTTCATCGCGCCCTTGAGGCCGCGGTCGCCGAAGGACATATCGGCGGAAATGCCAGCCTTGCGCAGGTCGTTGACGATGAGCGCCATCTTCTTCTTCGCCTCGGCACCCAGCGCCACGCCGAAGACGTCGACGCGGGAGGAAGTGCCCTCGAGCTCAATGCCCTCGGCCTCGAGCGCGAGCAGCGCGCGGTCGACGCCCAGGCCGTAGCCGATGCCGGAAAGCTCCTGGCCGCCCAGTTGCGACATGAGTCCGTCGTAGCGGCCGCCGCCGCCGATGCCCGACTGCGCGCCAAGGAGCGGGTGGACGAACTCAAAGCACGTCTTCGTGTAGTAGTCGAGGCCGCGAACCATGCGCGGATTGATGGTGTACTCCACGCCCATGTCGTCGAGGAGACCCGTGACGGTCTCGAAGTGCTCCTGGCACTCCGGCGACAGGTAGTCAAGCATGAGCGGCGCATCCGCGGTCATCTCCTGCACCTCGGCACGCTTATCGTCGAGCACGCGCAGCGGGTTGATCTCCGCGCGGTGGCGGGTCTCCTCATCGAGCGGCAGCTTGAAGAGGAACGCCTGCAGCTTCTCCCGGTAGGCCGGACGGCACGTGTTATCACCCAGGCTCGTGAGCTCGAGGCGGAACTGAGAGAGACCGAGGGCGCGGAAAGAGCGGTCGGCCAGGGCTACGACCTCAGCGTCGAGCGCCGGATCGTCGACGCCGATGGCCTCGACGCCCACCTGCTGGAGCTGACGGTAACGGCCGGCCTGCGGGCGCTCGTAGCGGAAAAACGGGCCAAAGTAGTTGAGCTTGACCGGAAGCTGGCCGCGGTCCAGGTTGTGCTCGATGACGGCGCGCATGACACCGGCGGTGCCCTCTGGGCGCAGCGTCACGGATCGGTCGCCACGGTCGGCGAAGGTGTACATCTCCTTCGTCACGACGTCCGTGGACTCGCCCACGCCGCGGGCAAAGAGCGCGGTGTCTTCGAAGATGGGCAGCTCGATGTGCTGGAAGCCAGACAGATGCGCCTCGCGCACCATGGTCTCGCGGACCTTGTAGAAAGTAGCCGACTGCGGCGGAACATAATCCGGCACACCCTTCGGCGCGGACAGGGCCTTAAACTGCTTCTTATCACTCACGGCCACTTACATTACCTCCCCAATCTGGATGAGGAACGGATTGGTCGCCCTCTCCGCGCGCATGGTGGACGTGGGCCCGTGGCCAGGCAGAATAGCAAGCTTATCGTCAAGCTCCCACACAGGTCCGCGCAGCGAGGCCTGCATAGCCGCCGGATCCGAACAATAAAGATCCGTGCGGCCGATGGAGCCGCGGAAGAGCACGTCGCCCGTGAGCGCAAAATCCTCGCCGATAATGAGCACGCACCCGGGCGAGTGACCGGGGGCATGGCGGAGGGTAAAGGGGGCATCGGCAAGCTCCAGGGTGGAGCCGGAAAGATAGCGCAGGTCCTTGATGGGGAGCATATTCTCCGCATCGAAGAGCTGGCGGGACTGCTCGGACATGCCCTTGGCCTTGTCGAGGAAGAATTCATCGTCCGGGTGAATATAGACCGGAATATCGAGCTCCGCCGCGAGGTCCCCCGCCTCGCGCGAGTGGTCCACGTGGCCGTGCGTGAGCACAATAGCCTCAAGCGTCAACGAGTGCTCCGCCACGAGATCGAGCACACGCTGGCGCGCATGGAGGCCAGGATCGACAACAAAGGCGCGCGCACCGTTGGCGACAATATAGGTATTCGCTTTGTAGGGGCCGACTCCGAATCCATAAATATCCATGGAGGCGAGCCTACCGCGCGGTGAATAGAGCGCGTCGATGGCTGCGTCGTCATCGGACTGGCGCTCAAACTCAGAGACTGAGCTCCGAATAGGGGTCTATGACCACAACGCCGCTCGCACGCAGGCCGTTCGCCGGCGAAGTAGGGATGGTCTTGCCGCAATCATCACCACACGTGAAGCGGAAGTCCGTCACAACGTTTTCAATATTCTCCGCCGAGCAGAAACGCGCCAGCGCGAACGGCAGGTGATTCGATATACACCTCCATGCAGGCCGCGCGCTCATTCAACTCGCGTACAGAGGAACTGCACGCTTCCGTATCAATCAACGGGAAGATGGACAGCACCAGGCGCTTGCCAGCGAAGCCCGAGTCCTTACATCGGCTTGAAGCGAGCGCCCACGAGCTCGAACGGGAGAAGACTTCGGCACCTCGCCATTCGGCGCTGCGGAGCTCTCGTAAAAGTGATTGCGGCAATCCAAAAGGGCAATACAGTAATTGTTAATCCAGCGATAAGGGATGATCAGCGTGCCCACGTGTGAAACCGTGGACACCGCGTCGCGTAAGATAATGGCGCTAGCTTCCTCACGCCGCGGGCCCCACCGCACGCGGCGCGAACGGAGGCCCCGAAACGTGCCCGTTACCTACAGAAAGCGTAGAACTCCAGTGGCTGATAACTCCCAGCGCGGCGCAGAGGCGCTCAACCAGCTTGAGCGCGAGCTCAAGTCCCGCGACCGCAAAGAAAAGGCCCGCCCGCTCGGCGTCGTGCTCGCCTCCCTCCTCGCGATTCTCGCCATCGGCGGCGGCATTACGTACATGGCCACCCGCAGCAACGACGACGCAGCGTCGGTCGCCGAGTCCTCCCAGGCCGCCACCACGACCGCCACCCCGGAGGCCGTCGCCCTTACCGGAAAGCGCGCCACGCCGCTGGAAAAGACCGTGGAGTGCACCTACAACGAGTCCCAGGGTTCCGACAACAACGGCGCCAAGGTTCCAGACGGCAAGGACATCTCCACCGAGGGCACCGCCAAGGTCACGTTCAAGACCAACCAGGGCGATATCCCCATGGAGCTCGATCGCGCGCTCGCACCGTGCACCGTCAACGCCATTACCTCCCTGGCCAAGCAGGGCTACTACGATGACTCGGTCTGCCACCGCATGACCTCGTCTGGCATTTTCGTCATCCAGTGTGGCGACCCCACCGGCACCGGCTCCGGCGGCCCAGGCTTCCAGTTCGCTAACGAGTACCCCACCGATGAGATCGAGGATCAGTCCTCCCCAGTGACCTACCCCAAGGGCTCGCTCGCCATGGCGAACAGCGGTCTGGACACCAACGGCTCGCAGTTCTTCATTAACTACGCCGATTCCCCGCTGGCTCCGGCCTACACCTACTTCGGCACCGTGACTGACAAAGGCATGGAGACCGTGGACAAGATCGCCCGCCTCGGCATTCAAGACGGCGCCACCGATGGCGCCCCCGCCAAGGAAGTCAAGATCGAGTCCGTCTCGGTCGCCTAATACTGCTATCCCAGCCCGCCCTCACCGGGGCGGGCTTTCTTCGTTTTCCCTAGCTTTCCGATGCCCCCTTCACCCACCGTCGCACGCGCCGGCGTTCTGAAAGCCTCTCCTCCACTTAATATTCACCTCAAGCCAGCTGTGACGGTCGACACAAAATTACACCCGCGTCATTTAATTTCTGGCGACAAAACTTAAAACTCTCAGGTAAGTGCCCAGCTCATAGACCTAACAGGCACATTCCACCCAACTTTCAAGCTCACAGGGAAATAACAGGTTGGGGTTGATCATCAAAAAGCGCTTGCAAAGCTATAACGACACCGTTACTATCAGACGCGTCTGTAACACCGCGACTTCTTTTTAAGGATTCACAACATGAAGTTCTTCTCCCGCAAGGCGCTCATTGCCTCCGCTACCGCCGTTGCCGTTGCTTTCGGTGGCGCTTCCGTTGCCTCCGCTCAGGACAACACCCCCAGCGCAACCGCCACTCCCACGGCAACCGCAACCGCCACCCCCACTCCTTCCAAGGATGGCTCCAAGGATGCAGACGACTCCAAGAAGCCTAAGACCACCACAGACGCAAATGACAAGAAGGACGAGGGTTCCTCCATCAGCGACATGGAGCCGAAGGAGATCCGCGACTGGATCGCCGTCTTCACCGCCGTCATCGGCGCCCTGGGCACCCTGCTTGCATTCCTGGGCAAGTACTTCGACCTTCCGTTCTAAGAAGAAGTCAGAGCGCACCGCGCATTTCTTGACTGAAGAATAGATAGCCGCCCTCCACCTTTTCTAGTTGCGAGGGCGGTTTCGTCTAAGCGTTCCGTCTCACCAGCCTACTTATCCCCACCCCATCACCCTGAATCAAAGGAACTTCCATGCAGCACTCCATCCGTAAGACCCTCGTTGCTGGTGCGACCGCCATCGCCCTCACCTTCGCCGGCACCGGCTTCGCCGCCGCTGAGGACGACGTCACCGCTACCGAGTCTGGCTCGAGCGACAGCTTCTTCGCTGGCTCTTCCGACGATGACGAAGAGGTGAGCCCGGGCGAGATCCGCGACTGGATCTCCATCTTCACCTCCATCATCAAGGCGCTCGACAGCGCCATGTCTTTCGCTGCGTAGTCTCTACCTGCGAACGCACCAACGCCCCGGCGGCGACTCCTAGATTCTGGAGTCCACCGCCGGGGCGTTTCTCATGTGCTCCGACGAATCCGCGCTAGTTCGAATCCTTAGGGGGATTCGCCGGGTTGAGGTCGAGCGTCGGCGGATTCGCTGGTTGCTGAGCCGTGCCCCTGCTTTCAACCCGCGTCTCTCCCCCGCTGGATTCTTCAGCTGCGGCAGCTTCTGCTTCGCGTTGTTCGGCCTCGATCTGTTCACAAAGCTCCACGGCGCCGCGTGCGTCGGCGAGAATGGCGTTGTCGAGCGGTTGGCCCGATTTCACGATGGATATCTGGCCGGTAGGCTCAAGAACCATAGCCTGCACATCTTGGAAGCGTCCCAAGCCGGCCTTGCGTATGGCCGAGATGATGTCCGAATTACTGATGTGCGCAAACTGCATGTTCTCCACGTGCTTGCGGCCCTTGTACATGAGGAGGACAGGACGGCGGTCGATGAAACGCGACCAGCCCACGTAGCGACGCACGGTACCAAAGGCGGCCTCGAGCGCCATAAGGGTTGCCAGGCCGACAACGCCCGCGGCGAGCGTGGGTGGATTACCCACGATGACACGGCCTGAGACGGCACCGAACATAATGATGATGACGGCATCAGACGCGGACATGGACGTGAGCACTCGCGAACCGAAGAGTTTAACCAGAATCATAAAGGCCAAATAGATCCCCACGGTCGCGACAACAACGACGATGATGCGATGGGGTTCGATGCCGAGTTGGTACACGAGCTCATTGCCTAGAACTTTCACGTCTTCGACCCTACTATCCGCAGCAACACGAAAGCGGGGCGCCCCTGCCGTTTCTGGTGGGAACGCCCCGCTGAGTGCGGTTGGCAGCGCTAGAACTTCAATGTTAGATCTTCAGCTGAGCGCGCAGCTGCGCGATGATGGAGCGCACCGGCTCCGGCAGCGCGTTGCCCGCCATGGCGAGCGCGCCAGCAACCGCGGCGATGACGGCCACGAGAGCCGCAATGCCGCCGCCGATGGAGGAACCGTCGGCGCTGGAATCCTTGTTGCTGGAGCCGTTATCGCTCGAACCCTTGTCGCTCGAGCCGTCGCCCTTGTCGTCGCCGCCGAAGTCGAACGGCAGCGCGACGTTGGTGCCCGCGTCGGTGGTGATCTTCAGCTCCTGCGCACCGGTGATGCCTTCCGGAACAGTGAGCTTGACGGAGGCGCGGCCGCGCTCGCCGTGCTGGGCGTCGCCTTCCAGCGCCGCGTTGTCGATGTCCGCGGTAACCTTTGCGTCGCCGAGCTGCACGGTGACGGTCTTCGCCATCGGCTCGCCCTCGGTCGAGTAGTTGAGGGAGGACAGGTTGACCGTGATCTCCTTGCCCGGGACAACCTCGCCGTCGATGTGGACGCCCACGTCGGACTGGCCAGCGCGGACCTTGGCGTCGCCCGCCTTGATGTAGTCGATCATGGCCTGGGTATCCATGTAGCCCAGGTCAGTCACGTCCTTGATAGCTCCCTCGGCGAAGAAGCCGTCGCCACCGCCGATGAGGAACGTGGACAGCGCGATGGTGTAGTCCTTCTCAGCCTCAACCTGCTTGCCGTCGATGGTGACGGACTGGACGCGCATGCCTTGCTCCGCCGTCTGATCGTAGACAACCGAGACGTTGTCCGAGACACCCAGGGACAGGCGCGGGCGGGAATTGCCCGGCTGCCACTGGTTCTCAAAAGCCTGGATGAGGTCCTTGCCCGAAATCTTGCCGTACGCGACCGAGTTGCCGAAGGGCTGGACGGTGAAGACTTCCTCGTAGGTGGTCTCGCCCTTGTCGAGGTCTGCGCGCACGCCGCCGGCGTTCATGACACCCAAGTCGATGGTCTTGCCGGTGGCCTTGGCCACGGAGTCACGCTGTGCCTGCGCAATGAAGTTATTGAGGGTGGACTCGACGCCGCGGTTGGAGCCGGAACCCTTGCCCTCGTCAGAGCCGCGGAACATGGCCTGCTCGGTCGTGCCGACGACATCCTTGCCCAGCTCCTCGGCCTTGGTCTTTGCCTCGGCGACGATCTGCGCGATGGCCTCGTCCTCGGTCAGCTCCGCGGCAGCGGTGGCATCGTACTGGGTGAGCTTGATGTCAGTGATCTTGTCCGCATCGCGGTCGAAGGTGATGTCCACGTCGTTGAGCAGCTTGCCATACTCCCAGCCCTGTGCCCACTGCAGCGGCAGCGCGCCCTCGCGCTCCACGGTGCCTTGGGTCTTCAGGTGGGTGTCGCCACCGAAGAGAACGTCAACATCCTTGTTAAAGCCCTTGGCGTACTCTTGAGCGTCCTCGTGGAACAGCGCGATGACAACGTCAGCCTCGCCGGACTCCTTGAGGCGGGTAGCCTCCTTGTTGGTGGCCTCGACCGGGTCGCCAAACTCCACGCCCTCGATGAGCGACGGAGCAACCTTGTTCTCGGTGTTCTTCGTGACGGAGCCGACGAAGCCGACCTTGACGCCGTCGATCTCCTTGACCACGGAGGCATCGAGAAGCGGCTTGCCGTCCTTCGTGATGTTGGCGCCAAGGATCGGGAAGTCCGAGCTCGCGTCGATGCGGCCCATGAGGTCCTCGGTGCCCTTGTCGAACTCGTGGTTGCCGACTGCCGATGCCGCCACGCCCATGGCGTTGAGCGCGTCCATCGTGTACTCATCGCCGGAGATGGCGGAAATGTAGGCGGAGCCGCCGACGTTGTCACCGGAGGTGGTGAGCGCGTAGTTCTGGCCCTCGTTGACCTTCTTGATGAGCGACTGCAGCAGAGCGACGCCCATCTCGTCGCCCTCCTGTGCGCCTTCTTCGGTGTTGAGGCCATTGGCGATGTGGCCGTGCAGGTCCGTGATGTTGGAGACGGAGAAAGTCACGGAATCCTCGGCGAAGGCGGCGGGTGCGCCGGTGAGGACGGTAGCGGTGACGGTCGTGGCCGCGAGCAGCTGGCCAAAGCGACGGAAGTTGGTCATGGAAGCTCCAAAAGAGAAAAGAGGGATGATCACTACGACGGTTCTTTATAGCGCCAATTCCCACCGCGCGCAGCGCGAATCCCCACGAATGAACAGGAGCTTTACCCGACTGGCCCGCGAAATTCATCAAGGCTTCACCATGATGTCGCGCCGCGTTTCTTTACCGGCATGCGAAACGCCCCGCAGAAGAATCTGCGGGGCGAAGGGCGGCGGGGCGGCGCGGCTAGGCCGTGACGCGGTAGACGTCGAAGACGCCTTCCGTGTTGCGCAGCGAGGTCATGAGCTGACCCAGCTGCTTGATGTCGGAGACGGAGAATGTAAAGCGGATGGTCGCGATGTTGTCGTCGCCGCGGTTGGAGCTCATGTTGAGCACGTTGAGCTTCTGGTCGCTGAAGATCCGGGTGAGCTCGAAGAGCAGGCCTTGACGGTCGAGCGCCTCGAGCTGCACGGTGGCGGCAAAGGCGCCATCGGAAGGCGTGCTCGTCGCCCACTCCACGCGCATCATGCGCTCAGGCTCAGAGCGGAGCTTCTCGGCGTTCGTGCAGTCCGCGCGGTGGACGGACACGCCGCCGCCGCGGGTGACGAAGCCAAAGATTTCGTCACCGGGCACCGGCTGGCAGCACTTCGCGAGCTTCGCCATGACGTCCGGGTTGCCCTCCACGAGGACGCCCGTCGCCGAGTGCGAATCCGCGGTGTGTACCTTGGCGGTGGCCTCGAGCTCGGACAGCGAGGTGCGCGACGCGAGGGCATCGACAGCGTCGTCCTGGTCGCCAAAGAGCGCCATGAGCTGGTTGGCGACATGCTGCGCGGAGACGTGGCCCGCGCCGATGGCAGTGTAGAGCGCGTCCACGTCGGTAAAGTGCAACTGCTGCACGACCTGCTTCATGGACTGCGCGGTAAACAGGCGGTGCATGGGCAGACCGCCGCGCTGGACCTCGGCGGCGAGCGCGTCACGGCCGGCCTCAAGGTGCTCCTCGCGGCGCTCCTTGGCGAACCACTGGCGCACCTTCGCCTTGGCGCGCGGCGAGACGAGGAACTCCTGCCAATCGCGGGACGGGCCGGCGTTCTCGTCCTTGGAGGTGAAGATCTCCACCTTGTCGCCAGATTTCAGGGTCGATTCGAGGGCGACGAGCTTGCCGTTGACCTTCGCGCCGATGCAGCGGTGGCCAACCTCCGTGTGGACGGCGTAGGCGAAGTCCACGGGCGTAGAGCCGGCGGGCAGGTTGACCACGTCACCCTTGGGCGTAAAGGCAAAGATCTGCTGGCTCGTGAGGTCATAGCGCAGCGAATCAAGGAACTCGTTGGGGTCCGCGGCTTCCTTCTGCCAGTCGAGAAGCTGGCGCATCCACGCCATCTGGTCGACTTCCTCGTTTGAGTGGCCGTTCTTGCCTTTCATCTCCTTGTAGCGCCAGTGCGCCGCTACGCCGAACTCCGCGTTGTAGTGCATCTCGTGCGTGCGGACCTGAACCTCGAGGGTCTGGCCGCCAGCAGCCATCACGGTGGTGTGCAGGGACTGATAGACGCCAAAGCGCGGCGAGGAGATGTAGTCTTTGAAGCGGCCCGGCAGCGCCGAGTACAAGGAGTGGACCACGCCGATACCCGCGTAACAGGAGTTCACGTCGTCCACGAGGATGCGGATGCCCACGAGGTCAAAGATCTCAGCGAACTCGTGTCCGCGGACGATCATCTTTTGGTAAATCGACCAGTAGTGCTTCGGGCGGCCCATGACCTCGGCGTCGATGCCATTTTCGCGTAGTGCGCGCGAGACTTCGTCGATGATTTCTTTCAGCGCCTTATCGCGCGAGGGCGCGCGGTCAGCGACCATGCGCACGATCTCGTCGTACTTCTTGGGGTACAAAATCGCGAAGGCGAGGTCCTCGAGTTCCCACTTCACGCTCGCCATGCCCAGGCGGTGCGCGAGCGGTGCGATGACGTCGAGCGTCTGGCGGGCCTTCTTCGCCTGCTTCTCCGGCGGAAGGAACCGCATCGTCCGCATGTTGTGGAGACGGTCGCAGACCTTGATGACGAGGACGCGCGGGTCCGTGGCCATGGCGACGACCATCTTGCGGATGGTCTCGGCCTCCGCCGCCGCGCCGAGGGCCACCTTGTCGAGCTTCGTCACCCCGTCGACCAGGCGCATGACCTCCGGACCAAAGTCGCGGGTTAAGTCATCAAGCGAGTAATCCGTATCTTCCACCGTGTCGTGGAGTAGGGCCGCGACGACGGTGGTGGTGTCCATGCCGATCTCCGCAGCAATGGTCGCCACGGCGAGCGGGTGTGTGATGTACGGGTCGCCCGACTTGCGGAACACGCCCTCGTGCAGGCGCTCGGCGGTCGTGTACGCACGGTTGAGCAGGGCCACGTCGGCGCGGGGGTGAAACTTCTTGTGGATGGACAGCAAGGGGTCAAGGACCGGGTTGACCTTGACGCGGCCACCGCCCGTGAGCGACCGCGCCAGGCGGGCCGACATGCTGCGCATGCCCGAGCCGGAGGAACGTTTGGTGCCGCGGTCGTTAGTCATATGCGCGCCCACTTTCTTGCTCGAAGGCTCCCCCACGCCGGGAATTAGGCCGCGGCACGGGGAACAGTGCTAGGACTTCTCAGTCTAGTCTGTGTTCCCCAACACAACGAGCGGGGGTCCCGCTAGGCGCTCACGCCCGCCCAATCCCTTCACTTCGATGATGACGACGTTGCCCACGACCTCGGCGCCGGCCTTCTCCAGGAGCAGCTTCGCGCCGTAGAGCGTGCCGCCGGTGGCGAGCACGTCGTCGACGAGGGCAATCTTCTTGCCCTTGAGCTCCGAGCTATCGGCGGGGATTTCCAGGGCCGCGTGGCCATACTCGAGCGAGTAATCCTGGTGCAGGACCGGCGGCGGAAGCTTGCCGGCCTTACGAATGGCGAGGATGCCCAGGCCCATTTTGTAGGCCACGGCCGAGCCCAGCAGGAAGCCGCGGGCATCGAGGCCGCCGATAAGCTCGGCGCCGAGCTCCTCGCAGGCCTCCGCGAGACCGTCGACGACCGTCCTAAAGGCCTCCGCGTCCGCGAGCACCGGCGTGAGGTCCTCGAAGAGCACGCCCTCGGCCGGGAAGTTAGGCACAAGGCGAATCTTGTCTTGGAGCGCCTCTGCGGCGCTGGCGTAAGTCTTGCTCATAACGTCTTTATATCCTAGAAACTAGTCAACTAACGGGTCGTCGAAGCCGCCGCAGGGGCGTTCCCTTCGCGCCAACGGTCCATGTTCCAGCCTATGCCAGACGCGCCGGTATTCGGCAGCACGCCTTCCACGGACTGGTCGACGACGAAGGTGCGCGGTTGCGCGGCCACCGGAATGGCAGGCACGGAGTCCCACAGCGCAAGCTCGTCCTTCTTGAGCGCCTCGACCTCCCCGATGCGAGCATCAGCCGAGCTGTATTGGCTCAGCGGATCCACCGCGCCGAGGAAGGCATCGATGGTCGGAGCGCCGGTATCCGGGTCGAGCTCGAGGTAGGCCTTAGACATGAAGTCAGAGGAGGAATCCTCAATGGTGATGCCGGCCGGGGCGCAGGCGTCCTTGAGCGCCGCGACCATTGCGGCCAGGCGCTCATCCGGTCCCTGGTACCCCACGCGCACCGTCGTGCCAGAGGCTGCCGATGCCCCCTGTACATCCACCGCCGCGTGCGCGTCGCCAATGGACTTGAGTTGGGCCGCGATTGGGTCGCCGGCGCTCAAAGTGTGCAGGTAGACCGGCGGGACATCAACGCCGGAGACGCGGGAACTGGCCTTCGCCATGGCCGCAGCATCGACGCACTTGGCAAAGGCCTGGCGCATCGACTTATCAGCGAAGAGACCCTCCTCGGACAGCGTGAGCGTATCCGTGAGCGCGCCCACGTGGGACTCGACCTCGTAGGGGTTGTCGTCCATGCTGACGTCGAGCCACTCCGGCTTCGCCGACGGGGAGTCCGCGATACGCAGCGCGCCCGTGTCCTTGAGTGTGCGCGAGTCCGCGTTCGCCGGCCAAATGACGAGAGTGTCAAGCGCGGCCGGATCGCCGTAGTAGTTCTCGTTGCGCTTGAGGACGACCTCGCCCTCGGAGCCTACCTTATCGATGACAAACGGGCCGTAGGACACCTGCGTAGCAGGGTCGAATTTGGTGAGCATGAAGCCGAAACGCCACGCGTCCGCGATGGGTTCGACGGTGGTGGGATCCCAGGACTGAAGCGCCGTGACGAGTTCTTCCTGACTCATGCCCACCTGCTTGGCGATGACATGAGACGGCAGCACCGTACCCGGGCCAAAGAGGTGACGCCAGCGCCCTCCCTTGTCCTTCTTGAGCACGAGCGTGAAGTCCTTGGCGCCGGCAGCGCACTGCAGGTCCTCCACGTCGCTGGCCATGACCGGCAAATCGGAGCCGAACGTTCCGGGCATGGAGCCTGCGGTATACGCCAGCAGGAAGTCCTCGCACGAGACCGGGATGTCATCCGAGTAGGTCGCCTTCTCGGAGATGGTGTAGCGAATCTGGCGCAGGCCGTCGGCTCGCTCCGGAAGCTCTTCCGTCTTCACCAAATCCGTGTTCGGGATGATCTGCCCTTCGGGCCCAGGCACGAAGGCCGCCGGATAGAGGCGCGAGGAAAGCACTTGCGCATTCGTCGCCGTGCCGAAAGCCGACGCGGCGTTGGTGGTCACCAAGCGCGAGGCGACCTGGTAACCAAAGTAGTCCGTGCTCACCGGCGCAGACGGCACAGCGTTGTCTTCGGAGTCCCCTGCCCCACAGGCGACGAGGGTCGATGCGGTGGCGAGGGCGGCGAACGTTGCCAGAAGGCGTTTCACGGGGTGCTCCTTAGAAGAAGACGAGGCGGGCACTGACTCGGGCGCGCGGGANAAGCGACGGTGCGCGGGGCGGCATCGGCAAGCTCGGGGTCTGCGTCCTCACCATGCCGAGCGCGGAACGCCGCGACCTCCGCATTGTGGGCCTTGATGTCCTTGGTGCGATTGGCAATGGACACGAGCAGCGGGGTGGCGAGGAACAGCGAGGAGAAGATGCCCTCGATGACGCCGATGAGCTGAATGAGCGCGAGGTCGCGGAGAGTACCAATGCCGAGGAGCCAGACGGCGACGACGAGCAACGCGATGATCGGCAGGGCCGAGATGACCGAAGTCGAAATCGAACGCATGAGAGTCTGGTTGACGGCGAGGTTGGCCTGCTCCGCGTAGTTGTGCTTGCGCTGGCCTGTGATGCCCTCGGTGTTCTCGTTGACCTTGTCAAAGACGATGACGGAGTCGTAGAGAGAGAACGTGAGGACGGTGAGCAGACCGATGATGACGGCCGGCGAGACCTCGAAGCCAAAGAGCGCGTAGATGCCGGCGATGATGACGGCGTCGACGATGAGCGCGAAGATGGCGGCAAACGCCATGGAGCGCTGCAGGCGGACGGCGACGTAGACCGTAGCGACCGCAAGGAAGACGATCATGGCGAGCAGCATGCGCTGGGTAATGGAGGAACCCCACGACTCGGACACGGTGGAGACACCAATGGCGTCCGGGGTGGCCTTACCCGACTGGTCGACGGGCTGGTACTTGTCGTAGATGGCCTGGCGAGCCGCGTCCGTCTGTTCCTGGCTCAGGCGCTCGGAGGTGACCTCCAAGGTGGCCGAGTCGCCGGAGCCAACGACCTGAGCAATCTCCGGGGTAACTCCCGTGGCTTCCTCGAAGGTGTCAGCGACGTCCGTCGCGACGAGGTCAGCGGCCGGCATGTTGACCGTGGTGCCGCCCTCGAAGTCGATGGAGAGGTTGAAGCCGCGCAGCAGCATAGCCAGGAAGGACACGATGACAAGGCCGACGGTGATGCCGTACCAGAGCTTGGAGCGGCCAATGACGTTGAAGCCGCTGCCTTCGGTGTAGAGGCGGTCGAAGCGGGAAATCTTCTTGCTTGCCATGATTTAGTTCTCCTTCTCCGCGGTGTCCGGGGTGGCCGGGTTCTTCGCGGCGGGGGTGACGGCCGTCTCGGTCGAGGCGGACTTCTTGGCCGGCTTGGCGTAGAAGCCCTGCTCGCGACGCTCCTCGACGAGGTTGAAAATGCCGCCCAGGCCGTTGAGCGCAGGCTTAGCCCACGCGGGCTTGGAAGCGATGAGCTGCATGAGCGGCGCCATGACGAGGAAGGACACAACCAGGTCGAAGGCCGTGGTGAGGCCCATGGTGAACGCGAAGCCCTTGACCTCGCCGATGGCGAGGAGGTAGACGACGACGGCGCCGATGAGGGTGACGGCGTTACCAGTCACGATGGTGGCGCGGGAGCGCTCCCATGCCGTATGAACCGCCGAGCGGAACGTGCGGCCTTCGAGCAACTCATCCTTGATGCGCTCGTAGTAAACGACGAAGGAGTCCGCCGTCGCGCCGATGCCGATGATAAGACCAGCGATACCGGACAGGTCGAGCGAGTAGCCAATCCAACGGCCCAGCAGCACGAGGGTGCCGAAGGTAAGGAAGGCCGAGGCGATCAGCGTGAGGATCGAGAAGACCGACAGCGCACGCATGTAGAACACCGAGTAGATGAGGATGAGGATAAGACCCACGATGCCGGCGATAAGACCAGCCTCCAGCGCGGCCTTACCCAGGGACGGCGGGACGATTTCGGTCGTGCCACCCGGCTCGCCGTTCTCACCGACGAAGGACAGCGGCAGCGCACCGTACTTCAGGTTATTAGCCAGCGACTGTGCCTCGTCCTGAGTGAAACTACCGGTAATCGACGTCGAAGAGCCGTACGGCGTCTGGCCCTGAATGACCGGGGCAGAGATAACAGCCGAGTCGAGCGTGATGGCGATCTGCTGCTGCAGACGTTCCTGCGTGAGGTCCGCCCACGTCTGGGAACCGCTCGGGCCGTCGCCCGTCTTGAAGGCGAAGGAGATTTCCATCTGGCCGGTCTGCGGGTTAAGGCCGCCGTTGATCGGCTTATCGGTGTCGATCTCGTTACCGGTAAGACGCGTGCCGTTTTCGTCCGAGATGCCGTTGAGCAGCGGGGCTTCCTCGAGCAGCAGCGGCTGACCCGTCGTCGAGTCACAGGACGCGAGCGGCTTGGACGGATCATCCGCACCGGCCAGCGGGTCGATGGCACCCGGGGTGCACTGCAGCAGCGTCGAGGCCGCCGAGAGCGTGGTGACGTCCTCGGACTGGCGGTCCTTGAGCAGCATCGCGGTCACTTCGTCGCGGCGCTTGGCCTCCTCGATCGAGTTAGACGGCTCCGGCAGCGGCTTCTCAGTGACCTTCTCCGCCTCTGCCTGGGCGCCCGCCTGGGTAAGCGTCTGCGACAGCTGCGTGAGGCGCGCGTTGGCCTCGTCTGCAGTGAGCACGCCGTACTTCACCCAGCGGTTGGCCATATCGCCAGCGACCTTGCTGATCTTCGAGGTATCCGGCATGGGCTGCGCCATGACCGGGCGGAAGAGCAGCTTGGAGGTTTGGCCCACGGCCTGCGCCTGCGCCGTGTCCTCACCCGGGACGGTAATAACGAGCGTGTTGCCGTTTGTCACGACCTCGGCACCGGACACGCCCTGGCCGTTTACACGCTGCTCCAGAATGGTGCGCGCCTGGGCCAGCTGCTCGGACGTCGGCTCCGCGCCCTGGGGCACGAGGGTGACGCGGGTGCCGCCCTGCAGATCGATACCGAGCTTCGGTGTCGGCGACTTGCTGCCGGTGAAGAAAACCAGGGCGTAGACGACAGCGATGATAAGTACGAAGAGGGCGAGCGCCTTCTTCGGCCATGATCTGCTGCCGCTACCCACGCGAGACTTGCTGCTCAAGGCATGTACTCCTCTGGGGACGTTGAAATAAAAGGGTCAAAATAATCACTGCGGCGCGAAGGTGACACACCTAGGCCGCAGACACGATCCACAATCGTACCTCCTTGCACCTCCAATTCCTTAACGCGCCCCAAGAAAACGCGCGCGTGTGTGACAAGTCCAACCCTGTCCCACACGCGCGTCGGTTCACGCTCCCCGATTGAGTTCTCTCACATCGCGAAAGGCGCCGCCCACACGGACGGCGCCATCTCTCTTGCCTTCGGTTAGCGCTGCGCGCCACCTTGAGCGTCACCCTGTGCATCGTGGCCGTCCTCGTTAAGCGGCGGGTAGTCCTCGCTCGCCGTGGTATCGGCAGCCGGCGTACTGACTGCAGCATCAGACTCCGGACGGATAACCGCGGTGCGTTCCACCGTGGCGGTAACACCCGGCGCAATCTCCACGTCGAGCTCGGTCTCGCGCACCGCAACGACGGTCGCGTGGAAGCCGCCCGCAGTCACCACGCGCGCGCCCGGCGTGAGAGAGGCCTGGAAGGACTCGACCGTCTTACGCGCCGCGCTCTGTTTGCGCATCATAAGAATGTAGGGAACGAAGAGGACAAGCAGAAGGACGATAAGCAAAAGGAAATCCATGGCACCCAGTCTGCCATGCCACTTCCCTGCCCGTCTGCAGCCTGGCGGGGCGTTCGCTCACAGCGTGCGGGGACGAGCGCGCCGTTCCTTAAAACCGATGACGCACCCACGCCGTGGCACTTGCCAAAAATGGTGAAGATTCCGCGCGGAAGGAACGCATTGTTGGCNGGCTCGCAGACTTCCTCGACGGTGGAGGGCTCCTCGCCCACCGCGACGGCGAGGGTGGACACGCCCACGGGGCCACCGCCGTGGCCGACGATGAGCGCGCGAAGAACGGCGCGGTCGAGACGGTCGAGCCCCATCTCGTCGACGTCGAATACCTCGAGCGCGCCTTGGGCCGCGGCGAGATCGATGTGGCCGTCACCATTAACCTCAGCAAAGTCCCGGACACGACGAAGCAAGCGGTTGGCGATACGCGGTGTGCCGCGGGAACGGGAACCGATTTCTACGGCGGCATCAGGGTCGATCTTCACGCCGAGGATGTGCGCCGCGCGGGTGATGACACGCGTGAGGTCTTCCGTGTCGTAGTACTCCATCTGCGCGGTGAAACCGAAGCGATCGCGCAGAGGGCCGGTGAGCATGCCCGCGCGGGTGGTCGCGCCCACAAGCGTAAACGGCGGGATCTCGAGCGGGATGGAGGTAGCACCGGGGCCCTTGCCCACGATGACGTCAATACGGAAATCTTCCATCGCCATGTAGAGCATTTCCTCGGCGGGGCGGGCGATGCGGTGGATCTCGTCGATGAAGAGGACGTCGCCTTCCATCAAGTTGGAGAGCATCGCCGCGAGGTCGCCAGCGCGTTCGAGGGCCGGGCCCGAGGTCATGCGCAGCGACGTCCCGAGTTCCTGGGCGATGATCATCGCCATCGTCGTTTTACCCAAGCCCGGAGGCCCGGAGAGCAGGACGTGGTCCGGGGTCACGCCGCGCTGCTTGGCGCCAGTGAGCACGAGGGCGAGCTGCTCGCGGACCTTGGGCTGGCCGATAAACTCGTCGAGCGACTTGGGGCGCAAGGAACGCTCGATGTCGTGCTCGCCGGGCTGCTCGAAGGCGTCGACGTCCGCGTTGCGGTTCGTCGCGGGAATACCGGCCGCCGAGGCCGCCGCGGCCTGGGCCGCGAGATCATCCGGAAGCTTGAATTCGGTGCGCTNGGCCGATGAGGGCCTCGGTGACTTCGTCGACCGTGGCGGTGGCCGAGGCGGGTGCCGTGGGCGCCGAGGTTCCGGCGTCGGGTACGGCAGAAGTAAAGGCAGACACCTTGTCCTTGAGCTCCAGGGCCATGCGTTCGGCCATGCGCTTGCCCACGCCGGGGATGGACTGGAGGCGCTTGGTGTCCCCGCCCGAGATTGCTGCGGCGAGGTCGCCCGCGCCCATGACGGACAGCGCCGCCATGGCGAGCTTGGCGCCCATGCCGGAGACGGTCTGCAGCGTGTGGAACATGTCACGGTCTGCAAAATCACTAAACCCGTAGAGGGTCATGGAGTCTTCCTTGACCACCAGCGAAGTCAGCACTCGGGTCTCCTCGCCGCGGCGCAGCATGGACAGCGTGGTGGGCGTGGCGAGCACGCTGTAGCCCACGCCCGCGCATTCAATGACGGCGTGGTCGAGTGCGATATCAATGACCTCGCCGTGCAGGGAAGCAATCATGGAATCCTCCTAGAGATGAGACGTACGGGTGCGTGAGGCGTTCGTGCCGCCAGTGGTGCCAGGCGCGACGCCGGAGCCTGTGCCGAGTGCCTGGGCTTGGCGGGCGAGCAACGGGGCGCGCCAGGCGTGGCAGACGGCCAACGCGAGGGCATCGGCGGCATCGGCAGGCTTAGGCGGAGCTGTCAGGCCGAGGATACGGGTAATCATGGCCGTCATCTGCTTCTTGTCCGCGCGGCCGTTTCCGGAGATAGCCTTCTTGACCTCGGACGGAGTGTACATGTAGACGGGGATGTCGCGCTCCGCCGCGGCGAGGACGAGCACACCCACGGCGTGGGCCGTGTGCATGACTGTGGAGACCTCACCACGCTCAAACACGCGCTCGATGGCGACGACGTCCGGCGTGTAGTCATCCGTCCATTCGCGCACCGCCTGCGACAGGCGCAGGAGACGCTCCCCCAGCTCCGCGCCCGACGGCGTGCGGGCCACGCCCACGGCAACGGGAAAGACTTGGCGGCCGCGGCCCGTTTGGACCACGGACAAGCCACACCGGGTAAGCCCCGGGTCGATGCCCATGACGCGCACGCGCCACCTCCTTTTACTACATACGTTCTATAAATTAGCACAAAAAAGAGGCGCCGCGCGGGCGCCCCTTGACACACTACGAAAGCTTAGTCTTCAGCCTCGAGCTCAGCGAGGACCTCGTCCGAGAGATCCATGTTGGTGTAGACGTTCTGCACGTCATCCGACTCCTCGAGGGCGTCGATGAGGCGGAAGATCTTCTTCGCGTCGTTGGCCTGCAGCGGCACGTCGACGGAAGCACGGAAATCGTTATCCGTGTCGTCGACCTCAATGCCAGCCTCGGTGAGCGCGTCCTTAACGGCCGGGATATCGCCCGGGGCGCAGACAACCTCAAAGCGCTCGCGCAAGTCGTTGACCTCTTCGGCACCAGCGTCGAGCACGGCCATGAGGACGTCATCCTCGGTCAGCTCGCCCTTGGCCACGAAGACCAGGCCGGTGCGGGAGAACATGTAGGACACGGAACCGGACTCACCCAGGTTGCCGCCGTTCTTGGACATCGCGGTGCGCACGTCCGTGGCCGCACGGTTGCGGTTATCGGTAAGGCACTCGATGAGCATGGCCACGCCGTTAGGGCCGTAGCCCTCGTACATGATGGTCTCCCAGTCTGCGCCACCGGCCTCTTCGCCGGAGCCGCGCTTGCGGGCACGCTCGATATTGTCGTTCGGGACGGAGGCCTTCTTGGCCTTCTTGATCATGTCGTCGAGGGTCGGGTTCGCCGCCGGATCGCCACCACCAGTCCGAGCCGCAACCTCGATGTTCTTGATCAGCTTGGCAAATTCCTTGCCGCGCTTGGCGTCGTTGGCTGCCTTCTTGTGCTTCGTGGTAGCCCATTTGGAGTGGCCGGACATGGTCCATCCCCTTTCGGATTGGCGAATTTTTCTCGGTTGCCCATTATACGGATTTACGCCTGGGCCGTTTTTAAAGACCCTCCCTTAACGTGCAGGGTTTAAGCCCAGTGTTGCTCAGGGGTCGCGCGCGTGAGTCCTTCCTGGGACGTCGCTGCGACGAGCTCGCCGTGGTGGTTGTAAATGAGGCCGCGCGCGAGCCCCGTGCCATTTTCCGCCGATGGCGAATCCAAATGGTAAAGCAGCCAGTCAGTCACGCGCAGCGGACGGAAGAACCACACCACGTGATCGAGGCTGGCCATCTGCACGCGCGCGCCGGAGTGCGGGATGAGCGTCGCGCGCAGAAGCAGCATGTCCGTCATATACGTCAGCGCCGCCTGGTGGAACGCGTCATCGTCCGGCAGGTCCGCCGCTGTGTTGCGCAGCCACGCGTCACCAAAGCCACGACCAGTGGGCGACGGAATATCCATGTCCCGGTCCGGAACGACGCGGATGTCCCACTCCGCCCAGTCACCGAGCACCACGCGTGCCGATGCCGCGTGCGCCGGGGCCGGCTCGAGGGTCTCCGCGTCCGGAACCCTCGGCATGGGCTCGGCATGGCTGGGGCCCAAGTCACCAGAGCGGTGAAAGCTTGCGATCATGACGTTCTTGAGGTCGCCGTCCTGGTAGGCACGCGTCTCACGCACACAAAACGAGCGGCCGTCGCGAAGCTTTTCCACCCGCAGCTCCAGTGGCTTTGTGGAGTCAGACGGCGCCACGAAGTAGCAGTGCAGCGAGTGGACGAGTTTGTCCTCTACGGTGTGTTGCGCCGCGCGCAGGGCCTGCCCGGCGACCTGACCGCCAAACGTCCGCGTGATGTTCGAAGGCACCGCGGGACCCAGGAATTGCGTCGCCGCGTGGAGCGGGTCCGTCGCGCGCAAGGCGAGCACATCCGCGATTCTTTGCATGGTGATCTCCTCCGTGGTCCGCTGACATTAGAGCACGTCGCTAACGCCCGTTCATGGCGCCCGGGCGACCCCGGGCCAACGGTGCAAGTATAGGACCGATCTCACTTGCTATTGTTCTAGGGGTTACGTCTACCCTCGCCGCGTGAAAGTTGCCCGCATGTTGTCTCGTCTCCTCCGTTCCGTCCCCGCCGTGTGGGTCGGCTGGGTCGTCGCCCGGTTGCTCTCCGTCTGGTTTATCAAGCTCGAAGACAATCCGCTGGGCGACGTGTACTACTACCACTTTGGCATCTACGGGGATGACCCCACGGCCATGACGGAATATCCGTGGCTCGGACAGCTGCCTTCGGCACTGCTTGCCCGCCTCGTCGGACCCGACTTCCACGTCTATTGGATCGCCTTCCCCATTATGATCCTCGTCCTCGACGCGGCGTTTATGGCGCTCGTGCTGCGTCGCCATCCTGAGACGAAGGCTGCCATCGATGCCGCGTGGCTCTGGGTCTTCTTCGGCACGGCCGCCGGCCAGGTCTTCCTGCTGCGTCTCGACCTCTTCCCCGCCCTCGTCGTCGCGGCCGCGGGATACTTCCTCTTCAAGCACCCGGCTCTGTCCGGCGCGATGGTGGCTATCGCCACCGCCATGAAGCTGTGGCCGGGCGTGCTCGCCGCGGGCATCGTGGGCCGGGCCACCCGTGGGCGCACGTGGTCCGCACTTGCAGCCTTCGTGGGCACCGGCGCCGCCGTCGTCGCCGCGACCATCGCCTTCGCGGGCGTGGACCGGCTCACTTCGCCGCTTGATTACCAAGAGGTCCGCGGCCTCCAGATCGAGTCCGTCGCCGCCACTCCGTTCGTCTACCGCAACTTCTTCGACCTGGGCACATGGAAGCTTGCCTATGCCCCCTCCAAGAGCTTCGAAATCACCGGCCCCGGCGTTGAGACGGCCACCCAGATCACCACGTTCGCCATGGCTGCCGTCGTCCTCTTCGGCTTGGGCTGGGCCCTCTATCGTTTTATCCGTGGCGGCTGGACCCCGGAGAGCACCCTCGCCTTCTTCGNGAGCGGATGACGAGACTCGAACTCGCGACCCTCACCTTGGCAAGGTGATGCGCTACCAACTGCGCTACATCCGCATTCGAAACCCGGGGGTTTCTGTGCGCGATACTGGGATTGAACCAGTGACCTCTTCCGTGTCAGGGAAGCGCTCTCCCGCTGAGCTAATCGCGCGGGCATCTTCACGTGAAGACTTTGAGGTGGAAACGGGAATCGAACCCGTGTGCAAGGTTTTGCAGACCTTTGCCTCACCACTCGGCCATTCCACCGTGGCTTACCGCCTCAACAGTACACTCTCAAAGAAGAGAAGTACCTGAGCGGATGACGAGACTCGAACTCGCGACCCTCACCTTGGCAAGGTGATGCGCTACCAACTGCGCTACATCCGCATTCGAAACCAGGCCCGGTTTCTGGGACTAAAAGTCCGTGTGCGCGATACTGGGATTGAACCAGTGACCTCTTCCGTGTCAGGGAAGCGCTCTCCCGCTGAGCTAATCGCGCGGGATTCGGTTCATAAAAGANGCGCGGGCCGCCTCGCGCAGCGAGGGTTCGAGAGCCGCCGCCACCGCAGCCCGGCGGTCTAGCGCCGCCTCGAGCTGCGCGAGCGAAGAGTCGATACGTATGTGCAGGCGATTGAGCCGCTGCGCCGTAAAATACGCCCAGGCAAGGATAACCGCGACGATAATCGCGACGACGGCAACGATCACATAATCCATTACGCCCTCACCTTCGATCCGTCCTGGACCGTCTCGTAGACCTGCAGCACCTGCGTGGCCACGTTGTCCCAGTCATATATCGCAGCCCGTGCACATCCGGCGTCGCGTAGCCGAGCGCGCTGTTCTGGCGAGTCAGTGAGCTCACGCAGGGCAAGCGCGAGGTCCGCGGCGTCGCCGGTCCGGAAGAGTCGGCCCGCGGGCTGTTCCGAGTCCGCGTCACACACGGCCGCGAAAGCTTCAAGGTCGCTGGCGACGACGGCCGCGCCGGCCGCCATGGCCTCGACGAGCACAATGCCGAAGGACTCCCCGCCCAGGTTCGGCGCGACATAAATATCCGCGCGACCGAGAATCTCGGCCTTCTCCGCGTCCGACACTCGGCCCACGAAGTCCACACCCTCCACGGAGCGCGGGCTGCCGCCGCCCATGACGGTCACGCGGACGTCGCGCTCCAGAACCTCCAGGGCCTTGAGCAGGACGTCGAGCCCCTTGCGCGGCTCATCGAGGCGGCCCAAGAAGACAATCTCCACAGGGCCCTCAGTGGAAGGCTCGCGCGCGGCCGCCGCGTAGACGGAGGTATCCACGCCGTTCGGAATGAGCACAGGGTCGCCGCCCAGCTGTTCCACCTGCCAGCGCCGTGCCATCTCAGAGACCGCTATCCCGCCGCGGACCTTTTCCAGCATGGGCATGAGGAAGGGCTTAGCCATGGTGAGCAGCCGCGAACTTGCCGCCGAGGCGTGATACGTCGCCACGATGGGCCCCTGCGCAATCCGCAGCGCCGCCATGGAAAAGGACGGACTATTGGGTTCGTGAATGTGGAGGATGTCGAAGTTGCCCTCGCGGATAAACCGACGCGTCGTCCGCACAACCTGCGGTCCAATGGACAATCGCGCCACGGAGCCGTTGTAGTTGATGGGAATCGAGCCTCCGCCCTTGACCACGAAGTCCGGCAGCGAGGTTTCCGGCGCCGCGGGGCCCAGCACCTGGACCTCGTGGCCGCGCTCGATGAGTACCGTCGCCAAGTCAATGATGTGCGCCTGCACGCCGCCGGGCTCATCGAAAGAATAAGGGCAGACAAAGCCAATTTTCATTCATTGTCCTTTCGCGCGGCGCGTGCGACGCGCCTCTACGTCGACGTTCCACTCCGGCTGCAGCATATGCCAATCCGCCGGGTGCGCCTCGATGTTCTCCGCAAAGCCATCGGCGAGGCGCTGAGTGGTCTCCTCCACCGTCGTNCCACCGCGCAGCGCACGCTGCTGTGGACGCTCGCCGTCTTCGCCGTCGTCTGCGCCGGCCTGGGCACCTTCGTCTACCCGTTCAACTACGAGGCCATCTACTCCCCCGATGGCACGCAGTTTCTGCCCATCGCCGCCCTTGCACTGCGCAACGTCCTCGTCGTGCTCATGGCACTAGTCGCCGCGGTGTGGTTCGTTCTTGCCTGCCGGAATCCGCGCAGCGGCGCGATGAGCGCCGGGCCAGCGGCCGGTACGCCGGGCGTCACGTCCACAGCCGCTGCNCCTCCAGGGCCTTGAGCAGGACGTCGAGCCCCTTGCGCGGCTCATCGAGGCGGCCCAAGAAGACAATCTCCACAGGGCCCTCAGTGGAAGGCTCGCGCGCGGCCGCCGCGTAGACGGAGGTATCCACGCCGTTCGGAATGAGCACAGGGTCGCCGCCCAGCTGTTCCACCTGCCAGCGCCGTGCCATCTCAGAGACCGCTATCCCGCCGCGGACCTTTTCCAGCATGGGCATGAGGAAGGGCTTAGCCATGGTGAGCAGCCGCGAACTTGCCGCCGAGGCGTGATACGTCGCCACGATGGGCCCCTGCGCAATCCGCAGCGCCGCCATGGAAAAGGACGGACTATTGGGTTCGTGAATGTGGAGGATGTCGAAGTTGCCCTCGCGGATAAACCGACGCGTCGTCCGCACAACCTGCGGTCCAATGGACAATCGCGCCACGGAGCCGTTGTAGTTGATGGGAATCGAGCCTCCGCCCTTGACCACGAAGTCCGGCAGCGAGGTTTCCGGCGCCGCGGGGCCCAGCACCTGGACCTCGTGGCCGCGCTCGATGAGTACCGTCGCCAAGTCAATGATGTGCGCCTGCACGCCGCCGGGCTCATCGAAAGAATAAGGGCAGACAAAGCCAATTTTCATTCATTGTCCTTTCGCGCGGCGCGTGCGACGCGCCTCTACGTCGACGTTCCACTCCGGCTGCAGCATATGCCAATCCGCCGGGTGCGCCTCGATGTTCTCCGCAAAGCCATCGGCGAGGCGCTGAGTGGTCTCCTCCACCGTCGTCACCTCGACCGGCTCGGAGACGCTCAGGCCCCAGCCGTCGCCCTCGAACCAGGAGTGCACGACGTGCAGTGCCGCGCCCGTCTCCCGCGCGAGGACCGCCGGGCCCGCCGCGAAGTTGGCCTCCTCGCCAAAGAAATTCACGGTGACGCCGGTACGCGTGAGGTCGCGCTCGGCGAGCAGGCACACGACGCCTCCTTGCTCGAGCACAGACTTAAGGTGCGCCATGGGGTGCTCCCCGCCCGTGAGCGGCAACACCTCGAAGCCCAGGGACTCGCGGAAATCCACGAAGGCGTTGAAGAGGACTTCAGGCTTGACCCGCTCGGCCACCGTCGTAAACGATCGGCCGCGCCCGATAAGCGTCACGCCAGCCATGTCCCAGTTGCCCGAGTGCGGCAGCGCCAGGATGACCCCGCGCCCTGTGCTTTCCGATGCCGCGAAATGCTCAAACCCCTGCAACCCCGCGTTCAGCTTCGCTAGAAGATGCGGATCCTCATGCAAAGCCTGCAGGCGGAACGCCTCTTTCCAGTAGCGCATGTAGGAGCGCATCGAATCGCGCACCAGCTCGCGCGTGACGTTCTCCGGGCCCACGACACGCGCCAGGTTGCGGCGGAGCATCTCCATGCCCCGGCCGTTGTCCGAGGCATAATCGGCCCCGCGCTCGAAGATCCACGAGGCCACGGAGTCCGGTAAATAGCGGACAAGCCGCCAGCCGGCGAGGTAACCGGCGGCGGCAAGGTGTTCGGTCAGGAGAGCAGGCTTGCTCATGCGTGTCCGGCCTTTCTAGAGGTCTTCTTTAAAGCGTGCCTTCGTGTCCTGGCGGCGGGCCTGCAGCATGCGCTCAATAACGGTCCAGATGGAACCGACCACGAGGATCCACAGGGCGACCTCGATGGAGTACGGGATGCCGAGGCCCTCGAAGCCCACGCCCACGAGACCGATGATGAGGCGCTCGGGGCGCTCGATGAGACCGCCCACAATCGTGAAACCGCTCGCCTCTCCGCGCGCCTTGATATACGAAATGACCTGCGAGCACACGAGAACGATGAGGCACGCCACCACGGTCCACGAGCTCGCGTGGTCCACGTAAACCAACCAGTAGACGATGGAGGCAAACAGTGCGCCGTCCGTGATGCGGTCGCACGACGCATCGAGGGTCGCACCAAAACGCGAACCGCCCGTGGTCATGCGGGCCATCGTGCCATCGAGCATGTCGAACGCGGCAAAGAGACCGGAGAGGATGGCGGCAGCGAAGAGATGGTTCGTGGGGATGAGGACCACGGCGATCGCGATGGTGACCACCGTGCCCACCACGGTCACGACGTTGGGCGTGAGCCCCATTTTGAGAAATGTCTTGGCGACGGGTTCCACCACGACGGCGGCCGGCTTGCGGCCATGCACACTAAGCATGCTTGTCTTCCTCTTCGATTTCTTGCCACCCTGCGGCGAGCACCGCGCGGGTATCCCTCAGCAACGCAGGCAAAACCTTCGTGCCGTCGATGATAGTCATAAAGTTGCTGTCGCCCGCCCAGCGCGGCACGACGTGCAGGTGAAGATGGTCACCCACCGAGCCGCCCGAGGCCTTACCCAGGTTGAAGCCGACGTTGATGGCCTCCGGCCGGGAGACGCGCTTGAGCGTGCGCACAGCCTTCTTCGCGAAGGCCATAAGCTCAGCCGTTTCCGCGTCCGTCAGGTTCTCCAGCTGGGATTCCTTGCGGTACGGCACGACCATGAGGTGCCCCGCGTTATACGGAAACAGGTTGAGCAACGCATAGACGTGCTCGCCGCGCGCGATGATGAGCGCGTCCTCGTCCGACTTCTTCGGCGCCTCGACGAAGGGATCCGTGGACGTGCGTCCCGGGTCCGTGATGTAGGCCTGTCGGAACGGCGCCCACAGACGCTCCAAGCGATCGGGCGTGCCTACGCCGGAGTCAACGTACGTGCCCGCGTGAGCGGGCTCGCCCGCGGGCACGTCGGCCGAACCGGCGGCATCGGAAGGCTTAAACGCGGGCACCGATGTTTCCCTCAGACGGCTGCTCGTTGTTGCGCGAGCGGATCCAGTCCTCGATGACATCGACCGCGCGGCCCACCGGCACGCCGTTGACCTGCGTGCCGTCCAGGAAGCGGAAGGACACGGCGTCGGCCTCGACATCGCGGGCACCGGCTAGGAGCATGAACGGCACCTTGCCCGTGGTGTGATTGCGGATCTTCTTCTGCATGCGGTCGTCCGAGGTATCGACAGTCGCGCGCACACCGCGGGCACGCAGCTGCTCCATGATCCTCTCCAAGTGCGGCGCGAAATCGTCCGCGACCGGAATACCGATGACCTGGTGCGGCGCCAGCCAGGCCGGGAAGGCGCCGGCGTAGTGCTCAAGCAGCACGCCGAAGAAACGCTCGATGGAGCCGAAGAGCGCGCGGTGGATCATGATCGGGCGCTTCTTCGTGCCGTCCTGCGCGGTGTACTCCAGCTCGAAACGCTCCGGCAGGTTGAAGTCGAGCTGCACCGTGGACATCTGCCACGTACGGCCAATAGCGTCACGCGCCTGGACCGAAATCTTCGGGCCGTAGAACGCGGCACCCGCCGGGTCCGGCACGAGCTCGAGGCCCGAACGCTCCGCGACGCGCTGCAGGATCTCCGTGGAGCGCTCCCAAATCTCGTCCGAGCCCACAAACTTATTCGGGTCCTTGGTGGACAGCTCCAGGTAGAAGTCGTCCAAGCCGTAGTCCTTGAGCAGCGAGATGATGAACTCGAGCACGCTCGTGAGCTCTTCCTCGAGCTGATCCTCGGTGCAGTAGATGTGCGAGTCGTCCTGCGTGAAGCCGCGGGCACGCGTGAGGCCATGGATAACGCCCGACTTCTCGTAGCGGTAGACCGTACCGAACTCGAAGAGGCGCAGCGGCAGCTCACGGTAGGAGCGACCACGCGACGCGAAGATGAGGTTGTGCATGGGGCAGTTCATCGGCTTGGCGTAGTAATCCTGCGCCTGCTTGGTGACGTTGCCTTCCTCGTCCGTCTCGCCGTCGAGCTGCATGGGCGGGAACATGCCGTCCTTGTAGAAGTCTAGGTGGCCGGACTTGGCGAAGAGGTCGCCCTTCGTGATGTGCGGAGTGTTGACGAAGTCGTAGCCGGCCGCGATGTGGCGGCGACGGGAGTGCTCCTCCATCTCCAGACGGATGATGCCGCCGTTCGGGTGGAACACCGGGAAGCCAGAGCCAATCTCGTCCGGGAAGCTGAACAGGTCCAGCTCTTGGCCCAAGCGGCGGTGGTCGCGCTTCTCCGCCTCTTCCAGCATGGTCTGGTACGCCTCGAGCTGCTCCTTGGACTCGAAGGCCGTGCCGTAGATGCGCTGCAGGCCGGCATTGTTCTGGTCGCCACGCCAGTAGGCGGCAGAAGAACGGGTGAGCGCGAAGGCCGGGATGTACTTCGTGGTCGGCACGTGCGGCCCACGGCACAGGTCGAACCACTCGACCTCGCCCGTGCGCGGGTTGACGTTGTCGTAGTGCGTGAGATCGCCCGCGCCCACCTCGGCGGCCTCGTCCGAATCCGGGTCGACGTTGGATTTGTCGACCACGAGCTCGAGCTTGAACGGCTCCTCGGCCAGCGCCTTCTCCGCTTCCTCGTTGGAGGCGTAGGTGTGGCGCTCGAAGCGCTGTGCGGACTTGATGATCTTCTTCATCCGCTTCTCAATGTTCTTCAGGTCTTCCGGCGTAAACGGCTCGGCCGTCTGGAAGTCAAAGTAGAAGCCGTTCTCGATGGCCGGGCCAATGCCCAACTTCGTGCCCGGGAAAAGATCCTGCACGGCCTGCGCCATGACGTGACCCGTGGAGTGGCGGATGACGGCGCGACCGTCTTCCTCACTCGCTGCGACCGGCGTGAACACGGTGTCCGTCTCCGGGGTGTGGGAGAGGTCGAAGAGCATGCCGCTCTCGTCACGGACAACCACAACGGCCTCCGGGCCCTTGTTCGGCAAGTCCTTGAGGGCCTGGCCCACCGGAGTGCCGGCCGGGACCGTCACGGGCTCGTAGTTCACCGGTACAGCAGGGATCATTTCCGCCATGTCGCGCTCCTTATGCGCTCACGCGGGACGGGCATACCTGGCCAGCCCCGCTAAAGGTCAAGATACAGCGAATAAGTCTACCCCTTTAAGAGGTTTTCTCCCCAACTAGTACCGCCCTGCGTACCGGGCACCACGTAGTACATCGCCGAGCCCACGTGCGTAATCCACGTATTGAGCTGATCGAGCTCATCCAGGCGCGCTTGAATGGGCTCAAACTGCTCGCGCGGATTCTTCTGAAAGCAGATAAAGATCTGCCCGGAGTTAGACAATTCCCCCGGCCGTTCCGGTGAGGGCGCCAGGTCAAAGTTATACGGCCTGCGCAAAATGACCTGCTCCGGATGGTCCGCCGGCGGATGGGCACGCGCCACGTGCGACGTCGGGTCAATAGCCTTCAACCCGTACTTGTCGCGCGCCTCGAGGTCCACCGGATCGTTTTCTTCCGTGCCCGACAGCGGCGCACCGTTATCCAACGTGCGGCCAATGGAAATCTCCCGCGCATGACGGTCGACTTCCTCCCACGTCTCCATGTTCATATTGATGCGCCGCACGACCATCGCCGTGCCGCCCTTGAACGGCCCATCCTCAATCCATACCTGCTCGCCAAAGTCCGCGTCCGTCTTGGGATTGACGGTCCCGTCCTTCTGGCCGAACACGTTGCGCGGGGTCTCCCCGTCCTCCAACGAGCCGTTAGCATTGAGGAAGCCCTGCTGCACCCACGCCACGTCCGCATACGACGCGCCCGAGCGCACCATATGGCGCAGGACGTGCGAGGCCGTGAGCTGATCGTCGCAACAAATCTGTAGCACGACATCCGTCTGGCCCCATTCAGGGCGCAGCTTGTCCCTCGTATACGAGCGGACGTCGCCCAGCCACTCCGGCTTCTGCGCACCAATCTTTGCGAAGAAAGACTCGCCCCAGCCGCACGTCACCGTGAGGTTCGCGGGGGTCTGCGTCATCTCCGGCTCGAGCGATCCGCGCGGCGTTTCCGCCGTGCACAACGCCCGCGCGTCCTCGGTCCACAGCCGCATCAGGTTGCGCGCCCCACGCTGCCCCGCCCCATCCTTGAGGTTAAATCCGACGAGGTTGACGTGCGCCTGCGAGGGCGTTTGCACGCCCGCCTGGTGCTCGCCATCAAAAGGCACAATGGCATCCGCAAGCGGGGCACCGCTTACCGATGCCCCTTTCTCCCCACTCGTTGCCTGACCGACCGGATCCGCTTCTTTACCGCGGGCACAGCTCGCCACCACGAGCGCGCTTGCCGCGACGGCGCCGCCGGCCATGAGCTCGCGGCGTCCCAACTGCGCATGTGTCATTGCTAGTCCTTAGTGGGCGTGGTCGTGCTCGGACATGTCCGCCATCCCTGGCATCTCCGACATTCCGGCCATGCCGCCTTCCATGTCCTGGTAGCCCTCCTCGCCGGCGTTCATGGAACGCACCGGCTGCGCGCCCAGGTCGACGGTCGTGCCGTCCTCAAGCTCCAGCGTGACGTCGACTTCCTCGCCAGCCATGACCGGCTCGGCAACACCCATGAGCATGAGGTGCTGGCCACCCGGGGCCAGGGTCACGGACTCGCCGGCCGGGATCATGAGACCATCGGTGTCTTCCTGCATGACACCGTCGACGACCTCGTGAATCTGGTTCATCTTGGCGTCAATGGACGTGGTGAAGCCCGTGACGTGGATGTCCTTATTCGAGCCGTTGTGGATCTCGCCGAAGATGGCGGTCATATCCGAGTCCGCGGCCATCTCACGCACGACGCCGTCGTGCATGTGGATGTCGCCCATGGCGTGCTCTTCAGAACCTGCTTCAGCGCTCTTGTCCGCGCTAGCCTTTGCCGCTGCGGACGATGCAGTGTCCACCTTCTCTGCCGAGTCGTTCTCCTGCGCCGGCGAGCATGCCGCAAGCGCGAGGGCCGCGGCGACGACGGAAGAAACGAGGACGGTACGAGTATTGAGCATGAACGTGCCTTTCTTAATCATTACGGCGAGACTTTGCCGCGAAGAGGATGAGTACTGCGATAACTGCAAGGACCGCCCCCACGGC
Source organism: Corynebacterium phoceense (assembly GCF_900092335.1). Taxonomy (GTDB): domain Bacteria; phylum Actinomycetota; class Actinomycetes; order Mycobacteriales; family Mycobacteriaceae; genus Corynebacterium; species Corynebacterium phoceense. The sequence goes on from NZ_LT596208.1 coordinate 1,134,208, forward strand.
GATGATCCACTTCCACGGCGTCGACGCATTTTGCGCCGCATCCGCGACCGGATCGCCCGTCGTGGATTCCTCGGAGGAACCAGCCGCCTGGCCAGCAACGTCAAACGGCACCGAGCCACGCGTTGCATGTCCATCCGAGGACGTGATTTGGAATCCCACCTGGTAGTGGCCCGGTCCCGGGTTCACGCCTTCCGGCGTCTCCACGGTGAGCTCGCGGCCGTCCACGGTCGGCTCCGCATCGAAGATCACGTCGCCCGAGTTCGTGTCCGTCACCGCGAAGGTATTGAACCCCTCGCGCGGAATCGCGGAGAACTCCAGCGTGATTTCCTTTGGGAACTCTTCAAGCGGCGCATCGCTTACCACGTTGCCGCCCACCACTGAGTCGTGGGCCTGAGCAACCGGTGCCGTTGCGAGTGCCGCTGCCGCGACGAGCGCTGCTGCACTCGAACGAAGGCCCGAACGAAGAATTCTCATGAAGGTGATGCTCCTTGTCTCAAAGTGCGGAAGGTATCCGTGCAATTATCACATCGTATCGCCGCCGCCTACCCCCACAGCTTTCCGCCTCGGGACCAGCGCGCGATACCCAGATAGTCGTTGCCTCGCTGCCATTGGTTCCCAACAAAGATGAACGTCACACTTTCGCGGGCTCTTTGCGCCGCCACTGTAGTTTTCGCCGAGAAAGCACTTCCGCACCACCGATTTCGGGCATCTTCTCGGCGAAAATTTTCCACACCCCAGCTTCATGCCGCACCGAACTACCGCTAGAGGAAACGGACGTCATTCTCACATTCCGCGCACATTCAGTCAGTACTATGACGTCAAAGAATCCAGATGCCTCTGAACAGAGAGGCCCCAGCGAGAGGGACGACATCCAATGTGCTTAATCTGCGCACGTATCGACGACATCAAACAAGGTCGCAACCCCTATTTCGTTGCAGAACTCAATACTGGGTATGTCGTGCTCGGCGATCATCAGTATTTCCACGGCTACACGCTCTTTCTCTGCAAGCTCCACGACACGGAGCTGTTCCTCCTTGAGCCAGACTTCCGCTCCCAATTCCTCTTTGAGATGTCCGTTGTCGCGGAAGCCGTCACCACAGCCTTTGGCGCCGAGAAAATGAACTACGAACTCCTCGGAAACGGCGATACCCACCTTCACTGGCACCTTTTCCCACGCCGCAATGGCGACATGGGTGGACACGGGATGTCTGGGAAAGGACCGGTGTGGTGGGTCCCGCCAGAAGAAATGTATGACGATGTCCATCGACCATCGCCAAAGAAACTCGACTCAATGCGAGCAGGTCTCCGTGCACGGTTACGCGTCTAGACCCACAACGCAAAAGCGTCGCCCCGTAGGGCGACGCTTTAAACTGAGCGGATGACGAGACTCGAACTCGCGACCCTCACCTTGGCAAGGTGATGCGCTACCAACTGCGCTACATCCGCATTCGAAACCCGGGGGTTTCTGTGCGCGATACTGGGATTGAACCAGTGACCTCTTCCGTGTCAGGGAAGCGCTCTCCCGCTGAGCTAATCGCGCGGGCATCTTCACGTGAAGACTTTGAGGTGGAAACGGGAATCGAACCCGTGTGCAAGGTTTTGCAGACCTTTGCCTCACCACTCGGCCATTCCACCGTGGCTTACCGCCTCAACAGTACACTCTCAAAGAAGAGAAGTACCTGAGCGGATGACGAGACTCGAACTCGCGACCCTCACCTTGGCAAGGTGATGCGCTACCAACTGCGCTACATCCGCATTCGAAACCAGGCCCGGTTTCTGGGACTAAAAGTCCGTGTGCGCGATACTGGGATTGAACCAGTGACCTCTTCCGTGTCAGGGAAGCGCTCTCCCGCTGAGCTAATCGCGCGGGATTCGGTTCATAAAAGAACCTGAGCGGATGACGAGACTCGAACTCGCGACCCTCACCTTGGCAAGGTGATGCGCTACCAACTGCGCTACATCCGCATGCACTGCGATGTGATGTTTTGATGTAAGAATTAACAACACTGTGCGGTGCGAGTAGAAACATTATCCTTTGGAGCCACAGTTTGCCAAATCGCCCGTTCAGACGCGGGTTTCACTCATCCCCAAGCACCCGAGACACGCACCCGAATGACACCACTGTCATTTCAGCACAACACGACACCGTCACGGCCACTCGAACACGACGCAGCCCAGCGATCCGCGCCACGATTTCACCCCGACCTGCCGATTAGGTACCGCACACAGGAGCGTGCTATTTTTCTCCTGTACCCAATGAGGTCCTATAGCTCAGTGGGAGAGCGTTCCGTTCACACCGGAAAGGTCGTTGGTTCAATCCCAACTAGGACCACAATCAGCCCCGGCGGCGAGTTCACCTCGCAACCGGGGTTTTTGCTTGCCCGTACTCCGTGTGGCACCCCATGTTCCCTGCGCCTATTCCCTAGAATCCACACACGTGAATAAATCCCTGCGCGCGAGAATCGACGGCCTGTTTACCGCCCGGCACGCCCTAGCCCCCAGCTTCGGCGAGCCGGCCGCCCCGGCCTCACAGAATGACGGGCCCGAGACAGCCGCACCAAGCATCAGCCACCGCGTCCTCCGCGCCGCCGCGTGGCCGCTCGCACTTGTCCTTATCGCACACCGGATTCTCATCAGCGCCGTCAACGGCTCCCCTACGGACGACTTCACGACGGTCTACTCCGCCGTCCGCCGCATGCTGGCTGGCGACTCCGTCTACGCACAGGCCTACGACCAGGTCGATCCGCTCTATCTCTACAACCCCGGCGCCACGCTTCTGCTCACACCGCTGGGCCTCGCGGATAACCCAACGGCCGCGCGCATGGCGTTCATCCTCGCCAACGCCGCGTGCATCATCGTCGCACTAGCACTCCTCACCAGACTCGTTAACAAACCCTTAAGCGGCGCCACGCTCCCCATCGCCATCGCTCTCGCATGTGCCACCGAGTCTGTCACCAACACGCTGACCTTCTCCAATATCAACGGCGTCCTTCTCCTCTTGCTCACCGGCTGGCTCTACCTGTTCATCAGGGGCGCACAAGGCCAGACAAAAAAGATGTGGCTTGCCGGACTCGTCCTTGGCGTTGCCATCCTCGTCAAGCCGCAGTTTGCACCGCTACTTGCCTTGCACATCGTCAAACTGGACTGGAAGGGCCTCGTCGGCGGCATCGGCGTGCCGGTGCTGACCAACGTTATTGCCTGGCCGCTCGTGCCCGGCACGGAAGACTTCACGGGCAAGCTTCTCCCCTACCTTGGAACCACGCGCGACTACGCCAACTCCTCGTGGCCCGGCGTCAACGCCTACTTCCAGCTAAACAGCGGACTCTACTACACAGTCTGGACAGGCATGGCGCTCATAGTCGCCGCCGGACTCATCGCCCTCCTCAGGCGCCGCCACACCGACGTCGCGCTCTGGGCTATGACCACGGCTCCGCTCGTCCTCGTGGGCGTGTTCTTCCTCTCAAGCCTCGGACAGCAGTACTACTCCATGTGGATCGCGCCCCTTTTATTCACCATTTTCGCGCGCCGCAACGCGCTGGAGACGTGGCTGCCGTGGCTCGGCGCCGTGCTGTGTCTCGCGCCCATGTCGTGGACTTCTGTGCAGTGGCCAGACGCGGGACGGTGGATGAATTTCTTCGCGGGCACCGCGGGATGGGCCTTCGTTATCATCGGTGTAAGCGCCGCAGCCTTGGGATGGTGGGCCCATGAGCGCGTAGAATCGCGCCATGACTGATTTCAAGCTGATCGCGGACGAAGAGTGGAAGAAGCGCCTCACGCCGGAGGAGTTCTACGTCCTGCGCCAGGCGGGCACGGAACCGCCGTATGTCGGCGAATACACCAACACGACCACGGAGGGCGTCTACTCCTGCCGCGCGTGCGGTGCCGAGCTGTTCCGCTCCACTGAGAAGTTCGAGTCCCACTGCGGCTGGCCGTCCTTCTTCTCCCCGCTCGCGGGCGAAAAGGTCGTCGAGCACACGGATACCTCCCACGGCATGGTGCGCACGGAGGTCCGCTGCGCCAACTGCAACTCGCACCTGGGCCACGTCTTTGAGGGCGAAGGCTATGACACGCCCACGGACCTGCGCTACTGCATTAATTCCATCTGCCTGAATCTCGAAGAGAAGCCGGTAGAAAAATAAAACAAGGGCCGCACCACCGAGGTGCGGCCCTTCACATCGTTTTACGGGAGAATCTTAATCAGATCCGCCACATCCGCCACGCGGTGGCCGGTGTGGAACGGAATCTCCTCACGCACGTGGTGGCGCGCCTCGGTGTAACGCATTAGGTGCATGAGGTCAACGATGCGGTCGAGGGTCGGGGCCTCGAACGCGAGCATCCACTCGTAGTCACCCAGCGCGAAGGCCGGCACGGTGTTCGCGCGCACATCGGGGTAGTTACGCGCCTGCTTGCCGTGCTCGACGAGGATGCGGCGGCGCTCCTGCGGGTCCATCGTGTACCAGTCGTAGGAACGCACGAACGGGTAGACCGCAATCCACTCGCCCGGCTCCCCGCCCATGATGAAGGACGGTAGGTGCGAGCGGTTGAATTCGGCCGGGCGGTGGAGCGCATTGCCCACCCAGGTGACTTCAGAGACCTGCCCCAGGGTCGTCTCGCGGCGGAAGTCCGCGAACGCCTTCTGGATATCGGAGAACTCCTCCGCGTGCCACCAGATCATGTAGTCGGCAGATGCACGCATGCCGGACAGGTCGTAGATGCCACGAACGGTGATCGCCTCATCCAAACCAGCGAAGAAGGCCTGGGCCTGTGCGATAGCCTCATCGCGTTCGGCGCCCAGCGCGCCCGGGTAGACGCGGAAAACCGCATGCTGCGAGTACTGCTGACGGGAGTTGAGCTCCTCGAAATCAAGCTTGGCCATGAATCCTCCATGAAAGTAAAAAGGTTGAACGCAGTCCATCTTAAGTTGGATACCGCCCCGTGCGCACCTTTCCACCCCACACGGCGCGCCTCACACCCCCAGCCTCACCCACCGGCTAGGTTTATCCCCCGTGACCCCAACTAATTCGCAGCAGCCTACAGAGCTCCGCCCTACCGAGCCTGCCGATGCCCCCCGCGAGTCCGGCACCCCCGCCGCCTTCACGCAGGCCGTCGAGTCCATGCACGCCGCGCGCATGCGTCCCGAGATCACGCTGGGCACCATCCGTCCGCCGCAGAAGCTGGCGCCGTTTAGCCACGCGATTGGCCTCGAGGTGGGCGATCAGGACCTCGACGTCGTTCCGCAGGACTCCGAGGGCGATGCCTTTGGTCGCCTCATCCTGCTCCACGACCCGGCCGCGGAGGAGTCGTGGACCGGCTCTATGCGCCTTGTCGCCTATATCCAGGCCGACATGGACTCCGAGGTCGCCTCTGACCCCCTGCTTCCCGATGTCGCCTGGGAATGGCTCACCGAGTCTCTGTCTGCCTGCCACGCCGAGTACACCAACCTCGGCGGCACCGTGACGTCCACGGCGTCTGTCCGCTTCGGCGAAATCGGCGGCCCGCCGCGCGCCCACCAGATGGAAATGCGCGCCTCCTGGACCGCGGACGGCATCGATCTCTCCTCGCACGTGGAGGCCTTTGCCAAGGTCCTCGCCAATGTTGCCGGCCTTCCGCCGGAGGGCGTCACCGACCTTATGCGCGGCTAATGTCCCATCTTCTCGATAGGCCCGCGGACGGCATCCCACCCGTCGCCGCGACCCCAGCCGCCTTCCAGCGCGCCGCGGACCGGCTTGCGGCGGGCTCCGGCCCGTTTGCCATCGACACGGAGCGCGCCTCCGCGTTCCGCTATGACGACCGCGCCTTCCTGCTGCAGATTCGCCGCGCAGGCTCCGGCACGGTCCTCCTCGATCCCGAAGGCGGTCGCGACGCGCTGACCACAGCGCTCGCCCCCGTGCTCAACAACCAGGGCTGGATCATGCACGCCGCACCTAGCGATCTTCCCTGCCTCGCCTGGCTCGGTCTCTACCCCAGCGCCATCTTCGACACGGAACTCGCCGCCCGCATGGCCGGCTTCGACCACCCGAACCTTGGCGCCATGCTCGAGGAGCTCTTCGACGTCGAGCTCGAGAAGGCATACGGCGACGCGGACTGGTCCGCACGCCCCATCCCCGCCCACCAGCTTGCCTATGCCGCCCTCGACGTCGAGCTTCTCCTCGAACTCGGCCGTAAGCTCGCCGATATCCTCGCCGAGGAAGGCAAGCTCGGCTGGGCTAACGCCGAATTCGCCCATATCGTGGACGAACACCGTTCCATCACCGCGCCGCCGGAGCCAGACTGGACGAGCTTACGGGGCATCGGCAGCCTGCGCACGCCCACACAGCTCGCCGCTGCCCGCGCCCTGTGGACGCACCGTGACCGCCAAGCCCGCGCGCGTGACATCGCGCCCGGCAAAATTCTCGCGAACAAGGCGCTTCTCGAAGTCGCGCGTTCCCTGCCGCGCTCCGAGGAAGCCCTCCGCCGCACCCGTGGATTCCCTCGCCGCCGCGCCGGCGCCTCCCAGGCCTGGTTCACGGTCCTCGACACCGCCCTGCGCGCCGACCCCTCGACATTCCCGCGCCCTGACCGTTCGCTGGCTCCCGTGCCCGGCAAGTCCACGTGGTCACGCGACTACCCCGAACTCTGGGAGGTCTACCAAGACATCCGCGCCGAGATCGACGCCCTCGCGGACGACCTTGTCATGCAGCCCGAGACCATCATCAAGACCTCTGCGGTCCGCGCCGCCGTGTGGGCTGCGCTGGGCGAGCCCCGTTTCTCCAGCGACCTCGCTGGCACGCTTAGCCGCGCTGAGGACATCCCGGCCCTCCTGCGCGACGAAGATTGCCGCGACTGGCAAATCCAGCTCGTCACGCCCATCCTCGAGCGCGCCCTCTTCCGCTAACCCCCGGTTCTTGTCAAAAATCGATCAGCTATCGCGATTCTGAGCACAATTTTCGGCAGGAACCCTCTCCGGCAAGGCCGGATCACTAATACCAATGCTTGGATCGTGTTTCTTTTCCCTGTTCTACTGGACTTTTACTTGATCTAGCAGTAGCCTGAATCAAAGAAACCTTGCATGATTCAGAACGGAGATGACCATGGACTCCCGCGCCGTGGGGGCACGCATCAATGAGGCCCTCGTCAGCGCTCAGCTGTCACAGCGAGCACTGGCAGACCGCACTGGGCTTGCGCAGTCCACGCTATCGCGTATTGTCAACGGCACCCGCACGGCTACCATGCCCGAGCTCGTCCGTATTGCTGCCGCCACCGGCACCACCGTGGGTCTTCTTACCGGCACGAGCGATGCTCCCGCACGAGTTCAGTACGCGGCGCGCTCAACCAACGGGTCTACGATGACTACGCTCCGCGATAAGCTCATTTCTTTTGTTGAAATCAACGACTACCTCACGGACCAAGGATTCCAGGCGGAGCAATAGGCGTGTCAAACGAAACAGAAGCGCAAGCAGCAGCTGCTCATTTCCGTTCCGAGCATCATCTCGGCAACGGCCCACTCGGTGATCTAGCGACGCTCATCGAGCAAACTACGGGCCACCAGGTCGCCGTCGTCAAGGTCGATGACCCTAACGAACATGGACTCACAATGTGGGACCCAAAGCGCAACGTCACCTTCATAGCGGTGGCATGTACGCCGAACTTCATGCGCCAGCGCAGCTCACTTGCCCATGAGCTCGCCCATGCACTATTTCGCGACTGGTCTACACGCGAGGCCGACCAGCTTTCGAATCGAAGCCCCAGCGAAATTCGAGCAGATGCGTTTGCACGCCACTTCCTCCTGCCTGTCGACGGTCTCCGGGAATTACTTGGAGCTCCCACTGGTGACCTGGATCCCATCGACTTTTCACAAGTCATCCAGGATTTTCGAGTTTCGCCTTCTTTAGCCTCCATCGCGTTATGTTCTGCGGGGTTCATCTCCGAAGAAACCAAAAAGGTGTGGATGAAGACTACTACCAGTGCTTGGGCAACACGATTCGGGTGGATCGACCACTACCGTTCGCTGCAAATCGAGTCCCAATGTCCACGTGTCCCGCAGCGCTTGCTTGCTGCTGCTGTCCGCGGCTACGAAGCAGGCGTGGTCACGGTCGCGACAATCGCCACCCTCCGCGGCATCGACGCAGACACAGCACGTCAAGAACTGGAAGACGCTGGCATCGTGCCAACTCCCCCGCTCGTCCGTGAAACTTCTGCAAACGAAATACACAATGTCGAAGTCGACTTTTCCGACTGGCCAGCAGAACTCGAGGACGATAAGGAATAGCCCCTTGACCCCACATTCTCGTCCCATTTTAGATGCCGGACCTGGGCTCAATTTCTTTTCTATCAATAAAGAACGTCTGCTCATTGCTACACTAGGCCCGCTCTCGGCGCCGGCCATCGTCGGTGAGGAAATCCAACGGAAAGCGCGCCAGGATGCGCGTTTTGAGCGTTCGTACCGCGTATGGAAGACACTATCTTCCTCACAGTACTTGGAAGTCCTATCTGATGAGGCTACGGATGAGTTGTCTGCTGCTGTCTCACGCATCTCTGATATGTCGCTCGCTGACCGTTTCACAATCAGCAAAGACCTCGGCGAAACGATAGTCATCGCGCACGCCGTCGTGCTCGCCGAACAAGGAAAATCGGTCACGGTTCTCATTGATGACGGCGCCGGACAGCAACTCCTCGCTTTCCAGCAGGCTCGCCTCGAAAGGCTGCGTGCTGCAGGGCATAATTTCGGAAACCTGAACCTCATCACCACCCTGACTGTCTTAGAGCGAGCGGCTGGTTCCACGCACATTCCGGACAAAGCCACGATGCGCAAGCTCTACGAACGCCTACGTGGCCTGGACGACGGATTACCTCCCATCACACATACTCAGTTACTCGCTCCCTCCACATGGAGTTAATGTCTTAGCCCACGCGATCGAGCCTGCCGCCGAAGGCCGTGGAGTACTACTCGAAGTAAGGAAACGTATTCGCTCGTTCCTGCCGAAAATCGATCCGCTATCGCGATTCTGAGCACAATTTTCGCAAGGAACTACGGCCGCGCCGCCAGGTACTCCAGAATCGCTTTCACGCGCCGGTTGTCTTCCTTCGGGTCGAGCCGAAGTTTGAGGAAGATATTGGACACGTGCTTGGCCACCGCCGCCGCAGAGAGCACCAGCGCCGAAGCAATCTCCTTGTTCGATTTTCCCTGGCTCATGAGCTCGAGCACCTCGCGCTCGCGCGGCGTGAGCTCCGCCAGCCCCGAGCGCCCCGAGGCCATAAGTGCCTTGGCGACCGTCGGGTCGATGACCGTGCCGCCCTGCGCCACGACCTCAAGGCTCGACAGAAAGTCCGCGACCTCGGAGACACGATCTTTGAGGAGGTAGCCCGTCCCGGCCGTGTCCACGTCGAAGAGTTCCACCGCATAGGCCGGCGCCACGTACTGCGAGAGCACCATGACTGCCAGCGACGGAAACTCGCGTCGCAGAGACACCGCCGCTTTCAGGCCATCGTCCGCCATATTCGGCGGCATCCGCACGTCCGTCACCACGATGTCCGGCAACGGGCCCGTCTTCACCAACTCGATAAGCGAGGGCGCCGTCGCGGCTTGGCCCACGATCTCGTGGCCTCGGCGCTCCAAGAGACCGGCCACGCCCTCGCGCAACAGCGCCGAGTCATCCGCCAACACGATCTTCATCGCACACCTCCCAGTCCAGAAGCCCCACGGTCCAACAGCAACGGAATGGAACACGCCACACGCGTCGGCCCACCTGGAGGCGAGGACAACGTCAACGCGCCGCCGAAGGCCTCCAATCGCTGCGCCATGCCTGCAAGCCCCTGGCCCGGCACGACGGCCGCGCCACCCGGGCCTTCGTCCACGACTGAGATATGCAGATCCGCATCCGAGGTCACGAGCACCGTCACGGGCGCGCCCGGCGCGTGCTTCGCCGCATTCGTCAATGCCTCCGTCCCGAAGAAGTATCCGGCCGCGAGCACGGACGGCGACAGCGAAGGAAGCGGGTGCGGCGCAAAGACGGAAACGTGCGGACCGTAGGAGGAGGCGACATCGGAAAGCGCGGCCACCAGCCCGTGGTCCTTGAGCACCTGCGGATGGATGCCGTGCACCGTCGTCCGCAGAGCCGCAAGTCCCGCGTCAAGGTCTTTCTTCGCCGACGCGACCAACTGGGCGGCTTCCCCAGTAAGATCCAAGGAAGCCTCACCGAGCTTGATGGACGCCGCCACAAGGTACTGTTGCGTCCCGTCGTGGAGGTCGCGCTCGATGCGCTGGCGCTCAACCTCATAGGCGTCCGCAATCGCGCGGCGTGAGGCCGTGAGCCGGGCAATCTCCGCGGCCTGGCGCTCCTCGTTGGTGGTCTTTCGCTTAAACATCGCCTCCGATCATAACCATGGCGCCAGCCGTGGCGGGCGGGGGTAGAGCTAGCACTACCGCGAACTCTAGCGGTGGCACCATTCAATCTGTGCGCCTTAACCTGTGAAATTAGAACCATGACACATTCACTTTCACTTCATGACATCACGAAGGACTACGGCCAAGGCCCAGTCCTCTCCGGCATTTCCCTCGACATCCAGCCCGGCGAAACCGTCGCCGTCATGGGCCCCTCGGGTTCCGGCAAGTCCACGCTGCTGCATTGCATGTCGGGCGTGCTCACGCCCACGGACGGCGCCGTCTTCTTCGGCGAGACCAACATTGCCCAGCTTTCCGATGCCGCCCGTTCCCGCCTTCGTCTCCAGCACTTCGGCTTCGTCTTCCAGGACGGCCAGCTCCTTCCGGAGCTCACCAACGTCGATAACGTGGCGCTGCCGGCCATGCTCACGGGGTCCTCGCGCGGC
>NZ_LT596208.1:1145540-1247958 GCF_900092335.1 Corynebacterium phoceense
GCCATGCTCACGGGGTCCTCGCGCGGCGCGGCCCGCAAGCGCGCGCAGGCGCTGCTCGATCAGCTGGGTCTGGGCGGTCTGGCTATGCGCCGTCCGGGCGACGTCTCGGGCGGCCAGGCCCAGCGCGTCGCCATCGCTCGCGCGCTTGCCGCTGAACCGTCCATCGTCTTCGCGGACGAGCCGACGGGCGCTCTTGACCAGTCCACCGGCCATGAGGTCATGCAGATGCTCACCACCATCGTCCGCCAGTCGGGCGCGAGCCTCGTCATGGTTACGCACGACCCCAAGGTCGCGGATTGGATGGAACGCCGCGTAGAGATCCGCGACGGCCTCGTCCACGACGACCGTCTCGTGGGCGGCGTGCGTATCGGAGCGCCCGCTGCAGCACAGGGAGGCGCACGATGAGCACGGCAACCCTCACTTTCCAACTGCATCGCGCCTCACTGCATGCCCGCACGGGCACGGGCACGCTATCGCTCCTGTCCATCCTGTCCATCGCCGTGGGTTCGACCGCTGCGTTTCTCGTCGCGGGTGGCACATGGATGTTCTGGGTACGCGCCCACCACCCTGAGCTCATCACTGAATCGATGCGCGCGACCTACGGCAACGAGCCGGGCTTCCTCTACTTGTGGTTCACGTTGGCGATGTTCGCGTGCGCGTNGAAATCCTCTTGCCATGGTGGGGCTACCTCGCAGTCGCCGCGACGCTGTTCTTCCTCGCGCTCGGCGCTGCGTTCGTGGGCATGCAACGCGTCCGCGTGAGCCCCCTCGGCGTGGCACGCCGCTCGACTCCGCCAGCGCTGAAGTACTGGCGTCTTATCGCATTCGTCCTTCTCGTCGCCGTCGTCGCCGTCATCGTGCGCAACTTCGACTTCGATGCCGCCATCGCAGCCATCGCCGGAATGATCGGTTTGCTCTTGCTTGTCGTGCTGAGCATCAATTTCGTGGCCCCCTACCTGCTGCAGGTGGCTGGCCACATCGTTTCCCGCTTTCCGGGCACCGCGCATTTTGTCGCATGGCAGCGCGTGGCCACGAACGGCAAGCGTGCCTGGCGCCGGGTGGCCTCTCTCGCCTTCTTCGGCTTCCTCGCGGGCTACCTCGTCTGCTCGCCGCTGAAGCAGGATAACCTCACGCTCGCCATGAGCGAGGAGGGCGGTACTCTCACCCTCTTCAAGGACGTCTCCACAGGTGCCTTGCTCACGCTGCTATTCGGTTTCATCCTCACCGGGTTGTCCATATTCCTGGGCCAGGCAAGCGCCGCCTTTGAAGGCGCTCAACTCTCGCGCTCGCTTCAGCTCATGGGAGTGCCGCGTCGATTCCACACCGCCGTGAACTTCATCGAGATCTCGGGCCCGGCTGTAGGCGTAAGCCTCCTTGGCTTTGCCCTCGGTGCCCCATTCGCGTTTGTCATGTTCTCCTCCATGGGCAGCGACGTCGACATTGCCGGCCGCCTGCTCATGGCGCTGAGCTTCCTCGGCGCCGGCTGGGGCATCACCCTCATCGCGGCACTCGCTGCCGAGCCCCTGCGCTCCCGCGTACTGGCCTCTGGGGGGCGCCACGAATGAAACTCGCACTCAAAATCACCGGTGCCGTTCTCGCGGTGCTCATCGTTGCAGCCCTCGCGCTCGTCTACGTCTTCGGCCCGTCGGTCGGCGCCGCGTACCTAGGCAAGCCCGTCTTCCTTTTCGGCGCCTCCGAGTCCCGCATCAACAAGGCAATGCTCGACGCCGCCGCCATGCAAGGTCTCTACGCCGACTCGCCCGAGTTCAAGCAAGCCTACGACGCAGCGAAAGAGGATTCGTCCCGAATCGAGGACGCCATCACAGCTGCCGGCGGCAAGCACTCCACCATCTTCACCCGCGGAGAAGAGGAATCCATGCCGCGCACCGACCCGAAGGTGGAACTGCGCGACAACGTTGTCTGGGCCACCGTGCCCGGCATCGGGCGCTTCGACGACGGCCAAGCCTACGCCGACACGCTCGCCCACGGGCTTTCCGATGCCCCCGCCTGCGCCGCCGTTGTCGACCTGCGCGGAAACGGCGGCGGCGACATGGGACCCATGCTCGCAGGACTCAGTCCCCTGCTCCCTGACGGTCCGGCGCTCTACTTCCAGTCCCGCTCGCGGAAGACTCCCGTCACCGTCGATGGTAACTACGTCGCGGGCGGCGGCACGCCCACCACGCCCTCCGGTGGCAAGCTGGACCTGCCAGTGGCGGTGCTCACCGATGGTGAGACGGCATCGTCAGGCGAGGCAACGCTGCTGGCCTTCCGCGGTCTAGACAACGTGCAGACCTTCGGCGAGCCCACCGCGGGCTACGCGTCAGCGAACGTGGTCATCGACTACCCCGACGGCCGCTCGCTCATGCTCACCGTCGCCAAGGACGTCGCCCGCACCGGCGAGGAATTCGCTGAAGACCCCATCGCCCCGGACGCGCCGCTGAGCGAGCTCGATGGCTGGCTCCACGACGTGTGCCGCTGACTTTTACGCCGACGAAGGCCCCAGAACACCACAGATCTGGGGCCTTCGTCGGATAAAAATTCCTACTCGGAGTCAGGGTCCTCGGTCAGATCCGAACACCATCCCATAATCGACTCCGCGATGCCAGCCGGGTCGAGGCCAACCTCTTGGAGGAGCTCGCCGCGCGAAGCGTGCTTCGGGTACATATTCGGGAACGCGAGGCGACGGTGCGGGGTGTCGACCTCGGCGGCGCTCAAAGCCTCGGAGACCAGGGAACCAATGCCCCCGCGCATCACTCCGTCCTCAATCGTCACCACGAGGTCGTGGTCGCCGGCGAGCCCGATGACGGACTGTGGGACCGGCACAACCCAGCGCGGGTCGACGATGGTGACGTTGACGCCCTCGGCTTCGAGGAGTGCGGCGGCATCGAGAGAGCGCTGCGACATCGCGCCGATGGACACGATCAGCACGTCGGGCGACGCCTCGTCCTTGTTGTCGCTGTAGTGGAGGATGTCCACACCGTCGGCCAAGGTGTCCACGGCCTGCTGGTCCTCGAGCAGGTTGCCCTTAGGGAAACGCACGACCGTGGGGCCGTCGTCGACCTCGATGGCCTGTTGAAAGAGCTCGCGCAGGCGCAAACCATCGCGCGGGGCCGCCACGCGAATACCCGGGACGATGGACGAAATAGCCATGTCCCACACGCCGTTGTGCGAGGCACCGTCCGAGCCCGTCACACCCGCGCGGTCGAGCACGAGCGTGACAGGCATGCCCAAAAGACCCACGTCCATGACGAGCTGGTCGAAGGCACGGTTGAGGAACGTCGAGTAGAGCGCCACGACCGGGTGCAGGCCCGCCAAAGCGAGACCAGCAGCGGAGGCCACGGCATGCTGTTCCGCGATGCCCACGTCGAAGAAACGCTCCGGGTATTTATCCGCGAAAGGCTGCAGGCCCGTGGGCCCAGCCATGGCGGCGGTGATCGCCACGATGTCATCGCGGCGCGCACCGGCGGCGAGAAGCTCCTCCGAGAATGCCGCGGTCCAGCCCGGCTGCGATTCCTTGAGTGCTACGCCCGAGACCGGGTCGATGGCACCCGTGGAATGCATTTGGTCGTTCGGCTCGTTGACGGCCGGCGCGAAACCGTGGCCCTTCTCCGTCACGCAGTGGACGATGATGGGGCCCTCGTAATCGCGGGCATAGGAGAACGCGTGGTTGAGCGCATCGATATCGTGGCCGTTGATGGGGCCGATATACTTCATGCCCAGCTCAGGGAACATCTCCTCCGGCATGACGGTGGACTTGATGCCCTCCTTCATCGCATGCAGGGCATCGAAGGCGCGCTCGCCTACCCAACCGAGCTGCTTGAGACGCTTCTTGCCGTGCTCCATGAGCTCGTCATAGCCGTGCTGCGCACGGATATAGGACAAGTTCTCGGACAGGCCACCAATCGTCGGCGAGTAGGAACGACCGTTGTCGTTGACCACCACGACGGCGTTGCGCGACTTTGTCGTCGCCAGGTTATTGAGCGCCTCCCAGCACATGCCGCCCGTCAAAGCGCCGTCGCCGACCACGGCCACGGCGTTGCGGTGCCCCTCGCCCTTGAGCGCAAATGCCTTAGACAGGCCGTCCACGATGGAAATCGCCGCCGAGGCGTGCGAGGATTCCGTCCAGTCGTGCTCGGACTCGCCGCGGTCGGTGTAGCCGGACAGGCCGCCCTTCTGACGCAGCGTATCGAATTGGTCTGCGCGACCCGTGAGCATCTTGTGCACGTAGGACTGGTGCGAGGTGTCGAAGACGATCGCATCATTGGGCGAGTCGAAGGTGCGGTGCAGCGCGATGGTGAGCTCCACGACGCCCAGATTTGGGCCCAGGTGACCGCCGGTGGCGGAGACCTTCTCAATGAGCAGCGCACGCACCTCGTCCGCGAGCTGACCCAGCTGCTGCGGGGTGAAGTTCTTCAAATCGCGGGGCGATTTCACCAGATCCAACAGTGCCATGGAGTGCTTTCTACCTCTTCTTGGAAAACAATGGGTTCTCTTCACGTTACCCGTTCAGGCACGCGGGAGACTAATACAACTCGGCGGGTTCCAGGAATGCCAGCGCCTCCATATGGTGAGTACCCGGGAAAGCATTGATGACGGCGAGGCGGCGCACGGCGTAGCCCTGCTCGCGCCACGTCGCCAAGTCCCGCGCGAAGGTCGCAGGGTCGCAGCCCACGTGCACCACAGCGCCCGGGCGTGCCGATGCTGCCTTTTCCACAACCTCGGCACCCGCGCCCGTCCGTGGCGGGTCAAGCACGATGGCATCGGGCTTGGGCAGCTGGTCGATGGCCTTTTCTACCAGGTCGTTGTGGAGCTCCACGTCGTAGTCTGCGAGCGCGTCCTGGCGTGCCTTCGCCGCAGCCGGCGAGTAGTCGACGGAGACGACGGTGACCTCGAGGCCCGAGGGGGCTTCCGAGTCCGCGTCGATATCGGCGTCGAACTCCTCGTCGAGCACGGAGGTCGCGCCGGCGGGCAGGCCGGGCGCGGTCGTGGCTAGGGTCTCGGCGAGCGCGGGGACGAAGACGCCCACGCCGCCGTAGAGGTCCCACGCCACGCGCTTGGAATCCGGGTACGGCAGATCCGCATACGCGCCGTCGACATCCGCGACAGACAGCCAGTTGCGCACGAGCTTCGCGTACGTATCCGGGGCCGCGGTATGCGCCTGCCAGAAGGCGGTGGCTGGGANCCGGGCACGAAGACTCGACGCGCAGCGGGCCGGCCTCGACGACGTCGACGAGCCGGGCGCGGCCAAAGCGCTTCTTCAGCTGCGTGAGCTCGGCGTCAACGGTGTCGCCCGGGTACGCGCCCGCGACGAAGATGGTGCGCCCGTCCGCGGCGTGGGCAATACCCCCGCCGCCGTGGGCCATGCGCTCCACGGTGAGCCGAATGGTGTCGCCTTTGGCGAGCTCGGGTGTTTCTGCGGAAGCCATGAATTATGCCTCTTTCTCGGCAGGTTCTGGAGTCTCGACGAGGCCTGCAGCCTCGACGGCAGCGTTGGCACGGCGGACCATCCAGATGGTGAGCAGGGTGACCAGGCCGGTAAGCGGCCAGCCCATGAGAATGCGGGTGACGCCCAGCGTCGTGGTGTCACCGTGGTTGTACATGCCGTTTTGGACGAGGAAGCGCGCGAGGAACACGGCGGCCCAGCCGGCGGTGGCGTAGGAGTACGCCCACATGGCCTTGGGCACCTGGCGCCAGACCATGGATTCGCCGTTGATGCCCTTCCACACCACACCCACGACGGGCCAGCGGAAGATGATAGAAGCGATGGACAGCACCGCGAGCACGAGCGAGACCCAGATGCCGTACAGGAAGTAGCCCTTCGCGTCGCCGGTAAACCACGCGATGGCCGCGCACAGCGCCACGCCCAGCAGGCCCGAGATCGCCGGCTGCAACGTCTCCTTGCGGATGATGCGCCACACCGTGATGACGAGCGCCACGCCGAGCGCGGCGAGCAACGCCGGGCCCAAGCCCCACTGATTATTGACCGGGATCAGCACGACGACGGGCAGCGTCGCCGAGACGAGACCCGTGAGCCCGCCCATCTGCTCGAGCAGCGTGGGCTCGCCCTCGGGAGCGTCGTCGGGCTCGTCGACAGGACGCTCAGTAGAATGATCTGCCACTAATTGTCTTCTTTCAGTTCACGCAGCTGTGCGGCCGCCTGTGCCTCGGCATCGGTGGGCTGCTTATTCGCCTCGGCCTTCTGGGCCTCTTCGCGCTGCTTCATGGCCTTCTGCATCTCCTCGACGAGCGGGGCCGGCATGACCACCGGCAGCGAGTTGCCGGCGAGCACTGGGTCGTCGCCACGGTAGACGAACGTGCGCGCGGCGACCTCGCGGCCGAGCACGGCGAGCTCATCTTCCATGCCCGCCGGCGCGGCGAGCGTAAGACGCAGCATCCAGCGCGGGCCTTCAATGCCCACGATGCGAATGACGCCGCTATCGCTATGGCCCAGTACCTCGCTGCCCCACGGGCCCTCCTCGACGGAGGTTGTGAGCCCATCTTTCTCGATGCCGCGCAGCAAGTCCCGCGCGGCCTCGGCCCACTGGCCCGACGAGCGCGGTGCGGCGAATGCGACCGGCGTAATCCGGCCCACGCGCGTCACGATATGGAGCATCTTCGGGCCTTCCGGGCCCATCTCCACCTGCACCTGCGAATCCTTGGGCAGCGGAATGCGCATGGAGCCCAAGTCGAGGATGCCCACCGAAAAATCCTTGAAGTCAAAAGACTCGATGTCGACCTGGTCGCCGTCGTAGGGACCATTCGCACCATTGACCGGATCGTGCGGGATGGTGACAATCTGCACGCCCGGCTGCGAGGCGGCCGAAGACTCGGCGCCAGCAGCCGCAAGGGTCGCAGAGGTGTCTGGGGTCTCGGCCGAGGGGGCATCGCCAGGCTCGGATTTCTTGCTAAAAGGCCACATAGTTTTCTCCTCAGAGTCGGGCTAGTTCACGCCGGTGGAGCCGTAGCCGCCGGCCCCGCGTTCGGTTGCATCGAGATCCTCGACCTCCACGAAGCCAGGCAACTCGACGCGCTGGACAACGAGCTGGGCAATGCGCATACCGCGCTCGACCGTAAAGGCCTCGCGCGGGTCGTGGTTGATGAGGCAGACCTTGAGCTCGCCGCGGTAATCAGCGTCCACTGTACCCGGCGTATTGACGATGGACAGGCCGTGCTTGGCGGCCAGGCCCGAGCGCGGGTGGATAAGGCCTACCGTGCCCAGCGGCAGAGCGATGGCAATGCCGGTGCCGATAAGGGCGCGCTCCTCCGGCTCGAGCGTCACGGTCTCGGCGGCATAAAGGTCAGCGCCGGCGTCGCCGCGGTGCGCGCGCTGCGGCAGCGGCAGCTCGGGGTCAAGGCGCTTGACGCGGATATCGGCGATGGGCTCCTGCGAAGTAGTAAAAGTCACGGGCCCCAGCCTACCGCCCCGCGTGCCCCGCGACCCCACCGGGAGATGGAACTTAAGTTGGACTGTCGTAGACTGTCCCTTGTGTCTGATTCCGTGTCTGATTCGCAAAACTCGCCCACTCCTGCCCCCACTGTCCTCTACCAGGAGCGGTTCTGGGTGCCGTGGTACTTCTGGCTGTACGGCGCCATCGTCATTTTCGTGGCCACCGCCACCTTCAGCTTGAACCGCGCGCCGATGTGGCTCTACATCATTGGCGCCGTCCTCACCGCGCTGGGCGTGTGGGTGCTCATCGCGTGGTCCGGCACCGTCCTGCGCGTTGAGAAGGACCCAGACGGCTCGCGCTGGCTCACCGTCAAGGGTGCGCAATTGCCTTCCGATGTCGTCTCGCGCTCTCTCGCCATCCCCTCCACCGCCCGCCGCAACGCGCTCGGCCCGCAGCTTGACCCCGCGGCCTTCCTCGTCACGAAGGGCTGGATGAAGGAGCACGTCATGCTCGTCCTCGATGATCCCGAGGACGACACGCCCTATTGGCTCATCGCCACGAAGCATCCGCGTGAGGTCCTCGAGGCCTTCGTGCCCGCCCAAGCCGAGCAGGCGGCGTCCACGCTGGACTAACCGGGTTGCTGTCGAAGACCTTCTCCCGGTGCACGATCGCAGCAGAATTCTCGGCAGGAACAACGTATTCGCCTGCGCCGCATCACAACAGCACAAAGCCCGACTCTCCCACCGCGCCGCCCCAAAGGCAGCGGCAGGAGGCCGGGCTTGCGCAGTTGTACGCTTTAAGCGCAGTCCATGCAGATAGGGTCGTCGCCTTCGTAATGGGACAGACGCTTATTGGACTGCACGAGGAAGCACGAGGCACACGTGAACTCGTTTTCCTGGCGCGGGATGACCTCGACGTTGAGCTCCTCACCGGTGAGGTCATCCATCGGCGGCGCGAAGGGCTCCACAATCTCGCCGTCGTCGTCCATGCCATTGTTTTCGGCCTCAGCGGCCTTGAGACCCTCCAGGGAGTCGGTCTCTTCCTCGTCCTCCGCGCGGCGGCGCGGTGCGTCGTAATCGGTAGCCATGATGGTCAATCCTTACAGGGTTAGGTGGGGACTTTTCTAGCTTTATCGGGGTGCATACTAAACGACGATTGGCCGCTTGTCATTCTCCGCTTGCCACGGGGTTAATCCCCGTTTACCCCCACCGCTCTACGCTGGGATTTTGTCGGTTCCCTTAGCCTCACTTAAGGTCGCCCACGCCGCCGGCGCGACGCTCGGCTGGGCGGCAAAAAAGATGGCACCATCCTTGCCGTCGGCCTCCATGCCCGGATGCACGACCGCGCACCCGGCTTCACGAGCGATAATCGTGCCCGCAGCGCAGTCCCACGCCTTGATGCCGTGCTCGTAGTAGACGTCCACGGACCCGTCCGCCACGCGGCAGATATCGAGCGCCGCTGCGCCAATGCGGCGAATATCACGCACCTGCGGCAGCAGTCGCACGAGGACTTCCGCTTGCGCGCGTCGCCGCGATGCCTCGTAGCCAAAGCCCGTCGCCACCAGGCTTAAGGCCGGGTCGGTCTCCGTACGCGGATGCACAGGCTGCGGCGACGAACCGCCGCGCACAACCGTCGCGCCATGCCCCAGCGCCGCCGCGTACGTCACGTCCTGTGCGACGTTGACCACGCAGCCTGCCACCGGCTCGCCGTCGACGACCGCGCCGATGGAGACGGCATAATCCGGCACGCCATACAGGAAGTTCACTGTGCCATCGATCGGGTCGACCACCCACGTCACCCCGCTCGAAGACTCACGTGCGGCGCCCTCCTCACCCAGCAGGCCGTCAAAGGGTCGCGCCGCCAGGAGCTCGCCCGTAATAAAGCTTTCCGATGCCTCGTCGACCTCCGTCACCGGATCCACCGCCGAAGACTTCGTGTGATGGGCATGCAGCCCCGCCCCCTGCGGTCCGGCCAGCTCCGCGCGGCGCGTACGGATGAGCGCCGCCGCCTGGCCCGCCACGCGGACCGCGAGGTCGCGCAGCTCGACGGCGTCGACGTCCTCCGGAACCTCAGGCGCCGCCGCGGACATCGTCTCCAGAGACGGCACCTCGCCGCACAGTTCCGGGTCGTTGTACGAGGACCCCACCAGCGCCGCGAAGGAGGAGCCAGGACCGGTTGGATTCTTAGGACTAGTCATGGTCTCCATCATGCCCACCCCACCACGCGCCCGCATCCCCACGACTTCGAACTAACAACACGGTTGCGCACAAACGCCCCACATCACGCGCAGCAACACCGTATGCTGGCACTTATGACTGAGAATTCCCTGCCCGCCAACGCGGGCTTTGGCATCGACGTGGGTGGCTCCGGCATCAAGGGAGCCATCGTGGACCTCGACACCGGCGAGTTCGTGGGCGAGCGCCATAAAATCGCTACCCCGCAGCCAGCCACCCCGGAGGCCGTCGCCGAGACCATCACCGCCATCATTGAGCACTTTCGTTGGGACGGCCCCGTGGGCATTACCCTCCCGTCCGTCATGAAGCACCAGGTTGCGCGCTCTGCCGCCAACGTCGACCAGCAGTGGATCGGCACCGACACCCAAGAACTCTTCGGCCGCCATCTGCCCGGCCGCGAGGTTACCGTTCTCAATGACGCAGACGCCGCGGGCCTGGCCGAGGTCGAATTTGGCGCCGCGGAAGCGCGCGAGGGTGCGGCTATCTTCCTCACGCTAGGAACGGGCATCGGCAGCGCATTCCTACTGGAAGGAAAGCTGTTCCCCAACACGGAGTTGGGCCACATGATCGTGGGCAAGAAGGAAGCCGAGAAGCAGGCGTCCTCCGCGGTCAAAGACAAGAAGGAGCTCAGCTACAAAGACTGGGCGAAGCGCGTCAACACGGTGCTCGAAGAGTACGAGAAGCTCTTTAACCCGGACGTCTTCCTCATCGGCGGCGGCATTTCCCGCAAGTTCGACAAATGGAGCGGCTACCTCACGCTCGAGACCCCCGTCATGCCTGCGAACCTGCGCAATCGCGCGGGAATCGTTGGCGCGGCGCTGGCCGCACAGCGCGGGGTGAAGCCCTAAAATCAACGGATAGTAATGGCCCAGTTGCGCGGCAAAAGATCCTTTTACGTTATACTGGGCCGCTGTTCATAGCAATGGCTATTTGAGGAGCGCCACACGGCGCCCCACCGGTCCATTGAAGGCACAAGGCGAAAAGGCTTACGTGGCAGCCACTGACTCTTCAGACAAGGCACTCGGCGACAACGCAGAGGTCGACGCTTCCGGCACGCGCACGGCCAAGAAGACGACGAAGAAGACCGCCAAGAAGACTGCTAAAAAGACGGCCAAGAAAACCGCCAAAAAGACTGCGAAGAAGACGGCTAAAAAGACCGCTAAGAAGGCAGTAAAGAAGACGGCGAAGAAAACTGCGAAGAAGTCGGCAAAGAAGACCGTCAAGAAGTCGACGCGTTCCAAGGCTACGTCCCCGGAGGAAACCAGCACGGCAACCGACGAGGAGGAGCTCGAGGATCAGGAGCACCTCGACGACGAGGATGACGACGTCGACTTCGACCCGAATCACGAGGACCTTGAGGACGAGGACCTCGGCGAGGACGATGACGTCGTAGACGACGAGGATGAGGACGAGGACGAAGAAACCACGTCCGTCTGGGACGAGGAAGAATCCGCACAGCTGCGTCAGGCCCGCAAGGACGCCGCACTCACCGCCTCGGCGGACTCCGTACGCGCCTACCTCAAGCAGATCGGCAAGGTCGCCCTGCTGAACGCCGAGCAGGAGGTCTCCCTGGCCGAGCGCATCGAAGCCGGCCTCTACGCCCAGCACAAGCTGGACCAGGCCACGGCTGCCGATGTCCCCAAGGAGGCCCAGCTCAAGCCGTCTGAGAAGCGCGATCTGCGCGCCATCGCCCGCGACGGCCGCAAGGCAAAGAACCACCTCCTCGAGGCCAACCTGCGACTCGTCGTTTCGCTTGCGAAACGCTACACGGGCCGCGGCATGGCCTTCCTCGACCTCATCCAGGAAGGCAACCTCGGCCTCATCCGCGCGGTTGAGAAGTTCGACTACACCAAGGGCTACAAGTTCTCCACCTACGCCACGTGGTGGATCCGCCAGGCCATCACGCGCGCCATGGCGGACCAGGCCCGCACGATTCGTATCCCGGTCCACATGGTTGAGGTCATCAACAAGCTGGGCCGCATCCAGCGCGAGCTCCTCCAGGATCTGGGCCGCGAACCCACCCCGGTCGAGCTGGCCAAGGAAATGGACATCACCGAGGAAAAGGTGCTGGAGATCCAGCAGTACGCTCGTGAGCCCATCTCCCTGGACCAGAACATTGGTGATGAAGGCGACAGCCAGCTCGGCGACTTCATCGAGGACTCCGAGGCCGTCGTCGCCGTCGACGCCGTCAGCTTCACCCTCCTGCAGGATCAGCTCCAGGACGTGCTCACCACCCTGTCCGAGCGCGAGGCCGGCGTCGTGCGCCTGCGCTTCGGTCTCACTGACGGCATGCCACGCACTTTAGACGAAATCGGCCAGGTCTACGGCGTCACGCGCGAGCGCATCCGCCAGATCGAGTCCAAGACCATGTCCAAGCTGCGCCACCCGTCGCGCTCCCAGGTCCTACGCGACTACCTCGACTAAAAGGCCAAGCTAGTCGAGGCAAGCGACAAGACGCGCATGCTTGCCGACGCCGCCCTCGCCTCCCCCGTTAGCACTAAATTGCGGAGGGACGCGAGGGCATTTTGCATCTGTGGCACAAAGAAGAGTCCCAAGGATGAGCCCTAAGCCTCAACGTCATGGGTTCGCAGCCAGGCAACAGATGCAATCCAAGCTCCGATGACGAAGCAGATAGAAGCAGCCATCCGGAACACAATACCGCGCACATCAGGGGTGTCATCTGCGCCGAAGGCGGTACTGCCGAGCGAAATCGTCGACGTAACCATAGCCGGTGGCAGCAGCATCGGGATGAGCCGAATACCGCTGTAGAGAATTCCGACTGAGGCAATCGCGCCCACAAGTGAAATCGCCACGGGCGTGGCAAAGCTGCGAATGATCATCGAGAAGAAGGATTGCCAGGCCCCGACTGCGAACGCCGGGATGATTGCTAGGAACAGCGCACTCACGTTGAGAGGCGAAATCTCTCCCTGTATTCCTAAGCCGCGTCCAATACCTAATGCCAGCGCAATGAACACCGCCTGCATTAGCGCGATGAGGACCATGATGGAGAAAAACTTGGCCGCGACTACTTCTCCCGCCGAGCGCGGTGAGGTCCAAATAGTGTTCCAATTGTGGTTGCGGTGTTCCAGACGCCAGGCCGCTGCAGCGATGATGGCCACTCCCACGGTCATAAAGATTAGGCCGTAGAACAGCGTTGCTTGGGAAAGATAGCTTGCCCATCCGGCATTAAGCACCGCCAAGTTGGCGTGATAATTCGCGGCCCCAATGCCGACTGCTATAGACGGCACGAGGAAGATGACAGCCCATACGTAGGAGCGTCGAAATTTCAGCAGGTCGATAACAAACATGAACTTATTCCTCCTGGGAGTCAAGCGTGCGGCAAAGCACGGTGAAGATGACGGTGACAACGGCGATGAACAGTGCCCATGGAATCCACAGTGGTTCGACGCTCACTAGGCCTTCGGGGCGGAAGGCAAACGGGGCCAAGACTGCGTAGTAGCCGAAGGGATTAATGAGCGTGACCGCGGTTGGGGAAAGCATTCCTGCCACACCAAGGAAGCCGCCTACTACCCCAGTGCTGAGCACCACGAGCTGGGATTCCACGCGTGCTGCCTGCCACAAGAAAATCGCCATCAGTGCGCACGAGGTTCCATATAGACCAGCTGCTGTAAGAACCCATGTGCCGGGTGAATCAATCGACGGAGCACCGAAGAGGAAGGGAGTGGTCAAGACCGCGAGCAATTCAACTACCTTTACTGCGGCTAGAACAAGGGTTAAAGCTGCGAATTTCGCGCGGAGCAGACCACCGCGGCGATATCCGGCGATGGAATTAAGCCGCCAGCCGCCGTGGAGATGCTCTACATCGGCTGCGCGACTGGCTAACAATGCCACCTGCACCGGAGTGAGGAAGGCCGTCACCATGATGTAGCCAAGGAGATATCCGCCCCATTGACTATGTGGATCTTGCTGAAATTGTTCGGCGGTGTTCTCACTCATCAGATTCATACTGGAAAAGGCAACGATGGCGAGCGTGATAGCAAGGGCAAGCGGCAGCATCCGGGTATGCCGCATCTTGGCATATTCAGTCTGCAGGATCATTGCAAGCCACCTCGTCCCGTAATCGAAATGAAGATCTCTTCGAGACTGCGGTGCGTTCTTAGCACCTGGTAGATGGGCACGCCATGGTTGACGAGCTGCGCGCAAGCCCCCGCGACGTCGCGCTCGCTTAAGTTCGGGACCCGAATACCACCTTCTACAAAACGCACTGAGATACCCGCGAGTGCTTGCGCCGCTTCCTTGGGGTTCGGGGTTTCGATAAAGACTTCAGGCGGCTGGGAATGGAAAAGCTCCTGCTTTGTACCTTGGAAGAGCAACTGCCCGCGATTGATAATGGTCAGCTCACTAGCCATCTTTTCGATTTCCGAGAGAAGGTGGCTCGAAACCAATACCGTTCGCCCCTCATCGGCAGCGAGGCTGACGATGAGATTGCGAATCTCTTCGATACCGGCAGGGTCAAGGCCGTTCGTTGGTTCATCAAGGATCAGAAGCTGCGGGTTACGAATCATAGCCATTGCGATGCCGAGGCGCTGCTTCATGCCCAAGGAATAGTTCGCAACTTTCTTGTCCAGCTGCTTTTCCAGCCGCACGAGGTGCACTGCGCGATCCACGTCGTCTGCTCCAGCGCGTAGAAGTCGCGCAGCGATGCGCAGATTCTCTCGCCCGGTGAGATGCAAATAGGCCGACGGCTGCTCGATGAGAGAGCCAGTGCGGGCCAAGGCCCGGCTGCGCGTCTTAGGCCCGAAAGGCTCGCCGAACAAACTGATGCTTCCCTCAGTCGGCTTTGCCAGACCCAAAAGCATTTTCATGGTCGTGGACTTGCCCGAACCATTCGGCCCCAATAATCCGTGGACGACACCGTGGCCGATTGCCATATCAAGGCCGTCGACGGCCTTGAATCCCTTATATTCCTTGGTCAAACCCTGAGTTTCGACAACATATTCTGTGCTCATAACTCAATTGTTTCCCGGCACGCCTACGCCGCACATCGCCGCGAGGCACGATTTTGCGAGTCATACCGGGGTATTAGGAGCTAAGCAGGTCTGCACGGGAGACAACTCCGGTGCGATAGGCGAAAAGGGCTGCGTGTACACGGTCCCTGGAACTCGTCTTGGCGAGCACTCGTCCAACATGCGTCTTGACGGTCGGCATAGAGATGAACATCCGCTCACATATCTCTGTGTTTGACCATCCCATCCCGATTGCTTCAAGGATTTCTTGTTCACGGGCAGTCAGCGATTCAAGTACCCGACGGTCTGCGCCGCTAATACTCAGCGTGTCCGTCGAATCATCCCTCATACTGTGGACAAGGCGCTTAGTGGCGCGGGGTGAAATTACCGCGTCTCCGCGATAGACAGTGCTCAACGCTCTTAGTAGCTCCTCTGGCTCTGCGTCCTTGAGCACGAAGCCACTCGCTCCTGCTCGCAGCCCGGACACTACATAGTCTTCGTCATCGAAGGTTGTCAGAATGATGACCTTCGTCTCCGGAAGAGTGGATGCGATCTCAGCAGTGGCGCTAATTCCATCGCGGACAGGCATCTGTACATCCATGAGCACCACATCGGCAGGCGTGGCCGCGCATTGGGTCAGCGCATCTTCGCCATCGTTTGCTTGCCAGATAACATCCATGTCTGGCTGCGAACTAATGATCTGAGCAATCCCGTGCAGGAAGAGAACCTGGTCATCTACCAATCCGACTTTCATTGCTCATTTCCTCCTACGGTGGGTAACTTTGCTTCTACTATCCATGTGCCAGCGTCACTGCGCTGGTTGAAGGTGCCTCCAACCAATTCCGCTCGTTCCTTCATGCCAGCAATGCCATGTCCCTCGTTTCGTACATCACCCATATATCCATTGCGCACCTCAAGGCGGACGATACCTTCAAGCCATTCGACTAGTACGTCTGCTTGCCCGCCACCATGTTTGTTTGCATTGGTCAAAGCCTCTTGGACAATTCGGTACAGGCTTAGTGACGTCGCGGCGGAAAGCTCTTCAGGTGGCGTTCCTGTGCAGCGATATCCCACAGCAATGCCAGCGCTTCTAACGCTGTTAATGAGTTCTGAAAGATCACCGAATCCCGCCATAGGCTGAGTGCCGCGCTTTTCCCCTGTGCGCAGTAAGCCCACGACTCCCCGCATCTCTCTCAAAGAGGTCCTTCCCACGCGGGAAATAGACTTCAAAGCTTCTTCTTGCGCTTCCGTGTCTTTGGTGTAGAGCGCCCCATCGGCCTGAGCAACTATGACCGATAACGAATGTGTGACGACGTCATGGATCTCACGTGCGATGAACGCCCGTTGTTCCGTCGAGCGTTTCTCGAATTCCAGGCGTTGTTTCTCTAAAGCACGCGAAATCTCCCGTGTGCGTTCTTCCTCTGCTCTCCTACGCAGTTCACCCACAAGCATGCATACCGCAAGGACCAGTAGGCTCCAGCCCACGACGAAAAGGCGCCGCGCAATATCCTGTGTTGCTTCCTGTACCGTTTGGCTCACCCAAAATATGCCGACAAAGCCCGCAGCAAGCATCCCTATAGTCACTATTCGACGTAGCGGCTCTTCCAGCCTGCGGCGAATAATGTAGGCGACCTGCCCCGCAAGGATTATGATGCCCACGGTGAGTTCCACCTGGAACAGGCTGGCGAAGAGCACCACTGATGCAACGAAGACCACCAGACGCGGCCACCGCCTGCTAATAATTGGCACTAGCACGACCAAGGCAATAATCAGGTAGTCAAAGAGCGGCCGGGACATCAGATCCCTACCGATGAGAGACACCGCTCCGCACAAAAGCGACACCGCAAGGTCACGAATCATTCGCCTATCAGAAAAGACTTCCACGCCTCTACGCTATCCGGTTCGACGAGTTAAGTAGTCATGCCTGAGTACGATTTCGTCGGCCCTTTTTATCCAAGGCCGGGCCTAAATAGACCTCCTTCGCCAATCAACTGATCTGCCGCAGAGACGTCTTCCGATGATGCGTGCGCTACAACACGTGCCGACGGCACACTTGGTGCGGGTACCAAACTCCCGATGAGTTCGTCCCAAGCCGCTTAAGGTCTGATAAGCTTAACCTACATTTTGTTCACCCCACGGTGTCTACTTTCCAGGGGTCGGGCCCTCCACAGCGACCCAAGAACCGGCCTATCGTTACTCACGCACAAAGAGGCGTGGAAATTACGTGTGTCGCCGGGACTGCGGCCACTGGCAATAAGGATGCCCAACCTGACGTTAAGCACCGGCGTGGCCCTGAAACGGCCAAAGCAACTGCCAATCAACTAGTTCTGTTTTCAGAAATTGATCTGCGGCCAACCCCTAGTAAGTCGGTTGAGATCAGTAAGCTCCGCGGGACGTGGTTTTACCTGTACCACGTTCACCATGATGGCCATGTTTCTCACGAACTGTCCTACCCCTCTGCCTTGGAAGAAGGCCGTGTCACCGCGTGGGAATTGCGCATCCTCCTGCCAGACCTGGAGCCGTCCGATGTTACGATGAAGGTTATTCCGACCGACGACGATGATTCCATTGTCTTCAACATTCAGGCCATGTAACCTGGCGTTTTCCCTGCCGCCTGACACTTCACGAGAAAGTCCAAACCATGCTCTCCTTCACGCGACTCGATACCGCGCGCACCTTTCGCGGTCTCAGCACTGAGGAAGCATGCACTCGCTTGGGGCTAGACATCAGGCAATGGCAGTCGTTCGAAGCAGACGGTGAAGTGCCCCGGGTTTTGTTCCTAGGCATTTGCCTTGATTTCCATTATTTCTCGACTGGGGTCGTGTTCCCAAAATTCGGCTTCGACTTCAGCTGGGGTGCGGTAGCCCAGGCTCTGGTGGAGCCGTGATTCGTTCCACCAGTTAACCCGCTCGAACGTCGCGATTTCCACGTCGACGACATCGGCCCATGAGCGCCTATGAATCAGCTCATTCTTGTAGGAGCCGTTGACATTCTCAGCCAAAGCATTGTCATAGGAATCACCAACAGTGCCGGTAGACGCCGTAATTCCGTGCTCAGCCAGGCGCTCGTTGTAGACGATACTCACATATTGTGAGCCGTGGTCTGAATGGTGAATTAGGCCCGCCGTTTCCTTGGCGCACACGATCGCCTGGTTCAACGCCTGCAGCGGCAACGCCTCAGTACGCATCGAATCAGACAACGCCCACCCGACAATCCTCCGGGAGTACACATCAGTGACAAAAGCTGTGTACACAAACCCTTTCCTGGTGCGCACATACGTAATGTCCGCTACCCACAGCCGATGAGGGCCAGGAGCCTTAAACTCACGATTAACCAAATCTGGGCGAAGATCCGGGCCTGTGGGTTTGCGCGTTGTGACAGGTGCCCCACCTTTTCCCTTGCCGGACAGTCCAGCGCTGCGCATCAGCCGGGCTGTCTGCTCGCGGCCAATGTCAACGCCCCGGCGTTGCAGCACGCGCCACATCTTCCGCACCCCGTAGACGCCGTAATTTTCAGCATGAACGTCGCGAATATGCTCTACAAGGGCAGCGTCGCGAAGAGCGCGGGAGCTTAAGCCCCGGGCCTTGGATTGGCGGTACCCACGCGAGCTAAGAAAACCGCCTTCGCGATGCGTGTTTAACGTCTGGCAAATGAACTCGACGCAGAAACGATTCCGGTACTCATCAATGAACCGGATCATTTCCGACGTTTCGGGTCGAGTTCCGACGCGAAAAAGCCGAAGCGGCTTTCAACAACTCATTGGTGTCCCGCAACTCTTGATTCTCGCGACGCAACCGTGCGTTTTCTGCAGCAAGGTCCTCGGGCATTGATTCCACAACACGTCCTTCGCGACGAGCGGCCTGCGTCCATTGCCTCGCCGTGTGCCACGACACACCCAGCTTTGGTGCCACGATCTTGCAGGCTGCCTGCATAGAAATGTTCTCCGCCAGGATGCGGTCTTCCACGAGGCGGACCACACAGTCTTTCGCATCCTGATCAAATTTTCTCGGCATGTTCCAAATTTTCCTATCTACTCAAACGGAACAAAACCTGGGGCACTTCATTTGTCACGCGCAGTGGTCTTGACCCTGCGCTTCTTTTTTGAAATCCGAACAGGTTCTGGGCCCGCATCAAACTAGCCACTCTCTTGCGATTGATGCGCTTAGCCGGAGGTGTAGTGCCGTTGTCGCGCTTGCGGTCGTTGAGTTCAGCAGTGATGCGACGAGCGCCCCAGATGCCGTTTTCAGCGTCGAAAATGGCCTGGATCTCCGCGGCCACCACAGCGTCATCTACAAGGCGCGCACGGCGCCGTGGAGCCGAGTTCTTCCACTTGTAATACGAAGACCGATTTAGCCCCAGGACTGTGCACATCCGCTTGACCGAGTAGTCGGCGAGATTGTCGTCAACGAACTGGAAGCGGATCACCAGGTCGTCTCTTCCGCAAAATACTTCGCGGCCTTACGCAGAATATCGCGCTCTTCACGAAGCCTTTTGTTTTCGCGTTCTAGCTGGCGGATTCTTTCCGCATCAGCAAGCTTTTCTACGGGTGACGCTGCATCTTCATCCTTGGCGACGTTAGTGCCGAATTGCTTGTACCAGTATCCCAAAGTCGAGCGATTGATTCCGAGTTCTTCTGCGACCTTGCGCATTGAGGTATCCGGGTTCGACTCGAACATCGCGACGGCGTCGCGTTTGAACTGTTCCGTGTAAACCTTGCGGGGCATGGTGGTAGATTACCTTCCTTCCCAACCACACTGGCTGGAATCAGAGGTGTCTACCTAACGGGGGTCAGGTCCCCTGTCGATGCCTTTTCATTGTGGGATGACGGTCGCCCCTACATCTTTACTGCGCGTCGCCGTAGCCCCGAAGGCGAAAGGTTCACGCTGGCTCACGAGCTCGGCCGCCTCGTTATGCACCCCAACGATCCCACGACGCCTGAGGCTGAATCCGAGGCCGATGCCTTTGCCGCAGAATTCCTCATTCCGCACACGGCGTGCTTCGAATATCTTCCCTACAACCCATCGTTGGAGAGGCTGCTCGAGTTCAAAACCGCCTTTCGCGTCTCAGCCATCGCAGCCGCACGGCGCGTGCACGAAGTCGGTCGTTGCTCAGACTGGCACTACACGGAGCTCAATCGCATTCTCACGCTGCGCGGATTCCGCTCCGCTGAACCTGGCGGTCGTACCTTTTACGAACGCTCGCGCGTCTTTGACACGATCGCAGGCAACGATAAGTATTCGCTTCACGATATGGCGACTGAGCTTGGCCTTCCCACCGAATTGGCCCGCAGTTTCGCGCTCCAAATACGCCTTTCGGTGGTCTAGTCTCGCACCTCGTCGCGTCACAGTACAGTATCCAGCATGACCACACCACCGCCTGCACCGGATGTACGCCAGTTCCTCAACGACGAATCCCCCGTCGACCTCATCGAGTTTCTCAATGGACTCTTCTACGTCGAGCGCGTCGCTCGCGAGGAGGGCATAGATGAAGGCACGCCCGTCGGCACGACATACTTCGAGGAGCTCTGGGGCGAGGATTCTCCGGAGTCCACCATGGCGCTGGCCGTGGCGGCAGTTCTAGATCCCAACGACGAGCGTAAGTCGCGAACGCAGGAAATACTCGCCTCCCGCGAGCACGAACTTCCGGCGTGGGCCGAAGGCCTCACCCAGGCGAGCATCGGCGAAGTCATCGAGTCCACGCAGTACGCCGGCGACATCGTCTACTACGCACTCGAGCTCGCCATCCCTGGCTCGGAGCCGGTGGCCGTGAACGTCTCGATCGACCTCACGGAGACCAACGGCGCCATCTACGACTGTTTCGCGACGGCACTCCCGCTCGACGCCGTCCGCGACGTCATGCGCCGCAATGAGGATCAGGAACGCACCATGACGGTCCCAGTAGCGGGTCTGAAGAAGGTGCTCAGCAACGCACTCTACCTCGACGAAATCACCATCCCCTCCCATGAGAACGAGTCGTGGCCGCTCAACCGCCCGCTGCTCACCTGGGTCATCTCGCTACTGCCCGACAATGAAGCACCAGCGAACGGGCAGACTTTCGCCGCAGCCCGCGCCCGTCAAGAAAACGATGACTTCAGCGACCGTGACAAGGTCCTCAAGGAGTTCCTCAAGGCCGAAAAGCTCACCGGCGATGATCGCGATGCCGCCGAGCAACTCTTCGAGATCGCCTCCAACTACACCATGGCCGACCTGCTTCATTGGTCCCCGCTGCGCATCGAGATCGTCCTCGACACCATCGCCCGCAAGGTGATCGCTGCGCAGGACTACCTGGAGGCCTTCCCACTCGTTCTGGAACGCCTCCTTGTGTGGTCGAAGAAGCAGATCAAGCGCCCCGCCGATCTCCACACGCGCCTCATGGAGGAGCTCGAGGAGCAGCACAAGAACTTCGCCAAAGAAGTCACGGAGGAACCGGAGTACGCCGAGGGGACGATAGGCGCTCTGCTGCAGAAGGGACGCCCACGCCTCGACGAGTCGCCGCTCCCTCTCGAGGCGCTCAACACCGAGGACCTCTCCCCGGAACTCGTCGACCGAGTCAAGGCGACCGGCAAACAGATTCTTCGATGGTTCCGCACCCATCAGACCGCCGATGTGGAAATCCTTACGGCCACCCGTCGTCTTCTCCACGATGTCGCCGTCGTGCGTCCCGACCTCATCTCCGATCCCCGGTACACACCCGCCCAACTCGGTGCCCTCATCGTGCTCGTGACCTATGACAACTCGCTCGTGCTCATCGACGAGGATTCGGTCCTGCGCGGGTTTGATCTCGCAGAACCTATCGACGAGGAGGTGGAGGACTTCTTCGAGGCTCTCGACGATATCGACGAGGAACTGGCTCGCCCCGCGGGTTATTTCCTCACCTCCGAGATGCGCAGGCGGTGGAACGTGGTCTATAAGACCACGTAAGCCTCACACGCGCCGAAGTAGGATCGACAGTAGAGACCCGAGCTCCCTGAAAGGCGGCAATCATGGCTTCGCCATGGTGACGTGCCACCTGGCGCACCTGCTACCCCGCCCTCTTTGCGGTCGGCCTCGGCTGCGCGTGCGCTGTCCTCGTGACGCTGTCTATTCCGGTGGGACTCCTCCTTGATTTCAGCGAAGCGGGGTGCATCTGGCTCCACGCCGCCTTCGTGTCTAGCGCGTCCTCCAGGTCGGCGTGCCCATAATCGTGCTCACCGCCCGCACCAATATCGAAGCCCGCGTCAAGGCCTTGGAGGGCGGCGCGGACGACTACGTGCCCAAGCCTTTCCAGTTCGCCGAGCTCTTAGCCCGCGTGCGCCTGCGGCTTGCCCCACGCGCCCCGGCGGCTGAGACGAGTTCAGCTCCCGAAACTTTCACCATCACGCACGAGGACGTGAGCCTCGACCTGCGCACCCAACGCGTGGAGGTCGCCGGCACGTCCAAAGACCTCTCCCGCCGCGAGTTCGGCCTGCTCGAGACCTTCCTGCGCCACCCCGGCCAGATTCTCTCGCGCGCGCAGCTGCTCTCCATGGTCTGGGAGATGGACTTCGATCCTGGTTCCAACGTCGTGGACGTCTATATCCGGACGCTGCGCAAGAAAATCGGCCCCGAGCGCATCGAGACCGTCCGCGGCTCCGGCTACCGCCTCGTCTAGTCTGCACAACCCCGTTGCGCATTCACGAAAAACACCGGAGAACATCAACGACCCCACCTCCCATATGACCATGGGAAGGTGAGGTCGCCGCATTCAAGCGTTAGCGCTCGTTGTGGTCATGCCAGAACTGCACGATGATCCAGTCGCCCTTGTTCGGGCCCGCGGTGTACTTCGCGAAGCCATGGCCCACGGCAACGGAGGTCGTGTAGTACATGCCCTCGCGGTGACCATCCTTCGAGCGCTTCCAGACATCGATGGCCGCGGTCGGGTCGCCGGCGATCGCGATGTGCTCGTGCGGGCAATCCGTGTAGGTCCAGCACTTCAGGGTGCTGTGGTTGAACGTGCCCTGCGCGGCCTCGTGCTCGGCCCACTTCTGCGCGATGGCGTTGAGCTCCGCAGACTCAGACACGGGTGCAACCCCCTGCGAGGCACGGAACTCGTTGAGCTGCCGCATAAGCGACGCACGCACCTGCTCCGGCGTGCGCTCCACCGGCTTCGGTGCCGGCTGCGGTGCCGGCTGCGGTGCCGGCTGGGAATTGGTCCCGCCCGACTGCGCGGTGCCATTGCCACTGATGCTCGAGGAAGCAGTATCGCCCTGGACCGCGCCGATGATGGCGCCGATAATCGAAATCACCGTAACGATAAGGCCGATGATTTTGTTGATGTCAATATTCATATTGACGTTCATAAAAACTCACTCCTGAAGAGACGATGAAGGAAATAGGGGTGCTGAGCAGACTGAGAAAGAAAAGCCTTAACGAGCACTCAGTTTAGTTTAAGGATTATGACAGGCGCCATTCGTGCCCCTTATCGGGGCCACGGGCGGCGGTCATCCTGGACCGTCACGCAGAAGTGCCTGTACGTTGACCCGCAGCTCCTCCGCGCCGAGGACGCTGCGCAGACGCTCCGGCTCATTCGGGGCGGTGCGCACCCGCACCGCCGCAGCCATAATCTGCTCGCGGATGCGCTCCGCCATGCGCGGGTCCTGTGCGAAGGCCTCCTGCAACGGGCTTCCGATGCCCTGGGTGACCGCCGCGTAGTCCCACTCCAGCAAGAGCGCATCAAGGTCCGCCGCGGATTCCACGCCCAGCGCGACAATCTCCGCGTCGAGCTCGTCCTGTACTGCGCCCTTGCCGGTGTCTTTCCACGCGCGGTAGATGAGCACCCCGGCGTAGCCCACACCGACCACGGCCACGGCCAAACCCGCGACCCACAGCGCAATGGCAAGCGCCCATACTGCAATGGCGATGAGAAAGACGAAGGCGATAATCCCGCCGCAGCCGCTACTCTTCGAGTTCATTAGCTGCCCTCCCTCAGGGATTGCATCCACTCGGCCGCGCCCTGCATGATGGTGATACCGACGAGCACGGCCACCGCGGCGAGCACGAGTGCCGCCACCGTAATGATGACGGCGGTGCCCACGCTCTTGCCTCGGTCCACGCGATACTCCGCGACGGCATCGAGCGTCGCCTCACGAAATTCGGCCAAGATGACCGGCCCCTGAATCTGCGCGCGCAACCACCGCAGCTTCGCCACATCAGCAACTGTGAGTGGCTGTGTCGCCGGTGCGGACGGCACCGCAGGCTGCTCCGCATGGTGCGCCACGAGCTGCTCTGTGGGCTGCCCGGGGAGCTGCTCAGCAGCAACTGGGTCGTACTTCTTATTCATGTTCCCTACCGTAGAGCCCACCCCCAACACGACCCCGCGACCGGACACTGGGCTTCGAACGGTTGTTTCTCTTTCCCGCTTCAAGACGTGAAAGAACCCCGCGTGGCGACAGTTCAATGAATGAGCCTCAGCGGGGTTCGTGCGACAAGAAACGCCGCAGCAGCGGCCTTACTGACCGAAGGAGCTATTGACGTTATCCTCGACGCACTTTTGCTGCTCGGCCGGATCCGTGATGTTCATGCACTCTTCCAGGTTCGCGCTGTCGAAGATACCCATGACAGCAACTGCGAGGACAACAAAGAACAGCAGCGACAGGACGGAGAGCACCAGACCCGTAACAGACATCCACGTGCGGCGTGCTTCCTTGGGCAGCTTGCGCGCCATGACGAGCGCGACGATGGCCAAGATGATGCCGATCGGGCCCAATACGACGGGCGGAATGATGAACAGGCACGACAGCAGCGCGATAATACCCACGCCAAGTGCCCACGGCGCAAGCTTCGACTTCTGTGCCGCAGCCGCGCCCCAGTCACCAGCACCCTGGTAACCCTGGCCGTAGCCCGGAGTACCTGTGGCACCAGGCGTGCCTGCTGCGCCGTAGCCCGTGTAGCCAGCACCCGCACCAGTGCCATAGTCAGCGCCTGCACCGGCACCTGCACCATAAGCAGTGCTGCCCGTGCCTTCAGCCGGATTCGAGGTACCCGTCGGGTTCGCGTCGCTCGAGCCGTAATTGGGCAGACCCTGGCCAGCACCGGCACCGGGGTTCGTGGAACCGTTCGAGGACGTCGCACCGTTCGCGGCACCATCGCCAGCACCATTCGCGCCGAACCCGCTGTTCGATGCGGAGTCGCCGTAAGGATTATTCGGGGTGGTCATCGTCGAGCCTTTCTCATGGTCGCTATCACTAATTCAGTGTCCCCACCCTACTGGTAGTCAGTGTCAGTGTGTCGGGGACTACCCCCACGTGATGGTGACACAAGCTCACAAAAGGGGCACACCCGATAAATACTCACCCCTGAAGCGTCCTGGGTTTAGTTCCGCTTCTTTTACGGCCCTGTGTTGATGGGCTGGGTGAGATAGTACTCGGTTTCTACTTCCTGTGGGGTAGCGTAGTCCAAAGCTTCATGAAGCCGCTTGGTGTTCCACCAATGCACCCACCGCAAGGTGGCCAATTCGACTTCTCCGACCGACGTCCACGGGCCCCGGGCATGAATCAGTTCAGCCTTGTAGAGACCATTGACTGTTTCGGCTAGAGCATTGTCATAAGAATCGCCGACTGTTCCCACACTCGGACGGATTCCGGATTCCGCTAGCGCAGTGGAATACTTCAGTGACACATACTGGCTGCCCCGATCACTATGGTGAATTAACTGGTTTCCATGGATTCGTCCTGCAGTCGTTAACGCATGCTCCAAAGCCTCCATGGGCAGCGCATCGGTACGCATCGTCGAGCGTGTAGCAACACCAACAATTTTTCGGCTGAATACATCCACGACAAACGCGGTATAGGCGAATCCTGACAGGGTGCGAACGTAAGTAATGTCGGCAACCCACAACCTGCCTGGTGCCTGCGCACGGAAGTTTCGGCACACAAGGTCCGGGCGATGATCCGGTGTCTTCGGGCTAATCGTTGTCACAGGGGTTCGCCCACGTCGGCGGCCGGAAACACCTGCTAGCTTCATCAGTCGTGCAGTCTTATCGCGGCCGATATGAAAGCCTTCACGGTTCATCGCGTGCCACATTTTGCGGATGCCGTAGACCGAGAAATTCTCCGCATGCACACGCTGTATCTCTGGGATAAGCAGGCTATCGCTTAAGGTCCTTGCGCTGGGAACACGAGTGGTCGCCTTGCGGTAGCCACGAGAGGTGATGAATCCACGATCTGCCTGTTTTAGAACTCTGCAGATGGGCCCGGGCCCCAAACTGATCTTTGTACGCGTCGATGTAGGAGATCATTTGGTCGTGGGTCGGTCGAGTTCCGCTGCGAAAAAAGCCGAAGCTGTCTTAAGAATCCCGTTTGCTCGTTTTAGTTCGCGGTTTTCACGGCGCAGACGCCCCAAGCTCTTCTTCCATTGTCTCGCCGCCTGAAGCGTCAGAGTCATCACGTACTGAAGCGCTGTCACGGTACCAGGCCCGCAACGTGTGGTGAGATACTCCAAGGAGCTCACCGACCTCCGTGTAGGCGCGTTGGAGTGAGCAAGACTCCAGGCGGACCATTTCGATGATCTGATGGACCGCCTTCTCCTTGAACTCGACGGAATACTTTCTAGGCATAGTTCAATCCTTCCTTAGCTGAGGTAGGAACTAAACCCAGGACGCTTCACCCCCGCCACCCACGTGAATATTGGCTTCAACCTTTGCTTCGCTGTTTCGCGGACACACCGGTATCCCTTCGGCTCAACAAGCTAGCTCAGTCTACTCAGAGAGGGGCGATTCGAATTGCACTTGGGCCTGCAACCAGATGTACGCATGCATACTCCTATACAAACGCTGGCTGGTACCAAACACAGCTCGGCCACGCCCGGAAATAACCGCTGGCTAGACCAAACCCCTGTCTATTTCGGGCCATATGCCCCCAAATAAAGGATGTGCGATGTCTAGCTAGCGATAACTAGACAGCGACTGGTTCCTGAGCAGCTTTACGCTCGCGGCGAATGCCGCGAAGGTGCTGGACAACCGTGACGATGGCTGCGCCGGCGAGGAAGATGTAAATGCCGATGGAAATGGGGCCATCGGCAAGCGCGGAGAGCTCGCCACCGGAAATGGTGAGCGCACGGCGAAGCTCAACCTCGGCCAGCGGCCCGAGGATGAAGCCCATAAGGACCGGCGCGACCGGCATGTTGTACTTGCGCATGAGGAAGCCCAGAATTCCGAAGCCGAGCATGAGGGCGACGTCGACGATGGAGGCACCCACTGCGTAGACACCCAGCGTGGTCAGGACAGCGATGCCGGCGTAGAGGTAGTTGTGCGGAATGTAGAGCAGCTTTGCCCACATCGGTGCAAGGAACAGGTTCAGCGTCACGAGGACGACGAGCGCCAGGAAGAGCGACGCGATGAGTGTCCAGACGAGGTCACCGGAGCGCTCGAAAAGGAGCGGTCCGGGCTGCAGGCCGAATTGCTGGAACGCCCCCAGAAGGATGGCTGCGGTCGCAGAGGTGGGCAGACCGATGGCGAGCAAGGTACCCAGCGACGTACCTGCAGAAGAGTTGCCGGCAGCTTCCGGTGCAGCAAGGCCGTTGATGGAGCCAGTCGTGCCGAAGTCCGTCTGGCCCTTCTTCTTCGCGATGCGCTTCTCCGTGCCGTACGCCATGAAGGTCGGCACCTCAGAACCACCGGCTGGGATGAGACCGAACGGCGCGCCGAACGCTGTGCCGCGCAGCCAGGATGGAAGCGCGCGACGGAAGTCTGCCTTAGACATGGTCGCCTTGGTGGTGCCGAGCTTGAAGTCAGGCGGCGAGACCTTGATGGTCGCTGCGGTGTGGAGGATTTCCCCCACCGCGAGCAGGCCGACGGTCACGACGACGATATCGATGCCGTCGAAGAGTTGCGGAATGTTGAAGGTAAAGCGCTCCGTTCCGGACGGGCCGTCGATACCAACGAAGGACAATGCAAGACCGATGGCGAGTGCGCCAAGACCGCGGATGATGGACTCCGAGACGACCGAGGAGATGGCGAAGAATGCGAAGACAGCAAGCGCGAAGTACTCCGCCGGGCCGAATTGGGTGGCGAGCAGGACGAGGTACGGCGAGAAGAACGCGACGATGAGCGTCGAGATGAAACCACCGATGAACGCACCAATCGCAGCGGTCGCAAGGGCCGTGGCTGCGCGTCCGTCGCGAGCCATGCGGTGGCCCTCGAGTGAGGAGGCAATGGCCGAGGCCTGGCCCGGCGTGTTGAGTAGGATGCCTGCGGTCGAGTCGCCAAAGAGACCACCGAAGTAGACCGCCGAGAACATGATGAAGGCACCGGTGGGATCGAGAGTGAACGCGATAGGCAGCAGCAGGGCCACTGCCATCGACGAGCCGAGGCCGGGCAAGACACCGACCGCAGTACCAAGCA
The DNA here is from genome assembly GCF_900092335.1 of Corynebacterium phoceense. Lineage (GTDB taxonomy): Bacteria > Actinomycetota > Actinomycetes > Mycobacteriales > Mycobacteriaceae > Corynebacterium > Corynebacterium phoceense. The sequence goes on from NZ_LT596208.1 coordinate 1,173,485, forward strand.
CGGCACCGATAACGAGGTAGATGAGGTTGGCTGGCGTGAGCGCCGCGCCGAAGCCCGCAATGAGTGAAGTCAGTTGCTCCATGATTTAGATACCTCCGAAGAAGCCGGCCGGAAGATTGAGTCCCAGACCCAAGGCGAAAATGAAGTAGGTCACTGAACCCACAATGAAGCTGATAGCGAGATCGCGCGGCCAGTTCTTGCCGCCCAATACCTGGGAGATGGCGAAGAAGAGAAGCGACGAGGTGAGGATCCACCCCAGGTACGGAAGCACCGCAATGGTGAGGACGAAGGCCACGACGACGGCACCCCACGTCTTCCAGTCCGTGGGCGGGTTGGCGACCTCCGCGCTGGGCGGGAGGTCTGCGTCCGCGTCGTCACTCAGCGTGGAGATGTGACGCTCGTCTTCGTCGATGCCGCCGAGGTCATCAAGCAGGTCCGTCGAGACGTTGCTGGACGTATTGTGCGTGGAGTCACGCAGGCGCTGCGGCTTAGCGAAGACATCCGCCGCCAGGACTGCGGCGAGCACAAGGCAGCCGATGCCCACTCCCGTAGGTAAGAAGAGCGGGCCGGGGATGGTCTCACCGATGACCTGGATGGTCGAGCGACCCAGCAGCATCCACAGGCCCACAAGCCCCAGGAGCGCGGCAAGCACGAGCTCGCCGTAGCTGCGCTTCGCCGGCGTCTTGTCCGGCTTTACTTTCGTTGCCGTTGTCATAGTCCAAGCACCTCCACGAGGTCGATTGCGTTCTTGTGTTCTTCTTCGAAGAAGCGGGTTGCGTCATCACCGGTGACCAGCGCGTCGGACCAGCTATTGCGCTCGGCCATCTGCGTCCAGTCCTCGGTGTCATGGACTTCTTGGAGGATGTTCGTGAGCTCCTGGCGAGCTTCCTCGCTGATTCCCGGAGGCGCGACAAATCCACGCCAGTTCGACGCAACAACGTCGACGCCCGACTCCGTGAACGTGGGGATGTCATCGAGTCCTGGTTGGCGCTCCGCCGAGGAGATACCCAGGACACGCAGCGTGCCGTTTTCGACCTGGTCCTGGACTTCCTTGTAGCCCGTGTAACCAACATCGACGGAGTGAGAGAGCAGCGAGTTGAGCAGATCGCCGCCGCCTTCGAACGGGATGTACTTCATTTCGTCAACGGTGAGACCAGAAGCGAGTGCCGTCTTCGACGCGAGCAAGTGGTCCGTGTTACCGATGGATGCACCGCCCACCGCAATAGACTGCGGGTTGGACTTCCATGCCGCGACGTAGTCCTCCATCGTCTGGAAGGGCGAGTCTGCGGGGACGACCACCACCGAATATTCTTCGGTGTACTTCACGACGGGCGTGACATCCGAGATCTGGACGCCGGGCTGCGCAATTTCCGCGGAGGCAATCATGCCGCCACCGGTGACGAGAATCGTATTCTCGTTACCCGTCATCTCCGAGAGCTTAGTGAGCGCAATCGTGCCGCCCGCACCCGGAATATTGACGACCTGGACGTTGCCCACAATGTTGTGGTCACGAGCGACTTGTTGGATGGCTCGAGCTGTCGTATCCCAACCACCACCGGGATTCGCACCGGCGATGATGGTGAGTGACGAACGCGATGTAGCGCCCGAGCCCACGGCAGCAGAGAACCAAAGTCCTGTTGCTGTGAGTACGAGCGCCACGACCGCGAGTATCGGTGTGAGTGCCTTTTTCACTTTTATTCCTTGGGGAGAGCGTTGTCATAACCTTTAGCCTCTTGTTGGGGCCTGGATACACAATGTAGCGTCTCCTGTGACGGAGGACACCCGCTCCCCTGGAGCGAGAGCCGAATTACATTCATTTGGTCTATCAACCCGCAAGGTAAATCTGTGTGACGTAGGATTCTTTTCTGTGAGTGCTCCGAAGTTCTTCCGCTGGACAGCAGCGATTGTTCTCGCGCTGCTGCTCGGTTCTCTCTTTTCCTACTTCGGGCTCGCCGCCGCGTGGATTCTGGCTGGCATTCTCGCCTCTGCCACCGTGGCGATGACGACACATCACGAACTCCCGCTTCACCGCCTGATTGACAAGTCAGCGCGGGGTGTCATTGGCGTACTGGCAGGCATCCCCATGGCGGTAGCGACACTCGATGAGCTCACCGCCGTCGCTTTGCCAGGCCTCCTCGTCTCGATCCTCACCATCGCGATTGGCTTCGGTTTTGGCCTCCTCCTCGCGAAACGGGAGCCAAGTATCTCCGGCCAAACGGGAATCCTGTGCCTGCTTCCCGGTGGGTCGTCGACCATGCCCGCTATTGCCAAGGAGACCGGTGCGCACTTCCAGCTGGTCTCGCTTACGCAATATCTGCGCCTCCTTATCGTGTCGAGTTCGCTGCCGATTCTGGGTAGCTTCCTTGACCACGGTGAGAACGCACCGCACGCATCCGCCAACTCGGACATCTCGAGCCCTGGCGTCTTGGCGCTCCTCGTCGTCTTTGCTGTAGCAGGTCCGCATCTGGGCAAGCTCCTTCGCTTGCCCGCTCCACACCTCTTTGCCCCGATGTTGCTCACTGTAGGGCTCGCGGCGCTCCTCCCCGATGCCACGATTGCACTGCCGTGGGAGATGAAAGTGGCCTCGCATATCCTCATCGGCTTTATGTGCGGTGGTGGCATCACGCCAGCAACGCTCAAGCTCTTCGCCAAGCAAATTCCGATGGTGCTCGCCGCTGTGGCGGCGACCATCGGGGCGTGCGCTCTCACTGCGTGGGGAATCATGGAATGGCTGGGCATCCCCTACTTTGACGCGTATTTGGCCACCAGCCCGGGCGGACTGGAGACCGTCATCTCGCTTGCCACGGAAGCCGAGCACAGCCCGACCATCATTACGCTACAGCTCATCCGCGTCACGATCATCATGCTGATCGCGGGCTACCTCGCCCCCATCATTAACTTCCTCACGCGGCGTCGCTAGCCCGTACCGCACGGTGTTTCTCGACCACGCGTTTTCGTGCTCCACGTTTCGTGTCGACGCACTCTTTTATAGTCTCCATTACGTGCCGTAGGGTCAGACTTTGTCCCCACCAAGCCAGACGCTAAAGCACAGCTCCGATGAAGTCCCTGGGCATAGACGCATCCAAGACAAGTCAGGCGCATGCAAATGTGCGACCAAAACCACCCCGAGGATCACTGCAAGGATTACACTCTTCTCATGATTAAAGACTCTCGTCTTTCTCTGCACACTCAGTCGCGCGCTGTTGCCCTCGGTGTTGGTGTTGCAATTGCCGCTTCAACGGTTGTCGCGCCGGCACATGCCGCTATCGTCTCCGGAAACACCTCCACCTGCACCCGCGAATTCACGTGGGCGGAAACGAATGAATTCAGCAATGGTCCGTTCCACTTCTTCGACGCACTGCGCGATGAAATGGAGAAGTCCCTATCTTCTGATGAGGCGCGTGCGCAGCTTGACGAGTACCAGCAGGCCGCGTACAGCGGCCTCAACGACGAAGCGCCGACCGACAAGGTCGTCGCGGAAGCGCTCGCTGCTGGCTACACGAAGGATGAAATCGACAACTACTTGCTGCTCATCATGGACTCGGAGCGTTCAGAAGCAGGTGTCGTCACGACGCACGAGCTCGCCCAGGATCCTGTCGACATGATTAGCTCTGGCGAAGCCAACTCTCACCTTATGCCCGTGCTGCCCGCCGAGTCCGAGCGCAGTGACGCTCTGAAGAAGGCGATTGCTGGAATCGATCCCAAGACCGCCGCGGAGTACGCGGCATGGTCGAAGACAGTCGCTGCCGCAGACGCGAAAGCCGTGGAGTTCTGCGAGAAGGGCACCATCGGCTCCTCCATCGTCGACTACCCCACCGGCGGTGCCAGCGATGCCGACATCCTGTCCTCTGAGGAAAAGATTGCGCTCTCCAGCGACGACCCGTCGAACCGGGTTCCGGAGTCAGTGTCCTCGCAGGCAGCCATCGCGGGTCCGATCCTGGGTGTGCTTGCGATCATCGCGGCCGTAGCGGGCGCGCTGCAGCTGCCGCAGGCTCAGCCCATCATGCGCCAGCTGCGCTCGTTGCTCGGGGTGTAAAACTCACGCGACGCCGAGGTTGGGGGCTCGGCGTCGCGAGGGGCATCGGCAAGCAGGGCGGGCTTGCTAGCGCAGCGGGTCGAAGTCCCGGATCTCCGGCAGGGTCTCCCCTGTCTCAATGAGGTGAGCGAGGGCGCGGCCGGAGGCGGGGCCTAAGACGACGCCCCACATGCCGTGGCCGCCGGCAACAAAGACGTTGGGGGCTTTGGTCACGCCGATAAGCGGCAGGCCGTCCGGGGTGACGGGGCGGGAGCCCACCCACTCGTCTTGGCGGTTGTCGAAGTTGAGGCCGGTGAACATTTCCTTGGCGGCCTTGACCATGGACTGGACGCGCTTGGGGTCGAAGGGAGCGTCGGCATCGCGGAACTCCATGGTGCCGGCAATGCGGAAGCGGCCCTCGTACGGGGTGCAGGCCAGGCGCTGCGCGGGCAGGTAGACGGGATACTCGGCGGGGTGCGCGCCGGTATCAACGCTGAATGAGTAACCACGTCCGGCTTGGACGCGGGTGCGCACGCCGAGCTTGCGGGCGAGCTTGGGCAGCCACGCGCCGGTGGCCAGGACCACGTGGTCGGCTTGGAGACGCTCGCCGGTGGAGAGCTCCACCACGGGCTTGCGGGTGGACTGGACGTCCACGACGGAGGCGCCGGTGCGGATGGTGACGCCGCGGTCGCGGAGGGCATCGGCAAGCTTGTGGCAGAACGGACCCGGCTCAAAGTAGCGCTGGTTGCCCAGCTGGAAGACGAGCTGCGCGTTATCGCTGAGGAAGGGCACGAATTCGCGAGGATTGGCGACCTCTTCAAACGGGACGTCCTGGCCGTGGCGCACGGCGCCTTCGACCTCATGAATAAACCCCTCGGCCTCCTGCTCGTTCTTGAAGGCGATGATGAACGGGCTCTTCTTCGTCCAGGACTCGACGCCGCCGTCGACCATCTCGTCATAGGCGTCGAGTGCCTTGAGATCGATGGGAGTGAGCGCAGCCATCGTCTTATCCCAGGCCTTCTGGGTGGCGTGCGCCATAAAACGCACGCCAAAGTCGATGACCTGCGGGCTGGGCGGAAGCGGGACGTGGAGGGCGGCATCCGGATTGAAGAAGGCCTGCGGGGTGTAGCGCCACAGCTCCGTGTTGGCGAGCGGAATGGTCTTGCCGGGGCTCAGCCACCCGGCATTGCCCCAGGAGGAACCGGCTGCGACGCCATCGCGGTCAATGACGGTGACCTCGTGGCCTTTCTGCCGGAGGAACCAGGCCGTGGACAAGCCGACCATGCCTGCGCCGACGACGATCGAATGTGGGGTGGACTGGGGTGCTGCCATGGAATGCTTCCTCTCAGGGTGTCGAGTGGGTGTGTTGTGCGTAGAGCCCTTGTGGGGCGCGCACAGTGGGGTGTTAATTGTGAGACATATTACTACCGTGTTGGTGGTTGTGTGGGGCGAAATGACGTCTCGATTGAGTGGGTGTTGTGGGGCCTCGGCGATGGTGGTTAATAGCTCGGTGCGGTGGGGTGACCTATGGCCCGGCGCGCGCGAAGCGCCGCCATCAAGGAAGGATGGCGGCGCTGTATGTGGTGACTGTTAACGGAGGTGATGGACTTCGGCCAGCTTGTAGACCGGGGTGTCAAGTCCCTCGTAGCGGGCCTTCAACTGGAGCGCGAGGTAGCGCGAATAGTGGCGCGACTGGTGGAGGTTACCGCCGTGGAACCAGAGGTTGTCCTTGTCTCCCCATCTAAGCCGGGCGGTGAAGGTGCAGCTCGATGGGAACCGTGCGGCCTGGAACGTGGGCTGCGCAGTTGCCGGCCCAGGAACAGCCGTCGCAGCTGGTGGCTTCGCACTCGCCGAGCGCTGCGCGCGTGAGCTCGCCGGTGGCCTCGAGGTGCGCCAGGACAAGGTCGACGGTCTCGGCGTCGAGCCCGGTCGCGGCGGCCAGCGCCGGGGTTCCGCTTATTCCCTGGGCCAACGCGGCGGTGACGGCGCGGGACGGTGGGAGGGATGGGGGCATCGGAAGGCTGCGGCGGAACATTACAGCACCAGCTTGAGGAGCTGGAAGGCGATGACGGAGAGCGTCCACGCAAAGGCGAGCTGCACGCCGAAGCCGAAGAGGGTCCACCGCCAGCCGATTTCGCGGCGCTGTGCGGCGATGGTCGCCACGCACGGGGTGTACGAGAGCAGGAAGAGCATGTAGGCCCACACCGCGGCCAAAGCATGGCCTTCCGATGCCGCCTCAAAGTCAGCGCGGATACTGCTGGCGAGGGGGCTGGCGGCTTGCTCGGTGGGATCAGCATCCGTGACGTCCGCGACGGCATAGGTCTGCGCCCACGTGGAGATAAGCGCTTCCTTCGCCACGAAGCCGGTGACGAGCGGGCCAGTGAGCGACCACGAGTCAAAGCCAGCAGGCGCGAAGGCCGGGGCGATGGTGCGCGCGACGGTGCCGTACGCGGAATCCTGTGGGGCGACCTCACCAATCCGGGCGTCCGTGCCGACGGGGATGGCCATGAGCAGCCAGATGACGATGACGGTGGAGACGATAATGCCGCCGGCGGTGCGCAGGAATCCTCTGAGACGAATCCACATGACGGACAAGGCCAGGCGCGCGGTGGGCAGCTGGTAGGAGGGCAAATCAATGACAAGTGCCTCGGCGGGCATGGCGCGCCACAGCGTGTGGCGCAGGAGCAGGCCGGTGAGCACGACGAGTGCGATGGAGACGACGTACATCGTGAAGACGGCGCTGCCTGCATGCGCCGGGAAGAAGGTCTGCGCGAGCATGAGGAAGACGACGAGGCGCGCGGAGCACGACGTGAATGGAATGAGCAGTGCGGTGAGGATGCGCTGTCTGGGCGCGGCGAGCACGCGCGTGGCGGCAATCGCCGGGACATTGCAGCCAAAACCCACGATGATGGGGATAAACGCCTTGCCCGGCAGCCCGATGGCGCGCATGACGCGGTCGGTGACCACCGCCGCCCGCGCCATATAGCCGGAGTCCTCCAGCACGGCCAGGCAGATGAACATGAGCGCCATGAGCGGGGCGAAGGTGAGCACGGTGCCCACGCCGCCGATGAAACCGTCGACAAGGAGGCCTTCCACCAGTCCCCCGCCCAGGCCGACTTTTTCGAGCCCGGCGCGCGCCGCATCAGAGACTGGCCCCAGGATGAACGCCTCGAGGCCATCCTGCAGCGGTGCCGCGACAGTGGTGGTGATCTGGAAGACGAGCCACATGACGCCAAGGAAGAGAATGGGCCCCAGGACCGGGTGGAGGGCGAAGCGGTCAATCTTCTCCGTGGCGGTGGTCGCGGCGGGACCGCGGGTGACGGCGGCCTTCACAGCAGCATCGACATCTCGGAATCGATCGTCGGGATCATGGGAGGTGCGGAGGGTGGTCTTAGTCGTGGCCAGTGCTGCGCGGACGGCGCGCTCTAGTTCTGCGATGCCGGAGCGCGTGCGTCCGTTGACAGTGACGACGGGCATCCCGAGCTGCTTTTCCAGCTTCCTGACATCCACGGTGATGCCGCGGGCGGCGGCCGTGTCCGTCTTACTCAGCGCGATGACGACGCGGTGCGGGTACTCCGCAACCTGCAGCGCCATGTTGAGACCGCGCGCCACGGCGGTGGCGTCGACGAGGACTACGACGGCATCGGGACGCTCGTCCACCGGATGCCTGATGAGCATGTCCCGGGTGAGCTCCTCATCCGGGCTCATAGGGTCGAGCGAATACGCGCCAGGAAAGTCGATGAGGTCGATCGCCTGCGCCTGGTGAGGGCAGTGGCACTCGCTGGTCCCGGCACACGCGCAGTCGTGCGCTGTGCTGAGCCGCCAGGCGCCGCGGGCGACCTCGACGGTGGTGCCTGGCCAGTTGCCGGTCTGGGCCTTCGCACCGGTGAGCGCGTTAAAGAGCGTGGACTTGCCGGAGTTCGGTGCGCCGACGAGCGCGACGATAGGCGCACCCGCGGGAGCTACTGCCCCGCCGGCATTGCTGTGACAGCTGGCGGCTTTGTGTGTGGTGCTCATCGTTGGACGTCCAGGCTCGCGAGGGTCGCCACGTCGAGGGCGTAGCGGCAGCCGTCCACGGTCACGACGCGGCCGCCGCCGGCCGTCTTATTGCCAATGGTGAGTGTCGCGCCCTCGCGCAAGCCGAGCTCGCGCAGGCGAAGGGCCAGCGCCGGATTCGTGACGCGGGCGACGCTGGTGAGCACGGCTTCGGCGCCGACGGGCAGGAGGTGGGCGCGGGCAGTGCATTCGCGCTCGACCGCGCCAGGCAGCGGTGCAGAAGTCGCGGCGCGGTGGCCGGTGGCAAAAAGCGACAACATAACCATGAGGACTTCCTCGTCAATGAGTGAGGCTGATAATTAATCTCATCGGTAGTTTAAATCGCGAAGGCTTGCCTTAGGAAGGCGATCCTTGGCTTGACTACTTTGTCACACCCAGGGGTGGATCCCCTCCTTGTTTCGGCGCCGCGGTACGCGGCCATCAATTGCACTTTGTGCAGGGTGTTCCCGCGTCGCTGCCTGCCTCTTGAAAGTCGCTACCGCGGCGGCCTGACCGTCGTGCAGGCCGCTCTCGTCTCGGGCAATTCTGAGAACTGCACTCGCGAATTCACGGGAACGCTGGCCGCATGCACCGGCCGAGTGCAGCGGCATGCGTCCCCTTCGGCAGGTGGGACTGCGAAGTATGAATGAGTCGCCGAAAACTCACTCTGTTTTTCGCTACTCATTCACGTTCCGTCATTCCAGAACAACCATCTCGTCGTGCATACCCCAATGCCACTGCCGTACGAAGAGCCTGTGCCACCGCTCGCTCAGTCGCGGGGCCTTCGCTGAGAGGATTTGCCCCACCACGTCCTCGAGATGATGTTTCACGCAAGAACCGGAATATCGAAGCGTCGTCCAGCCGCGCAGGACAGCATCATTATTCTTCCAGCGGTCATGGATGAACACGTCACGCTGGATGTGGAACTTGAATCCGTCAAGTTCGATTGCGACCTTCGTTTTCGGGATCACCAGATCCCAGCGGTAAAGCCCGATCAGGTGATTGACTTTTACCTCGACGCCATGTTCCCGCAGTGCACGGGCGACAGTGCGCTCGAGCAGGGACTCAGCCCCGACCGCGGCGCGGTTGATAAGTTCCCGCGTCCGCTTGGGAAGCTCGCGCACGTGCGAGAGATCCTCGTCGAGCAACCTCTGTCCCCTCTTTCCGCCGTAGCGGCTCGCGAGCAGCCGAATGGCCCGGTCGTCATTGGCGATATCGGCCACGGCGAGGGGGTGATACAGGATCTTAAGGTCGCCACGCGTGAGGTACACCAACCGGTTCCGTCGCGACACGGTCCATAGCTGCGAAGACGGTAGCGATGTGCGACTCACCAAGCGCAGCGGAAAGGTGAGCTGTTCACCCAGCAGCACCTGTGCGGCGCTCTCGCCGGTTAGATACGCACCCCTCTCGCAAGCGAGCGCCGCGAGCTGTTCCGGCGTCGGCTCTTCAGGCAAGTAAAGGCCCTGGCCTACTTTGAAAGCCCCCGGAAATTTTCTGTCAACAATCCCCATGCTGATCTCCCCCGTGTGTTGTGAGCATCAGCCTAACCGAAGGCGCCCGAGCGTGCAGCACAAGTATGAATGAGTCGCCGAAAATTCACCCGATTTTCGGCGACTCATTCACGTTTCGACAAGCGAGAGCACCTGCGCTCTACCAAGCCCGCAGAAAATCAATCCGCGCCTGCAGCTGCTCCGCGTTGCACAGTGCGGTGGGCGGGCCGCCGCAGGCCTTTCTGACCTCCGTGTGGATAGCGCCGTGCGGGCGGCCGGAGCTCTGCGCCTTGATGGAGACCAAGGTGTTGAGCTCCTTGCGCAGCTCGGCGATCTCATCGACAACACCGCTGGCTTCGCCAGCGGCATCGGAAGCAGCGGGCTTCCGGTTCTGCGGCGCGCTGGGCAGGCCGAAGATTTCGCGGCGGTGGGCCTCGGCGGCCTCGGCGGCGCGCTTGGCCTTCTCTTCCTGCTCGCGGCGGTCGAGTTCATCGGACTGCTTCTTGCGCAGCAGGTCCTTGACCTGATCGGCGTCGAGGAGGCCGGGGATGCCGATGAAGTCCTGGTCTTCCTGCGTGATATCGCCGGTGGTGAACTGGGAGCCGTTGAAGAGCAGGCCGGAGAACTCAGCCTCCGCACCCAAGGACTCGTAGGTCGGCTCGAGCATGTCCTGCTCGGTCTTCTTCTTGTTGGCTTCGGCCAACAGATCGTCGTCCCAGCCCTCCTTATCCGGGGACTTCTCCGCACCAAGGACGTGGTCACGGGACTTTTCCATGTTCTCCGCCAGGCCCAGGAGCACGGGGACGGAGGGCAGGAAGACACTCGCGGTTTCGCCCGGCATGCGCGAACGCACAAAACGGCCGATGGCCTGCGCGAAGAAGAGCGGCGTGGACGCGGAGGTGGCGTAGACGCCCACGGCCAGGCGCGGGACGTCGACGCCCTCAGAAACCATGCGCACAGCGACCATCCACTCGTCGGTGGACTGGGAGAATTCCTCAATGCGGTCCGAGGACGTCGGATCGTCGGAGAGGATGACGGAGACCGGCGTATTCGACAGCTTCTTCAAGATCTTCGCGTACGCGCGGGCGGTCTGCGTGTCCGTGGCGAGCACGAGGCCGCCGGCGTCCGGCATGTTGCGGCGCATCTGCATAAGCCGCGTGTGTGCCGCATTCAAAACGGTAGGAATCCACTCGCCCTTGGGGTCCAGCGCCGTCTTCCACGCGCGGGCGGTCTGCTCCGGGTTGAGGATGTCGCCCAGGCGGGCGGCATGCTCCTCGCCGGCGGAATCGCGCCAGCGCGACTCGCCAGAGTAAGAAAGGAAGACCACGGGGCGCACGACGCCATCGGCAAGCGCGTCACCGTACCCATAGGTGTGGTCGGACTGGCTAACGAGGTGGCCCTCACCGTCCTGCTCGTAGCGCACGAAGGGGATCTGCGAGTCATCGGAACGGAACGGCGTACCTGTAAGCGCCAGGCGGTGCTCCACGTCGTCGTAGGCCTCGCGCACGCCGTCGCCCCAGCTTTTTGCGTCGCCGGCGTGGTGGATCTCGTCAAGGATCACCAACGTGCGCTTGGACGAGGCCACGGCGCGGTGCTTGAACGGGTGCATGCCTACCTGGGCATAGGTGACCACAATGCCGTCGTACGCCGGGTTGACCGCAGACGAGTTCTTAAAGTTCGGGTCCAGCGACAGGTTCACGCGCGCGGCGGCGTGGGACCACTGCACCTTGAGGTGCTCCGTGGGGACCACAACAATGACGCGGTCGACCGTGCGGTCATCGATAAGCTCCGTGGCAATGCGCAACGCGAACGTCGTCTTACCGGCACCCGGCGTTGCCACGGCCATGAAGTCACGCGGTTTGGTTGCCAAGAATTTGTCCAATGCCGCCTGTTGCCAGGCGCGCAAAGGACCGCGGCGGGCGCTCACTTACGACGCAGCCCCTTATAGATTTTCTCGCAGTCCGGGCACACCGGAGAACCCGGCTTCGCCTGTTTGGTCACCGGGAAGGTCTCGCCGCACAGTGCAACGACGTATTCGCCGCTCACAGCGGAATTCAGGATCTTGTCCTTGCGCACGTAGTGGAAGAACTTCGGGGTGCCATCACCCGTCGACGTCTCTTCACGAACGTCGGGGCGTTCAATCGTCTTCGTCGTCGTAGTACTCACTCGACCTATCATGCCCCACGAGGGTTAAAAAATGCGACTCTAGGGGCTAGGCTGGGTTGTCATGAGCACTCGGGACAATGGCGACGACACCCCAGACGATCCTATGACCGGATCGTCGTCTAGCGATCCCTCCATTATTGAGGGCGTCGCAGAGGAAGCTCCCCGCCGCCGTTTTGCCCGCCGCAGTACCCTCATTACAGACGCGAAGGTCGGCCCCGGCCAGGATCGCCTCCGCCGCGAGAAGCAATACGCTTTTCTCCAGTTCCTCCGCGTGCCCTCCCTCCTGCTCGGCGCGTTCTTCCTCGTCATGCACTGGTACCTCGCCGCGACCATCGCGCTGGCCGTCTCCGTGCCGCTGCCGTGGATTGCGGTCGTGCTCGGCAACGGCCGCGGCCAGAAGCGCGACGAGCGCGAGCGCATGGTCTACCGCCCCGCCCTCGCCCGCCAGCAGCAACAGCACTACGCCCAGCTTGAGCGTGAACGCACCGCCGAGCTGCCCGCCTCCCGCACCATCGACCACGACGACACTCAGTAAAGGCCCGCTATGACCGACTTCTTCGCGCCGCTCAACCCCAAGTTCCCGCTTGCCGATGCCGCCGCGGACCTCGCCGCCGCCTTCGAATCCGCCGGCTTTACCGACGCCGGTCTCTCCGGCCACCTGGGCCCTGAGGTCACCGAGGCCCTCTATCGCGGCGAGTCCGGCCCCGTTCTGCTCGCCACCTCCGGCGGCACGCAGCTCGACGCGCTCATTCGCGCGTTTATCCTCCACGAGCCGCTAACCCCCGCCGAGCTTGCCGATGCCCTCTCTGCACCGCTGGCCACCCGCCTCATCGACGCCGGGGTCACCGTCCCTGCTGCTACCGCCGGGACGATCCGTATCGCCCTCGACGTACGCCCGCACGTCATCGCGGGCGCCAACCACTGGGTCTTTTCCGACGTGGACGCCACCTTCGTCGACCACGTCCCCGGCCCCGATCACGTGTTGGGCGTCGGTTCGGCCTCGCTCTCCCTCCTCCAGTCGACTCCGCACTCGCCGGTCGAGTCCGTCCTCGACCTCGGCACAGGCTCGGGAGTGCAGCTGCTCGGCCAGCTGGGCAACGCTACGCGGGTTGTCGCCACAGACGTCCATGCGCGCGCCCTCGAGCTCGCCCGTGCCACTGTCGCCGCGGCCGGTGCCACCGAGCGCGTCGATCTCCGCCAGGGCTCCTGGTTCGAGCCTGTCGACGGCGAACGCTTCGACCGGATCGTGGCCAACCCGCCCTTCGTCGTGGGCTTGCCCACCGTGGGCCACGTCTACCGCGACTCCGGCCTCAACCTGGACGGCGCCTCCGAGCTCGTCATCTCCCAGGCCCCAGAGCACCTCAACCCAGGCGGCACCGCGCACCTGCTCGCGGCCTGGGTCCACCAAGGCGACGTCCCCTGGCAGCAGCGCGTCGCGTCCTGGTTGCCCGCCACAGGCGTGGCCGCGTGGATCATCCAGCGCGACGTCGCGGACCCGTCGCTCTACGTCTCGACGTGGCTCAAGGACGAATCCGTGGACCTGCGCTCGGACACCGGCAAGGAGCAGGCGCAGCGCTGGCTTCAGCACTTCCATGCCCACGACGTCACGGGCATCGGCTTCGGCTTCGTGGCCGTGCAGCGCATCGGCGACGACGAACCCTCGGACATCCTGGCGGAGTACATGCCGCAGCCGTTTAACGATCCGCTCGGCCCCGAGGTCGAGGAGTACTTCGCGCGCGTCGCGTGGCTGCGCGGCCTCGTCCCCGGCCAGCTGGAGCGCTCTCACTTCGCGGTGCGCCCGGGCCTCGCCCGCGAGGACGTCGCCCTGCCGGACGAATCCGGCCAAGGTTTTCACCGCGCCGCACTGCGACTCACCCGTACCGAGGGCCCACGCTGGCAGCACGACGTGGACGAGCACCTCGCCGCCATCGTCGCGGGTCTCAACCCGGAGGGCCTCACACTCGCCGATACCGTCGGCGTCTACGCCGCACTCAACGACTTCGACGAGGACGAGCTCCTCGCCTCTGCCCTGCCTGCCGTCGTGGATCTCGTCCGCCACGGCTTGCTCATACCCACCGACCTGCTCAACGACTAAGGAGTCTTTCTTTCATGCGCGCCGTTCTCACTCGCGTCTCGTCCGCGTCCGTCACCGTCGAAGGCGAGGTGGTCGGCGCTATCGACTGCCCCGAGACCGGCGGGCTGCTCGCACTCGTGGGCGTGGCCCGCGAGGACTGCGACGACGCCAGCACGCTGGCGTCGAAAATTGACAAGATGGCAGACAAGATCTCGGGCCTGCGTATCCTCGACGGCGAGGTTGCCGTCCGCGACGCGGGCGCGCCGGTTCTCCTCGTCTCCCAGTTCACGCTCTACGGCCGCACCGCCAAGGGCCGCCGCCCGTCATGGTCGGACGCCGCGCCTGGCGAAGACGCCGAGCCCGTCATCGAGGCGCTGCGCACCGCGCTCGAGGGCCACGGAGTGCACGTGGAGACAGGCCGCTTCGGTGCCATGATGGAGGTCACCTCCGTCAATCAGGGCCCCTTCACGGTCCTCGTCGAGTGCTAGCCTCGCGGCCCGAGTCTGAATTTCCACTAATTTTTTGTTTTAAGTGGATCTCAGGAAACCGCAGGTTACCCCCGGTGAATTACCCCCATTTGTGCGACACTTATCGCAGCAATAATCGGCGGCGGGAACTCATTTCACCTCTCGGCCGTTGAACAATGTGTTACCGGCGAAACCTTATAGGAGGCCACAAACAATGAGCAGCTCTTCCGCAGCCCACACCACCGCAGAAAACGACGGCTTCGCGCCCGACGACGCGGACCGCGGCTCCCGCCGCAATCAGACGAACGATAATCCCTCCGCAGACTTGGTTCGTGTTTATCTCAACGGTATCGGTAAGACGGCGCTGCTCTCGGCCGAAGACGAGGTGGAACTCGCCCAGCGTATTGAGGTTGGTCTCTACGCGGAGCACAAGCTCGCCAACGCCGAGAAGCTCACCCGCGCTGAGAAGCGTGATTTGAAGATCCTCGCCCGCGACGGCAAGAAGGCCCGCTCCCACCTGCTGGAAGCCAACCTCCGTCTCGTCGTCTCGCTCGCGAAGCGTTACACCGGCCGCGGCATGCCGCTCCTCGATCTCATCCAGGAGGGCAACCTCGGCCTTATTCGCGCCATGGAAAAGTTCGACTACTCCAAGGGCTTTAAGTTCTCCACGTACGCCACGTGGTGGATTCGCCAGGCCATTACGCGCGGCATGGCTGACCAGTCGCGCACCATTCGCCTCCCAGTCCACCTCGTCGAGCAGGTCAATAAGCTCTCCCGCATCAAGCGCGAGATGTACCAGTCCCTGGGCCGCGAGGCCACGAACGAGGAGCTGTCGGAGGAATCCGGCATTGACGAGTCGAAGATTGAGATGCTCCTGCGCCAGTCCCGCGACCCGGTCTCGCTTGACATGCCGGTCGGCGCGGACGAGGAAGCACCGCTGGGCGACTTCATTGAGGACGCTGAGGCGACCGACGCCGAGTCCGCCGTCGTCGCCGCGATGCGCCACTCTGATATCCGCTCCGTCATCGGCTCTTTGGAGCAGCGCGAGCAGGATGTCATCCGTCTGCGCTACGGCCTGGACGACGGTGTGCCGCGCACCCTCGACCAGATTGGCCGCAAGTTCGGTCTCTCCCGCGAGCGCGTCCGCCAGATCGAGCGCGAGGTGATGGCTAAGCTGCGCGACGGCAACCGCGCCGCCCGCCTGCGCGAGTACGCCCAGTAAACAAGCCCACACTCATTCCGGGCACCACCGCGCCCCTTTCCACCGCTCTCGGCCAGCCGGCCGGGGGCGGTGTCGTATGTCACCTACAGGTTTCGGCGCTTAGTCGCCCACATCCCATAGTCCGCGACTATCAAAAATCGGCAGTTAAGAGTGTTTTCCTGCGCACGGGACCGTGCTTTTACGCTAAAGTATGGGAGTAAATCACACCGCGCGGCGGCAGGTCGTGGAAATAAAACGGCGTGCTGGCGCGTTGGCGTGGGCGAGTATTTCTCTATTACAGCAGCTGGGGCCGTCGCGCACGTCGGCTCCAGACAGAAAGGCCATACAGCATGCGCGATCTAGTCGATACCACGGAGATGTATCTTCGTACCATCTATGAGCTGGAAGAAGAGGGTATTACTCCCTTGCGCGCCCGCATTGCTGAGCGCCTCGAGCAGTCCGGCCCGACGGTCTCCCAGACGGTCGCCCGCATGGAGCGCGATGGCCTACTGCACGTGCGCAACGACCGCAGCCTCGACCTCACGGCGCAGGGCCGCTCACTGGCCACGGCCGTTATGCGCAAGCACCGTCTCGCTGAGCTCCTGCTCACCGACGTCCTGGGCCTCGACATCCACCAGGTCCACGACGAGGCCTGCCGCTGGGAGCACGTCATGAGCGAGGACGTCGAGCGTCGCCTCGTCAACATCCTGGACGAACCATTCCGCTCCCCGTTCGGCAATCCCATCCCGGCCCTCGACGAGCTGGGCGTGACCCCGCCGTCGCTCGAGGCGGGCGTGCGCGTCATCGATCTTCCGGACAACGAGGAGACGAAGGGCACCATCGAGCAGATCAACGAGATCCTGCAGGTCGATGCCTCCCAGTTCCGTAAGCTCTACGAGGCTGGCATCGTGGTCGGCGCCGCGGTCACCGTGGTCAATGACAACGGCACCGTGACGATGACGACGGACAACGGCGCCACCGTTGAGCTCGTCGACGACCTCGCTCACGCCATTCGCATTCGCACGTAGCGTGCCGGGCCGGTGCTCGCCTTTCGCACCGGCGTCTTCTCCGCGGCCGCGCTCCCTGTGCCGCTCGTTTCGCCCCTCACTGGGCCACACGAGTTTCGCACCGGGACCGCGGCCGCGTTCGCGTCTACAGTGGGAGATTGTTGTATACAGACCAACACTCCTGACTCGACTCGCCTGCCCGCAGCATGTACCGCGGGCATTGCCCCAACCGCCTAATGGAAAGGTCCTATTCATGAAGCTGCTTGTCACCGGCGGTGCCGGTTACGTGGGAAGCGTGTGCGCCGCCGTCCTCGTCGAGGCCGGCCACGACGTCACCATCATTGACAACTTCACCACGGGCAACCGCGAGGCCGTCCCGGCCGCCGCCCGCCTCGTCGAGGGCGACGTGCGTGATAAGGCCGCCGAGGTCCTCGGCGAAGGCGGCTTCGAGGGCGTCGTCCACTTCGCGGCACGCTCGCTTGTCGGCGAGTCCATGGAGGTGCCGGACGAGTACTGGCAGCACAACCTCGTCACCACGCTGGCGCTGCTCGACGCGATGCGCGCCAACGACGTGAAGAACCTCGTCTTCTCGTCCACCGCGGCGACCTACGGCGAGCCCGAGGTCGTGCCGATCACCGAGGACTTGCCTACCAAACCCACGAACACGTACGGCGCGACGAAGCTCTCCATCGACTACGCCATCACGTCCTACGCGAACGCCTACGGCCTGGGCGCGACCTCGCTGCGCTACTTCAACGTTGCGGGCGCTTACGGCGAGATTGGCGAGAACCGCGAAATCGAGACCCATCTCATCCCGCTCGTGCTCCAGGTGGCGCTGGGCCACCGCGACAAGATCTTTATCTTCGGCGATGACTACCCCACCCCGGATGGCACGGCCGTGCGCGACTACATCCACATCCGCGACCTCGCGGACGCACACGTCCTCGCGCTCGAGACGAATACGCCGGGCACGCACCGCATCTACAACCTGGGCTCGGGCGACGGCTACTCCGTCAAGCAGGTCATCGAGGCCTGCCGCGCCGTGACAGGCCACCCCATCCCGGCCGAGCTTGCCCCGCGCCGCGCTGGCGACCCGGCGACGCTCATCGCGTCTTCCGCCAAGATCAAGGAAGAGCTGGGCTGGAACCCGACGCGTACAGAGCTCACCACCATCGTGACCGACGCTTGGAACTTCACGAAGAACCTGGGCGAGCGCGCGCACTCCGCCAAGCGCGTCCGCTAAGCGTCTTCCACACACGAGTCCCGACGCCGATTACGGTGCCGGGATTTCGTCGTTTCGGGCATGGACACACGTCCGCTAGGCACACAAGGCGCGCTCGCCGTCCTCGTCGAGGCCGAGGCTCGCACGCGCCTTGGCGGATCCGCGCCGGAAGTTCGCCACCATCTTGTCCTGCAGCCCGGCGCGATACCCACGCATAAGCAGGCCCGCGAGGGTGTGCTCCGGGTCTTCCTCGAGGGCGACGGACAACACGGTGCCGGCGACCATCGGCAAGCCGAGCGCGACCTGCGCCATGGCATAGAGCGCCAACGCGTTGGTGCGCGCGAGTCCGTGAACCGTCTGCGCCACGGCGAGCAGCACTCGCGCCGCGCCCTTGGGTTGGTCGCACAGAGCGCTCACGATGAGATCGCGCAACGCGGTGTCGTACAAGATGGTCGCCATGCGGGTGAGCAGGACGGCATCGGCACGCACAGGGTCGTCCTCCGGCGGCTCACCCGTCATATTCGACAGCTCGCTAAAGACCCGCGTCGCCAGCGGCACGATGTCGCGGACCTCGAAGCGCAGGCGGACGTCCTCGGCCACGGTGCTGGCCGCCCCGCCGGCTGCCATGGGCACAGGCCGCGCGGGACGGCCTTGGGCGAGCAAGGGGGCATCGGAAGCAGCGGCTCTCACCATGGCTGCGATATCGCGCGGGCCGAAGTGAGGATTGGCCTCGTCGAAGCAGGCGAAGGCCTCGTCACGGGAAATCTCTGGCAGGCGGCCAGCCTCGCGCCAGCGCTCCATAGTGGGCGACGCGGCGATGGAGCCAATGGTGCCCTGTTGCCATTCCGCGGTGTGCGTGAGCGGAATCTCCGCCGGGGCAAAGCACATCTCATAGGGCTGGCCGACGGAAATCTCTGGGGTAAACCAGCAGGCGTCGACGGTGCGGTCAGTGTCGTCGAGGTCAGCAGAGAAGTCGAAGAGGAGATCGGTGAGGTCATGAATGGCGGGGTCGGGGCGGTGGGAAACGATGAAGGCGAAGACGACGTCCGCCCCCGCGGCGACGACGGCGAAGGCCTCAGGCAGTTGGCGCGAGGCCAGCGCGATGTCGAAACGGGCGACGGGCCCTAAGACGAGGCGATTGTCCTCTGAGCTAAAGCCCATGAGGATGATGGAGTCGCTGGGATAAAATCCGAGCGCCCCAGGGATAGAAGCGAGCAGGTAACCAGGTGTAACAGCATCATGTGAAGTAGTCATGCTTTCACTGTGGCGGGTTACTTTACATGGTGTCGAGACCGGCGCGTTCGTGCCTGTGGAAAACGTGGGTGCATTGCCCAATAGAGTGTGCAGTCCCCCGGGGATTATCCACAGATGCACACATTGGTATTGACTCCACAGGAATAGATGGGGCACAACCGGCACGCTTGGCAGGTTTTTCGCGCTAAAATAGTTGGCCACCTACCCCATTGCCGCACCCCTGAAATTTGATTGCGTGCAAGGGAATAACAACGGTGAGGTTCGCTGTTGTGGAGGGTATAGACGCTAGGAGGACACCATGGCGAACGAAGATCGCATGTATGAGCTGGAGTACCCAGCACCGGCGGTGAACGACACCGCGGCCGGTGAGACGGACGGCCCCACCCTTATCGTCGCCCTGCACGGCTACGCGGACGCAGGCCAGGCGGTCGAGCACAGTGCCGACCACCTCAAGGCAGCGCTCGATAACAGACTTATCGCATCCTTTAACGCGGACGAGCTCATCGATTACCGCTCGCGCCGCCCTGCGGTGACGCTCGATAATGACGCACCGATAGAGATTGAGAATCTCGATCTCGATATGCGCGTGCTGCGCGATAACGCGGACAAGGCTTTCCTGCTGCTGTCTGGCCCCGAGCCGGACCTGCGCTGGCAGGCTTTTACCAAGGCCGTCACTGACCTGGTTGAGAAGTTCGACGTCAAGCAGACGGTCGCGCTATATGGCGCGCCCATGCCGGTGCCGCATACGCGCCCCATGGTGATTACGGCCCACGGCAACTCACCGGAGCTCGTGAGCCGCATGTTCCGCCTCGACTCCACAATGATGGTCCCGGGTGCGGCGCAGATGTACATCGAACGTGCCCTAGCGAAGGCCGGCCGGAACGTGGCGGGCTACACGGCGCACGTGCCGCACTACCTGGCCAACTCCCCGTACCCACAGGCCACGCTCGAGCTTCTCGAGTCCGTCGCCTCCGTGACGGGGCTCAAGCTGCCACTGCGCGCCCTGGAGGCCGATGCCGCGCGACTCAACCACCAGATTGAGGAGCAGGTCAACGACTCCGAGGAGATCGCACAGGTCGTGGGCCAGCTAGAGAACCAGTACGACGCCTATATGGAGCGCTACCGCGAGGAGCACCCGCAGGCCATCATGCCGGGCGAGCAGGGCGCGCCTACCGGCGAAGAGCTCTCGGAGGAATTCGAGCGCTTCCTCGATGCCCTCGGCCACGAGAATTCCTGGCGCGACCAGATCCTCACCGCGGACATCAACGACCGCGAGGATAACTTCGGTCGGGACTCTTCGGGCCCGCAAGAGCTGGGTGGTCCTTCTGCCGGAGACTCGGATGCTTCCGATGACTCGGACGATTCAGGCAAAGCCAAGTAACTCGCGTCGGCCTGCCTTGTAGACTGGTGAGTCGTGAATACCGCGACGTTGTCTGACAAGCTGGCCGACCTTGAGGATGTCCCCTCCTCCCTCTTCGACGAGGCGGTGTGGGACACCTTCATCGCGTGGACGAAAGACCGCGGGATTAGCCTCTACCCCGCCCAGGAGGAAGCCTCGTTGGGCATCCTCGCCGGCGACAATGTCATCCTTGCGACACCCACCGGCTCCGGCAAGTCCATGGTGGCTAACGCCGCGCACTTTATCGCGCTCGCCCGCGGCCAGCGCAGCTTCTACACCGCCCCCATTAAGGCGCTGGTCTCCGAGAAGTTCTTCGCGCTGTGCGAGATCTTCGGCCCCGATAACGTGGGCATGATGACGGGCGACGCCACCGTCAACGGCAACGCGCCGATTATCGCGGCCACCGCGGAGATCGTCGCCAATATCGCGCTGCGCGACGGCGCGGAGGCCTCTATCGACCAAGTCGTCATGGATGAGTTCCACTACTACTCTGAGCCCGACCGCGGCTGGGCCTGGCAAGTACCGCTCCTGGAACTGCCCAAGGCGCAGTTCCTCCTCATGTCCGCCACACTCGGCGACACGTCGTGGCTCGAGGAGGACCTCACCCAGCGCACCGGCCGCGACACCACGCTCGTTGCCGGGACCACCCGTCCCGTGCCGCTCGACTTCTCTTATGTCTTTACGGGCGTGCAGGACACCATCGAAGAACTCCTCTCCACGGGCAAGGCACCCATCTACGTCGTGCACTTCTCCCAGCGCGAGGCCTCCGAGCGCGCCCAAGCGCTCACCTCCATCGGCACAATCCTCACGCCCGAGGAAAAGGACGCAGTCGCGAAGGAAATCGGTGGTTTCCGCTTTACCACGACCTTCGGCCGGGACCTGTCCAAGCTGCTACGCAAGGGCATTGGCGTCCACCACGCCGGCATGCTGCCCAAGTACCGCCGCCTGGTCGAGCGCCTCGCCCAGCGCGGCTTGCTCAAGATCATCTGTGGCACGGACACCCTGGGCGTGGGTATTAACGTGCCCATCCGCACCGTGCTTATGACGGGCCTGGCCAAGTACGACGGCACCCGCCAGCGCATCTTGAAGTCCCGCGAGTTCCACCAGATCGCCGGCCGCGCCGGACGAGCCGGCTACGACACCGAAGGCACCGTCGTTGTCGAGGCCCCCGAGCACGAAATCGAAAACGCCAAGGCCCGCCGCAAGGCCGGGGACGACCCGGCGCGCCTGAAGAAGCTCAAGAAGAAGTCCGCCCGCGACGGCGAGGTCACCTGGTCAGAGAAGACCTACCTGCGACTCATCGATGCCGAGCCTGAGCAGCTCACCAGCCAGTTCAAGGTCTCCAACTCCATGCTGCTCAATGTCCTTGCCCGCCACGGCGACGGCTACGAGCACATGCGCCACCTCCTGCGTACCAACCACGACACCCGCTCCAAGCAGAACCAGGATATCCTCACGGCGCTGGATCTCTTCCGCGGGCTCGTGCGCACCGGCGTCGTCCAGAAGTCCACCAAGGGCCTCGACATCTACGGCCGCCCCTACCACGTGGTGCGCGAACTCCCCCGCGATTTTGCGCTCAACCAGCCCCTGTCGCCTTTCGCGCTCGCCGCACTGAGCCTGCTCGACCCAGAGTCGGACACCTACACGCTCGACATTATCTCCGTCTTCGAAGCCATCCTCGACGACCCCCGCCAGGTTCTCATCGCCCAGCAGAAGCAGCGCCGCGGCGAGGAGATCGCCCAGCTCAAGGCCGATGGCGTGGACTACACCGAGCGCATGACCATCGTCGAAGACATCACGTGGCCCAAGCCCCTGGAGGAACTCCTCGAGCAAGCCTATGACACGTTTGCTGAGACCAATGCCTGGGTCAAGGAATTCCAGATCGCGCCCAAATCCGTCGTGCGCGACATGCTGGAGAACGCCATGACCTTCTCCGACCTGGTGGCCACCTACGGCCTCGCCCGCAGCGAGGGCGTCATCCTGCGTTACCTCACCGACGCCTGGCGTACCCTCCGCCAATCCGTCCCCGACGAGTACTACACGGACGAGCTTGCCGATGTCGTCGAATGGCTCGGCGAGCTCATCCGCCAGGTCGACTCTTCTCTCGTGGACGAATGGGCTCAGATGGCCGGCGAGGACAACCCCATCTCCCAGGAGGACTTGGACCGCGAGCTCGCCTTCGGCGTCGAGGACCCCACGGCCCTTACCGCCAACCGCCGCGCGTTTACCATCATGGTGCGCAACTACTTCTTCCGCCTCGTCCAGCTCTTCGCCCTGGAGAAGGAAGACCGCCTGGCCGAGCTCCTCGACTATCTTGACGAGGTCCCCGACTTCGGCGCTGTGCTCGACGATTACTTCGACGAGTACGACGACATTGAGACCGGCCCCTCCGCCCGCGGCCCCGAGTTCTTCCGCGTGAACGACCAAGAGACCCGCGCCTGGACCGTCCGCCAAATCATTTGCGATCCCAAGGGCGAGCACGCCTTCCAGTTCGTGGGCACCGTCGACCTCGATGCTTCCGATGCCGCCGGTGAGGTGCGCCTGTCCTCCTTGCGCGTCGAGTACTAGACGTCGAGTCCCAGACGCCCCTCGGCTCCGGCTTGCCTAACGCTGTTCTAACGCTGCGCGAGCGAGGAGAGAACCTCCGGGAACTGCTCCGGGTACTGCGTCAAGATAGACGACAAGATGATGGCGTTGACCGAGGACGTAGTGACCGGAACCAGGCCACCGCCATTCGCGGACAGAGCGAAGTTCGTGGCGTCGCGAATGGCATTCACCGGGAGATCCGGGCTGATGTACATTCCTTCCCAACCCTGGCCAACGAACTCGAGCTTCTTGCCGTGCTGATAACACGGGCCAACGACCCACCGCGTGTGGACGCACACGAGGCCATCGTTGCCCTGCGGCGAGACAATCCGGTTGCCGCCCACGTTCTGGTTCCAGAACGCCGAGTCGCTCGGCGTAAGAAACTTCTCGGTGTCCCACGAGCGCTGAGAGTTGGTCGGCGACTGGTACGGCAGGACGACCTTGCCGCTCGTCACGGCGTCGAGCTCCTGCTGGAACTCGCGGTCAGACTGCTCATCCGCGCTCGCCACCGTGGGGCTGACCGCAGCCATTCCTGCAGCGAGGACGGCAGCCACCGCCGCGCGGATCGTGAGGCGGGAGCTGGACTGGAAACGAGACGACATAAAGAGTCCTTTCATCATGCTGGTGTGAGTGTTACCGCTGGGGCTTATGTTACTCTTCGGCGCCCCGCGCTACCATCCCGGCGCCTGGCCCACCGCTTAGCGCTGCGACGACGCTCGAGCCCGTACTCATGGGCATCGTGCTCTCCACGCTCTTCGCATTCCTTATCGTCTCGCCGATTTCCACCGTCGGCATCGCCACCGCCATCTTCATGGAGGGCGTGGCCTCCGGTACGGCGGACCTCGGTGCCGTCGCCACCGGCTTCACGCTGCTCATCATCGGTTGGAAGGCCAATGGCTTTGCGACATCCATCCTCCACGTCCTCGGCTCCCCCAAGGTCCAGATGGCGAATGTCTTTTCGCGCCCCATTACCCTGCTGCCGATTTTAAGCTCTGCGGCCATCCTCGGCGGCATCGACGGCGCCGTGGGCATTTCCGGCACGCCTATCTCGGCCGGCTTCGGTATTTCCGGCCTCATCGGCCCGCTCGCCGCCCTCAATTACGAAGGTTGGGGCTGGAGCGCTGGCAACGTCATCATCGTCGCCCTCGTCTTTGTCGCCGCCCCCATCGCTCTCGGCTTCCTCTTTACTTTCGTCTACAGCACGCTCCTTGGCAGGGTGAAGCCGGAGCACTACAAGCTGGACTTCGAGTAGAGCTCCGGCACCACGCCGCTGCAAGGAACGCCGTTACCTCAGACGGTGCGCGTCGGCGGCGGCTTCGGCACGCAGCCACTCCCCATAGGCCAGGGCATCTCGATAGGCCTCCCAACGCTCACCACATTCGCGGAAAAGCGGGCACAACGCGCGACGCTCCTGGAGTTCCTCGCCGCGGAAAGCACGGCAAAGCCGTACCCCTAAAATGTCGCGGGGCTCTCGGTTTCCTCAGCCGTGGCGTCGTGCGGGCTGGCAACGGCGGAGCCGTCAGAAGAAAAGGCGGCGATCCCCAAGGCCGCGGCAGCGACCAAACCGCTAAATGCGAGGCGCGACGACGTGCTCATAGACCTTCCTTAACTAAAAGTGGGCAGGATGCGAAGACCTAGTCAATGCAGTTCTCACAACTGCTCTTAATTTAGCGCACAACGCACGCCCGTTCTAGCTCAAACGGAAATGATCTCACCTGTGGATTTTCCCCAAGGATCACAAAAAGGCCCTGCGCTCGTGTGAACGCAAGGCCCAGTGCAAGAGAACTGGAAGCTCCACCGGTTCTAGGAGTGCATGCTCTTAGCGAGCAGCCTCAATCTGAACAGCCTGTGCAACAGCCTGAACGGTGGCAGCCACGCGGATGCCCTCCCAGACCTGCTCCTTGGTCAGGCCCTCCTCCTGGAGGGTCTTGGTGTGAGCAACGAGGCAGTGCTCACAGCCGTTGATGGCGGAGACAACAGTGTTCCACAGCTCGAAGTTGGCCTTCTCAACGCCCGGCTTGGAAATGATGTTCATGCGCAGGCCGAACTTGACCTGAGCGAAGTCATCGCCCAGCCAGCCCTTAGCGCGGTACGCAACGTTATTCATTGCCATGACGGTAGCGGCGCCGAGGGCAGCCTCAATAGCCTCAGCGGACAGGTGCTCCTTGGCCTCTTCCATGATCTCGGAGAGGACGGTGTCGTTGCGGGTGGCAGCGGCCGCGGCGAGGATGGAGCCCCACAGCTGCTCCTCGTTGAGCTCGGTGGAACGAGTGAGGGTGCCCAGGTTCAGCTTCTGGTCCTTGGCGTACTCCGGCAGGGAAGACTTCAGGTTTTCGATAGACATATTCTTTGCTCCTTACAGCGTTTTATAGGTGTTTTTCAATCGATGGTCAAAAGCAAGCCCCGCAGCGTGTGCGAGGCTTGAAAGCTCATGGCCTAATGCCTGAGATGGGCGCAGCCTTAGAGCGAGGACTGGACGACGTCGAGCTTGTTGATGTTCTTGGTCGGGTCGTTAGCTTCCCAGTTGCAGGCGCACACTTCCTCAGACTGCAGAGCGTCGAGGACACGGAGAACCTCGTCAGTGTTACGGCCGACAGCGTCCGGGGTCACGGAGACGAACTGGATGATGCCATCCGGATCGATGATGAAGGTAGCGCGGTCTGCAACGCCGTCAGCGTTCTCGACACCGAGGGCGCGGATGAGGTCGTGGCGGACGTCAGCGAACATCGGGAACGGGATGGACTTAAGCTCCGGGTGGGTTGCACGCCAATTGAAGTGAGCGAACTCGTTGTCGGTGGAACCGCCCAGAACCTGGGTGTCGCGATCCTCAAACTCCTCGTTCAGCTTGCCAAATGCAGCGATCTCAGTCGGGCAGACGAAGGTGAAGTCCTTCGGGTAGAAGAAGACAACCTTCCACTTGCCCTGGTACTTGTCGAGCGAAACCTGCTCGAAGTAATCCTCCGGCTGCTGCGCGTTCACGTCGTGCAGGTCGCCGCCCTTCAGAGCGGTGAGGTCGAACTCCGGGAACTTCTCGCCAACGGTCAAGATAGGCATAGTGTGTGTTACTCCTTAGGGTGCAAACAACTTGAATGGTTTCACTACTGGCCGTTTCCGCAGGCCCCGCTCACAATGACCGGGACTGTGTGGCCAACATGCTCCATTATGCCTATCAAATCGCGGGCTGTCAATAGCTAAACTTATTAAGAAGTGTTAGAGTTATAGGCATGCACAATAAAGAGTATCGTCCCACGCTTGCTCAGCTGCGCACTTTCGTGACGATCGCCGAGAATAAGCACTTCGGCACCGCCGCTACCAAGCTGCAGATTTCCCAGCCTTCCCTCTCCCAGGCGCTCGTCGCGCTCGAGCAAGGCCTTGGCGTCCAACTTATCGAGCGCTCCACCCGCAAAGTGATTGTTACTACAGCGGGGGAGTCTCTCCTCCCTTATGCCAAGGCCACGCTCGAAGCTGCCGATGCCTTCTTAGCCCACGCCCGCGGCGCCAACGGGACCCTCACAGGCCCGCTCACCATTGGCATTATTCCTACGATCGCGCCGTATATCCTGCCGGACCTCCTCACTTCCATCGCCGAGCGGTTCCCGGAGCTCGAACCGCGCTTCGTCGAAGAGCAGACGGATAACCTCGTCCAGCGCCTGCGCGACGGCCAGCTCGATGTCGCCATCATGGCGCTGCCTGCGGAGTCGCATGGTCTTGTCGAGGTGCCGCTCTACCACGAGAATTTCCGGGTCGTCACCAATGTCTCGCACCCACTCGCCGGCCGCACCGACCTTGAGCTCAAGCAGCTCGATGACCTCGATCTGCTCCTCCTCGATGACGGGCACTGCCTGCGCGATCAGATTCTCGACCTCTGCCGCACCGCGCACATTAATCCGGCAGAAGCGACGAACGCCGTGACTCGCGCCTCCTCGCTCACGACCATCATGCAGCTCGTCATGGGCAACCTGGGCAGCACGCTCGTCCCCGAGTCCGCGCTCGCCACCGAATGCGGCAACCCGGAGCTCGCCGTGGGCCGTTTCGCCCCCGACGTCGTCGCCGAGCGCACCATCGGCCTCGTCTTCCGTTCCTCGGCCGCGCGCTCCCAGGAATTCGAGGAGCTGGGCGCGCTCGTCACCGCCGCATTCCACAACGCCGTCGAGCGTTCGGCACCGCTCTCCCCTGCCTAAAGCGCCGAACTGCCCCCGCGTTCCATAGCAAAGCGCGCCGCCCACAGACCGGGCGGCGCGCTTCGCTGTATACGTGGAGGTGGCTATGCCTTGCGGCCTGCTGCGGGAATCTCGCCGCCCACGACCTGGCGGTAGTAGTGTGCAGTACCCAGCGTATACGCCGGTAGCAGCACGCACGCGCCTAGGCCCAAGGTCACGATGAGGCCAAACATCATGATGAGACCCATGAGCAGGGTGAAGCCCAGCAGCGGGAAGAAGTGACGCAGGCCGGCACGGAAGCCCTGCACGATGGCGTCCTTGACGCTGGCGCCGTCCGCCGCGTGCCACTGCATCAGCAGTAACAGCGGGGTCATGATCACGGTGACCACGAGAACGACGAGCAGCATGAGCAACAACGAGCCCAACGCCGCAAAGAGCTCGTCATTGCTCACATTCGGCTTGTCCATCAGGTCGATCATGCCGAACAACGGCGACGCGATAAGCGCGAAGGTCACGATGCCCGGGATGATGGAGGCGACAAGCCCCGCACCCAGTGTCGGCCAGAACTTCACGTCGCGGCCAACGAAGCCCCACTCCGTCGTGGGGTCATCGATCTGCCACAGCGCCAACCGGAGGATGAACGGCATGACGATAAGCGACAGAATGCCGGAAACGACATCGACAAATGTATTCGAGCCCTCATCGCCGCCGAGCGCAGCGCCCAGCGCACCGAAGGCCGCGGCAGCCAGGAAGTAGACGAGGCCGCCGACGATCCACAGCTTGGCGTTGCCGAACGTCGCCTTGAAGCCCCACCCGATGGCATCCGTGACGGACGTCTCGGGTCCGGCCTTCACGGTCGCCGCGCCGCCGTAACCGAAGAGCGCCTCGTTCGCGCTGTAGCCCTGGTAGCCCGGTCCCGGCTGGCCGCCCGGAATTGCTCCGCTGCCCTGCCCCGGGTAGCCCGGGTAGTTCGGAATTCCACCCGCGGGCTGCTGACCAAAGCCCGGCGCATCCTCCGGGTGATTCGTGGGGCCATACTCACCGTAGCCATAGTTTCCGCCGTTTCCGTAGACACCACCGTTCTCACCAGTGCCGTCAGAGTTGTAGTCACCGCCGCCGAACGGATTGCGTGGATCCTGTGGGTTCGTCACGTCACTGCTCCTCACACGTTGTTGCTACGGGGACTCTCCCCGCGCTGCTGAACGGTTCTAGAGTAGCGAAGAACCGCCACTGATGTGCTCACAATCCACAGCGCGGGAGGCTGTGGGGCGCCGGGCACGGCGGCATCGGAAAGCTACGCGCAGCGGCGGGTAGACTGGTGCGCAACTATGTCTGAAAACACCACAGCCCCTTCGCGCGAGGAACTCTTCGCCGCGCTTGAAAAGGTATCCCTCGCCGAGGCACGCAGTTTCAAGCGCCGGCTCCACAAGGCACGCTCCGAGGGTGCCCGCACCGCCATCGGCCGCGATATCGAGGCAGCCCAGGAGCGCGTCGCGCTTATCGATGCCTCCGTTCCGGAGATAACCTACCCCGACGCGCTTCCCGTCTCGGCGCGCAAGGATGACATCGCGGAGGCCATCCGCGACAACCAAGTCGTCATTATCGCTGGCGAAACCGGTTCCGGTAAGACCACGCAGATCCCCAAGATCTGCTTGGAACTCGGCCGCGGACGCCGCGGACTCATCGGTCACACGCAGCCCCGTCGTCTGGCCGCACGCACCGTCGCCGAGCGCATCGCGCAGGAACTGGATCAGAAGATCGGCGAGACCGTTGGCTACGCCATCCGCTTCGACGACCGCGTGTCGGCAACGACCGCGGTCAAGCTCATGACGGACGGTATTTTGCTCGCGGAGATGCAGCGCGACCGCTTCCTCAACGCCTATGACACGATCATTATTGACGAGGCGCACGAACGATCGCTAAATATCGATTTCCTGCTGGGCTACTTGAAGCGTCTGTTGCCCAAGCGTCCGGACCTCAAGGTCATCATTACGTCGGCGACGATTGACCCGGAGCGCTTTGCGTCCCATTTCGCGTCCCAGGATGGAACGCCGGCGCCCATTATTGAGGTCTCTGGGCGCACCTTCCCCGTCGAGATTCGCTACCGTCCCCTCGAGTTTGAGGCCGGCGGCAAGATTGTGGACCAAGATCCTCTTGACGGACTATGCGAGGCCATCGAGGAGCTCATGGCCGAGGGCGAGGGCGATATCCTTTGCTTCTTCCCCGGCGAGCGCGACATCCGTGACGCGATGGAGGCCCTCGAAGGCCGCACATGGCGCGGAGTGGAGGTCACGCCCCTGTTCGGACGCCTGTCCAACGAGGAACAGCACCGCGTGTTCTCCTCGCACCGCGGACGGCGGATTGTGCTGTCCACCAATATCGCGGAGACCTCCCTGACCGTCCCCGGCATCCGCTACGTCGTGGACACCGGCACCGCGCGCATCTCTCGCTACTCCACGCGCACCAAGGTCCAGCGCTTGCCCATCGAGCCCATCTCGCAGGCCAGCGCCAACCAGCGCTCCGGTCGCTGTGGCCGTGTCGCCGACGGCATCGCCATCCGCCTCTACTCCGAGGACGATTTCAACTCGCGCCCCGAGTTCACCGATCCGGAAATCCTGCGTACCAACCTGGCCAGCGTCATCCTGCAGATGATCTCGCTGCGACTGGGCGATATCTCCGAGTTTCCCTTCGTCCAGCCGCCGGACCAGAAGGCCATCCGCGACGGCCTACTCCTCCTTCACGAGCTCTCCGCTCTCAAGGACGAGGAGAAAGACGGCCTGCCCGTCCTCACCCCAGTCGGCCGCGACCTTGCGCGCATCCCTGTCGATCCGCGCATGGCCCGCATGCTCGTCGAAGCCCGCACCACCAGCTGCCTCGAGGACGTCATCGTCATCGTCGCCGCCATGACCATCCAGGACGTGCGCGAGCGCCCCACCGAATTCAAGGCCCAGGCCGACCAAGCCCACGCCCGCTTCAAGGACACAAAGTCCGATTTCCTGGCGATGCTCAAGCTGTGGGACTACATCGTGGAAACCCGCGACGAACAGTCCGGCAACGCCTTCCGCAAGCGCATGAAGAAGGAATACCTCCACTACATGCGCATCCGCGAGTGGTTCGACTTGGTGCGCCAGCTGCGTGACGTAGCGAAGCAGCTGGGCTGGCAGTTTAATGAGTCCTCCTCCAGGGATGATGACCGTATCCACATGTCCCTGCTGTCCGGCCTGCTGTCTAACATCGGCGCGCGCGACGGCAGCTCCAAGGAATTCCAGGGTGCGCGCAACACACGCTTCCTCGTCTTCCCCGGCTCCGCACTCGCGAAGAAGCCGCCGGAGTTCCTCATGGCCTCCGAACTCGTGGAGACCTCCCGCCTCTGGGCCCGCGACGTCGCAGCCATCGATCCCGCCTGGGTGGAAAAACTCGGCGCAGATCTGCTCAAGCGCCATTATTCGGAGCCCACGTGGTCGCGCAAACGCGCTGCCGCGATGGCGCATGAGAAAGCGACGCTCTACGGCGTTCCCATCTTCAACGACCGCCTCGTGCCCTACCACCGCGTCGATCCGGTGGCCGCGCGCGACATGTTCATCCGCGAGGCCCTCATCGCTGGCGACTGGAACACGCACCACACCTTCTTTAAGAAGAACGCGCAGGCCTTGGAAGACGCCGCCGAATACGAGGAGAAGGCACGCCGCCGCGGACTTGTGGTCGACGAGGACCGGCTCTTCGACTTCTACGACTCGCGCCTGCCCGCAAAGATTACGACCGGCCGCCATTTCGACTCCTGGTGGAAGAAGGAGCGCCAGAAGCACCCCGACCTCCTCGACTTCGATCCAGCGAAGCTTGTGGAAGACGACGCCGGCGTCACGGAGGAAGCATTCCCTGACCGCTGGCTCAAGGGGTCTATCGACTACGACCTCACGTACAAGTTTGAACCGGGCGATCCTCTCGATGGCGTCACCCTCATGGTGCCCATCCCGCTGCTCGCGGGTCTTGACACCGAGGGCTTCGATTGGCTGGTCCCGGGTCTGCGCTTGGAGCTACTCACCGAGCTCATCCGCACTCTGCCCAAGGCCCTGCGCCGTACCGTCGTTCCTGCGCCCGAGTTCGCCGAGCGCGCGCTCGACCGCGTCATCCCTTACGAAGGCACCGTCACGCAGCAGCTTGCCGATGTCCTCCGCGAGCTCGGCGGCTCCGGCATTCAGACCGAGGACTTCCGCCCGTCCGCCCTGCCCGCTCACCTCAAGATGAACTACGCGGCCATCGACAAGCGCGGCAAAATTGTGGATTCGGACCGTGACTTGGCCGCTCTCGTCGAGCGCCAAGCCGGTTCCATCAAGTCCTCCGTCTCCCGCGTAGGCCGCAAGTCCGAGTCCAAGGCCGTGAAGGAATGGACTGCCGAGACCCTCGGCACCGTGGAGGAGACCGTCTCCACCGTCGTCGACGGCCACGAGGTCCAAGCCTATCCAGCGCTCGTCGCCACCAAGGATGGCGTGGAGCTCAAGGTGCACCCGACCAAGGCTGCTGCCGATGCCGCCATGCTCACCACCACGCTCACCCTGCTCATGCGCGATATCCACGTGCAGGCTGGGCCCATGGTCAAGGGTCTGCCCTTGCAACAGCGGGTTGCCGTGGACTCGTATCCGCACGGCGGCGCCCAGGGGCTCGTCGACGACGCCCGCGTCGCCGCAATTCGCGACCTCATGATGTCCGCCGGCGGTCCCGTGCGCTCACCCGAGGAATTTGAGAAGCTGCGCGCCAAGGTCAAGCCCGATGTCCCCGGTGCCGTGCGCCGTACCGTCGTAGCACTCGCGCCCGGTCTCGTGGAATACGCTAACGTCGTCACAGAGCTCGCCAAGTGGGAAGGCCCCGCCATCGACGATATGCGCCGCCAGCTCGAGTTCCTGCTGCCGCGTAACGCCGTCACGGTCCACGGGCTTGTTCATCTGCAGCACCTGCCGCGCTACGTTGCCGCCATGCGTATTCGCTTGGAGGAAATGGGCATGGACGCTGACAAAGATGCCGACCGCCAGGCAGAGATCGACGAGGCCCACGCCTACCTGAAGAACCGACTGCGCAACCTCCCCGCTGGCCGCAAGAAGACCCGCGAGGTCAAGGAGATCCACTGGATGATCGAGGAACTGCGCGTCTCCCTCTTCGCTCAGCGCCTCGGCACCGCCCGCCCCATCTCGCTACGTCGCGTGCAAAAAGCCGTGGACAAGCTGCGCTAAACAGCGCCCCCACGGCAACGCGTCGGGTCGGGGCGATCTCATGAATAAGGTCGCCCCGGCCCTTTGTGCTCTATGTATCCGGGCACAGTGCGCGCGGCCCGGCTCTTCTAGCTGTCTGCGCGGTCGCGACGCTTCATGAGGCGAATCTCGGACTCGAAGTCGTCTGCACTTTCGAAGGACTTATACACCGACGCGAAACGCAGATAGGCCACCTCATCGAGATGTCGCAACGGCTCGAGAATCGCCAAACCGATGTCGTTGGCGTTGACCTGGGAGCTGCCGTGGCTGCGCACGGTTTCCTCGACTTCTTGGGCAAGGCGCTTCAACGCGTCATCCGGCACGTGGCGTCCCTGGCATGCGCGGCGCACCCCGCGGATGAGTTTGTCGCGGCTAAACGGCTCCGTAATGCCGTTGCGCTTGACCACGAGCAGCACGGCCTTCTCCACGGTCGTGAAGCGACCCGTGCAGTTCGTGCATTCGCGGCGCCGGCGAATGGCTGTGCCCGCGTCCACGACGCGTGAGTCGATGACGCGCGACTGTTCATTGTGGCAAAACGGGCAATACACTGGGACTCCTCTCCACGGTGCCGCAGCGACCACGGCCACTTGTGCGGCCATGGGTGCGGTACGGATTCGATGTCCCAGTGTAGCGCCCTGCCCTCGCGGGCCCTATTTACTTATGTCTCGCTTGCGAACGTCCCCGGCATGCCGCGCCGTGACGTCCCCAAGCGAAGCTTTCCCTACCGCCCGCGTGACCAAGCGACCTAGCGGGCACCGTTGACAGCGGCCACTTCTGCCTGCGGCGCCATATCCGCACCAGTCATGGTCTCTTCCGCGGCGCCGCCGCCGAAGACGATGGTGAAGAAGAGCGCTGCTCCAAACACGGCACCGAGCACTGCGCCGCCGCGCAACGATTCCCTCTCCTCCGTGTTCGAAACATCAACACGAGCATTGCGAGGACGCACGGATGCTGGTCCATGACCGCTCCGGCGTTCGATATCTAGCGTTCGAACGCTCCCACCGTAGGCGCCGGTTCGACGTGGAGTGCGATGCCCCGCCGGGACATCCCACACGGCCGCCGGCGGCACGACTGCGGCGGAGTGATTGTCAACCAAAGACGAGGTACGAGCTGCGAAGCGACTAGTGTTCAATGCGATAGCCATGAGAGAGTCCTTTCGTCGTGTGCGGCCATCATACGAAGCGGTAAGAACATGTTCGAAAGTTGGTCGCTGTTATGTTCGAATTAGTTGCTATGTTCGATTTATAGCAAGGTTTCGAAAATTTGTCCACAAATCGTACAAATTTCTCGAACATCCGTGCTTAGCGTGCTACAAATAGAGGGGAAGCCATTTCATGGCAGTCGCACGTCTCTGGCACGACTCGGAGGTAGCATCACGCGGATCATATTCCTCGCCCAGCCATCTCCCGGTTCGTGCAAATACGCCCAGTCCGTATCCGCACGTTCGTCCCGTCCACCGACCACACGACTTTTCGCCCCACCCAAAGGAGCCTTGACCCCATGCCCCGCAAGTCAGCAAAAAATACCGGCAAGCCTGACGTTTCCGCGCTGAGCGAGCGCCAGCGTCGCATTCTCGAAGTCATCAGCGACGCAGTCCTGCTGCGCGGTTATCCGCCAAGCATTCGCGAGATTGGTGACGCTACCGGACTGCAGTCCACCTCGTCCGTGGCCTACCAGCTCAAGCAGCTGGAGGAAAAGGGGTTCTTGCGCCGTGACCCTAACAAGCCGCGCGCGGTGGACGTTCGCCACCTCCACGATCAGAAGAAGAAGCCGGGCCCTGCACCGAAGTCTGCGGACGCACAGCCGGTTCCGCCGGAGGCCTCGGGAGTGAGCTACGTGCCGGTCGTCGGCCGCATTGCCGCAGGCGCCCCCATCACAGCAGAGGAAAACGTGGACACTTACTTCCCCATGCCGGACGAGATTGTCGGCTCCGGGGATCTGTACATGCTCCAGGTCGTCGGCGAGTCCATGAAGGATGCGGGCATCCTCGACGGCGACTGGGTCATCGTTCACTCGCAGTCCACCGCCGAGGAAGGCGACTTTGTCGCAGCATTGTTGGGTGGCGATGAAGCAACGGTCAAGGAATTTCACCGTGACTCCACCGGCGTGTGGCTATTGCCGCACAATGATGACTTCGACCCCATCGACGGCACTCATGCCACCATTATGGGCAAGGTCGTGTCCGTTTTCCGCAAGATTTAATCGGATAACCTTTTACGAGTCAAGGGTGGGATTACCCACCCTTTTCTGGTATTTTTTTACCCCTTAATTGGGGCGATACCTGCATGGACACTCATCACAGATTGAAGTCCGCACACAGCCGAAATCCCATGTAGAACAATTTTTAGGGGCGATGTGGCGCACACCTCAATGTGAGATTAGATCCGAACGCCTTTGTTTTACGCGTGTTTTGGGACAATGGTCTTATATCTTCATACGGCAACGCGACCGCAGCAATGCAGTGCGCCGCGACGCACCAGCTCCCGGCTCCCTTACCGAGGCCTGCGCAGCACTGGTCCTGTTCGCCGCACCACGCGTTGACCGGAATTGTCCCCGAGTAAAAGAAGTGATGCCGCCATGTACGCTGAGGAGCGCCGCCGCCAGATTGCTTCGTTGACCGCCGTCGAAGGGCGCGTCAACGTCACCGAACTTTCCGAGAGATTCGATGTCACCGCGGAGACCATTCGACGCGACTTAGCGGTGCTCGACCGCGATGGCGTCGTCCACCGCGTCCACGGCGGCGCTGTTGCTTCCCAGTCTTTCCAGACCGCGGAGTTTACCCTCGACGCACGCTCACGCTCCGCGTCAACCGCCAAGTCGGCCATCGCACGCGCCGCGGTGGACTACCTCCCACAGCCGGGCGGCTCCATCTTTCTCGACGCTGGTACCACTATCAACGCTCTCGCTGACCTCATCTCGGTTCAGCCTAACGCGCACAGCTGGTCCATCGTTTCCAATAGCCTTCCCATTGCGCTCTCTCTGGCCAGCAATGGTCTCTCCGAGGTCCAGCTGCTGGGCGGCACGGTCCGCGCCATCACGCAGGCGGTGGTCGGCGATACGGCGCTGCGCACCATGGCACTCATGCGCGCTGACGTCGCCTTCATCGGTACGAACGCGCTTACCCTCGACCACGGACTGTCCACGGCAGACTCCCAAGAGGCTGCAATGAAGTCCGCTTTCGTTACCCACGCACAGAAGGTTGTCGTGCTCTGCGACTCCACGAAACTGGGCAATGACTACCTCGTGAGCTTCGCGTCAATCGCTGACCTTGATGTGGTCATCACGGATTCCGGCGCACCGCAGTCCTTCATCGACCAACTGCGCGACCGTGAGGTTGAGGTCATTGTCGTAGAGGACAAGTAAACCAGACTTTCCAACGCTCCACTGCACAACGCCCCATCGGTTCACACAATGAGCCAATGGGGCGTTTCGGTATCTCCAACCATGTTCCGGTCGACCGACACGTGGCGAGACACACGAGTTGGCCAAGACGACAAAGCCGCCCATGCACGGGGCACGGGCGGCAGCGGCTGCAGAAGTCGCTTAGATGTTCGCGATGTACTCGCGGACAGCCTCGCGGGCCTCAGAAGCGCCAACGGAGTTGACGGCGATGTCGGCGATCTTCTGGCACTGCTCCAGGGTGAGCTCCGAGAGCTGAGCGCCCACGCCGGCGACGGCGGTGGCGGCGCAGGACAGGGAGTTCACGCCCAATCCGACGAGCACGCCGGCGAGCATCGGATCAGCGGCGGCCTCGCCACAGACGCCCACGGCCACGTTGTTGTCGCGGCCGACGACACAGGTGTGTTGGATAAGACGCAGCACGGCCGGTTGCCACGGGTCGGTGAGGTAGGCCAGCTGCGGGGACAGACGGTCCGCAGCCATGGTGTACTGCGTGAGGTCATTGGTACCGATGGACACGAAGTCGAGGTACGGCATGATGGTGTCGGCCATGAGCGCAGCGGCGGGGACCTCAATCATCGCACCCGCGGTGAGGTTGCGCTCACGGCACAGATCTGCGAACCACTTGGCTTCAGAGGATGTAGCAACCATCGGAGCCATGACCCAGGTGGGAGCGTTCTCGTCACGCTCAGCGGCGGCCTTCGCAATGGCGTCGAGCTGGCGCGTAAGAAGCGACTCGTTGTCACGGGCAATACGCAGACCGCGCACACCGAGAGCCGGGTTTTCCTCGGTCTCCATGGTGGCGTAGGAAATCGGCTTATCCGAGCCTGCGTCGAGCGTACGGACAACGACCTTGGACTGCGGGAAGGCAGCGAAGACCTTGCCATAGATGCGTGCCTGCTCATCAACAGTTGGCTCTTCCGTCGCGGACAGGAAGGACATCTCCGTGCGGTAGAGGCCAATGCCCTCTGCCTGCGTGTCAGCGGCGACGCGAGCGGCATTGCCGTCTGCCACATTGGCGAGCAGCTGGAAGCGGTGGCCGTCCTTGGTCTGGGCCGGACCGGTCCACTGCGCCACCTTGGCGGCGCGCTCGCGGTACTCCGCGACGGCGGCCTCAGAGGTAGCCGGGTCAGCACCGAGGGTCACGGTACCCAACGAACCGTCGACGAAGACCTTGGTGCCCGGCTCGATGTCGCGCAGCTTGGCGCCTACGGCGACGATGCACGGGATGTCGAGCTGACGCGCGATGATCGCGGTGTGCGAGGTCGGGCCGCCGAGCTCGGTGACGAGCGCCTTGATGTGGGTGCCGTCGAGGGTCGCGGTATCCGCCGGCGCGAGGTCATCGGCGAAGAGAACGGCTTCGCCCTCAACGGCGGGCAGGCCGGGCTCCGGCTCGCCGCGCAGCTGTGCAATAACGCGGTCACGCACGTCCTTTAGGTCGGTCGTGCGCTCAGCCATGACGCCGCCCGCAGCCTCGAACATGGCGATGAATTTGTCGGTCGCGCCGACGACGGCGTATTCCGCGTTATTGCCGGCGTTGATGTTCTTACGCACGGCCTTGTGCCAGCCGCGGTCCTTGACCATGCCGGCGGTCGCGTTGAGCACCTCAGCCGCGTTGCCTTCCGCGCCCGCGGCGCGGGTCTCCAGACGACCGGAAACGGTGAGCACGGCCTCGTTAAAGCGATCGAATTCTGCCGCTGCCTCATCTTCGGCGATCGGCGTGCCCGAGGTCGGCAGATCGGGGCGGGGTCTTACCCAGACGGCCTCAGCAAAAGCGACGCCCGAAACGACGCCGGTGCCCTTGATAGTGGACTGAGATGCGTTTTCCATGCGTGGAAACTCCCTTGCATTCATATCGAATGGTGTCTTTTGTTCAGATCATCACAAATCGGACGCAAAATCAATAGAAAACACAGGAAACCATTGACAAACGGACAGATTCGGACAAAAATCAACAGTGACCACAAATGTAATTCACAAGCGTTTTCCCAGAGTGTCCACCATCCGGGAGAAACACCAACAAACACCAGCATACGGAAATATCCGGAGAGGGATGTTTATTAGATGATCGTCACACTGACACCGAACCCCAGCGTCGACGCCACCCAGGAGCTGGGTGGACCGCTGGAGCCCGGCGCCGTCCAGCGCACCGTGGCTTATAGCCACGCCGCCGGTGGCAAGGGACTTAACGTCTCCCACGCCGTGCATCTCGCAGGCGCACCGACGCTCGCGCTGTTCCCGGCTGCGAACCGCGACGGCTTCCTCAGTCTCGTCGAGGATTCCGAAGTCCCGTTCGAGAATATCCCTATGACGGATCTCGTGCGTACGAACTCCACCATCACGGAGCCGGACGGCCGCACCACGAAGATCAACGGCTTGGGCCCGACGCTGTCTGAAGACACGCAGGCCGAGCTCGTCGCCCGCTTGAGCGCCGCAGCGGCCACGGCCGACTGGGTCGTCCTCGCCGGTTCTCTGCCACGCGGCGTGGACAAGGACTGGTACGCCACCCTGGTGCGCGCCGTGCGCGCGGCCAACCCCAACTCGCAGATCGCCGTCGACACCTCGGATGGCCCCATGGAGGCCCTCGGCGCCCGCCTGGACGACTCCGCGCCGGACCTCATCAAGCCCAATGGCTTGGAGCTGGGACAGCTCACCGGTCGCGACGGTCTGGCACTCGAGCGCCAGGCGGAAGACGGGGACTTCAGCGGCGTCGTCGAGGCGGCGCGCGAGGTCAACGCGCGAGGCATCCCCCAGGTGCTCGTCACCTTGGGCGGCGCAGGCGCCGTCCTCGTTACCCCGGAGGGCGCCTGGATTGCGACCCCGCCGCCCGTCGAGGTCAAGTCGACCGTCGGCGCAGGCGACTCCTCTCTCGCTGGCTACATCCTGGCACGCAGCCAGGGCAAGAACTTCGCGGACTCACTCGCCCAGTCGGTTGCCTATGGCACCGCGGCAGCCGGACTGCCCGGCACAACGATTCCGCGCCCGGAACAATTGAATATTGAAGAGACCACAGTCTCTGCCCTGTAATCCACCCCAGATAAATGAAGTAAGGAGCCTGACATGGCATCCGATCTGATTACGACCGACCTGGTCGCGCTTGACGCCGACTTTGGTGACAGTGTCGAATCGGTCATTACGAACCTCGCCACGCTAGTCCACGGCACTGGCCGCGCGACTGACATCGAGGGACTCGCGCAGCCCGCCATCAACCGCGAGGCACAGGCCGGTACCGGCGTGCCCGGCGGCGTGGCTATCCCCCACTGCCGTTCCGAGGTTGTCACTGAGCCGACCCTCGCATTCGCGCGCCTGTCTCAGGGCGTGGATTTTTCGGGCCCGGACGGCGACGCTCACCTCGTCTTCCTCATCGCAGCCCCCGCCGGCGGCGGCAAGGCGCACCTCAAGATCCTCTCCAAGCTCGCACGCGCGCTCGTGAAGAAGGACTTCCTTGCGGCTCTTCGATCCGCAAGTACGAAGGAAGAAATCGTCACGCTCGTCCTCGACGTCGTCAACGCCGAGAAGAAGCCTAAGGCCCAGCCTGCCGATGCCCCCACTACCGCAGCCGCCGCACCGGCTGCCAACGTCACGCGTATCGTCGCCGTCACGGCCTGCCCCACTGGCATCGCCCACACCTATATGGCTGCCGATGCCCTCACGCAGACCGCCGCCGAGCGTTCCGACGTCGACCTGCAGGTCGAGACCCAGGGTTCCTCCAACAACACGGCCCTGTCCCAGGCGACCATCGACGCGGCTGACGCCGTCATCTTCGCCACCGATGTGGGAGTCCGCGACCGCGAGCGCTTCGCGGGCAAGCCCGTCATCGAGTCTGGCGTCAAGCGCGGCATCAACGAGCCGGGCAAGATGATCGACGAGGCCATCGCTGCCTCAAAGAATCCCAACGCCCGCAAGGTAGCCGGCACCGCTGGGGCGGCATCGGCAAGCTCTGCACAGGAAGAAGGCGCAGGCCTGGGCTGGGGCAAGCGCATCCAGCAGGCGATTATGACGGGCGTGTCCTACATGGTGCCGTTCGTTGCCGCCGGCGGTCTGTTGCTCGCCCTCGGCTTCCTCTTCGGCGGCTATGACATGGCCAACGGTTGGGGCGCCATCTCTACGCAGTACTCGCTTAACAACCTGCCGGGCCACGAGGTCGACGTCGATGGCACGATGATGACCTTCGAGCGCTCCGGCTTCCTGCTCTACATCGGCGCGGTGCTCTTCGCGACCGGCCAAGCGGCGATGGGCTTCATCGTTGCGGCCCTGTCCGGTTATATCGCGTTCGCGCTCGCTGGCCGTCCGGGCATCGCACCGGGCTTCGTCGGCGGCGCCATCGCCGTGACCCTGGGCGCCGGCTTCATCGGCGGTCTGGTCACCGGTCTTATCGCTGGTCTCGTCGCCATGTGGATCGGCAACTGGAAGGTCCCGCGCTGGCTGGGCTCCCTCATGCCGGTCGTCATCATCCCGCTGCTTGCTTCCCTCGTTACCGGCCTGCTCATGTACCTCGTCCTCGGCGCACCGCTCGAGGCGATCATGAACGGCCTGCAGAACTGGTTGTCGTCCATGTCCGGCTCCTCTGCCGTGCTGCTCGGCATCATCCTCGGCCTCATGATGTGCTTTGACCTCGGTGGCCCGGT
Source organism: Corynebacterium phoceense (assembly GCF_900092335.1). Classification (GTDB taxonomy): domain Bacteria; phylum Actinomycetota; class Actinomycetes; order Mycobacteriales; family Mycobacteriaceae; genus Corynebacterium; species Corynebacterium phoceense. The sequence goes on from NZ_LT596208.1 coordinate 1,213,831, forward strand.
CAACAAGGCGGCCTACCTCTTCGCGACCGCTGGCCTGTCCACGGGCGACGAAGCCTCCATGCAGATTATGGCTGCCGTCATGGCCGCCGGTATGGTCCCGCCGATTGCCCTGTCCATCGCCACGTTCTTGCGCAAGAACCTATTCACCCCTGCCGAGCAAGAAAACGGCAAGTCTTCCTGGCTGCTGGGCCTGTCCTTCGTCTCCGAGGGTGCCATCCCGTTCGCCGCGGCTGACCCGCTGCGCGTCATCCCGTCCATGATGGCCGGTGGCGCCGTCACCGGTGCCCTGTCCATGGCCTTCCACGTCGGTTCCCGTGCTCCGCACGGCGGCATCTTCGTCTTCTTCGCCATCGACCCGATTTGGGGCTGGATCATCGCGCTGCTCGCCGGCATCGCCGTCTCCACCCTCGCGGTCATCGCCATGAAGCAGTTCTGGCCCAACAAGACGGTCGAGGCCGAGGCCGCCAAGGCTGAAGCAACCGCCGCGTAACTCTTCTCACGTATGGTCCCCGGCGCATCCGGCCGGGGACGAGTACACTGGTTTACAACGATTTACCCCGTATGAAAGGACTTACATACCATGGCTTCTAAGACCGTTAAGGTTGGTTCCTCCGTCGGCCTGCACGCCCGTCCGGCTTCCATCATCGCTGATGCTGCTGGCGAGTACGACGAGGACATCTTCCTCACCCTCGTGGGTGGCGACGATGATGACGAGACCGACGCTGCCTCGTCCCTGATGATCATGGCCCTCGGTGCCGAGCAGGGCGACGAGGTCACCGTTACCTCTGACAACGAGGACGCTGTCGAGAAGATCGCCGCTCTCATCGAGAAGGACCTGGACGCCTAAGTCTTCATCCTGACAAGCGGGCCCTCGGGCCCGCTTTTCGCGTTTTCAAAAGGCTTGTCCCCTGGCGTACCCGGATTTCACGACGACCAAGGCCTCAAAACCGAGGACATTCGGGCGCTTCGTTGTCGTGAAATCCCGTCTCCCCTTCCGCGAAGTCCGCGGGTTCGGTTTTCAGGACAACGAAGGCGCCCCGGAACGCGGACCTCAAGGGCTTCGTTGTCGTGAAATCCGCGCAAAGACTGTGCGGTGGGCGGCCAGGGACATGTGAAAGCCCGCTGCGGTGAGGCAGCGGGCAGGCAGAACAGCGGCGGGGTTAGACGTACCAGTACAGGTCCGTCACGGGGCCGCCGTCCTGTCCGGGCATGAGGACGTAATCCTCGAAGGCGACCTCGCTAGGGTCGTGACCGGACTCGCGCAGGGCGGTCTCAAACTGGTTCCATGCTTCGGGGAGCATGGCGTAGTCCTGTTCAAAGCGCGCGACCACGGCGGAACCCTCGGGGAAATCAAGGAGCTGCGCTGGGTACTCCGCGGCGTCGAGGACGGTGGCGACGGCGGCACGATGGGCATCGGAAAGCACAAAGGCAGCGGCGACGTCGAAGCTTTCGTCGGGTGCCGAGAAATAGTAGGCCCGGCAGGCGGCGGGAACGACGCCAGCGGCCTCGAGGACGCGCGCGAGAACCGGATAGGCGGCGTCGAAGAAGGTCCGGAGGTCAGTGACCTCGCGGCGCAGGGCAAGCACCGTGTGGCGCGGGAGGGGACGCGGCTCCATTAGTATTTCGCTCCATGCCCCTCACCCATGCGCTCATAGAGCCACCTGGCCAACGGGTAGACGACGATAACGCCCACGGAGCCCCAAGCGATGCCCTCGAGTGAGACGGAGCCGACATTGAGCGTGAGGTTGCCGATGCCGGCGACCAGTGCCACGGCCGCGCAGGTGAGGTTGACCGGGTTGTTGAAATTCACCTTATTGTCCATCCAGATGCGGATGCCGAGCATGCCGATGAGACCGTAGAGCACGAGCGTGGCGCCACCGAGAACGCCGGTAGGGATGGTGAAGATGAGTGCGCCGAACTTCGGGATGAAGGCGAGCGCGATGGCGAAGAGTGCCGCAACCCAGTACGCGGCCGTCGAGTACACGCGGGTCGCGGCCATAACGCCGATGTTCTCCGCGTAGGTCGTGGTGCCGGAACCGCCGAAGCCGCCCGCGATGGCGGTGCCGAGGCCGTCCGCAATGAGGGCGTCGCCAGCGAGATCGTCGAGGTCGCGCTTGGTCATCTCGGACACAGCCTTGACGTGGCCGACGTTCTCCGCGATGAGGACGACGAGGACCGGCAGCGCCACGAGGATGGCCGAGAGGTGGAAGGAGGGCGTGTGGAACTGCGGCACACCGATCCAGTCAGCATCGGCGATGGTCTGCGCGGTGTCCGGCGCGAGGTTGCCCGTCACGGCGGCAAAGACCCATCCGATGACGACGCCAATGAGGATGCCCAGGCGGGCAACCATTCCGCGGCCACCCACGGTCGCGACGATGATGGCGACGAGGGTGACGAAAGCAACGAGCGGCTGCGTCTGGAAGTTGGCGGTGGCGCTCGGTGCCAGGTTCAGGCCGATGAGCGCGACGATGGCGCCAGTCACGGCCGGCGGCATGACGGCGTCGAGGACGCGACGGCCAGCAGCCTTCACGATAAAGCCGACAAGCACGAGGACAAGGCCTGTGACGAGGACGGAGCCCGCCTGGACGCTGATGCCCTCAGACTGCGAGGCCGACAGCGGTGCGATGAACGCAAAGGACGAGCCCAGGTACGAGGGCAGGCGGTTGCGCGTGATGAGAAGGAAGAGGATGGTCGAGATACCTGAGAACAACAGCGTGGTGTTCACAGGGAAGCCGGTGAGCGTCGGCACGAGTAGCGTCGCGCCGAACATGGCGACGACGTGCTGCATGCCAATGCCGATCGTCCGGCCCCATCTCAAGCGTTCTTCCGGCGCGACAACCGCGCCCGGAGCAATTTTCTGACCGTCACCGTGGACGGTCCAACCTAGAGAGTAAGTCACGAACCCTCATTATGGTCGACCTGCGACGAATACGGAAACGTGAACGCCTCAGCGGCTCCGTCTACGCGGCGTCGGAGACGTGGAACTCCTTGAGCTCGTCCGCGACGGCGACGGGCAGGCGCACGTCGAGCAGCGTGCCGTCCTCGGTGTAGGACTCGGAGCGCACGGTGCCCACGGCGTGGGCACGGGCCACGACGTCGCCGCGGGTAAACGGCACGAGCAGCTGTACGTGAGCGTCGCGGGCGTTGAGGAAGAGCTCGACGCGGGCGGTGAGCTCGTCGATGCCCTCCCCCGTCTTCGCCGAGACGTACACGACGTTGTCGCGGTCAAGGACGTGGCGCAGCTCTGCGAGCACGAGCGGGTCGGCCTCGTCGATCTTGTTGATGACGATGATCTCTGGCGGGGCGTCCTCGCCGGTCTCGCGCACGATGTCGTAGATGACCTTGTTCACGGCCTCGATCTGCTTGAGCGGGAACGGGTCCGAGCCGTCGACGACGTGGAGCATGATGTCTGCGGCGAGGACCTCCTCGAGCGTGGACTTGAAAGCCTCCACGAGCTGCGTGGGCAGGTGACGAACGAACCCGACGGTGTCTGTAAAGACGACTTGGCGGCCATCGGCAAGCTCTGCACGGCGCGTGGTGGGATCCAGGGTGGCGAAGAGGGCGTTCTCGACGAGAACGCCCGCGCCGGTCATGGCGTTGATCAGGCTCGACTTGCCGGCGTTCGTGTAGCCAGCGATGGCGATTTGCGGAATGGCCGACGCGCCGCGGCGGGCACGCTTGACCTCGCGCGCGGTCTTCATAGCCTTGAGCTCGCGACGTAGCAGCGCCATCTGGGTGCGAATGCGGCGACGGTCCGTCTCGATCTTCGTCTCACCGGGACCACGCAGGCCCACGCCGCCGTTGGAGCCGGCGCGGCCACCCGCCTGACGCGAGAGGTTGCCACCCCAACCACGGGTGTGGGTGTAGAGGTATTCGAGCTGGGCTAGGGAGACCTGCGCCTTTCCCTCTTTGGACTTCGCGTGCTGCGCAAAGATATCGAGGATGAGCATGGTGCGGTCGATGACCTTGGTGTCGAGCTCGCGCTCCAGCGCGGAGAGCTGACCGGGGGTGAGCTCACCATCGCAGACCACGGTATCGGCACCGGTGGCCATGACGATGTCTTTGAGCTCCTTGACTTTGCCCGAGCCAACGTACGTGCCCGGGTCTGGCTTATCGCGCTTTTGGTAGAGGGCCTCGACAACTTCAGCGCCGGCGGTCTCTGTGAGCGCGGCAAGCTCGGACATGGTGGCCTCAACCTCGGCGACGGTGCCTTCGGTCCACACGCCGACGAGCACGACCTGCTCAAGGCGCAGCTTACGGTACTCAACCTCGTAGCCGTCAGTGGTGTCTTCGGCACGAATGGTCGTTGCCTTCGTGACGCGGCGGAAGGAGTTACGCTCGGCGAGGTCGAGCTCGCCGGTGGTTGGGTCACCGTGGTCTCCGCGGTCGACTGGGCGCACACCGTGCACCGGCGCCGCATGGTCGCGAAAGGCCGCGGCGAGGAGATCCTCGTGGGATTGCTTTTCTTTCTCTGTCATATGCTTTCCCATCTTTCCACGTCGCGCGGGAAAACGGTGAATAATTCGCCCACAGCGCACAGCACCCCCTCATTGATTAAATACGGAGAACCCTGTGGGAATGAACACGCCCGCGCAACGGTTGAACGTTACTGGAAATATTGGCCCCCACGCTAGGATGATCCCCATGACCACACCTGTTGAATCCACCGCTAATCCGGAGATGCAGGCCATCGGCCTCAACTACTCCCGTTGGCAGGACGCGGTTGAAGCCGCCATCGCCACGAACCAGCTCACCGTCACCGGCGAGGTCCGCGGCGGCCAGCTTATTCAGTTCGCTGATCCGTCGGGCGCACAGCTCAACATCCTGGCCGTTGAGCCTTTCGCGACCTTCATCGGCTTTGAGGCGACCACGCAGACCTTCGCCCACGTCGACATGGTCAACGACGTTCTGTCCTACATGGACGTCATCGACCCGTTCGGCAACTCGCTGGCTCAGGTCACCGCGAACTTGGCACAGGGCCCGCTACTCGCCGAGGAAGATACGCAGGAATGGCAGCAGGTGAGCCTCACCGCCATGGGCGTCGCCGTCGAGTCCTTTGACTCCGCCGAGGCCTACGAGGCCGCCACCGGCATCTTCCCGTCGGCCTTCGAGTCCGAGGGCGCCGAGATCGTCAATGCCGGTTCCGCCGCAACACCTACCGCTGCCGCGACCTTTGCAGCGCGTGTCATGGAGTCCGAGTGGCGCCACAACCAGCTCACGGGCGAGAAATTCATGCACCTCGTCATGGACGGTCTCTTCCCCTTCGATCTCTGCCTGCCGGCTACCTTCGGTGACGGCGAGCTCCCGGCCAAGGACACCGTCCTCGCTGGCCGCGCGATGATCGTCGCCTCCGTCAACCTGCCCACCGGCGGCTGCGGTTGCGGCGGTGGCGGCTGCGGTTGCGGCGGCCACTAGGACGACCCCTAGCGCGGCGCGGGATGCTCCGTGCCGCGCTTTCCTGATCCCGCACCCACACAAAGTTGACGCGGCACTTTTCATTGGGCATCGCCGCCGCGGTGCGGTAAAATTCCCTGAAGAATTTATTTATTTACGCGCGGAGGGCAGTGACATGGTCTTATTTTCGAATTCCTATTCACGTCGCTCCACGCTGGCCATGGCGCTCACGCTCGGCGCGTGCATCGTCCTCATCGCCCTGCTCAAGGTGCCGGGGCTCATGATTTCCTTCCTGCTCGTTGGCGCTGCCTTGCTCATGATGAGCGCCCGTCCCGAGTCCACGGAGCACGACGCGCTGCGCACGTCCATCCAGCTCTCCAGCGAGGATATCCGGGACGTCATGGCGCAGTTCGAGGACTTCGAGGTTTCCCAGGACACGGACATCATCGCGGACCGCACGCTTCACCGCCCGGCTCTGCTCGATCTCGATACCAACGATCCGGACATCGAGGCCTTCCACTACCAGTACGCTTCTGCATCGCGCTTCCTCAAGCGCCTCCCGGCTCGTCTGGCCTCCCCCATGCTCGACACGAATCAGCTCGAGCAGATCTTGAGCGTCACTGACCAGCGCGCCGCGAGCCTCCAGGAATCCTGGCTCGCCGCCCGCCAGGCTGCGTTCCGCTTGGGCCCGGACTACAAACAGCAGCCTTCCAGTGCCCCTTCTGACGAGGATGAGGACTGGCGCGACTCCGCCTAGCCTCCCCCGCGGTCACTCCGCCCTCATGCCCACTTCATGGCGAAGGCACTATCTCAAAGGCAATAACCCCAGGTCAATAAAATCGGCACTCTCGCCGCGACCTGGGGTTATTGCTGCTACAACATTGCCTTCGTCTGAAAGGCGAATGTCTGGCGGTTTTAGAGAACCGTCGTGCCTTCCGCAACGAGGCGCGACGGGCCAGTAAGACGCGAGCCGCCGTCGAAGATGTCCACCACGACCTGCCCGCCTGGGACNCGACGTTGACGCCTGCGGGGAAGAACTCGTGGTCGAAGACGGGCTGCTCGAAGTCCATGGCGGCGAGTTCCTCGGACGTGAGCGACGGGATGACGGCAGCGAGGTGCGGGTTACCCATGTCGACGCCCAGGCCGGCGAAGCTCGTGCCCGCCATCGACGCGGTGGACACGCCGGTGACAACAGCGTCGCCCATCTCGATGGAAACCTCCGCGTCGAAGTCATCGAAGGAATGGACCTTCACCTGCTTAGCGCCCGCGCGGGTGCCGATGGTGAACTCATCTGCGTCGACGAGGCCGCGGGCGCGCAGGTAATGCGCGAAGACGCGGCTGCCGTTGCCGCACATCTCGGCCACGGAGCCGTCCGCGTTGCGGTAGTCCATGAACCAGTCCTCGCGGTCGCAGTCGATCGACTCGACCTCGCCGGCGTCGAGGAGCGCGCCCGCGCGGGCGACACGCAGAAGGCCGTCGCCGCCAATGCCGGCGCGGCGATTGCAGAGCAGCGCAACGCGCTCGGGTGCGATGGGAGTTGCCGCATCTAGATCTTCAATGATGACGAAGTCGTTTTCGGTGCCGTGGCCCTTGGTGAAATGAGTCGTGGTCATACGGCGATACTACGCCAGCGCGGCGCGCGCTTGGGCCGCGGTGTCCCCTGCCGCGTCGAGCCACGTAATGCGCGGGTCGCGGTTAAACCACGAGCGCTGGCGGCGCACGTAGCGGCGGGTGCCGGTGATCGTGCGCTCGACGGCCTCGTCCCAGGTGAGTTCACCACGCTGGGCCTGGAAGACCTGGGCGTAGCCGATGGCACGGCCGGCCGTTGAATCAGAGACGAGGCCCTGTTTTTGAAGCGCCTCCACTTCCGCGACGAGGCCGCGCTCGAACATCTGGCGCGTGCGCAGATCGATGCGCGGGTTGAGCCACTCGGGAGTGGTGCGCAGGCCGAGCATGCGCGTGCCCCAGCGCGGCGGCGCGTCCTTGGGCGGCTGCGACGCCTTAAACGGCTTGCCGGTGAGTTCGATGACCTCCAACGCCCGGACGGTGCGGCGCGGGTCCTTGTCCTCGATAATCGAGGCGGCGGCGGGGTCGATTTCTGCAAGTTCGCGGTGCAGCGCATCGATGCCAATGTCCAGACGGCGCGCCTCATACTTCGCCCGGACAGAAGGGTCCGTGGGTGGGAATTGCCAGTCATCCACCAGCGCCTGCACGTAGAGCATGGAACCGCCCACGAGGATGGGCGTCTTGCCGCGGGCTAGGATGTCCTCAACGTCGGCGACGGCGTCGCGCTGGTAGCGCGCCACGGAGGCGGGCTCGGTGACGTCCCAGACGTCGAGCTGGTGGTGCGGGATTCCCTCGCGTTCCTCAAGCGTGAGCTTCGCAGTGCCGATATCCATCCCGCGGTAGAGCTGCATGGAGTCGACGTTGACGACCTCGCCGTCGAGCTCGTGGGCAAGGACGAGGCCGAGGGCAGACTTGCCGGAGGCGGTGGGACCGACGACGGCAATGGGGCGCAGATTATTTTCAGGCATGACTCGACCCATCTTAGGGAAATTCGCCCCTACAACCTAAGACAAAGTGGGCCAGAAACTATTAAAGTGAGAAAAGACGTTTTATTGGCAGCCCCCGCGCGGGGCACGCAAGCAGAAGAAAGCACGGTGTGCGCACATGACTCCCATCCCTACCCCAGGCAATATGCCCAAGCCCGGCCCGCGCCCGGGAGCCAAACCCGGTGCGCACCGCCCTGCCGCACAGCCTGTGCCGGTGGCCACGCCGGTCGCCTCTGACCCGTCCAAATTCGGCCGCGTGGACGACGATGGCACCGTGTATCTGAAGACCGCTGATGGCGAGCGAGAGATTGGCCAGTGGCAGGCCGGAACCCCGGCTGAGGGCTTGGCCCACTACGGTAAGCGCTTCGACGATCTTGCCACCGAGGTCGAGCTGCTCGAGGCCCGTCTCAAGGCGAACCCGGGCGAGGCCGAGTCCATCAAGAAGACGGCGTCCGAGCTGCGCGAGTCGCTGCCCACCGCCGCCGTCATTGGCGATATCGAGGCGCTGGACAAGCGCCTGACCGCAGTCCTCGAGCACTCGGACAAGGCCGGCCAGCAGGCGCAGGCCGACAAGGCCCGCCGCCGCGAGGAGGCCATCGCTGCCAAAGAGAAGCTTGCCGCAGAAGCCGAGGACCTCGCTGCGAACTCCACCGAGTGGAAAGCGGCGGGCGATCGCATCCGCGCCATCCTCGAGGAGTGGAAGCAGATCCGCGGCATCGACCGCAAGACGGACGACCAGCTGTGGAAGCGCTACTCCCGCGCCCGCGACTCCTTCAACCGCCGCCGCGGTTCCCACTTCGCGGAGCTCGACCGTAGCCGCGCCGCCGCGAAGGCGAAGAAGGAAGAGCTCGTCGCCCGCGCCGAGGCGCTCATGGATTCCACGGAATGGGGCGAGACCGCCCGCAAGTTCCGCGACCTCATGAGCGAGTGGAAGGCTGCCGGCCGCGCCCCGCGCGACATCGATGACAAGCTGTGGGCCGCGTTCCGTGCCGCGCAGGACAAGTTCTTCGACGCCCGCGACGCCCTCAACGACGAGCGCGACAAGGAATTCGCGGCGAACGCCGAGGCCAAGGACGCGCTGCTTGCCGAGTACGACTCCCAGATCGACCCGGAGAAGTCCATCGAGACGGCGAAGAACAAGCTGCGCGAGCTCCAGGAGAAGTGGGAGGACATCGGCTTCGTCCCGCGGGCTCGCATCCGCGAGTACGAGGACAAGATCGAGGCGCTCGAAAAGCGCGTCGCTGACGCCGAGTCCGCCGAGTGGCGCCGCACAGACCCCGAGGTCCAGGCCCGTGTCGCCCAGTTCCAGGCCAAGGTCGACAACTTCACTGCGCAAGCCGAGGCCGCTGAGGCCAAGGGCAAGACGAAGAAGGCCGAGGAGCTGCGCGCCCAGGCCGCGCAGTGGCAGGAGTGGGCTGACACGGCCGCTGCCGCCGCGAACGACCAGTAAATGCGCCTCATTCAGGTCTCCCCGCCCGCTGCCACGCTCGTGGCGGCGGGCGCCTTCGATCCCTCAGACGTCGTGCGCAGCTTCGTCTTCGCCTCGAACCTCGCGGCGCAGGAGGCGACGGGCGACCCCGCCGCGTCCGTCGCGCCGGAGCGCGTCCTCAATCGTCTCAAAGGCTCGACCGAGTCCACGACTCTCCTCTTTGCCGCTGTCGAGGGCCCCGCCGTCGGCGAGGTGGGCGAACTCGGCCTGCCCACCACGCCCGCCGCCGTCGACCCCGGCGCCGACTCCCCGCTCTTTGATTACCGTGGCTTTATCTTGCTCACGCTCCCCCTGCTTGAGGAAAAGGGCCACGCCGACATCGAGCTCGTCCTCGACGTCGATCTATTGCCTCTGCCGGGCGAGCCGCTCGATCTCGAGGGCGAAGAAGTCGCACGCTGGCTCGCCGCGCAGTCCCTCACGCTCATGGGAAAGCTCGGTCGCGATGTCGCGCAGGTGGGACTCACAGTCGAGCCCGAAGACCCGTTCCTCCCCGCATTCCGGGAGCTGGGCTTCGAGTGCAAGCACCGTGAGGAACAAATCGTCTGCTCTGTCCCCGCAGACCCAGCGGTGCCGCTGCTTCCCCACGGGCTCGCCGTGCGCGTGTGGGAGGACTACGACATCCCGGACGCGGAGCTGCCAGACGTCCTNCTTCGCGCCTGCCGATGCCCCCTCCGCCCAGCTAGCACAAAGCCTCGGCGCGCAGAGGATCTCTGCGGCCGAGGCCTGGGAGCTCAAGCTCTAGTTCTCGCTAGTTTTCGCGCTGGCGGCGGTGACGCTCGGCGGCCTGCGCACGGCGGTCGTCGATGAGGACCGGATTATCGTCTGCGGCATCCTTCGGCGTGTGCGTCTGAACGGCGACGACGGCGTTCGGGCGGGCGGCGAGCTCGCGCACGCGCTCCTCGGCAGCGCGCTGCTCCGGGGACTTGTGCATGATAATCCGCGCGAAGGCGACGACCGCAATGATATCGCCGAGGAGCAACAGGTAGAAACCCGGGCCCGTCGAATTCGCGGCCCAGAAAGCCCACAGCGCGACGAAAAGGCCGAGGCCCACGAGCATCCACGCAATTTGGGCAAGCATCGTACGGCGTGCCACGAGCGTAATAAGCGTGAGAATCATTCCGATGGCCGAGGCGAGGGCGAAGACCTGCTCCATGATGGAGACGTCGCCCAGCCCCAGGAGCGTTTCCGCGCCGCTGAAGCCATTCGTGTTGTCGAAGAGCAGGCTCACAACGTAGAGCAGCACCGCAACGCCCAGCGGGATAGTCGCGCCGCCGAGCTCCAGTGTTTTCGCCGCGCGCTTCTCCGCGGCGAGCGCGTCCTGCAATTCTTTCGTATCACTCATGGAGCTCAACCTTACTCTGGCTTAGCAACCACACGATTTTTCGCCAGGCTCGCCAGCGACCGGCGCGGATGCCGGCTTGCCGATGGACGGCAGGCCTAGACCCACGCCAATCGGCGCGGTGGTCGGGGTCTCGCCCGCGGCCGACATGTCGCCCGCCTTGGTGCGACGGTGCTCAGTGACGCCGGCGTCAGCAATGAGGAAGAAGGATCCTGCGTCCGTGACCGTCGTGTGAACGACGTCGCCGGGTCGTATATCTCCGGCAATCTCATTGCCGGCGGCATCGGAAGGCGTGAAGTGCACGAGGCGGCCGTCGCGGGCGCGGCCGGTAAGACGGTGGGTCTCCTCGTTTTTCCGGCCGCCGGTAGCCTGGACGAGCAGCTCGACGTCGGTGCCCACGAGCTTGGCGTTCTCCTCCGCGGCGATGCGGTCCTGGAGCGCGACGAGGCGCTCGAAGCGGTCCTGGACGACCTCCTTAGGGATCTGATCCTCGCGGGCGCCAGCCGGGGTGCCGGGGCGCGGCGAGTACTGGAACGTGAACGCGGAGGCGAAGCGGGCGCGCTCGACGACGTCCATGGTGGCTTGGAAGTCTTCCTCGGTCTCGCCCGGGAAGCCCACGATGATATCCGTGGCAATCGCCGCATGCGGAATCTTCTCGCGCACCTCGTCGAGGATGCCCAGGAACTTCTTGGATCGGTAGCTGCGACGCATCTCCTTGAGGACGCGGTCCGAGCCGGACTGTAGCGGCATGTGCAGCTGCGGACAGATGACGGGGTTCTCGGCCATGACGTCGATAACGTCCGAGGTGAACTCGGCCGGGTGCGGCGAGGTGAAGCGCAGGCGCTCCAAGCCTTCAATCTTCGCGACTTCGCGCAGCAGCTTGGAGAACGCGAATTTATCGCGCGGCAGGTTGGGGTCCGCGAAGTTCACGCCGTAGGCGTTGACGTTCTGGCCGAGCAGCGTAACTTCGGACACGCCCTGGTCAACGAGCGCCTGGACTTCGGCCAGGATGTCGCCCGGGCGACGGTCCTCTTCTTTGCCACGCAGCGACGGCACGATGCAGAACGTGCACGTGTTATTGCAGCCCACGGACACGGACACCCAGCCGGCGTACGCGGACTCGCGCTTGGCAGGCAGGACGGAGGGGAACTCCTCGAGGGAGTCAACAATCTCAATCTGCGCTTCGTCATTGTGACGGGCACGCTCGAGCAGCGTGGGCAGCGCCGCCATGTTGTGGGTGCCGAAGACGGCATCAACCCATGGCGCGTTGCCCAGCACGGTGTCCTTATCCTTCTGCGCGAGGCAACCGCCCACGGCAATCTGCATGCCGGGGTGATTGTCCTTCGTCTTCTTCAGGTTGCCCAGCGTGCCGTAGAGGCGCTTATCGGCGTTCTCACGCACGGCGCACGTATTGAACACGACGAGGTCAGGCTCCTGCTCCTCCGCGGCGGCGACATAGCCAGCCTCTTCTAGCAGACCCGAGATGCGCTCAGAGTCGTGAACGTTCATCTGGCAGCCGAAAGTACGCACTTCATAGGTACGCGCGGAACCATCCGGGTTGGTGCCAGCGCTCTGCGCGATCTGGCCGAGGGCGGCCTCCGGATCGACTCCGGTGACGGCGTTTTTGGGGTTTCTAGTGTTCATGGGGGCGCTCACGTCGGTTCATTCTAACGACGCTCGGGGGTAACTCATAACCGTGCTCTTTCCCGGTTCACCAACTTCGCCGCATGAATGTTTCCTGCCATCCACCAGGCGTTTCTATATATTGACAGATATACTCCTTTTTGCAGGCGGGTGAAGCGTTATCAAAATGTGACCCTATTGCTCACCCTTGTGGCACCGCGCACCTTATTATCCCAACATGACCCGTTCAACATACGGAAGGAAGTAGTGATGTGAGCAACTCCCCAATGATTCGCATCAGCGACGTACAAAAGTACTTCGACGATTATCACGCATTGCGCGACATTAATCTCGAGATCCAGCGCGGCGAAGTTGTTGTCGTGCTCGGCCCCTCGGGATCCGGTAAGTCCACGCTGTGCCGCACCATCAACCGCCTCGAGACCATCGAGTCCGGCTCCATCGCCATCGACGGCACCCCACTGCCGGAGGAAGGCAAGGCCCTGGCCACGTTGCGCGCCGACGTGGGCATGGTCTTCCAGCAGTTCAACCTCTTCCCGCACTTGACCATCAAGGACAACGTGACGCTGGGCCCCATCAAGGTGCGCAAGATGTCCAAGTCCGCCGCGAACGACCTGGCGCTCCAGCTCCTCGACCGCGTGGGGATTGCCAACCAGGCAGACAAATACCCGGCGCAGCTCTCCGGTGGACAGCAACAGCGCGTCGCCATCGCCCGCGCGCTCGCGATGAAGCCGAAGGTCATGCTCTTCGACGAACCAACCTCCGCGCTGGACCCGGAGATGGTCAACGAGGTTTTGGACGTCATGACGGACCTCGCCAAGGAGGGCATGACCATGGTCGTCGTCACGCACGAGATGGGATTCGCCCGCAAGGCCGCGGACCGCATCTTGTTCATGGCCGACGGCGAGATCGTCGAAGATACCGACCCCGACTCTTTCTTCACCAACCCGCAATCGGGTCGCGCCCGGGACTTCCTGGGCAAGATCCTCCACCACTAATCCCATCCTCATCTCAAGGAGAAACACCATGTCTCGTTCCCACATCACCCGCGTTATCGCCGCCACCTCCGCCGTCCTTGCCTCTGGCGCCCTGCTCGCTGCCTGCGGCGGCTCCTCCGACTCCGCCTCCGGCGAAGGCGAGGGCCTACTCGCCCACATCGAGTCTGGCAACGTCACCCTCGGCACCAAGTTCGACCAGCCGGGTCTCGGCCTGCGCGAGGGCGACGGGTCCATGTCCGGCCTGGACGTCGACGTCGCGACCTACGTCGTCAACCAGATCGCGAAGGACAAGGGCTGGGCTGAGCCAAAAATCGAGTGGAAGGAAACCCCTTCCGCGCAGCGCGAGACCCTCATCGAGAACGGCCAGGTCGACATGATCGCCGCGACCTACTCCATCAACGCCTCCCGCGCAGAGAAGGTCAACTTCGGTGGCCCGTACCTCGTCACCCACCAGGCGCTCCTCGTCTCCGAGGACAACGCGGAGATCAAGGGCCTCGATGGCCTCGACGGCAAGATCCTCTGCTCCGTCACCGGCTCCACCCCGGCTCAGAAGGTCAAGGAGGCTCTGCCGTCCGTGCAGCTCCAAGAGTTCGACACCTACTCCTCCTGTGTTGAGGCACTCTCCCAGGGCACCATCGACGCAATGACCACGGACGCGACCATCCTCAACGGCTACGCCGCCCAGAACGAGGGCAAGTTCAAGGTTGTCGAGCTCGAGAAGGACGGCAAGCCGTTCACCGACGAGTACTACGGCATCGGCCTCGCCAAGGACGACCAGGAGGCCACGGACGCCATCAATGCGGCGCTTGAGGAAATGCACTCCTCCGGCGAGTTCGACAAGCTCGTCTCCGCCAACCTTGGCGAGGGCGACGCCATCGAGCCGGGTACCCCGGGCGACCTGTCCTTCGTGGAATAACGCCCCCTTAGGCCGGGCTTGACAAGCCCGGCCCCTCCCATCCCCAATGAACGAGGAGAAAACATGAGCTCCATGTGGAGCCAGCTGGGTCCAGAACTCTGGCCCGCGTTTTGGCTCACTATCAAACTCACGCTGTGGTCGGCGTTGGGTTCCATGATCCTTGGCACCATCCTGACCGCGATGCGCGTCTCCCCCGTCGGCATTCTGCGCTTCCTGGCTACGACGTACATCACGATCGTGCGCAATACGCCGCTCACTCTGGTCGTGCTGTTCTGTTCCTTCGGTCTGTACCAGACCCTCGGTGTCACGCTCGCCAGCCGCGAGTCGGCGACATTCCTCATCGACAACAACGTGCGCCTGGCCATCGTGGGCTTTATCCTCTACACCTCCGCATTCGTCGCTGAGTCGTTGCGCTCCGGTATCAACACCGTAGACTTCGGCCAGGCGGAGGCCGCCCGCTCGCTCGGCCTGTCCTTTAGCCAGACGTTTAGCACCATCGTCTTCCCGCAGGCCGTTCGCGCGGCCATCGTGCCGCTGGGCAATACGCTCATCGCGTTGACGAAGAACACGACCATCGCGTCCGTCATCGGCGTCGCCGAGGCCTCGCTGCTCATGAAGTCGACCATTGAGTTCCACGCCAGCCAGCTCTTTGTCATCTTCCTCATCTTCGCAGCAGGCTTCATCATCCTTACGCTGCCCATGGGCCTTGGCCTGGGCAAGCTCTCTGAGAAATTGGCGGTGAAGAAATAATGTCCGTACGCGCCACAGTGCTTTACGATGCCCCCGGCCCTAAGGGCCAGCGCAACAACGTCATCTATACAGTCATCACCGTCATCGTCGCCACCGCGGTCCTCGCGTGGGTGTTCATGAAGCTGAACGAGCGCAACCAGCTCAGCCCTGAGCTGTGGACGCCGTTCCTCAATTCGCAGACATGGACGACGTATCTGCTCCCGGGTCTCAAGGGCACGATCTTCTCCGCCGTCGCCTCCATTCTGTTGGCCATCGTCTTTGGCGTGGTCTTCGGTCTAGGACGCCTGAGCGAGCACCGCCCCGTCCGCTGGGTGTGCGGCATTGTCGTGGAGTTCTTCCGCGCCATCCCCGTGCTGCTGCTCATGATTTTCGCCTACCAGCTCTTCGCGGTTTACGACCTCGTGCCGTCCAAGCACCTCGCCTTCGGCGCCGTTGTCTTCGCGCTCACGCTCTACAACGGCTCCGTCGTCGCCGAGATTCTGCGCTCCGGCATCCGCTCGCTGCCCAAGGGCCAAACCGAGGCAGCTAAGGCGCTGGGACTGAGCCACCAGCAAACCATGTTCAAGGTGTTGCTCCCCCAGGCCGTCGCGGCGATGCTGCCTGCGCTCATCTCGCAGATGGTCATCGCCCTCAAGGACTCCGCGCTCGGCTACCAGATCGGCTATGTCGAAGTTGTCCGCTCCGGTATCCAATCCGCGTCCTTCAACAAGAACTACCTGGCTTCGCTGATCGTCGTCGCCATCATCATGATCCTCATCAACTGGGGACTCACAGTGCTGGCCCAACGCATCGAGCGTCAGCTGCGCGCCGGCCGCGCCCGCAAGAACATCGTGGCCAACGTGCCGCACCATCACTCGCAGGGCCTCGACACCAAGGACGAGGTCAACGCCGATTGGCACGCACCCGGCTACAAGGAAATCCGCAACCCCGCGGAATAACCACCTCACATGGGCACGCCGAACCCCCAGCAACCAGCTGGGGGTTTACTCGTTTTCCAGCTCCGCGCAGCGCGCCTCGAGAGCCGCCTTCGCCACGCGCAACGACGCGCCCTCGTTAAAGCCGCGGCGGGCAAGCACGCCCACGATGCGCCGCAGTACCTTGTCGCGCTCCGCACGGTCTTCCGGGATGGTCTTCACCGAACGAGCCTTTTTAGCAGCAAGATCTTCCATGATTGACTGTTCGGACTCTTGCGTCACCTGCTCGAGCGCCTCCGCGCGGTCTACTTGCGCTACCCCCTTACGCTGCAGCTCGCGGTCGAGCACCCACGCCGACTTGCCGCGGCGCGCATGGCGTTGGCGCACCCATTCGCGCGCGAATGCCGCGTCATCGAGCAGGCCCACGTTCGCAAGATCGTCGAGGACCGACTCGATGACCTCCGGGTCAAACTCGGCCCGCACCAGACGGTCATGCAGCTCCGACCGCGAACGCGCACGCTGATCGAGCAACAGGAGCGCGCGCGAGCGCACCTTGGCTTTAGCTTCTTCTTCCTGGACATCAAAAAGCCCGCCCCCGGCGGCACCAGATTCATAGGCTTCTAGTGCTTGGCGTAGCTTTTCGAGCTTCTCGGGAGCGGGTTCTGACACGGCTTACTCGTCGTCGAAGTCGACGGTTGGCACCAAGTCCACAGCCTCGTCCGAGAGACCGTCATCCGCACCCGGGACGTCCATGTGGACCTCTTCATCCGTGGCGGCAGCGGTACCGATACCCAGCTTGGTGAAGATCTTCTTCTCGATCTCATCCGCCAGGTCCGGGTTGTCCTTGAGGAAATGGCGTGCCTTTTCCTTGCCCTGGCCCAGCTGGTCGCCCTCGTAGGTAAACCAGGAGCCCGACTTCTTAATGAAGCCATGCTCGACACCCATGTCGATGATCGAGGACTCACGGGAGATGCCCTCGCCATAGATGATGTCGAACTCCGCAATCTTGAACGGCGGCGAGACCTTGTTCTTCACGATCTTGATCTTGGTGCGGTTACCGATGGCGTCCTGACCGTCCTTGAGCGTCTGAATGCGGCGAATATCGCAACGCACGGACGCGTAGAACTTGAGCGCCTTACCACCGGTGGTGGTCTCCGGCGAGCCGAACATGACGCCGATCTTCTCACGCAACTGGTTAATGAAGATGGCGGTCGTACCCGAGTTGTAGAGCGCACCGGTCATCTTGCGCAGTGCCTGCGACATGAGGCGGGCTTGCAAGCCGACGTGGCTATCGCCCATCTCGCCTTCAATTTCCGCCTTCGGCGTCAGTGCGGCGACGGAGTCGATGACGATGATGTCAATGGCGCCGGAGCGCACGAGCATGTCCGCAATCTCCAGGGCCTGTTCACCGGTATCCGGCTGGGACACGAGCAGGTTATCCGTATCCACGCCCACGAGGCGTGCATATTCCGGATCCAGCGCGTGCTCGGCGTCGATGAACGCGGCGATGCCGCCGTCCTTCTGCGCCGAGGCAATCGCGTGGAGGGCCACGGTGGTCTTACCGGAAGACTCAGGGCCGTAAATCTCGACGATGCGGCCGCGCGGGAAGCCGCCGATGCCCAGCGCCACGTCGATGGCGGTATTGCCGGAGGAAATAGCCCGAATAGGCGGGCGATTATCGTCGCCCAGGCGCATGACGGCGCCCTTGCCAAAGTCCTTCTCGATCATCGCCATGGCGGAGTCGAGCGCCTTCTGGCGATCCTCCGCGGCGCTGACCGTGGTGCTCTTCTTGGTCTTTGCAGCCATAGTGTGTCGTCCTTTAATAAGTCTATTGAGCGTCTATGTATCTTACGGGGCGCTAACCCCGCTTACCGAGTTAGACTGCGCGCCCACCCATGTGGGTTCCACGCGCGGTGCAAGTATTTTCTTTCATCCTGCGTCCCGCGGTATGCACAGAACTCTACGTCCCGCCGGAACATGCCCCTCATACTACACGCACGAATGTTCGATGTTCGAATTTTCGGCGCGTGTTCGGGAACTCTCCTACTTACTGTTGTAGTCCACGCCCAGGCGTCGTTCTTCAGGGACTTCAAAATCCTCACACAACTCGCGCCAGACGTCGCGCGGATCGACGCCACGTTCGATGAGTTCGTCCGCCGTGCCGCCGAGCTTCGCCAGCACGTGGGAGTGCGAAATCCACTTTCCCTCGGATTCACCAAATTCGTCGACGATCAATTGGTGGTATTCGGTCAAACGCATGGCGGCCAGTGTACCGCGCCCCCTTGGCCCGTCATGGACGCCGTCCCCCAATGCCCTGCATGAACGCTGTTCAAAATCCCTCTTTTACTGGGTTTTCCATCCGCGGTGCTACAGTTTCTCGCTATGAAGAAGAACTCTCTCGCCACAGATCTTGCCTACGTGGCCGTCTTTACCGCACTTGTCATTGTCCTCGCTTTCGTCTCCATCCCTATCGGCACGGCTGGCGTTCCGATCGTCCTCCAGAACGCCGCGCTCATCCTCGCCGGCTTGGTGCTTGGCGGCCGTCGCGGCATGTACGTCGGTCTCCTCTTCCTCTTCCTCGGTCTCGCTCTTCCTGTCCTCGCAGGCGGCGGCACCACCCTGCGCGCACTCGCGGGCCCCACGGCCGGCTACATCATCGGCTACGTCATCTCCCCCGCCATCGCTGGCCTCATCGCCTACCGTTCCCCGCGCAACAAGGGCGGCATGACCGTCATGCTCGCCATCGCAGCATTCGTCGGCCTTGCGGTGCAGTACACCTGCGGCGCTCTGGGCCTCATGGTGCGCTCGGGCATGGAGGCATCGGCAGCCTTCGCGGCCCAACTGCCCTTCATCGCGCCGGACTCCGGCAAGCTCGTCGTCGCCATCCTCATCGCGCTCGCTGTCCACGCCGCGTTCCCGGATCTTATGGGCCACAAGAAGACCGCTTCGAAGAAGGCCGCCGTTGCCTAAGGTCGAATTCCGCGGGGTGGGCGTGTCCTATGACGAGACGCTCATCCTCGACGACATCAACCTCACGCTTACCGAACAGCGCATCGGCATCATCGGTGAGAACGGCGGCGGCAAGTCTACGCTCACGCGTCTTATCAACGGCCTGGGAGAGCCCACCACTGGCACCGTCACCGTCGACGGCCTCGACGTCGCCGAGCACGGCAAAGAGATCCGCCAGAAGGTCGGCTTCGTCTTCTCTGACGCCGAGAACCAAATTGTCATGCCGCAGGTGCGCGACGACGTCGCCTTCTCCCTGCGCCGCTTCAAGCTCCCCAAGGCCGAGCGCAACCAGCGTGCCGATGCCGCCCTTGACCGCTTTGGTCTCGCCGACCGCGCCGAACAATCGCCGCACACCCTCTCCGGTGGACAAAAGCAGTTGCTAGCGCTGGCCGCCGTACTCGTCATCGACCCAGTCCTCATCATCGCGGACGAGCCCACGACGCTACTCGATTTGCGCAACCGTGACCGCATCAAGCGCGAGTTTGCCAAGCTTGAGCAACAGCTCATCGTCGTTACCCACGATCTCGAGTTCCTTTCGGACTTCGACCGCGTCATATGCATCGACGACCACCACGTGGCCGCCGACGGCACGCCCGATGAGGTCATCTCTTTCTACCGTGACCTCATGGCCACCCGTCCCCTCTAAAACATGAAACGCCGCACGAATATCCCGCTGTCCGTCTACGTTCCAGGCGACACGTTCATTCACCGGATGAAGCCGAGCTGGAAGATCCTCATTCTGATCGTCTTCATCCTGGTGACGAGCATCTTCTGCCGCACGATACCGCTCGCCGCGGCCTCCGTCTTACTCCCGGCGCTCGCCTTTGTCATCGCAAAGGTTCCGCCGAAGATTGCGTGGAGCCAGATGTGGCCGCCGCTGTTTATCCTCGTTCCACTCGCCGCCTTCCAGTGGTGGGCTCGCGACTTCGAGTACGCCGTGGTCATGTTCCTCACCATCTTCGCCGCGATGATGGCCGCATTCCTCCTCACGCTCACCTCCACGGTGGACGCCATCATGGAGTCCCTCGAGGACTCCCTGCGCCCACTCGCCCGCTTCGGGTTACCGGTGGAAACCATCAGCCTCGCCATGTCGCTCACCATCCGGCTCATCCCGCTCATGTTCGAGACAGTCTACGAGGTCCTCGATGCCCGCAAGGCCCGCGGCGCCGGCTTTAGTCCGCTGGCTTTCGGCACGCCGGTCATTATCCGGTCCATCCGCCGCGCCCGCGCGATGGGCGAAGCGCTCCAGGCCCGCGGAGTCGGCGACTAGGACGCCAGCCTGGATTTCAGAACAAGGAAGGACCCAGAACCGCGCGCATCTGGGTCCTTCGTTGTTCCACACTGCTATCGGCTGATCGCACTACGCCCGGCGGCGTGGGGTTGCGTGGGCGTATTCCTGTCGCAGGGTACGCAAGCTGGCGGACTTCTATCAGATGGGTATTACTGCGGCTAAAAGCTACAGCCCGCGGTAAAAGGCAAACGTGGAAAGAGCTGTCGACATTGCGCAGACCTGGTGCGCGGAATACTTGGATGACCAGGAGTTCTACAGTTATGACCAGCTCAATGAAGCCTTGGTTGTGCAAACGGACTTCATCAATGATAGGCCGTACTTTCGAGGTCAGAAGGTCTCACGTCGGCAACTGTTTGAACTAGCTCCTTTTTCGCGGTGACTCTGGGCGGTAGGGGGCAGGGCGTTGGCTTGGATCCGGGCCCCAACTCGGCTCCGGTAGCGGATACCAGCTAGGCATCCGCGGCAGCATCGCTAATACATCCTCACGAATCCATCCCATTTGTAGCTGAACGATCCGATAATCATCGTCGGGATATTCTTCGTTCAGACCAGCCGTCCACCGTTCACAATGAGCACGGTGAGACACTGCGTGCTCACCAATTGCATTGAATTCTGATTCATGCGGCTCTCCGTGAAAACTCACAGCGATCAAAAACTCTTCACCGGTCTCAAGTGGACGGGTGATCCCGTATGTGCCGTGGAGACTTTTCCTATAGTCGATTGTGACACATTCACACGAGAGAAACTTGTAGTCCAACCCACTAGTTAGCTCTTCCATTTCGGGATAGTCGTCCATTGCATGGACTGCCCACAGTTCCTCGGATTGACGCCACCACCACCTATAGTAACGTTGGCAATCGGGCAAAACGTTAGGTGGGTACATTGGACTCATTTTATTCCACACTCCAATCGTGTATTTGGTGGATAGGCACGTGCATAGTACTTCTTTCCACTTACATCGATAGTTCCAGCAACCGAACCACCGAAGATTGTCTTCTTGTCCCCGTCGCATTTATATGCAAGGGCCTCAGACTTTAAGCTCGCCTCACTTAAGCTATGATTTTCAAACTCCGCTAATTTGACAAATGATCCCATTGGCAACGGAAACCATTGATGGGCATGCAGACTTAGCGAATGGTCGATTCTCGTTACCCGTTTGGAACACTTAGTATAAGCCTTAAATCCGACTATCTTGTCTTCACCCGTGGCACCGCTTTTTGTGCGTCGATGAATATACTGCGGTTCAAGCACGCACGGGCCATATTCTTTGGTAATTGCGGCTCGCTCGGCAACCGCCGGAACACTCCCGTATCCGTTCTGCAAAATGCTGTTTTCGATGCTCCGGAAATACTCTTCCGCGTCAGCAGGAGATGGAAAATAGATGTAAGGAGTCACATATCCGTCAGAGCCATCAAAGACCTTGCCTCGAATAATTCCATTCTCAAACTGCTGCGTTGCTTGCAGAGTTCCCTCTTCAACCACGGCATCAGCAATGGGGTAACCATACTCACCCACTTCAAATCCAGCTGCACCCCATTTCTTAAGTATTTCCCCCTCCACGGAGTGCGCACCAAACCGTGGATGCCAATAAATGGATCCGCCTTGAAATCGCGAAAATCGCCCAACCCGATCTGGCGTCATCGCCTCATCTGCCACAGGAAAGCCGAGCGTCGAGTTTGTTCCACCTTCAGCCAACCACTTGTCTAAAATTAAGCCATTGATGCTCGCCACTTGGAAGCCTTGAAGTGCCGGACTTCGATAAATCCTGCCGCCTTCAAATTGCTGCATCCAACCTGAAACCTCACCGTCGAGAGCGGTCGCACCGTTGACTGGGTTTTCGCCACTGGTCGGATAACCAAGCCATCCCGCTTCCCAGCCATTGCGCGCCCACACTGCGGCAGTCATTCGAGACACCGCATGCGCACCATGCTCCGGCGACCGGGCCTGACCCCTGGAAAGTAGACACGTCGGGGGTTAGCTATGCTGCTTGGGTCAGTGTAGCTGATGTGAGTGCTTCGAAGTCATCGGGGGCTAGAAGGTTGCACCAGGAGTGTCGTCTGCGTGTGTTGTAGCGCATGCACCATCGGAAGACTTCCTGCCGGCAGATAATGGGATTATCAAAGACTTTCCGATCACGTAGCACTTCACGTTTTAAGGTGGCGTTAAATGACTCTGCCAGGGCATTATCGGCACTAGTTCCCACCGCGCCCATGGATTGGCGCACACCAAGTTGGGCGCAGTGGTCCCTAAACGCCTGTGAGGTGTACACACTTCCATGATCAGAATGGAAAATAGCCCCGTCAAGGCTTCCGCGGACTGTGCTGGCATGGGACAAAGCCTCGATGACCAGTGAGACACGCATGTGGTCTGCGAGTGCATAACCTGCAAGTTTTCGTGAATAGGTGTCAATGACCGTGGCAAGGTACATGTTCTTACCGCCCTTACACGGCAGGTAGGTAATGTCGCCGACATACACACGGTTCGGCTCGTCAGCGGTGAATGTACGGCCTACTAAATCTGGCATGACACGGTGACCAGGCTTACGCCTAGTGGTGATGCATCGACGCCGTTTGCTAAAGCCTTTTAGCCCCATGGATTTCATGATGCGTGCGACCTTCTTATGGTTGATCGGGCCGAAGTCCGTATCGTCGTTGAGGCTTGCAGCGATGCGTTTAGCACCATAAAGCCCGTTCTCATCATCGAAGATGGCCTTGATTCTTGCACCAATAAGGGCATCGGAATACATCTTTAACCTGCGATTTTCGCGGGTGTTGACCCATTTATAAAACGAGGAGCGATTGAGCTTTAACACATGGCACATCCGCTTGACCGAATACTCGGTTCGGTGGTCATAGACAAACTGGAAGCGGATCACCAGCGTGTCTCTTCGGCAAAATATTTCGCGGCCTTGCGCAGAATATCGCGTTCTTCGCGCAGCTTCGCGTTCTCTTTTTCTAGCTGGCGGATTCGCTCGGAATCAGTCGTCTCCTTGGCGTTGTCGCGCATGGCCTTCGTGCGGGCACGTTTGCCGGTGCCGTATTGCTGAAGCCAGGAGAAAAGCGAGGAACGATTGACTCCAAGCTCTGCTGAAGCCGCGTGAAGTGAAAGGTCCTCATTGTTTTCATAGAGGGCCACAGCATCACGTTTGAACTGTTCGGAGTACCTAGGCATGGTGGTAGATTACCTTTCTTCCCAACCCAACCGGGCTGGATATCAGGTGTCCACCAAACAGGGGTCAGGTCCACCAGTAAATCCACCCATTAACAAACTGCTGACGGAAACCTCGCCCGTCAGGGTTTTGTTTCTTCACCTCCGTTGGGTAAAGAAGCCAACTCGTCAGACCTCCTAGACGCTCATATTGATCGAGAGTTGCACCGCACACTTCAATACCCGTTGGCCAAAAGGACTCACATCGATATGCTGCCCGCGCCAAGCTATCGACCTGAGAACTTTCCTCTGCAACGGTCACCTCAGCATAATCCGCACGTTGCCGATCAACATCAAGCGGCACCCCATAACGATCCGACCACATGCTACCTTGAACCAATTCACTCTGCGGTTGGCTATCTTCAACTACCCTTTCGAGTAACTCGCGAGTTTGCTCAAGATCCTGCTGTGTCTGGCCCTTCTGGCCATCGACAGTAACAGGCTCATCCTCAGGAAAATAAAACTCCTTCTCGTAATCCTCCCGGTCTTCAGGTGCAACAACACGAAGCCCTGAAGTCTCCTCAGAAATTGGCTGCGATTCCATAGCCGGTCTAACTGGAAAATCGAAATTCGAGCTGTCCGCAGCTAGCGCAGGTAATGCTTGCAACGCCAACAGAATTACAGTACCGAAAATGCTCGTTTTCCACCTACTTCGACCAACCAGGCCCTTGTGCGAGCCTTGTGTCACTGGGGTTGCCCGCAAATCGTGGACACGTAGTGGAGCTACCTAGTGGTTAGGCAGCTATTTCTTTTCTGCTGTTGATTGAGCCGGTGTGGTTCTCGAAGTCGACGGGGCTGACCATTCCGAGTGCAGAGTGCCGGCGCCGGCGGTTGTAGACGACTTCCATCCAGTAGGCAACGGCCTT
Organism: Corynebacterium phoceense; assembly: GCF_900092335.1. Lineage (GTDB taxonomy): Bacteria > Actinomycetota > Actinomycetes > Mycobacteriales > Mycobacteriaceae > Corynebacterium > Corynebacterium phoceense. The sequence goes on from NZ_LT596208.1 coordinate 1,238,197, forward strand.
GCGTGCAGCATCACGGGTAGGCCATCGCTTACGGTCGTAGAATTCAGTCTTTAGCGTCGACCAGAACGACTCGGCCATCGCGTTATCGAAGCACACGCCAGTGCGCCCCACAGACTGAGCGATGCCCAGGTTGCGGCACACTTCCCAGAGCTTCTCACTGGTAAATTGCGTTCCACGGTCAGCGTGAAACACCAGCCCATCAGGAACGTCACCGCGTAGCGTATGCGCCATCCGCAGGGCCCGTTCAACCAGGTGTGTGTCTTGAACGCTATCCATTGCCCAGCCCAGTACCCTGCGGGAATGACCATCGCGGACCGCGCACAAATACAGCCAGCCCTCACCGGTGCGAAGGTAGGTAATATCCGACATCCACACCCGGTTGAGCTGACCAGTATCAAACATGCGCTTGACCAGGTCAGGAAGAGTTGACTTACGCTTGGATTGAATGGTTGTCACCGGGACAAAGGCACGCGGTGAAATCCCTTCAATGCCCATCATGCGCATCCGCTTCGCCACAGTCTTACGGTTAAGTGAAATGTAGTAGCGCTCGGCGAGCTCTGCGGTGATCCGCGGAGCACCATAAACCTCATCGGAGTCTTTCCAAATCTGATGAATCTTTCGGTCAACATCATCGTAAAATGCTGACCGATCATCCTTTCCGGATAGTCGTTTCTGCTGCGCATGGGCCCATTTGTAGTATCCAGACCGAGACACTTTTAATAGCCGTGCCATGCGTTTGATGCTGTAGTTTGCCTTCTCCTGCTGCATTAGTTCGAACTTTTCTGCTCGCGTTGCTTCGCGGCGAAGAAGGCTGTCGCTTTTGACAAAAACTCATTATCCATCTTGGCTTCTGCCAACTCACGGCGCAGACGAGCATTCTCAGCACGAAGATCAGCCTCACTCATCCCATCTGAGGATCCTCGGCGTTCACGCTCGAGTTTGACCCACCGGCCTAAAAGCCCGGCGGAAACACCGATTTCCTTAGCCACATGAGCGATCGGTCGCTCTGACTCGATTACCAGGTTTGCGGCTTCACGCCGGTACTCCGGCGTGTATTTCTTGCGCTGTTGACTCACAATGAACATCCTCTCTTACGGACACAAGATCCGTACAAATAGGGTGTCCACTAAACGAGGGTAACCTCATCACCATTTCGCCTCCTCAGCTTTATGTGATGTAGTTACTATTTTCAGATTATTGTAATTGCTCGCACTTGACATCGTGTTGGAAACAACAACTAAAAGTTCCACCACTTCAGCCCAGCCCCTCACTCCGCGAAACTCATCACCTGCCCCTAGGGCTTCAACTAGATCAAGGCCGACTACACCCCATTCAGCCGGGAATGAGGTTACCCTCGTTTAGTGGACACCCTATTTGTACGGATCTTGTGTCCGTAAGAGAGGATGTTCATTGTGAGTCAACAGCGCAAGAAATACACGCCGGAGTACCGGCGTGAAGCCGCAAACCTGGTAATCGAGTCAGAGCGACCGATCGCTCATGTGGCTAAGGAAATCGGTGTTTCCGCCGGGCTTTTAGGCCGGTGGGTCAAACTCGAGCGTGAACGCCGAGGATCCTCAGATGGGATGAGTGAGGCTGATCTTCGTGCTGAGAATGCTCGTCTGCGCCGTGAGTTGGCAGAAGCCAAGATGGATAATGAGTTTTTGTCAAAAGCGACAGCCTTCTTCGCCGCGAAGCAACGCGAGCAGAAAAGTTCGAACTAATGCAGCAGGAGAAGGCAAACTACAGCATCAAACGCATGGCACGGCTATTAAAAGTGTCTCGGTCTGGATACTACAAATGGGCCCATGCGCAGCAGAAACGACTATCCGGAAAGGATGATCGGTCAGCATTTTACGATGATGTTGACCGAAAGATTCATCAGATTTGGAAAGACTCCGATGAGGTTTATGGTGCTCCGCGGATCACCGCAGAGCTCGCCGAGCGCTACTACATTTCACTTAACCGTAAGACTGTGGCGAAGCGGATGCGCATGATGGGCATTGAAGGGATTTCACCGCGTGCCTTTGTCCCGGTGACAACCATTCAATCCAAGCGTAAGTCAACTCTTCCTGACCTGGTCAAGCGCATGTTTGATACTGGTCAGCTCAACCGGGTGTGGATGTCGGATATTACCTACCTTCGCACCGGTGAGGGCTGGCTGTATTTGTGCGCGGTCCGCGATGGTCATTCCCGCAGGGTACTGGGCTGGGCAATGGATAGCGTTCAAGACACACACCTGGTTGAACGGGCCCTGCGGATGGCGCATACGCTACGCGGTGACGTTCCTGATGGGCTGGTGTTTCACGCTGACCGTGGAACGCAATTTACCAGTGAGAAGCTCTGGGAAGTGTGCCGCAACCTGGGCATCGCTCAGTCTGTGGGGCGCACTGGCGTGTGCTTCGATAACGCGATGGCCGAGTCGTTCTGGTCGACGCTAAAGACTGAATTCTACGACCGTAAGCGATGGCCTACCCGTGATGCTGCACGCAAGGCCGTTGCCTACTGGATGGAAGTCGTCTACAACCGCCGGCGCCGGCACTCTGCACTCGGAATGGTCAGCCCCGTCGACTTCGAGAACCACACCGGCTCAATCAACAGCAGAAAAGAAATAGCTGCCTAACCACTAGGTAGCTCCACTACGTGTCCACGATTTGCGGGCAACCCCAGGAACTCGAACCAGTACCCCGAGCTCATCCTCGATCCCTACTTCAACCAGACTTGCACAATTTGTCCTAGTCCAAAACCTCATGGACATAACAAATTTTTCCTAGTCCGCGAGTTTTGGCTTAGGCTTTGAGGATTCTGGTGATCAGATTTGTGGATTCTTCGTCGATGTCGGGGTGGGATGTCGTAGCCACTATATAGGAAGCGACGAACGGCATGATTGACCCCGATACTTTTAAGAACGATCGCGACCACCGACTCATCTCCTACGCCGAGCGCGAAAGGTATATCACAGCGGCCACAACGTCACTACCGGAGTCGGTACCCAACGAATATCGAGAATTTTTCACCCAATACGGCGACTTCAGGGCACCGGGTTTCGTACTAGTTTCGCCTCACTACGATCCGCGGGAGATGTACTACATCGATACTGGCTACGGAGCCTTCGGTGACTTGTGCCAGGGCTTTGGCCTCGACTTACAGTACTGGTTCCCGGTGGAACACTATGACGGGTTTTCCTACGCGGTGCATCACCGCCTTCCCGACGGCACAATTGAATTCGGTTCCTACGACTTCTCGAACCAGGCCTATTACCGCGGACCATTCTCATCCATGAAGGAATGGATGGCGTCCCACGCTCGGTCGTCCTAATGGACCGCCATCGGTGGCGACGGCGCACGCCAGGATTTAGGGACAGATTTTAGGACAATGAGGGGTCCGGAACCGCGCGGTTCCGGACCCTTCGTTGTTCTAAACTGCCGTCGCTAGGCGCAACGAAGCCCCGGCATCCTACTGATGCCGGGGCCCGAGCTATCTTAGGTTACTGCTCGCCGCGGAGCTCGCGGAGGCGAGCCTGGACGGCGTCGTCGGAGGCCGTGTTGGGCTGTGCGGCGGCATCGGCAGCCGAGGAGGCGGTAGACGGTGCCTCGATGGCGTCTGCCTTGGTGCCCTCGACGGACTTCGGGGCGTTCATCTCGGCGCGGATTTGCTCGAGACGGGAGTGGCCCGCCATCTGGATGCCCGACTGCTGGACCTCGCGCATGCGGGCGTCGACGGTGTTCTCCGCGAGCTCAGCCTGGCCCAGCGCGTTGGCGTAACGACGCTCGATCTTGTCACGCACAGCGTCGAGCGACGGCGTGTTGGTATTGGTGAGCTCGTTCATGGACTGCAGGGACTCGGAGACCTTCTCCTGCATCTTGGCCTGCTCGAGCTGGGAGAGCAGCTTGGAGCGCTCCTGGACCTTCTCGCGCAGCACGGTGGCGTTGCGCTCGACAGCCTGGCGAGCCGCGGCAGCCTGCTGCAAAGCCTGGTCGTGGAGCTTCTTCGTGTCCTCCACGGACTGCTCGGCGGTGACGAGCTGCGCGGCAAAAGCCTCGGCAGCGTTCTCGTACTCGATGGCCTTGGCCTCGTTGCCGTTCGCGCGCTCCTTGTCGGCGAGTTGAATGGCCTGGCGGGTGTTCGCCTGCAGCTTCTCAATGTCGCCCAGGCGGCGGTTGAGCTGCATCTCCAGCTGGCGCTGGTTACCGATGACGGCAGCAGCCTGCTGGGAGAGCTCCTGGTGCTGGCGCTGGGCCTCGGAGATGGCCTGCTCAATCTGTACCTTGGGATCCGCGTTCTCCTCGATCTTGGAATCAAAGAGTGCCATGAGGTACTTCCATGCCTTCACAAACGGGTTAGCCATAGCTTCTGTGTGGCCCTTTCTCCTAAAGAATTTCGTTTCTAATCCGGCCACCATCCTAGTCAAGCGTTCGGCCGGGCGCCGCCATTCTCCCCTACGGGGTAGGCATTTGTCATCGATTCGCCACCTCATTGCCGGGAAACACACAGGTTCTGGCTCGACGCGCACGAGACGACCCTCGGAGGATAGCCATTCATGCAGGATGCGCCTCTTGGCGTGAATCCGCGAGCAGGGTGAATGACCATCCTCGGAGGGCCAGGTAGGTCCAGATACGCACAAGCACCCGCGCGGAGGCGGGTGCTCTGTGTCCGAGTTTAGGCCTCGGAGGCGGCGGGAGCGGTGTTGGCCAGCTCCTCCTCGACGGAGGGCAGAACCATGTTGCCGGCGGCCTCAATGAGGACCTCCGCCACCGTGGTGTCTAGGCCGTGGCAGACGGCGGCGAGCATCTCCGAGGAGACCTCCTTACGGCCGCGCTCGAGCTCAGACAGGTAGCCGGGCGAGACGTGGGCGATGGCTGCGAGTTCGCGCAGCGTCACGCCCTTGTCCGCGCGGAAGGCACGGAGGGTAAGTCCAAGGGCTTCGCGTAGGAGCGGCTCGGGTGTATGACGGCGCTCGGCCGGAGCCACGGACGTGGAAACGGTCTTATCAAGTAGTGCAGTAGTTGTGTTCATCACTGAGTACAACGGGCCGCGGTGCAAAGTTGTTCCCGCTCGACTCAATTTTCTTTCACGGGTGCTGCTGCCAGGCATTCTGCGAGGAAATCAAAGGCTTGGTCCACGGCGCCGCGGCGAATCTCGGCGCGCGTCCCGCCCAGGCCCACAGCGGCGAATTCCTGACCGTCGTTCGCAGCGTTGTTCCAGATACCGATGTAGACGGTGCCGGGTGCCTTGCCCTCTTGGAGGTCGGGGCCTGCGACGCCGGTGAGCGAGACGCCCCAGTCGGCGCCGGTTTCGCGCACGGCGGCATGGGCCATGACCCGGGCAGTCGCGGCGGACACAACGCCTTGGGCCTCGAGTACTGCGACGGGCACACCCGTGAAGTGACTCTTGACCTCAGTCGCGTAGGTGACAAGGCCGCCGCGGAGGGCGGCGGAGGAACCGGGGGCATCGGCAAGCGTGGCGGCGGCAAGACCTGCGGTAAGGGACTCGCAGAACGCGACGGTCTCTCCGCGGGCGACGAGGAGGGCGAGAAGATCGGCGCTACGCATTTTCACGCCGGCCATCGATGAGGTACTGGATGCCGGTCACGACGGTGACGACGACGGCGAGCAGCATGACCACGAGGTTGGGCACGTCCATCCAGTGCGGCAGCGGGCAGAGGTACAGCCCCACGGCAAGCGACTGGAGCGCGGTCTTGAGCTTGCCGCCCTTGGAGGCCGGCACGACCTTGCCCTGGCGCAGGAGGAACATGCGCCAGAAAGTAATGCCCAACTCGCGCACGAGAATGACGATGGTGATCCACCACGGCAGGCCGTAGGCAATGTTGAGGCAGATGAGCGCGGTGGTCATGAGCGCCTTGTCTGCGATGGGATCGGCGATTTTGCCGAAGTCCGTCACGATATTGCGGGCGCGGGCGATGTCGCCGTCGAGCTTGTCCGTGATCATGAGCAGGACGAAGACGATAAACGCCCACCACTGGTGGTCAGTGAGCGCGAGCCACGCGAAGACAGGAATAAAAAGAATGCGAAGACTCGTCAACAGATTGGGCAGGTTCCAATTCGACGGCTTCTGAGCGGGGCTTGCGGTATTCACGCCAGTTATCCTACCCGTTCCCCCTCCCCGCCCGCGGGCTACCGCCTACACTTGGGGCCATGAAGTACTTCGCCTTTATCTACGATTACAACCCCAACGACCCCCGCCTCGCCGATGTCCGCCCGAAGCACCGTGACTTCATCAACGATCTCAAGGCACAGGGCCACATTCTCGGCTCCGGCCCGTTTACTGATTCGAAGGGTGGCGCGCTCATCGTCACGCAGTACGAGGACGAGAACACAACCGTCGCCCAGGCTATTGAGCTCATGGACGGCGACCCGTTCCACACGGAAGGCATTGTCACCGCGCGTGCCGTGCGCGAGTGGAACCCGGTGATTAATAGCTTCGAGGACTAAGACAAAAGAAACGCCCCGCGTCATCGCGGGGCGTTAGTGCGTTGTGGGGTTAAGGCAGTTGTGCCTTGGGAACCTCGGAGGCAAAGCCGATGAGGTCGCCCTTCTTGTCGCGGACAATCTTGTTGCCCTCGTCATCCCAGTCGTAGTGGTTGTGGGAGACGCGGATGCCGCCTTGGGCCTCGTCGCGCTTGTTCTTCCAGATAGACAGCAGCACCGTAATGGTGAGGATACTGACAATCGTGATGAGCGAGCCGACGGTGGAAATCTCTGGGGCACCGTGGACGTCCTCGCCGCCGTTGATGAACGGCAGGTTGTTATCGTGGAGGGCGTGGAGCAGGAGCTTGGACCCGATGAAGAACAGGATGAGTCCGAGACCGTAGGGCAGGTAGACCAGACGGTCAAGGAGGCCGTCGAGCAGGAAGTACATCTGGCGCAGGCCCATGAGCGAGAAGGCGTTCGTGGTGAAGACGAGGTAAGCCTCGCTCGTGATGCCGTAGATAGCCGGGATGGAGTCGAAGGCGAACATGACGTCAATGGCTCCGATGGCTACCAGGGCAATGAAGAGCGGGGTAAGCCCCTTCTTCCCGGACTTCTCGTCGCGGTGGGTGAGCTTATCGCCATGGTAGCGCGGGGTGACGTGGATGACCTTGCGGAGCATCTTGATGATGAACATGTCGTTCGGGTCGGTCTCCGGGGCATCGCGAATCTCGTCGATAATGAGCTTCACGGCTGTGTAGAGCAGGAAGATCGCGAACAGGTAGAACACGTCCGACCACGCCGCGATAACGGCAGCTCCGAGCAAAATAAAGACGAGGCGGAATGCCAGCGCGAGAACAATACCGATGAGCAGCACCTTTTGCTGGTACTTGCGCGGAATCTTGAAGGCACCCATGATGAGCGCGAAGACGAAGAGGTTATCGATACTCAGCGCCTTTTCCGTCACGTAACCCGTGAGGTACTGCATGCCGTGTTCGTGGTCCCAGACAATCCAGACCATCGCGCCGAAGAGCAGCGCGAGACAGACGTAGAACAAGGTCCACATGCCGGACTCTTTGAGAGTCGGCTCGTGCGGGGTGCGCACGTGGGAGTAGAAGTCAAAGATAAAGAAGCCAAGAATGACAATGAGCGTAACCGCCCATATCCATAGCGGGACGTGCATAAAGACGTATCCTCCGGTCGACGTTGCAAAAAAGACCGGAGGTCTCCCCCGCCCGCCCGCTCCCGCGGGCGCGGAAACTGATGCGGGCCGGCGCGACCGGGAGCCGTGCGACGCTAGGCGCCGCACAACTGACCGTGTTGACGATCAGCGCCGACGGAGTGGGGTACTCCCCTCCAATACTTGGGCTAGCTTACACGAAACCCCGTGGCACTCGTAAGCGCCACGGGGTTTATGGTCACAGCCGGATTAGAACGCGCCGGAGGACGGGTTGTACGTCGCCTCGACGGTCGTCGTCCCCTCAGTGTCCGAGCTCTCCTCGGCGGAGTCAGCCTCCAGGTCAAGCTCCTCCTGGACTTCCTTGGGTGCCTCGGCCGGGTCGGCGCCCTTCAAGTACCACAGCATGGTCTCGAGTTCCTCAGGCTTGGTGAGCACCTCGCGGGCCTTGGAGCCCTCGGAGGGACCGACGATACCGCGAGATTCCATAAGGTCCATGAGGCGGCCGGCCTTGGCGAAGCCGATGCGCAGCTTGCGCTGGAGCATCGAGGTCGAGCCGAGCTGCGAGGTGACGACGAGCTCGACGGCCTCGAGCAGGTCGTCGAGGTCCTTTCCGATGTCCTCGTCGATATCCTTCTTAGATTCGGCCTGCTTGTCCTCAGTGACGCCCTCCGTGTAGTCCGGTTCGCCCTGTGCTTTAGCGGCGTCAACGACAGCCTGGATTTCGTCGTCGGCGACGAAGGCACCCTGCATACGCACGGGGCGACCACCCTGCGGGATGAACAGGCCATCGCCCATGCCGATGAGCTTCTCCGCGCCGCCCTGGTCGAGAATGACGCGAGAGTCGGTGAGCGACGACGTCGCGAACGCGAGACGCGACGGCACGTTGGTCTTGATGAGACCGGTGACGACGTCCACGGACGGACGCTGGGTGGCGAGTACGAGGTGGATACCAGCCGCACGCGCTTTCTGCGTGATGCGGACGATGGACTCCTCGATCTCCTTCGGGGCGGTCATCATGAGGTCGGCCAACTCGTCGACGACACAGACGATGAACGGATACGGGTGCATCTCGCGCTGCGACCCCGCCGGAGCCTGAATCTCGCCGGAGAGGACCTTGCGGTTGAAGTCCTTGATGTGGCGCACGCGCGCGGACTTCATGTCCATGTAGCGCTGCTCCATCTCTTCGACGAGCCACTGCAGGGCCGCCGCGGCCTTCTTCGGCTGCGTGATGATCGGCGTGATGAGGTGCGGGATGCCCTCGTATGGCGTGAGTTCCACCATCTTCGGGTCGACGAGGATGAGGCGCACCTGCTCCGGCGTCGCGCGGGTAAGCAGCGAGACGAGCATAGAGTTCACGAACGCGGACTTACCGGAACCGGTCGCACCGGCGACGAGCAAGTGCGGCATCTTCTGAATCGAGGAGGAGATGAACTCGCCCTCGATGTCCTTGCCCAGGCCGATGAGCATCGGGTCGTCCGAGGCATGCATATTGTCCGAGTCGAGGACCTCACGCAGGCGCACCATCTCACGGTCCGGGTTGGGGACCTCAATACCCACGGCAGACTTGCCCGGGATCGGCGTAAGCAGGCGAACATTCTCCGTCGCCACGGCGTAGGCGAGGTTGGACTGCAGGTTCGTAATCTTCGAGACCTTGACGCCCGGGCCGAGCTCAATCTCGTAGCGTGTGACCGTAGGGCCGCGCGAGAAGCCGGTGACCTGTGCGTCGACCTTGAACTCGTCAAAGACCTCGGTGATCGCCTCGATGATGCGGTCGTTGACCTCCGTACGGGCCTTCGTCGGTGCGCCAGCGGTAAGCAGCGAGGTCTGCGGCAGGTCGTAGTGCGTGTCCGACTGTCCGGCGGCGCCAGACGCCGCGGGGCTTGCCGATGCCGCCGGGGCCGCAGCCGCAGCCTTTCCAGCCTCGGCTTCCGCCTCCACGTTGCGACCGGTCGCCGGGTCCATGCCGGAGCGGGCGATGATGGCCTCACGGATGGCTTCGCGTGACGACGCCTTGGTGTCAGAAACCGGGGCTTCGGCAGCCGGGGCTGCCTTCGGCGGCGTGGAGACGGCCTGGCTGATACGCCCGGTGGCATCGGCAGCAGCAGCGGCCGCACCGGACACGGCCGCGGCGGTCTTGGCGCCCTCGCGCACGGCACC
>NZ_LT596208.1:1248024-1252342 GCF_900092335.1 Corynebacterium phoceense
CGCACGGCACCGGTGGCGGCGCCTGCAGCAGCACCCGCCGCAGCACCAGCGACGGTGTTGGCAGCGGTCGTGGCAGTGCGCTTGAGCGAACCGGAATCCTGCTTGCGCGACGAGACAATGTCAGCGACCGACGCCGAGCGCTTGATGGAGCGCGTCGGGGCTTCCGGCTCAGGCTCGGGCTCCTGGGCGGCAAAGGACATCGTGGCCGGCTCGGTAACGGCCGGGAACTCGTCCGTGTCGCCGACGCGCTGGTTCGTGGCCGGGCGGGGGATCTGCTGGGAGCGGCGGCGGGGGCTGCGCGGAACGTCCTCCGTATCCATTGGATGACGGCCAAGCTCCTCCACCGGGTAGTTCTCCATCGGGCTGCGCACGGCGCGGGGACGACGCTCCTCGCTCGGGCGGGAACGCCCCTCGGCGATGGCATCGATATCAGAGTCGGCGCGGCCATAAAGGTCCTCACCCTCGTCGTAGTCTTCGGTACCGCGCTCGGGCAGCCAAGACTTCACGACGGAGACGACCCAATCCCACGCCTGTCGCATGGTGATGCCAGTGACGGTGAGCGCACCGTAGATGATGACCAGGATGAGCAGCGGGATGGCGACGTAGCTGGAGAAACCGGCAGCGAGCAGACCGCCGGTCCAGGCACCCACGGCACCGCCAGCGAATTCGCGGTCCACCCACTCGGTGGGGTTGCCCGCGAAGAGATGGATGAGCCCGAGCATGGACACGATGATGATGGCGGTTCCGCCAATGACGCGGGCGCTCATGACGCCCTCGGGTCCATGGAGGTCGAGCATGAGCACGAGGGCTAGCGCGATGAGAGCGACGGGCAGCACGACGGCACCCGCACCGATGGCCAGGTGTGCTGCGGTCGCGATAGCTGCGCCGATGGGGCCCGCGATATCAAGCCACACGGACGCGCCGAGGACCGCAGCCAGACCGATGAGGACTAAGCCCCAGGCGTCCGGGTTCTCCACGTGCACGCCGCGCGGGGCGTGGCGGCTGGCAAGGTTGTCGAGCTCCGCGTCGACGGCAGCCTGCGTGTCGTCCTGCTTCTTCCCTGCCTTGGATGTAGCTCCGGACCGGGACGTGCGACCAGAAATGGTGTCTGACTCCTCTGCTTCAAAGTTGTCGTCGAACTCGTCGACCTCGTCATAATCGTCATAGCTGTCACCACGCCGCGCGGCGCTGGCTATGCCACTGCCCAGCCCACGGGTAAGTGAACCCACACCGCGGGCCGTATAACCAAACGCCGCGCCGAGACCGTGGCCTACCGCACGGAAAGCGCTACCGGTCCGCTCGTCGGCGGACACGGCAGCGCGGTGCGAGGAGGTGACGGACAGCGTTTCGGGCGCGCCGGAACGCGCCCGGCCTGCAGGACGCGAGCGCGACGCTGAGGCCCCGGCTGTTTGGTTACGGCGCGCGGAACGATGGGTGCTCGACGCACCCTTCTTGCCCCGCGCGCCTCGCGAAGCAGCATTTTTGACAGACATAGTCGCCACTTTAGCGACTACAACCCCAATAATCACACGCGCCACACGGGCGACAGGATGTTTTCTCTATATATGGCGCTCTTTTCCGCGGCACACGTGATTGTCAAGCGATTGGGCTTGACTTAGAGGCTGGCGCGGTGGATGGCAGACGCATCACCCTCGATGGTGACCTCCGCGGCGTCGCGGCCGTAGGTCCACAGGATGAGCTCGCCCACCGTGCCAGACACACGAACGACGGCGCCGCCGTTGGCCGCCACGCCGTGCTTATCCGCGACGAGGATGCGCGGGTAGCCCGCCGCGAAAAGCGCGACCGGCTGCGCAGACTTGGAGAGCATACGCTTGGCGAGCATGCCCAGAGTCGAATACATCTCGTCGCTGACCGCGTCCGAGAAATCCCGCGGCGTAGTCTGCCCATTGGCGCGGCGCACATCTTCCAAGTGAATGTAGTGCTCCGCGAAATTCACCTTCGAGTCGGCGTAACGCAAAGGATTGTACTTTGAGGCTCCCCTCCCCCACGCGTCCACAAGCTCATCGAAGTCGCGCCCCTTGGCCTGCGCCATGGCGTTGTCGAGGCGACCAGCGAGTGCCGGCACGAACATGCCTGCGGCGGCATCGGGGCGGTTCTCGCGCACCCACAGGTGTGCGGCGAGATCGCGCGTGGTCCATCCTTCGCACAGCGTGGGGGCATCCGGACCAAGTTCATGGAAGAGCGCCACCAAGCGGGCGCGTTCAGCAGACGAAAAAGACATGAGCCCCAGCATAGTCGCGCACTACCCACGCGAACGCGCCTCACGCACACTCACCGAATCTGTACAGGAATTCGGCGTAACTTCACAGTTCTGTGAAAACGCCGAGCGCCCCAGCCGGGCTGCGGCTGGGGCGCTGTGCGCGGTGTCGCTTAGAGCGATTCGAGGGACGCGTGGACCTCGTCATCATCGGCGACGACGTTGCCCGACGCGGTCGGGACGATGGTCGGCAGGATGACCGGCTCGCGCTTGTACTTGGACTCCATGAGCTTGGAGACCTTGCGACGCAGCTTCTGGACCATGCGGTAGGTGTCGTTTTCGCCTTCCGCGGCCAGATCGTTCATGGTGTTCTCCACGAGCTTGGCAACCTCCGGCACGAGGGCACGGTCGTCGTCGGAGAAGCCCGTCGTCGCGACGGTCGGGTGCTCCATGAGGCGCATCGTACGATTGTCGATGACGCAGGTGATGGAGACAACGCCGCCGGCACCGAGGTTGGTGCGGTCAGCCAGGGTGTCAGCGTCGACTTCGCCCATGGACACGCCGTCCACGTAGAGGTTACCGACCGGAATCTGGCCGACGACCTGCGCGCGGCCGTGGCGTAGCTCGACCACAACGCCGTTCTGTACGAGAACCACGCGATCCTCCGGAACGCCGGTGGAGATAGCCAGCTGCTTGTTCGCACGCAGGTGGCGCCACTCGCCGTGGACCGGCATAGCGTTCTTCGGGCGTGCCGCGTTGTACAGGAAGAGCAGCTCGCCACCGTAGCCGTGACCCGAAGCGTGGACCTTGGCTTCCTTGTTGGTGATGACCTCAGCGCCGATCTGCGAGAGCATGTTCATGACACCGTAGACGGCTTCCTCGTTGCCCGGGATGAGCGAGGAGGAGAAGATGATCATGTCACCTGCGCGGACGGTGATCTGGCGGTGTTCACGGCGGGCCATGCGCGACAGCGCCGCCATCGGCTCGCCCTGCGTACCTGTCGTGATGAGCAGGACCTTGTGCGGGGCCATCTTTGCGGCCTCATCAATCGGGATGATGGTGCCGCGCGGAACCTTGAGGAAGCCGAGCTTCTCCGCGATTTCCATGTTGCGCATCATCGAGCGACCGTTGAAGGCGACCTTGCGGCCGGCGTAGACGGCGGCATCGATAGCAGCCTGCACGCGGTAGACGTTCGAAGCGAAGGACGCGATGATAACGCGCTGCTTCGCGCCCGAGACCAGGCGACGGAAGGTCGCCGGGATGTCGCCCTCAGAGGCCGAAACGCCCGGGATGTTCGCGTTCGTCGAGTCACAGAGCATGAGGTCCACGCCCTCGTCGCCGTAGCGGGACAGCGCCGGCAGGTCGGTGGGACGGCCGTCGAGCGGCGTCTGGTCCATCTTGATGTCACCCGTGTGGATGATGTTGCCAGCCGGGGTGCCAAGCATGATGCCCAGCGCGTCCGGGATGGAGTGGTTGACGGCCCAGAAGCGCAGGCGGAACGGGCCGTAGTTGAGATCCGACTTCTCGTTGACCTCAACGAACTTCGGCTTCTGGCGGTGCTCCTTGCACTTCGCGGCGATGAGCGCGATGGTAAAGCGCGAAGCGATGATCGGCAGATCTGGGCGCAGCTTGAGCAGCCACGGGATCGCACCAATGTGGTCCTCGTGCGCGTGGGTCACGACCAGAGCCTTGACCTTCTTGAGCTTCTTCTCAATCGGGCCGAAGTCCGGCAGGATGAGGTCGACGCCCGGCTCGCCCGAGGACGGGAAGAGGACGCCCGAGTCGATGATGAGGATGTCATCGCCGTACTCGAAGACCGTCATGTTGCGGCCGATTTCGGAAATGCCGCCCAGCGCGTAGAGACGCAGTGCGTCCTTCGGCTGCTTCGGCGGTTCCGGCAGGCGCTGGGTCAGGTCGGCGCCCTGCATCGACTTCGGCACGTTGCGGCGACCGCGGCCATTATTCTTGCCGCCATTGTTGCCGCCGCGACCACGGCCACGGCCACGGTTGTTGCCGCCGTGGTTTTGGTCGCCACCGTTGTCATTGCCGTTATTGTTGTTATTGCCGTTGTTGCCACGGTTGTTTCCGCCGCGGCCACGG
>NZ_LT596208.1:1252383-1313371 GCF_900092335.1 Corynebacterium phoceense
CGGTTGTTTCCGCCGCGGCCACGGCCGCCACGGGAACCGCGCGAGCGGCGGCGGCCGTTGCCCTCGTCGTCGTTGGAGGACGACGAGTGAGCCTCGTTGGAGGCGTTGTTATTCGCCGCAGAAGCCTGCTCGGAGGGAGCCTGGAAAACCGGCGAAGCCGCCTCGTTCGAGGCCGCTTCGTTGGTTTCTGCCGGCGGGCCCGCCTTGCGGGTCACCTTCCGGGCACGTTTTTGGGGTTCAGTCATTCTTAAAGGACTCCAGCCTTTCCATATCTAGGCGCAGAGCAGCAATCTCGTCCTCATTCGCTCCGAGGACCGGAAGACGCGGCTCTCCGCAATCAATGCCCTGCAGTCGCAGGGCCGCTTTTGCCATGGTTGCTCCACCCAGACGCGCCTGTGCGTGAATGAGCGGGGTCAAGATCTCGGCGTTAATCTCGCGCGCACGCGCCAGATCGCCGGCTTCAAACGAAGTATAAAGTTCTGCGAGAGCCTGCGGCGCGGCGTGGCCGACGACGGAGATAAAGCCCGATGCACCTAGGGCGACCCAGGGCAGGTTGAGCGGATCATCGCCGGAGTACCAGGCCAAACCGGTCTCTCGCATGAGTTCGGCGCCAAGTCCAAGGTTGCCCTTGGCGTCCTTGACGGCACGGATGGTGGGTAGCTCCGCCAAGCGACGCAGAGTATCTGCCTCGATGGCGATGCCAGAGCGGCCAGGGATGTCATAGACGCAGATCGGAGTATCCGTTGCATCCGCGATAGCAGCAAAGTGGCGGTAGACGCCCTCCTGGGAGGGCTTGGAGTAGTACGGTGCCACGACGAGGAGACTGTCAACGCCTACCTCAGTGGCGGCGCGTGCCATCTCGATGGACACGGCCGTGTTATTCGTACCGACGCCCGCGCAGATCTTCGCGCGGTCGCCAACCTCGGCCTTGACGGCCTTGAGCAGGTCTACCTTCTCCGCCGGCGTCGTCGTCGGCGATTCGCCCGTCGTTCCTGAGATGACCAGCTGGTCAATCCCGCTATCGACGAGATGAGCGGCAAGGCGTCGCGCGCCCGGCAGATCGAGGTTGCCATCCCCGTCAAACGGGGTGACCATAGCAACTCCGACGCGTCCGAACGTCTCAACGCCATTCTTTGCTGTCATACCTGTGCTCATGGGGTACAAGGTTACCCGCTCATGGCCCTCATGTGGACATCGGGCCGCGAGTGGCGTCTAAATCCGATCCGCCAGCCCACGCTCACGCGAACGGGCTCGACGCCATCTCCGTCCCATCCGGCAGCTGCGTGATGTGGAAGTCGTCAAAGAGCGTCGGCGCCTGCTCGCGCAGAATCTTCAGGCATTCCACTGCAACGGCCCGCAGCTCCGAGTCAGCATGCTCCGTCGCCCGCGCGCCAATAAACTGGCGCCATGCCCGGTAATTGCCGGTGACCACAATCCGCGACTCAGTCGCGTTAGGCAGCACCGCGCGCGCGGCTTGGCGGGCCTGTTTCTTACGCAGCAACGCATTGGGCTCGTCCTCGAGCTTGTCCTCGAGCGCGCGCAGCAGCTCCTCGTAGACGAAGCGCGTTTCGTCCACGGCCTGCAGCATCAACCGCGTGAGCTCCGGATCCGCTGCCACCAAGTTCGGCAGCACAACCTCCGCTTCCTCCGAGTGGACGAAGCGCTGGCTCAACTGGCTAAACGAGAAGTGACGGTGGCGCACCAGCTCGTGCGAGGCCGAACGCGAAATGCCCCGGATGTAGAGCGTCGCCGTGGCGTGCTCGAGCAACGCATCGTGGCCGACCTCCATGATGTGGTGAAGGTACGTCTCGTTTGTCGCCGTGCGCGGATTGGGCTTATCGAAGGACTCGTAACATGCGCGTCCCGCGAACTCGACCAACGCCTCCGCGTCCGTGGCGGAGTCATCCGGCGCCCAGGACACATCGGCTGGCGCGTGGAATGCCGTGGCCGCGATGAGCTGGACGTCGAGCTTCTTTTCTTTCGCCATTACAGATCCAGGTAGTTATCGAGGCCCACCACGAGACCCGGGTGCTCCGCGATATTGCGCACGCCCACGAGCACGCCCGGGGTAAACGAGGAACGGTCGTAGGAATCCTGGCGGATGGTGAGCGACTGGCCCTGGGCACCGAAGATGACTTCCTCATGCGCGACCATGCCACGCATGCGCACCGCATGCACCGGCACGCCGTCGACGTCCGCACCGCGGGCGCCCTCCAAGGACTGCTCCGTAGCGTCCGGCATGGCGCCCAACCCGGCCTCCTTGCGTGCCGCAGCAATGCCCTGCGCGGTGTGGATGGCCGTGCCCGACGGTGCGTCGAGCTTCGTCGGGTGGTGGAACTCGATGACCTCGGCGGTCTCGAAGAACTTCGCAGCCTGCTTTGCCAGCGTCATGGTAAGCACGGCCGAAATGGCGAAGTTCGGCGCGATGAGCACGTGACCCGCCCCCTCGGCCTTAGTCCACTCCTCCACCTTGGCCAAACGCTCAGCATCAAAACCAGTCGTACCAACCACGGCGTGGATGCCATGCTCGACCACGAACTTGAGGTTATCCATCACCACGCCCGGCTGCGTGAAGTCCACGACAACCTCCGCGCCGTTATCCACGAGCTCCTGCAGCGGGGTGTCGCGGTCAATCTCCGCCACGAGCTCCAGGTCGTCCGCTGCGTTCACACCCTCTACGATGGCTTGCCCGACGCGCCCCTTCGCGCCCAAAACCCCGACCTTGATTGTCATGTGCGACCTCCATACAACGCATTACGGCTACTTTTACTCGTTTCGCCATCCTACTCGTCTCGCACGCGCTCGCTTTTATAACGCCACCAGTCCCACCGCGAGGGCGCCACCGACCGCCCCAGCAAAAGCTAAAGGGACAAACCGGAGCACGAACCGGCGACCCCACACGCCCCATTGCAGGGCCACCAGCTTGAGATCCACCATCGGTCCCACTGTGAGAAACACCAGTTGCGCAACCGGACTGACTCCCACGAACGAGGCTGCAATGAAAGCATCCGCCTCAGAGCACACGCTCATGATGATGGCCAGCATCGCCATCGCAGCAATCGCCAGGAGGGGTTGGCCTGCCAGCGTTTCCAGCCACTGTGCGGGTAGGAGCACCTTCAATGTCGCTGCGATCATCGCGCCGAGCACGAGGCATCCACCCGCGGAAGCGAAGTCGTCCACGATGTGTCCCGCAACGTGCCGCCATCGGTGCTCGCCTGGGACACGGTGATGCTCATGGCTGCCATGACGGGAGTTTTCGGCGACTGTAACGCCCACGCGTTGCCATGCCTGGCCCACGATGCTCGCCGCAACCAGGCCCGCTGCGAGACGCGCCCACGCCATCGCAGGCGCATCGGGGAAAGCTACGGCCGTCGCGACGAGCACCACAGGGTTGATAGCGGGGCTGGCCAGCATAAACGCCAAGGCTCCACTCGCAGGCACGCCCCGGCGCATGAGCGTTGCGGCCACTGGCACCGCGGAACACTCGCAGCCAGGCAAGATAACCCCGGCCGCGGCCATCCCCGGCACCCCAGCGCGCCCGGCGCGCAGGAATACCGAATCCGGGACAAGCACAGCCAGCACCGCAGAAACAACCACGCCCGCAACAAGGAACGGTGCGGCTTGGAAGACAATGGCGACCAGAAGCGTGGCCCAAGCGTCGAGCGCGCCGTGCAGACGTAACGGTCCCCCAACCCCAAGCTGCAAAGCCACGCCTAGGGCACAAATGACGACAGACCAGACGCCGATCTGCCGCAGGCGCGCGCTAGTTTCAACAAGCTCCGGATCAACGTGGTGCGGGACTCTAGTGCTCATACGGATCCTCCGGCACCCCAATAGCGGAGATGTCGCGAGAAGCTGCCACGGCTAGCACCGGTTCTTGGCCCGGACTCACTGCGCCGGTCACCTCATACCAGGCGTCCTCGCTCAGCGCGGCGTTGGTATCCAGCCGCACCGAATAGGCCATGGCATCGGCCGCACAGCAAGAAATGGTGAAGCGGGTCAGGCGCCATCCGTCCTCCGCACGCACGGCGAACCCGCGCACCGTTACCTTTTTGCCAGCAATGTTCTCCGGCTCCAAGTGTGCGCGCACGTTCAACTCACGGATTCCCGCGGTCTCCCCCAGCGGAGCGAACGCAGATTTCCCGCGCAACTCTGAGGCCGCAGGCTGCCGGGCGCCTGCGTGATTCTGAGCGACCGTCGAGCCCAACTGATGCGGCTGCGCGAGCCACACCAGCGCCAGAGGAACGAGCAACAACCATGCCATGCGCGGCACGGGCCGATCCGCCCGCGCAACTATCGCCGCTCCGAAAAGCACCACACCGGCTGCAATGAGGAGCCAGCTAAACCGTGGCGCAAGGTAACGGGCCACGTCTCCGACTGCGACCAGCCACACCAGCCCTAGAGCGAACACGCCCACGAGCACCACGCCACATTGCCGCACTCGCACCTCACCCATACTTCTACGCCGTTATTGAAACCGCCCTACTATAACCCGCTTTCCGCCTAGACTGGAAGACATGAGTACCACACGCCACTTCCGTTACTCCGCTCTCCTCGCGCTGCCGTTAATCGTGGCTGGCTGCTCAAGCACCGAGCCTTCCGATGCCCCCGCCTCCTCCCCCGCAGCAACCTCCAGCTCGGGAACCACTAGTGCAGCAACGTCCAGTACCGAATCCAGCGCCCTGGCATCGAGTCCGGAGTCGCCCACCACGAGCACCGATCCCGAAGACACCGCCGGTTCCGCACCCGCCGGTTTCCTCGGCACCCCGTCGCTCGCGGACCAGCCGCTCACGCAAGCCGAAGGCGCCGAACTCGTCCCCGTCGCCGTGCGCGTCGGCTCGCACGAGGGCTACGACCGCGTCGTCATCGAATTCACCGGCCCCGGAAAGCCTGGCTGGTACACGCAGTACACCAACTCCCCCGCAGCCCAGGCCTCCGGCAAGCCCGTCGCCTACGACGGGGCCACCGCCCTCGTCCTCGGTATCGAAGGCACCCCGTGGCCGTCTACGCCGCAGCTCCAGCAGCAGTACGCCGAGTTCACCACCTACCCCGGCGCAGGCGCCGTCACCGGAGTCAACTTCGTCAACGCCTTTGAGGCGCAGTCTCAATTCGTCATCGGCCTCGACCGCCAGCTGCCCTACTCCGTGACCTTCCTCGAGGGCCCGCCGCGCGTCGTCGTCGACTTCCAGACCTCCTAGCCCCGCGCGCCTGGATTTCAGAACAACAAAGCCCCAGATTTTGCGAGATCTGGGGCCTTCGTTGTCCTGAAAACCGCGAACGGCCCGCACGGAACGAATCCGTGCGGGCCGTGTGAGCGTCAAGCGCTCATCCGATGAGGACTAGTCCTCCTCGACCGGGACGAGGGAGATCTTGCCGCGGTTGTCGATGTCCGCGATCTCGACCTGAATCTTGTCGCCGACATTGACGACGTCCTCGACGCGCTCGATGCGCTCGTCGCCGCCCAGCTTGGAGATGTGGATAAGACCGTCGCGGCCCGGCGTGAGCGAGACGAAAGCACCGAAGGCGACCGTCTTCACGACGGTGCCGAGGAAGCGCTCGCCGACCTTGGGAAGCTGCGGGTTGGCGATGGAATTGATGCGCTCGATGGCGGCATCGGCAGCCTCGCCCGTGGTGGCGGAGACGTACACGGTGCCGTCTTCTTCGATGGAGACGTCCGCGCCGGTTTCCTCAGTGATGGCGTTGATGGTCTTGCCCTTCGGGCCGATGAGCTCGCCAATCTTGTTCATCGGGATCTTCACGGACGTGATCTTCGGGGCCAGGCCGGACATCTCGTCCGGACCCTCGATGACCTCAGCCATGGTGTCCAGGATGGTGGCGCGGGCATCACGTGCCTGTTCCAGAGCCTGCGCCAGGACCTTAGACGGAATGCCGTCCAGCTTGGTGTCGAGCTGCAGCGCGGTAATGAACTCGGAGGTACCGGCGACCTTGAAGTCCATGTCGCCGAATGCATCCTCGGCGCCGAGGATATCGGTGAGCGCGACGAACTTCTCCTTGCCGTCGACCTCGCCGGAGACGAGGCCCATGGCAATACCGGCGACCGGAGCCTTGAGCGGCACGCCCGCGTTGTACAGGGACAGCGTAGAGGCACAGACAGACCCCATGGAGGTCGAACCGTTGGAGCCGAGAGCCTCAGAGACCTGGCGGATGGCGTACGGGAAGTCCTCACGGGACGGGATAACCGGGAGCAGGGCGCGCTCGGCAAGCGCACCGTGGCCGATCTCGCGGCGCTTCGGGGAGCCGACGCGGCCGGTCTCACCGGTGGAGTACGGCGGGAAGTTGTAGTGGTGGATGTAGCGCTTGGAATCGACCGGGGTGAGCGAGTCGATTTGCTGCTCCATCTTGAGCATGTCCAGGGTGGTCACACCGAGGATCTGGGTCTCACCGCGCTCGAAGAGCGAGGAACCGTGGGCGCGCGGAACGAGGTCGACCTCGACGCCCAGGTCGCGGATGTCGGTGACACCGCGGCCGTCGATACGGAAACCCTCAGCCAGAATCTTGGAACGGACGATCTGCTTCATCACGGCGTTATACGCAGCGCGAATCTGCTTGGAGGCATCCTCCAACTCCGCGAAGCGGTCGAGGAGATCCTCCTCGATGTCTTCCATGTACTCGTTGGTCGCGTCGTCGCGGTCCTGCTTGCCTGGGATGGTGAGCAGCTCGCCCAGCTTCTTGGAGGCCTTCTTTTCCACGGCCTTGAACACGTCATCGGTGTACGGCGGGAAGAGCGGGAACTCCTGGGTTTCCTTTGCGGCGCGCTCGGCCAGGCCAGCCTGTGCCTCACACAGCGTGCGGATGAACGGCTTAGCGGCCTCGAGGCCCTCGGCCACGGTGGACTCCTGCGGTGCCGGGGCACCGTCCTTGATGCGCTCGGCGACGTTCTCGCCAGCACCTGCCTCGACCATCATGATGGCGACGTCGTCCTTGCGGCCCTTCTTCACGATGCGGCCGGCGACGACCATCTCGAAGAGAGCTCGCTCGTGCTGCTCGGCGTTCGGGAAGGCGACCCACTGGCCCTTCGGGTGCTTATCATCGGCGATGAGCGCCATGCGTACGCCGCCCACGGCGCCGGAGACCGGCAGGCCGGAGAGCTGCGTCGCAGCAGACGCGCCGTTGATGGCGACGACGTCGTAGTACTCGTCCGGGTCCATGGACATGACGGTGATGACGACCTGGACCTCGTTGCGCAGGCCCTTGACGAAGGTCGGGCGCAGCGGGCGGTCGATAAGGCGGCAGGCCAGGATGGCCTCGGTGGAGGGACGACCCTCGCGGCGGAAGAAGGAGCCCGGGATCTTGCCCGCGGCGTACATGCGCTCCTCGACGTCGACCGTCAGCGGGAAGAAGTCAAAGCCCTCGCGCGGCTGGTTCGACGCGGTGGTCGTGGCCAGCAGCATGGTGTCGTCATCCAGGTAAGTGGTGACGGAGCCGTCCGCCTGACGGGCCAGCTGGCCGGTCTCGAAGCGGATGGTGCGGGTACCGAAGTCCCCATTGTCGATGGTGGCAATCGCCTCGGTGATGCCAAATTCCTCATCAACGTTAAATTCAACAGCGTTCTTAGCGCTCAAAGTTTTCTACTCCTTGTAGCCCGGCGATCATCGGTGCCGCCGGTTGAAAAATCGTTGGGTTTTCTACAACGAGTAGCGATTTTAGCAGCTTTCCTGGGAGTATGTCGAACATCACGCTCCCTGACTCGCGATACAGGCTTAGGCTTAAACCATGGTCATGTTCGTGTTGTGGTCGCTGCCCACGCTGGTGTTTCTTCTTCTCCGGCGCCAGCCCGTGACCGTCGGACTCGGGCGGCCGCAGGCGCACGGCTGGACGTGGGCCGGCATCCTGCTGCTCGTGTTGCTGATGCTGAGCTACCTCGTGTTGTTGCCTGTGCCGGCGGAGGTTGTCGCCCAGACCACGACTGCAACAACGGCAATGGGATTCCTCGCGATGGCGCTGCGCGCGGTGGGCGAAGAAATCTTCTTCCGCGGTTTCCTACAAGGAATTATCACCCAACGCTGGAATGCCGGCGCGGGAATTACAGTGCAGGGTCTCCTCTTCGGCCTCATCCACCTACCGCTGGCCATGATGGATGTCGCCCTCATCCCGCTCTTTGTTGTGCAGATTGCCACCGGCTTCGCCCAGGGTTGGCTGCGCGAGAAAAGCGCTTC
This sequence comes from Corynebacterium phoceense, assembly GCF_900092335.1. GTDB lineage: Bacteria > Actinomycetota > Actinomycetes > Mycobacteriales > Mycobacteriaceae > Corynebacterium > Corynebacterium phoceense. The sequence goes on from NZ_LT596208.1 coordinate 1,260,561, forward strand.
TTTATGGCCCGGCGCCGCCGTGCACGCTGCCATCAACATCCTCACGGCAATGCTCCTCGTGTAGCCCACGCGCGGGACTAGGCGAACGGGTCGCGCCCTCCCAGCTTCATGTCGAAGCGCGCATAGTCCTCAAGCGACGCAAAGTGGCGCGCATAGAGGTCCACGTCTCCCTCGACCGTGCCGTAGAGTGCGGGCGCGACATCCACGATGTGGCGCATGACGATCGTGGGATGCTCTGCCGATTCTTGGCTACGCGCCAGCGCCATGACCTTCGCGCGCGCCTCATCGTCGTCTGTGGCACGGACGAGGACAATATCTTCGCGGAAATACGACGGCGCGCTGGGCTCTACCGATTCAAGTTCAAAAACGACAATGCCGATATACGGTTCCATGGTGCCAAGCTACCGTCTCAGGGGCCGCGATACCTGCTTCGTGATCACGACGGCCCTAGAAAGCAACACACCCCGTCCGAAGACGGGGTGTGAAAGCAACCGGAAGGCTTAGCGACGCAGGCCCAGGCGGGCGATCAGGTCACGGTAGCGGTCGATGTTGGTGGCAGCCAGGTACTTCAGCAGGCCACGACGACGACCAACCATCAGCAGCAGACCACGACGGGAGTGGTGATCGTGCTTGTGGGTCTTCAGGTGCTCGGTCAGAGTGTTGATGCGGGAGGTGAGCAGAGCAATCTGCGCCTCCGGAGAGCCAGTGTCGGTCTCGTGCAGGCCGTACTCCTTGAGGATTTCGGCCTTCTTCTCAGTGGTCAATGCCATGAGTATTACTCCTCGTTTTATTTCAGTCCGCATGAAATGTCGCGCCGCGAAAGGCGCGCCTGCAACTGCTGCGAACCGCAGTACACAGACTTCGGAAGATATTACAGGTCAGCGCTGGATTTACCAAAAAGCTCGGCCATACGTGCCATGAGGTCGTCGACGAAGCGGTCGATATCCACACCGACTGCCGCGCGCGAGGTGACCTCCGTGTGGAAGCGGGCCGGGTCTCCCGTGGTGCGGCCTTCGTGAGTGCACATCATGTTGATGGGCAGCCAGTCGATGAGGCTCGGGGTTAAGGCGGTCGCGACGGCGAGCGGATCATGCAGGCCACAGCCGCCCAGCTCCGGCTCAGACTGCGCGTAGGCGTCGATGTAGTAGTCGAACATGTCGGCGTAGATGTCCCCTACCAGGGTTCCACGCCACTGCGCGGTGTGCTTCTTCGTGAGCACGGTGCGCGTCGTGACATCGAGACCCACCATGGACACGTTCGTACCGGTACGCAGCAGGAAGTCCGTTGCCGCGGGGTCTTGGATGACATTGGCCTCGGCCAGCGGCGTGACGTTGCCGGGGACGGTGAGGGCTCCGCCCATAAAGACCACGGGGGCATCGGCAAGCTCGGGTGCCTCACGCATCGCCGCGGCGATGGTGGTCGACGGTCCCGTGGGAATGATGGTGAGATCCGCGCCGTGGGTGCGGTAGGCCTCGATGAGGAAGTCGACCGCATCGGTGGTGATGGTCTGCTCCGGGGCGGCGGGCAAGGCGACGTTGCCCACACCGTTCGAGCCATGAATGAACGAGGATATCTCGAGGACCTCGAAGCCGGGCTTCTGCGGGCCCGGGATGACAGGAATCTCGGGGTGTCCCAGCAGCTCGAGAAGCGCGCGAGAGTTGGCGACACCCTGCTCGACGTCGACATTGCCGTAGGTACCCGTCACCGCCAGTAGCTCGGCCTCGCCACGCTCGTGGGCGGAAATCGCATAAGCCAACGCGAGCGCGTCATCAATACCGGTGTCGAGGTCGAGGATGAGCTTCATCTAGCCCTCCTTGAGGAAGTACTGGTCGGGGGTCCAGCCACGGGCGGCGGCATCGGCAGCCAAGGCAACGCGCGCGGCGGCGACGTCTCGGTGCATATTCTCCAGCAGCTCGTCCACGGAGTTGAACTTCACCATGTCCCGCAGGTGAGCGACGAATTCGACGGTGGCCTCGTGGCCGTAGAGATCAGCCTCGCGGTCGAGCACGAAGGACTCGATGGAGCGCTCCTCGTCGCCGAAGGTGGGGTTCGTACCCACGGAAATCGCGGCGGCGTAGGCGCGGCCCGGTTCCATGTTGCCGTCCACACGCGCGGCGGTCGGGTCGATGGAGAACCAGCCTGCGTAGACGCCGTCAGCAGGCAGCGCGTGCGTATCCGGGAAGTACTGGTTGGCGGTGGGGAAACCAAGCTCCTTGCCACCGCGGCCGGCACCGCGGACGACGGGACCGTTAACACTAAACGCGCGGCCGAGCGCCCAGTTGGCGTGCTCCACGTTGCCGCAGGCAAGCTGAGAGCGCACGTAGGTTGAGCAGATATCCACGTCGTCGTCGCTGAGCAGCGGAATGACGGTGACGTCGAATCCTTGTGTCTTTCCTAACGCAGTGAGCAGTTCCGGCGTGCCGGCGGCGTTCGCGCCGAACGAGAAATTCTGGCCCACGACCACACCGCGGGCGTGGAGGGCGTCGACGAGGAGCCGGTCCACGTACGCCTCTGGGCTCAGGCCGGCGAGTTCTTTGGTGAAGTCGATAACGAGGACGCCGTCGACGCCGTAGCTCTCCAGCAAACGCAGGCGCTCCTCAAGGGTCGTCACGGCCAGCGGCGCGCGCTCCGGCAGGAAGACCGACACGGGATGCGGGTCGAAGGTGACGACGACGGCCGAGCGGCCCTCGGCGTGGGCACGTTCCACGGCGGCATCGATAAGCAGCCGGTGGCCGCGGTGTACGCCGTCGAAAACGCCGATGGTCACGATGCTGCCGTGCGAGCACTCGACCTCGCTGAGTCCATACCAAATATCCACGCGCACCATGTTAGTTCACGCGTGCCCCGTCGCTTAGACTAGCGGACATGACTGATGCACTCGCCACCTCCGGCCTCGTTGTCGTTGACAAGCCCGCGGGCATGACCTCCCACGATGTCGTGGGGCGTCTGCGCAGGTTCTTCCACACGAAGAAGGTGGGCCACGCGGGCACGTTGGATCCCATGGCGACGGGAGTGCTCGTCCTGGGCCTCGAGCGCGGCACGAAGTTCCTCGCGCACATGGTCGCCTCCACGAAGGCCTATGACGCCACCATCCGCCTGGGCCAAGCGACCTCCACGGATGACGCGGAGGGCGAGACCATCTCTTCTGCGGACCCGTCCGCGCTTTCCGATGCCGCCATCACCGACGGCGTCGCCGCGCTCACCGGAGACATCATGCAAAAGCCCGCGGCAGTCTCCGCTATCAAGATCGACGGCAAGCGTGCCTACGAACGCGTCCGCGCCGGCGAAGACGTCGAGATTCCCGCGCGTCCTGTAACGATTTCTCGCTTCGACATCCTGGAGATTCGCCGGGGATCGTTTGTAGACGTCGACGTCCACGTGGAGTGCTCCTCGGGTACGTATATCCGCTCGCTGGCCCGCGACCTCGGCGAAGCACTCGGCGTGGGCGGGCACCTCACGGCCCTGCGGCGAACCGAGGTCGGGCCTTTTACCTTGGCCGACGCACGCACGCTGGAGGAACTGGAAGAATCCCCTACCTTGTCGCTGTCTCTCGACGAGGCGCTGGCGCGCTCCTATCCGGTCCTCGACGTCACGGAAGAAGAAGCGGCGGCGCTGGCCATGGGCAAATGGCTCGAGCCGCGGGGCTTGAAAGGCGTGCACGCGGCCGTGGACCCGTCCGGCAGGTCCGTTGCGCTCATCAAGGAGAAGGGCAAGCGCCTCGCGACGGTCTTCGTGGCGCGGCCGTCGACGCTCTAAGTCGAAGTATGAATGAGTCACGGATTTTCTTGCCGAAAACCCATGACTCATTCACGTTTGAACCCGCACGCGAAGTGTCAGAGGGTATGCGGCACCACGGTCGAGACGATGACGTAGCCGTCGCGGATGACCCAGCGGCCCTCGATGAAAGGCACGGGCGTGGGGCGCGCCAAGATATAGGAGATGAGCGTGCCGTCCGCGCGCAACGAGATTTCCGCTTGGTCGAAGTCGAGCCAGCGCTGCGTCATGGGAAACCACGCCTTGTACGTGGCCTCCTTCGCGCAGAAAAGCAAGCGGTCCGGGCAGGTCACGCCGGCGGCGACGAGCTTGGACATTTGGGGCACCTCGCTGGCCCGGGCGATGGCGTCGAAGACGCCTTCGGGGAGGACATCGGCAGGCTCGGCGTCGATGCCAATCGACCGGACGGAGGAATAGGGTGCCGCAACGGCTGCGCGAAAGCCCTGGGTGTGGGTAATGGAGCCCACGAAACCGTCCGGGAAGAGCGGCATGCCGCGTTCCCCTCTTAAGACGGGCCCCGTCGCGCCGAGCTCGGAGAGGGCTTGGTGGGCGCACCAGCGGGCGTCGCCGAATTCGGCCTTGCGCACGTCCACGGCTTGGCTAACCAGGGTGCGCTCGAGGGGATCGAGGCCGTCATAGTTTAAAAGGTCGGGTTCCGAGGTGCGCACGTAGCAAAAGCGCGCGGAGTCAGGGAAGAGCACGTTATCGATCATGAGCCCATCACCTTGTACGGCCAGACCTGTCCGTCGCGGCTTTGCCATTCGCGCGGGTAGCCCAGGGAAACCTCGGCGTGCGTGACGCCGTCGATCTCCTCGACCACCGGGATGTGGAGGTGACCGTAGATGACCTGCTGCGCGTGGTAGCGCTTCGGCCACGCGCGGGTATGGCGGGTGCCGCACCACAGGGCGACCTCGGGATAGCGCATGCGCTGCGTGGGCTCTTGGACGAGCGGCCAGTGGTTAATGAGAATCGTGGGCCCGTCGATCCGGGACAAGCGCTTAATCGAGTACGCGAGGCGGTCCCAGCACCACGCGCGGATATCAACGAAGGGGGCGATGGCCACCTCGTCGGTCATCATGATGCCCTTCTCCCCCGCCGCGGAGACGGCGTCCTCGGCCGAGACACCCGGCGTGCGGAAGCTGTAATCGTAGAGCGTAAAGAGCGGGACGATGGTCACCCCGTGGAAGACGGGGTACGGGTCCTCTGGCGTAATGACGCCCAGGCGGCGGCAGCCGGCCACGAGCTTGGCGTACTTCGCGCGGCCGCGGAAGCGGTCCTGGCTGCGGGCAAAAAGCTCGTGGTTGCCAGGAACCCAGATGACGGTGGCATAGCGCGACGCCAGCTCGCCGAGGATCTCCAAAATGAGGTCAGTGCGCTCCGCAACATCGCCAGCGACGATGAGCCAATCACTTGGATCGGAAGGCTGCAGCGCCTCGATGCGGGGCCGGTTTGCCTTGGCCGCCGCATGCAGATCGGACACGGCCCATAGGGTTGCCATCTACAGCTCCTTTCTGGCCCACTTCATTGACTTAAAACGATAAATCACGCCCACGGTGCGGAGGGCGATAAACGCCGCGAGTCCGGCCCACACGCCGGTAAGCCCCCAGTCCAGGGCATAGGCGAGGAAAACGCCGGGCAGATACCCCAGGATAACGGAGGCAAGGGTGAGCGTGCGCAGGAAGGCGGCATCGCCCGCGCCGAGCAGCACGCCGTCGAGTGCGAAGAGCACACCACCCGTGATGACCATGGCAACCATGACCCACCACGGTCGCGCAAGCGCGTCGAGCACCGCGGAGTCCTGGGTGAAGATCCGCGGAATGAGGGAGGCACCCACCGCGAAGACGACCGCGAGTGCCACCGCGAAGCCTGCCGAGTAGCCCACAATCCGCTGCCCCACTCGCTTGGCGGAGTGACCAGCGCCGAGGGCCGCACCGATAAGCGTCTGCGCCGCGATGGCGAGCGAGTCGAGGACGAGTGTCAGGAAATTCCACAGCTGCGTCATAATCTGATGCGCGGCCAGGGGCGCCGTGCCGAAGCGTCCCACCACGGCCGTCGCGGAGAGCATCGCCACCTGGAACGCGAGCGACCGCACGATGAGGTCGCGGCCGAGCACCAATTGCTTGCCGATGACCCCTCGGTCCGGGCGCCAGTCCCCCTCATGTTCGCGGTGGAGCTCACGCAGGAAGCACGCGGCGATGATCCCCATGCCCAGCACGGTCGCCGCCGCGGAGCCGAGAACGCCCCAGAAGTGCACGAAGATGGGCACGGCGATGGCACCCGGGATGAGCCCGGCCAGGGTGAACAACAGCGGCTTGCGGGTATCTTGGACGCCGCGCATCCAGCCGTTGCCGGCCATTTCCACGAGGGTAAGCGGGATGGCGAGCGCCGCGAGGCGCAGCCACTCGGCGGCTAGGCGCGCGACTTCCTCGGAGCCCGTCATGAACCTGCCGATGCTCCCGGCGAAGACCCACATGAGGGCCATGAGGATCGCTCCCACGCCCAGGGCCACCCAGGTGGCCTGGACGCCCTCAGCGACGGCGGCCTGGCGGTCGCCACGGCCGTAGAAGCGGGCGGAGCGCGCCGTGGTGCCATAGGACAGGAAAGTCAGCTGGGTGGTGACGACCGATTGCACGGTCGCGGCGGCCCCCAGGGCCGCGAGCGCCGTGGCACCCAAGCGTCCCACGACGGCGGTGTCGAGGAGCAGGTAGAGCGGCATCGCGGCCAGCACGCCCAAGGCGGGCAGGGCTAGGCCGAAAATCCGTCGCGCGGACACTGTCTCCTCGGTCATTCTTCGGCGAGCAGGGTGACGAGCTGGTTGATGATCTCCCCCTCGTCACCGTACGTGGTGTAGCCGGCGGCCGGCACGTGTCCGCCACCCCCGAGGCGGCCGGCGATCTCGGCGCAGTTGACCGTGGACGAGCGCAGGGAGACCGCCCACACGCCGCGGGACTGTTCCTTGAAAACGACGCCAATATCAGAACCGTCGAGCGCGCGGACGAAGTCGACGAGCGACTCCACGGAGCCCTCGGCCGAACCTTCAGCGAGATCGAGCGAGGCGACGAGGATGCCCAGGTGGTGCGGGCCCGCCGGCAAGATGCGCAGGCCAGAGAGCACGCGGCCGACCATCTGCAGGTCATCCGCATTCGTGGAGTCAATGAGGTCCACGGCGATCTGCTTGGTGTCGAGCCCGTATTGCATGTAGCGGTGGGCGTACATGTGCATGGCCGGACGGCCCCAGCGGAAGGAGCCGGTGTCCGTCATCAGGCCGGCGTAGAGGCCGTGCGCGATCTTCGTATCGAGCTGGACGGAGAGCAAGTCGAGCACGCGCGTCAATACGACCGTCGTGGACTCGCACTCATCGAGCACGAGGTTGATGGAGCCAAACCCTTTGTTCGAGGAGTGGTGGTCGATGCACACGAGGTTGTCGACCGTCGCCACGTCGTCTTCGAGCAGACCCGTGCGGTCGATGGCGCCGCAATCCACCGTGACGTAGACGTCATAGTTTTCCGGCAACGAGGAGGCGAGCTGAATGCGCTCGGAGCCCGGAATGGTGAGCAGGTTCTCCGAGACCGGGCGGCGCTGGCCGATGACGATGGTCGACTCCTTGCCCAACTGATCCAGGCCGAGGGCGAGTGCCGAGGCCGAACCGACGGCATCGGCATCCGGGCGCAGGTGTGTGATGATGCAGACGCGCTGCGCCGCCTTGAGGGCGTCAACAACCGCCTGGAATTGTGCTTCAGTTCCGGCCATCTACTCCTCCTCGCCCGACGTCTTGTACGGGTTCGCGTCGCCCGCTGGACGCGCGTTCTCCTTGAGCTTGGCCAGCTCCGCGTCGCGCTGACGAGCGCGCTCAAGCAGCTCCTCCATGTGCGCGGAGGCCTCCGGCACGGCATCGAACTCGAAACTCAGTGTGGGCGTAAAGCGCACGGAGAGCTGATCGCCCACGATCTTGCGCAACTGACCCTTGGCGCGGTGGAGCGCCTCGGCCGCCTGGTCCAGATCCGGCTCGGAGTTCAGGTCCTTGCCACGGACGGTGTAGTACACCGTGGCGTCGTGCAAATCGCCGGTGACGCGGGTGTCCGTGATGGTTACCAACTCGAGACGGCGGTCTTTAATCTGACGCTCGATGGCACTGGCGACGATCTCCTGAATGCGCTTGGCCATACGGGCCGCGCGGGCGTGATCAACCATGGCTACTCCTTCATGCTTACAGCTTGCCGCAGACGCGGCGTTCAACCAACCAAGTCTAGAGGACAAGCCCTCCCTCGCGCACCTAGCGGGGCGGGCACGCGAAAGCCCGCGTTTCCTCAATTCAGGAAACGCGGGCTCAGCGTCGAATTATTCCGGTATAGAACTCACGCGACTAGTCGCGCGGAACCTCGACCTCTTCGTAGGCCTGCAGGATGTCGCCCACCTGGATATCCGGGTAAGACAGGACAGCACCGCACTCGTAACCGGCGTTCATCTCGGTGACATCGTCCTTCTCGTGACGCAGAGACTCGATCTTCGCGTCGGAGGAAATGACGTTGCCATCGCGGACCAAGCGCACCTTGCCGTTGCGCTTGATCTTGCCCTCGGTGACCATAAGGCCGGCGATGGTACCCACCGCAGAGGACTTGAACAGCGCGCGGATCTCGGCCGCACCAGTGTCGCGCTCTTCGTAGATGGGCTTGAGCATGCCCTTGAGAGCCTGCTCAATCTCTTCGATGGCGCGGTAGATGATGGTGTAGTAACGGATGTCCACGCCTTCGGCGTTGGCCTCCTCCGTTGCCTTACCCTCAGCACGCACGTTGAACGCGATGATGATGGCGTCCGAGGCAGCCGCGAGCGAGACGTTGGTCTGCGTGACAGCACCGACACCGCGGTCGATGATGTTGAGCTGGACCTCGTCGTCGATCTCCAGGTCGAGCAACGCGTCCTCGAGGGCTTCTACCGAACCGGCGTTGTCGCCCTTGAGAATGAGGTTGAGCGTGGAGGTCTCCTTGAGCACGGCATCCAGGTCTTCGAGCGAGACGCGCTTGCGGGACTTCGCCTGCAGAGCGGAACGCTTGCGGGCATCACGCTGCGCGGCAATCTGACGCGCGACACGGTCGTCCTCGACCACGAGCAGGTTGTCGCCCGCACCCGGCACGCCGTTGAGACCCTGGACCTGGACCGGGCGGGACGGACCCGCCTCGTCCACGTCATCGCCGAACTCGTCGAGCATGCGGCGCACACGGCCATGTGCGTCACCCACGACGATGGAATCACCGACGCGCAGCGTACCGCGCTGAACGATGACCGTCGCGACCGGGCCGCGGCCACGGTCGAGGTGGGACTCGATAGCAACGCCCTGGGCGTCCATGTTCGGGTTCGCCGTGAGCTCCAGCGCCGCGTCCGCCGTAAGGATGACAGCTTCGAGCAGCTCCTGGATGTTCGTGCCGGCCTTCGCAGAGATGTCGACGAACATGGTGTCGCCGCCGTACTCCTCCGGGATGAGGCCGTACTCGGTGAGCTGGCCACGAATCTTGTCCGGCTGTGCCTCGGGCTTATCGACCTTGTTGACCGCGACGACGACCGGGATATCCGCAGCCTTCGCGTGGTTGATGGCCTCCACCGTCTGCGGCATAACGCCATCATCGGCAGCGACAACGAGGATCGCCAAGTCCGTGGACTGGGCACCACGGGCACGCATGGCGGTAAACGCCTCGTGACCCGGGGTATCCAGGAACGTAATCGTGCGCGGGCCATCTTCGAGCTCCACCGTGGTCTGGTAGGCGCCGATGCCCTGGGTGATGCCGCCGGCCTCACCCTCGCGCTCGTGCGTCTTACGGATGGTGTCGAGCAAGCGGGTCTTACCGTGGTCGACGTGGCCCATGACCGTGACGACTGGGGGACGCTTCTCCTGGGCTTCCTCGCCGCCTTCGTCCTCACCGAATTGGAGGTCGAAGGACTCGAGGAGCTCGCGGTCCTCGTCCTCCGGCGAGACGACCTGCACCTCGTAGTTGATCTCAGAGCCGAGCAGCTGCAGCGTGTCCTCGGAGACGGACGCCGTTGCGGTCACCATCTCGCCGAGGTTGAACAGAGCCTGGACGAGCGCTGCCGGATCGGCACCGATCTTCTCAGCGAAGTCAGCGAGCGACGCGCCGCGACGCAGGCGAACGACCTTGCCGCCGCCGTCNCGGGGTCGGTGCGCCCGGCTTCGGGGCAGCGGACTGACCCGGCTTCGGGGCGCCCTGCGCCGGTTTCGACGCGGGCTGGCCCGGCTTAGCGGCGTTAGACTTCTCTGCACCCGGCTTGGGTGCGCCCGGCTTCGGTCCCGACTTCTCCGCGGGCTTGCCCGGCTTCGCCTGCGCAGACGGGGCCTGCTGGCCCGGCTTGGGGTTGCCAGCGCCCGGCTTCGGGGCAGCAGACTGTCCCGGCTTGGCAGCACCCGACTTGGGCGCGCCACCCTTCGCGGGCTGCTGGGCGTCATCCTTGGCGCCCTGCGGCTCGTAGAAGGCACGCATCTTCTTCACCACCGGCGGTTCGATGGTGGACGATGCGGTTTTAACGAACTCGCCCTGGTCCTTCAGGGTCGCGAGCAGTTCCTTGCTGGTTACTCCGAGCTCTTTCGCGAGCTCGTGAACGCGTAGCTTTCCGGCCACTTGTCTCCTCTTGGTTGTTGCTTGAGGATGGCCGCGAAAGTGGCGGCCACCGTCAAGAGTTGTTGTTGACGACTTTCATCGCTGATGCTTCATCGTTGTGCGCTCATCAGTGTGGGGTCTTCCTTTATGCAATCTGGGTCCGGCACCACGTTAGGGCGCCGCGACCGACTCCAGGTACGAACGTACTTGACCTGTGTCCACGTGGGTAGACGTGCGCAGCGCGCGACCGAAAGCTCGGCGGCGCTCCGCTAGCTCATATGCGCCCACATCCGGCGTGAGCCACGCTCCCCGTCCGGGAAGGCGGCGGTGCGGATCGGCCACGACGCGAGTTGGATCTGCGGGGTCGAGGACCACGCGGAGCAGCTCGGTATCGGGGCGGCGGTCGCGAGTGGCAATGCACGTACGCACACGGAGTGACGTCATAGCGAGGTCAACTCCTTCGTGCTCGTGCACGCCCCGATTCAGGGCGCGCGGGATTACCACCGGTGTCCACCGGCGCATGAGGGCCGTTCCCTAGTCTACGCGACATGACGCAGAATTTGAACTTAGGGTAAACGCGCCGCCACTCAAGCGTGGCGGCGCGACACCAAAATTACGCGGCGCGACACCACAATTTACTCTGCAGACTCCGCGTCCGAGTGGATGTCGATCTTCCAGCCGGTAAGACGCGCGGCGAGACGAGCGTTCTGGCCCTCCTTGCCGATGGCGAGCGAAAGCTGGTAATCCGGCACGGTGACGCGGGCGATCTGCGCCTCCGGATCGAGGACGTCGACGCGCACGACCTTAGACGGTGCAAGCGCATTGCCCACGTAGACGGCCGGGTCCTCGTTGAAGTCAATGATGTCGATCTTCTCGCCGTGGAGCTCACGCATGATGTTGTTGACGCGCGCCCCCTTGGGGCCAATGCAGGCGCCCTTGGCATTAAGGCCCTTGGCCTTGCCCTGCACGGCGATCTTCGTGCGGTGGCCAGCCTCGCGGGCAATGGAGATGACCTCCACGGAGCCGTCGCCAACCTCCGGGATCTCCAGCTCGAAGAGGCCGCGGACGAGCTCCGGGTGGGTGCGCGAGAGACTCACCTGCACGGCAGCGCCGTTCTTATGCACGTCGACGACATACGCCTTGACGCGGTCACCGTGCTTCAAGGTCTCGCCCGGGATCTGCTCGGCGGGCAGGAGGATACCGTCCTGGGCGTCGGCTTCGGTGCCGAGCTGGACCACGACGATACCGCGCTCGTTGGCGCGCGCGTCGCGCTGCACGATGCCGGAGACCACGCGACCGGTGAGCGGCGTGTAGGAATCAAAGGTGCGGTCGGCCTCAGCCTCACGCATACGGCGCAGGATGGCGTCGCGCACGGCGTGGGCGCCCACGCGGCCGAAGTTGGCTGGGGTGTCGTCATATTCGGTGACGACCTCGCCGGTCTCCGGGTCGGTCTCGGTGACGATGACGGCCACGGCGCCGGTGTCTCCGTCGATGTCCACGCGGGCCTTGACGTTCTCGTCCGGCTCCGTCGCGCGGTATTCGCGGTAGGAGAAGAGCAAAGCGGATGCGATGGTCTGCAGCAGATCACCCACGGGGATGCCCTGCTGCGTCTGGATGGTGCGCAATGCCGCGATGTCGATATTCACTTATTAGTCCTCTCGGTCAGCCTGCTCGGCTGCTTGTTCAAACGATTGCTCAGTCACTCGAAGCTCGTCTTCGGGTGCGCGTGCGAATTCAATTTCTACCACCGCGCCGGCCAGATTTTCCAATCGTGCGACGCTCACGCGCAGCTCTTTCTTCGCGCGCGCGACGAGGATCACCGAGGACTCGTCAGGAGACAGCGCTCCCAGCCGGCCCACGGTCCTCCCCTCCAGCGAAATGACACGGCCACAGTTGCGACGGAAATGGCGCGGCGCGGTGAGCGGCAGATCCACGCCCGGCGTGGAAACCTCCAGCGTGTAGCCTGCGCCGAAATTGAGCTCGCCGCGCGCCTCTAGGTCGTCGAAAAACGTGGAGATCTCATCGGAGACCTCCCCCAGCAGATCCGAGCTCGGGCGTTCGTCGCCATCGACGCGGATAACCACCTGGGACTTCTTTCCAGCCGGAGTTGCCTTGACGTGCTCAAGGTCGAGCCCGCGCGCAGCCAACAGCGGGGTAAGCCGCTCGGTCAAAATCTGTGGAGTGGGAAAAGCCATGCGTTCTACCCTAGCTGCTTCCCACGCCTCGCACGCGCGCTAAGGTTGACTGCGTGTTACGCCGAATGCTCATTGCCGCCGTCTTGCCCGCCGCCCTGCTCACCGCCGGGTGCGCGCCTATCGTCGACTACTTCGGCCCGCGGCCGGACCCGACCCTTATCGAACTCGCCGCGCAAGCGCAGTCCCAGGGCAACGCAGAGCATGCCGATGCCCTCTGGGCCGAGGTCGCCCGCACCTGCGGGTTCGCCGAGGACGGCACCTCCCCTGGCTCCTGCCAGGTCGACCGCGACGCCGCCATGGCGGAGTACTCCACGAAGCACGCCGAGCCCATCGATCCGCTCACCGCCGCCGTCCCCGTCGAATCCCGCGCGCTCATCGTCTCCCACGCTATTGACGATGCCGCCAGCGCCGCGCCGCAGCTCGCCGAGCCGGACCTTATGCTTACCCCAGCCGAAATCGACCAGGCAAAGGATCTCCTCGCGTGGGAATACGAGACCATCTGGGGACTGGACACGGCGAAGGCATTTGCGGCGGGCGATCAGGAGGGGCGCATCGGCAGCCTCATCGCTGACCACGAGCAGATCGCCGCATGGCTGCGGGGCCTGCTGGCAGACGCCNTGCAAAGGAGCACTACCCCCATGCGTTCTAGGACGAAGACTCTCGCACCCTTCGGTGCCGCCGCAGCGCTTCCCGCCGTCGGCGCCCCCGCCGCTCACGCCGCCTCCACCGCGGCCTGGGACCAGGTCGCCGCGTGCGAGTCCGGCGGCAACTGGAATATCAACACGGGCAATGGCTACTACGGCGGCGTCCAGTTCAGCTACGACACGTGGGCCGGCTACGGCGGTCAGCAGTACGCGCCCACCGCAGACCAGGCCACCAAGGCCCAGCAGATCGACATCGCCGAGCGCGTCCTCGCTGGCCAGGGCGCTGGCGCCTGGCCCAACTGCGGCGGCCCGCTGACCTACTAGCCGCTAGCGCGTGAGCCGATAGGCCGCACGCATCATGAGCAGCTGCGCCGGAAGGCGCAGCGCGTGNGGCAGACGCCAAGGCCGAGGCCCCGGCGCAGGCCGCGGCCTACACTGCGACGGACCTGCCGCTGCCCACAGACACGGCGAGCTCCGCAGACTACGTCACGCAGTTAAACGCACGCACGCAGGAACGCTGGACGCAGGCGGCGACAATCGCGGGCCGGGACGAAGCCACAGCTGCCGCGACCACCGAGGCGACGGATGCGACCGCGTGGCTGCGCTGGCTCGTGGGGACCGCCGCCTGGGCGCGCACCGTCTAGCGGGTAAGGTGGGCGGCTATGACCGCTTCACGCATGAAGTCCGCCCGCTGGCTCGCTCTCCTCTTACTCATCCTCGGTATCGGGGCGATGTCGCTGGGAGGTGTGGAGCAGCCCAACGCGGGTACTCATTCCCTGCCGAGCGACGCGGAGTCCACCCGCGTCGCCAACATCCAGGCCGAGGTTCAGGAGGCCTCGGGCGCCGGCGAATCTCAGGCGGCCATCGTCTTCTTCAGCAGTGACGTGCGCACACACATGGACGAGTTGCAGAAACTCGCCGGTGACTTGGGCCCCGTCATTCCGAATGAGGCCGGCGACGGTGCCATCGTGCCCTACAACGTGGAGTCCACGAGCTCCTCGCAGAACGCCACCGAGGTCGAAGACCTACGCGCGCGCCTCACCGACGGCGCACCGGAGGGCGTGACCGTCCAGGTCACCGGCCCGGCCGCGATCCGCGCTGACCTCGCCAGCGTCTTCGAAGGCGCCAACTTCCTGCTCCTTGGCGTCACCGCGGCCATCGTCGCGCTCTTGCTCATCGCGACGTATCGCTCCCCCATCCTGTGGATCCTGCCGCTGCTCGTCATCGGCATCGCTGACCGAGTCGCCGCAACCGTTTTCACCTACGTCCTCGACGCCACCGGCCTGTCCTGGAACGAGTCGACCTCCGGCATCCTCTCCGTCCTCGTCTTCGGCGCGGGCACGAACTACGCGTTGCTGCTCATCTCGCGCTACCGCGATGAGCTCACGCGCCACGAGGACCGCTTCGCCGCCATGGCCGCCGCCTGGCTGCCCACGCTCAAGGCTGTCACCGCCTCGGCGACGACCGTGATCCTCGGCGTGCTCTGTCTGCTGCTCTCCTCCGTCCCCAACACCCGTGGCCTGGGCCTCGCGTCCGCCACGGGCATCATCATCGCGTGGCTCTTCGCCCTGTTCGTCCTGCCCGGCGTGCTCGTGACCTTCGGTCGCTGGATCTTCTGGCCCCGCCGCCCCGAAGTCGGCACCGAGCCGAACCACAAGCTCTGGGACCGCGTGGGCGGCCTTGTGGGCGCACGCCCCAAGCTCGTCACGGCCGTCTCCCTTCTCCTGCTCGCCGTGTGCGCTTCCGGCTACGCCCACATTTCCACGGGGCTGACCCAATCCGACCAGTTCCTCGACACCCCGGAATCCATCTCCGCTGGCACCGAGCTCGAAGAGAAATTCCCCGAGCAATCCGCCACTCCGACCATTATCGCCACCCGCGACGCGGACGCGGTGAAGGAGGCCCTCCCCGACGCTCAAGAGACCGGCGCCGGCAACGGCTGGACGCTCTTCCAGTCTTCCGCCCATTTCTCTGAACTACGCGGGCAGCTGCCGGGCGAGACCTACGTGGGCGGCTCCGACGCTCAGCTCGCGGACGAAGAATCCGCCGCAGCCGACGATCGCCGCACCATCTTCCCGCTCGTCCTCGCTCTTGTATGTGGCGCGCTCATCCTCATGCTGCGCTCCCTGCTCGCGCCGCTCATCATGGTCGCCTCCGTCTTACTCACCAATGTCGCCGCCCTGGGCCTGGGCTGGTGGGTAAGCTACTACATCTTCGGCTTCGACCGCTTCGCCTCCACGACGCCGCTTTTCGCGTTCGTCTTCCTCGTCGCCCTCGGCATCGACTACACGATCTTCCTCATCACCCGTGCCCGCGAGGACGCCCGCAGTGTTGGCACCCGCCGCGGCGTGCTCACCGCGCTCTCGGCCACCGGCGGCGTCATCACCTCAGCCGGCATCCTGCTGGCCGCCGTCTTCGCCGCACTCGGCGTCCTCCCCCTCGTCGTCCTCGCGCAGCTGGGCATCACGGTCTTCATCGGTGTCCTCCTCGACACTCTTATCGTGCGTACCGTCCTCGTGCCCGCCCTCGTCCAGCTCCTCGGCGAGAAATTCTGGTGGCCCGCCCACCCGGCCGGAAAATCCGACTCGGAAACGGTTTCCCTTAAATCTGCCGAATCCCCCGCTGCACAGCGCTCCTGATAGAAGCCTGTCCTCCGCTCAGCGGAAGGACAGGTAATTATGCGTTGAATTTCATTGCACACAATCGCATGGACTCCTACGTTGGGTCGGCATGGACGCGGCAGGCCCTCCTCCCGCTGCTTTCAAGAATCTGACCTCAACCATGCAAAGGAGCACTAACTCCATGCGTTCTATGACGAAGACTCTCGCAACCTTCGGTGCCGCCGCAGCGCTTACCGCCGTCGGCGCCCCCGCCGCTCACGCCGCCTCCACCGCGGCCTGGGACCAGGTCGCCGCGTGCGAGTCCGGCGGCAACTGGAATATCAACACGGGCAATGGCTACTACGGCGGCGTCCAGTTCAGCTACGACACGTGGGCCGGCTACGGCGGTCAGCAGTACGCGCCCACCGCAGACCAGGCCACCAAGGCCCAGCAGATCGACATCGCCGAGCGCGTCCTCGCTGGCCAGGGCGCTGGCGCCTGGCCCAACTGCGGCGGCCCGCTGACCTACTAGCCGCTAGCGCGTGAGCCGATAGGCCGCACGCATCATGAGCAGCTGCGCCGGAAGGCGCAGCGCGTGATAGGCCTTCTTCCCCCACCCCGCGCCGGTCTTCAAATCGCGCGCGGCGTGATAGAAGTTCGCCGGCCACACGGCCGCGAGCAACCCGAGCGCTGACCACCCGCCCACAGGGCGGGTTTTCTTATTGATTACTGCGGCACCCGTCCCCAACTCCCACACGCCCGAGACGTAGTTGTACAACCGCGCCGTGCCCGGCAACTGCGGCGGCACGATGGACTCAAACTCCTCCTTCTTTACGAAGTGGAGGGTGCCCATGGTGAGCATGACCGAACCGAACGCCAACGCGCGGGCTTCATTCCAATCGATGTTCATACCTCGAGCCTAGCCCCACCAACCGTGGTGACGCACGCACAAGGAAACCACCAAAGGTAAACCACACATCTCCCAGACCCGCTCGGTTTACTTCCTCTGGTTTCCTTTTACATAGTCGTTACACAGTCGAACAAAAGGGAGCCTCACAAGATCCCTTCTGTCCCTCCACAATCACGAACGCCCCACCGACACACGTCGATGGGGCGCCTCGCGCAACGAAAACTAACCGCGCACGAGCGAGGTGAGCTTCTCCACAATCTCCGCAGCCGGGACCTCGAGGGTCTCGCCTCCGCGGATACGCAGCTCAATAATGCCATCCTTGAAGGAGCGGCCCAGGATCGCGATGAACGGCATGCCCAGCAGCTCGGCGTCCTTGAATTTCACACCCGGGGAGACCTTCGGGCGGTCGTCGAAGAGGACCTCGATACCGGAAGCATCCAGGTCAGCCACGAGCTTGTCGCCCGCCTCGAGAGCCGCCTGATCCTTGTTCGCAACGACCACGTGCACCTGGTACGGCGCGACGTCAATGGGCCAGTTGAGGCCCTTCTCGTCCGAGCGCTGCTCGGCGAGAACAGCCATCATGCGGGAGACGCCGATGCCGTAGGAACCCATGGTCGGGACGGCGCGCTTGCCGTTCTCGTCGAGGATCTGGACGTCAAAGGCCTTCGTGTACTTGCGGCCCAGCTGGAAGATGTGGCCCAGCTCGATGCCGCGCTCCAGCGTCAGCGTGCCCTGCCCCTCCGGAGCCGGGTCGCCTTCCTTGATCTCCGCTGCCTCGATGAACTCGTCGACAGTGAAGTCACGGCCAGCCACGCACCCCACCACGTGGCGGTTCTTCGCATCCGCGCCCGTGATCCAGGAGGAGCCGTTGACCACGCGCGGGTCAGCGTAAACCTTGACGCCATTGGCATTAAGGGCACGCGGCCCCACGTAGCCCTTGACCAGGAACGGGTATTTCTTAAAGTCGGCATCCGACGCCAGCTCAAACTCGACCGGCTCCAGCGACGCCTCGAGACGCTTCTCGTCCAGCGCGCGATCGCCCGGGATGAGAACCGCAGCGAGCTCCCATTCCTTCTCTTCTTCCGATGCCGCCGGCGCGGCAGTCTTGATGACCATGCACTTGAGCGTGTCTGCGCCCGTCACGGCGCGACCATCGATCTCGATGCCCTCGCCATTCGCCCAGTCCACGAGGGTGTCGATGGTCTCTGCATCCGGGGTCGTGTACTCGGTCGCCTCCGGCTGGCCCTCGATGGGGGTCTCCGTCGGAACCGGGGTGACAACGGCCTCGACGTTCGCCGCGTAGTCGCCATCAGTCGCGCGCACGAAGGTATCCTCGCCCGCAGGCGACACGGCCAGGAACTCCTCCGACGCAGAGCCGCCCATGGCACCCGAGGTGGCCTTGCAGATGGCGTAATCGATCTTCAAGCGGTTAAAGATGTTTTGGTACGCCTTTCGGTGACGCATGTAGGACTCGTCCAAGCCCTCATCCGTCATGTCGAAAGAATAGGAATCCTTCATCACGAACTCGCGGCCACGCAGAATGCCCGCACGCGGACGCTCCTCGTCGCGGTACTTGGTCTGAATCTGGTACAGGGTGACCGGGAAGTCCTTGTACGAGGAGTACATGTCCTTGACGGCAGAGGCGAACATTTCCTCGTGCGTCGGGCCCAGCAACATGTCTGCGCCCTTGCGGTCCTGGAGACGGAAGAGGTTATCCCCGTACTCGGTCCAGCGGTCCGTGAGCTCGTAGGGCTCGCGCGGCAGCAGCGCCGGGAAGAGCATTTCCTGGCCGCCGATGGCATTCATCTCCTGGCGGACAACATCCTCAATCTTGCGCAGCGTGCGCAGACCCAGCGGCAGCCAGGTGTACACACCAGGCGCGGCACGGCGCACGTACCCCGCGCGGACCAAGAGCTTGTGGCTGGTGACTTCGGCGTCGGCCGGATCCTCGCGCAGAGTGCGCAGGAAGAGCGTAGAAAGGCGTGTAATCATGGTTCCCAACTTTACCCCGCTGGGCCGGGCGCTACGCTAGTGGCATGCTCATCGTCCTCCCACCTTCTGAAACCAAGGCGCCCGGAGGCACCGGCGCCCCGCTTGACCTGGACTCTTTGTCCTTCCCGGAACTTAACCCGGCGCGCCGCGAAATCGCGGAAGTCTTAAGCTCCCTGGACCCCGACGAGGCGCTCAGCATCCTCAAGATTTCGCAGAAGCTGCGTGGGGAGGCCGTCGCCAACACGGAGCTCTCTACCTCCCCCACCATGCCCGCCCTTGAGCGCTACACCGGCGTCCTCTACGACGCTTTGGACGCTCCCTCGCTTTCCGATGCCGCCCGCTCCCGCCTCGCCGTCGGCTCCGCCCTCTTCGGACTCGTCCGCGCAGGCGATCTCATTCCCCACTACCGACTGTCCGGCGGCACGAAACTCGAGGGCCGCACCATGAAATCGCGCTGGGGCTCGCTCATCACAGACGCGCTCACAAAGGTCCAGGATGAAGAACTCGTGGTCGACCTGCGCTCCGGCACGTACCAGCAGCTCGGCCGGCTCCAAGGCGCTGTGACCGCCCGCGTCGAGTCCGTGCAGGAGGACGGCTCCCGCAAGGTAGTCTCCCACTTCAATAAGCACTACAAGGGCCAGCTTGCCCGCGTGCTCGCGACCGCACCCTCGGAGGCCTACTCCATCGACGACGTCGCCGCCCTTGCCCAGGCCGCAGGACTCACCACCGAAACCCGTCGAAACGAGCTCGTCCTCGTCATCTAACGCACACCGCCATTTACCCCATTGCGCTGCGCTTTCACCATCCAGTGAATAAAATTAATGGTATGACACGGCGTAAGAAATCTCTGGTGTGGCTCAGTTCGATCCTCGCGGTGCTCGTAGTCATCGCGCTTCTCGCAGGGTACTTCTCCGCGCGGATCATCCTGCACTTTCTCTTCGCCCCGCAGCACGACATTGACGTCTACACTTCCCCTGCGCTGAAGGCCGCCCACACCCGCATCACTACCGAAGACGGGCTCGGTCTCGACGCCTGGGAGCTCGCACCGGACACCGACCCAAAGGGCGGCGTTGTCATCCTTTCCGGCCTCCAAGGCCCAAGTGTGACGCACCTCCACGAGTTCGGCGAGTTTCTCCAGGACCAGGGCTACACCGCGCTGCTGCTGGAGATGCGCGGCATCGCCGGCTCCGAGGGCGACCACGAGGAGGGCGGCCTCGGCGAAATCCGGGATCTCAAGGCGGGGCTCACCTACCTCCGCTCCGAGCACCCGGATCTTCCGCTGGGTGTGTGGGGCACGTCCATGGGCGGCTTCGTCACCCTCGCGAGCCTCGACTATCTCGACGCGGACACCATGCCCGCCGCCGTGGTCGCCACGAGTTCGTATACCAATTTTCCTTCCATTTTCGCTGATACCGCGATTGCCTACGGCCTCCCCGAGAGCCAGCGCACCGCCGTGGAAGAAGGAATCACCGAAGAACTCGGCGACCGCTACGGCGAGTACACCACCGCCAGCGCCCTGCACGCCGTCCAGAACACGGACACCAAGATCATGCTCGCCTACGCCGAAGGCGACGTCCAAGTCCCCTCGCGCCACTCCAAGGAACTCATCGCCGCCGCCCGCGCCGCGGGCAAGGACCCTGAAGTCTTCGCCGTCGAAGGCAAGGAACACTTCATCGTCCCCGCCAACGAAGAAGGTCTCACCGAGTACGTCGGCGACACCTCCTACGGCCGCGCCGTCGCTGACTTCTTTGCACGCAACCTGCGCCGATAACGCACCTTCCTTAAACCTAAACTCATCCCGCGCACCAACGAGGGCCGCACAGCGCAACGAAGATATGCCGAGCTACAGCAGCGGGTTGTACCGCAGACTGTTGCGCCGCGGCTCGCATTCCGTTGCAATGCGAATAGACCGCGCCACGCGTCCCTCATCGCGCGCCTTATAGAGCGGATCCACAATCCGGTCCCGCAGATTCCACGGGGAAATCGTATTGATGTAAATCTTCGTGCCGCCCTCAAAGCCCGCGAGCGTGGACACGCGCAGCTTGATCATTACGCGCCACGGCGCCGGCGTCGCGGTGGACGGCGGACGGTGGTGCCACTCCTCGTTACACGCGACCTGCGGCCCCACAGCCACGTGCGCGGCATGGATGAGGTCGCTCATCGCGTCGCGTTCCTCGCTCGACTGCAGCCACGGCTCACACGTCGCGGACTTGGAGTAGATCTCCAGCGTCGGATAGCGGTGGCCAAAACCGGCAAAGAGCACGGCGTGGTCGTTCTCAGCGATGATGAGGTTGTGCTGCATCGCGTAGTCCACGGCCCACTCGTTGTACATGTTGGGATGCGCACGCAGAATCTCGAGCTCATGCCCCGCCGCCATGCCGCGGTCATCGATGGCCACGAGCTGCTTGTGCAGGTGGTCAAAGGACGCGCCCGCCGGCGCCAACCAGTTCTGGAACGCAACGACATACGACGCATACCGATTGTGCTCATACAGGTCGCGCATACTATCGGCCGTAAACTGCACGAACAACCGGTGTTCTTCCGGCGTAAGCGTGCCCGAAGACGCCAGCCGGTCATCCGTCGTCGCACCCGGCACATAGTGATTGCGTCCCACGATGACGTCGTGTCCGCCGCCAAAGAAACAGTGCGACTGCGCCAGCAACGCCTCGTCGTCCGCGTCCGGCTGTCCGGAGGCCGCGCGCTTCGTCCGCACCGTGCGAAGAACATGCTCGCGCCCCGCCGGATCTGCGAGATAGGCATCCATGCGCGCCTGTGTCGCCGCGTCGAGCTGGTAGCCGTAGTTCTGCTCCCAGTAGTCGAAGGAGACAATCTCAAAAAGGTTCGGCACGCGCCGGAACAGCGGCTCCGTCGCATCGAGCGCCCCCGCCGACACACCGCGCAGAATCTCCCCAGTAGCCAGAATGCGGGATTTCTCCGGCGGCGTCTCCAGCCGGCGCTCCGCACAAAACGCACACGTTGCCACGTGTGCCTGCGCGTCAATATCGTGTACGGCAGACGCAGGCGTCGAGAAAGGCCGGTTTCCACGGCCCGGCACGGTCCATACCTCGGTGCCGGAGAAGGGATTGAGTTGTTTGACGGTGCCGTCCGCCATGCGCAGAATGGGCTCGGGGCGGCTGTAGAGGGACTGGGTCATACCGTTTAGACTATCGCGCCTCTACACTGGTGTCCCATGCAGCACGAGTATTTTGAGGTCGACGTTTTCGCCACTGCACCTTTCAGCGGTAACCCCCTGGGCGTCATCACGGGCGCAGATTCGCTCACCACCGCGCAGATGCAGAAAATCGCCAACTGGACGAATTTTTCAGAGACCACCTTCCTGCTCGAGCCCCACCACCCAGAGGCTGACTACCGCGTGCGCATTTTCACTCCCACAGAGGAGTTCGACTTCGCCGGCCACCCCACGCTAGGCACCGCCCGCGTCTTCAGCGAACTCACCGGCACACGCCGCGCCCTTGTCCAGGAATGCGGCGTGGGCTTGGTCCACCTGCGCGAGGAGGGCGGCGTCTATTCCTTCGCCACCCCACCTCTGCGCCGCGAAGGCGCTCTGAGCCCCGAAGAGCTCGAGGAGACGTGCCGCTTCCTTAACATCACTCCCGCCGACGTCGTCGATTCCGGCTGGGTCGACAACGGCCCCGGCTGGCGGCTCATCCAGCTTGCCGATGCAGCCTCCGTCCGCGCCCTGCAGCCGTCCCCCATCCCCGGGGTCAAGGTCGGCGTCGTGGGCCTCGAAGCCTCCGGAAGCGAGACCACCTATGAGGTTCGCGCATTCACGTCCGCATTCGAAGACCCCGTCACCGGCTCGTTCAACGGCGGCGCCGCGCAGTTCCTCCGCGGCCGCGGCCTCGTGCCCAATACCTATGTCGCGGCGCAAGGCTCGCAGCTCGGTCGCGCCGGCCGCGTCCACATCCATGACGACGGCACCGATATCTGGGTCGGCGGCGCAGTCGCCATCCGCGTGCGCGGCACGCTGGAATCCTAAGGAGCACCATGCACCCCTCCATCGAGCACAGCTACGCCAGAGCACTTCCGGACCTCGTCGCGGCCGCGCGCGGCGAAAGCCATCCCGACGCCCGTCTCGTGCTGCTCAACGAGGAACTCGCCACCGAGCTCGGCTTCGACGCGGAGTGGCTGCGTTCGCCCGAGGGCATCGAGTTTCTCCTCGGCCACGGCGAAGAGTTCTACGCCATGGCGTACGCGGGCTACCAATTCGGCCAGTTCAATCCCCGCATGGGCGATGGCCGCGCACTGCTTCTCGGCGAGGTCGTCGACGGCGACGGCGCCCGTTGGGATCTCCACGCCAAAGGCACCGGTCGCACGCCGTTTTCTCGTCCGGGCTCGGACGGCCGCGGCACGCTGCGTTCCATGCTGCGCGAATACCTCGTCTCCTCGGCGCTTCACGCACTTGGCGTGCCTACCACCCGACCGCTGGCGGTACTCTCCACCGGTCGCAAGATTCAACGCCAGATGGTCGAGCCCGCCGGCGTCATCGTGCGCGTCGCCGCCAGCCATATCCGTGTGGGCACGGTCCACTACGCGCAGATGGTCGGTGAAGACACGCTGCGCACCCTCGCCAACGTTGCTATCGAGCGCCACTATCCCGACCTTGCCGCAGGCGACTACACGGGACTCTACGAATCAGTCATGGCATCCCAAATCCGTACCGTCGCCGCGTGGCAGCGCCTCGGCTTCCTCCACGGCGTCATGAACACGGATAACACGACGCTTACCGGCGAGACCATCGACTTCGGCCCTTGCGCCTTCGTCGAAACCTTCGATCACGACACGGTGTACTCCTCCATCGACACGCAGGGCCGCTACCGCTTCGGCCACCAGCCCGGCATCCTCGGATGGAACCTCGCGCGCCTCGCCGAGTCCATGCTGCCGCTCTTCGACGCCGATCCCAACGAGGCCGTCTCCTTCGCGCAGGAGACCATCAACGGTTTCTACAACGCCTTCGAGACCGAACACCACGCTCAACTCGCCCAGGCGCTCGGTCTCAAACCGGAGACCTCCCGCGAGCTCACCACGGATCTTCTCGCAGCGCTGCCTGACCACGAACTCACGCGGACTCTCGCCGCGCTCCGCTACGGCGGCGATGTCCCGGCCGGAGCTTTGGCAGAATGGCAGCAGCGCTACGCGGCGGCAGCCCCCGCCGCGCCCTCGGAGACCGGACCACGCGTCCCGGTTGTTATTCCCCGCAACCTCGCCGTCGAAGCCGCGCTGCGCGACGCGCCTACCGACATGAGCCAGTTTCTCCGATTACTCGATGCCGTCACGCACCCGTTCACGCCGAACGACGAATTCGAGGCGCCCAGCGCCCCCGCACAGCTGGAGATGTACCGCACCTACTGCGGAACCTAAACGGGCTCCAGCAGAAGACGCACGTATCGTCCCCGAACCTCCGGCGACGTCTACACGACGATACCCCGCATCTCATAAGATTTTCTTCCTCTATTACCGCGAATCGGCGAGAACAACTACGCGAATCGGCGAAGGAATAGTCGCAAAACGGCGAAAGTGGTACCGCGAATCGGCGAAGGAATAGTCGCAAAACGGCGAAGACTATCACTTTGAATCGCATTTTGCACTAAAATACGAGCTCATGAGCGGTTACGTCATCCAACGCAATATCATGCCCCGGGCGAAGGAAATCCTCGCTTTTAGCCCCGTGACTGTTATCTCGGGCGGACGTCAGACGGGCAAGAGCACCCTCGCCCAAGAGCTCGTACGAGATACCGATGCAGTCGTCGCCAATCTCGACGTTGAGGCGTACCGCGAGGCCGCAGATGCTGATCCTGACGGATTCATTCGCCAGTTCAGCGACCGGCCCCTCGTCATCGACGAGATCCAACGCGTTCCGAAGCTCTTTCTCGCCATCAAGGCGGCCGTCGACGCTGACCGTCGGCCGGGACGCTTCGTCGTGACTGGGTCGTCCAACTTCTTTAGCCTGTCCGGGACCGAGGAAAGCCTCGCAGGACGAGCCATCACCATCCCCATGCGCGGACTCAGCCAAGGCGAGCTACGCGGTATCACTGACGATTTTGCAGCATGGGCATGGAAGCTGCCGGAGAATCCGTCGCCACAGCTCGACCTCCCGGAACTCAGCCGTCGTGACTATCTCACTACCGTCGTGCAGAGCAGCTTCCCGGAGATCCACAATGCACCCGCCGCCCTGGCTGAGGCCTGGCTCGACGCCTATGTCGAGAGGGTGACCAACCTTGATGCACGCCTGGTCCGCCGAGTTCAGCACCCCGACCGTTTGGGGCGATTGTTGCGACTGCTCGCCGCGGAACCAGCCATGGAGTTTGTCGCAGCCAAAGCCGGTCGCAGTCTCGGCGTTCCGGCACGCAGCATCCCCGCGTACTTAGACACGCTTCGCGATGTCTATCTCATCGACGAACTGGATCCCTGGGGACGCAACCTCTCGTCACGCGTGGCGGGGCGAAAGAAGGTGATGTTTAACGACACCGCGATCGCGAGCATCCTGACCGGCACGGACGTGGAAAGCCTTGAATACGACATCGCGGGGCAGCTCACCGGCGGCCTCGTTGAGAATTTCGTTGCCACCGAATTAGCGAAACAACGCGCCTGGTCTTCGGTGAAATTCAATATCATGCACTACCGACATCGCGATGGCGAAGAGGTCGACCTCATCCTGGAAAACCGCCGCCACCAGATCGTCGCCATCGAAGTGAAGACGACCACCACCGTTCGTGCCCAGCATGTACGCAACCTTCGTTCGGTGAGGGACAAGGTAGGTGACGCATTTATCGCAGGAATTGTGCTCTACACGGGCACAAAAATACTGCCGTTCGGCGACAATATCTGGGCCGTGCCGATCAATGCTCTCTGGGAAACCGGAGAGGCCCACTCCCCGACCGAGGGTTAAAGCTCGGCCGCGGTTTAGAGTCCCTCGCGCGCGTTGGACTCGGCAGTCATCTCCGCGAGCACGCCCTCGATGTTGAGATTGACTACCGGATGAGTGGCCGGGTCTTCGGCTGCCAAGTCGCCTTGGATGCGGCGGACGTAGTCCACGTCCTTATCGCCGCGACCGGAGAGAGTGACCAAGATGTTCATCTCCTCGCCGGTCTCCTCGCACTGCTGGGCGAGCTTGAGAGCATACGCCAGCGCGTGCGAGGACTCGAGCGCCGGGATGATGCCCTCGTAGCGTGAGAACATGCGGAAGGCATCGAGGGCCTCCGCGTCCGTGACGGCCGGGTACGCCGCGCGGCCGGTGTCCTTGAGGTAGGAGTGTTCCGGGCCGATACCCGGGTAGTCCAGGCCCGCAGACACCGAATGCGGATGCAGGATCTCGCCGTCCTTGAGCAACGCATACGAGCAAGATCCGTGCAGGATGCCCACCACACCCTTGTTGAGCGGCGCGCCGTGCTTGTCCGTGTCAAGGCCCTCGCCTGCCGGCTCGACACCGATGAGGCGGACATTGTCGTTGCCTGCATACTGCTCGCCGTCCTCCATGCCGAGCAGGTACTCGGCGAAGGTGCCAATGGCGTTGGAGCCGCCTCCGGCGCAGGCCACGACGGCATCGGGAAGCGCACCGGTGCGCTCAAGCATCTGCGGACGCGACTCGCGGGACCAGGCGGGGTGAAGAAAAATGACCAACGGCCCCCTCGCCGAAGCGAAAAGGGCCGTGTATCCAGCGCGAGGATTTACTGCTCGAGCTTGAGGGTCTTCTGGGTGTACTCCCACATCTCGTCGTAAAGCTTGACGTTCTTGGCGAGCGTCTCACCGTAGGACGGGATCATCTCCTGCAGCTTCGGGCCCCACTGGATCATGTGCTCACCGAAGCAACGCTCGATGAGTTCGACCATGACGGCCGGGGCGATGGAAGCTCCCGGGGAAGCGCCGAGCAGGCCGGCGATGTTGCCCTCCGGGTTGTTGATGAGCGTCGTACCGAACTCGAGGGAACCGAAGCGCGGTGCAGCGGCCGGCTTGATGACCTGGACGCGCTGGCCAGCGATGACGGTCTCCCAGTCAGCCGGGTCTGCGGACGGGACGTACTCCTTAAGGGTCTCAACGCGCTGCTCGAAGTCCTTGAGGACCTCGGAAACCAGGTACTTGGTAAGGCCGAACTCCTGGGCGGCAACGCCGAGGTAGGACGGGATGTTGTCCGGACGTATGGACTTGAACAGGTCGAGGTAGGAACCCTTCTTCAGGAACTTCGGCGACCAACCACCGTACGGACCGAACAGCAGGCCCTTCTCGCCGTCGATGACGCGGGTGTCGAGGTGCGGCACGGACATCGGCGGAGCGCCCACAGCAGCCTTGCCGTAGACCTTGGCCTGGTGCTGGGAGATGAGCTCCGGGTTCTTGGCGCGCAGCCACAGACCAGAGACCGGGAAGCCAGCGTAGCCAGCAACTTCCTTGACGCCTGCCTTGCGCAGCAGGTCGAGGGCGTAGCCGCCTGCGCCGACGAAGACGAACTTCGCACGGATGACGGAGTAATCACCGGTGTGCACGTTCTTGGCGTACACCTTCCAGTTCGCACCATCGCGCTTGATGTCGATGACCTCGGAACCGTAGCGGATTTCGGTGCCGGATGCCTTGGCAGCAGTAAAGAACTGCTTCGCCAGGGCACCGAAGTTCACGTCGGTACCGGCATCGGTCCAGGAGATGGCGACCTTCTTAGAGTTGAAGTCGCGGCCCTTTGACATGAGCGGCAGCTTCTCCTGGAAGACTGCGTCATCGTCGGAGAACTCCAGGCTCGGGAACATGTGGTTGTCCTTGAGCAGCTCGTAGCGGCGCTTCAGGTAATCGACCTGAATGGAGCCCTGAGCGAAGGACACGTGCGGAACCTGGTTGATGAAGGCCTTGGGATCCGTGAGGATGCCGTTGTTGAGCTGGTGTGCCCAGAACTGGCGGGAAACCTGGAACTTCTCGTTGACGCCGAAGGCCTTGGTCGCGTCAATGCGGCCGTTCTTCTCCGGGGTGTAGTTGAGCTCGCAGAGCGCGGAGTGGCCGGTACCGGCGTTGTTCCACGGAGAGGAGGACTCCAGAGCCGGACCGTCGAGGCGCTCGAACACCATCTGCGTCCAGCTCGGCTCTAGCTCACGGAGCATGGCGCCGAGGGTAGCGGACATGATGCCGCCGCCGACGAGGGCTACATCAACTTCTTCAGTGACCTGTGCGGTCTTCTTTGCGGAGGACACGGTGTTAAACCTCTTTGACTTTCGCTTGATCGTGCACGTCTTATAAAGCTGTGCGCTCATACCGCGCCGCGTGCAGGACCTAAGCTCTCCGATCAACCTGCGGTGTACGCATGTAAAGGCAGTCTCCTCGCGACTACCCAAGCCCACCAAAGACCTCAGTCACATCCGCGGCGCAAGCACTCAACGCATTACTTATCAACCTTACGCCTTTACCCACTCGCACAAATATCAGCCCAGCAGAACGCACGTACTGCCCATTTTGCGCACCATTCCCTACCCCCGTTCGTGCTCTCCAGCTCACGGCGTACCCTCAAGCGGCCCCACTCGGCTATGGATAAGCTGGTCCACATGAGCACTGAACTTCATTGGACCGAGGATATGCTGGGCCCCGACTTCACCCAGGCAACGCTTCCGCTGGGGCCGGACCCTGACGGCCAAGGCGATGTCTCCGCCACCCTCGTCGCCTACAAGCGTGACACCCCCGATTTCTCGCAGCGCCCTGCCCTCCTTTGGGTCCACGGCATGACGGACTATTTCTTTGATGCTCATGTCGCGCAGCATTATCAGGAGCTGGGCTACGCTTTCTATGCCGTCGACCTCCGCAAGTGTGGCCGCTCGCGCCGCGAGGGCCACACCTGGCACTACATTTCGGATCTCACGCTCTATTACCAGGATCTTGATGCCGCTCTCGCGGCCATCCCTAACTCCCGCGTCGTCCCCATGGGTCACTCCACGGGTGGGCTCATTTGCGCGCTGTGGCTCGACGCCGAACACCCTGAGCAGGTTCCTGGTCTTATCCTCAACGGTCCCTGGCTCGACATGATGAGCGTGCCCCGCCCGGTGGTCAAGGCGCTCTCCCCTGTCATCGACCGCGCTGGCAAACGCTTTCCGATGCTCGCCTTCCCCGGCGGTAACCTCACAGCCTTCGGCGATTCCATGCATGCCAGCAAGTATGGCGAGTGGGACTACGACCTCACCCTCAAGCCGCTGGGCGGTCACCGCAAGTACGTAGGCTGGCTGCGCGCCATCTTCGGTGGCTTTGCAAAGCTGCACCGCGGCGTCGACGTAGGCGTTCCCTACCTCACTATCTGCTCGACTCGCTCCATCCTGGGCAAGCCCTACTCGGAGGAAATCAACTACGTCGACTGCGTCGTCGACGTCACCCAAACCATGCACTGGGCACCCACCCTCGGCAAGGAGTGCACGCTGCGTCCCATCCATGGCGCACGCCACGAGGCTTTCGCCTCCCGCCCCGAAATCCGTCCCGAAGTCTTCCGCACGGTCGATGATTGGCTCGCCACCCATCTCCCGGCCGAGCCGACGCCCAGTCACTAGCCATCCATCGCCGACGTCCGCATCCGGCACAACCCAATCAGAAATAAAGATGTAGTCTGGGCTGTTTCCGCGAATATGCACGCCACGTAACAGCAGCGACAGTCTCCATTGCCGTTCAGCGGTCACATAGTTACTTCCGCGAATCCGGCCAGCAGGCTTAGGTAAAATACACAACTTATTCCTATATATATTAAAGGAGAATACATTGAACACCTCGAATACCAGCTCCCCCGCAACTCCGTCGGCGCATTACGACCTCATCATCATCGGTACGGGCTCGGGAAATTCCATCCCCACCCCGGAGTACGACGATGTCTCCATCGCCATTATCGAGGAAGGCACGTTCGGCGGTACCTGCCTCAACGTCGGCTGCATCCCCACCAAGATGTATGTCTATGCCGCAGACGTCGCCCTTGCTGCACGCGAGGCAGGTCGTCTCGGACTCGATGCTCAGGTCAATAGCGTGGACTGGGACTCCATCGTTGACCGCGTCTTTACCAACCGCATCGACCGCATCGCGCAGGGCGGCGAAGCCTACCGCCGCGGCGACGAGACCCCGAACATCACGGTCTATGACCAGCACGCCCGTTTCGTCGGCCCGAAGACCATCGAGGTCGGCGGCGAAGTCATCACCGGCGACCAGATCGTCATCGCCGCGGGCTCTCGCCCCACCATTCCGCCGGTCTACCGCAACTCTGGCGTGAAGTTCTACACCAACGAAGATGTCATGCGCATGCCCACACAGCCAAAGAGCCTCATCATCGTCGGCGGCGGCTACATCGCGATGGAGTTTGCCCACGTCTTCGACGGCCTGGGCACCAAGGTCACCATCGTCAACCGCTCAGAAAAGCTCTTGCGCTTCCTCGATGAAGACCTTGTCACCCGTTTCAACGCCATCGCCCGGGAGCGCTTCGATATCCGCATCGGCAACGGCACTCTCCTCGAACAAACCGAGAACGGCGTCAAGCTCACCCTCGACAACGGCGAGACCGTTGAGGCCGACGCCATCCTCGTCGCCACCGGTCGCACCCCCAACGGCGATCTCATGGACGTGGACACCGCCGGCATTGAAATGCACGAGGACGGTCGCATCAAGGTCGACGAGTACGGACGCACTACCGCCGAGGGCGTGTGGGCCCTGGGCGACGTCTCGTCGCCTTATATGCTCAAGCACGTCGCTAACGCTGAGACCCGTGCCATCTCGCACAACCTCCTGCACCACGACGACCTTCGCCCGATGCCGCACGAGCACGTCCCGTCTGCAATCTTCACTCACCCGCAAATCGCCACCGTAGGCATGACCGAGGCTCAGGCTCGCGAGGCTGGCTACGACGTCACCGTCAAGGTCCAGAACTACGGCGACGTTGCCTACGGCTGGGCAATGGAGGACCACACCGGAATTGTGAAGCTCATCGCAGAACGCACCACCGGCAAACTCCTTGGCGCGCACTACTTCGGCCCTCAGGCATCCACGCTCATCCAGCAAATGATTACTGTGATGACATATGACCTCGATCTTCGCGACTTCGCGCGTAACCAGTACTGGATCCATCCGGCCCTTGCCGAGGTGACCGAGAACGCGATTTTAAGCCTCGAATTTGCCTAATTAGCGTTACGTGACATAAATCACCCCCACCCCCTCTTGCCTAGTCACATGAGTAACATTCGTTACCTAACCTTGGGATTTAGAGAACGTCGCTGCCATGAACTTGACAGGATTATGGGGTGGATTTTTGCTTAACAGGCACTTAAACGCGCCGCCCGACGTGCATATTCAGAATCGAACAGCTAGAGTTCCCCAATGACACCGGCTCAAGCCGTAACACCGGCGACCGCGTGTTTCTGGAATTCCCCTGGGAATCCAATAACACTTAGGTTTCCACCTGGAAGCCTTGCAAGTACGACATTTAAGGACATTTGATATGCGTATCCGCAATGCAGCCATCGCCGGCGCAACCGCTCTCGCAGTCGCTTTCGGCGGCACCACCGTTGCTTCCGCTGAGGACACCGCCGCTCCGAAGCAGGAGCAGTCCTCCACCGCTAACGGCTCCTCCACCTCGGACAACAAGGGTGAGTCCACCCCGGACGAGAAGGATGCCGCAAAGGGCGCTTCCCTCTCCTCCAAGATCAACACCGGCCTGAAGCTCGAGGGCGACAAGGAAGCTGACGGCCAGAAGATCTTCGGCTCCTCCAAGGACCTGTCTGAGCAGCCGAAGTGGGCCAAGGTCCTGTACGGCACCACCATCGCCACCGCTATTGCCACCCTCATCGGCATGGTTGTCGGCCCGCTGGCTAACTTCGTTCAGTTCGGTCCCTTCTCCCGCTAAACGCAGCTCACCGGCTCACACCACTTTCGAAAGGTAAAACACACAATGCGTAACTTCCGCACCGCAGCCGTTGCTGCTGCCACCGCCGTCACCGTCGCTTTCGGCGGCACCGCTATCGCTTCCGCTGAGACGGGCGAGAAGCCGGCCAACAACGAGACCATCACCGAGAACCAGGACGTCACCAAGGACGCTACCGCCTCCGAGATTTTTGATGCTCTCTCCTCCAAGGACGAGAACTACCCGACTGGGTCCTCTAAGGTTGGCGCTGTCACCGACAACAAGGTAAAAGCCAAGGGTACTGACCTCGTCGGCAAAGAGGTTAATGACGAGGCTAACCCGCAGTGGTCCAAGATCTGGCGCGACGGCACCTACGCCCTCATCGGCACCACCATTGCTGGCGCCCTGATCGCTGCCTACAACTTCGCTGTGTACAACCACATCCTGCCGAACCACATCCTTGACCCGATCTTCAACCGCTAAGCCACTCGCTTAGACGAAGACGTCTGGATGAAGACCCGCACATTGTGCGGGTCTTCTTTTTGTCTTGATTCACCCAAATTTCATTCAGGCAGATAAATGGGGCTAACGCAGTAAATATTTATCTACCTGTAGGCGAATTGTTACCCCCATGCCCCTTTGCTGTGCGTAATGCTCTATACTTGCTAGCGCAACATCGACCGTCCGTTACATTTCCGTAATCGGACTCGAGATGCTCGAGAATCTCTTCGTGAGATTCACACATGGGTTTCCTTCCCCCGGAAGCCGCGCACAGACAACTCTTAAGGATTTTTGATATGCGTATTCGCAAGGCCGCCATCGCTGGCGCAACCGCCCTCGCCGTCGCTTTCTCCGGCGCTTCCATCGCCACTGCGGCTGAGGCTCCTTCTGACCAGAACACCACCTCCTCCAACCAGACCGAGAACAAGGGTGGCTCCTCCAAGATCGGCGACGCTCTGGACGCCAACACGAACGCCGATGGCCGTAAAGTCTTCGGCCAGGACGCCGACGTTTCGTCCCAGCCGGCTTGGGCACAGGCTCTGTACGGCATCGGAATCGCTTCCGCCGTCGTCACCGTCATCGGTGGCCTCGTCGGTCCGGCCCTGAACTTCATCAAGTTCGGCCCCATCAAGTTCTAGTAACGGCCTTACAGCCCCTACCAAAATCTTTTTGAAAGGTATTCACTTCAATGCGTAACTTCCGCACTGCCGCCGTTGCTCTTGCAACCGCCACCACCGTCGCTTTCGGCGGCGTTTCCGCTGCTACCGCTGCCGAGACCGAGAACACCGGCGCTCTGTCTGCCGCCGCTAAGGGCGCTTCCTCCGAGGGCGAGGGTTCGCTGTCCTCCAAGGCTGGCGATGCTACCGGCAAAGACACCCCTGCCAACGGCCGCGACCTGCTCGGCTCTTCCGTCGACGACGATAAGAACCCGCAGTGGGCTCAGCTGTGGCGCGACACCACCTACGTCGGTGTTGCCGCTGCTGCTGTCTCCGTTGCCGTCGCAACCTACAACTTCGCTGTGTACAACGGCGTTATCCCTGACTACGTTGCTCAGGCAATGAACGGTCAGCTGAAGTTCTAATGTAGAACCTTCACGCCTTCAAGCGCTCCGCACTGCGGGGCGCTTTTTCATCTCTCAAATAGGACTGAGCTTAAGGCGTAGGGATGAACAGTAGGCACAGAGAAGCGCCCGTTCCACCGCACAGTGGTGGGACGGGCGCTTCTGTTCGCTCTGTGAGTCGCTATGAGGTTCGTTGAGCGACTGTTTCGATTAGTCTTCGTCGGGAAGAGTGAGGATTTCCGGCTCGCCCTCTTCCTGGATGACGAGGGTGTGCTCGAACTGAGCGGTGAACTTTCCGTCCTTGTTCTGGACGGTCCAGTCGTTATCCCAGATCTCGTAGTCGAGGCCTCCGAGGTTAATCATCGGCTCGATGGTGAGCGTCATGCCCGGCTCCAGTACGTTTCGGTAGGCCATGGAGTCGTAATGCAGGACAACGAGGCCGTTGTGGAACGTGGGCCCCACACCGTGGCCGGTGAAGTCGGTAACGACGTTGTAGCCGAAGCGGTGTGCGTAGGACTCGATAACGCGGCCGATGACGTTAATCTCGCGACCAGCCTTGGCGACCTTGATGCCGCGCATCATAGCTTCCTTGGTGCGTTCGACAAGCAGCCGGTGCTCTTCGGAGACGTTGCCAGCGAGGAAGGTGGCGTTGGTGTCGCCGTGGACGCCGTTCTTGTAGGCGGTGACGTCAATGTTGACGATGTCGCCGTCCTCGATGACGGTCGTGTCCGGAATGCCGTGGCACACGATCTCATTCAAGGAGACGCAGCAGGACTTCGGGAAGTTCATGTAGCCCAGGGTCGACGGGTAAGCACCATGGTCGCACATGTACTCGTGCGCAATGCGGTCGATCTCGTCGGTGGTCACGCCGGGGGCGACAGCCTTGCCCGCTTCTTTGAGGGCGTTGGCGGCAATCTTGGACGACTCGCGCATGGCCTCGATGACCTCAGGGGTCTGAACGAAAGGTTCGCCGATGTTTTCTTGGACCGAGTCCTTCCACACGTACTCGGGACGCTCGATAGAGTCAGGGACGGTGCGAACGGGGGTGGGCTTTCCTGGGGTAAGTTTTGCGCGATTGCTCATGCCGTCTATGGTAGTCCCCCACCCTGCCACCCCGGCGGTCGGGTTGGGCGGCGGCGATGAGGGGCATCGGCAAGCTACTCGGCGCCGCCGGTGGCGACCTGCTCGGGGTCCTGCTGAGTGCGCAGTTCGTCAAGACGCTTGAAGAAGCTGTCCGTGATGGCGACGGAGGTCTCGGAACCGCCGCCGAGGACGACGAGGGTGGCAAAGGCAATGTCATCATCGCGGAAGCCGGTGAACCACGCGTGGGAACCGCCGTTGATTTCGGCCTCACCGGTCTTGCCATAGATGGTGCCGCCAGCGCCCATGCCGCGTGCGGTACCGGACGTGACCGTGGCGCGCATGAGGGTGCGAAGGTTGTCGATGACGACGGGTGACGGGCCATCGGGGTTCTCCGAGACGGTCGTCTTCTGCCCCGCGATGAGGGTCGGAGTGGGACGCACGCCTGCGGCGACGGTGGACGAAGCCAGAACCATGCCGAAGGGGCTCACGAGGTCCGCGCCCTGGCCGTAGCCGGCTTCGGTGCGCTCCAGTGGAGTCTCTCCCTCGGGGATGGAGCCGGTAATCGTGGTCAATCCAGGAATGTCGTAGTCGAGGCCCAGACCGAAGCGGGAGCCTTCCTCCTTGAGTTCGCCCTCACCGAGGTCGGTCGAGATGTTTGCGAAGGTCGTGTTGCAGGACTGTGCAAAGGCTTCTTCGAGCGAGACGCTGCCCAGGGAGAAGCCGTTATAGTTCGTGACGGTGCGGCCGTAGATATCCATCGTGCCGGGGCACGGGACGATAGTGCCGGAGTTGAGGCCTTGCTTGTCCACGCCAGCGGAGGCGGTGATGATCTTGAACACGGAGCCGGGCGGGAACTGACCGGACAGGGCCAGGTCGCCTTTCTTATCGGCGGCATCGGTCTGCGCGACGGCGAGGATTTCGCCGGTGGAGGGACGCATGGCGACAAGCATGGCCTCGGAGTCCGCGCGGAGATCCACGGCTTGCTCCGCGGCGCGCTGGACGTTGTAATCAATACCCACGCGGATGGCGGGCGACGGGGTGGCGTCGTGGAATTCGACGTCGCTGAGTGAAGCGCCGTTCTCGTTAACGACGGCGATGCGCCAGCCATTCGTGCCGTCCAGCTTGTCCGCGACGATGGAACGCACACGGGACATGATGTCGGTGGCAAAGCCCGTCTCTTTGGTGATGAGCGCCGGCTCTTCATTGAAGCGGACTCCGGGAAGGTTGGCGCCTTGGATGGCGTTGCGGTCTCCCTCGTTGTAGAGACCCACGGAGTAGGTCTCCCCTGCCTCTTCAAGGTTCGTGGCGAGCTCGCCCGCGTCCTGGTTGACGAGGGGCGCGAGCTGGCCCGCGAGCGCGCGCATATCGCCGGAGGAGGTGTCGACGAGAAGGCGGTATTGAACGCCCGGGCTCATAAGCTCGACGCCGTCGGAACTCACGACGGAGGCTCGGTCGGCGACAACGGGGCGCAGCTCGAGGTGCTGGTGGGCGCCGAGCTTGGGGTGCAGCGCCGTGGATTCCCAATTAACGGTCCACGTTTTATCGACCTTGGTGAGTACGGCCTTGGCGTCGTAGGTGAGTTCGCGGTCCTTGGGCAGGTCCCACGTCACGGAGTAGTTGGCGGTAGCGACGGAGTCTTGTTGGTCGATAGAGGTGAGCTCAACGTCGAGGCCCTCGGCTTGGAGGCCGGAGTACGTTTCCCCGTACTGTTCCGCGGCAATGTCAGGGTCGTCGACGACGCTTTTGAGTGCGTCGACGTCGTGGTTTTCAAGCGCCGCAATGAAGTCCTCAGCGACCGGATCCGCCGCGACCGGTTTGGGCGTACACGCAGCCAGCGAGGTGCCCATAATCCCCGCTACGCAAAGAAAAGCCGCCGTCCGTTTCATGTCTTTCAACACTACTGGGACGGCGGCACAACGCGGGTTAGGCGCGCGGTTTAGCGGGTAACGCGAACCTCGGCCTTGGCGCCTTCGACGGCCTCAAGGCCCTGCTCATCGGCAATGCGCATGGCTTCTTCAATGAGGGTTTCCACAATCTGGGACTCAGGTACGGTCTTGACCACTTCGCCCTTGACGAAGATCTGGCCCTTGCCGTTGCCAGAAGCAACACCAAGGTCAGCGTCGCGGGCCTCGCCCGGACCGTTGACGACGCAGCCCATGACGGCCACGCGGATGGGGAACTCCATGCCCTCGAGGCCAGCGGTGACTTCCTCGGCGAGCTTGTACACGTCGACCTGGGCGCGGCCGCAGGACGGGCAAGAGACGATCTCCAGCTTGCGCGGGCGCAGGTTGAGCGACTGCAGGATCTGGTCACCGACCTTAATCTCCTCGACCGGGTCTGCGGACAGGGAGACGCGGATGGTGTCGCCGATGCCCTGCGAGAGCAGAGCGCCGAAGGCGACGGAGGACTTGATGGTGCCCATGAACTTCGGGCCAGCCTCGGTCACGCCGAGGTGGAGCGGGTAGTCCGTCTTCTCTGCGAGCTGGCGGTAGGCCTCGACCATGAGGACCGGATCCGAGTGCTTGACGGAGATGGCAATATCGCCAAAGCCGTGCTCCTCGAACAAGCCAGCCTCCCAGATGGCGGACTCGACGAGGGCCTCCGGGGTGGCCTTGCCGTACTTTTCGAGCATGCGCTTGTCCAGGGAGCCACCGTTGACGCCGATGCGGATCGGGATACCAGCGTCCGAAGCCGCCTTAGCGACCTCCTTAACGCGGCCGTCGAACTCCTTGATGTTGCCCGGGTTAACGCGGATAGCAGCGCAGCCAGCGTCGATAGCCTGGAAGATGTACTTCGGCTGGAAGTGGATGTCCGCGATGACCGGGATGGGAGACTTCTTGGCGATGGCCGGCAGAGCCTCCGCATCGATCGGCTTCGGGCACGCCACGCGCACGATGTCACAGCCGGAAGCCGTGAGCTGAGCGATCTGCTGGAGGGTCGCATTGACGTCATGAGTCTTGGTGGTCGTCATCGACTGCACCGAGATCGGGTGCTCGGAGCCAACGCCCACGGGGCCGACGAAGAGCTGACGCGTTTTACGACGCGGCGCCAAAGTCGGGGCAGGTCCGTCCGGCATTCCGAGTCCGATGGGGGTTGACATACGTTCTCCTATTTACTGGAAAAAAGATGGGTACACGGGGGTTTAGATGCAAACCACTCTACGCTATCCATACAGTCTAATGACTATGGCAAATGGGCAGAGCTGGAGGTTCTGAGTTTCACCATCGGTGCAGTCAGTGACACGTCCTACACCACGTGGCGTTTAGCCAAAGAGACGAATCGGGTTCACCACATCCGCGATGATGACGAGCGCGCCGAAGGTCATGAGAATGGCCGCCATGACGTAGGTGACCGGCATGAGGCGCGTGTAGTCGGCCGGACCCTTGGCTGCCAGGCCGCGGGCGCGGCGCAGGGAGTCGCGGATTTTCTCGTACGCGATCACCGCAATGTGGCCGCCGTCGAAGGGCGGCAACGGGATGAGGTTAAACAGCGCAAGGAAGTAGTTGAGCGAGGCCAGCATCATGAAGAAGGAGGACCACAGGCTATTCTCCACGAGCTCGCCGCCCACGCGGGAGGCACCGACGACGGACATGGGCGAATCATCGGCGCGGTTGTGGCCGAAGATGGACGCGACGATGCCGGGGACCTTCTCCGGCATGTGGATGATGGCGTCGACGGTGGACTTGGCCAGGTACCACGAGTAATCCGCGGTCGCCGGGACAGCGGTGGCGGCATTGTATTTCTTGACGATATCGAGCGGCGCGTTGGTGAGACCGATGGAGCCGGCCTCGACCGTCTGCCCGTCCGTGGTGAGACGCTTGACGGTGTCGAGGTGGACTTCAAAGTCGCGGGGCTGGCCGTCGCGTTCGACGGTGAGCGTGACGGTCTCCCCCGGCTTGGCGATGACCGCCTCGCGCAGTGCGTTGAAGTCCGCAAGCTCCTCACCGTCGAGGGCGACGATGATATCGCCGGGCTCAACGCCGGCCGCGCCGGCAGGACCGGTGCCGGTGCAGTCTTCGTAGGTGCTTTCGTCGATCTGGTCGGCGGAGCACACCACCTCGCCGACTTTGGGACGCACGTCCGCGTGGACGTCGGGCAGGCCTGTGGTCACGGCGACGCAGAAAAGAATAGAGAAGCCCAGCACGATGTTGACGAGGATGCCGGCGGCCATGACGAGGACGCGCTGCCAGGCTGGCTTCTTGTACATCGCATACGGCTCTTCCTCGTCGGTGAGGAATTCGTCGTTGGCGGTCATGCCCGCGATGTCGCAAAAGCCGCCCACGGGCAGGGCCGCGAATCCGTACTCGGTGCGGCCTTTCTTCTTCGCCCATATCTTGGGGCCGAAACCGATGTAGTAGCGGCGTACCCACATGCCAAACGAACGGGCGGTGAGCATATGGCCCGCCTCGTGCAGGGCGATGGTGATGCCGATGCCTAGGGCGAAGAGAAGAATGCCCAGAATATAGGCCATAGGTGAAGTGTCCTAGCGTGCGATCTGTTCAATTCGCGCGTCCGCCTTGGCGCGCGCCTCGCGCTCCACGGCGAGGATGTCATCGACGCTAGAGAGTACACCAGCCAACTGAGAATACTGGCCCATCACGTGCGCGACTGTGTCCACTATCTCTGGGAAGTGGATGCGACCAGCAAGGAAGGCGGCGGCGGCCTGCTCGTTCGCCGCGTTGTAGACCACGCCTGAGCTGTTTTGTGCGGCCTCGCGGGCGAGCTGGACGGCCGGGAAGGCGGCATCGTCAAGCGGCTCAAAGTGCCAGTCCAAAACCTGGCTGAAGTCGAGCTGCGGTTGCGCGTCCGGCACACGTCGCGGCCAGTAGAGCGCGTGGGAAATGGGAAGCTTCATCGACGGCGGAGAGGCCTGCGCGATGGTGGCGCCGTCCACAAACGTCGCCATGGAATGAATGATGGACTGCGGGTGGACGGTGACGTCAATGCGCTCGGGCTCGATGTCGAAGAGCAGGGTGGCCTCGATGAGCTCCAGGCCCTTATTGATCATCGTCGCGGAGTTCAGCGTATTCATCTGCCCCATGGACCACGTGGGGTGCTTCGCGGCCTGCTCAGGCGTGACGTCCCACATCTGCTCGCGGGTCCAGCCACGGAAGGGGCCTCCCGATGCCGTCAGCACCAGCTTGTCGAGTTCGCCACGCTCGCCGGAGCGCAGGCACTGCGCCATGGCGGAGTGCTCCGAGTCCACCGGAATAATCTGGCCCGGCTTGGCCAGGTTGATGGCCAGCTTTCCGCCGGCGACGAGGGATTCCTTGTTGGCGAGGGCGAGGTACTCCCCCATCTCGATGGTCGCGAGGGTGGCTGCAAGCCCCATGGAGCCCACGAGTCCGTTGAGGACCGTGTCGGCTTCCACCTCACGGGTGAGCCGCTCCGCGGCGTCTGGCCCCTCGAGGACCGCGCCGCCAAGAGCCGCGCTCACCTTATCCGCGGCGTGCGTGTTGGCGACGGCGACGTGGTTAGCCGAAAGGTTGAGGGCCTTCGCCTGATCGATGACGAGGTCCGGGTGTCCGCCGCCAGCCGCGATGCCGACGACGACAAACTTATCGGGATTATCCGCGATGACTTCCAAAGCCTGGGTGCCAATGGAACCTGTGGAGCCGAGGATAAGGACGCGTTGTGCAGTCTCTGGCGCATGCTGCGCTGCAATGTCGGGATGAGTCACGAGCCCCTACTGTAGTAGGTCGCTCGGGACGCCCCTCCACCCACGCGGGTGTGACGTAGTTTACTTCCTCGCGTGGAGCTCGAAATCTCGGGGGTAAGTGCCACGTTCCGGCGGGCCATGGACTATTCTATTGGGGACAAATAGGCACGTACACGCGAAGGAGAACAAGTGTCTTCCCACAAAGTGACCTCTGAGGTCTACAACGGCGTTTCCACCGACGACGTCCCGTCTGCAGCGTTCGGCTGGTCCAAGACCCCGCGCAGCGGCATCCAGATTGCCGGTTGGTTCTCCGTCTTCATGCTCTTGATGTTCAACTTCGGTAACCACAAGGGCCACGTGGAGACCATCTTCCTTATTCTTTTGGCTGTCGTTATTGCGCTTCTGCTGCTCATCCACCTCTTCCAGCCGAAGCTCGCCAACGTGCGAACCCTTACCGCCCGCAACCAGCCGCTCGGCCACGCCGAGCCGGAGTGGGCATACGAACAGAAGACCCTGGGCCACACCTACGCCGAGCTGACCGATGATGAGCTTCGTGCCCTCAACATCGACCCGGCCCGCGTAACCCACCTGCGCGCCGTTACCGAGGGCAAGCACGCCGCTCACTAAGCGCTGCTGCTTCTCACGGCTTTAAGCCTCCGCCTGGTGCGGAGGCTTTCGTTGTTTTCGCGCTACGTACTCTGCGTGACCGCCCCCTCTCCCCACGACGTGCACATGAGGTGCATTGAGGTCAAGTCCTGGGGAGTCAAGAAATTGCGCGTCGTGGTGGTCCACCTTGGCCATCGCAAGAACTTCTATTCTGGATTTTCACCTTCAGCCGAAAGTTATTCGCCGTTGCGCTATCACGACACGTACGTGCGCACCTTCGCATAGATCTCCGGCATCTGAGCGTCGACGCGGCGGGAGGCCAGCCACAGCGCAAGGACGTAAATGGCGGCGGGGACGACGAGTCCGACGGCGGCGCCAGCGAACTTGAGACCGGAGTCGGCGCCGAGGATCACCATGATGATGCCCGGAGCGGCGGGTAGCCAACCGAAGAAGAAGCACACGATTGCAGCGATGAAGGCACCGGCGGAGTATCCGGACTTATCCGTCCATGGGTTGGTGCCGGGCGGAGAGACGGGATACGGGTTGAACGCGGAGAGCAGCGCGGCGAAGCTGCCGGAGGAGAGCACCAT
Organism: Corynebacterium phoceense; assembly: GCF_900092335.1. Classification (GTDB taxonomy): domain Bacteria; phylum Actinomycetota; class Actinomycetes; order Mycobacteriales; family Mycobacteriaceae; genus Corynebacterium; species Corynebacterium phoceense. The sequence continues at coordinate 1,301,627 of NZ_LT596208.1, forward strand.
GCCCACGGCAAGGGCTGCTATGCAGGCGGCGAAGGCGCGGTCCGGTGCCAGGAGGAGAAGGACGACCGCGCCGAGCGCGATGACCACGGCGGTGGTTGTGAGGTGCGCCCAGTGCCGCGCGCGGAAGAGGACCGAGGCGCGCACGGGAGCGAGCATCTTCACCCACAGGGAAGGTCCGTCGTAACCACAGTCGTTGATGGCCACGATGCCGCCGAGAACACCCAGGTAGCCCACGAAGAAGTACCCGAGGACCTCCTCGCCGCGCCAGAGCTGGTACAAGGCGAAGGCGAGGAAGACGGGCAGCATGACGAGCGTCATGGTGAGCCGCGAGTCGCGGAAGAAGTAGCGCAGGGAACGAGAGTACTCCATCCACGCGGGGCTGCGGTAGGCCAGACCGCCGAGCGAAAGGGCCGTGACACCCTCGGCGCGTGGGGCGGCGCTCGGGGCGTTGCCGTGGACGGGGCTTTCGAAGGTTTGGCGCGCGGTGAGGTCCCAGCCCCAGGCGAGGAGGGCGAGGGTCACCAGGCCGATGAGCAGCTGCGCCAGCGCCGGGGCGAGGGCACCGTCGGCCAGCGAGGCCACCCATCCGGTGAGCGCGGACAGCGGCGTCCAGGCGAGGACCCCGCCCACGGTGCCCAGCGGCACGATGTTGTTCAGGATGCCCTGCAGGTTCGTGAAGATGAAGAGGAGCGCCACGCCGCCCAGGCCCATGACGAGGTTCGCCTTGTCCTTGCTCAGCGCGGCCGAGCCGAGGGCGCCCACGAGGTCTGCGGCAAAGACTGTGAGCGCGAGCGAGAACGCCATGGAGACTACGAACGCGGCCGCGAGCAGGGGACGGCCGTGCGTGGTGAGAAAGACCGCGCCGCCCACGGCGAAGATGACAGTGAAGAGGGTCGCAATGATGGAGCGGGTGGTGAGAAACAGGGACCACGCGAGCGCGGGGCGTACCTCGCGGTAACTCAGCGGGAAAGTCCCCAGTTCGGCAGGGGTGAGCTGCTTCTCCCCCGCCGGCATCATGACGGACAGCAGAATATACATGGCGACGCCGAGACCGTTGATGACGGTGAGGACGTGAAAGCTGTGGGTAGCATCGGCAAAATCCATGTAGCCCGCCAGGCTGAGCGAGACCAGGCCGAGAAGTCCGTAAAACCCGATGAGGAAGGCCAGGATGAACTGCTGCGGGTTGGAGTGCAGCGCGCGGGTCCACAATGTGCGGTGAAGTGTGATGAGGGTGCGGGTCATCGCGAGCCCTCCCCCAGCCAGTCGAGCGAGGCCTCGTCGAAGTCGCCGCCACCCACGAGGTCCACGAAGACGTCGGTGAGGCTGCGCCCGTCGCGCACCTCGTCCACGTGACCGGACGCGACGACGCGACCTTGGTCGATGATCGCCACGTGATCACACAGTCCCTCCACGAGGCTCATGACGTGGGAAGATAACACGACGGTGCCACCGCGTGCAGCAAAGGAACGCAGCATCTGTTGGATAAGGCGTCCGGAGACAGGGTCAACGGCCTCGAGCGGCTCGTCCAGGACGAGCACCTCCGGCGAATGGAGCAGTGCGCCGGCGAGCAAGATCTTCTTCGTCATGCCGGCCGAGTAATCGGCGATGGGCTTGGAGGCGGCATCGGAAAGCCCGAGAGCCTGGAGGAGCTGCGCGGCGCGGCGGGTGGACTCCTCCTCCGGGAGGCGGCGCAGAGCGCCCAAGTAGTAGAGATATTCCGCGCCGGTAAGCCGGTCGAAGACGGAAGCGCCGTCCATGAGCAAGCCGACGGCGGCCTTGGCGGGCAGTGGATCCTCCCAGACGGAGTGCCCCGCGATAAAGGACGCGCCGTGGTCCGGGCGCAACAAGCCGCACGCCATGGTGAGCATGGTGGTCTTGCCTGCGCCGTTGGGCCCCACCACGCCGTACATGGCGCCGCGGGGGACGTCGAGGCTCAAGCCTTGGACAGCGGGGCGGCCGTCAAAGGCCTTGGCGAGGTCGCGCACCGCAAAGGCGCACTCGCGCGGGTCGGGTACTAACGCAGAAAGGTGTGGAGACGTCATGTCTCCACACCTTAACTAAAAATGGTCTGCTTTACGCGGACTCGCGCTCGTCGGCGGCGAGCTGGCCGCAGGCCGCGGCGATCTCGTCGCCCTTGGTGTCGCGCACCGTGCACGGCACGCCCTGCGCGATGACCCGGCGGACGAACTCGTCCTGGCGGGCCTTCGGTGCTGCGTCCCATTCGGACCCCGGGGTCGGGTTAAGCGGAATGACGTTGACGTGGACCTTGGAGCCCAGCGCCTGGTGCAGCTTGCGGCCGAGCATGTCCGCGCGGAAGCCCTGGTCATTCTTATCGCGGATGAGCGCGTATTCAATGGAGACGCGGCGGCCTGACTTGTCGGCGTAGTAACGCGCGGCGTCGAGGACCTCGGAGACCGGCCAGCGGTTGTTCACCGGCACGAGGCTATCGCGCAGCTCATCATCCGGCGTGTGGAGCGAGACAGCCAGGGTGCAGGCCAGCCCCTCGTCCGCGAACTTGCGGATGGCCGGCGCCAGACCCACCGTGGACACGGTGACGTTGCGCTGGGAGAGGCCAAAGCCTTCGCCGTCCTGGCCGGTGATCTGGCGTACCGCGTGCATCACGCGCTTGTAGTTGGCCAGCGGCTCGCCCATGCCCATGAACACGACGTTGGACAGGCGACCGCCCTCGGCCTCCATCTGCGCGGACGCGTTACGGAATTGCTCCACGATCTCCGCGGTGGACAGGTTGCGGTCGAGGCCGCCCTGGCCGGTGGCACAGAACGGGCAGGCCATGCCGCAGCCCGCCTGGGACGAAATGCACAGGGTGGCGCGGCCCGGGTAGCGCATAAGCACGGACTCGAGCAGCGTGCCATCGTGGAGGCGCCACAGGGACTTCGTGGTCGAGCCATCGTCCGTCGAGGTCTGGCGGATGGGCGTCATGAGTTCCGGAAAGAGGGCTTCCTGCACGGCCGCACGCTTCTCGGCCGGGATATCCGTCATCTTCTCAACGTCGTTGGTGAGGTGCTGGTAGTAATGCTTCGCCAGCTGCTTGGCGCGGAACTTGGGCAGTCCCAGCTCGGCGAGCTTCGCAACGCGCTCGTCGACAGTAAAGTCCGCAAAGTGCTTCGGCGGCAAGCCACGCCGCGGGGCGGAGAAATTCAGTTTCAAAGGTTCAGCCATGGTGCTCGCTATTGTCCCACTCTCGGCGCTCAACGGCTAATTAAAAGGAACCTAAAGTGATGAAGTCAACGCCGCGCCGGTATCTTGGTATCCATGACTTCCAAGGACCCCCGTAACGTTCAGCCCGACCCCTCCGCTGAGCTTGCCGATGCCCCCTCCGCTACGCCCGACTCCACCCCAGCGTCTGCTCCCGCTCCGGTTCCTGCCGCTCAGGACTCGTTCTCTGCGGAGGACCGCGTCGCCTTCGCCGAGTTTCAAAAGGAGCAGTCCAAGGTGAAGGGGTCCTTTGCTGCCAGCACGTGGGCCGCGCTCATCGTGGGCTTCCTGCTGCTAATTCTGCTCATCATCTTTATCTTGCAGAATCAGCAGCCGGCCGAGCTCAACTTCTTCAATTGGTCCGGCCAGCTGCCCGCAGGCATCGCGTTCCTCATCTTCGCCATCGCCGGCGCGCTCATCATGGCGCTTGTGGGCGGCTGGCGCATGTTCGAGCTGCGCCGCCAGGTGCGCAAGCAGGCCCAGCGCCACTAACGCTTCACCGCATAATGAAAAGCCGCGTCCTCGTGGACGCGGCTTTTGTGTGCGTGGTGGCTACGGCAACGGCACGAAGCCGGTGGCGAGGGCGTTCATCGCCACCCAGGTCACCATGGCCGACGGCAACATGCCGTCGAGGCGGTCCATGAGTCCGCCGTGGCCGGGCAGGATATGCGACATGTCCTTGATGCCCAGCTCGCGCTTAAATTGGGATTCCACGAGATCACCCAGCGTCGCGCAAAAGACGAGCAGCAAGCCCATGATGGCGCCGACCCAGGCGTCGTGATGGAGCAAGAGCTTCACCGCCAGCGCGCCGGTGAGCGTGCCAAAGACGATGGAGCCCACGAAGCCCTCCCAGGACTTCTTCGGCGAGACAGCCGGGGCCATGGGATGCGAGCCGAACATAACGCCAGCGACGTAACCACCGGTATCGGACGCGACGACGCAGAGCATAAAGACGATAATCGACGCGGCACCCGAGGCCAATGGCGTATCGATGTACGACAACATCGCCGCGAACGAGCCGAAGAGTGGAATCCACGTGAGCACGAACAACCCGACGGACATATCGCGCAGGTAGTTAATGGGCGGACGGTGCCGACCGTTGTGGAAGAGTCGGCCAAACATGAGCGCCAGGACGCTCAACACGTAGACCGCCACGAGGCCTGACGCCCCTGCCACCCACGAGGCCCAAATCATGGCCTGGCACAAAACGATCAGCAACGTGCGCGGCACTTGGTAGGAATGCTCACGCAGTCGCGTGGTGACCTCCCACATGGAAAATCCCAGCGCGGCCGCCACCACGATATACCACGCGAGCGGACCCGCCCACACGGCAAAGACGACGAGTGCGCCCAACCCCACGCCCACGCCGATGGCTGCCGGTAGGTTGCGGCCGGCGCCATTCTTCGGCTTAGGCAGGTGGCGATTCTGGGAGGCGGTATCGGGCACGACCAGACATCCTTTCGCGGGGTAGGGCATGAAACGAGCCGCCGAAGCGTGAATGCGTCCGACGGCTTGTTGTGTACATGTGGTGCGGAGGGTCTAGACCTCCATCAACTCGTCTTCCTTAGCGGCGACGAGCTTGTCCACCTGGTCGATGTAGGAGGCGGTGATCTTCTCCATCTCCTTTTCTGCGGCGACGACCTCGTCCTCGCCCGCGTCGCCATCCTTCTGCAGCTTCTTCAGCTGCTCCATGGCCTTGCGGCGCAGGTTACGGATGGCCACCTTGCCATCCTCGCCCTTGGACTTGGCGAGCTTGACCATGTCACGGCGACGCTCCTCGGTCAGCTGCGGAATGGTCACACGCAGAACCTGACCGTCGTTGGTCGGGTTGACGCCCAGGTCCGAGTTACGGATAGCGTTCTCGATCTCGTTCATCATGGACTGCTCGTAGGGCTTGATGAGCAGCATGCGTGGCTCCGGAACCGAGATGGTCGCCATCTGGGTAATGGGGGTCATCACGCCGTAGTACTCGGCCACGAGACCGTTGAACATGGCCGGGTTGGCACGGCCTGTGCGGATGGTCACCAACTGCTCGCGGGTGTGCTCCACCGAGGCGGTCATGTGCTCTTCGGCGTCGAGCTGAATCTCATCAATCATGAGGAAGAATGTTCCTTCTGTGTGTCGTAGGTGCTGGGTAGAAAATCTAGCAGGTTTTTCGCCGCTTGCGGGTCATATTCCCCGGCGGGGCTTACTTCGACTGAACGAGGGTACCGATAGGCTCGCCCTTGACGGCGCGCTCGATATTGCCCTCAGTGAGCAGGTTGAAGACCAGGATGGGCATGTTGTTGTCCATGCACAGGCTAAACGCGGTGGCGTCTGCAACCTTCAGGCCCTTCTCGATGACCTCGCGCGGCGTGATTTCCGTGTAGAGCTCCGCGTCCGGGTTGGTGCGCGGGTCGTCCGAATAGACACCGTCCACGGCCTTGGCGAGGAAAAGGACCTCGGCGCCAATCTCCAAGGCACGCTGTGCCGCGGTCGTGTCCGTGGAGAAGTACGGCATACCCATGCCAGCGCCGAAGATAACCACGCGGCCCTTCTCCAGGTGGCGGTCAGCGCGCAGCGGCAGGTACGGCTCCGCGATCTGCGCCATGTTGATGGCGGTCTGCACGCGGCAATCCACGCCCTGCTGCTGCAGGAAGTCCTGGAGGGCCAGGCAGTTCATAACGGTGCCGAGCATGCCCATGTAGTCCGAGCGCGCACGGTCCATGCCGCGCTGGGAGAGCTCCGCGCCACGGAAGAAGTTGCCGCCACCGATGACCACGGCGACCTCGGTACCCTGCTTGGAAATGTCCGCGATCTGGCGGGCGACGTTTTCGACGACGTCCGGATCGATGCCGACCTTGCCGCCGCCAAACATTTCACCACCCAGCTTGAGCATCACTCGCTTGTACGCAGTTCGCTTGGAATCCGGGGTAGTCACCTGGAGACGTCCTTCCACTTAAAGGGGCACAATTTTCTCCGACCATCTTACCTGTTAGGACGCCCCGCTACCTAACACCGCGCCTCGCCGGCGGCACGCAAAAGCCCACGTCCCCGCGGAAGCGGAGCGTGGGCTGATTTTCGAGCGAAAGTTCGCCCTCACGCAGCAGCAGTAACCCTGCCGCGGGAGTGAGACTTAGGCACCGATCTCGAAACGCTTGAAGGCGGTGATGGTGGTGCCAGCCTCGTCAAGAACCTGCTTGACGGTCTTCTTGTGGTCCTCCAGTGCGGCCTGCTCGAGCAGGACAACGTTCTTGAAGAAGCCACCCAGGCGGCCTTCCACGATCTTCGGGATAGCCTTCTCCGGCTTACCCTCTTCGCGGGTGGTGGCCTCAGCGATTTCGCGCTCCTTCTCGACGACCTCAGCCGGAACCTCTTCGCGGGTGAGGTACTCAGCCTTCATCGCGGCGATCTGCAGAGCAGCCTGGTGTGCGGCCTCAGCGTTGCCCTCGTAGGCAACGAGAACGCCCACTGCCGGCGGCAGGTCTGCGGAACGCTGGTGGAGGTAAACGGCGACGTTGTCGCCCTCGATGGTGGCAGCGCGGGCAGCCTGCAGCTTCTCACCGGTCTTTGCGGACTCTTCGGTCACAATGTCGGCGACGGTCTTGCCGTCGATCTCGAGAGCATTGAGCTCCTCAGCGGAGTTGACCTTAGCCTCGCCTGCGGCCTCAGCGATCTTGGCTGCGAAGGACTTGAAGGCGTCGTTCTTTGCCACGAAGTCGGTCTCGCAGTTGATCTCGACCATGGTGTTGCCGGAGACGGCGATGAGACCCTCAGAAGCCTCGCGGTCCGCACGCTTGGAGACGGACTTTGCGCCCTTGATGCGCAGGATCTCAACAGCCTTGTCGTAGTCGCCGTTGGACTCTTCCAGGGCCTTCTTGCAATCGAGCATGCCAGAGCCGGTAGCTTCGCGCAGGGCCTTGACGTCTGCAGCAGTGTAGTTCGCCATAGTTGGGGCGATCCTCCTTGTTGATCAAACAATGTTCGTTGAAACAGCGTAGTCGACGCACGCGCCGCGCGCCGCTCTAGGGGGCTAGAAAAATGCCCCCGCGCCGTCGAAATACCGTGCCACGGCTCCACACGCGCGCGATGCACGTGAGACACGTCGTGTCACGACAAACCCCCGTGGCCTTAGTCGGCACAACGGGGGTTTAAAAGTCAGCCACAGAAATTAATCTGTATTACTCAGCGGACTCGGCAGAAGCCGGGTCGGATGCAGCAGCGGCCTCAGCGGCGTCGCGCTGCTCCTTTTCTGCGGAGTCGCCAGCGGCTTCCTTAGCAGCGGCAAGCTGGCGCTCTTCGCGAGCCTTCTTGCCCTCTTCCACAGCGGTGGAGATGATGCCGGTGAGCAGCTTGGTGGCGCGGATGGCGTCGTCGTTGCCCGGAATCGGGAAGTCGACCTCGTCCGGATCGCAGTTGGTGTCAAGGATGGCAACAACCGGGATGTTGAGCTTGTGAGCTTCCTTGACCGCGATGTGCTCCTTGTTGGTGTCAACAATCCACAGGGCGGACGGAGCCTTGGACATGTCAGAGATGCCGCCCAGGACGCGCTCCAGCTTGGTGCGCTCGCGGGTGAGCATGAGAACTTCCTTCTTGGTGCGGCCCTTGTAGCCGTCCTCAGCGGCGTCCATGGCCTGAAGCTCCTTCATGCGCTTCAGACGCTTGGACACGGTCTGGAAGTTGGTGAGCATGCCGCCCAGCCAGCGGTGGTTGACGTACGGCATACCCACGCGGGTAGCTTCCTCAGCCACGGCTTCCTGAGCCTGCTTCTTCGTACCCACGAACAGGATGGTGCCGCCGTGTGCGACGGTCTCCTTGACGAACTCGAAAGCCTCGTCAATGTAAGTCAGCGTCTGCTGCAGGTCGATGATGTAGATGCCATTACGGTCAGTGAAGATGAAACGACGCATCTTCGGATTCCAGCGACGGGTCTGGTGACCGAAGTGGACACCGGCGTCGAGGAGCTCGCGCATGGTTACAACTGCCATGATTCGCTCGCTTTCTATTTTCTTTAGGTTTTCCAATACGTGTTGTGCGGGCTTTTATCCCACACCCTGGCTGCAAGTCCTAGCTGTCAACACCCAAGTCATGAACAGATTCGGGACCACGTTGACTGCGTCATTGTTCTTGCCGCGCGTAGTCAATGAGTCCAAAGGACACACTGCTGCCGGATAGCTTATATGCTTCGCCACGCTTTGCCAAAACGGCGCGCACGCGAACTGCCTGCAAAATCCCACCAACACAACCTAGCGCTCTGCCCCAAAATCCGGCATGGTGGAGACCATGAAACTCTCTCGCCTCATTTTTAGTTCTCTCCTTATTACTGCAACCACTTTCGCCACAGGCGCTACGCTTCCGGCCGCCGCCGCACCATCGCCCACCGCCGCGCAGCCCTCCGCCCGCGGCTATTCGCCACCCGTTCCACTCCGCGTTATCCGCGCCTTCGATAATCCGGACCACAATTGGCTGCCGGGACACCGCGGCGTCGATCTTGCGGCAGACGTTGGCCAGCCCATTGCCGCCGCGGGCCCCGGGACCGTCGCCTTCGCAGGCGTTGTCGCCGGCACCCCGTCGGTTTCCGTCGAGCACGCGGACGGACTGCGCACCACTTACTCCCCCGTCTACGCCCACGTCCAGGTCGGGCAGACAGTCGCCGCCGGAGACGTACTCGGCACGCTCGCGCCTACCTTCGACGGCTATCCCGGCCTGCATTGGGGCGCACTCGACGGCCCGGATTCTTATCTCAATCCACTCGAGCTTCTTGATGCCCCCACGATCCGCCTGAAGCCCGTCTAGGTCTGCGTCCTTAAGCCCGCGGGTGCGCCTGCTCGTAAATCTTCTTCAGGCGTGCCGCGGAGACGTGGGTATAGACCTGCGTTGTCTGGAGCGAGGCGTGTCCCAGCACTTCCTGGACCACGCGGAGGTCGGCGCCGCCCTCGAGCAGGTGTGTCGCCGCCGAGTGCCGCAGCCCGTGTGGTGTTAGTCCCGTCGTCCCGGTGACCTGGCTGGCGCGCTCCACAACGCGGCGCACCTGACGCTGGTCGATCCTCTTGCCGCGCGTGCCGAGAAAAAGCGCGTTCTCGTCTGCTGCGGGTGGAAACTCGCCGCGCACGTCGAGCCACGCGGCAATCGCGTCTGCGGCGGCATGTCCGAAGGGCACGACGCGTTGCTTATTGCCTTTACCGGTCACGCGCGCGGTGCGGCGTGACAAGTNGCGGTGCGCCGAGCGAGCGTGGCACGGGACTTCCCCGCCGCCACGGCATCGCCCAGCCACGCACGCAGGGCGTCGAGCGTGAAATGCGCGAAGTCCGGCACGCGCGCGGCCAGGTCGCGCAGATCCGAGCGGTAGCCGCGGATGGTGGCCTCGGATCGGCCGAGCACTAGACGTTGGTACTCGGCAAAATCCTCGATGGCCTGCTCAAGCTGACCGCCCGGCGTGTTACTCATGGGGCCAGAGTATACCCGTGGTTAGTCCACGTCGAGGCGCTGCCACTGTCCGCCGCGGCGCACGACCAGCCCCTGCTTCTCCAAGGTGACGAGCAGATGGATGGTAAGCGGCAGCCGCAGCCCCGCCTCGCGTGCGATGTCTTGGGCGCTCGCCGTCTCGTCGACCGGCGTCGAGCCGAAAACTTGCAGCTCGTTACGGGACAGCCGCTGCGTCTTCGAGGGCGCGTAGACGAGTTCCAACTGCGCTTCCTCGTCGACGGCACCGACCTGCTCGAGGAGTTCGCGCACACCGTCGGGGCTCATGACGAGCTGCGCGCGATGTTCCTGGATGCGCTTGTGACATCCCACCGAGCCTGGCCCCGTAATCGGTCCGGGCACCACCATCGCGACACGGCCAAGCGCCTCCGTCCAGTTGAGCGTATTGAGCGCTCCCGAACGAAAGGCCGCCTCGATGCACACCGCGCCCGATGTGAGTGCCGCGACCAAACGATTGCGGGTTAAGAACCGATGGCGCTGCGGCTTCGAGCCCGGCGCGAATTCAGTGAGGATGGTCCCGCCGCGGTCCACGATCCGCTCGTAGAGCTTTGCGTTGCGCGCGGGATACGGCTCGTCGATGCCGCACGCGGCGACCACCGCGGTGATACCGCCATGTTCGAGCGCCTGCTCATGTGCAACGGTGTCGACACCCATCGCACCACCCGAAACAATCGTCCACTGGTGTGGCACGAGTCCGGAAACCATGAGGCGCGTCGCGTCAAAGCCGTAGCGGGTAATCGCGCGCGTGCCCACGACAGCGACGGCCTGGCTAACGACCTCGCCCACCGGAGCACCGCGGACCCACAGGCAATGGGGCGCGACGGCGGCCTTGTCGAAGTCCGCGGGGGCATCGGCAAGCCCCGCCGCATAGAAGCCGAAGGCGGAGTTGAACTGCGCGGCCGGCCACTCGGGACTCTCCGGCGTGATGAGCCGTGCGCCCACTTTCTCCGCGGCCGCGATGTCCTCGTCCTGGCGCAGCCAGTCCCGGCGCGCCGAGGTCTCGTCGCGCAGCGCACCCAGCCAGTCCGCCTGGTGATAAATGCCGTGCGCAATGTGCTCCGGGGTGTAGTCCTGAAGCAGCGCGGCCAGCGTGCGCGACGGACCTTCCACCACGCGGTTGAGGTAGACCCACGCCTGCAGCGGCGTATCCAACTTAAGCTCGGTCATGCCGCCACCTCCTCGCGAACGGCGTCGCCGCGAAGATCAAGGGCGGAGGATACGTGTTCGATGGTCGGGCGATCCTGCCCCGCCAGATCCGCGAGCGTCCACGAGAGCTTAAGCGTGCGGTCCACGCCACGCTGGCTTAGCTCTCCCGTCGCGAGGTACGCGCGCAGGAGCTCCATCGCGTCGTCCTCCGCGGGAAAGCGCCGACGCAGGAGGGCGGAGGGCATGCCCGCGTTGGTGTGGACCTGGAGACCGGCCGCCTGCCAACGCGCACGAGAACGCTCGCGCGCGGCGGCGACGCGGTCCGCGATAGCCGCCGAGGTCTCCTCCCCGTCCGCGTGGAGCTGTGCTGAACGGCCCGAGAGCCGCAGGACCATGTCGAGACGGTCGCGCAACGGACCGGAAAGGTTGGACAGGTAGGCCTGCCGCTGTCCCGGCGTGCACGTGCACCGCGCCGGGTCCTCGGCGGCACAACGGCATGGGTTCGCAGCAAGCACGAGTTGGAAGCACGCCGGGTAGACGACCTCCCGGCGCGAGCGCACGAGCCTCACCTCGCCTTCCTCGAGTGGGGCACGCAAGCNACCGCGCCGGGCCGCGGGCGCCCTGAGCCGCCGCCGAGCAAGGAGGCGCGGGTAATGGAGGAATGCGGCGCGACGAAGGGCGCAGCCTCCACGACGCGTCCCGGCGAGCCCGCGATGGAGTGAATGGCGGTGGCTTCCAGGGACTGCTCCGTGGTGAGCGGCGGCAAAATGGACGGCAAGCGAGCAGCAATCATGGACTTGCCCGCGCCAGGCGGGCCGAGCATGAGCAGATGGTGCCCACCGGCGGCAGCGACCTCGGCCGCATGCTTGGCCGCATGCTGTCCCGCGATATCGCTCATGCAGGGCGCCGGCCCAGCCTCGG
>NZ_LT596208.1:1313472-1411796 GCF_900092335.1 Corynebacterium phoceense
CGTGGGCTGCGCCAGCGACCCCGCGCGAGGCAGGAGGCGACGGCCACACGCCCAGCCGAAGGCATCGGCAAGCGTGCGCGCAACATAGACGGGCATGTCGGGCACGAGTGCGGCCTCCGCCGCGTTGCCAGGCGGGATGACGAGCGACTCGAAGCCGTGGTTTTGCGCGGCGAGCAGCGCAGGAATAACGCCGGGCACGGGACGCACCGTGCCGTCGAGGCCCAGCTCCCCGAGGAAGAGCGTTGTCTCCAGACGGCGCACGATATCGCCGGAGAGCCCGAAGCCGCCTAGCTCTTCTTCCTGTTCCGTCAGCCCCGCGGTGAGAATGGCGAGTGCAATGGGCAGATCGAAGTGCGCGCCGGACTTGGGCAGGCTCGCGGGCGCCATGGACACGATGATCTTCGTCTTTGGCCACGGCAGCGTGCTATTAGACACGGCGGTGCGAATCCGCGAGCGCGCCTCGCTGATTCCGGTATCGGCCATACCCACGATCTGAATGCCGGGCAGGCCCACCCCGATATTCGCCTCGACGTGGACCGGATGCGCGAGCACGCCGTCGAGGGCCGTCGTCGCAGCCTTACCCAGCGCCATGCTCGACTCCTGCGTAATAGTCCACGTCAAAGTCGTCGCCGCGAGCGGTGAGCGCGAGGACGTCAAAGCGCACGTCGGCGAGCGGCCGGGCCCCGGCGAGCCACTGCTGCGCGGCCTTGCGCATGCGCTTGAGCTTGCGCGGGGTGACAGCCTCCGCCACGCCGAAGGCCGGCGTGGAACGCGTCTTTACCTCCACGAAGACGATGGTGCCGTCCTTCTCACGGACAATGAGGTCTAATTCGCCGCACGCGTAAGCGACGTTGCATCCCAGCACCGTCGCGCCCCGAGCGCAATAAAAGCGGGCGGCCCAGCTTTCCCCGCGCCGGGCCAGGTGCGTACGAGCCTGAGTTTTCGTTTGCATGTGTCTGTCTCCTAGTTAGTTACGGACCGCAGTACTACGGCCTCGTACCTAGCCAAGCGGCAGATACACCACAACGACAAGGGGCCGCCTCGCGGGCGGCCCCGATTCTGTGGATAACGTAGTTCACGATATGAGTTATCCACAGAGAGATTGTTCAACACATTGACAGGTCTCATGCCGGTGTGAATGGCACCGGCACGAACGCGCCTAATCCGGCATGATGAAGTCCGGTTTATCGAGCTCCTCGATATTGACGTCCTTGTACGTAATGACGCGGACGTAACGGACGAAACGCGCGGAGCGGTACATGTCCCACACCCAGGCATCAGACATGCGGACCTCGTAGTAGACGTCCGAGCCGGAGGTGTGCGGGATGAGCTCGACGGCGTTGGCAAGGTAGAAGCGGCGCTCGGTCTCCACGACATAAGAGAATTGGCTCACCACATCGCGGTATTCGCGGTAGAGGGACAGCTCGACTTCGGCCTCGTAGTTGTCCAGTTCCTCAGCGCTCATCGTTGCTCCTTGAGAAAGTTACCTCGTTCTTACAGGCTTTAAACTCTAGCGCCCCGTTACGCCCGCGCCACGTTGCCACGCGCGAGAAATTCCGCCTGCGCTCGGGCCACGTTCGCATAGCTCATGCGGTGCTCCGGCGTGGCGCCCAGCTTTCCGATGGCCCCCTCGTGTGCCTTGGTCCCGTAGCCCTTATGCCCCGCAAGCCCATAGCCTGGGTAACGCTCGTCGAGGTCCACCATAATGTGGTCACGGCTCACCTTGGCCAGCACGCTCGCCGCGGCGATACACCGCGCGGCGGCGTCGCCGCCTACCATCGGGAGCTGGGGCACGGGCAGACCGGGGACCTTGAGGGCATCGGTAAGCACATAACGCGGGCGCACCTCGAGGCGCGCGACGGCGCGGCGCATGCCGGAGACGTTGGCATGCTGAATGCCCCAGTAGTCGATGTCTGAGGCCTCGATGTGGACGACCGACCACGCAAGCGCCTTCGCCTTGATGATAGGAAAGAGCTTCTCGCGTGCGGCGGGCGTGAGCTTCTTCGAGTCCGTGAGCGTCGCCAGCTCCGGGATAATCCGCTGGGGTAGCACACACGCGGCGATGGTGATAGGACCGCAGCACGCGCCGCGGCCGGCTTCGTCTACGCCTGCGACGGGCCCCAAGCCGGCTTGGGCGAGCGCGACCTCGTAGGTGCGCTGCTGTTTAAGCGTGCGCATGCTCAACGGTGCCGATGCGGCTCAACGGCATGACGATGGCACGAACCTTGCCGCGCACGTTGTCGACCGGAATGGTGCCTTGCTCCGCGTCACCCAAGTGCGCGCGGGAATCTGCGGAGTTCGTGCGGTTATCTCCCATGACCCAGATGTGGTCCTCGGGTACTGTGACCGGTCCGAAGTAATCGCCGCCGCAGGCCAGCGAGCCCGTCTCCGGCGAAATAGGATTCTGCGGGGGCTGAAGCACGTACGGCTCCGTGCGCGCCTGGCCATCAACCATGATGCCGGGGTCCCCCGCCTGGCACGAGACCGTCTGGCCTTCGGTCGCGATGACGCGCTTGACGAGGATATTCGCGTCGCCCTGAATAAGGCCCGCCGCGGCGAAGAGGTTCTGCAGGCCGCGAATAAACACGTTATGCGATCGCTGCAGCTCATACGTCGTGTTCCACGAGGGCTCGCCTTCGAAGACGACGACATCCCCGGGCTTGGGATCTGCGAAGTAGTAGCTCACTTTTTCCACCGCGATGCGGTCCCCGTTGCAGCCCTGGCACCCGTGGAGCGTCGGTTCCATGGACCCCGACGGGATAACGTAGATGCGTCCGATGAGCGCCGATCCCACCGCCAACAGTACGAAGGCGGCGAGCATGGTTTTCAGCAGCCATGAGGCGTCATCCCGCACGGATTGCCCCAGCGTAATGCGCTGAGGTTCGCGCGGCAGGCGGTGAGTGTCAGCCCTGGATGTCGATGGCATCAACGCCGCCAATGCGCGTGAACGGGAAGAAGATGAAGGAAACCTTGCCGCGAATATTCTCCTCCGGGATCGTGCCCTGGTATTCGTCTTGCATGTGGTAACGCGAATCAAGCGAGTTCGTGCGGTTATCGCCCATCACCCAATAGTTGCCCTCCGGCACGGTGATCGGACCGAAGTACGGGCCGCCGCACTCCTCCGAGCCGTTCGACTCATCGACGGGGTACGTGGGCGGGTTCTGGATATAGGACTGATCGATAGGCTTGCCGTCGACCATAACGGCCGGGTCGCCCGCCTGGCACGAGACCGTCTGGCCACCCGTCGCAATGACGCGCTTGACCAGCGTGTTCTCATCCGGTGGCGTCAGCGAGACGTAGGACAGTGCGTCCTGAATCTTGTGGATGGTCGGGTTATCCGAGCGCGGCGAAGTATACGCGCCATTCCACGAGTCCGTGCCCTTGAAGACCACAACATCGCCCGGCTCCGGATGCTTATCCCCGTAGTAGCTGACCTTCTCGACGAAGATGCGGTCGCCCGTGCATCCCTGGCAGCCATGCAGCGTCGGCTCCATGGACGCGGACGGAATGACGTACTGGCGGCCGATAGTGTTTTGCACCAAACCCACCACCGCGAGCACCGCGACGACGATGAGCAGAGTCTCTACCAGCCACGGCAGCTGCTTCTTCTGCTTCTTCTCGTTCTTCGATCTGGTCTCATCCGGCACACCCGGCACGTGCGAGTCACCGGATGCGGGTACAGCATTATTAGTCACGGGCTAAAGCCTACAACACGACTCGCCGCGTACTGCAGATCCCTCGGATGCCCAAGTCTCGCCGTCGGCTACGCATAAGGTGTGAGCCAGAAGGTTTATTTCGCCCTCCAGAGGGGGAAATAAACCTTCTTCCTCACACCTTTAGGTAACACGCATCGCGTCAGCGCGACATTTAGCGCTCCCGCAGCACTCCCCGCGCGACCTCAAGCAGCCACTCGTCCGCCCAGTCGCGGCCTAGCTTGCCGTCGACGTAGAAGCCCTGCTCGAAGTAGGACTCGTGCGTATAGCCGAAGTCGCCGGCGACGCGCAGCGAGTTGATGGTTCCTTGGTTGGCTGGATCCGCCATCGCCGCATCCAATCCCGCCGCGTGTTGAAGCTGCGCGACGAGCTGCGTCGTGACCTGCTTCGCCGCACGCTGGCGCAGCTGCGTGGGCGTGTCCAGCTGCGGCGCGAGTCCCAAGTGATAGGCCTGCCAGTAGACGGATTCGGCGGCATCGACGGCCTTGAAGCCCTCGACTGCTACGTCGAACCAGGCGCCGACCTCGGGGCTTATCGAGTTCAGCGGCTCGGACGCGACCTCGAGCACCGGGATGAGATAGTCCGACATCGCGCCCTCATACGCAAGGTTGGGCAACGCCGCGATGAGCCCGATACCCACGAGCTGCTCAATAGATAGTCCCGGGTGCGTATGCGACTCGAGAATCAGGTAGTACTGGGACAACTCCGCCACGGTCGCCACGAGTGTGGGCACCTGGAGGACGGACGCACCCGACTCGGCCAAGGCCGCGCCCACATCTTTGCCCTCTGACATCCCGGCGAGGAAGCGCTCCACCACGCGGGGCGTCAACGTATCCGAGGGGCCCTCCTATTCGACGCGATTGGCGTAGTCCGCGATATCGCGCACGATGGTATCCGAGGGCGTCGCACATGCCATGTCCGTGTTATTGCACAGGGAGACAACCTTGCCCTCCATGCCTGCGAAGTTTCCAGGGCGCTGGCCGGTCATGCCCTCGCGACCAGCGCTCAAGCCCGTCCCGCCGTCGAGGATGATCTCGCCATTCGCCGCGCGTGTGCCCGCGGGCACCGGACCGTAGAGCTTCGCGGGTCGTGCAGGTGGGGCGCCGAGCCGTGCGCGGCCGGGGTCGGCAACAAGGACGACCGCGGCGACATCGTCAGGCGTTACGCCCTTCACGCGGCCGGCGGAAATCTCTGCGGCGATATCACCGGCGACCGAGGCACCCTGGGAGTAGCCAATCACCATGTAGCGCGTGGAAGGGCACGCACGCTCGACGTACTCGAGCTCGCGGCGCGCGTCCTCGACGCCTGCACGCACGGATTCACCATAGGTCGCGGCTTCCGAACCCAGCGCGTTGGGTTGGAAAGCGCTGAATCGGCCGAGGGAGGCCGGATATTGGATATTCGTACCGCTCACATCATCTGCGCCGAGACGAATCTGGAGCGTATCTACGGGATTCCACCCGCTGAAGTCGAGCCCCACCGGCTCCGCGGTGTAATACCGCGCGCTAAATCCCGTGCCGGCCGCCTGCAGAACGTGAATGGCCGTGCACTGGCGTGCGACCGCGCGCGGGGCCGCATGCACCGAAAGCACGGCAATCACAGCGACCAGAAGGCAGGCAAGCACAGAGCGGAGAGCAGAGAGCGTCACGAGGGAATTCTAAGCCGTGCCGTGTAGCCCCGCATAAAACGGCGGAACCGCCCCGCTCCAGCACAGGAGACGAGGCGGTAACAGCGCGCTAGAACTAGCGGCGCTCCTTGATGCGAGCCTTCTTGCCGCGCAGGTCGCGCAGGTAGTACAGCTTCGCACGGCGGACACGGCCACGGCGAACGACCTCGATGGAGGCGATGTTCGGGGAGTGCACCGGGAAGGTACGCTCGACGCCGATACCGAAGGAAACCTTACGGACGGTGAAGGTCTCGCGGATGCCAGCGCCCTGACGGCGGATGCAGACACCCTTGAACAGCTGGGTACGCTCGGTGGTGCCCTCGATGACCTTGACGTTGACGTCAAGGGTATCGCCCGGGCGGAAGTTCGGGATGTCCTCGCGCAGCGAGGCCTTGTCCAGCAGATCAATCTTGTTGGTCATTGATTTTCCTTTTCAATTTAAGACAGAGGACCCAAGCGCTTCCTCAGGGAAGCTGACCGGTTCGTGCCTGTTACATAGAACAGCCATCTATTGTTCCATAACCCCTGCACCCAAACAAAATCTCTCAAATCGCTGACAAACCCGAGGCCTTGTGTTTAGTCTAGGACTCGCACTTATCCCCACGGGAGCCCGCATGGAAGCGGGCTGAGATGGCCGCTGGAACCGCGGCCGCACCGTTCGAACCTGTCTGGTTAGCACCAGCGAAGGAAGAGAGGTCAGGCCCATGTCGGCTACCCATGAGCAAGAAATCCACCCCAAGCACTCCTACTCGCCGATCCGTGAGAAGGGTCTCGAGGTCCCGGAAACCGAAATCCAACTCGACGACTCCCCCACCGGCCCCAACGAGTCTTTCCGCATCTACCGCACCCGCGGCCCGGAATGCGATCCCACGCAAGGGCTTCCGCCCCTGCGACAAGCATGGATCGAAGAGCGTAACGACACCGAAGAATACGAGGGCCGCGCACGCGATCTCGCTGACGACGGCAAGTCTGCCCAGAAGCGTGGTGCCGCGTCCCAGGAATGGAAGGGCACAAAGCCCACGCCACGTAGGGGGACCAAACGCGTCACCCAAATGCACTACGCCCGCCAGGGCATTATCACCAAGGAAATGGAATTCGTCGCCCTGCGCGAGCACTGCGATCCAGAGTTCGTCCGCTCCGAGGTCGCCCGCGGGCGCGCCATCATCCCCAACAACATCAACCACCCCGAGTCCGAGCCCATGATCATCGGCCGGAAGTTCCTCACCAAGATCAACACCAACATCGGCAACTCGGCGGTCACAAGCTCCATCGAGGAAGAAGTGTCAAAGCTGCGCTGGGCCACCCGCTGGGGCGCAGACACCGTCATGGATCTCTCCACGGGCGACGATATCCACACGACCCGCGAGTGGATCCTGCGCAACTCCCCCGTCCCCATTGGCACGGTGCCCATCTACCAGGCACTGGAAAAGGTAAACGGCATCGCGGAGGACCTCACCTGGGAGATCTTCCGTGACACCGTCATCGAGCAATGCGAACAGGGCGTGGACTACATGACCATCCACGCCGGCGTGTTGCTTCCCTACATTCCGCTTACCACCGAGCGCGTCACCGGCATCGTCAGCCGCGGCGGTTCCATCATGGCCGGCTGGTGCCTCGCCCACCACAAGGAGTCCTTCCTCTACGAGAACTTCGACGAGCTCTGCGAGATCTTCTCCCGCTACGACGTCGCCTTCTCCCTCGGCGACGGCCTGCGCCCCGGCTGCCTCGCGGACGCCAACGACACCGCGCAGTTTGCGGAGCTGAAGACCATCGGCGAGCTCACCCGTCGCGCCTGGGAGTACGACGTCCAGGTCATGGTCGAGGGCCCCGGCCACGTCCCGCTCAATATGATTCAGGAAAACAACGAGCTGGAGCAGGACTGGGCTTCCGATGCCCCCTTCTATACCCTCGGTCCCCTCGTCACCGATATCGCGCCCGGCTACGACCACATCACCTCGGCCATCGGTGCGGCCCACATCGCGATGGGCGGCACGGCGATGCTCTGCTACGTCACGCCGAAGGAGCACCTCGGCCTGCCCAACCGCGACGACGTGAAGACCGGCGTCATTACGTATAAGCTGGCGGCCCATGCCGCCGATGTCGCCAAGGGGCACCCCGGCGCCCGCGCCTGGGACGACGCGATGAGCAAGGCCCGCTTCGAGTTCCGCTGGCACGACCAGTTCGCGCTCTCCCTCGATCCGGATACCGCGCAGGCCTACCACGACGAAACCCTGCCGGCCGAGCCTGCGAAGACGGCCCACTTCTGTTCCATGTGCGGCCCGAAGTTCTGCTCCATGCGCATCAGCCAGGACATTCGCGACACCTTCGGCGCGAAGCTCGGCATGCCCACCATGCCTGCGCCCGCTGGCGCGTCCGCAGAAGCAGCAGGAGAAGCCCTCAAAGCCGCCGAGTTCCGCGCCGCCGGCTCCGAAATCTACCAGGAGGTTTAATCCATGCGCGCCGATCTGCGCTGTTACTTTGTGACAGGTTCCGAGCCTTCCGATGCCCTCGCCCGCCGCGCCGCCGCAGCTGCTTCAGGTGGGGCCGGGGTCATCCAAGTACGTTCGAAGCCCATTTCGGCGCGCGACCTCTATGACCTCGGCGCGGCTGTGTCCACCGCCGTCCACGCCGCGAACCCAGGCACCGCCGTCGTCATCGACGACCGAGTCGACGTCGCCCTCGCCCTGCGCGAGGCGGGCTTCCCCGTCGCCGGTGTCCACCTGGGCCAGGACGATCTCTCCGTCCGCGCGGCCCGCGAGCTCCTCGGCCCCGACGCACTCATCGGGCTCACGACCGGCACCCTGTCCCTCATCGAGGACGCCAACCAGTACGCGGACGTCCTCGACTACGTCGGCTGCGGTCCTTTCCGTGCCACCCCCACGAAGGACTCCGGCCGGCCACCGCTGGGACTCGCGGGCNTGCTTGCTCCCGCCGCCGAGGTCGTCTATCAGCAAGACCCGCTCTTCCCACTCATGCAGGCGGCCGGCGCCTGGCACCCGCGGCTCATCGAACTCGTCGCCGCGCACACGGACCTGCCCACCGGCTACCGCACCGAGGGCACCCTCGTCGTCGCCGCGGACCGCGCGGACGCGCAACACCTCTCCGAACTGCTCGACTACCAGACTGCCCACGGCATGGAGGTCGAACGCATTACGACCCGAGCCGCCCGTTCCATGGAGCCCGCGCTCTCCCCGCGTCTCGCCGGTGCCGTCTCCATCCCCGGCGACACGCAGCTCTTCCCGCGGATGTTCGCCGCGGCCGCCCTCGACGCCGCGCGCAATCTCGGCGTCGACGTCCGCACCGAGCGTGTCACCCGTATCACCCCAGACGGCGCGGTCACCACCGACCAAGGCACCCACCAGGCTGACACTGTGGTGCTCGCAGCCGGACTCGGCGTCGCCCACATCAACGGCTGGTACGAGGACACGAACCCGCTTCAGCTGCGTCCCGTCTATGGCGACATTCTGCGCCTCCGCGTACCCGTCTCTCTCCAGCCGCTTGTCACTCGCGTTGTCCGCGGCTTCGTCGAGGACCGCCCCATCTACGTCATCCCCCGCGTCGACGGCACCATCGCAGTGGGAGCGACGACCCGCGAAGACAGCCTCCCCCGCCGCGTCGGCAGCGTCTACGACCTGCTCCGCGACGCCATCCGCGTCGTCCCCGGCCTCGAGGAATGCGAACTCCTCGAAGTCACCACCGGCGCCCGCCCCGGCACGCCCGACGATCTCCCCTACCTCGGGCGCCTCCCGCACGCGCCACAGATCATCGTCTCCACCGGCTACTTCCGGCACGGCATCCTGCTGTCTGCTTTCGCTGCTCGCACGACCCGCGAGCTCATCGAAGAGCAGACTCTCACTCTCGACCTCACCGCCTGCGATCCGCTCCGGCATAAGGACTAACCATGCATATCACCCTCAATGGCTCCCCATACGAGACCAACGCCACAACACTCGCCGAGCTCATCACCGAACTCGGCGCGCCCGAAGACGGCACTGCCGCCGCTATCAATGCCCGCGTCGTGCCCAAGTCGGGGTGGCACACAGCGCTCGAGCCCGGCGCGACCGTCGACTTACTCACCGCCGTCCAAGGAGGCTAAGAATGCTCACCATCGCTGATAAGAACTTCGACTCCCACCTCATCATGGGTACCGGCGGCGCCACGAGCTTCGACGCCCTCGAGTCCGCGCTCGCGGCTTCGGGCACGCAGCTCACCACCGTCGCCATGCGCCGCTTCAACCCTCACGCCGGCGGCGAGTCCGTCTTCGGGCTGATCAAGCGACTGGGTATCACACCGCTGCCCAATACGGCGGGCTGCCGCACGGCCCGCGACGCCGTGCTCACGGCACAGCTCGCTCGGGAGGCGCTCGGCACGAACTGGGTGAAGGTCGAAGTCATCACGGACGAGCACACGCTGCTTCCCGATATCGTGGAGACCCTCGACGCCACCGAGCTCCTCGTCGCGGAGGGCTTCACAGTTCTCGCGTACACCAGCGACGACCCGGCCGCAGCACAGCGCCTCGAGGACGCCGGCGCCGCCGCAGTGATGCCGCTCGGCGCACCCATCGGCACGGGACTAGGCATCCTCAACCCGCACAATATCGAGCTCATCTGCTCCCGCGCGTCCGTACCCGTCCTCATCGACGCTGGTATTGGCACAGCTTCCGATGCCGCCCGCGCCATGGAGCTCGGCTGCTCCGGTGTCCTCCTCGCCAGCGCCGTCAACCGCTGCCAGGATCCGACGGCCATGGCGAACGCCATGCGCCTCGCAGTTGAATCCGGCCTTCTTGCGCGCGACGCTGGCCGCATTCCGAAGCGCGAACATGCCCAAGCTTCCTCCACCTTCGAGGGCTTCGCGTCGTGGCAAGAGGCGGTTCTGTGACGCCCTTATCTCCGGAGGAAGAACGTCGGACCGCCCGCCAAACCCTGCTCATCGGTCGCGACGCGCAGCAACGACTCCACAACGCACACGTCCTCGTCGTGGGCGCTGGCGGCCTGGGCTGCCCGGCACTGCAGCAGCTGGTAGCAGGAGGCATCGGCAAGCTCACGCTCATCGATGACGACGTCGTGGATCTGACAAACATCCACCGGCAGATACTCTTTGGTGCCGCGGACGTTGGTCGCCCCAAGGCGGAGGTCGCAGCCGCCCGAGTACGCGACCTCCAGCCCGGCGTACAGATCAACGCGCGACGCGAGCGTCTCACTTCAGACAACGCGCTCGACCTCGTCGCCGTGGCAGACCTCGTCCTCGACGGCAGTGACACCTATGCAACGAAGTATCTGGTCGCGGACGCCTGCGAGATGACGTCGACCCCGCTCGTCTGGGGCACAGTCCTGCGCTTCCACGGCGACGTCGCGCTCTTCCATTCCGGCGCCGACACCCCGGACGGTCGTGGCGTGGGCCTGCGCGACCTCCTCCCCTCCCCGCCGTCAGACACCGCGACGTGCGAGACCGCCGGCGTCCTCGGCGCGACGACATCCGTCGTGGGCGGACTCATGGCGACCACGGCCTTGGGGTTTCTCTCTGAACTCGACGCACCGGTCGGACGGGTGACGAGCTACGACGCGTTCCCACCGCTATTCCGCACGCTCACCGTGGGCGCAGACCCGGCGCGCCCACTCGTCACCCACCTGCCGGAAGCACAGAAGACTAGCGCTATCGCGCGATGGCCCAGCGCGGTTCTCGATATCCGCGAATACGAGGAGCGACTCTTGGTTGAGCTCACGCCCCCGCCCGGCACACGTCTCGTTGAGCTGCCGCTCTCCCGCATCCACGACGACGCCCACGTCGCCAACGCCCTCCGAGAGCTCGACGCCGACGACGTGGGAGTCCTGTGTTCTCTGGGCAAGAAGTCCGCCGCTTTCGCACTGCGTTACGAGGAGCTTGCGCACACATGCGGTGCACGCCTACACAACATTGACGGCGGAGCTCGTGTCCTCGGTTCCTAGCTAAACCAGTGGCATGTCTATCGAGCTCAAGTCTTGGTCGGTGACCGACTATCTCGACAGCCCTGAAACCATCGCAGCTCACCGAGATCGTGAAGCCGCTCGCGCCGTCGGGCTGACCCTGCGCGTCGACACGATGGAGGACTAGCCAGCGATTTCCTCGCGGAGTGTCTGCTCCAACGTCGTCGTGTCGTGGCCGATGAGCTGAGACAGGGTCTCGGACGGGCCGTCGAGGCCGCCCTGGGCCACGGCGGTGTCCATGCCGAGCAGGAAGCCCATGGTGCCTTCGTCGACGCCTTCGGCCTCGAGCTTGGCGCGGTGACCATCCTCGTCGGACTCGAGGAACTCGATTTGCTGGCCCGAGACGTCAGCGACGGTCTGGGCGAATTCGAGTGCGGTCCAGGCGGTCTGGCCGCCCAGCTCGAGGGTTTCGCCACGGTGCTCATCCGTCGTGGCGAGAACAGCGAGCGCCTCCGCGTAGTCCTTGCGGGAAGCGGATGCGATCGTGCCGTCGCCGGAGTGGGCAAAGTGTGCACCGCGGGCGACGACGAGCTGGTAAGCGTCGAGGTAGTTCTCGTTGTACCAGTTGTTGCGGGCAATCGTCGCGGTAATCGGCGAAGCAGCGAGACGCTCCTCCGTCGCCTTGTGCTCCGGCGCGACGAAGAGCGGAGAGTTATCCGCGCGGGTCGCCGAGGTGTAGATGATCTCCTTCACGCCGGCCTTCTCGGCTGCGTCGATGACGTTGGCGTGCTGCTGCTCGCGCTGGCCCATCTCGGAGCCGGAGATGAAGATGAGGGTCTCGACGCCATCGAGTGCGGCGTCGAGGGTCGCCGAGTCGTTGTAGTCCACGACAGCGGTCTGCAGACCCACGTCGGCGAGTGCCTGCAGCTTGCCCTCGTGACGGCCCATGCCGCGGATATCGCCGGGCTGCACGCCACGATTCATGAGTGCGACGACGGTGAGCGCGCCGAGCTGGCCGGTGGCGCCGGTCATGCCGATGGTGGTCATGGAAAACTCCTTACAGTTAGTGTGTTTTCCACGACTCTACCCCGCTTTAATCTTGAAGCGGCGAGCTAGCGGCCAAAGCCGGCGTTGCGGAGGGCATCGGCAAGCGAGCCGCCGCCCTGGTTGCCACGGGACTGCTTACTGCCGCCCTTGCTCTTCGGGCCGCCTTGGCGGCCCCCGCCGCGCTTTTTCGGCGCAGGCTGACCCGGCTCGTCATTGAGGCGCAGCGACAAACCGATGCGCTGACGCTCGACGTCGACCTCCATGACCTTAACCTTGACGACTTGGCCGGAGCGAACGACCTCATGCGGGTCCGAGATAAACTTGTCGCTCATCGCGGAGACGTGGACGAGGCCGTCCTGGTGGACTCCCACGTCAACGAAGGCGCCGAAGGCCGCGACGTTGGTGACGGTGCCCTCGAGGATCATGCCCGGCTTCAGGTCGGAGACCTTCTCGACGCCCTCCTTGAAGGACGCGGTCTTGAACTCCGGGCGCGGGTCGCGGCCGGGTTTGTCGAGCTCCGCAATGATATCGGTGACGGTGGGCACGCCGAAGGTCTCGTCCGCGAAATCCGCGGGCTTGAGCTTGGTGAGGACGGCGGAGTTGCCGATGAGTTCGCCAACTCCCAGGCCGGTGGACTCAGCGATGCGAGCGACGACCGGGTAGGCCTCCGGGTGGACGGCGGAGGCATCAAGCGGATCCGTGCCGCCGGTAATGCGGAGGAAGCCGGCGGCCTGCTCAAACGCCTTGGGTCCGAGTCGCGGGACCTTCTTGAGTTCCTTGCGCGAAGCAAAGGAACCGTTCTCGTCACGGTAAGCAACGATATTGCCCGCGATGGTGGAGTTCACGCCGGCGACGCGCTCAAGAAGCGGGACCGAGGCCGTGTTGAGGTCCACGCCCACGCCGTTGACGGCGTCCTCGACCACACCGTCCAGGGTGCGAGCAAGCGCGGTCTGGTTCACGTCGTGCTGGTACTGCCCCACGCCGATAGCCTTGGGGTCGATCTTGACGAGCTCCGCGAGCGGGTCCTGGAGGCGACGGGCGATGGACACAGCGCCGCGGAGGGAAACGTCCATGTCCGGGAACTCGTCGGCGGCCAGTTGCGAGGCGGAGTACACGGAGGCGCCGGACTCGGAGACCACGACGGGTGTGGGGCGCTTGCCGCCGGCCTTCGCGATGAGGTCCGCGACTTCGTTGGCCATCTTCTCGGACTCACGGGACGCGGTGCCGTTGCCCACGGCCATGAGATCGACGGCGTGCGTCGCGCAGAGCCCGGCGAGGGTCTGCACGGCGTCGTTCCAGCGGTTCTGCGGCTGGTGCGGATACACAATCGCGGTGTCGAGCACCTTGCCGGTGGGGTCCACGACCGCGCACTTCACGCCGTTGCGGTAGCCCGGGTCGATGCCCAGGGTCGCGCGCTGGCCGGCGGGGGCAGCAAGCAGGACGTCGCGCAGGTTCGTGGCGAAGACCTTGAGCGCGCCATCTTCAGCGATTTCTTTGAGGCGCATGCGCACGTCGAGGCCAGACGAGATGTAGAGCTTAGTGCGCCAGCCCCAATGGACGGCGTCGGACAGCCACTTTGAATCCTTGACATCCAAGTCGAAGCGGTCGGCAATGAGCCCTTCGTACTGGGTATCGTCGCCCGCGTCGAGGTTGAGCTGCAGGATGCCTTCGCTCTCACCGCGCAGGAGCGCGAGGATTCGGTGGGACGGAAGCTTGTCGAAAGGCTCGGAGAACTCGAAGTAATCCTTGAACTTCGCGCCTTCTTGCTCCTTGCCCGCAACGACGCCGGCTGTCATGGTGCCGTCGGTAAACATCTTCTCGCGGACCTCGCCGACGAGGTCCGCGTCGAGTGCGAAACGGTCAATGAGGATGGCACGGGCGCCCTCGAGGGCCTTCTTCGTGTCTTCGAAGCCCTCGGTCTTGTAGTGTTCCGCCAGCTCGGCCGGGTCCGCGGTCGGATTCTCGATCAGCTTATCGGTGAGCGGCTCGAGGCCGGCCTCGCGCGCGATGTCCGCCTTGGTCTTGCGGCGCTTTTTGTACGGCAGGTACAGGTCCTCCAGGCGCGCCTTGGTCTCGCAGCCGCGGATGAGCGCCTTGAGGTCGTCCGTGAGCTTGCCCTGCTCCTCGATGGCGGCAAGCACCGTCTCCTTGCGCTCCTCGAGTTCACGCAGGTACGTCGCACGCTCCTCGATGGTGCGCAGCTGACTGTCGTCGAGCCCGCCGGTGACTTCCTTGCGATAACGCGCAATAAACGGCACGGTATTGCCCTCGGCGAGCAGCTTGAGCGCTGCCTCGATTTGGGACTCGCGTACCCCGACTTCTTGTGCAATGGTAGCTGCAATCATTCGCCTGATTCTACCGGTCGCTTTAGACTCGATCTGTATGAGGGATTGCATCGTCATCGGCGGCGGCCAAGCCGGACTCGCGACCGCGTACTACCTGCGCCGAGCTGGAATCGAACCGCTCATTCTCGACGATCAGAACGGCCCCGGCGCGGCGTGGCGCCATGTGTGGCCGTCCATGACGCTATTTAGCTTGGCGAGCTTTTCTAATCTGCCGGGCATGCCTATGCCGCACTATGACGGTTTCCCGCCAGCCAGTCACGTCATTGCATACCTAGAGAAATACGAAGAGCGCTACGGCTTTGAGGTGCACCGGCCCGTACACGTGTCCTCCTTGTCGTGGACTGGTTGCTCCTATGCGCTGGAGACCTCCGTCGGCGCGATGGAGGCGCGCACCGTCGTCGCAGCGACGGGCACGTGGTCCGCGCCGTACGCGCCCTTCGTCCCCGGCGCCTTCGACGGGACCCAATGGCATTCGGCCCGCTACCCCGGATCTAAGCCTTTTGAGGGCACGCGCGTCGCCGTCGTCGGCGCGAAGAACTCAGGCGCGCAGATCGCAGCGGAGCTCACCCGCGTCGCTGAAGTGACGTGGTACACCCGCCACGAGCCGCGGTGGATGGCGGATGATGTGGACGGGCGCGTGCTTTTTGAGGACGCACACCGCCGCGCCATTGCGCTGATGCGCGGCGAGCCGGATCCCGGGCCAGGCCCTACCGGGGACATCGTCATGCTGCCAGAGATCCTCGAAGCGCGTGATTCCGGCAGGTTGAAAGCGACACCGATGTTCGACTCCCTCGACCGGGTCAAGGCAGATCACTTGATTTGGTGCACCGGGTTCCGTCCGGCGCTGCGCGCGCTGCGGGCTGTCCTTGACTCTTCGAGCGGCACGCCAGTGCCGCTCCATCCGGGTCTCTTTCTCGTGGGCTACGGCGACATCGTGGGCCCGGGCGCCGCGACGATAACCGGCGTAGGTCCGTATGCCAAGCGCGCAGCGGCCGGAGTTAAAGAGCTTCTGAACGACTAGGCTAAACGCCCTTTCCCCACCATAACTTCGAAATTCTGACAGATTTTCGGAGTTAGGGTGGGGAAAGCGCTGGGGCTCGGCATGCTACAGGCACTGCGCCTTGCCGGGACGCGTATCAAAGGCATCATCCGCGAGGTGGCCCTCGTTGGAAGTGCCGTACCAGAGCGTGTTCTCCGGCAGGGCCGCGACGACGGCCTGCGTCAACGCGCGCGGGGCAAGTTCTGTCTCCACATTGAGGGTGAGGCGGTACGTGCCTTGGGTAATCGGCATGGAGTCGTACTTCGCAGTGTATTCGGACACCAGGATGTTCTCCGGGGTGCAGGCGGACTCGACGAGGGTACATGACTCACGCTCGACGGTCGTCTCGGGAGCGAGGGCCGCAGCGAGGTCGAGGCCCGCGATGTCCTGCGGCGACATGAGCACGGTGAGATCAGTACTAGCCTTCAAACCCAAGTTCCTTTAAGTAAGCGCGGTCTTTCTTGTCCAACGCCACGCCTTCCAGCAATTCGGGGCGGCGCTCCAGAGTTCGCTTGAGGGCTTGGTCGCGGTGCCAGCGGTCGACGAGCGCGTGGTTACCGGAGGTGAGCACTTCGGGAACCTCGAGCCCGCGCCATTCGCGGGGCTTGGTGTAACTTGGGCCCTCGAGCAGCCCATCGGAGAAGGAATCCTCTTCGTGCGAGCGTTTATTGCCCAGGACGCCCGGGATCAGGCGTACGACGGCCTCGGCGATGACGAGGACGGCAACTTCCCCACCGATGAGGACGTAGTCGCCAATGGAGACCTCGCGCACGCGGTACCGGTGCGCCGCATCATCGACGACGCGTTGATCGATGCCTTCGTAGCGTCCGCATGCGAAGACGATGTGCTCCTCGCGGGACCAGGCGCGGGCATCGGGCTGCGCGAAAGGCTTTCCAGCGGGAGTTGGCACGATAAGCAGCGGCAACGACGGGTCTTCGCCTTCACGCACGTCACGACCCTCGTAGGGGGTTGCCTCAACGCCCTCAACATCGTCGTGCGTCGGACGAGCAAGATGCGGAAGCGAGGACTCGAGTTCAGTGGCCGCGGCGGTCCCCGCGGCGACATCATCCAGCGCAGGGCCCCAGACCTCCGGCTTCATGACCATGCCAGGGCCGCCGCCAAACGGCGAGTCATCCACTGACTTGTGGACGTCCGTGGCCCAGCCGCGCAGGTCGTGGACGCCGACAGAAAGGCGACCTTGTTCGATCGCTTTGCCCAGCAGCGCGTGGCGCAGCGGGTCGAGATACTCGGGAAAGATGGTGACAACGTCGAGCCTCATAGATCGAACAGCCCCTCTGGCGGAGTGATGGTGCACGTGCCAGCCTCCAGGTCAATGTCGGGCACAATTTCCTCGACGAACGGGACCAAGACTTCCTTGCCACCGTCGAGAGTGAGCTCGAGGAGCGACTGCGCGGGGCCGTGCGTGACACCGGTGACCTCACCGACATCGGCACCGTTGTGAATGACGCGCAGGCCTTCGAGCTCGTGGTCGTAGAAGCCATCATCGTCCGGGTCTTCAAGCGGCGGCGCGAAGAACTGGGTGCCGCGCAGCGTATCCGCTGTCGTGCGGTCGTGAATCTCCTCGAAGAAGATAAGGAGTCGTCCCTTGTGTACGCGCACGGACTTCACCGTGAGCGTGTGTTCCTTTTTTCCTTGCGTGCCATGCAGGACCTCGCCCACGGCGTACCGGACCTCCGGTTCGTCCGTGGTGGGCTCGACAACGAGCTCGCCCTTGATGCCGTGCGATTTGATGACGCGGCCGATGAGTAATTCCATGCCGCCTACTCTATAGGGTCAGGCTTTCGCTGCGACCAAGAACACCTACCAGGCGGTAAAGCGAGCCCGTAGGCTGGGCGCATGACAACCCCAGAGAACCCTTCCTCCCTGCCCATCAATGACGTGACGACCTTCGGCGACGCCGCGCATGAGGGCGGCGGACTCGTCTTCTTCGATTTCCTTGCGGAGGCGCCTGCTGCCGATGCCTCCCGCCCGCGACCCGCAGTCAAGCGTGCCCTCAGCGGACACCGCGCCAACCACATCGTCTTCACCTTCGTGCCCGGCCAGACCTTGCCGGATCATAAGGCGGCCCACCCCATTACTGTGCAAGTCCTCACAGGCTCTGTGCTCTTCGAGTGCGAAGGCGACACTCACGAACTGCACCCGGGTGTCGCAGTCCACCTGCCGGCCTACCTTCCACATGCAGTGCGGCTGCCGGAAGACTCTGATCACGGCCAGGCGATCATGCTGCTCACCATGCACACGGGTGAATAAAGCCGATAAGAGCTGGCGATAACACCCACTGGTCTGAGACACTTATACTCTGTTTCTGTGAGTACTAAGCCTTATCACCACGGAAACCTCAAAGGCGAGTTGTTGCGCGTCGCCGAAGAGATCGGCCGCGAAGAAGGCCCCGAGGCGATCTCCATTCGCCAAGTCACCCGCCGCGTCGGTGTGTCCCCCACGGCGGCCTACCGTCATTACACGGACCAGGAGGAGCTTCTCAACGCCGTGTCCAACCGCGCGGTCGACGAGCTCATCGCGCGTCTCAACGTGGTCCTCACCGATCACGAGAGCCGCCCCCTCGTTGCGGACCGCATGATGGCGTGTGCGTGGGTCTACTTCAACTTCGCGATGGAAGAGCCCCATATGTTCCGTTGCATGCTCGCCGGACGTAGCTTGGACCTTCCCACCGTGATGGGCGGCAGCGGCGGTGATGAGGAGCATCTCGAGCCACACGTACAGGCGCTACGGGAATTCTCCGAGTGTTTCCGCATCCATGCCCAGCGCACGGACGGCGTGAGCCACCTCCAGTACTTCATGCAGAACGCGCTCGCCGCGTGGTCCACGGTCCACGGCTTTACCGTGCTCTGTACGACCGGCCAGATGGCGGATCTGCCGCGTGAGATGAAGAACGAGCTCGCCCAAGGCGTCTTCGCCTCCGCCATGCGCGGCACAGACTTCACGGATGTCAACGACCCGTTCCGCAACTACCCCGACGGCAAGCCAGATTCGGACGACGATACCTAGGCCGTCGCGCCCATGACGTTGGAAGCAGTTCCACCCCAAGGCACCGAAAATTCATAGCCTGTCCACCCAAGTGGGCGGGCTATGTTTATGTCCATTCCCGCTGTCTGAAAGGACAGTGGAACTAGTCGCTGGCTTCGGTATGGCCTATTCCTGTCCCTGTCTGACAATAATCCGGGGGTGTTCCTGCTCCAGGGCCGCATTTTACGGGGAAACGCGTAAAACCCCGCAACCGCGAACGGTTACGGGGTAGCGCTTAAGCAGAATTACTCTGCGGACTCCTCAGCCGGAGCTTCCTCAGCAGCCTCAGCCTCAGCGGCAGCCTTGGCCTCAGCCTCGGCGGCGGCAGCAGCCTCAGCAGCAGCCTTAGCCTCTTCCTTGGCCTTGCGCTTCTTCTCGGTGATGGCCTCGAGGGTCGGGCCGTTGGCAGCCTCAGACAGGGCAGCGTTGAAGAGGTCAAGCTTGGACGGCTTCTCCTCGGCAACCTGGAGGGTGCCCTCGGCGCCCGGCAGGCCCTTGAACTTCTGCCAGTCACCGGTGACCTTCAGCAGAGCGAGTACCGGCTCGGTCGGCTGTGCGCCGACGCCCAGCCAGTACTGTGCGCGCTCGGAATCGATCTGAATGAGGGACGGCTGCTGCTTCGGGGAGTAGATGCCGATGTTCTCGATAGCCTTACCGGAACGACGGGTGCGGGCATCAGCGATGATTACGCGGTACTCAGGGGTGCGAATCTTACCGATACGCTGCAGCTTAATCTTAACGGCCATGATTGGCTCCTTTGCGTGTAGTCACTGGGCAGTACAGACACGCGAGCCGTGTGCTCGCGCCGGTTCAACCCTCGGATTTAGCCTGCGTGTGACATGCCCGCCGTCCGTAGGCGGTGGGGGCGTTACGCAGGATAAGTGTCAAATTGTGCCGCCACATGCGTGGCAACCCGACATATACTACAGGCAACCAGGCCAATTCCGGAAATCACGTCGCGTCAGTTCCGGTTTTCATGCATGCGCCAGGTAACCTTACGGGCCGTACCTAGTTTATAGCTTCCCGTTTGCCTGCTCTTTCTTTCCCGTCTCCTGCGACGGGATTATAGGAGGAGCACTAAGGACGAGGTCAGGACCCACCCACACCATGGCAGAATCAACACGAAATTTTCGCTACCGTTACGATCTTGATGGACTGCGCGGCATCGCGATCGGCCTCGTCGTCCTCTATCACGTCTTCGTGGGACGCGTCTCCGGCGGCGTGGACGTCTTCTTGTTGCTCTCTGGCTACTTCTTCCTGGGCTCCCAGCTACGCTACGCGGAAAAGCCGAATGCCTCTTTTAACCCGTGGTGGCCGATCTGGCGCACGCTGCGCCGCCTGGTCCCGGCGCTTGCGCTCACGGTGGGTACAACGTTCCTCCTCGTCAAGTTCTTCACCCCGCAACTGCTGCGCACGGAGCTCGTCCAGCAGATCACGGCGACGGTGTTTTACTACCAGAACTGGGAGCTGGCACGGCAGAACGCCGATTATGCGGCGGCATCGGCAAGCACCTCGCCGCTGCAGCACCTGTGGTCCATGGCCGTGCAGGGCCAGTTCTATGTCATGTCCATCGCGTTTGCGCTGGGCTTGGGGCTCCTCGTCCGCGCACTGGGCCGCCGCACCCTCACCGTGCAGAAGATCGCCGGCCCCATCCTCGTTATCGTCACGATCGCGTCCTTCGCATACGCCTGCCGCTTTGGTCTCTACGGCCCGGCCGCAAACTACTACTCCACCTGGTCGCGTGCGTGGGAGCTCACGCTCGGCGGCGTGCTCGCCATCTACGGTGCAAAGCTGGCCGTCCCCCAGCGTTTTTCCAACTTCTTTACGGGCTTCGGCCTCCTCGCGCTCATCTGCACGGGCGCGCTTATCGCGAATACGGCGGCCTACCCCGGTCCGCTGTCCTTGCTGCCGCTCGGCGGTGCCGTGCTCATCATCCTGGGCGGCGGCGGATCCCTGTCCCAGGCCATGGCCTCGAAGAAGGCACGCTGGCTCGGCGACGTCGCCTACCCGCTCTACCTGTGGCACTGGCCGCTGCTCATCCTGTCCACGGCATACCTGGGCATGGAGCGCCCCACCTGGTGGCTGGGCGTTATCATCATCGCCATTTCGCTCGTCCTCGCGGATCTCACGCACCGCTTCCTCGAGCGTCCGCTGCGCCAGCGCCGCAAGCGCCCGACGCGCGACGATATGCCGGTCAATTCTGCGCTCGCCTCTCTGCGCACTACGGCCGGCGCCTGGCGCGGCGTGGGCGGCGTGCTTATGGGCGCAGCGACCATTGCGCTGCTTACTATTCAGCCCGTGTGGATGTCCCAGGTCCGCGACGGCGAGGGCCTCACCCTCGACCCCGCGCGCTACCCCGGCGCCATGGCGTTCAACGGCACCACGGCCCCAGAGGGTGTCACGGTCCAGCCGGATCCTATCCTCGTGGGCGGCATCATGCCTCCGACCTCGACCTCGCATTGCTTCGTGGCGAAGCAGGCGGATCCGAACTACTACAACACGGAACGCGTAGACGGAACGCCGTGCATCTTCGGCGACCAGGATGCGGACTTCAAGGTCTACCTCGTCGGCGGTTCCCACGCCGAGCAGTGGGCCTCGGGCCTGGACAAGCTTGGCCGCGAGATGCACTTCCAGCTCGTTCCGATCGTCCGCCAAGACTGCCCCATCGAGTTGGGCGATGACGTAACCGTCACCCCGGAGTGCAAGGCCTGGGCCGAGGGCGCCGTCGAGCAGATCGTCGATGGCGGTGCGGACCTCGTCATCTCCAACACGACGCGTCCACAGGACTTCTACGGGCACGGCCCCGACGTCGTGCCAGCCGGCTACGCCGCGTTCTGGGACTTCCTCGCGGAGCAGAACATTCCGTTCATGGGCCTGCGCGATAACCCGTGGGGCTTCGACGCCGCTGGCGTGGGCCGCGAGTTTGACGAGTGCTACGTCGCAACCCAGGACGTGGACGCGTGCAGCATGGACCGCAACCAGGTCTACGCCCCAGTGGACCCGGCCGCGATTGTGCTTGCGAAGTACAAGAACATGATCGCCGTTGATACCTCCAACTGGTTCTGTGACGACACGCAGTGCCCCGTCATTATCGGCAACGTCTTCGTCTACCGCGACATGCACCACATCTCGAATGCCTTCGCAGACTCCGCGATGCCGCTGCTACGTCAGTACATCGAGCCCTTCATGAAGGGCGAGACGGTCCAACAAGAGGCTCCCGATGCCCCCGCGGGCGAAGACCCCGCAGCCCCCACTGCCACGCCGTACGACGAAGAACACCAGAACCCCCGCACCACGGCGGACGTTGCCCCCTACCCCATGGTCGCGGCCCCCACCGCGGTTTAAACTCGCCTCACGCCGCACATGGCCCTAGGAGGTTGGTCATTTACCCAGCTCGCCGAATTCCCATGAATTTCGGTGAACAGCGCCAATGGCCAACCTGCTAGGGCCTTCTAGTTTTACGAAGCGGCGTGGAGTTCCTTCCACGCCTGCGGCACGTACGCACACGTCGGGTCTGAGGCGAGCGGATCGCCCGTCATAGCGAACGCAGTCGACCGCGAACCACCGCACACGGACGCAAATTCGCACACGGAGCACTTACCCGACCACTGCTGCGGATCGCGCAGCTTCTTAAACACCGGCGAGGTGGCGTAGATATCCGGCAGGGTCTGCTCCTTGACGTTTCCGCAGTGCATGGGCAGAAAACCGTTCGGGTACACGTCGCCGAGATGGTCGATGAAGACGAAGCCGGAACCCGCATTAATAGCCATGGGCGGACGCGGACGGCGAGTGTGCTCGGCCGGTCCCAGCAGGCGCTCGGTTTCCTCGGTGAGGAACTTATAGAGCTCGCCGCCTTCATAGGGCTGTCCCTTGGAGCGCTGCAGGACAATGCGCCGGTACTGCGGGCCCTCCGTCGTCTTGATGGCAACGCGGTTGGACACGTCGTGGAGCCAGTTCATGGCGTCTTCACGCTCGAGCGGGCTGAGCGCGCCGAGTCCCGTGCCGCGGCCGGTGGGCACGAGGAAGAATACGCTCCACAGCTTGGCGCCCATATCGATGACTCGCTTGAGCAGCGCCGGGGCTTCCTTCACGTTGTTCGACGTGATGGTCGAGTTGATCTGCAGGCGGAAGCCCACGTCCGTGACGATCTCCGCCATCTCGACGGTGCGGACAAACGTGCCACTGAAACCGCGGAAGTAGTCATGCGTCGCGGCCGTCGCACCGTCGAGGGACAGCGAGAGCGCCGAGCCTCCCACCGCCTTGAGGCCTTCCAGGCGCGCGCGGGTCAACCGCGGCGTCACGGACGGCGACAGCGAAATGTTGAGCCCCAGCGAGGTGCCGTATTCCGTGAGTTCCTCCAGGTCACCGCGCTCGAACGGATCGCCGCCGGTGAGGACGACGATGGGACGCGGCTTGTCATACGTCGCGATGGAGTCGAGCAACGCCTTGCCTTCCGCCGTGGTGAGCTGCCCCGGCGCCGGCTCGTGTTGAGCGTCCGCACGGCAGTGTTGGCACACGAGCTGGCACGCACGCGTGACCTCCCAAATGGCGATGAACGGCTTGGCGTTAATATCGTGGCGCACCTGGCGCACGATGGGCGTGTCCTTCACGGGGTCCCCTCACTGAAGCGAATGTTTTCTACAACTTTAGTCGTAGAAATCTCGCGCATAAAATAAGGAGAGCCTCACTCCCATTCCATCTAGTCCCTCACTGACGCTTCAGGCCGAGATGAGCCCCACACCCGTGGCGGAAGGCTCATCCCGGCCTGAAGTGATAATAAAGCTACTTCTTCTTGCCCTGGCCGAAATCGAGGTTGTCAAGGTCGATGTTTTCCATACCCTTGGGCAACTTCATGCCTCCCATACCACCCATGCCGGGGAAGCCTCCGCCTTGGCCCATCTGCTCCTGCATCTTCTGCAGTTCCTGCATGGAGGGCATGCCGCCAGGCATACCCGGCATTCCAGGCATGCCACCGCCGCCACCGCGACGCTGCTTGGCGGGCTTGCGCTTGCCGTTCTTGCCCTTGCGGCCCTTGGGCTTCTTTTTCGTGGCGGAGCGACCGCCGCCCATGCCGGGCATGCCGAACTGGCCGGCCATGCGCGACATCATCTTCTTCGCCTCGTTGAAGCGCTCGATAAGGGAGTTGACCTCAGAAACGGTCACACCAGAACCGTTGGCAATGCGCTTGCGGCGCGAGGCGTTGAGGATCTTGGGATTCTCGCGCTCTTCGGGGGTCATACCGCGAATAATGGCTTGGATGCGGTCGAGCTGCTTCTCGTCGACCATGTCAGCCATCTGCGACATCTGCTTGCCGCCCGGCATCATCTTGAGCAGGTTGCCGATGGGGCCCATCTTGCGGACCATGAGCATCTGGTCAAGGAAGTCGTTGAGCGTCATCTCGCCCGAGCCGATCTTCGCTGCGGCTTCCTCGGCCTTCTGGTGGTCGAGGGTGGCCTCGGCCTGCTCGATGAGGGTGAGCAGGTCGCCCATACCGAGGATGCGGCTCGACATGCGCTCCGGGTGGAAGACGTCGAAGTCGTCGAGCTTCTCGCCGGTCGATGCAAAGAGAATGGGCTTGCCGGTGACCTCACGGATGGACAGCGCGGCACCACCGCGGGCATCGCCATCGAGCTTGGTGAGCACGACACCGGTGAAGTCCACGCCGTCACGGAAGGCCTCGGCGGTCTGGACGGCGTCCTGGCCGATCATCGAGTCGATGACGAAGAGGACTTCGTCCGGGTTCACGGCGTCGCGGATATTGCGAGCCTGTGTCATGAGCGTTTCGTCGATACCGAGGCGGCCGGCGGTATCGATGATGACCACGTCGTGCTGGGTGCGCTTGGCTTCCTCGATACCGGCCTGGGCGACGGCAACCGGGTCGCCGTGGGAGGTGCCCATCTCGTGCTCGCTGGTGTCGATGGACGTGCCGGGGTCCGGCGCGAAGGTGGGCACGCCGGCGCGCTCGCCCACGATTTGGAGCTGCTGGACCGCGCCCGGACGTTGGAGGTCGCAGGCCACGAGCATGGGCGTGTGTCCGTTCTTCGCCAAGTGCTTGGAGAGCTTGCCGGCGAGCGTCGTCTTACCGGCACCCTGGAGGCCGGCGAGCATGATGACGGTGGGCGGGTTCTTCGCGAACTGGAGTCGACGCGTCTCGCCGCCGAGGATCTCCACGAGCTCCTCGTTGACGATCTTGACCACCTGCTGGGCAGGGTTGAGCGCCTCGGAGACCTCGGCACCAACGGCGCGCTCCTTGATGCGCTTGATAAAGCCGCGGACGACGGTCAACGAGACGTCGGCCTCGAGCAGCGCGAGGCGGATTTCGCGGGCCGTCGTGTTGATATCGGCCTCGGTCAGCTTGCCCTTGCCGCGCAGCCCGGAGAGGGCGGATTGTAGGCGGTCAGATAGTGATTCAAACACTACGGTGGCGCTCCCTTAAGTAAAATTTGACGGATTTTCGCTTTTAACTACTCTAGTCGCTTGCCAAGGCCCGGGTCACATTCGCTACCACGGCAGAGCGGCTTACCTCGCCGCGCAGACGCGCATGGACGATCATTGTGGCGCCGAGAACCTCGTGGCGCAGCCACTCCACGTCCGGCAGCGCGCCCAGCAAATGGCCCAACGCGGCCACCCGCTCCGCCGTGCGCACAGTAAGCACCGCGCCGAGTTCAAAGACAGCGGTGGTCGGAGCGGGCTCAATCTCGGGAAGGACCGAGTATGTGCCCGACGCATAGGATTGGAGGAAACGCTGCTCATTGGCGGCATCGGCAAGCTGCTGCTGGACGGTGCGGATATCGAACTCCGCGGCGTAGCTGCCGTCCCGCTCGCGGATAATCCGCGAGCCCATGACGGTCCAGCCCAGGGCCGCGATGAGCGCGAGCGGGCGCACCATCTCGCGCTGGTACTCGCCGCACCAGTACACGGTAAGCCGCTCCTCCTCCCAGTCGACGCGCAGGCCGATATCGCGCGGGGCGTCGACGATGGGCCGGGTGAGCGCCCGGGGCTCGAGCGCCTCCAGCGCGCGGGTCGTCATCGCGTGGACAGCAGAGGCCAGCCGTGAGGTCCACACGCCGGGCCCCGTCGAGCGGGCGTCGGCCTCCGCAAGCACGGCTAGCAGGGAGACGGTGAGCTGGTCGTAGCTGGCGGCATCGAGAAGCGCGTCGCGCGCCTCGTCCGACCAAGGGTCCATGCGCGCGGCGAGCTTGGCCAACGTTGTGTGCTCAGCAACGATGGTCTGCACGCGCGACATATCCGCGAGGTTGAGCCGCATACGCTGGGCTTGGCGAACGACTATTTCCGCGCCGACCTGCTCGTGCGGGCGGTCGTAGCCTTTGCCCATGTCATGGAAGAGCGCAGTCAAGAGCAGAAGGTCCGGCCGCGCGACGGTCGTGCGGGCCTCCGCACAGCGCACCACCGTGTTGATGGAATGCGCGTCGACGGAATGCGTGTGCGACCGCTCCCGCGGCAGAAGGCCACGGATATGCGCCCAGTCAGGCACGAGCCGCTCCCACAGGCCATGCGCGTCGAGGTCTTCGATAACCCGCGGGGAATGGCGCGGCGAGGACAGGATGGAGTAAAAGTCATCCACCGCGGCTTGTGGCCACCGGTCCGTGACCGTGGGTAGCTCTTGGAGCTGCACCCACGTCGCCTCGGAAACGGGAATGCCCGTGCGTGCCGACGCCGCCGCAACGCGCGTGAGCAGCCACGGATCCTCTAGGTTGGGGTTGCGCGAGAGCGTAATAGTGCCCCCGGCGTCGATGACGTCGATGTCGAGCGGCCGCCGGATCCCTTTCCGCTCCCTTTTCCCTACGAGCCCGCGGGCGGTGGCCAGGCCTCTTTCTAGGGCATGGTCGACCGCGCTGGCGGCCTCGACGAGCGCGGCGGAGAGCTCATAGCGGTCCTTAAACCCCAGGTCTTCTGCGATATCCGCGGCGAATTCGGGGTCGAGCGCGTCGCGATGGCGGCGCGCGTGGACGTGGAGCAGGGTGCGCACGTCGAGCAAGAGCTCTTTTTGCGTATCGAGCCGCGGATTATCGCACAGGTTGCCCAGCGCGAGTGCGCGCAGGAGCTGAATATCGCGCAGCCCTCCCCTGCCGTTCTTAAGCTCCGGGTTCGTCATCGCGGCGACGGCGCCGGACCGGTGCCAGCGCGCGATGGCGGTATCAATAAACGCATCGAACCCACGCTGGAGCTGGCGCCGCCAGACGGCGAGCAACTTCGCGCGGGCTTCATCGACGAGCAGCTTATTGCCCGCGACGTAGGCAAGATCCAGCTGCGCAAAGCCTGCCGATGCATCTTCTGCCGCAATGTCCGCACACTCGTCCGGCGTTCGCACCGCGTAGTCGAGGTGGTACTTCGCGTCCCACACGGGGTACCACATCTGCGCGACCTTTTCCTCGTCCAGCTCCTTGTCAGCGGGATGGAGGAGAATAAGGTCGATGTCCGAGCGTGGGGTCATCTCCTGGCGGGCGAACGACCCTGTCGCGGCGAGCGCGGTGCCTTGGGGCAGATCGAGAGAGCGGACAACGGCAAGCGCCGAGGCATAAGCCTCGGCGCGAATGTCGGATGGTGTCACGGGACTAAATGGCGGCTTCGCCGCGCTCGCCGGTGCGGACGCGGATGAGGTCCTCGACCGGGGTGACCCAGACCTTGCCGTCACCAATCTTGCCGGTGTACGCGGACTCGACGATGGCGTTGAGTACCTCGTCCACCTGCTCATCGGCGAGGACGATCTCCAGCTTGACCTTCGGCACGAAGTCCGTGGCGTACTCGGCGCCGCGGTAGACCTCGCTGTGGCCGCGCTGCTGACCGAAGCCCTGGGTTTCCGTCACGGTCAGGCCGTGGACATCGAGCTGCTCCAGCGCTGCACGCACGTCCGGAAGGGTAAAGGGCTTGACTACTGCGGTGATGAGCTTCATGGTTTACTCCTTGACGTCGGTGCGCGGCGGGATGGTAGGCGCCGTGGAATTATTCGTACTGCCAATCATAGTAGCGGGTGCTCGCATGCCAGATTGTGCGGCCAGATCGTAACCCGACTCACGGTGCTCGGAAACATCGACACCGGCCGCCTCGTCTTCGTCCTCAATCCTCCAGCCGAGGGTGTACTTGAGTGCCAGCGCAATGACTAGCGTGACGATTCCAGCGAAGACCATAGCGACCACCGCGATGACGGTCTGAATAATGAGGAGCTTAACGCCGTAGCCTGCATCGTCCGTAAGCAGGCCGCCCTCGCTGGCAAAAAGTGCCAAGCCGATGGTGCCCCACAGACCGGCGACGAGGTGCACGCCGACCGCGTCGAGCGAGTCATCGAAGCCGAATGTGTACTTCAGCCCCACGCCCAGGCACGCCACCGCGCCGCCGATGCCACCCAGAATCAACGAGGTCACCGGCGTCAGCGCGCCAGCGGCGGGAGTAATGGCGACAAGTCCAGCAACAACACCGGAGGCCGCGCCGAGAGACGTGGCCGCCTTATCTCGAATGGCCTCCACAGCCATCCAGCCGAGCATGGCCGCTGCGGTCGCCGCCGCCGTGTTGAGCCACGCCAGGCCCGCCAGACCATCCGCGGCGAAGGCGGAGCCGCCGTTGAAGCCGAACCAGCCGAAGAAGAGCAGCGCCGCGCCTGTCATGACCATGGGCAGGTTATGCGGACGAGAGACCTTGGTGGGCCAGCCGGCACGCTTGCCCACGACGATGGCGAGAACGAGTGCCGCGGTACCAGCAGAGATATGCACAACGGTGCCGCCTGCAAAGTCCACCGGCGAGACTGCCGCGGTGGTCTCACCGGCCTCAGTAACGGTGCCGAAGATCCAGGAAGAAAGGGAACGCTCCGCGTGGGAGAGCAACCCCCCACCCCAAACCATGTGCGCCAGCGGGAAGTAAACAAAAGTCACCCACAGACCACTAAAAGCCAGCCACGTACCGAACTTCACGCGGCCCAGCAGCGCACCGGAAATAATTGCGGTAGAGATCACCGCAAAGGTGAGCTGGAATCCGATATCGATGACGTTCGCATACCCGGACGCCCCCGCGATGTAGTTGCCGTCCGCGTCCGTAATAGAGTCGCGCAGTCCGAAGAACTCGAACGGGTTCGCGACCACGCCGCCCCACGACTGCGTGCCGTAGGACATCGACCAGCCCCACAGGACGTAGGCGACGCAGACCATGCCGAGCGCGCCGAAGGACATCATCATCATGTTGAGGACACTTCGCTTATCCGAAAGTCCACCATAAAACAACGCCAGGGCCGGCGTCATGAGAAGCACTAATGCAGCAGAGATAAGCATCCACGCGGAGTTGCCGGACACCGCAGCCAGTTGATCGGGAGTCATCCGTCTCGCCCTTTTCTATAGATTGATAGGTACGCGAAGGACATTACCTGTCGCGCTATAGAAACACAGCTTGGGTTCATCTTTCGCATGTCACCCCCAATCCGGTCAGCGCTATCACCTGCACCGTTACCCCCGATCGCTCGAACGCCCGGCCTGAATTTAAAGGCCCGACCCCACCTCGCCTCGCCCGCCCGCACAGCTTCCCACGTTAAGCATTCGAAAGTGTTGACCAACGCCAACGGGGATGGACATGCCGGGTTGCCGTAGCTCTCGAACATATAATCTAACGCCTTGATGGAGGGGTAGCCTCTCATGACCACCGTTCCACCAGACAGCCCGAACCACCCGCCCGACGCTTACTTCGCACCACTGAACCTGAGAGCTCAGCTTCGACGACTAGAAAAACACAAAGACGCCAGCGAGCAGAAGCTCACCGGCGCCTCGTTCCTACTGTGCTGCCGCATCCCCCGGGGACTGCGGGGCGTTAGGATCCGGCACAATGCCGGCCGGCAGTGGATTGTCTGCCACCACCTTGTGGTCCTTAGACTCACGCGCGGCCTTGCGGCGTGCAAACTTCACGTCGGTGACCGTCACACCGTAGATGGAACGGCCCATGTAGAACGAGCCCACTGACCCGATAATCCACACACCAAACAGCGTGAGCAGCACCTTGACCAGGTTCCAAAAATCGAAGCCGGTCGTCGACCAATCGATGATGAGCTTGGCGCAAAGGAGCAAGGGCACGGCCACGCCTACGGTGGGACCGAGCAGGTTGACACGCGTGAGGGCATCGGGAGCGCGCCACAGCGCCACGGTCGTTGCAACGACCATGACGGTGGCAGCGATGACGAGCACCGCCGCGATAATCTCTGCAATCGTCATGGGGTTTACCTCCTGCCCTTCGAAATAATGCGGGACATCGACAGGGTGGGCAGCACGCCGGCGACAATGGCTGCCAGCAACACGATGTCGTACGCAATGGACATGTCGTTGAGCAGCGTCCACGAAATAAACATGGCGATCATGCCGTAGAACACGAGGTCCGAAATCACCGTGCGGGTGAGCTCATCACGCGAGCGCAAGGCAAGCAGGAGTCCCGCGCACACGGCACCTCCCATGATGAAGATGCAGATGACAACAATCCACCCGAAGAGGGAAAGATTCGCGAAGTCAATCATTACTTCTGCTCCTTTCGGTTGGCGCGGAGGAGATCAGCCGGTGTCGTCTTCGGCGTGTCATCTGCAGCCAGCGGTGTGTCATCCGCATGAGCCATATCCGGCGCGCGCATGTGCCGGCCAACGGTCTCCAAAGTATATTCGTAGAACGCTGGGTCGAGCTCTGTCGCGTCTCCTTGTCCTGGCACGCCATAGTCGATGCCCTTAACGTGGGGTGCCACGCGCTCTTCCATGTCCGCGAGGCTTGCCATCACGTCAGCAGGATCGTCGCCCTGTACCGCTTGAACGAGGACAATGCGCGGTAAACCTTCACGCGGAGGTTCGCGCAACCCCAGCGACAGTGTTCCCGGCGTCGCCGTAATCGACGACGTGAACC
The DNA here is from genome assembly GCF_900092335.1 of Corynebacterium phoceense. Taxonomy (GTDB): domain Bacteria; phylum Actinomycetota; class Actinomycetes; order Mycobacteriales; family Mycobacteriaceae; genus Corynebacterium; species Corynebacterium phoceense. The sequence goes on from NZ_LT596208.1 coordinate 1,344,107, forward strand.
AGAAAATATCCCAGGCATCGGTCACGCGCAGCGGATAACGCAACACGACCGGATGATAGCCATTATTCGGCTTCAAAGAATCGAGTGCGAGCGAGAAACCTGCGACAAAGATTTCTTTGACGAGCCACGGTGTATAGACGCAGCCATGCAGAATCCGCTTAATATCCATTTATCGGCCCTCCTGAATTCCATCGAGCTGCGGCATGCCCACCGGGTCATCGCCCAAAATAGCGGCGGAGTAGGCATCCACATTAAGGAGATCGCCCGACGCCGTGAGCGTCACGTCGACAACGAAGCCGGCGAAGATAAACATACACAGCGAGCCCAGGATGAGCGCCAAAGACGGCGCCATGAGGTACTTGCGAATGACGAGTTCATCGGGCACCTTCTCCACCGGCAGCGGCTTGCCCCAGAAGACCTCACGCCACACGCGCAGCATGGACAAGAAGGCCGCGAAGGACGCGATGACAATAGCGGTGATGACGACCCAGGCCCACGCGGTACCGGTGCGCGCCACCTCGAAGACGATCATGACCTTGCCCCACATACCGGAGAAAGGCGGGAAGCCCACGATGGAGAAGGCACCGGCTGCGAAGATCCACGCGATGAGCGGGTCGCGGCGGGCCAAGCCAGACAGCTTGGACAAGTTTCCGGTGCCATACGTTTCCTCGACGGCGCCGGAGGCCAGGATGAGCGAACCCACCGTAATCATGTGGTGAATCGTGTAGAGAATGCCGGCGGCCAGCGCGCGCTGCGGGTCCTCGCCCGTAAAGGCGAGCATGACCAAGATGAACGGCATGCCATTGAGCATCTGATAACCCAGCACGCGGCGGATGGAGTTTTCCGCCAAGCCGCCAAAGGCGCCAATCGCCATGGAAATGATCATGATGACGATGATGAGTACGTTCCACCGCGCGTCCATGTCGAAGAGCACGACCCACAGGCGGAAGAGCATGTAGACGGCGACCTTGGTGTGGAGCGAGGAGAACAGGCCCATGACCGCTGCCGAGGTGCCCGGGTAGGTACGCGGCAGCCAGGACTGCACGGGGAAGACACCCGCCTTCGCTGCGATGGCGATGACGATGAGTCCGGCCGCGACGGTGACCTGGCCGTTGCCAGCGGCAGCGCCCTTAAGCGCCGCGAGGTTGACCGCCCCAGCGACCGAGTAGATGTAGCCCACGCCCACCATAAGCAACGTCGACGCAAAGAGGTTGACGAGGACGAAGGCACGGCCAGCCGCGAGACGCGACCACGTACCGGACATAGTGATGAGGCCGTAGGACGGCAGCAGCATGACCTCAATGAACACGAAGAAGTTAAAGAGATCCGCGGTGATGAGCGCGCCGTTAACGCCGGTGATGAGAATGAGCGTCAACGCAGGATAGTAGCGAGACTTGGTCTCGCCACCCACGATGGCGAACCAGTTCGCGCCGAACGAGACGATCATCGTCGTGATAATGAGCAATGCTGAGAAAGAGTCGGCCGCAAAGGCGATACCGGCATTGCCCACGTACAGACCCACGGTATGCGCGACGACGCCGTTCTGCGACGTAAACGCCAGCAGACCAAGGCCGGCGAAGATGCCGATACCCGGGATGATGAGCATGATGGCGTCACGCACGCGGCGCCACGGCGCCAGCAGAGCCAACGCAGCAGAAACGAGCGGGACCGCGGGGAACAGCGGGAGGAGCTGACTTGCAAGTTGCATTACTTCTCGCCCCCTTCAGCATTCGCGGCGTTGGGAGAAAGCGCGCCCTCATCCGGGTTCTTAATGCGCTGCACCGCATTTGCGGAGCGTTCCAGAATGTCGCGGTTTTTTGCGTCGCGACCCAAGGTGCTAAACGCGTGGTCGACAGTGTTGTCATCCACCGGCTCGACGACATCCGTGTCGTCGTTGGCGCCCATGGCCGCCATGGTAAGCAAAATCGTCGTTGTCGCCATGGAGATAACAACCGCCGTAAGCACGAAAGCCTGCGGCAGCGGGTCTGCCATCTCGGCGGCATCGACGCGGGAAGGGAAGGATTCGCCGCGGTAGGAGTAGACGCCCGTGGCCAGCAACGTGAGGTTCGCAGCGTGACTAAAGGCCATCATGCCCAACACGATGTGGACAAGGCCACGCTGTTGGATGAGATAGACCGCAGCGGCCATCAAAATACCAATGGTAAGTGCGAGATACATTTACTTCTCCCCCTTCATCCGTGCTGCGCGAACAGACGGCTTCTTGGTGCGAGCCTCGCGTTCATTGAGCAAGGCCAACGGGTCGGTCGAGGGGTTAATCGGGGCCGGGTACGGATCGTCCGCGTTATCCATAGTGATGCGCGGCGTCGTGGGCAGCGAGGAGTCGTCCCCGTGGACCCACGGCAGGTAGTCACGCTCTGTACCGGGGCGCAAGTAACCACCCAGGGCGTTGATGGCCATGGTGAGCATGCCCAGCACCGCAAGGTAAATACCTAAGTCGAAGATCATGGACGTTGTCCAGTGCTGGCCGAAGGCCTCGGCGTGAATAGCAGCAAGGAAGCCGCCGTTGCCCCAGCCGTGATGGAAGTAGCCCACAAAACCGGCGGACAGCGCAACAAGGATGCCGATACCGGTGAGGTGGATAGGCGTCATGCGGCCGAAGACGATCTCATCCGAGCCACGGGACAGGTACGCCAAGCCGATCGCGGCACCCATGATGAGCGCGGCCGGGAAGCCGCCGCCCGAGACCTGGTGTCCGCGGTAGAAGACGATGAGCGACAAGATAACCAGCATCGGCGCCACAAGGATGAGGGCCTTGCGCAGCGGCACGGAGTTGAGCTGCGACTGGCCGAAGGGCGCCGGGCGCGTGCCCGAGGTAAACGGGAAACGCGGCAGCGTCGAGGTAATCGCGGCGATAACGACGGCAGCCATGCCCAGCACGGACAGCTCGCCCAAGGTATCGAGTCCACGGAACTCGACGATGATGGTCGCCACGACATTGTCGCCGCCAGTAATTCCGGGTGCCTCGTTGAGGTACCACTCCGCGAGGCTCGAGCGCTCGTGGCGGCCCATGAGAGCCCACACGCCAAGGAAGGCGGCGATACCAGCAAGGATGGCGATGACAATCGAGCCCGTGCGACGCGAGGTGTTCTGCACGTTGTGGAAACGCTCCGGCAGGTAACGCAGGACCATCATCATGACGATGACCGACAACGCCTCAACGAGGAATTGCGTAAGCGCCACGTCCGGCGCGCCCATGATGAGCATCTGCAGCGTCACGCCCGCACCAGCGATACCAATCATGACAGCACCGGTGAGTCGGTTGTGCGTGCGCACCAGGCCAATCATGGACAGCGCCACGATGAGCAGCGGAATGATATCCCACGGGTTGTCCAAGCCAGGAACGCGCGGTGCCAACGCGACGCCGTCGACGCCCTCGCCAATGAGAGCGGCACCTGCAAGAACGATAATGAGCAGCACAATAGGCAGCATGAGACGCGAGGGATTATGCGTATCGGACATGCGGCCGAGCTGGCGACCAATCCACGTCGCGCCCTTTTGCATGGAGTGCAGGAGCTCGTTGCCACTGCGTGGCAGGAACGGGCGGGACTCGAACGCGGCCCAGAAGCGCTTGCGGAACACAACGCCCACAACACCGAGCACGAGCACCGTCACTGAAATGAGAAGCGGGATGGTAAGACCATGCCACAGTGCCAAGTGGGTGTGGGACTCTAAGCCGACCGCATCCACGACGGCATCGACAGGCTCGTCCGCACGCCCCATGATGAACACGAGCGGGAAGGACATGAATCCGGGCAACGCGGCCGGGAGCCACAGGCGCACCGGAGCCTCGTGGACGCCGCTCACATCACGCGGGCCGTCGAAGAAGGCGCCGAAGACGATCTTCGCAGAATACGTAAAAGTAAAGAACGCGCCGATGCCCGCGGCAAGCAACAGGATCACCTGGCCGGCTGAGCCAATCGGGGCATCCTCAAACGCGGTGAGCATGCCTTCCTTGGACACAAAACCCAGCAGCGGCGGGACCGCCGCCATGGAGGCTGCGCCGATGACCACGGAACCAAACGTCCACGGCATCTTATTCCACAGCACGCCCAAGCGACGAATGTCGCGGGAGCCCGCCTCGTGGTCGATGACGCCGATGAGCATGAACAGCGAAGACTTGAACAGCGCGTGCGCCGCCGTGTGCACGATGGCGGCCGCGATGGCGAAGGGGGTGCCGACGCCGATGGTCGCCACAATCCAGCCCAGGTGCGAGACGGTCGAGTATGCCGTGAGCTTCTTCAGATCGGTCTTCTGCACCGCGAAGACGGCGGACATGATCGCCGTGCCCATGCCCACCACGATAAGTAGCCAGTTCCATACGGCCACGTCGTGGAAGATGGTGGAGAAACGCACGAGCAGGTAGATGCCCGCCTTGACGACGGCCGCGGCGTGTAGGAAGGCCGAGACCGGGGTCGCCGCCGCCATGGCTTCTGGGAGCCAGAAGTGGAATGGGAACTGCGCGGACTTCGTAAACGCGGAAATCGCCACGAGCACCGCGACGCCCGCGGTCAGGCCCGGGCGCTGTGCCCACACGTCAGAGGCCAGAATGAGTTCAATGTGCGTCGTCCCTGCTGCCGTCGCCGCAATCGCCAGCGCGGTGAGCAAGGTGAGCCCACCAATGAAGGTGAGGACCAACGTGCGCTGGGAGCCTGCCTCGCCGCCGGAGCCGGAACGCGCGATGAGCATGAACGACGCGAGGGAGACAAGCTCCCACGCGACGAAGAGCAACACCACGTCATTAGCCAACACCAGCAGGAGGATGGACAGCATGAATGCCGTCATCAGGACGTAGAAACTGGTATTCCCCTGTTTCTTCGGCAGATACGCCGCGGAATAGGTAAACACCACAGCGCCGATGATAAGAGCAAGCAAGGCAAAGAAAGCACTCAGCGCGTCCGCGCGCAGGGACACGCTCACGTCCATGCCTGGTTCCACGAAATTGCGAACCCAGGTATACGTGACGGTGAGAGGCGTGCCGTCCAGCACGTCCCCCAGACGAGAGATGATGAGCCCCGCGGCCACAACAAAAAGGACCGCAAGCGGGTAACCCGCCTGCCGGTCCATGAGCTTGACGAGCCCGGGTGCAAGGATCAATGCCAAGGCTGCGAGGAGGACAACAAAGCTAAGAGTCACGAAAGAACTCGCCTCACAAACATTGGTTGAAATAGGACAGATGCGCATTAAATACAGCGTTTTCAACCCTACCATCGGGGCTCGTCCCAGGTCACATTACCTTTCGTTCGTTCGACAAGGCACAGAGCTTTCCGATGCCCCCATACCCCGCCCGCATGTGTGATGCAGGTAACGAGATGGTTAGGTAAGGTGAAATAACGTCACTATCCCCTAAGGGCACCGCTATGCACCCTCGCTTTCTCACACTGCCTGCCGTTGCCCTCCTCGCACTCAGCGGGTGTTCGGCGCTGCCCGAGCTCAAGTCAAAAGAAGATCTGCCCAACCAACAGTCGGAGACAGAATTCCCCCTCGCAGACGGCGATGTGGAACGTCTCTTTGTGGACGGCCGCCTCGCCGACTGCGAGCTGCCCATGCCTTTCCTCGTGCAGGCGGGCTTCGACGAGTCAGCGGGACTCGACGTCGGAGCCGATTCGACCGCAAGTGACGTCCTCCTCGACGGAAAATCCTGCGCCGGCATGACTGCCGTCGACAGCGAGGATAAGCCAGGACTCTTCATCTCCATGATCAGTTTTGTCGAAGCCACGGAATTCCGTGAGGGCATGGAAACCGAAGAAGTAGCAGAACCCACGTCATTTAAGGATCCAGCGCTCGCGGACTGGACGGTCTACCGCCTCGAAGACACCGAGATGCAGTCCACTCCCCTCTTCTCCGTCTTCGGCCCAAAGGGAACTCCGCTCGAGCAGTTCCAGATGACCGCCTCAGACAATGTGGAACGAGTCGCGCCCCTGGCCAACGACCTCATGGCGCTCACCAACCGCGCGGTCGAGCTCGGCGTGCTCACGAACTTTGACGGTTTCGACAACGTCCAGGCTCCCGGCGAAGGCTTCAAGGATGCCCGCACCGGCGCCATCCCCCTCGATCAGGAACGCTTCGCACGCACCACGGAGGGCCTCGACACGGTCGAGTCACCCGATACCGCCATCGAATTCGCAGGCGAGAGCACGAATATTCGGACGTGGCTCAGCGACGTTAACCAGCTCACCATGGACGACGTCGTGGGATCGAGCTGGGGGCGCCTGTGCTTTAATCTCAATCTCGAATTCGACGGTGGCATCAAAGCACTCCCCACGCTCGTGGACGTTGCGAGCAGCGCAGATGAACGTGTCGGGCTGCGCTTCGGCAACGGCGGCTACTCCACCGCCGTGACGGTCCAGGAACCCACCCTCAATCCGGAACACACCGCAGTTCCCATGTGCTCACAAACGACGTCTATCGCGCGTGGCGATATCGTCGTGACGATGAACGACGACTTCAGCACGATCGCCCCCGCCGATCTTCCTGACGCACTCCCCGCCTGGACGTTCAGCGTCGACATGCGCGACGGCGACTTCATCATCGACGCGGACGGCGCCGAGGATCCGGACTTCGTCGCGACGAAGACCGTCGGCGATTAAGCAGATATAAAAACAGATATAAAAAGAGCTCCGCAGTTCACTGCGGAGCTCATCACGTGTTCGATTTACTTCTTGTCGCCAAGTAGGGCGTCAACGAAGCCCTCAATCTCGAACGGCGCGAGGTCATCCGCGCCCTCGCCCAGGCCCACGAGCTTGACCGGCACGCCGAGCTCCTCCTGAACTTGGAAGACGATGCCGCCCTTGGCGGTGCCATCGAGCTTCGTGAGCACGACGCCCGTGATATCCACGATCTCGCGGAACACGCGCGCCTGTACGAGGCCGTTCTGGCCCACGGTTGAGTCGATGACCATGAGGACCTCGTCGACCTCGGCTTTCTTCTGGACCACGCGCTTGACCTTGCCCAGCTGGTCCATCAAGTCAGTCGACGTGTGCAGACGGCCGGCCGTGTCAATGAGCACCACGTCGACCCCCTGCTCCACCCCCTTCGCGACGGCATCGAATGCGACGGACGCAGGATCCGCGCCCTCCTTGCCGCGCACAGTATCGGCGCCGACGCGGCGACCCCAGGTCTCGAGCTGGTCAGCGGCCGCGGCACGGAACGTATCCGCCGCACCGAGCAGGACGCGGTGGCCCATGGCGACGAGCACGCGGGCGAGCTTGCCCGTGGTCGTCGTCTTGCCGGTGCCGTTGACGCCCACGACCATGATGACCGCCGGCTTGCCTTGGTTCGGCATGGCCTTGATGGAGCGATCCATCTCCGGGTGGCCGACCTCGATGAGCGACTCGCGGAGCATCTCACGGGCCTCCGCCTCGGAGTTCACGCCGCGCTCGGCGATCTTCTCGCGCAGAGACTCGGTGACCTTCATCGTGGCCTTGGTACCTAGGTCCGCCATGATGAGGGTATCTTCGACTTCCTCCCACGCGTCATCGTCCAGGTCGCCCGCGGACAGAATGCCCATGAGGCCCTGTCCGATGGCGTTCTGCGAACGCGACAGGCGTCCACGCAGCTTGCCCAGACGACCAGCCGCTGGCGCAATGTCCTCCGTCGGCTGTGCCGGCGTCTCCACCAGCTCGGTGTCCTCGGACGCGGTCTCGGACGTCGGCTCCTCCGGAACCTCGGTGACCTCGCGGGCTTCAGCGGCCGATGCCGTCTGTGCCTCGGCCGCAGCCGCAGCCTCCTGGGTGCGCTCGAGATCCGCGTCGTCTTCGATGTCGTCCACCGCATCTGCGATGTCGGCGTCATCCGGATCCTCGGCGACCTCGTCAAAGACCGGCGAGTCTTCCGTCGCGGATTCTTCCTCGACCTCGTCGCGTGTGGTCTCCGCTGCGGCATCTGCCTGTGCAGCGGCCTCCTCGGCCTCCACGTTCTCGGCCTCCACGTTCTCGGTCGCCGCCGCACCAACAGCTGCTGCAGCAGCAGCGCCTGCGGCACCGGCAGCTGCAGCACCCGCAGCAGGCTTCTCCGCTTCCGGCTCCTGAACCGGGGCGGTCGGCTCAGACTTCACCGGCTCCGGCTTAGTTTCCTCGACGACCTTCGAGTCCTGGACCGGCGCAGCGGGTTCGGACTTCACGGGCTCCGGCGTCTTAGACTCAGTCTTCGGAGTCTCGCCGCGCAGCTGCTCGTTGGCCATCGCCGTTGCGCTCGGCTCAGCGGAACCCGGCTGTGCGCTCGGGTTCGACGGTGGAGTCACCGGCTCCTTTGCTGGGCCAGCCTGCGTGAAGTTAAAGCCGCCCTGGGCCTGGTAGTTGCCGGACTTCTGCTCCTGCGTGAGCTGCTTTTCCTCAATCTCAGCCGGTTTCTCGAAAGAGACCTTCTTCGCTTCGCCGCGCTTCTTGCCTCCAATAATCACTCCAAGAATGATGAGAAGCAGGAGAGCAACGACGATAACGACGGTAAGAGTTGTGTTCATGCTCTCTATAGTGCCAAAGACACACGANGGCGTCGCCGGCGCGCGTCATGCGCTGCGAGATGACGCGCGTAACGCCGTCGCCGCGCATGGTCACGCCGTAGAGCACGTTCGCGATGTCCATCGTCGGCTTCTGGTGCGTGATGACGATGAGCTGCGAGTCCTTGCGCAGCTCCTCGAAGAGCGCAATGAGTCGGCGCAGGTTGACGTCGTCGAGGGCGGCCTCGACCTCGTCCATGACGTAGAACGGGCTGGGGCGCGCGCGGAAGATGGCCACGAGCATGGCCAGCGCGGTGAGCGACTTCTCGCCACCGGAAAGCAAGGACAGACGCTTGACCTTCTTTCCCGGCGGGCGAGCCTCAACCTCAATACCCGTGGTGAGCATGTCGTCTGGGTCGGTGAGGACGAGTCGGCCCTCGCCGCCTGGGAAGAGGGTCTGAAAGACCTTGGGGAACTCGGCCTCGACATCGTTCCACGCGTCCGTGAAGAGCTGGAGAATCTGTTCGTCGACGTCTTCGATGACGCCGGTGAGGTCCTTGCGCGCCTGGATGACGTCATCGAGCTGCGTGGAAAGGAAGGTGTAGCGCTCCTCCAGCGCTTTGTATTCTTCGAGGGCCAGCGGGTTGACCTTGCCCAGGGAGTTCAAGTCTTTTTCGGCTTGCTTGAGGCGCTTCGTCTCCGCGGCGCGGTCGAAGTCCTCGCCCGGCGTGTAATCGCGGAGCAGATCCGTCATCGACAGGCCGAGCTGCTCGACAAGCTTAGCTTCGGCCTCGTCGCGGCGGACCTGGGCCTGGGAGCGTGCGATATCCGAGTTATGCGCGTTCGAGGTGAGTCGGTCGAGCTGCGAGCGCGCGGCGGAGACCTGGGCCGCGGCCTGCTGAACGTGGNCGTCCGCGTCGACGCGGGCGAGGCGGTCGCGGGCCTCGGCGAGTTGCTCGCGCAGCTGCGTGAGCTGGACCTCGATGTCCGTGGCGCGAGCGGCGGCCTTCTCGTGCTCCGCCTTATTCGCCGCATGTTGGGACAGGAGACGCTGGTGGTCGCGCTTCCACGCCTCAATCTGCGTGTCGTGCTCGCGCAGCGCGGCCTTCGCGGAGGCGGCGGTGACGCGGGCGTCTTCCGCGGCGAGCTTGGCGCCCTCGAACGTGCCGGAAAGTTCCTCGAGCTCCGCTTGGGCGGTTACGAGTTCGGCTTCGGCGGCGGCGATGCGGGCGGCGACNGGACCGAGATCAGCGGTCTCCGGCGCGGTGGTTGCCAGCGTCTCGATGCGCGAGCGCAGCGTATAGACGGCGCGTTCGCGTTCGCGCTGGCCGTCACGCAGCTGCTCGAGGCGCTTATCGGCGGCATCGGATTCCGTAGCGGCGCGCACGTGGGCTTCTTCGAGGGGCTGGCGTTCCGCATCGAGGGCCGCCAGCTTATCCGCGACGCTGTCGGCCTCGCGCTGGGCGGCCTGCGTGCGNCTGCAGACGCGTCGGGGGCAAGCACGACGTCGGCGAGGAGCCGCGTGACGGCGGCGCGGACTTCCGGAACTGCGGTGACGTGGTCGAGTAGCCACGAGCAGCCACCTGGGAGCGTCGCGTCGAGGCGCCAGTCCCCCGGGTCGTGGTACGTGGAGGTGTCGAAGAGCGTGGCGCGGGCGGCATCGGAAAGCTGCGTGAGCAGCTCAGGGGTGAGGCTGCCGGCCTGGGCGTCGGCGAAGGCGCCCAGCGCCGCGGCGACGGCCGTTTCCTGCGAGGTCGTGAGGAAGTCCGCGAGCGGATGGAAGTCGGGACCGAGATCAGCGGTCTCCGGCGCGGTGGTTGCCAGCGTCTCGATGCGCGAGCGCAGCGTATAGACGGCGCGTTCGCGTTCGCGCTGGCCGTCACGCAGCTGCTCGAGGCGCTTATCGGCGGCATCGGATTCCGTAGCGGCGCGCACGTGGGCTTCTTCGAGGGGCTGGCGTTCCGCATCGAGGGCCGCCAGCTTATCCGCGACGCTGTCGGCCTCGCGCTGGGCGGCCTGCGTGCGCTCACGGGTGGAACCGAGGGTCTCCTCGTGGCGGGAGAGCTCGGATTCGACGGACTCGACCTGAGCAGTAAGCGACTCCTCCGCGGCAATAAGACGGACAACGCCCTCCCGGCGGTCCGCAATGGCGCGCAGTTGGGCCATGTGTTCGCGGTCGGCGGCCTCGAAGGCCTCCCGTTTCTCCAGCAAGGTTTCGCGCAGGGACTCCAGGCGCATGGCGGCTTCCTCTGCCGCTTCGAGGAGCATCTCGTGTTCCTCGTCGGCACGCGCAGCGCGGGCCTCAAGATCCTCGGGATCCTGGCCGGAGTAGGCGACCTGGGCGCCGACGTTCTGGGCGCGCTCGGTGGCGATGCGCTGGGTCGCAGAGACGCGCTCGACGAGCGAGGACAGATCGAACCACAGCTTTTGGGCGGCATCGGCAGCCGGTGCCGCGACGGCGAGCTGGGCCTCGACGTCGGCGTGGGCTTCTTCTGCAGCTTCGAGCTGAGCTTGGAGCGTGGCGACCTGTTCAGCGAGGAGCTCGGCTTGTTTCTCCGCGTTGTCGTATTCGGCGCGCAGGCGCACGACCTGATCGCCGGCGAGACGCAGGCGGGCGTCGCGCAGATCCGCTTGGACCGTGGCGGCGCGCTTCGCGGCTTCCGCCTGTCGCGCGAGGGGCTTGAGCTGCTTGCCCAGCTCATCCGTGAGGTCCTGGAGGCGATCCAGGTTCGCCTGCATGCCGGTGAGCTTGCGCTGCGCCTTTTCTTTGCGGCGGCGGTGCTTGAGGACGCCGGCCGCCTCTTCTATATAGGAACGGCGGTCCCCCGGACGCGACTCAAGGATCTCCGCGAGCTTGCCCTGCCCGACGATAACGTGCATCTCGCGGCCGATACCGGAGTCGCTGAGCAGCTCCTGAATATCCATGAGGCGGGCTTTGGCACCATTAATTTCATATTCACTCGCGCCGTCGCGGTACATGCGGCGGGTGACGGAGACCTCGGAGTACTCGATGGGCAGCGCACCATCCGCGTTGTCGATGGTGAGCGTCACCTCGGCGCGACCCAAGGCCTTGCGGTCACCCGCACCGGCGAAGATGACGTCCTGCATCTTGCCGCCACGCAACGTTTTGGCGGAGCCCTCCCCCATGACCCACGCGAGGGCATCGACGACATTGGATTTGCCGGAGCCGTTGGGACCAACCACGGCGCAGATGCCGGGCTCAAATTTCATAGACGTCGCCGACGCGAAGGACTTGAATCCTTTGAGCGTGAGCGATTTGAGGTGCATTCGTGCAATTCTAGCAAGCCCTGCGCCAGACCCAGATATAAGTACTTTTTAATTTTAAATTAAAACAAACTTACCCATGATTTTCCATTCCGATTCACAACTGCGCGCCGTGCGCGAAGCCAATGACGCCTCCGCACACAGCGCTTTCGATCGTGTCGTTGGCGCACTCAATCATCTCGCTGGTGAGCAGGAAGGGGAGACAATCACCGTCACGGATATCGTGCGGGAATCAGGTATTGCGCGCTCGGCCTTATACCGGCACTTCCGTGCGGGTGGCCGTGCTCGCCGCGGATAACGACGCGGGCGCCGAGGGCTGGCAGCACGTCTTTGAGCTTGCCGATGCCCTCCGTCCCTACGCTGTGCTCCTCCGCGCCGCCAGCGCGCGAAGTTGCGGTGCTCACCACGCGATGGATGAGCCACCTTCCCCGTAGTGTCTAGCGTTCGACAAAGCCCGATTCGCCCTTGGGCTCTGCCCACTGCGGAACGACCGTGTCGACCGTGCCGGGGCGGCGCGTCGTGGACGGCTGCTCACGGGTGAGCTCAAGGAGGCGCTCACAGACCTCGCGCGGCCCTTCCGCGACGATTTGGACGCGGCCGTCGCTCAAGTTTGTGGCGTGCCCGACCAAGCCAAGTTCTAGGGCGCGGGAGCGCACCCACCAACGAAACCCCACTCCTTGGACGTAGCCGTGAACAAATGCGGTCATGCGAACCATGGGGTGAGATCTCCTTAAATTTCGGTATCTGGGTTTCTCGTGGCGAGTTAGAACTCGCGGAAGTTGGTGTGGTCTCCCAGACTATCGTTCAAGTGCTGGCGGTCTTCCACGCTACGACGCGTCACAGGATCGGAACCGTCCCAGACCTCGATGTTGGACACGCCCGGCAGCATATCGCGGTGGAAGACGGGGTCGACGCCCTGGCGACGCTGTTCGTTGTAGTTCTTGAGCAGCTTGATGGCCACACCCGACAGCGGCACGATGGCTGCGACGTTGAGCAGCACCATGATGGCAGCACCGGTATCGGCCAGGTCGAAGACAGTGCCCAGCGGGGCCACGGCGCCGTAGAAGACGAAAGCCACAGAGATAACGCGGAAGCCCCACAGCGCCCACTTCTGCTTGAAGAGGTAGGTGATATTGGATTCCGCAAGGTAGTAGTTTCCTAGCACCGAAGAGAAGGCCAGGAAGAACAAAATGAAGGTGATGAAGTGCGTACCCCATGCACCCACGACGTTGCTCAGCGAGGACTGCGTGAGGGCCACGCCAGCGATCTCGTCGCTGCCGAAGGACTCGAAGTCCGTGCCCAGCAGGATGATGAACGCGGTGATGGAACAGACGACGAGGGTATCGAAGTAGACGCCGAGCGTCTGCACGAGTCCCTGCTTGACCGGGTGCGAGACCGTCGCGGTGGCCGCAGCGTTCGGGGCAGATCCCTCACCGGCCTCATTGGAGAACAGGCCGCGCTGAATACCCTTCATCAGTGCCATGCCGAGTGTCGCGCCCGCGACCTCGCTGAAGCCGAAGGCCGACTCCACAATGTGGAGGAACATTGCAGGCACTTCACCGATGTTGATGACGATGACCACGAGACCAACGGCGAGGTATGCCAGCGCCATGAAGGGCACGACGACCTGCGTGATGTTGGCAATGCGCTTCACGCCACCGATGATGATGAGACCCGAGACAAATGCAACGGCCAGACCGATGATGGCCTTAAATGTCGTGGAGTCCTGGTTGAAGGAGGTCGCGAAGGACTCAGAAATAGCGTTGGTCTGGAATGCTTCGTAGAGCCAGCCGAAGGTAATGGCGATGGCCACGGAGAAGACCGCCGCCAGCTTCTTCCAGCCCAGGCCGCGGCTCATGTAGTACGCCGGGCCACCGCGGTAGGTATCCCCGTCGCGGATCTTCCACAGCTGAGCGAGCGTCGACTCGATGAAGGCCGTCGCGCCACCGAGGATGGCAATCACCCACATCCAGAACACCGCGCCCGGTCCACCGACGGAAATCGCGACGGCCACGCCGGCGACGTTGCCGGTGCCCACGCGCGACGCCGCGGAAATGGTGAACGCCTTAAACGCGGAGATGCCGCCGTATTCCTCGTCCTCGTCGGCGCCCACGCCCTTGGGGCGCTCGACGATGGCCTTGAACATATCGGGAACCATACGGATCTGCACGACGGCAGTCCGGAAACCAAAGAAGAGACCCGCGGCGATGAGCAGCCACGGAAGGACCCATGTCCACAGAGTGTTGTTAATCGCACCGAGCACGGTGCTGAAAATTTCCTGCATGCAGAAAACAATAGGGTATGTGAGCCGGATCTACCTATCTCATGCGGCAGGAGACATCTCACTCTCCCCTATTTTTGACAATTCGGACAGTAGTGCGTGCCGCGCCCGCCCACCACGATCTTGGTCAGCGGCGTGCCGCACCGATCGCAGGGTTCGCCGTCTCGCCCATACGCGTGCAAGGAGCGGTCAAAGTATCCGGATTCGCCATTGACGTTGACGTACAAGGCGTCGAAGCTCGTGCCGCCCACCGCGAGCGCGCGCCCCATGACGTCCGACGCCGCTCCGAGGAGCGCCACCGCCTCACGTTGCAACAGGCTCGAGGCGCGCCGCGTCGGTCGGATCCCCGCCGCCCAGAACGCCTCGTCCGCGTAGATATTGCCAATTCCGCTCACCACGGTCTGGTCCATGAGCGCGACTTTCACGGCGCTCTTCTTTCGCCGCAGCCGTCGCGCGGTCGCCACGACATCGAAGGCTGGTTCCAAGGGATCAGGCGCGATATGTGCAATCTTCGACCAGGGACCATAGAGCCAATAGCCGAACGTGCGCTGGTCGATAAAGGACAGTTCGAGTCCCTCCGATAACTTCGCGCGCACCCGCACGTGTTTCGACGAAACCTCGCCCACCCGCATTTGTCCCGACATGCCCAGGTGCACATGGAGAACGTCGCGGTGCGAATCACTGCGGTCCTCCCCCTCGAATTCGAGCCACATGAACTTGCCCCGGCGCGCGACATCCGCGACGGTGCGCCCCACGAGCAGGCCCGCCAGCGGCGCCAGTTGTCCCCTGTTCGACCGCGGGTGAAGGACCTCCACGCGTTCAAACGTGCGGCCCGGCAGATAGCCCACCAACCCCCGGCGGACAGACTCGACCTCAGGAAGTTCCGGCATGCAGACCTAGCTCTGGGTCCACTTATCAACGGTGCCAGCAACGAGCTCCGGGTGCTCCGTCAGCGCGCCGTGGGCCTTTTCTGCTGCCTGTTGTTCGGCCAGCTTCTTGTTCTGACCGGTACCCACTCCTAGCTCTTTACCCGCGACATGCGCGTATGCGGTGAAAGTCTGCGCATGCTCGGGGCCGGTGGACGTCGCCGAATACACCGGCATGGGCGCGCGCAGCTCCGCGCACAACTCCTGCAGGTTCGTCTTCCAGTCCAAATGACGGCCCGAGGCAGTGGCGTTGTCGATCTTCTTCTTAAACAGAGTGAGAATCACGGCGCGCGCTGGCTCAAAACCATGCGTGCGGTAGATGGCGCCCAAAAGGGCCTCCATCGTGTCTGCCAGGATGGAGTCTTTATCTGCGCCGCCCGTGGTCGTCTCGCCCTTGCCCAGCAGGATGTACTGACCCAGGCCAATTTCGCGTGCGATGTCAGACAAGCCGTAGCGCGAGACGATGGACGCGCGCATCTTCGAGATATCAGACTCAGGACGCGACGGGTACTGCGTATAGAGCTGCGAGGCCACGGACAGGCCCAACACCGCGTCACCAAGAAACTCCAGTCGTTCGTTGTTCGGCAAGTGGCCGTGCTCGTTCGCGAAGGAACGGTGCGACAGCGCAAGACGGAGCAAGTCATGCGGAATGTCGATGCCGAGCGACGCCAGCAGCGGCGCATGGTCGACCGAGTTGAACGCAGCCTCCAGCGCTTCTTCACCCGTCATCTTGGTTTTCTTGCTCACAGGAACTTCTCCAGTCCGGCCCAACGCAGGTCAGTCGTATTATCCTCTTCGCCTGAGGTGCCCAGCGTCACGCCCTCGACCTCCGGCACGTCGCAGCCGCCCTCACACGTGGGGTTAAACGGCAGCGTCAAGCCAGCCTCATCGATGACGGCCTGAAGAATATCGATCTCGTCACCCTCGATGATCGGAGTCTCGTCACCCGAGCCCTCGTCCGCCTCATCCGCCGCATCACCAGAAATGAAATCCGGGTCCGTGGCATAGACCTGCGTGATGTGAAGGTCCACCGGCGGAGTGAGCGGGCGCAAGCACCGCGCGCACTCGCCTTCCAACTGTCCATGGATATCGGCGTCGACCATAATCGCGCCGCCCAGCGGGGTGAGCGTCGCGTCGACGCCCAGCTCGCTACCTTTGGGGATAGCAATCATTTCGACACCAATGCGCTCCGGCGCCGGCCCCGTCTGCGTGCGCTGCTGCGGCATGCCATCAGCATCCGGTCCGCGCAGCAAGTCCGCAACATTAAACTTAAGTGGAGAAGTCATAGCAATGACATATCCTACCCCGAACGCCCCTATACATGGCGGTTCGCCTACCGGGCACACAGATTTGCTCCGCTCTCTGGCAATCACCTGTCGAGGTGCGCACAAAGGCCTTTAAGTACACCCAAAGTGCTTTCTTCCGCGTAGCGCACGTCCTTATTCTTTTCTTATGACCAACGAATCCCTCGCGAGCGCGTCGAGCGCCGTAGCCACCCTGGCGCCACAAGCCCTTCATGCTTTTGTGTTCGCTGCCGTGGTGCCCTGCGCTCTCCTCGTGGGAATCGGCTTCCTTGCGCGCCACTTCACACGTCCCCGCACCGCTGGTACCACGCGGTGCTTGGGCTTCCGTCAGCTTCTCGTCCGCGGGTTCGCCTGCGGACTCAGCTTCGGAATCTTTACGCTGCTGCCAATCCCCTTCACGGTAACGGTCATTATCGCCTCGGGTTTATGCATCTTCGCCGCCTCGGTCTTAGCGTGGCGCGGCACGTTCCCCGTCGCCTCCGTCTTCGTTGCCGTGGCTGGCATGATGCTCGGCACGGTCACCGTGGAGATCCTCACGAATATCGTCTACGAACTCGAGTTTGGCACCAACGCCACGGCCAATTGGTCCACGTCGCTCACCATAATGTGGATCCTCTACGCCATTCCCAGCAGCATCATCGCGCTGCTCTTCGCGGGTCTGGCAGCACAGACCCGGCGCCCCCAGCCTGCCGATGCCCCCACGCGCGTCCACGCGCACACCCGCTAGGGCCGCCGGGCTATTCCCCGCTTAGCGCTGCGCGCGGTACGCGTTGTAGTCTTCTTCGCCGCGCCCGGAGGCACCGGCGCCGCGGCGCAGAGCCTGACGGTCGGAGCCCACGGTACGCAGGATGCCCGTGAGCGATTCCTCGAACTGAGACAGCTTCTCGTCGACGAAATCATCACACTCGCGGCGCAGGCGCGAGGATTCCGCATGGGCGGTCTCCACGATGCGGTGTGCCTCGTCATCCGCGCGGCGCACGACCTCAGACTCGGAGACCAAACGCTCCTGCTCCGCCTGACCTTCCGCCACCGCACGGTCATAGGACTGATTGCCCTGTGCGACAAGACGCTCGGCCTCAGCACGCGCATCCTCGACGGTACGGGCGGCACGATCTTCCGCCTGTGCCACCATCGAAGTGGAACGCTGCTGGGCCTCAGCGAGCATGCCATCCGAATCTTCTTGTGCACGCGCGACCATGTCCTGGGCATCGCGATCCGCGTCCGCGATGGTCTGGTCAGCACGCTCCTGCGCACCGGCCAGGATGGCGTCCTGGCGGTCCAGCACGTCTTGTGCATCATCGAGCTCGACGGGCAGCGCATTGCGCAACTCATCGAGAAGTGCCAGCATATCGTTGCGCGGGACGACGCAGTTCGACGTCATGGGCACGCCATAGGCCTGCTCCAGGATTTGTACAAGCTCGTCAAGGGACTCGAATACGCGATACATGCCCACCAGAATACGTGGGACTCCGCCCCACAACGGGGATCCCACGCACGAGTGTCCGCAAGATTATCGCTCAATGCGGCTTTCCCGTTAGCGCGACGAGAACGCGGCAAAGATATCGCTCGACAGCTTCACCATCTGCGCACGCTCCGCACGCGATCGTCCCTGCCCATCACGCACGGGCTCAACGCGCACCGTTACCTGCGACATGGTGACCTCTCCGGTGGCGACATCCTGGATAGAAATCGGGACAACGAACGTCGCGTTCGGCTGTTCCTTGGGCGGATTCGCAGTGAACTTACCCGTGCCTTTATCGACGGACACCCAGGCAGGCACGGTCCAACCCTTCGCAGGATCCGGACTCACGATGTCGTAGCGGTAACCACTGCGGCCATCTTTGAGCTGCGAGGTCGTCTCGCGCGACCAGATCTCCGGTGGCTGGGTCGTACTAAAGCCCTGCTCCGCCATGACGGCACGGTAGTGGACAACGTCCATCTTCTCGTTAGTCGCATCCGCGAGCGTGGGCGGTACCACGTGAATGCGCAGGATGGTGTACTCACTGGGGCCAATCTTCGGATTATGGATGGCCACAGCAACTTCATTGATGCCGGGATATTCAGCATCGCTCGCCGTGATAGTCAGGGTGCCATCGGGCGCGGCCTGGACGATGTCGTCACGAAATGGCAGTTCGTAGTTGTCATCGACAAAATTCGTGGAGAACGTGTACCCCTCCGCGGCCGGATCCGCCACCACGGAGCCGTCCGGGCGTGTCATCGAGGTCGGCCGGATGGTCATCGTTTGACCCTGGACAACCGTGGGAAGGTGCGGGTAGTGAATAGTGGCGTAGTCGCTCTCCGCCTCCGGGTTACCAATGGGACCCTGACCAATCTGGCCGTAGCCACCGGAGCCGTCCCGCACGATGGCCGCGTGGGCAGGGGCCACAGACAAAGAAACAGCGAGGACGGTACTCGCGAAGACAGAAGTGATACGTGACATGAGAAATTCCTTTCAGATGGCGTCTTACTTTTACTTCTGAAATACCTTAAAGTTCCCTTTGTGACCCAGGTTACCCAACCGAGCGGCCTACGTGAAGAGTTTCCGCTAAAGACAACTGCGGCCCCACCAAACCCTGAGGAAAGTGGAGCCGCGGAATGCTTAGGCAGCCGGAAGAATCGGAGCCCTAGATGACACCCTGCGCCAACATAGCGTCGGCAACCTTCTTGAAGCCCGCGATATTCGCGCCGGCAACGTAATCGCCCTCGCGGTCGTAGTCCTTCGCGGTCTTGTCGATGTCCTTGAAGATGTTGGACATAATCTCGTGGAGGCGCTGGTCGGTGTATTCGAAGGACCAGGAGTCACGGGAGGCGTTCTGCTGCATCTCAAGCGCAGACGTTGCAACGCCACCGGCATTGGCAGCCTTGCCCGGCGCGTAGTGGATGTCGTTCTGCAGGAAGAAGTGAACAGCCTCCGGGGTGGACGGCATGTTGGCGCCCTCCGCCACGTAACGGGTGCCGTTGGCAGCGAGCAGCTTGGCAGACTCGCCGTCGAGCTCGTTCTGGGTGGCACACGGCAGAGCCACGTCGGCCTTGACCTCCCAGATGTTGCCGCCCTTGTGGTACTCAGCGCCGTTGCCGGCCTCGGCAGCGTACGCGGAGATACGAGCGCGGCGAACTTCCTTGATGTCCTTGAGCAGCTCGAGGTCCACGCCGTTCGGGGTGGAGACGTAACCGGAGGAGTCAGACATGGCGACAACGGTGCCGCCCAGTTGCTGAACCTTCTCAGCGGCGTAGATGGCAACGTTACCGGAACCGGAGACGATAACCTTGGCGCCCTCGAAGGATTCATTGTGGGCCTTCATCATCTCGCTAGTGAGGTAGACCAGACCGTAGCCAGTGGCCTCGGTGCGAACGAGGGAGCCACCCCAGGTGAGACCCTTGCCGGTGAGGACGCCGGACTCGTGCTGGTTGGACAGGCGGCGGTACTGACCGAAGAGATAGCCGATCTCACGGCCGCCAACTCCGATGTCACCCGCTGGGACGTCGCGGTACTCGCCAATGTGGCGGTAGAGCTCCGTCATGAAGGACTGGCAGAAGCGCATGATTTCACGGTCCGACTTCCCCTTGGGGTCGAAGTCCGAGCCGCCCTTGCCGCCGCCGATGGGCAGGCCGGTGAGCGAGTTCTTAAAGATCTGCTCGAAGCCCAGGAACTTGATGATGCCCAGGTTGACGGACGGGTGGAAACGCAGACCACCCTTGTAGGGGCCGAGCGCGGAGTTGAACTGCACGCGGAAGCCACGGTTGACCTGAATGTCGCCATTGTCATCGGTCCACGGCACACGGAAGATGAGCTGGCGCTCCGGCTCGCAGAGACGCTCAATGAGGCCATAGTCGGCGTAGTGCGGGTCCTTGCCCAGCACGATCTTCAGAGAATCGAGAACCTCGGACACAGCCTGGTGAAACTCCGGTTCGCCAGCGTTGCGCTTGAGAAGCTTGTCGTAATACTCGGAAATTTGAGTGTCAACCGATGCAGTCATGTGCGACCCCTTTATATGTAGCGTCCCATGTGACGGGACTTAATTCCTAACGATTGATAGTTTCCACCGCCACACCCAAAAATGCAACTCGCGCGCCCGTTAGCTTCCCCACATCAATGCCACTACCAGCAATAATGGTTCCAAAAAATTTCTATAGCTATTTCTATACAACTACAGAATTGGAGAGATTTCGCCACCCTTTATACTCGTCTCTATGAATTCGCCCCTCATCATCGTCGCCCCTGATTCTTTCAAAGGCTCGGCTACCGCCGCCGAGGCCGCCGCAGGCATCGCCTCTGGCATCCGCGCCGAGCTTGCCGATGCCACCGTGGTCACCCTCCCTATGGCCGACGGCGGCGAGGGCACCGCCCAGGTCCTCGCCGAGGCAGCAGCCGCCCGCGGCGAACACATGGTCACCGTTCAGCTCCCAGCGACCGACGCCGTGGGCCGGCTCACCGAGGCAACCTACTTCCTCAACCAGTCCACGCAGACGGCCTACATTGACGTCGCCGCGGCCACGGGTCTGCCCGCCGTGAAGGACGCGCTTGAGCCGCGCACCGCAGATTCATATGGCACCGGCGTGTTGATCGCGGATGCCGAGTCGCGCGGCGCAAAGCACATCGTGCTGGGACTCGGCGGCTCCGCCACGATTGACGGCGGCACGGGCATTCTCACCGCGCTCGGTGCCGCCGCACATGACGCACGCGGCTATGCGCTATCCAAGGGCGGCGCCGCACTCGTGCAACTCGACACCATCGATACCGCGCAGCTCAATATGAAGGCGGCGATGCTTGACTACACGTTGCTCGCGGACACGCGCACGGTGCCGGCCCACGCCCCCGCCGTCTTTGGCCCACAAAAGGGCGCGACCCGCGAGGACGTCGCGCTCCTTACTGGCGCCATGCTGCGTCTGTGCGAGGTCACCGGCATCGACGCCGATCGCGAGAGCTTCGGCGCGGCTGGCTGCATTCCGGTCGGGCTCACGTGGGTCTCTGCCCTTCTGTGGGGCTCCGAGGACCACACCACGCTCGAGCCCGGCGGACGCTTCGTCGCCGAGGCCCTAGGAATTCCGGAACGTCTCCGCGAGGCCGCCCTCCTCGTGACCGGCGAAGGCCGCTTTGACGAGCAGTCCACGACCGGCAAGGTCGTAGGCACGCTCCTCGACCTCGCGGAAGACTCCGCCACCCCCGCCGCCGTTGTCGCGGGCGAACTTGCCTCCAACGTCCCCGAAGGCGTGCTGTCTGCCGAGCTCAGCCAAAAAGGCGAGCTCCAGGAGCAACTGCGCGAGGCCGGCCGTGCTATAGCCCGCAGCTTCAGCTCACGAGGCTAGGTCACAACGACTGCCGGGAATTCCTCCGCCTCCGCGGTAGATTCCTGCCTCGCAAAACGCGATTACGCAGCCCCAGGATGGTAGCGCCGATCACTGCAGCAATCACCGAGCCGGTGAGAATCGCAATCTTGGATACGTCGTTACAGGCCGATCCCACACCACAGGACAGCTCGGCGATGAGCGGCGATACATATCACCTCGCTCCACGCGATGGACGGGCCGAGGTAGAAAATACCGCCAATACACATGCAATATCCGTCGCCTGAGATGTCTAGCGGAGGATCTCCAGCGTCCACGGGAAGATCGCGGGCAGCTCATAATCCTTCTCGTTCTCGAGTAGCACGTAATCCTGCGGCAACTCCGCATGCGGGGTCAGCAGGCGTGAGAGCACCATCGCGAGCTGGTTGATAGAACCGTTGAGGCCCTCGACGGCAATCGGGTAACGGTAGACGGAGGCGAACTCCAAGTCCTGGCCGTCGTGCTCGTCGCGGTAGACCTGGCGCAGCTGGTCGGCAAGTCCCTCCGGCAGCTTCGGGTTCGTCACAAGCTCCACGTTGGCCGAGGTCATACGGCCGGCCTGCACGAGCTTATCGACGGCAGTCTGGAAAACCCCGCGGACCTTCTCGCTCTGCTCATCCGGGGCGAGGACATCAAATTGAATAATAGGCATGAGGGCAACCTTACCCATGGGAGTAAGGTGAAATCCATGTCTTCTGCAACAACATCCCATGCCTCTACTATCGCCCAGCTTCTCCACGACACCACCGCTGACCTGTCGTGGCAGCGCGAGTTCTACGAAGACCTCCACCGCAACCCCGAGCTCTCCCACGAAGAGGAGCGCACGGCGAGCCGGATTCGGGAGCGCCTGGAGGCGTTGGACTGCGAGATTATTGGGGGCATCGGCGGGCATGGCATGGTGGCCGTCTTCCGCAACGGTGAAGGTCCCACCGTCCTGGTGCGCGCGGACTTCGACGCGCTGCCGATCGCGGAGGCTTCCGGCGCGGCGTATGCCTCGACGAATGGAAACATGCATGCGTGCGGCCACGACATGCACGCCACCGGTTTGTTGGGCGCCTGCTCCATCCTCGACGCGGAACGCGACGCGTGGTCTAGCACCTTCCTCGCACTCTTCCAACCTGCGGAGGAAACCTCGGATGGCGCGAAGCTCATGATTGCCGATGACCTAGTGGGGCGCGTGCCGAAGCCCGATATCTGCTTGGGCCAACACATCATGCCGGGGCCGGCAGGACAGGTGCAGTCCGCCGCGGGTCCGGTGCTCGCCGGCTGCGACTCCATCCGCATCACCATCAACGGCCGTTCCGCGCACGCGTCCATGCCGCATAAATCAATCGACGCGACCTATATCGCGGCGATGATCGTCGTGCGTCTCCAGGGAATCGTCGGCCGTGAGGTCGCACCGAGCGACTTCTTTGTCATTTCCGTGGGCGAACTGCACTCGGGCGATAAGAACAACATCATCCCCGATTCCGCGACGCTCGTGCTCAATACTCGGTACTACGATCCCGCGATTGCTGAGCGCGTCTATGCATCGCTCAAGCGCGTCGTTGAGGCCGAATGCACCGCCTCGGGGTCACCGCTTCCGCCGACTTTCGAATTTTATGCGCACGGTGAGGTCACTGATAACGACATTGCCGCGCACGAGGCTGTCCGCGAGGTATTCGACGCCACCTTTGGCGAGGACTCTGTCACCGGGGAACCCAATACCGCTTCCGAGGACTTCTGCTACCTGCCGCAGGCCTGGGGCGTGCCCTACTACTACTGGTTTGTGGGATCTACCTCGGCGGATCAGCAGGATAATCCGCCAGTCAACCACCAAGCAGACTTCCTGCCGGAGTATGAGCCGACCGCCCACGCGGCAACCCGCGCCGCGGCCGCTGCGTCGCTCACGTATCTCGCGCATTAAGCTTGCGCGACGCGTCATTAGCCGCTCTGCACACGTCACCTCGCGCGGCTAAAATAGAGTGCATTCGTTTCCATCCACAACAGTAGAGGAAAAATGTCGCACTCCGCATTTGAAAGGGCCATCCCAGGCCACGTCCGCGCTGCCGCTGGCGTCACCCCGCTCACGGCTACTGACCGCAAATTCTGGTCCGGACTGTCGTCCGCCGTCATGGAACAGATTGCGGACAACTGGGAGGCCACGCGCCGCGCATACCGCAAGACCCGCCGTCAGCATTACTTCTCCGCGGAATTCCTCCAGGGCCGCGCGCTGCTCAACAACTTAACCAACCTGGACCTCGTCGATGACGCTGTTGCCGCCTCCCGCGCCGCAGGCCGCGAGCTCACCGACGTCCTCGAGGCCGAGCACGATGCCGCGCTGGGCAACGGTGGCCTGGGCCGCCTTGCTGCTTGCTTCCTCGATTCCGCCGTCACGCAGGATTACCCAGTGACCGGCTACGGTCTGCTCTATCGCTACGGCCTGTTCCGCCAATCTTTCGACCACGGCCACCAGAAGGAACAGCCGGACTCCTGGATGGAAAACGGCTACGACTTCGTCGTGCGCCGCGCCACGAGCCAGCGCCGCGTCCACTTCGACGACATGGATGTCCGCGCCATCCCCTACGACATGCCGATTACCGGTTACGGCACGGACAACGTGGGTACGCTGCGTCTGTGGAAGTCCGAGCCCATCGACGAATTCGATTACGACGCCTTCAACTCCCAGCGCTTTACTGACGCCATCGTCGAGCGCGAGCGCGTCATGGACATCTGTCGCGTGCTCTACCCCAACGACACGACGTACGAGGGCAAGGTCCTGCGCGTGCGCCAGCAGTACTTCTTCGTCTCTGCCTCGCTGCAGCAGATGATCGACGACTACCTCGAGGACCACGGCGACGACCTCACGGGCTTCGCGGACTACAACTCCATTCAGCTCAACGACACCCACCCGGTGCTCGCTATCCCGGAGCTCATGCGCCTGCTGATGGATGAGCACGAGCTGGGCTGGGATGACGCTTGGGCCGTCGTCCAGAAGACCTTCGCCTACACCAACCACACCGTCCTGGCTGAGGCCCTGGAGAGCTGGGAAGTCTCCATCTTCCAGAAGCTGTTCTGGCGCATCTGGGAAATCGTCGAGGAAATCGACCGCCGCTTCCGTTCCGAGATGGCCGAGCGTGGCCTCGACCAAGGCCGCATCGATTACATGGCTCCAGTCTCCAACGGCCAGGTCCACATGGCGTGGATTGCCTGCTACGCGGCCTTCTCTATCAACGGCGTGGCCGCCCTGCACACCGAGATCATCAAGGCGGACACTCTGTCTGAGTGGTACGACCTCTGGCCGGAGAAGTTCAACAATAAGACGAATGGCGTCACCCCGCGCCGCTGGCTGAAGATGTGTAACCCGCGTCTGGCCAAGCTGCTCACCAAGCAGTCCGGCTCGGACGAGTGGGTCACCAACCTCACCGCGCTCAAGGAACTCGCGCCCCTGGCCGATAACCCCAAAGTGCTCGCCAAGCTCCAGGACATCAAGCGCAAGAACAAGGCCGACTTTGCTGCCTGGGTCAAGGACCACCAAGGCGCTGAGGTCGACCCGGATTCCATCTTCGACGTCCAAATCAAGCGTCTGCACGAGTACAAGCGTCAGCTCATGAACGCGCTCTACATCTTGGACCTCTACTTCCGCATCAAGGACGACGGCGAGACCGTCCCGAAGCGCACGTTCATCTTCGGCGCCAAGGCAGCCCCGGGCTACATGCGTGCGAAGGCCATTATCAAGCTCATCAACACCATCGCCGAGCTGGTCAACAACGACCCGGCGACCAAGGACATCATCCGTGTCGTCTTCGTGGAGAACTACAACGTCTCCCCTGCCGAGAAGATCATCCCGGCCGCCGATGTGTCCGAGCAGATCTCCGTCGCCGGTAAGGAAGCCTCCGGTACCTCCAACATGAAGTTCATGATGAACGGAGCACTCACTCTGGGAACGATGGACGGCGCGAACGTTGAGATCGTCGACGCTGTCGGCGAGGAGAACGCCTACATCTTCGGTGCCCGCAACGAGGAACTACCGGAGCTGCGCAAGTCCTACAACCCAGGTGAGCTCTACAACACGGTTCCGGGTCTCAAGCGCGTTCTCGACGCATTGACCAACGGATTGCTCGGTCACGAGAACTCCGGTCTCTTCGGCGACCTGCGTTCCTCCCTCCTCGATGGCCAGGGCGAGCACGCTCAAGACACCTACTACGTCCTCGGCGACTTCGCTGACTATCGCGAAACCCGCGACCGCATGGCTCAGGACTACGTCGATGACCCGGATAACTGGGCGAAGAAGGCATGGCTCAACATCTGCTACTCCGGCCGCTTCTCCTCCGACCGCACCATCGCGGATTACGCAAACGAGGTCTGGAAGATTAAGCCAACGCCGATTGCTGGTACCGAAGCCTAAATAACTAAGGCCTCCTCCGTGCCGCCGCCGAGCACTGTGCTCCGCGGCGGCACACGCGTCTCAAGCGTTCGCGGAAAAGAACACCGAGGAAATCGAATGCAGCCGGCACCACATGGCGTGTGGTGCCGGTTGCAGTGGGATTTCGTGGAGTCCTACTTCCAAGACAGTCTCGGGGGCTTGTGAGAGGCCTATGCAGTTGTGTTGTTCCGCCAAGGAGGGCGGCAATTCTTTAGAGGTTGACCGAGTCGATGCCGAGTGCGGGCATGATGCGGTCGAGCGGCATAGCAGCGATGTTCTGGGGGCCGGAGTCGCCGTGGGTGCTGGTTGCTTCAAAGACAATGCGACCGGAGGCGGCCTGGTATTGGTAGGCGCCGCAGGAAAGGCCGGAGACGGCGCCGAGGATAGATATGAGGAATGACGAGGGCTGCGGCGACGAGGATGACGATGGCGATGACAGCGCCAACAATAGTTTTAGGTTTCATTTCTATCCCTTTTACCTAGCTCCAACTTCAAGGTTGAATCCTATAGGGAGAGTTCGGCTGCCGAAGGCTCACGACCACCATCCGGGGAAATTTCGAACAAACTTCCAGTTGACTGCCAGCAAGTGAGGTACATTCGACAGCATGACTACCGGTGAGAATTCGAACGACATCCAGTGGCTCAAAGCCTACTTCATCCGAGGGGGCACGTCGAAGGGCGTCTTTTTTAATGCTGCGGATTTGCCGGCTGACCGAGCAGAACGTGACGCCCTCTTCTGCGCGATGATGGGCTCGCCGGATCCGAACGGGCGGCAGCTCGATGGCATGGGCGGCGGTATTTCGTCTCTGTCCAAGGTCATGATTGTGGACACGGCGAGCGACGATGAGCATGACCTCACGTATACTTTCGCCCAGGTCGCCGTCGATACTACGTCGGTGGATTATTCGGCAAACTGCGGTAATCTCTCCTCCGCTATTGCGCCGTTCGCGCTCGAGGCAGGCCTCCTGACGTTGCCCGATGGCGAGCATGCCGTTCGATTGTTCAATACGAATACCTCGAAGACGGTCATCGCCCGGCTCACGGTTGTTGGTGGCCGCGCCCAGGTACATGGAGACTTCGCGCTGCCGGGCGTTGCGGGCACTGGCTCTCCCATTACCTTGGAATACCCCGATCCGGCGGGCAGCCGCACCAGCGGCTTGCTACCTACGGGAAATGCCACGGATATTGTGCACGATGAGGGCGGCGACATTGAGGTCTCGCTCGTTGACGCATGCCTGCCCATGGTCTTCGTGCGTGCTTCGGACGTAAACGCAGACCCAACGCAGTTGTCCTTCGATGGCACCGAGGTTATGGCTCGACTCGAACGGATCCGTGCCGCCGGCGCGAAGCTCATGGGGATGGAGCCCGCGCAGGCCGCGCCGAAGATTGCTGTCGTGGCGCCTCCGAATGCGGCACCGCTGCTGGATGGGACGCAGCTCGAGGCAGAGGGCCACGACGTCCTCGTGCGCACTCTGAGCATGCAGAAGACGCACAAGGCAGTGCCCGGCACGGGTGCGATGTGCATCGCCGCAGCCGCCTCCATCAAGGGCGGCATCATCGCCGAAGCGATTGGCTCGTCCGAGCTGCGTTCAGTACGCATCGGCACGCCGTCTGGTGCGGTGACCGCTGGCGCGCGCTATGACGGCAACGCGCTCGCGGCGACCCAGCTGGTGCGCAGCGCCCGGATCCTCATGCGCGGCGAAGTTGCAGCGCCCTAGAGACTTACCGCACGCGAAAGCCCTCCGTGTTCAAGCCGTGAACGCGGAGGGCTTCGTTGGTGAAAGGATTACTTCATCTTCGTAGTTTCACCCAGGGTGTGAACCTGAACCATGTTGGTGTTGCCAGCGATTCCCGGAGGCGTACCAGCGATGACGACAACCATGTCGCCCTCGTTGTAGCGATCCATCGCGAGGAGGGCCTCGTCAATGGCAGCCATCATGTCATCAGTGGACTCGACGGACGGTGTGAGGAAGGTCTCCGCGCCCCAGGTCAGAGCCAGCTGTGAGCGCACCTCAGGGTAGGGCGTGAACGCGAGGAGCGGCAGGTGCGAGTGTAGGCGAGCCACACGCTTGGCGGTATCACCCGACGTGGTGAAGGCGACGATGGCCTTGGCGTTGAGACGCTCTGCGATATCGCGTGCCGAGTAAGACACAATGCCGCGCTTGGTGCGCGGGACGTGAGACAGCGGCGGCACGGTGCCGTCGGTCTCCGCGGAGGAGACGATGCGGCCCATGGTGCGCACGACGTTCTGCGGGTCGATACCCACGGAGGTCTCGCCAGAGAGCATGACAGCATCAGCGCCGTCGAGGACGGCGTTGGCGACGTCAGAGGCCTCAGCACGCGTCGGGCGCAGGTTGTTGATCATGGAGTCGAGCATCTGCGTTGCAACGATGACCGGCTTAGCGTTCTCACGCGCGATCTGGATGGCGCGCTTCTGGAACAGCGGCACCTGCTCGAGCGGAACCTCGACTCCGAGGTCGCCGCGGGCAATCATGATGGCGTCGAAGGCAAGGACGATGGACTCGAGGGCGTCCACGGCCTCCGGCTTCTCGAGCTTGGCGATGACCGGCACGCGGCGGCCTTCCTCGTCCATGATCTGGTGGACGAGGTCGACGTCAGCCGGGGAACGCACGAAGGACAGGGCGACGAGGTCGACGCCGAGGTTCAGTGCGAAGCGCAGGTCGCGAATGTCCTTCTCGGACAGGGCCGGCACGGAGATGTCCATGCCCGGCAGGGAGACGCCCTTGTTGTTGGAGACTGGGCCGCCCTCGACGACCTCACAGACAACGTCATTGCCGTCGACTTCCTTGCAGACCACGGCCACCTTGCCGTCGTCAATGAGGAGGCGGTCGCCCGGCTTGGCGTCCTGGGCGAGATTCTTGTAAGTGGTGGACACGCGGTCGTGCGTGCCTTCGACGTCGTCGACGGTGATGCGAACGATCTCACCGTTGTTCCACATTTCCTCGGTGTTCTTAAAGCGACCAAGGCGAATCTTTGGTCCCTGAAGGTCGGCGAGAATACCGACGGCGCGGCCGGTCTCATCCGTAGCTTCACGAACCCATTTGTAGTTCTTCTCGTGATCCTCAGGATCACCGTGCGACATGTTGAGACGGGCAACGTCCATGCCGTCTTGGACTAGGCGGAGGATACCGTCCTTACTCGCGACGGCAGGGCCGAGCGTACAGACAATCTTGGTTCTTCTGTCCAGCATTCTTTTCTAAACCTTCTCGGTTGGGAACTGTAACGAGTCCCAACGTACCCGCGTCTGACGTTTCCGGCCACTGAAAAATGCCACAGAAACTGTCTAATCGGACACAAAACCACGAAAGCCCAGTTCCAAACGGGCGGAACCGGGCTTAAATAAAGAACTACCTTTCGGGTTTCGAGGGGCTCGATGCGGGCGACGCGGAAGGCTCCTGGGACGTGCCCGAGGGGGCATCGGCAAGCTCTGCTTGATAGTGCGGATCGACCTCCGCCGAGGTCTCTTGACCCCGGCGCAGGCGGAAGAAGATGACCAGCGCCACGACAAAGCACACGACGGAGACAATGACGTTGATGCGCAGACCAAAGACGTGCGTGGCCTCGTCCGAGCGCATGTTCTCGACGACGAAGCGCCCCAGCGTATAGCCGGCGACGTAGAGGGCAAAGACGCGACCGTGGCCAAGTTTCCACTTCTTTTGCGCCCAGATGAGGAAGAGACACACGGCGACATTCCATAACGCCTCGTAGAGGAAAGTGGGATGGACGCTGGCAATGACCTCACCTGTGGAATGACCCGTGACCGGGGCGTACTTGCCGGCCTCGTCGACGCGGTAGTAAATGTCGAGCGCCCACGGCACGGTGGTTTCGCGGCCGTAGAGCTCTTGGTTAAACCAGTTGCCGAAGCGGCCAATAGCTTGGGCGAGGATGAGTCCGGGGGCCACGGCGTCGGCGAAGGGCGCGAAGGGCACCTTCTTCACCTTGAACATGACCCAGAGCGCGACCGCGCCCAAGGCTACCGCGCCCCAAATGCCCAGGCCACCGTTGGTCACCTTGAACACGTCCATGGGGTTGCGGCCCTCGCCAAAGTACTTATCGTGGTCCGTAATGACGTGGTACAGGCGCCCGCCAATGATGCCGGCGGGGATGATGACGATGGCCGCGTCCCACACGGTGTCCGGGTTGCCGCCGCGCGCGGTGTAGCGACGCAGCGTAAGCCACAGCGCGACGAGGATGCCGAGGATAATGCACAGCGCGTAGGCACGGACAGGAATGGGACCGAGGTGCCATACGCCCTGCGACGGGGACGGGATATTAGCCAGGATCATTTCTTGCACACCGATAGTGTGCCAAATCGTCGCCTACTGCGTGCGCTTACCCCTTGCGGGAGGGGCAGGCCGGGTGCTGGCCGGTGGCGACGAGGCGGCGCGCGAGTCCCAACGGATCGGTGGCCGCCATAATGGACTCCCCCACGAGCACCGCGTCCGCGCCATGCGACGCGTAGTCAAAAAGGTTGCGGGAGTTCTCCACGCCGCCCACGGCGACGCGGACGACGGACTCGGGAAGCCCCGGAACGATGGTGGCAAACGCCTCGCGGTAAAGCTCATCCGAGGCGAGCGTCCACGCGTTGATGCCGATGAGTGAGGCACCGGCCTCAAGCGCTCTGTCAGCTTCTTCAGGACTGCGGACCTCGGCGAGGGCACACATGCCTAGCGACTCGATGCGGTCGAGCAAGGATTCCAGGTGGGGCTGCTCGAGAAGCTCGACTTGGAGAGGCACGACGTCCGCGCCATAGCAGCGCGCCTCATGAATCTGATACGGGTCGATAATGATGTCGCGGCAGATCATGGGCACCGTCGTGGCATCGCGCACGTGGCACATATCGGCGAGCGATCCGTGGAAACGGTGGCGCTCCGTCTGCACGGCGAGGAGGCGCACCCCCACTGACTCCAGATTGTGCGCGAGATGAGCCATGGCTTCTGGGGTCTCGAGGTGCATGATTTCGCCGCGATAGGGCACGGCGCGCTTGAGCTCCGTGATGATGGAACAGCCGGGGGCGAGGAAGGCGGCCTTCGCGTCGCGCGGGGTATCCATGGCGCGGGAACGGGCCTTGATGTCGCGGAAGCTCACCTGTGCCTCGCGGGCGTCAACGTCCTTGCGCACGGCAGCGACGAGCTGATCTACGACCAGGGACCGGGGCGCGTGAAGTGGGGCACTCACCGTTACCTCCCGTCACCTGTCTAAGCAGGACATCGCTACCACCTGCCGCGGGGTCCACGGTCAGGCCTGGAACTGCAAGGAATGAGTTTCAGCGTAGCGGGCAGGAGCGCGCACAGAGAAATCACGACCCAGCGCACTGCCCCCGTTTCGGAAACTCCGGGTAAACTAGCATGCCTGTTCAGGGACTCCCCAGCGAGAGTGCAACGACAATGAATTTAACGGTGGCCCGTCGGGTCCGTGGGATCGATATCCTCGTCAAGGGCGTCCCACATGACGCGCCCGGAGTCGGGCGCGGTCTCGAGTTCTTCTTCGAGCTTCTCCGCGCGGGCTGCCTTCGTCTCATACTTGGTCGAGCGCACGCCGTCAGCACCGGGACGCATGGCGAGCAGGATGCCGCCCACGAGTCCGAACGCCGCGGCGATGAGCGCCAGCACCGGGCCGAGCGGGGTCACGGTCGCGTCGCGGACGACGGCCCAACTGGAGATAGCGACGGACTCCACCGCGTTGTCATTAGACTGCTGCGCCTGAAGCAGCGTCTGAAGGCGGGCGAGATCCACCTGTGAGGTAAGTGCCACCATGGGACGCCAGGACACGCCGATGGCCGCGAGCGCCACGACGGCACCCACGATGCGGCGGGCGGTGCGACGCAGCGCGAGTCCCGCGACCACGCCGGCGAGGAAGAGCAACGCGATGGCGGTAAGTTCCAGTGACCACGTGCTGCCCTGCACGGCGAGCTCCCCCGTGCCCGCTTTATCGTCCTCCACCGTCGCCGTAATCCACGTCGTCTGCGAAGAAAACCACAGCAAGGTCGCGGCCACAGCCATCAACAACGGTCCGAATTTTCTGCCCACAGGGCACGCCTCCTCGGTACGACGCGTAACGCGTCTTTGGTGTTAGTCGTGCTCGCCGAGCAGCAGATCCGCGTCAAAGCACGTGCGGTCGCCTGTATGGCAGGCGCCGCCGGTCTGCTCGACCACGAGCAAAATAGTGTCGCCGTCGCAGTCTAGTCGCACGGACTTCACCGCCTGCACGTGGCCGGAGGTAAGGCCCTTTACCCAGTACTCCTGGCGCGAGCGCGAGTAGTACGTACCGCGCCGCGTGGCCAGCGTATACGCCAACGCGTGGTCATCCATCCACGCCATCATGAGGACCTCGCCCGAGTCCGCCTGCACGACGGCGGGCACAAGGCCCACGTCATTGCGCTTGAGGCGCGCGGCGACCGCGGGGTCAAGCTCGAACTCGGCTGGGTCGTTAGAAACCTGTGCAGCATCAGTATTCATCGACGCACCTCGAATCCGGCATCCGCGAGAGCGTCCTTGACCTCAGAGAGGGCAACATCGCCGAAGTGGAAAATGGAGGCGGCGAGCACCGCGTCCGCACCGGCGGCAACGGCGGGCGGGAAGTGTTCCGCCTTGCCCGCGCCACCAGAAGCAATCACCGGAATGTGAACGGCCGCGCGCACGAGCTCGAGAAGCTCGATGTCAAAGCCCTCGCGCGTGCCGTCACCGTCCATGGAGTTGAGCAGGATCTCCCCTACCCCGAGCTCCTCGCCGCGGCGCGCCCACGCGATGGCGTCGAGACCCGCCGAGCGGGTGCCGCCATGCGTCGTGACCTCAAACCCCGACGGGAAGTCGCCGGACGCCAGCGCCTCCGGGTCCTTGACGCGGCGGGCATCGACAGACAAAACGATGCACTGGGAGCCAAAAACGTCTGCGAGCTCGCGCAGCAGCTCCGGGCGCGCGATGGCCGAGGAGTTGACCGACACTTTATCCGCGCCGGCGCGCAGGAGCTCACGCACGTCCTGTTCGGAACGCACGCCGCCACCCACGGTAAGCGGAATAAAAACCTGGTCCGCCGTGCGGCGCACGACGTCGAGCATGGTGCCGCGGCCATCCTTCGAGGCGGAAACGTCCAAGAAGGTCAACTCGTCCGCACCGAGTTCGTCATAGCGGGCGGCGAGTTCGACCGGATCGCCTGCGTCGCGCAGGTTTTCAAAGTTCACGCCCTTGACCACGCGTCCGTGATCGACGTCGAGACAAGGGATAACGCGCACTGCGAGTGCCATGAAAACTAGATCCTATTCTTATCGATTGCGTCCATGAGGGTGGCGTGAACCTGCGGGGTACCCACCACGAGGCCACGCGAGAGCGCCGTCCATTCGTTGCCCTCGGGGTCCGTGGCGATGCCGCCAGCGGCCTTGACGAGCAAGGCGCCCGCCGCGTTGTCCCACGGATGGATGGAGAAGTTAAGCGCGCCGTCAAAGACGCCCTGGGCCACGAAGGCGGTGTCGAGGCCCACCGAGCCGGTCATGCGCGGGCGCAGCCCGGTATGGCGCAGATGCCGGTAAATGCCGGTGCTCAGGTGCGAGGAGCAGCCAATATGGCCACGGGAGTCCTCAAAGCCGAGGGCATCCGGTCCCCCACCAAAGCCACCACGCGGGCCACCCACAGAACGCAACGGCGCGCCTTCCGCAGCCGCGACGCGGCGTCCCAGCAGCGGGAAATCAGCGACGGCGGCGACGGGCTTGCCTTCCATGAGCAGCGCGACGAGCACACCACACAGCGGGTTGCCCGCCGCGTAATTCGCCGTTCCGTCGATGGGGTCAACAACCCAGACGGGACCGGAGGTGAGCGCCTTGATTCTCGCCGCGTCCGCGCCTTCCTGTTGCTCCAGGAAGTGCGGGGAGCGCGCTGCGCTTTCCGATGCCGCCGCGTACTCCGCCGCGCCCCGGTCATAGGTCGCCCCTGGTGCCGCGGCACCAGTTTCCTCGCCAAAGACGGGAATGCCGGTGAGCTGCGTGAGCGACTGGCGTAGCTCCGATTCGATGGCAAGGTCCACCTCGGTCGCGAAGTCGCCTTCGCCCTTGAAGCGAGCCGGGCGCGCGCCCAAGCCGTCGATGAAGGCGGGGCTCACGGAATCAACCGTCGCCTCCGCAATGGCCAACATGTCTACCGGTGACAGCGCGTTATCCATCGATGGATCCTTCCCAGCCGTAAGTGCGGCTTAGATTCCCGCTTCTTCGGGGTACGGCTTGACCTCGGCCACGGCGGCGAGCGCCTCGGTGAGTGTGAACTTCTTTTCGTAGAGCGCCTTGCCGATGATCGCCGAGTCGATTCCCTCATTCTCGTACAGGGCCAGCTCGCGCAGGTCGTCGAGGCTCGAGATGCCTCCCGATGCCGTCACCTTGGCGTCCGTTGCCGCCGCGACCTCGCGCAGCAACTCAACGTTGGGTCCGGTGAGCGTGCCGTCCTTGGTCACGTCCGTGACGACGAAGCGCTGGCAGCCTGCGGCGTCGAGGCGCTCGAGGACCTCCCACAGATCGCCGCCGTCGGAGACCCAGCCATTACCGCGCGTGCGCCACTCGCCATCAATCTCGCGCACGGCGAGGTCCACTGCGATCTGGTCGCCGTGGCTGGCGAGCACCTGAGCAATCCACTCCGGGTTCTCGAGCGCGGCCGTACCGATATTGACGCGGCGCGCGCCCGTGGCGAGCGCGCGCTCAAGCGAGGCGTCGTCACGGATGCCACCGGTGAGCTCGACCTCGATGTCGAGCTTCGCCGTAATCTCCGCCATGAGCTCGTGGTTCGAGCCGCGGTTGAACGCGGCGTCGAGGTCCACGAAGTGCAGCCACTGGGCACCCTGCGCCTGCCACTCAAGGGCCGCCTCGAGCGGCGCACCGTAGGACTTCTCGGTACCGGCCTCGCCCTGGTCGAGACGAACAGCCTGGCCATCGACAACGTCGACCGCGGGCAACAACGTAAAGCTCATGGATGATTTTTCCTTCTAGGACGATACGAAAGTGGCAATGACTTTGGATTTTACAACGCGTCCGAATGGCGCGCGGCGGAAAGCGACGCAGCGCTAAAGCGTCTCGAGCCAGTTCTTCAGCAGCTGGCTTCCGGCGTCCCCGGACTTCTCCGGGTGGAACTGGGTGGCCCACAGCGCGCCGTTTTCGACGGCAGCGACGAAGCGGTCTCCGCCGTACTCAGACCACGCCACCTTGGGCGGTTCCGTAATTTCGGTCTCGAGCGTCCATTCGCGCACGCCGTAGGAGTGCACGAAGTAGAAACGCTCGTCCGCGTCAAGCTCCGCAAACATCTGGGAGCCCTGCGGAACCTCGACGGTATTCCAGCCCATGTGTGGCAGCACATCCGCATGAAGACGCTCCACGAGCCCCGGCCACTCCCCGCAGCCTTCCGCATGGATGCCATGCTCATTGCCGGCGTCGAAGAGAATCTGCATGCCAACACAGATGCCCATGACGGGGCGTCCGCCGGCCAGACGCTGTCCAATAACACGAGGGCCCTGGACGGCGCGCAGTCCGTCCATGCATGCCGCAAACGCACCCACGCCGGGCACGAGCAGGCCGTCGGCTTCGACCGCAATCTTGGGGTCTGCCGTGACGGTTACATCGGCTCCCACGCGTTCGAGGGCGCGCTGTGCCGAGCGCAGATTACCCGCGCCGTAGTCGAGAAGGACTACCTTCTTGGTTCCAGTCATGGATTACACCTTACGCAGTCGCTTAAGTCGTGTCTTGATGTTGCCGTACTCGGTCACGCGGTGCGCACCGAGGTAGAGGTCGAGACCCGTGATGGCCACGCCGCCGATGATGATGAACGCGCCCGCACCGTAAGCACCGGCGTAGCCCCACAGTGGAACGAGCGCAGCAAGAACCACGGAGCCCAGCCCGGTGCCCGAATCATAGAAGATATTCCACACCGCGGAGGCCTCCGAGACGTTCTCACGCGGCAGGCGGTTGAACATAGACAGCAGCGCCTCGTTTTGGATGACGCCAAACGCACCACCAAAAGCGACGGCGGCGAGGACGAGCCACCACACCGACCAGCCGAAGGCGACGGTCGCGGCCATGAGCCCCATGCCCGCGAAGCCGAGGATCTGCGCCGGGATGGTGAGCACGCCTGGGCGTCCCGTCCGGTCCGCGAACTCACCCGCCGCATAGCGGAAGACCATGGCGGCGCCACCCACGAGGGAAAGCATGATGCCGCCGAGCACCGCGCCCGTGACGGGATCGATCTCGCGCACGGAGGCTGGCAGGAAAGACGAGACGAGGCCGTAGCTCATAGACAACGTGGTCACGGAGAGCGCCGGCACAAGCACGAGCTTCCACATCGCCACGCGCGGCGGGCCATCGGTGTGCTCGCGCGCCGCGGCACGGTCCGCCTTGGATTCCGGTCGCACGCGTGGCAAGCGGATGCACATGATGGCGGCGAAAAGTCCCATTGCGGCCGCCAGGATGTAGGCGGTCGAGAATCCCCATGCTGACTCGATGGCAAGGCCCGCAGGCAGGAATAACATCTGGGACAGGCCGATGAAGACGCCCATCATGCCGGTCGCCTTGCCCAAGTAGCGCAGCGGAACGAGTTCCGCGATGAGCGCTGACTCGGCCACGGTGAGCGCACCGAAGCCCACGCCGCGCAGTGCGCAGAAGAGGAGCACGAGNNAGCCGGGCCTCCATGCCGGGGAGATCCCCAAGGCCGGGGCCCCCGAGCATAACCGCGGCGCCCGCCATGACGGGACGGTAGCCGAAGGAACGCAGCAGCCGCGGGGTGGCGATCTGGGTGAGCACGGTCGCCGCCATGAAGATACCCGTAGTCGCGCCGGCCAACCCGGCCGAGCCACCGTTGTCGAGCACCGCAAGCGGTAGCAGCGGCAACAGCAGTGACCACGCGCCGAAGGCCGCCGCGATGGCCGCCATCGTTTCCAGATAGCCAGGAACCCGCCACAAGCTAAAAGCCGTGCCCGTAGCGCCCCCCTGTTGTTCGACCTGCGGCGTCTCCTGCGACACCACCTCACCCGCCTTTCTCCGTCTGTCTGTTGTGGCAGCTGCACGCACGCATGCCGCGCCGCGCCCAGCGCAAGCGTCTCAGGCGGAAGTTTTCTCCCGCTGCGGCATGAACAGATACGTGCCGGAGCCTTAATCTGTAGGAACCTTTAGGTATAGACGTTCACCAGCGTAGACGGCAAATGCAGGCCGGGCTACCGAGCCGGCCGCTGAACTTACCGTGCAGTGAAACTATCCGTGCATCTGTGGGATCATCCACGCCACTGACGCGGCAAAGGCGATCGCCGCGAGGAAGCCTGCGATGATGGTCCAGAATTTCGAGTCATTTTGATACGCTGCCCACGCACCGCCGGCGAGCAAGCCAGCGATGAGGAACAGGATCCACACCATAAAGAACACGAGTCTAGAGTGCACCCTTTGTCGAAGGAATGCCACTCACGCGCGGATCCGGCTCGACGGCCTGGCGCAATGCACGGGCTACTGCCTTGTACTCAGCCTCCGTAATGTGGTGCGGGTCGCGGCCGTAGCGGACGTTGACGTGAAGCGTCACATCAGAATGCATGGCGAAGGTCTCGAAGAAGTGGCGGTTGATGACGGTGGCGTAGTGACCACCGATGATCTGCCATTCCATGTTCTCTGGCTCGCCATTCATCACGAAGTAGGGGCGGCCCGAAATATCGACCACGCCCTCGACGAGGGTCTCATCCATGGGCAGCAGCTGGGAGCCGAAGCGACGAATGCCCTTCTTATCCCCCAGTGCCTCGAGGAACGCGCGCCCCAGAACAATGGCGGTGTCTTCGACCGTATGATGCGCGTCGACGTCGAGGTCGCCCTGCGCGTGGACCTTGAGGTCGAAGGAGCCGTGCGTCGCGAATGCGGTGAGCATGTGCGCAAAGAACGGCAGGCCGCAGTCAATATCGGACTTGCCGGTGCCGTCGAGGTTGATCTCCACGGTGATCTGCGACTCGGAAGTGATGCGCTGGGCGGTACCAATGCGCTGCGGACGCGCCTCCATGGTGCCACCGTGGGCGGCGACGCCAGGAGCCTTCTCAATCCGGGAGTCCGTCACGGTGTCTTCCGCGCGCTGCGGTTCGAGGGTGTTGTCGTTCATGGTTGCAAGGATAGCTTTCGTCGAAGTGGAGTGGAGCCGAACAGCGGGCTAGCTGCGCGGCGTGATGTAGCCGGTGAGCTGCTGCGCGGCGGAGAGAAACGCGTCGTTTTCTTCCGGGAGGCCGATGGTTGTGCGCAGGAAGCCGTCCACCCCCACGTCGCGGATGAGCACGTCGCGATTCAAGAACTCCTCCCACACCTCGTGCTGGTCCGCGAAGCGACCGAAGAAGACGAAATTAGACTCGCTGGGCACGACCTCATAGCCGAGCTCCTCAAGACGGGAAACAACGCGGTCACGCTGCACGGCAAGCTTGGCCACCGTGCCCAGCGTGTCCTTGCTGTGGCGCAGCGCCACGCGCGCGGCCGCCTGGGACAGGACGGAGAGGTGGTACGGCAGACGCACCAACATGACGGCCTCGACGAACGCAGGATGCGCAACGAAATAGCCCAGGCGTCCGCCAGCGAAGTCGAAAGCCTTCGACATCGTGCGGGAAACCACGAGCTTCGTCGGGTACTTCGCCAGCAGCGTCGTGGACGACGGCGAGTCCGAGAATTCCATGTAGGCCTCGTCGACGATGACGATGCCCGGCGCAGCATCAATGAGCTTCTCGATGTCCTCGAGCGGAGTGACGTCACCCGTCGGGTTATTCGGCGTCGTAATGAAGACGATATTAGGCTGCTGCTTCGCGATGGCGGCGAGTGCCGCATCCAGATCAATTCGGAAGTTCTCGTCACGCGGGCAGTTGAGGAACTGCGTCTGCGTGCCCGCCGCGAGGATGGGATGCATGGAGTAAGACGGCTGGAAGCCGAGCACCGTGCGGCCCGGGCCACCGAAAGCCTGGAGGAGCTGCTGGAGCACCTCGTTAGAACCGTTAGCGGCCCACACCTGCTCGTAGCTCACCTCGACACCGGTCTGCTCGGAGACGTACGCAGCCAAGTCACGACGCAGCTCGACGGCGTCGCGCTCCGGGTAGCGGTTGAGCGTCGTGGCCAAGCGAGCAACCTCGGCGACGAGATCGTCGACGAGTGCCTGGGACGGCGGGTAGGGGTTCTCGTTCGTGTTGAGCTGGTTGGCGACGGTAAGCTGCGGGGCGCCGTAGGCGAACTTGCCGCGCAGCTCCTCGCGC
Source organism: Corynebacterium phoceense (assembly GCF_900092335.1). Classification (GTDB taxonomy): domain Bacteria; phylum Actinomycetota; class Actinomycetes; order Mycobacteriales; family Mycobacteriaceae; genus Corynebacterium; species Corynebacterium phoceense. Next base: position 1,383,327 of record NZ_LT596208.1, read on the forward strand.
AGGGGCAGGTCCTCGAGCGTGATACCCGAAGCGGAGGTTTCGTTCGTTGCGTTCGCGGTCATGGTGATGGGGTCCTTCTCTGGGAGTCGGGGTGTGCGACTAAGACGTAACGCGGGGTGCTCGTTGCCGAGTACCCCGCGTCGGTAGATGGTGCGATGCGGGGCGGGTTAATGCGCGAAGCGGGCGCGGATGGCCTCGCCGTGGGCCGGCAGGGCCTCGGCGTTGGCGAAGTGGACGATCTTGTCTGCGATCTCGCCCAGCGCATCCTTGTCGTATTCGATGAGGTTGACCGGGCGCAGGAAAGTGTGCGTGGACAGGCCTGCGCTAAAGCGTGCGGAACCAGAGGTGGGCAGCACGTGGTTAGAGCCTGCCATGTAGTCGCCCAGCGGCACCGGCGAGTAGGAACCCACGAAGATGGCGCCTGCGTGCTTGATGCGCTCGGCGACCGCACGCGAGTCGGCAGTGTGGATTTCAAGGTGCTCCGCGGCATACGCGTCAGCGACCTTGATGCCGGCCTCGAGGTCGTCGACGAGGACGATGCCGGACTGCTGGCCGCGCAGGGCTTCTGCGGCGCGCTCGGAGTTCGCGGTGACCTGATAGCGGGAAGACACCTCGGCCTCGACGGCATCGGCAAGCTCCTGCGAGTCCGTGATGAGGACGCTCGCCGCCATGGGATCATGCTCGGCCTGCGAGATGAGGTCGTAGGCCACGAAGACCGGGTCAGCCGTCTTATCGGCAAGGATAGCGATCTCGGTCGGGCCAGCTTCCGCGTCGGTGCCGACGACGCCGCGCACGAGACGCTTGGCAGCAGTGACAAAGATATTGCCGGGACCCGTAATAATGTCGACGGGCTCAAGGGGTTCCTCCTCCGCCGGGTTATCGTCGCCGTAGGCAAGAAGGGCGACGGCCTGGCCGCCACCGACGGCCCAGACCTCATCGACGCCGAGGATGTAGCAGGTGGCCAGCACCGTGGGGTGCGGCAGACCACCAAAGTCCTTCTGCGGCGGGGAGGCCACGACGAGCGTCGAGGCGCCAGCTTCCTGGGCCGGAATCGTATTCATGATGACGGAAGACGGGTAGACCGCCTTGCCGCCCGGGACGTAGAGACCCACGCGCTCGATGGGCGCGAAGACCTCCGTGACGGTGGCGCCCGGCGCGAGCTCCGTGGTGTGGTTTTCCGGCTTCTGCTCCGCGTGGACCTTGCGCACGCGGGCAATGGATTCCTCAATGGCGGCGCGGACCTCAGGATCCAGCTCTGTGGCAGCCTTGGCGAGTTCTTCCGCAGGCACGCGCACCGTAGCGGGGCGTACGCCGTCGAATTTCTCGCCAAAGTCGAGCGCCGCGGCAGCGCCGCCGTCGCGCACTGCGTCGACCAAAGGCTGGACCTTGTCGAGGACGGCGGCAACATCCGTGCCGCCGCGGGGCAGGGCGCGGCGCACAGCCGCTGTGGTCATGGTGGTTCCGCGCATGTCGGTGACCTGAAGCACGAGACGTCCTCTCATATCCTTCGGCCGCGGGAAGCTCCCGCGACCAGCGAATGTGAATTTATGTAATGTACCTATTTTTATACCCCTACAGATAATCGTCCATTCCACCGGGTAGCCCCATATCGAATGACCGAAACTGCGGACAGCACCCTAGCCTACGGGTTAGACTCGTGGGCAGCTGGGGATTTGCCCGTTTTCTCCTTTCGGCTCCCCTGATTTTGAGCCCCATCACCTCGGGAGGTGACCGCAGTGAATAACTCGAAGGCCGCACGCCCTGTGACCCTCGCACGACTTGCTCGCGCGGCACGGCTCGCCGGACATAGCGCCATTACCCAGAAGCCCACGCTCCTCGTCTTCGACCATGGCTCGATTGCAACCACCACCATTGAGCCGGATGAGGGCGATCCGGAATCCCCGGAATACATCGTGACGACCACGCACCACACTCCGCTGAGCTTCGACGCGTTGCGCGACGCCGCGGAGCTCGTCAACGACTGGAACCACGACTGTCTCACGCCCACGCTCGTGCTCAACTTCGACAGCACGGACGAGGTCGGAATAACGGGAACCACGGTCATCGATGGGCGCCAGGGCATGACGGACGAACAGCTCGTCGCCGCCGCGGATCAGGCCATCGATAACGCCTCGGCCTTTGTGCACAAGCTCGTGGAGCGCTTCCCTACCGTCACGCTCACCCCGCCGGTAACGCTGCGCGATGAGGGACTCGCGTCTGAACCGGACGATGCCTTCGATAACCAGGCCTACGCCGTGGACACTGACCGTATCGCCGCGTCGCTCGCGTCCATCGGCATTGACAAACTCCAACGAACCGACGCTACCGAAGGCAAGGCCATTTACGCCTGGATTAACGAGGTCCTCTTCGCCTTCGTCCTCGACAATGGTCCGTCCCTCGTGGTTAAGGGGCACTGGGACCCGGATCTCCCCGGCTCGGAGTTCCTCCGCGCCTTCCTCGTGTGCAATGACTTCAACCGCATGTCTGACTCACCAGTGGCCTATTGCCACAGCAATGTGGACGGCCTGCAGATTCGTCTCGACCTCGCCGTGACCGTCGCCGCCGGCATGACAGACCGCCAGCTGCGTTCCACGCTGGGCACCGCGCTCAAGACCATGCTCCACGGCGTAGACCACATCTCCAAAGAAGTCTCCGGGCAATCGCCCGTCTCCTGGCCCTAACGCGCATTAGCCCGGCCTGTGCGAGAGTGTTCGACGGTGTTCGAGAACGTTCGACAGTGTTCGAATACTTTCGATATAACCGGGGCTCGTGTCGAGGGGGTCGCTTAGTGTAGCTGCCGTGGGAGAAACCCCTAATTCTCCCCTCCACTACCCCTACGACATTCAAGGAGGCGGTCTCAATGACCCCCGATTCTTCTTCAGTAGCTTTCCCCGCGACCACGGATACGGCTCGCCCGTTAACCTTCGACCGCGTCGTAGACGTCGTCGACGCGCTCATTGACCACTTCAAGAGCGACGCGGACAAGGCGGAGATTACCTTCCGCCTGTCTAAGTTCAACGTCCTCATCGCCCTGGCCGGAAAATGGGGCGAGGTACTCCTCGTCAAAGGCACCCTCAACGCGAGCGTTGATCCGCGTCTGGCTGGATACTTGGCACAAACCATCAACGACATGAACACGCGCCGCATGGTGCCCGTGGCCTACACATCCGTCACGGAGCGCGGCTATCTCCTGACCCATCTGCGTGCGTCGCTCGACGCGGAAGCGTGGGTCACGGACGCGCAGCTGCGCGACTTCCTCGACACCGCCATCAGCACGATGGTGGATGCGGTGCGCGAACTGAGCGAAGCCGTCCCCGAGGTCGTCGGTCCGCCTGACGGCTACGCGGAGGCCATGGGCGAGGCCCCCACCACAACTCCCCTACCCGTCACGGCGGACCGCATTCGCGCGGCGCTCAGCGCGGAAGGCATCGTGCACACGGAGGTCTCCGAGGACGAGATGACCGTACGCTGCCGGATCGAAGGTAGGTGGACCTTCTTCCGCATCATCAACGATGGCCGCTGGCTCACCATCCGCACGTTCTCCCAGGACAAAGGGGAGCTCTCCCAGCTCTTCGCCATCTCGGCGGTGCTCGATGACTATAACGCGGGTGATGCCTGGCTGCTTGCCAGCGCCACCGTCCACGAGGACGAGGTGCAGGTCTCGCTCGCCCGCAACTGGCTCATTGGCAACGGCATGACTGCAGCCCAGCTGCGCTATGCCGTGCACACCGCGGTCCACGGTGCCTACATCTCTTTCGAGTCCCTGGAGCCGCAGCTCGCGCCGTTGCTCGCGCCGCAGCTGCCGGAAATCACCCGCACGGAGGAGGCGGAAGACGCCATCCAGCTCTTCGCTGCGGACTCGGACACTGCAGACGACCCCGCCGAGGATGAGGACTGGGTCGACGAGGACTGGGAGGAGTGGGAAGACGAGGACTACGTCGAGCGTCCCGTCGATCCCAATCAGATGGGTCTCGACTTGGGTCTCACGGATGATAAAGCGGAAAAGGCCGAGGACGCGGCAGAGGAAGACGAACGCGGCGAGGACGGCACAACCCCGCAGGCCGAATAAGCCTCGCAGAGTGGCCTCACTGAGAGCGCGTGCTGTGTAGCGTAAGTCACATGCGAAGCCTCACAGTGCGCGCGATGGAAGGCTGCCCGTTCAAAACGGCGATGATGCTCATCTGCGGCTGTTGGAAGGTCACGCTCATTCAGGCTCTGCTCGACGCGAACAGGCCACTGCGCTACAGCGAGCTGCGGGACGCCGCGGGGGCGAGGTCTCGGACCGTACACACACCCGGCAGCTGCGCGAGCTCACGGACGATGGGCTCGTGATCTGCGAGGTCTACCCCGAGTTCCCCGCCGCGCGTGGAGTACGCGCTTACGCCCACCGCGCGGCGGCTCGAGCCGATTATCGCCGAGCATCAGGCCTGGGGCGGCTTCGGCTCTGAGTTCAGGGCTCGGACGGCTCGGCGCTCACTTCCCCTGGGGTGTCTGGGGCGTCGTCTTCCCAGTCGACGTCCGCGCTGATAAACGCCGCAGACCAGTAGGCAAACATCGCCATAAACGGCGCCGCGGCCCACCCGATGTCGGGCTGCATAGGCGGGGTCCACTGGACCGTCTCCCCGGGCTCGGAGGGCAGGTGCGTTGCTGTGAGGGAGCCAGCGTAATAGAACGCCACCGCGCTCGCGAGGGCAGCGACGCCGACCCACAGCAACATGCCTAACCCGCGCTGGCGTGCGCCGCGCAGATAGGCCCCGAGGGCAAGGAGCACTCCCCCAAGTCCAGTGAGGAGAACGAACCAGACGAAGGAACCGAACTCGATATCGGCGAGGGTCTCGACCGCGTAGCCGCCACCATCCACCTCATGTCCGGTGAGCACCGGCCGGAAGTGCCCCCACACGGCGCCAGCAGCCGAGAATGCCACGAGTGCACATGCAAGCAACCCCGCACCGAAACCGACGGTGCGGGGTATGGACGGGCGTCGAACCCGAGTACCGCGAGTAATCATAGGCCTTGTAGCCTACTCTGCCCGCGCGAAGATAGCGTAAGCCACGTGTGCGATTAGGACGCCGGGTTGCAGAATTTCCAGGCGCCGCCCTCGTTTTCAAAGATCATGGTGTTGGTCTCGGAACCCGCCGGGCTGTTGACGGTCACGTTGGCCGAGGCCGTGTTGCCGTTGACGCGCACGTCCTGGATGTCCGTGGTCGTCTTGGAGAAGTTGTCGCGAATCTGCTGGTTGTACGGCTCCAGGATGGCCTTCTGGTCTGCCGGCAGGTTATCAAACTGAGACAGGTCCAGGTTGGCGAGCGAAAGCTGCTCGCCGTTGGGGCCCACCTGCTGATTCTCGTTGATCACGCGGGCACATGTGTTATCGCGGGTGTACTGCGCCAGCGAGCGCACATCCTGCTGCTTGTAGGTGCCGTTGATGAGGTTGGTGATGGTTTCCTTCGTCGCGTCATCACCAGCATCGCCTTCGACCGGAGCGAAGGTGGTGGCCTTAGCAGCGGCGCCGTCCTCGAACGGGTTGACCAGGGTGGACGGTGCAGCCTCAGCGTTATCTCCCTCCGCCGGCTTGTTGTCCTCCTCCGGCGCAGCGGACTCTTCCTTCGGCTTCTCCGCGGAGGGAGCCTCAGACGACGGGGCGGCGCTCTCAGACGGAGCTTCCTTCGAAGTCACGGTCGTCTTAGCCGTCGTCGAGCCGGTAGCGGCGTTGTCCGCCTCCTCGTCGTTACCGCACGCTGCCAATGTCAGGGGCAGAACAAGGGCGAGGGCAGCAATGGACTTCATGGCGGGGGTTCGAAGGGACAAAATGACTCCAGACGTGTAAAAGAATTGTATTCACTCACAGCGCACTGACACGGGCGCAGGGCCGTAGGGTATCAGTTTCCCTTCCCTAGCTGGGAAGGAGAAACCTGGCTCCACACGCTCGTGAGGGTGACAGTGTTACTGCATGAGAGCGCGCCGCACTCGCGGCGTGACGTGAGTAGTCTATCAATCGGTTCATTGATTAATAGTGGAGACAACCTCAAAGTTCCCTGTGAAACCTGAGGGAAGAGCTTATGGATCGCTGGCTCACCGCACGCACCTGTCCACACTCGGGTTCTCCCCTCGCCGTCGAGCTGCTGTCTAGAATGGGCAAGCGTGCACTTAAACCGCGAAACGATCATCGACACCGCTCTCCAGCTTTTGGATGATTATGGTCTGGCCGACATGACCATGCGCCGTGTCGCCACGACGCTTGGCGTCGCCCCCGGCGCGTTGTATTGGCACATCGCGAACAAGCAGGCGCTCATCGCCGCCATCGCCGAGGCCATCGTCGCACCGATCGACGGAGAGACCCCCACGGCCCTCGCGCTCGACCTACGCCGGTGTCTGCTTGCCCACCGCGATGGCGCCGAGGTCACCTCCGCCGGCTTGTCCCAGCCTGGCAATGCCACGTGGGAACGGCTCGTAGACCGGTTCGTCGCCGCGGTCCGCGCGACGTCGTCCGCACCGGAGGAAGAGTTGCTTACTGGCGCCCACGCCATTATTTACCTGGTGCTCGGCTCAGCCACCATGGAACAGGCACGCACGCAGCTCGCGGAAGCCACGGGGGCATCGGAAGCCGCAGACACTGAGCCCGCGGATGGTATGACTGAGTCGCAGGACGCACGCGTTCCTGAAGGTGCAAACGATCTCTTGCGGGGCGTGGGAATCGTTATCAGTGGGCTAGGCGCGCGCTAGTCCATTATTCTGGTGCATTATGACTGAGACTTTTACTGTGAGACCGGGCCAGCCCTATCCGCTGGGCTCCACGTTTGATGGCACGGGCACCAACTTCGCAATCTTCTCCGAAGCCGCAACGAAAGTCGAGTTGTGCCTCATTGATCCACGCGGCAAAGAAACCCGCGTCGAGCTCAAGGAAGTCCACGCCCACGTGTGGCACGCCTACCTCCCCGAGGTTGGCCCCGGCCAGGCTTATGGTTACCGCGTCCATGGAGAATACGCACCGGAACGCGGCCTGCGCTGCGATCCCTCCAAGCTCCTCGTCGACCCCTACGCCCGCGCGTTCCAGGGCGAGTTCGACGGCGACGCCTCGCTGTATTCTTACGACATCCACGCCGAGCCTGCCGGGACCGGGCGCAATGAGGATGACTCGCTCGGCCACACCATGCTCTCCGTTGTCATCAACCCCTTCTTCGACTGGCAGGGCGACCACCGCCCCAATGTTCCGGATGAGGAAGCGGTCATTTATGAAACGCACGTCAAGGGCATGACTATGACTCATCCGGACATCCCGGAGGCCATGCGCGGCACCTACGCGGGTATGGGCCACCCCGCGATGATCGACTACCTCAAGGACCTAGGCATCACCACGGTCGAGCTCATGCCGGTCCACCAGTTCCTCCAAGATGATCGTCTGCGCGCTATCGGCCTGCGTAACTACTGGGGCTACAACACCTTTGGCTTCTTCGCCCCCCAGGCGGACTACGCCATGGCGAATAAGCCGGGCGAAATCGTCGCCGAGTTTAAGTCCATGGTGCGCAGCCTTCACGCCGCGGGCCTCGAGGTCATCCTCGATGTGGTCTACAACCACACGGCCGAGGGCAACCACCTGGGCCCCACCATCGCTTTCCGCGGTATCGACAACAAGGCGTATTACCGCGTCGTCGAGGGCGACGAGGCGCACTACATGGACTACACCGGCACCGGTAACTCCCTCAACGTCCGTCACCCGCACTCGCTGCAGCTCATCATGGATTCGCTGCGCTATTGGGTCACGGAGATGCACGTCGACGGCTTCCGCTTCGACCTCGCCTCCACGCTCGCGCGCGAATTGGATGACGTTTCCAAGCTCGCGACCTTCTTCGACTTGGTCCAGCAGGACCCGGTGGTCAGCCAGGTCAAGCTCATCGCCGAGCCCTGGGATATCGGCCACAACGGCTACCAGGTGGGCAACTTCCCGCCCATCTGGTGTGAGTGGAACGGCAAGTACCGCGACACGGTCCGCGACTTCTGGCGCGGCGAGCCCGCCACCCTGGGCGAATTCGCCTCGCGTCTTACCGGTTCGTCCGATCTCTACGCCAACAACGGCCGCCGCCCCACGGCGTCCATCAACTTCATCACGGCGCATGACGGCTTCACGCTCAAGGATTTAGTGAGCTACAACGAGAAGCACAACATGGCCAACGGCGAGGACAACCGTGACGGCGAGTCCCATAACCGTTCTTGGAATTGCGGCGTGGAAGGCCCCACGGAGGACCACGATATTCGCAAGCTGCGCCGCCGCCAGCAGCGTAACTTCATTACGACGCTGCTGCTTAGCCAGGGCACGCCGATGATCTGCCATGGCGACGAGTTCGGCCGCACCCAAAACGGCAATAACAACGCGTACTGCCAGGACAATGAGCTCGCATGGATGGACTGGTCCATGCTCAATCTGGATAAGAACTCAGAGTTCTTCGGCTTCGTCAAGCGCGTGCTGGGGATCCGCAGCAAGCACCCAGTCTTCCGCCGCCAGCGCTTCCTCACCGGCGGCCCGCTGGGCTCCGACGTCCGCGACCGCGATATCGCGTGGATGGTGCCGTCCGGCAAGCTCATGACGCAGGACGACTGGGACCATGACTTCGGCCGCGCCATCATGGTCTACTTCAATGGCTCCGCCATTTCGGAGACGGATGAGTTCGGCCAGCCCATCAAGGATGATTCTTTCATTCTCATCTTCAACGCGCACGACGGCGACATCGAGTTCACCCTGCCGGGCCGCGAGTTGGGCGGCAAGTGGAAGCTCATGGTCGATACGGCCGATTCTGGTGGCTACCCCGCTGAGGACACCTTCATTGAGGCGGGCGGTACGCTGACGTGTCAGGACCGCACCACGATGGTGCTCAAACAGGTCGAGCCCCCGCAGTTCGACGAGGATTAGAAAGGCCAAGACCGAAGTTCCGTGACGTCGCCTAGCACTCCCACCATTTATGCCCACGGCGCAACCGTAGAGCTCACGCCCACCTCCGCGGTCATCCTGCGCTCCCAGCTGGCCGCCTCCCTTGGTGCGCCCGCGCGCGAGGTTGTCGCCTTCGAGGACCTCCAGTCAGTGGAGTCCACCGAGCCTGGCCCCGCCGCCTTCGGCGCCCTGCGCCTTGTCACCCCGCAGGAAACCTTCACCGTGCGCTTTGCCCCGCGCACCGGCACCACGACCCCGGCTGCCGATGCCGCCTCGCTCATCGATGCAGTCCGCCACGGCGAGGTGCCTACCGCCGGCGTCGCCGTCGAGGGCCTGGACTTCACCGTCATCGACGTGGAAACCGCCAACGACAACTGGGGTTCCGTGTGCGCCATCGGTGCTGTCCGCTTCCGCGATGGCCTCGAGGTCGAATCCCGCTCGTGGCTGTGCACGCCCCCGCCCGGCATGGAGGACTTTTCCGAGTTCAACATTGGCATCCACGGCATCACGCCGGAGGATGTCAAGGACGCCCCGTCCTTCGCCACGGCGCTGGGTGAGATGCTCGAGTTCCTCGGCGACGACGTCTTCGTGGCGCACAACGTGCAATTCGACTCGACTGCACTGCGCGTCGGCGCGGCCGCTGCGGGCGTAGAGCTGCCCGCCATCACGCTTGCCTGCTCGCTGGCGCTCTCGCGCGACGCTTCGAAGGCGGGTCGCATCGACGTGCCCAACCACAAGCTCCCCACCATGGCCGCCGCCGTGGGCGCACCGCGCTTTCGCCACCACGACGCGACCGAGGACGCCCGCGCCGCTGGCCTCATCATCACCGGTCTGGCCCAAGCCTTCGGCTACGCTGGCGATATCCAGGGCCTCTTCCGCACACGCGAATTCGCCCTGGGCACGCTCACCAACGACGCCGTCATGCCGGTGCTGCGTGCCCGCACCGCGCCCACCTCCCCGGCCGATCTCGGCGCCGGTACCGACTTCCGTGACCAGACGCGCCACCGTGGCGCAACCACGCCCTCCGCTGCCAACGAGGCTGCGCTCTTCGATCTCGATGGCGCGCTCTCCTCTGCTGCTTCCGCTGACTCCCACGCCGCGCGTGAGAAGGCGGAGAAGCGCTCCCGCAACCGCCCGGCTCCGTGGGATGCCGTCGCGACGCCGAATACCGTGCCCGAGCCCAACGAGGACGCGGACCCGAACGGTCCGCTCTTTGGCCAGCATGTCACGCTCACCGGCGACTTTGATCCCTTCGACAAGGGAACACTATGGAATGGCATCGCCGAGCGCGGCGGCCAGGCTGCAAAGTCCGTGACGAAGAAGACGACCATCCTCGTTCTCGGCACGTGGGCCACGAAGACCTCCAAGGAGAAGAAGGCTGAGGAGCTCATCGCCAAGGGCCAGGACATCCAGCTCTGGCCTAAGGACAAGCTGCTCGCCGAGTTGGGGCTCGACGAAGAGCCGCCCTTCTAAGCCGAGGCAGCAGCCTCCGGTAGGCGCAGGATATTTACTGGACTCAGGGAACCTTTCTGGGATGCGGACAGTCCAATATGAGTGACTCTCGTATCTCTCGCAGTCTCTTTCGGCTGCGCACTGAAAGGCTCTCTCATGTCCGTCTCTTTGCTCGAAAGGCACACCTCCGCCCCGCTCCTCGCTCCGGAACTCCTCTTTCCTGCGCTGCGCCCGCACAACGTCTCGACGCGGCCGCGGCTGAGCGAAGACGGTTTCTTCGATTCCGTTGCCACCGTCGGCCTCTGCGCTGGCCATGACATGCAGCTGCGCTGCGGCACGGGGCTCACCGAACTCGGCGAATCCCCCTCCGTGGGAGTGAGCCTGCGCGCCCTCTCCGAATGGGACATGACGGTCAACCACGCCTGGACAACCGCGGCGCACAACGTGCTGCGCGCGGCGCACACCTCGCGAGGCTACCGCTTCCAATCCCGCCCGGCGCGCGACGTCCTCGATACCCGGGCGCACGGAGTCCAAGTACGTTCGCCGGGCGTGCCCATCACGGCGTGGCTCACGCATCCACTCACCTTCAATATCCTGCACGAGCACTTCGCTGCGGAATTGGGTGTCGCTCCCTCTGCCCGGCGCGCCCAGCCGAAACTGGGCTCGGGCTACGCCGGCCGCCACATCCACGGCGGACTGGTCTATCTCGCGCCGGCACCCGACGTACTCTTTATCTTCCGCGGGCTCGCCGCCCACCACGCGGACGGTCTCCATGGTCGCGCCACGGCATTCGCTGGACTCCGGTTGCCGTCCACGGCGCTGGCCCCACTACTATGGTGTCACGGATTCCCTCGCGTGCTTCCCGGCACCTCGCTGGGGTAAAACGGCACGCCAACCAGACCCCGAGAAAGGACAGTACTGTGCCTGAGCATGCTATCTCCCAACTCGGAAACCGCTATCACGAGTGGGTGCGCACCCACCCGAATGCTGCGACGGAATTTTCCGAAGCCATCGAGGACGTCCTCGATGACGCCGGCGTGGTCTACGACCGCGTCGCCACGCGTGTCAAGGGCTGGCCGTCGCTGAAGAAGAAGGCAAAGAAGCGCGACGCGGACGGCGCCCTGGCTTATCCCGATCCGTGGAATGACATTCATGACCTCGTCGGTGCGCGCGTCACCGTGTTCAACTCCACCGTTATCCCGCAAGCCATCGACATCCTGGGGCGTTCTTTCACGGTGCTGCGCAGTGTGGACAAGGCAGCAGAAACCCGCATTTCCGGCGGCTTCGGCTACGGTTCGCACCACCTCGTCCTGCAGGTCAACGACTCCCTGGAAGAGCTCGCCGAGTACGAAGGCTTTACCTTCGAGGTGCAAATCCGCACCGTCCTGCAGCACGCCTGGGCCGAGTTCGAGCATGATATCCGCTACAAGCAGGGCCCCAAGCCGCCCACGGCCCAAGTCGACCGTCTCTTCACACTTGCTGCGGGCCTGATCGAGCTCGCGGATCAACAGTTCGATGACATCGCGGCACTCATGGAGGTCGGCCCCGCCCCGCAAGATTCCGTGGAGATCAACGCCGAAACGCTTCCTGGCGTGCTCGCTGTCCTCCTCGGCGACGCGTTCCCCCGCCCGCGTTCTGAGCACATCCGGTTCCTCGCCGAGCTGCTCGAGGCCAACAATATCGACACCCTCGCTAAGCTCGAGGCCCTCCTTAATGAGCGCGACATCATCCGCGTACGCGAGGCCATGCGCTACCGCTACNGTCCGCCTCACCGACGACCTGCTGCTCCTGCCCTTGGGCAAGGAGCACATCGAGGCCACCGCGGAGCTCGGCGACCGTGGCGACCGCCGCAAGCGCCTCCACCGGCGCCTCAAGCAGCTGCGCGCTTAGCCGTCACGCTAGCGGAACCCGCCGCGGAACTTCTCCATCTGGCGCCGCTCGCGCTTGGTAGGGCGTCCGGCGCCGCGATCGCGTACGGGCAGCGCCGGCATGAACTCCTTGGGCGGGGGCGGCGGTGCATGGTCGATGTAACACGTGCGCGCCACCGGCGCACCCACGCGCTTGCGTACCGTCGCGAGGACTTCCAAGTCGTGTTCGTGGTGGTTGCGCCACACGCGCACGCGGTCGCCTGGCACGACGTGCTGCGCAGGCTTCGTCGCGTTGCCGTTGAGCTTGACGTGTCCCGCCTTCACCGCATTCGCGGCCTCCGAGCGCGTCTTAAACATGCGCACGGCCCATACCCACGCGTCGATGCGGACGGGCTTTCCATCGGGTTGAGTCATAGAGACACCCCGGCTTAGTACTGGTCCTTGTGGTTGACGATCGAGCGCACCTTGGACCAGTTGTACACGCCGCCCACAACGGCGACGATGAGGCCAATCATGAAGAAGAACGTGCCATGTGTAAAGACCCACGCCGCAAGGACGCCGCCGCCCAGGCCCGCCGCGACGGAAATCACGGCGTTGCGGGAGTATTTGCGCACGTCTTGCTTGCGCTTCTCAATCGGATTGTTGGGGCGTCGCTGCATAGTCATGCCGGTCATTCTACCTTCGATAAGCGGCTGCGCCGGGTAGTTCCAGCCATGCCGTGAGCGATCAAGCTCGGTCCAGCTCGACCCAGCGCTCCCCTGCTGCTTTCGATGCCACCGCGCCCTGCGTAAGCGCCGCAAGCTCGGCGTCGAGTGTCTCCTGGCCGCCAGGCTCCAGCGCCAGAGTGAACGTCACTTGCGCGCCATAGGAGGTGTCCACCACCGCATAGCCACGCCCGCGTAGCTCGGCCTCAAGTCGCCCGGCCACACCATGATCAGCGTCGACGGAATAGAGCTCACGCAGCGCCCTAGTCACACGCGGGACCTTCTCGAGCGTCTCACTCACCGCGCCGCCGTAAGCGTGGACGAGCCCGCCCGCGCCAAGTTTCACCCCACCGAAGTAGCGCACGACGACGGCCACAATGTCGAGCATGCCCGAGCCGCGCAGCACGTCGAGCATGGGACGGCCCGCCGTGCCCGAGGGCTCCCCGTCGTCGGAGGAACGCTCCACCGGGTTGGCTGCGTCGACGTGGTAAAGGTACGCCGAGCAATGGTGGCGGGCATCAGGAAAGCGCGCGCGGGCGGCATCGATAAACTCGCGCGCCTCCGCCTCGTCCCGAGCGCGGCCAATCAACGTGATGAACCGCGAACGCTTGATCTCAATCTCGTGCTCGACGGGCGCGCCTTCGACCGGGCGCTCATAAGAATCCATAAGCCCCTACCCTAGCGGGCGCAACTTAGTGCGACGCCACCAAGTAGTCGTACTCCGAGGTGCCCGGCTTCAGGTGCTGGCACGAAATCTTGGAATTCGACATGCGCTCAAGCAAGCCATCCAAGTCAGCCGCGCGGCCCAGCTCCACGCCGACGAGCGCTGCGCCCGTCTCGCGGTTATTGCGCTTCAAGTACTCAAAGAGCGTGATGTCATCGTCCGGGCCCAGGATTTCCGTAAGGAAGTGGCGCAGCTGCCCCGGCTCTTGCGGGAAGTTCACCAGGAAGTAGTGCTTGAGCCCGCGGTGCACGAGCGAGCGTTCCATGACCTCGTTGTAGCGCAGCACGTCATTGTTGCCGCCCGAGATGACGCACACGACCACGGAATCCGGCGTGAGCTTGAGGTCGCGCAGGCCCGTGACGGACAGGGCGCCAGCGGGCTCGGCGATGATGCCCTCGTTCTGGTACAGGCCAAGCATCTCCGTACACACGGCCCCCTCGGAGACGGTGGACCAGTGCAGGCGCCCTTGGTTGGCCTCGAGGACCTGGAAGGGCAGGTCGCCAATGCGCTTGACGGCCGCGCCATCCACGAAGGGATCGACGGACTCCAAGGTCACCGGCTCGTTCGCCGCGAACGCTGCGGTGAGCGAGGCAGCGCCGGCCGGCTCGATGCCGATAATCGCCGTGCGCGGCGCCATGTCCGCAAGGTACGACGTGATGCCGGAGAGCAGCCCGCCGCCACCCACGGGGACGACGATGGCGTCGAGCGACTTGCCCAAGGAGGCCAGCTGGCTCACGACCTCCGCGGCGATGGTGCCCTGGCCGGTGATCGTGTCGCGCGCGTCGAAGGGTTCGATGAAGATGGAGCCGCGCTCGGCGGCATCGGCATGCGCGGCCGCCGCGGCCTCGTCAAAGTTCGCGCCGGTGACGACGAGCTCGACCATGTCGCCGCCGTGGACCACGATGCGGTCGCGCTTCTGCTTGGGCGTCGGCTCCGGCACGTAGATCTTGCCTTGGATGCCCATGGTCCGGCAGGCATACGCCACGCCCTGCGCGTGGTTGCCGGCCGAGGCCGTCACGATACCGTGCGCGCGCTGTTCCGGCGTGAGATTCGTGATGGAAAACAGAGCGCCGCGGATCTTATAGGAACGCACGTCCTGGAGATCCTCGCGCTTCAGGTAAACCTCGCAGCCCGTTTCCTGGGACAGTCGCGGGCAGTACTGCAACGGCGTCGGCGCAATCTCCGAGGAAATTCGTGCCTGGGCCTGGCTGATATCGGAGGCGTGAATGGGCTCGAATACTGCGGAGTTAGTCATGCTGAGTCATTTTAGACCCCATGGTCGCCGCCCGCGCGATTACCTAGCGATCGACCGATTAGTCCGGCATTTCATCTCACTTTTACCTCTGTGTTAACCCTGTGTTACCTGCATGCACTTGGATGTTGCCTCGTCATATTTCTCGTACTCTCAAGGAGCTCATGTATGGCCATCCGCCGCACTCTCGCCCTGTGCACGCTCGCCGCGACCACGCTCACCGTCCCCGCCATTCCGGCCCAAGCCACCATCGTCGCCTCTCCCATCGTCGATTCCGTTGCCGACGCCTCGCTCAAGGTCGAGCCGCTCGGCGCCTACGACTCTGGCGTGCTTGGCGAGTCCGCCGCGGAGATCGTCGCTTTCCACGCCGCGTCGAAGCGCATCCTCGCCGTCAACGCGCACTCCGGCGAAATCGACATCCTCGACGCCTCGGATCCGGCCGCGCCGCACAAGGTCGGCGTCGTCTCCGCCGGCGGCGACCAGGAGATCAACTCCGTCGCCGTGCGCCCCGACGGCCTGGCTGTCGCCGCAGTCCAGCAGGCCGATAAGACGCAGGACGGCGAGGCCCTCTTCTTCAACGCTGCCACCGGCAAGGAGCTCGGCCGCGTCACCATCGGTGCCTTGCCCGATAACGTCCACCTCACCGCGGATGGGAAGTTCGCCCTGCTCGCCAACGAGGGCGAGCCGTCCAACGAGCTCACCGCCGAGGGCACGGACTACGTCGCAGACCCCACCGGCTCCGTGTCCGTCATCGCCTTGCCTTCCGATGCCGCCGCCCCCACCCAGGCAGACGTCCGCACCGCTGGCTTCGAGGCGTACGACGCGAAGTACGCTGCCGGCGAGCTCGACCCCGCCATCCGCGTCTTCGGTCCTTCCGACGCCGACTCGAAGCCGTCGACCGACTTCGAGCCGGAGTACATCTCCTCTGTTGGCGATACCGCCTACGCGTCGCTGCAAGAGGCGGGCGCCATCGCCATCATCGACATCCCGTCGGCGACCGTCACCGACGTCGTCCCGGCTTTTATCGCGGACCACTCAAAGACCCCGATCGACCCGTCCAACAAGGATGACAAGATCGAGCTGCGCACCCTACCGGTCAAGGGTCTGTCCATGCCGGACTCCATCGGCGCGTTTACTGCCGGCGACGAGACCTACTTCGCGACGGCCAACGAGGGCGACGCCCGCGAATGGGGCGACGAGGACGGTTCCGGCGTGTACACCGACGAGGCCGAGATCAAGGACCTCATCGAGGTTGGCAAGGTCTGCGAGGGCGTCGAACTTCCCGAGGGCTTCGACGACACGTCCTTCGCCGGCAATCTCAAGGTCTCCACCGCGTCCGGCTGGAACGAGGAGAAGAGCTGCTTCGACGAGTTCTACGCCTACGGCTCCCGCTCCTTCTCCATCTACGACGCCGCCGGCAACGTCGTCTTCGACTCCGGCTCCGACTTCGAGGAGATCACCGCCCGCCTCCACGAGCAGGGCGTCCTCAACTTCAACGCGGATAACGAGGATCCGGAGGCCGACGACCGCTCCGATAACAAGGGGCCCGAGCCCGAGGCTCTCACCATCGGCAAGGTCGGCGAGCGCACCTACGCCTTCATCGGTGCTGAGCGCGTGGGCGGCATCTTCGTCTACGACGTCACCGACCCGCGCAACGCCCAGTACGTCACCTACGTCAACAACCGCGACTTCTCCGTGGGCTACGACGACAAGAACTACGAGGCCACGAAGGCCGCCGGCGACCTCGGGCCCGAGGGACTTACCTTCGTTGACAAGAAGGACTCCCCCAACGGCGAGTACCTTCTCATCTCCGGCAACGAGGTCTCCGGCACTACGACCGTCTTTAAGGTCACCGACCTCGTGCCCGCCGACGCCGATAACGATGACGACGACCAGGGCGATTCCGGCAGCTCCGCCGCCTCGTCCGACGCCGGTTCCTCGGTCGGCACCGTGTTCGGCGTCGTTGCCGCGGCTCTGGCCGCCGTCCTGGGCATAGTGAGCATAGTTCCGGGCGCACCAGCCACGCTGCTGCGTCTCCTGCCAGCACCGCTGCGCCACGCCCTGAACTCCGCCCTGGGCCACTAAGCCCCTTGGCGGGGGCATTCCCTCCCGCCAGGCACCCCAACCTGCTAGATTCAGGTGCGTTCCATTTCCGTTCGCACTGTCGTCACCCCAAGGAATAATTCTTATGCGCGCACGTCGTCTCTCAGTCGCGCTGGTCGCCGCAACCAGCACCGCCCTCGCCCTCGTCACGCCGGTCGCTGGCGCCGAAAGCTCCGAGTCTCAGGGCGCCTCCAGCGCTCAGTCCCAGGACTCCGGTTCCTCTGAGGACACAGCAAGTGACGGAGTGAAGCCCGGCGGCGAGGGCAAGGAGGGCATCACCGACGGCACCGCTACCGACGGCGAGAAGACCGACGGCACGGAGACCACGAAGACCGCACTGTCCAAGGAGTGCCAGGCCGAGGTCGACGCCGCCAAGGAAGCCCACAAGAAGGCCGTCAAGGATGGCACCGCAGGTTCTTCGTTCATGGGTCCGCAGGAACTCGCTCTGGGCATCGTCAACGGCTACGGTTCCTCCGGCATGCCCGACAAGCCGGACTGCGTCGAGAAAGAAAAGGATGACAAGCCCGTCGAGCTGCCGGACTGGCTCAAGTGGGCTGAGCTCTCCCCCGAAGGCAAGGAAGCCTTCGCCTGGATCAACCTGATCCTGTCCGTCATCGGTGGCCTCATCGGCCTCGCAAGCACCCTCGTCAAGGTCAATCCGGAGTTCGGCAAGGACATCAACGGCGCGCTCACTGGCATGCTCAAGCAGGTCAACGGCGCGATGAGCAACGCCCAGAAGCAGTTCCGCCTCTAGGGCTACGCAATAAAAAAGGGCGGGTGCGCACATGCGCACCCGCCCTTTCATTCGTGTTTAGCCGAAGATCTCCTGCGAGGCGATCTCCGCACCCTTCACCAGGGACTCGAGCTTCGCCCAGGCGATCTGCTCATGAATGCGTCCGCCCAGGCCACAGTCCGTCGAAGCGATGACATTCTCTGGGCCGACGAGCTCCGCGAACGTGTGGATGCGGTCGGCCACCAGACGCGGGTCCTCGATGAGGTTCGTCGAGTGCGAGACGACGCCCGGGATAATGACGGTGCCTTCCGGCAGCTCGCGCTTCTGCCACACGCGCCACTCCGCGCCGTGGCGGACGTTCGCCGCCTCGAAGGTGAGGCCGCCGACCTCGGCGCGCAGGATTTCGTCGACGATCTCCTCGAACGGGATGTCCGTGGAGTGCGGGCCGTGCCAGGAACCCCAGCAGATATGCAGGCGCACCTTCGACTTGTCGATGCCCTTAATCGCCGCGTTGATGGCGTCAATATTCTTCCGCACGTAGCCACGGAAGTCCTCGTAGGACGGCTCCGGGTTGACCTGGTCGAAGGCCTCCGCGAGGTCCGGGGCATCGATCTGGACCGTGTAGCCGGCGTCCGCGATGGCGCGGTATTCGTGCGCCATGACCTCCGCCGTCGCCGCGAGCAACTCGTCGTAGGACGGGTAGTACAGGTTGCGAATGCGCGCCGCCGAGCCCGGCGAGACCGCCGCGATGAATCCCTCAACGTCCTTTCCCGTCGACGCAATGGCCGCGCCCAGGTGCTTAACGTCCGCAGCGAGCGCCTCCTGCCCCACGTAGCTCAGCGGCCCGTCAATCGTGGGCAGCAGGAACTTCTTGCCGCCTCCCTCGATGCCCGACTTCGGGTCCTCGTACGCTTCCGCGAACACCGCGCGGTCGCGACGGTCCGGGAACGTCGTGAGCTCGATACTGCCCGGCTCGTGGCGCACGATCTTGCCGAACGCATCCGGCTCCTCCTCGCGCGTCGGCCGCAAGCCGCCCAAGCGGCTGAAGGAGTAGGTCCACCATGCACCGTAATCGATGGTGTCGTGCGCGAGGTGGCCATACTCGCCCTCGTTGACGATGTCGATGCCCAGATCAACCTGGCGCTGCACGACCTCGTTGTCGGCCTGTTGCAGAATCTGGTCGAACTCCTCGTTGGAGATATCGCCGGCGAGACGGCGCTGGTTCGCCCCGTGGAGTGCTGCAGTGCGCGGCAGCGAGCCAACGTGCGTGGTACGGATCTTCTGGGTCATAAGCAATTCCTTTCTAGACTGTGCTGTCTATAGTAAACAGAACAAGCGTCCTTGTCGCGCATTCTGTTTACTTTTATTCACGATGGCGTTTCCCCAGTTCAACGCCAACTTTTCAAACAAAGATATCCCCTTTATGACGGTTTAAGATTTAATTGTCATATCTTTCGGCGCGCACGCAAAAAGCCGCGGCCCGGAGACCGCGGCATCGGCAAGCGTGGCTTAGAAGAGTTCCTCCGTGGCAATCTGTGCACCCTCGACGAGGGACTCAAGTTTCGCCCAGGCAATCTGGTGGTGCAGGCGCCCACCCAGACCGCAGTCGGTCGACGCCACGACGTTCTCCGGACCCACGACCTCCGCGAACTGGATAATCCGGTCTGCAACGAGGCGCGGGTGCTCCACCGCATTCGTCGAGTGCGAAATCACGCCCGGGTAGATGAGCGTGCCCTCCGGTAGCTGATGATCCTGCCACACGCGCCACTCGTGCGCATGGCGCGGCGAGGCACCCTCAAAGGAGAAGCCGCCGACCTTGGCCTCGAGAATCTCGTCAATGATATCCGCGAACGGGATGTCCGTAACGTGCGGGCCATGCCAGGAACCCCAGCAAATGTGCAGGCGGGTCTGCTCGCGCGGCAGGTCCTTAATCGCGTCATTGAGCACCGCAATGCGGTCGCGCACGAAGCCCTGGAAGTCCTTCACGGACGGCTCCGGATTGATCTGGTCCCAGGCCTCCGCGAGGTCCGGCGCGTCGAACTGGACGGTGAGGCCCGCGTCCGTAATCGCCCTGTACTCGTGCGAGAGCGCCTCACCACAGGCTTGCACGACCTCCAGGTCGGTCTTGTAATACTTGTTGCCCAAGCGCGCGGCCGATCCCGGGGACAGGGCCGCCACAAAGCCTGCCGATGCCCCCGCCTTGCCCATCGCATCCTTCAGCAGCTTGACGTCGGCGTCAACTTCCTTCTGCCCGATGTAGGTAATCGGGCCCGTGAACTCCGGGTTGGCAACCTTTTTGCGGCCGGTGAAGATGCCGGACTCCGGGTCATTGTAGGCTTCGTTGAAGATGGCGCGGTCGCGGCGGTCAACGAAGGAAGTGAGCTTGATATTGCCAGGCTCGGAACGCTGAATGGCGTTGGCTTCCCAGCGGTCCTTGTCCGTCATGGTGAGGCCGCCCAGGCGGCTAAAGGAGTAGTTCCACCACGCGCCATAGTCCACGGCGCCGGAGGTGATGTGGCCGTACTCGCCTTCATTGATGATGTCGATGCCCAGATCGACCTGGCGCTGCACGACCTCCTCGACGGCGCGCTCGAGGATGGCGAAGAACTCGTCGTCCGTGATCTCGTCGGCGGAGCGCTTGAGATTCGCCTCCAGTAATTCCGGGGTACGCGGCAGCGAGCCGACGTGCGTGGTGCGAATCTTCTGGGACATGGAAGGTGCTCCTTATGTGAGGTGAACTAGACTGTGCTGTCTACCCTAACCCAAACCTCTTTGTCCGCCCGTTTTATATTCACACCGGGGCTATCCCAGAATGCCCGCGCCCATCGTCGCCTTGAGATCGCCCATGAGGTTGCCGGAACGCTCCACGCGCAGGTGCTCGCCGAGGACCATCATCGTAGACTCGTCGCCGTTGACGAGCGTCAAGTAGACGTCGGACTCGCCCTTGTTCTTGAGCAGGACGTTCTTCAGTCGCGCGATAGTGTCGAGCGTGCACTGCTCGGTGCGCATGGTCAGCCGCAGCGGCAGGCCAACGCCGCCGCCGGGGCCTAGGTCCGGCACACGGATATCGGAGCAGAACAGCGAGCGGCGGTCGTCGCGGATCTTCACGTTGACCTTGGCCAGAATGATGTTGTCTTCCACAATCTGCGGCGCGACGAGCGAGTAGACCTGGTTGAACACGAGGATGTCGACCTGCGCGCCGTTGTGGTCTTCGACCGTGACGATAGCCCACGGCGAGCCGTCCTTCTTCGAGTAGCGGCGGTCGACCGCTGAGATGATGCCGCCGATGACAAGCTCCTGGCCGTTGTGAACCTCATCCGCCAGGATCTTGGGCAGCGGCGTATCGGTTTGCTCCGCGAGCGCCTCTTCGAAGCCGTCGAGCGGGTGGCCCGAGACATACAGACCCAGCATTTCGCGCTCGAGCGCCAGCTCGTGCTTGCGGTCCCAGTGCTCGTCCGGAATGTCAATGGCAAACGCGCTCATCGTCTCTTCGCTTTCCGCGCCGAGTCCCGCAAAGAGATCGAACTGGCCCTTGTCCGCGGCTTTCTTCGTGGTCTGCACCGCGTCCACCGCGTCTTCGTGGATGAGCATGAGACCTTTGCGCGGATGCTCCATGTCATCGAAGGCCCCGGCCTTAATGAGCGACTCCGTCACACGCTTGGTACACGCCACGAGGTCGATCTTGTCCAGATAGTCCGAGAAGTTCTTGAAGTGTCCCTTCTCCTCGCGGGCCTTGACGATGGCCTCGACGACTTCAGCACCGACGTTGCGGATAGCGCCCATACCGAAGCGAATATCCTCGCCGACAGCCTGGAAGTCCGTGTGCGACTCGTTCACCGACGGCGGCAGCACCCGGATGCCCAGGTGGCGGCAGTCCGAGAGATAAATGGCCGACTTATCCTTCTTATCCGAGACCGACGTGAGCAGCGCCGCCATGTACTCCGGCGCAAAATAGGCCTTGAGGTACGCGGTCCAGAACGAGACCAGGCCGTAGCCTGCCGCGTGCGACTTGTTAAACGCGTAGGACGCGAACGGCTCGATGGTGCCCCACAGCGCGTCCATCGCGTCCTTGGAGTAGCCGTTAGCCTGCATGCCGGACCAGAACTTGTCGTACTGCTTGGCCAGCACCTCCGGCTTCTTCTTACCCATGGCTTTACGGAAGCCATCTGCCTCGCCGGCCGTGTAGTTCGCGACCTTCTGCGAGATACGCATGATCTGCTCCTGGTAGACGATCAGACCGTAGGTCTCGTCCAGGATCTCCTTGAGCGGCTCTTCCAGCTCCGGGTGAATCGGCGTAATGGGCTTGCGTCCGTTCTTGCGGTCCGCGTAGTCCCAGTGCGCGTTCACGCCCATCGGGCCCGGACGGTAAAGCGCCAGCGACGCCACGATGTCTTTAAAGCCCGTCGGCTTCATGCGCTTGAGCAGCTCCTGCATACCACCCGAGTCGAGCTGGAAGATGCCCAGCGTCTCACCGTGCGACAGCAGGTCGTAGACCTTTGAGACGTTCGGATCGTCCGCATGCAGCTCCTCGAGTTTCAAGTCAATGCCGCGGTTCTTCTTGATATTCGCCAGCGCGTCACCAATGACCGTGAGGTTGCGCAGGCCCAGGAAGTCCATCTTCAGCAGGCCAATGGCCTCACATGCCGGGTAATCCCAGCCCGTGATGTACGCGCCGTCCGAACGCTGCCACATGGGGATATGGTCCATGAGCGACACGGACGCCATAATGACGGCACACGCGTGGACGCCTGCCTGGCGCACCACGCCCTCGAGGCCGCGCGCGGTTTCGTAAATGCGCTTGACGTCCGGGTCCGTCTCGATCATCTGTCGGACCTCGGTCGCCTCCGAGTAGCGCGGGTGCTCCGGGTCCATGATGCCCGAGAGCGGAATATCCTTCGCCATGATCGCCGGCGGCAGCGCGCCGTTGATGCGGTCCGCCATCTGGAAGCCCGGCTGACCGTAGTTCACCTTCGCCGAGTCCTTGATGGCCTGCTTCGTCTTCACCGTACCGAAGGTGATGACCTGCGCGACCTTGTCCTCGCCCCAACGCTCCGCGGCGTATTGAATCATCTCGCCACGGCGGCGGTCATCGAAGTCGATATCGATATCCGGTGCGGATGGACGCTCCGGGTTGAGGAATCGCTCGAACAGGAGACCATGCTCGATGGGGTCGATATTGGTAATTGTCAGTGCGTACGCCACGAGCGCGCCTGCCGCAGAACCACGGCCCGGGCCCACCCAAATGCCGACGGAGCGCGCGTGCTTGATGAGCTCGGCGACGATGAGGAAGTAGGACGGGTAGCCCTTCATGTCGATGACGCTGATTTCGTACTGCGCGCGCTCGATGTATTCCTGCGGCACCTCTTCGCCGGGGAAGCGCGCCTGGAGGCCCTCCATGACCTGGTTGGTCAGCCACGACGTCGGGGTCTCGCCCTCCGGCACGTCGGCGATCGGCATGCGGTCGAGCGGATGCTCCTCCCACAGCTCGCTGTAGTCCTGTACACGCTCGGCAATCCACAGCGTGTTATCGCAGCCATCCGGGACCATGTCGTCCCAAATCTCACGCATCTGCGCAGCCGACTTGATGTAGTAGCCCGTGCCGTCGAACTTGAAACGGTCCTGGTCCATGAGCGTCTTGCCGGTCTGCACGCAGAGCATCGCCTCGTGCGAGGCCGCCTGCGACTCGAGCACGTAGTGGCAGTCATTCGTCACCAGCGGCGGCAGGTCGAGCTTGCGCCCGATTTCCAGCAGCTCGGAGCGCACGCGCGTCTCGATGTCGAGGCCGTGGTCCATGAGCTCAAGGAAGTAATTATCTTTGCCGTAGATGTCCTGCCACATCGCCGCGGCCTCGAGCGCCTCATCAAACTGTCCCAGGCGCAGGCGCGTTTGCACGTCGCCCGACGGGCACCCCGTCGTCGCGATGATGCCATCCGCATGCTCGGCGATCAGCTCCGCGTCCATGCGCGGGTACTTACCCAACTGCCCCTCGTACGACGCCAGCGAAGACAGACGGAACAAGTTCTTCAAACCCGTCGCGTTCTCAGCGAGCATGGTCTGGTGCAGGTACGAGCCGCCGCCCGCGACGTCATCGCGCTTCTGGTCCGGCGTACCCCAGTGCACACGCTTTTTATTAAAACGCGACTCCGGAGCCATGTACGTCTCAATACCAATAATCGGCTTAATCCCCGCCGAGGTCATGCGCTGGTAAAACGCATTCGATCCAAACATGTTGCCGTGGTCCGTCATGCCCACGGCTGGCATCCCCTGACGCTTGACCTCCTCCGAGAGCAGGTCCACCTTCGCCATACCATCCAGCATGGAAAACTCGGTGTGATTATGCAGGTGAACAAAGGAGGAGTTTTTCGCCATGCAGACAGTCTAGCGGCCGCGTCAAACCCCCGAAGCCGTCCCTTTTGATGAGAAACGTTTCCCGCCACACGGCTAGCGGAGTACATTAATCTCCGATGTTTTACACCATTGCCGCCTACCTCATGTGGGGCTTCTTCCCCGCATTCTTCCCGCTGCTGCTGCCCGCCTCTCCCCTCGAGATTCTCGCGCACCGCGTCATTTGGACCGCGGTACTCGTCACGGGTTTCCTCGTCGTCACCGGCGGCTGGCGCGAACTCTCGCGCCTCGACAAGAAGACCTGGGCCTGGCTCGCCGCGGCCGGCGTGTTCATCTCCGTCAACTGGGGAACCTACGTCGTGGCCATCAACTCGGGCCATGTTGCCGATGCCGCCCTCGGCTACTTCATCAATCCCCTCGTCTCCGTCGCGCTCGGCCTGGTTTTCTTAAAAGAAAGCCTGCGCAAGCTCCAGGCCGTCGCCGTCGGCATCGCCGCCATCGCGGTCATTTACCTCACCTTCTTCACCGGCCAGGCGCCCTATATCTCGCTTCTGCTCGCCTTCTCTTTCGGCATCTACGGCCTCATTAAGAAGCAGGTCCGCGTCTCCTCGACCGGCTCCGTTGCCGCCGAGACCCTCGTCGTCCTGCCCGTCGCGCTCATCTACGTCCTGTGGCTCGAATCCTCCGGCGCCGGCACGTTTACTTCCGAAGGCCCCCTGCACATCGTGCTGCTCATCGGCTCCGGTCTCGTCACCGCGCTGCCGCTGCTCTGCTTCGCCCAAGGGGCCAAGGCCCTTCCCCTGTCGACCGTGGGCATGCTCCAGTACATGACGCCGCTCATGCAGATGCTCTGGGCGCTCTTCGTCACCCACGAGCACTTCTCGACGCACCGCTGGATCGGCTTCGGCATCATCGGACTCGCCGTCGCCGTCTACTTCACAGACCTCATCCAAATGGCTGCCGCCCGCCGCAAGCGCTCGCGCTCAGCGGCATGAACGTGCCGGTGATACTGAGATTTTCGTGAGAAGCGTTAGTTTCTGTGGATAACTGGGCCGATTTTGCCCACTGCATTTGGCAACCGGCGCAGGTTGTCCACAGGAAAATATGTTCCCCTAGCTTCTTCTGGCGCGTGCCTTTAGCTTCTGGGGCATGACAGTTTCTCTCTTCGCAGCTCTCACCATCGGCGTCTCCTCGCTTCCCGACGCCGCCGGCATGTCGCTTAAAGACATCCTCGCCCTCGGTGTCGCCCGCCCCGACGCGCTTCTCGTGCGCCGCCTGCACAAGGTCTACTACGGCCACACGCAAGCCACGACCCTCCAAGCCGAAGCCCGCGCCGCGGCAATCCGCCGCAAGCACCCACTCCGCGTGCTGGAAAAGATCGAGAACCTCATCGCCTCCGCTCCCAATAAGGACACGCTGCGCGCACTGCTCGCGGACACCGCCGCCGAAGACATTCCCGCTGTTGCTGCCAAACACATTGAGAAGAAGCCCAAAGAGGAATACGCCCGGCTGACCCAATCCCCAGACGGGTGGGCACGCTTGACCATCTTCACCAAGGACCAACGACTCCTCGACTTCGCCAACGGCCTGCCCGGCGTGACCCCGAAATCCCGGAACAAGCTTTTAGACGGGTTCAAAGAATTCGTCGAAGGCGCAACCAGGCTCGCACCGCCGCGACGCATGGTCCATATCGTGCTCAAGCTCGACGAGATGGACAAGATTACCCGCGGCGAAGGCGAAGACGTCACCATCCGCGCCTCGGACGGCTCAGTGCGCACCGGCGCGCAACTGTTGCAAGAGAAAGTGGCGCCGTACTTCCAAGCGACCATCATCAACTGGCGGGGCGAACCGATCGACAACTACTACGGCCGAGAGTTCACGAAGAAAGCCATCGACATGAACACCGCGGTCTACCTCGAGTGCTTGAACCCTAACTGCCACATACCCCGCGACCGCTGCGAGAACGACCACATCTTAGCCGTCAACAAAGGCGGGCTCTCAGTCCTCGATAATTTGATGCCACTGTGCAGGTACCACAACGGAAAGAAGGCCGACGGCGATAGCTACTGGAAAGACGACCAAGGCCGCATCTGGTTCCAGCCAGCCTACGGCGACCCCGTCCTCTGTTAGGACACACCCCCGAAGCACCCGCCCCACCCCGGCGGGCACTTCGGCATGCCCTAACGCCGCCGCGCCTCTTTGGCCCGGCGGCGCGCCTCCTTTTCTTCCGCGGCGTCGAGCGCCCAGCCCGGCATGACTATCAGGAGACCAGAACCGGCAAGCGCGACCACGGCCCCCATCACGCGGTCGAGGGCCTCGCCGCCGAAGGCGAGAAGGCCGAGCCCCAGCACGAGCGCCGCCACGGCGCAGAGGAACCCAAACTTGTAGTTCGGCATCCACGCGCCGAACCCTCGCACGTTCGAAAGCCAGTTGTCCATAGCGCCCCAGCCTATCGCACCCCGCGTACCCTGGACGCCATGGAATTCACGACAGACACCGGCATGATCCGCGTTCGCGACGCCCACCTGCACAACCTCCGCAACGTCGACGTCGACCTCCCACGCGGCCAACTCGTCGCGGTCACAGGTGTCTCGGGCTCGGGCAAGTCGTCTCTGGCCTTCGGCACCATCCACGGCGAGGGCCAGCGCCGCTATTTTGAGTCCGTGGCGCCGTTCGCCCGCCGGCTCATCTCCTCGGCGGTCGACCCGCAGGTCGGCGGCATCGAGGGGCTCCCGCCCACGGTCGCCCTCCAGCAGTCCACCTCGGGCGGCGGCGCGCGCTCCACCGTGGGCACGGTCTCCGCGATGTCGAACACCATCCGCCTGCTTTACTCGCGCGTAGGCGACAACCCGGAGGGCCTCTACTCAGACTCCTTCTCCCCCAACACACCTGAAGGCATGTGTCCGGACTGCCAAGGCACCGGCATTCAGCACGTGCCCACAGAAGAATCCATGGTCCCGGACCCGACACTGTCCATCAACGAGGGCGCCATCAAGGCGTGGCCGCAAGCCTGGGCAGGGAAGAACTTCCACGACATTCTGGAGGAACTCGGCTACGACCTCGACTCCCCCTGGCAGGACCTGTCGCAGAAGGACCGCGACTGGATCCTCTTTACCGAGGAGCGCCCCGTCGTCACCGTCCATCCACACCGCGGCGCCGACCAAATTCAGCGCAACTACGAGGGCACATGGCGCTCCGTCGCGAGCTACCTCACCAAGACCTTCCGCGAGACACAGTCGGACACGCTACGCGACCGCACCCTGCGCTTCATGGAGTCCCACACCTGCCCCACCTGCGGCGGCCGCCGCCTCAACCCCAAGGCCCTCAAGGTCACGTATGNGGCATCCTTCACGCGGGCCAAGCGCGCATCGTGCTCGCTGCTGCGCTGGCGACGGGCACGGACGTGCGCGAGCTTTTCGGCTAAGACTCGCGAGCGGGGGCATCGGCGAGCTCGTCGTCGGCGGCGAGCCAGTCAGCCCAGTCGAGGCTGTCCAGCGGATCGCCGGGATGCAGCGCCGGGTCGTTGACGGCGAAGGAACAAGTCTTGCCGGGGCCCGTGGCACGGGTTTCGAAGCGCACACTCACCACGCCGTGGCCGGTGCCTTGGACCCAGCCGTGGCCGTACTCGTCGTGCACGATATCCTGCGTCGCCACCCACGTGTCCTCGGGGACGTCTTCGGTGACGACCTCGACGCGCTCGGGCACGCGGCCGTCCGAGACGCCGGGCTCGTAGTCCGTGTCGTCGCGCGTCACCGCGAGCCGGTCGAGTTCCGGGAAGAGCACGTCCTGGCGGGCTTCCTCAAGCCCCGAGTAGCTCACGCCCACAAGGCGAATGGGGCCCAGCTCGTCCGGGTAGCGCGCAACGCGGAATGCGGTGGCCTTGAGCGTGTCCAGATCGTCCGTTGCGTACGAAAGCGTGGCAGAGCGGGATTCGATGTGGAAGTCAGCCATGCGCAATTTAAGCGTCACGGTGCGGGCGCCGCGGCCGTCCTTGAGGAGGCGACGGTGGGCGCCCTCGGCGGCGCGGACGATGGCGGCATCGACAGTCTCTTTAGTGAGGAGGTCTTTGGGATACGTGTGCTCCGTGGATATCTGCTTGGAGATGGCGCGCGGGGCGACGACGCGGTTATCGATGCCCTGCGCCATGAGCCACAACGAGCGCCCCACCGTCGAGCCGATAGAGATGTCGACCTCCTTCTCCGACATCGCCGCTAGGTCGCCGATGGTCACGATGCCGATCGCGTTGAGCTTCGCGCCCGTCACTGGGCCGATGCCCCAGAGCTTCGTCACGGGCAGCGGGTGGAGCATGTCCAGCTGGCGCTCGACCGGAATGATGTACACGCCGTCGGGTTTGGCCTCGCCAGAG
>NZ_LT596208.1:1411869-1412294 GCF_900092335.1 Corynebacterium phoceense
ACGTCCGCCAGCGCGTCGGAGGCTTGCTGCGCGGTGAGCGGCGCGGTAAAGGACACGAGCGCGTAGCGATCCTCGTCCACGTCAGCGAGCGAGTCCGCGACCCGCGCGATATACGCCTCGCGGGACTCCTCGACGTCGGGCCCCAGCTGGTCGCCCTGCACCGGCACCTCGCCGTGGGAGCCGAACACGCCGAAGCCCAGGACGACGAGCAGCGCCGCGGCCGCCCCTGCGGCGACGCGGCGACGCCGATAGACGAGGGCCTGGTTCATCCGCGCAGTACCTCAAGCGCGTGCTCGAGGTCCGCCGGGTAGGGCGCCTCCACCTCGAAGTACTTGCCTGTGCCCGGGTGCGTGAAGCCGAGCTTGACCGCGTGCAACCACTGGCGGTTAAGGCCCACCCGCTTGGCGAGGTTCGGGTCGCAGCCG
>NZ_LT596208.1:1412404-1413908 GCF_900092335.1 Corynebacterium phoceense
ACACAGTCGGACACGCTACGCGACCGCACCCTGCGCTTCATGGAGTCCCACACCTGCCCCACCTGCGGCGGCCGCCGCCTCAACCCCAAGGCCCTCAAGGTCACGTATGCGGGACTGCGCATCGACGAGCTCGGCGCGCTTCCCCTCGCCGACGTACTCACCCTGCTCCAGGCGCAGCCGCGCGACAACACGGCCGCCGAGCTGCTGCTCAAACAGGTCATCCCCGCGCTCGAGTCCGCGGTCGAGCTGGGGCTTGGCCACTTAAGTCTCGATCGTCCCTCGGCGACGCTCTCGCCCGGCGAGCTCCAGCGCCTGCGCCTGGCCGCCCAGCTGCGCTCCGGGCTCTTCGGCGTCGCCTATGTACTCGACGAGCCTTCGGCCGGTCTCCACCCCGAGGAGCGCACCGCCGTCATGGATATCTGCCGCCGCTTCCTCGCCGCCGGCAACTCCGTCCTCCTCGTCGAGCACGACATGGACTTGGTCGCGCAGGCCGATTGGCTCGTCGACGTCGGCCCGCTCGCAGGCGAGGCCGGCGGCGAGATCCTCTACTCCGGCCCCATCGACGCCTATGCTGCCGAGACCCCCACCTCCCGCGCCTTGCACTCCCGCCAGCTCCAGCTCAACGCCGCGCCCCGCGACGCTCACGGCGAGCTCTCCCTCCACGGCGTCAACTGCCGCAGCATCAAGGAACTTGACGTTGACTTTGGACTCGGCCAGTTCACCGCCGTTGCCGGTGTGTCGGGCTCGGGCAAGTCGACGCTCATCTCCACCGTGCTCGCCGGTCTCCTGCGCAGCACCGCCACCGCCGTGAGCGATAACGAGGAGGAAACCGGCTGGTCGGTCCGCGCACACGAGGGCCTCGACCAGGTCTCGCGCGTGGTGCAGATTACCCAGAAGCCCATCGGCCGCACGCCGCGCTCCACGCTGGCCACGTACACCGGGCTTTTCGATGCCGTCCGCAAGCTCTTCGCCGCCACCCCCGCCGCCAAGGAGAAGAAGTGGACCGTCTCCCGCTTTTCCTACAACGTCAAGCAGGGCCAATGCCCCACGTGCGGCGGCGCAGGCCAGATCGAGGTCGAGCTCGCGTTCCTGCCGGGCTCGTACTCAACGTGCCCCGACTGCCACGGCGCCCGCTATAACCCGGAAACCCTCGAGATAACCTGGAACGGCTACACCATCGCCGACGTCCTCGCGCTCACCGTCGACGACGCCGCCGCGGTCTTCGCCGAGGAACCGCCCATCGCCCGCGCACTCGCCACCCTCCAGTCCGTCGGCCTCGGCTACCTGCGCCTCGGCCAGGGCGCCCCGGAGCTCTCCGGCGGCGAGGCCCAGCGCATCAAGCTCGCCACCGAGCTCCAGCGCTCCCGCAACTCCCGTCGCGGCCACACTGTCTACATCCTGGACGAGCCCACCACGGGCCTCCACCCCGCCGATATCGCGTTGCTCAACGCGGAGCTCCACAAGCTCGCCGATGCCGGCCAGACCGTCCTCGTCGTCGAGCACA
>NZ_LT596208.1:1414134-1417288 GCF_900092335.1 Corynebacterium phoceense
CGGCGACGCGGCGACGCCGATAGACGAGGGCCTGGTTCATCCGCGCAGTACCTCAAGCGCGTGCTCGAGGTCCGCCGGGTAGGGCGCCTCCACCTCGAAGTACTTGCCTGTGCCCGGGTGCGTGAAGCCGAGCTTGACCGCGTGCAACCACTGGCGGTTAAGGCCCACCCGCTTGGCGAGGTTCGGGTCGCAGCCGTACATCGGGTCGCCCACGCACGGGTGCCCCGTGGCGGACATGTGGACGCGAATCTGGTGCGTGCGGCCGGTCTCCAGGTGCACCTCGAGCAGGCTCGCCTCGCGGAAGGCTTCGAGCAGCTTGTAGTGAGTCACCGCGTTCTTGCCGCCGTCGACGACCGCGAATTTCCATCCCGAGGACGGATGGCGGCCAATCGGCGCGTCAATCGTGCCCTCAATCGGGTCCGGCAGGCCCTGCACCACGGCGTGGTACGTCTTCTTCACGGTACGTTCCTTAAACGCCTGTTTGAGCTGCGAATACGCCCGCATGCTTGCCGCGACAACCATGACGCCCGAGGTGCCCANATGCCCTGCGCCATGAGCCACAACGAGCGCCCCACCGTCGAGCCGATAGAGATGTCGACCTCCTTCTCCGACATCGCCGCTAGGTCGCCGATGGTCACGATGCCGATCGCGTTGAGCTTCGCGCCCGTCACTGGGCCGATGCCCCAGAGCTTCGTCACGGGCAGCGGGTGGAGCATGTCCAGCTGGCGCTCGACCGGAATGATGTACACGCCGTCGGGTTTGGCCTCGCCAGAGCCGATTTTCGCGAACTGCTTGCCAGAACCTGCGCCGATGGACGCGGGCAGGCCCGTCTCTTCCCGAATCGTGCGGCGCAGGTCCTCGCACCACTCGCGGACCTCCTCGGGCGTCGCGCCCACGAGCTCGGGCGGCTCGAGGAAGGCCTCGTCGATGGAGAGCTGCTCAAAGACCTCGACACGGCGGGCGACGGACTGAAAGACGCGGCGCGAGGCCGCCGAATACACCGGAAAGCGCGGGCGCACGACCACGCCGNCGGAGCCCGCCGATGACCGTCGGGCCCTCCCAGCCCAGCGTCGGGTGCGCCGCGACGCCCACGGGCTTGTGAACGCAGATGACGTCGTCATCCGCGTAGAGGACGTCCATGCCCTCCACGAGCTCCTCCTTCGGCACGAGCGGCTCCTCCGGCGCGGGCATGACCACGTCGATCCACCCGCCGGCGGTGAGGCGCTCAGACTTGCCCACCGCGACGCCGTCGATCTCCACGTCGCCGGCGTCGCAGGCCTTGGCGGCCTTGGCGCGGGAGACACCCAACAACTTGGCGAGAGCGGCATCGGCACGCATGCCCTCCAGCCCCTCGGGCACGGGCAGCCTACGAGACTCGCGCATTCCGACCCTCCAGCAGCAAGAAGATGATGAACACGACGACGCCGCACGTGATCGACGCGTCAGCAATGTTGAAGACTGCGAAGTTGCCCACCGAGATGAAGTCCACCACGTGGCCGAACCAAAACCCCGGCTCACGCACGAGGCGGTCGACGAGGTTGCCCAGCGCGCCGCCGGCGATCATCGCCAGACCCACGGCCTGTCCACGGTCGGTAATCCGCGGCGCGGCAATCGCCACGCCCACCACGAACGCGAGCTGGATGGTCGTAAACAACCAGGTCGAGCCGGCTCCGCCCATAGAGAACGCCGCGCCTGGGTTAAAAAGCAGATAGAAACGGAACCAGTCACCGAGGACGGGCAGGGGCTCGCCCTCGGTGAGGATGGACAGCATGAGCTGCTTGACGGCTTGGTCGACGACAGCGACGCCCACGATGATCGCCGCCATCATCCCCACGTATCTCTTCGCTTTCTCACTCACCCGGTCTATTGTAGGGTCCCCCGTCCTGTAATTTGGAATGGGTGAAACGTGTTGCAGTTTTATCAGTTCTCCTCACCGGCGCCCTCGCGGGCTGTAATTACGAAGCCCCCGGCCCCGCGGTCGAACAGGCCGTCGGCTCCGATGTCGACGCCCCACGCGTGACCGTCAAGGACGCCGGCACCGGCGATAAGCGCGTCCTCGCCTACGCAGACATCGGCAAAGAGCAGGCCGTCACCGTCGACGTCACCTCTGGGTTCGCCCAGGACGTCGTCAAAGCTGACCGCGCAGCGGACTTCGAGACCTCCAGCCTCGACGAGAAGACCACCACTCTCCCGCTGAAAGGCTCCGTCGAGGAAGCCTCCGAGGCCACCGACGGCCAAGCCGAAGCCTCCCGCAACGTCTTCTTCACCGTCGGCGTACCGGAGTACTCCGGCAACGTGCGCATCGACTCGGCTGAGGGCTTCCAATTCGGCTGGCGCGCCGTCGACTCCGGCCAGATGTCCTCGCTGCGCCTCGCTGCGCCCCAGGAGGGCACGGACGAGGCCCGCGCACTCGCGGAGACCGCCATTTCCACGCTCGTCTCGCTGCCTGTCGTCTTCCCCGACGAAGAAATCGGCGCCGGCGCGACGTGGACCGTCGAGTCCCGCGTCGCTGGCGGCTCGCCCCTGCTCCAGACCGTCACCTACACCGT
The DNA here is from genome assembly GCF_900092335.1 of Corynebacterium phoceense. GTDB lineage: Bacteria > Actinomycetota > Actinomycetes > Mycobacteriales > Mycobacteriaceae > Corynebacterium > Corynebacterium phoceense. Next base: position 1,416,684 of record NZ_LT596208.1, read on the forward strand.
CGACGCGCTCACGGACACCGGCGCGCAGCTTTCCGTCGACGTCGACCAACGCCCGAGCCTCGGCGCCCTGTCGCTCGACGCCGCCACTCAGCCTTCCGATGCCCCCTCCACCGCTTCTGCCGGCACTCTCGACGTCCGATCCTCCGACTCGCAGGCCTCCGGCAAGCTCACCGTCGATTTGTCGCAGCCGCTGCCCGTGGCCGGCGACGTCGACGTGATGACCCGCGTCGTCTACGGCCAGGACGGCGGCGAACAGCCCGCCGTCGTCCAGACCACAAAGACCGGCCTCAAATTCTCGCCCAACGCCGCAGACTAACGCTCCTGTTCTTCTCGGCGCCATCGCGTCCGATGCCCTCGGCGCCTGGGACTTCCGCGCGCGACCTGCCGAGTTCACAGTGCCGGTACTCACGCTCGCAGGCAGCGATGACCAGGTCACTCCCCAGCGACGATGCGCGCTCGGCGAGGCCACCGGCGCTCAAACGACGAAACGCCCCGCGCAACAGCGGGGCGTTTGTCTTGAGGTGTTACTCAGCGGCCGGGGCGTCGACCGGAGCTTCCTCGGCTGGGGCGTCGCCAGCCGGAGCCTCGGCGGCGGGGGCTGCGGG
>NZ_LT596208.1:1417915-1419291 GCF_900092335.1 Corynebacterium phoceense
GGCAGCCTCGCCGGCGCCGGCACCGGAAACGGCCGGGTCACCGGCGGTATCGGCAGCGGTGGCGCCGGTCTGGGCGTTACACATCGCCGGAACCTGCTCCGGGGCGACGGTGCTGGTAATCAGGGTGCACGTCCAGGACTGGGAGAGCTTCCACACGCCGTCCTCGTAGACGAACTCGACCTGGTCCGCGGTCTGCGTGTTCGGGTTATCCGGGGTCGTGAACTCCACGGTGGTAAGCAGGCTGTCCGGGGTGTAGCCCGGCACGACCGGGTCGACGACGGTGAACGTCGCGCCGGACTCGGCCTTGGACGCGGCCATCGTGTCGAAGAGCTCCGGCGCGGACTCGCCGCCCTGGACGGTCTGGGTCTTCTCCTCGAGCGGAACGTTGGGATCCGTGGCCTTAGCGAGGATCGCGTTGAGGTCAGCCGCGGTGGGCAGCTCAGCCGGGGCGGTCGCAGTATCCGAAGCAGCAGCCGAGGACGCGGCCGAAGTCTCGGCCGTATCGCTGGAGTTCTCATCGGACGAGCAGGCCGCCAGGGTCGTGGCGGCGGACAGTGCCAGCGCGGCGGCGGCCAGCTTGGTGTACTTCACGATTTCTCCTTGGATCTCTATGGCAATAACGCCCAAGCCTACCTGCGCGCTGCGCCGCGCCTGGCATACGACCCGGCTGCGTGCCCGGATTCACAGGTTTCCAGCACGGGGCGTTACGGCTCGTCTAAGCTGTGGGGCTATGACAACTGTGCTCATCTCCACCGGCGGAACCATCGCCTGCACCACCGACGCCTCGGGCGCGCTTGTGCCCACGAAAACCGCCGCGGACCTGGCGGCTTTGCTTGACGAGCCCGTGCGTGCCGTCGACTACATCCAACTCGATTCCTCCGCCGTGACGCTCGCGGACCTGGACGGGCTCATCGCCATGATCATGGAGACGGCCGCGGACCCGACCGTGGAGCGCATCATCGTCACGCATGGCACAGACTCGCTCGAGGACACCGCCATGGCGCTCTCCCTCTTCTATGACAGCCTTACCCCCGTCGTGCTCACCGGTGCGCAGCGGCCTTTCGATGCCGCCGAGCCCGACGGCCCCCGCAACCTCAACGACGCACTGCATGCGGAGGGCTCCGGTGTACTCATCCAATTCGGAGGAATGACCACCCCGGCATGGGGCGCGCGCAAGGAGCACACGCAGTCCCTGCGGGCGTTCGGCGCGGCGGAGGCCGACTTCCCCTCCGTCCTCCCGCTGCCCCGCCACCCGCTCGCAGACCAGAAGGTCACAGTGCTCGCCGCCTATCCCGGCGCGCCGGGCGAGCTTGTCGATGCCGCCGTGGCCGCCGGCTACCGCGGCCTCGTGGTCGAGGGCATGGGCTCCGGCAATG
>NZ_LT596208.1:1420073-1434249 GCF_900092335.1 Corynebacterium phoceense
GGGGCGGGGGAGGATGGGGGGCCCCCAGGGCGCGCCCGCCGCAAGCGCCCAGAGCAGGCCCGCGCCGGCCGTCGTCCACGTCGCGCCGGAAATGATGAGCACTCCGGCCACCGCGAGGCCCAACGCCAGCCAATCGCGGCAATTCCGCGAGCCCCACGCGGCCACGGCGACGGGACCGAGGAACTCGATGGCCACCGCCGTGCCCAGCGGAACGGAGTGGATGGCCTGGTAGAAGACCATGTTCATTCCCATCGTCACCACGCCATAGACCGCGGCATGGAAGCCGGGCCACCCCAGGAAGTCGCGCACGCGCGGGCGCGCGAGTACCGCCAAAATAAACCCGGCCGCAGCAATGCGAAACCACGCGACGACGACGGGCGGGAACTGCGCAAAGAGCCCCACCGCGACGGCCGCGCCCGCATACAGCGACAGCCCGGAGACGACCATGACACCCGGCGCGCGCCAGCGGCTCACGGGAATGGATGCTGCCACGGTCACTCCTTTCCTGCTTGTGTCTCGTACATCATGGCACACTGATTTGCATCTATCGCTCACTCAGTGGGGTGTCTACTTGCAATGGATGCAACATGGATACAAGATGTATCCATGACCAGTTCACCACCCGCTGCCGAGCGCGCCTATGAGTTTGTAAAGAACCGCATCATCAGCGGCGACTACACCCAGAACACGCTGCTTTCCGAGGGCGATGTCGCCGCCGCCATCGGGCTGTCGCGCACCCCCGTGCGCGAGGCGTTCCTGCGCTTGGAGGTCGAGGGCTTCCTGCAGCTCTACCCCAAGCGTGGCGCGCTGGTCGTACCCATCCATCCGGACGATATCCGGGAAGTCTTCGATGCCCGCGAGCTCATCGACGCCCATTGCGCGGAGCATATCTGCCAGCTTGCCGATGCCGCCCGCGCGGCGTTGGGCGAGCAACTCACCGCCGTCATCGCGGAGCAAACCGCCGCGCTTGACCGCGGCGATCTGCGCGACTACACGCGTCTCGATGCCGTCTTCCACCAAACCATCATGGACCACGGCGGAAACTCCATCCTGGCGCAGCTCGGCCACAGCCTACGCGAGCGCCAGCAGCGCTTCACGGCGGCGGCGATTGGCCGCAACGTCGAGACGGCACGTTCCTTCGTCGAGGGCCACCAGCGGCTCACCGCCGCGTTGGTCGCCGGAGACCTTCCCACCTATCGCACCGAAATACACGCTCATCTGTCGAATTCGAGGAACCAATTATGAGCACACCCGTGTCAACCACGTCCGAAGTGGAGTCAGAACCATTTTCTCAGGCCTCGGCGCCTGCCGCCGAGGCCCCCTCTCCTCTACATTTTGGCCCCCATGCATGGTGGCCCGTTGCCGGCTCCATGGTCGCTGTGGCCTGGGGCGGCAACGAGTTCACCCCGTTGCTCGTCATGTACCGCGAGACCTCTCACTTCTCGCAGGTCACCGTCAACGGCCTGCTGGGCGCCTACGTGTTGGGCATTATCCCGGCGCTGCTCATCGGTGGCCCGCTGTCCGACCTCATCGGCCGCCGCCCCATGTTGCTGCCGGCCGCTCCCCTGTCACTCCTGGGTTCCTTCCTGCTGTCCATTGGCCCGCACGAACCGCTCATCATCGCCGCCGGGCGCATCCTCTGCGGCATGGCGCTGGGCCTGGTCATGGCCGTCGGCTCGACGTGGGTGACCGAACTTATCCAGCGCGCGGGCGGCGACCCGTCCGCCGGCGCCCGCAAGGCGTCGCTCTGCTTGACCGCTGGCTTCCTCGTGGGCGCGGGCCTGGCCTCCGTTCTCGCGCAGTGGGGCCCGTGGCCCACGCACACTGCCTACGTCCTCCACATCGCGCTCACACTCGTCACCGCCATCTGGCTTACCAAGACTCCGGAGACGCGCTGCCCGCGCCACGGCGACGTAAAGACCACCATCCTCGATCTCACCGTGCGCGAGATGCTCGACATGCTGCGCATCCCGTCCGCCGCGCACCGCCGGTTCCTGCGCGTCGTCGTCCCCGTCGCCCCGTGGGTCTTCGGCTGTGCCGGCGCCGCCTACGCACTGCTGCCCCAGCTGCTGTCCAAGTCCGCCGGCGAGGCGCCCATCGCCTTCTCAGGCCTGATGACCGTCATCACCCTGGGCTGCGGCGTCGCGGTCCAGATGCTGGGCAAGCTCATCGACACGCACAAGTCTGCACGTGCCTCCGCCATCGCCATGGCTGTTATCGCCGTCGGCGCCATCCTCGGTGCCTACGCCGCGCACACGCTCTCGCTGCCCGCCGGCATCGCCGCCGCCGCGACGATGGGCGCCGGCTACGGCCTAGCCCTCGTCGCAGGCCTCTCCGAGGTCCAGCGCATCGCCGGCGACACCGAGCTCGCAGGGCTTACCGCCGTGTACTACTCCGTGAGCTACCTCGGCTTCTTCATCCCTATGCTGTTTAGCGCCCTGGCGCCGTACCTTGGTTTCACCACGCTGTTCATCATCGGTTCGGTCCTCGCCATCGCGTGCTTCGTCAATGTGCTCTTCGCCTGGCGTGCGCACCTGCCGGGTACCCGCCGCTAGTCCAGCTCGCCGCTCCCTCCCCAGCGTTCACCGCGCTGGGGATTTCCTTTTCCTGCAGCTAAGGGAATTTTCATATGAATTGGAGTCGGACACTATAAATATCTCCGATGTGAGATGAAAGGGATTCCACCAACGTTGGGAGATTCAATGGCCATCCTCATCATGCCCAACCTTCAACTCGGTTCCGAGCACTCCCTTGGCCTTGCCTGGGAGCTCTCGGCATTCGAGTTCGGCGTGTCCGAAGGAGCCACCAGCGTCATCTTCACCGGCCCCCTCCTCGCTGGCGGCGCGCCCACGGACGAAGCCGACGTCGTTCTCAAGCCCGCACTCGCCCGCTTCGATGACTGCCTCCTTGTCGCCAAAGGCGACCTCGGTTGCAAAGCCCCCGCCTCGTGGCGGGCTTTTCTGTCCAGCTTTGGGTTTATGGCGCCTTGACTCCTCATTGGGGTGGTGAAGCACCACAAAACCAAAGCTGGCATGGGTCGGTCCGGCTTAGCTTTGGGTTTATGGCGTTTGGGGCCGTGGTGGCGATGCCGAGGTGCTATAAAACCAAAGCTAGGGCTCTTGACCGGTGGCTGGGTTTGAGTTTTTATCGTTTCGGGCGGCCGCGGAGGGGCTGAAATGATAAAACCCAAAGCTGGCGAGCGGCGGGGTGATTAGTACAGAGCGGGGCGGATAGCCGCCCACGCGGGAGCGAGCTGGCCCGAGAACATGGACCAGCCATGGAGGCCACGGTCGAGATAGTTCGTGGTGTGCTCGATGCCGGCGCGGGTAAGAGCAGAGTCGAGACGCTGCGTGCCGCCAATCTGATCCGTGAGCGGCTTGCCAGCGGAGCCCGCGACGTTCCGATTCCCTGATGGCACGGCGGTCCACGCGTGCTCCGTGGTCACCGACCCCGACCCGCGCGTCGTGTGGCAGGACTACCCAGCGCCGGTTGCTGGCGGGGCGAACCTCGGATTCATCCACTCCTCTGTCCACGGCGAGTACAGCCGCTCAGAGTGCCTGCCGGCCTCAGTCGCGGAGCTCGCGAGCATGGGCTACGACGCGTGGGTGATGGGCCACGTGCACCGACGCATCACCGAGAGCGACGACCCATTCATCGGCTGGGCGGGCATGGGCCACGCGCTGCTCTTCGACGAGCAGACGGGGCGCGTGACGGAGGTCTAGGCCGTGACCTCGATCTGGTTGCCCTCGGCATCGAGGAACGCGCACTCATAGTAACCGTCGCCCGTGGTGCGCGGGCCGGAGAGGATCTCGAACCCGCCCTCGCGCAAGCGCTTGGCCATGGCATCGACGGCGTCCTGGGATCCGAGGGAGAAGGCAACGTGGTTCCATCCGGCGGCATCGGAAAGCGAGGCCGACTCGTGACCGGGGCGGGACATGATTTCTAGGCGCGTGGAGTCCTCGAAAGACAGGAAGTACGTGCGCAGACCCGTGCGCGGGTTGTGGTACTACTCATTCGAGGTCGCGTCGAAATACTCGATGAAGAACGCGCGGGCGGCCTCGAGGTCGCGGACGTACATCGCTGCGTGGTCAATGCGTGGCATGCAGCCCAGAGTACGCGAAAGGGCCCGAGGAGAACCTCGGGCCCTACAGCGGGGTTTTAGGCGTTCTTTGCCACGGTGGCGGTCGCGCCCTTGACGACCTCATGGACGTCGCCGGTGAGCGGCTCGGTGGTCACCGTGAAGTCGGTCGCGAGGACCTCGTCTGCGATGTGATCCTTGTGGCGGTTTGCCCACTCCTCCTTGTCCGCGGGCACGGACAGGACGGCGGTGATGCGGTCCGAGACCTCGAAGCCGGAGGCCTTGCGGGCATCCTGGAGGCCGCGGATAACGTCGGCGGCCCAGCCCTCGGCCTCGAGCTCCTCGGTGACGTTCGTGTCGAGGACGACGAGGCCGTCGAGCCCATCGATGCGCGCCGTCGACTCCGGGTTGGCCGCCTGCAGGCGCTCCGTGTACTCGTCCGGCGTCAGCTCGATATCGCCGTCGACGAGAACATTCTCGCCCTGGCGCTCGTAGTTGCCGGCCTTCAGGTTCTTGATGGCGCGCTGAACGTCGCGGCCCAGGCGCGGGCCGGCGACCTTGGCGTTGCAGACAACCTGGAAGGTACCAACCGAGTCGACGTCGTCAGTGAGCGTGACTTCCTTGACGTTGACCTCGTCGCGGATGATGTCCTTGAAGTCGGCCAGCTGAGCGGAGTTGCTCATCGCGACAGTCAGGCCCGGCAGCGGCAGGCGGTTGCGCAGCTTGTTGGACTTGCGCACCGAGCTTGCTGCCGATGCCACCGCGCGCGTCGCGTCCATGGAGGCCACGAGGTCGGCATCCGCCGGGTAGTCCGCGGCCTTCGGGAAGTCCGCGAGGTGGACAGAGCGCTCGCCGGTGAGGCCGCGGTAGATGACCTCGGCGACGTGCGGGAGCAGCGGGGCGACGACGCGGGTGACGGTCTCGAGCACCGTGTAGAGGGTGTTGAAAGCCTCGGGGTGCTCAGCCTCGCCGGCCCAGAAACGGTCGCGGGAGCGGCGCACGTACCAGTTGGTGAGGGCATCGGCGAACAGGCGCACGTGCTCGGTGGCCGCCGCGATATCCGTGTTATCGAGGGCATCGGCCACGCCCGCGACCAGGTCGTGGGTCTTCGCCAGGATGTAGCGGTCCAGGACGTTGGTCGACGAGGTGTCGAACTTCGCTTCCTGGCCGGCGTAGAGCTGGAGGAAGGTGTACGCGTTCCAGATTGGCAGGATGGCCTGGCGCACGCCCTCGCGGATGCCTTGCTCGGTGACGATGAGGTTGCCGCCACGCAGGATGGGGCTGGACATGAGGAACCAGCGCATGGCATCAGAACCGTCGCGGTCGAAGACCTCGTTGACGTTCGGGTAGTTGCCCTTGGACTTGGACATCTTCAACCCGTCGTTACCTAGCACAATGCCGTGGGCGACGACCTTCTTGTACGCCGGGCGATCGAAGAGCGCGACGGAGAGGACGTGCATGACGTAGAACCAGCCGCGGGTCTGGCCGGAGTACTCGACGATGAAGTCGGACGGCGAGTGAGTCTCGAACCAATCCTTGTTCTCGAACGGGTAATGCTTCTGCGCGAACGGCATGGAACCGGACTCGAACCAGCAGTCGAGGACGTCCGGGACGCGGACCATCATGGACTTGCCGGTCGGGTCGTCCGGGTTCGGGCGGGTGAGCTCGTCGATGTACGGGCGGTGCAGGCTGGTCGGGCGCACGCCGAAGTCGGCCTCGAGCTCGTCGAGGGAGCCGTAGACGTCCACGCGCGGGTACTCCGGGTTGTCAGAGACCCAGGCCGGGATCGGCGCGCCCCAGTAACGGGTACGCGAGATGTTCCAGTCGCGGGCGCCCTCGAGCCACTTGCCGAACTGGCCATCACGGATGTGCTGCGGCAGCCACTCGATCTCGTTGTGGTTGAGCTCGACCATGCGGTCGCGGAACTCGGTGACCTTGACGAACCAGGCCGGGAGAGCCTTGTAGATGAGCGGCTCGCCCGAGCGCCAGGAGTGCGGGTAGGAGTGCTCGATGGTCACGTGGCGCACGACGCGGCCTGCGGCCTTCAAGTCCTTGATGATGCTCTTGTTCGCGTCGAAGACGAGCTGGCCCTCGTACGGCGGGACCTGCGAGGTGAACTCGCCGTCCTCGTCGACGGGGATGACGAGCTCGATGTCGTACTTGTTGCACGTATTCATATCGTCTTCACCGAAAGCCGGGGCTTGGTGGACGACGCCGGTGCCGTCCTCGGTGGTGACGTAGTCCGCCAGGATTACCTGGAAGCCGTTGCGCAGGTCCTTGAAGAAGTCAAAGATCGGCTGATACGTAAAGCCCGCGAGTTCGGCGCCGCTGAACGTCGCCAGCTCCTCAACCTCGCCCAGCTCCTTAGCCAGGGTGCTGGTGAGCGCCTGCGCCATGATGAAGGTCTGGCCAGCAAAGTCGCCGTCCGTGGCCTTGATGAGTGCGTAGGTGACCTCCGGGTTCACAGCGAGAGCCGAGTTGGACGGCAGGGTCCAGGGGGTGGTCGTCCAGGCGAGGAAGGCGGCATCGGAAAGCTCGGGATGCGCGGCGAGGGTCTGCTCGGCCGCGGTGCCCTCGCGCGCGCCGGTGACCGGGAAGGTCACGGTGAGCGTCGGATCCTGGCGCATCTTGTAGGAGTCGTCGAGACGGGTCTCTTGGTTAGACAGCGAGGTGTGCTCGGCCCAGGAATACGGCAGGACGCGGAAGCCCTGGTAGATAAGGCCCTTGTCGTAGAGCTCCTTGAACGCCCACATGACCGACTCCATGTAGTCGATGTCCATGGTCTTGTAGCCGTTTTCAAAATCGACCCAGCGAGCCTGGCGGTTGACGTAGGCTTCCCACTCGTCCGTGTACTCGAGGACGGACTTGGCGCAGTACTCGTTGAACTTCTCCAGGCCCATCTCTTCGATCTGGCCCTTGTCCGTGATGCCCAGCTGCTTCTCGGCCTCGAGCTCGGCCGGCAGGCCGTGAGTGTCCCAACCGAAGACGCGCGGGACGTGGAAGCCGGCCATCGTGCGGTAGCGCGGAACGATGTCCTTGACGTAGCCGGTGAGCAGGTGGCCGTAGTGCGGCAGACCGTTGGCAAACGGCGGGCCGTCGTAGAAAACGTACTCGGGGCATCCTTCGGTTTGTTCAAGGCTTGCCTTAAACGTGTCGTCCTGGGCCCAGTACTTCTGGACGATTTCTTCCATGTCCGGGAAGCGGCTGGAACCGCCGGTCATATCGACCTTGGGGTAGACGTTGCCTACGCTGTCGCTCATTGATTCATCCTTCACGCTGTCGTTGACTGCTGCAGGGACGCGCCTCGCGGCTCGCGGTACCACCCTGCTTGGACCGGTTGCCCGGCCCCGCTTGATTCGTGAAGGAGATGTCGGTCCCACCCGTTCGGTTCTACTGAGCCCAAGGCCGTTCTTCCGAAATGCTCCCCGGTGATGGCCGGATCAGTGCATGTATCTAATAACTATAGCTTGAATGTCAAGCGGAGTTAGAACTCCATGCGCTCCCAGTCGCCGAAGAAGTCCCTGTGGCCGTCCATCCAGGCAAGGAAGCACTCCCCTGCCGCGGCGATATCGAGTTCAACTGCACGGAAATGGCGCTCGGGTCCGCCGTCACGCACCTCGACTTCGAAGCCACCCGCGGCGGAGTCGTAGAGGCTTTGGATGTACTGCACGCCGGGTGTTGCGGCGGATGCGATGTGGAGGAACTCCGCCAGCATGCCCGAGCCGCCGGTGCCGGCCTGTGCGTCGAGCGTCTCCTGTGCACGAGCCATACGCCGCAGGAGCTGAGGTACGCCGCGGCGGGAGGCGAAGCGGACCTCATAGTCGAGGGTGCGGGTGCGGAAGTCGCGGGTCTCGTCGCCGAAGGCAAGTGGCACGGCGCCGGGCTGGGCGACCATCTGCAAACCGAAGCGCGCGACGGCGGGTTCCATGTCGCGCAGAAGGCGCTCCATATGGGCGCCGTCGGTCTCGATAACGAGGACGCGGTCGCCGGCCACACGCGCGAGTGGATACCGGTGGACCGTGGCCTGAAGCAGGCTTTCCAGCGTGTGCGTCGAACCGATGGGTCGCGCAAGACGCTCGATCGCCGCTTGAGCGACGGGCAGCGAGTCGGCGGGGATGAAGCCATCCGCGTCGCGGTCGGGCTCGACGAGCAGGAGGGAATGCGTGGGCACGTCCCATTCCTCGAGACCCAGGAAATCACCGGAATCCGTCACGGCGGCTACTTATCCCCTTCGGCGACGTCGCGCGCGGTGGGCTCCGCGTGGTCCACGATGCGTACGCGGTCTTGGCGGTGTTTCTTCACCCAGTCCGCCGTAAAAAGGATGAGCCCCAGGCCTGCTGCAACGAAGAGACCGACGAGCGCCGCCAGCGTACCGGTCGAGATGTAATAAACGAGCGCCACGAAGGCAACGAGCGCCAAAACAAGGGCGGCGATGAGCATGAAAGAACACTCCCGGAAAGTAAGAACAGATTGGCCTCTAGCCTACCGCGCACAACGCGAAACCCCCGCCGCCAGCACCGCGTGGGCGCTGAGGGACGGGGGTTGGAAGCGGGTCAGGCTTAGTTGTTGCCAGCCTCGCCGTTCGGGGCAGCGGAGCCGCGGGCCTCGAGCTCCTCGAGCTGGGACTCGAGCAGGGTCTTCAGGCGAGTGCGGTACTCGCGCTCGAAGGTGCGCAGCTCGGCGATGCGCGTCTCGAGGGCGGCCTGCTGCTGCTTCACCGTGTTCATGATGTCGGTGTGCTTCTTCTCAGCGTCAGCCTGCAGGGCTGCAGCCTTCTCCTCGGCCTGGCGAATCTGAGCCTCAGCGCGGGAATTGGCGTCGGCCTCGGTCTGCTGAGCCTTGGCCTCGGCGTCGGACACGAGTTTCTTGGAGCGGGTGTCTGCGTCGAGCAGCTGAGCGTCGTACTTCTTCTGAGCCTCAGCCAGCTGGGACTTGGAACGGGTGTCCGCGTCGGTGAGCTGTTTCTCGGCGGCCGAGCGGGCCTCGGAAAGCAGGGACTCGGACTCTGCCTTCGCCTCGGAGGTGAGGCGGTCTGCCATCTCCTGCGCCAGGCCCAGGACCTTGGCGGCCTGCATGTGCGTGTCAGCGGTGGCCAGGCCAGCGCCTGCGGCGGCACCGGCAGCGCCAGCACCCGCGGCGGCAACGCCGGACTTCTGCGTGCTATTCGCAGCGGACTTCTTCAGCTGCTCGTTGTCGCGCTTGGCGGCCTCGAGTTCCTTCTTCAGGGACTCGGCCTCGGACTTGGCCTTAGCAGCCTGCTCCTGGGCAGCCTTGAGCTCAGCGGAAGCAGCAGCGGCGCCAGCAGCCTTGTTGGACTCGCCAGCGTGCGCGGCCTTCTCGGCCTCGGCGCGGGCAGCGTTGAGGTCCGCAGCGGCCTTGGTGGACTCTTCCTTGGCCTTGGCGGCCTCGGACTTGGCAGCAGAAGCCTCGTCCTGCGCGGACTTGAGCTTGGACTCGTAATCAGCCTTGAGCTTGGCCTCAATCTCCTTGCGCAGAGCGGCCTCGTCGACGCCCTTGGCACCAGCCGCACCTGCGGCAGAGCCCGCGGACTTCAGATCCTCAACCTGTGCGGCGAGGTCATCGTTTTCGTCCTGCAGCTGGGCAAGAGTGTCCTCTACGAGGTCGAGGAACTGATCGACCTCGTCCTCGTTGTAGCCACGCTTGCCAATCGGCGGCTTGCTGAAAGCGACGTTGTGTACATCAGCGGGTGTCAGCGGCATTGACTTCTCTTCCCCTTCAAGTCGGTGCGCCCCGGAGGTTCCGAGGCAGTGCGGAGATGTGACAGGCCTACGCCCGAGCTCGCCGCGCGCCGCCTGAAACGACTGCGACGAGGAACCGACGCGGTTCCTTACAAACTATTATTTTAAACAATCATAAGTCCACAAAGCGGACTGTCTCACTCATTGTAGCCAAATGGGCGCGTTCGTGAACATTAACTACACGTTCAGACTAATAGCGACCATGCGATCCACCCCCACGACACGACACCGCAGGAGGGGTCAAAGGCCTAGACCAAGGTGCGGACAACCACCGTGGACAGCAAGCCCAGCAGCAGGAAAAGCACGATAATGGACACGTCGAGCGAGACGTTTCCCAAGCGCAACGGCGGGATAATCTTGCGCAGCCCCTTCACAGGCGGGTCAGTGACCGCGAAGAGGGGTTCGGCCACGAGGGTAAACCACCGCGGCGGGCGGAAATTCCGAGAGAACGACGCGACCATTTCCACAATGATGCGGATAATAAGCGCGAAAGAAAACAGTCGGATTAGCGCGTACAGGATGATGCCGATTTCACTCACGCCCATCGAGCCTAGACGAGGAACACCGAGCATGAGAAAAGCCCCGCCGAACTCACTGGGTGAGTTCGCGCAGGGCGTACGCCGCCCGCTTACGGGTGCGGCGAGGAAAAGGCTTAACGTAGGCCAGCGATGCGCTCGAGCTCGGAGCGGTCGATGTCGACCTCCGGCGGGATGATGGCGAAGACCAGGCGGTCAGTGTCCATGCCCGAGGTGAGCTTGAGCATGCGGGAGCCCTCGAAGGCGTAGACCAGGCCAGCGGCGAAGTCGATGAGTCGCTTGTCGTGCCCCGGCTTGGCGTCGGTGACCTCGAAAACGACCGCGTCGCCATCGCGGAACGGGGCACCGACCTTGGTGGCCTCGCGGTAGCTCANAATCCCGGTTCCGACACGCACAATATCCGTGCCCGCCGAAATTGCATCCTTCAGATCGGCACTCATACCCGCCGAAAGTTTGAGCTCACGGCCGAGCGTCGCGGACCACTCATTCGTGAGCGCGCGGACGGCGCGGAAGACCTCGCCGGCGTCGGCATCGAGTGGGGGCACGACCATAAAACCGGCAAGCTCAAGATGCTCGGATTCTTCGACCGCGGCCACGAGCTTGCCGATGCCCTCTGGGTCACTCAGTTGCGTCCCGCCGCGGTGTTCATCGCCGTCCGCGGAGATCTGAATAAAAACCGGCAGCGTGTCGGGCAATCCGGCGCGCTCCCCCGCCGCAAGTGCGTTGCCCATGCCACGATCGAGGGCCGCCGCGAGCTTCAGCGAGTCGAGCGAGTGGACGCTCGCCGCCCAGCGCGCGACATGATTGGCCTTCTTCGTCTGAATCTGGCCAATCATATGGAAGCGGACGGTGCCGAGCGCCGCGTGCTTGGCGCGGGCTTCCTGCTCGCGGTTTTCCGCGACATCGGTGATGCCCAGCTCAGCGAGGAGTGCTACATCCTCAGCTGGGTGGAACTTGGTGACGGGAAGGAGCTGCGGGGCGGGGCGGGAGGCGGCATCGGCAAGCTGGGCGATCTGGGCGCGGACCTTGTCGAGATTGGCGGAAAGTTCGGCTTTGCGGTCGGTCATGGATTAAGACTCCTTGGGGTGGTTGAGCCAGATGACACCGGCCTGGCGGCCGGTAGTGCCTTCGCGGCGATAGGAGAAGAAGGCCTCGTCCTCGATAGTGCAGCGCGGGTCTGCCTCGATGTTGGTGACGCCGAGCGAGAGGAGCTGACGCACGAGGCCGGCGCGCACGTCGATGCCGGGCGTGCCCTTCGTGGTCTTCGTGCGGGAGCCGGGCAGGTGGGCCTCGACGTCGGCGGCCATATCGGCAGGAACCTCGTAGTGCCGGCCCGACGCGGCGGGGCCAAGGAGGACCTGAATGTTCGCGGGCGTAGCGCCAAGCTCGACCATTGTCGAGACGGTGTTGCGGACGATACCGTTGCGGGCACCCATGCGGCCGGCGTGAGCCGCGGCAACGACGCCGGCGGCGTGGTCCGAGAGCAGCACGGGGACGCAGTCCGCGACGAGGACGGCGAGTCCGAGGTTCGGCGTGGTGGTCACGAGTGCATCGGTGGCCTCGACGGGGCCGTCCTGCGGTCCGTCGATGACGGTGACGGTATTGGTGTGGAGCTGCTCCATGTAGACGATGTCTGGGAGATCCAGAACTCGGGTGAGCCGCGCGCGGTTCGCGGCGACGTCCTCGGGGTTATCGCCCACGTGGGTGCCTAGATTGAAGGAACCGTACGGGGACGAGGAAACCCCGCCGGCACGGGAGGTAAATACCATGCGGACGGGGCGGCGACGCACGTCTGGCGTGGTCGCGGAGGTGGCCTCGTTAGAGGAAGCCTGCGGCTGAGACGGGTTGACTGGCATGCACTCCAGACTACCGCGCCCACTCCCCTCGCCCGGGCCGGGGCGCGCGGGCTGAGCGCGGGCCGTGCTTAGGCGGCGGGGAGGCTCGGTGGGGCTTCTGGCTCAGAGGCTCCTAGCGGAGGAAGTCCGGGACATCGAGGTCGTCATCATCGTCGTCGACGCGGGTCTCACGGGAGTCGCGGCCGTAGTTCGGACGCTCCTCGGCACGCTGGCGGGTGGTAAACAGGCCGCCGTCGTCGTGGCGCTCGACACGCTCGGTGCGCTCCGGCTGGCGGGGAGCGCGGTCTTCGCCGACGCGGAACTCGTGGCGCGGCTGGTAGGCCTCGCGCTCCTCGCGAGCCGGGGCCGAGCGATCCTCGAAGAGAGAGGCACGGTCCTGGACCGGTGCGGACTGGGACTGGGCCGGAACCTGCTTGGCCGGGGCCGGGTCGTTGTGGGAGATGGTGCCGTCGTGCGCATCTGCGTGGCGGTTCTTCTCTGCATCGAAGCCGGTGGCGATGATGGTCACGCGGATTTCGTCACCGAGCGAGTCGTCGATGATGGTACCGAAGATGATGTTCGCGTCCTCGTCGGCGTAATCGGTGACGAGGGAGGCAGCCTGGTTGATCTCGTGGAGGCCGAGGTCCGAGCCACCGGCGATAGAGAGCAGGATGCCCTTGGCGCCGTGCATGGTGGACTCGAGCAGCGGCGAGTTGATGGCCTGCTCGGTCGCGACGAGGGATCGGTTCTCGCCGCGGGCGTTGCCGATGCCCATGAGAGCAGAACCGGCGTCGGTCATGACGGAGCGGACGTCGGCAAAGTCGACGTTGATCATGCCCGGGGTGGTGATCAGGTTCGTAATGCCCTGAACACCGTTGTGGAGCACCTCGTCGGCGAGGCGGAAGGCCTCGACGATGGGCAGCTCTTCCTCGGAGAGCTGGAGCAGGCGGTCGTTCGGAATAACGATAAGCGTGTCGCAGACCTCGGCGAGGGTGGCGATGCCCTCCTCGGCCTGGCGGGTGCGGCGCGGGCCCTCGAACTTGAACGGCTTGGTGACAACGCCGACGGTCAGCGATCCCTGCTTCTTCGCGATGGACGCCACAACCGGGGCAGCACCCGTGCCTGTGCCGCCGCCCTCGCCGGCGGTGACGAAGACCATGTCTGCGCCGCGCAGGTACTCCTCGAGCTCGCTCTTGGAATCCTCGGCAGCCTGGCGGCCGACCTCCGGGTTAGCGCCGGCGCCGAGGCCACGGGTGGCGTCGCGGCCGATGTCGAGCTTGGAATCCGCGTCGCACAGGATAAGCGCCTGGGCATCGGTGTTGATGGCGACGAACTCGACGCCCTTGATGCCTTCTTCAATCATGCGATTGACGGCGTTGACGCCGCCGCCGCCGACGCCGACGACCTTGATGTCTGCCAAGTTGTTGTTGCTCGGGGTGGTCATGAGAGGTGTTTTTGCCTTTCACCGGATAAGTAGCGCGGCCACGCGCGCGTGGCCGCCAGGATCATGTCTAACGAGGTGTCGCCGAGTAAAACGTGCATGCGCGGCGAGTCGCTTTCCATCTTCGGTGACGACGCTCGTAATTGCGTGTTGATTTCGCCGCGTGTCGGTACCCTCAACCTCTACTTTAGGGTTGCTGACGTGCGCTTTTGTCCCGCTCATGCACCACTTCGGCGCCTCGGTGTGACGGGTGTGAATTCGAAAAAAATTCGCCCTCACCGCGGCTGTGCGGCGAGGGCGTGGGAGTCGTGGCAGGCTAGGAACTCGTCACGAGCTCCGGGTTGGAGATATTCCAGTTCTGGCCGTCCATCTTGAGCACGGAGGCAAAGGCGCGCGCCTTGTTCGCGTTGTCCGCGTCCCCGTTGTTCGCACCCCACGTCACCGTGCGGCCGTCCTTCATGTGGAAGACGTAGTTGAACGGGTCGGCGGCGTCGACGGAGTCGGCCTCGACGCGCAGCTCGGCGGGC
>NZ_LT596208.1:1434898-1481867 GCF_900092335.1 Corynebacterium phoceense
GGCGCCCGCCCAGTTGCGCGAGCCGGACTCGCCGCCAGTGATCTTCACGGCCTCCCGCGGCGGCATTTCGATAACGAATTCCTCGCCGTCCTCGTCGATGAGGTGCGGACCGTCGTGCGCGTCGGTGTAGGCGACGGCCTCGCGCTCGACGACGGTGACCTGGAGCGTCGAAGGCAGGTGGCGCGCCACGGTCGCGGACTTCACCCACGGCAGCGCGACGACGCCGGAGGCCGCCGTCTGCGGGTCGACGCGCACGAGGTTCGACTCGAGCGCCACGCCCGTAGCTGCCTCGATGTCTTCGACGCTCGTGTGGTTCTGCCCCTCGACGGCGAACTGCTGCACCTTGAACACCGGTGTGGCGTAGATGACGCCCACGGCGATAGCCAGGATAGCGAGCACGGCGCCGACGGTGACGGCGATGGCCTTCTTACTCACCGGCGCTCTCCCCGGAGCCCGTAATCTCACCGCTCGACGCGCCAGCACCGAGTTCATCGAGGATTTCCGCGGCGAGCATGGTCACTGAGCCCGCACCGACGGTGAGGATGATGTCGCCCGGCTGCGCAAGCTCGACCACAGTGCGCGGGGCCGCCGAGAAATCCGGCTCGAAAACGCCGCGGCCCTCCTCCATCTTCTCGGTGATGATGCGGGAGGTAATGCCCTCCACCGGCTGCTCGCGGGCGCCGTAGATGTCGAGGACCACGGCGGCATCGGCAAGCGAGAGAGCGTCCGCGAATTCCTCCTGGAATTCCATGGTGCGCGAATAAAGGTGCGGCTGGAAGCACGCAATGACGCGCGCGCCATTGCCCTCAGCCTCCGCCTTGGCGCGGGCGGCGGTGAGCACGGCACGGACCTCCGTGGGGTGGTGCGCGTAGTCGTCGTAGACACGCACGGGACTGGTCCCCGGTGCCATGACGCGCGCGCCACGGTACTCGAAGCGGCGGCGCACGCCGGTAAAGTCGCTGAGCCCCTCGGCCAGCTTGGCGGTGTCGCCGCCCACGAGGTGGCCGGCGATGAGCGCGGCGAGCGAGTTGAGCACCATGTGGTGGCCCGGAATCTGGAGGTCGTAGGTGGCCTCAAAGGGCTCCTCCCCCGGCAGCTCGAGACGGGTACGAACGACGGTGTTCTCGCCGGACATGTCCTCGGAGAGAATCTCCGCAGCCTGGGTGATGCCCGGGTAAGTCTCGCCCGCGCCGTGGGAGCCGTAGCCCAACACGGAAATGCCGCGCTCGGCGGCGCGCTGTCCGGTCTGTGCCGCACGTTCGTCGTCGAGGCACACAACGAGATGTCCATCAGCGCCGACGCGGTCGGCGAAGTCGTCGAAGACCTGGTAGTAAGCCTCCGGAGTGTGGAAGAAGTCGAGGTGGTCCGGCTCGATATTGGTAATGACGGCGACCTTAGGCGAGTAGCGCAGCAGCGAGGCGTCGGACTCGTCGGCCTCGGCGACGAAGGCCTGGCCGGTGCCCTGGTGGGCGTTGGTGCCCGCGCGGTTGAGCTGGCCGCCGATGGCAAAGGACGGGTCGAGGCCCGCGGTCTGCAGCGCGGCGACGGTCATGGAGGTCGTGGAGGTCTTGCCATGGGTGCCGGCGAGGAGCACCTGGTCGTAGCCCACCATGAGCTCGGCGAGGAGGTCGGAGCGGCGGATGACGGGGATGCCGTGTTCACGCGCACCGGCGAGCTCCGGGTTGTCCTGCGGGATGGCCGCGAACGAGGTGACGACGACGGTGGGCAGCGAGCCTGCGAGGGTGAGGTTCTCCGCGGCATGGCCGATCGCGATATGTGCACCGAGGGTGCGCAGGACCTCCACGGGCGTGGAGTCCTTCATGTCGGAGCCGGTGACGACGCTGCCGCGCTCGACGAGAATGCGGGCGAGGCCGGACATGCCGGAGCCGCCGATGCCCACCATGTGGACACGGGAGAGATCCGCACCGAGCGGAGCCGCGGAGGAAGTCTGGGAAGTGGTCACGGTCTTATACGTCCTTTTCTGCAGAAGCCTCAGCGGCGGTGATCTGTTCGGCGATGCGGCGAGCGATGGTGCGGGCGACGTCGCCCGCGGAGTTGGAAGCCACGGCGGTGCGCATGGCGTCGAGGCGAATGGGGTCCTCGAGAATCTCGCGCACGTGGTGCACGAGGAGCTCGGGGCTGAGATCCGCGTCCGCGATCTGCACGGCGGCGCCGGCGTCGACGAGGTGGCGCGAGTTGAGTGCCTGCTCGCCGTTGCCGTGTGGGAGCGGAATGTAGATGGCGGGCAGGTGCGCCGCGGAGACCTCCGCGACAGTCATGGCGCCGGAGCGGCAGATGACGAGGTCGGCGACGGCGAGCGCCCCGGCCATGTCTTCGATATACGGCAGTGCGGTGTAGCCGTCGTGCGCGGCGGGCGCGGCGTTCTTCTTGCCGTAGGCGTGAAGCACCTGGAAATCCTGGGGGAGGTCCGCGATGGCGCCCTCAACAGCGGCATTGATAGACGCTGCGCCCTGGGAGCCACCGGTTACGAGGATGACCGGCTTCTCCGCGGTGAGGTTCCACTTCGCGCGGGCAGCAAGGGCCGCGGCGCCTTCGCGGTCGACGGCAAGTGAGGGGCGCACGGGGATGCCGACGACCTCGCCGGGCATGCCGGAGCCGGCGGTCGCGTTGAGGCCGATGCCGCCGAGTTTCACACCCAGCTTGTTGGCGATGCCGGCTAGGGCGTTGGTCTCCAGCACGTAGAAGGGAATGCCGAGTGACTTCGCGGCGAGGTAGGCCGGGGCGGCGACGTAGCCGCCGGTGCCAAAGACAGCGTCCGCGTGGACGTCCTTGAGGACCTTGCGGGTCTGGGCGACGGCCTTGATGATCTTGAAGGGCAGCTTGGCCAAGTCCGCGTTGGGCTTGCGTGGGATAGGCACCGGGGTAATCATGCGCAGATCCACGCCGCGGGCGGGCACGATATCTCGCTCGAGGCCTTTCTCCGTGCCGAGGGCGGTAATGCGGGCGCCGTGCTCGGTGGCGAGCGCCTCGCCGACGGCCAACGCCGGTTCGATGTGACCGGCAGTGCCGCCACCTGCGATAACTACGGAAATGGACTGCGAATTCATGTCCNGGCTCGGGCTCCGGTATCCACAGCAGACGGTCAAAGAGCGGGCGGCCGTAGTTCTGCATAGCGGAGACCTGCGCCGGCTCGTGGCGCGCAATATTGCACAGCAGGCCCATGGAACCGATGGTAATGATGGCGGCCGTACCGCCGGCGGAAATCATGGGCAGCTGGATACCGGTCACCGGCAGCAGACCGATGACATACGAGATATTGAAAAAGGCCTGGGAAACAACGGCCGCGGTGAGCGTGCCGGCGGCAAGGCCTTGGAACTGGTTCTGCGCGCGCATGGCGGTGCGGAAGCCGAAGAAGCCGAGGAAGAAGAACAACGTGATGACGAGGAGACCGCCCCACAGGCCCATCTCTTCGCCGACGATGGCGAAGACAAAGTCGTTGCGTGCCTCCGGCAGGTAGAACCACTTGGCGCGCGACTGGCCCAGTCCCACACCCGTGAGCCCGCCGTCCGCAAGCGAGAGGAAGCCTTGGTAAGTCTGGAAGCCAGTGCCCTGCGTGTCCTGGATATTGCCCACGAGCGCATCGAAGTATGTATGGAAACGGTTCGAGCGATAGCCGCCGCCGGTAAAGAGCACCGCCACGCCGACGATCGCGAGGACGAGGATGAAGACGAACATCGACTTGTGCATGCCCGCGAAGAAGAGCGTGAAAATTGCAACGAGGGCAAAGGACATGCCCATGCCCATATCGCCCTGGGCGATGATGAGGCCGAACATGCCGAGCGCGACGACGGTGTATTGGACGAAGGGATCCTTGAAGTAGTCCCAGATGGTGCGCGGGTGGTACATGCCAAAGCGCTTGTCAGCGAGCAGATTCGCGCCGAAGAGGGCGATGGCGATACGGGCAATTTCCGAAGGCTGGATAGAAATGCCGGCGACGACGATCCACGACTGAGAGCCAACCTCCTCGCGGCCAGTGCCGACGGGGGTCAACACGAGGAGGAGCAGCGCGATGGCGAGCAAGAGCAGCCACACCGTCGCGGAGCGCCACTTGCGCGGCGGGATGCGCAGGCCTAACCAGAAGCAGAAGAGGCCGGCGATGACCATGACCGCCTGGCGCAGGGCCTGCTGCCACACGACGCCGTCTTCGGCCACGGAGGTTGCCATGGACGCGGAGTAGGCCATGAGCATGCCGATGCCCACGAGCGTGAGCACGCAGATGCGCAACATGAGGTAGTCCAGGCCCGGGCGCGCACCCGCGGCGGAAAACCAGCGGCCTATTGCCGCGCGCATGCCGGTGGGCTGCGCCGCGGTGCGAGGCGGCTGCTCGGCGGTGTGGGGACGCTCGGCGGTCCGAGTAGCAGATTGAGTGGCGGCGGGTGTGGCGCTGGCCTGTCCGCCGCGGCGCGTGCCGCGTGCCTGTGCCTTATTCGTCGCGCCCGTTGGTCGGCTCATACCTTGTGCTCCTTCGTCGCAGGTGTCGGCCTCGCGCCCCACGCGCCGCCGCGATGGCGCATTGATGGCGAGTGCGAGGGACACATCGGTGGTGTGCCTGAAGTTCCCGCTGTGATTGTTGTTCCTATTGTGCCCTATGCGCGGCAAAAATCAGGGAAGCGCCAACTCCCGCGCGGCGGCGGCGAACATATCGCCGCGTTGGCCCATGCCTTCATACATATCGAGCGAGGCCGCGGCCGGCGCGAGGAGCACCGTGTCCCCTACTTCCGCGCGAGCAACGGCGGCGGCGACGGCCGCATGCATCGCGGCCTGAGGCTCGGTCTTGTCGATGACGTCGACCGTGACGTGCGGGGCAAGCTCGGCCAGGGCCGCAGCGATCTCGGCGCGGTCGATGCCGAGGAGCACCGCCGCCTTGAGCTGCGCGCCGTGGTCGCGGATGAGCTGGTGGATATCAGCGCCTTTGAGCTGGCCGCCAGCGACCCACACGACGTGATCGAGCCCGGCGAGCGCGGCGTCGGCCGCATGCGGGTTCGTCGCCTTCGAGTTATCGATGAAGTCGATACCACCCGCGGAGTGCACGACGGCNCATCGGCAAGCCCTGCATGACCGGCCGGCTCGATGCCGTCTGCGGTAGCGACGTCGACCTGTGCCCCACCGAGCGTGGAGACGAGGCGGCCATCGAGAATGCCAACCTCCTCGAGCGAGGGCTCGCCTGTGCTAAACGCGAGAACACGCTCGGCGAGGCGGCCCTCGGCACGCAGGCGCTGCGCGTAGTCGAGGACGGTGGCGTCCTCGCGGCCCACGACGCCGATGGGGCCGGTGAGCACCTTGGCTTTGCTCAGCGCGTAATCCTCGAAGCCACCGTGCCAGTCGAGGTGATCATCGGCGAGGTTAAGGAGAACGCCCACGTCCGGGGTGAGTTGGCTCGACCAATGAAGCTGGAAGGAGGAAAGCTCGGCGCAGAGCACGTCCACGCGCTCCTCGTCCGCGAGCGCGTCAAAGACGGAGACTCCGATATTGCCCACGGCGACGGCGCGGTGGCCGGTGCGCGTGGCGTCCGCCGCCATGATGGCAGCGAGCATGCCCGTGGTCGTCGTCTTGCCATTGGTGCCGGTGACGACGAGCCACGTGCGGGCCGGGCCAAAGACCTGCGCATGGTCAAGGCGGTAGGCCAGCTCTACGTCGCCGATGACCTCGCGGCCAGCTGCTGCCGCCGCGACGAGCAGTGGCGAGTCCGGGCGCCAGCCCGGGGAGGTCACCACGATGTCAAAGTCCGCGACAGTCTCCGTGGCCTGCGCGACCGAGACAGATGCCACGCCATCAGGCAGTTGCGCGAGGTGCTCCGCGTTGTCGTCGGCGACCGTGAGCTGGGCGCCCAGAGTGTGAAGCAAGCGCGCGCAGCCCAGGCCGGACACGCCCGCGCCGGCAATGAGGACGCGGCCTTGGAGTTCGGAGGGAAGCATGAAGAAACGACAACCTTTCTGGGGATACATAAAAAGCACCGCGCGAGCGGTGCTTTTCAGTCTAGGAGTAGTTAGAGGCCCATTCCGGCCTTGACAAGCCAATCGCCGTAGAAGATACCGACGCCGGCCATCGCGGCCATGGCGGCGAGCAACCAGAAGCGCACGACCACGGCAGTCTCCGGCCAGCCACCGTTTTCGAAGTGGTGGTGGATAGGCGCCATGCGGAAGAAGCGCTTGCCCGTGGAGTGGAAGACGATGATCTGGATGGCCACGGAGGCGACCTCAATGACGAAAAGGGCACCGATGATGATCATGAGCAGCTCCGTCTTTGAGGTGACGGACAGGCCAGCGACGAGACCGCCGAGGGCCAGCGAGCCGGTGTCCCCCATGAAGATCTTGGCGGGAGCGGCGTTCCACCACAGGAAGCCCAGGCAGCCGCCCAGGCCCGCGGCGGCGAGTACGGCGAGGTCGAGCGGGTCACGGACCTCATAGCAGCCCGCCGTGAAGTTGGCGCTGCAGGAGTTACGGAACTGCCAGAACGTGATGACGGTGTAGGCACCCATGACCAGCGCGGTGGAACCAGCGGCGAGGCCGTCGAGACCATCCGTAAGGTTCACCGCGTTCGACCACGCGGCGATAAGGATGTACATGAACAGCAGGAAGATGATGGTGCCCACGATGACAGGGCCGAAGGCGACGTCGATCGTATCGATGTCGCGGATGAACGACAGGTGCGTCGAGCCCGGGGTGAGGCCGTGGGAATCCGGGAACTGCAGGACCAACAGACCGAAAGCGAGAGCGAGGGCAGCCTGGCCCACGAGCTTGGCTGTCTTATTGAGGCCCAGATTGCGGTGTTGGAAGAGCTTGATGAAGTCATCGGCAAAACCGAGGGCGCCCAGGCCGAGCGTGAGGCCGAGGACGAGCAGGCCCGAGGCCGTGAAACCAGCATGGCCAGTGGCCACACCGTAGGCGCCCGCGGCGAGGTAGCCCAAGACGATGCCCGCGATGATGGCGATGCCGCCCATCGTCGGCGTGCCGCGCTTGCGCAGGTGCGACTTGGGGCCGTCCTCGCGAATTTCTTGTCCCTTGCCCGCATTCGAGAAGTAGCGGATCAGCTGCGGCGTTAGGAAAATCGCCACGAGAAAGCTGACTACTCCCGCGATCATTATCTGAGTCACGTCTTCTGGGGTCCTTCTAGTTGTTCAAACGAATAGCATCGGTGCGAGGGGCACAGCGGCGCAAGCGGACTCGCGCCACGCGGCGAGGGAAACGCCGCGTTTTCCGGAGGATGAGGCGGATCTAGGGGTTAGGCAAGCAGTCCGTCGGCCACGCGCCACAACGCCTGCGCGTTGGAGGCCTTGGCCAAGACCACATCCTTTGCGGTACGGGCCGCCCAGTCCACCGCACCCTGGGGCGCGCGGCGCAGGATGGCGTCGACCACGGTGATCGCCTCATCAATTTCACCGACCACAGTAGTATTTATACCCTGCTCACGCGCGGCGTCCGCCATCGCCCGGCAGTTGGCGCTCTCCCCCACGACCACGAGGTGGTCAATGTGGTACTTGGCCAGATCGCTGACGATGCCCCTGTGTGCGGCCTCGGCTTCTTCCCCCAGCTCGCCCATCTCGCCGAGCACAGCGATGGAACGGGCGTCCGGGCGTGAGGAGGTCGTGTACCCCAGCGCCGCGATGGCGGCGGACATGGAATCCGGATTCGCGTTGTACGCGTCGTCGATGATGGTGACGCCGTCGGCTCGGGTGCGCACGTCCATGCGGTGGGCCGAGGCGTTGCGGTGGCCTTCGAGCGCGCAGGCGATGTCCTCGATCTCCATGCCGGCGGCTTGGGCCGCGGCGACGGCCGCGAGCGCGTTAGAGACCTGGTGGCGGCCGAAGACCTGGAGGGTAATGCGGCGCGGTTCGATACCCGGTGCATGGAGTGTGAAGGTCGGACGCGCGATGTCGTCGAGCACGATATCCGTCGCCACGTAGTCCGCGCCTGGGGCGGGCGGGGTCGCGGCCGAGTAGGTCACGACGCGGGCCTGCGTGCGCGGGGCCATGCCCGCCACGAAGTCATCGTCCGCGTTGAGGACGGCAACGCCCCCGTCGGCTGCCGCAGGCAGGGACTCGACGAGTTCGCCCTTGGCCTTCGCGATATTCTCACGCGAGCCGAACTCGCCCAGGTGCGCGGTGCCCACGTTGAGGACGACGCCGATCTTCGGCGTCGCGATGGTGGCCAGATGCGCGATGTGTCCGATGCCGCGCGCGGACATCTCCGCAACGAGGTACTGCGTCTGTGGATCGCAGCGCAGCGCGGTGTATGGGTGGCCGATCTCATTGTTGAAGGAACCGGGCGGCGCGATGGTGGGGCCATCGGCGCGCAGCACGGTGGCGATGAGGTCCTTCGTGGAGGTCTTGCCAGCAGAGCCGGTAATACCCACGATGGTGAGCCCAGTTTCCGACTGGAGGCGACGCGTCACCGCGCGGGCGAGCGCCGAGAGCGCCTCGACGACGGCGGCCGCGGAGCCGTCCTCGTCATGGGCGTAGATATCGGCGTTCGCGCCGTCGCCCTGCTTGCGGCCATGCGGCTCGACGACGATGGCGGGCACGCCCACGGGACGTGCGCCGAGCACCGCGACGGCGCCTTGGGCAAGGGCTTTCTCGGCAAAGTCATGGCCGTCCACGCGGGCGCCGGGGAAGGCAAGGAAGAGCCCGCCTGGGGCAACCTTGCGCGAGTCGAATTCCACGAAACCAGTGACCTTGGCCTGCGGATCCTCGACGCGGTCAAGCCGTCCGCCCGTAATATCCGCGATCTCCTGCAGTGTTAGTTCAATCATGCTGTCACAGTCCTCGTACTCACTTCTGTCCCTCTTCCTTGACTTTCAAGATCTCACTGCTTCTGCTGTGTGGCTGCTGAATTTCTGCGGTGCCTGCGTCTGCATAGTTTAAGCTCCGAGCGTGCCTGCTTGTTTCTCCTCGAGGGCGCGTGCGAGCTCCTCGCGGTCGTCAAAGTGGTGGGTCTCGGTCCCGATGATCTGGCCGACCTCGTGGCCCTTGCCTACGACGATGACGGCGTCGCCCGGTCCGGCCCACGCAACGGCAACGTCGATAGCTGCGGCACGGGAGCCTTCCTCGCGGACGTCGACCGCGCGCGAGGCAGCATTCGCGCCTTCGCGTGCGCCGTCGAGCACCGCCGCGCGGATGATGGCGGGGTCTTCGGTGCGCGGATTATCGTCCGTGACGACAACGAGGTCCGCGCGCTCAGCGGCGTTGCGGCCCATAATGGGGCGCTTGGCTGAGTCGCGGTCGCCGCCGGCGCCGACCACGACGCCGATGCGGCCGGTCTCGCCCAGCTGCGTGCGCAGCGTGTCGAGCACCGCCGCGATGGCCGCTGGCTTGTGGGCGTAGTCGACGACGGCGATGAAGTCCTGTCCGCGGTCGATGCGTTCCATGCGCCCTGGCACGGCAACCTCGCTCATGCCCTCGACGAACGCCGGAACCTCGACGCCCACCGCAGCAGCAAGCCCCGTGGCCAGCGCCGCGTTGGCGATATTGAACTCGCCCGGCATGGGCAGGCAGAACTCGAGGCTCTCACGGTCGGCGCGCTCGCGCAGCCCCGCTGCGAAGTCGAAACGGACCTGCTGTGCGCCCGTGGGCTCGACGCCAAGCTGGCGCGCGGTGATTTCCGAGGTCTCCTCGCCCGCCTGCTTGGTCGTCACCGTATCCGTGGGCAGACGGTGCGCACGGGCGCGTTCAGCCATGCGCTCACCCCACGAGTCGTCGACGCAGATGACGGCGCGTTCCGCCGCACCTGGGCCGTCGAAGAGGAGCGCCTTCGCGTCGAAGTAGTCCTCCATCGTCGGGTGAAAGTCGAGGTGATCCTGGCTCAGGTTGCTAAAGCCAGCTGCCGCAAAGCGCGTGCCCTGGACGCGGCCCAGGGACAGCGCGTGGGAGGAGACCTCCATGACGACGTGCGTCACGCCCTTGTCGCGCATAAGCGCGAAGAGCTCCTGGAGCTTCGGTGCCTCCGGCGTGGTGAGCTTCGTGGGCACCGACTCGCGATTAATCCGCGTGCCCGTCGTGCCAATGAGCCCTACCGAGTAGCCCGCATGCAGCAGGCCCGTCTCCAGCAGGTAGCTCGTGGTCGTCTTTCCCGAGGTACCCGTAATACCGATGACAGTGAGCTCGTCCGTGGGATGTCCGTAGACCTCCGCAGCAATGGTGCCGAGGACAGCACGGATGTCGTCGACGATGAGCAGCGGACGGGACTCCCCTGCGGCCTGCAGGATGTCGCGACCGGCGGCATCGGAAAGAATGGCGGACGCCTGCGCCTGCGCGGCGTACTGGGCTCCATGGGTGCGGGTGCCCGGCAGCGCGGCGAAGAGACCGCCAGCGGTGACGGCACTCGAGTCGAGGCTCACGGAGTCAATGACGGTCGTGCCGTCGC
The DNA here is from genome assembly GCF_900092335.1 of Corynebacterium phoceense. Classification (GTDB taxonomy): domain Bacteria; phylum Actinomycetota; class Actinomycetes; order Mycobacteriales; family Mycobacteriaceae; genus Corynebacterium; species Corynebacterium phoceense. The sequence continues at coordinate 1,445,278 of NZ_LT596208.1, forward strand.
CTTCCAAGGTGGCCTTCTCCAGGCCTGGCAGCGCCAAAAGCTGCTCTACAGTAACGCTCATAACTCCTACGGTACCTTCTCTTTCTGCCCCATCCGGGGCCCTGCCGCGTGTCGCGTCCAGCGTCAAACGCTGCCGTGCCTGCTGCCTGTAGTACTGCCTTTACTGCTGGCGGAGCACAAGCGGCTTGGCCTCCGGTGACGGCGGGATATTGTCGCGCGCGATGAGCCACTCGGCGATGTCCTTGAACACCGGCGCGGCGGACTGTCCGCCCGAGCCGTTGTCGTTGACGCCCGACTGCGGGCGGTCGAGCATGATGGACACGACGAAGCGCGGCTCATCCGCAGGCGCGATGCCAGCAAACGTAATCCAGTAATTCGAATTGGAGTACGCACCGGTCTCCTCGTCGACCTGCTGGGCCGTGCCCGTCTTGCCGGAGAGCTGGTAGCCCTCAATGTCATTGCCCTGGGCTGTGCCGTTTTGGTAGCCCTGCGGGTCCGACTGGAACACGGCGCGGAACATGTCCACGACGGTCTTGGCGGTCTCCGGGCTCACGACCTGCGTATGCTTCGGCTCGTCTTGCTTGATCTCATCGCCCTCGGCGGTGGTCATCTTCGCCACGATGCGTGGCTCGATGCGCTCGCCGCCGTTCGCGAGGGTCTGGTAGACGCTCGCGAGCTGGAGCGCCGTCCACGACATGCCCTGGCCGATCGGCAGGTTAGCGAAGGTGCCGCCAGACCACTGGGATTGGTCTGGGACGATGCCCGCAGACTCATTAGGCAGCTCGACGCCGGTGACCTGTCCCAGGCCGAAGGCCTCGAGGTACTCGGCGAATTTTTTCTGGCCGAGCTTCTCCGCGAGCATGAGCGTGCCCACGTTGGAGGACTTACCGAAGATGCCCGTCGTGGTGTACGGCTCGACGCCGTGCTGCCACGCGTCGGCAACCGTGACGCCAGCCATGTCGATGCTGCCCGGGACCTGGTGGACTTCCTCCGGGGTCGTGAGGCTTTCCTGGATGGCGGCCGCGGCGGTAATGATCTTGGCTACCGACCCCGGCTCGAAGGGGTAAGAGATGGACTTGTTTTCAAAGTCCTTGCCCTCTTCGAGCTGCTTATCGATGTCCTTATTCGGGTCGATGGTGCCGGTATTCGCCATGGCGAGGACCTCGCCCGTCGCCGAATCCAGGACGACGGCTTGACCGCCCTTCGCCTTGGAGTTGCCCACGGCCTTCTCCAGCTTTTGCTGGACGAAGGTCTGAAGGTCCAGGTCGAGGGTGAGCTCGATGCTCGTGCCATCCTGCGCCTCCGTCTGGTCACGCAGCGTGCCCGGGATGGCCTGGCCGTCCGCGGAGACGTCCTCCGTCGAGCGGCCATCACGTCCGGCTAGCTTGCCGTCGCTCGAAGCCTCCAGACCAAACTGGCCGGTGCCGTCCATGGACACCTTGCCCACCACGTTTTCTGCGATGGAGCCGTTCGGGTACTGACGGATGGCTTGGTGGTCCGCGGCGACGCCGTGGTACGTGTTGGCAATCTCAACGGCAACGTCCGGGTCCACGTTGCGCACGAGGACCTCATACTGCGTATCCGCCTTGAGCTTTTTCAGAATGTCCTTGGCGTCGACGCCCTCAATCTCGCGGCCGGCGTCCTTAATCTTCTGCGGAATGCCGGAGGCCATGTCCTGCAGGCGCGCAGCGACGCGGTCATCGACCTTGTCCTTCAGCGCCTTCTCGTCCAGGCCGTCAGCAGAGCCGTCCTGGTACATGGTGTTTTCTTCTTGCTGAGCAAGCTCCTCACGCAAGCGCGTGGGCGAGACGGTCAACGACCGGGCTTGCATGGTGTACGCGAGCATCTGGCCCTCGTGATCCGTGATGGTGCCACGCCGGGCAGGATCGATGTACACGCGCTGGCGCTGCGCGACTGCCTGATCCGCAAGCGCTGGGCCCCACTTGAGCTGCACCCAGCCCAAGCGTCCACCAATAACCACCGCGGCGAGAATGAGCACGGCCATGACCTGGCGCACGCGGTGGCGCATAAGGGTGGCTTGGTCCTTGCGGACATTCGCTTTCCTCCGCGCCGCATCGCGGCGGGACTGGGCCTGTTGAAACTCGCGACGTCCCTGTGGCACCTGTTGTGGCCTATGCTGTGCCGCACCACCGCGCGAGGTGTGCTGCGCAGACGGGCGTCCACCGCGTGTACGGCGGGACCCGCGGCCCGCGCCGCCGCGGGAATTCGACGAATTCGACGGAGTCACCAGTTTCTTTCGCCACCTGTCTATCACTGAACTGCCATTAACGTCTGTGCCGCGTTGTTCTGCTTGGTAAATACAGAAAACGCGCGGGCATGCACCCGCGCATTAGCGTGCCTTAAGCCAACCGGATTAGTTGGTCCGACGCGCCGCGTAGGGCGCCTGGTAAGCCTGCTGGCCTTGCGGAGCCTGCACGGACTGCGTTCCTTGCGGGACCGCGTTGAGGTTGCCGTTGACATCCTCGGTCTCGTTCGGGTCGCTCGATGCCTGGCCCGGTCGAACCGGCGCACCGTTGACATCGATAATAGAGTCCGTTTCCGGTTCTGCCGGGCGGCGCTCGGCAATGTCGCCGTTTTCTTGGACCTCAACGATTCCCGCCTGGGCCGGAACACCCATGGAATCTTCCGCGGCGCGGCGCGCCACGTCCGCCGAGGAACGCACGTCCTCGAGGTCACGATTGAGGGTCTCAAGTTGATTGTCCAGCGTGTTCTCTTGGACGGAAAGCTGCTGAATCTTGAAGGTCTGCGCTGTGGACAGGCCGGAGAGCCCCATGGCGATAAACACGCCGCCGAGCAGCAGCGCGAGCGCGTAGAACGAGGTCTTCGCAAAGGGGCTGACGCGCTGGACGGTGCCAATGCGGCGGCCGCGGTGCGTGAGCACCTGCTGGGAGCCCACGCGCTGCGGACGGCCCTTGCGCACGCGCGGCGCCGGCGACGTTCGCGAAGGAAGCAGAGCAGTCTTCGCACCGCCATCTTCCGCGGACAAACGCTCGGTGCGTTGCGGCGCAGTGGTCATTCCGCGCTCGAAGCGCAAAGAACGCGCGCGGCCACCACGGCGCCGCGGGGATTCGCTGCGCGTGGAGACGCCACGATCTTCAACCAGGGTCGCGGTCTGACCCCAGCGCTGGTCGTTGGCTGCAGTGTAGTCCCTGCTCGCGCCCATGGTCTGCGGTGCCTTTCTCGTGCTCGTGGTCATGTGGTTGGTCTCGGTGGTGTGCAGTCGGTCTGTCCGGCTCATCGCCGCCCTCCCTCGCGGACGGGTTCCGGCCCGTGGAAGGAAAGTTCGCCGTCGAGGCGTTCCAGCGCCCGCACGCGGACGGAAGCTGCACGGGAGTTCTCAGCAATCTCCGCTTCGCTCGCCTTCTCCGACCCACGTGTGATGACGGTGAAGTGGGCCGCGGTGCCCGGCAGATCCATGGGCAGCCCCGGCGGCGTGGTGGACGTGGACAGCTCCTTGAACGCTGCCTTCACAATCCGGTCCTCGAGGGACTGGTAGCTCATGAAGACCGCACGCCCGCCCACGCGCAGGGCATCCGTCACGACGGGGATAACCTGCTCGATGGCCTCCAGCTCTCGGTTGACCTCCACGCGCAGCGCCTGGAACGTGCGCTTCGCCGGGTGCCCACCGGTGCGACGCGTCGCCGCCGGGATGGTGGCGTAGAGCAGCTCCACCAGGCGCGCGGACGTGGTGAATGGTTCCTTCTCGCGCTCGCGCAGGACCGCCGAGGCAATCTTGCCAGCGAAGCGCTCGTCGCCGTAGGTCTTGAGAATACGCGCCAACTCGCCATGCGAGTACGTGTTGAGCACGTCCGCGGCCGTCACGGGCTGGGACGGATCCATGCGCATGTCCAGCGGTGCGTCCGTACGGTACGCAAAGCCGCGCTCCACCTGGTCGAGCTGCATAGACGAGACGCCCAGATCAAAAAAGCCGGCCGCCAAACCGTGCTCACGCGCCGTCTCAAAGACAGGCCCCTCGCCTGCCGCAATGGCCGCGCCCAAGTCATCGAAGCGGGCATTCACGCCCACGAAACGCTCGCCGAAACCGGCCAGCCGCTCCCGTGCCGCCGCCAAAGAAGCCGAGTCGCGGTCGACGCCCACAACGCGCAGCTGCGGGAACGTCTTCAGGAAATACTCCGTGTGTCCGCCAGCACCCAGGGTGCCGTCGACAAGTACGGCGGTCTCCCCCGCGGCTTCGACAGCCGGCGCGATGAGCTGCGCCATGCGTTCGCGCATGACTGGGACATGGCCGTGATTAGCCAGGATGTCGTAGTTCTCGGTCATTTCGGGCCGTGCCCCCTTTCCTACCGCGTCGTCTCGTGTGACGTGTGGACCGTCAGCCCGCTTAAAAGATTGTGTGAAATTTTTAAGCTGTAGACGTTATAAAGAAAGTGCGTATAGAGCCCTGTCCGAGGCAGGTTTCTGATATCGGGGAAGTACACCAGAGCATCCACCTCGGGCAGAGTCCTTACACGCACTGTGAAGTTCTGCAATCCGCCTTACAACAAGCCAGCAAGGACATCGTCCGCGTCGCCTGCCGAGTAGGCATCTTCAGTTGCGGCCTGATACTCAGCCCACTTGGCTGCGTCCCAGATCTCAAGGAAATCCACGGAGCCAATCACGACGCATTCCTTGGTCAGGCCTGCATAGTCGCGATGTGCCGCCGAAAGGGTGATGCGACCGTTTCCATCGGGACGCTGTTCATCCGCACTCGCAGCGAGATTACGAATGAAGGCACGTGCCTCCGGGTTGGTGCGCGAAACAGCTGCCGCCTTCCGAGCCCGCTGTGCGAACTCTTCCCGCGGATAGACCGCCAAAGAGTGATCCTGCCCCTTCGTCACCATGAGCCCGCCAGCCAAGTCCTCGCGGAACTTCGCCGGGAGCGTGAGCCGCCCTTTGTCATCGAGCTTCGGAGTGTAGGTTCCCAGAAACATCCCGGGCCCACCTTCCTAATTCTCGAGAACTCCGGTTCCTCTCGTGATGGTCCTTCAGGCCGTGTGCGCGACCCTCCGTTCCACCGCTGCGCCCCACTCTACCCCACTTTCCCCCACCATCAACACCGCAAGCCCCGTGTTTCATCGTTGTAATTATAAAAACCCCAGGCAGACGGCAAATTTTTCGGTGGGGCAAATTCCCGTGCCCCACCCACATCGCCCCCACTTCTCTCCCCCACGCCCCATGCACACCACCTTGCCCACTAGCTTCCCGATACCACCCGTCCCCCACTCCACCTGCGCCTTTCCTGTTCTCTCACTACAGCGCCGACGTCTCTACAGCGCACCGCCACATAGAGTTTCCGCCGTGCACGGGCCTAGGTGGAGCAAAGTGGGGAATGGTGGTCACCAGGGGGCGCAGTGGGTGAAAGTGGGGCGTCGTGGCCTCCGCCCCCTGCCCCGACCACAAAACGGCATAAAAAATCCCGGCCCCTCACCAGAAGAGATGGGACCGGGCGAAAAGTCCAGAAGCGGGAACTAGCGCTCGAAGCGGCTGCGGAACTTATCTTCCATGCCGCCAGACTGAGGATTCCGCTTTGGCGCCTTCTGCCATGCGCCGCGCGCCGAGGTCTTTGCTACCGAGCTCACGTTCGCGTCGCCGCGGAGCATCCACACACCCGCACCGAACATGACGAGGAAGCCAACGATAGACAGCGCGACGAACCACAACGACATCTGCGCCAGCGCCACACCGCCAACAAGAAGAACAAGGCCCACTACGACGAGCGCGACGCCACGCAACGTGACGTGGCCCGTCGCCCCTTCGGTAGCGGAGGCCTCCGTGACTGCAGCACTAAACTTTGGATCATCAGCCATCAACGACTGCTCGATTTCACGAAGTGTGCGCATTTCCTGTTCAGACAGAGACACAGCTTCCTCCTGCGGATCAAATTAGGGGCCAAAAGTGGGTTTCTACCTAGTCCAACGCCCAGAGTATCGGGTTAGTTCCCGAAACCCCATTTCCGTTTAGCAGATCACACCCACGCCACAGGATGGAGCGTCAGGCACCGCAATAATACGTGCACCCGACCGCCCGCCACGCAACTCAACAGAGCGTGCAGCAGGCAACACAACCTTAGGCTGCGAACGGCAGCGCGTCGTTTCCATCCACCACGGCGAGGAACTCGCCCACCAGAGCCATAAGCTCCAGCACGACCTCCGGCTCCACCGAGTCATCGAGACCCGAGATGACGCGCGAGCGTGTGCGCGAGTAGGCCTTCAGCTTGTCCGCCCACTCCTGAGCATCCTCGCCCACGAGCGCCAGACGCTCCCACGCGCTCGACGGCAGACGCTTGCGCTTGGCCACGCGCGAACTTGCAACCCACGCGCCAGCGGTACGCAGTGCCGCCTGATAGACGAATTCGAGCGCCTCCTCGTACTTTCCGGCGGAAGCCTCGACACGGGCACGGTCAAGCAAGTCATAGCCCTGGGCCAGGAAGCGCACACGCTTACCAGCCTTTCCAGCATCCGCAAACCTCGTAGCGGCGGAGATGATCTGTGCCATGATACGACTTCCTCTCTTTCTTACGCGCCGTGGATATTTCTGATTATTCGGTTCTCCACATTCGAACCATCCGGGCTTGTATGACGCACACTCTACGAACCGTCCGAACATCTACTCCACATTTTAGTGCACATGTTCGAATGGATCAAGGGTTTCCACTGGCCACTTTCGAATTAGGCTCGCCGATGTTCGAAATTCTGGGGACTCGCGACACCGCCGCGGCAGCGACCGTGCGGACGAACCGCCGCACCCCTTGTTCACTCCGTCGCGGGAAGTTTGATTCCATAGAGACGTGACCTTTACCATCCGCCGTCTGCGTGCCACGGAATTCGCGTTATACGTGCCCGTACTCGTCAATATCCATGTCGAGGCCATGGGCTACCCCGACTCCGTCATGCCCTATCGCATCGATGCGTGGCGGCGCGACTGCATCCAGCCCGGCTTTACCGCCGTCATCGCAGAAGACGAGGACGCTATCGTAGGCCTCGCCTACGGCTTCCTCGGCAACTCGAGCACGTGGTGGGACCGCCAGTTGCGCATGGGGCTGCAAAGCCAGCGTGATCTCACGGACGACGATTGGGACCTCGTGCGCCACTACTTCGAGGTCGCCGAGATCCATGTGCTTCCCGCTGCTCAAGGTCAAGGATTAGGCCGCACGATGCTCAATGAACTCGTCCGCGACGTCTCCGCACGCTACGCGCTGCTGTCCACGCCCGAGGTTCCGGATGAGGCCAACCGCGCGTTCGGGCTCTACCGTGCCGCCGGTTTCTACGACGTCATGCGCAACTTCCACTACCCCGGCGACGACCGTCCCTTTGCCATCCTCGCTGCCCGGCTCCCGCTCGAGGGAGCGCCCGAGACCTACCCCGGGACCAACACAGACGGCCCCGAACCGGACGCGCCCGCCCGCTAGGCCACTATCGCCAATTCGGCCTTGGCCACACGGTAGGGTGTTCACTGTGAATAACGCAGCACATGCCACTCCAGCTTCCCCGCACGGCGCAGGCCGCGGCACGGCCACGCCGTCTTTCGAATCGGTCCCGGATGACGTCCGCGGCGCGCTCGATGCCTTCTTAACCAGTCGCCGTAGCGACATCGCGGCCATCGGCCAGCCGGTCGTCGACGCCGTCTCCTTCCTCGAGTCCTTCGTGCTCGACGGCGGCAAGCGCATTCGCCCGCTCTACGCCTGGGCTGGCTTTGTCGGCGCGGGCGGCCTCGACAAGGCCGAGGAGGATCCTGCCGCCATGCTGCGCGCGGCGAGCTCCCTCGAGTTCATTCAGGCGTGCGCGCTCATCCACGACGACATCGTGGACGCCTCCGATACCCGGCGCGGCAATCGCACCGTCCACCGCTCGCTGGAGAAGCTGCACCGCGACCACAACTGGCGCGGCGACTCCGCGCGCTACGGCGAGTCCGCAGCCATCCTCGCCGGCGACATGGCGCTCGTATGGGCCGAAGACATGTTGACGGACTCTGGCCTTTCCGCCGCGGCCCTCCAGCGCGCCCGCGCCCCGTGGCGCGGCATGCGCACCGAGGTCATCGGTGGCCAGCTCCTCGACATCAACTTGGAGGCCACGAACAGCGAGTCCATCGAGCTTGCCGAAAACGTCAACCGCTTCAAGACGGCGGCGTATACCATCGAGCGCCCGCTCCACCTCGGCGCGGCCATCGCCGGCGCCACAAACAAGCTCATCGCCGCTTTCCGCGGTTACGGCCGCGACATCGGCATCGCGTACCAGCTCCGCGACGACGAGCTCGGCGTCTTTGGTGATCCGAAGGTCACCGGCAAACCCGCCGGCGACGACCTGCGCGAAGGCAAGCGCACCGTCCTCCTCGCGCTCGCGCTCCAGCATGCCGATGCCGCCGATCCCACCGCCGCAGCCACCCTCCGCCGCCTCGTCGGCCAGACCGACGATCCTGACGATATCGCCCGCATGGCCCAGATCATCGCAGACTCCGGCGCACGCGAGCAGCTGGAAGAACACATCACGCGGCTCACGGCTTCCGGCCTTCAGCACCTGCAGTCGGCGAATGTCGCGCCCGAGGTCACCGAGATACTCGAGCGCCTCGCGCACAAGTCCACGGCTCGTAAGAGCTAAGGGCGGTCTCCTCGCATGAGCGTCGCACACGCGTCCGCCGCAGAACCCATGCCTGCGTCCGACGGCGCATCTCAGCCGTGGTGGCGTAATCCTTTGTGGGTTGGCATCGCCGCCACCGTCATCCTGTGGGCCGCGTCCTTCGGCGGCGGTGCCGTGCGCAGTCGCGGCGGCGCGCTCGAGGCCCTCGGCCTGTCGTTTATCGCGTTCGGCCACGGGCGCAACCTTTCGATGCTTCTGTTCTGGGTAGGCATCTTCGCGCTCGTCTACGCCTGGGCCCTTGCCGGGCGGCACCTCGTCGCACCGACCTTGCGCGCCCAGGACCGCCAGCTTGCCGAGCCTGTCGTTCCCCGCGTCCAGCGCCTGCTGTGGTGCTGGGTCATCCCGCTTCTCTTCGCCGGGCCCCTCGCCTCACGCGACGTGTACTCGTATCTCATGCAGGGCGCCATGGTCCGCGACGGCTTCAACCCGTACGAGCAGGGCGCCGCCGCCAACCCCGGCCCGTATTTGCTGGAGGTCTCCCACGACTGGCGCAACACCACCACGCCCTACGGCCCGCTGCACCTGTGGACCGGCGACATCATTACCTCCGTCGTCGGCGACAACGTGGCGGCTGGCGTCATCGCCTACAAGGTCGTCTCCGTCCTCGGCTTCGCGCTCATTGCCTGGGCCGTCCCTCACATCGCCCGCGCACTCGGCGGCAATCCAGCACTCGCCCTGTGGCTGGGTGTGGCCAATCCCGTCATGCTCATCCACCTCATCGGCGGCATGCACAACGAGTCCGTCATGGTGGGCCTCGTGAGCGTCGGCCTCGTCCTCGCGCTGCGCAAGCGCTTCCTCGCGGCCATCGCGCTCGTCGCCGTCGCCACGGCTCTCAAGGTCACGGCGTTCTTCGCCATGCCGTTCATCCTGTGGATCTTCATCCACGCGTTCGCCCCGCGACCCCGTGACAACTGGTTAAAGCCCATCGCGGCAATCCTCGGTGGCGGCGTACTCATCGTCGTCGAGTCCATCGCCGTCGTCGCCGCCATCACGTGGGCCTCCGGTTCCTCATGGGGCTGGCTGTCCGAAATCACCGGCAACTCAAAGGTCATCAACCCGCTCGCCGCCCCCACCCTGGCAACAGACATCCTCGTGCCCATCATGCAGGTCTTCAGCCCCGATGTCACCTACAACGGGGTCCTCGGCGTCGCGCGCACCATCTCCATGGCGCTCATGCTTCTCGGGCTCGTCGTGGTGTGGTGTCTGTCCTACAAGGACCGCCGCGCGGCCGTGCTCGGCATGGCCGCCGCCTACTGCGTGGCCTTCGTCTTCAACTCGGTGACGCTGCCGTGGTATTACGCGTCCGTCATCTCCGTAGCCGGCGTCGCGCGTCCCCCGCGCTGGATGATGAAACTCGCCACGGCCGCCAGCTTCTTCGTCGCCGTGTCCTTCTCCGGCGACGGCAACCACCAGCTCTACAACTGGTGGTGGGTCATCGCTGCCGCCATCGCGGCCTGGTGGTGCGCAGAGTGGATCTTCCAGGACACGCCCCGCGGCGCAGCGCTGACAGCGGCACCGGAACCGGCGGCATCGGCAAGCTAGAACGCCGAGGCCTGCGCGCGGCGAATGACTTCGCGCGCAAGGTGGCCGTGGAGGCCATCGATGGGACGGCCCGGCAGGGACTCGTCCTCGGTGAAGAGGTGGACGAGAATCTCGTCATCCGTGTAGCCACCGTCCGCGAGCACCGTAATGCAGCCCGAAACGTACTTGGATACTGCGTCCTTCTCATTGAAGAAAGCCTCCGGAACCCAGCGCTTGCCTTCGGCGTCGCGGTACGCCAGAAGCTTGTGCGCGTGCAGCAGGTCATGGACGCGCGTGACGGCGATGCCAAGCTTGTCCGCGACCTCGGGCATGGTGAGCAGTTTTTCGTCCGCCAGCAGGGCGGCGAGCTGAGAATTTGCGTCATTAGTCACGCGCTCTACCTTAACGCGTTCGACTGTTCGCAGGGACATCGGCCATACTGGAACGCATGAGTACTTTGGCCGTAGGCGACATTCTGGACGGACGCTATCGCATTGACCGTCCCATCGCGCGCGGCGGCATGTCCACCGTGTACCGCTGCGTCGACCTCCGCCTCGGTCGTGCGGTGGCCGCCAAAGTCATGCACGAGCACCTTGCTGGTGACCCGATTTTCCAGCAGCGTTTCCGCCGTGAGGCCCGCGCGATGGCGCAGCTGTCTCACCCCAACCTCGTGGCGATTCACGACTTCTCCGCGGACGGCGATCCTGTCTTCCTCATCATGGAGCTCATCACCGGCGGTACCTTGCGCGAGCTCCTCGCCGAGCGTGGCCCCATGCCCCCGCACGCTGCCACGGCCGTGCTGCGCGCCGTCCTCACGGGGCTGTCCGCCGTCCATGCGCGCGGGCTCGTCCACCGTGACATCAAGCCTGATAACGTGCTCATTAATGCCGATCACCGCGTAAAACTCGGCGACTTCGGCTTAGTACGTTCCTCCAACGCGCAAGCGACGAACGACCACATCGTGGGCACCGTCTCCTACCTCGCGCCGGAGCAGGTGACGGGCGAAGATATCACGCCAGCCACGGACGTCTACTCCACCGGCATCGTCGCATATGAGCTGCTTACCGGCGACGTTCCTTTCTCCGGCGACACTCCTATCGCGCATGCGACCTCGCGTCTCAACGCGGACGTCCCCGCGCCGTCGTCGCGTATCGACGGCATTCCCCCACTCTTCGATGCCCTCGTCGCCAGCGCCACCGCCCGCGCGCCCGAGGAGCGGTTCACCGACGCTGCAGAGTTCCTCGCCGCACTCGACGATGTCGCCGCGTCCTTGGAGTTGCCGGCCTTTACAGTTCCGGTCCCCCAGAACTCGGCGGCGGCGCGCACGGCGGCGCAGCCCACGGACTTCACGGGCGTGCGCAGCGACGATGTCTTCGAGCCAACCCGCACCCTGCCTGCTGACACGACCGAAGTACTAGGAAATCCAGCCGAGGATCCCACGACGGTCATGGCCCCAGAGCCCCTGCCCGAGGACGAGCACCCGCGCTTGAGCTTCGAGACCAAGCTCGACATGCCCACGCAGCACCCGGTCGCTGCTCCAGTTGAAGCACCGCTACCCCAGCCCACGTTTAACACGCCCGCACCCGCGCCCTCCTATGAGGCGACTGCCCGCCACGAGCCCGAAGAAGTCGCCACCGCCATGGAAGAACCCGCGCCGCAGGTCTACTCGAACCGCTCTGGAGTCGTGTTCGGGTTGTGGCTCGCTGCGGTCGCGCTCGCAGCGCTGGCCGTGGGCGTCGGCGGATGGTGGTTTGGCTCCGGCGACTACGGCACCATCCCCGTGTTCTGGTGGCCGATGTAACGTCTCCTCTGGCTTAGCGGATTTCAGAACAACGAAGCACCCAAAACTGCGCGGTTTTGGGTGCTTCGTTGTTCTGAAATCCAGCTAATCATTCTGAAAATAGCGGTGCCACTTCCACGGGCCGGGGACATAGTTGCGTTTATCTTCGACGATGGCCTTCACTTGATTGACCGCAACGTTTAAGTGGTGTTCGATAGTGGCCGCGGTGAAGTGCAGCGCGCGCCAACCGCGGTGGACCGCGTCGTTGAGCTTCTGTCGGTCGATCTCGAAGCGCTGCACGCCCTCGCCCTTGTGATACTGATAGCCGTCGACTTCGATGGCGATCCTCTCGGCCTCGAGCACGAGATCCCACCGATAGGGGCCGATATCCACGTTGTTGAGGACCTTCAGTCCAGCATCGCGTAGTCCCTGCGTGAGCCGCTTTTCTGGAACGCTATCCGTGCCGATGAACGCGTGGGCAAGGATATCCCGTGTGCGCGCTGGCATGCGGCCAAGGCAGCGCTCCCACATCGCGAGGTTCTCGCGCGCAGAACGTCCGCGGAAAAATCGCTCCACAAAGTCAACGCCATGCTCCACGGGCATAATTTCGAGCGCCTGGAGCGGGTTGCAGGCACGGACGTATCCCAGAGAAAAGGCCGCGTTGGGTCGTGCGCGGCGCGCCTCGTAGTAGGGACTCGCCCCTACCGCGGATGCGCGCATGACTCGCAGCGGAAAAGTCAATGGGCTTCCCAGGTACAGCTGTGCCGTGCTGTAGCCGTCGAGCGCCAGCCTCTCGTCACGGAAGCACAGGAGTTCCGCAAGGTCATAAGGCCTCGGCTCGTCGCGAAGATAAAGCCCGCGCATGACGCGAATGGCCTCTCCCCGGTTGACCATGCCCACGAGTTCTTTCGTGTCATACCCCGATAGTGGCTCCAACATATCTCCCCCATGAGATCCCTCCGAATGATGAAGCCAACGCTATCCCAGCCTGGTGGGGTCGGCAACCGGACCGGATTTCAGAACAACGAAGCACCCAAAACTGGCAGGTTTTGGGTGCTTCGTTGTCGTGAAATCCGGCTCACACAGCGCCGTTACTGGTGGCGGAGCATCTCCGCGACGAGGAAGGCGAGCTCGAGGGACTGCTGCGTGTTCAGGCGCGGGTCCACGAAGGACTGGTAGCGGCCCGGCAGATCGACCTCGGTGATGTCCTCAGCTCCGCCGAGGCACTCGGTGACGTCCTCGCCGGTGAACTCGAGGTGGATGCCGCCCGGGTGGGTGCCCAGCTGGCGGTGGACCTCGAAGAAGCCCTGGACCTCGTCGATGATCTTGTCGAAGTGGCGCGTCTTGTAGCCGTTGGAGGCGGTGAAGGTGTTGCCGTGCATCGGGTCGGACTGCCAGACGACCTTGTGGCCGGATTCTTCGACGGCCTTGACAACGGGCGGCAGGACGGTACGAATCTTGTCGTAGCCCATGCGCACGATCATCGTAAGGCGGCCGGGCTCGCGCAGCGGATCGAGCTTCTCCGCGTAGTCGACGGCCTGCTCCGGGGTAACACCCGGGCCGAGCTTGATGCCGACTGGGTTGCCGATAAGCGCGGCGAAGTTAACGTGGAAGTCGTCGATACCGCGGGTGCGCTCGCCAATCCAAACCTGGTGAGCCGAGAGATCGTAGAGCTTGGTCTGGCCATTGGCGTCCTTGCCCAGGCGCAGCATGGAGCGCTCGTAGTCGCGCAGGAGCGCCTCGTGCGAGCAGTAGATGTCCGCTGCACGCAGGACCGTGTCGTCCACGCCGCAGGCCGTCATGAAGTTAAGGCCGTTTTCAATCTCGTTGGCCAGCTGCTGGTAGCGCGCACCGGCGGAGGAATTGGCGACGAACTCGCGGTTCCACTCGTGCAGGCGGTAGAGATCCGCCGTGCCGGAGGACGTGAGCGCGCGGATGAGGTTCATCGCGGCCGAGGAGTTTGCGTAGGCACGAATCATGCGGGCCGGATCGTGCTTGCGGGCCTCTTCGTTGTTCTCCACGCCGTTGACGATGTCGCCGCGGTAGCTGAGCAGGCCCTCGCCGTCGATGTCCGAGGAACGCGGCTTCGCGTACTGGCCAGCAATACGGCCGAGCTTGACCACCGGGGTCGAGGCGCCGTAGGTGAGCACGACGGCCATCTGCAGCAGGGTCTTGATGTTGCCGCGGATGTGCGGCTCGGTGTTGGACTCGAAAGTCTCGGCGCAGTCGCCGCCCTGGAGCAGGAAGGCCTTGCCCAAGGCGACATCGGCCAATTGCTTCTTCAGGTTTTCGATCTCAGGGGCCACGACGATGGGCGGCACAGACTCAAGGATCTTGCGGACGTTGTCCGCCTGGGCCTGGTCCCAGCTGGGCTGTTGCTTCGCGTCGCGGGAGATGACGTCCTGGAAGGCCTCCTCGATACCATCAGGCAACGGCGGGAGATCTGGCAGGGCTTCTTTAGGGATATCTACTGTCCAACTCACCCCGCCATTATGACACATGGTGCGGAAATAGAAACTATAAACTGGCAGTTACATTCGCTAGAGCACGCGGTTGCCAGGCGACAGCGGCAGCGCCTCCATGCAGGCGTGGAACTTCGCGAGGTTGTGGCGCGCGTCCACGAGTGCGTCGTGGTTGCCGTCCGGTACCGGCGGCAGCGCGGGGCGTCCGGCGAATTCCCAGTACTGCTTGAGCTCGCGGGTATAGCGCGGAATCTCGCGCGGCAGCGCCGCCATATCGCCCCAGAGCTGGGCCACGAGCACGTGGTCGTAGTCGCCCACCCACGCCCACAGCTGCGGCGGGGTGGGCGCGCTGGTGAGGAACTCGAGAACCTCCTCACGGATGCGTGCCGCCGAGCGCCACACCTTGTCCGAGGGGCTGGGCAGCTTGTCCAGCACGTGCTCGCGCACCCACGGGTTAGCGCGCGCCGGATCAAAGTCTGTCGACACCGCGTAGTATTCGCGGCCGTCCTCGGCCACGATGCCGATGGAGACCAACTCGATGGTCTGGCCGTCCTCGATAAACTCGGTGTCGTAGAAGTATCGCACGCTAGCCACTCTAGCCTGCGAATTCGGCCGCGCCCGCGTTGGGGCTAAGATTCCCATTCATGATAGTCCTCGCCTGGCTGGCGCTCGCTGCAGCTCTTCTCTTCGCCACCGTCGACGCCGGGGCGCTGCTGCGCGGCGAGGGCCTCGCGTGGCACCACCACATCGATCTCCTCGTCTACCAGGCAGGCGGGCACGCGGCCCTGAGCGGCGAGACCTACTACGACCAGGTCTTCGCCGTGGACGGCACGCAGCTGCCGTTCACCTATCCCCCATTCGCCGCGCTTGTCTTCACACCCCTCGCGCCGCTGCCGTGGCAGCTCGCCGCGTTGGCGTGGAATGCAGCGACTCTCGCAGCGCTGTGGTGGTGCATTCGTCTCCTCGTCCGCGACCCACGCACCGCTCTCCTGCTCACCGCGGCCGCCGCGTGGACCGAGCCACTCACCGAGAACCTCTCCTTCGCGCAGATCAATGTGTTCCTCGCCGCGCTCGTGCTTTCCGATGCCCTCTTTATCTCCGTCCATCCCTCCCCCAGCGTCGCACGGTGGCGCGGGTGGCTTACCGGCGTGGCGATGGCCATCAAGCTCACTCCGGCGGTCTTCCTCGCCTACTTCTTTGCCAGGCGCGACTGGCGCGGCGTGGCTGGGGGCATCGGAAGCTTCGTGGCGTGCTCGGTGGTGGGACTGCTGCCGCGTCCAGAGAACTCGGTGGAGTATTGGACCGCGACGCTGCGCGACTCGGAAAGGATTGGTGCCTTGGCGTATGCGGGCAATCAGTCCCTGCGGGGATTCGTGGAGCGGCTAGGCCTCGGCGAGGGCTGGTGGCTCATGGGGGTCGCGGTTCTAGGCGTTGTGCTCGCAGTCGCGCTCTTTATCCGGCTGCGCGAGCCAGCGGCGCTCGTTCTCGTCACGTCGCTCGCGGCCCTGCTGGGCTCGCCGGTGTCGTGGTCGCACCACTTCGTGTGGTGTGTACTCCTCGCGGTCTTCTTTACGGCGCGGCAGAACTGGTGGCTCGCGGTGCCAACGTGGATCGTGCTCTTCGCGCGCGGGCACTGGCTCGTGCCGCATGCGCACGACTTCGAATACGGGTGGTCCTGGTGGCAGATGCTGCCGGGCAACGACTATCTAGCGTGGGGTGGCGTGCTCGCACTGTGCGCGGCGCTGGCTCCACAGTTCTTTGAGCGACGGCAGGCGCGGCGGGACCATGGTCCAACGCAGCACCGGGATCTTCTCCACGAGCCACAGCGCTAGGCTGCCCACGGCCGCGGCGGCAAAACAGCCCCAAATCCAAAAGTCGGTGGACTCGAGCGGCCACTCGCCGGCCTTCGTAATGTCCCACTCGAAGTAGGTCTTCGGGAAGCCAAAAAGCGCGATGATGCCGAGGTGGTGGCCTAAGTAGATAGGCAGCGTGTGGCTGCCAATGAACCGGAAGAAGCCGGAGACGAAGGGCACGTGGGCCAGCAGGACTGCGGCCGCGATGCCGGCGGGCAGCTGCAGGGACTGCTCGGCGAAGCGCACCAGGAGCTTCGCTTCTTCAAAGCCAAGGTTCCCTGCGCCCGGCAGTGGCCAGGCAACGTCGATGGGTTCGACGCGCTCGTCGAAACGGCCGCGCAGCGTCACACTCGCCGCATACGTGGCAACGGTGAGCGCCAGGGCCCACCACGTCGCGCGCGTGGGGTGGCGCAGCGAGTCAATGGACTCGGCAAACGTGGTGATTGCGGGGCGTAAGTACACGCCGGCCATGAAGACGGGCAGGAACATGATGGCTTTGCCCACCACGAAGTACTCCTGCGTGTAGCCAAGGAGCAGCAGCGGGCTAAAGCTCGCGGCGAGGCCCGCCCACGGCAGCAGCTTGCGCACGGCCCACAGGAAGATGTTGTAGACCACGAGCGAGTGGAGGAACCAGCCCATGGAGTGGCCGAGCATGACGGTGTGCAGGCTCTCGCGCCAGGTATCGAGTGGCGTGTCGAAGGCATAGTGGAAGTCCCACGTGCTCATGCGCAGCTCGACGAGGGACCATATGAGATACGGAATGAGCAGAAACCACAGGCGCTTGCGGAAGAATTCGCCGAAGCGGAAGTTCAGGACCTTCTGCGAGAAGAAGCCGGAGATGACGAAGAACAGGGGCAATCGCAGCGGGTCGATGAGCTCATTCGCCTGGGCGGCAAGCGAGTGCTCGCCCTCGGGTACGGCGAGACGCACGTGCAGCAGGACGACGCCCAGGATCGACACGCCGCGAGCGACATCCGGCCAGGCGAGACGTTGCTTCTGAGGGGCGGGTACCGAATGCGGGGCAGAGATAGTAAGCACGTCCTTACACGGGAAATAGAGTCTATCCCGCGATTCTAATGCTTGAGCGGGCGCTACTGGGAATTTCCGGGCTGCGCGCCGTCCGGGTAGCCGTGACCAGCGGCGAGCGAGGCCTTGACGTCCGAGGCGTAGACATCAACGTAGGGCTTGCCCGCGAGGCGCGCGAGGGTGTGCATGAAGTCGTCCGTAAAGGCGCGCTGGGTGGCATGCTCGGCGGGGTCGAGACCGCGCTCGGCCGCCCACGCATGGGGATCGATGGGCTCGCCCACGCGCATGCCCACCTTCACTGGGCGCGGAATCCACGTGCCGATGGGGTTGGCGTCGCGTGTGCCCACCATCGCGATGGGGACGACGGGATAGCCGGTCTCCATGGCGACACGCGCCATGCCGGTGCGCCCCTTGTAGATGCGACCGTCCGGCGAGCGCGTGCCCTCGGGATAAATGCCGAAGACATCGCCACGGTCGAGGATTTCCTTCGCCGTGGCTGCCATATCGTCCGCCGCGGACTCCGAGGTGCGCACGACGGGAACCTGCCCCACGGAGCTGAAGAACCACGCCTGCGCGCGTCCCACGGGGCCGGGGGTTGTGAAGTACTCGGACTTCGCCAGGAAAATGATCTGGCGCGGGCACATGAGCGGGAAGAAGAACGAATCCATGACGGCCTGGTGGTTGGACGCCACGATGGCGGGGCCTTCGGCCGGGATATTGTCCATGCCCTCGGACCACGGGCGGTTCCACACACGCAGGGCGGGACCGAAGAAGATGTGCTTAAACGCCCAGTACCACTTGTTGTGCATTGCTATCCTGCCCTCGTCGGAAAATTCTAGGCGCGAGTAAGCGCCTGGCGCGCGATATCGGCCACGCCGATCATACCCGCGGCCGAGCCCAGAGCCGCCGTCGCCACACGGGCCAGCGGGCGGTGCCCCGCGCCGACGATGGACTGCGCCATCGTCTCGCGCGCGGTATCAAGGTAGACGTCCGCGTCGCCCGCTACGCCGCCGCCGAGGACGATGAGCTCCGGGTCGAGGATGTCCGCGACGATGGACAGGCCCTGGCCGAGCCAGCGTGCGAAGTCCTCCATGACCGCAACGCCCAGCGGGTCGCCGTCGCGCGCAGCCTGCGCGATGGCCACGCCGGAGGGGTTGTCCGGGAGCGTGGTCTCGTAGGAGCCACGCAGTTCGCGCACCGTGTCCGGAAGCGCCGTGCCCGAGGCGTAGCGCTCGAGGCAGCCGCGCTTGCCGCAGGAGCACTCGCGTCCGCCCGGCACGACCACGATGTGGCCGAATTCAGGGGCGGTGCCAAACGCGCCGCGGAAGATCTCGTCGCCCGTCATGAGCGTCGCGCCGATGCCCGTGCCCACGGCGAAGAAGACCCAATCGTGGGCGCCGCGGCCAGCGCCAAAGCGCCACTCGCCCCACGCCGCAGAGTTCGCGTCATGCTCGATGACAACGGGGATGTCAAGGTGGGCCTGCAGGCTGGCGCGCACGGCGGCATCACGCCACGGCAGGTGCGGAGCAAAGCGGACCAACTCGCGGTCCGGATCGATGAATCCAGCAATCGCTAGGCCCACAGCCTGCACCGGATACTCTGCGCGCAGCTCGGTGATGAGCGCGAGGATGGCAGCGTCAAGTTCCTCCCCCGTCGCGGGCGTAGGGAGCGAACGCGAGTCGATGATCTCCCCCTCGGCGGTGACGACACCGGCGCGAAGATTGGTGCCGCCGATGTCGAATCCCACGGTGAGATTGTCAGAGGGGGAGAATTTTTGCATGCAAGTAGGATATACCCCTCCCCCGTCCGCGTCACATCATGCGGGCCACGCTAGGCCATAATCGCGCGCAGACGAGCGCCCATAATCTCCCACGTCCAGTTCTCCTCGACATGGCGCCGGCCGGCTCGGCCCATCGCGCACGCGCGCTTCGGGTCATCAAGCAGCGTAAGGATCGCCTGGGCGAGCTCGTCCTGCGAGTTGCCGCGCACGACGATGCCCGTCTCTGGCGTCACCGTCTCCGGCGCGCCGCCCGAGTCGCCCGCAATGACGGGCAAACCTGCGGCCTGGGCCTCGAGGTAGACGATGCCCAGGCCCTCGACGTCGAGGCCGCCGCCGCGCGTGCGGGCGGGCATGGCGAAGATATCCGCGGCGGCCAGCGCCATGGCAATCTCCTCCTCGTCCGCGGCTTCGTGGAAAATCGTCTCCGGCGCGTACATCTCCGCGAGCTGCTCGAGCGCCGCCCGGTAGCGCCCGCGGCCGATGAGCAGCAGGCGCGCCTTAGGATAGCGCTCCCGAATGCGCGGCATGACCCGCAGCAGCTGGTCTTGCCCCTTGCGTGGAACGAAACGAGAGACGCAGACGATGACAGGATCGGCATCTTCGAGCTCATAAAAAATCTCGCCGTGGCGCATAGCCAACTCGCTGTAAGGCTCAAACATGTCCGTGTTGACGCCGCTGGGCAAGTGTACCCACTCGGGGCCGGGGCCGAAGGCGGGGCGCAGGCGGCGCAGCGTATAGGCCGCGATGTAGGTGATGACGTCCGCATGCTTGCCGATGCCCCGCAGCGCCTGGCGCGCGCCCGGCAGCATGGACCAGCCCACCTCGTGGCCATGGGTCGTGGCCACCACTTTCCTGGCGCCGGCGGCCTTGGCGGCGCCGCCCATGAGCGCAAGCGGTGCTGCGGCGCCGAACCAAACGATCTCGATGCCGCGCTCGGCGATGATGCGCTGCATCTCGCGGCGCGTGGCCGGAGTGGGCAACATCATGCGCCGCGGCCACCGGATGACCTCGTAAGGCAGCTGCGCATCAAAGGCGGCTGCGGCTTCGGCGTCCTGGGTTGAGGCGAAGACGAGGACGTCGGCAGGGTCCAGGGTCGCAAGAAAATCGCGCAAATACGACTGAATCCCACCGATGGTCGGCGGGAAATCATTAGTCACAAGCAGAATGCGAGGCATGGCTGTGAGCCTACCGCGTGCGCGCGTCTAGAAGCGGACGGCTCCCTGTACCGGCATGGAGTCGACCGGGACAACCTGGACCGGCACGCCATACGTCGAGGCATGGACGACCTGGCCGTCGCCGATATACATGCCCACGTGGGTCACACCCGGGTAGTAGCCGATGACGTCGCCCGGCTCGAGCTGATCCATGGGCACGGGCGTGCCGCCGGCCAGCTGTGCCTGCGAGGTACGCGGGATGGACTTGCCCTCCTGCGCGTAGGCCCACACCATCAGACCGGAGCAGTCGAAGCGATCCGGGCCGGTCGCGCCCCAGCCATAGGGAGCTCCCTGCTTGGTGAGTGCTGCAGCGACGGCCTTGCCACCGACGCCCGACTCGGCGAGGCGTGCGAGCAGCTCCGGATCGATCTCGCGGGTCACACCACCGAACTGAGCCTCCCACTGCGCGCGCTGCTCCTCGTTGAGTGCGTCGACACGCGCCTCGATGTCGCGCTGCTGCGCCTCGAGGGCCTCCTTCTCCTTGACAACACGAGCACGCTGCTCTTCGAGGCGGGTCTGCTCCGCGCGGGCAGCATCCGCGGTCTCGACGGCCTTCGCATGGGCAGTGTCAGCGTCCTGCGAGGCCTGCGTCATCGTGCTGAGTTCGCGGTGGGCGTCACGCGACAGGGCGCTGAGGTAGCCCAGGCGCTCGATGGCCTCCTGCGGGTTGGCAGACTCAAGCGCGGTCGTCGCGGCGGAACGGTGCGCCCCGCGGTAACGGGACTGTGCCAAGCCGTTGATGGCGGCCTGCTGGGAGCCAACGGCGCCGCGGGCGGCATCGGCAGCCTGGGCGGCGGCCTGGGCTTGGGCAGCGAGGTCATCGGCCTTCGCCTGCTGGGCGGCGAGGTCATCCTCGAGCTGCTTGACTTCCTCGTTCTTCGCGGAGACCTTCTGGGCGACCTCACCGACCTCGTCGACGAGCGCTTGCATATCAGTATTCTCCGGCGCCTGCACCGACTCTTCGGCCGGCAGCTCCTGCGCGATAGCCGGGACGGCGGTGGAAGCGAAAGCAACACTGACCAGCGCCAGGTTGATGCGGTAAGGAAGACGCACGGAAGAACCCCTCAAAAATTGCAAGTGAATACACCTACTATAGAAGAACTTAAGGACAATCTCAGCATCGTCATACGAAAAAGGAAAAACCCCATCTCGACAAGGGTCGAGACGGGGTAAGCCGAGACCGGCGTGCAGACTAGAAACGCACGATGGAGTGGATCGGCATGTAGTTGAGCGGACGCTCGGCCACGGTGGTGCCGGAATTGAGCGAGTCAATCATGACGCCGTTACCGGCGTAGATGGCGACGTGGGATGCGCCACCGTAGTACACAACAATGTCGCCCGGCTGGATGTCCGACATGGACACCTGCTGGCCCTGGGCAGCCTGTGCCTGGGAGGTACGCGGGATGGACTTACCAGCCTGTGCGTAAGCCCAGGAGGTCAGACCAGAGCAGTCGAAGCTGCTCGGGCCGGCGGAGCCCCAGCCGTACGGGGAACCGATGGCGCTGCGGGCAGCGGCGACGACCTTGTCACCGGTGGACTGCTGCGGGGCCGGAGCCGGAGCAGCGGCAGTCTGCGGGACGGTAGCCGTTGCGTTGTAAGTCTTGGCCTGCGCCTGAACCTGGTTGAAGGACGGCACGTACTGGCCGATGTTCGGGACATCCTTGATACCCGGGATGTTCTCGATGCCATTGACGTTCACCGAGTAGTTGGTGTTCGGAATGACAACCTCGGCTGCCTGGGCAACACCCGGAACCGCCACGGTTGCGGTTGCAGCGAGAGCTGCGGTGNGTACTGGCCGATGTTCGGGACATCCTTGATACCCGGGATGTTCTCGATGCCATTGACGTTCACCGAGTAGTTGGTTTTCGGAATGACAACCTCGGCTGCCTGGGCAACCCCCGGAACCGCCACGGTTGCGGTTGCAGCGAGAGCTGCGGTGCCCGCGATACGGCGGGTGGTGTTAGTGCCCTGACGACGGTGCTTAGCCACGAATAAATCTCCAAATCTTCAGTCGCGCCTACCTCCGCGGCGGGCCAAAGCGTTTCTCGTCTTCTACGAGTCCCGTCTTCGGCGGCGTTCCACCCGGCCACCGTGACGGTGGACTGTGATGATGTGGAAGCGTGGAAGCTCTGGCCCAGTGGGGGCCTAACGTTCGTTGGCGCGGGCGTTCCTGTATCCCGCACCTCCGCTCGGCTCACCCTGTCGAGAGTGGGCCAGATACGGCGCTAGTGTTCATTTTTCGATTGAGCACTCATGGGGAGCGCTGCAATGTCTCGATAAGGTTACGAAACCATTACGAGAATTGTCTAGCCGCAACACCACTATCCGCTCGTTACAAGGCCGTTATCGTCCCGTTATCAAACTTCGGTTTCTCAGGGTTTAATCCGAATGTCGAGCGCAATAGCACTCCAAAACAGTTGCACAACCTGCACCATTTCCGAACTTAACAAACTATTAAGTTCTGCATTAAACCCTAAAATCTACGCAAACAAAGTGCTATCGTGACCTTCGTCACATACATGTAACATTGGGCGCATTTACCCCACACAGCACATGGTGCACAGCGTCTGTTACCGGGTTTTGGTCGCATCGTGACCCCGAATGCGGCGCCGCACCCCTCGTTGTGTCAGCACCGTGGGGATTCCGATGCACTCCCCCGTTTGCGTCGGCTCACAGGCGGCAGCCACGCCTGCGTGTAGGCTGCCGCCACGGCTTGTAGCGTTGCCCGTTGCCGCCGGCTCTAAGACGCAGTCATATGGGCGCCTGAAGGTCTCTCAAGACCGGCGCCCTGAGGCACCCCACGAATCCCTGCTGCGAAGCGCAGCGGCCTACCGGCAGACTCAGCTACGGTTGCCGCACGGCTTCACCGTGAGCGTCGCCCACACACCCCATGCACGCACCCCGATTCACGTGCGTAACGGTGACTCTCGAACGCCGAGTGATTCATGTCTGCGGTGGCAGCCCCTGTCCACGTCTCAGGGACCCTCTCCCGCTTCTATTGGCTTCATCTCGCAGTATTCCGCGCTTGGGCGCTTCCTTATATATAGGGAGTGAAAAACTGACGACCCCGCCGCAGCCTGCTCCAGGCTGTGGCGGGTTGGTGACAGTTTCGAAGGAAGGAAGGCGCTAGATGCGGCCGTTTTCTTCGTCGTCGCGGCGATTGGCCTCGTTGAGGGCGCGGTACATGTCCGCCTCCTCGGCGGCGTTCTCTGCGTGGATTTCGTGAACCTTGCGCATCAGGCCCTCGTCGTCCGGGGCAAAGATACCCTGGGTCTCGGAGTCAGCCAGACCAAGGTGGTTGAGCTGCTTCGGGACGTACGCACCGGCGTACTCAAGCGGAACCGGGTGGCCGTGCTCGTCGACCGGGCCGAGCGGCTGGTGAACCTCGATGAAGGCACCGTTCGGCAGCTGCTTCAGAACACCGGTCTCGATACCGTGCTCGAGAACCTCACGGTCGGAGCGCTGGAGACCAACGCAGATCTTGTACGTAAGGAAGTAAGCAATCGGCGGAACCACGATGAGACCGATTCGACCAACCCAGGTCATCGCGTTCAGCGAAATCTGGAAGAAGTGAGCCACGTGGTCGTTACCACCGGAAATGGTAACCAGAACGAAGAAGGAGATAGCCATCGCGCCGAGGCCGGAACGCACCGGCACGTCGCGCGGACGCTGCAGCAGGTTGTGGTGAGCGTCGTCGCCAGTCATCTTCTTCTCGATGAACGGGTAAGCGATAAGCAGGATAACCATGATCATGGCGACCACGACGACCCAGAATGCACCCGGGATGGTGTACTTACCGAGGTAGAGCTCCCACGCCGGCATGACACGGGCGAGACCGTCAGTCCACAGCATGTAGATATCAGGCTGGGAACCAGCGGAGACCTGCGACGGGTTGTACGGGCCCAGCAGCCAGATGGCGTTGATGGTGAGCAGACCCGACATGAGCGCCAGCACGCCAGCGACCATGAGGCCCATGCCGATAGCCTTCGTAGCGAAGACCGGCATAATACGGACGCCGACAACGTTGTTCTCTGCGCGGCCCGGTCCCGGGAACTGCGTGTGCTTCTGGAACCAGACGATGAGAACGTGAGCAGCGATGAGGGCGAGGATGATGCCCGGGATAACCAGCACGTGGAGGATGTAGAAACGATCCAGCATGAGGTCGGACGGGAAGTCACCATCGAAGATGGCCCAGTGCAGCCAGGTACCGATGACCGGGATGGTCAGGATGATGGCCGACATAATACGGAGGCCGACACCGGAGAGCAGGTCATCCGGGAGGGAGTAGCCGAGGAAGCCCTCGACCATGCCCAGGAGGATAAGCGTGCAACCGATGATCCAGTTAGCCTCACGCGGGCGGCGGAACGCACCCGTGAAGAAGATACGCAGCATGTGCGCGACCATGGACATCATGAACAGCAGGGCTGCCCAGTGGTGCATCTGGCGGACAAAGAGGCCACCGCGAACCTCGAAGGAGAGGTCCAGGGCGGATGCGTATGCGGAAGACATCTCGACACCGTTGAGCGGTGCGTAGGTGCCGTCGTAGATGACCTTCGTAATCGACGGGTCGAAGAAGAGGGCCAGGTAGATACCAGTCAGCAGCAGGATGATGAAGCTGTAGAGCGCCATCTCACCGAGCATGAAGGACCAGTGGGTCGGGAAAACCTTGTTCAACTGCGGGCGAACCGCACCGGACAGCGTGAAACGGCTGTCAACGTTGTTGCCAATCTTTGCGAGTTTATTGCTCATTATGACTTACGCTCCCAGTATGCCGGGCCGACAGGCTCAATGAAGTTGCCCTTGGCGACCAGGTAGCCGTCCTCATCAATCGTGACCGGCAGCTGCGGCAGCGCACGGGCGGCCGGGCCGAAGACCGGCTTTCCGTACTGCAGAGCGTCGAACTGCGACTGGTGGCACGGGCAGAGAATACGGTTGGTCTGAGCCTCGTACAGCGAGGTCGGGCAACCAATGTGGGTACAAATCTTAGAGAAGGCGTAGTAATCGCCGTAGTGGAAGTCCTCCTGGCCCTCACGCTCAATGACCTTCTGCGCGTCAGAGTTACGCAGACGGATGAGCATGACCGCGTTGCGGTTGCCGTGGATGGAGTGCATGTGGTTCTCGTAGACATCCTTCTGCGGATCGTAGAGATCGCCGTCGTTGACGTCGGACTCTGCGAGCGGGAAGACAGTCTCCATGCCGCCGGCGGCCAGGTCCTCTGGGCGCACGCGGACGAGGCGAGTAACACCCTGCGTCGTGTAGTGCGTGCCGGACTCGCCTTCGTGCTGCTCGGCGATCGTGCCGGTATCGCGTGCGAGGTAGAGCTTGACGCCCTT
This sequence comes from Corynebacterium phoceense, assembly GCF_900092335.1. Taxonomy (GTDB): domain Bacteria; phylum Actinomycetota; class Actinomycetes; order Mycobacteriales; family Mycobacteriaceae; genus Corynebacterium; species Corynebacterium phoceense. The sequence continues at coordinate 1,470,901 of NZ_LT596208.1, forward strand.
CTCATGCAGCGTCCAACCGGAGGTCCACATCGTGCCGTCGCCGGCGTAGTTGAGCTCGTGGCGAACCTTCCACGGGTTCTTGATGGCGCCACCCAGCGGGGCAACGACGGTGAGACCGAAGAGAACGGCGGCACCGCCGAGCAGGCCCTGGAGGGTCTTGCGGCGACCAAGGGTGGAGGTCTTCCACGAGTCGTTGAGGAGCGCGGTCAGCGTGCGGCGATCAATCTCGTCCGACGGACCGTCGTGGCGACGCTGCACGGAAATTTCCTCCGGCAGAATGCGCTTGACGTACTGCACGATGGCGATGCCCAGCGAGAGGATGGACAGGCCAGACGTAAGACCCAGCAGCGGGGTGTACAGGGTGTGCCATGCAAGGCCCTCTTCGCCGAGGGACTTGTAGTGCCACGGCCAGAACAGGTAAATGGCAAGGAATGCCAGACCCATAACGATGGCCAGTGCAGCCCACACGCCGACGTTGACGGCAGCGCGCTTTTCTGCAGGATCGCCAGCGACCGGGAAACGCTCCTTGCGGAACGCCACGGTGACGCCGTCCATCTCAGCACCCAGGGCGGTGAGCTCAGCATCAGACATGTTCTTGAGCTCGGCTTCGGTGTAGTTCTTGTTTACGTTGCTCATTAGTGGCGCGATCCAATCCACATAGCGGCAGCACACAGTGCGGTGATGCCGATGATCCACATTGCAAGGCCTTCAGAGACCGGGCCAAGTCCGCCCAGGTCCCAACCAGCCGGAGACGGGGTCTCCTTCGCGGACTTGATGTAAGCGATGATGTCCTTCTTCTCGTCAGCAGTGAGCTGGCGGTCAGAGAACTTCGGCATGTTCTGCGGGCCGGTGAGCATCGCCTGGTAGATCTCCTGCTCGGAAGCAGGAGCCAGCGGCGGTGCGTACTTACCGGAGGACAGTGCGCCGCCCTGGCCGGTGAAGTTGTGGCACGATGCGCAGTTCATACGGAAGAGCTCGGAGCCCTTCGCGACATCTTCTGCCTGGATGTTGCCGTCGTAGTTGGCGCCGCGGAGCGACTCCTGTGCGACGGAGCCGTCCTCGTTGTACACGATGTCCGGGCCGCCACCGTTGGCAGCGACGAATGCGGCAAGCGCGAGCGTCTGCTGCTCGGTGTAGCGCGGGGTCTTGCGCTCAGCTTGGGCGTCGTTCGACATCATCGGCATGCGGCCAGAGTGCACCTGGAAGTACACGGAGCCGGCACCGATACCCACCAGGGAAGGACCGCGGTCCTGGATGCCCTGGAGGTTCGCACCGTGGCAGGTGATGCAGGCGGTGTCGTAGATGTCCTTGCCTTCTTGCACGAGGGCAGCGTCATCCTTCTGCGCCGTCGCCACCTGAGCGTCGGGAGAGAGGGCGGAGGCCAGGACGCCAGCACCGGTAAGACCGATGGTGAGGGCAAAGGCACCCGCGAGCGTGCGCTTGACCTTGCGGCCGCGACGCGTCTTTGTTGCCGCAGCAGTATCAGGGGTCTCCCCTGCTGCCTGTGCGGCGTTCATTGGATTGGTATCCATCATTTTCCTTTGAGTTACTGGAGTTCGGAAATGAATGGCGGTGGACCGATTGTTGTCTCGGTGTCCTACGGCCTACTGAATGATGTAGATAACGACGAAGACGCCGATCCACACGACGTCAACGAAGTGCCAGTAGTAGGACACTGCCATTGCGGCGGTTGCCTGTGCCGGCGTGAACTTCGACTTAGCCGTACGGAGCAGAATCGCGATGAAGGCCAGAAGGCCTGCCGTCACGTGCGCCGCGTGGAAACCGGTCAGGATGTAGAAGACCGATCCGAAGACGCTGGACTGAATGGTCACGCCGTGGATGATCAGGTGGGTCCACTCATAGGCGAGGATGCCAATGAAGACCACAGCCAGTGCGATCGTCGCCGAGTACCACAGTCGAAGCTTGTATACGTCACCCCTTTCAGCTGCGAAGACGCCGAATTGCGAGGTCACGGAAGACAAGACCAGGACCGCAGTGATGACAAAGCCCATCGGTACGTTGATGTGCTCGGTCCAGTGCGCCCAGTCGCCGTCCTGACCATTAGCTCGCGAAGTAAACCACATCGCAAACAGTCCGGCGAAGAACATTAATTCCTGAGACAGGAACACGATGGTGCCAACGCTGACCATATTCGGTCGGTTCAGCGCAGCAACACGTGGTGCTGTCATACCTTGATTTGAAACTGTGCTCGTCACGCAGTCAATTATGACCTTTTAACAGGCATAAGTCACCCGAGACCCCCCACTTCTTTCCGGCTCGTCCAAGGTTGTAGCCAGGTTTCTTCCAGCCGCTCGCGACTTAAAAACGTCGAAAAATAGTTGGGAACTTTTTCCGCTCCCATACGACGCCGCATCTCTGCAGGTAGAAGCGCCCAAAAAGGAGGTATCCCCCCTACCGCCAGTTTTACTAGCTGGCCGCTGGTTCACATTGAAACGAAATACACGAATATTTCCAGAGTTTCGCTGAGAGATAAATCACTTACATGTCGGCGCGTTTTTCCCAGGGTTGCAACTTTCGGTTGACCCCCGGTTCAAAATGGCCTTCACGTGCAGTTTTCTTTCCAAGCACAGTCGCTGGCGCACGCGAGCAACTCCCCCTAGGCCCGCAAACTATGCGCAAATTTCCCGGCTTCGCAAAAATCATGGAACTCCAGGGAACTATTTTGTGTCAGGTCCGACGATCGCCAAATGCCCCTGTACGTAGCGGGAAGCTACGCACAGGGGCACGAGAAGTGTGGGGCGGGGACAGTCGCGGGCCGTGGCGGCCGGCGGCCATCCGAGGAAGCTTAGTGCTTCTCCTTCGGGATGCCGTACTGCAGCGACAGACGGAAGGTGAAGTACACCAGCATGGCGGCGCCGAGAGCAATCATCCAGAAGTACAGGAAGATGATGCCCAGACCCATAACGGCGATGGACATGGTCATTGCAAACGGGTAGATGGAGCCCGGCGAGAAGAAGCCGAGGATGCCAGCGCCGTCTTCAGTTTCAGCCTCTTCCCAATCGCTCGGAGAAAGGTCCGTGCGGTTATCGGTGAACTGAAGGTAGACGGCGAGCATGATACACATGACGGCCGCGAGAGCCATGGCGACGATACCGATCCACTCCGGACCGTAAAGGTAGCCGTCGTCGCGAGTGAAGTTGACGCCGAAGACGTAGACAATCTCGGAGACGATGAGATATGCCGCGATGGCGTAGAAGACGTTAGAACCTGCGCGCATTGTATTTCTCCTTTAGGCGTTCTCGTCGACGAAGTTGTCGCCGGTCTTGGTGTCGCGAACGCTGTTGAACGGCTGAGTGGTGACCGCGTACGGATCCTCACCGATGGAGGCGAGAGCCTCAGAGTTCGGAGCGTCCGGGTTGTCGTTGCGGAACTTCATGTAGTCCGCGAACTTCTCTGGGGTCACAACGCGCAGCTCGAAGTTCATCATCGAGTGGTAGGTACCGCACATCTCAGCACAGCGACCAACGAACGCGCCTTCCTTGGTGATCTCCTCGATCTGGAAACGACGCTCCTGCTGGTTGTTCTCCGGGTGCGCGTACACGTCGCGCTTAAAGAGGAACTCCGGAACCCAGAAGGCGTGCGAGACGTCACCGGAAGCGAGACGGAACTCAATCGCGGTGTGCGACGGGAGAACCAGAACCGGAACCTCTTCGGTGGTGCCGACGGTCTCGATGTCGTTGTAGTTGAGGTAGGAAAGGTCACCCATGGACTTGCCGTGAATCGGGTTCGGGTTCTTCACACCCTCCGGGTCAACGGAGGATTCCTCGGCGAGCTTGTTGCGCTCCTCGTCGGTGCCGTCATAGTCGGAGCCGGTCGGGGAAAGCTCACCCTTGACGCCGGCATAACCGAACTTCCAGTTCCACTGGTAAGCCGTCACGTCGACCGTTACCTGTGGGTCCTTATCAAGGGCGACAACCTTCTGTTGTGCCTGAACCGTGAAGAAGAACAGGCCCATGATGATGAGGATCGGGACGATGGTAAGCACCATCTCGAGCGGCACGTTGTACTGCAACTGCTTCGGGAACTCGCCCTTGCCTTCCTTCTTGGCGCGCTTTGCGCTCCAACGGAAGATTGCAGTGAGGAACAGGCCCCACATGACGAAACCGATGAACCATGCAACAACCCAGACCCAGATCCAGAAGTTGTACATTCCCTCAGCCTCAGGCGTAATGCCCTTCGGCCAACCAAATCCCAGGAGGTTTTCAACGGCCGAAGGCGCCTGTACATCACAGGCCGCCAGTGCCAAACCGCCCAGGGCAATTGCGCCAGCTAGGCCCGCCTTACGGGCGAAGTTGCGCTGCTTACGCTGTCCCACGTGTGTTCTGCCTTTCTGTCCACACAAAACTTCTCGAATACTCCCAGAGCATTCCTATCAACACAGGATAGTGCATAGACAGGCCCCATCAGCCCTGTTCGAGGCTGACAGGAAACTCGTATATACACATAAGGAGTATGTCCGGAAGGGATATTACAGGTCGACCACGACAATCTCTCCCCACCACCCCCACAGGTCCAGTATGCCGTGTGCCTTAATTCACAAAGCAGCCCGCGCTACACCATCCGAAAGTTTGCACCCTAAAGGGGACGCTGCGCATTCGAAGGTTCTCAGGCGGCCCTCTCCCACCCCTCCGCGACCCGCAGCGACCTGTACACCGGGTCGTTTCCGCGCGTCTGAAACACCGGCTCAGCACGCGGGGCCGTAAGCTGTGGGACAGATATTTTCGTTTTCGCCATATTAAAGGAGCAATCACTACATGTGCGGACTTTTGGCCCTGCTATCGGCCTCGGGAAACGCTGGCGACTACGTCGACGCAGTCGAGCGCGCTCTGCCCTGCATGCATCACCGCGGCCCCGATGCCGCCGGCACCTGGCACGATGACGACGCGGCGTTCGGCTTCAACCGTCTGTCCATCATCGATATTGAGCACTCGCACCAGCCGCTGCGTTGGGGCCCGGAGGGCGAGGAGAACCGCTACGCCCTCACGTTCAACGGCGAGATATACAACTACGTCGAGCTGCGTGCAGAACTCAAGGAACTGGGTTACACCTTTAATACTGAGGGCGACGGCGAGCCCATCGTCGTTGGCTACCACCACTGGGGTGCTGACGTCGTCGAGCACCTGCGCGGCATGTTCGGCTTCGTTATTTGGGACACCAAAACGAAGACCATGTTCGCGGCCCGCGACCAGTTCGGCATCAAGCCGCTCTACTACGCCACCACTCCGGCGGGCACCGTATTTGCCTCCGAGATGAAGTGCATCCTGGAGATGGCCGAGGACCTCGGTCTAGGACTCAGCCTTGATAAGCGCGCCATCGAACACTACGTCGACCTCCAGTACGTCCCGGAGCCGGAGTCCCTGCATGCGAATATCCGCCGCGTCGAGTCGGGCTCTACTGTCACGCTCACTCCCGGCGGCGAGGTCCTCAACACTCGCTACTTCAAGCCCCAGTTCCCGGTGCAGCAGGTGCCGGCTGGCCAAGAGCAGCAGCTCTTCGACCGCATCGCCCGTGCCCTCGAAGATTCCGTGGAAAAGCACATGCGCGCTGACGTCACCGTCGGCTCCTTTCTTTCCGGCGGTATCGACTCCACGGCCATCGCGGCGCTGGCCAAGCGCCACAACCCGAACCTGCTCACTTTCACCACTGGCTTCGAGCGCGAGGGCTACTCCGAGGTTGACGTTGCTGCAGAGTCTGCGGAGGCCATCGGCGTCGAGCACATCGTCAAAATCGTCTCCCCCGAGGAATACGCGGACGCCGTGCCGAAGATCATGTGGTACCTCGACAACCCGGTTGCAGACCCCTCGCTCGTGCCGCTCTACTTCGTGGCACAGGAGGCCCGCAAGCACGTCAAGGTCGTGCTCTCCGGCGAGGGCGCTGACGAGCTCTTCGGCGGCTACACCATTTATAAGGAACCACTCTCCCTAGCCCCGTTCGAGAAGATCCCGGATCCGCTGCGTCGCGGCCTAGGCAAGCTCTCCCAGATCTTGCCCGAGGGCATGAAGGGCAAGTCGCTGCTCAACCGCGGTTCCATGACGATGGAGGAGCGCTACTACGGCAACGCACGCTCCTTTAACTTTGAGCAGATGCAGCGCGTTATCCCGTGGGCCAAGCGCGAGTGGGACCACAAAGAAATCACGGCACCCATCTACGCCCAGTCGCAGGGCTTCGACCCAGTCGCCCGCATGCAGCACCTTGACCTGTTCACGTGGATGCGCGGCGACATCCTGGTCAAGGCTGACAAGATGAATATGGCGAACTCGCTCGAGCTGCGCGTGCCTTTCCTCGATAAGGAGGTCTTCAAGGTCGCGGAAACCATCCCGTATGACATGAAGATTTCACACGGCACCACGAAGTACGCGCTGCGCAAGGCCATGGAGCAGATCGTTCCGGCGCACGTCCTTCACCGCAAGAAGCTCGGCTTCCCGGTGCCCATGCGTCACTGGCTCGCCGGCGATGAACTCTATGGCTGGGCCCAGGATGTCATCAACGAGTCCCAGACCGAGGACATCTTCAATAAGAAGGAAGTCCTCGAGATGCTCAAGGAGCACCGCGATGGCGTCTCCGATCACTCGCGCCGCATCTGGACCGTCGTGGCGTTTATGATCTGGCACGGCATCTTCGTCGAGCACCGCATCGATCCGCAGATCGAGCAGCGCGACTACCCCATCCGGCTCTAGGAGAGCCCCGGCATGTCACTGCAGCGGAAAACGTACGAGCTGAGCGTGGACGGTTACCACTTCCGCGCCACGGTCAGCGCGACCCACCGCAGTGTTGACTGGCTCGACTGCCCCAACGAGTACCTTCCTTCTGGCTACTCGTCCACCGTCTATGTCGCAGCCGAGACAAGCCGAACAGACGGCAACGGAACGCAGACTCCGCCGCTTCCTACTGCCGAAAAGGTACGCGCGGATATCCGCGTATGGCTTTCCACCCTCGACGAGCTTGACGAACTCGAGGACACCGGCGACGCCAGTGACACCGGTGACATCGACGAGTCGTAGAGCGTCTGCGTTACAAGGCAAAGAGAAAACCGCCGCTTTCCCTTGATTTAAAGGGAAAGTGGCGGTTCTTTTGTACGTCTTAAGGGACGCGCGAGAAGCCTTAGTTGAAGGAGTCTCCGCAGGCGCAGGAGCCGCCAGCGTTCGGGTTATCGATGGTGAAGCCCTGGGACTCGATGGTGTCCGCGAAGTCGATCTTGGCGCCGGTGAGGTATGGGACGCTCATCTTGTCAACGACGAGGTTGACGCCGTCGACGTTGTCGACCTTGTCGCCGTCGAGGGTGCGGTCGTCGAAGTAGAGCTGGTAACGCAGGCCAGCGCAGCCACCCGGCTGGACAGCGATGCGCAGCGACAAGTCGGTGCGGCCTTCCTGCTCGAGCAGAGCCTTTGCCTTGGCGGCAGCGGCCTCAGTCAGGATGACGCCAGTTTCGGAAACGGGAGCGGTCATTATCTTCTCCTTGAAAATATGGTCCGTAAAGTGTCCCCCACCTTACTCCGAATTTTTCCGGCCTTAAAGCGCCGGCACGCGTACTCGGAGGATGGGCCAGCGTCCACGAGGAAGCGGCAGACGCTGGAATAAACGGTTCAACGTGCGAGACAGCTGCCTTATTCCCACCACATTTCCCACCTTTCACCCCGGCCTTGTAGTCTTGGATTTCGTGAGTAATAGCAGCGAAAACACCACCGGAGCAGACCAGCCCCGCAAGGGCTACACCCCACCCAAGGGACGCCCCACGCCCAAGCGCAACGAGCAGGAAATCGCGCGCGGCGTGCGACGCGACCCGAACGGGGCATCGGAAGCCCAGCGCTACCAGCACCGCAAGGAGCTGAAGAAGTCCATGTCCAAGGAGGAATGGAAGGACTACAAGCGCAAGGAGCGCGAGGAGCGTAACAAGCGCAACAAGGAGGCGCAGAAGCGCATGGAGGCTGGCGACGAGCGCTACCTCCTGCCGCGCGATAAGGGCGAGGTCCGCCGCTTCGTGCGCAACTGGGTCGATAGCCGCCGCTTCCTCAATGAGTGGGCCATGCCGTTTATGATCGTCCTCCTCGTCATCCTCTTTATCGGCATGTACAACCCGACGTTCGCGAATATCTCCACGCTCATCGCGATGGTCTTCATCGTCATCTTCGCCGTCGAGGGCGTGTGGCTGGCCCGCAAGGTCAATAACGCGGTGCGTCTCAAGTTCCCTGGCACCACCGAGGCCGGCTTCGGCCTGGGCTTTTACGCCTACGGCCGCGCCACCCAGCCGCGCAAGTGGCGCACCCCGCGCCCGCAGGTCGAGCGCGGCGCCGAGGTCAAGTAGGCCCACATGGCGCAGTTCGAGTCCGTTCCGGTCCCTGACGCCCAGGCTGCCGATGCCACCGCGCTCGCCCTCGGCTCCACGCCCCTCGGCGTGTCCTTGGGTACGGTCAATGCTCCCGCTGTATGGCTCTCAGCCTGCCAAGGCGAGGTTCCCGCGCATGCTCCGCGACGTCCGCGCCTTGTGGTTTTCGTCGGCGAGAACGGCATCGCCACTCGCCAGCGCGACGGGGTAGGACTCTCTGCTTTCGCTCCCGAGGCCACCGCGCAACAGGCACAACAGCTCGCTGACGGCCTCTCCCCGGCTGCCGTCCTCGCCGGTCGCCTGGGCGTGGGCCTGCGCACCGTCGACTGCCCACCCGCTGCAGCCATCGACGTCGAGAACGCCTGCACCCCCGAGGGCCTCGAGGAAGCCCTCGCCCTCGGCGCCCGCGCTGCCGACGAAGAAATCGACGCCGGCACTGATTTCCTCATCCCCGGCGACCTGGGCGTGGGTTCCACGACCGTCGCCGCCGTCGTCATGGCGCGCCTCACCGGCACCGAACCCGTCGTCATCGTGGGCCCCGGCTCCGGAATCACGGACGAGGCGTGGAAGACCAAGGTCGCTGTCCTGCGCGACGCGCTCTTCCGGACGCGCAACCTCTCCGACCCACTGGAAATCCTCCAAGTCTCCGGCGGCCCGACCCTCGCCGCGCTCACGGGTTTCATCGGTCGCGCCGCCGCACGCCGCACGCCACTGCTCATCGACTCGCCGCTCCTGACGGTTGCCGCGGTCCTCGCCGAGCGCCTCGCCCCCGGCACCCGGCGCTGGATCTACGCCGCGAATACCTCCCGCGAGCCCGCGCATACGCTCGCGCTCCAAGACTTGGGCCTCACGCCGCTGCTCAACACGCTCACCACGACTGGCCAGGGCCTCGGATCGCTCTTCGCCTACCAGCTCCTCGCGGCCAGCCTCGAGCTCGTCGCCGACGAAGTCGCCGCCGTCCAGGCCGCCGCAGACCCCGCCTAGACCATCCGGATTCCAGGACAACGAAGGCCACACAACCGCCACGTTGTGGGGCCTTCGTTGTCCTGAGATTCCGCACGCAGCCCGTGGAGACAAAATAAAAGGACCCCGAGGGGTCCTTCCTTTACGCGCTCATTACTTCACGAGCGTGTGCAGCCAACCGTGCGTGTCTTCGACCGCACCGTGCTGAATGCCAGTGAGCTGCTCGCGCAGCGCCATGGTGGTCGTGCCAGCCTCGCCGCCGTTGACCTTGAAGTCGATGCCGTCGCCCATGACGTGGCCGACTGGTGTGATGACCGCGGCGGTACCGCAGGCAAAAGCCTCGGTCATCTTGCCGGACTCTGCATCCTCGCGCCACTCGTCGTAGCTCACGCGACGCTCTTCGACCTTGAGCCCCATGTCTTCGGCGACCTGCAGCAGCGAGTCACGCGTAATACCCGGCAGCAGCGAACCGGACAGCGCCGGAGTCACCAGCGTCTGGTTACCTTCCTCGCCGTAGACGAACGCGAGGTTCATGCCGCCCATCTCTTCGATGTACTTGCGGTCGATGGCGTCGAGCCAGACCACCTGGTCGCAGCCCTTCTCCGCTGCCTGCGCCTGTGCGAGCAGCGAGGCAGCGTAGTTGCCCGCGAACTTCGCAGCACCCGTACCACCCGGGGCAGCACGGACGTAGTCGGTAGACAGCCATACGGAGACCGGATTGACGCCACCGGTGAAGTACGCGCCCGCCGGGGACGCAATCACGATGTAACGGTACGTCGCAGCCGGGTGCACGCCCAGGGAAACCTCGGTGGAGATCATGAACGGACGCAGGTACAGCGCAGCCTCGCCGCCCGCGGCTGGGACCCAATCCTTGTCGATCTCGGTGATCTGGCGCAGGGACTCGATGAACTCATCCACCGGCAGCTCCGGCATAGCCATGCGCTTAGCCGAGTTGGCCATGCGGTTGGCGTTAGCCTCCGGACGGAACGTGGCAATGGTGCCATCCGGCTGGCGGTAGGCCTTGATGCCCTCGAAGATGGCCTGGCCGTAGTGGAAAACATTGGAAGCCGGGTCCATGCTAAACGGCGCATACGGGCACACCTGAGCGTCGTGCCAGCCGTCCTTCTCGTTCCAGTCGATGGTGACCATGTGGTCGGTAAAGTGCTTACCAAAGCCCGGGTTCTCGAGAATCTTCGCACGTTCCTCCGGGGAGGTCGGGGTGGGGTTCTTCGTCACGTTGTATTTCAAAGTCATGGCCTCTAACTTACTCTTTTTCTATCGCTCCACAGGCCACCCCCGTCAAATTTTTTCGCCTACAGTAGGCAGACAGTGCACTATTCATCTCGTTTCATTTGGAGGTCTTTCTCGTGACTGATTCTTCCCACGGCCCGCTGCTGGGCGTTTCCCCCACCGTTGAGCTCGCGACCGCCGCGCCCAAAGCTGCCGATGCCCTCCTCATCGCCGCCTTCCGCGGCGACGACGGCCTGGAAGTCCCTGGCTCCGCACTGCTCGATGCTGACGCAGTCCGCGCCACCTTCGACGCGCTGTCTGCTGTGGGTGCCACCGGCAAGTCCGGCGAGGTGACCCGCGTGCCAGCGCCGTCCGCCATCACCGAGGCGACCGGCGCACGCTCCATCGTCGCCGCCGGCCTGGGCGAGTC
>NZ_LT596208.1:1482132-1510017 GCF_900092335.1 Corynebacterium phoceense
CGCTCGCGCGCTCGCGGGCGTGGGCACCGTCGCCACGACTCTCGGCGACTTCGCGCTCGGCGCCGCTGTCGAGGGCATCGCCCTGGGCGGCTACGTCCACCGCGGCCTGCGTTCCTCGGAGCTCGAGGATCCCCAGCGCCCTGCCACCGTCGTCTTCGTCTCCTCCGACGAGACCGCCGCGACCGACTTCGAGCGCGCACGTCTTACCGCCGAGGCCACGATCTTTGCCCGCAACCTCGTCAACACCCCGTCTAACCTGCTCTACCCGGAGTCCTACGCGAACTACCTCGCCGAGACCGCCCGCTCCACCGAGGGCCCAGCCGGTGGCGTCGAGGTCGAAGTGCTCGACGAGTCCGCGCTCGAAGAGCAGGGCTTCGGCGGCATCCTCGCCGTGGGCCGCGGCTCCGCCCGCCCACCGCGTCTCGTCCGCCTGTCCTACCGTCCGTCCGGCGCCACCCGCGACGTCGCGCTCGTAGGCAAGGGCATCACCTTCGACACCGGCGGCATCTCGCTCAAGCCGGGTGCCGGCATGTGGGACATGATTTCTGACATGGGTGGCTCCGCGTCCATGGCCGCCGCGGTCTTCGCCGCCGCCAAGCTGGGCTTGAACGTCAACGTCACCGCCACCTTGCCGCTCGCAGAGAACATGCCTGGCGGCAACGCCACGCGCCCCGGCGACGTCATCACGCACTACGGCGGCATTACCTCCGAGGTCCTCAACACGGACGCCGAGGGCCGGCTCGTCCTCTCCGACGCCATCGCGCGCGCCAGCGAGGACAAGCCGGATTACCTCATCGAAACCGCCACGCTCACCGGCGCCCAGATCGTCGCCCTCGGCGAGCGCACTGCCGGCGTCATGGGCTCCGAGGACTTCCGCGACCGCGTCGCCGAGATCGGCCGCGAGGTCGGCGAGAAGGCCTGGGCCATGCCGCTGCTCGAGGAGCACGAGGAGGCCATCAAGTCTCCGGTCGCCGATATCCGCAATATCCACACGAAGCGCGAGGGCGGCATGGAATTCGCCGGCACCTACCTCCAGCGCTTCGTCGGCGAGGACATCGAGTGGGTCCACATCGACGTCGCAGGCCCTTCCTGGAACGGCGGCTCGCCGTACGGTTACACCACTAAGCGCGCCACCGGCACCCCGGTCCGCACCGTCATCGCCGCGCTCGCTGAGCTCGCCGACAAAAAGTAGCACTCGCTCAGCGCGGAGCTCCCCGTCCACGCCAACGGCGCCTGTCCCTCACCGGGGGCAGGCGCCGTTCCCCGTTGTGCAATTACTCCGCGTCGTCGGCGTCGTCGGGGCGATGCACGGCTTCGCCCGTATCCGGGTTCTGGCCTCGCTCGAAGCGCTCACGCCGCAAGCGCTGTTCCTCGCGCTTGCGCAGCAGCCGTTCGCGTTCCATGCGGTCGCGCATGCGCTGCGGATAGCCGGTCTCTTCCACGTCGTACACGGGGCAGCCCAGCAGCTTCGCCACCGCGTCGATGCCCTTTGGGCCGCCGATAAACCGCCGAATGTAGTCACCGTTTTCATCCACGACAACCACGGACATCTCGTTGACCACCGTCTCCGGCTCAATGAACGCTTCGACGAAGGCGCGGCCTGCCACCCACTCGCTGAGCGCCTGGGCATCCGCCTGCCGGATCGTCTCCCCCGGCCCGCGCGGCGGGCGCAGCTGGGAGCGCGAGCTGTTGCGACGGAAGATATTGAACATAGTGGCCTATCCTACCCGCGCCACCTCACCCCACGGCATCTGAGCGCGCAGCAACGCAACGCCGTGAGCGAACACGCATCGTGGTCACGTCACCATGACCGGCGGCGCGCGGTGTGCCCCGCCCTAAAGGGGGCAAAGAGATAGGACCAGATACACACGCGAAGTCGCGCGTCGCGGTAGGATTGGGCATCAGATTTATCATTATCCAACTTTCGAGGAGTCAAATAACTCATGGCGCAGTCCGTTGTGATGCCCGAACTGGGCGAATCCGTAACTGAAGGCACTATTACCCAGTGGCTGAAGTCCGTGGGCGACACCGTCGAGGTCGACGAGCCGTTGCTCGAGGTGTCCACCGACAAGGTTGACACTGAAATCCCCTCGCCGGTCGCGGGCACGATCCTTGAGATCAAGGCCGAAGAAGACGACACCGTTGAGGTTGGCTCCGTTATCGCCATCATCGGTGAAGAAGGCGAGTCCGCGGACGCTGAAGAGTCCGCACCCGCTGCTGAGGACAAGGCCGCGGAGAAGGAAGAGCCCAAGGCTGAAGAAAAGGAAGAGAAGTCCGCACCGGCTTCCTCCGGCTCCACCGGCGCTGCCTCCGACGTCGAGATGCCGGAACTCGGCGAGTCCGTCACCGAGGGCACCATCACCCAGTGGCTCAAGTCCGTCGGCGACACCGTCGAGGTCGACGAGCCGCTGCTCGAGGTCTCCACCGACAAGGTCGACACCGAAATCCCGTCCCCGGTCGCCGGCACCCTCGTCGAAATCCTCGCTGACGAAGACGACACCATCGAGGTCGGCGCCGTCATCGCCCGCATCGGCGACGAAAACGCCGCCCCGGCCGAAAAGTCCGAAGCCAAGGAAGAACCCAAGGCTCAAGAAAAGACCGAGGAGAAGAAGCCGGAGCCGAAGGAAGAGAAAAAGGAAGCTCCGAAGTCCGAGCCGGCTGCCGCTTCCACCTCCACCAAGGTCAACAACGGCGACAACCTCCCGTACGTCACCCCGCTCGTCCGCAAGCTCGCTGACAAGCATGGCGTGGACCTCAACACCGTCACCGGCACCGGCGTCGGCGGTCGCATCCGCAAGCAGGATGTCCTGGCCGCGGCTGGCGAGGGCGACGCACCGGCAGCACAGGCACAGTCTGGTTCCGCTGACCCACGCGCACGCTGGTCCACCAAGTCCGTGGATCCGGCCAAGCAGGAGCTCATCGGCACCACGCAGAAGGTCAACCGCATCCGCGAGATCACCGCTGCGAAGATGGTCGAGGCGCTGCAGATTTCCGCACAGCTCACCCACGTCCAGGAGGTCGACATGACCGCCGTGTGGGACTTGCGCAAGAAGTCCAAGCAGGCCTTCATCGACAAGTACTCCGCGAACCTGTCCTTCCTGCCGTTCATCGTCAAGGCTACGGTCGAGGCTCTGGTCTCCCACCCGAACGTCAACGCGTCCTACGACTCGAAGACGAAGGAAATGACCTACCACGCGGACGTCAACGTCGCTATCGCCGTCGACACCCCGCGCGGTCTGCTCACCCCGGTTATCCACAAGGCACAGGACCTCACCCTGCCGGAGATCGCGCAGCAGATTGCGGAGCTCGCTGACAAGGCACGCAACAACAAGCTCAAGCCGAACGACCTCACCGGTGCTACCTTCACCGTGACGAACATCGGCTCTGAGGGCGCGCTGCTCGACACCCCGATCCTCGTGCCGCCGCAGGCTGGCATCCTGGGCACCGCCGCTATCACCAAGCGCGCGGTCGTCGTCAACGAGAACGGCCAGGACGCCATCGCCATCCGCCAGATGTGCTACCTGCCGTTCACGTACGACCACCAGGTCGTCGACGGTGCCGATGCTGGTCGCTTCGTGACCACCATCAAGGACCGTCTGGAAACCGCAGACTTCGAGGCTGACCTCAACCTCTAAGGACCGCTTCCCTCCCGCACCCCGCTGCGCACTTGCGTCGCGGGGTGCGGGCGTTTTGCGGATAGAGCTCACCGCGCCACATCCATTCAGCACATATAAGGCATGCCGGCCCGCTGCCGCATGGCCGCTATATGTGCTGGAGGGATTTTTCGCGCACAATCTCCGGGCCACAACGCCCCGCATTGAGTGATTCAGGACACTAGACTGTGTCGGTATGAAGAATGAGGTGTGGGTCCGCGTCGTCCTGGGCATGTTCGTCGTCGCGTTTGGCGCAAACCTTTTTGCGCCAATGGTGCTCACCTACCGCCAGCACACGGCGCTCACGGAAACCCACACGACGTTCCTCTATGGCGTCTACGCCGTGGGGCTCATCGGCGCGCTCTTTATCGGTGGACCGGTCTCGGACGTGCGGGGGCGCCGCGCGGTGCTGCGCCCTGCGCTCCTCGCGACGGCGCTTGGCTCGCTCATTCTCCTCACCGGCCTCCATGGCTCGTTCCTAGCGCTGCTCGCGGGCAGGCTCATCATCGGCGTGGCGGTGGGGCTCGTCATGTCCGCGGGCGCCTCGTGGGTCAAGGAGCTTTCCGCCACCGTCGCCATTGGAGCTAAGCGTTCCTCGTTGGCGCTCACACTCGGATTCGCGCTCGCGCCAGCATTGGCGGGACTGCTCGCACAATTCACGACGTGGCCCACGCTGGCGCCCTATGTCCCCCACCTCGTACTCGCACTGCTCATACTGCCGCTCGCGTGGACCGCACCGGAAGGCCCGCGCCCACAGGCAGGCAAGGCACACCCGCCGCTCAGCCTGCTCACCCGGGAGTTCGTGCCTGTCGCCGTCTTCGCGCCGTGGGTATTCGGCGTGGTCACCACGTCCTTCGCATACTTGCCGGGACTGGTCATGGGGCACCTCGCCCACCCCATCGCGGCAGCCGGGCTGCTCGCCATGCTCACCATGGGCACGGGCGCGGTGGTGCAGCGCTGGGCGTTGGGCTTGGGGGCATCGGCAGGCTTGGGGCTCGCGGCAGTGGGGATGGTGGTCGGCGCGGTCATCGCGGCGAACCGGGACCATGCATGGGTCGTCTGGTTGCTGCCGGTGGCGAGCTTGGTGCTCGGCGCAGCCTACGGAATCCTCATGGTCGTAGGGCTCGCGAAGACCCAAGAGGTCGCCCCGGCGGCGGAGCTGGGCGCGGCGACGGGGGTGTATTACGCACTCACCTATCTGGGCTTCTTTGCCCCCTTTCTGCTCTCGCTTCTGGCGCCGCGCGTGGGCCATGCCACCAGTTTTGTGGTGGGCACGGCGGTGGCGCTCGCAACACTCGCGCTCGTGTGGGTGAGCAGTAGGGGTAAAGCCGCGAAATAGTGGCGTACTTCGCAATATACTGAGTGCGTCTTTACAGGCCTCCACACCCCAAAGGAGTCATATATTCATGGAATTCATCTCCCGTCACCTCGGGCCAGATGCCAAGGAGCAGGCCACCATGCTTGCTCAGGTGGGATACGACAGCGTTGAAGCGCTTGTTGACGCTGCCCTTCCCGCCGCGATCCGCGCCGCTGGCGGCCCCCAGCTGCCGGAGCCCCTGTCTGAAGACGAGGCGCAGGCGAAGCTGCGCGAATACGCCTCGCACAATACGGTTCTGAAGTCCTTCTACGGCCAGGGCTTTTCTGACACGCTCACTCCGGCGGTCATTCGCCGCGGGCTGCTCGAAGATGCTGGCTGGTACCCCGCGTACACGCCGTATCAGCCGGAGATTTCCCAGGGCCGCCTCGAGGCGCTGCTCAACTTCCAGACGCTCATCGAGGAAATCACGGGACTGTCCATCGCGAATGCGTCGCTGCTCGACGAAGCCACCGCGGTCGCCGAGGCCGTGGGCCTTATGTCGCGCGCTGTGAAGAAGGGCCGCCGCGTGGTCCTCGACGCCCGTATGCACCCGCAGGTGCTCGCCGTGGCCGCCGAGCGTGCCCGCGCCATCGAGCTCGAGGTCGAGATCGTGGACCTGCGTGAGGGCTTGGTCGGCGAGGACATCGTGGGCGTCGTCCTCGCCTACACCGGCACCGAGGGCGACATCCTCGACCCGCGCGCCATCATCGAGGAGGCACACACCCGCGGCGCCCTGGCGACCGTCGACGCGGATCCGCTCTCCTTGCTTTTGCTGGAGGGCCCCGGTTCCTTCGGCGCGGACATCGCGGTGGGCTCCACCCAGCGCTTCGGCGTGCCGATGTTCTTCGGCGGCCCGCACGCCGCCTACATGGCTGTCACCGACAAGCTCAAGCGTCAGCTGCCGGGCCGCCTCGTGGGCGTGTCCGTCGACGCGGACGGCCAGCCGGCGTACCGCCTCGCGCTGCAGACCCGAGAGCAGCACATCCGCCGCGAGCGCGCGACCTCCAACATCTGTACGGCGCAGGCGCTGCTCGCCAACGTGGCGTCCATGTACGCCGTCTACCATGGCCCGGTGGGCCTGCGTGCCATCGCGACGCGCATCCACGACCTCGCGGACTCCTTTGCAACCTCGCTGGTCAAGGCTGGCAAGGAAATCGTCTCCGCGCAGTTCTTCGACACCGTCACCGTCACGGGCGTCGATGCCGCCGCCATCAAGTCCGCCTTGCAGGAGCAGGGTTACCTCGTGCGCGCCATCGGCGCGGACAAGGTGTCCGTCTCCTTCGGTGAGTCCGCCACCGCGGCCGACGTGGAGACGCTCGCCGCCGCGTTCGGCGTTGACGAGGTAGCCCCGGCGCAGGGTTCGCGCCTGCCCGAGGCGCTCAAGCGCGTTACCCCGGCGCTCACCCACCCGATCTTCAGCTCCATCCACTCCGAGACCCAGATGCTGCGCTACCTGCGCGAGCTCGCGGACAAGGACCTGGCGCTCGACCGCACGATGATCCCGCTGGGCTCGTGCACGATGAAGCTCAACCCCACCGCCGCCATGGAGCCGATTTCCTGGCCGGAGTTCGCGGGCATCCACCCGTACGCCCCCGCGGAGACGACGAAGGGCTGGCATCAGCTCATCCACGAGCTCGAGGATTGGCTGGCTGAGATCACCGGCTACGCCAAGGTCTCGCTGCAGCCCAACGCGGGTTCCCAAGGCGAGCTCGCCGGCCTGCTCGCCATCCGCCGCTACCACGTCGCCAACGGCGATCACGGCCGCGACGTTATCCTCATCCCGTCCTCGGCGCACGGTACGAACGCAGCCTCGGCAACGCTGGCCAACCTGCGCGTCGTCGTGGTCAAGACCGCGGACGACGGCGCCATCGACCTCGCCGATCTCGACGCAAAGATCGAGCAGCACGGCGAGCACATCGCTGGCATCATGATCACCTACCCGTCCACCCACGGCGTCTTCGACCCGGAGGTCCGCGACGTGTGCGACAAGGTGCACGCGGCCGGCGGACAGGTCTACATCGACGGCGCGAACCTCAACGCGCTCGCCGGCTGGGCCAAGCCGGGCGAGTTCGGCGGCGACGTCAGCCACCTGAACCTGCACAAGACGTTCACCATCCCCCACGGTGGCGGCGGCCCGGGCGTCGGTCCGGTCGCGGTCGCGGAACACCTCGTGCCGTTCCTGCCGACCAACGCCAACGACCCGGCCATCGACCCGACCGTGCCCACCGAGGTCGGCCACGGCGTGCCGCTGATCTCCACCGAGTTCGGTTCCGCCGGCGTCCTGCCAATTTCCTGGTCGTACCTCGCCATGATCGGCGCGAAGGGTCTCGAGCAGGCCTCCGCGCACGCCATCCTGGGCGCGAACTACCTGGCCTCGCGCCTCCACGACGCGTTCCCCATCCTCTACACGGGCAACGCGGGCCTCGTTGCCCACGAGTGCATTCTCGACCTGCGTGACTTGACCTCTGCCTCCGGCGTCACCGCCGCAGACGTCGCCAAGCGCCTCGTCGACTTCGGCTTCCACGCCCCGACGCTGGCCTTCCCGGTTGCGGGCACGCTCATGGTGGAGCCCACCGAGTCCGAGAACCAGGGCGAGCTCGACCGCTTCATCGAGGCGATGCTCACCATCCGCGCGGAGATCCAGGAGATCATCGACGGCACGATCGCCTATGAGGACTCCGTCATCCACAACGCGCCGTTTACCGCTGCGACGGTCGCCGCCGACGAGTGGGAGTTTAAGTTCAGCCGCGCCCAGGCCGCCTACCCGGTGTCCAGCCTGCGCCGCACGAAGTACTTCCCGCCGGTGCGCCGCATCGACGAGGCCTACGGCGACCGCAACCTCGTGTGCGCCTGCCCGCCGCCCGAGGCCTTCGACGTGTCGGCTGGCGCCGACACGAACACCGACGAGAAGTAAGAGAGGAAACCATGTCTGAACTGCTGCACTCCCCGCTCCACGCCGAGCACGAGAAGCTCGGCGCGTCCTTTACCGCGTTTGGCCCGTGGAACATGCCGCTCAAGTACGGCAGCGAGCTCGAGGAGCACCGCGCCGTCCGCGAAGCCGCCGGCCTCTTTGACCTCTCCCACATGGGCGAAATCTGGGTCAACGGCGACCGCGCCGCGGAGTTCCTCTCCTACGCGTTTATCTCGGACTTCACCACGCTCCCTGTGGGCAAGGCGAAGTACTCGATGATCGTCGCCGAAGACGGCGGCATCCTCGACGACCTCATCACCTACCGCCTGGGCGAGACGAAGTTCCTCGTCGTTCCCAACGCGTCGAACGTCGACGTCGTCTGGGAGGCTCTCAACGAGCGCGCAGACGGCTTTGACGTGGACCTCAAGTCGGAGTCCCGCGACGTCGCCATGATCGCCATCCAGGGCCCCAAGGCCGCGGAGATCCTCATCCCGCTCGTCGAGGACAACAAGCAGGAGGCCGTCTACGAGTTGCCGTATTACGCGGCGATGACCGGTAAGGTCGCCCGCATTTACGCCTTTATCTGCCGCACCGGCTACACCGGCGAGGACGGCTTCGAGCTCATCGTCTACAATTCGGACGCCCCGGCGCTGTGGAACGAGCTGCTCAAGGCCGGCGAGGAATACGGCATCAAGCCCTGCGGCCTCGCCGCCCGCGATTCGCTGCGATTGGAGGCCGGCATGCCGCTCTACGGCAACGAGCTCTCCCGCGACATCACGCCGGTCGAGGCGGGCATGGCCCGCGCCTTCGCCAAGAAGGAAGGCGACTTCGTTNTACGGTCACATCGTGGCGTGCGGCATCGACGACGCTGACGTCACGACACTCTCCCTGGAGCTGGGCCGCGACGTCACGCTGGAGGAGGCCGAGGTGCCGCTGTTGCGCGCGCTCGACGACGCGCTCGCGGGCCGGCTCATCGTCGCAGACCACACCTTTGCCTCCGCGCCGGACCCCGGCAAGCAGGCCGCCGAGGCGCGCCGCAAGGCTCGCGCAGCGCACGAATAAAAGAGGAATAGCCCCCTTGACCGCGTCGTTGCGATGGGGGAACCCGCGGCCCCGCGGGCTTTAGAGAACATCGACTTTCAGCGTAGGGTGTAGACCGTGAGTGTTAAGCATGAAGGACGCAGGCTGCTGCGCATCGAGGCCAAGAATTCCGAGACCCCGATTGAGCAGAAGCCGCGCTGGATCCGTAACCAAGTCCGAACCGGTCCTGGCTATGAGGACATCAAAAACAAGGTGAAGGGCGCCTCCCTGCACACCGTGTGCCAGGAAGCCGGCTGCCCCAATATCCACGAGTGCTGGGAATCCCGCGAGGCCACGTTCCTCATCGGCGGCGACTCCTGTACGCGCCGTTGCGATTTCTGCGACATCAAGTCCGGCAAGCCCGAGCCGCTCGACCGCGAGGAGCCGCTGCGCGTGGCCGAAGAAGTTCGCAACATGCAGCTGAACTACTCAACCATCACCGGCGTCACCCGCGACGACCTGCCCGACGAGGGCGCCTGGCTCTACGCCGAGGTCGTGCGCAAAATCCACGAGCTCAACCCGAACACCGGCGTGGAGAATCTCACCCCGGACTTCTCCGGCAAGCCGGACCTGCTCGAAGAAGTCTTCTCCGCACAGCCGGAGGTCTTCGCCCACAACGTAGAGACCGTCCCGCGCATCTTCAAGCGCATCCGCCCGGCCTTCCGTTACGAGCGTTCCCTCGACGTCATCCGTCAGGCCCGCGACTTCGGCCTCATCACGAAGTCCAACCTCATCCTCGGCATGGGCGAGACGCCCGAGGAAATTCAGGAAGCCCTGCGCGACCTGCACTCCGCCGGCTGCGACATCATCACGATTACGCAGTACCTGCGCCCTGGCCCGCGCTACCACCCCATCGAGCGCTGGGTGCGCCCGGAGGAGTTCGTCGAGCACGCCGAGTATGCCAAGGAGCTCGGCTTCGGCGGCGTTATGTCCGGCCCGCTCGTGCGTTCTTCCTACCGCGCTGGCCGTCTCTACGTCCAGGCGATGGAGGCCCGCGGCCGCGAGCTGCCGCCCCACCTCGCGCATCTCGCCGAGACCTCCGAGGGCGCTACCGCCCAGGAAGCCTCCACTCTGCTCGAGAAGTACGGCCCGTCCGTCGAGACGCCCGTGACGACCCGCATGGTGAAAACCCCGGCCAAGCTCGAGACGGTCTCCGCGACCATCCGCTAATCGCTTGTCCCTAGCGCCGCCTTCCGCCAATTGTGGCGAAGGGCGGCGTTATTTCGCGTTTTTGACATACAACCATTTAAAGTAGGAGCCATGGCTAAAGGTGATGACAAGGCGGCACTGCGCGCCGCCAAAAAGGAAGAGCGCGCCAACAAGCGTGCCCAGCGCAAGCAGACCCGCCAGCAAATGTGGCAGGTCTTCCAGATGCAGCGCAAGCAGGACAAGGCGCTCGTGCCCATCATGCTCGCGTCCATCCTGGGCGTCGCGCTGGTCTTCTTCCTCATCGGCATGCTCTGGGGTGGCGAGTGGTTCATGCTCATCCTGGGCTTGGGCGTCGGCTTCGTGCTCGCCATGTGGCTATTTACCCGCCGCGTCGAGCGCGACATGTACCGCAAGGTCGAGGACCAGCCCGGCGTCGCGGGCTGGGCACTCGAGCAGCAGCTGAAGAACTCCGTGGGTCTCGTGTGGTCCGTCAAGCCGGGCATCGCTGCTACACGCCAGCAGGACCTTATCCACCGCGTCATCGGTAACCCGGGTGTCATCCTCGTCGCTGAGGGAAACAAGAACCGCCTCAAGCCGTCCATGGCGCAGCTGAAGAAGCGCATTGACAAGATGGCCGCCGGCGTTCCTATCTACGAGGTCTACGTGGGGTCCGGCGAGGACGAGGTCCCCGTGTCCAAGCTGCGCAACCACATCATCCGCCTGCCGCGTAACTTCAATAAGAACGAGACGCAGACCAATATCCGCCGCATCGAGGCCATGGACGCCATGCCAGGCGCCCAACCGGGCCTGCCCAAGGGGCCTATGCCCCACCAGGCGCAGAACATGGCCGGCATGAACCGCCGCATGCGCCGCGCCGCTGAGCGCAAGCACAAGTAGCCTTTTGGCCCGACGTGAGAATCCGCAATTTTTATTGCGGATTTTCTCGTTTTCCTACGCCTAGAATTAACGACTTTTCGCGTTACACCGGGGCGGCGAGAGCGCACACCGTGACACGTGAGCGTTCTTAAGGAGGAACAGAGAGGTGGGGACCGGACTGTTGCTTTCCAACAAGCAATGACACGTTCACCCCTTGTCGCTGCGATGGAAATCGCGGCGGCAAGGGGTTGAACGTTTTTCGTGTTTATTACGGCCTAGGACGGCCGTCAAAGATATCGCTGCGCACGCCGTTCTCGCCAACAAAGTCGAAGGCCAGGGCCAGCGCGCTGTCGCGGTAGTTGATGAACTCCCCGCGCGCCTTCAGTGCTTGGATGTCGGCGAAGCTCGCCCATGCGACCTCGGCGACCTCCGCGTTAGGCACGGCCAGTGTGCGCTCGTCGATATCCGCGCGCACCACATAAAAGTCATCGAAGCCGTACGCAAAGTTAAACGTGAACGCCGGACGGGTGAACTCCAGCTCCAGGCCGAGTTCCTCGCGCACCTCCCGCGCGATGCCTTGTGCGCTCGTCTCCCCCGCGATAACGGAACCGCCCACCGTGACATCCCACATGCCCGGCCACGTGGACTTCGTGTCGACGCGCCGCTGGATGAGCATGCGGCCGCGCACGTCAAAGAGACATAGGTGGACGACCTGGTGTAGCTGGCCATCGGGCAAGCCCAGCTGGCGTTCCACCCGCACGCCCGTGTGCTGACGGTCGTTGTCCACGATGTCCCACAGCTCTGTCATCGCTTATCCCTAGGCGTAGATGACCACGGTGCCGGTCGCGCGGTCGTGCATGCCGCGGCCGTCCATGTCCACGAGGGCCGCGGGGAAGATGAAGGCGGTAAGCAGCGTGCGCACGGCGGCGCGCCAGACGCCGACGCGTTCGCCGGGGGCATCAAGACGCGCGACGCCCATGCCGCGCAACGCCATGCCAGGTGTACGGGCGAAAAGCCACCCACCGAGAATGCCCAGCACGATCCACAACACGTACGTGAGCAACGCCACGCCGCCGAAGAGCGGGACGAAGTAGCCCACGATCGCCGCCGCGGCGTAGCACAGCAGCCAATCGATAAGGACCGCACCCGCGCGGCGGGACACGGGCGCCAGGGCACCCGCACCGCGCTCCGGGAGACCGAGCTTCTCCCCCGGCCACCGGCCAGGGGTCTCATAATCATTCTCGCCGGGGATGCTGGGGCCATCGAGCCACGTCTTCTTCTCAGCCATGATGTCTAAGATACGCAGGCCCACGGTGGGCGCCAAAGCGGCGCGCCAGTCCCCCAAACCGGGTGAGTGTTNCAGCACACCCATGGGCCGGCCCGCCAGCGCGCCGAGCGCACCCGTCGTCGCGACAAACATCGCCTTCGACCACACGTCGACCATGATCTCCCCGTCCGGGAAATACTCCGAGTCAATCCCCGCCGCATGCAGCGCTGCATGGAAACGCCCCACGGCGTCGAGCTCCGGCGCGCGCACCCCCGGCAGCGGCCCGAAATTCAGCGACAGCGGCCCAGGGTTCAGACGAATCTCCGCCGGCCCCGTGCGCGTGAGGTACGCGCGAATCACCGCGGCAAAGACCCGCTCATCACCAAAGAGCCGCGCGGCCTCATAATGCGTCTCCACCGAATTATGCGTCGTCACCACCGGCACTCCGGCCAGCTCGTCGACCTGCGGAAGGTCGCCAAACGTCGCGTTCCCCGGCAGCGCCTTGGACGCCACGATAATCACCTCCGGCGTCCCCATCGCCTGCACGAGCTCGGCCGCGCTCTCCGCCGCCCAGGACGGCGCCACGACCTTCCCGCCGAGGTCCAGCCCGCGCTCGCGCAACGCCTCCAGTGTCGCCCCGCGCGCGATGAATCCCACCTCGTGTCCGGCCTGCTGCAATTTCCCGCCGTAGTAGCCTCCCACGGCCCCGGCGCCTAAAATCATGATCTTCATGGCTTCTACCTTAACGTTTGCCCCGCTTGCCGATGCCGCCCTTCCCCACCCCGCAGCAGCCCGCCACGTCCTGGCAAGCCTCTCGCGCGATGGCATCTTTCTCCGGCNGCCCGTCACTACCCGCAATTGCATAATATTGAAGCCAGCCCTGTTAAGCGACCGAAATTAGAGGAGACACCATGGCTTTCGAGTCGATCCATGACGTTGTGAAGTTTATCGAGGACGAAGACGTCAAGTTCGTCGACATTCGATTCACCGACGTTCCGGGCACCGAACACCACTTCAGCATCCCCGCGTCCGAATTCACCGAGGAAGCCGCCGCAGAAGGCCTCGCCTTCGACGGTTCCTCTATCCGCGGATTCACCTCCATCGACGAGTCTGACATGACGCTCATGCCCGACCCGGCCACCGCCGTGCTCGATACGTTCCGCTCTGCGAAGACCCTCAACATCAAGTTCTTCGTCCACGATCCGTTCACCCACGAGCCGTTCTCCCGCGACCCGCGCAATGTCGCGCGCAAGGCTGAGGAGTACCTCACCTCCACCGGCATCGCAGACACCTGCTTCTTCGGTGCCGAGGCCGAGTTCTACCTCTTCGACTCCGTCCGCTACACGGCCGACGTCAACCACGCCTTCTACGAGGTCGACACGGACGAGGGTTGGTGGAACCGCGGTGCGGACACCAACTTCGACGGCACGCCGAACATCGGCTACAAGACGCGCATGAAGGGCGGCTATTTCCCGACGGCGCCCTACGACAAGCACGTCGAGGTCCGCGACGCCATGGTGGAGAACCTGCAGGAGGCCGGCTTCGCGCTCGAGCGCTTCCACCACGAGGTGGGCGGCGGCCAGAACGAGATCAACTATCGCTTCAACTCCCTGCTCCACGCGGCGGACGATATCCAGACCTTCAAGTACATCATCAAGAACACCGCGGCTGAGTTCGGCAAGACCGCCACCTTCATGCCCAAGCCGCTCGCTGGCGACAACGGCTCCGGCATGCACGCCCACATGTCCCTGTGGAAGGACGGCTCCCCGCTGTTCTATGACGAGGCTGGTTACGGCGGACTGTCCGACCTGGCCCGCTACTACATCGGCGGCATCCTCCACCACGCCGGTGCCGTCCTCGCCTTCACCAACCCGACGCTCAACTCCTACCACCGTCTGGTGCCGGGCTTCGAGGCCCCCATCAACCTCGTCTACTCCCAGCGCAACCGCTCCGCCGCGGTCCGCATCCCGATCACCGGCTCCAACCCGAAGGCCAAGCGCATCGAGTTCCGCGCTCCGGACCCGTCCGGCAACCCGTACTTCGGCTTCGCTGCCATGATGATGGCTGGCCTGGACGGCATCAAGAACCGCATCGAGCCGCACGCTCCGGTCGACAAGGACCTCTACGAGCTGCCGCCGGCAGAGGCCGCATCCATCCCGCAGGCCCCGACCTCCCTCGAGGCCTCCCTTGAGGCTCTGCGCAACGACTCGGACTTCCTCACCGAAGGCGACGTCTTCACCGAAGACCTCATCGACACCTACATCCAGTACAAGTACGACAACGAAATCACCCCGAACCGCATGCGCCCCACCCCGCAAGAGTTCGAGATGTACTTCGACTGCTAAACGCCGCACCTCTCACCCCCGCCGGGCCCCGTTCGCACAGGGCTCCGCGTGGGTTTCGCGTACGCACTAGTGCCTGCGCCCCTAGGGTGAACCTACGAGCTCTCCACGCAACACCGCCCGCAACGCTGCCGAATCCGCGCGCAGCAATCTCAGGCGCTCAACCGGATGACGAGCGTCGGCTTCGTCGTCCTCGGCGCCGTCTTCGTCCTCATCGGCTGGCTCGCCTTCCGCATCTCCCGGGGCGGCTACAGCGAGGAGGCCTCCAACTCGGGCGCGCTCGTCATCTGGGTCGCGGCCTCCCACGCCCCAGAGAAGGCCGGCGGCCTCGATGCCGCCCTCCACACCATCGGTGCCCAGCCCTTCGACCAGGTCCTGCTTATCATTACCGCCATCGGGCTCGTGTGCTTTGGCGTCTACACCATCGGCCGTGCCCGCTACGGCGACGCAGGCTAGAAGCGCGCCTCCAGCACAGCCTGCGTGTAGTCAAGCAACGGCGTGCCCACCTCGACGCTTGCCGCCATGCGCCGCACGGCGCCAATCTGCGCGTCGAGCTCATTGGGCAGTCCTGCCTCAATATCGCGATGCATGGAACTCGTCGCCTCCGCGTACTGCTCGTCTGCAAACGCGAGGGTCCGGTCCACGATGTCCGCCGGCAGCGCGACCCCACAGCCACNAAACCTCGTACCCCTACGGCGTGAGTTTTTACGCCACTGCTTGGCAGTGGTCGCGCGCTGACCTTCCGCTCCTCTTCGAGCTTGCCGCCGCGGCCCGGCTCCTGCTCATCTGCGACGAGACCATCGTCGTCTGCGGCGACAGCTTCGCCCCGGCTACCGTCGCGGACTATGTCGCCGACGGCGCGGTGCACCACGCCGCCGCACCGGCGGAGCTAGAGAATATTATTCTCCCCCAGTAACTAACGTCACACATCCTACCTGGCATGTGTAAAGCTCCCCGCCGCCCGCACATAATAGAAAGATAAGACGCACGCCTTTTAGCGTATAGAAAACCAACGCGGGCCCATGCCTCGCCGAGCTTTCATTCGCGAGGAGTATCAACTCCATGGCGCTCCAGACCATCCAGGACGTCGTGAGGTTTATCAAGGGTTAGGACGTACGTTTCGTCGACGTGCGTTTCACCGACATCCCGGCACCGAGAATCACTTCACCATTCCGGCCTCCGCCGTGCTCGACCCGTTCCGCATCGAGAAGGCGCTCACTATCAAGTTCTTCGTCCACGATCCTCTCACCTCGATCCTTTCTCCTGCTACCCGCGCGACGTCGCCGGCAAGGCCGAGGAATACCTGGCATCGACGGGCATCGCGGACACGTGCGGCTTCGACGCCAAGACCGAGTTCTACCTCTTTGATTCCGTCCGCTTCTCCACGGATACCAACACCGGCTTCTACGAGGTCGACTCCAATGAGGGCTGGTGGAACCGTGGCCGCGCCACCAACCTCGACGGCACCCCGAACACCGGCTACAAGACACGCATCAAAGGCAGATCCTTCCCAACCTCCCCATCGCCGTGACCCCGCGGACGACGCCGCTGGCGGTCTAGCCTTCTCGCCCTGCGCAGTCATGTTGTTTCCTTTATGATGAGCAGCATGACTGTCTCGGGGAGAGGGCGGCATTGGAAGCTCGGGGACTTCCGCCGTACCGAATCTGGACTCATCCTCCCACGTGATCAAACGCATATTCCGAACAGCCGTGGGGTGATTTCCCGCGCCGTTCGGCGCGGAACCCTCACGCGTATCAATCGCAGCGTGTATTTCCCTACCGCAGAGGTTCCCACCTCGGACTGGGAGAAATATCCACTCTTCGCGCACTCCTTCGCAGCGCGCGGACGCCTCCTCGCTGGGCACGCCGCTGCGGCAGTGGTCGGACTCTGGCGGCTCGAAGCTTTTCCCACCCGGGTCGAGACCTACTGTGCCCCAACAACGACAAAAGACCCCTATGAGCTGCCGCTCTACAGCGCGGTACCTGCTTCTCATTACTGCGACTACAACGGCTCACTCATCACCATCCCGGCACGCACGGTTGTTGACCTTTACCGCCTCTATGGGCATACCGCGGCGCTCATCGCGCTGTGTAGCCTTATGTCACGCGTACCTACTGCCTATAGCGACATTGCCCAGTGCGCCAAGGAATGCCGAGACTTAGGGATCAAAAAGCTCGGCGGCATCGAAGACATGATTGCTTTGGCCGCCCCTCCCCTTCGCCTCGACTCTGCCTTGGAAGCAATCTTCTACGCGCAATGTACTACGACCAATGACTTTCGCGTCACCCCTCAAGCCTCCTTCACCGTGCGCGGACGCACCTACCGAGTGGACTTCCGAGTCAATGACACGCCCATCGTTGTCGAGCTCGATGGCAAAGGAAAATACGGGACGTCCTCCGAGGACCAGGCGTTCAACCTCGACCGCGAAAAGCGTCGTTCCGATGCCCTCTATTCCGAGCACGGGCTTATCATTCTCCGCTTCGGCTACCGCGACGTCGTCTCTGGCGAAGCCTACCGGGCCGTGTCCGCACGGGTCCGTGAGTTCCGCGGGCAGAATTCCTAGCTTTGGGTTTATGGCGCTTCAGGGCCTCTGAATCAGCCCAAACCGCCACAAAACCAAAGCCAGCCACCACCCCCATGACTGCAGCTTTGGGTTTATGGCGCTTCAGGGCCTCTGAATCAGCCCAAACCGCCACAAAACCAAAGCCAACCCACCGCACGAGACGGAGCTGGCTTGAAACAGGACGAGCTACCGTGAGCGCTTCACGAAGCCCACCCGCGGCCGGAAACCCTGCGGATGCTTCATCTGCGCCACCGCGTCCGCGATGATCATGCGGTGCCGAGCGTGGACGCTCGGCGGCAGCTTTGCCACGGAAAACCAGGCAGCGTCGAGGTTCTCGTCGTCGGAGACCACGGGCTCCGCGCCGTCGGGCACGGACAGGCGCAGCGCTGTGTCGATGAACGTGCACTGGTCGCCATTGGGATAGGTCACGGGGTCCGTCTTTCCGGAGCCAAGGAGCGCCTCGACGCGGGCCTCCAGGCCGACCTCCTCGAGGACCTCGCGCACGGCGGTCTCCCCGATGTCCTCACCGGGCTCAGAGATGCCGGCCACAGGTGCCCAGGTGCCGGTATCGGCGCGACGCGTGAGCAGCACCGACGGCACCTCCCATACCGCAGCGCCCATGGGAACGTCGCGCAGGATGACGGCGGTCACGCCGGGCAGGTGGAGCGGCTCGTGGCCAATCCGGGAACGCAGGCGCAGGATGAAATCAGGAGTCGGCATCGTTGGTCTTCTCTGCGGAGTCGGATGATTCGGCCGCCTCCTCGTCCATTTCCTTGACCTGCTTCATGTCGCGGATGAACTTCTCCGGGTCGAACTCGGTGAAGTACTCGGGCCCGGCGAATTGTTCCTGTGCCATGTTTTAGACCTCCGTGGTGTCGATGGATGTGGTGATGAAGTCCTTGACGGCGGCGACGTCGTTGGGAAGATCCGTGACGTGGCGCTCGGCGTCGAGTATGCCCTCGAAGCGTGCGGGGGACGGCGGGACGGTGCCGATGGCTTCCTCGATGGTGTCCGCGAACTTGACCGGCAGTGCCGTTTCGAGGCAGACGATGGGGGTTGCGATGGCATCGGCAGCTTGGGCATCGCGCGCAGCCTTGATGCCGTCCGCGGTGTGCGGATCGACAAGGTAGTTGTAGCGCTCGTGCACGTCCTTGATGGTCGCCAGGCGGTCGGCGTGGGTCGAGCGGCCCGAGGTGAAGCCGTACTCGTCACGCGCGGCAGCCAATTCCGCGGCGGAGACAGAGAAGCCACCCTCCTTGACCTTCGTGCCGAAGAGGTCCGCGGTGCGTGCGGCGTCGCGGCCGGTGAGGTCGAAGACGAAACGTTCGAAGTTCGAGGCGCGGGAGATGTCCATGGACGGCGAGGACGTCGCCATGGTCTCGGACGCGGGGCGCGGGCGGTAGTTGCCGGTGCGGAAGAACTCGTCGAGCACGTCGTTCTCATTGGTCGCGACGATGAGACGGTCGATAGGCAGGCCCATCTGGCGCGCGATGTGGCCCGCACAGATATCGCCGAAGTTGCCGGTCGGCACGGAGAACGAGACTTTCTCATCGTTGGAGGAGGTCACGCGCAGGTAGCAGTTGACATAGTAGACGACCTGGGCCATGAGACGCGCCCAGTTGATGGAGTTCACGGCGCCGATGGCGTACGTGGATTTAAACTCCGCGTCGGCGGAGACGGCCTTGACCACGTCCTGGCAGTCGTCGAAGACGCCGTCCAAAGCGATGTTGAAGATATTCGGGTCGTCGAGGCCGAACATCTGGGCCTGCTGGAACGGGGTCATGCGGCCGGCTGGGGTGAGCATGAACACACGGATGCCGCGGCGCCCGCGCATGGCGTACTCGGCAGACGAGCCGGTATCGCCCGAGGTCGCGCCCAGGATATTCAGCGACGCGTCGCGGCGGCCGAGTTCGTATTCGAAGAGCTCGCCCAAAAGCTGCATGGCCATGTCCTTGAACGCCGCGGTGGGGCCTTCGGACAGGTGGCCAACCCAGAGCCCATCCCCCAAAGAAGTGACGGGGACGATCTCCTCCGAGGCAAACTTCGGCGTGGTGTACGCACGCGCGGCAATCGCCTCAATGTCCGCGGCGGGAATGTCGTCGATGAAGAGCTTAAGCACCTCGGCGGCGAGCGCCGAATAGCCGCCGTCGGCGAGCACGGAGCGCCACTCATCCAGCATGGACGAGGTAATCGTCGGATACTCCGACGGCAGGTACAGGCCACCATCAGGGGCAAGTCCGCCTAGAAGGATGTCCGTAAATTTAGCTGGGGTGCGTTCTTCATTGCGCGTCGAAATATAATCCACCTCTAACACCATAGTGGGCGGGGCGTACACTTTACACCCATGTCGGAAGAAAAGTCGGTCCCGAACCCCCGCGAAGTCATCACCACGAAGGCGCTGTGGGTGTGGGTCGCCGCGATGGCGGTCTACACCATGGCGATTACCGGCCGTACCTCTTTCGGCGTCGCGAGCCTCGATGCCATCGAGCGTTTCGACTCCACCGCCGGCGCCATCGCCGTGTTTACCTCCATCCAGGTGGGCACGTATGCGCTGGCGCAGATTCCCACGGGCGTCGCCATCGATAAATTCGGCCCGCGCGCGATGCTCGTCGCCGGTGCGCTTGTCATGGGCATCGGACAGGTTGTCCTCGGCTTTACCAGCAATTATTGGGTCGCGGTCGCGGCGCGCGTCCTCATCGGCGCCGGCGATGCGACGGCGTTCCTGTCAGTCATGCGCATCCTGCCCTATTGGTTCCCGCTGCACCGCACGCCGATGTTCACGCAGGTCACAAGCGCCTTGGGCCAGCTGGGCCAGTTCATCTCCGCGATTCCTTTCCTCTGGTACCTCGGCGTGACTGGGTGGACCACGGCGTTTGTCACACTCGGCGCGGTGGGCATCCTCGTCGCGCTCGCAGCCTCGGTCGCCGTCGCGGACTCCCCGGAGAAGCTCGGCATTCTTCCCGCCGCCGCGCCTTCCGATGCCCCCGTTCCCAGCCTCCGTGCCCGCCTCGCCGCCGTCGTCACCTCGGCGACGGCGTGGAACTGCTTCTTCATCCACTTCTCGGGCATGCTCGCCGCTCCGGTCTTCGTCATGATGTGGGGCATGCCCATGATGACGCAAGCCATGGGGCTTTCCGATGCCGCCGCCGGCATCGTGCTCACCCTTAATACCGTCTTCATGGTGCTCTCGGGCCCGATCCACGGGCGTATCTCTGCTCGGCTGTCGGGCGTGCGCGACTGGGTGGCGCTCGCTTTCGCAGCAACCCACATCGTGTGCTGGGCGCTGTTCTTCGCGACAGGCTCGCCGCGCGGCTTCTGGGTCGTCGTGGTCATGATGTTCGTCATGGCACTGCTGCAGCCGGTGTCGAATTACGGGTTCGACAAGATCCGCGAGCGCCTGCCGCATGACGTTGTGGCGACGGCGACGGGCCTGGCGAATATGGGCGGCTTCGTCGCGGGCATGCTCGGCGCGCAGATCATGGGCATGGTCTTAAGCTCGCGCGGCATGGAGTGGGCGGACTTCCGCCACGGCGCGCTCGCGGTGCTGGGCGTGTGGCTCTTCGGCCTGGCGGGCATCGTGGTCACGCACTTCGTGGAGAAGCGCTTCCAGCCGCATGCGCCGCGCCGCGTGAAGATTATCGCCATCGAGGACGACGCTGCTGAAGACGCGGTTTAAGACTCAGAAGTTTCCGGGGCCTCGCCGGAGTCCAGGACAACGAGCGGCGACTCTCCGCCGGTGATAAGGCCTTGGTCGTAGGCCTTGAGCACGGCGCGAGCCTCGAAGGCGGTGAGCTCGCCGCGGCCCACGGCCTGTTCCATGCGCGAGATGAGCTCGTCGCGCGACTCCGCGGTGTCCGGCGCGGGAGACTGCGCCGGGTCGTGCAGCGGGCTGTGTGTGAACACACCCAGGCGATCAAGGACCGTGACGAGGTTGGAGCTTATCGTGTCCGTATTCGTGGAGCTGCCGCTGAGCTCCGCGACGGCCTCACCCACGGTCTGGGCGCCGGCGGGTGCGCGGTCGCGCAGGTAGAACCACAGTCCCAGGCCCACAACGGCGACCACGACGAAAACAGACAGCGCCGCGTTGATGAAACGTCGCGACATCTAGCGCGCCTCGTTTTCGCCGAAGCCCGGGGTGCGCGGCGGATTCTGGCGGCCGCTCNCGCGCACGAGCACGAGCGCATTGCGCACGTCGGTGGCCAGGCACCACGCCTCGCGCAGCGCGCTCACCTTCGCGGCGGGCAGAATCTCGTGGGTCTCGAGCGCGTCGAGCGTGCCTAGCGTCGAGGGATTGCGCAGCTCCGGGCATTCGTGGGCGTGCATCATGGTGAGCAGCTGCACGGTCCATTCGATGTCCGTGAGTCCGCCGCGGCCGAGCTTGGGGTGCGTATTGCGGTCCGCGCCGCGGGGCAGGCGCTCATTGTCCACGCGGGCTTTCATGCGCCGGATGTCGCGAATCGTGGACTCGGAGGCACCGCCCGCCGGGTAGCGGAAACCGTCGATGAGCTCCATGAACTGGGAGCCGACCTCCTCGTCACCGGCGATGAATGCGGCGCGCAGGAGCGCCTGCATCTCCCAGGCTTCGCCCCACTCGCGGTAGTAGCGCTCGTAGGAAGCGATGGTGCGCACGACAGGACCGGAGCGGCCCTCGGGGCGCAGGCCCAGGTCGACCTCGAGCGGCGGGTCGCCCGAGGGCTTGGCCAGCCGGCGGCGCAGACCGTCGACGATGGTGACGGCCCACTTCACGGCGGTGGTCTCGTCGACGGGGGCGCCGGTNCCGTCGAGGCTCACGCGGCCCTCGCCGCCGATGCCCCCGGCGCGCGCCGCTGCGAGCAGCGCCTCCAGGTCTGCAACATTCGCCGAAGAAAGATCCAAGCGCAGAGTCAAAGCCATGGGGTGGTCCGTCCGCCTTCCGTGTTTCAAGTGACTTATCTAGCCTAGGCCGCGCGTGGGGGCGCTGCCTAGGGATAAGGGGGCATCGGCAGGCTATTGCCAGGAAACCGGCAGTTAGAACGGACCTTCCTCGTGCTCGAGAGACTCGGGCTCGCCCCAGAAGACCTCATCGACGACACGGCGGGCGTGCCGCGTGGTCTTGAGATAATGGTCGAGNCGTCGACGATGGTGACGGCCCACTTCCCGGCGGTGGTCTCGTCGACGGGGGCGCCGGTCTCGGGGTCGACGGCATCCTCGGCGGGCTCGGCGACGAACATGACGTCCGCGTCCGAGCCAAAGCCGAGCTCCATGCCGCCCAGGCGGCCCATGCCGATAACCGCGATGCGCGCGGGCGGGCGTGGGAAGTCCGCGTCCTCGGGTGCCTTATGGGCGCCCTGCCAGCCGCGGATCTCGGCACGCAGCGCGGCCTCGAGCACGGAGTTCCACACGGTAGACAACTCGAGACAGACCTCGCGCACGTCCATGAAGCCGAGCAGGTCCGCGGCCGCGACACGCGCGAGCTCGATGCGGCGCAGTGAACGTGCGACGGCGACGGCTTTATCCGGATCCGCGTGGCGCTTAGTCGAGCGCACGAGCGCGGTGGACACCTGCTGCGGCGAGGTCTCGAGCAGCTTGGGTCCGGTCGCGCCGTCCGAGAGCTGTTTGACGACGTCGGGCGAGGAAATGATGAGCTCGGCGGCGTACGGCGAGGTGCCGAGGATATGCATGAGGCGCTGGCCCACGATGCCCTCATCGCGGAGCATGCGCAGGAACCACGTCGCGTCGTAGGCGGCCTCGGACAAGCGGCGGTAGTTGAGCAGGCCGGCGTCGGGGTCCGCGGCCTCGGCAAGCCAGCCCATGAGCGTGGGCAGCAAAATGGCCTGGATGCGGGCCTTGCGCGAGGACCCTGTGGCCAACGCGGTGAGGTGCTCGAAGGCGCGGTCCGGGAACATGTAGCCGAGTGCTGCGAGCTGCAGCTTCGCCGAGGCCGGCGAGAGCTTGAGCGTATCCGAGTCGAGATTGACCACCGAATGCAGAAGCGGCCGGTAGAACAGGCGCGAGTGCAGATCATTGACGAGCACGCGGATTTCTTTGAGGCGCTTCGCGAGCGCCTGGGAGGCGGACTGCGCGCCGTCCGGGTTGAACCCGGCGACGGTCGCGAGCCATTGCCATGCGACGGCGTCGCCCTCCTCCGGTAGCAGGTGAGTGCGGCGGAAGCGCTCGAGCTGGAGGCGGTGCTCGAGCAGGCGCAGGAACTCGTAGGCCTCGATGAGCTGGTGGCCATCCTCGCGGCCGACGTAACCTGCGGCGACCAGCGCCTCGAGCGCCTCGATCGTATTGAGCACGCGCAGCGACTCATCCGAGCGGCCGTGCACGAGCTGGAGGAGCTGCACTGCGAATTCGACGTCGCGCAGGCCGCCCGTGCCGAGCTTGAGCTCGCGGGTCTTCAGCTCCGGAGGGACGTTCTCCAGCACGCGTCGGCGCATGGCTTGAACGTCCTCGACGAAGGAGTCGCGCAGGGAGGCCTCCCACACCATCGGTTTGACGGCCGCGATGTAGTCCTCGCCCAGCGGCAGGTAGCCCGTCTGCACGCGGGCCTTGAGCTGCGCCTGAAACTCCCAGGTCTCCGCCCAGCGCCTGTAATACGTCACGTGCGAATCAAGCGTGCGCACGAGCGCGCCGGACTTGCCCTCCGGCCGCAGGTTCGCGTCGACCTCAAAGAAGCACGCGGAACCAATCCGATTGAATTCCGCCGCGACGCGCGTAATCCGCGGGGTGGCCTCGGAGCCGACGAAGATAACGTCCACGTCCGAGATGTAGTTGAGCTCGTTCGCGCCGCACTTGCCCATGGCCATGACGGCCAGCTGGGCGTCGAGCGGAGCGTCGTCATAGACGACGCGGACGGCGACGGCTAACGCTGCGGTAAGGGCGGCATCGGCAAGCCCTGTGGTCAGCCGCGTGACCTCGCGGAACGGGACTTCGGGCTGGGCCACGGTCTGCCCCTTGCGGGAGTGCAGCGTGCCGGCCAGGTCGTGCGCGGCCAGGCGCATGACGAGCGTGCGGTAGGTGGACTTGAGCAAAATCTTGGCCTCGCGGATGCCCGCGACGTAGGTGCCGGGCCCGCTCAAGCTTGCCGATGCCCCATCCGGCCGCGTCAGCTCCGTCTCATAGGCCGCAGGGCGTGCCTCGATGGCGCCGAGCATCTCTTGGTAGAACTCCGCGACGGTGGGCAGCGGCTTGGCGAGTTCGTGCCACAGCTCGGGGTTCGCGGCGAGGTGATCGCCCAGCGCCGTGGAGCCGCCGAGGAGGGCGAGGACACGCACGCGCAGGGCCTCGTCAGCACGCATGGCGGGCTCGAGCTCGGGGGCGGCGTCGTGGATGCGCATGAGGGTATTGAGCGCGACGTCCGCGTTACCGCAGGCCGCGAGCGTCCACAGCAGCGGAATGGTCTCCTCGGTGGTCCAGCCGAGTTCTTCGAGGTCTTGCGCCGCGGTGGGACGAGTAAGCCCCAGCGTGGCAGGTGAGGGAATCTTCGCCATAGCTTAGAAGTCCAGGTTGGTGTGCAGCTCGGAGGTGGTGATCTGCGCCTGGTAGCGGTGCCATTCGTCCCACTTGGAACGCAGGAAGAATTCGAAGACGTGCTCGCCGAGGATGTCCGCCATGAACTCGGAGCGCTCGAAGACGCGCAGCGCTTGGTCGAGCGAGGTGGGCAGATCCTTGTAGCCCATCGCGCGGCGCTCGCGGCGGGTGAGCGAATGGACGTCGTCCTCGGCCGGCTCGCCCAGCTCGTAGCCTTCGCGGATACCCTTGAGCCCCGCGGCAAGGATGACGGCGTAGCCCAGGTACGGGTTCATGAGCGCGTCGATATTGCGCACTTCCACCCGGCGCGACTCCGCCTTTCCCAGGCGATACGTGGGCACGCGCACGAGCGCCGAACGGTTGGACACGCCCCATGTCGCCGAACCCGGCGCCTCGTTGCCGAACATCAAACGCTTATAGGAGTTGACCCACTGGTTGGTCACGGCGGTCATCTCCGTGGCGTGCTCGAGGATGCCCGCGATGAACTGCTTCGCCGTCGTAGACAGCGCGAACTCGTCATCCGGATCGTGGAAGGCGTTCGTCTCTCCCTCAAACAACGAGAAGTGCGTATGCATGCCGTTGCCCGGGTGCTCCTCGAAAGGCTTGGGCATAAACGTCGCGCGAATGCCCTGGTTGGTGGCCACACGTTTAATAACGAAGCGGAAGGTCATAATGTGATCCGCCATGGTGAGCAAGTCCGCGTGCCGCAGGTCGATCTCCTGCTGCCCTGGCGCTGTCTCATGGTGGCTCATCTCCGTGGAGATGCCCATCTCTTCCAGCGCCAGCATCGCATACGAGCGGAAACGCGGCGCGGTGTTCTGGCTCGCCTGGTCGAAGTAGCCGCCGTTATCCGTGGGCTTCAACTTGCCCGTCTCTTTGAGCTCCTTAAGCAGGAAGAACTCAATTTCCGGCGAGGCCTTGACGCTAAAGCCATCCGCCGCGGCGTCCGCGACCTGGCGGCGCAGAATCTGGCGCGGGTCCACGAGCGAGGCCTGACCGTCCGGCTGCTGGATATCACAGAACATACGCGCCGACTGCAGGTTGGGATCGTCCTGGTCAAACGGAAGAATCTGGAACGTGGACGGGTCCGGAAGCGCGATGGTGTCCGACTCCGAAATGCGCGAAAAACCTTCCACCGAGGAGCCATCGAAGCCGATGCCCTCCTCAAATGCGTCCTCCAACTCCGAGGGGCTGATGACCACGGACTTCAAGCCGCCCAAAATATCGGTAAACCACAGGCGGATGAAGTGAATATCGCGCTCCTCGACGGTGCGCAGGACAAACTCGTGTTGGCTATTCATGCCCTTCACTCTAGCGGAGCTGCCAACTCTATTGGGCAGTACTTTTCATCCGCTTTGCCCAGCTCACCAGAGCATCTCGGGGGTAGCCCGCGGGGGTGTCTCGCCTCATTCATGTCCACGCACCATGCGAGTCTAAGCGCACTCCGTTAGAACACTCTTACTAAAACCACTCAAGGAGAACGCCATGATGAGCCCCACCACCATCGTCGACGACATCGTCATCGCCGCCCTGCGCGGCTGGACCCCAGACGACCTATTCCACATCCTCGGCCCTGCCATCCATCCTTTAGCCCACCGTGCTGCCATCCGCGTGCCCGCGCGCGTAGCCTCGCCCTACCTGCGCGCCGCCTGGCTCAGGTTACTGCCACCCGCCGATCCCTTCTACGACGTGGGTCTTCTACCCTCCTGGCATGCGGAGCTCACCTCCCTCAAGGTGCTCCGCGACGTCGAACTCCTCACCCCACCCACGACGCCCGAATCCGACCCCGCCGCCAAGATCCGCCGCAAGATCGAGGCCCTCCTGCGCAAGGCCGAGTCCACCGAATTCGAAGAGGAAGCCGACGCACTCATCGCCCGCGCCCAGTCCCTGCGCCAGTCCCACCGCCTCACTGAGGCCCTGCAGGATCCCCATGCCGCCCCCATCACCCGCCGCGTCTATCTCGACGCCCCGTACGTCAAGCACAAGTTCAGCCTGCTCGCCGCAGTCTGCTACGCCAACGGCGTCACCGGCGTGCTCATCGACTCCCGCGGGCTGGTCTCGCTCATCGGCACCGCAGGCGACCTCGACCATGTCATCGATCTCCACGCTTCACTCGCCCGCCAGTGCGAGCACTTCCTCACGTCCTCCCCCGGCGCTGCCGAGGCCAAGCGCACCCGCACCACCGCGGCCTACCGCCGTAGCTTCCGCCTGTCCTACGCCACCAGGATTGGTGACCTGCTGCAGGAGGCGAATTCTTACGACTCCACTTCCGGCTCCGCCGTGTCTTGTGAAGATGCGCCCTCCTCGTCCACGGACCTCGCTACCGTGGCTTCGCAGGCACTGCCCGTCCTCGCCCGCCGCCTGACCGCAGCCGAGGAAACCCGCGACCGTCTCTTCCCTCACCTGTCGACGCTCTCGCTGTCGGCGACGCACCTCGACGGATTGCATGACGGCATCGCCGCCGCTGAGTCCGCGCGCTTGGGCGGCGATTCGGCCGGACTCGACGCGCGCCAGCGGGCGCTCACCGCGTAACCACAGCCACGCATCATTATGGGCCACTTTCTACCCCTAAAAGGTAGGATCGGGCCCAGAAGGACACCCACACGTCGAGGAAAAGGAAAGAGTAGATGGCCATTACCAGTGCCCTCGAAATCGAGGCCAAATTCGCAGTCGACAGCTCCGCCGAGCTGCCGGATCTCACCACGCTGCCTGAGATCGGCTCCGTCGCCCGCGAGGAGCACCACGAGCTCTCCGCCATCTACTTCGACACCCCGGACCTGCGTCTCACCCGCGCCAAGATGACGCTGCGTCGCCGCACCGGCGGCAACGACTCCGGCTGGCACATCAAGACCCCCACCGCCGCTGGCCGCCAAGAACTCCACGCCCCGCTCGATGACGCCGCGGACGGCAACTACATCGTCCCCGCCGAGCTGCTCGCCGAAATCCGCTCGCTCGTGCGCAACCTCCCCCTCAAGCCCATCGCTCAGGTGGACAATAAGCGCGCCGAGATCACCTACGCGGACCCCGAAGGCAACCCCGTCGTCGAGTTCTGTGACGACCATGTCACCGCCAAGTCCTTCCTGCCCGCCGGCAAGGAGACCCGCTGGCGCGAGTGGGAAGTCGAGCTCACCGGCGTCGCCGCCGAGGCCGCCGCCCAGGCCGCCGAGGCTCCCGC
>NZ_LT596208.1:1510211-1563808 GCF_900092335.1 Corynebacterium phoceense
GGCCGCCGCCCAGGCCGCCGAGGCTCCCGCAGCCGACGCCCCGGCTCCCGCGAACCTGCTCCAGCTGTGCTCCGAGGCGCTCATCGCCGCCGGTGCTTTCCCGTCTAAGTCCCCGTCGAAGCTGGCCACCGCGCTGGGCGACTCCGTGGACAACGTGCCGCTGCCGCCGAGCATGCGCGAGTCCACCGTCGAGCCGGGCTCCGCCGCCGCGGCCGTCATCGCCGCACTGCAGACCAACCGCGACAAAATCATCGAGTACGACCCCAAGGTCCGCGCCAACGAGTGGGACTCTGTCCACCAGATGCGCGTGGCCACCCGCGAGCTGCGCAGCCACATGGAGACCTTCCATGGCATCGTCGAGGGCCCGCAGATCGCGCACATTGAAAGCGAACTCAAGTCCCTCGCAGGCCTACTCGGTGTCGCACGCGACGCCGAGGTCGTCGAGGAGCGCTGGCAGTCCCTCCTCGCGTCTGAGGATTCCGACGTTCTCGACGAGGCCACCCGCGACCACATCGCCCACGACATGGGCCGCGAATACCGCCGCGCCCACCGCCACGTGATCGGCGCCCTCAACTCGGATCGCTACCTGGGCCTGCTCGAAGAACTCGACCAACTCCTGCTCGATCCGCCGGTCGTCGCAGACACCCCCGCCGAGGACACGACTACCGAGGACACCGCTGCCGCAACCCCCGTGCCTGAGGACGCACAGCTCGAGGCTGAGCCCGCCGCCCACGAGCAACCCGCCCACGACATGGAAACCGTCATGGCCAACCACCTGGGCGAGGCCTATGCGAAGCTGGTCAAGCGCCACAAGAAGGCCGTGAAGAACTGGAGCAATGACGAGCTCCCGCTCCACGAGCGCGAGAACTACTTCCACGACATGCGCAAGGCCGCAAAGAAGCTGCGCTACGCCGCAGAGGCCGCCGGTTCCGCCACGAACCTCAAGACGAAAGCACTCTACAAGGCCTGCAAGGATATGCAGTCCGTGCTCGGCGACTTCCAGGATTCCGTCACCTCGCGCGACAAGCTCCTCGAACTGGCTGAGGCCGCCCGCCGCCGCGGCGAGGACACCTTCGGCTACGGCCTGCTCTACCAGCGTGAGCGCATGATTGGTCTCGAAGCCCTCGCGGACTACCACGAAGCGTTCAAGGCTATTAAGTCCTCCTTCAAGCCGCTGCGCAAGAAGATGGACGCCTAACCGCGCGCCGAGCCGCAACGCAGAAACGGCCGCCGCCCCCATACGGGGACGGCGGCCGTTCGCACAGATAGGCGCAGCGCGGCTGCGCGCGGGAGTTAGTCCTCCCAGGCCTTATCGGCGGCATCGGCAGCAGCGTTGCGCTCTGCAGCGAGCTTGAGGGCGTTTTCGGCCTCTTCGCGGGTATCGTACGGGCCCATGCGATTATCCCAACCGGACTCGGGGCCTTCGGTCACCTGGCCGGTAGCAACGTCGTAGTACCACTTGGTGTTGCCTGCGTTCGTCATTGTCTTTGCTCCTTGTCTGCCGCGACGGGGACGTCGCGGCGCGTTCGTCGTAATCTGTGCCACCCAGGCTACCGCGAAACGCGGGCCGTGCGACCGGTAGAATGTCGACTGTTCCGCTTGGTCTCCCCGCAGCGCGCGCCTATCGCGCAGCGCTGGGGAGGCATGCACCCCAGTCCAAAGGAGTAATTCTTCATGCCGATGTGGCACCACCCCGACTCCCCCGCCGCTGACCGTGCCCGTGAGCTGCACACGCGCTTGACCGGCGCGCAGCCGCAGGCGGTGGCCAGCGCTCCTGCGACGTGGAATGTCATTGGCGAACACGTGGATTACTACGGCGGCGTGACCGTCATCGGTCTGGTGGATCTGCGCGCCGCCGTGGCCGTGAGCCCCCGCACGGATGACGTCATTCGCGTGACCATCGCAGAAAACAACGAGGAGACCACGGAGGACTCGTCCCTCGAGGCCCTCGCCGCCTTGGCAGCGGCGCAACAGCCCACCACAGATTCGGAGGGCCGCACCATCGTCCCGCCAGCGCCCACGGGCAACACGCACACCCGCGTGGCAGGCATGGTGTGGATGCTCATCAACCGCCAGCTCCTCTCCCGCGAGACCTCCGGCATGGACATCACTGCCGTCTCGGATATCCCACCGCACGCTGGCCTCGGCGCTCGCTCGGCCATGGACGTCGCCACGGCCCTCGCCCTCATCAGCGACCACGAGGAGCTTGCCGATGCCCCCATGCGCGCCCGCATCGCCGATGTATGCGCCCAGGCTGTCACTTT
The DNA here is from genome assembly GCF_900092335.1 of Corynebacterium phoceense. Lineage (GTDB taxonomy): Bacteria > Actinomycetota > Actinomycetes > Mycobacteriales > Mycobacteriaceae > Corynebacterium > Corynebacterium phoceense. The sequence goes on from NZ_LT596208.1 coordinate 1,512,476, forward strand.
GTTCTCCGAGGTCCCACCCCTGCGCGCCCGCCACACGGCGGCGCTGCGCGGTGCCGCGGAGACCGTCTCCGTCATCGACTACGCGGATAACTCGGTCACCCAGGCGCCGCACCCGCTGGGCAAGGAGATGAGTGGCTTCGTCGTCTCCGCCCCCGCCGCGGGCGATATCGCCGCCCCCGTAGCCCACATTCGCGCCCGCCAGCGCTTCGTCCACGACGCCTGCCACGCTTTCGGCACGGACTCGCTGCGTCTGCTTCCCGATGCTGCCCCGCGCGTCGTCGACTGGCTCACGGCCGTCCACGAAATCGACGGTCCCGAAGGCCAGCCCACGCTTCCCGATGCCCGCAACTGGCTCGCTTTCTTCGATGATGAGACCACCCGCGCCCAGGGCGTCGCCCGGTCCCTGCGTTCGCGCCGCGGCACGGAGCTCCTCTCCGTCCTCGGGTCCTCGCAGACCGAACTCGCTGCCATCTACGGCCTGGAAAATGCGCAGCAGATCGCGGAACTTTCCGCTCTACGCGGCGCCGTCGGCACCCGCGCCGCCTCCGCCGGAATAGCTAACGCCGTCGTCGCCTACGTCCCCGCAGTCAAGGCAGACCACTTCGCCGACGATCTCTCCGAGGCTGGCCTCGATGTCATCGCCCTCCACCCCGGCGAGCCCGCCCGCCCCGAATAAACCGTGACGCACGAAGACCCCGAGCACCGCTCGGGGTCTTCGTCTAAAGCGGACACGCACGTTTAGTCGCGCACCCACGCTCCAATTACGCCCGGCACCGACGGCGGCACCTCACCGAGCAGCGCCCGCCGGTTCTGGTCTTGCTCCACCGCCGTCGTCACGGTCTTTACCTTCCCCCGTTTGTCTCCTTGACCGTGACCAGCGCCCATCATCGGCATCATGCCGCGATGCGCAGCGCCAGCACCACCGCCGACACCGCCCGCACGCACCCCAGCGCCCGTCGAACCCACGCCCGCAGCACCAGCACCTGGCGCGCCACCGGCCGCGACTCCACCTGCACCAGGCAGCCCAACGCGTCCTACACCCGCGCCGAGTCCCCCCGCTGCCGGCATGCCTACTCGGCTTCCGATGCCACCGCGCACACCTCCGCCACGACCCGCAGCCCCAGCCGCACCGCCGCCAGCGCCTCCGAGCGCACCCATCGGTGCGGCACCGATGCCTGAGCCACCCAGCCCTGAGTTCATTCCCCCACCCAGTCCTGCTGCCGCTCCAAGTCCCGATGCACCACCGAGATTCGCTGGCGACGCTCCTCCGCCCGACAACGCCCCGATACCCGGCGCGCCACCCGACAATCCACCCGCGGCACCACCCACTCCGCCGGGCAGACCTGCAGTCAACCCCGCCGCGCTCGGCAGCGTTCCGACCGATGCCGGCGTCGTCAGCGCCTGCGACAGCTCCGGCAATCCAGCTGCGTCATAAATCGCCGGAACGTACGTTTGCGCGGCCCTATTGAGCTGCGCCAGGTCCTCCGCCGACAACCCGATATCATTGACCGGCCGCAGCTGCCCATCGACAATCTCGAAGGACCCTGGTCCCACCGCACCACGCACAACCGCTTCCTCAAAGGACTTCGGCCATTCCACCTCATCGGTCGACAGACCAAACCCGCTCGCGTTGACCGCGTCCATGCCTGCCGTGAAGTCTCCTCCCGAGGCACGCATCTGCGGCTGCGCGATGCTCGCCACCGGCGGCAGCGAGACATCCACCATCGACTGCAGCGCGTTCTGCATCATGACCAGACCCGACTGCTCGACGGCTTCCCGGCTCACCGGATCCATCGGCAGAGACAACGTCGACGCCATGGACAGCGCCATCAACTTCGATACCTGGGACAATCCCAACATCGCACCCGTGCGTCCAGCCATCGCCCCTGCATTCGCCGCAATCTCCGAGCCCGTCCCTGCAATCTCACGGATCTTCGCCACCGCAGCGTCAATCGACTCGCCCTCGTTCGACTCTTCGAGCGATGCCGCCATCGCCTCCAACTGCGCCGCAGCTTCCCCTGCCGACGCGGAAACAGATTGCCACTGTTGTTGGGTCGCTAAGATGCTTGAGCCATCAAGTCCCAGGACTTCAGCGATGACCGACGGTGCATCCATTCCAACCGCCACTAGCGGCTTCACGAAATGAACCGTGCCATAGCTCGCATCAGGCTGCGGGTCCAACATGAAAATCTCATCCGGAGAAATCCCGCCCGTCTCAACGGCTTCTAGCGAATGCGCCGCAAGCACATCCTGGGCAATTGCTCCAACAGCAAACTTTCTTAGCTGTCCCCCAATCCAATCAACCTGGTCCGTGAGTTTATCAATCAAGGCTTTTGCTGAAGCCGGATCGTCTCCCAAGAGTCGACCATGGATCATCCCAGTTTCCCTAACGCCGCTAATCGATGACAAATTTGCAGACATGCCGTTCGACAGGCGCAATCCGTTGGCGTCAAGCAACATCGTGATGCGCTCTGCAGCACTTGCATCAGCAGAAATACGTTGAGTATCGAGTTTCACTTTGCATCACTTCCCTCAAAAAGATTTTCAAGGATTCGGATGGGCACGTCACAGAAGGTTTCACCACTGCCTTGACCCAAGCTATTGACATAGTTGACGGCAACCGTTCCTCGGGGAGTTTCTATCGCTGCGAAACAGGTAGTCTGCGTATCACCGCCGGTCTGCTGCATTACACGTGCATTACTCAATCTCGGAACAGTCTCGTCGGTCAGCTCAAATCGCCCCTCTTGAAGTTGACTAAGAGAGGCGCCGTACGAAGTAATGAATAGCAATCCAGAGTCATTCTTTATTTCCTGTTGCTCCACCAAATCGCATGTATAAGGTTGAACATCGGTAAGATTCATTGCCTTCTTTTTAAAGCCGAGTTGGGCCACGACATCTTCGGGCAGTTCCTCACATGGTTTGAATGGATTCTCGTAATACTCCCGCCAATCAAAAGGTCCCGGTTCAGGCATCGACCAGCCACCCAAATCAATCGATGCTTGGTCCTCTGACGCGTCGTCGTCACCGGTGTCTGGTGCAGGCGACGCGGGGCTTGCGACGGCGGCAGTTCCGACGGCAGGCTGTGGCTCGGCGTCGCTGACGGTGCAGCCTGCGAGAAAGGCTGCAACTATGCCAAGGCACGCCACATTATGCAGTGGTCTTAACATGTATTTTCCTTAAAACTTCGATCAACAAATAAACGTTGGGGAGTTCAAGGAGTTCAACGCCGTCGGCTGGGGCCCGAAAGGCGTCCCCCTCTGCCCACCAAGCATGCCCGAAACTCGATGATTTGTCGCGTTGGAAACCAAAAATTCACTTTGCGCCGACGGAAGGCTGAGCGGATACAAAGAAGCGTGGGACGAACACGTCGTTCGTCCCACGCTGTTGCACGCTGGCGTGGATGATTAGAAGAAATTCTTGTAACGAATCTGGAATTCTTCCTCGGTTTCGCACTCGCCGTCGCCGTTCATTTCCCGCATGCCCTGTTCAAGGATGGCGTCGTACTCATCGGGGTCGTCGGGCACTGGAATGGGCGTGATGGTGGCCAGACGGTTCTCATGGGCGCGGCGCTGGCGTTCACCTTCGACGACCTCGTCGATGTACTGAGCTTGGACCACCTCACGGGCCGCGGTCTCATTCATGCCAGTGGCGACAAGCTGGTTAAACGCGCCGCGGACGGTCTGCCGATACTCATCGACTTTGCTGTCATCACCGTAGAGTGCGGTGCATGCTTTCACGAGGCTGGCCGCAGATACTGGATAGTCCATCATCAATCCGGTCCTTTCTACTCGATGGGTAGATGGACCGACAGGCTAACAATCGCCCCTGACACGAAAGCCGGAAAGCTAATCCGCAGGCCAGGCGAAGGCAACAGAGCGCTCGGCGGGATTGGCGCGTACGAGGGAAATGGCCGTCTCGGCGCCCGGCTCGGGCGCACCGATGACGTCGGCGACGATGGGCGGCGTGGGGACGAACGCGCGGGCCTTGGACTTTTCCGGAGTCGAGTCGAGAATGATCGAATCGAAGTTGGTGCCCACCCACGGGGCGAGGACAGTGGCCTCGGTGAGCTTGAGACAGGCGCGGTCGACTTGGGAGGCGCCGGAGGTCGTGCGCTTCATTGTTTCCAGGAGATCATCTGCGCGGGAGGAGACCCATTCGGGCAGAGGTTCGCCGGCAGAAAGGGCGAGGCAGACCTCGGTGGCGAAGCGGTCCGCGAGACGGCGCAGCGGCGCGGTGACGTGAGCGTAGTAGCCGCCGATACCCGCGTGGACCTTAGGCTCCTCGTCAGGGGTGAGCCACTGGTAGCCGGCGCCGCGCAGGAGGTACTGGGCTTCGCGCATCGCAGCCATGCCACGCGGGGTATCGGGATCGACACTGAGCAGAAATTCCGAAATCGACTGGTCCGTGAGGTCGAAACCGAGTGCGGCGACTTCGGAGCGAAAGGAAGCCTCGGACTCAGGCGAAGCAGCCGGCAGGGTGCGCAAGAGCCCGACGCCGTGGGAGGCCATGAGCTGGCCCGCGCACATGCCGGTAAGAAGGGAGATCTCCGAGTTGAAGTCCATAACCTCATAGCGCGGCTCGGCGACCAATTCGAAAACAGTCTCGCCAGCCTCGGTGGTGGTCTCCTCCACGGACTGGGAGGGCACGCGCAGGTTGATGGCGGAGCGGCGCAGGCTCGAAGCCTGGCGCAGGGCGCCGACCTCGGGCAGGAGCGCGATGGAAGAATGCAGGTGGCCCGCCACGAGATCGGCGTGGACGCCCTCGTAATCGAGGCGGGCGCGGGATTGGACGAGGGCGCGCTCGACGTCGAAGGAGGATACCTCGCCGGCGGAGTCGAGCTGGAAGGTCCAGAGGACGGCGGGGCGGGGTGCATCGGGAAGCAAGCTGGCGGCATCCTCAGACAAGGCTGCGGGATGCAGGCGTGCAGGCTCATCCGGCAGGTAGATGGTTTGGCCGCGCTTGAAGCCCTCGACTTCCAGCGGCGAGCCCGGCGCGATGAACGCCATAACGTCGGCAATGGCGTAGTGGACGGTATAGCCGGTGGCGGTGGCCTCGATGTAAACAGCCTGGTCCAAGTCCATGGAGCCCGCCGGGTCGATGGTCACGAGAGGGATGTCGCGCGCGTCGCGACGGGTATCGGCGAAGCGGTCGTGCGCGTTGCGGGCCGCCTCCTCGACAGCGGGCGGGAAGGCACGCTCGATGCCGAATTCCTCGGCGACAGGGTGGAAATCAAGTGGGGCGGCATACAGCTTCATAGTGAGCCAGCCTAGCCGTTAAAAAGAGCGAATGAGTCGACCAGGCCCGCCCCAGAAGGTAGACACCTTAGGGTGAACAAAATGTAGGTGTGAGCCTATCAGACCTTAAGCGGCTTGGGACTCAAACTCGTCGGAAGTTTGGTACCCGCACCCAAGTGTGTCGGCGACACGTGTTGTAGCGCACGCGCCAGCGGAATACATCCCTAAGGCAGATCAGCTGATTGGCGAACGTCTTCATATCTTTGAGGACCTCTCGCTTCAACGCTGCGTTAAACGACTCAGCGAGCGAATTATCCGTGCTGGTTCCCACCGCGCCCATCGACTAGGAAACGCCCAAGCGCCTGCATGTTTGCCTGTCCCCTTCCCAACCGCACTGGCGGGAATCAGAGGTGTCTACCTAACGGGGATCAGGCCCCCTCCCCTCGTGTGGTGTCTTGTTCCGGTCGTGAGCCGGTGGCCACGCCCGTGGGTGTTAAAATCCGTGAATTGGATAGTTGGGGTTGGGTGGCGACAAGACTGGTTAAAACGACGAATACCCCGCCGGTGGCGGTTTAAGGGACATTTGTCCCTTAAGCCGCGGTGGCAGGGTATAAGTTGTCGTCGCGTCGATTATATTACACAGCGGGACAGGGAAACTTTTATTCTTCCGCATCTTCAAGGAGGTTTGACAAGTCTTCCAATTTAAGTGAAGTAATTTCACCAGGCTTCAACACACGATGGGCTTCAACGCTAAACGAAGGCTGCCGTCCCGGGATTACGCTCTTGTCAACCAGAACTACAATTCCAATCTTTTCTCTAACCCTAAATTCGGCTACGTCTGCGACTTCGTTGGGAATTGAGACTGCCACAACGTTGGGGAAATCGGCCGGAAAATCTTCTCCATGCCGCTTGTCCGTCAAGCGCAACTCAATTTGTTCCGGGGTTACACTAGAAATTTTTTGAATAGTTCCTTCAATGACTGCCACGTGGTTCGTAACATGAATGGATTCGAGCATTCGCCTGATTTGAATAGAGCGCCGCGAATCAAACTGGAGCCTAGTAGCACTGACCCCAGGGACCCTCCATTTGAAATCTAAGTCGATACGATTAGCCCCAAGTTCCGCGGAGAACATTGACATAGCGTTTGCTACGCGTGGTCCCAGCTCGTCGATTCTGGATACTACCAAGTCCGACCATTCAGAATCTTCAGAATCTTCTAGCTTAAGAAGGTTTACAAATTCACCGATCGCACGTTCAGCGAGGGGTGTGCTTTCATCGGCAGCAGCATCATCCACCCCTATTTCGAGTGATGTCTGAGACTCTTCTGCAACAAAACGGCTTTCCAAGCTACTCATCGGTGAGAAGTTCAAAACAACAGAACCCGGAGCTGGGGCAGCATCCAACAACATCTGTGTTTCTTGGACAACGAACTTCGGCAGCTTTCCTCGCGCCGACTTCTTCCCCTCGAGCGACGCACCTAATGAAGTAATAACAGCTTGAAAATTCTGCAAAATATTTCCAACAGCCATGAGCGAAACTGAGTTGCCGACCACTCCATCGCCTGTAAGACGTAAGGCCCCACTTGACGACTCAACGAAATCGGAACTGGTTTGCCTAAAGTGGCTTGCAATGTTAGCTTGAGCAACGTCTAAAGCATCACTAAAATTGGATGGCTCATTTTCAAGTCCTTGAGATGCAAGGTACTCAGTAAGATCAAGGGCAATTGCTGGTTTTTCGTTAGCTGTACCCATTAACAATCACCTCCAGATAGCCTTGCCTCGGTGCCGTCCAAGTTAGGTCAGGGTTATCCATTTTTCTTCCTTGACGTTGGCGTTGCCACCAATCGTCCCAATACCCTCGCTGTTGATTGTAGACGTTGGTATCTTCGCTTGGCTTACCGGTAATTAATGGATTCCAAGGCAAGAAATAGGCATCAATACGCAAGGCATTCTGCTTCAGGAATTCACGAAGGACAGCTTGATCTAAAAATGATACTCGCGGATCGCAAGCCTGAATCAATTGATTGATTGTCGCCCCATCAACGAGAACTGTGACATCAATATCTCCTGGAGAAGGTTTCGTTGTTAGAAAGCTTCCGCCTATCCAGATAGACCTGATATTAAATACGTTCTGAAAAGTCGCAGTGAACGTCCTTAACTCATCAAATAGTTCAACTCGATCAGAGGTAAATAGATATCTATTTGAATCAACATTATTCAGGCCGGAAACCATTACCCGACCAGCTGGATCAATCGGCGGAAAAACCCCAAACTTATTGGGCTGAGTCACTAGCTCTCACCCACTTTCTATCTACAATCGATTCAACTAACGAGTCTTCATGACTTTGACTGAGCAACACAAGCATATACCTCAGAATGAAGATAGATAGCTCTTCCACACTGATTTTTGCGACACGAGATCTTTTTCCGTCCGCCCCATTTTCTTAGTAATTCAGAGGTAACCGTATGTCCTTGTTGTCGGAATTTGTGGCAGATGGTTCGGGACCTGACCCCTGTTTGGTGGACACCTGATATCCAGCCCGGTTGGGTTGGGAAGAAAGGTAATCTACCACCATGCCTAGGTACTCCGAACAGTTCAAACGTGATGCTGTGGCCCTCTATGAAAACAATGAGGACCTTTCACTTCACGCGGCTTCAGCAGAGCTTGGAGTCAATCGTTCCTCGCTTTTCTCCTGGCTTCAGCAATACGGCACCGGCAAACGTGCCCGCACGAAGGCCATGCGCGACAACGCCAAGGAGACGACTGATTCCGAGCGAATCCGCCAGCTAGAAAAAGAGAACGCGAAGCTGCGCGAAGAACGCGATATTCTGCGCAAGGCCGCGAAATATTTTGCCGAAGAGACACGCTGGTGATCCGCTTCCAGTTTGTCTATGACCACCGAACCGAGTATTCGGTCAAGCGGATGTGCCATGTGTTAAAGCTCAATCGCTCCTCGTTTTATAAATGGGTCAACACCCGCGAAAATCGCAGGTTAAAGATGTATTCCGATGCCCTTATTGGTGCAAGAATCAAGGCCATCTTCGATGATGAGAACGGGCTTTATGGTGCTAAACGCATCGCTGCAAGCCTCAACGACGATACGGACTTCGGCCCGATCAACCATAAGAAGGTCGCACGCATCATGAAATCCATGGGGCTAAAAGGCTTTAGCAAACGGCGTCGATGCATCACCACTAGGCGTAAGCCTGGTCACCGTGTCATGCCAGATTTAGTAGGCCGTACATTCACCGCTGACGAGCCGAACCGTGTGTATGTCGGCGACATTACCTACCTGCCGTGTAAGGGCGGTAAGAACATGTACCTTGCCACGGTCATTGACACCTATTCACGAAAACTTGCAGGTTATGCACTCGCAGACCACATGCGTGTCTCACTGGTCATCGAGGCTTTGTCCCATGCCAGCACAGTCCGCGGAAGCCTTGACGGGGCTATTTTCCATTCTGATCATGGAAGTGTGTACACCTCACAGGCGTTTAGGGACCACTGCGCCCAACTTGGTGTGCGCCAATCCATGGGCGCGGTGGGAACTAGTGCCGATAATGCCCTGGCAGAGTCATTTAACGCCACCTTAAAACGTGAAGTGCTACGTGATCGGAAAGTCTTTGATAATCCCATTATCTGCCGGCAGGAAGTCTTCCGATGGTGCATGCGCTACAACACACGCAGACGACACTCCTGGTGCAACCTTCTAGCCCCCGATGACTTCGAAGCACTCACATCAGCTACACTGACCCAAGCAGCATAGCTAACCCCCGACGTGTCTACTTTCCAGGGGTCAGGCCCTCGTGCGGTGAGCCAGACTTCCCCATCGTCGTCCGCTGATGCTGGGGCATCGTGTGATCAGCAGTGACACCGATGACGCGCACCTGGTGCTCGAGTTCGTCCATCAAGTCCGATGTCCAGTCGAGTTCCGAGATGGCTTGGGTGTGGAAGGCAAGCTTGGCGCACAGGTCGACGGGCCCAGTCTCATTTTCACGTATTTTCACCCGCACATCACCAAGGGCGTTGAAGGCGACTTCGCGCAGGAGTGTGGATTGGTCGAGCCAGCATGCGACGTAGAGCCAGTTGCCGGGGGGATTTTGGTCCGGGTGTTGGCTTCATGGTGCGGACTTCGGGTGGTGCAGGCCGTGAGTATTTGAGGCTGTCGAGTTCGCGGTAGAGGTTGGCGAGGTCGCGCGCCAGCTGGCACTGGGGTTGCTCGTCGGTCTTCATGAGTTCTCCTCGATCTAGTTCTCGATGACTCGGCCTTCGGCTACGAAGAGACCGCGGGCTTATTGTTTGACTTCGTTTGGGCATACTCCGTTTTCGATGAGCAAGGCTAGGAATGCGGCGATGAGGCTGCTGCCGATGCCGGGGATTCGGGTGAGGCCGTTTTGCGGCGTTCACAGGTGTCGGGGGTATGCGGTAGCAATTAGGCGGTTTTGTGCGACAATCGCGCTTCTGGCCGGGTTTTCCGACGGGCAGGGTGTGGTCGCATTTGTAGGCCACTGGAGCTTTTGCTGGTGTGCCGGTGCCGGACGTGGCGCGGGTGCTGGGTCATACGCCGGCGCAATTATTGAAGACCTACACGCATGCGTTGCCGGGTAGTGGGGATCGTGTGGCGGCTGCTATCAGTGCGTCTGTGGGGTGCGGGATTTCTGCGGGATCGCCGGGCTTGCGGGTTGTGGGATAGTGACTGTGAGCTGGCCATTTATGTAGTTTTGGGAATGTGGGCGAATGAGTCGACCATAAGCCGGATTCTGTACGCCGCCCGTGTGGGTGGCGCGACGAACATCCATCTAGACCAACCGTTGCCAGTTGGTTCAAGCAGCTACCTTCAGGCTTAGGCGAGCAGCCCTCAATCACCTGAGCAGGCCCGCCAGTGGCGAGCCGTGATGCCTTGCTCCCAGTGGGGTTTACCCAGCTACCGCCATCGCTGACGGTACTGGTGCGCTCTTACCGCACCGTTTCACCCTTACCGGTTCCGCACAGCGTTCGTTTCCGAACGGAGTGAGGAAACGGCGGTCTACTTTCTGTTGCACTTGCCCGCGGGTCGCCCCGGGTTGCTGTTAGCAACCACCGTGCTCTGTGGAGTCCAGACTTTCCTCGGCGTCCGCTGGCCGCTGTGAAAGCGGTAGTTCGGCGCGTCGCGTTCGTCCGGTCGGCTCATTCGCGACTTTCTAGTCTAGCCCCAGGTGCGAGACATCGTTAATCGAGCGGACGAGCGAGCCCGAATCCCAGAACTCGACGACGGAGACGGAGGCCAGGTCGAGGAAGATGTGGTTTACGGTCGCGGCGCCGGTGCCGAGGGCCTGGCGCAGGAGATCCTTGATGGGGCCCACGTGGCTTACCACGAGGACGGTCTTTCCGGGGTACTCATCGACGAGGGCGCGGCGGGCTTTGAGCACGCGGCGGTGCAGCGCCTGCTGGGACTCGCCGCCCGGCGGGGCGATGGACGTGTCCTCGAGCCACTCGGAGTGTAGTTCGGGGTCGCGCTGGTGGGCTTCGTCGAAGGTGTGGCCTTCCCAGGCGCCAAAGTCCATCTCGCGCAGGTTGTCGGCGGTGAGCACAGGCAGGTTCACAGCGGAGCCGACAGCCTGCGCGGTGTCGCGGCAGCGTTGCAAAGGGCTCGAGACGNAGGAGCACTCGTGGTAATTGCCGATGGCGCCAGCGCCCGCGGCGAAGACGGCGGCCTTGACGGTCTCGGCATCCTTGGCCGGGACGTGGAATCCCCAGTGGTCGATGACCTCAGGGTCGACCGGCACGATGGGACGGCCAGGCTTTATGCCCACGAGCTCGGCGAGGCGATCGTTCACGCCCGGGCGGGCCTTGTCCGCGTTGGTATGCGCGGCGAAAAGGGCAACCCCTCCGGCGAGGAGGGTGTGGACGACCTTGCCCTTAGGGGTATCGGCAGCAACGCTTGTCACGCCGCGCAGCAGCAGAGGATGATGGACGATGAGCATGTCCGCGCCGATCGCCACGGCGCGCTCGGCGACGGCCTGCGTGCAGTCGAGCGCGAAGGCTACTTTCTTCACCTCGGCCGCGGGGTCGCCGCAGATAAGCCCCACCGCATCCCACTTCTCCGCCAGGTGCGGCGGGTAGGCCGCATCCATCACCGCGCGAATGTCGCCAACAGTAGTCATAATCTCGCTTTCTCGTTTCGGGCTCTGGCCCACTATCCTAGACGCCATGACCACACCTCATGTCGACTCCGGCGAGCCGGATAAGCGCCTGCACCTCGTCTTTGTTTGCACCGGCAATATCTGCCGCTCCCCCATGGCCGAGGTCATTGTCCGCGACGCCATGGAAAACGACATGCTCGATCTCGCCGCCCGTACCTCTTCGTGCGGCCTCGGCGGCTGGCACGTGGGCCAGGGCGCGGACGAGCGCGCTATCGCCGAACTGCGCCGCGCTGGCCACGACGGCGCCGCCCACCGCGCCGCCCAGCTGGGCGAAGAACACATGGACGCCGACCTCTTTATCGCCATGGACTCCGGCCACCGCGAGGAACTCCTCAAGCGCGGCGTTGATCCGGAGCGCGTCGTCCTCATGCGCTCCTTCGACCCGAATGCGTCTGGCCCCGATGTCGCTGACCCGTATTACGGGACGGAGGACGACTTCACGACGACCCGCAAGAACATCGAAGCGGCGGTTCCCGGGCTACTCGATTGGATTCGCGAGAACGCGTAGACTTCCCAACTGTGTTGAAGACGTTTCTCAAGCCCCAGTGGGTTCTGCTCACGCTCTTCGTCGTGGTCTTTTCCTACTTCGCATTCACCACGCTCGCGCCGTGGCAGCTGGGCAAGGACCACGACATCGTCGAGCGCAATCACGAGATCGAGGCCGCCTACGAGTCCGATCCCGTCCCGCTCATTGATGCGGTGACGTCCACCGGCGAAATCGCCAACAAGGAATGGACCCGCGTCACGCTGCAGGGCCGCTACCTCGCGGACAAGGAAGTCCTCCTGCGTCTGCGCCCCGTCGAGTCCGGCCCCACGTATCAGTCGCTCGTGCCCTTCGAAACGAACGACGGTCTCACCATGCTCGTTGACCGCGGCTGGGTCGCCGCCGGCGAGGGCAACGCTGTGCCGACCATCGAGCCGGTACCCACCGGCGAAGTGACGCTCACCGCGATGCTGCGCACCGCCGAGCGCGTCCACACCTCCGCCCCCATCGAGGACCAGGGCTACACGCAGGTCTACTCCATCAACCCCGGCCAGGTGGGCAAGCTTGAGAACCTCACGCTGGGCACGGACTACGTCCAAATTTCCCACGACGACCAGCCCGGCGTGCTCAACCCCATTCCGGTCCCCCAACTCGACCGCGGCTCGCACCTGTCCTACGGCTTCCAGTGGATCGCCTTCGGCATCATGGCTCCGCTAGGCCTTATCTACTTCGTCTACGCCGAGCTGCGTGAACGCCGCCGCCTGCGCGAAGAAGAAGCCGCCATGGCTGCCGCCGCGACGACCGACGCCGAGGCCGCGGGTTCCGCGCCGGAGCCTTCGCCAGAACCGGCTGAGTCCTCTGAGTCTGCGGAATCTGCTCAAACAGCTGCAGCGCCTGCCGAGACCGCAACACCCGCGACCACCCCCGCTGCGCCCGCGTCGCGCCGTTCCCGCACGCGCTACGGCGACGCGAAGCCGGACTACTACGAGAAGTTCAACAAGCGCGGGCGCGAGCGCTTCTAGCCAGACTCTGGGACGCCCTCGCCACGTCAGTTGATTGAACCTAAGGACGGCTTTCGCGACGGCGGACCGGATTAAGTTCAAGGAAGTGTGCGGCTCATACACGAAACCCCGTTCTGGGAGCCAGAACGGGGTTTCTTGTGGTGCGGCATGAGGTGTCTGGTTCCGTGACATCGATCCGCTATGTCTCGCGACATCGATCCGCCCACCCACGCCCCTGATGTCCGACAACACCGTTCCGCTGTTCCACCCAAACTAAGCCGGCCTGCACAAATGAGTCCAACTGAAGCCCCCGGCGATGTAGCGAGACATCGATCCGCCCATTTCCAGCCACAATCAGCACATGGGAAAGCAACAAACCTCCAACTGCGTCATCGTCGAGACCATCCTTATGACCGGCATGAAACACACCGACGCAGCCGAACTCTTCGGCGTAAGCACCCGATGGATCCGCACCCTCCTAAGCGCTACCGCCACGGCGGCCTACAAGCCCTAGAACCCCAATCCAAACGCCCGCACACCAACCCCCGAGCAACCCCGACACAGATCGTTAAACGCATCCTCGAACTGCGCCAGGAACTCACCGACACCGGCCAAGACAACGGCGCCCACACCATCCGCTGGCACCTCGAAAAAGAAGGAACTGAAGTGCCCCGAGTTTTGTTCCTAGGCATTTGCCTTGATTTCTATTATTTCCTGTGGCGGGATCTGCTTCCAAAAGGTCAAGTCCGCGTCCGTGGTTCGGGCGCTTGCCCGCATCCACATGTTGTTTTCGTCCTACGCCGCACCCCTGCAGGCGCTGGTAGCGTTTATACATACCGCAACCGACAGCCACGGGAGACCTATTCTATGAACGGCGATGTTACTGTGCTGCTTGTATGCGCCGGGTTAGTGCTTGTCATGGTGCTCTACTGGACCTACTACATCCGGTGCGTGCGGAGGCAACCCAGATCGGAAAAGTGGTACGACGACGTCGACTTTGTAGGCGCAGAAAGTGATGGGGTCCTTTTCATTTATCCTTACTGCTCGCTCATTATGGGCGCTGGCGGCGCCATGGGGTTGGTCGCAAGTGCCAACCCTCCCGAGTTTGTCTACACGGTGCTGAAGGTTCCGCTCGTGGCAGCTTTCGTTGTCGGAGTCATTGGATTTACGGGCGCGGTTGGGGTTCCACTTCCGTGGCCTTTTGTTCCGCGTTGGGTCGTCGATATCCGCAAAGCAAAGCGTGCCCAAAGGCGTGAGCGCAGACAAGCCAGAAAAAGAGAAAAGGAAGAATAGGCCTGGCAGCTTTTCCCGTGTTCGAAGTTCGTCGGAAATCTCCGCTATCTGGCTGCAGGTTCTCCAGCCCAGTAGCAAAGCAACTGAAGATGGTTTGAGGCGTTTGGGGCCAAACTCTGCTTTGGTGATGTACATCAACACGGAGAGGAATCCGTAGATGAAGGCCGCTAGAGCAGTAGTCGTGGTAGTCAACGGGTTTGAGTATTCAGAGGTTGGAGAGCCCGATTCTCCTTTGGATGGGGCTTTAACGGCGCACCGTGATGCAAAACAAAGCTTTGCGTGACCTGGGTACGGGGCTAAGGAATAGAAGGGGATGCGGACGAAATCTTAGATGTCGACGGGCACTATTCCACGGTCGTGTTTCCCGATTGGGTCATTGAGCCCACCGGCGTCATGGGTGAGATGAGGCAAAGTAACCCTCAGATGGAAAGGGCAACTGCGCAAACTCTACGTCGGACGAAAACACGCAACAGCCGACATCAACCTCGTATGCATCAACAACAACATCACAGCAGTAGACCCTCACACCGGAGAAATATGGGACAAACACAAACTCGACGAATCAAAGAAATACCACCCAAACTTACTGGGTCAGGACCCACCAAATGAGGCTTAAGGGACATTGTCCCTTAACCCATGAACCCCCGAAAAATAATTAAAATCTCGCGACATCGATAGGAACGATTTCGCGAGACTTCAGAGTGGTGCGGCATGAGGGGCTCGAACCCCCGACCTACTGGGTGTAAACCAGTTGCTCTCCCAGCTGAGCTAACGCCGCGTGAATGCCGGCCGCGCGGAGCGCGTCACAACACTCAAGAAAGTGTATAGGACGCGCGACGCCGGACAAAATGGGGGTTATTTCTTGGTGTAGCCGCGGCCGACGAGGCAGGAGCCTTGCCAGTCGCCGAGACGCTCCGCCTTGGTCTGGACGAGGCCGGCGAGCTGCGCGGACTCGGCAATCACGCCAGGGGCGATGGTGCCAGACAGGCCAGCACCCGGGGTCAAAAGCCAAATGGTGCCGTGGTCGGCGAGGGGGCGCAGTGCATCGACGAGGCCGTCGACCAAGTCGCCGTCCTCCTCGCGCCACCAGATGACAACGACGTCACACAATTCATCAGTTTCTTCATCGAGGAAATCGTCACCCAAGACATCTTCAATGGCTTCGGAGATGGCAGGGTCGCAGTCTTCGTCCCAACCCAGTTCCAGGGCGACCTGCCCCTCTTCGATGCCTAACTTGCGTGCGTAATCCTCCAATTGAGTGGTCATATCTGGGCACTTTAACGCATTATTAGGGAAAATTCTCGTTGTCCACGCCACTTTCGGTGGTTGCGGTGGAGAGGACACGGTGGGGCGAGAGGGCATCGGAAAGCGGGGCCGCAAAGGTAAAGGCCACAAAGTTAGCAATATTCACAGGACGACCGGGATTAAGCTGCAGGATTTAACACGAGAGATTCTTCACTTATCCTTAGCAAAGCTCCGGGGTCGTTTACGCGTATTCTGGAACGTACTGTTTTAAAAGCCCACCATTTGGAGGAATGCACCATGGCAGAATTGGAATCGCTCGGCAGCGACTCTAACTTCCCGCTCATCCGCGACGGCGTCGCGTCGTACATGCACGACACTGACCCGGAAGAAACTCGTGAGTGGATGGATTCTCTCGACGGTCTGCTGGAGGACAACACCCCGGAACGCGCGCGCTACCTCATGCTGCGCCTGCTGGAGCGTGCGTCTGCGAAGCGCGTGCCCATGCCGTCGCTGACCTCCACTGACTTCGTGAACACCATCCCCACCACCCTCGAGCCCGAGTTCCCTGGTGATGAGGAACTGGAGAAGCGCTACCGCCGTTGGATCCGCTGGAACGCGGCCATTATGGTGCACCGCGCGCAGCGCCCGGGCGTTGGCGTGGGCGGCCACATCTCCACGTACGCAGGCGCAGCTCCGCTCTACGAGGTCGGCTTCAACCACTTCTTCAAGGGCAAGGACGATCCGTCCGGCGGCGACCAGGTTTTCTTCCAGGGCCACGCCTCCCCGGGCATGTACGCGCGCGCCTTCATGGAGGGCCGCCTGTCCGAGCATGACTTGGACGGCTTCCGCCAGGAGCACTCCCGCGGCGAGGGCGAGGGCCTTCCCTCCTACCCGCACCCGCGCGGCTTGCCGTGGTTCTGGGAGTTCCCGACCGTGTCCATGGGTCTCGGCCCGATTAACGCGATTTACCAGGCACGCTTCAACAAGTACCTGGAGCAGCGCGGCATCAAGGACACCTCAGACCAGCACGTGTGGGCATTCCTGGGCGACGGCGAAATGGACGAGCCGGAGTCTCGCGGTCTGCTGCAGATGGCGCCGCTCTACGGCCTGGACAACCTCACCTTCGTCATCAACTGCAACCTGCAGCGCCTCGACGGCCCGGTGCGCGGCAACACGCAGATCATCCAGGAGCTCGAGTCCTTCTTTACCGGCGCGGGCTGGGACGTCATCAAGATCATCTGGGGCCGCGAGTGGGACAAGCTCATTGAGGCCGATAAAGACGGCGCGCTCATCAACATCATGAACACCACGCCGGACGGTGACTACCAGACGTTCAAGGCGAATGACGGTGCGTACGTGCGTGAGCACTTCTTCGGCCGCGACGAGCGCACGCTCAAGTTGGTCGAGGACATGTCGGATGAGGAAATCTGGGCGCTGCGCCGCGGCGGCCACGACTACCGCAAGATCTACGCCGCCTACTCCAAGGCGCTGGAGAACCGCGGCACCGGCAAGCCGACCGTCATCCTGGCCCACACGATTAAGGGCTACGGCCTGGGCCACAACTTCGAGGGCCGCAACGCCACCCACCAGATGAAGAAGCTCACGCTGGAGGATCTCAAGCTCTTCCGCGACAAGCAGGGTATCCCGATTCCGGATGAGGTCCTCGAGGCCGATCCGTACAACCCGCCGTACTTCCACCCGGGCATGGATGCACCGGAGATCAAGTACATGCTCGAGCGTCGTAAAGAGCTGGGCGGCTTCCTGCCGGAACGCCGCGCGGACTTCGAGCGTCTGCACGTGCAGGACATCGACAAGCTGCGTTCCGTGCGCAAGGGCTCGGGCAAGCAGAAGGTCGCCACGACCATGGCTCTGGTGCGTACCTTCAAGGAGATCATGCGCGACAAGGAGATTGGCAAGCGCATTGTCCCGATGATGCCAGACGAGGCCCGTACCTTCGGCCTGGATTCCTGGTTCCCGACGCTGAAGATCTGGAACCCCAAGGGCCAGAACTACGTGCCGGTCGACCACGACCTCATGCTCTCCTACCGTGAGTCCGAGACGGGCCAGATTCTCGCCGAGGGTCTGACCGAGGCCGGCGCCACCGCGTCGTTTACCGCGGCGGCGACGTCGTATGCGACGCAGGGCGAGGCCATGATCCCGCTCTACATCTTCTACTCGATGTTCGGTTTCCAGCGCACCGGCGACGCATTCTGGGCGGCGGCGGACCAGATGGCCCGCGGCTTCATCATCGGCGCCACGGCTGGCCGCACCACGCTCACGGGCGAGGGCCTGCAGCACATGGACGGCCACTCCCAGGTGCTCGCGTCCACGAACCCGGCGGTCGTCTCCTACGACCCGGCGTTCGCGTACGAGATTGCGCACCTCGTCCACCGCGGTATTGACCGCATGTACGGCGACAACGACGAGGCCATCATGTACTACCTCACCGTGTACAACGAGCCGGTCCACCAGCCGGCCGAGCCGGAGAACCTCGACGTCGAGGGCCTGCACCGCGGTATCTACCACTACTCCACCCCGGAGAAGGGTTCGATTCCGGCCAACATCCTGGCGTCCGGTGTGGGTGTCCACCAGGCGCTGCGCGCCCAGGAGATCCTGGCGGAGGACTACGACGTCAAGGCCTCGCTGTTCTCCGTGACCTCGTGGGTCGAGCTGGCCCGCGATGGCGCCGCCAAGGCCAAGGCTGCTCTGCAGAAGGGCCAGGAGCCGGAGAAGGCGTTCGCCACGCGGCAGCTCGAGGGCTTCGACGGCCCGTTCGTGGGTGTCTCTGACTTCACCACGGACCTGCAGGAAATGATCCGTCCGTACGTCCCGGGCACCTATATCGCGCTGGGTACCGACGGCTTCGGCTTCTCCGATACGCGTGAGGCGGCTCGCCGCTTCTTCAACTCGGATACCGAATCCATCGTCGTGGCCGTGCTCTCGGGCCTGGCCCAGGACGGCACGATCGACCGCTCCGTCGCCGAGCAGGCTGCGAAGGACCTCCACCTGGATGATCCGACGAAGACCTACTCCACGAGCACCGACGAGGAGTAATTCCACGCCGCGCTCATGAAAAGCCCGTCAGCAGTTCTGCTGGCGGGCTTTCGGCATACGCGGTGCGTATGTCAGCGTTGAGCGAGGACCGGCTCGATAAGCTCGGCGAGCGCTTGGGAGACGGCCTCGGGTTCTTCGAGGATGACCATGTGGCCGGAGCCGTCGACGACGCGGAGCTCGGCCTCGGGCCAGTGGGAGCAGATGAGCTCGGACTGGGAGCGCGGGGTGACGATATCCATGGAGCCGACGAGGACGATGCCGGGCAGGCCGGCGAGGCGGTCCGCGGCGGCGAGCTCGGAGTGGTCGACAAGGTCGTCGAAGAAACCTACAAAGGAATCGAGCGGGGTGTCGAGCAGCATGTCGACGTGGAATTCGAGGCGTTCCATGCGGGGATAACCGGTCACGCCGGCGGCGAAGATGGGCGCGATGATGCGCGCGATGCGCTGGCGGGCGCGGTTGACCTTGTTGGGTAGGCGCTGGGCGGCGTCGTAGAGGGCTTCCGCGGCGTGGGTCTGGAGAAGCGCCGCGACGCCAGTCTCTGCGAAGGGACGCATGGACGTGGAGATAAGAAGCACCCCGGCGATGCGCTCGTAGTCCTCAACAGGCAGGCGGCGAATGAGGTTTTCGACGACCATGCCTCCGAGCGAATGGCCCACGATAATGAGCGGCCCAGTGGGTGCCTGGGCGGTAAGGATGGCAGCGACGTCATCCGCGGCGTCGTCGACGGTGCAGTCCTCGGCCGGGACGCGGTCCGAGCTGCCGTGCCCGCGAAGATCGAGCAGCACCGCACGCACGCGCGGATACGACGCGCGCAGGAAGTCAACCTGGTCGTAGAAGCTCTCCGCCGCGAGACCGTAACCGTGAACGAAGATAACGGTGACGGGGGCATCGGAAGGCTCGGGGCCCGAGGTATACCAGGCGATGCCATCGGACATGTCGTGGGAGTACGGCTGTGTGAGGCCGGGGTGGCGGTCGTGAGTGTGGCGGCGGCGCCAAACCTGGGTGGCGGTGCGCACACGGCGGCGGGATGGGGTGGACATAACACGTCTAGTCTAGTCGCTCACTTACACTGGTACGCATGGCCGATGGACAAGACTTTGCCGCGCAGCTGCGCGCAGCGCTGGGAAGAGAAGAACACGAGGATAAGCCCGCCGCGACGGATACGTATGGGGAGCTCGCGCGGCTCATCACCCAGGTCGCGGGGGTGGAGGAACCGGCGCGTGAAGACCGGCTGGAAGATGTGGGGATTACGTCGCTCAACCTGATTGAGCTGACGGTGCGCGCGGAAGAGCGCTTCAAGGTCCGCTTCGATGAGGGCACCGCCGCGGCCTTTGAGACCGTGGGCGAGGTCGCCGACTACATCGACACGCGGACCGAGAAGCAGTAGCGCTGCGCGAGATCGCGCACCGCCGTCTCCAGCGCGTGCAGCTCCGCTTGAGTACCCGTGAGTACCTGGCGGCAGCCAATGCCCGGCGGCACGGCGTCAAACTCGCTGCCTGCACCTGCGGCAAGAGCCGCGAGATCCTGGCCCGGCCAGTCCTTGTACCAGCGGGTACACCACTGAGCCGTGAGGGGATCATCGCCCGGGATCTCCCACGTCGACGCGCTGGGCAGGCACGTGACCATGAGCTCTTCCACGCGCGGGCGCAGTCGAGCAGGCATACTCTCAATGATGAGCACGCCGGAGGTTATCGGGCGCACTGGCGCCGAGGGTTCGGCGGCAGTGGTTTTCACGCATGTTTCCACAAGCCGAATACCTTTCATTTCCTGTTACAAGACGAGCATCGTCTTCCCCAACGAACCGACTCGAACAGTTTTGTGAAATGACATCGGATGTAATTACCGTGCGTAACGCAACCCATTTTGTTCCCCTCCAGTCACACGAGCAACCCTAAACCCCTGCTTCAACCCCCATTTACTGAAGTTTCACTTGAGACTTAGAACTTCCCTGTGACCGCGCCCCGCAGATCGTTACAGCGCAACGAAATCATCACAAAAGTTAGGGTTTCGATACCTTGCCCCGCTACTCTTAGACCTCATGTTGAAGACTTTTGCTACTCGCGTGGCTGCCCTCGCCTCCGCCACGGTTCTGTGGACCTCCGTCGGCCTGCCCGTCGCGAACGCCCTCACGAGCTCGGACATGAGCTCCACCTCGAGCAAGGGCTCGAGCAACGGCTCCTCCATCTCTGACGCGTTCACGCTGTCGTCAAAGTTGGGCCAGGCCCTCACCATGGGCAATGGCACGACGACCCATTCCACAAAGCAGGTTTCCGTCTCTGGCCAGGGCACGCGCTCCTACGAGCTCTACGTCCCCTCCGACTATGACTCATCCCGCGACTACCCCGTCGTCTTCGCTTACTCCGGCATGGACTTCGATGGCTCAGACATGCACGGCCACTCCCACTTTGAGCGCGCCACGGGCTCCGATGCCATCGTCGTCTACCCCAACCCGCGCGCGAGCGTCAACGGCGGCCTGGCGTGGGAAGGCCCCAACTACGCCACGACGAGCCGCGGCGAGGACGTCGCCTTCACCAAGGCCATCCTCAATGACGTAGCCAATAGCTACTCCGTCGACCGCAGCCGCATCTACGCCACCGGCCTGTCCAACGGCGGCGGCATGGCGCTCGCCGCCGCGTGCCAGGCCCCGGAGACCTTCGCCGCCGTTGCCGGCGTCTCCACCGCCGCGTACACGCGTATCTTCGACGGCTGCACAGGCCAGGTGCCCACGCTGCTCATCCACGGCACCGACGACAAGATTGCGCCGTACTACAACGATGGTTCCAACGGCCACGGCGGTTCCTACTACGCCACCCGCGGCGCCTGGGAGCGCATCGGCAAGCGCAACGCCTGCGACACCTCCGGCGCGTCCATGCGCACCGGCTCCGGCAACGGCTACAACTCCTTCAGCTACTCCGGCTGCCTCGCTGAGACCACGCTCTACCGCGTGAACGGCGGCAGCCACACGTGGTTTGCCTCCAACCCCAACGCCACGCGCGAGGTGTGGAACTTCTTCCAGCGCCACTAGCTTCCCGCTAGCCTGTCCGTGCCCCGGTCCTGCCGGGGTATTTTTATGCCTCCAGCTTTTTATGACTGCAGCTCGCTCCAGATCGCCGAGTTCGTCTCCGCCCACAGCGGCTTGGCCCAGTCCCCGAAGTCGTGGTCAGTGAGCATGACCATAGCTTTCCCCTCCGCCAGCCAGAGGTAGGTTCCCGACATACCAAAGTGCCCCGCAGCCTCCGCGGGCAACGAGCCCATCCAGTGCTCCTTGTCCCCGTGGAGCTCGAAGCCCAGGCCCCAGGAGCAGTCCTTAAAGGAGCCATAGCCTGGCACGAGGCCGCGCAGGCCCGGGAACTGCGGCGTGAGCATTTCCTCGACCGTTGTGGGGTGCAACAACTGCGGGTCGAGCACCTCGCGGGCGAACCGGACCAGGTCGTCCACCGTCGTGTCAAGGCCGTGTCCCGCCGAGCCAACCAAAGCCGAATCCTTCATTCCCAGTGGTTCGAAGACGCCCTCGCGCAAGTACTCCGGAAACTCCATGCCGGTGGCTTCCGCCACGATATCCGCGGCCCATTCATAGCCCGCTGAGGAATAGATGCGCCGCTCCCCCACGGGCTTCTGCGACTCGCGCGTATCAAACCCCACACCAGACGCGTGCGCCAACAGATGCCGAAGCGTGGAACCGGAAGGCCCCGCCGGCTGGTCGAGCTCCACCGCCCCCTCCTCGACGGCGAGCATGATGCCGTAGGCCACCACAGGTTTGGTCACCGAGGCAATCGAATACACGCGGGACGTATCCCCCAACGTCCGAACATCACCGTCTACAAGCAACGCGGCGGAGACATGGTCAGCCGGGAAATCGGCCACAGAATCAAAGGCAGTCATAGGACCCTAGCCTAGCGAACCCGCCCGCACGCCGACGCACATCAACTGAATAAAAGTACCGCTCGGTCTAGTCTTTTGAGCGTGTCCTGTCGCACAATCAATGGCAACACATTCCTCGATCTCTCTTGGAGGCCCCGCGATGTCTGCGACCACCGCACCCAGCTCGACCTACGTCCAGGACCCCACGATGGCAAGCTCCCACTCGACGTTTGGCTGGGCCTCCACGCTTTTTGGCACCGCCATCGGTGCGGGCATTCTCTTCCTGCCTCTGTCCGCCGGCGCCTATGGATTCTGGCCGCTGCTCATTGCCACCGTGCTCATCGGTCCGCTTACGTATCTCTCCCACTACGCCTACGCGCGCATCATCGCTCGCTCCCCGCAGCCCGGCGCGGATCTCCTCGCAGCGCTTACCAGCTACTTCGGCCAGAGTACCGGCGCATGGCTCGCCGTGGCCTACCTCATCATGCTCTTTCCCGTGCTCCTCGTGTATTCGGTGAGCATCACCACCACCGTCGATAACTTCATCGTCAACCAGCTCGGCGGCCCGGAGATCCCGCGGTGGATACTCGCACCGATCCTCATCGGTCTCCTCGTCGCAGCCCTGGCCTTCGGCGAACGCATCATGCTCGCCGCCGCAGAGCTTCTCGTCGTCCCGCTGCTCATTGCACTCGGCGCCTTCTCGCTCTACCTCATCCCGCAGTGGGACTTAGGCTCCTTCCTCACGGTCTCCTCCGAGCACTCCTTCTGGGAATCCCTGGTGCTCATCCTTCCGGTGCTGGTCTTCTCGTTTACCTTCATCGGCTCGCTGTCCCAGTTCGCCGTCTCCACCCAGCGCAGTCACGGCGAGTTCGCCGAAGCTCGCCTCTCCCGAGTCATTATGCTCACCACGGTCCTGCTCACCGTTTTCACGATGTTCTTCGTCTGGTCCTGCGCGCTCGCCCTAGGCGCAGACGGCATGGCTCAGGCCGCCGCGGATAACCTGCCGGTGCTCTCCTACTTCGCGAACACCACGGGCACCCCGTTCCTGGCGCTTGTCACCCCGATCGTCGCCATCTGCGCCATCGCCTCCAGCTTTATCGGCGTAGCCCTAGGCGCGCGCGAAGGCTTGCAGTTCCTCGGCGCTCGCTTGAATCCCTCCCAGCGTGAGCTTTCCGATGCCCCCGTCTACCTGTTCATCTTCACCGTCGCCACCTTCGTGGCCATCGTCGAGCCCTCCGTCATGGACCTCATCACGGTCGCCGACGGCCTCCTCATCACCATCTTCCAGTTCGGCGTGCCCATGCTCGCCGTCTACGCTGTCGCACGCCTGGCGCCGCTGCGCCGCAGCCCCGGCAACGCCGTCATCATCGCCTTCGGTGCGGTCGTTCTCGGCTCGACCATCTGGGGTTTCTTCTAAAACCCACCTCGTTCTAGGCCCACCGGGACACACGAAAGCCCACGGCACGGTTGCACACCTGCGCCGTGGGCCTTTCTCGCGCCTTAAGCTACGGAGTTGGGAAACCACCCGTCGCGCCGATGGTCTCACCCGAGACGAAGCTCGCCTCCTCCGAGGCCAGGAAGACGTACGCACCGGCCATCTCCACCGGCTGCCCGGCGCGGCCGAGGAAGGACTTCGTGTCGAATTCCATAACACCCTCGGTTGGCTGGCCACCCGCGGGCTGCAGCAGCGTCCACACGGGGCCGGGCGCCACGGCGTTGACGCGAATGCCGCGCGGCGCAAGCTGCGTGGACAGGCCCTTGGACATCGAGTTCATCGCCGCCATCGTGGGCGTCGTCGTGGCCCCGATGTAAAAGTCGCAACCTCTAAGCGTTAGCCCCTGGCTGACGCTTATCGTATTTTTCCACCAGCTTGTCAATGAGCTCGTCCGTGAGCTTGTCGTCCGCAAGAATCGCGTCGAGCATGCGCTGATGGTCCGGCTTGTCCTGATAGGAGTCGCCGGCTAAGTCCATGCCGATGTCGTTGGCAAAAGTGCTCAGCACAGTCGAGCCCGTCTCCGCCGCGCTTTCCGATGCCCCCTTCTCCCCCGCGTCGGCCGCTACCTGCGAGGCTTCGCTCAGCTGCGCGACCTCGGAGTTGAACTCCTCGAGGAACTCGTTGGCCGCCGCCTGGGCTTCGGCGGGACGCTTGCCCTCGCGGATCTCGCGGGCGATACGCCGCTCGAGGGCATTTTCCATCTGCTTGTGCCGCCACGAACGCAGGCGGCGCGGCTCGAGGCGGCGGCCCACGGCACGCGACTTGTCCTCGGCCTTACGCGCGAGGACGGCAACCTGCGCTGCAGTCTCGTTGACCGGCGCCCACTCTTGGTCCGTGGACACGCGCCAGCCGGTCCAATACCCCAAGAGCGCGAGCGCAAAGCTCGCCACGGGTCCGAGTATCATGCCCCACGCCAGGAAACCGAGCCCATTGCCGGCGAGCACGATGACGGAGCAGACAGCTGCCGGGATGACGATGGGCTGGTTGCCACCAAAGACAGCGGGCTCACGGCCCATGCACACGTCGCGAATCATGGAGCCGCCGGTCGCGGTGAACACGCCCATCATGATGCACGGAACGACGGGCAGGCCATAGGTAAGAGCCTTCACCGTGCCAGTCCCGGCCCACAGTGCGGAGACGAGGGCGTCGCCGTGGGCTTGCAGGTGTTCCCACGTTTTACCCTTGAAATAGACGAAGCGCGCGATGAGCGCACCGGCGAAAGCGAGGTAAAGGTATTCGGGCTGGCTCATCGCCGCGACGGTGCCGCGGTTGATGAGCACGTCGCGGATCATGCCGCCGCCCAGCGCCGAAAACATCGCAATGAAGAAGAACCCGATGATGTCATAGCCGCGTTGGCGCGCAATTGTGCCGCCGATAATGCCCATGAGCAACACGCCGCTCACGTCCGACCAGCGATAGATCGATTCGATGAGCGGGTCAACCTCGGAAACCATGGTCGCTATTGTAGCCAGCGCCTTGCCCCGCCGCCCACGTGGCTACGGGGCAGCTGCGCGCCGCGCGANCGGCGCGTTCCCGACGCGCCGTTGTGGTTGTTTGCTCCGCGGTGGTGCCGTTCTCCTGCGCCGCGGTCGGCTCGTCAATGGCCGTGTCCTCGGACGCGTCTGTGGGCTGCTCGACGGTCTCCTGCGTCGGCTCGACGCTCTCCTCCGGCTGCGTTGCCGCGGTCGGCGCAGGCGCGGTTGTCGCCGCACTTTCCGTCTCACTGGACTTCGACGTCCAGTAGGACGGCGAGAGCCAGCCAGCGTCCGCGTCCTCCGGGTTCGCCGAGAAGAGCAGCAACAGGCCGGTCACGGCGAGCCCCACAAAGAGGCCCGTCGTCGAGCCACGCACGCGACCGCCAAGCGTCCACAGCTTGTCCCAGCGCGTCGTGGGATGGTCATCGCGCCAGATGGTACGCGGTGCCGCGTCGACGGCGTTCATGACCTCAGTCTGTGAGGCATCCGGGTGCTGCGCCGCCACATCCGGGTCCGACTCGGACGGCCGGCCCGGTCCTTGGTCGCTCGGGTCGTGCGTATCGCGCGCGGCCGCATGAGCCACAGCGTCGCGCACCTCCGCCTTGTCGGTTCCTGCCGCAGCCGGCATGACTTCGGTCGGCGCGCCGGCTCCAGCCGACCCTGCGGGGGCGGGCGGAGCGGCGGTGACGGGGGCATCGGCTAGCGGGGCGGCCGAGGACAAGTTGTAGTGATCCCAGAAGGCCGCGACGAGGGCGGAGCGAATGCCGCGCTCGACGGCCCACTGGCGGGAGGGATTGACCACGACCATGACGCGGTACTTGATCTGCCACGGCTGACCGGCGACGGTGGGCTCGATAAGGCCAGTGACCGGCAGAATCTCGATCTCGCCCGCGATATCTTCGGCGATGGCTGCGTCCTGCGCCGCATGCGAGGAAATCTCCTCAACCTTGCGGGTGACCTCGGCCAGCGTCTCGCCTGCGCGCACCGGCACCTGCAAGTCGACGACGGCGCGCGACCAATCCTGTGAGTAGTTCGTCACCACGCCGCCCGAGCCGTTAGGCACCATGACGACCTCGCCCGTCGGCGTGCGAACCTTCGTCGTGCGCAGCGTCAACGCCACGACGGTGCCTTCCACCGCCCCAGACGTGCCGTCGAAGCTCACGTAATCGCCCACACCGTACTGCTTCTCGCTCAAAATGAAGAAGCCCGCCAGGAAGTCGCCGATGATCTTCTGCGCACCGAAACCAAGCGCGGCCGAGACGACCGTCGCGGGAATCGCCGCACCGAGCGCCGGCACGCCCACGTTGGTGAGCGCCGCGATGGCAAGCAGGAAATACGCCACCGCCTGCGCAACGTAGACCAACGCGCCTGCCAGGGCGAGACGGGTCTTCGTGGATTCCTCATTGTCATCCAGCCGCGAGTCAATAAGCCTGATGACCAGGCGCCCGACACGCGGCACCAAAATCGCCATGAGCAACAACGCCGCCAACGGCAACGCGTGGTCGACGATAAGTTGCCAGAACTGGAAGAAGAAATACCGGACGTTCATACTCTCCGATACTAAAACCACCGCCGACACGGCGGGCGTGGCAGCGGTGGATTAATAGCGTTTTCTACGATTGGCGCGAGCGTTAGGACGCTGCGGGGAAAGGATCATCTTCGCGGTAAAGATACCGCGCGCGCCCGCGTCGCCTCGGTCAACAAGAAATACTCTCACACTCACAGCACCCGTGCTGCGGCGGTATTCAATGAGAAACGCTGGGAAACTATTCATTACCGTTCCCCCTTCCCGCTGGACCCCTTGCACGTATTCTTCCAGTTCCTGTAACAACGCGCTATCAGGACGCGTTTTAGGGGGACGCGTTGGAACTGCGCAGGACGCTATTACCAGGTATACGCGCAGTTCAACGACTACAAAGTGGGGCCACCGGGGCTCGAACCCGGGACCAACGGATTATGAGTCCGTAGCTCTAACCGACTGAGCTATAACCCCTTAAAACGCACCGTGCGAGGTGCTGCGAAGTATCTTATCGTGCCCTGCGCCGCGGACTGCAATTGCTCCCCCGTGGGTGCATAAAGCGAGTCCGTCGGACGCTGGGCGCGTCACCCTCGACGGCATCGGAAGCCGGTGGTACGGTACAGATGTTAATTAGAGTGACTGTTGTGACAACAATCTCGTAACCTAGGGCGTCGCGACAGTCCGTCTTCTCTAGGAGCCTCTATGTCGTCCACCTCGCATTCTTCCGTCCACTTCAGCCGCCGCAGCCTCCTGCGCGCGGGCACGATTGCCCTCGCCGCGGGTGCCGTGGGCACGGCCGCCCCGCAGGCGTTTGCGCTCGGCCCAGTGCTCGGCACCGTTGTCGACTTCTCGGCGGGTGTTCCCTCCTCCGCCGCACTCAAGGCCGCGGGTCAGATGGGCGCGGTGCGCTACGTCTCCAAGCCGCGCGCAGGCTGGATGGCCGGCAAGCCGGTCACCCGCGCCCAGGCTGCTGCCGATGCCGCCGCCGGCCTCGCCGTTGCTTCCGTCTACCAATACAACGGCTCGGACAATCCGGACTGGGCGGGCGGGGCGACATCGGCAGCCCAACACGCGCCGCAGGCCATCGCCATCCATAAGGCGGCGGGCGGCCCCACGGGCCGACCGATTTATATCGCGATCGACAACAACCCGTCCCGCGCACAGTACGACGGCCAGATTAAGCCCTACCTCATGGCGTTCTCCACCGCACTCAAGGCGGCGGGCTACCAGGTGGGCGTGTACGGCAACTACAACGTCATCGATTGGTGCGTACGCGACGGGATTGGCAGCTTCTTCTGGATGCATGACTGGGGCTCGGGCGGCCGCATTCATCCGCGCACGACCATCCACCAGCTGCCGCAGAACCGCCAGCGCACCATCGGCGGCGTGGTCTGCGATATCAATGACGTCTACGCGAAGGACTGGGGCCAGTGGACGCCGGGAGGCGCTGCAGCGCCGGCACCGGCCGCGCCCGCCGCCCCCGCCCACAACAGCAACCCGCTGAACGCCGTCGGCCAGATGTCCTCGCAGGTCCAGAACGCCGTGCCGGGACTCAACCTGCCGCAGGTCTCCCCTGAGGGCGTGAGCTTCAACGGCTCGTCCGTCGACTCCAAGCAGATTCAGGCGGGCGTGGACCTCGTCCAGACCGTCCTGGGGGCGATGCGCTAGGACTTCTGCCCTTCAATAAATTTCGTCGTCGCCTCGTTAAGGGCCTTGACGGTGACTTCTTCCTTCACGAACTTCGTAAGATCCTCCGCCGAGCCCGACACCGAGGCGGCGACGATGAAGTTTTTCCCGAAGCTCACGGAGGAGTGCAGCGTCTTATCGTCGGACCAGCCCCACTTGGAGCCCAGCACATTCGACAGCCGCGCCGTGCCGTAATCCTGACGGTAGCCATCTTCCGCCGTGGTCGTAGCCTGCGCCATCGCGACGAGGATGGGATGCGTGGGTGATTCCTCGCGCAGCGCCTTGATGAAGTTGACCACGTCGTAGACGGACGTCACAGACTTGCCCCACTCGCTTCCCGCGCGCGTGGATTCGAGCTCATAGTCTTCCGCCACCGTGTCGATGGACTCCGGGTAGCGCTTGAAGAGATCCGACGCGGAGACGTCCGATGAATCCGCAATCATGCCGAGCGCTTCGTACTGGTCTTCCAGCGTGCCGTGGTCAAGCACGTACTTGGCGAGATAGAGCTTGATAAGGCTCAGTGCCGGCATGGCGTTGCGCTCCCCGTCGGTGCCCATGCGCATGCCGTCCATGCGGTAATAGGACAACTCGCGGGCCTTTGCGTTGGC
Organism: Corynebacterium phoceense; assembly: GCF_900092335.1. Lineage (GTDB taxonomy): Bacteria > Actinomycetota > Actinomycetes > Mycobacteriales > Mycobacteriaceae > Corynebacterium > Corynebacterium phoceense. The sequence goes on from NZ_LT596208.1 coordinate 1,541,613, forward strand.
GACGAACTTCACTTCGCCGTCGAGGTCCGCGGCGATATTCTTTTTCGACGGCGGGGCTTCCACCGTAAGCGTTTCCACGGGGCGCGGCGCCGACAGCCGCGCGGCGGTCATCTCCCCTGTTTCCTGAGCCGCGTCCGCAGGCTTTTCATGCGGCGGTGTACACGCCACCAGCGTCCCCGCCAGCGCCGCGGCGAGGGCCAGACTTATCATCCGATTCACTCACCACATATTACTAATGCCACCGCCTTCTTCAGAAAGAAGGCGGTGGCATTCAGCGTATGCGACGGGGCGGGCTACCCCTGCGGGTGTGAGCGTTGAGAAGCTAACCGTTGCGTGTTCGACCTTTAGCGGTCCCCTTTAGTGGTCAACCGGAGCCTCAACGCCCACGCCGGTGAGGGAACGAACTTCCATCTCGGCGGAGAGCTCTTCGAAGTTGTCCGGCTTGGTCATGAGCGAGACAGCCCAGCCGACGAAGAATGCGAGCGGGATGGTGACGATACCCGGCGAGGACAGCGGGAACAGTGCCCAGTCCGCGTTGGGGAACATCGAGGTCTCGGTGCCGGAGACTGCCGGGGAGAAGAAGATGAGGACCAGGCAGGAGATGACACCGGTGTACATGGAGGCCACAGCACCCGCGGTGTTGAAGCGCCTCCAGTACAGGGAGTACAGGATGGTGGGCAGGTTAGCCGAGGCCGCGATGGCGAAGGCCAGGGAGACCAGGAAGGCGACGTTCTGGGTCATGGCCAGGATGCCGAGGATGATGGCGACGACACCGAGGACAACGACGGTCATCTGGGAGACGCGGACCTGCTCAGCCTCCGTGGACTGACCGTTACGGATAACGGAGTGGTAGACGTCGTGGGCGATGGACGCCGAGGCGGTAATCGCCAGGCCAGCGACGACCGCGAGGACGGTTGCGAAGGCAACGGCGGAGATGACCGCCATGAACACGGAGCCGCCCAGCTCGAGGGCCAGCAGCGGTGCGGCGGAGTTCGCGCCACCCGGCGCGGCGAGGATGCGGTCCGGACCAACCAGAGCGGCGGCGCCGAAGCCCAGGATGAGCGTCATGAGGTAGAAAGCACCGATGATGACGATGGCCCAGGTCACGGAGCGGCGAGCTTCCTTCGCAGTCGGAACCGTGTAGAAGCGCATGAGGACGTGCGGGAGTCCACCGACACCGAGGACGAGGGCGATACCCAGGGAGATGAAGTCAATCTTCGTAGTGAGGGACTTGCCGTACTTCAAGCCCGGCTCCATAATCTGGGAGGCCTCGTAGCCCTTCTGCGCCAGGTACTCAGAGCCAGCGTGCGCCTGCACCGCGCCATCGAAGAGGGCACCGAAGCCACCCTTGATGGAGATGAAGACCATGGCGCACATCGCAACAACACCGGTAACAAGCAGGACGGCCTTAATCATCTGAACGTAGGTCGTGCCCTTCATGCCGCCCACGAGGACGTAGACAATCATGAGGACGCCCACGATACCAACGACGACGGCCTGCCAGAAGAAGTCGTGGATGTTGAGCAGGACCGAAACCAGGGAGCCGGCGCCGGCCATCTGCGCGATGAGGTAGAACAGCGAGACGAAGAGCGTCGCGATAGCGGCGGCCACACGGACCGGCTTCTGCTTGAGACGGAAGCTCAGCACGTCAGCCATGGTGAAGCGACCCACGTTACGCAGCGGCTCAGCCACGAGCATGAGCGCCACGAGCCATGCGACGAAGAAGCCCACGGAGTACAGGAAGCCGTCGTAACCGGTGAGCGCGACGGCGCCGACGATACCAAGGAAGGACGCGGCGGACAGGTAGTCACCGGAGATGGCGAGGCCGTTCTGGCGGCCAGAGAAGGAGCCGCCACCGGTGTAGAAGTCTGAGGCTTCCTTCGTCGACTTGCCGGCACGCAGGACCACCCACATGGTCACGACAAGGAAGACGACGAAGACGGAAATATTGAGAATCGGGTTGCCCGCGGCGGCATCGGCGCTCGCGGCGGCGAGGTGGAACGTAGTCATTGTCTATCCCTCCAGTTCTTCACGAATCTTGGCCGCACGCGGCTCGATGTTCTTATTGGCATACTTCACGTAAACCCACGTAATGATGAACGTGGTCGCGAACTGAGCAATACCGAAGGCCAGGCCAACGTTCCAGCCGCCCGGCAGCTCGGTACCCATAAAGCCCGGCGCGAAGACCGCGGCCAGCACGTAGACGATGTACCACGAGAAGAACGCGACGGTCATGGGGAACGTAAAGTTGCGGTAGGCCCCGCGCAGCTTGCCAAATTCGGCGCTCTCGCGCATGGCGATGAATTCCTCCGCAGTCGGCTCCCGGCGTTGCGCCGGGGCCGTCATGTTGGAGTCGGCAGAGAGTGCAGACATTGCATGTGCTCCTTCCAAAAGGGCGAGGGATAGGTCAAAAATTTAAGCCCGACCCCGCCGCACCGGCTCACACCGCCTGAGGCAGAGGTCACATTTTTTGCTTGATGTGTAAGTTACAGAGGATTATGTGCAACGTTGTAGCTGTCGCTAAAAATTCATTCTTTGCAAGAATTAACTACCCCCATACCCACCCTCAACATGTATATTTACAGCTTGCAAAACTACCCCCAACTTGCATACAAGCGCCTTTTGCCAACTTTGCAAACCCCAATGTGTCACACGTCTCACTAGGAAAACCGCACACAAAAGGCCGCTGCCCCACCAGGGACAGCGGCCTCAACGTTCGCGGCCGGCGAGTGCGAACTAGCCTTCCGCACCCGGAAAGTCGCGCGGATCATTAAACATGCGCCCGAATCCCTCACGTCCGTCGAGGGAGTTCATGACGTCCATCTCCGCGCGCGTGAGCGTAAGCTCTGCCGCCGCGAAGTTCTCCGCCAGCCGCTCCTTGCGCGCGGACTTGGGGATAACCGAGATGCCCAGCTGTAGCAGGTACGCGAGCACCACCTGGCCCGTGGTCACCTCATACTTCGCAGCGATCGCCTTGATATCCGGATTAGTGAGCACCACACCGCGCGCGAGCGGCGACCACGCCTCGGTGATAATGCCGTGTTCGTCGTGGTACGCGCGCAACTCCGGCTGTGTGAAGCCCGGGTGCAGCTCCACCTGGTTGAGCACCGGCACAATGCCGGATTCCTTGATGAGCGTATCAAGCGTCTCCTCGTAGAAGTTGGCCACGCCGATGGATGCAATCTGGCCCATGCCTTGCAGGCGCGCAATCGCATTGAACGTCTCCACGTACTTGCCACCCTGCGGCCACGGCCAGTGGATGAGGTAAAGGTCGATGTAGTCCAGCCCCAGCTTGTCCAGGGACTCATGGAAAGCCTGCGGCGCGAGATCCGCGCCGTGGTGATCGTGCCATACCTTCGTCGTCACAAAGATCTCATCGCGGGTGACGTCGCCGGCATCCATGGCCTGCTTCAAGGCCTTGCCCACGGCTTCCTCGTTCTTGTACAAGGTCGCGGTGTCGAACTTGCGGTAACCAATCTCGATGGCCTCGCGGATGGTGCGCACGCACTCGTCGTCGCGCAGCTTGTAGGTACCCAAGCCCAGCTGGGGCATCTCACGGTCGTCATTAAAAGAAACGTTCTCTACAGTCATGTCCCCCATTGTGCCCTACCGCGGCCTGCCGCCGCCGCGTTTCTCACACTAGGCAGGGACAAGAGCTCGAAACGTGAATGAGTCACGGGAAAATTTCAAGAAATCGACCAACTCATTCACACTAGGAACCCCAGAGATCGCGAAAGCCCCCGAGCCCGCCGTAAAGACAGACCCGAGGGCGCCACGAAATGAGGCCGTGTGGCTTAGGCCGCGCGAATGAGGTCGATGATGAAGACCAGGGTGCGACCGGAGAGCGGGTGTCCGCCGCCCACGGGGCCATAAGCCTTCTCCGGCGGGATGGTGAGCTGGCGGCGGCCGCCCACCTTCATGCCCGGAATACCTTCCTGCCAACCGGCGATGAGGCCGGTGAGCGGGAACTCGATGGATTGTCCGCGGTCCCAAGAAGAATCGAATTCCTGGTTCGTCTCATAATCGGCGCCCACGTAGTGGACCTCCACGACGCCGCCCGGCTGCGCCTCGGCGCCGTCGCCGACCACGATGTCCTCGATGACGAGTTCCGTCGGGGCCGGGCCGGTCTGGGCTTCGATCAGTGGCTTTTCCATGGGATGCACCTCTCCTTGGAGCGAATTGTTAAGCGAGATTTAGCGGTAGCGCTGCGGCCGCACAGTGGACTACAACAGCTATGAGAAAACCGCACTAGCAGCCCATTATACGGGACACCGTGCGGTTTCTCGCTATTTATGCAGCGAAGACGCCACAAAAATTAGGGATTACTTACGCTCCGAGCGCGGGGTGAAGGCGCGGAGGGACTCACCGGTGTAGATCTGGCGCGGGCGGTTGATCTTCGTGTTGAGCTCCAGCTGCTCGCGGTACTGAGCGATCCAGCCCGGCAGACGGCCGATGGCGAAGAGCACGGTGAAGAAGTCCGTGGGGAAGCCCATGGCGCGGTAGATAAGGCCGGTGTAGAAGTCGACGTTCGGGTACAGCTTGCGGGAGACGAAGTAGTCGTCCGAGAGTGCAATCTGCTCGAGTTCCATGGCCAGGTCGAGCATCGGGTCGCCGCCGAGGTGCTCGAGGATCTCATGTGCGGTCTCCTTGACGATGGCCGCGCGCGGGTCGTAGTTCTTGTAGACGCGGTGGCCGAAGCCCATGAGGCGAACGCCCTTTTCCTTATTCTTCACGCGGTTCATGAAGTCGGTTGCGTCGCCGCCGTTGTTCTTCTGGATGTCCTCGAGCATCTCCAGGACGGCCTGGTTGGCGCCACCGTGCAGCGGGCCGGACAGGGCGTTGATGCCACCAGCGATGGAGACGAACATGTTGGCCTGGGCGGAACCAATCATGCGGACCGTGGAGGTAGAGCAGTTCTGCTCGTGGTCTGCGTGGAGGATAAGCAGCTTGTCCAGAGCCTTGGAGACGACCGGGTCAACCTCGTAGTCCTCGGTCGGGTAACCGAACATCATGCGCAGGAAGTTCTCGCGTGCGTTGAGGTTGTTATCCGGGTACATGTAGGGCTTACCTTCCGAGGCACGGTAAGCGTAAGCCGCGAGCATCGGCACCTTGGCGAGCAGGCGGACGGTCGCCTTGTCGAGCTGCTCCGGGTCCAGCGGGTTGAGCTGGTCCTGGTAGTAGGTGGAGAGAATGTTCACGGAGGAGGCGAGCACAGCCATCGGGTGCGCGTCGCGCGGGAAGATGGAGAACTGCGCCTTGAAGTCCTCATCGAGGAGGGTGTGGTGGCGGATCTCAGTGTTGAACTTGGTGAGCTGCTCCTGGTTCGGCAGTTCGCCGTTGATGAGCAGGTAGGACACCTCGTTGAAGGTGGCGTTCTGCGCCAGGTCAGCAATGTCGTAGCCACGGTAACGGAGGATGCCCTCTTCGCCGTTGATGAAGGTAATCTTCGACTCGGTGGAGCCGGTGGCGGCGTAGCCCGGGTCGAACGTGACGAGACCGGTCTCGTTACGCAGCTTGGCGATGTCAAAGCCGGAGTCGCCTTCGGTGGACTGCTTGATGTCCATCTCGTACTCGCCACCCGGGTAGTGGAGAACAACCTTGTTATTGTCGGTAGCCACGTTGGTTCCTTTCTTTGTTAAACCAGTGAATAAAGCATGTGCCATCGCTGGAGGCACCTCATAAGGCTCTCGCAGTGCGCGCTTTAAGGATTACTTTACTAGTAAACAGTACGCGCATTTCGGTTTTGCCAACTCCCCACCCTACCAGGAAATGTGACCACTACTACAACCTGCGGTCGGGGTGAATTAGTCCCCTTTTTCTAGTAAGCAACCGAAAACCCGTGAGTGGTGGCTATTATAACCGCATGAGCAACCCCAGCATTCAGATTCCTGCAGAGTTTATCCCGTCCGATGGCCGCTTTGGTTGCGGTCCGTCCAAGGTTCGTCCGTCCCAGATCGAGGCCATCGCCAACCACGGCATCGACACCATCGGCACTTCCCACCGCAAGCCCGCTGTTAAGGACGTCGTCGGCCGCGTCCGTGACGGCCTGTCTGAATTCTTCTCTCTGCCCGACGGCTACGAGATCATCCTCTCCCTGGGCGGCGCCACCGCCTTCTGGGATGCCGCCACCTTCGGCCTTATCGAAAAGAAGTCCTCGCACCTTACATTCGGTGAGTTCTCCGGCAAGTTCGCCAAGGCCTCCAAGCAGGCTCCGTGGCTCGACGAGCCGAACATCACGGATGCCCCCGTCGGCACCGCCCCCTCCTCCGCGGATCTCAACCTCGAGGGCGCAGACGTCGTCGCGTGGGCACACAACGAGACCTCCACGGGTGCCATGACTCAGATCAAGCGCCCCAACTCGGACGCCCTCGTTGCTATCGACGCGACCTCCGGCGCCGGCGGCCTGCCTGTCGACATGAAGGAAGCTGACGTCTACTACTTCTCCCCGCAGAAGTGCTTCGCCTCGGACGGCGGCCTGTGGCTCGCTGCCATGAGCCCGGCCGCTCTGGAGCGCATCGAGAAGATCAACGCCTCGGACCGCTTCATCCCGGCCTTCCTCAACCTGCAGACCGCCGTGGACAACTCGCGTAAGAACCAGACCTACAACACGCCGGCCGTCGCTACCCTGCTCATGCTCACCGACCAGGTCGAGTGGATGAACGCCAACGGCAAGCTGGACGGCATGGTCAAGCGCACCACCGCCAACTCGGATGTCCTCTACAACTGGGCCGAGGCCCGCGAGGGTGCTACCCCGTTCGTCGCCGAGAAGGACGCACGCTCCCTCGTCGTCGGCACCATCGACTTCGATGACTCCATCGACGCCGCCGCTCTTGCCGCCGCCCTGCGCGCCAACGGCATCCTAGACACGGAGCCCTACCGCAAGCTCGGCCGCAACCAGCTGCGCATCGGCATGTTCCCCGCCATCGAGACCGAGGACGTCGAAAAGCTCACGAAGGCTATCGATTACGTGCTCGATTCGGGCGCGGCAGCCGCCAAGTAGCTCCTTTCCTGCGATATGGTGGACACCACAGTCCGCCATCGCGACAGGAATTAAAGGAGAGCGATCATGCGCGAATTATTCGTGGTCGACAACGAGTCGACCGAGACCTCTTTGGTGCTGCGCACCGAAGACGGAGAGGAATTCTTCCTCGATCTCGGCGCCCTCGCCCCGGATATTCGCGCCCAGCTTGCCGCCCAGCCTGACGATGCCCCCTCTACCGCACCGGAGTCCCAGGCTCCGGCCGAGCAGGATGTGCCGGAGGCACCGGCGGCATCGGAAGCACCCGCAGCACCTGCTCCTGCCCCGCGGCTGACGGCCGTCGGCTCCGCGCCGCGCCGTCCCACCACCGAGAAGCTGAGCATGCGCCCGCCGGAGATTCAGCACCGCATCCGCGCTGGCGCCACCGTCGCCGAACTTGCCGAGGAAATGGGCGTCGCCGAATCCCGCGTCGAGCCCTTCGCACACCCCGTGCTCATGGAGCGCTCGCGCATCGCGGAGCTCGCCAAACAGGCCCACCCGGTCCGCGAGGACGGCCCAGCCAAGCTCACCATCTACGAGGTCCTCGCCACCGCCTTCGCCGCCCGCGGCCACTCACTCTCTGACGCCGCGTGGGACGCCTACCGCGAGAAGGGCCAGCCCTGGACCGTCCGCGTCACGTGGAAGACGGGCCTGAGCGAAAACGAGGCCGAGTGGACCTTGCGTGAGTCCTCCGGCTCCGCGTCCACCCTCGTCGCCCGCAACACCGTGGCCGCTGACCTCACTGACCCGGACTTCGTCCAGCCGGTACGCTCGCTCACCTCCGTCGGCCGCGGTTCCCGCCGTGTCGAGGCACTCGACGCCCGCGAGGACGAGGACTTCGATCCGTATTCCTACGGCGAGCAGGACGAACTGGACGCGCTGCGCCACTCCCGCCGCGCCGACGCCTCCGAGGAGGACGAGACCGTGGTCGAGGTCACCGACGTCACGGACCTCACCGCTCCTACCATCGCGCCCGTGGGCACCCCGCACGACTCCGAGGATGCGGAGCCCGCTGAGGAAAAAGCCAACGCAGCGTCCGAGTCCAACGACAAGGACGAGGAGTTCCTCCAGCATCCGTCGCCCGCGCCCAAGCCGTCCAAGCGCCGTCGTCGCGCCTCGACGCCGAACTGGGAAGACGTCCTCCTCGGCGTGCGCGGCAACACGAAGCGTCCCCGCGACTAACCTCCCAGTCCAGCTCTAGACGTTCACTCAAGAAAGATTCCCTCTCATGAACATCTCACGCGCAGTCCTTACTCTCTGGTACGTCACCGTGGGCGACAGCTCCGAGCCCGCCGCTGACATCGCGAAGGTCCTCAACGCCGATCCCAAGGCGGACCGCGGCTTCGGGCGCAAGTACTTGAGCCAGCTCAATCCGGCGTTCCCCGTGACGCCCATTGGCCAGTTCCCGCTCGGCCGCTCCGCGCAGGCTGACGTGGGCGAGTTCTACATCGGCGGCTACCCCGGCGTGACCGTGGTCCAGACCGTCATCATGGACGACGCCCTCACGCTCTCCAAGCTCTCCCCGCTCCTGCTGCGCGCCATCAACGCCAAGCACATCTTCGCCTTCGCGTCCAACGAGGAGGAGGGCTACGCCGGCATGGCACACTGGGAGAACTACGAGCTCAAGCGCTCCCTGTGCTCGACGCGCACCGAGTTCATCGAGGACATCGGCCTGCCCGAGCCTTACGAAGGCCCCTACTGGGCCGGCGAGCACCGCCCCTCCACCTTCGGTGCCATCACTCTGCCCTTCGTCCCCCAGGAGCTCATGCAGGAAGCCGAGCGCACCTGGCTCGGCGTGGAAATCGGCGAGAACGGTCCCAACCTCGACGTCGTGGGCTACGCCATCGACGGCCGCCCTGAGCCCAAGGTCGACCCGACCCCCGCACCTAAGTCCACCTCCGAGCTCGTCGAGACCTCCGCCGCGAAGCTGGGCGTCGGCCCCGCCAACGGCGCTTACGACGACTACGCAGACCCCGAGGCCGAGCCCGAGTCCACCATCGCCGAGTCCGCCCAGCGCACCGCGCACGACCTCGCGGACCTCGGCCGCACCATTGCCTCGCGCGTCGTCACGTTCTTCAAGAACCGCCGCCGCTAGCCCCTCCGCGCGCGCTGAAAATTGACACAAAAGTCCCTTCAGGACATATAAGCCCCTCCCCGAGCGCCCACACGGTGCCCTATATGTCCTGAACGTAGATCCAGCCGCGGCCAATCACACTCCAAGCCGACTGTGCCCTCCGCGTGAGCCGAAAATCGGCACATCTCGGCCTGAAGCGTAACAATGCCGCCAGGACTGGGGAGCGCGGGGCTAGAAGTCGAGCAGCGAGCGCTGGCGCTCGTAGAACGCAATCGCCGCGGACGTCGCCACGTTCAAGGAATCGGTTCCCGGGGCCATCGGAATGCGTGCGCGGACGTCCGTGGCCTTCATCGCGTGTTCGGTAAGGCCGGGGCCTTCGGCGCCCACGAGGAGCGCGACCTTCTCGGCGCCCTTAAGAGCTTGGGCCAGGTGGACCGCGTCCTCGCTGGGGGTTAAGGAGACGAGACGGAAGCCGGCATCGGAAAGCTTGGCCAGCTTATGTTGCCAATTGGTGTAGCCGCCCTCGAAGCGAGCCCACGGCAGGCGCAGGACGTGGCCCATGGACACGCGGACGCTGCGTCGGTAGAGCGGGTCCGCGGTGCCGGAGCCCAGCAGCACGCCGTCGACATCCATACCCGCGGCGTTGCGGAAGATGCCGCCGATATTCTCGTGGTCGCCCACGCCTTCCATGACGACGAGCGTCTGTGCACCCTCGATGACCTCGTCGACCGACCAGGCGTCCAGGCGGTCCGCGGACGCGAGCAGGCCGCGGTGCATGTCAAAGCCGGCGACCTCAGTGAGCATGTCGCGGGTGACCTCGTAGATGGGCACGTCGTCGGGCACCTCGTGCTGCGACAGGTAGGTGTCGATCTTCGCCTTGAAGCCCACAATGCAGCGGGTGGGGTACGCGGAGGCGAGCAGGCGCTCGACGATGATGGGGCCCTCGCCAATGACAAGACCCTCGCCGTGGGCGTCGGACTTTTTCAAGTTCCGAACGTCATCCAGGCGAGGGTCGTTGACGTCTTCAATTACGTAGCGCATGTACCCGACACTACCGTGTCGGGAATGCAGCGAACTAAACGATAACGGAGGAAATCGGTCCCATGCCGAAATAGACCACGAACATCGCGGCCACGAGCCACATGATCCAGTGGACCTGCTTGGCCTTGCCTGCGAAGACAGCCATGGCAGCGAAGGCGATGAAGCCCACGCCAATGCCGTTGGCGATGGAGTAAGTAAACGGCATGACCACGATGGTGAGGAACGCCGGGATGGCGACCTCCATCTTGTGCCACTCGATCTCGGTGATCTGGGAGGCCATGAGCACGCCCACGATGACGAGGACCGGTGCGGCGGCCTCGATCGGGACGATCTCATAGAGCGGGGTCAAGAACATGGCGAGCAGGAAGAGCACACCCGTCGTGATGTTGGCCAGGCCGGTGCGGGCGCCATCGGCGATGCCCGCAGAAGAGTCTGCAAAGACGGTGTTGGAGGAGGCGGAGCCCAGGCCGCCGGCCACGGCGCCGAAGCCCTCGACGACCAGGGCCTTCTTCATGTCCGGCAGAACGCCGTCCTCGTCGACGAGGTCGCCCTGCTTGCCCAGGCCCGTCATGGTGCCCATGGCGTCGAAGAAGTTGGTGAGCAGCAGCGTGAAGATGAGTAGCACGGTGGCGACGACGCCCAGCTTGGTGAACGCGCCGAAGAGGCTCACCTCACCCACGATGGAGAGATCCGGCATGCCGCCGAGCGACGACGGGGCGCCCGGGGTGGCCATGCCCCAGTCCTCGTTGGGGAAGAGAGCCTGCAGGATGATCGCGATGACAGTCGTGATGACAATCGCCAGGAACAGGCCGCCCGGGACGTTGCGGATGACGCAGAAGGCGCAGATGAGCAGGCCGATAACGAAGACGAAGGCCGGCCAGGTCGCAATGGAGCCGTTGATACCCAGGCCAACCGGCACGGTGGTGTGCGCGGCGTCCGGCACGCGGGTGACAAACCCGCCGTCCACGAAGCCGATGATGGCGATGAACATACCAATACCGACGCCCATCGCGGCCTTCATGGAGTGCGGGATGGCCTCAAAGACGGCGGTGCGGAAGCCGGAGACGGCCAACAGCACGATGATGATGCCCTCGATGACCACGAGACCCATGGCCTCCTGCCAGGACAGGCCCTTGGTGGCGACCATCGTGACCGCAACAAAGGTGTTCATACCCAGGCCCGCCGCCATGGCGAATGGGTAGCGGGCGATAGCGCCGAAGGCGATGGTCATAATGCCGGCGATAAGCGCCGTGGCGGCGGCGACCTGCGGGATGCCGAGCGCGTGGCCGTTGACGTCGGGTGTGGTGCCCAAGATGAGCGGGTTGAGCAGGATGATGTACGCCATCGCGAAGAACGAGACCGTTCCCGCGCGGACTTCGGTTCCTACAGTGGAACCGCGTTCAGAGATATGGAAATACCGATCGAGAGCAGTCTTCACGAGCAAGAGCCCCTTTACCTAGTGCCAGGAGGATTGAGTTTTACCTGCAAAGATTCCCCCACCACAGGCAAAAACGCAAAACTGGACTAGATCAGAAGATGGGCTTTTCGTCGTCGAAGGCGCGGCCGGGCTCGTTGTCGGTCTCTGTGACCGTGGTTTTTGAGTGCGCGCCGCAGCCATACGTGGCGTGGACCACGCGGCCATCGGCGGAATATGCGTTTGCACACACTCCGAAGTTGGGCATGAACGGAACCATGAAAGCGCACGTCTTGCACTGCAGCGGGGCCGCAGCCGCCATGGCGGAATTCGGGCCGAACTCGCCGGTGCGCCAACGTGTGCGGGCGTCCTGGACGGCGGCTTCGGTGAGGTTGCCAAAGTCGTCGAGACGGTCATCGTCAGGCACCGGCATGAGGTCACCCGGGCCGAGGTCGCCGGGACGCACGCGCTCGGCATAGGGCACCCACTCGGGTGCCTGGAGGGCGTCGCCGCCGGGCACGAGCGCGACCTCGTTGACGGTCACGTCCTCCGAGCCCGCCGCGCACGCGAGCACCGCCTGCCACTCCCAGCCCGGGTAGCCAGGCATGTCGGCCTCAAAGCGGTGCGTCGCGACGTTGCGCGTGAGCCCGGCGACGCCAATATGCTTGCCGATGCCCCCTTCGCCCAGCTCGGCAACGGCCTCCCGCGCCACCTCCACAGCGCGCGCGCCGAGGAGCGGGTTGCGGTGGGTGGACTCTCTCTTTTTGCTTGACACGCTTCCTATTATGGGTCATCCGCGCCGTGGTAGCGTCCTTAGGTATGCTTCGCTCTCTCACGGCCCGATTTTCCTCTCCCCCTGCGACCACTCCACGGTCGCAGGTCGCCGCCGGGGTCGCCGCGCTCATCGTGCCCGCCGCGCTCCTCGCCGCGTGCGGCACTGATGGTTCCTCCTCCCCCACCTCCGCCGCCCCGGCCGAGGTGGAGAAACTCACCGCGGTCGTCCACGAGACGCTGCCTTTTGATGCGACGTCGTTTACGCAGGGCCTCGAGACCACCGAGGANCCACATCTAGGTGTGTAAAAGAGACGGGGGGGTGGGCACCGGCCAGTACGGCGAGTCCCGCCTCTACCGCTTTGATCCGGTCACGGGCGACGAGCGCGCGTCGGTCGACCTGGACCCGCAGCTCTTCGGCGAGGGCATAACCCAGTTTGAGGATTCCATCTGGCAACTCACGTGGAAGGCCGGCGAGGCCATCCGCTACAACGCGGCGACGCTGAAAGAAACCGGCCGCGCCCACTACGAGGGCGAAGGCTGGGGCCTGTGCGCGCTCGACAACGAACTCATCACGTCGGACGGCACAGCGGAACTGCGCCACCTCGACCCGGATAACTTCGAGGAACGCTCGCGCGTCACGGTCACGCGGGACGGCGCACCGGTCAACGAGATTAACGAGCTCGAGTGCGTCGACGGCCACGTCTATGCCAACGTGTGGTTTAGCACGGACATCCTGCGTATCGACCCGGCCACCGGCAAGGTCACCGGCGTCATCGACGCGTCGGGCGTGAAGAATAACGCGGCGGACGATCCCAATAACGTGCTCAACGGCATCGCGCACATCAAGGGCACGGACCAGTTCTACGTCACGGGCAAGCGCTGGCCGGATCTGTACCGAGTGAGCTTCGAGCCCGCTGCGTCCGACACGTAGTGTCCGTCGAGTAGTATTTTGCACCATGGCAACGCGCAAAGAGGCTAAGAAGAAATCCCTCCTCCAATTACTGGCGGTCATCATCGCCGTCGTCGTGATCGTCGTGGCGGTCGTACTCTTCCAGAACTGGCGCAGCAATAAGCCAGGGGCGCAGCCGCAGGATATTAAGGTCACCGCATCCGTCGGTGATGAATCCATGGAGGTCGCCCCGTACATGGTGTGCGAGCCCGGCGCGGACTGCCCCGAGGGCGAGGTGCCCAACCTCGTCGTCGGCGAGAATGACACCTTGAAGATCGAGGTGCCTGACGATATCGCGTCCAACCAGTGGCAGCTGCTCACCATCTACGACGACCCGGCGGCCAACGATGAGCAGCTCCACGGCGCCGGCGAGACGACGGTGGTGGAAGTTCCGGGCTCGGTGGAGGGGGCATCGGAAGGCAAGAAGGCGCACCTGGCCGTCGTGGAGATTTCTGCGGTGCTGCTGGGCACCAATGAGGGCGGCGAGGAAACGCCGTATACGGCTGTATGGTCCCTGTCTACTCTTGCCCCGGATGAGCTCGCGGCGGCGACGGCGACGTCTTCTGCCCCGGCTGAATAATCTTCTCCCCAATAACAAACGCGCGTCACTGTGGTCTCACGGTGACGCGCGGTGCGTTTTTTATGAATCAAGCTCCTTGGCGATGGCGCGCAGGATGGCGGCGACATCGCGTCCGGTCTTGCGGTCCGGGTAGTGCCCTGCGGTGAGCGAAGGCTGCACCTGGGACTCGAGGACCGTCATGACGTCTGCAATCATGGAGCCCAATTCCTCGGGCTTGCGGGACGGGGTGCGGCGACGCGGCTTGTCGAGCACGTTCACGCGCAACGCCTGCGGGCCGCGGCGGCCGGCCGCGAAGTCGAACTCGATGCGCTGGCCTTGCACCAGCTCCTCAACGCCCTCCGGGAGTACGGAACGTCCAACGAAGACATCCTCGCTGCCGGGATTGGAGACAAAGCCAAAGCCCTTCTCCGCGTCGTACCACTTCACTTTGCCGATAGGCACGAGGCTCACCACTTTCTTGTGTCTTAGGGATAAAAGAGTATTCAGGGGAAGATGTCATTTTACTACGCGCCCGCCGGTTGCGAAATCACAGCACAATCGTGGCGCGGCGACCCGTGTGGCGCGTCTCACAAAATTGGATGTAACGCTTCTCAAAATCCGTTCACCTGGGATTTTTCATTAGGCGGCCGGCTCCGGCGAGCGGACATTGTCACGAAAAGGTCAAAGAACGTGACACTTTCGTTATAAACCGGTACCGTGTCCCCCAAGCGCTTAAGTCGGAGCACCACGGCTCACGGCCGGCAACCACCCGCTTATCAATCCAAACGGTTGCAGCCTGACCCAGCCCGACACTTTTGACCGACGCGCATTCAGTACTTATAGCGGGAAGAGAGAGGAACACTCAATCATGGGACGTCATTCCGCTAAGAAGCACACGGCCGCTAAGTTCGCCGCCACCACCGTCGCCTTCGGCGCCGCTGCCACCCTCATGGCCCCGACCGCCTCCGCGGCCCCGGATTCTGACTGGGACCGCCTCGCACAGTGCGAGTCCGGCGGCAACTGGGCCATCAACACCGGCAACGGCTACCACGGCGGCCTGCAGTTCTCCGCTTCCACCTGGCAGGCCTACGGCGGCGGCGAGTTCGCCCCGACCGCCAACCAGGCCACCCGTGAGCAGCAGATTGCTGTCGCCGNCTGCTCCGCGCCCCTGGGCCTGAACCCCGCCCCGACGCCGCGCAATCTCGATGCCACCCCGGCTCCGGCTCCGGCCCCCGCCGCTCAGCCTGAGGCTGCTGCCCCGGCCGCTCCGGCACAGGCTTCCTCCGAGTCCGATGACCTCGCCGTGGACAACCTCTACGCGCTGATCACGGACACCGCCACTAAGTACGGCTACCAGCTGCCCGCCAACTTCAAGGAGCAGTACAAGGCCAACCGCGAGTCCCTCAACAACCTCTACGCGGCCAACCGCAACTCGGTCGACCCGATTGCCGCTGTCATCGCTTCCCTGTAAGCACCGATAGCGTTCAGCCCACGCGCTCCCCTGCGGAGCGGCGTGGGCTTTCGTGGTTTTGGGGTCGCGTAGCCACGAACAAAAGTCGCCACAATCTGCGCCCAGTGAGGCTCTGCAGCCACGAAGTGAGGCAGATTCTGCTCGCCTGCTCCACCCGAAAACGATGAAAGGCACCCCGAAGGGTGCCACGCGTGCGCCGAAACCTTAGCGGTTGATGCGCGTGTACGGGTGAACGTAGTTCAGCTTCTCAGCCGGGAGAGGCAGAACAGTGTCGTCACCGTACGGGCTCGAAGCGCCGGCAAACGGAGCGGAAATTTCGGTAATTGCGTGCTCGCGGGCGTCGTTCTTCGGCCAAGCCGGGGACACGTGGCCCTTCTTCTCTACATTCGACATGCCCTATATTCTGCCAAACCTGCGCGGAAAACGTAACTTAATCGGGGTTAGACTTGTCACCCGATATGGTTTCTTCTCACACGCTGGCCACCCCAGCCACTGATTTCCGTTCCTGGCTGGGCAAACGCAGCGACGATGAACTCGCGCGCATCCTCACTCACCGCCCCGATGCCACGCATCCGCTACCCCCAGGCATTGCCCCGCTCGCCACGCGCCTGCTCCTGCGCACCTCCCTCGCCCGCGCGCTCGCCACGTGCACCGCAGCAGAACTGGCCACACTGGAACGACTCGTGGCAGCCGGCGCAGAATTCGAACCCGTGGAGTTCGCTCCTTCAGGCACCGCCGCGGTCATCGACGCGTTGAAAGACAAAGCCCTCGTCTTTAACACCGACGACTCCCGCGTCATGGTCCCCCGCGAGGTCATGGCGGCACTTCCCGCAGACTGGTCGCTGCTCGAACAGCACACCGTGGACCCGGCGGATATCGAGAAACTCGACAATGAACAACGCCGCGTGCTGGAGACNGCTCCGAGGCCAAGCGCCGCTCAACATCCCGCTGGAGCCGTCCGGCCGCCAAGGTGGGCCGGTACAGGACCAGAAGACTAACGAAGCCGGCGCCGCCGCGGGCCTCGACGTCGTGCGTCTCATGGGCCGTCTCATCGACATCCTGGGACAAGAGCCGGTCGAGCTGCTCAAGGACAAGACGGTGGGCGTCCGACCCCTCGCACACCTGGCCAGGAAACTCGACACGGACTACGTCAAGGAACTCATCGCGCTAGGCTTCCACGCGCGCCTCCTCGGCCGCGGAGAACCGAAGGGCGGTCCGGAGGGCAACTTCCTGGCTCCCACGCAGGCGGCACAAGAATGGGCCGACGCCCCACTCCCCGACCGCCTCCAGGTCCTCCTCGACGCGTGGGAGACCTCCCCGTGGGCCGCGTGGGAGTCGCAGCGCGGCCTCGACCAGGAGACCGCTCACGACTATCTGCCGCGCCACCGGGCGAGAATCCTCGACGTCTACAGGAACAGCAGCCAACCGCTCAACCTCGAAGAGTTCTGGGAAGACCTCCGCTTTGCCAGTCCTCTCTTCGCCGCGCACACGCAACCGGCCACCATCGAGCGCCTCCACGCCGAGGCCCAGTGGCTGGGCGTTACCGCCCGCGGCGCCCTCGTCCAGGAGCGCCCCGTGCCCGAGGCCGTCGAGCAATTCATCATGCAGGCTGACATGACGGTGCTCACCCCGGGCCCGCTCGTCACGGAGCTGCTGCGCACGCTGGAGAATCTCGCGGATCTCGAGTCACCGGGCCTGGCCAGCGTCTACCGCATCTCCACCGAGTCGCTGCGCCGCGGCATGGACTCCGGTATGACGGCCCAGGAGATCAAGGACTTCCTCCAGGCCCATGCCCTCGGCGAGGTCCCTCAGGCCGTGGAATTCCTCATCGACGACGTCGCCCGCCGGCACGGCACACTGCGCTCCGGCACGGCGCTCGCTTACGTCCGCTGCGAGGACGAGGCCCTGCTCGCCCAAGCCGTCGCCGCCGTGGACTCCCTTAGGCTGCTTGCGCCCACCGTCGCCATCTCCCAGCAACGCTTAAGGCTCGTCCTCGAAGAGCTACGAAGCAACGGTTTCGCCCCCGCCGCCGAAGACGAGCATGGCGCCTCCATCGCTGTNCGCACCGCCGAGCCCAATCAAACTCCAGAAGGACCGGACATCGTACTCATCGAGGCAGCCGCCCGCGGCTCCCGACTCATCGTTGTGGGCTACGCGGACCGCAACGGCCGCCCGCGCGAGGTCACCGTCACCCCGCTCACCGTCGCCGGCGGCCAGGTCGACGCCCTCGACCGCGACGGCCACCCCGTCCGCTTCCCCCTCCACCGGATTATGAGTGCGCGGCTTAAGGACTAAACTGGGCCGAATGAATGGCCCGCTTATCGTCCAGTCGGATAAGACCGTCCTCCTTGAGGTCGACCACGAGCTTGCCGATGCCGCCCGCGCAGCCCTGGCCCCCTTCGCCGAGCTCGAGCGCGCCCCGGAGCATATCCATACCTACCGCATCACCCCGCTCGCGCTGTGGAACGCCCGCGCCGCCGGCTTCGACGCGGAGCAAGTCGTCGACGTCCTCGAGACGTATTCGCGCTTCCCCGTCCCGCAGGCGCTGCTCATCGACGTCGCGGAGACAATGTCGCGCTACGGCCGCGTGCGCCTCCAGGCCCACCCGGCCCACGGACTCATCCTCGAATCCGATGAGCCTGCCATCCTCGTCGAGCTCGAACGTCACAAGAAGGTCGGCGGCATGCTCGGCGCGCGCATCGACGGCAACACCATCGCCGTCCCGCCCTCAGAGCGCGGCCGCCTCAAGCAGGAGCTGCTCAAGGTCGGCTGGCCCGCAGAGGACCTCGCCGGCTACGTCGACGGCGAGTCCCACCCCATCGCGCTCACCGAGGATGACTGGCACCTGCGTGACTACCAGCAGTACGCCGCGGACTCCTTCTGGGCCGGCGGCTCCGGCGTCGTCGTGCTGCCCTGCGGCGCCGGCAAGACCGTCGTGGGCGCGGCCGCCATGTCCAAGGCCCAGGCCACCACGCTCATCCTCGTCACTAACACCGTCGCCGGCCGGCAATGGCGCGATGAGCTGCTCAAGCGCACCACGCTTACCGAGAATGAAATCGGCGAATACTCCGGCGAGAAGAAGGAAATAAAACCCGTCACCATCGCCACCTACCAGGTCGTCACCCGCAAGACGAAGGGCGAATACCGCGCGCTCGAGCTCTTCGACTCCCGCGACTGGGGCCTTATCATCTACGACGAGGTCCATCTCCTGCCCGCACCCGTGTTCCGCATGACCTCGGATCTCCAGTCTCGCCGTCGCCTCGGGCTTACCGCCACTCTCGTCCGCGAGGACGGCGCCGAGGGTGACGTCTTCTCCCTCATCGGCCCCAAGCGCTACGACGCGCCTTGGAAGGAGCTCGAACAGCAGGGCTTTATCGCCACCGCCGACTGCGTCGAGGTTCGCGTCGACCTCGGCCCCGAGGAACGCATGCTCTACGCCACCGCCCAGCCGCGCGACCGCTACCGCATCGCCGCTTCCGCCGAAGCCAAGGACCATGTCGTCGAAACCTTGCTCAAGCAGCACGAAGGCCAGCAAGCCCTCATCATCGGCGGCTACCTCGAGCAGCTCGAGGGCATCGGAAAGCGCATAGGCGCACCCGTCATTCATGGAAAGACCTCCAATGCCAAGCGCGAGAAACTCTTCCAGCAATTCCGCGACGGCGAGATCCACACCCTCGTTGTCTCCAAGGTCGCCAACTTCTCGATCGACCTTCCCGAGGCCGCCCTGGCCATCCAGGTCTCCGGCACCTTCGGCTCCCGCCAGGAGGAGGCCCAGCGGCTGGGCCGCCTGCTGCGGCCTAAGTCGGACGGGCGCGAGGCGCACTTCTACACGCTGGTCACCCGCGATACCCTCGACGCCGAATACGCCGTCCACCGCCAACGCTTCCTCGCGGAGCAGGGTTACGCGTACCGGCTCGTGGACGCACTAGACTTGGAGGAACTATGAAGATCTTCAAATTCGACGTCGACGAGGCGTTCGCCAAGAAAAACAACGAACTTCTCCGCGACTCCGTACGTCTACGCAATTCGGGTCTCGTCATGGGCCTCGTGCTCATCCTCGCCGGCATCGCCGTCTACGTCCTCGTAGACGCCATCTGGTCCATCACCATCGGCATCGGCCTAGCGCTCTTCGGCATCATGATGGCCATCGTCGGCGTCGTCGCCTCCCGCAAGGTCGGCACCGCCCAGGAGCTCTACAACGCGTATCCGCTCGCCCCCGCCGTCATCGCCGAGGTCAACGAGCGCGACATGGTCCTCATGGCTCTCGTCAACACCAACGTCGACCCGAACCTCCCACCGCGTTGGGGCGCAGCACTGCGCACCGTCACCACTATCCCGGGCCTGGCGAACCGCACCGTCGGCACGAAGATTCCCGTCGCCGCCGTCTCCGGCCACCGCGTCAGCAGCGACCAGGACCACTGGCAGCAGATCACCCCCATGCCCATCGCCTGGGGCACGCCTGACCAGGACATCGTCAAGATCGCGCGCACCTCCATCCCCGAGGAAGAGTGGCACCGCCTCGACCGCGCCCGCAAGCGCCTCACGGACGTCAAGGCCACCAAGTTCGATTTATTGGTGCTCTAATGACAGTCCAGCGCCTCCAGCAGTGTGGCGAGACCGTCTTCTCCACCATGACCGCCCTCGCCACCAAGCACAACGCAATTAACCTTGGCCAGGGCTTCCCAGACACCGACGGCCCCGCCCGCATGCTCGAGATCGCCCAGGAGCAGATCGCCACCGGCCATAACCAGTACGCGCCCCTGCGCGGTGTGCCCCAGCTTCTCGATGCCCTCTCCGCCCACTACGGCGTCCCCACCGGCCACCTCGTGGTCACCGCCGGCGCCACGGAGGCCATCACGGCCACCGTCCTCGGCCTCGTCGAGCCCGGCCAAGAGGTCATTGTCCTCGAGCCCTACTACGACGCCTACGCCGCGGCCATCGCGCTTGCCGATGCCACCCGCGTCCCCGTCCCCCTCACCCCTACCGCCGGCACGTGGGACCTCGACGTAGACGCCGTGCGCGCCGCCGTGACGGACAAGACGGCGATGATCATCATCAACTCTCCGCATAACCCGACGGGCTCCGTCTTCTCCCGCCCCGCACTCGACGCCCTTGCCGAGCTCTGCGTCGAGCACGACCTCCTTATCCTCGCTGATGAAGTCTACGAGGACCTCGTCTTCCACGGCTCCTTTACCTCCGTGCGCGACTTGCCGGGCATGGCCGAGCGCACCATCAAGATCTCGTCTGCCGCCAAGTCCTTCAACGCGACCGGCTGGAAGACCGGCTGGGCTATCGCGACTCCGGAGCTACTCGACGGCGTCATCAAGGCCAAGCAGTTCATGTCCTTCGTCTCCACGACGCCCTTCCAGCCCGCCGTCGCCCACGCCCTCACCCACGAGCAGCAGTGGCAGACCAACATGGTCACCGGCCTCGAAGAGTGCCGCGACATCCTCGCTGAAGGCCTGGCCTCGCTGGGATACGAAGTCTTCGCTACCCCTGGCACCTATTACCTGGTGGCCGACGTCCACGAAGACGCCATCGAATTCTGCACCCGCCTACCTGCCGAGCGCGGCGTCGCCACCATCCCTTTGTCCCCTTTTACGGACAACCCCGAGCCGTGGAAGAACTTCGTGCGCTTCGCCTTCTGCAAGCGCCCCGAGGTCATCCGCGAGGCCGTTAAGCGTTTGACCGCTTAATCTTTTCCATTGCTTTGCCCTTCGCCAGCTCGTCAATGACCTTGTCGAGCTGGCGAATCAGTTTCATCAGCGGGTTTTCCAACTCCTGAATCTTCACGCCGCAGATGCTGCCCGTCACCAGTTCCCTGGCAGGGTTGAGCGCCGGCGCCTTCTCAAAGAACTCCCGCATGGTCGTGCCATCAGCACGCACCTCGTCAAGGCCGTCATCGTCGTAGCCCGTCATCCACTGGATGAGCTCACGCACCTCCGACTCCGTGCGCTCCTTCCGCTCGGCCTTCGCCACATAGGCGTCGTAGATGTCACCAAACGCAAACGAGTAAATCTTATGCTCTGCCATAGAGAATGAGCCTACACGCGACCATCTCTCCCAACTGAAAGTCTTCCGATGCGCACAGTCACACGCAACACCCTCGTCGCCGTCGCGGCAACCCGAGTGGTGACTGCCGTGGCCCTCCTCATCACCGTGCACGCCTTTAACCGTCTCGAGGTCTACTCCCTCACCTCCCAAGCGCACAGCCAGGACTACGAGCTCATCATTCACAACCCGGTGCTCTATACCTATAGCTTCCTGCCCGAGTAGCCTCTGCCGACCGCGACTTCACCGCTGCAGACCTTGTGTCACCGCCCCTATGTTTTGCCACTGTGCCGGTAAAAGGCCATTTAGTTCTGCGGCTTACGGCCCAGTTGCGAAAAAGCTTCGACGGTTGACAGTGGTTTTTCTTGTCCGCACAGTGTGGCCGCTTCCGACTGTCTGATTCGTCGGGCCAAGAAAAGACGTGCCGAAGCGCGCCCTCGTCGTCATGGGCGCTAGAACTTCAACGAAGGCCGCCATCCTCAGGAGCCAGGCCGGTGCGACTTACCCGCGTAGGCGTTGAAGTGTGAATGAGTCGTCCAAGAATCAGGGGAAGTTGTGTGACTCGTGTATTTTTCGGAGGCTGTAGCCCGTGCGCCGGCGTTGCGGTCGGCGTCGCTGTAGCCGATCGCGTGTGCCTGCCCCTCCTCGAAGTCGCTGGCACCTGGCCGCCGCGCGTGAGACTTGAAGGAAAGCACGGTCACGACAGACAATCGGGGGCTAAAACGACTGTAAGCCCAGGCACCACGTGGTGGTGTCTGGGCTTGCAGTGTGTATGTAGTTGTTGTTTGTTGTTTTTATGTCGGCGGTAACTTACTCTCCCACACCCTCCCGAGTGCAGTACCATC
>NZ_LT596208.1:1564363-1625532 GCF_900092335.1 Corynebacterium phoceense
ACCATCTGAAACAGACAAAAATAAAAAGTACATTGGCACACTATTGAGTTCTCAAACATCATCCGTACACTCAATCACAACCCTTAACGAGTTGCTCTCAAGCGACTTGTTCAAACTTAGTGATTGGCTTTGACTCTGTCAAATCCGAATCAACGGAGTTTGCGTTGCCGCCTCGCTGGCGACTCGGATAAATATAGGCCCGGACCTAGATTCAAACAAATCGCGAGGTCAGGGCCTTAAAAATCTAGTGGTAGCACGCCATCAAACCATTGGGTCCTTCGATGACTTGGATGGGGGTTTCGAAGATATCGGTGAGGATGTCGTCTTTCATGATGGACTCGGTGGGTCCGAACTCCACGATCTGCCCGTCCTTGCACGCGCAGACATAGTCCGCATAGCGCGCGGCGAAGTTGATGTCGTGGAGGACGACGATGATGGTGCGGCCGAGGTCGCGGGCGGCGACCTGAAGGTGCTTCATCATCTCCACGGAGTGCGCGATATCCAAGTTATTGAGTGGCTCGTCGAGGAGGACGTAGTCAGTCTCCTGGCAGAGCACCATGGCGACGTAGGCGCGCTGGCGCTGGCCACCAGAGAGCTGGTCGAGGTAACGGTCCTGGAGTTCTTCCAAGTGGAGGAAGCGGATGTACTTGGAGATGATCTCCTCGTCGCCGGCGGTAATGCGCCCCTGCGTATACGGGAAGCGGCCAAAGCCCACGAGCTGGCGCACGGTGAGTTTGGTGACGAAGTGGTTCTCCTGGCGCAGGATGGACAGCACCTTGGCCAGTTCCTTGGACTTGGTCGAGGTGACGTCGTGGCCGCCCACGGAGATGGAACCGGCGTCCATGTCGAGAAGGCGACCAATCATGGTGAGCATCGTCGACTTGCCGGCGCCGTTGGGCCCCACGAGGGCGGTGATGCCGCCGGAGGGGATCTCCAGATCGAGGGGTCCGATGGTGAGCGACGAAGAGTAGGACTTCGTCACGTTCTTTAAAGAAATCACAGTCTGCCCTTTCGCAATATGACGAACAGGAATACGGAGCCGCCCACGAGCTCGATGATGATGGAGACCACGCCTTGGGCACGGAGCACGTGGTTCATGATGAAGTAGGCACCGGTAAGCACGAGGAAGCCAAGACCGATGGCCATCGGGAAGATATAGCGGTGATCGTAGGTGTCCACGAACTGGTACGCCAGGGTGGCCACGAGGAAGCCGAGGAAGGTCATCGGACCGACCAGCGCGGTGGTCGTCGCCATGAGCATGGAGACAAGGATGAGCGTGTAGATTGCGTTGTACTTGTGGTTCACTCCGAGGTTCTGCGAGACGTCTGCACCCAAGGCGATGACGTTCAGGCGCCGCGCGTTGAGGAACAACAGGACTGTCGCGACGATCACGATGGGAATGGCCACCGAGTAGTACTCGGTGGACGCGTTGTTCACGGAGCCAAAGAGACGCGCGGTGAGCACGTCGAACTCGGAGGGCGTAAGCAGGCGCTGCATGAAGGTGGAGAGCGACCCCAGTCCCCCGCCGATGACCACACCCACGAGCAGCATGGCGTGAAGGTTCTTCTCCGCACCGGTGAGCAGCCAGGAGTAGAGCAGGAGGGACAGCAGAATCATGATGCCCATCTGCATGAGGAACGTCCCGAAGTTGCGCGAGGCCGTGAGCCCCGCGGCGCCCAGGAAGAAAACGGTCGCCGTGTTGATGACGCGGTAGAGCGCCTCGAAGCCCATGATGGACGGGGTGAGGATGCGGTTATTCGTTACCGTGTGGAAGGCGACGGTGGCCATGGCTTGGCACACGGCGACGATGGCCATGGCGGTGACGGCATCGGCGCGGCGCTCGGCGATGAGCCAGAACTTGCGGGTGCCGAATGGCATGGGGTTGTCCCAGGCGAGCAGGCCGAAGGCAAAAACTAAAGNGGCGCTGCATGAAGGGGGAGAGCGCCCCCAGCCCCCCGCCGATGACCACACCCACGAGCAGCATGGCGTGAAGGTTCTTCTCCGCACCGGTGAGCAGCCAGGAGTAGAGCAGGAGGGACAGCAGAATCATGATGCCCATCTGCATGAGGAACGTCCCGAAGTTGCGCGAGGCCGTGAGCCCCGCGGCGCCCAGGAAGAAAACGGTCGCCGTGTTGATGACGCGGTAGAGCGCCTCGAAGCCCATGATGGACGGGGTGAGGATGCGGTTATTCGTTACCGTGTGGAAGGCGACGGTGGCCATGGCTTGGCACACGGCGACGATGGCCATGGCGGTGACGGCATCGGCGCGGCGCTCGGCGATGAGCCAGAACTTGCGGGTGCCGAATGGCATGGGGTTGTCCCAGGCGAGCAGGCCGAAGGCAAAAACTAAAGCCAGACCCCAAACGACGGACAGCGTTATCCAGTATTTCTTAGTGACCACGGTTGCTCCTCACGATGACGACGACGAAGACGACGGCGCCGATGATGCCGAGGATGACGGAGACGGGCATCTCGAAGGGCGAGATGATGACGCGGCCCACGAGGTCGCAGAGCGTGACAATGCCGATACCGAGGACGCAGACCCACGGCAGGTTGGAGCGCAGGTCGTCGCCGCGGATCATGGATACGACGTTGGGCACGATGAGGCCGAGGAACGGCAGGGAGCCGACGACGACGGTGACGACGCCGGTCGCGATCGCGATAAGGCCGGTGCCGATGAGCAGCAGACGGTTGTAGTTGAGACCGACGTTCGTGGCGACGTCCTCGCCGAGGCCGACGACGGTGAGGCGGTCGGCGAAGAGGAAGACGACGATGAGCACGATGAGCACGATCCAGAGGACCTCGTACTGCCCCGAGTAAACCGAGGTAAACGAGCCCATGAACCAGATGCCGAGCTGTTGGAGCATGTCCGTTTCCAGCGCGAAGAAGGTCGAGACGGCGGAGACGACGGAGCCGAGCATGATGCCGATGATCGGCACAATGAGCGAGGAGCGCAGGGTCACGCGGCGCAGGAAGAGGAAGAAGACCATCGTGCCGATGAAGGCGAAGGCCACGGAACCGACCATGCGCACAAGGATGGTCGAGCCAGGAAAGACGACCATCGTGAAGAGTAGGCCGAGGCCGGCCCACTCGGTGGTGCCCGTCGTAGACGGCTCGGTGAAGCGGTTTTGCGTGAGCAGCTGCATCACGAGGCCGCTCATGGCCATGGCGGCGCCAGCGAGCACGAGCGCGATGGTGCGCGGCACGCGCGTGGTCATAAACATGTCAAAGCCGTCGCCGTGCGAGAACAGGTCGTACTCCCCCGTCGCCAGCGAGGCGAGCAAGAGCGCGAGCACGCCGATGCCCCCAAGCACCAGCTTCCAGTCCCACAGGCGCCGGCGGGTCCGCGGCGCCTCGAGTGTGTCAGTCATGAAAAATCCTTAAAACCGGAGGGGCAACGCGGCCGCTCCGGTGAAGGGGTCTAGCAGGGATTACTTAGCCGACTCAAAAGCGTCAGCGATCTGGTTGAGAACCTCGGTGTAGGTGATGATGTTCTCGTTGGTGTAGGTATCCTCCGGGGCCGTGATGATATGGCCGTCCTTGACGGCGGCGACGTTCTGCAGCGCGGCGTTGTCCTTGATAAGCGCCTCGCCGTGGAGCTGGCCGTCCTTGGCGCCGATGGCACCGTCGCGGTCCATGATGAAGATCCAGTCCGGGTTGGACTCGGCGATGGCCTCGACGGAGATGTCGTCGCCCTCGTGGTTGTTCGAGCCGTTTTCCACCTCGAGGGACGGCGTGAGGCCGAGCATGTCGAAGTACGGGCCGAAGAAGCGGCCTTCGTGCGGAGCGATGTAGCCGATCTCGCCGCCGGAGGTGTTCACGGCCATGATCTTCTTGGACGGATCGTAGGCCTTCTTCGCGCGCTCGAGTGCCTTGTTGAAGTCGTCGACGAGCTTCGCGGCATCCTCCTCGTGGCCGAAGATCTGGCCCAGGGCCCCAGTCTGGCGGATGAGCTCGGCCGGCAGGTCCTTGCCGTCGCGCGGCTCGAAGTCGAGCACCGGCACCTCGTCGCCCACGAGCTCCTGGAGGTCCTCTTGGTACTGCTCGAAGCGCTGGCCGTTGATGACGATCTGCGGGTCCGCGGCGACGAGCGCCTCAAGGTCCGGCTCCTTGTGGCTGCCCAGGTTGGCCTCGACGGTATCGGCGTTGATCTTGTCCGAAAGCGTCTTCGGCACGAGCTTGATCGGCGCCGCCACGATGTTGACGCCCCAGTCAGCGAGGATTTCGAAGGAACGGTTATCCGTCACGGCCACGCGATCATATGGGAGGGTGAGCTCGTGGGAGCCGATGTTGTCTTCGATGGTGAGCGTGGTGGCATCGGCAGCAGTGGCCGAGGTCTCCATGGACTGAGAGGACTCCGTGGAGGAGCAGGACGCGAGCAGCGCGGCGGCGGTCACGGTAGCAACGGAGGCAACAAGAGTGCGACGAATCGTCATTGCGAGATAGATCCTTTTCATTTCCCGCCCAGAGCGAGATTAGGAGAGCGTATGTTTACGAAAGGTACCCTAACCAAACTTAGGCAAGACACGCAAGGGGGTACCCCCATCCATCGAAAGATGGAGTCCACCCCACGCAGCAGAACTCTCGGACGGGCTTTCTCTCCTCGGCCTNCCCGGAGCCTGGTCACCGGGCCGCCCACCTCCCCCGCCCCGTCGCCGTGGCCGCCCGCCCCGCCATCCGCCTGCGCCGGCGCATGTACCTGCAAAGGATCGTCGCCGACCTCGAGGACGCGGACGAGGAAGGCTCCTACTACTAAGCCTTATTTACCTGCGGGCACCGTAATCACGTGCACGCCCAGCTCGCGAATCTGCGCGAGAATGTCCGCTGGCGCGTCCGTGGTCGTGACCAGCTGATGCAAATCCTCGATATCGCCAAACCGAAACGTCGAGACATGATTAAGCTTGCGCGGCGCCACGGCCAAGATGCGTCGCGTTGCCGCGCGCATCGCGGCGCGTTTATTCTCCGCATCGTCATACGTTGTCGTCGCCAGCCCGTGTTCCAGCGACGTCGAACACGACCCCAGCACCACCACGTCTGCGCGAAATTCCCGCAAGGCGCTCGCCACCGCGACGCTGGACAACGCCAGCGTGTCCGGTTCGACCTGCCCACCCGGCACAAAGATATTCGCTCCCGGCTTCGCCCCGAGCGCCGCCGCGGAATGCAGGCTCAGACACATTGCCGTAATGGGCCGGCCAGCCAGCCGCTGCGCAATGGCCTGCACCGTCGTGCCGTTATCAAAAATCACCGCGTCATCATCTGCAATTAACTCCGATGCCGCCCGCGCAATCGCCGCCTTCGCCTCCGGGTCTTCTGCCTGCCGCGCCCGGAAAGGCTTGGGCGTTCCGCACCGCTCGACCCGGCGCGCCCCACCATGCGTGCGCACGAGCAACGACAAAACACAACTTTCACCCCACATAGCCAGCATCCCCCTGGCAGAGGTCAGGCCAGACATGGTGAAACAATCCCAGAAGCGATAGCCCCGGACGAGGACCGCATTAACCGAAAAATTCGGCAAATGCTTCAGGTGCGAAAGCATTCTCCATGTCTTTGGGGAAAGGTACGACAGCGCGATCGATTGAGGCAGCCAATTCGTTGAGCTTCAGCTGCGTCGCAGCCAGAGTGCGCGGTCCTGCCCACGACGACAGAATTTCCACTTGCTGCTCCTGAGTCGCTGGTTCAGAAAGCATATAAACGCCCCGTACCGCAGCAACGATGTCCGCGTCATCTCCAGTACGATTCACGCAGACCTCGAGTCCAATTGCATCGTCTGCGAGATGTACTCCGAAAGTCATCGTTACGTTGATGGGAATCTCTTCCCCATTGCTGCTGAAGCTTTTTGCTTCAGCGCTGACTTTCGCTACGGAATATGATTCGGAGATTATCAGCTCCGTCCCCTCACCCATGCACCTTGCTCCTTGTTGTCGTTCTAAAAGACGGTCCGCGGCGCGGAGAGAACTCCGATGTTAACGGATCCCCAGTAGCGATAACCTTCATCTGAAAATGGGTCGTACTCGGGGGCGAGGGAGAATGCACCGCGGACGGTTCAACTTCTTGGAAGCTGTGAACCCAGGCCGACATGGAGAGCTCAGCCCCACGGCCTTGGCATACCGCCGAAGAGTAGACATCGTAAAATTCGATTCGCCTTGCTCAAAAGCAACAATTACGTCGCTTTCTACTCTGAGCGCGGCCGCCACCTCGTCGATAGTTCGACCGCTATCTTGGCGAATTGCTCGCAAGTCATCAACCAGTTTAAGTTGAGCACGGGCATTGACCCGCCCGAGCGAGTTTCGACTTCTCATGGGACACCACCTCTCCGTCTACATAGCCTTCGGTCCCCACATAGCTTTTAGTCTGAGTATAAATTAGCTTTCGCGCAGGTACCTAAGACTAAATTGCTTATGGTCGCGAGTCCAGCGTCGCGCCTCATCAATCGCACCCTTGATGTGGGAATCTTGCTTGCCGCGTTTCACTTTCTTTTTGCGCACCTTTTTCCCACGCAGGCTGGAGAACAAGACATCATCGGTCGGCTCACTGGTTTCGGCATCATTCAAATCATGGAAATAGGATCGCCAGAGAATTCCGTCTTCTTCGTTGAAGGAGGGGCCTGACCCCTGGAAAGTAGACACGTCGGGGGTTAGCTATGCTGCTTGGGTCAGTGTAGCTGATGTGAGTGCTTCGAAGTCATCGGGGGCTAGAAGGTTGCACCAGGAGTGTCGTCTGCGTGTGTTGTAGCGCATGCACCATCGGAAGACTTCCTGCCGGCAGATAATGGGATTATCAAAGACTTTCCGATCACGTAGCACTTCACGTTTTAAGGTGGCGTTAAATGACTCTGCCAGGGCATTATCGGCACTAGTTCCCACCGCGCCCATGGATTGGCGCACACCAAGTTGGGCGCAGTGGTCCCTAAACGCCTGTGAGGTGTACACACTTCCATGATCAGAATGGAAAATAGCCCCGTCAAGGCTTCCGCGGACTGTGCTGGCATGGGACAAAGCCTCGATGACCAGTGAGACACGCATGTGGTCTGCGAGTGCATAACCTGCAAGTTTTCGTGAATAGGTGTCAATGACCGTGGCAAGGTACATGTTCTTACCGCCCTTACACGGCAGGTAGGTAATGTCGCCGACATACACACGGTTCGGCTCGTCAGCGGTGAATGTACGGCCTACTAAATCTGGCATGACACGGTGACCAGGCTTACGCCTAGTGGTGATGCATCGACGCCGTTTGCTAAAGCCTTTTAGCCCCATGGATTTCATGATGCGTGCGACCTTCTTATGGTTGATCGGGCCGAAGTCCGTATCGTCGTTGAGGCTTGCAGCGATGCGTTTAGCACCATAAAGCCCGTTCTCATCATCGAAGATGGCCTTGATTCTTGCACCAATAAGGGCATCGGAATACATCTTTAACCTGCGATTTTCGCGGGTGTTGACCCATTTATAAAACGAGGAGCGATTGAGCTTTAACACATGGCACATCCGCTTGACCGAATACTCGGTTCGGTGGTCATAGACAAACTGGAAGCGGATCACCAGCGTGTCTCTTCGGCAAAATATTTCGCGGCCTTGCGCAGAATATCGCGTTCTTCGCGCAGCTTCGCGTTCTCTTTTTCTAGCTGGCGGATTCGCTCGGAATCAGTCGTCTCCTTGGCGTTGTCGCGCATGGCCTTCGTGCGGGCACGTTTGCCGGTGCCGTATTGCTGAAGCCAGGAGAAAAGCGAGGAACGATTGACTCCAAGCTCTGCTGAAGCCGCGTGAAGTGAAAGGTCCTCATTGTTTTCATAGAGGGCCACAGCATCACGTTTGAACTGTTCGGAGTACCTAGGCATGGTGGTAGATTACCTTTCTTCCCAACCCAACCGGGCTGGATATCAGGTGTCCACCAAACAGGGGTCAGGTCCGAGCTTCCTTGAAAACGAATTTCTCCGTACCACGGGATTTGCCCACTTGCTGCACGCCAACGACGCAGTGTTCTTTCCCCCACCGGACAACGATAACTCCCACGTCCACGACCAGTCTCCGCATTGTCAGCAACCGGAAGTCCACGTTGAACCGCTCGATCGAGAAGCTCATCATACAAATCAGCCGCAGCTTCATCGTTTTCGCACAGCTGCTCGTATTCAGATTGATAGCGAGGCGCCTCATGTACTCGGGCACCCGGCTCATTCAAGCGGCACAGTTCATCATCCATGTAACGGTCCTCTTCTAATTCCAAAGGTCTTGAATTGTGATAGTTAATTTTAAACGGCGCACTCGACATGAGCGCCTGCCCTTGAATCCCCGTTACGCACCCAGGTCCGTCAGGAATTCACCCCTGAAGCCTCACCGCAATCCGTCCCCAACGTTCATGCCAATCTCGTCCTCAGCTCACAGCTGCGCAGCGCTCGTTCCACTGCCCCACTTTTGTCAGCCTTTCACAAGGCACTCTCACAGCGATTATCTTCGTTAACGTTAAAGCGCGCCCCGCTCCAATGCCGAAGTCACTGAAAGACGAGCCCTCCCGCGCCCTCACAGCAGCTCTTGTATGGACCATCAGGAAAACCTATGCCCACGAATAGAGCCGCCCGTACGCTACTTCGACTAAACGCCTTCTCCTTGGCCAGAAACAAGCTCACATCGACACCAGTTCTTGTTATTCTCACCTCATCATGACCGCGTCCCACTCACCCCAGGCCTCCAGCCCAAACAACACCGAACTCGACGCACTACGCCTCCGCGTCGAAGGGCTGGAACGTGCCCTCCTCGCCCTCGCCGGTGTTTCCTCCGTCGAGGAACTCCTTGAGCAGCACGCAATTCCTGATGCACCAATCAACCTTGCGCAGCCCACGGAATCTCTACCCGACGTCCCTGTTTCACCAACACCAGCCGCCCGCACTCGGATGTCAGGCGAAGTAACAAAAGACTCCTCCACCGCGGAGAAAATGGCGCTCTACATGTCGCGCTTCCGCGGCCGCCAGGACATCCACGCCATCGCGTGGACGAGCAAGGACGGCCAGAAGAAGGCCTGGTTCCCCGCCACGCGTCACACGAAGTTCAAGGATGACCCATCACCGGAGAACCTCCGCCCACTCGACGCGTCGGTCATCACCAAGCATCTCACCCGCACCGAGTTCTTCGCCGGACTCTACCCCTTGCTTCCCGATGACACCTGCTATCTCCTCGCCTGTGACTTCGACGACGGCGACTTCCAACAAGACGCCCTCGCCTACGCCGAACAATGCCGAGCCCACGGACTCGATCCGCTCATCGAGGTCTCTCGCTCCGGCGCCGGCGCCCATGTCTGGATCTTCTTTGAGACCGCGGTTCCCGCGCAGCTCGCCCGCCAGGTTGGTCTCGGTTTACTCGCAAGCTCTCCACGTCCCGTGAAGTTCTCGAGCTACGACCGCTTCTTCCCTGCCCAAGATCGGCTGCCCGTCAACGCGCGCGGCCAGGCCCAGCTGGGCAACCTCATCGCCCTCCCGCTGCAGGGCAACCATCGCCAGAAAGGCACTACCGTCTTCGTCGACGACGATTTCCATCCCTTCGACGATCAATTCGCCGTTCTTTCCTGCACCCGCCTCGCCACGCAGCACCAACTTCAGAAGATCCGCGATGCGCTCTACACCGACCACGATCCCGAGAAACTCCCCTCTCCACCCTGCAAGCAACAGTTAAAGAAAATCGCCAAGACCAACAAAGCCAAAAGCGACAAAGACCGGAAGGCCTCCGTCACCCACGACGCCCTCGTCCACATCGCCACCGCCAACCTCGACACCGCCACGCTCAATGCCCTGCGCCACCTGGGTGTCTTCCCCAACCCCGAGTTCTACAAGCTCCAAAATCAGCGCTTTTCCACATGGGGCAAGCCCCGCGTCATCGTCCGCTATCAGGAAGACGCCAGCCCACACGGCAAGCACGAGCTCCTCCTCGACCGTGGTCTCCTCGAGCCAGCCATCGACATTCTCAAAGAAGCTGGCTACACCATCACCCGGCGCGGCCACACGCCCAAGCCGCCGAAGATTGACGCCACCTTCACCGGCGAGCTCACCCCGCCGCAGAAGAAGGCACTCAACGACATTTCAGCCCACCACACTGGTGTCCTCGTCGCCCCACCCGGCACCGGTAAGACCGTCATCGCCTGTGCACTCATCGCGCGCCGCCGCGTTCCCACCGCCGTCATCGTCAAAACCAAGGAACTCGCCGCGCAGTGGCACGATCGCCTCACACGTTTCCTCGACGTCTTACCTGGCACCAAAGCCAAGCCCACCCACGTCGTGGACATCGTCAGCGCCGTCGCGCTCGGCCGCAAGGACACAGACGCTTCTTTTCTCGAAAAGTACGGTCACGTCATCGTCGATGAGTGCCACGGCGTCGCAGCACCGGGACTGACCGCTGCACTGAGCAAGCTCAACATCCGCTATTGGACGGGGCTGACCGCCACGCCCTACCGTTCCGATGGTCTCGATCGCCTCATCACCATGCTGCTCGGACCCATCCGCCACACCATCGCGCCCCAGCGCACCACCCGGCGCGAGTACCACCCTCACCTCACCGAGTTCACCCACGAGATCCTCGGCCCTGTCGACATGACGGAGATCTACAACGCCCTTGCTGCCGATGCCGCCCGCAACGCCCTTGTCATCTCCGTCACCGCCGCCACAGCGCAGGCTGGCCACAACGTCCTCGTCCTGTCCAACCGCCGCGCCCACGTCGCCGCGCTCACGGAGGAACTTCGCCACCAGCTCCCCGATGCCAACGTCTTCTCCCTCACCGGCGGCCTCACCCCCGCCGAGCGCCACGACCTCCACGCCCAACTCGACGCCTCGACACACTTCGTCCTCGTCGCCATGGACAAAGTCGCCGGCGAGGGCTTTGACCTCCCCACCATCGACGCCCTCGTCCTCGCCTCCCCCATCTCTTTCAAGGGCAACATCATCCAGCGCATCGGCCGAGTGACCCGCGGCGAGACCAACGCCACCGCCACCGTCCACGACTTCAACGACTACAACTGCCCTCCCCTGGCCACAATGTTCAAACGCCGCCAACGCGTCATCAAAAACGAAGGCTTCGACATTATCCCCGTCACCGGCACCCCGGACACACCGCTTCCGCTCTCGCCTGCCGACGTCTCCGCCCCCAGGACCGCAGGTAGCTGAGACACCGAATGCACTACGGAGCGTGACATTTTCTCCGCTAATTGCCCAATGGTAGCTTCGGCAATGCAGCATACAGCGCCTCGCACTGCGGACATGCCGGCAGCGAGTCTGCGTCTTGTGTGGGAACGAAATAGACTCCACACAAGGAACGCACACCAGTCCCATCTATGATCTTACTTGCTAAATGTTCACGGTGTGTGAAATGTGCGACGGCCCCGAGTTCTACCTCCGCGAGGGTGCGCATCACATCATGCGTTTCTAGCTCGGAAATGCGCTTGTCGAGACTCCCCGGCTCTTCCATTTGATGAAACGCGTCCCCAACACGATCCCAGCCTTGTGCGGGCGGGTAGACCGAAGCCAATACACGAACGATGAGCTGCCAATAGAGCTCCTCGTTGAAGTTGACTCCACGCTGCGGAAAGAACTCAACGATGACTTCATCTGCGGCGATGCGGTCCTCGCCCCGCACCAATTCCACGTACAACTCGACGGTCGCGAACCTCCCCAATCGCGCTAGCGGATGGTTCACGTCAAAGCGCGCTATCCCACCGCCACAAATCTCCTGCAACGCAACCAGCACCTCACGCTGGATATTGAGTTCCCACTCCGTACGAATACGCGCCGCCGTCTCCAACTTCAGCAAACGTTTATCGTCTTCCGTCGGCAATAGCCGAGTAATAGTACCGTTGTGCTCCTCACGCTCCACAAATTTATAGAAGTCGTCATTGTCCTCATGACCACCTTTTGCACGCCCTGCAGCAACCAGCCAGCACACTCCTGTTCCAGGATCGGTCCACACCCCGCCTCGCCACTGAGACTGCTTTATCTCCAGCAGACGAATGGAGACAGCACTCCCAATAGCGCCCACGTAGTTATCGGCGGACGCTGTGTCGGTGAACGATTCGGCGGTCTTCCTTATGATCGGATGTGCGAGCTCGCTTAACGGCAATAAATCTTCGTAACGCTCATCACCCACCGCACGCATGACGAACGATTCTTGCCAGCCGTCCCTCAAGTCCTCTTTAAGTACTCGAAGCGTGGGACGCCCGCGTCTACTATGCATAGCCCTTTTCGTACCGCAGAACCAAAACTAGAGCAAGTCCGCAATCGTTGCATCTACTGCACGCGTGGTTTGCTGCTGGCGTGCCAGACGCTGTGCCAGTTCAATACGATCCGAATCGCGCTGCTGCTCGAATAGGGCGAGGTCGACTACACGAATGCGTCGATGCGTGCCTACCTTAAAGTAGGGAATTTTTCCCTGATCGAGAAGGCGATTGAGAAATGTACGGCTCATACCGAGCTGCTTAGCTGCCTCATTCGGCGACAACGCAGCATCTTCCTCTGCGCTCAGCAGATTGCCACCGTTACGAAGCACCTCTGCAATGTTCTGCATAAGAGTACGTACAACCGGCGATTCGCTCGCTTTCGCAAGCGCGTCAAACTCCTCCAGCTGCTGAGGAGTCATCTTTTCGTCCTGGAGAATACGCATGGTCAACCTCTGCTTCAACACAACATAGTGTGTAGCAATCTCACTACACCATCTGTCGTAAGTGACACTACCGTTAAGACGGGAAAGTGTAAAGCAGTTTGACATGACACTCCCTGTGACATTTAAACCCTGATACCTGTTCGAACGCTTCGGCATCCCATGCCGGTCGCGTCCGCTAGCGTGGTGTAACAACGTCCCGCCCTAACAAGGCCGTCATGACGGCATCCCAATCCGGCTTGGATGACGACACTGTGGAGTTCTTCGTCGACGGCGAGGGCTTCAGCTTCGCGGATGTAAACCCGGACGAGGATTCCTCACATACTTTCACCAAGATCTCCAGCAAGACTTTCAAGTTCGGTGATCCCTCCGAGGCCGTCGCGGCGTCCACGTTCACGAACAACGTCGTCGATACCCCGGAGCTGACCATCCATATTCACGACCACCGCGTCGTTCCCGCCGGCGAGCCTGGCAAGGACCAGGGCTCGGCTCCCATCATCCTGTTCGAGTTCACCGCCACCAATAAAACGAACGAGCCGCACATGCTGCTCCTACTCTCCGGCTACTTCCGCGCCCTGCAATCAGAGCAGTTTGCCGGTGCCCCTTCCTCACCAAGACTCCATCGGCTCACTTGTCAACGAGGTCCCCATGGGCGAAAGCGTCGAAAGCGCCATGGCGTTCGTCCGCGAGGACACCACCAGGCCCGTCGAGCTCATCGTCCACGACCGCCTCTGCACCAGGGCGCTCGGCCGAGCCGCCTATCCGGTCAGCTAGCCTCAGCTTTCCGATGCCCCCTTACCCCAGCCCGGCACTCCCCTCACCGCTTGTCATCATCGCTGCTCCACCGCGAAGCACATCGCCGGGTATCCGTTGGCCCCGCTCTTAGTTGCCTAGACCCCAAAACAAAAAGAGGAAGCGCCGCAATCGAAGCGTTTCCTCTTTATCTATCTGTCGGCTTTCCGCCTCACTTGGCTTCGCAGCCCCGAGGTATCAAGCCAGCAATCTAGTGCTTATTCACACGCAACACCATCGTTGTCGCGGTCGAGAGCCGAACGGTACCCCGGCTCGCCGCGGTACAGCGGAGCCTGGCCAGCAGCCCGCACGGCCGCACAGTTTCGGTAGTACGTCGACGCCGGTGCAGGAGCCGGCGCCGGAGCGTTATGCACGCGAGCCGGGACCGGCGCAGGTGCGGGAGCCGGTGCAGGCGCTGGCGCAGGGGCCGGTTTGGGAGCCGGAGCCGGTTTGGGAGTGGGGGCCGGTGCAGGCTTGGCAATCCGCGGCGGATTCGGGATAATCCCCGGCAGCGGATTCGGAATCATACGCTGCTGTACGGCCCAGAACACTCCGCCGCCAATCAGCCCGAGCAAAGCAACGACACCAACAATCGAGCCAACGATGATGGCCACGTCCGGCTCGTCATTTTCATTCGACTCATCAGAGTCGGATTCCTGGTTCGCATCGTTTCCATTTTCAGGGCTCACCACGGTCGAATTTGTTGAATCGTCGGTGGTCGAGGGATCAAGATTCTGCGCATACGCCGGAGAGACAGCGCCGAAAGAGAGGGCCGCTGCAAGCAGGAGGCCGAGAGATTTCTTCTTCACAGAAGGTATTATGACTCTAGTCAGCCATTTGCCAGAAATTGGCACTTCGGGGCTATTTTTGCAGCGCACAACCGCAAACTTTTCGCTCGCTCAAGACGCTTACTGTCGAGATTAGACCGCACAGCGTCCCAGACGCGACCTAGGGCCGCTTATCCCAACCGACCCCGCACCTTCTTCCATGCCATAGCGACATAGCTACGGTTAAGCACCAATGCAAAGACGATCATCACGGCCAAAGCGATGTTATTCCAGAGAAAGCTCCCTAAATAGAAAATCGCAATCACAAAAAATGAGGCCACCACCAAGGCCACCACATCCCGGAGGTTGTAGCGAATCCGCACTGCTTTCCGGGTGTCCCACGCACGGACAAGGGCAACGACTGCAAACGACACCGTCGTCGCTGTCGCCGCGCCCAGAATACCGATAAACGGAATGAGCGCAACGTTGAGGACCAGGTTGACCACGGCGCCGAGGACAGTCGTCACCATCACGCGTCGGCTCTGCATCTTCGCTACATACACGGCATCGTAGATTCCGGCGAGGACGTTGATGACTACGCCAGCCACGAGTACCGGCACCACCACCAGGCCGCCGGAATATTCGTCCGAAATCATAAGTTTGAAAAGGAGCGGCATGCCGGCAATGAGGACGAGACCGCCGCTACCGAAGAGCTTGAGCGCCGAGTTCGCGACGCTGGAGAAGAATTCATCGCGGTCAGGGCTCTTGATATTGACTGATGCCGACTCGGCCCAAGACATCGTGAAAACGCTATTGGGCGCGTTGAGTACGGTGACAAACTTCGCGGAAGCCGCGTAAATGCCGTTGGCACCCGTGCCAAGAAAGAAGGAAATAAGCAGACGGTCCGCCGCATTATTAACCCACCATGCAAGCCCATGCGGGATAAGCGGAACGGAATAAGCAAGCATCGCGCGACATTGAGACTTCGACCGCAAAGACGGAACGACGAGTGTCCACATGCGCAGTACGAAAAAGAGGTAGAACGCACCCAGGGCATTGGCGATAATAAGCGCGCTGAACACGCCTGCCACCGCCCAATGGAACACGCGAACAAAAACCAGCGCCCCCACAAGCGTTACCGCCGCGGTGATGATATTGGACATCGCGTAGTGGAGGTTAAAGCCAAGACCACGCGAAATCTGGCCGAAGTTCTGCAGAAGTGTCATGCAGATTCCCACGCCCACCACGAGCAAGAAATGAGCCGGGCGGAAAGCGAGCCACACCCCTGCCGCGACAACCACCACGAACAATAAGAACAGCCCTAAAAGGGCAAGCGTATTCGTCACGATCCGCTGTTGTTCCTCACGTGAGTCACGCGCATCGATAAGGAAGCGGAAACTCGCCATGTGAATCTGGAGTGTGAGTACCGGAATCACAAGCGAGAACGCCACCGTCATAAGGTCAACGAAGCCGAACTCGTCCGTTGCCAGAGCGTGCGTATAGAACGGCAGAAGGATGAAACCGACAATCTGGGCGGAAAGACTGCCCAGCCCCAAGATCAGCGTGTTCTTAAAGAGTTCGCCACCCTTGCTCATCGATGTGCGCCCCGTGCTTTCCACTCATGAATCGCGACCGGTAGCCAGGCCCCTGCATAACTAGCCGCGGCATAGATACGCAGTTGCGGCAAAGACTGTGCATCAGAAAGCACCACGCGTCGGTACCGCTTCATCAGCGCCAGAGCAGACCGACGCTCCGCAGCAGTGGAGGCTTCGAAGACCATGTACAACGCTTCGGCACACAGGCGATTATCAAAGGCCGCGGAGAGCTCTTCCTCACGCCGGGCTTCGATCTCTGTGACTAGGCGCATCCGGTCTTCACGGCGAACAGAATGCATCGTGCTGGCGTCGTGCTGGCGGTAGCCATACAACGCATCATCCACAACAACGACGTGCGCAGCCTGCGACATCACGTCAAGGTTCATGAGCAAGTCCTCGCCTACGCAGACATCGTTATCAAACGGCTCCTCGCCTACGGCAGAACGCACAAACATCTTTGCCCACGGACCATTCGGGATCCGCTGGTACAACAATTCAGCACATGTTTCCTCGCCCGACAGCGTTTGCGCGGCGGAGGAACCAAGTTCAGTCGGCTCAAACGAAGCTGAAAACGGCGCATACCCCGCGCACGCGATTTCAGCGTCGGCAGTCGAAAGAGCCGCCAGCAAGCGCGCCACCATGTCCGGATGTGCAGCATCGTCGCTGTCGACAAAGCATACGTACTTGCCGCGGGCCTCCTGGACTCCTCTGTTACGCGCCGCCGAGACACCTGCGTTTGGCTGCGCAATAACACGCACGCGTGCATCCCGGCGCGCCACCGCAGCGCACACCGCAGCAGTTTGATCCGTCGAGCCATCATCAACAACGACGATTTCAATTTCCTCATGCGTCTGCGCCAGCAGACTGTTGAGGCATGACTCGATGTACTCCGCAACGTTATATGCGGGCACGATGATAGACACTAGGCTCATCGCGTGGCCACCTCGCGGTCAGCCCACTGTGCGTAGGTGTCGTAGTACTTGTCCATCACGGCCGCGGGTTCGAGCTGATCCAGGATCTGCGCAGTCTCGGCAGAAGGGTACTCCCCGAGGACTGCGTCGCGCAGCTTCGCTGCGAGCGCCGGAACGTCGTTGAATTCCACCAGATATTCACGCAGCTCGCCCGGCATAGCCTCACGCGCGCCGAACGGCACATCAAATGCGACCACAGGGCAGCCGCAGAAGTGAGCCTCAATAAGCACCATGGAAAATGCTTCGTATTCAGAGGGGTGCATGAGGCACGCCGCCTTGCGCATGACCGCAAAAGGATTGTCGACAAAGCCCATCAGCGTCACCGAGTCATTGAGCCCGCGCTTGTCAATCTCCACCTGGAGCTCGTCGCGCATTGGTCCCTCTCCCAGCAGTTCATAGCGGTAGCCTTCAGCAGCGAGACCGCTTTCGTCAAAGGCGGCGATGCCTGCGGCGAGGTTCTTGCCCTCCACATAACGGCCAACGGAAACAATGAGCTTCTCACGCTCCACCTCTGGTCCGCGCTGTTCGGCCATCCCATCGAAGTCCAGGAGGTTATAGATGTAAGTCATCGTCGGGCTCTTCATTTTGAAGTTTTCCCGAATCTCCTCATCGAGAAGCTGCTGAGAGACTGCGACTACGCGACGGTGGTTGTAAATGAACCGGCTCATGCGTGCGCTCATGCCCGTCCGAGAGACTCCAGCCATGCCATGGTTGACATAGATGAAGTCCGCGTTGAATCGGCTCAGTCGCGTGACCAATTGCGCGAACGGCAGGTGTACTGTCGCCAAGTCAATGCGGTAACGGGCCCAGTCATCCTCGAGGCGACGGTTAAGACCCCACACATAGAACGGCAGCAAGAATCGGGCGCCGCGCTTGCCGATGCCCCGTACTTCCACGTTGTCCGCAAGCGCGTATGCGTCGCTGGGCTTTTCGGCAAGGAGGTAGACAATAACTTTCTCATCCTCTCGCGCGCTGTTCGCCATATTTTGCACAACGCGTTCCGCACCACCATGCGCAATACCATTGATGACGTAGATAGACGCGGGCTTTTGCTGCTTGTGCGGAGCCTGCCGGATTGCCAGCGGAAGAATGCCCATGACCAGCACAGAGAACGCATGAGACATCGTTTCATAGGTAAGGAAGGTGCCCAAAAACGCAATCGTGATAAACACGATGGTCACGTGACCATTCATTAATGGACGTCGCACTGCAAGGTAAAGCAGGACGAGACCAATAATGCCCAGCTCGACCGCAGTCTGAATCACCGAGCTATGGATTTGGACGTACCAGTCCACAGGAATGTTCGCCGATCGCGCTGCAGTGAGACCACTGCCAATGATAGGGCTTTGACCGACCCATTGGAACGCACCATGCCACAAAAGAGAACGTGTGTAGAGCGTTTCAGTGGGCAGCTGAATCAGGTTAAATCCTGCAGCAATGGTCCCAGCAAAGGCTCCGAGAAGCATGAGCTCCTTGGCCAGTGCACCGACAATAAAGCGATTGACCAAAACGAGAAGAAGCGCAAGGACGAGCATCACTAGGACAGCCTTGGACAGGCTCATGACGTAACCAAATGCCGCAATGGGAACAACGATGAGGTTGAACCAGTTGCGGGTTCGTTTGATCTCGAAGATCGCGACGCCCGCCCAAATAACCATAAATAACGAAGCAAAGTTGGGGTCTTGCGCATACCCAGCGAATCGGAAATCGCCCAGTGGCGTCGAGGAAATGCCATCGGAACCCTTCCCCTCATACTCACTGAAGTAGTTTCGCAGATCGAGACCGCGGTACACGAGGAACATGCTAAGGAAGAGGAAAGCGCCCGAAATGTGTGTGCTCACGCTCGTTGCTCGCCACGTCAACCGACTCCGGAAGGCAATGACCGTAAACCAGAAGAACAGGTTCAGCGCATTGGCTAGCGCCACAGTGAAGAACTGGTCCTGAACCAACTCAAGGTCACTGAAACTCCACGCCACGTTGCAGACCATCGCGAAGACGAAGTACCACAACAGATAGTGATTGGCACCAGCCACCCGCAATCGCGGCCACCGCTTCTCCCCCACGCACCGGATAAACCCGATAAAGAAAGTAAGGAGCCCTAGGCTGGCAGGAACAAGCCGGGTATCCTGGCCGAACACGAGCAGTTCTCGGTTAAAAGTGGCGAATATAAACGAAAACAGAAAACCGTTAAATATCCAAGCTTCTACACGCTGCAGCACGGCGCGCTCCTCACAGTGAAAGTCAACTCCGGAGTCCACAAACATGGACTGCATATCGGTATGTCGAGTAGTTAGTCTTTACTAAAAATACACTAAAAGCGGCCGCAAAGCTGTGTCAGCCCAAGTAGCGAGCACCCAAAATCGGACGTGTTCAGCAAAACTCTGCATTAAGCACCCCGCACAACCGGCGATCATGTACAGACACGCCAGTACAATCACACGGTTTTCCGAGCCTGAGGATTGCTTAGGAACTCAAACCCGCTATGCTATTAGGGACTACTGCACATCTCATGGATGTATAGAGCGACACACAAGGCGGCTCATACATCCACACTCAATCTCAAGGAAACTATGCGTACCATCGTCACCGGCGGCGCCGGCTTCATTGGCTCCCACTTGGTCGACCTTCTTGTTTCGGAAGGACACGAGGTTCTCGTCATTGACGACTTGAGCAGCGGTCGCCGTGAGAACTTGGCTCAGCACGATGGTTCCAAGCAGGTCACGCTCGTAGTGGCTGAATTGCTCACCATGGATATTGACAAAGTCGTGGGCGATTTCCGCCCCGAGGTCATCTTCCACCTCGCAGCCCAAATCGATGTCCGCAAATCCGTCGAGGATCCCATTCACGACGCAGAGCTCAATATCCTGGCGACTATCCGCTTGGCGGAGGCCGCACGTGCCGCTGGTGTCCGCAAGATCATCCACACCTCCTCTGGCGGCTCCATCTACGGTCTGCCAGAGACGTTCCCCGTCACTGAGGACACCCCAGTGGATCCGCATTCTTTCTACGCGGCATCGAAGACCACCGGTGAAATCTACCTCAACACCTTCCGTCACCTGTACGGTCTCGACTGCAGCTTCATCGCACCGGCAAACGTCTACGGTCCCCGTCAGAATCCGCACGGCGAGGCCGGCGTCGTCGCCATCTTCTCGCAGGCACTGCTCGATGGTAAACCCACCAAGATCTTCGGCGGTGGTACCAATACCCGCGACTACGTGTATGTCGGTGACTTAGTCCGTGCCTTCTATGCTGCATCAGGAACTGAGGGAAGCGGCATGCGTTTCAACATTGGCACCTCGGTCGAGACCTCAGACCGTGAGCTTCATAGCATGGTCGCTGCAGAGGTCGGCGCAGCCGATGCTCCTTCGGACGAACCCGCTCGCCTCGGCGATCTTCCCCGTTCCTCCCTTTCTTTCGAGCGCGCACGGACGGTTCTCGGGTGGACCCCACAGGTTGACCTCAAAGAGGGCATTGCCCGCACCGTCGAGTATTTCCGCACGGCTGAAGCCTAAGTCCCTGCACACCACCGGCTCCCGCAAGAAAGTATTCTCTCCATGAAGCATGTGCTCTACCGTCACATTCTCAAGCGCGGCCTCGACATCGTCGGCGCCACCGCGCTTGGCCTCGCGACCGCACCCATCATGGCTGCGACGGCCGTTGCCATCAAGG
This sequence comes from Corynebacterium phoceense, assembly GCF_900092335.1. Classification (GTDB taxonomy): domain Bacteria; phylum Actinomycetota; class Actinomycetes; order Mycobacteriales; family Mycobacteriaceae; genus Corynebacterium; species Corynebacterium phoceense. Next base: position 1,584,781 of record NZ_LT596208.1, read on the forward strand.
CAACCTCCAAGGGGCCAGTAATCTTCCAACAGGAACGCCTCGGCAAGGATGAAAAGCCGTTCAAGATCTACAAGTTCCGCTCCATGTACACGGAAGCGCCGAGCCTTCCCCCGTACATGCTCAAGGATCCGGATGCCTTCATCACGCCTTTGGGCAAGTGGCTGCGTAAGTCCTCCATTGACGAGCTTCCGCAAATACTCAACGTGCTCAAGGGCGACATGAGTTTCGTGGGCCCGCGCCCCGGCGCCGCCAAGAATGAGGAGGACCTCCGCCTCGAGCGTCGCAAACGCGGTGTCTTCGATATCCGCCCCGGCATTACCGGCTGGGCACAGGTGAACGGCCGCGATGAGCTTGCCGCCAACCCCGTAGAAAAAGCCGAGTATGACTCTTTCTACGCAAAGCACATCTCGCTGTTTATGGACCTGCGTTGTCTCTTCAACACAGTATCCACAGTGGCGCTGCGTGACGGCTACGTCGAAGGCAGCTCTGCTCAACCGCGCCGACGCAAGGTGCTCTTCCTCATCCACACGCTAGGCGGTGGCGGCGCGGAAAAAGTCCTCGTCGACCTCACGGCAGCGCTCGATCCCAAGCTGTTCGATGTCACCGTCATGACGGTTATCGATACCGGTATCTACAAGGAACAGCTGGCACCGCACGTCACGTACAAGACGATGATCAAGATTCCGTCCTTCCTAAAGAGGCGGACCACGGACTCTTCCGGCACGCTCAATGCTGAGGCAAGCGCGAAGACCAAGCTCGCTGCGAGCATCTACGCCAAGCTCTGGTGGTTTATGCCCGCACAAGCCATCCATCGCGTGTTTATTCACTCGCATTATGACGTCGAAGTTGCTTTCCTCGAAGGCATCCCTGCAAAGATCATCAGCGGTTCTACCGATCCCCGCGCCCGCAAGCTGGCCTGGATCCACACCGACTTCGCGAAGAACCACAAGTCCGCGCAATTCTTCAAGACTCACGACTCCGAGCTTCGTCGCTACGGCCGCTTCGATAAGATCATCTTCGTCTCCGAGGAATCCCGCCAAGGCTTCATCCAGGAGGTCGGTGAGCCCATCGATTCGATGGTCACTCCGAACCCCATCAATATCGCCCGCATCGAAGCACTCGGCGAGACTCCCCTCGATGCTTCTTCCGCCGCTACCTACAGCCCGGATCATTTCGACCTCACCGTCGTCGGACGCCTCGTCCCTGTCAAGGCCATCGATCGCCTCATCACCGTGGTGAAGGACCTTCGCACCGAGGGCACCGCAATAGACCTTCACGTCGTCGGCGATGGTCAGGAGCGTACAAATCTCCAGGAGCTTGCCGCTGATGCCCCCTTTATCCACTTCCACGGCTACCAAACCAACCCCTACCCCTACATCAAGAACTCAGACCTGTTCCTCATCCCGTCGCACGCAGAAGGCTTCAGCACCGTCATGCTCGAGGCTCTTCTCCTCAGCGTCCCCGTCATGTCAACCCGAGTCTCCGGCAGCTCGTTCCTCGAAGACGAGCAAGTCATCGACAACACCACCGATGCCCTCCGCGCCGCCCTCCACTCCATTGTTACCGACGAAGATGCCGCCGAGAACATCGCACGAGCCTCCACCGCCGGCCGGCAGAAGGTAGTGGACAGCGTGTCGGCCAACCTGCACGCCATCGAAGGTCTATTAAGCAATTCCCTGAATGCGCAACCCTAGCCCAATCCAAATCTCCTAGACACAGCATCTACTGTTGGGCCTTACACCCGTTGAGTCTCGGGAAACCACGCACGTCCCCAAACCCGATTTCTGAGACATCAATGCCAAACCTCTCTTGCTCAACATCAAGCATGAGGAACTCCTCAGCTCCGAGCCCGAAGTTCACAAGCACCTGGACGTCATCCTCAGCCGCTCCCCTATGCCACCTTCACCGGCGAGGACTACACGCTCAATGGCCAAGCCGAGTTCCGCGTCTTCGACTACTTCTGCACCATGTTCGACATCGCCGGCGCCGCCCTCAACAACAAGGCCGCCAGCATGGCTGGCCACACAAGCTGTCAGGAAGGTCGACAACAAAGCACTCACTAAGATCGTCTGGTACCCCGTCGTCAAGAAAGTCGCTGTCATGCTCGGCCAGAAAATCACCAGACAAACCGTCGGCTCCGCCGTCACCAAAGTCGTCCCCGTCCTCGGCGACGTCGTCGCCGGCACGCTTACCTATGGGCCTGACCCCTGGAAAGTAGACACGTCGGGGGTTAGCTATGCTGCTTGGGTCAGTGTAGCTGATGTGAGTGCTTCGAAGTCATCGGGGGCTAGAAGGTTGCACCAGGAGTGTCGTCTGCGTGTGTTGTAGCGCATGCACCATCGGAAGACTTCCTGCCGGCAGATAATGGGATTATCAAAGACTTTCCGATCACGTAGCACTTCACGTTTTAAGGTGGCGTTAAATGACTCTGCCAGGGCATTATCGGCACTAGTTCCCACCGCGCCCATGGATTGGCGCACACCAAGTTGGGCGCAGTGGTCCCTAAACGCCTGTGAGGTGTACACACTTCCATGATCAGAATGGAAAATAGCCCCGTCAAGGCTTCCGCGGACTGTGCTGGCATGGGACAAAGCCTCGATGACCAGTGAGACACGCATGTGGTCTGCGAGTGCATAACCTGCAAGTTTTCGTGAATAGGTGTCAATGACCGTGGCAAGGTACATGTTCTTACCGCCCTTACACGGCAGGTAGGTAATGTCGCCGACATACACACGGTTCGGCTCGTCAGCGGTGAATGTACGGCCTACTAAATCTGGCATGACACGGTGACCAGGCTTACGCCTAGTGGTGATGCATCGACGCCGTTTGCTAAAGCCTTTTAGCCCCATGGATTTCATGATGCGTGCGACCTTCTTATGGTTGATCGGGCCGAAGTCCGTATCGTCGTTGAGGCTTGCAGCGATGCGTTTAGCACCATAAAGCCCGTTCTCATCATCGAAGATGGCCTTGATTCTTGCACCAATAAGGGCATCGGAATACATCTTTAACCTGCGATTTTCGCGGGTGTTGACCCATTTATAAAACGAGGAGCGATTGAGCTTTAACACATGGCACATCCGCTTGACCGAATACTCGGTTCGGTGGTCATAGACAAACTGGAAGCGGATCACCAGCGTGTCTCTTCGGCAAAATATTTCGCGGCCTTGCGCAGAATATCGCGTTCTTCGCGCAGCTTCGCGTTCTCTTTTTCTAGCTGGCGGATTCGCTCGGAATCAGTCGTCTCCTTGGCGTTGTCGCGCATGGCCTTCGTGCGGGCACGTTTGCCGGTGCCGTATTGCTGAAGCCAGGAGAAAAGCGAGGAACGATTGACTCCAAGCTCTGCTGAAGCCGCGTGAAGTGAAAGGTCCTCATTGTTTTCATAGAGGGCCACAGCATCACGTTTGAACTGTTCGGAGTGAGCGTGTCAAGTTGTTTGTGTGTGGGGCTGGGTTTATAGGTATTTGTCGAAGCGGTCGGGGTAGGCCACGGCCATTTGGTTGATGGCTTGTTTCCAACCGGAAACTCGGGCTCCTTCCATGAGTCTGCCGGCTGTCGCGGAGACCCGTTTGCCCTCCTTTGCCCTCTTTGCCGCTCGTTTATCTTCAATGTTGCAGATCATCAACCACAGCGTCTTCAGCGCGGATTCATCATTGGTGAACTGCACCCTGTTGCGGGTAGCTTTACGCAGCTCATTATTAAACGATTCAATGGAGTTCGTCGTATAGATGACCTTTCTCGCTGCTGGCGGGAACTGCAGAAACGGGACAAACCGCCCCCATGCGTCCTGCCAGACCTTGACTGAGCGTGGATACTTCTCACCCAACTCGGAAGCCTCGAATTCGGCTAAAGCTGCCTTGGCTGTGGACTCGTCTGCGGCGGTGTAGACCTTCTTCAACGCGGCGGATACAGCCCGGCGATCACCGTAGGCCACCCACCGGTTCGCGGCACGTATCAGGTGCACGATACAGGTTTGCACCATAGAGTTCGGCCAGGTTGCCTCTACTGCTTCTGGTAGGCCTTTCAGCCCGTCACAGCAGACGATAAAGACGTCTTTGACGCCACGATTGGAAAGGTTGGCGCACACTTGCGCCCAAAAGGAGGCACCTTCTTCCTTGGCAATCCACAATCCCAAAATGTGCTTGATCCCGTCGAGGTCCACGCCGATTGCCATGTACGCGGACTTGTTGACAACTCGGCCTCCATCGCGGACTTTAATGCGTAGTGCGTCCAGGAAAATGACCGGGTAGAACTCGTCTAGCTGGCGGTTTTGCCAGACCATGACCTCATCCAAGACGGCGTCAGTAACCGCAGAAATCGTCTCATGAGAGATATCAACCCGCATCGCAGTTGCCATGTGGTGCTGGATATCCCTAATGGTCATTCCACCGGCGTACAAGCTGACAATCATGTCATCAACGTCAGTCAAGCGCCTAGAACCTTTAGGGACCATAGTCGGCAAGAATGTTCCCGCCCGATCCCTAGGGACATCAACGGTTACCGGCCCGTAGTTCGAATCCACGGTCTTTGTGTACGACCCGTTGCGGTGATTGTCTGTCCCAGCTGCAGCTTTGCCGCTCCTGTCGCCGGACTCGTAGCCAAGGTGGGCATCCATTTCAGCATTCAAACCTCTGGTGATTGAGGCTTGCAGCATGCCCCGAACTAGGTCGTTGGCATCCGTTGTCGATGTTGGGGTTGCCCGCAAATCGTGGACACGTAGTGGAGCTACCTAGTGGTTAGGCAGCTATTTCTTTTCTGCTGTTGATTGAGCCGGTGTGGTTCTCGAAGTCGACGGGGCTGACCATTCCGAGTGCAGAGTGCCGGCGCCGGCGGTTGTAGACGACTTCCATCCAGTAGGCAACGGCCTTGCGTGCAGCATCACGGGTAGGCCATCGCTTACGGTCGTAGAATTCAGTCTTTAGCGTCGACCAGAACGACTCGGCCATCGCGTTATCGAAGCACACGCCAGTGCGCCCCACAGACTGAGCGATGCCCAGGTTGCGGCACACTTCCCAGAGCTTCTCACTGGTAAATTGCGTTCCACGGTCAGCGTGAAACACCAGCCCATCAGGAACGTCACCGCGTAGCGTATGCGCCATCCGCAGGGCCCGTTCAACCAGGTGTGTGTCTTGAACGCTATCCATTGCCCAGCCCAGTACCCTGCGGGAATGACCATCGCGGACCGCGCACAAATACAGCCAGCCCTCACCGGTGCGAAGGTAGGTAATATCCGACATCCACACCCGGTTGAGCTGACCAGTATCAAACATGCGCTTGACCAGGTCAGGAAGAGTTGACTTACGCTTGGATTGAATGGTTGTCACCGGGACAAAGGCACGCGGTGAAATCCCTTCAATGCCCATCATGCGCATCCGCTTCGCCACAGTCTTACGGTTAAGTGAAATGTAGTAGCGCTCGGCGAGCTCTGCGGTGATCCGCGGAGCACCATAAACCTCATCGGAGTCTTTCCAAATCTGATGAATCTTTCGGTCAACATCATCGTAAAATGCTGACCGATCATCCTTTCCGGATAGTCGTTTCTGCTGCGCATGGGCCCATTTGTAGTATCCAGACCGAGACACTTTTAATAGCCGTGCCATGCGTTTGATGCTGTAGTTTGCCTTCTCCTGCTGCATTAGTTCGAACTTTTCTGCTCGCGTTGCTTCGCGGCGAAGAAGGCTGTCGCTTTTGACAAAAACTCATTATCCATCTTGGCTTCTGCCAACTCACGGCGCAGACGAGCATTCTCAGCACGAAGATCAGCCTCACTCATCCCATCTGAGGATCCTCGGCGTTCACGCTCGAGTTTGACCCACCGGCCTAAAAGCCCGGCGGAAACACCGATTTCCTTAGCCACATGAGCGATCGGTCGCTCTGACTCGATTACCAGGTTTGCGGCTTCACGCCGGTACTCCGGCGTGTATTTCTTGCGCTGTTGACTCACAATGAACATCCTCTCTTACGGACACAAGATCCGTACAAATAGGGTGTCCACTAAACGAGGGTAACCTCAATGTGCCTAGGTCATCAATCAGTTTCGCGATTTCGGGGTTAGCAAGAAGCTTCTTTTCAATCGCGTCAATCTTGGCCTTATCGGCCGGATCTCGTCTTGTCACAGTAGTCATTCTGGCTTATCTCCTTATGCAGGTTGGAAACCCACACACAAACCATCAGACACTCTCTTCGGAGTACCTAGGCATGGTGGTAGATTACCTTTCTTCCCAACCCAACCGGGCTGGATATCAGGTGCCCACCAAACAGGGGTCAGGTCCTATGCCGCCTTCCGTCCCATGGGCCAACGCCTCGCCAACGACTTCGTCAACGACGTCAACAACACCTTCGACCTCAAAGACGACCCAAAGAACGAACTCAACGCCGAATTCCTCCAAGAACTCGAAGAACAAGAAAACACGATCATCGAGGGGCGAAGTCATGGACTAAGTTAGTTCCTGAGATGAGGCCCAAGGACAAAGAGGGCGACCATCATGGGTACCTTTCGAATCAACTTCTACCTATCCTCGAAAGAACTACATCCATAATGGCCGCTGGCCCTGAGTCTATCGACCCGACCGCGTATCTCGAAGAGCTACTCACCCAAGCATCGCCCGATCTGATGCGTGAAATGCTCGGTGATTTCATCAACCAAATTCTCTCTGCCCAAGCCGATACTGTCTGCGGCGCTGACTGGGGCACCACCAGCGACAACCGCGTCAACCACCGCAACGACTACCGCCACCGACCACTGGATACACGGGTCGGCATCGTCGATGTGTCTACCCGCAGGATGAACGACCTGGTCGCCACCCTCGGCATCGATGAATCTATCGAAGTCACAAGTTAGTGAGATGGCCAACGACTTGGATTCGATAGTGGAGGATTTCCACACCCGGCCACTGGATACCGGCCCGTACTACTACCTCTCGTGCGACGCGCTGACGATGAAAGTCCGGGAAGGCGGACGCGTGGTCAAACGAGTGTGCTCCTAGCAACCGGTGTCAACAATGACGACTACCGAGAACTATTAGGCATGCAAAATAGCTACCGCTGAGTCCACCGGCTCGTGGCCCGGCTTCCTCAGGGACTTAAAAGCCCGCGGTCTAGGTGATGTCTACCTGGTGACAAGTGACGCTCACGTAGGAATTCAAGCAGCGGTGTCTGATGTGCTGCCAAATGCCTCCTGGCAACGGTGCCGCACTCACTTCGCTAAGAACCTCTCGTCCATGGTGCCAAAGACCCAGTGGCCGACATTATCGGCGACGTTCCACACGATCTTCCAACAACCCGATGCTGAAGCGGTGTGGGCTCAGGCTCGGGAAGTGGTGGAATTCTGCCAGGCGAAATTTCCGCATGTGGCAAACTAGCTCGAAGAACAACTTGATGATGTGTTGGCGTTTACACACACCGAAGTCAGTGTGGACCAAAGTCTGGTCGAATAACCCCACCGAACGGCTCAAGCGCGAGATCTGCCGGCGCACTGATGTTGTCGGTATCTTGCCCCACCGTGATGCTGTGATTCGCTTAGTCGGGGCCGTCCTTGCTGAGCAGCATGATGTGTGGATTCAGCAGAAACGCTCCATGCCGTTGACAAGCCTAGAGCAAACCAAGGCGTTGATCACAGCCAATGTCATCGACGCCGACACCACCACCCCGGCAGGCAAGGAGATTGCAGCCTAATGACCAACCACGCCCAGGCCCGTGCCGGACCCGATCCCTGCTCACAGATCACCGACGATTCGAAAGAACTCATCCACCACCTACACGGACCTGACCCGCTTCACGCATCAATTTGCCTTTCAGCCCCAAATATCAAGGTCTCCGACCTCCCCCGCGGCCCCGGTTTACAAGGATGCTGGCCTTGCTGATGGAACCGGTTTTCTACCCATTATTCTGTGCAGATCACAGGCAACAGGCACCCACGAACGAGACCTGTTGCCTGATCGACCCCTGGCTGCCATCGTCGAGAAAATCCCTACTTACCAGGCGATTTGTTTCAATCAGACATCACCGATATAGTTTATTCACGTCGCAAGGGAACGCAAGAGATTCCCCGTGATATTCCTCCATAGCTCAGTTGGCAGAGCATTCGACTGTTAATCGAAGGGTCACTGGTTCGAGCCCAGTTGGAGGAGCACTCAACGAAGCCGCCTGAAAGGGCGGCTTTCTTCGTTTTCCTCTGGCTCTGATGCCTAACCGGGGCTAAGTAGCCAAAGGCCTTTCTAGTTCCCAGGCCGTATTGGAGGGGCACGAGACGTCGAAAGCGAGAAGTAGGTAGGCTATGTTCCGCATACCTACTACTCAAACCATTAAGGAAGCTCCCCACAGATGATCCAGTTTGTTGTTGGCGCCGCGGCAGGCTACGTATTCGGCACTAAGGCGGGCCGAAAGCGCTACCACCAGATCAAGGATGGTTACGAAAAGCTGGTGAACTCCCCTGCCACCAAGACGCTTGTTAACGGCACTCGTCGGGCAATTGCCAACCGTCTCGATCCGGAACCGAGAATGAAAGAGGTCAAGGATCTCTCACGCGGACGGCGGAATTCGGGTCAATTCGACAATTCGGATACCGTGTACGAACCCGACCAAGATTAGTGGTTTAGGCTGATATTAGTGTGCATTGCACACTAGTAGCCAGAATGAGCACTGCCCTGAGGGCAGTGCTCATTCGAATTTTTGGGTTAAGTAGCAAAAAGTGACGGCGGATTACTGGCCGCGTCGAAAATGGTTAATTTCTTAGTTCTGCCCACTGCGGAACGCGCGCTCGTTGAGCTCCCTGCGAGCTTGTTCTAGCGCAACCAGATCCGAGAACAGGGAGTTGTACGCTGCTTGGTCGTCAGAGGGGCGCATGCGACCGAGCTGGGCCTTGATGAGAGCAATCTGGTCGCCGACGCGGGACTCCTGAAGACGCGAGAGCACGGAGTCGGTGTAGACGTTCATGTCGACGTCGGTGGGCAGGATTTCCTCGACGGCGAGCTCGGAGATGAAGCTCTGGGCGGTGACGTCGGGCATCTGCTCGCTGACTCGTGCGACCCATTCGACGGGGGGCATCGTCAGCGCGGTGGCAATGCCGCCGGCCTTGGTGATGGCCTCGCGCACGGCGCGGTAGGCCAGGTTGGTGTAGCTGGCGGCATCGATGCCATCGAAGTACTCACCGGCGTTCTGCGGGTACTGGAGGGCGATTTTCAGCGCCTCACGCTGCGGCCAGAGATGAGTGTCCTTCGGGTTGGGGCGATGGAGCACCGGGACGTCCTGCGCCGCAGGAGCCTGCTTGGAGTCGTCGAAGCGACGAATGGTGCGCTTCTCCTTCTTAGGTGCACGGTGGGCCTGCTCGACTTGCTGGAGGACCTCCATGGGGTCAGGCCAGCCAACCCACGCGGAAAGGCGGCGTGCGTACTCGTCGCGCAGGGGCTTGTCCCGGATGTCGGCGACGACGGGGACGGCGCGGCGCAGGGCTTGGAGGCGGCCCTCGGCAGTGTCGATGCGGTAGCCGGTGATGATGGTCTGCACGACGAACTCGAACATGGGGATGCGGTCTGCGATGAGGTCGCGGACGGCGGCATCGCCACGCTTGATGCGTAAGTCGCAGGGGTCGAGGCCCTCGGGGGCGACGGCGACGAAGGACTGGCCGGTGAACTTCTGGTCGCCTTCGAAGGCGCGCATAGCGGCTTTCTGGCCGGCTTCGTCGCCATCGAAGGTGTAGATGAGCTCGCCGTTGAAGTAGGAGTCGTCGAGCATGAGGCGGCGGAGGATCTGGAGGTGGTCCTCACCGAAGGCGGTGCCACAGGAGGCGACGGCGGTCTTGACGCCGGCGGCGTACATAGCCATAACGTCTGTGTAGCCCTCGACGATGACGGCCTGGTGGCCCTCCGCGATGTGCTTCTTGGCGAGATCAATGCCGAAGAGGACCTTAGTCTTCTTGTAGAGCATCGTCTCTCTGGTGTTCATGTACTTGCCCATCGGGTCATCATCGAAGAGCTTGCGGGCGCCGAAGCCGATGACGTTGCCGGCGAGGTCCTTGATGGGCCAGATGAGGCGACGGTGGAACATGTCGATGGGGCCGCGCTTGCCCATTTTGGACAGGCCGGCCTTCTCCAGTTCCTCGAAGGAGAAGCCCATGCGGATGAGGTGCTTGGTAAGCGTGTCCCAGCCCTCGGGAGCGTAGCCGCACTGGAAGTCGTAAATGATCTCTTGGGAGAAGCCGCGGTTGAGGAGGAAATCTCGGCCAGGTGCTGCCTCGGGGGTTTCGAGCTGCTTGCGGTAGAAATCGTGCGCCGCCTTGTTCGCCTGGATAAGGCGCTGACGCAGGCCTGGCTTTTCCTCACGGGCGGCGGCACTACCCCCCTGGTAGGTGATGTGGTAGCCGATCTTCTGGGCGACGGCCTCGACGGCCTCGGGGAAGGTGAGCTGCTCCATCTCCATAAGGAAGTTGAAGACGTCGCCGCCCTTGCCCGTGGAGAAGCAGTGATAGTAGCCGCGCTGCGGGCGCACGTGGAAGGACGGGGTGCGCTCGTCTTTGAATGGGCTCAGCCCCTTCATCGAGTCGTAGCCAGCAGGCTTTAGTTGTACGTACTCCCCCACGATTTCCTCAATGGGTGCACGTTCACGGATCGCTTGAATATCGCTGTCCGGAATCCTGCCTTTCGCCATGGGTAATAGATTACCTGCACTGGCAAATCAGCGACCGATTTCTTCATGGTGCTATCCGTTTGCAATGATGGGGGTATGGCGCACTCTACCCCCTCGAAGAAATCACTGCCTGCCGTCATCGGCGGCGTGGTGCTGGTCCTCGTAGCGGGCTATTTTGGCATCGACTTGAAGGGCGATTCAGGGGCTTCGTCGTCGGCGACGTCTGCTCCTGCCTCAGCATCTGGGACGGCGGAGACTGAGGGGGCATCGGAAAGCTCATGTGCTTTGGACACGCTGCCGACTGAGGCAGCGGAGACGGTCGACGATATCCTCGCCGGCGGGCCGTACGAGTACCCCGACAACGACAACGTGCGGTTTGGCAACTACGAAGGCGTGCTACCGAAGGAGTCGCGGGACTACTACCGCGAATACACCGTGGACACGCCGGGCCTCAACCATCGCGGCACGCGCCGCATCGTCACCGGCGGCGGCTCCGACACCGACCCCGACGTCTGGTACTACACCGACGACCACTACGAAAGCTTCTGCACTATTCCCGACGCGGAAGGGTAACCATCATGAACCGAGTTCTCATCACCGAACCGCTGCGCACGCGCGAGGAATTCTTTGCCGCCCTGGGCAAGATGCACTTTGTGGGAGACTCCCCTGCTCCCAGCAACCTCGACGCGCTGGCCGATTTTGTGCGCGAATTCCGCGTTGACGTGATTGTGGCCGCAGATATGGCGCTCGAGCTGCATGACTACCAGGATCTGGTGAGAGTGTTGGAAGCTGAGGGTGTGAAGTTGGTTCGCTAGTCCATGAAGCCGGAAAGCTCGGCGCTGCGCTTGGCCAGGCGCTCGAGGCGTGACTCGGTCATGGAGGCGATTTGGTCGATGATGACGCGGTCGCGTTCGGCGTCGGAGTCGGCGGCGAGCCACCAGCCGGCGAACACGGCGTCGAGGGAGCCGGGGGCGCCGGCGACGAGGTAGTCATAGACGCGGTAGATGCGCTCGCGTTGGCGGTCCTGACGCGCGAGGTGCGCGGGGACGTCCATGACATAGAGGACCGCGATGGTTTTGAGCAGCTTGACCTCGGCTTGGGCGAGTTCGGGGACGACGAGGTGGCCGTTGGTGCGGCCCAGCTTGTTCTCGGCGAGGAGGTCTGCGTTGGCGGTACGGGTGGCACCCACGGTGGCGCCGACGTAGCGGCCGACGAGCTCGGAGGTCATCTTCTTGAGATCGGTGTAGGCGCGCAGGGAGTAGTCGAAATCGCCGATGGCATTGATGACGTCGAGACGGCGGAGGGAATCGGCGGCATCGAGAAGCTCTGCTGCATCCCCGCCGAAGGCCTGGGCGCCCTTTTCGGCGAGGGTGGCAAGCTCCACCAGGTCCCAGAGCACGGACAAGGAGATGCGGCGGGAGATGATGCCGTCTTCGACGTCATGGACGGAGTAGGCGATGTCGTCTGACCAGTCCATGACTTGGGCTTCGATGGGCGGAAGGCCATCTGTGTGGCCTTGGCGGACCCACTCGAGGATGTGGGCGTCCTCGTCGTAGCAGCCGTACTTGCGGTTCGTTGTGCCGTCCGGGTTGGTTTTGAGCTTGGGATATTTGCAGGCGGCGTCGAGGGCAGCGCGGGTGAGGTTAAGGCCATAGCTTTCCTCGCGACCGTTCACGGTCGCGACCACTTTGGGCTCGAGGCGGGTGAGGATACGCAGGGTTTGGGCGTTGCCTTCGAAGCCGTTCTGGGCGACCTCGTTGAGGGCGGTCTCGCCGTTATGTCCGTAGGGCGGGTGGCCGATGTCGTGAGTAAGCCCGGCCATGTCGCAGAGGTCGGGGTCCAGGCCCAAGCCGCTGCCGATGCCGCGGGCGATCTGGCCGACCTCGAGAGAGTGGGTAAGGCGGGTGCGGGGTGTGTCGCCGTCACGGGGTCCGACGACCTGCGTTTTATCGGCGAGGCGGCGCAGGGCCGCGGAGTGGAGCACGCGGGCGCGGTCGCGGGAGAAGGCGCCTCGATGATCTGGGCGAGCGTCGTGGGCGAAAGAGGAGCCTTTGGGGGACTCGTCGAAGAGGCGCTCGGTATCGGCGGGTTGGTAGGAATACATCGAGGTTAAGCCTAGCGTTTATTCGCGTTCGAGCTGGTCGTGGCGCGCGCTCCAGTTGGGGCGCATAATGCGCTCGAGGCGGTGCAGGGCGGGTGTGAGGCCAGGAATGACAAGCGCGAGGATGCCGCCGACTTCGTGGATGACACAGCGGAACCAGGATGCCTGTGGGAAGTGGATGGGGCAGTCTTTGGCGGTGACGGTTGCAGCGCGGAAGCCGTGGCGACGGGCGATGAGCCAGGCGCGCGGCGCGTGGTAGGGGTCGGTGACGAGGGTGATGTCCTTGATGTCCGGGAAAGCGCGCTTGACAGCGTCGAGTTCTTCGCCGGTGGTGTGGCCTTCGCGCAGAGCCGTGATGTGGGTGGCGCCGCGGACTTCGAGGTATCGGGCGGCGACGCCGGCTTCGGTGAAGCGGTCGCCGGGCAGGTTGGAGCCGGTCGTCACGAAGTGGCGGTCGGTGCCAAGCGCAAGGGCGGCGTTGAGACGGGCTTGGAGGACCTTGGAGGGGCGGCCGTCATACTGGGCGGCACCCAAAATGACGATTGGGCCGAGTTCATGTTCCATTAGTGGGTAGTCTAGTGGCATGACTTTTTCGCGCGTTGGACGCGCGGCAATGGCCGCGCTACTCATCGGACTGGGCACGGGAGCACCGGCGGTGTTCCTGGGCACGGCGGTCGCACAGGCGGCGCCGGCGGCTTCCTCGATCACGGCGAAAGTGACGGATGACTCGGGGGTGCTCTCGTCCTCGCAGAAGTCCGACTTGGAGTCGCAGATTGCGCAGCTGCAGTCCTCCGATCAACGTTTGCTCTACGTCGTCTACACCACGGGCCTGGATTCCCAGGTCGAGTCGTACGCGGAGTCGATTGTTGACTCGCGCGGTACGAATACGGCGGCGTTCGTTGTGGATACTCAGGCGCGCAAGGCAACGGTGAGCGTGGGTTCCGAGTGGCCGTCGGGCTCGCAGGACAAGCTCTTTGAGGCCGCCTATGATTCGCTCGCTGCCAGCGATTGGGCTGGGGCGGGCAGCGCTGTGGTGGAGGCGGCATCGGGAAGCTCGGGCTCGGGTGATGGCGCGCTATGGCTGGGTGCCGGCGGTGCGGCTGTGCTCGCGGCGGGCGGCGGCGCGTATGCGATGTCGAAGCGGAAGACTAAGAAGGAGACCGCGGCGACGGTCGAGTCCGCGCGGGAGATCGAGCCAACGAACACGACGGCGTTAGCACGGTTGCCACTGCCCGTGTTGGAGGAACTCGCGCAGGAAGAGCTCGTGTCCACAGATGAGTCCATTCGCCGTGGCAAGGAGGAGCTCGACATTGCGATTGCGGAGTTCGGGCCGGAGCGCGCGCGGAAGTTTACGGCGGCGATGAATCAGTCCACCTCGACCCTGCAGCGTGCGTTTGCGACGCATAAGCAGATTGAGGCGCAGCGTGGGATGCCAGAGGCGCAGAAGCGTGAGCTTTTGGTGTCGATTGTGTCCTCGTGTGGGCAAGCGGATGATGCGTTGGATGCGCAGGCAGCTGAGTTCGCGTCGATGCGCGACTTGTTGGTCAATGCTGGTTCGAAGCTCGATGAGTTGACGCAGAAGACGGTGGATTTGAGGGCGCGTATGCCGCAGGCGACGGCGACGTTGAATTCGTTGCGGGAGCAGTACTCGGAGGAAATGCTGCAGTCGATTGCGGATAATCCTCAGATGGCGTCTGTGTCCTTGGATGAGGCAGAGAAGTCCTTGTCGTTGGGTCGTTCGTTGCAGTCGAAGCCGGCTGGCCAGCAAGGCGGACTCGTGGGGGCGATTCGTGACTCCGAGCACGCGATTGAGGTTGCGGACCGGTTGCTGTCGGCTGTGGAGAACGCGCAGTCCACGATCACGACGGCGCAGCAGGGTCTGTCCGCGCTCATTGCAGAGGTTGATGGCGAGATTTCTGAGGCGCGTCAGATTGAGGCGCAGGGTCAATCCCAGGGGACCTCGGCGGACTGGGCGTCCTTGGAGGCGTTGTTGTCGGAGGCGTCTGCTGCCGCTGAGGCGGCGCGTGCGGGTGGCGCGGCGGATCCGTTGGGGCATTACACGACACTGATGTCCCTGGATGGACGGCTCGATGAGGCGCTGGATACGGTGCGTGAGGTGACGCAGACGCATGCGCGCCAGCTGGATATGTTTGCGCAGCAGATTTCCGTGGCCTCGTCCACGATTCAGGCGGCGGAAGACCTCATCTCGGCGCGTGGTCGTTTGGTGGGCGCCTCGGCGCGTACCGCGTTGGAGGATGCGAAGCGTCTGCATGCGCAGGCGTTGCAGCAGCGTGACCGTGATATCCGTAGTGCCTTGGATTTGGCGCGTCAGGCAGTTGCCGCGGCACAGGAAGCGCAACGCCGTGCGCAGAACGATATCGATGACTACCGCCGGCGCCAGCAGCGCCAGCAGATGGCGTCCGGTGCGGGTGACCTCATCACGGGCATGGTCATTGGACAGATGCTCGGCGGCGGTGGACACCGTGGTGGCTACGGCGGAGGCTTTGGGGGCGGCTTCGGTGGAGGCGGCTTTGGGGGCGGTGGCGGTTCGAGGACGGGTGCGTTCTAGTCCTCGGGTGTTGTCCACAGGTTGCAGGGTCATGGTTGCCCACTAAATTGTGCAAGACGGCGGTTATCCACAGGTATGCAGGGTACATGCTTGCGGGTGGCCGCCGTTGTGGGTTTTCTAGGGGTATGAACCTCATTGCATTGCACGAAGCAACACACGAAACACTGGCATTGGTCGCTGCGGGACAGCTCATTCAGGTCGCGGGCGGGTACGCGTGCGACCGCGCGGAGTGGGAGGCACTCGCCTATCACGAACAACAGGAGTGGCGGGTGCGCGCGGCAGGATTATCGGTCCGGGAGGCGGTGCTCGTGGGGAAATCCGCGGCGCGTATCCATGGATTATGGGTCCTATCGGCGCGTGAGGAAGAAGTCGAGCTCACGTTGCCGGCAGGCGGCTTGCCGCGTCGGACGCAGTGGAGCACGGGATATCGGTATAGGCGATTGATCTTGGCGGATGACGATTATCGAGAGATTGACGGTCTGCGGGTGACGTCACGGCCGCGGGCGTGCATCGATACCGCGCGCTTCCACGGCTTCGCGGACGGTCTGGTGGCGATGGATTCGCTGCTGCGGCAGGGGTACTACCGCGAGCATGTCTCACTTGTGATTGCACGGATGGGGCGGTGTAAGAACATCACGGTCGCGCGACGGTGCCTCGAGTTGGCAATATCGACGTCGGAGTCGCCGTATGAGTCTTTCGCGCGGGCGCTGCTCATCGAGGGGCTTCCGGGAGCGGCGGTTCGGCCGCAGGTACGGGTGCTGCCGGGGGTTCGTGTAGACCTGCTCGTGGACGAGCACGTGGTCGTGGAGATTGATGGCGACGTGAAATACGACGGGCAGACGTATCGCGGGACTGAGGAAACCATCGTGGCGGAGCGAGCGCGCGAGAAGCAGCTCCACAACGCGGGGTATCAGATGGTGCGCTACTCCCCTGCCCAATTACGCCGGGAGCCGGAGCGCTTCATCGCGGAGGTATCGGCGGCGCTTGCGCGGAAAGCGGCGTAAAAGAAACAAAGGCAATGTGCCGTTGGCACTATGCGCTGGTCGTGGAATTTGGGTGAATTAAAGCGACCAGCGCATATGGCTATTGGGACATTGCCTTTGTCGGGGATAGGTCGATGTGGAGGCCGTGGGGGTGGTTGCCGATAGTTACATGCGGCGGATGTGGCCGGAGTTGTCAGCTTCCATGCAGCACCACGTGAGGAAGACGAAGTCCACGTCTGGGATGGGCATGTCCTGCGGGTGATCGAAGACCTCGAGGGTGGAGCCGTGGGGGCGGGTGCGGGCCACGACGTTGCCGGCGGCGTCGATGATGGCGCGCTCGCGGCGCAGCCGCCGGGTGCGGTTGAGCGTGTAGCGACGGGTGCCGCACACGGCGGAGAGCCGGTTGACGGAGAAGCCGGTTTGGGCGACGGTGAAGACCTCGCCGTCGGAGGTCGTGGCCTTGATGACCAACTGCATGTCGTCGCGGGTGACCTCGGTGAGGATTTGGCCGTGGGCGAAGTGGATGACGTGCTCACGCACGGCGGCGGCCTCGGCCCCGCCGGGGTCCGTGAGGCCGTCGTGGCGCCAGGTCCAGTATTCAGTCGACATGGTGACCTAGCCCAGGAACAGCGCGCCGACGGCGACGAGGGACGCGAGAACGAGCGTGGCGATCCAGGCGATGGCGCCGCTGGAGGTCTTCGCCTCAAGGATGAGACGCGTGAACCAGCTGAGAGCGGCGACTTCCTCGACGGAGAGGTCGTGGTCGGTGTAGTCGCCCTCGAATTCGAGGATGGCCTCGCGCACGCCGCGGTTCTTCGAGGTGAACTGGGCGACCTTCGTGCCGGAGGCATCCTCGATGATCCAATTGCCGGAGGTCTCGCAGATGAACGCGAAGGTGCGGCCGTCGAGGGACGCGTCGAGCCGCTTGTCGCGGCTGGCGTTGCCGGCGAGGCGGAAAACGCGGTCATCGGCAAGCGTGGCAGAGGCGCCGAGGTCCGAGGCGTCGAGGCGCCAGTAGGCGTCAGCAACGGTGGCGGAAGACTCGGTGAACTCACCGATCGGCTCTGCGGCCTCCGCGAGGAGACGCGGTGCAGAGCGATCGGTGCGATCCCAGCTCGTGTAGTGCATGCTTAGCAGCCCACCAGGCGGGCGGCGAGGTAGGACTCGAGCTCGTCGATCTTCACACGCTCCTGCTCCATGGAGTCGCGCTCGCGCACGGTGACGGAGCCGTCCTCGAGGGAGTCGAAGTCGTACGTGACGCAGAACGGGGTGCCGATCTCGTCCTGGCGGCGGTAGCGGCGACCGATGGCACCGGACTGGTCGTAGTCCACGTTCCAGTTGGCGCGCAGCTTGTTGGCCAGCTCCTGGGCCGGGGTGGACAGCTCTTCCTTCTTGGAGAGCGGAAGAACGGCGACCTTGACCGGCGAGAGGCGGCGGTCGAGGCGCAGGACGACGCGCTTGTCGGTGCCACCCTTGGCGTTGGGGACCTCTTCCTCGTCGTAGGCATCGACGAGGAAGGCCATCATGGAACGGCCGAGGCCGGCGGCCGGCTCGATGACGTAGGGGATCCAGCGCTCGCCGGTGGTCTGGTCGAAGTAGGACAGATCCTCGCCGGAGCCCTCGGAGTGGACGCGGAGGTCGTAGTCAGTACGGTTAGCAACACCCTCGAGCTCGCCCCACTTGGAGCCGGTGAAGCCGAAGGCGTACTCAACGTCGACGGTGCACTTGGAGTAGTGGGAGAGCTTTTCCTTGGGGTGCTCGTAGAGGCGGAGGTTCTCCGGGTCGATGCCCAGGTCGACGTACCAGTTGTAGCGGTCGTCGATCCAATACTGGTGCCACTCTTCGTCCTCGCCCGGCTTGACGAAGAACTCCATCTCCATCTGCTCGAACTCGCGGGTACGGAAGATGAAGTTACCCGGGGTGATCTCGTTACGGAAAGACTTGCCGATGTTGGCGATGCCAAACGGCGGCTTCATGCGCGAGGAGGTGAGGACGTTTTTGAAGTTGACGAAGATGCCCTGGGCGGTCTCCGGGCGCAGGTAGTGCAGGCCTTCCTTGTCATCGACGGGGCCGAGGAAGGTCTTGAGCAGGCCGGAGAAGGCCTTGGGCTCAGTCCAGTTGCCCGGCTGGCCGGTCTCCGGATCGTTAATGTCAGCGAGACCGTTGGGAGCAGGGTGGCCGTGTTTCTCCTCGTAGGCCTCGAGGAGGTGGTCAGCGCGGTAGCGCTTGTGGGTGTAGAGGGACTCGACGAGCGGGTCAGTGAAGACCTCGACGTGGCCGGAGGAGACCCACACCTGGCGCGGCTGGATGACGGAGGTGTCGACGCCCACGACGTCCGAGCGAGACTGGACCATGTGGCGCCACCACTGGCGCTTGATATTTTCCTTGAGCTCGACACCCAGCGGGCCATAGTCCCATGCGGAGCGGGAACCGCCGTAAATCTCGCCGGCCTGATAGACCAGGCCGCGGCGCTTGCACAGGCTAACAACGGTGTCGATGACGGATGCCATGATTCCTTTTACACTCCTACGGATCGGATTCGCGGTTGAGGGCGAATCGTCGGACGCTTGCAATAGCCTCCTATCCTAGCCTGTACGGGGGCGGACCGGCAGGAAGGGGTGGAGGGAAACAGTGCACGTCCCTAACACTATGGGTGAAATGCGTAAACATTATCCCTAGCCGCAGGTGAATAACACCATTGAGAAAGAGTGGAAAAATTCACCCAGACTTTTCCAATGTCCCACAGTAACTTCCCAGCTAGGGCAAGTATGCACAAAAATGGTCTATTGATATAGTGTCTAGGTCATACACGTCGACGGAGGATTTACCGTGCCCAACACACTACCCACTGCAGACGAGCTGAAGAACGCTGAGCATCTGTTCAGCGCACTCGACTCGCCGCTGCGTCTGCGTATCCTCATCCTGCTGGCCGATCGCGGCCACTTCGTCCACGAGCTCGTGGGCAAGTTGGAGAAGTCGCAGCCGCTTATTTCCCAACACCTGCGCGTGCTCAAGTCCGCGGGTCTCGTGCGCTCCGAGCGCTCGGGCCGCGAGGTCATTTATTCACTGTCCTCGCCGAAGTCAATCCGCCTTATCACCACGGCCGCAAAGCTCGAAGAAGAGCTCATGGCAGCAAGCGAGAACTGATTTTCAAGTTATATGCGTTAAGATCACCGTATGACTGTGCAGTCCAATATTCCGAAGCTGGGTGCGCGCAATACGAAGCAGCGCACTGCCGTCGTCGAGGTTCTTCGCGAGATGGATAAGTTCGCTTCGGCCAAGGACATTCACCAGGAGCTGCAGGCGCGCGAGGCCAAGGTGGGTCTTACCACCGTCTACCGCACCCTCCAGTCCCTGTCCGAGATCGACGCAGTGGACGCGCTTCATATGCCCACAGGTGAGACGCTCTACCGCCACTGCGAATCGAGCCACCATCACCACCACCTCGTATGCACCAAATGCGGCCGCACCGAGGAAATCGATGGCGGCCCCATCGAGGCCTGGGCAAAGGAAATGGCCAGCAAGTTCGACTTCGAACTCACTGGCCACGACGCCGAGGTCTTTGGCATCTGCGCGCAGTGCCGCGCGAAAGCAGCTTAACGCTAATTCTTTTTGACGCCGCCGAAGCGGCGGTCGCGGCGGGCGTATTCCTCGACCGCGGCGAAGAGATCCTCCGGCGTGAAATCTGGGAAGAGCTTGTCCTGGTAGACCATCTCCGCGTACGCGGACTGCCACAGCAGGAAGTTGGACGTGCGCTTCTCGCCGGAGGGGCGCAGGAACAGGTCTACGTCAGGCATCTGCGGGTCGTAGAGATACTGCGCGATGGTCTTCTCATTGATGGCGCTGGGCGCCAGCTGACCGGATTGGATATCAGTGCCGAGCTTGCGGACGGCATCGACAAGCTCGGCGCGGCCGCCGTAATTGACGCACATGGCGAGTGTCATGCGGGTGTTGTCTTTGGTGAGCTCTTGGGCGGCCTCAAGCTCTTTGATGACGCTGCGCCAGAGGCGGGGGCGGCGGCCAGCCCAGACGACGCGGACGCCGCGCTCGTTGAGCCAGTCGCGCTGGCGGCGGATGACGTCGCGGTTAAAGCCCATGAGGAAGCGAACTTCCTTGGGGCTGCGGCGCCAGTTCTCCGTGGAGAAGGCGTAGGCGGACAGGTACGGGATACCCATGGCAAGGCAGGCGTCGACCGCGTCGAGGAGGACCGCCTCTCCCCTCTTATGACCTTCCGTGCGCTCCATGCCGCGCTCTTGGGCCCAGCGCCCGTTGCCGTCCATGACGAGGGCGATGTGTTTGGGGAGGAACTCCGCGGGGATCTCGGGCGGAGTGAGGACTCGGTTGGGGTCAGGCGTAATCACCCGCCCGATCTTACTCGACTCGCTATTGGTCCATGACCGCCAGTGCGGTCACTTTGCGCTCGATGTGCCACTGGAGGTGCGCAATGGCGAGCCGGTGGCCTTCCGCTTCCTGTACGGGTGTGGGTGTGCTGGGGTGTCCGTGCGCAAGTAGCCAGAGGTGATGGAGGGTCTCCGGGTCGACCTCGGCGGCGCCGGGCGGGCGGCATTCGTGGCAGGCGGCGCCGCCGATGGCCGGGTGGAAGGCGTGGTGCGGGCCGGGTTTGCCGCACTGGGCACAGTCGAAGAGGCTCGGCGCCCAGCCGGAATGGGCCATGGCTTGAAGGAGGAAGCGGTCGAGGACGCGGGTGGGCGGCTCGTGTTGGAAGTCGCGGAAGGCGGCGACGAGGGCCTCGTAGAAGTAGGGGTCGGTGTCGAGGGCGAGTTTCTCGGCGGCCTCGAGGGCGGCGCAGGCGGCGGTGTAGCGCTCGTAATCGTCGATGATGTGCGCGCCGTAGTAGCCCACGGTGTCTGCTTGGGAGATAGTGTGGAGGTTGCGCCCCTCGTAGAACTGCACGTCGAGGTCGACGAAGTGCTGAAGGCGCGAGCCGAAGCGGGACTTGGCGCGGCGCACGCCCTTGGCGACGGCGCGCACGAGTCCATGGTGGTGCGTGAGCAGCACGATAATGCGGTCGGCCTCGCCGAAGTCGTATGTGCGGATGACGACGGCGCGATCCCGGAAGTTGGGGCGACCACCGCTGCTTTTCGGGCGCGAGGTACGAGCGCCCGCGCCTGTGGGCTTAGAAGCCAAGGCGTCCCAGGAATTTCGGGTCGGACTGCCAGTTCTTCAGGACCTTGATGCGCAGGTCGAGGAAGACGTTTTGGCCGAGCAGCGCGATGATCTTCTTGCGGGACTCGCCCATGATGCGGTTGAGGCGGCGGCCGTCCTTGCCTTCGATGATCTTCTGCTGGCCGGGGCGCTCGAGGTAGATGATCGCATGGATGTTGAGGACGCCGGGGCGCTCGGGGTTGGGCAGCATTTCGTCGATGCCCACGGCGACGGAGTGCGGGAGTTCGTCCTTGAGGCCGGCGAGAGCAGACTCGCGGATGAGCTCGGCGATGCGCTCTTCCTGGCGCTCGTCCGTGACGTGGTCGTCCGGGTAGAACTTGGGGCCTTCGGGCAGGGCGTCGCGGATAACACCGACGAGGTCTTCGACCTGGGTGCCGTCCTTGGCGGAGACGGGGATGACCACGGCGTCAGGGTCGTGCTCGGTGAGCAGCTCGTGGAGGGCGAGCAGCTGAGCGCCGACCTGGTCACGGGAGCCCTTGTCGAGCTTGGTGACGATACCGATGATCTTCGTCTTCGGGGCGACCTCACGGACGTTGTCGAGGATCCAGCGGTCGCCGGGGCCGATCTTCTCGTCGGCGGGGATGGTCAGGCCGATGACGTCGACGTCGGCGTAGGTGTCTTTGACGATCTCGTTGAGGCGCTCGCCCAGCAAAGTGCGCGGGCGGTGGAGGCCTGGGGTGTCGACGACCACGATCTGGCAGTCCTCGCGGTGGACGATGCCGCGGATGGGGCGACGGGTGGTCTCCGGCTGGTTGGCCGTGATGGCAATCTTCTCGCCCACAATGGCGTTGGTGAGCGTGGACTTGCCGGTGTTGGGGCGGCCTACAAATGACACGAACCCAGAGCGGAAGCCCTCGGGCGTGTCGGTGTAGTCGCGGTAATCAAGTGCTGCCTCGTCGGGCAGGTTCTCGAAGGCGGCATCAAAGTTGTCTGCAGGAGTGGCTGCGGGTTTGTCGGCCGGGTTCGATTCGTGAGGGTCTGTATCGTTCATCGTGCCCACATCATACCCGCTCGGCGGGGGTTTTCACGATCCCTGCTAGAGATCCTCGACGTCGGTGACGGAGAACTGGAGCTGCGGGTGCTCGAAGTAGTCCTGGGCAGCGATGAGGCACAGCTCGTCCGACTCGGCCTCATAGGTGACGTTGAGCAGGTCCCAGACGGAGGACGCGGTGGCCTTGAGCGCGGCCTTCGCGTCACGAGTCTTGGCGTAGTGGCCGGTAAAGAGCGCGGCGGTGACGTCGCCGGAGCCGTTACGCTTGAACGGCAGGCGCGGGGTCGCAACGATAAAAGCGCGGTCGCCGTCCACGGCGAGCATCTCGATGGAATCCTCCGGGGTCTCCGGGCGGTTGACGGAGGTCACGAGCACGGTGCGGGGGCCGATCTCCTGGGCGACCTTGACGGCCTCGAGGGTCTGCTCAAGGGTGCCGGTCTCGTGCTCGGTGAGGTAGCCCAGCTCAAACTGGTTGGGCGTAATGATGTCCGCGACGGGAACCACCTTGTCGCGCAGCAGCGGCGGGATCTCGTCCGAGACGAAGCAGCCGGACTTCGCGTTGCCCATGACCGGGTCGCACGCGTAGAGGGCGTTGCCGTTGACGGCCTTGATGCGGCGCACGGCGTCGACGATGGCGCCGGCGATGTCCGAGCCGCCCTGGTAGCCGGAGAGGATGGCATCGATCTTGGGGAAGGCGCCGCGCTTCTCGATGCCGTCGACAATCGAGGTCACCTCGGTGCCCGGAATCATCGGTCCGCCCCAGTCACCGTAGCCGGTGTGGTTGGAGAAATTCACCGTGTGGATGGGCCACACCTCGTGGCCTGCGCGCTGAAGCGGGAACACTGCGGCGGAGTTGCCGACGTGGCCGTAGGTGACGTGGGACTGAATCGACAGAATATTCATGGGGCTTATTGTGCTACGAAGCACGGACGCGTACCAAGTATTTGGCGAATTACTTGTCGGTCTTCGTTGTCTCCTCCCCCAGGGCGGCGCCGATGAGGCCGGTGAACAGCGGGTGCGGGCGAGTCGGGCGCGACTTATACTCCGGGTGCGCTTGGGTGGCGACCATGTACTTGTGGTCGGGGTACTCCACGAACTCGACGAGGTTGCCGTCGGGCGAGGTGCCGGAGAAGACGAGGCCGGAGCCCTCCGTGATCTGCTCCTTGTACGCGTTGTTGACCTCGTAGCGGTGGCGGTGACGCTCGGAGACCTGCGTGGTGCCGTAGGCCTGGGCGACCGCGCTGCCCTCGGCCAGGACGGCCGGGTAGGCGCCCAGGCGCATGGTGCCGCCCAGATCTGCCTCGCCGGCCACGGCCGCTTTCTGCTCGGCCATGGTGGCGATGACTGGGGTGCTGGTGGTGGGGTCGAACTCGGTGGAGGAGGCATCGGAAAGCCCGGCGTGGTGGGCGGCCTCGAGCACCATGGACTGGAGCCCCAAGCACAGGCCGAGGAAGGGCACGTCGTTCTCGCGTGCGTAGGTCACGGCGGCCAGCTTGCCTTCGATGCCGCGCACGCCGAAGCCGCCGGGGACGATGATGGCATCGAGGTCCTCGAGCTCGCTCGTGTCCTCGGCGATGGTGTCAGCGGCAATCCAGCGGACGTTGGCCTTGGCGTGGAAGGCGAAGGCGGCGTGGCGGGTGGCCTCGGCCACGGAAAGGTAGGCGTCCGGCAGGTCGATGTACTTGCCCACGATACCCACGGTGACCTCGCGCTGGGGGTTGTGGACGCGGTCGAGGAGGTCGCGCCACTGCGTCCAGTCCACGTCGCGGAAGGGCAGGCCCAGCTTACGGATGACGAAGGTGTCGAGATGCTCGCGGTAGAGGACCTCCGGGATGTCGTAGATGGACGGGCTATCCGGGCAGGAGGTCACGCCCTCTTTCTCGATGTCGCACATGAGCGCAATCTTGGCCTTGAGCGGGGCCGGGACCTCACGGTCGCAGCGCAGGACCACGGCGTCCGGCACGATGCCGATGCCGCGCAGCTCCGCCACGGAGTGCTGGGTGGGCTTGGTCTTGAGTTCCCCGCTCGGCGCGAGGTACGGCACGAGGGAGCAGTGGATAAAGAAGACGTTGTCGCGGCCCACGGTGTGGCGGACCTGGCGCACGGCCTCGAGGAAGGGCTGGGACTCGATGTCGCCCACGGTGCCGCCGATCTCGCTGATGACGACGTCCGGGGTGTTGCCCTCGGCGTCCGGTTCGCTCATCGCGATGACGCGGGCCTTGATTTCGTCCGTGATGTGCGGGATGACCTGGACGGTCTTGCCCAGAAACTCGCCGCGACGCTCCTTGGCGATGACGGTCGAGTACACCTTGCCGGTGGTGACGTTCGCGTTCTTGGTGAGGTTGCGGTCGAGGAAGCGCTCGTAGTGGCCCAGATCCAGGTCGGTCTCGGCGCCGTCCTCGGTGACGAAGACCTCGCCATGCTCGAACGGGTTCATGGTGCCCGGGTCCACGTTGAGGTACGGGTCGAGCTTTTGCATGGTGACGGACAGGCCGCGGGCGGTGAGCAGCTGGCCCAGGCTGGCGGCGGTGAGCCCCTTGCCCAGCGAGGAGACAACGCCTCCGGTGACGAAAATGAACTTAGTCGGCGTAGCAGACATGGGGGTCCTCCTTGACGGAGACGGACCTGCGTGTACCGCGAAAAATGCGACATCCCGCAGGTGAACTATTTACCTACGGGATTTCAGGATAACACAGAACGTGAAAATTCAACAATAAGAAGACAGATATTACTCCCCGTGCGGCTCCCCCACCGCCGGAATCCCACCACCGGGCACCTGCTTGTCCAGGTTCGCGCGCTCGGCGGCGTCCGGGAAGGCCTTAGGGCCGGAGGGCTTCGGTTGGAAGCTCAAGCCGCGTTCCTTCACGTCGTCGTACCAGTCCGCGAGCAGCTCGTTCTGGAGGCCGAACATTTCCTTCTCTTCGGCTGGCGTCGCGTGGTCGTAGCCCAGCAGGTGGAGGCACCCGTGGACGGTGAGCAGGGCCAGCTCGTGTCCCAGCGAGTGGCCGGCGGCCGTGGCTTGACGCTGTGCGAACTCGGGGCAGAGCACGATGTCGCCCAGCATGGCGGGGCCGGGAGCGGCGGCATCGGGACGCCCGCCCGCAGCCCCCGGGGTGATCTCATCCATGGGGAAGCTCATGACGTCGGTCGGGCCGTCGAGATCCATCCAGCGCACGTGCAGATCCGCGATGGTCGCAAGATCCACGGCGGTGATGGTGCACTCCGCGTCCGGGTTCACGTCCATGCGGCCGAAGGCGTAGGAGGCAACGTCGATGAGCATTTCTTCGTTGACGCCGTCGTAGCCGCACTCGTTCAAAAACTCGATGCTCATTCTTGGTCCTTCTTCCGTTCTTGCTCTGCGTCGAAGCGATCGTAGGCACCCACAATGCGACCCACAAGCTGGTGGCGCACCACGTCGTCGGCGCCCAAGTCCGCGAAGTAGATATCGTCAATGCCGTCGAGGATGCGGCGCACGATGCGCAGGCCAGAGACATGACCGCGCGGGAGGTCGACCTGTGAGATATCGCCAGTGACCACGATCTTTGAGCCGAAGCCCAGGCGCGTCAAGAACATCTTCATCTGCGCAGGCGTGGTGTTCTGCGCCTCGTCAAGGATGACGAAGGCGTCGTTTAACGTGCGGCCACGCATGTACGCCAGCGGGGCGACCTCGATGATGCCGGCCTCCATGAGCTTGGGGATGCTCTCCGGATCAAGCATGTCGCGCAGCGCGTCGTACAGCGGGCGCAGGTACGGGTCGATCTTGTCGTTCAAGGTGCCCGGCAGGAAGCCGAGCTTCTCCCCCGCTTCCACGGCCGGGCGGGTCAAAATAATGCGCGAGACGTCCTTATTGTGCAGCGCCTGCACGGCCTTCGCCACGGCGAGGTACGTCTTACCGGAACCGGCCGGGCCAATACCGAAGACGACCGTGTTGTTATCGATGGCGCGCACGTACTCGGACTGGCCGACGGTCTTAGGCCGCACGGTCTTGCCGCGGCGCGAGACAATATCCGCGGCGAGCGCCGCGGAGACCGACTGCGGGGCCTCGACGGCGACCATCTTCACGGCGTGCTTGACCGTCTCCGGGGAGATGGTGTGGCCGCGGCGCGCGATAGACTCGAGCTCGTCGAGAACCTTGGCCGCACGCGCGACCTCGTAGTCCGGTCCCGTGATGGTCACGGTCGTCCCGCGTGCGAAAAGGTCCGCATCGAGCTGATTGTTGAGGACCCGCAGGTTGGCATCCGCCGTGCCCAGCACGGCGGCGACATAGGCGGAGTCCACCTCTATCTTCTGAGTGATAATTGGCACGAGTCCCAATCTACCAGCGCGAGGTCTGCACCCCGATGGCGGCCAAGGCCACCATTGCTGCCGATGCCGTCCGCAAGACCTCCGGCCCCAGCTTCACCGCCGTAGCCCCCAGCTTAGCCAGCTCTGTGCTGCCGATGCCGCCCTCCGGCCCGATGAGCAGGTACACCGTTCCTTGTAACTCGACATCGCGCAGCGATGTCGTTGCGTCTTCGTGGAGGACGTAGGCAGTCTCGCCATTGATGAGCTCGGCGACCTGTGCGGTGCTTAAGGGACCGGTGACCTCGGGCACGCGCGCCCGGCGCGACTGCTTGGCGGCAGCGGTCGCCGCAGACTGCCACTTGGCGAGCGCCTTGGGAGCCTTCTTCGCGTCCCACTTGGCGATGCACCGGTCCGCCTGCCACGCGATGATCCCATCCGCGCCGGCCTGCGTCGCGAGGTCGACGGCAAGCTCGGCGCGCTCGGACTTGGGGATCGCCTGGATGACAATGACCTTGGGGTCAGGCTCGGGGATGGTCTCGATCTCGTCGACGCGCGCGACGAGCGCGTCCTTGCCGCGCACCTCGGTGACGGTGACTGTGGCGAGGCGCCCGGCGGCATCGGCAAGCTGGATGCGCTCGCCGGGCGCGACGCGCTTGACGGTGACGGCATGGCGGCCCTCGGGCCCGGAGAGCTCAACGATATCACTCTCGCTCGCGCCAGCGAGCGATTCTACGCGGAAGACGGCAAGGCTCATTTAGCGGCGGAACCTTGCGCGCAGGCGGTCGAAGAAGCTGTCTTCCTCGTCCTCGGTGTGGATGGCGGTGGTGTGCTCGGTGCGGTCGCGGACCTCTTCGAGCAGCTCGCGGGACTTGGAGTCGAGGTCGGTAGGCACGACGACGTCGACGTGCGCGAGCAGGCGGCCGCGGCCGTCCGTGCGCAGGCGCGGCATGCCCTGGCCCTCGACGGAGATTGTCTGGCCCGGCTGCGTGCCCGGCTCGATCTCGACCTCGAGGTCCGTGCCGTCGAGCTGCGTGACGGTGAAATTCGTGCCCAACGCCGCGTCGACCATGGGGACGCGGACCGTGACGTGCAGGTCGTCCGCGTCACGCTCGAAGACGGGGTGGCGCTGCGTATGGACCTCAACGAAGAGGTCGCCAGCCGGGCCGCCGCCGTGTCCGACCTCGCCCTGGCCCGACATGCGAATGCGCATGCCGTCGCCGATGCCAGCCGGGATATTGATGGTGAGGTCGCGGCGCTTCTTTACTCGGCCGTCGCCACCGCAGTGGCCGCAGGGGTCCTTGATGACTTCGCCGTAGCCCTGGCACGTCGGGCAGCGGTGGGAGGTCATAACGTTGCCGAGGAAGGAACGCTGGACCTCCTGAACCTCGCCGGCGCCGTGGCAGGTCTCGCAAGTCACGGGCTTGGAGCCGGACTCCGAGCCGGAGCCGTGGCACGTATCGCAGAGCACGGCCGTGTCGATGGTGACGGGCTTCTTCGCACCAGCAAACGCCTCTTCGAGCGTGATCTGGGTGCGCAGCAGCGCATCCGAGCCCGGCTGCACGCGCGAACGCGGGCCGCGAGACGCCGCGCCGCCACCGAAGAACTCGGCAAAGATGTCGCCCAGGCCGCCGGTATCGAAGCCGCCGGCGAATCCGCCGCCAGGCATGGACCCGCCCTGCTCCATGGGGTCGCCGCCGCGGTCGACAATCTGGCGCTTCTGCGGATCAAGCAGGACCTCCTGGGCGAGCGAGGCCTCGCGGAACTTCTCCGCGGCCTCCGCGTCGTCCGGGTTGAGATCCGGGTGGTACTTGCGCGCTAGCTTGCGGTAGGCCTTCTTAATCTGTTGATCGGTAGCGTCTTTGTCCACGCCGAGAATACCGTAATAATCACGAGCCACGGGAAATTACCAGTCCTTTACTCAATCGTCTTCGGGGATCGTTGCGAGTTTACTCGCCCGCCACGATGTCACTCACATAGCGTGCAACAGCAGAAACCTTGGAAATTGTTCCCGAATAGTCCATAAACGTCGGTCCCACGACGCCCATGCCGCCCAGCGCCGCGCCGTCAGTGCCGTACGCGGTGGCGACGACGGACGAGCCGCGCAGGCGATCCTCCTCATGCTCCTCGCCGATAACGACCGAGACGTTGCCCAGATCCGGGACCTTGGACAGCAGCTTGAGCACGACGACCTGCTCCTCGAGGGCCTCGATGATCCCGGGCAGGCGCTGCGGGAAGTCGCGGGCCACGCGCGTGAGGTTCGAGGCACCCGCAATGATGAGCCGGTCCGCGGGGTGCTCGACGAGCGTTTCGATGAGCGTCGTCGCACAGTTGAGCACATGGCCGCGCAGGTCGAGCGGCGCGTGCTCGGTAAGCTGCGCGAGCTCCACGGAGGCCTCGTCGAGCGTGCGGCCCTCGAGCGCCTGGTTGAGCAGGTCGCGCAGGCGCGCGACGTCGTCCGGCTCGATGATCTGGTCGAGCTCGACGTTACGCTGGTCCACGCGGCCGGCGTCCGTGATGAGCACGAGCAGCAGTCGCACCGGGGAGAGCGCCACGACCTCGCAGTGCTTGACGCGCGAGACCTTGAGGTTCGGCATCGCGACGACGGCGGCTTGCTTGGTAAGCTGCGCGAGCAGCCGCACGGAGCGGCGCAGCACGTCTTCCAAGTCCACGCCGTTCTCGAGGAAGTGCAGGATGGCCTGGCG
This sequence comes from Corynebacterium phoceense, assembly GCF_900092335.1. Classification (GTDB taxonomy): domain Bacteria; phylum Actinomycetota; class Actinomycetes; order Mycobacteriales; family Mycobacteriaceae; genus Corynebacterium; species Corynebacterium phoceense. The sequence continues at coordinate 1,614,218 of NZ_LT596208.1, forward strand.
CTCCGGCTTGGACAGCGGCTTGACGTCGTGGAGCGTGTCGACGAAGTGGCGGTAGCCCGCCTGGGTGGGAACGCGCCCTGACGAAGAGTGCGGCTGCGTGATGAGCCCGGCGTCCTCGAGGACCGCCATGTCATTGCGAATGGTCGCCGAGGACACGCCCAGCTGGTGGCGCTCGAGCAACGCCTTGGAGCCCACCGGGTCCTGGCTCGCAATGAAGTCCGAGACGATGGCGCGCAGGACCTCGCGGCGCCGCGCTTCGGTTGAGGTAGACATGCCCGTTAGTGTACTTCGTCGCCTCGTTCCTCGGCGACGAGCAAGTCGGTGATTATGCCGTCAGCGAGCAGGCGGCCTTCCTTTGTTACTCGCAGGCGACCGCCTGCGAGTTCGAGGAGACCGCTGTCGATGAAGCGGTCACGGGTCTGCGTCGCGTTGTCGCTTATCCAGTCCGCCGGGATGCCCTCCCGCAGGCGCAGGCCGAGCATCACCTTTTCCTCGTGGCGTTCCTCCGGCGTGAGCGTCTCTGATTCTTTGATGGGCATCTCGCCGTGCGCGAGGGTGTCGACGTAGCGGCGCGGATGCTTGACGTTATAGAAGCGCTCGCCGTCGAGGTGCGAGTGCGCGCCGGGGCCGGCTCCCCACCAGTTGCCATCGACCCAGTAGATGCGGTTGTGCTGGCACTCCCCGCCGGGCTTGGCCCAGTTGGAGACCTCGTACCACTGAAAACCTGCGGTTTCCAGAGTCTCGGAGATGAACTCGTAGCGGCGCGCGAGGACGTCCTCGTCCGGCGCCGGCAGCAGCCCCTTCTTCACCTTGCGGGCCATGCGGGTGCCGTCTTCGACGATGAGCGAGTACGCGGAGACGTGGTCGACGCCGGCCTCAAGGACACGGTCGAGGGTTTCTTTGACCTCGTCATCCGTTTCCGTGGGCGTGCCGTAAATCATGTCGAGATTCACATGCTCGAAGCCTGCGTCTTTCGCCTCACGCGCGGCGTCGAAGGCGCGGCCGGGCGTGTGGACGCGCTCAAGGATTCTTAAGACGTGCGAAGACGCGGACTGCATGCCCAGCGAGATGCGCGTGAAACCGGCGTCGCGGAGCGCCGCGAAGTACTCGGGGCTCGTGGATTCGGGGTTCGACTCGGTCGTCACCTCGGCGCCGGGCTGGAGCCCGAAGGTGTCCTTGACCTTGTTCACAATGCGTGCAAGGCCTTCCGAGCCAAGCAGGGAGGGAGTGCCTCCGCCGATAAAGACGGTATCGGCACGCTGAGGCGCGCGAGCAGCGGCCAGCTCAAGTTCGCGGTCGAGCGCGTCGAGGTAGGCGCCGATGAGTTCGGTGCCCCCTAATTCATTCGGCGTATAGGTATTGAAGTCGCAATATCCGCAGCGTGAAGAACAAAACGGGACATGGATATAAACGCCAAACGGAGGATTCATAGCGTTTTAGCCTAGCGTGCGTGTACGCTATTTCTCATCTTTTAATCTGCTACCTGAAGAAAGGCACTACCGAGGTGGAACCTCCGAGTCGAAGTCCCCGTTTCCTGAAGCTTAGGAGCGGGGTCTAGCCATGTGGACTGCAATCGGCATGATTGTCCTAGGCATTGTTGTCATTGGCATCATCATCGCGTTTAACGCGTATTTCGTGGCCCAAGAGTTTGCGTTTATGAACGTGGACCGCGCGCAGCTGCGCACCATGGCGGCACAGGGGGATAAAAAAGCAGAGCGCGCGCTCATGCTCACCCACCGCACCTCGTTCGTGCTCTCCGGCTCGCAGCTGGGCATTACGGTCACCGGCCTGTTGGTGGGTTATATCGCAGAGCCCCTCGTGGGCAACGGCCTGGGCGAGCTCCTCGGCGGCGTGGGCATCCCGCGCGCGGCGTCGGTGACCGTCGGCACGGTGGCAGCACTCGCCTTGTCGACGGTGGCGTCCATGGTCTTCGCGGAGCTGTTCCCGAAGAACTACGCGCTCGCCACGCCCATGAAGGTAACGATGGGCATTACCAACTCGACGAGCTGGTACTTGCGCATCTTCGGCCCGCTCATCCACTTCTTCGAGTACGCCTCCAACGGCCTGCTGCGTCTGTTCCGCATTGAGCCGGTCGAGGACCTCGATTCCTCGGCGACGACGGAAGACTTTGAATCCATCGTGGACAACTCGCACGAGTCTGGCACCCTGGACGAGAACACGTACATGGTGCTCGACCGTCTGCTCGACTTCCCGGAACATGACACGGGCCACGCGATGATTCCGCGTTCGCGCGTGGACGTTGTCGACCCGGACACCACGCTGGGCGAGGTGCGCGAGATGATGGCCGAGAACCACACGCGCTACCCCGTCATCGATGACGAGCACAACCCGATTGGCGTCGTGCACCTCTATGACGTGCTCGAATCGACACTGCCTTCCGACGCACACGTCACCACGCTCATGCGCGAGGCCGTAGTCGTGCCGGAGCTCATGGACCTGCCGGACACGGTGAAGGAGCTGCGCGATTCCTCCGAGAAGCTCGCGTGCGTCATTGACGAATACGGCGGCTTCATCGGCATCGTCACCATGGAGGACCTCGCAGAGGAAATCCTCGGCGACGTCACGGACGAACACGATCTTGAGGAAACCGAGGAAATCACGGAGACGGACGACTCCCACTGGATCGTGGACGGCGACACGCCCATCGATGAGATCGAGCGCGCCGTGGGCCACGACCTGCCGGATGGCGACTACGAGACCATCGCGGGCCTGCTCATCGCGCATTCCTCCTCTCTGCCGGAGGAAGGCGAAGAGTTCTCCGTCGAGCTCGAGGCCGAGCCGGAGGACTGGGTCGAGGGCGACGATGCCCCCACCCGCCGCCTCCACATCACCGTCCAGGAGGTCGAGCGTCACGTCCCGTCCTCCCTTGCTCTGGAACTTATCGAAGAGGAGGCCGACAATGACTGATTTGATCATCACCATCCTCATCCTCATCGCGTCCGCGTTCTTCGTCATCATCGAGTTCGCCACCATGGGCGCGCGCCGCAACCGCCTCGAAGAAACCGCGGAGACCTCCCGCACGTCTCGTGCCGGCCTGCGCTCCCTCAACGAACTCACCATCATGCTCGCCGGCGCGCAGCTGGGCATTACCGCCTGCACGCTGATCCTCGGTGCCGTGACCAAGCCATGGGTGCACCACTTGCTCATGCACCCGCTCGAGGCGCTCGGCCTCTCGCTGAGCATCGCGGACGTGGTCGCGTTCATCCTCGCGCTGTTCATCGTCACCTTCATCCACCTCGTCATCGGCGAGATGGCCCCAAAGTCCTGGGCGATTACCCATCCAGAGACGGCGCTGCAGCTCATCGCAGTTCCCGCGCGCGGCTTCATTTGGGTCTTCCGCCCGCTGCTCACGTGGATCAACACCATGGCCAACCACATGGTCCGCGCCGCCGGTGAAACCCCGGTCGACCGGGCGGGTGCGGCTGGCTACGACCCGGAGACGCTGCGCAATCTCGTCGAACACTCCCGCCAAGTCGGCACCATGGACGATGAGTCCGCGAACCAAATCACCGGCGTCATCGAGCTCGAGTCCGCCACGGCCGCCGACATGGCGCGCGCCCACGGTTCCCAGATCGTGCCGCTGCCCGCGGATGCGACGGTCGCCGACCTGCAGCGTCTCGTGACGTCCAAGCACATCATGCGCGTCCTCGTCTTCGACCGCGCCCGCAATGTCCGCGTGGTCCACGTCCGAGACACTCTGCTCGCTTCCCCGGACACGAAGGCGCTCGAGTTCTCCCGCCCCGCCGTCATCGTGACGCCCACCGCCACGGTGCAGCGCACGCTCGATCTCATGCGCGCCCGCGGCGAACAGCTCGTCATGGTCGGCCGCCCGAGTTCNGGGAGCGCAGCTGGTCCTCCATGGGGCCCGGCGAGACGTTCTTGCCGCCGGCGGTGACGATGAGGTCCTTCTTGCGCCCGGTGATGACGACCTTGCCTTCGTCGTTGATTTCGCCGAGGTCGCCCGTGTTGTACCAGCCGTCCTGGATGGACTTGGCGGTGGCCTCCGGGTTGTTCCAGTAGCCGTCAAAGACGATGTCACCCTTGATGAGGATTTCACCTTCGTCGTTGATCTTGATGGACACGCCCTCGAGCGGCGGGCCGACGGTGCCGATGGTCTGGTCTACGAAGTCGACGGCGGCGGCCGCGGCGACCTCGGTGAGGCCATAGCCTTCATAGACCGGCACGCCCAGGCCTCGGTACCAGTGGAGGAGGTCCGGGCTCATGGCGGAGCCGCCGGTAATCGCGTACTTGACGTCGCCGCCCATGGCCGCGCGAACCTTGGAGTAGACGAGCTTGTCAAAGATGGCGTGGCGGGCCTTGAGCAGGCGGGACGGGCCCTCCGGCAGGTCGAGCGCCTTGGAATACTCGATGGCAGTGGCCTCAGCGCGGGCGAAGATGGCCGCCTGCGCCGGGTTCGCAGAGGCCTTCGCAGCCGCGGCGTTGCGAACCTTCTCGAAGACGCGCGGGACGCCGAGAATGAGGTTCGGGCGCGAGCGGGCGAACTCAATCGTGATGGTCGAGAAGTCAGACCAGTGGTTCTGCGAGGCGCCGCCGATGGCCACGGCGAGCGAGACCGCACGGGCGAGCACGTGGGCAAGCGGCAGGAACGTGAGCACGTGAGAACCCGGGACGGCGATGGCGCCGATGGGGTTGGTGAGCAGGCCGCGGGCCTCCGCCAACCAGTTACGGTGGGTGATGATGCAGCCTTTGGGGCGGCCGGTGGTACCGGAAGTGTAGACGAGCGAGGCAAGATCCTCCGTCTTCGTCCCGTGAATGCGCTCCCAGACCTGGTCATCGGAGACCTCGCGGCCCTCGAACTTGAGGGTGGCGATGGCCGAGGAGTTGATTTCGAGCATGCGGCGCAGCTGCGAGGGCGAGCCCTTGATACCCGGCTGGCCGTCCTCGCCGAGGACGAGGTGGCGCATGAGCTCGGAGTGGTCACGGGTCTCGGTAATAGCGAGCACGGCGCCGGAGTCTTCGACAATCCACTGAATCTGGGACAACGAGGAGGACGGGTAAATCGGCACGCTTACGGCACCCGCGGCCCAGATGGCGAAGTCGAGCAGCGACCACTCGTAGCGGGTATTCGACAGCAGGACCACGCGGTCGCCGTGCTCAACACCCGACGCAATGAGGCCCTTGGCCACCTCGAAGACCTCGTCTACGAATTCTTTCGCGGTGACGTTAACCCACTCGTAGTTGGCCGGTCGGGTAAACATGACGCCGTGCGGGCGCGCCTTGGCGGTGTCCATCATGGCGGTGAGACACGTTTCGCCCGGCTCGATGGTAAACGGGGCGGGCGTGGTGGCTTCCTGCAGGGTCATGGGCGAAACTCCTTGTAGCGCGATAAATTTGCTATTCACCACTCTAGCAACGCTTCAAGATGGCACAATCGGGTTCGTGATTAATTATGAGCTGCTAAGCGAACTCGCCGGACGGTACGGCGTCGCCACCGGGTATACCTCCGCGGGCGGCCAGTACATCGTCACCCCAACCTCGTCTATTCTCTATACCCTCACCGCGCTCGGTGTGAACGTGAGCTCCGATCCTTCCGATGAGGAGCTCACGCGCCTGCTCTTCGAGGAGTACCAGACCCGTATGTCACGGCCGCTGCCTGCATGTGTGGTGACGACGTCGGGGCACGAGAAACGCTTCGACGTCCACGTCCACGCGGGCATGGAAGCCCGTGTCGAGATTCGACTGGAGGACGGCGGCACGCGCGAGGTCTACCAGGACGAGAACATGCAGCCGGACGCTGACGTCGCGGGCCAGATGTGGGGCGAGGCCACCTTCCACGTCCCGGGCGACCTGCCGCTGGGCTACCACGAAATTGAACTCGTTTCCGAGGGAATCGCTGCCACATGCCCGCTCATCGTGACCCCCACCCGCCTGTCCACCGTGGACCAGTACCTCGAGCACCCGACCGGCGGCGTCATGGCACAGCTCTACTCGGTGCGCTCCGCCGAGTCCTGGGGCATGGGCGATTTCCACGATCTGGGCGAGCTCGCCCAGACCCTCGCCCACGACGCTGGGGCGGACTTCCTGCTTATCAACCCGCTCCACGCCGCCGAGCCCTTCCCACCGGTCGAGGACTCCCCGTACCTGCCCACCTCGCGCCGCTACGTCAACCCCATCTACCTGCGCGTCGAGGACGTCCCGGAGCTGAACAACCTCTCCCCCGACGAGCTTTCCGATGTCGCCGAGCTCGCCGAGGAATTCCGCGCCCGCAACCAGTCGGCTGGGGAAATCGTGCGCAACGACATCTTCGAGGCAAAGCTCCAGGCCCTCCATGCGATGTTTGGGCACCCGCTCAGCGACGAGCGCGCGGTGGCCTTCGGCGAGTACCAGGCCCGCGAGGGCCAGGCGCTGCGCGACTTCGCCGTGTGGTGCGCAGAGCAGCACCTGGCGCGCGACACGGGCCGCCGCCACGCGATGACGGAAGGCCTCACCGAGCTCACGGATTTCTATGCGTGGCTGCAGTTCCTCTGCGACGAGCAGCTCGCCGCGGCGCAACAGAAGGCGATCGATGCGGGCATGGGCATCGGCCTCGTCACCGACCTCGCGGTGGGCATTCACCCGGGCGGCGCAGAGGCGGTGAGCTTGGCGGATTACCTGGCGCCGACGGCATCGGTAGGCGCCCCGCCGGACGAGTACAACCAGATGGGCCAGGACTGGTCCCAGCCGCCATGGCACCCTGTCCGTTTGGCGGAGGCGGGCTACAAGCCGTGGCGCGACATGATGGCCACGGTGCTGCGCAACGCCGGCGGCGTGCGCGTCGACCATGTGCTCGGCCTGTTCCGTCTGTACTGGATTCCGCGCATGCAGGCGCCGACGATGGGCGCGTATGTCGCCTATGACTGGGAGGCGATGCTCGGCGTGCTCACGCTCGAGGCCGAGCGCGCTGGCGCGGTGCTCATTGGCGAGGACTTGGGCACGCTCGAGCCGTGGGTCTTGGATGCGCTCGCGTCGCGCGGTGTCATGGGCACGTCCATCGTGTGGTTCGAGCACGCCTCGGACAATGTGAGCGCGCTGGCACAGCAGGACTACCGCGCGCTGGCGCTCGGTTCGGTGGGCACGCACGATCTGCCGCCCACGCTCGCGTACTTGGCTGGCGAGCACATCACGCTGCGCGCCCGCCTGGGCCTGCTCACGCGTCCGGCGGACGAGGAGCTCGCTGGCGAGCGCGAGTGGATGGACCGCGTCCTTGCCGTCGCCGCGCCGGGTGCCGAGACCGAGCGCGAACAGCTCGTGGCGCTGCACAAGTTTATGGCGGGCACGCCGTCGGCGCTCACGTGCACGAACCTCGTGGACATGGTGGGTGACCGCCGCGCGCAGAATATGCCGGGCACGACGCACGACACCTACCCCAACTGGTGCATGCCGCTTACGGATCCGGACGGCAAGCCGGTAATTATCGAGGACCTCGCGGGCCTCGAGCTCTTCCAGCAGGTCGCGGAGGCGTCTAGAAGATAAAGCCGAGCACGGCGGCGATGAAGATCAAAGCGAACATCGCCAGCAGGGTGGGCGCGACGCGGGACTTGGGCAGCGCCCGCTTGCGCTTGACCGGGCGGCGCTCCGGGTCCCACAGGCCCTCGCGCGGATCATTGTTATTCGGCGTCGACATGGTGCTTTATTCTAGCCACCCGGTCAATGCAGAACATGAGCACCCACGCCACAGCGACGAAGGCGGGCACCACCGTCACCGTGAGGATGAGCATCTGCACCGCGATGGGCGCCTCCACCATCCACTGGGAGAAGGCGTCCAGGACCTCGCGCAACCATTCCATGGGGAGCAATTGTAGTCTTTAAGGCATGCACGAGTTGAGCATTGAGGCCCCCAGCGGCACGTTCCGCGGCACCGCGGAAGGCGGAGTCCGCTACTTCCACTCCATCCCCTACTCGCATATCCCGAGTCGCTTCGCGGACGCGGAAAAGCTGGGTGACCAGGGCATCGTCGACGCGCGCGAGCCGCAGCCGGACGCAGTGGCGCTCACCATCACCACACCGGAGGACGCCTGCGACGCCCCCGTCATCGTCTATATCCACGGCGGACGCTTCGAGTCGGGCACCCACGAAGATCCGCGGGCCGAGGGCAGCGCGAATGCACGGGCTGGCATCGTCGAGGTGCAGCTCGGCTACCGCGTGGGCCTGGCGGGACTCGCGAAATTCCCCGAGGACGAGTACTTCCGCTANCGGAGACGCTGCGCAATCTCGTCGAACACTCCCGCCAAGTCGGCACCATGGACGATGAGTCCGCGAACCAAATCACCGGCGTCATCGAGCTCGAGTCCGCCACGGCCGCCGACATGGCGCGCGCCCACGGTTCCCAGATCGTGCCGCTGCCCGCGGATGCGACGGTCGCCGACCTGCAGCGTCTCGTGACGTCCAAGCACATCATGCGCGTCCTCGTCTTCGACCGCGCCCGCAATGTCCGCGTGGTCCACGTCCGAGACACTCTGCTCGCTTCCCCGGACACGAAGGCGCTCGAGTTCTCCCGCCCCGCCGTCATCGTGACGCCCACCGCCACGGTGCAGCGCACGCTCGATCTCATGCGCGCCCGCGGCGAACAGCTCGTCATGGTCGGCCGCCCGAGTTCCGACAACGCGGCCTGGATCCTCACGTGGGACGACATCATGGGCCAGCTGTGGCCGCAGATTACGGAGCAGCTGGATCAGGCGGCTCCGCCGGCGGCGTCGTAGCCCCTCGAGGCGCACGCGCCGGAGACCTCAAGAGTAAACCAGAAGAAGTGAACCACTCGAAAAATTGATCGAAAACTTCACTTCTTCTGGTTTACTTCTGTTTTGCGTTCACCTCGCTGAGGGCCTGCTCCAGTAGGGCGAGACACTGCTGTGGTTTCGTAAGCAACTGCCGCGGAGAGAAACGCAGCACTCGGTGGCCACGGTTGGTGAGTTCCTTCTCCCGTTTGCGCTCCGCGACGATGACCGACTCTGGGCGCTCACCGTATTTGCTGTCGCCATCGATTTCGACGACAAGCCCGCCAGGCATGAGGAAGTCGACCCGATAGCCATAGAGCGAGACTTGTTCGCGCCAGCTCACTAGGCCGGCAATCTCAGTGTCGAGGAGCAGCGCACGGAAATAAGACTCGTAAGGCGACTCGGTGCCGTTACGCGCAGCGGCGAAAGCCCGACGGGCATGTGCAACTCCTTTGTGCCGTGCTGCACGCGCAATGGCTTTCTGCAAGGCAGAAGGGTGGCCGCCGTTGCTCAAGAAGCAATCCATCGCCGCGAGACCGGCCGCGAAGCCCTCCCAGCACGCAATATCAACGCAGGTACGCGGAGCCGCTGTCACGCGGATGCCATGGAGCTCAACGATATCCTCGGGGAAAATTCGCCGTTTGAGATAAAGAGTGTGGGGTCCCCATGCACCACGCGGACGCCGGCCACCGGAAGGCAACACGACATGGACGCGCTCTTCCTTTGCCGCAATTACCCATAGTCCGTGAACCCGCGCAGCGGAACGCCCCGCGAGCACGCCGCCGCGCAGCTCGCGACCTATGGCCAGAGTGCGGAGATGGTGCTGCTGATAGGCGGGCATCTCCGACCACGCGCCACGCGCCACGGCGTGAGCATTGCCGAGACGCAGGTAGGCGCCGTCAGAGATTCCGTCGATAAGGGGTCTCGAGGCTTTCGGATCTCCGGGGATTCGGATGATTACTTCGTGAAGGTTCATACCTCCTTAGACCGCAGCACGCCGCGAAAGGTTCCGGATAAGGCTCGACTCCCCGCAGCGGAAGAGGGAGTGCTGCGGGGAGTCGAAGAATGTGGGGTTTAAGCCGTCTGGCCCTTCTTACGGGCGGCGGCACGCTTCGCGGCAACCTTGGCCACGATGGCGTTGACGCGGGCGCGTTCCTCGAGGAACGGCGGCGGGTTGTGGCCACGCATGGCGCGGGCATAGGCAGGCTGGGCGTGGACCACGGTGTGGAGCCAGCCCTCGACCGCGGTGGCGACGGACTCGCCGGAGCGGCGGTAGAGCTGCGGGAGCGAGACCATGTCGAGGTTGCGAGCGACGGCATCGGTTTGCTCAAGGACGTACTCGACCATGTCACGCAGGTAGTCCGTGACGAGGAACGTGCGGCCTTGGAGGGCGTGGGCCATCTCGGAGATGACCTGGGGTCCTTCGAGCGGAAACTTGAGCGTGAGAGTGCGGGCCGTGACGTCGCGTGGGGCTTCGATGTCGAAGTCGCCAGTGACGGCCGCAGAGATGGTGCCGGCGCGTACGCCCGAGACGAGCGCGTGGCGCAGGCCGATGAGTTCGCCTACGACGCGGCCGGAGTCGCGGCGGGCGTCACCCACGATGTCGTGGAGCTCGGCCAGACAGTCGAGGGTGAGTTCGTCGTCCCAGTCTTCGATGGCCTCGATGAGGTGCTCGATGTATTCGACAACCTCGTCGCCGATGTTGTAGAGCTCCTGGGTGAGCTCGCGGTGACGCAGCTCAGCGGCGATTTTGTGCACCCGCGCACTCCTTTCAAGACCTCTAGTAAAGGTTGAGGGTTTTGCTCAACGGGTGAAACTCTATCGGGTGCCGCGCGGATTAACTGTGCGACACTCCGATGGATTTCACAGGAAATCTAACGCTGGTAAATGTGGTCGATGGCATCCGCGTAGCGTTGCGCCACGACGTTGCGCTTGACCTTCATCGTCGGGGTGAGCTCGTTTTCCTCTTCCGTGAGGTCGGTTTCGAGGATGAAGAACTTCTTAATGCCCTCGGCATGGGAGACCGTGGAATTGACCTGGTTGATGGCGTCTTGAATCTCGGCGCGGAGGGTGGCATCGGTAGCAAGCTCCTTCATGGAACGGCCCTCCGGGATGTTGTGAGCCAGGCGCCAGCGAGCCAGGGCGTCGTCGTCGAGGGTGACGAGGAGGCCGATGAATGGCTTGCCGTCGCCCACCACCATCGCCTGGGAGATGAGCGGGTGGGAGCGCAGCTGGTCCTCCATGGGGCCCGGCGAGACGTTCTTGCCGCCGGCGGTGACGATGAGGTCCTTCTTGCGCCCGGTGATGACGACCTTGCCTTCGTCGTTGATTTCGCCGAGGTCGCCCGTGTTGTACCAGCCGTCCTGGATGGACTTGGCGGTGGCCTCCGGGTTGTTCCAGTAGCCGTCAAAGACGATGTCACCCTTGATGAGGATTTCACCTTCGTCGTTGATCTTGATGGACACGCCCTCGAGCGGCGGGCCGACGGTGCCGATGGTCTGGTCTACGAAGTCGACGGCGGCGGCCGCGGCGACCTCGGTGAGGCCATAGCCTTCATAGACCGGCACGCCCAGGCCTCGG
>NZ_LT596208.1:1627357-1714590 GCF_900092335.1 Corynebacterium phoceense
CCACCGTCACCGTGAGGATGAGCATCTGCACCGCGATGGGCGCCTCCACCATCCACTGGGAGAAGGCGTCCAGGACCTCGCGCAACCATTCCATGGGGAGCAATTGTAGTCTTTAAGGCATGCACGAGTTGAGCATTGAGGCCCCCAGCGGCACGTTCCGCGGCACCGCGGAAGGCGGAGTCCGCTACTTCCACTCCATCCCCTACTCGCATATCCCGAGTCGCTTCGCGGACGCGGAAAAGCTGGGTGACCAGGGCATCGTCGACGCGCGCGAGCCGCAGCCGGACGCAGTGGCGCTCACCATCACCACACCGGAGGACGCCTGCGACGCCCCCGTCATCGTCTATATCCACGGCGGACGCTTCGAGTCGGGCACCCACGAAGATCCGCGGGCCGAGGGCAGCGCGAATGCACGGGCTGGCATCGTCGAGGTGCAGCTCGGCTACCGCGTGGGCCTGGCGGGACTCGCGAAATTCCCCGAGGACGAGTACTTCCGCTACCGCGCCATCGACGACGCGCAGCTGGGCCTCGAGTGGATCCAGCGCAATATCGAGGCCTTCGGCGGTGACCCCACGAATGTCACGCTCGTCGGTCAATCCGCGGGCGCGACCATCGGCCTGTGGCTCGCGCGCCGGGACCACTACCGCGGCGCGTTCCGTCGTCTCGTCGCGCTCTCGCCGTGCTACCCACGCGAGCCCTTCGAGGCACGCAAGGCCACCCTGCGGCAGTTTCTCAAGGTGCCCATTACGCGCGCGGGCCTGGACAAACTCACCGACGAACAACTCGCGGCCGGCTACGCGAAGTTTCGCAAGAAGTTTGGCTTCGACATGGCGCTCGGCCCCTACCCGCTCGACCCGACGCAGCTCGCGGATATTCCCATCGTGCTCGGTTCCACGCGCGAAGAGTTCGCCAACCTCGGCGAGCGTTTCGACCGCGCGCCGTTTCCCAAGGCGATTGGCTGGTATATTGCGCCCAAGTTCGGCATGCGGCGCGAGCGCTTCAGCACGTGGGCAGACCTCGCGGGCACGAAGGGCATTGTGGGTCGGCTCATCGGCGACGGCTGCATCCGCCGCTGGGTCGAACTCGTGGGCCACAACGTGAACACGTGGATGGTCGAATTCGTTCGTGACGGCAACGCCTTGCACTGCCAAGAGCTGCGCCCGCTCTTCGGCGTCACCGAGTCCCCACTCACCGGCTGGCTCCAGCGCCTCGCACGCACCGGCGAGCCGGGCTTCGAGCCGTACCACCCCGAGCACGCCGTGTGGCGCTTCAACCTCGACACCGGCGAGGCGACCACCACGTACGGTGCGCTCGACTACGTGGGACAGGCGTTCCAGGAGGACTAAAACCAAGAAGGCCATGTCACGGTGGCCATAACCGCAGGTCGCCTAAACGAGACGAAAATGAGCGACCAGGGAATATGGCCAACGGGATATGGCCTTTGAGGTCGTAGGGGAATTAGAGGAGCGCGAGCTCCTCCACCATCCACGGACTGAACGCGAAGGGGGTCGCGGCGACAGCGCGGCGCACGTCATCGAGGGGAACCCACGCGTAGGAGTCGATTTCCTCCGGGTTCGGGTCGATGGTGCCCGCGAGCCAAGCGGTGTAGACGGGACAAATCTCGTTTTCTACGACGCCTGAGGAATCAACGGCGCGGTAGCGGAAATCGGGTAGGGCAAGGGCGACATCGGAAAGCTGGGCGCCGAGCTCGAAGGCGGCGCGGCGGTGGACAGCGTCGACGGTGGCCTCGCCGGGGCCGGGGTGGCCGCAGAAGGTGTTGGTCCACACGCCGGGCCACGTCTTCTTCGTGAGCGCGCGGCGGGTGAGGAGCACGTCGTCGCCGCGGAAGACCCAGCAGGAAAACGCGAGGTGCAAGGGGGTGTCGCTAGTGTGGACGGTTGCCTTGGGGGCGGTGCCGGTGGGGTTTCCTGCGTCGTCGCAGAGGACTACGAGTTCCGTCATAGGTTGAGGTTTCCAGTCCACGTCACGTTGCCCATCGTGAGGCGGGCGTTCCACAGGGTGCCGGGGGCGGCGTCGAAGCGGTACTGAAGGTTCGTCGCGGAATGCGCGCCCAGCGGCATGTCGAGGCCCGGCGCGAGGACGTCCGCGTTGGCCTCTGGGTCATACGGGAGGAGCTCGACACGGGTCCAGCCGCCGTTGCCGTCGGCGACCTCGAGGACTGGCTCGGTCACGGCGTCGACAGGCAGGGGCTGGTCGTTGAGGTTCTTGAGCAGCACGGTGAGCACGCTCCCCTGGACGGAGTCGGAGTAGACGCCCTGGAGCTGCCAATCGACGTTCATGCCGTCATCGTGGACGGGGGCGCCGAGGTCCGAGTTGACCTCTTTGTTCTTCACGTCCTGCGGCTGGTAGGCGGGGGTCTCCGAGGTGGTCACGGAAATGTCGTCGCCTGGGTTGAGTCCGGTCTCGCCTGGTTCGAGGATGCTGCACGAGGCGAGGAGGCACGCGGCGGACACAAGAAATGCCACGGTGAGCTTACGCAATGGAGGAACCTTCCGGAATATCGATGAGTGTGCTTCTACCTTAACCGACGCACCGGCCATCTTAGGTAACGGCAAGGTGCAACCGCGCGCGTGCGGTGGCATAGTAGCCGGTTGATGAAACCTCTCGTTCGTATCGTGCGCGGCGCCGCTGCGCTGTGGCCGTATTATCTTGCAATTTTCCTCACCGCCGTGGCCGGCGCGGTGCTGACGCTTATTTCCCCGTTCATTATCCGCGAGGCGACCAACACGATTGTCGACGCCGTGAGCGGCTCGTCCACGGGCGCGCTGCGCACCGTGCTCTGGCTTGCGGTTGCTTTGTTTGCTGCCGATGCCGCTAGAGGCATCGTCGCCAATATCGGCGGCTACTTCGGCGATGTCATGGTCGCGCGGCTGCGTCAGGTGCTCTCCACGCGCTACTTCGCAAAGTTGCTCGCACTGCCGCAGGGTTATTACGACAACCAGGTGACAGGCACGATCATCGCACGGCTCGACCGCTCGATCATGAACATCACGCAGTTCCTGCAGTCGTTTAGCAATAACTTCTTCTCGATGATCCTGCAGATCGTCGCGGTGCTCGTCATCACGGCGTTCTACTACTGGCCGCTCACCATCCTGCTGCTCATCTTGTTCCCGCTGTATTTCTGGCTCACGGCGCTCACCTCCACGCGCTGGCAGAAGTTCGAGAAGGTTAAAAACGAGCACATCGACGTGGCCAACGGACGTTTCTCCGAGGTCATCGGCCAGGTGAAGGTGACCAAGTCCTTCGTGGCGGAAACGCGCGAGCTCGCTTCCTTTGCACGCCACTACCGTGGGATCGTGGATACGACGAAGCCGCAGTCGAATTGGTGGCACTCCATGGATACCGCGCGCCAGCTCGCGATGGCGGCGGCGTTCTTCGGCATTCACTGCGTCATCTTCTGGCGCACGCTCAGCGGCGACTTCACGCTGGGTGACATGGTCATGCTCATGCAGCTGGTGACCATGGCCAAGCAGCCGGTGACCATGCTCTCGTGGATCGTGGACTCAGGCCAGCGCGCCATCGCGGGCTCGGCAGACTACTACAAGGTTATGGATGAGGACCTCGAGCCCACGGCGAATGCGTCGCTCGTCAAGGCGATCGAGGCTTCGGACGAACCGACCTTGGACCTGGATACGGCAGAACCGCTGGACGTCACCCCCGGCGCGCCCGTCTTCGACTTCCAGCACGTCGGCTTCGAATACGAAGAAGGCAAGCCCGTCGTCACGGACATCACGTTCACCGCGCCGGAGGGCCACAAGGTGGCGCTCGTGGGCGAGTCCGGCGGCGGCAAGTCGACGCTCGTCAACCTGCTACTGGGCCTCTATCGCCCCAACTCCGGCAGCATGCACATCCTGGGCCACGACGTCCGTGACCTCACCGCGGCGGAAATCCGCGCCTCCGTGGGCGTCGTCTTCCAGGAACCGTTCCTCTTCTCCGGCACGATCCGCGAAAACATCGCCTACGGCAAGCCGGGCGCGACCGAGGAAGAAATCCTCGAGGTGGCCAAGCGTGCCAACGCCCACGACTTCATCATGGCGTTCCCGGAAGGCTACGACACGATCATCGGCGAGCGCGGCCTCAAACTCTCCGGCGGCCAGAAGCAGCGCGTCTCCGTGGCCCGCGCGATGCTCAAGGACGCGCCCATCCTGGTCCTCGACGAGGCGACCTCGGCGCTCGACACGAAGTCCGAGCGCGTCGTGCAGGCGGGCCTCGACGAGCTCATGAAGGACCGCACGACGCTCATTATCGCCCACCGCTTGTCCACCATCGCGGACGTCGATACCATCATCACGCTGGACCACGGGCGGGTCGCGGAGATTGGTACGCCTGCGGAGCTGGCGGCATCGGGAGGCATTTATGCTGAGCTGCTCGCGCTCACGCAGTCCTCGGCGAAGGAGGACCGCGAGCGGCTCAAGCGCTATGGATTTATTGAGCCAGGATCTGAGGACGATGAGTAGTCTGGGTGCATGCAGTTTCCCAGCCTTGAAGAACTGAAAGCCCGCGGCACCCGCAAGTGGACCGTCTACGGAGACGACGTCCTGCCCCTGTGGATCGCGGAGTCCGATTTCCCCACCGCCCCTCCGGTCATGGAGGCGATCGAGCGCGCGGTAAAGAACGAGTCCTTCGGCTACACGCCGGGCACGTCGACGTTGCCGGAGGAACTCGCCGGCTTCTACAACCGTCGCTTCGGGTGGGAGCCGAACCCGGACTACATCTTCACCATCGGCGACGTCGTGCGCGGCATGCTGCTCGGCGTCCAGTACTTCACCACGCCCGGCTCCCCCGTCGTCGTGCCGGTGCCCAGCTACCCGCCGCTGCTCGAGCTGCCGGAGACCGCCGGCCGCGAGAAGATCGAGACCTCGCTGGACTTGGATGAGATCGAGGCTGCGTTCGCGAAGGGCGCCGGCTCCATCGTGCTGTCCACGCCATTCAACCCGCTCGGCATCGCGTTTGAAAAAGACTGGCTCACACGACTGGTGAACATCGCCGATAAATACGGCGCCCGCATCCTCGCGGACGAAATCCACGCGGGCATTGTCTACGAAGGCACGCACATCCCGCTCGCCTCGCTCTCGGACCGCGTCATCACCGTGACGGCGACCTCCAAGGCGTTTAACGTGGCGGGTCTCAAGTGCGCGCAGATGATCTTCGCCAACGCAGACGACGTGAAGACGTGGCGTTCTCTCACCGGCGTGGCCAAGGACGGCACGGGCACACTCGGTGTGCTCGCTGCCGAGGCCGCCTACCGTGACGGCGACCCGTACCTGGACGAGCAGCTCGCCATCCTTAAGCAGAACCGCGACTTCGCCGCTGACGCCTTCGCCAAGGCCGGTATCGAGTCCACGCGCCCCGCGGCGACGTACCTCATGTGGCTCACGCTCCCCCAGCTCGGCGAGAAGCCTGCGGCATGGCTGCGCGCGCACGCAAAGGTCGCTGTCAACGAAGGCGTGACCTTCGCGGCCCCGGGGCACGCCCGCCTCAACTTTGCGACCTCCCCGGAGATCCTCCGTGAGGCGGTCGAAAGGATCACGACCGCACTGTAGTCTCACATGATGGGATTGTGTTTCCATACTGAGGATCGCTACTCTGTTGAGTAGTCGATAAGTATTCAAGCCGCGAAAGGATCCCCAATTCCATGGCTTCACCTGTCTCCTCAGGATCTCCCCAAACACCGAGCGCGATGACCGTCGTGGTCGCCTCCCTCATGCTCTTTTCCATGTTCTTCGGTGCGGGCAACCTCATCTTCCCGCCCATGGTGGGGGTTAGCTCCGGCACCAACTTCTGGCCCGCCATCCTGGGCTTCCTCACCGCGGGCGTGCTCCTGCCAGTCCTCGCCGTCGTCGCCGTCGCGATCACCGGTCGCTCCGTGCGCGATATCGCCAACCACGGCGGCTGGCTCTTCGGCATCGTCTTCTCCGCCATGGCGTACCTGGCCATCGGCGCGTTCTATGCCCTGCCGCGTACCGGCGCTGTGTCCATGGAACTGGCGATTACTCCCATGACGGGCTGGGAAGGCACCGCCGCCAACGGCATCTTCAACGCCATCTTCTTCCTCATCGCACTCGCGCTGTCATGGAAGGCCAACTCCATCATGGACACTCTGGGCCGCTTCCTCACCCCGGCGCTGGTGACGCTGCTCGTCGTGCTGATCGCGCTGGCCGCCTTCGCCAATCCGCGCAACCCTGGCACGCCCACTGAGGACTATGCCTCCGGCGCCTTCGCCACCGGCCTGTTCGAGGGCTACAACACGATGGACGCCATCGCGGGCCTCGCGTTCTCCATCGTCATCGTCTCCGCGCTGCGCGGCAAGGGTTTCAAAGCCGGTGCCCCGGTCATCAAGGCGACGGTCGTCTCCGCCGCCATCGCGGGCGTCCTGCTCGCCGCCATCTACCTGGGCCTGGGCTACATCGCGCAGACCATGCCCAACGGCCAGTCCTATGAGTCCGGTTCACAGTTGCTTGCCGATGCCGCCAACTCCACAATGGGCACCGCCGGCCAGGTCGTCTTCTCCGCCATCGTCCTGCTCGCCTGCATGACCACTGCCGTGGGACTTATCACCTCGACCTCGGAGTTCTTCTCCGCCCTCGTGCCGAAGACGACGTACCACCTGTGGGCCATCATCTTCACCGCACTGTCCATCCTCTTCGCGTTCCAGGGCCTGGAGACGGTGCTCTCCATCGCCGTGCCGTTCATCGTCTTCCTCTACCCGCCGGCGATCACGCTCATCGCACTCACCATGGTCCAGCCGCTGGTGAAGAAGCAGGTCATCTTCTACTGGGGCTACCGTCTCGCATTGTGGATGTCCGTCCTGTGGTCCGCACTGAGCCAGCTGGGCATCTTCCCTGACATGCTCGCGCTATCACCGGGCCAGGACGCTCAGCTGGGCTGGATCGTGCCGACCGTCCTCGCCTTCATCGTGGGCCTGCTCCTCGACTTCGCCACCCGCCGCGGCCGCGCCAAAGACGCCGCCGTGTTGCAGGGTGAGCCCGTGACGGTACCGGAATAAACGTGACGCGGATAGGGTTTTCTAGTAAGTACGCTGTTTACTTTCAAGGAGAATCCATGACCCGCGCCGCACTCTCAGTCCTCGACTTCTGCACCGTCTACGAAGGGGAAACCTACGGCCAGGCCATGGCCCGCTCCGTGGAGCTTGCCCAGCACGCAGAGAAGTTCGGATTTAAGCGCATGTGGTACACGGAGCACCACAACATGCCCACCATCATCTCTTCCAGCCCCGCCGTGCTGATTGCACACATCGCCGCCAACACCCAGTCCATCCGCCTGGGTTCTGGCGGCGTTATGCTGCCCAACCACTCCCCCTACGTCGTCGCCGAGCAGTTTGGCACACTCGCCGAGCTGCACCCCAACCGCATCGACTTAGGCCTGGGCCGCGCACCGGGCACTGACATGCAGACCTTGGGCCGCGCACTGCGCCGCGACTCGCACTCCGCCGAGCGCTTCCCTGAGGACATCAAGGAATTAAACGGCTACCTCACCGGTAAGTCGATCATCCCGGGTGTGCGCGCCATCCCTGGCGAGAACACCAGTATCCCGATCTACATCCTGGGGTCGTCCATGTACGGCGCCTCGCTCGCCGCGAAGCTGGGCCTGCCCTACGCTTTCGCCTCCCACTTCGCACCCCAGCACCTCCAGACCGCGACGAAGTATTACAAGGACAACTACGAGCCGTCCGAGCAGTACCCGGAGCCGTACCTCATCGCCGCCGTCAACGTGCTTGCCGCGGACTCGGACGAGGCCGCCCAGGAAGAATGGGAGAAGGTCTGCTTCAACCGTGTCAAGGCCTTCGCGGGCCGCGGGAAGTACCTCACTGACCAGCAGGTCGAGCAGATCGTGGCGTCCTACCAGGGCCAGCAGATCCTCGAGATGCTCAAGTACTCCGCCGTGGGCACCAAGGACGAGGTGCGCGACTACCTCGAGCAGTTCCAGCAGTCCGTGGGCGCCGACGAACTCATGATTTCGCTCCAGTCCACGACGCATGACAGCGTGCTCCACAACATGGAGCTCCTCGCGGAGGCCTGGGACCTCACGTAGTGCTCTACCGCACCTGGGTGAATAATATGCGCAAAAATATGCAAACTGACTTCATTCATTGATGCGTCACGATGTAATATCTAAGCGACCTTTCACTGTTCCACGTGGGTCATTTCTATTCTATTCAGGGGAGAGACCACCATGCCTGGTCGGCGCGAACCGCAGCAGTACCAAAAGATCGCAAGCTTCCTGCGCGGTGAAATTTCTTCTGGTCGCCTCGGTGTAGGCGATGTCCTTCCCAGCGAGGCGGAATTGTGCGAGCAGTTCCAGACCTCGCGCGGCCCCGTGCGTCAGGCGATGGCCGAGCTGCGTTCCGAGGGAACCATCTCCTCGGGCCGCGGCCGCCGTTCCGTCGTGCTGGGCAACTTCAGCTCCGAGTCTTTCGAGGCCTCCTACTCCGCGGCGCAGCGCTACAAGGAAGCTGGATTCACGCTCGAGCAGAAGATTCACTGGCTCGCCCGCCGCCCGGCGCCCCGCGAGGTGGCCGAGGCCCTTGGTGTCAAAGAGGGCGACCCCATCGTCTATATCCACCGCACTCGTCAACGCGCGGGGCAGACGCGCCTCATCCAGGAGGAATACTTCCCACTCGAGGTGGGACGCCACATCCTCGACTTCGATGAATCAGAGCCGTCACTGCATGCCGTCCTCGCCCGCGCTGGCGTCGAGGTCGACAATCTTTCGCGTCAGCTGCGCGCCCGCCCCGCGACTCCGGAGGAGGCGGAAACGCTCGGCATTGAGGAGGGCTTCCCGGTCTTCGAGGTGACCAATCGCCTCCACAATCACAACGGCGACCCCATCGAGTACGGCGTTTACGTCTTCCCCGCTGACCGTATGCAGATGCAGATGAACGCCATCCGCGGCGCCGGATCCCCCCTGCGCTTCACTCTCCAATCACCCACCGAGTAACTTAATAGGGTATGAAACTACCCTCTCTCGGGGCGGTGGCGCTCGCGTTCACACTCGCGGGCTGTTCCGCCGGGCACACCGCCGTCGTCGAGGCGACCGATACTCCCTCCGTGGTCCTCGCCACCACGGCCGCGGCGACCTCGCTCGACTTCACGACGACCGGCGGCGCCGCCATTCCGGCCGCGCTCATGGGCAACGTCTACGAGACCCTCGTGACCATCGCGGACGACGGCTCCATCCAGCCGGGCCTCGCCGAGTCCTGGGATATCGACGGTACGGAGTACACCTTCCACCTGCGCGAAGCCACCTTCAGTAACGGCGACGCTTTTTCTGCAGAGACCGCCGCGTGGGCGATTAATCATACGCATGAGTGGACGAACGCCCTGGGCAAGCAGCTCGCCGCCGCGCACGCGCGCGCCGTGGACGAGCACACGTTAAAGATCAGCCTGGACGCGCCCTCGGAGTCTTTCTTGTGGAAGCTCGGCACGACCGTCGGCGCCATGCTCCATCCGTCCGGCGAGACCATCGGCACCGGACCGTATACGGTGCGCGCCTTCTCCCCTGGCGAGTACGTCGACCTCGCCGTCAACCGCGACTATTGGGGCGAGTCCGCGCACGAGGACGTCCAGATCCGCTACTTCCCGGATATCGTCTCGTCCGTCAACGCTTTGCAATCCGGCAGCGTCGACATCGTGTGGGCCGTCCAGAATCCGGAGCTCCTCGCCAACTTGCCGGAGGACTACGAGGTCCAGGTGGGTGCCACGAACGGCGAGGTGCTCGTCTCCATGAACAACCAGACCGCGCCCTTCGACGACGTGACCGTGCGCCGGGCCGTCGCCTACGGTGTCGACCGCGAGCTCGCCAACCGCATCCTCTTCGACGGCATGGCGACCGACACCGGCGGCGCCCCCGTCGCCCCCGCGGACCCATGGTTTACCGGGAAAAACTACTACCCGTACGACCCGGAGAAGGCCAAGGAACTCATGGCCTCCGCTGGCGCGGAGGGTACCCCATTGACCATCACGGTGCCCACGCTGCCCTACGCGCAGACGCTAGGCGAGCTGCTCTACTCGCAGCTCACGGATATCGGTTTCGATGTCACGCTTGAGTCCGCGGAGTTCCCTGCACTGTGGCTCGGCCAAGTCATGGGTGCCAAGGACTACCAGATGTCCATCGTCGCGCACGTCGAGCCGCGCGATATCACCACGCTCTTCGGCAGCCCGGACTACTACCTGGGCTACGACAACGCGCACACCCGCGAGCTCTTCGCCGAGGCCGACGCCAAGGACCCGGAGCTCATGCACGACGCCGTCGACCAGATCATGGACGACGCCGGCGCGCTCACCGTCGCGAATATGCCCAATATCGTGCTCTCCCACGGCGTCACGGGCGTCGACGCCAACCAGGTCACGGACGGCATTCGTTTGAAGGAGATCACCCAGTGAAAATCCTCGCTCGCTACCTCGGCACGCTCTTCGCCGCCTCCGTCATCATCTTCGCTCTCATGCGCGCTGTCCCCGGCAACCCGGCACGTGTCGCCCTCGGCGTCAACGCGGACGACGAGTCCGTCGCCGCGCTAACACATGAGCTCGGCCTGGACCGCCCGCTGCTCACGCAGTACTGGGAATGGCTTTCCGGACTGTTCACCGGCGCCTTCGGCACGTCCTTGAGCTCCGGCCAGGACATCACGCCGCTCGTCCTCGACCGCGCTCAGGTCTCGCTCATCCTCGTCCTCGCCGCGATGGCGCTCGCCCTCCTCGGCGCCATCCCCGCCGGCATCTTCCTGGCTCGACGCGACTCGACGGCCGTGTCGGCGCTCACGCAGCTGGGCATCGCCGTGCCGAGCTTCCTCGTCGGTATCCTCCTCGTTGCCGTCTTCGCCGTAAAACTCGGCTGGTTGCCCGCCAACGGCTGGGTCGTGCCGGTCTCGCCGCGCTATCTCGTCTTGCCCGTCATCTCCCTGGCGCTCGTCCAAGGCGCGATGCTCACCCGTTACGTGCGCAGCGCCGTGCGGGAGCAGCTCCACCGGGACTATATGCGCACGGCGCGCTCGCTGGGGGCATCGGAAAGCCAGGCATTGCTGCGGCACGGGCTGCGCAACGCCGCGCTGCCGGTGCTGACCGTCGCGGGGCTGCAGCTCACCACGCTGGTCATCGGCGCGGTAGTCATCGAATCCGTCTTCGTCATCCCAGGGCTGGGGTCCATGCTCCTTGACGCGGTCGCGGTGCGCGACCTCACGACGGTACAGACGCTCGTCATGCTGCTCGTGGCGTTTACGCTCACGGTCAACCTGTTCACGGACGTAGTGTACCGCGTCATTGACCCCCGGATTGGAGCGCGCGCATGAGTCGCACAGGGTGGATTGGCGCGATCCTCGTCGCGCTCACGGTGCTCACGACCGTGGTCGCGTTTATCTGGACGCCGTATGACCCGTTCCAAGTCTCGAACCAGCTTGCGGCCTCGCCGTCGGCGGAGCATCTTCTCGGCACCGACCGCTTTGGCCGCGACGAGCTCTCGCGCCTTATGTCCGGCGCGCAGATTACGCTGTCTGTTGCCATCGTCGCGGTGCTCATCGCGGCAGTCATCGGCGTGCCGCTGGGCATCGCGGCGGGCATGGGCTTCCCGCTCATCATGAGGGGCGCGGACCTGCTCCTCGCGTTCCCGGCGCTGCTGCTCGCGATTATCGCGGGCGCGGTGTGGGGGCCGTCGACGCTCACGGCGATGATTGCCATCGGCATCGCAGGCATTCCGTCGTTTATCCGCGTCGCCCGGGCAGGCACGCTGCAGGTCATGCACCAGGACTTCATCGCGGCCGCGCGGATTTCGGGCGTATCCAAGCCGGTCATCGCGGTGCGCCACGTGCTTCCCAATATCGTGAGCCTCATCGTCGTGCAGGCCTCCGTCTACTGCGCGCTCGCCATCCTCGCCGAGGCTGGCCTGAGCTACCTGGGCCTGGGCACCGCTCCCCCGGCCGCCTCCTGGGGCCGCATGCTCCACGACGCACAGACCATGCTCGGCACGCAGCCGCTGCTCGCACTCTGGCCGGGCCTGGCCATCGCGCTCACAGTCTTGGGCTTTAACCTGCTGGGCGATGGCCTGCGCGACCTACTGGATCCGGAGGATCAATGAACGTTCTGGAAGTACGCAACCTCACGATTCCGGGGATCCTCCACGGCCTCACCTTCGAGGTCGGCCGCGGCGAAAGAGTGGGCCTCATCGGCGAGTCTGGTTCGGGCAAGTCGCAGACAGCTCTGTCCATCATGGGGCTCGTTGCGCATTCCGGTGATGTGGAGCTCGATGGAAAAGCCGCCATGGTCTTTCAGGAGCCGCTCTCCGCGTTGGACCCGTTGATGAAGATTTCGCGCCAGCTGCACTATGTCGGCGCGACGCCGGAGTCCCTCAAGGACGTAGACCTCGACCCTGCTGTGGCGAAGCGGTATCCGCATGAGCTCTCCGGCGGACAGCGCCAGCGCGTGCTCATCGCCATGGCGCTCGCGCAGAATCCGGAACTGCTCATCTGTGACGAGCCCACGACGGCGCTCGACGCGACGACTCAGGCAGGCGTGCTCGCTTTGATCGAGCGGCTCGCGGATGAACGTGGCTTCGCGCTACTTTTCATCTCGCACGACCTGCGGGTCATCGACCGCATGACGACGCGCCGGCTGTTGCTCAAGGCGGGCCACTTTGAGTCACTCGAGTCCGAGTATGGCCGCAGCCTCGTGCCGCAGCCGATTACCCCATCGCCGGCTAGGACCGGCGAGCCCATTATCGAGGTCCACGCCGCCGCGCCCTATGGGCTCGAGCACGTCGATCTCACGGTGGCGCGCGGCGAGCGGCTCGCCGTTGTGGGCGGCTCCGGCTCCGGTAAGACAACCTTGTTGAAGATGCTCACGGGGCTGCTCAAGCCAGCGTCAGGCACGATCGAGGTCCACGGGAAAATCCAGATGGTCTTCCAGGACCCGCGGGGCTCGCTCAACCCGCGGCTGCGGGTCGGCCGGTCGATCAAGGAGGCCGGTCCGGACGTGGCGCAGGCTCTCGTGGACGTCGGCCTCCAACCTTCAGACGCGAAGAAGTACCCGCACGAGTTCTCCGGCGGCCAGCGCCAGCGCATCTCCATCGCGCGCGCCCTCGTCGGCCGCCCGGATATCCTGCTCGCGGACGAGGCGGTCTCCGCCCTCGACGTCACGGTGCGCCGGCAGATCCTCGAGCTCCTCGACCGGCTCGTCGACGAATACGGGCTCACGCTCGTCTTCGTCACACACGATCTGGGCGTCGTCAAAGAGATCTGTTCGTCAGTCGCCGTTGTCCACGAGGGCCGGATTGTCGAGCACGGCCCTGTCGACGAGATCTGGGAGCACCCCCAGCACCCGTATACGCAGCGTTTGCTCGCGGCGGCTAAGCTACCCTGACGTGGAAGCGCTACCCCAAAGACCCAGTCCCCTCCAGTTACTCACCGCCTACAACTCGAAGGTTCGCCGCTGGCCCGGCGCGCTGCGCGCAGCACTCGCCATCCTCATCCCCGGCTCCATTGCGCTGCTCCTGGGCTATGACCATGCGGTCCTGCTCATCTCCGCCGGCGCGTTCGCGGTCATCTACGGCGAGGGCCATCCCTACCGCACGCGCCTGCGGGTGATGGCGACTGCGGCGCTGTTGCTCTTGGGGGCATCGGTAGGCGGCGTGCTCGTCGACGGCCTTCTCGCTGGCGGTCTCTATGCGGTAGCTCTCGGCGTCCTGGGCACCTTCGTACAAAACGCCTTGCGCCTGCCGCCGCCGGGCTGTTTCTTCATCGTCATGGTCGGCGGCGGCTCGACCATGATCACTGGAGTGCCTGCCTGGGAAGTCGGCCTCTGGTGCGCGGTCGGTTCGCTCACCGGCATCATCCTTGGCATGCTGCCCGCAGCCCTCGACGCGCATGGGCCGGAGAAGCGCCGCGTCCTCGGCGTCGAACAGGCCGCGCGCGCCTTCGTAGAAGAGCCCACGCTTGCCCACCATCACCAGGCGCAGACCGCGTTGGTCTCCGCGTGGCAAGCGCTTTCCGATGCCGCCATTATCCGCGGCGGCCGCATCCTCCAGCCCGCACAGCGCGACCTCGTGGACCGCACGCTTGCCGCCCAACGCGCCGTCGCCGCACAACACGTGGATTCGGCGCTGCTCTCGGATGAACCCGCGGATATCGATCCTTCCCGCACCGTCATTCCGCACACGAACCCGACCGCGCGCTACCGTCTCTACCGTTCGGCGACGCGCAATTCGCACCCGTCCTTGGCGGCGCAGCGCGTCCTCGTGGGCGGTCTGCTCACCGTGCTCATTGGGCTCGCACTCGGGCTCAACCGCCCGGACTGGGGAGCGGTCTCCGTGCTCCTCGTCCTCCAATGGGGTCCCGACCGCGTGCCCGGCACCATTCGCGGCGTGCAGCGCATGCTCGGTTCGTGCCTGGGCGTGTGTCTCTTCGCGGCGTTCCACTATTTCGGCGTCTCCGGGTGGACGCTGTTGCTCGCGCTCGCGGCCTGCCAGTACGCGGCGGAAACCTTCGTCGTGCGCAATTACGCGATCTGCGTTATCTTCTCCACGCCGCTGGCGCTTCTCATGGGCAACTCGAATTTCGCGGCAATTGAGGCGCGTCTCGCCGAGATTGCCTTGTCCGTCTCGCTCGCGCTCGCCGTGCTGTGGCTGTGGCGTCCCCGTGCGGCGGCCCAGGATCAACAGCGTCTTCAGGCACGCTGCGTCCAGGCGATGTCCACGCTGCTCGGCTCGTTGCTCACCACCACCCCGGACGCAGCGCTCACCACCCGCCGCGATCTCCAGTATGAGCTGCTCTCCGAGCGCCGTGCCATTCTTTCGCTCGCCGCCAATGGACACGGTGAGCTTTTCTGGGAGCGCCACCAGCGGCTGCGCCGCGCGGGCTATCACCTGCTCGACTTCTGCTCACTTCACCCGGACCGCCGGCCCACCGAGCCGGAGCTGCGCGAACTCGTTAGCGCAGTAGAAAAGTCTGGATAACCTCGTAGCCGCGGCCCTCACCCAGGTGCGACTCGACAAGCGCGACCTCGTCGGGCGGAAAGAGCGCGCTACAACACCTTATGAGGAGTAAATGTCGAGCAGGACGGCAGGGTTGAGGACATGCTCCTCGACGCGCTCAAAGACGTCGAGTTCCACTAGGGCCTCATCAAAATCAGGTACATGCATGCGTATCACCTACCGGTCTAGATTAGCCACATAGTAGCAATCTTCGCGCCGCACAGGGATAATTGGCGACACTGTCTACTTTAAGGATTTCCCGTGACAACCTCGGATCCCTACCACTCTTCACTCAACCCCGCGGATAAGGAGACCGCGGTCGGCTTGTATCCCCACGACATGCACCCGGGCCTCGTCCCGGGCATTTCCGTCGATGACCAGCGCAACCGCTTCGGGCTCGACAAGCCGCTCTTCTTCACCACGGCCGCCTTCATCATCGCCTTCATTATCTGGGGCGTCATCTGGCCTGACTCCGTGGCCAATGTCTCCTCAGCCGCGTTCTCGTGGGCGATTACGAACGCCGGCTGGCTGCTCAACATCACGATGATCCTCGCGATCTTCGTCATGGCCTACGTCGGCTTCTCGCGCTTGGGCCGCATCAAGCTCGGCACAGATGACGAAGAACCCGAGTTCGGCCGCTTTAGCTGGATCGCCATGATGTTCGGCGCTGGCATCGGCGTCGGTATCTTCTTCTACGGCCCGTCTGAGCCGCTGTCGCACTACCTCACCCCACCGCCGCACACCGTGGACGGCAACTCGGTCGAGGCCCTCCACCAGGCCATGGCACAAGCCAACTACCACTGGGGCATCTCCCCGTGGGCGGCGTATGCCCTCGTGGGCGGCGCCATCGCGTACTCGTCTTACCGCCGCGGCCGCGTCCCGCTCGTGTCCTCCATCTTCAAGCCGCTCTTCGGTTCCCGCGACACGGACGGCCCGCTGGGCAAGCTTATCGATGCCCTCGCGCTCGTCGCGACCCTCTTCGGCACCGCCGCAACGCTGGGTGTCTCCGCCATCCAAATTGGCGAGGGCGTGACCATCATCTCCGGCCACCCGGTGGCGAACACGGGCCTGGTCATTATCATCAGCATCCTCGGCTGCGCGTTTATCCTGTCCGCGGTCTCCGGCGTCTCGCGCGGCGTGCGCTACCTGTCGAATATCAACATCACGCTCACGCTCGGCTTCGTCATCTTCGTCTTTATCGTGGGCCCCACGCTGCTGCTGCTCAACCTCATCCCGTCGGGCATTATCACCTACCTCGACCAGCTTTTGCCCATGATGGCCAAGGGCCTGTCCTGGGGTGATGAGACCATCGAGTTCCAGTCCTATTGGACGGCGTTCTACTGGGCATGGTGGATTGCGTGGACCCCGTTCGTGGGCATGTTCGTCGCCCGCATCTCCCGCGGCCGCACCCTGCGCGAATTCACCCTCATCACGGTCTTCGCGCCCACGGCCATCCTCATTCTCGCATTCACCGTCTTTGGCGGCACCGCGATTAGCTTCAACCAGAAGGGGCTCGAGGGCTTCGATGGCTCCGCATCCAACGAACAGGTGCTCTTCGCCATGTTCCAGGATCTGCCGCTGGGTACCATCACGCCGTTCCTGCTGCTCTTCGTCCTCGCGGTCTTCTTCGTGACCTCGGCGGACTCCGCCTCCGTCATCATGGGCACCATGTCCTCCAAGGGCGACCCGACCCCAATAAATTCGTCGTCGTCTTCTGGGGTCTGTCCATGATGGGCATCGCGGTCGTCATGCTGCTCACCGGCGGCGAGGAGGTCCTCTCCGGACTGCAGAACCTCACCATCCTCGCAGCCCTGCCGTTTAGCGTTGTCTTGCTCGTCATGATGGTCGCCTTCATCAAGGACCTGCACTCCGACCCGATGTTTATCCGCCGCGCCTACGCGCGCACCGCCGTCAAAAACGCCGTCGTCCGCGGCATCGAGGAACACGGAGACGACTTCGAGATTTCCGTCGAGCATGCGGAAGAGGGCCGCGGCGCCGGTTCCGACTTCGACTCCGCCGCGGACCGCTACACTGAGTGGTACCAGCGCACGGACGAAGACGGCGAGAACGTCGACTACGATTTCGAGACAGGAGAATGGGCCGATGGCTACAAGAATTCCTAGTGAGGTCGTCCTCGACGGCTACTCACTCGCCGAGCAGCACCAGATCGACCATCTCTTCCTCACCGAAGGCGGCCCGTTCTCGCTGCTCGCCATCGTCGGCCTCGTGCTCATCGCAATCGCAGGCTGGCGCTTCCGCTGGCTGCTCATCCCCGGCGTCCTCCTCGCACTCCACCGCCTGTGGTGGATTCCCGTTCTTGCCTACCGTCTCTTCGACGATCCCGCCGCAGCCGGGTATGCAGCGCAGTACTACCCCCTCTACTGGCTGCCCCAAACCCTTGCGCTCATCGCGGCCGCGGTGGTCCTATACCTGGTGGGCAGCCTGGCGCGCCGCATGAATCGTCGGTGACGGGTGCGACTGCGCCGCATGCAGTCGCTCCACCGCCACCGCAGCCAGCGCCGCCGCCTGATCGCCGAGCACGCGATCATCAAAGCGCGCGAGCGGCGAGTGATTCCACTCGCGCTTTTGCTCCGGCAGGCTCGGGTCAACCGTGCCCAGCCACGCGAACGTGCCCGGTACCTGCTGAAGCACGACGCCAAAGTCCTCGCTGGCCATCATCGGCGTGCGCATGCGCACCACGCGTTCCTGCCCGAACTGGCGAGCCCACACGCCCGCGGCAAACGCGTCCTCGCGCGCATTCGTCTTCGTGGACGGGTAGAGCACCTCGAACTCGGTCTCCACAGAGCAGCGGTGCGCCGCTGCGACATTGGTGGTGACCTCGGTGATGACTTGGCGGACCCGTTCAATGGCGGCATCGTCAAGCACACGCACCGTGGCCGAGCAGCCCGCGCGCTCCGGGATGGCATTAATCGCGCCGTCGCCCGCCCAGAGGTTGGTCACGGTGATGACCACCGGATTGAGCGCGTCAAAGCGGCGCGTGACCGCGGACTGCAGCGCGAGCTGAATCTCCGCCAGCGCCAGCACGGGATCCACCGCGTCGTGCGGGCGCGAGCCGTGACCGCCCTTGCCCAGCACCGTAATGCGAAGGTTCGACGAGGATGCCATGAGCGGCCCCGGTGCGTGGTTGAACGTGCCAAAGTCCTGCGGGCCGACGTGCAAACCGTACGCCGCAATCGGACGGCGCCCCGCCGCGTCAAGCACACCTTCCTCAATCATCGGCTGCGCGCCGCCCGGGCCTTCCTCGCCCGGTTGGAACATGAAAATAATGTCGCCCTCGAGCTCTTCGCGGTGCGCGCAGAGCATGCGCGCCGCGCCAATGAGCGCCGACGTGTGTAGGTCGTGGCCGCACGCATGCATGTAGCCATTCGTCGAAGCAAAGGGGCTGCCAGAGCGCTCCCCCACCTCGAGCGCGTCCATGTCTGCGCGCAGCAACACCGAGACCGGATGGTCGCCCCTCTTACCCCCGCGCAGCACCGCGACGACCGAGGACACGGCTAAGCCGGTCGACACCTCCAGCGGCAGACCTTCGAGCTCCTCGAGCACGCGACGTTGCGTACGCGGAAGCTGATTTCCAATCTCAGGGTTTTCGTGCAGGTCGCGCCGAATAACCTGCAGGTTATTCAATAATTCCTTAGCTTCGCTGCGCAGGACGTCGACGGCAGGCTCGCCCTGCAAGGTCGCGCCCGGCGCCGGAAGCGGCGGGAGCTGCTGGCCAATGTGGGGTGTAGTCATGCCCGCCTATTGTAAGGTAACGCGCATGCGAATTCTCCCTCTTGCTCTCGCCGCTACCCTTACCCTCGCCGCCCCGGCGGCCCACGCCCAGGACCTTTCCTCCGAGGCACACCAGCTCTCCAGCACCAACCACGGCTCCTCCCGCGTCACCGTCGAGGCCGTCACCACGCTCCTCGGCGCGCTGGGGCCCAACGCCAAGCTTCTCACCGATCTTTGGGCTGCTTCCGATGCCGCCTATCCCCACCCCATCACCTCCCTCCCCTCCGCATCCATCACCCGCCACAAGGTCGATGGTCGCCAAGAGCGCTGGGACATCGCCTCACCGGCCATGGGCCGCGTCATCGAGGCCGACGTCCTCGTGGGCACCGGCCCAGTCGTCTTCCTCTTCGAGGGCGTCGACTCGCCGGAGACCTCCGGTTGGATCAAACGCGGCATTGCGCAGAAGGTCTTCGCGGACTCCGATGCCACCGTCATCATTCCCAACCAAGGCCGTTCCTCCATGTGGCAGGACTGGCGCCGCGATGACCCCAAGCTCGGCCGCATGAAATGGGAGACGTTCTACACGAAGGAACTCGCCCCGCTTGTAGACCGCGAAATCCCCAATAACGGCAAGCGCGCCGCCATCGGCCTGTCCATGGGTGCCTCCGGCGCCGTCATGATGGCCAATAACAATCCGGGATTCTTCGACGCCGTCGCGGGCATCTCCGGCTGCTACTCGACACTCGACCCGACGGGCCGCGGCACCGTGGAGCTTACCGTCGGCAACGGCGGCGGCAGCACCGCCAACATGTGGGACGCGTCCGACTGGAAGCGCAACGACGTCACCTCGCACCCGGAAGGCCTGCGCGGCACGCGCATTTACCTCTCCGCGGCAACCGGCGAGGTCACCGAGGCCGACCAGCGCGGCTACGCTGGCAAGCCGCTCACGGATCAGATTGGCGGCACGCTGCTCGAGGCAGGCTCGCGCCAGTGCACGCAGCGTCTCGACTCTGCTCTTACCCGCGCCGGCATCGAGCACACCACGAACTATCTCGACCGTGGCGTCCATGACTGGTCCATGTTCTCGGGCCAACTCGCTCCCGCATGGGCGGCTATCCGCCCCGCTCTCTACTAATCACCCCGCCGCTCGCCAGCTTTGGGTTTATAGCGCCTCGGCACCGCCACCACGGCCCCAAACGTCATAAACCCAAATCTAAGCCCGACCGAACCGCGCCAGCTTTGGTTTTGTGGTGATTCACCACCCCAATGAGGCGTCAAGGCGCCATAAACCCAAAGCTGGACAGAAAAAGCCCGCCACGAGGGCGGGCTTGGAGGTGACACGGTTTAGTCGTCGTCGGTGGACAGCGCTGCGACGAAGGCTTCCTGCGGAACGGAGACCGAACCGAGGGACTTCATGCGCTTCTTACCGGCCTTCTGCTTCTCGAGCAGCTTGCGCTTACGCGAGATATCGCCGCCGTAGCACTTGGCCAGAACATCCTTGCGCATCGCGCGGATATTCTCGCGCGCGATGACCTTGGAGCCGATGGAGGCCTGGACCGGCACCTCGAACTGCTGGCGTGGGATGAGCTCCTTGAGCTTCTTCGTCATCTTGTTGCCGTACCACTGCGCAGAGTCGCGGTGGACGATGGCGGAGAAGGCGTCGACAGGGTCGCCGTTGAGGAGGATATCGACCTTGACGAGGTCCGCGAGCTGCTCGCCAGCGTCCTCGTAGTTGAGGGAGGCGTAGCCCTTGGTACGGGACTTGAGCTGGTCGAAGAAGTCGAAGATGATTTCACCCAGCGGCATGGTGTAGCGCAGCTCGACGCGGTCCTCAGACAGGTAGTCCATGCCGCCCATCTGGCCGCGCTTGGACTGGCACAGCTCCATGGTCGGGCCCACGAAGTCCGCTGGCACGATGATGGTGGTCTTCACTACCGGCTCGTAGACCTCGCGGAGCTTACCTTCCGGCCAGTCTGACGGGTTGTGGATGATCTGCTCGGCGCCATCCTCGCCAACCACGCGGTAGGTCACTGACGGCGCGGTGGAGATGAGGTCCAGGTCGAACTCGCGCTCCAGGCGGTCACGGGTGATTTCCATGTGAAGCAGACCCAGGAAGCCGCAACGGAAACCAAAGCCAAGGGCGACGGAGGTTTCGGGCTCATAGGTCAAGGAGGCATCGTTAAGCTGCAGCTTCTCCAGCGCGTCGCGCAGGTCCGGGAAATCGGCCTGGGAGATGGGGAACAAGCCGGAGTAGACCATCGGCTTAGGATCGGCGTAGCCCTCGAGAGGTTCCTCGGCGCCGCCGGAGGCCCAGGTGACGGTATCGCCGACCTTGGTCTCGCGGACGTCCTTTACGCCGGTGATGAGGTAGCCAACCTCGCCGGGGCCGAGGCCCTCGCACTTTTGCATGGTCGGCGAGACGATGCCCACCTCGAGCAGCTCGTGGTTGGCGCCCGTGGACATCATGGTGACCTTCTGGCGCGGCTTGAGCGTGCCGTCGACCATACGGATGTAGGTGACGACGCCGCGGTAGGTGTCGTAGATGGAGTCGAAGATCATGGCGCGCGCGGGGGCGTCCGGACCGAAATCGGAGGTCGGAGCGGGAACGAGCTCGGCGACCTTGTCAAGCAATGCGTCAACACCCTCGCCCGTCTTGCCCGAGACGCGCAGAACATCCTCTGGCTCGCAGCCAATGATGTTGGCGATCTCCAGGGAGTACTTCTCGGGGTCAGCCGCAGGGAGGTCAATCTTGTTGAGGACCGGGATGATTTCCAGGTCGTTTTCCATCGCCAGGTAGAGGTTCGCGAGGGTTTGAGCCTCGATGCCTTGGGCGGCATCGACAAGCAAAATGGCGCCCTCACACGCCTCGAGGGCGCGGGAGACCTCGTAGGTAAAGTCCACGTGGCCGGGGGTATCGATCATTTGCATGACGATCTCTTGCCCCTCGAAGGGACCCGAACGGGGGATCCAGGGAAGGCGCACGTTCTGCGCCTTGATGGTGATGCCGCGCTCGCGCTCAATATCCATGTTGTCCAGGTACTGGTCGCGCATGTCGCGCTCCTCTACGACCTGGGACAGCTGCAGGATGCGGTCAGCCAGCGTCGACTTGCCGTGGTCGATGTGGGCGATAATGCAGAAGTTTCGGATTCGGGCTGGATCCGTAAACGTAGTGGCCGCAAAGTTTTTAGACATGGGTTTAGAATAGTCGACATGACGAGCGCGAACCCAACCGGATGGACGCGAATTAAAAGGGCATTGTCCATTCGCGAGGCCCACCCCTTGGACACCGGTCTGCGCCGCATTAATGACCGCATTGGCCTGCACGGACGCCGCGCGACCATCCGCAAGGCCGCGAAGATTCGGATTGAGAAGACCGAATCCCGCGCGCGTTCCATCTTCTTTGCCCCCGATATGGACGGCCAGGCTGACTCCGGTGAGGTCGTGTGGGTGTGGACGCCGACGACTCCCCCGCAAGAACGCGCGGTCCTCGTCGTAGGCAGGACGCGCGCAACCATTCTGGGGCTTCTCATCTCCCCCAACCCGGACCACTCCACGGACGACTGTTGGCTGCCCATCGGCTCGGGCGAGTGGGACGAGCAAGGCCGTCAATGCTGGATTCGCCTCGACCGGGTCCTGGAGATCGCGGAGGAGCAAGTCCGCCGCCAAGGCACGCTCTTCCCGGAGCGCCGCTTCGAGCGGATTGCCAACCGGCTCAGGTCCCGTTACCACTGGGGATAGGTTCTCTGCTAAGCTACTCAGGTTGCTTCCACGCACCGTGGCGCGCGAGTCGGGACGAGCAGGACCTTGGGTTCGCCCTTCGAACACTCGCGCCGAGAGAAATCGGGACATGTCCGTGCGGGGTAAGTCGCTAACAGTAATCATTTCGATTCCCAAGAGGTAATTTCAATGGCAAACATCAAGTCCAAGAAGAAGCGCATCATCACCAACGAGAAGGCTCGCCAGCGCAACAAGGCAGTCCGCTCCGCCGTCCGCACCGAGATCCGCAAGTTCCGCGCTCTCGTCGAGGCTGGCGACAAGGCTGGTGCCGAGAAGCAGCTCCGCGTTGCTTCCCGCGCTCTGGACAAGTCCGTCTCCAAGGGCGTGTTCCACCGCAACAACGCCGCGAACAAGAAGTCGGGTATGGCCAACGCCTTCAACAAGATGGCGTAACTAAAAAGTAAAGGCGGCTCAGGCCGCCTTTCTTTTTGCCTATAGAGTCGAACATACATTCGTCCAGTATATTTTTCTCCATGACGTCCTCCCTCAAGCCGCTCCTCAAGTGGGTCGGCGGCAAGCGCCAGTTGCTGCCCGCCATCCGCGCGGTCGTGCCGGAGTTTGAGCGCTACCGCGAGCCCTTCCTCGGCGGCGGCGCCGTGCTCTTTAGCCTCGCGCCACAGCAGGCCATCGCGGGGGATCTCAACAGCGAGCTCATCACCGTCTACACGGTCGTGCGCGACCACGTCGACGAGCTCATTGCGCTGTTGAAGACCTACCCCAACAACGAGGACTTCTTCTACGAGCTGCGCGGCCTCGACCGCTCCTCAAGCTTTGCCGAGCTTTCGAGTGTCTCCCGCGCCGCCCGCACCATCTACCTCAACAAGACGTGCTACAACGGGCTCTATCGCGTCAACAACGCCGGGCAGTTCAACGCGCCGTTCGGTCGCTATAAGAACCCGGCCATCTGCGACGATAAGACCCTGCAGGCGGTCTCGCGCTACCTCCGCGGCAATGACGTGACGCTCCTCCACGGCGACTACCACGCAGTTTTGAAGGGCGCAGGCGAGGGCGACTTCATCTACCTCGATCCGCCCTACGATCCGGTCACCCCCACGAGCAATTTCACGGGGTACCAGTCGGGCGGGTTTAGCCACGCGGACCAAATCGCGCTGAAGCTCGCGTGCGACGAACTCGACTACAACGGCGCAAAGTTCCTGCTCTCTAACTCGGCTACGCCCTTTATTACGGAGCTCTACGCCGACTACACGGTGGAGACCGTCGGCGCGAACCGCGCCATCAATTCCGTCGCCTCGAAACGCGGCAAGGTCGACGAGGTCCTCGTACGTAACTTTTGAACCACTTTTCTTCTACAGTGTGAGGTACCGCACTCACCTGACACGAAGGAGAAAGACCCATGTACACCATCGGGGATTATCTGCTTGACCGTCTGTCCAGCGTCGGAGTAACCGAGCTCTTTGGCGTCCCAGGCGATTTCAACCTCAAGTTTTTGGATCACGTCGTCGATCACGCCACGGTCCGCTGGGTTGGCAATTCTAACGAACTCAATGCCGGCTACGCGGCAGACGGCTACGCCCGTCTCCGTGGGATCGGCGCGTTCCTCACCACGTTTGGCGTGGGCGAGCTCTCCGCCACGAATGCGCTCGCCGGTTCCTTCGCCGAGCACGTGCCCGTCATCCACATCGTCGGTGCCCCGCGCAAGGAGCTCCAGGCCTCCCGCGCCAAGATCCATCACACGCTGGGCGACGGGGACATCGGCAAGTTCTACCGCATCGACCGCGAGATTTCCTGCATCGCGGAGGACCTCAACGCCATGACTGCCCGTGCGCAGATCGATAACCTCATCGTCCAAGTCCTCTTCCAGCGCAAGCCCGGCGTCATTCACCTCGCCGCGGACGTCGCGGAGACTCCCACCGAGCCGCCCACCGGTCCCCTACCCCTTATCGAACAGCACGACTCGGAGGCCGCCGCCCGCGACTTCGAGCGCGACCTTCGCGCCTTCCTGCCCGGCCGCACGCTTGCCGTGCTTGCCGATGTCCTCGTGCACCGCTTCGGTGCCCAAGACCGGCTCGCAGATTTCCTCGAAAAGACCAAAGTCCCCGTCGCCACGCTGAGCTGGGGAAAGACCGTCGTCAACGAGGAGGAGACCAACTTCGCAGGCATCTACGCCGGCGCGGCTTCCTATGAGTCTTGCCGCCACACCATCGAAGATGCCACCGCGCTCGTGACCCTTGGCGTGGACTTCACCGACAACATCACGGCGGGCTTCACCACCAAGATCGAGCAGTCCCACCAGATCGACGTCCGCCGCGACACGGCGTTCATCGGCACGAATGCCTACACCCCGCTGAGCATGCACCGCGCCATCGATATCCTCGAGAAAGTCATTACAGACCTGAAACCGGAGTACATGCCCACCGGCGCGCCCGAGGCGGAGGCCGTCGCAGACTCTGCACAACTTACCCAGTCCCAGCTCTGGTGCGCACTGTCCGAGGCGCTCACCCCTGGCAACCTCGTCCTCGCCGAGCAGGGCACCTCCTTCTTCGGACTGGCCGCCCACCACTTCCCCAGCGACACGGTCTTTATCGGCCAGCCCATGTGGGGTTCCATCGGCTACACGCTGCCCGCCACCCTGGGGGCCGCACTCGCCGAGCCGCGCCGGCGGCCCGTCTTGCTCATCGGCGACGGCTCCGCGCAGCTCACCATCCAGGAAATCGGCCAGCTCATCCGCGAGCGCATCCCCGCCGTCATCCTGCTCGTCAATAACGATGGCTACTCCGTTGAGCGCGCCATCCATGGCGAGGACCAGTACTACAACGACATCCCCGCGTGGAATTGGTCGAAGGCCCTCGATTTCTTCGGCGCAGGCGACTTCGGCCTCACACTCAAGGCGGAAACGCTCGACGAGCTGGGTGCCGCCTTCGAGAAGACGAAGGCCCACCCCGGCCTCGTCTTCCTCGAGGTGCGCACGGGCAAGAAGGACTATCCCAAGCAGCTCGTGCGCGTCGCGGAGGCACTGGCCGCGAAATAGCTAAACCAGTGCAGTCACTCCACGCACGACCAGCACCGCGCCGGCCGCGAGGAAGAAGAGACCGGCGCCCAAGTCGATAAAGGGTGTTGCCACGAGCATCTTGCGGCGCACCGCCCGCGTGGACACCACGAAGCTCAGCACCAAGAAGAGTGCGAGCGAGCTCCACGCCAGCCCCAGGATCAGGGCGACGGATGTGCCCACGCTCGGATGCGCCGGCAACAGCGGTGCAACCAGCGCGGCGAGGAACAACACGATCTTCGGATTCGACAGATTCGTGGTGAGCCCCTGCACGAACGTGTGGCGCACCGTGCCCAGCGCGGCGGCGGCCTCCGCCAGACCCACTGGCGGCGAGGTGCGGTTCTCCCAGCCCGAGCGGACCAAACCCTGGCCCATCCAGAGGAGCCAGCCGCCGCCCACGATCTGCACGGCGTCGAGAATCTCCGGGAACGCCGTGAGCAGCGCCGCCGCACCCAGCACCGTGAGCGAGACCCACATGAGTACGCCCACCTGGATGCCGAAGGCC
This sequence comes from Corynebacterium phoceense, assembly GCF_900092335.1. Taxonomy (GTDB): domain Bacteria; phylum Actinomycetota; class Actinomycetes; order Mycobacteriales; family Mycobacteriaceae; genus Corynebacterium; species Corynebacterium phoceense. Next base: position 1,653,376 of record NZ_LT596208.1, read on the forward strand.
GCGGCCACCGCATGGCGACGCGAGCGCGTCGCCGTGCGCAGAATGAGGATGATGTCCGGGCCCGGCGACAGCGCGCCGAGCAGGTTGGCGACGATAACGGTGAGGTACGCGCTCAGGCTCACTGGGCGAAACGCTCCACGAGGTCGTCTCGACCGAACATGCGCGCCGTATCCACTGCCGTGGGCTGGCCCGCCAACGGGTCCGCGCCGTGCTCAACGAGCAGGTCAATAATCGCTTCTTCCTTCTTAAAGATGACGCCCGCCAGCGGCGACTGCCCGCGATCGTTCAGCAGATTCGGGTTCGCACCCGCCTCGAGCAGCGCGCGGGTGAGCTCCAGCTGTCCGTTGTAGGACGCGAGCATGAGGAAGGACTGGCCGTCCTGATTGACCAAGTCGACGTTGACGCCCTGCTTCACGTACTCGATAAGCGTAGGGTCGCCGTGGCGCGCCATATCAAAAAGCTTGGAGGCGAATTCTTCCACTGATTCTTCTGTGTTGTTTTCCACGGAGAATCAGTCTAGCCCGCCAGCTCCGCAATCCTGCGGACGGCCGCCTCCACCTCGTAGGCGGGATCGCCGCCCTGGCCCACTGTCGTCGCGGCGAGTTCTTCCACGATGATGACGGCCTTTGAGATGTTATCCCCGCTCCAGCCGCGCGCGACACGCATGCTGTTCTTCACCACGAAGGGATTGAGCCCCGTCTGCTTCGCCAACGTGAACTGATCGCCGCGCTGGTCATNTTGGCCAGCACCGAGACGAGCGAGACGCGCCCCGTCATCGCCGCAACCAACGGCAGCGTCGCGATATCCGCCGCCATCGCGACGGCCAGCGCCCGCGTCACGACGTCCGGCAGCCGCAGTGGGGCGAGCATTCGGTAGAGCGCCGGGAACAGCGCGATGAGCCCAGCAGTCGCGGCCATGGACAGTGCGAATCCAAAGTTCGTCGCGAGGTCTGGCCGGTAGAGCAACAAGAAGATCCCGCCTAAACACAGCGCGTGCGCTGGCTGCATGCGCGCCGAGTTCGCCACGGCGGCCAAGCCGACGAGACCGGTCACACTCGCGCGAAGCACGGACGGCTCCGGGCCCACCAACCCTACGAAGAACGCCATCGCCGAAAGCGCGAGCCCCACCTGCAACTTAGGACCGGCGCCGAGCAGCCGCGCCGCGACAAAGACCGTCGTCGTCACAATCGAGATATTGGACCCGCTCACCGCACTCAGATGTGACAACCCGGTGTCCGCATAGAGCTCGCTGTGCGACTGCAGCTCGGTGTCCCCCAGGACCATCGCCGGAATGAGATTCTGCCCCGCCGCCCCCGTATGTGCCGCGACCTTCGCGCGGAAATGTTCTTTCACCGCCCCCGCGAACGCCCACCAGCCCTCGGGCGGCGCATGCGCCGTGATGACGCCGTGCTCAACGACGACGCGCGTGCCATCCGGAAATCGCTCGTCGGTAAAGAGGGCGTCCACCGCGCCGGGCCGTGCGACCTCGAGGACTTTCCCGNTGGTACCGGCTGGGGCTCCCGCTGGTTCCACAGCAGGACCCCCGCGATGAGCACGAGGCCCGCCACGACGGCGGGGATGAGAGGCACGCGAAGGCGCGGGCGCGGATACTCGACGTTGAGCAGCTCTTCTTCCCCCGTCGGCGCCAGCAAGTCAGCCAGCCTCCCCGCGCCCGAACGCTGCGACGCATTCTGGCCCATGCGGCCCAGAATAAACTACTTCTGCGGAGGCTTCCACCCGAACGTCGTCTTATGCGCAGGCTTCGGGTCCGGCCCCTGCTCACAGCTAAAGACTACGGACACGCCCAGCGCGCCGGGGCCCGTGTGGACCGCCATGACGTCGCCTAGCGGCATGACCATAAACGTCGAGTCCGCTGGCAGCATCTGCTCAAGCAGCCCCCGCAGCGTCTCCGCCGCGGCCTCCGCCTCGTTGTGCTGGATGGCCACGAAGCACGGCTCACCCTGCGCGCGTTCCTGGATGAGCTCCGTGAGCTTGGTAAAGGCCTTGGTCTGCGTGCGCGTCTTGCCCACGAGCTCCAGCTTGCCGTTCTGGATCGCGAGAATGGGCTTCGTGGCCAGCAGCGCCGTGGACAGCACCATCGTGGCCGTGGAGATGCGCCCAGACTTGCGCAGCTCCTCCGTGGAGTGGACGTAGACCCACGTGCGCCCGCGGTCGAGCGTGTTCTGGGCCGCGTCGTAGCAGTCGTCGAGGCTCGCGCCGTCTTGCGCTAGGCGCGCCGCGGCCATCGCCGCAGCTCCCAGCACCATGCCTGCGGTCCCCGAGTCGATGACGCGCACGGTATCTGGGAAGACGCCCGAAGCCGTCACGGCCGCGGACCACGTGGAGGACAGCTCGCGCGACAGGTGCAAAGCCACTACCCCATCGTCGTGGGCGCGCTCCATCTGGCGGCCAAACGCCGCGGCGAGCTCCAACGCCGAGAGCCCCGAGGTCGAGGTCTCCGTTTGTCCGTCCTTGGCTTCGGACTCCATGACGTGGAGGTCGAGCACCGTGATATCGAGTTCCTCGCAGATGTCTGCCGGCAGACCCGCGGAGGAGTCAGTGACTACGCGTACGGCCACTAGATATCCGCCCCGCCGTCGCCGGATACGCGCGCGCCCATGTTCCAGCCGTCGAAGTACCACGTCGCCTCAGCGACGTTGGTCTCCGTAAAGCAGGCTGGTGCCAGCGGCGTCTCCGGATTAAACCGCGGCCGCGCGGTGAGCTGCGACCAGTGCGTATTCTTCAGGCCTGAGAGCATGCCAAACTGCGCGACATCAAGCCCCAGCAACTGGCAGGTGAGCGCCGAGATCGCGCCGCCGTGCGCCACGATGAGCACGGCATGGTCATTCCACTCGGGATAGGACTCCATGAGCTCGTCGATGACGGGACGTGCGCGGCGCGCGACGTCGACACGGGACTCGCCGCCCGGCGGTGCCCACGTGGGATCGTGGCGCCATATGGCGCGCGCACCGGGAAACTCCTCATCGATGTCTACAGAACGCCGGCCTTGCCAGTCGCCTAAGTTGGTCTCGCGCAAGCGGGCATCGGAAAGCACCGGCACGCCCAAGGCCTCGCCGATGACGCGCGCGGTCTCTGCGGCCCGGCGTAAGTCCGAAGCCAGGATGCGGGTGATGCCTTTGTCTGCGAGCAGACGTGCCGCCGCCTCGGCCTGCGTGTAGCCCAGCTCGGACAGTTCGGTGTCCAAGTGGCCTTGCATGCGCCCAGTGGCGTTATGGGTGGTCTGACCGTGGCGGATCAGAATGAGGCGGCGGGACATGATGGTTTAGTACTCTTCCTCGTCTTCCGGCGCGGGGCCAGCAAGCGGGATGTCCTCGATATCGGAGACTTCGCGGGTGTTAACCTCGTTGCTCCACTCGCCGGGACGCTCGGGCGTTTCAATGCCCTCGATGTCGATGAGCGGGCAGTCGTGGTAGAGACGGTCCAAGCCATAGTAGTCGCGCTCGCCCTCGCGCTGGACGTGGACCACGATGTGGCCGTAGTCGAGCAGCACCCAGCGGTTTTCGCGGTTACCCTCGCGGCGCTTGGGCTCAAAGCCTGCGGCGGTGAGTTCGTCTTCAACTTCCTCGACGATGGCGGCGACCTGGCGCTCCGTCTCCGCAGACGCGATGACAAAGACCTCGGTGATGGCAAGAACGTCAGAGACGTCAATGGCGGCGATGTTCTCGCCGAGCTTTTCATCCGCGGCCTTCGCAGCGATCTCCGCCATGCGGCGGGCGGTGTCCGTAATAGACAATTGTGTTCCTCTAATGGTCGTGAATTGGTTATTTCTAGTTTCCCACGGCCTGGCCATTTTTCCTAGTTCAGCACTAGTTAAGGCCCAGCACGCGGTTCTGGTTGGGAAGGTAGAGATGGTTCTTGGCCATATACTGCACGACCCCGTCCGGCACGAGGTACCACACCGGCTGGCCGGCCTTCGCGCGCGTGCGGCAATCCGTGGAGGAAATCGCCATGGCGGGGATATCAATGAGCGTAATTGTGGCGTCCGCCGGCAGCATGTCTTTCGTGAGCTCATAGCCCGGACGGGTCACGCCCACGAAGTGCGCGAGCTCAAGCATGAGCTCCCAGTCATGCCACGAGGTAATGGAGGCCAAGGCGTCCGCGCCCGTGATGAAGTAGAGCTCGGCACCCGGGAAGAGCTTGCCGATGTCCCGAAGCGTATCGAGCGTGTAGGTCTCGCCCTCCCTATCGATGTCCACGCGGGAGACGCGGAAGCGCGGGTTGGACGCCGTCGCAATGGTCGTCATGATGTAGCGGTGCTCCGCGTCCGTGACGCCGGTCTTTTGCCACGGCTGGCCGGTGGGCACGAAGATGACCTGCTCGAGATCGAAACGGTGAGCGACCTCGCTGGCCGCGACGAGGTGGCCATTGTGGATGGGATCAAAAGTGCCACCCATGATGCCAATGCGCTGTGCAGTCATGGATGGCATTGTAACCGCTGGGGGTAGCCGCCTAACGCGCCTGGTCGATCCAACGGCCGACGGCGTCTGCCACCTGGTTATCCCACTGGGACCACCACTGGAAGTAGCGGCCGTGGTTGCCGCCGTTGCCGCGCGAGGCCATGAGCGTGCCCACGGAGGTATCACACACGCCGTCCTGCGGCAGGCAGTAGTTGATGCGGTTCGGCGTGCCGGCCGCGGTCACCGTGTTGAGCGGGGTCCAACCCAGCGGGCCGCCCTCAGTGGCGGTGTTGCCCACCGTGGTGGGGTCGCCCTTGCGCGTCATGGGGTTGCCCATGTAGACCGCGCCGGCGAGCTGACCGCGAGCGGCGAGCTCCTTCTCGTGCTCGGCGAGGACCATCGCGCCCTGGGAGAAGCCCGTGAGGATGTACTTCGGGCGGCAGCCGGAGGCGCGCTCGTAGCCGTTGATGGCGTTCATAACACCCTTGCGGCCAGTCTGCACGGAGTAGTTGAACTGGTTGGCCGCGGAAATCGCTGTGTTCAACACCGGGGAGGCGTACTGCGCAAGGATGGCGATGACGTCTCCAATGCCCTGCGGCAGTCCCACATCCGGCACCGTGTAGGCCGGGTACGTCGCCGGGTAGTCCTGCGGCGTAAGCCCCAGGACGTAGACCGAATTCATGACAGACGCGCCGCCGTGCGTGGCCTGGTAGCGCGACTCCACCGTGCGCAACATGGCGCGGATGGTCTCGCCCTCCCAGCCGTTGGAAGCGTACGGCGCGCCAGCAGAGTACCACGTGGGGTAAATCTGGCTGTTTTGCCCGGAGCCGCGGGCCGCAACCACAACGACGGCCGGGCATACGTCTGCCTTCGCTTCCGGTACGTTGAGGGTCGCCGGAGCGGCAATGAGGGCGAGAGCAGCGGCTGCCGATGCCGCCAGAGAGCCAAACTTGGCTGAAATGTGTTTAAACACGGCGTGAAAACCTTCCCAGTATTTTCTTATTCGCTAGGACACCCTACTGGTTTGGAACTCTATGTGCACGTTGGACTTCCTGTGAATTTTTCACCCATCCGGCCAGCCTGTCAGCAAAGTACGCATCTGTGACGCGTGGGGTTTCAAAGTAACTAGCGTGCACTTCCATTTTGGTCTGCAGCGCGTCCACCGCGTTCGGCACCGTCGGTCGGCAGATAACGTCCCCGCCCAGACAGTAGTTCACCGACTTCGGCGAATGCCACGGCACCGGATTGCCCATGTACATCGCCCCCTTGACGCGGTCTCCCAGCTTCTGCTCCAGCGCCGTGCCGATGACGGCGCCCTGCGAGAAGCCGACCACGATATAGTCAGGATGGCACCCTGTCGCGGCCTCCCGGGCATGCAAGAAGCCCGGCGCGTTCCGCGCACCCCGCACCACCGAGTCAATCGCACCCACCGTCGTGCCATACGCAAGCTCCGGCAGCGGATGCTCCTCGAGCACGCTGCTCAGCCGCTCCGTGGTCTGGCTCGACGTAAGCCGCTCGCCGTCCTTGGCGAGCGGCGGCAGGTTCATCGCCGCCGGGTACGTGTGCTCGTCGAGCCCCAGCACCTCCGCGTCGTCGAAGAGTCCCGGGTGGCGCTCCTCCGCCAAGTGCAGCAGGCCCGCGATATTCGGCCCCTCGTAGCCGTTGGACATCCGCTCGCCATAGCGCGCGGGTCCCAGGAAATCCCCGTGCTCCGGGTCCTGGTCCGAGCCGCGCGCCGCGACAATGGTCACCGCAGGGCACACCTCGCTTGCCGATGCCCCCGGCACCGCTGCCGCTGCCGCGGCGGCGGAGAGCACGGATACTACCACCGCACAGCGCACGCGTTTCATCTACGGCCTCGTCTGTCCGGATCCCTGCAGGATCCACTTTGTCGAGGTGAGCTCCGGCAGCGCCATGGGCCCACGCGCGTGCAGCTTCTGCGTGGAAATACCAATCTCCGCGCCCATGCCGTAGACCTCGCCGTCCGTGAACGCCGTCGACGCGTTGAGCATAACCGCCGCCGCGTCGACCTCGTTGGCAAACTTCATGAGGACATCGGCGTCCTGCGCAGCGATGGCCTCCGTGTGGCCTGTCGAGAACCGCGCGATATGGGCAATCGCGCCATCGACGCCCTCGACGACCGCGGCGCAGATATCCAGCGACAGCGACTCGTTCGCCCACTCTTCCTCGGTCGCCTCGAGCGCATTCTTCACTCCGAAGCCCTCAAGCTCCGCCACGCGCCCGTGAATGGTCACGCCCGCATCTTGCAGCGCCGCGATGACGCGTAGCTTCTCCGCGTCCGGCAGCGCCGCGTCGAGGAGCACCGTCTCCGTGGAATTACACACGGACGGCCGGCGCGTCTTGCCATTGATGACCATCGCAATCGCCTTGTCCACATCCGCGCTCTTATCGACGTAGAAGTGGCAATTACCCGTGCCCGTCTCGATGGCCGGGACCGTCGCGTTCTCCACCACCGCGTTGATCAGCCGCGCCGAGCCGCGCGGGATGACCACATCGACAAGCCCACGCGCCGTGATGAGGTCGTGGACCGAGTCATGCGATTCGCACGGCAGCAGCTGCACTGCCTCGCGTGGAAGGTCGAAGTGCTCAAGGGTGTCCTGGAGGATCTCCACGAGCTGCTCGTTGGAGTTGCGTGCGGACTTAGATCCGCGCAGCAGCGGCACGTTGCCAGACTTGAGCGCAAGGCCAAAGGCATCCACCGTGACGTTCGGGCGGGCCTCGTAGACCATGCCCATGACGCCGAGCGGCACGCGCACCTGCTTCATCTGGATGCCGTTGTCCATGGTGTGGCCCCGCAGTACCTCCCCTACTGGGTCCTGCAGGGCGGCGACCTGGCGCAGGCCGCCGGCGATACCTTCGACGCGCGTGGCGTCAAGCGAGAGCCTGTCGATTAAAGAATCATTCATCCCGGCCGCGCGGCCAGCGGCGACGTCGCGCTCATTGGCCTCGAGGATCTCAGGGGTGCGGGCCACCAGGTTTTCAGCGGCGCGCAGAAGAATCTCATTCTTGCGCGGGGTAGAAAGCTGCGCGAACCGCGGCGCAACTTTCTTCGCCTGACGTGCCAGGTTTAGTACTTGGTCTCGTTCTTCATCGCGAGTGAGTTGGCTCATGAGGCTCAAGCTTACTGAAGTTAGCCTCGACAGGACAGACCATGGGCACGCCTTCGTCATCGATGACTCGAGCGCGGATGCCATAGACCTCACCCAACAGCTCGGTGTTCAGCACCTCTGCGGGCGTTCCATGGGCATGCACGCGGCCGCCGTGGAGAACCACGAGCTCATCGCAATAGCGCGCGGCCAGGTTGAGATCATGGATAGCTACCAACGCCACCGCCCCGCGGGAGACCTCCTTGCGCAAGGTATCCAGCAGATGCACCTGGTGGCGCAGGTCGAGCGCGGAGGTCGGCTCATCCAACAGCATTAGATCCGGCTCGCGGGCCAGCATCTGCGCCACGGCAACGAGCTGGCGCTGGCCGCCCGAGAGCTGGTGGACGTAGCGGTGCGCGAGATGCACGATGCCGAGCTTTTCGAGCGCCTCAACCGCCGATTCCAAGGCGTTGGCCGAGCCGCGCTTAGCGGAGATGACCACCGATTCAAAGGCGGTCAGGGAGGCGCTGGTCAAAAGGTCCTGCGGCACGTAGCCCACGGTGGCATCACCGGTATCGCACGTACCCGAAGTTAGTTTTTGGATGCCAGCGATGGTTTTGACCAAGGTGGACTTGCCCGCGGCATTCGGACCGATAAGGCCGACGATGGTGCCGGGGCCTGGTTCTGGGAGGTCAACGCCCTTTAGAACCTCCCGTTTACCAAAGTTCACGCATGCTTGTTCTACTTTCAGCACTTGATCCTCCTCTTGGTGAAGATGAGCAGCACGAAGAAAGGAACGCCAACAAGAGCGGTGATGATGCCGATGGGCACGGCAACGCCGGGGATGATGGTGATGGATACCGCGTGGGCACCCGCCAGCAGCATCGCGCCCGCTGCCATGGAGGCCGGAGCGAAGAAACGCTGATCCTCGCCCACCAGAAGGCGCGCCACATGTGGGCCAACCAAGCCGATGAAGCCAATGATTCCGGCGAAAGCAACGGCACTTGCGGCCAGCAAGGATGCCACCACGAGGGTGGAAACGCGCAGCCGCTGCACGTTGATGCCCAGCGCTGCCGCGCGCTCATCGCCCAGGCGCAGCGCCGTGAGCTTCCACGCGTTGAAGACGGTGAAGGGCACAGCGATGAGCAAGGTGGCGGCGATGATCAGGTTGGACACCCAGTTCGCGCGCTGCAGTGAGCCCATGGTCCAAAAGACGATCTGCTGCAGGGCCTCAGTCGAGGCGCTGTATTGCATCAGCGAAAGCAGCGCCTGGAAGAGGAATACCAGGGCGATGCCAAGCAGAATCATTGACTCCGCACTAGCGCCGCGCCACACCGCCGCACCTGCGACGATGGCCACAGCCACGAGAGCCGACAGCCAAGCGACGGCCGCGAGATTGAACTGCGGATTTCCCAGCACGGTCCAGCCCAACACGATGGAGGCCGCGCCACCGAAAGCCGCGGCGGCGGAAATACCCAAGGTGAAAGGCTCGGCCAAAGGGTTATCCAGAATGGTCTGCATGTGCGCGCCGGATAGCGCCAATGCGGCGCCGATGAGCACGGCCATAACCGACGCCGGTAGACGCAGGTTCCACAGGACCGTGCGGGTGGTTTCATCCACCTGGCCCGGTAAGAAAATGCCACGCAACATCTCCATCGGGGAAAGGTGAATCGGGCCGACCACCGTGGCGACAACGAAGGCCACGAAGGCCGCCAGCACCAGTCCACCGATGGTGAGTACCTTGCGTAAGTTATTGCTTCGGTACTCGGCGATTACCTGGTTGGTTTCGGTTTTCTGGTCAGTCTGCGAACGATCAGAAGAGGTCAAAAGTGCCATTTTCTAGTGCTTGTGTGCGTCTTTGGTGGTGAAGAAAACGCCGCTGTAGTCGATGGGCAGCCACTTGTCGTGGAAGTCAGCGAAGTCTTTTTCTGGGTCTAAGTCCTTGAAGGTTTCTGGGTGCATCCACACGGCAAACTGCTCCAGGGCGAAGACGTTGAAAGGCGAATCGTAGAACTGGTGGTAGACAGCATGGAAGTTGCCTTCCTTTGGGGCCTCAAGCTGATCAAAGCCCGGGGTCTTGAGCAGGCCTTCGAGGGTCTCCTGCGCCTTTTCTTCCTTGGCCGCGTAACCCATCTCCACGTGCGGCAGGACCTCCGGCTTTTCCGGGTTCTTGGCCCATGCGCCGCCGGTGGCGATGATGTGCTCTGGCTGCTCAGCAAGCACCTTTTCTGCGGTAAGGTCTCCAGACTCGGTGTCCAGCAGGCTATCGCCCAGGTTCTCACCGCCGGCGGCATTAACCAGGTCACCTAGGTTAGAGTCCTTGACCGTGGAGCAGCAATCCTTCAGGCCCGCTGCGCGCCAGACCAGGGTGCGCGGCTTATTGCCCGCCTTTTCCGCGCGAGACTTGATGTCATCTACCTTGCCGGTGTAGAACTTGTTGAACTCTGCGGCCTTGTCCTCGTGACCGAAGAGCTGGCCGAAGACCTCCATGGACTTCGGGGTGTTTTCCAATGGCTTCTGGCGGAAGTCGGTGAAGACGTATTTCAGGCCGGCCTGATCCATCTTGTCTAGGAAGCCGGTCTTTTCCGCACCCTTCTTGTGGTCGAGGGTCATGACCACGACGTCCGGCTTTTGCGCGAGCAGGTTTTCGACGGTTACGTCGCCCTTGGCGATGTTGCCGATAGTCGGCAGATCCTTGTACGCCGCATTGGTTTCGGCGAACTTGGACTCGAAGCTGGGTGCAGCCTCATGCAAGTCCTTGCCGAGTGCAACGACGTGCTCGAGCGGATCCTCGCGGTTGAGGATCGAGGTAGCAAACACGCCGCGGCCCTCGCCCAGAACGATACGCTCAGGCTGCTTGTCGAAGGTGACCTCGCGGCCGGCGACGTCAGTGATGGCCAAAGCAGTGTCCCCCGCGGCGCCGGTAGAGCCGGTGGACGCGGAGGTGTCTTCGCTGTTGCTGCACGCGCTCAACGCAGTCGCGGATGCGAGCATGGCCAGGGTGGCTGCCGCAATGCGGACGGAGTACTTGGGCACGTTGAAATGGGTCATGAAAGAGAATCCTTTGCTCACAGTCAATCCATAGATAAGTTAACTAAGGCTTAGCTAATTGGAATACGCTTGAGCATACAACCACTCGCATAGACCCGGAAATGGTCCCCCCGAGTTTGATTTAGGTCACTTTAAAGCTGAATAACATCCTCTTAAAGAAACCCACCCCCAACAGCATGGTTATCCGCGCTGGATGTCACGCGCGGCTATACCTCAAGCGCGCAGCCACTCCCCCCGCGGCCCCGCGGACCCCGCGGACTACTGCCCCAGCTCCTTGCGGCGCTCGGCTGCCAGACGTAGGCGCTCGGCCCTGTCTTTGTCACCTTTCTTTCTCAATTCCTTATAAAGTTCTTCGTCGTCGTCGGAGAGCTTGACCGCCTCCCTGACACCCCACGAGGCGAAACCTGCAATCGGTAAGCCAAGCCAAAAATAGTCCCAGTCGTCAAAGACGAAAAGACCCAGGAAGAAGAGGAACATCATCGCTGACCAAACGACGGCATCGATTCGGTGAACTAACCCTCCGCGGCGCTGCAGCCGGTCGAGCTCGGCCTGCGCTTCCGATTCCTTGAACCGAACGACCTCTACAATTGGATTGTCAGGAAGGTCATCAAAGAGGGAAGCAATCTCGCCGCGGGTACGCGCAACAGCCGCCTTTCCTATACGGTCTTCAAACTCGTTGATGTCGATGAGACCGTTAGCGCAGTGGGTGCTGAGGAGGTCTAGGGCATTGTGTGCGTAGGGTATTGTGCCGTTCGGCGTCCCCTACACGAATGTCTATGTTCATGCTTTTACACTTTAATATCCAGCGTTCGGATCCACACGGGTAGGAATTTCCTCGCCAGCCTCAAAGGCCGCGGCCACCTTTGCGGTGTGTGCTCCCAAGTGGCGGCGCACCGAGTTACGGGTATTGGCAATGTGCGGTGTAATGACCACCCGCGGGTCCTTCCACAACGGGTGATCATCCGGGAGCGGCTCCGGCTCAGTGACATCGAGCGCTGCGCCGGCAATCTCGCCAGAGTCCAGCGCTGCCAAAAGATCCTCGGTGCTGATGAGTGGGCCACGGCCCACGTTGACCACCACCGCGTGTTTCGGCATCTGGGCAAACACGTCTTTGTCGACCATGTGGTGGGTCTGCGGGGTAAGCGGCGCGATGAGCACAAAGTAGTCGGCCTCAGGCCAGACCTTGTCCACCTCGGAGATGGGATAGGTCTCATCCGCGCCTGGAACCGCGTTGCCGGACCGGTTTACGGCGATGATGCGCGGGCCAAAGCCAGAGAGCATCGTGATGAGCCGCTTGCCGATGCCGCCGGCGCCGATGATCGCCACAGTCTTGTCCTCGTGCAGGTAGGACTTGTGATCCTGCACCTCATCGTAGTTGGAGAAGGTGTCGTTGACATAGCGATGGGCATGCAGCTGCGCGAGCAGCAGCGCGATGGTGGATTCCGCCACGGTGTTATCGAATACGCCAGCGGCGTTGGACCAGGTTACGTCGGTCTCCTTCATGACGTCGAGCAGATGGTCTACGCCTGCAGACGGAATCTGCACGAAGTTGATGTTCTCCGGCAGTGGCAACGGGAAGTCCGAGCCGTCGCCGTTGTAGATGAGGAAGTCGGCATCGGAAAGCTCCGCGAGCTCATGGCCAGCTCCCCGCAAGGTCTCGATGGATTCTTCCCATTGTTCCGGCAACATGGCGTATTTCATGGTCTTCTCCTGAGGTTTCTCTGGCTTCTAGTGCCTAGATTCGGGAGGCATAGTTCGACAGGTAGTCGGCGTGGACAACGCTGCGGCGCTGGTATTTCGGCAGCTCCTCCATCTGCTTGCCCAGGATGCCCCGCAGCTCCGCGGAATCAAAACGTACTTCGCCGCGGCCGATGACCTCACCTTCCGGACCCATGATGTCGATGATCTCGCCCGCGTGGAACTCGCCAATGACCTCAGTAATGCCGACGGCGAGCAACGAGTTGCCGCCCGCGGTCACGGCCTTGACCGCGCCGGCGTCGAGACGCACGGCGCCGCCGGTATCGGCGCAGTAGAGGGCCCAGAACTTCCAAGCGGAGAGCCTGCGTTCCTCGCGGGTATGGAAAACGGTGCCCACCGAGGCATCGGCAAGCGCGGCGTCGATATTGTCGGCCGAGGTGAGCAGGACGGGAATGCCGCCGCGAGTGGCCAGACGCGCAGCGGAGACCTTCGTGGCCATGCCGCCGGTGCCCACGCGGCCGCCGTCGCCGGCCGTCACGCCGTTGAGGTCTTTGCCCGTGCGGACCTCCTCGATAAAGCGGGCGCCGGGCTCGGATGGGTTCTTGTCGTAGAGGCCATCGACGTCGGAGAAGAGAAAGAGCGCATCCGCGCCCACGAGGTTGGCGACGAGCGCGGAGAGGCGATCGTTGTCGCCGAAGTGCATCTCGGAGGTGGCGACGGTGTCGTTCTCGTTGACGATGGGCACGGTACGCAGTTGGCGCAGGCGCTCGAGGGTGCGCTGGGCGTTGCGGGCACGGTCGCGGGCGCCAATATCGGAGGCAGTGAGCAAGACCTGCGCGACGGAACGGTTGTAGCGGGCGAAAGACACGCCCCACTCGTAGGCAAGGTGAATCTGGCCGACGGCGGCCGCGGCCTGCTTGGTCGCGAGATCGCTGGGGCGCTTCTGCAAGCCCAGCGGCCCCATGCCCGCGGCGACGGCGCCGGAGGAGACCAGAATGATGTCCGAAGTGCCCATGCGCGTCGCGATGGCGTCGACGATGTGGTTGATCTTCTCCGTCGAGGTGATGAAGCTGTCCTCCTTAGTGAGGGAAGAGCTGCCGATCTTCACCACAATTCGCTTCGCTCGGCTCAGTTCCTCACGCAGCGGCGACTGCAATGGCCCACGCGGTGCATGGTGCTCCGGCACGATGGGTTCGCCGTCGAAGGGGCTTAAGGGAAGCGGATAGCTCATGAAGCGAAATCATACCTCTTCCGCTCAGGCGCCCCTATGCTCGGCGGGCAAGAGGGCACGTTATCCTTGCCAGCGGTCTTTGTTTGCCTGCTCGCGGGTGACCTCTGCGTCGTTGCCAAAGTCGTATTCGTCGATAAGACCACGGCGTGCCTGCGAGGCGCGCTTACGCTCTGCGGCGGAGACACGATCGGTGCCCAGCAGACGGCCGTCGAAGCCGCGGCCGGCATTGGTCGCCTTGCCGCCGGTCATCGGCTCCCACTCGAAGGTAATGCCGCCGATAGTGACGGGGCAGCCTTCCACCGCACCCTGGTCGCGCAGCTCGTCCTCCACGCCGGCCTTGGCCAGGCGGTCGGCGAGGTAGCCCACGGCCTCGTCGTTTTCGAAGTCGGTCTGAACAATCCAGCGGTCGATCTTCTCGCCCTCGACGATGAAGCCGCCATCGATCTCCGGATCCTTGCGCACCGTGAAGTCCGCAAAGCGGCCCTTCTTCGCCGACTTCGGACGAATGATGGTGTGTTCCTTGTCTACCTTGACTTTGGGCTGAGACTTACGGTGTTGCTGCACCATTTCCAGGAGCTTGTACTTGAGCGGGTCCAGGCCCGTGTGCGCCACGGCGGAGATGATGAAGACGGGCCAGCCAAATTGCTTCTCAATGTCTTCCTTGAGGAACTCGGCAAGCTCCAGAGCCTCCGGGATATCCGCCTTGTTGAGGATGACAATGCGCGGGCGCTCGCGCAGGTCGCCCAGGCCGGTGTCCTGTTCCAGCAGATCCTGGTAGTTGGACAGTTCCTTCTCCAAGGCCTCGATATCGGAGATGGGGTCGCGGCCCGGCTCCAGCGTCGCGACGTCGACGACGTGCGCGAGCACCGCGGTGCGCTCGATGTGGCGCAGGAAGTCGAGGCCCAAACCCTTGCCCTCGGCGGCGCCCGGGATAAGGCCCGGAACGTCGGCGATGGTGAAGGACTCGTAGCCCATATCGACCACGCCGAGGTTTGGCTGCAGCGTGGTAAATGGGTAGTCGCCAATCTTCGGCTTCGCGGCAGAGAGCACGGAAATCAGGGAGGACTTGCCCGCAGACGGGAAGCCCACGAGTCCGACGTCGGCCATGGACTTAAGCTCGAGCACGAGGTCGTGCGCCTCGCCCGGCTCGCCCTGCAGCGCGAAGCCCGGGGCCTTGCGCTGCGCGGAGGCCAGCGCCGCGTTGCCCAGGCCACCAAAGCCGCCCTCGGCCGCGATGAAACGGGTGCCCGGCACCGTGAGGTCGGCGAGCATCTCCCCCTTCTCGTTGTAGACCACCGTGCCGGCTGGGATTTCCAGGATGAGGTCCTCGCCGCGCGCACCATTGCGCCAGTCGCCCGCGCCATTCGCGCCACGGCCAGCCTTGATGTGGGGACGGTAGTGGAAGTCCATGAGCGTGTGGATCTGCGAGGAGACCTCGAGCACAATATCGCCGCCGTGGCCACCATTGCCGCCGTCGGGGCCGCCGAGGGGCTTGAACTTCTCGCGGTGGACGGACGAACAGCCGTGTCCGCCGTCGCCCGCCTGCAGGTGGAGCACCACGCGGTCAATAAAGCGTGCCATGGAAATCCTTCCGGAATTAAAAATCGAAGAAAACTAGACGCCAGTCTAGTGGAGATAAACAAAGACCCGAGCCTCCCATTTAAGCGGGAGCCCCGGGCCTTGAAAGCGTGAACGCTTAGGCAGAAGCCTCAGCAGCGGCCTGCTCGGCCGGCACGATGTTCACAATGCGACGGTTGCGCTTGATGCCGAACTGGACGGAGCCAGCCTCGAGAGCGAACAGCGTGTCGTCGCCACCGCGGCCGACGTTCTCGCCCGGGTGGAACTTGGTGCCGCGCTGGCGAACGAGGATCTCGCCGGCCTTCACCTGCTGACCACCGAAGCGCTTAACGCCGAGGTACTGCGGGTTGGAATCGCGACCGTTGCTGGAGCTGGAAGCACCCTTCTTGTGTGCCATGTGGTTTCCCTCCTTTAAGGGTATAAAAGCCGGTTGAGGCTTACTTGATACCGGTGATCTTCAGGGTGGTTACCGGCTGGCGGTGACCCTGACGCTTCTTGTATCCGGTCTTGTTCTTGTACTTGAGGATGTCGATCTTCGGGCCCTTGCCCTGCTCGACGATCTCTGCAGAGACGGAGACCTTCTCCAGGTCAGCGGCCTTTGCCTTGACGGTTGCGCCATCGACGAGCAGAACCGGGGTGAGAGCCACGGACGAACCCGGCTCACCCTCGATCTTCTCGACCTTGACGAGGTCACCTTCAGCAACCTTGTACTGCTTGCCGCCGGTCTTGACGATCGCGTACATAGAGGGCTACCCCTTATCTAAACTCGGCTCAGGACCCGGTCGGGCCCTGAATGGACATTAAAATTACATTGCGTTTGAGGCTCTCGCGCGCACGGTGATGCAGCGCTTGACTCAAGCCTAAACAGCGACTGTCAAAGACTACCCCGTACACCGCCTAAATTACAAACCGCGGTTGCGACGCGCCGCACGCCTCCGGCCACGCGAGCCTTCGGCAGCCTGAGGTTCGCTCGTCTTCACGAAGCGCTTCACAGCGCGCCGGCGTCCGCGCGAGCTTGCCGATGCCCTCTTCTCCTCCGTCGACTGCTTCTCCACCGTCTCCTTACGCTGCGCTTCTGGCTGGGCTTGTGCCTGCCTGCGCGTGGCGCGGCGCACCGCACGGCGACGCCCACGCGAGCTCACGGTACGGATCTCGGCCGGGGACTCCTGCTCAGGCTGCTGCAAGGGGACATCGGAAGGCTCCGGCGCACGCTGGAAGTCCTCGCGGCGGGGCCTGCGGTCCGAACGCGAGTTGCCGCGGGTGCGGCGCTTACGACGCGGTGAGGCCTCGAACTCGGCGACGGCCTCCTCGTAGGTCTTTTCTGGATTCGTCTCCGCTTTCGCAGAGACGTGTTCTTCGTCCGGGATATGCGACTGGAATTCCTGGACATCGTCGAGCTCCTCGGCATGCTCGGCGGCCGCGTAGGCGATCTCTGCGGCGTCGACCTCCTGCTTCTGCTCCTCGCGCTTGTCGCGGCCGCGGTTGCTGCCGCGCGAGCCACGGCGACGGCGACGCTGGGGCTTGCGCTCCTCGTGGTCATCTTCCTGCGCGTCATGGCCGCCCGCAACGACGGAGGCCGCGAGGTCCTCGAGCGAAGGCTTGTCCTCGCGCTTGTTCTCGTGCTCGTCGTCGCGCTGCTCGTTCTTGTGCTCGACATGCATGGCCTTGGCGGCCGGGTGGTCCGGCTTCGCGGGGCGCTTGCGCTTGCTGCGGCCGTGGTGGTGCTCCGGCTCGGACTCGTCCACGGGGTATTCGTGGATGATAAGCCCGCGGCCGTGGCAGGCCTCGCACTCGGTGGAGAAGGTCTCGATAAGGCCGGTCCCCAGGCGCTTGCGCGTCATCTGGACGAGGCCCAGCGAGGTGACCTCAGAGACCTGATGGCGCGTGCGGTCGCGGCCCAGAGCCTCCTTGAGGCGGCGCAGGACTAAGTCCTGGTTTTCCGGCAGGACCATATCAATGAAGTCGACGACGATCATGCCGCCCATGTCGCGCAGACGCATCTGGCGCACGATTTCCTCGGCAGCCTCCAGGTTGTTGCGCGTCACTGTCTCCTCAAGGTTGCCGCCCGAGCCGGTGAACTTACCGGTGTTGACGTCGATGACGGTCATGGCCTCGGTGCGGTCAATGACGAGCGTGCCGCCCGACGGCAGCCAGACTTTGCGGCTGAGCGCCTTGTGGAGCTGCTCGTCGATGCGGAAGGTCTCAAACGCGTCTGCCCCGCCGTGCTCACGGCGGTCGAAACGCTCCACGCGGTCCGCGAGATCCGGCGCCACGGACTGCACGTAGTGATCCACCGTGTTGTAGGAACGGCGGCCGTCGACGACGAGGTGGCTGAAATCTTCGTTGAAGAGGTCGCGCACGACCTTGACGAGCAGGTCCGGCTCCTCGTAGAGCGTGACCGGCTTGGCGCCCTTGGAATTCTTTTCTTTATTCGCACGCTCGGTAATGTCCTCCCACAGCGTGTGCAGACGACGCACGTCCGTGCCGATGGCTTCCTCGGAGACATTCTCTGCGGCCGTGCGGATGATTGCGCCGCCATCATCCGGCACGACGCGGTTCAAGATCTCCTTGAGACGCTTGCGCTCCGGGACTGGCAGTTTGCGGGAGATACCCGCATTGCGGCCACCCGGCACGTAGACGAGGTAGCGGCCGGCGAGCGAAATCTGCGTGGTCAGTCGCGCGCCCTTCGCGCCGACCGGGTCCTTGGCGACCTGCACCAGAATCTGGTCACCCGATTTGAGCGCGTGCTCGATCTTGCGTTGGCGGCCGCCCAGGCCCGTGCGGCGCCAATCGACCTCGCCGGCATAAAGCACGCCGTTGCGGCCCTGTCCGATGTCGACGAACGCAGCTTCCATGGACGGCAGCACGTTCTGCACGCGGCCCAAGTAGATATTGCCGATCATCGACGCCTGCGACTCCGAGGTCACAAAGTGCTCGACGAGCAGGCCGTCTTCAAGCACGCCCACCTGGGTCACGGTGCCGTGGCCGTCCGTACGCTCCTTGTCGCGCACGACCATGGTGCGCTCCACCGACTCGCGGCGCGCGAGGAACTCCGCCTGGCTCACGATGTGCTTACGCTCGCGGCCCTTCTCACGCATCTCACGGCGGCGACGCTTCTGCGCCTCGATACGCGTCGAACCGCGAATGGCGCGCGGCTCTTCGATGCGCTCAGGCTCGTCGTGGTGGTCCTGCTTGTCGTGCTGCTTCGAGCTGTGCTCATTCTCGTGTGGCTGCTGCTCGTGCTGCTGGCGCTCCTGCTGCGGGTCCTGCTTCTGGGACGTGCGCTTCACAGCGCGACGGCGCCCGCGGCGCGGGGTGGGTGCCATGAAGACCGGCGCATAGTCGACCGACGTGTCCGTCTCAGGCTTCGGGGTGATAGGCGCGAAGTCCTCGTCGAAGTCTTCGCCGGCTTCCACCAGCGCCTCGTGCAGCTGCTCGACGTCTGGCTCGTGGGACTGGTCGTGCTCCTGCTCTGCGGCGTCCTCGGTGGTGTTTTCAGCGGCGTCGTCGAGCCCTTCTTCCAGCTCGGCCTCAACCTTCTCCTCAATCTGGGAGATCTCGTTCGCCACGTTCTTGCGCACGCGCTCGCGCAGCATGGCGTCTTCAGCGTTCTCTGCGCCCTCGGCGCTCTCCTGCTTCGGCTCCTCGTGAGCCTGGGCCTGATCAGACTTCTTCGTGCGCTTCGTAGCGCGGCGACGCGACTTCTTCGGCTTCTCCTCCGGAGTCTCGACCTGCACCGTGGCGAGTTCGGCCTTCTCTTCCTCGAGCTCTGCCTCGACCTTGGTCTCAATCTGGGAGATCTCATTCTCGACGTTCTTCCGCACGTGCTCGCGCAGCTTCTCGTCTTCGGCGTCCGCCGGCTGCTCGGTCTCGGCTGCCTCGGCAGCAGGCTGCGCTTCGGTCTTCTTCGTGGCAGCTTTGCGCGTTGCCTTACGGGAGGACTTCTTCGTCGCGCGCTTCTTCGGCTTCTCTTCGGCTGCCGGTGCGACGGTCTCATCGACGGCGGGCTCAGCAGTCTCCGGCTCGGCCTTCTCTGCCTTCTTAGCGGCCTTCTTCTGGGTCTTCTTCGGCGCCTTCTCGGCGGAGGTCTTGGCAGCCTTCTTCGCAGCCTTCTTCTTGGGCCTGTCTTCAGCCTTCTCCTCGGCCTTCTTTTCGGCGGCGGGAGCGCCTGCCTGAGCGACAATCGCATCGAGAGCCGCGGCAACCTCATCCGGGCTCAGCGAGGACTGGGCGGCCTTCTTCACGCCCTGCTCGGCGAAGACGCTCACGAGGGCGCTGGACGGCAGAGCAATCTGCTTGGCCAAAGCATAAAGGCGGGTCTTCGGACCGAACTGCGTGCGGTCGAGCTTCGCGATGAGCTTCGCCGCGGCGCTAAGCGAGCCGGTGTCTTGTGTAGTTGTCTTAGAGTTCTTCGGTGCAGCCACGTCTGCTACTCACTTACCTTTTCTCTTGTCGCTCCCCGGGCGCGCACTTAACGGTGCAGCAGCCACACGAGGCAGCGGTGTGTATGAAAGCTTGTCGACGCTTCTCATTCTGTGAGAAGTATCGTGCCTCCCATTCTGGCACACCCGGCGCACCCTCGTCCGCGCGCGGACACGAAAACGCCAAAAGCCCAGGCACATGGCCTGGGCTGTGTACTTCGGTGTAGTGGAGTACGGCTTAGAGGTTCGGGAACCAGATAGCGATCTCGCGCTCTGCGGACTCCGGGGAGTCAGAACCGTGGACGACGTTCTCGCCAACGGTGAGGGCGAAGTCGCCGCGGATGGTGCCCGGGGTGGCCTTGGAGACCGGGTCGGTGCCGCCAGCCAGCTGACGCCATGCCTCGATGGCACGCTCGCCCTCGACAACGCCAGCAACCAGCGGAGCAGAGGTGATGAACTCGACCAGCTCGCCGAAGAACGGCTTGTCTGCGTGCTCGGCGTAGTGCTTCTCCGCGGTCTCGCGGTCAGCAACGCGCAGGTCCATAGCGGTGAGCTTGAGCCCCTTGCGCTCGATGCGGGAGATGATCTCGCCGATGTGGCCGTTGGCAACGCCGTCCGGCTTGATAAGAATGAGGGTACGTTCAGTCATGCGGAACATAGTACATGACGCCCCGCTTCCGCGCGCACGTTATCGGCCTTGCGCGAGCGAGTGCACAACCGCCTCCGCTTCTTCTTCGCTGGTGCCCCGGAACCACAGGCGTACCTGCCCCACTGCGACGCCGAATTGACCGTTGTCGAGCAGCCGCTCCAGCTCGGCCGTTTGCTCCTCGTTGAGGACCTTCTCCTGGCTCTCGATGACCCTCCCCTGGTACACGAGCCCGATGACGAGCGCGAGGGCAGCGAGGACCATGCACACCACGGCGACGAGGCGCGGCGCACCAAAAAGTTGGCTGCCTATCGCCGCAAGGCAAAAGAATGCAGAGAAAGCGAAGAGAACGTAGCGCATGCGCACCAGCATAACGAGGCCGCGCAGCGCATTCCGGTTTACCCCCAAAAGTATAGATATTTAATAATCTACCCTGCCCACGTACCCTTCGGCACAAACTTAGCACCCCCTTACTTCTCGAAGGTTAGGTTACCCTTTGTTAATTGTGCTTTATTGAGTGCGCGCGCTACTCAGCCGCCTTTGTTTCATCTCATTGACCAAGGAGAACCCCATCGTGGCATCTCGTTTCCGACGCGGCACATTCATTGCCGCCCTCACCACCACCGCCCTCATCCCTCTCACTGTGCCTGCCTCCGCCGCAACGGCGGACGGTCACCTGCACTGGGGCATCCGCGCCAGCTTCAACAGCTACACCAACGGGGCGACCTACGTGGGCGACGGGGCAACGCGCACGGACAATGGCTTTGATTTCGAGCTCACCGACGTCACCTTTGACAAGGAGTCGAAGCGAACCGAGGCCCAGTTCAACGGCACTATCCTCTACCGCAAGTACTGCCAGGATGCCTCGCAACCGATGACGAGCGTGTGCGATCTCGACTTGCGATTCGAAGACCCGAAGGTCGTGCTCTCCCCCGCCGAGTCCTACCTTGAGGCTCACGTGAGCTCCAAGCAGTACCTTAAGAACGAGATCTACGCGCCCAAAGAGGCCGTCAAGATAGCTACCCTCAAGCCCAGCTCCGCCACGTTCACCAACGAGGGCGGACGCGTCTCGTGGGAGAATATCGCTTCTACCCTGACCGAAGAAGGCAACCGCATGTTCTCCGAGTTCTACTCCGTGGGCGAGGGACTCGATCCCGTGGCGCTGAACTATGTCGGTGAGGGCGCCACCTTCGTCGAGTCGGACATCACGCTGCGCACGCAGACCTGGAACTCCCACGCTGACTATGACGACGGCGTGCACCAGCTCTTCGATACTGGCACCGGCGTACTCGTCGGCATGCCCGATGGACAGGGCTACGCGCTCATTGACAACAACCTAAAGGAAATCGCGGCCTTGCCCGCCCAGACCGGCAACCGTGGCCTCGCGGCCTACGATTCGAATCACAAGGTGCTCTACTACGTCGACGAGACCGACCGCGCCGAGCTCAAGGCAGTCGACATCACCGATTCCGGCTTCGGCACCCCGCGTGTAGCCGCCACCGCCTCCCACGACATCTACGCGGTGGGCTACCACCCGGGCACCGACGTCATTGCTGCTATCGTCCCGGAGGATTTTAGCGCCCGCACCGCAACGCTGCTTTCAGGGTCGAACGGAACCTTCACCGAGGCGCCGCTGCCCACCGGAGAACAGCTCTTCGGAGACACTCGCCTGGACGCGGAGCCGGGCACTATTTGGGCTAACGACTTCGCGTGGAAGAACCAGGCGGAGCTTTTGCCCATGAAAGACGGCACGTTCCTCTACAACGGCTCGCCGGAGCCTTACTTCGAGGGCGAGGAACTCCCCACGAAGTCGCTGCTTTACTCCATCAAGCCCGACGCCACCGAGGTCACTGAGCGCGCCACCTTCATGAAGGGCTCGCGCTACACTTCCCAGAGCACCTACCTCGACGGGCTGTCCACCGATGGCGTGCACATCTACCGCTTTAACTCGAATCCCAATCCGTCGGCCGCCGCCGCGCAGTCGCTCATTTACGATCCGGATACCCGCGACGTCAAGGCCGAGAGCGAGCCGACCTTTGGCGTGCTTCCGGGTTGGGCGGCTGTCGGCTTCGACGCAGACGGCACGCCCATTCAGCTTAATGGCTCGACCGGCGATCTCAACTGGCTCCAGCAGGGCAGCTTCACCGTGACGAAGTCCTTCCCGCTGCCCAACGGGCGCGAGACGACCAATGTCACGAACAACACGTTCCTGGTTCGCAAGGACGGCACCATGTTCGTGCCCACTCTCGACGAGTCGCGTGGAGACTGGAAGGAGCACTACGTCCTGCGCCGCATCGATGTCGCGTCCGAAGATACGCCCGCAATCAGCGAGGAAGACAACCTGGCTAAGCTGCGCAAGCGTGCGCTTGCTATTCCCCAGAAGAAGCTTGACGATGCCACCTCGGCACTGGCCGCAGATCCCACCAACGCTGAGCTGCAGCGTGATGTCGCTATCGCTCAAGCAGAGCTCGACATCGCCACCGCCAAGCTCGACAATGACGCAGACAAACTCGCTGCCGCGCAACAGGCTCTCGCTAAGGCCCAAGCTGGCCAGCCGGAGTCGGGCAAGCCCAAGCCTGAAAACCCGAAGCCGGAAAACACCCAGCCAAACAAACCCAAACCTGAAAACCCAAAGCCGGAAAACACCCAGCCAAACAAGCCCAAACCTGAAAACCCAAAGCCGGAAAACACCCAGCCAAACAAGCCCAAACCTGAAAACCCGAAGCCGGAAAAGCCCGAGTCGGAGAAGTCAAGCAAGCCGGAGTCGATGAGTGCCTCGGCGACGGTGGCCTGGATCGTGCCGATCCTTACGCTCCTCGCGGCTCTAGGCAGCGTCGGCTACGCCGTTATCCACGGCATGATCCCCGGTCTCAAGCTGCCGAAGCTCCCCTTCTAGCGATTAATTCGGAGCGTCGAGGTGTTGCGTCGTGAGGTAACCGCGGCGCATGCGCTCGACAATGATGGAGCGCAGATACAACGCCAGTCCCCATAGCATCGCAAAGATGATGGCAACGGCGAGCACAGACCAGTGGATGAAGATGCCCATCGCAGCGCCCACGATTTGGCCGGCGAAGATGACGGCGAGCGCCCACGGCTTCTTAATGAAAGCGAACATGATGACGTGGAACGCGAGCCACGCGCCCACCAGCGCGATAGTGGTGGTCGTCCACAGCTCGCCGTTGTAGAGCATGCGCAACGCCAGCAGGGCAAGGACCAGCGTGATGACCTCCATGGTGAGGCCATTGGCCAGGACCATGCCAGTGAACTGCTTGAGCGGGTCCTTGGCCGGAGCGTGGCCCATACCCAGCGGGCCTACCTCTGACTCAACGCGGGGCTTTCCCCGCAGATCGTCACGGTTGTTGTTGCGCGAAGTCATGCAAGTGAGTGTGCCAAAACCAGTGAGCCAAGTCTAATTAATCTGGGCCGCCACGTGGTCCAGAATTGCCCCCGCAACGTCGACGCCGGTGATTTCCGTGAGCGCCACGAATTGAGCGTTGGAATTGACCTCGCAGATAAGCGGTGCGCCGTCCGCATCAAAGAGCACGTCGATGCCGCCGAAGTCGAGGCCGGTCGCGCCCATAGCGCCCCGCGCAGCCGCGATGGTGGCGGCATCGGGAGCAAAGGCCTCGGCCGTGCCGCCGGCTGCGATATTCGCACGGAAGTCGCCGGAGCTGCGGCGGATCATGGCAGCGACGAGGTCATCGCCCACGAAGTAGAGGCGGGCGTCCGTGCCTGCGGCCGCAGCGATGAAGCGCTGGAGGACGGCGTCCTCCGTGCCCAGGCCGCGCAGGAAATCCAAAAGTCCGGCGCGGGACTCGACTAATTCCACGCCCGCGCCCCAGGAGCTGCGGGCACGCTTGGCCACGAGCGGGAGCCCGAGAGTGTCGATGGCGGCGTCGGCGTACTTGCCCCAGGCGGTCTGCGGGGCAAAGCGCAGCGGCACGAGCAACGTGTCCGGCTGAGGCACGCCTGCGGCGAGCAGGGCCGGGTACGTGAGCGCCTTGGAATCGCAAGTCTCGACGGCCGCGGCGGAGTTGAATACGCGCGTGCCCCGGGCCTCGAGGAGCCGGAGGAGTGCGACGTCCTTGTCGAAGGCCAGGGCGAAGGAGGGGGCATCGGCAAGCTGGGCATGGGCATTGGTGACGCGGTCCAGCGTGAGCCCGCGGGCGCGGGCGGCGTCCTCAAGCAGGCCGAACTGGCGGTCAAAGACCGGCCAGTTGAGCCACGCGTTGTGGACGAGCCAGCCCATCTACGCTCCCAGGAGGGTGCGGGCCTCGCCGGCCGTGGCGACGGAGCCGGTGATGATGATGCCCTTGCCCGCGAAGGCCTGGGCGCCGTCTTCGTCGGCGAGCTCGATAGCCTGGTCCACCGCGTCGAGGATGGTATGCGCGGTGTAGACGCGCTCGTCGCCGAAGACGTCGGCGGCGAGTTCCGCGAGCTCCTCCATCTCCATCGCGCGGGGGTTGGAATTCTGCGTGATGACCACGCGATTGACAGCGGGCTCGAGCGTCTTCAAGATGTCGAGGACGTCCTTGTCACCGAAGATGGACACGACGGCGGTGACGTCTGCGAAGTCGAAGTCGCGGTCGAGCGCGGCGACGAGCGAACGCATGCCGTGCGCGTTATGCGCGGAGTCAACGAAGACCGCCGGGTTGGCACGCAAGCGCTCGAAGCGGCCCGGGACCGTGGCTTGGGCGAAGCCGTTGCGGACACTTGCGATGTCGAGGGCGTGGCCAGCGTGGGCGCCGAAGAAGGCCTCCACAGCGGCGAGAGCGGTGGCCGCGTTGTGGGCCTGGTGCTCGCCGAAGAGCGGAATGAAGATGCCCTCGTAGGTGCCGCCCAGGCCGCGCAGAATGAGCTGCTGGCCGCCCACGGCGACAGCAGACTCGGCGACGGCGAACTCGGAGCCCTCGCGCGCGACACCAGAGTCAGTGTCTACGGCGCGCTGGAGGAGGACCTTCATGGCGTCGGGCTCCTGCACGCCAATGATCGCGATGTTCTCGTCCGGGCCGGCGTCGAAGCCCTCGTCGTGCGGGCGCGGCTTGATAATACCGGCCTTCTGCTCAGCGATCTCCGGGAGGGTCTCCCCCAGCCAGTTCATGTGGTCCATGCCGATAGGCGTGATGACGGAGACGTCCGCGTTGATGACGTTCGTGGCGTCCCAGGTGCCGCCCATGCCGACCTCGACGACGGCGACGTCGACGGGAGCGTCCGCGAAGGCCGCGAAGGCCAGCGCCACGAGGACTTCGAACTTGCTCATCGGGGCTTGCCCGGCGAACTTGTCGTCGACCATCGCCACGTAAGGGGCGATCTCCTCCCAGATGCGTACGAGGTCGCGCGCGGGAATGGGATTGCCGTCGATGACGATGCACTCGGTCATCCTGCTCAGTGCTGGCGTGGTGAACAGGCCGGTGCGGCGGTGGAAGGCGCGCAGGAGCGAATCCGTAAGACGAGCGGTTGAGGTCTTTCCATTCGTGCCGGCGATGTGGATGGCCGGGAAAGTCTTCTCCGGGTTGCCCAAGATGTCGAGGAGCATCTCCACGCGGTCGAGCGAGGGATTCGGATCCGTCTCGCGCGGGCGCGCGTTGAGCTCCGCCTCGAGTGCTGCCAGCTGAGCCAGCTCTTCAGGGGTGTCCTCCGCGGGCGCGGGCTCCTCGTACTCGTCCTCGGAACCCATGCCGAGGTTGAGCGTGAGCCCGGAGTCGGTGATCTCCACCGGGCTGTCCGCGGTGCCCTCGGCAAGTGCGTCGACGATCTCGAACTCGTCGTCCTTGCTGTCCTTCTTGTCTGCCACTACTTGAGTGCCTCCAGGCGTGCGGTAATGCGCTCGACCTCTTCTTGTGCAACCTGCTGGCGGGTGCGGATCTTCTCCACGACGGTATCGGGAGCCTTGGAAAGGAAGGCCTCATTGGCGAGCTTCTTGCCGGTCTGCTCAAGTTCCTTCTCCGCCTTGCCCAGGTCCTTGGTCAGGCGCTTGCGCTCGGCCTCGACGTCGACGGTGCCGGAGGTATCCAGTGCGACCTCGACGGTGGCCTGGGTGAGGCGCACCTCGATGGACGCGGACGGCGCGAAGCCGTCTTCCGGCTCGGTTGTGTTGGCGAGGTTGCGGATCATAGCCTCGAGCGGCACTAGATCGCAGGCGGCGAAATCGAGGCGGCCCGGGACCTTCTGCGAAGGCTTGACGCCTTGGTCGGAGCGGAAGCGGCGCAGCTCGGTGATGAGCTTGTCCGCGTCCGCGATGCGGCGCGCGGCAACCTCGTCCTTCTCGGCGCCACCGTTGGTGTCCTCCTGCGTCGGCCACGGGGCGACGACGATGGTCTCGCCGCCGGTGAGAGCCTTCCACAGGACCTCGGTGACAAACGGCATGGTCGGGTGGAGCAGGCGCAGGACCACGTCGAGGACGCGGCCCAGAACGAGCTGCGTATTGTGGCCGGTCAGCCGCTCCGCGTCTGACGTTTCTGCCGAATCGAAGTCGCGCGGGATCTGCGTCTTGGCAATCTCGACGTACCAGTCGCACAGCTCGTCCCACGCGAAGTGGTAGAGCAGCTCGTTGGCCTTGGCGAACTGGTAGTCGTCCAGGTACTTATCCACCTGAACGCGGACCTCTTCGGCGCGGTCGAGGATCCAGCGGTCGGCATCCGAGAGCGCGTCGCGAGCGGGCAGCTCGCCCACGCCCGCGCCGTTCATGAGCGCGAACTTGGTGGCATTAAAGAGCTTGGTCGCGAAGTTTCGGGAGGCCGCGGCGGCGTCCTGGCCCAGCGGCAGGTCAACGCCCGGGTTGGCGCCGCGTGCCAGCGTGAAGCGCAGGGCGTCCGCACCGTAGTCTCGGACCCAGTCCATGGGGTCGATGCCGTTGCCGAGCGACTTGGACATCTTGCGGCCCTGCTCGTCGCGGACGAGGCCGTGCAGATAGATGTCGTGGAACGGAATCTGCGGACGGCCGTCCTTGCCTTCGCCGAGGAGCTCCGGGGTATGAGCCCCCGCGAAGGTGCCGAACATCATCATGCGAGCGACCCAGAAGAAGAGGATGTCGTACGCGGTGACGAGCACGTTCGTGGGATAGAACTTCTCCAGATCCGGGGTCTTCTCCGGCCAGCCGAGCGTGGAGAAGGGCCACAACGCCGAGGAGAACCAGGTGTCGAGGACGTCGGGGTCCTGGACGTAGCCGGCCGGCGGCTCCTCGTCGGGGCCGACGCAGACGATATCGCCGTCCGGGCCGTACCAGATCGGGATACGGTGGCCCCACCACAGCTGGCGCGAAATGCACCAGTCGTGCATGTCATCGACCCAGTCGAAGTAACGCGGCTCCAGGGAGGTCGGGTGGATGACGGTATCGCCCTCGCGGACGGCGTCGCCGGAGTACTTGGCGAGCTTCTCCACGGCGACGAACCACTGCAGGGACAGGCGCGGCTCGACGGGCTCGCCGGAACGCTCCGAGTGGCCCACGGAGTGGACGTAGGGGCGGATTTCCTTGACAATGCGCCCCTGCTCGGCGAGCGCCTCGCGGATCTGCACGCGGGCCTCTTCGCGGGTCAAACCATCGAACTGGGTGCCCGTGTTTGCGATATGGCCGGTTGTGTCCATGATGTTCGGCATGTCCAGGTTGTGGCGCAGGCCCATCTGGTAGTCGTTCGGGTCGTGGGCCGGAGTGATCTTCACGGCGCCGGTGCCGAATTCCATGTCCACGTAGTCGTCGGCGATGACCTTGAGCGTGAGGTCGTCGCGGAATGGGTGCGGGAACTCCTGGCCGACGAGGTCCTTGTAGCGCTCGTCGTCCGGGTGGACGGCAATCGCGACGTCGCCGAGCATTGTCTCCACACGGGTCGTGGCCACGATGAGGTGCGGCTCGTCGTCATTGAGGGAGCCGTAGCGAATGGAGACGAGCTCACCCTCGACGTCTTTGTAGACGACCTCGATGTCGGAGACGGCGGTCTCGAGCACCGGCGACCAGTTGACCAGGCGGTTGGCTTGATAGATCAGGCCTTCGTCGTAGAGCTGCTTGAAGATAGTCTGGACGGCGCGAGAGAGACCATCATCAAGCGTAAAGCGCTCGCGGGACCAGTCCACGGAGTCGCCGATGGCGCGCATCTGATTCTGAATAGTTCCGCCGTACTCGCGCTTCCACTCCCAGACCTTCTCAATGAATTCCTCGCGGTCGTAGTCCCAGCGGGACTTGCCCTCGGTCTCCTTCAGCTTGGCCTCGACCTTGGTCTGGGTCGCGATACCCGCGTGGTCCGCGCCCGGCAGCCACAGCGTAGCGAAGCCCTGCATGCGCTTGCGGCGGATAATCGAGTCGATGAGCGTGTGGTCCAAGGCGTGGCCCATGTGCAGCTGACCGGTGACGTTCGGCGGCGGCAACACGATGGAATACGGCTCGGCCTCGGACTCGGCCGACGGTGTGAAGTAGCCCGCCTTCACCCAGCCTTCGTAGAGGTCAGATTCGACCGACTGCGGATCCCAGGACTTGGGCAGCGCGTCGGCGCGGTTGGTACCAACTAAATTCTTGTCATTTCGCTCAGTCACCCGGCCAAGTCTACCCTGTGCGTCAACGGCGAATTCTTACCCCCTTTTCGTCATTTTCCCCCGCCCGCGCGCGCCCGGCGTTACATTGCTTTCCATGTCTTCACACGTAACCCGCCTGCGCACGCGCCACTTCCTCGACGCGCATGCACAAGGAACCAAGTTTTCCTGCTTGACCAGCTACGATGCCCTCACCGCCGGCATTTTTGACGAGGCTGGCATCGATCTCCTCCTCGTCGGTGACTCCGCCGCGAACGTCGTCTACGGCCGCGAGACCACACTCTCCCTTACCCTCGACGAAACCATCACCATGGCCAAGGCCGTCGTCGCCGCCACACAACGCGCCTTCGTCGTCGTCGATCTTCCCTTCGGTTCCTACGAGGCCTCGCCGTCTCAGGCGCTCGCATCCGCCGTCCGCGTCATGAAGGAGACCGGGGCGCACGCCGTGAAGTTCGAGGGCGGCGCAGAGCTCGCCCCCACCGTCGAGAAGTTGGTCGCCGCAGGCATCCCCGTCTGCGCGCACATCGGGTTCACGCCCCAGTCCGTCCACGCCTTGGGCGGCTTCCGCGTCCAAGGCCGCGGGGACCACGCCGACCGCTTGCTTGCCGATGCCTCCTCCCTCGCCGCCGCCGGCGCCTTCGCCGTCGTCCTCGAGATGGTCCCGGCCCCCGTTGCCGCGCGCGTCACGAAGGCCATCGACATCCCGACAATCGGCATCGGCGCCGGGGCCGACACCGACGGCCAGATCCTCGTATGGACCGACATGGCCGGCCTGTCCACCGTCGCCCCGCGCTTCTCCCGCACGTACGCAGACCTGCGCGCCACGCTCGCCGAGGCCGTCTCCTCCTACATCGCGGACATCAACTCCGGCTCCTTCCCCTCCGAGGCAGAAAGCTTTCAGGACTAATGCAGATTCTCACCACTAAAGCTCAACTATTCGCATTCCAACGCACTGGCTCGGTCGGATTGGTTCCCACCATGGGCGCGCTCCACGGCGGCCACGCCTCACTCGTGCGCCGCGCACGCGAAGAGAACGACACCGTGGTTGTCTCCGTCTTCGTCAATCCCCTGCAGTTCGACAAGCTCGGCGACTGCGAGGATTACCGCGAATACCCGCGTAACCTCGACGCGGACGCCGCGTTCCTCGAGTCGCTCGGCGTCGACGCAGTCTTCGCGCCCTCGCCGGAGGAGATGTACCCGAACGGCCAGGCCATCTGGGTACGCACCGGCCGCATGGGCGAGGGTCTCGAGGGCGTGACGCGCCCCGGGCACTTCGATGGTGTCGCCACCGTCGTGACCAAGCTGTTCAACCTCGTGCGCCCGGACCGCGCCTACTTCGGCCAGAAAGACGCACAGCAGGTCGCTATCATTCGCCGCATGGTCGCCGACCTCGACCTGCCCGTCGACATCGTGGCGGTCCCCATCGTCCGCGCCGCCGACGGCCTCGCCGAGTCCAGCCGCAACCAGCGCCTCTCCCCCGACGAGCGCCCGCAGGCCCTCCAGCTGTCCCAGGCGCTCTTCGCGCTGCGCGACGGCGCCACGCTTGACAAGGCCCGCGCGATGATCGACAGGCTCGACTACCTCGTCGTCGTCGACCCGCTTACCCTGAACGCAGTCGAGCCGGACCAGCGCCCGGCCCTCGCGCTGTGCGCAGCGTGGGTCGGCCCGGTCCGGCTCATTGACAACCTCGAGCTGAGCTAGAGGAGATCCTTCACGGCCTCGCGCTCGGCGCGCAGCTCGGCGACGGAGGCCTCGATGCGCTCCTTCTGGAAGTCGCTGAGCTCGAGGCCCTGAACGATCTCCCACTTACCGTCGCGCGCAATGGTCGGGAAGCCGCAGATGAGTCCCTCGTCCACGCCGTAGCTGCCGTCCGAGACAACAGCGGCGGTGCGCCAGTCCTCGGTGCCGGCGAACCAGTCGCGCATGTGATCGATGGCCGCCGAGGCCGCCGACGCAGCAGACGACGAACCGCGGACCTCGATGATCTCGGCACCGCGCTTGGCCACGCGCGGAATGAACTCATCGGCGTACCAGGCCTGGTCGACCTCGACCTTCTCGCCATTTGCCTCGGCGAACGTGAGATCCGGGAACTGGGAAGCGGAGTGGTTGCCCCAGACCGCGACCTTCGTGAAGTCCGTCGTGCGCTTGCCGGTCTTCTCGGCCAGCTGGCTCAGTGCACGGTTGTGGTCGAGACGCATGAGAGCGGTGAACTGACGTGGGTCCAGATCCGGCGCATTCTTCGAAGCAATAAGCGCGTTCGTGTTCGCCGGGTTGCCCACGACGAGCACCTTGACGTCGCGGTCCGCGAAGTCATTGATGGCCTTGCCCTGCGGGCCGAAGATGGCGCCGTTGGCGCTGAGCAGGTCAGCGCGCTCCATACCCTTCGTGCGCGGGCGGGAGCCGACGAGGAACGCGGCGGTGGTGCCGGTGAATGCTTCCTCCAAGTCGGTGGTGACGGTGACGGACTGGAGCAGCGGGAAGGCGGCATCGGCAAGCTCCATGGCCACGCCGGTCGCGGCCTGCTTCGCGGGCTCAATCTCCAGCAACACCAAGTCGACCGGCACGTCCTTGCCGAAGACCTCGCCGGAAGCCACACGGAAAGCAAGGGCGTAGCCGATATTGCCGGCCGCGCCCGTAATCGTCACACGCTGAGCAGAAGTCATCACAGTTCCTTTCACACGACTGAATTTGCTCTTAGTGTCTAGTTTCCCTGCACACCCATGAAAATGCGACCACTGTGACCTAACCCCAACCGGGCACCCCCCAAATGGGCTCCACCTTTCACCCATTTCGGGTAGATTTCCACATTTGAATTTCACGGCCCGCGCTTTTCGGGCACGATGGATAGGCAGAGAAATTTGAGAAAGGGAGACCCACAGCGATGGCTACTGATGACAACGCTACGACCGAGACAACCGGCACCACCGCGGCCGAGGTCGCCGTCGAGCGAGTCGTCGAAATTGCTACAGAGCAATTTTCCCGCAAGGGTTTCGCCGAGACAAAGCTCGACACCATTTCCCGCGCGTCCGGCATGTCCAAGCGCATGATCCACTACCACTTCGGCGATAAGCAGGGGCTGTATCAAAAGGCACTAGCCCACGCCGCCGAGTTGCTCGCACCCAACGTGGCGCTCATGGAACCCCACTCCGCCGTGCCCGTCGAAGGCGTGCGCAAGCTCGTGGACACCATCTTCGACCAGTACGTCGCCCACCCTGAGGCCGTGCGCCTGCTCACGCAGGAATCCGTCATCCAGTCCCTCGAGACCACGCAGAACGCCGCGGTCACGGACCTCTCCGAGCTCTCGCTCCACCTGGATAAGCTGCTCATGAAGGGCCAGGACGCCGGCGCTTTCCGCCCCGGTATTTCCGCGAATGACGTCTTCGTACTCATCGCGTCGCTCGCGATGTACCGCACGACGAACAAAGACATGATGATCAATCTGCTGGGCCTCGACATGACGAACGAGACCAACACGGAGGGCATGCGCCGCATGGTTATCGACGCCATCCTTGCGTTCCTCACGGCGAATATTCCGGACACCGGTCAGGAGTCCTACCTCACCGCCAAGGTCGAAGACGATGAGTCCGAGGTGCCCTCGGATGTCTACGACTCGGGTGCGGGCATTTACGACTAATCCCCCGTTCCTTGCGAAAATCGTCGCGAGAGTTCAACGCACATGACGATTTTCGGCAGCAACTCGCCCCGTTCCTTGCGAAAATCCTCCCGCGCCAGCACGGCTGCGGGAGGATTCTTTTAGGCGGACTGTTCGGCCGGAGCGTAGAGGTACTCGGGCTCGGCCTCGCCGCGGACGGTGGCGGCCGTGATGCGCACGCCGGAGATGTCTTCGCGGTCCGGGAGGTCGTACATGATGGGCACGAGCAGCTCCTCAAGGATGGCACGCAGGCCGCGGGCGCCGGTCTTGCGCTCCATGGCGAGCTCGGCGATTTCCTCGAGGGCGTCCTTATCGAACTCGAGGGCGGCACCGTCCATCTCGAATAGAGCCTGGTACTGGCGCACGAGCGAGTTCTTCGGCTCGGTGAGCACGCGGACGAGGGACTCCGTGTCGAGGTTGTCCACGGTCGCGACGACGGGCAGGCGGCCAATGAACTCGGGGATGAGGCCGAACTTCACGAGGTCCTCCGGACGCACCTGGTCGAAGAGGTCGTGGCGCTCGCGCTCGGCGGCGGTGTCGAGCTTGGCGCCGAAGCCCACTCCCTTCTTGCCCACGCGGTCCGCGATGACCTTCTCCAATCCGGCAAAGGCGCCGGCAACGATGAACAGGATATTCGAGGTATCGAGCTGGATGAACTCCTGGTTCGGGTGTTTGCGGCCGCCCTGCGGCGGGATAGCAGCGACGGTGCCCTCGAGGATCTTGAGAAGCGCCTGCTGCACGCCTTCGCCGGAGACGTCGCGGGTAATCGACGGGTTTTCCGACTTGCGGGAGATCTTGTCAATCTCGTCAACGTAGATGATGCCGCGCTGCGCGCGCTCGACGTCAAAGTCCGCGGCCTGCAACAGCTTGAGCAGAATATTTTCCACATCCTCGCCCACATAGCCGGCCTCGGTGAGCGAGGTGGCATCGGCGATAGCGAACGGGACGTCGAGCATGCGCGCGAGCGTCTGCGCGAGGTAGGTCTTGCCGGAGCCGGTCGGGCCGAGCATCAAGATGTTGGATTTTGCGATTTCTACAGCGTCTTCGGGTGCGGCGTGGCGCCTACGGGAGGCATCGGCAGCCTGGGCCTCGTCCGACTTCATGCGCTTGTAATGGTTGTAGACCGCCACCGACAGCGCGCGCTTGGCGCGATCCTGGCCAATGACGTACTTGTCGAGGAACGCCGAAATCTCCGAGGGGCGCGGCAGGCGCGTCTCCGCCTTCTCCTCCGCGGCCTCAGCGTTCTTCCCCAGCTCCTCTTCGATGATCTCGTTGCACAGCTCAATGCACTCATCGCAGATGTAGACGCCGCCGCCGGCGATAAGCTTCTTCACTTGCTTCTGGCTCTTCCCACAGAATGAGCATTTCAGCAGGTCAGCGCTTTCTTGCATGCGTGCCAATTCAGGCCTTCCGTCTCGATTGCGTCTAGGGAGTCGCGCGCTGGGCGCGCCGTAACTTCCCACTCTAGTAAATCAACGCGCCGCCGCCCCGATTTCTTCCCGCGCGGCGACACATGAAGATGAATATTATTGCCGGTCCGCTAGACATAGACCAAGCGGTACAGTACCTTTCCTTCAACCCTGCACAGGGGCAGAAAAATGACTTTGGTAATACATTAACTGGAAAGGCCCTGACCATGGACATTCGGTCGCGCATCGACTCTCACCGCATGGGAACGTATCAATGGACCATCATCGCCATTGCGCTCTTTATCAACTCCTTGGACGGCTATGACATGGTCGCCATGGCCTTCGCCGCCTCGGCCGTCACGGACGACTTTGGGTTGAGCGGTTCAGCGCTGGGCTGGCTGCTTGCCGCGGCGGGCATCGGCATCGCGCTCGGCTCTCTCATCCTAGCCCCGCGCGCGGACCGCTGGGGCCGCCGCACAGTCATCCTCTTAGGCCTCGCCATCGATCTTGTGGGTCTCGTCGCGACGGCGCTCGCGCCGAACTTCGCGCTCCTGCTCGCCGCGCGCATCCTCACCGGCGTGGGCGTGGGCGCCATCCTCACGTGCGTCACGGTGCTCGTGAGCGAGTTTTCCAACCTGCGCCACCGCGGTCTCGCCGTGGCCATCTATGCCTCGGGCTACGGCCTAGGCGCCGCCGCGTGCGGCTGGGTGGCCAAGTCTTTCGGCGCCTGGGAGATTATCTTCTGGGTCGGCGCCGCACTCACTCTCGTCGCGCTTGCTCTCGCGTGGTCTATCCCTGAGTCCCCCGACTTCCTCGCGGCCCGCGGCGACTCCGCCGGTGTGCGTCGCCTTGCCCTGCGCTTGGGCCTCGGCTCCGACATCATTGTGGCGCCCGCTCAGCCTTCCGATGCCGCCCTCCGCGACGTCCTCTCCCCCGCTTGGCGCCCCATCTCGCTGCGCCTATGGGCAGCCTTCGCCCTCGGCTCGTCCGCGTTCGGTTTCGCGTCGCAGTGGACACCCAAGCTTCTCGATACCGCCGGGCTCAGCGCCGAGCAGGGCATCCTGGGCGGCATCATGCTCTCTGTGGGCGGCACGCTGGGCTCGCTTGCCTTCGGGACGCTCACGACGCGCATTCGCGCTCAGCGCCTACTCATCGGTTGCTGCCTCGCGGCGGCGGTCGTGCTCGTGGCCTTCATCTCTTTGTCGGGCGCGCCGCTGGCGATGCTCGTCCTCGGCGTCGTGGCGGGCATGTTTTTAAACGGCTGCATCACGGGCTTCTACACCGTGGTCCCGGCGGCCTATCCCGGCGCGCTGCGTGCCTCGGCGATGGGAGCGGCCATTGGCGTCGTGCGCGTGGCCACGACGGCCTCGCCCATCCTCGTGGGCTACCTCGTCGACGCAGGGTGGACGCCGTTTGCGCTCTACGTTCTCTTCGCGGTACTCACCGTTGCGGGCGGTGTGTGCCTGCGCGGAATTCGGGAGTACCGTAAGGTTCACACGACTCCTGCGCGCGAGCGCGTTCTGGTTTAGCCTGAAGGCATGTTCTCCCTTAATAATCAGATTGCAGTCGTCACCGGTGCCGCGACGGGCATTGGTAAGGGCATCGCCTCCGCATTGTGCGAGGCTGGTGCCACCGTCGTCATCGCTGATCTCAACGAGTCGGCCGCGGCTGACACCGCCGCATCACTGGGTGCGCACTCGCGCTTCGTCGACGTGACCAAGCGTGAGACGGTCCGCGCGCTCTATGACTCCGTCGTCGAGGAATTCGGCCGCCTCGACATCGTGTGCTCCAACGCGGGTGTCTTCCCCAACGCGCCACTGGAGACCATGACGGATGAGCAGTGGGACGCGATGTTCGCCATCAATACGCATGGCACGTTCACCGTGGTGCAGGAGGCGCTGCCGCATATGAAAGCACAGCGCTACGGCCGCATTGTCATCACGACCTCGATCACCGGCTCCCACACGGGCTTCCCCGGCTGGGCACACTATGGCGCATCCAAGGCCGCGCAGCAGGGCTTCATGCGTTCCGCCGCGCTCGAGGTCGCCCGCGACGGCATCACCATCAACGGCGTGCTGCCGGGCAACATCCTGACGGAGGGCCTCGAAGGCCAGGGCGAGGAGTACCTCGCCGAGATGACCCGCGCCATCCCCATGCACCGCCTGGGCGACCCGCGCGATATCGGCAATGCCGCCGCGTTCCTCGCCTCCCGCGAAGCCGGCTACATCACGGGCCAAACCCTCATCATCGACGGCGGCCAGGTGCTGCCGGAGACCCCCGAAGCGATTCTGCCGCCATACGAGGCTTAGACTTCCCTCCCGTTCTTATGCGATAGCACACAAGGAGTCGTGTGCCATGTTCGGTGTGCCCTGGGCAACCGCTATGACGCACAGCTCGTGCACCGCGTTCACGCCGTCCTATATCTGTGCGGTGTGGTGGCCCAAGGCGAATAAGGCGGGCGCGCTCGCCTCCATGCTCACTGGTGCTGTGGTGTCCGTGGGGTGGAATGCCCTGGGCCTCGACGCTGCGACGGGCTGGGACGCGATGGTTGCGGGCATCGGCAGCTCCACGCTGGCCATGGTTGTGGGGAACGCTGGCGACGCAGCGG
Source organism: Corynebacterium phoceense (assembly GCF_900092335.1). GTDB lineage: Bacteria > Actinomycetota > Actinomycetes > Mycobacteriales > Mycobacteriaceae > Corynebacterium > Corynebacterium phoceense. The sequence continues at coordinate 1,689,714 of NZ_LT596208.1, forward strand.
CGCTACCCAGTGCCAGCTCGCATTCAGGCAGCACTGCGGGAGATCTAAAAAAGGGCGGCCCGAAGGCCGCCCTTGTGTCTTAGCGCTTAAGCGTTGAGCTTACGGTAATCAAACACCGTATCAATGAGACCGTACTCGACGGCTTCCTGCGCGGTGAGGATCTTGTCGCGGTCGGTGTCCTGGCGGACCTGCTCGGAGGTACGGCCGGTGTGGCGGGCCAGCGTGTCCTCCATGAGGCGACGCATACGCTCGATCTCGGCAGCCTCGATGGCGAGGTCAGAGACCTGGCCCTGGGTGCCTTGCGTGCGCGGCTGGTGGATGAGGATGCGGGAGTTCGGCAGGGCTGCGCGCTTGCCCGGGGCACCGGCGGCCAGCAGCACTGCGGCAGCGGACGCGGCCTGGCCCAGGCAGACGGTCTGCACGTCGGGGCGAACGTACTGCATGGTGTCGTAGATGGCCATCAGCGAGGTGAACGAGCCACCTGGGGAGTTGATGTACATCGTGATGTCGCGGTCCGGGTCCTGGGACTCGAGGACGAGCAGCTGCGCCATGATGTCGTTGGCGGAGGTGTCATCGACCTGGGTGCCCAGGAAGATAATGCGCTCCTCGAAGAGCTTGGAGTACGGGTTGGTCTCCTTGGTGCCCTGGGCGGACTGCTCGATAAAGGACGGCAGCACGTAGCGGGAGTTCGGCATCTGGAAATTAGACATAAAAGATTCTCCTTCTAAAAGAATGCGTGCCGGTTTAGAGATTGGACAGCGGGCCCTGAGCGGACTCGATGACGTGGTCGACGATGCCGTAGTCCTTGGCTTCCTGCGCGGTGAACCAGCGGTCGCGGTCGGAGTCCTTGGTGATCTGCTCGAAGGTCTGGCCGGTGTGTTCAGCGATGAGCTCGGCCATCTCGCACTTGGTGGCGGCGAACTGCTCGGCCTGGATGGCGATATCGGCAGCGGTGCCACCCACGCCAGCAGACGGCTGGTGCATCATAATGCGTGCGTGTGGCAGAGCGTAGCGCTTGCCCTTCGTGCCGCCGGAGAGCAGGAACTGGCCCATGGAGGCAGCCAGGCCCATGCCGTAGGTGGCGATATCGCACGGCGAGTACTTCATCGTGTCGTAGATGGCCATGCCGGCCGTGACGGAACCGCCCGGGGAGTTAATGTAGAGCGAAATGTCGCGAGTGGGATCCTCAGCCGACAGAAGCAGGATCTGTGCGCACAGCTTATTCGCAATCTCGTCGTCCACCTGGGTGCCCAGGAAGATAATGCGCTCGCGCAGCAGGCGCTCGTAGACGCTATCGCCCAGGTTCATGCCTGCGCCCGGTGCCGTCATAGTGATGTCAGACACTTCTAATCAGTCTCCTTCGTACGTGTTCTTTTCCGCTTTGCCGCCGCAGCGAAAACCACGACGCGAAAAGCCAATGGCACCACCCTACCGCGCTTTGGTCGCCAAGAACCCCTCGAAAGGGCCTTGTTCGCTATGAGCGTTACGCCAGCCGCGTAGGCATGCAAAAAGCCCGGGCTGCAGCCCGGGCTTTCAGCGTGAAAGATTAATCCTCAGCGTTCGCTGCGGTCTCCTCGTCTTCTTCGATCTCGCCGAAGTACTGCTCGACGTCGACCTTGGTGCCGTCCTCGTCCTTAGCATCAACGCGGCAGATGGAGGCCGCGAGTGCCTTGCCACGGCGGACGTCGGCAAACAGGTTGCCGATCTGGCCGTTGGACTGGATCTGCTGGATGAACTGGTTCGGGTCCATGCCGTAGGACTGTGCGGTGAACAGGATGTGATCGGTGAGCTCCTGCTGGGAGACCTCCGGCTCTTCCTTGTCAGCGACGGCGTCCAGGAACAGCTGGGTGCGCACGGACTCTTCAGCCTGCTCGCGGGACTCCTTGTCGAACTCCTCGCGGGTGGTGCCCTGTGCCTCGAGCAGCTGGGCGAGAGCCTTCTCGTCGTGTGCGAGCTGGCCCAGGACTTGGTGCAGCTGAGCGTGAACCTGCTCGTCCACGATGGACTGCGGCAGCTCGAAGGACACCTGCTCCATGGCAGCCTTGAGGACCTCGTCGCGGATGGCAGCAGCCTGCTCGGACTTCTTGGACTCCTCGACCTGGCCCTTGGTGGCCTCGCGCAGCTCCTCGATGGTGTCGAACTCAGACGCCATCTGAGCGAACTCGTCGTCGAGGTTCGGCAGCTTGCGCTCCTTGGACTGAACGACGTGGACCTTGATGGTGGCCTCTTCGCCCTTGTGCTCGCCGGAGTTGATCTCAGCGGTGAACTCGTTGTCCTCGTCGGTCTTCATGCCGCGCAGTGCGGTGTCGAGGCCCTTGATGAGGTCGTCGTCGCCGATGCGGTAGGACAGGCCCTCGGTGGACGCGTCCTCAATCTTCTTGCCGTCGATCTCGGCGGTGATGTCGATGATGGCGTAGTCGCCGGTCTTCATCTTGCGCTTGGTGTCCTTGAGCTCACCGAAGCGCTCGGCGAGGTTCTCCAGAGCCTCGTCCACGGCGGCATCGTCAGCAACGATGGCCGGAACGGTGACGGCGATCTTGGAGAAGTCCGGAACCTCGATCTCCGGGCGGACGTCGACCTCAGCGGTGAACTCGACAACGTCGTTGTCCTCGATCTTGGTGATGTCGATCTCCGGCTGGCCGATGACCTTGAGGTCGTTTTCAACGACGGCCTGCTCGTAGCGGGTAGGCAGCATGTCGTTGACGACCTGCTCGAGGATGGGGCCGCGGCCGATGCGCGCATCGATAAGCTGGCGCGGCGCCTTGCCCTTACGGAAGCCCGGGATCGAGACCTGCTGCGCGATGGCAGCGTAAGCCTGCGCGATCTCCTTGTCCAGCTCCGAGAACGGAACGTTAACGGTCAGCTTGACGCGAGTATCGCTCAGCTTGTCGACGGTGGTCTTCACGGAAAACTCTCCTGCGGGTAGTTAGTAGAATGTACGGCTCACAAGTGTACTAAAGGGGTCCAAGACTCTTCGTCTTGGACCCCTTCTTTTACGTCGGGACGACAGGATTTGAACCTGCGACCCCCTGCTCCCAAAGCAGGTGCGCTACCAAACTGCGCCACGTCCCGCGACCCGCCGAAACGGGTTCATCGCGCAAGTCTACTGGGTGTAGCGCCGTTTGCGGAAACCGGCAGCTAGTCTGGCAAACATGGCGATTTTATTTATCGATGTCGACGGCACGCTCGTCAACTCCTATCCCGGCATCGCCGCGTGCATCCGCGCGACCATGGATGAGCTCGGCCTGCCCCAGCCTTCCGATGCCCAGCTCCACCGGCTCCCCGGGCCCCCACTGCGCGATACCCTCGCGGCCTGGGGCTATGCTTCCGATGCCGTCGAGCGTATCTACGCCGCATTCCACCAGGTGTATGACACGTCGGGGTGGAAGTGGACCACGCTCCACGAGGGCTGGGCGGACGCCCTACCTCGGTGGAAGGCGGCGGGCCACACGCTGTGCACGGCGACAAGCAAGGGCGACACCGTCACCACACGCATCCTGGACCAGTTGGGTGTCCTCGAGCACTTCGACTTCATAGGCGGCGCCGACGACGAGGGCGGCACGCGCAAGCGCAAGCGCGAGGTCATCGAGTGGGTCCTTGATTCCATGGACTTACGCGGCCACGAGTCCAAGATCCTCATGATCGGCGACCGCTCCCACGACACGGAGGGCGCCCGCCCACTCGGCATCGCGACGGCGCTCGTGGGCTGGGGCCACGGCAGCCAGCCCGAGTTCGACGACGCGGATTTCTTTGCGCCGGACTTCCCAGCGCTCGAGGCTATCGTCGCCGGATGGACTAGTTAAAGTCGTTCGGGTGCGGGCCGCCGCGGCCGTCCTCGCCGCGATCCAGGCTCGTGATACCCGCCATCTCGTCCTCGGTGAGTTCGAAGCCGAAGACGTCGAAGTTCTCTGCGATGCGCTCCTTGTGCGCGGACTTCGGGAAGACGATGACGCCATTCTGCAGCTGCCAGCGAATAAGCACCTGTGCTGGGGTGACACCATGGGCCTCGGCCGGACCGGTGACCTCGGGCTGCTCCATAATGTCGGTCTTGCCCTGACCCAGCGGACCCCACGACTCGATCTTGATGCCGTGTGCACGAATGCCGTCGAGCTCGCGCCAACGCTGAAGGTACGGATGCAGCTCGACCTGATTGACGGCTGGCGTCTCCTCGGTATTGAGCTCGAGTTCCTCAATGTGGCCGAGCTCGAAGTTCGCGACGCCGATGGACTTGACCTTGCCGGCCTTCTTCAGCTCGATGAGCTGCTTCCACGCTTCGACGAAGGTGTCCTTCTCCGGGGTCGGCCAATGGATGAGGTAGAGGTCGACGTAGTCGAGGCCCAGCTTCCGCAGTGACTCGTCCAGCGCCGCGGCGGCGTCGGTCTGGCGGTCATTCCACAGCTTCGTGGTTATGAACAGCTCCTCGCGCGGGATGCCGGACTCGGCGATGGCCTGGCCCACGCCCTCCTCGTTACCGTAGATGGCTGCGGTATCGATGTGGCGGTAGCCCACGCGCAGCGCCTCGGCCACGAGTTCCGCGGTCTGCTCTGGGTCGACCTTAAACACACCAAAGCCCAGCTGAGGGATAGTATTTCCGTCGTTTAACTTGATATTCGGTACAGTCATGCGGCCTAGAATACGCCAAAACCCCGGCCGAAACCGGGGTTGAAAGTTGGAGGGAATGACGGGAATCGAACCCGCGTCTTCAGCTTGGAAGGCTGAGGTATTAGCCACTATACGACATTCCCATGCCGTCAAACGCGTGCGCGTAACGTGCTGCTCAACACTTTAACGCATGGCACGTGGAATTGAGAAAACGGGAACTCAGGAACCCAGCTAATCGTTATAGTGGGCAGGAAGAACATACTTTTAAGTACATGGGAGTGAGTGGTCTACAACATGACGGGCCTCATTATTATCCTCGCGGCCGTCGGAGGCGCAGTGTGGTTTGTCTCGAGCCGTTCGAAGAAGAACACCGCGGCCATCGAGCAGCAGAGCTTTGAAGACGCAATCGCAGACGCGCGCCGCTGGACCGAGCGCCTCGGCGGCCAAGTGATGAACCTCTCCGGCACGGACACCGCATCTCAGCAGGCGATGGCTGATGCTTCGGAGCGTTTCACCGCGGCGAACTCCGCACTCGCCAGCGCCACGACGACCAAGCAGGCGAACCTCGCGCGCGAATCCGCGCTCGAGGGCCTGCACTACGTCAATGCCGCCCGCGAGATCATGGGAATGCCTTCCGGCCCGCAGCTCCCGCCGCTCGAGGGTCAGCGTCAGGCTGGCCGCGTCACGGAGGAGCGCACGGTCGAGCTCCAGGACGGCCAGACGATTACCGCCTCGCCGTACGCCTCGGCGAATACCCCGAACTACTACCCCGGCGGCACCGTCGCTGGCCGTCCGGTCCCCGCTGGCTGGTACTCGCGTCCATGGTGGGCCGATGCTCTGAGCACCGGTGTGTGGATGATGGGTTACTCCATGATGTTTAACGCTATGTTCGCGGGCATGTCCGGTATTGGCTACTCGGCCGCAGCCGCAGAGTCCGGCGCCTGGGACGGCGGCGGCGACATGGGAGACATGGGCGGCGGAGACATGGGCGGCGGCGAAGATGGCGGCGGCTTCTTCGACGGTCTCTTTGGTGGCGGCGACGGAGACGGCGGCGGCCTGTTCGACATGGACTTCGACTTCTAAGCCCCGTCCCCCAAGTCAACACAAGCGCCAGGGTTCTTGGAGGCCCCCTTAGCTTTGGGTTTATGGCGCTTCAGGCCGACTCAGACCCCTCGAAACGCAACAAACCCAAAGCTAAGCCTCGTGCCGTTTGGGGACGTCGAAATGATAAAACCCACTGCCACGCACGGAAAACGACGAAAGCGCCAGCGAAAGCTGGCGCTTGAGTCATATTCGGGGCGATTAGGCCTCCGGAAGCTCCGGGGCGATGCCGGTGCGCTCGTACTCGGCGAGGATGTCAATGCGGCGCTGGTGGCGCTCGGCGCGGGACCATTCCTGATCGAGGAAAGCGTCGACGATGGCGAGTGCCTCTTCCTCGGAGTGCATGCGGCCACCGATGCCAATGAGCTGAGCGTTGTTGTGCTCGCGTGCAAGGCGGGCGGTCTCCGGGGACCACGCGAGGGCACAACGAGCACCCTTCACCTTGTTCGCAGCGATCTGCTCGCCGTTGCCGGAGCCACCGAGCACGATGCCGAGCGAACCCGGATCGTTGACGGTGCGCTGGGCGGCGTCGATGCAGTATGCCGGGTAGTCATCCTCGGCATCATAAGCGTGGGCGCCACAGTCAATAACTTCGTGGCCTTGGTTCTTCAGGTGTTCAGCAATGACATTCTTCGTCTCGAACCCTGCGTGGTCTGCTCCTAGATATACGCGCATGACCACGATGGTACCGCACCCGCTCAGTTCCGCTGCGCAAACTCAAACATTGCGGTAAACGTAAGTGTCATGACGCGCTACCTCACGACCACGCTCATCCTCTTCGCCGTGTGCTTCGCTGCGGGGATCGGGACGCTCATCGTCACGAGCCTGCCCAACTATCGGGGATTTCTCATCGGCTGGGTCCTCGCCACGCTCGCCAACCTAGGCCTCGTGGTCGCCGTAGGCTACGCACTGTTCAGCAAGCGCTTTGACAAGGGCGCACGCACCCACGCCCAGCTCTTGGTCGCCTTCATCGTGGGACTCATCGGCACCGCGTCCTGGGCGAGCTGGGTGCTGGCCGCGTGGGAGGAATACCAGGCGCAGCAGACCCTGCCGATTATCAACATCGCGGGCCTGCCCTCGCTACCCTGCACGGTCATCGTGGTGGTCATCCTCGCCACCGCAGCATGTCGAGCGCGTAAGCGCTAGTTGTCGCGCACCTGCGGCATTTCGGTGCGGGTGCGCTTGATCTCGAAGAAGTACGGGTACTGCGCGAGACGCACGGCGGCATCGAAAATCTCGCCGGCCTCCTCGCCGGTCGGAATGCGGGTAATGACGGGGCCGAAGAAGGCCGTATCGCCCAGCTTGACCACCGGGGTGCCGACGTCGTCGCCGACCTCGGAAATACCTTCATGGTGGAACGTGCGAAGGTCCTCGTCGACCTCCTCCGTATTGGCGACGGAAGCAAACTCTGCGGGAAGGGCGGCATCGGCAAGCGCGGCTGTGATGATGTCGTCGTAGGCGCCGTAGCCCTTCTTGCCGCCCTCGCCGGCGCCGTGGATGCGGGTGCCCATGGCGGTGTAGTAGGCGTCGATCTTCTCCGGGGCTTCGAGCATGATCTTCGCGGCGACGCGGGCCGGGCCCCAATTCGCCTTCATCATCTCCATGTAGTCCGGGTCCAGGTCGCGGCCGTCGTTGAGGACGGAGAGCGACATGGGCTTGAACTCGACGCTAATATCGCGGACCTTCTCCACTTCCTTCATCCAGCGGGACGTGGCCCACGCGAACGGGCAGGTGCAATCGAACCAGAAGGTAACGGTCTGCATTATTTCTCCTAAAAAATGGTGTGCGTTATCGTTCCCCCAGACTAATGTGGGTAGCGTTACTTTTCACACAAAATTTCGGAGGAACCCCAATGACCTCGGTTAATCTCACCCGCTCGGAGGCGCAGGCCCGCGCAGCCCTCGTCACAGTTGAGCACTACGACGTAGACCTTGATATCACCGGCGAGAAGCAGTTCCGCTCCCGCACCACCGTATCGTTTACGGCGAAGGAGGACGGCTCCACGTTCATCGATCTGCGTGGGGATTCTGCCACCGCAACCTTGGATGGCGAGGCCATCGACTTCGAGTACGACCCCACCTACGGCATTCCGCTGGAGCTGAAGAAGGGCGCGCACGTCCTCGAGGTCGATGCACTCATCACCTACTCGCGCACCGGCGAGGGCCTGCACCGCTTCGTGGACCCGGCCGATAACCAGCCGTACCTCTACACCCAGTTCGAAACGGCCGATGCCAAGCGCGTCTTCGCCTGCTTCGACCAGCCGAACCTCAAGGCGACGTACTCGCTGTCCTTTACGGCCCCGAGCGACTGGACGATCATCACCAATGGCCCCGTTGAATTTGATGGAACTCGCTGGCGCTGCGAGATCGACTACCCGCTCTCCACGTACCTCGTTGCCGTGTGCGCGGGTCCCTACTACCGCGTCTCGGATGTGTGGGAGGGCACGCTTACGGAGCACCCGGAGGGCCAGCCCGCGCAGGAACTCACGGTGCCGCTGGGCATCTACTGCCGCCAGTCCCTCAAGGACTCCCTCGACGCCGAGCGCCTGTTCACGGAGACCAAGCAGGGCTTCGACTTCTACCACCGCAACTTCGGTTACGCCTACCCGTTTGGCAAGTACGACCAGATCTTCGTGCCGGAATTCAATGCGGGTGCGATGGAGAACGCCGGCTGCGTGACCATTCGCGACGAGTACGTCTTCACCTCGCCGGCGACGCACTACAAGTACGAGCGCCGCGCGGACACCATCCTCCACGAGCTCGCCCACATGTGGTTCGGCGACCTCGTGACCATGGAGTGGTGGGACGACCTGTGGCTCAACGAGTCGTTTGCCACCTGGTCCGCGGCCATCTCCCAGGCGGAGGAAACCCAGTACGACACCGCCTGGGTCACCTTCGCCAACGTGGAGAAGTCCTGGGCCTACCAGCAGGATCAGCTGCCCACCACGCACCCCATCTCCACGGATGCGTCTGATATCGAAACCGTCGAGCAGAACTTTGACGGCATCACCTACGCCAAGGGCGCCTCGACGTTGAAGCAGCTGCAGTCCTACGTCGGCCGCGAGAATTTCCTGGCAGGCGTACGCCGTCACTTCGCCGCGCATGCGTTCAGCAACGCGACCTTCTCCGATTTGCTGCAGCACCTCGAGGAGGCCTCTGGTCGCGACCTGTCCTTCTGGGCGCAGCAGTGGCTCAAGACCACGGGCGTCAACACGGTGAAGCCTGCCTTTACCGTGGAGGACGGCAAGTATGCTTCATTCTCTGTTGAACAGTCCGGCGACACGCTGCGCACGCACCGCCTCGCGGTCGGCCTCTACAACGTGGTCGACGGGGCTGTCACCCGTGTCCGCCGCGAAGAACTCGATATCGATGGTGCCTCCACGTCGGTGGACGCCCTCATTGGCGCCGAGAAGGCAGACTTCGTCCTCGTCAACGATGACGACCTCACGTACGCACTTATCGAGTTTGATGAGGACTCGCTCGCGTTCGCTATCGAGAACATCGACAAGTTCGTCGATCCCATGGCCCGCACGCTGTGCTGGTCCGCGGCGTGGGAGATGACCCGCGGCGGCACCATGCGCGCCCGCGACTTCGTGGCGCTCGTCGCCCGCGGTGCGTCCGCAGAGACGGAGCTCGCCGTCCTCGAACGCATCCTTATCCAGGCGGTATCCGCCCAGCGGCAATACGCCGATCCCGCCTGGGCAGCGAGCGATGAGACCCTTGCATCTGCCCTGCTTGGCGGCGCACAGAACCCGGACGCGCAGCGCTCCCTCATCTTCGCTCAGGCGCTCACCTCGCTCGAGCTTTCCGATGCCGCCCGTTCCTACCTGCAGGGCCTCCTCGCAGACTCCGAGGACCAGGGCTTGCGGTGGAAGGCACTCGCAGCGTTGGCGGCGGCTGGCGAGGACATGGAGGACGCGGTGACTTCGGAGCTTAAGCGCGATAACTCGGCACTCGGCGTCCAGGGCGCCATCCGTGCCCGCGCTGCCGTCAACACGCCAGAGAATAAGCGCGCGGTCTACGACGAGATCGTCGCCGGCGACCTGGGCAACCGCGAGCTCGAGTCCAAGCTGGCGGGTCTCACGTCACCGGGCTCGGAGGCGCTCCTGCCCACCGCGGAGTTCTACGACGTCGCGGAGAAGATCTGGGGCGCACAGTCCTCCGAGGTCGCACAGACCACCGTCTCCGGCTTGTTCCCTCGCTGGGACGTCACAGAGGAAGGCCTCAAGCGTGCCGATGAGTTCCTCGCGCGCGAACTGCCCGGTGGCCTGCGTCGCAGCGTCACCGAGGACCGCGACCGCGTCGCCCGCGCACTGCGCAACCGCAGGTTTGACGCGTCCTGATGTACTGGGGGCCGCGTGGGATCATCGACTCCCCTCTCGCCGGCCGCTGCGGCGCTCGTCGGCGGGACTGCTGCCGTTCTAGACAGACTCGAGCGTTGCGGCGGGCCTGTCGCCGACGACGACGGCGACCGTGACGGCATCGGAACGCAAGGTCTCTTCTGAATGCTCGACGACGCGCCCTTCGCTGCCCCACACCGTACGGGAAAGGCGCAGCACCGGCTGTGTCCGGCCGATGAGCAGGTGCGACTGCTCGTCCTCGGTGGGCAACGCCGGGGTGACGAGCTCGCGCTTGAGCACGCCCAGACTGTTTATCATGCCTTCCAGATCGCTGCTTGCGAGGTCCGGGAAGAACTCCACCGGCAGGTAGTGCATGGCAAGGCTCACGGGAGACAGCTCCGTGGAGCGCAGGCGCCACAGCGCCCACACTTCGTCGTTGTCGTCGATCTCCAGCTGCGCCGCGATATGGCGCGGAGCAGTGGTGCGTTGGAAATCGAGAACGCGCGTCTGCAGCGCGGTTCCGCGGCTGCTGAGCTGCGGGTAGATGTCGTCGAGCGTCGTGAGCTCGGCGACCGGCGGAATGGACCGTACGAAGGTTCCACCTGTGCGACCGCGGCGACGATCAATGAGTCCCTCAATTTGAAGGATGTCCAAGGCATGACGAACTGTCATGCGGGCCACGCCGAACTCCTGAACCAGCTCTCGCTCAGTGGGTAAGCGGTCTCCGGGGCGCAGCTGGCCTGTCTCAATCTTCTCGCGCAATGCGTCAGAGATGAGCAAGTATGCGGGCTTGCGTCGTTGGATAGCAGTCACGCATTAAGAATAGCCAATAAAAAATGATCCCCCTAACTAAGGCCCGCTTAAAACTGCCTTAAGTTCAAGATTTAAAGGCTTAGAAATCTCTACGCAATCCACTCGGTGAGATATAGACCGGCCAGGTGTCATGCCAGCCATCCGAGCGAGATTAAGAGACATTTAATCTAGTCTAAAGCGTCGAGCGCCTGGCGCAGATCCTCGAGCAAGTCCTCACTATCCTCGATGCCGATCGACAGACGCACAAGGTCCGCCGGCGGCACGAGTTCGGAGCCCTCCGCCGACACATGCGTCATGCGCTGCGGATGCTCCACGAGCGACTCGACACCGCCCAGCGATTCTGCGAGAGCAATGATCCGCGTGTTGAGACAGAACTGCGTCGCATGCTCGGGCTTGTGGAAGCGCACCGACATCATGCCGCCGAATCCGCGCATCTGCTTCGCCGCCAGCTCGTGGCCCGGGTGCGACGCCAGCCCCGGATAGAGCACCTGCTTCACCTCCGCGCGCGCCGCAAGGAACTCGGCCACCGCCTGAGCGTTCTGACAGTGGCGGTCCATGCGCACCGCAAGCGTCTTGATACCCCGTGCAGTGAGGTACGCATCAAACGGCGAGGCCACCGCGCCCGTATTGCCCTGGAAGTAAAGCAGGCGCTCGTCCATCTCCGGATCATTGGTCACGACCGCGCCGCCGAGGACGTCCGAGTGCCCACCCAGATACTTCGTGGTGGAGTGGAGCACGTGGTCCGCACCGAGCGCCAACGGGTTCTGGAGGTACGGGGTCGCAAAGGTGTTATCCACAACAACAGCAGCGTTGCCCTTCACCGCCGCGACGGCCGCGATATCCGTAATGTTCGTCGCCGGGTTCGTAGGCGTTTCCAGCCAGATGAGCTTCGTGTTGTCCTTGATGGCCGCGCGCACCGCCTGCACGTCGGTAGTGTCGACGATGCTGAGCTCGACGCCCCAATCGCCGTAGTCATTGTGGAGCAGGCGGTACATGCCGCCATAAGCGTCGTTGCCGAGGATGACGTGCGCGCCCGGGCGCAGGATGATGCGCAGAAGCGTATCCACGGCCGCCATGCCAGAGGAGAACACGCGCGCGTACTGCGCGTCCTCGAGCGCGGCGAGCGTCTTCTCCAGAGCACGCACGGTCGGGTTAGCCACGCGTCCATACTCGAAGCCGCCACGCAGTTGCGCCAAGCCGTCTTGTTCGAACGTCGTGGACGCGTAGATGGGCACGTTGATAGAACCCATATGGCTATCCGGCTGGTATCCGGCGTGGATGGCACGGGAATGGAAGCCGCGCGCGAGTTGTGCGCGGCGCTCGTGGTTGCTCGGCTCAGTCATGGACGCAAGCCTAGACCAAGCTGTCCATTTTTCGCGTACCTTTCCGCCTTTTATATTCACCCTGGCGTACACTAGGCGGACGATGATTCTCGCTAAAAACACTGCAACCGACACCGTCACCGCGGTTAACTCGTGGTGGTCCAATCCCGATACCCGTGCCTGGCTCGTGGAAAAGCCTCTGAAGATCCTGCTCATCATTCTCATTGCGCTCGTTCTGCATTGGCTCTCGCGCCGGCTCATCGACAAGCTCGCACGCAAAGCGCAGAGCTCGAACGGTTCGCGCCCGCCGCTGCTACGCAACGTACGCAAGCCCAAGTCCAAGCAACAGGCCCAACTGCGCTCCCTCGACGAGACGCACGAGAAACGCCGTATCTCCCGCATTAAGACGCTCGCTGGCGTCGCCCGCTCCGCCGTCGCCATCGTCATCTGGGTCTGGGCCGCCATGACCATCCTCGCCGAAATCGGCGTCAACGTCGCCCCACTCATCGCCTCGGCCGGCGTCGTGGGCGTCGCCATCGGCTTCGGCGCCCAGTCGCTTATCAAGGACTTCCTCTCCGGCATCTTCATGCTCCTCGAGGACCAGTACGGCATCGGCGACACCATCGATCTCGGCAACGGCGTCTTCGGCGACGTCGAGGACATCACGTTGCGCATCACCACCGTCCGCGACATGGACGGCGCGCTGTGGTACGTCCGCAACGGCGAGATTCTCCACGTCGCCAACCACTCTGATGGCTACGCCATTGCCCGCATCGAGGTACCCATCAGCCTGTCCAACGACATCGATGATGCCCAAGCTGTCATCGCGGCATCGGCAGCACGCGCGGCGGACGAGGAAGCCGTCTCCGGGCTCATCCTCGAGGCCCCAAACATGCTCGGCGTCTCGAGCGTCGAGCCTGACTATGCCACCGTGCGCATCGTGACCAAGACCCTCCCCGGCGCCCAATGGCAGGTTCAGCGCTTCATCCAGGGCGAGATCTGGGAAGATATGCAGAAGAACGACATCAATACCCCCTACCCCCACGGCAAAGGAATCCCCAATTATGACGACGCCGAATAGCGCCGAGTCCGTCTACGACGCCATCGGCGGCGACGCCACCTTCGACAAGCTCGTCGCGGGCTTCTACGCGCAGGTGCCCGACGACGACATCCTCGCGCCCATGTATCCCGAAGACGATATGGAGGGCGCACACAACCGTCTCAAGTGGTTCCTCGCGCAGTACTGGGGCGGGCCCCAGGAGTTCAGCGAAAACCGCGGCCGCCCAGCTCTGCGCATGCGGCACGCCCACTTCCACGTGGACCGCGCCGCCGCCCTGCGCTGGCTCGAGCTCATGAATAACTCGCTCGCCCAGATCGACGAGGAGACCATTCCCCCGGCCTACCGTCACATGCTCACCGACCACTTCGAACGCGTCGCTGGCATGCTCGTCAACCAGCCGGACTAACCCACATGTCCGCAGACATCCGGCGCTCCTTCTTCCCGCTGGGCTGGACGTCTTTCGGCGGCCCCGCGGCACACCTCGGCTATTTCCGGACCGAGTTCATCAGCCGGCGCGGCTGGCTCACCGAGTCTTCCTATGCGGACCTCGTCGCGCTCTCGCAGTTCCTGCCCGGCCCCGGCAGCTCCAAGGTCGGCATGGCGCTCGGCTACCATCGCGGCGGCTGGGCCGGGTTTATTGCCGCCTGGTTCTGGTTCACGCTGCCCTCGGCCCTCATCATGGCCGTCTGTGGCCTCGCCTTCCGCGACGCCCAGCTTGCCGATGCCCACTTCCTCACCGGTCTGCTCGCCGCCGCAGCCGGCGTCGTCGCCCACGCCGTCTATGGCATGGCCCGCAAGCTGCTCTATACCCCACTCACGTGGGCGCTTGCGATTGCCACTTTCGTTGCGCTGTTCTGGCTTCCCCAGATAGTCCCGCTCCTCCTCGCAGCGGGTCTCGGAGCCGCGTTCCTCCGCCGGCCACAACTTACTGGCGCACCCGAGCTGCGCCCCGTCACCGCCCGCGCCGGTTGGAGCGCGCTCTTTGCCTTCTTCGCACTGCTCGGTGGGCTGGCCGCCGGCGCGCTCACCGGGAACTGGTGGGCGACACGGCTGAACGCCTTCTACCAAGCCGGCGCCCTCGTCTTCGGCGGCGGACACGTCATCCTGCCGCTGCTCGAGGATCGCTTCGTCGCCACCGGATGGATGAACCCCGCTGAGTTCTTCGCCGGCTACTCCATCGCCCAAGGTTTACCCGGGCCGCTCTTCACATTTGCGACCTACGTCGGCGCCGTCGATCGCGGAATCCTCGGTGCAATCGTCGGCACCGTGATGATCTTCCTTCCTGGCGCCCTCCTCATGGTCGCGGGACTCTACTTCTGGTCGCGCTGGCGCACGCTTCCGCGCATGCGCGGCGCCTTCGCTGGCGTCAATGCCGCCGTCGTCGGGCTGCTCACCCACGCGCTCTGGGATCCCATCATCACCCACGGCGTGACAGGCTGGGCCACCGCTCTCATCGCTGTGGCCGCCTTCGCAGCACTCTGGTTCAAGGCCCCGGCGTGGTCCGTCGCGGTCGGCGCGGCTCTTGCCGGCTGGGTTCTTCTTTAGTCTGCGAAACTGGTCTCCTGGGGTTCGGGCAGCGGGATGAGGTTGCGCTCGGTGGCGAGCTGTTCGGTGCGCTGGGCAATGGTCTGGCGCCACCGCTGGGCCATAATCCCCTGCGGCTCGGTCGACTCCCACGTGCCGTCTTCAAACAACCAGTACACAAACCCGGTGACGGGGTCGAAGAGATAATCACACCGGCGGTCCGTCTTGGCGTTGTGATGATGCTGGCATACAGCAATCAAATTATCCGTCGACGTTTCACCACCATCCCCGTACTCCACGCGGTGGTCGAGCTGCGCGTACTTCGCCGGCACCGTACAGTGCGCGCGGCGACACGTCCCATCACGCGCCTCAATAAACGCCCGCTGTGCCGCACTAGGCACATAGCCTTCCACCCTGTCAGGCCCGAGCTGGCGCTCAATAATCTCCAAGTCCGTGTTATCCAACGTGACCACACCGTGTTCGGGAAGATACGCCATGGATTCACCTTCCGGCTTGAACACGTTGACCACCACGGTTGTCTTCGAGCCGTTCAGGATGAGGTCGACCATGGCCTTGGTAAACGAGCAATTATTGGCGTTGGCGTACTTGCGGATGTGCTCATGGATGGCCTCGGCATCGACCCCATCCATCCGCACGTTAAGGAATGAGTTCTGGCCGCGGTGGTCCATGCGGTAGCGCGTGCCGTCGTCCTCACAGTCCTCCGGGGTATCGCGCGTGAGGTCGTAGTACTGGTACAAGATTTCGCGGATGACCTTGCGCACACGTGCAGTATCCGGCAACACTTGATTCTTCCGGGTTGGGGTAAACAACCGCACGAGTGCGTCATCGATGAGATGAAACAGATGGTCGTCGACGCCGATGAGCATCTGGCCAATCACCACGAGACGGTTGTCATCGAGATACCAGCCGCGCTCATGATGGGCGGCGAGCTTGGGCAGTGAGGCCATGCGGGCCACCCCGTGGTAGAGCTTCTCAGCGCGGTCGCGTGAGACATCGAGATTGCGGGCAAGGGTGGAAAAGGCGATGTCGACATCGTCGCCGGGGGTGGGAAGGACGCGGTGGATGGCCTTCCAGAAGAATTCGTTGCGGATGGCGACGTATTCTCCCAAGGGGCCAGCGGGATTCAAGGGGGCGAAGTAGGGGCCGGTGGGTTCGGTTGGTGGTGGTGGGTTGGTGGTGTTATCGGGAGGAGTGGTCATGTGGGCTACCCCTGTCGGTGAGTGAGAGTGTGAAGTAATGGTTTAGATAGAGTGTTCTAATTCTTACGTTCACAAGCTTACCTACCCCCAGATGCGTTCGTCAATAGTTTCGAATACTCAAATAGGCAAACAAAAAAGCCCACCCAAGGGGTGGGCTCGCGTTAGAACAGCGAGAGGCGCGAGGAGTGGTAGACGCTGCCAAAGGGGGCATCGACACGCACCCAGCGACCGAGGGCGGCCACACGCAAGTGGCGCGGGATGTTCATCGGCGCGCTAAAGCCCGGGATAAGCCCTAGGTTCGTGCACGCGAAAATGAGACGCATGGGAATGTCGACGCTCGTCCCGTCAGCTTCGACGGTGAGCACGGTCTGCTTCATGAGCGAGCTCGGCGGACCGGCAGGGCCTGAGAACTGCCGGGCCAAGGCTTGACCTTTGTCGGCGAGGTCGCGGACAACGTGGACCGGGAGGGTATCGAGAAGCTGGAAGCCCAACGCCGGCGGCAGGGCGCCTGGCCACGAGGCATCGCGCGGAGGGCCAATCTCGTCGCGGCCGTCCTTGACCGCATCAAGGAGGTCTTTCGCGGAGACGGACGCACCGTCCCGGCCCACGGTGCCAGCAACGCGGCGTGCGGCGACGACCTCAAAGGGCGTCGTGACGAAGACCTCGACGGCCTCTGGGGCGTATTGACGCAGGCGTGCGATGGCCTGGGCATCGAGACCCACCGCACGCGCCAAGAGGGCCTGCAGTCCTTGTGCGCCACTTTCAATGTGCAGCGTTTCTGTGGACATGCAGGCCCTCCTGTGCTCGACGGTGTAGTGGCGTCGAGTCTACTCGGCAAGAGCTCCGATGACTTCCTTCTCATGCTCGGTGAGCGGGCGCGGCAATCCGGTATGCAGATCAACGGCAACCTGGACGCAGTCAATCTCACATGCCACCGGGCCGTCTGGCACGCGGATGTTCTGGCGCGTGGTGAACGAGGTATTGCCGATACGGGTCACCCACGACTCAACCTCGACGGAGGAAAGGCCCTGCGGCTGGATGGGATTCTTGTAATCCAGCTCAAGGTGGCGCACGAAGGCCGCGAACTCCGGAACGTCCGGGAAAATGCGTTCCTGGGCGTAGATAAGGCGGGCCTCCTGCGCGATTTCCACGTAGTTGGCGTTCATCATGTGGCCGTAGCGGTCAAAGTCTGACCAGCGCACGGCCACACGATGGATGTGGTGCTTGTTTTCTTCAGTCACCGTATCTCCTATCGCGTGAGCTTACGGTGGGTCACGCGCGACGGACGTGCCGCATCCTCACCAAGACGCTCGATCTTGTTCTTCTCGTAATCGCCGAAGTTGCCTTCGAACCAGAACCACTGGCCTTCTGCCACGTTGCCTTCCCAGGCAAGGATGTGGGTGCAGGTGCGGTCGAGGAACCAGCGGTCGTGCGAGATGACCACGGCGCAGCCCGGGAATTTCTCGAGGGCGTTCTCAAGGGAACCGAGGGTCTCGACGTCAAGGTCGTTGGTCGGCTCGTCGAGGAGGATGAGGTTGCCGCCCTCCTTGAGCGTGAGCGCCAGGTTGAGGCGGTTGCGCTCACCACCGGAAAGCACCTTAGACGGCTTCTGCTGGTCCGGGCCCTTAAAGCCGAACGCGGACAGGTAGGCACGCGAGGGCATTTCATTCTGGCCCACATGGATGTAGTCGAGGCCGTCGGAGACGACCTCCCACACCGTGGACTCCGGGTCGATGTTCTCACGGCCCTGGTCGACGTAGGACAGCTTGACGGTATCGCCCACCTCGACGGAGCCGGAGTCCGGCTGCTCGAGGCCCACAATCGTCTTAAACAGCGTGGACTTACCCACACCGTTCGGGCCAATAACGCCCACGATGCCGTTGCGCGGCAGCGTGAAGGAGAGGTCCTTGATGAGCACGCGGCCATCGAAGCCCTTGGTGAGGTTCTTCACCTCGACCACCTTATTGCCCAGGCGCGGCGGGGTCGGGATCTGGATTTCCTCGAAGTCGAGCTTCTTATACTGCTCGGCCTCCGCAGCCATCTCCTCGTAGCGAGCCAGACGGGCCTTGTTCTTGGCCTGGCGAGCCTTGGCGCCGGAGCGGACCCAGGCGAGCTCTTGCTTCAGGCGCTTCTGCAGCTTCTTGTCCTTCTGGCCGGCGACCTCGAGACGCTCCGCCTTCTTCTCCAGGTACGTGGAATAGTTGCCCTCGTACGGGTAAAGCTTGCCGCGGTCGACCTCACAGATCCAACCGGCGACGTGGTCGAGGAAGTAGCGGTCGTGGGTCACGGCGAGGACGGCACCCGGGTAGGACTCGAGGTGCTTCTCCAGCCACTGCACGGACTCGGCGTCGAGGTGGTTGGTCGGCTCGTCGAGGAGGAGCAGGTCCGGCTCGGAAAGCAGCAGCTTCGCCAGGGCGACGCGGCGGCGCTCACCACCGGAGAGGTTGGTGACGGGCTCGTCAGACGGCGGGCAGCGCAGGGCGTCCATGGCCTGCTCGATCTTGGAGTCGACCTCCCACGCATCCGCGTGGTCGAGCTCCTCCTGGAGCTTGCCCATCTCTTCCATGAGCTCGTCCGTGTAGTTGGTGGCCATCTCTTCCGCGATTTCCTCGAAGCGCTGCTTCTTCTGGAAGATATCGCCCAGGCCCTCTTCCACGTTCTCGCGGACGGTCTTCTCTTCGTCGAGCGGCGGCTCCTGGAGCAGGATGCCCACGGTCTTGCCCGGATCGATGAAAGCCTCGCCGTTGGACGGCTGATCAAGGCCCGCCATGATCTTGAGGATCGACGACTTGCCGGCACCGTTCGGGCCGACCACGCCGATCTTGGCGCCCGGGTAGAAGGCCATGGTGACATTGTCCAGAATGACCTTGTCGCCGATGGCCTTGCGCACATTCTTCATCGTGTAGATGAACTCGCCCATTGTTCCCCTTTACGTCGGTTGGGTGAGTGTGCCCGCAGCCCGGGCACACACGTCAAACAACACAAAGAGTACATCATCCCCCGGGGCTGGGAGCTAGAACGGTGCGGCAGGCTCCCGGCTTTCCGATGCCGCCGCCTGGGCGTCCGCCGCCGTGTCCACCGAGGTATCGGCGCCGGCGTCCCCCGAGTTCTCCGTGTTCCCGGTATTGTCGTCCCGGCTCAGGATCTTGTCCGGACCCGTGTGCTCGAAGTTAGGGACAGGAATGCCGGTGACCGTGGCATCGGCGCCGATCTTGAGGCCGGTGGCGACGTAGTGGGACAGCTCGAGGGAGACCTGGTTGGCACGCATCTCAATCTTGGCGCGGTTCCGTCCTTCCTCGTCCTTCCATCCAATGGTGTTGAGCGAGCCGAGGACGATGACGGCCATGCCCTTGCGCAGCGTCGTGCGGACGTTCTGGGCGAGCGCACCCCACATCTCGACGTCGATGAAGAGGTTGTCCGTATCGATCCACTCGGGGCCCTCCGGATCCGGGTTGCGGCGGCGGCGCGAGGACGCCACGCGCATGGTGGTCTTGAGGTTGCCGTTGTAGACCTGCGTCATGTGCGGATCTGCAACGAGGTGGCCGGTGATGGTGACAGGTAGTTGAGACATAAGGTTTATTCCTTCTATTCGGTAGTCGACACGGGGAAGAATTTTCCCTCGCAGCACCATCGTGAACCACCGAATGCGCCGCGCCAACCCCCAAAACCGCAGCTGTGGATAACTCCCCGCGGTTGCCCAATAGAGTGGGCAAAAAGGGACGAGTTATCCACAGAAATTGGGCTTTCTCACCGGTATCTCAGTTTCACCGGTGCGTTCGTGCCGGTTCTGGCTACCGGTAATCCTCGTCGTTGAGGCGCGCGAGCATCGCATTGTAGTCCTCCAAATCCTGGTCGCCGTCGAGGTCCGCCTTCTGGTCGTGGCGTCGCGCCGCGGAGCGGTCCTCGCGCAGCCACTCGAGGAAGAGCGTGCCAAAGACGATAACGAGCGGGAACTGGCCGAAGCCCCAGGCGATACCGCCGCCCACCTTCTGGTCGTAGGCGAAGTCCGGGTTCCACGGCAGGTCGAGGGAAAGGTAGAAGTTCTCGCCCAGGATCTGGCCCAGCTGCATGAGATAGACGCCCGCGTAGAGGTGGATGGGCATGGAGATAAACAGCAAAAGCAGGCGCAGACCGGTGGGCCGGCGGTGCGGGATCGGGTCGGGGCCCACGAGCTCCCAGAAGTAGAAGTAGCCGGAGACGAGGAAGCACGCGTTCATGATGACGTGCCCGGCGTGCTCGGAGACCGCGTACTCGTACAGGTCAAAGGACAGGTAGAGAATGTAGAAGAAGAACAGGAACTGCACGAGGTTGACCGCCGGGTGCGTGATAAATCCGACGATCCGCGAGCGCGTCGCCGCCAGCGCCCACTCGTGCGGCCCAAATCCAGGTTCCCAGGCCTCCATCATGAGGGTGAGCGGCGCGCCCAGCGCGAGCAGGAGTGGAACGACCATGGACAGCACCATGTGGCCCAGCATGTGCATGGAGTAGAGCGCGGGAATGTACATGCCCAGCTCCGAGCTCATAAACAGCGTCATGCCCAGGGAGCCGGCCATCCACCACGCTGTACGAGTCCACGTCCACGTCAGGCCGCGCCGACGTACACGCCAGACCCCGTACGCATAGAAACCAGCGAGCAACAGGCCCAGGGTTCCCCACAAGATATCGAAGCGGAAGTGAGTGAAGAGACCGGCGACAGAGGGGGCTTCGGAAAGCTCGTAGCCCAACAGAATCTGCATGGAGTTGAGGTTGGGATCGCGCGGCGGCGGGGGCGGCGTGCGGCCCATGGTGCCAGCCACGCCGACCGTGAGCGCCATGACCAACAGTTCGACAAAGGCGACGCGGCGGAAGCGCTCCGGACGCGACTTCAGCTGCGGCATGGTGAGCTGGCGGTGCGCGAAGCCGAAGAGCGCGAGCACGAGCGTGAGCACTGACTTCGCCACGATAATGAGGCCATAGCGGGTGGTAAACCAGTCCGACCATTCGATGCGGATGGCGGCATTGATAAGGCCCGAGCACACCATGACGATGACGGAGAAGAGCGCCAGATTGGAGTACCGGCGCACGGCCATCGTGAGATCCGGTCCCAGGCGACGGCCATGCGCAAGCAGAGCGAGCAGCCCACCTACCCACAGCACCATGAAGATGAGGTGCCAGAGGAAGGAGTTCGTCCCGTAGTCATGGTCGCCGCCCGAGGCCGAGTGACCCTCCATGCCCAGCGGCACGACCATGAGGACCGAAAGAACCAGCAGGACCGGCTGCGAGCCCCAGCGCGAAGCGATAAGCCCGCCGATGCCCACCACAGCCGCGAGGCCCGCAGTAAGCAGCCACACCTGCGCGGTCGAGATATTGGGGAACGCGTAGGTAAACAGCTGGGGGTCGAGAACCTCAAGGAAGGACGAGCCGGTGGTATCGGAAAGCACGAGTGGGACTTCCAGCACTGCGAGGACCGCGGTGACCAGAGCTGCAAGCGCGCCAACCCGTTTCGCGACGTGTCCATCCACGGTGAGAGGCGCTGTGTTGAGTGTCTCAGCGTCGTGTTCTCGCGGGGAGATGAAGAAGGAGGACGCCAGGAAGGAGCCCACGGAGGTGGCCATGGCAATCCATGCGGCGGCACGAACGAAGGGTAAACCCACCGTCGTCACACGACCGGGATCCGGGATGCCGAGCGCCTTAAGCGAGTCCGCGAGGAAGAAGGACGCGATGCCGCCGGCTGCGATACCTGCGACGATGGCAATACAGACGTAGATCCATGCGGAGCCACGGGCGCGGCGCCGCGCGGCGGGGACAGACGCGACTGCGAAACCGTCCCCCTCCTGGGAGGACAACTGCTCTTCAGACATGTGTCGCATTCTACGACGTGAGCGTTATACCACGAAAAGTGACTATTACTTCCAATCATGGCATTATATTTGTCTATGGACTCGCGACAATTATCGTACTTCCGGTCCGTGGTCGACCACAGGTCGTTTACCCACGCCGCTGCGGCGCTCGACATGACGCAGCCGTCGCTGTCTCTGTCGATCCGCAAGCTGGAAAAAGAGCTCGACGTGCAGCTGCTCACCCGCGGCCGCGCCGGCGTCTCCACGACCGAGGCGGGCGACTACCTCTACACGATCGCCATCAAGATGGAAACCCTCATGACGGAGGCCGACCAGCGCATCCGCGAGATCGCCGGCGGCCTCGCTGGCTCCATCTCCATCAACGCCGCCCCGGAGTTCAACTGGGCCTTTATGCCCGAGATCCTCTCCCGCATGTTTGAGGTCGCCCCTGACGTCAAGCTCTTCCTCGAAGACCCCGAGCCCATCATCACGCTGGAGCGCGTCCTCGACGGCTCCATCGACCTAGGCCTCATGCCGTCCATAGACCCGCGCGCCTTCGCGCAGCAGCACCAGGACCAGCTCGTCGTCCACGTCGTCACCGAGTTCCCCATGCTGCTCGCCGTACCGGAGCGCCTTAAGGATCTCCCGGACGAGGTCTCGCTCGCCGATATCGCGCATGAGACGTGGATCCTCCCTAAGCACCATGACGAGTTCCCCGGCCTGCCAGACCTCCTGCGCACCGCCTGGTTCCAGAACCCCGAGTCCAAGCCCACCCACATCCAGGAAGTCTCCACCCTGCAGACCGCCATGCCGCTCGTCGCGGGCGGCATCGGCGTGGCCCTGCTTCCGGACTCCGCCCAGCGCCACGCTGGCGACCACGTCTTCTTCAAAAAGATCAAGGGCGATTTCCCGAGCATGCAGCCCATCCTCATCTACCGCAAGGACAAAGACCTCTCCCCCGCCGCCAACCAGCTCGTGGACATCATCCTCGAGGTCGGCGCCGAGGGTAGGTACCACTAGTCGCCACCCATCACAGAGTTCATTTCCTGCTGGTGTAATATATGACCGCGCTGCGCCCCCATAGCTCAGCGGATTAGAGCAGAGGGTTTCTACCCCTTGTGTCGCGGGTTCGATTCCTGCTGGGGGCACCAATTTTCATAGTTTAATATCCATAAAGGCTCGGTACCTCCCGAGCCTTTGCGCTTTGCGATGCCGCCGAGCTCTACTGCCGCAACGGCCGGCGTCGACCCAGGCCTGGTGCGCCACTACTTCGGTACCAAGGAGACGAAGGTGAAGCTCCTCATGGCCCTGGGCACCGAACGCCTCACCCAGGAAGACGCCCTCTTCGTCGAACTACAAAAATCGTGGGCAGCCCGGCCGAACGTCTCGTGCGCCGTTACTTCTTCATGTGGGAACACCCACCTCGCGGCCCATTATTCTGGCATTCCCGCGCGCCCTCACGTCCTTTACGACGTTACTCGCTCCCACCCCAGCCCCACTGCCGTACGGGACTCAAGTCCTCGAAAGCGGTCTCCTAATCCGCCACCGCCGCACCGTCTACGAGCGCGCCTGACCGCGAATCTCCTTACCTAGCCCCTCCAGTTCTCTCACAGCGGCGGACTGCGCCACCGCCGAATCCGTCGCGCGCGGCGGCGCCTGAATAACGCGCTCCGACTCAAGCCCTCGCTCTAACTCGATCGCGCGCGTAATCTCCGCGTCGATCTTCACGCCGAGGATAAACAGCGTGTTCATGATCCACAACGCAAACAGCGCGATGATGACGGTTCCCAGCGCGCCGTACGCGCTGCGCGCACCCACCACCGTGAAATAGACCCGCACCAGTCCCCACGCCACGACAGCGCCCAGCAACGCGATGGTTGAGCCCACCGTGAGCCACTGGAATTTCTGCGTCCGCACATTCGGCGCGAAGCGATACAGCAACGCCAACAGCGTCACGCTCATCACCGCCACGACCGGCCAGCGCAGCCATCGCCACACCGGCAGGAAGGAATCGACGAGGAAAGAACGCACCGAAGAAACACCCGGGACCCCGCCAAAAGGCCGCAACAGTCCCACCACGATGTCACGCTGCAGCATGAGCGCCACAAAGATCACCACGAGGCCCAGTACCACAGCGATGGTGAGCAGCCACATCACTGTCCACGTGCGCACGAGCCCGCGGCCTTCCACTCGCCCATACATCGCATTGGCACTGCGCGCGAACGCCCGCACATACGCCGAGGACGAAAACAGTGCGAGGACCACCGATAACACCAGCATGAGCGTCGACTGTTGCGTCGAGCCCACCACCGCATCCACGACCCGCTGTGCGGCATTCTCCCATTCCGGCGGCAGGTACGTCCCGATGAAATCGGCCGTGAGCTTCTGCACCTGTTCCTCATTGCGCGCGAGCACCAGCGTCGCAATGGAGTACACGCCCAACACCATGGGCAGCGCCGTGAGCACCGTAAAGAACGTGAGCGTCGCCGCGCGGTCCATCATCGCGTTCATGAAGAGCTCATGGCGCACCCGGCGCGCAACTAACCCCCACGCACGGCGCGACAAGTGCCACGCACTCTCCCCCGCCGAGCCATACGCCCGGGGCACCTCCGTGCGCACGAGCTCCCCACTATTGGGCGCAGCGACGGCAGGGCTTGGCCGTGCCCCCTTCTTCTCACCGTCGCCCGGCGTGGCGTTTTGTGTCATACCTGCAGCTTACCGGGCGTACTCAGCGCGGGCCGACACATCTAGGAAGCTAATTCGAGTCTCTCGACTCATAGCACGTCAGTACCCGCCATAATAGAGACTATGTCTACCTTCTCCGACGTCCTCGACCAGTTGCGCAAGAACCAGCCGCAAGGCAAGTACGGCATCGCCTTTGAGAAGCTCATGGTCAATTACTTCCGTAATGACCCGACGTTGAGCGAAGAGTACGAAGACGTCGGACGCTTCATCGACTGGAAATACTACGACGGACAATCCGATACCGGCATTGACCTTGTAGCCCGCCGCCGCGAGGACGGCCGTTGGGTCGCCATCCAGTGCAAGTTCTATGAGCCGACCGCTTACCTCCAGAA
>NZ_LT596208.1:1714755-1743514 GCF_900092335.1 Corynebacterium phoceense
GACTTCCGTTGGGTCTCCATCCTGTGCAAGTTCTATGAGCCGACCGCTTACCTCCAGAAGTCCCATCTCGACTCCTTCTTCGAGAAATCCGGCCGCTCCTTCGATACCGAGCACGGCAAGGACTCCTTCGCCCAGCGCATCATCATCTCCACCACGGACCGCTGGAGCAAGAACGCCGAGGAAATGCTGGACAACCAGCTCATCCCTACCAACCGCATCGGCACCGCCTCCATCGCCGAGTCCCCCATCGACTGGGACATCACGTTCCCCGGCAGCGACATCGCCATTAATTTGACCCGCAAAGAGGTCTACCAGCCGCGTCCGCACCAAGATGAGGCCATCGCGAAGGCCATCGCCGGCTTCGAGGCCCACGACCGCGGCAAGCTCATCATGGCCTGCGGCACCGGCAAAACCTTCACTGCGCTGCGCCTCGCCGAGCGCTTCGCGGAGCTCAACGGCAACAAGGCCCGCGTCCTCTTCCTCGTTCCCTCCATCTCGCTGCTCTCGCAGACGCTCAAGGAGTGGACCGCGCAGTCGCAAACCCACCTGCCGCTCAAGCCGTACGCCGTATGCTCTGACCAGAAGGTCTCCAAGAAGGCCGAGGACATCGCCTCCTACGATCTCGATGTCCCTGTCTCCACCAACGGTGCGGACATCAAGCTGCGTACGGAGCAAGGCAAGCGCCGCCAAGGCCTCAACGTCATCTTCTCCACCTACCAGTCCATCGAGGCCATCCACGAAGCCCAAGAGCTCGGCATGGATGACTTCGATCTCGTCATCTGCGACGAGGCCCACCGCACCACCGGCGTCACCCTCGCCGGGGAGGACGCCTCCAACTTCGTGAAGATTCACGACGAAAATTACATCAGGGCCAGCAAGCGTCTCTACATGACCGCGACTCCCCGACTCTTCGACGACAACGTCAAGGGCAAGGCCGAGGAACATTCCGCGGAGCTTGCCTCCATGGATGATGAAGCCATCTACGGACCCGAGTTCTACCGCCTCGGCTTCGGCGAGGCTGTAGACAAGGGCCTGCTCACCGACTACAAGGTCCTCGTCATGACGGTCGAGGAAGACATCGCTGCGGATGTCCTCGCCGCCTACCCCACCAACGAAATCAACCTCACCACCGCCTCAGCCATGATCGGCGCGTGGAACGGACTCGCGAAGCGTTCGGGTGCCGAGCAGGACACGAGGTCCGGCTTCGAGGCAGGTGCTCAACCCATGCGCCGCACCGTTGCCTTCGCCAAGGACATCAAGGCCTCGAAGACTATCCAAGGGACCTTCCCCACGCTCATCCGCCAGTACCAGGAGCAGCTCAAGGACCACGCCGCCACCAACGACGTGAGCCTGCTCAACATCGATCTCCAAGTCGCCGTCGAGCACGTCGATGGCACCATGAACGCCCTCGAGCGCGGCAACAAGATTTCGTGGCTCGAGTCCTCCATCCCTGAGGACGAGACTCGCATCCTTACCAACGCTCGCTGTCTCTCCGAGGGCGTGGACGTCCCCGCCCTCGATAGCGTCATCTTCTTCCACCCGCGCAATTCCATGGTCGACGTCGTCCAGTCCGTCGGACGCGTCATGCGCAAAGCCGAGGGCAAGGACTACGGCTATATCATCCTGCCCGTCGCCATCCCGCCGGGAGTCTCCCCGTCCCAGGCCCTCAATGACAACACGCGCTTCCGCGTGGTCTGGCAGATCCTCAACGCCCTGCGCGCCCACGATGACCGCTTCAATGCGAAGGTCAACTCAATTGCGCTCAACGAGAAGGTCGAGCTGCCCATCGACATCGAGAGCGTGAAGAAGACCAAGAAGGACGAGGAACAGTCCCTCGCGGACAAGGCCAAGGAGGCAAAGGCAAAGCTCGATGCTTCCGATGCCACCTCGGCCAGCCAATCTGAGTCCTCCGGCGAGCAGGAACTCACCCCCGAGCAGATGACGCTGTTCTCCCTCGAGGCCTGGCAGGAAGCCATGTACGTCAAGCTGGTCGACAAGGTCGGTACGCGTACTTATTGGGAAGACTGGGCTGACGATGTCGCCACGATCGCCGAAGCACAAATCGCTCGCATCAAGGCACTCATCAATGCCGCGGATGACACGATCCGCAAGGAATTCGAGGTCTTCATCGAGGGCCTGCGCGGAAACCTCAACGACTCGATTACCGAGGACGAAGCGATCAGCATGCTCTCGCAGCACCTGATCACTGCCCCGGTCTTCAACGCTCTGTTCACCGAGCACGACTTTGCCGCGCACAACCCGGTCGCCCGCGTCATGCAGCGCATGGTCGACGCATTGTCCGACGCCAAGCTCGAGTCTGAGACCAAGTCTCTGACCGACTTCTACGAGTCCGTGCGCGTGCGCGCCTCCGAGGTCTCCTCCGCTTCCGGCAAGCAACAAGTCATCAAGGACCTCTACGAGCGATTCTTCCGCAAGGCCTTCAAGAAGCAATCTGAGGCCCTCGGCATCGTTTACACTCCAGTCGAAATCGTCGACTTCATCCTCCGCTCCGCCGATCAAATCTCCCGCTGGCACTTCGGCAAGGGCCTTACCGACGAAGGCGTCCACATCCTCGATCCCTTCACAGGTACCGGTACATTCATGGTCCGACTCCTCCAATCCGGCCTCATCGAGCCCGACGACCTCGCCCGCAAGTACGCGACCGAGCTCCACGCCACCGAGATCATGCTGCTCGCTTACTACGTCGCCGCAGTCAACATCGAGACAACCTACAACGCCCTCCAAGCAGAGCTCGCCCAGCGCAACGAAGAACCACAACCCGAGTACGTCCCCTTCGACGGCATCGCGCTCGCCGATACCTTCCAGATCCACGAGGAAGGCGACATTCTCGACCTCAAGGTCTTCAAAGAAAACAACGCAGCCATCCAGCGCCAGATTGATGCGCCAATTAACGTCATCATAGGTAATCCGCCTTACTCCGTAGGCCAGACGAGCGCGAACGATAACAACGCGAACCTGAAGTACCCGACGCTCGACAAGCGCATCGAGGAAACATTTGTCCGAAACTCCTCAGCCACGAACAAGAACTCCCTCTACGACTCCTACCTCCGCGCTTTCCGCTGGTCCATAGACCGACTCGGTACCCACGGTGTCATGGCTTTTGTATCCAACGGCGGATGGATCGATGGCAACACCGCCGATGGCGTCCGGCTGTCGCTTGAAGATGAACTCAGCGACATTTACGTGTACAACCTTCGCGGCAACCAACGGACAGCCGGCGAACAGTCCCGCAAGGAAGGAGGCAAAGTCTTCGGCTCCGGAAGTCGAAACACCGTAGCTGTAATCATTGCCGTAAAACGCGAAATCCCCGACGATGTCTGTATCCACTACCGCGATATTGGCGACTACCTCAGTGCAGACGAAAAACTTGCGATTGTTGATCGCTCCACGCTCGATAATGTCGAGTGGCAAATTATTGACCCCAATATTTACGGTGACTGGCTCAATCAGCGCGATGAGGACTTCGAGACGTGGCCTGTCCTAGGCGACAAGAACTCAGATGGCATTCCAGCAATCTTCAAAAATTTCTCTGCAGGTTTAAAGACTGCCCGTGATTCGTGGTGCTATGGTTTTACGCGCCGAACTGTTGTGACCAATATGGAGCTACTAATCGCAACGTATGAAGCGGCACGAGCGGTATTTCCCGAGTGGGCTTCAAAAGCGGGCCTATCAAAACCTCGAGAATCCGATGTAACCCGATTCCTTTCTGAGCACCCGGAGTATTTGGACCTGTCACGTATCTCGTGGGATGCGAGTCTAAAACAGCTATTGGCGAGAAATGAGCGCATCGTTTACTGGCCAGAGTGCGTAACGCTATCAATCTATAGGCCATTCAGCGCTCAGTATTCCTACTTCCATTCCTCGGTTAACCAACGCCGCTATCAGCTCCCGAAAATTTTTCCTTCTCCAAAACACTCCAACCTCGGAATTCTATTCACTGCTCCAGGCGAATCAACGATTCCTTCTGCACTCGGAGCAAATCTCATGCCAGACTTGCACGTCATCGCTACCACTCAATTCTTCCCCCGCTGGACCTGGGAGCCCGTCGAGGCGCCGGAAGGTGAGCTGGACTTTGGGATGGGGGCATCGGAAGGCTCGGAGCCTGGTACGGAAGGAGAAATCCTCGACGGGTACCGGCGCGTGGACAACGTCACGGACGAGATTCTTGGGATTTACCGCGAGGCGCTGGGTTCGGATGTGATGAAGGATGACATCTTCTACTTCGTGTACGGGCAGCTGCACGACCCTGGGTACCGGGAGAAGTACGCCGCGGACCTGAAGAAGATGCTGCCGCATATCGAGACGCCGATGTCGCGGGCGCGGTTCGACCAGCTGGCTGCCGCCGGCCGGGAGCTCATGGATCTGCATGTCAACTACGAAGACGTGGAACCGTGGCCGGTGACGGTGGATGTGAAGGCATCGGCAGACGAGAACGACCGCGAGACGTGGCGCGTGCAGAAGATGAAGTGGGCGAAGAAGAAGGATCCGTCTACTGGGAAGAACGTCAATGACGTGACGACGCTCGTCTACAACAAGTCCGTGACCGTGCGCGACATTCCGGCTGAGGCGGACGAGTACATGCTCGGCTCGCGGTCCGCGCTGGCGTGGATTATTGACCGGTACCAGGTGAAAAAGGACAAGGCATCGGGAATCGTCAACGACCCCAACGACTGGGCTGACGAGGTGGGCAATCCGCGGTACATCGTGGATCTCATCGCGAAGGTCACGCGTGTGGCGGTGGAGACGGTAAGGATTGTGGAAGGGATCAGGGAGGTTGGCGAAGAAGAGTAGCTTTGGGGGACTCGCCATCGATTTAACCGAGGTTGAGCCTGCGCCTCAGTACAGCGCGGGCGCTTCCCCTTTTTAGTCTCTGAAAGAATCATTTCAAGGCCACCAATTCTGCTCGGCGAGACAGAGCATGTCTCGCACATGCAGGTGACAGGCCGAGGCTAGCTGTATGTCGTAATGTCGGGTAAAATAAGTTCTAACTTTTGACTCAGACCTTCGCCGATTATGAAAGGTGGGCAGATCCATGAATCGTAAAGATGCCGCACGTAAGCGTCTTCTTGAAAACGCTCAAAAGTCTGCCGCCTCTGTCGAAGGACTTAGCGACAACGAACTTGCTACAGCAGCCTACCGTTGGCTTCTCAGCACAATCGATGCTCAATCTGAGCCCCTTGATCCCGATGCTGCGGAAGCGCTTGCTCATGAAGAAATCGCCACTATGCGAATGGAAAAGAGGATCCGTACCGCCCTGGGAGCAGGTAAGTGACCGAAGAGCTGCAGCAGATAGCAGCACACAGAAAGTTGCGTCTGGTTGTTGATACTAACCTCTTCATATCGTCTTTGCTGTCACCTCGCGGCTCCGAGCGCGCGCTGATTGAAGCATGTTTCGCAGGAAAATTTGAGCTGCTCTACTGCGAACACCTTCTCCAGGAAATTGAAGACGTTATTTCTAGAGCAAAATTTCGGAAGCGCTTCACCGTCGAAGAAGGCCTATCCCTCATCGATGCCATCGTCCTTGTCGGGACCGAGGTTCCAGACCGCGAAGAGCAAAAACTACCGCGAATCTGCGATGACCCCGATGACAATTTCCTTTTCGCTCTTTACGAAGACGGTAACGGAGACCTCCTTGTTAGCGGCGACAAAAAGGTCCTCAAAGCCGCAGCCAGCGCACTTTGGATTACCAGCGCCGATGGCAAAATGGCAGCCGCTCTCCTAGAGGATAGGAAGGCTTGGGGATCCGAACTTCTCAGAGGTGATAGCGAGAGCGGATGGGAGGCTATCGAAGCAGCGGGAAATCAGGCTATTTTCAACGCCGCCAATTTCCTATTTGAGGTAATAGAGGGCATTAAGTCTAAGAAATTTGACCGTGAACTGCTCGCCCAAGCCGTGGTCCCCGGCACCGCAACTGCTTGGCTTGATGACTTCGAATCAGCTCAGTCATTGTTAACGAACCGCGCATTCGGTACTCACCCGATTATCATCTCGCCCGAGATTGTTGCCATCAAACTGGTGCCGGATCTTGGAGATTCCTACGTCGCGCTGCGGCCGACTGCACCGATCGAAAACGCCGTTTTCCTCACACTTGAGCGTTGCCCAGACCTTCTCGATAGCAAAGGGAACGACGCTCTCGGCTTTGAGGGTTGGAGAGCACACAGCATAGGGCCACGATTCTTACAGCCCAATGAACTCCGGCCTCCAACGGATGCAGTACGCAAGAAGGCAGTTCAGTCGCTACGCGGTTCGCGAAACTAAGCAAGACCCAGGAAGCAGATCACCATGTTTTCGAGCCCTTTGGCGTCTTTCACGCGCACACCTTTCGTTAATTTTTGTGCAGAGGTCTCTCTTCAGTTCCTAATCAGCCTTTCGGCTGCAGGAAGATGTTGCGCCATATATTGGCTCTTCCGGTTTTAGAGTGCATTGATTTTGTGTCGGATGTTGGCGGCGTGAATCAGGCACCGCAATATGTAGTGGTCGAGGTTGCGGAATCCCAGGGCGATGCCGCGTAGGAATTCCAACCGACCGTTAATCGCTTCGACAGGTCCGTTGGATACTCCGTGGTCGAAGTAGGCGAGGATGTCCTTGCGGCGTTTGTTCATGGTCCTGCCTAGCTGCGCGATCTCAGCGATCCCGGCGTCTTTGATGTCAACAAGCGTGTCAATGAGCGTGCTCATGGCTTTCTTGGCTGCTTGCTTGTTGGGATTGTTGTAGCAGCTTATGACTTGTTGGTAGTAGGTCCAGGTCTCTTGTAGCGGCGCGTAGTCGTCGTCGAAGTCAAACAGTTCCTCAAGCCTCCCGCGCTGCTTGTCGGTGAGCAAGCCCTCGGTGGTCAACAGAGTTTTCCGGTTGCGGTAGAGCGGGTCTTTGCTGCGGCCACGTCGGCCTGTTGTTTCTAACTGGAGCCTGGCGCGGCACTTGGTGAGCTTGTCACCGGCCAGGCGTACAACGTGGAACGGGTCCATGACTTGGGTGGCGTTGGGAATGACTTCGCCAGCGGCGGTGGCATAGCCTTGGAAGCCGTCCATGCTGATGATCTTGACCTGATCGCGGAACTGCTCGCTGTGATTATTCAGCCATGTTCGTAACGCGTCAGCGCTTCTGCCTGGGACAACGTCAAGAAGCCGAGCGGGGCGGATGACGTTTCCATCCTTGTCGTGGTGGTCGGTCATATCAACGATGACGGTGACGTATCCGTCGCGCCATGTGCGTCGGTTGTGCGACCAGCGATGCTCATCAACACCGATGACCTTGACCCCGTCGAGGTAGTGCTCGTCGTTGTAGATCAAGTCCTGGACAGCGGCTAAGGCCAAGGCGTTGGTGGTATCCCACCCCAGGCCTAATGACTTGGCTGCAGCGGCAACGCTCATCCGATCTAGGCAGAGTCGTTGCAGTATCCAGCGGGTCACCCTGTCCGTGGTCTTTGAATTGTCGGGCGCGCAGGTAAGGCCCGCGCGGAAGATCTTCTGCAAGCAGCGCTTGTTGGTGCACCGGTAGCGTGGAAGGCGCACATGAAGGCGTGTTGGGTGGCCGACGATGGGCAGATCGACCAGGCTGCGGATGACGTGGTCGCGGAATACTCCAGGCTGACCGCACGTGGGGCATTCATTGATGGGCTCGACGGGCTCGGCTTCGATGACGGTGACATCGCCGTGTTCTGCGGCCCCGGTGATAGTAACTCCTAGTTCTGCGGTGCGGCAGATGGTATCGACGATGACATTTCCGTTAGGCTGCACAGTAGGTCCTTGGTTTGTACGGATGGATTAGACACCCTTATTCCTACAAAGCCAAGGACCCCAATATCTTGTGCCACGCCCGAACCCCCGGCGAACTAATCAATGCACTCTAAAACCGGAAGAGCCCATATATTGTTGAAGGAATTGATTTACGTGCACCGTTAGCGAGGGGAGCCGCAGCCGCATGAAGGGCGAAGTTAAACAGGCTTATACCATTTTCGACAGCGTCGAGAAAGAACTCATTATTCCTGTTTATCAACGCAATTACGACTGGTCAAAGAAGCAATGTGAGCGACTATTCGACGACCTGGAAACTCTGATTACGGAGAACAGAGAACGTCACTTCTTCGGCTCTATCGTTGGCAACCCCGAGACATCGTTCAAGTGGGTCGTTATTGATGGCCAACAGCGCCTCACCACGCTGAGTCTCTATATCCTCGCGCTCACGCACCTCTTGGATACCGGTGTCGTAACCTCCAAAGACCCCGAACTCGCACGGCGGTTGCGTACTAGCTATCTCATGAAAAACAGCTCGACCAACGAACCAAAATTCAAGCTCAAGCCTGTAAAGAACGACGCAACCGCTTACAAGCGTTTGTTCGGCGATGAGTCGATGTTCATCGAGGACAGCAACCTCACGGCAAACTACCGGTACTTCCTCGAGCGGATGACCAAGAGCAAGCTCACCGGCGATCAACTGTGGAACGCCATCGAGCGACTTGACCTCATGATTCTCAATCTAGAGTCGCACGATGATCCACAACGCATCTTCGAATCGCTCAACGCGACAGGCCTTGCGTTGAGCGAAGGCGACAAAATTCGCAATCTCATACTCATGGGCTGCGAGCACCAGTTACAGACGACGCTGTACGAGAACTACTGGAATCCGATGGAGAAGAATGTTTGGTACCGCACGGACTGGTTCATCCGCTGGTATCTGACGATCAAATTGTCGCGGACTCCCAAGCGCAACGAGGTCTACGACGAGTTCAAGGCATACTTCAAAAAGCAAAGTTCCGATGTCCAGACGGAACTCGCAGACATGTACGAGTATTCCGAAGTCATGCGCGAGATCTGTGGATCAGACACGAAGAATGCCGCACTCGACGCACAGCTCGAACGATTTAATCTCATCCGCGGCGATGTTCTGCTTCCGCTTCTTTTGCCGCTGTATCGCGACGTCAAGCGTGACAAGCTCTCAATAAACGAATTTTCGCGCATCATTCGACTACTGGAAATCCATATCTTCCGCCGGACGGTCGCTTCTGTTCCGACGAACGCTCTCAACAAGATCTACGAGACCATGTACAACGACATGCGGAAGATTCGTGGAGAGAAAGACACGGCGTACGACGTGCTCACCTATCTGCTCCGACGCCGCGATGGATCGTCCGGACGCATTCCCAACGACGAAGAATTTAGCGCTGAGTTCCGCACCCGTAATATGTACAACATTCACAAAGATGTGCGGGCTTATCTTTTCGATGTTCTCGAAAACGGGGATACCAACGATACGAAGGACATCGCAACCGCGCTCGAGAACGGCAATATCAGTGTCGAGCACATTATGCCGCAAACACTCAATGCGCAGTGAAAAGAAGACCTCGGAGAGAACTTTCAGGAGATTCATCAAACGTGGGTGAACCGCATTGGAAACCTCACTGTCACTGGTTACAACTCCGCGTACTCCAACTCCAATTTCATTACCAAACGTGACCGTGAGAAAGGTTTCCGAGAAACCGGTTATCGCCTTAATGACGATGTAAAGACGAAGGACAAATGGGACCGGACAGCTATGGAGCAGCGTACCGACGCACTTTTGCGCCGTGCTCTCAACTACTGGCACCTCCCCAGTTCCGACTTTGTCCCCAAGCGCGAGGTGCTCCCTACTGAGCCGATGGGCGATGATGCGAATTTCACTGGGCGCTCGATCAGCGCCTTCGAATGGGAAGGCATCAAGATCCCTGTCAAAACCTGGGCCGAGTTCGTCCACATGCTGCTTAAGTTGATGGCCGAACGCTACCGCACGGAACTCATAAGCTTCGTCGAACAAGCATCAGGAACTCTCGTGCTTGCTAAGTCCGGCTACGCGTACTCGAGCCGAGTACGTGAAGTTGATGCAGGCCTGGGCGTCGTCCTGTCTACATCGACCAATCAGAAAATTTCCTTCCTCCGTAGACTCTTCGATCATCTTCAACTAGATACCAACGAGGTCATCCTCACGCTGAGGAAGACAGCAGGCGAATCACAACGCGACGAGGAAGAAGCCGAATCGACACACTCTGCACTCACTGTGTTCAAGGGCATGGCGGACGATTTTGGTTCCCAAAACATCACTCCAGAAGACACGCAGCAATTCGAGAATCAATTTGCTGAAGCATTGGAAAAGTTCCGTCCAGATGAGCCTGCCACTGTACTGGGAACGAAACCGCTTTCAGAGCTTGAGACAGCCGAGGGAATTGCAGCTTCCAGCGCCGATGAGATTATTGCGGCTATCTGTCTAACCTACGACAAGCCGCCGGTGTATTTTCCCAACGCAATGTTCCACGCCATTGCAGACGGACACATGTCAATGTGGCTTGCGCGACTTGAAGACATTGATACTGCCGTGGACGAGAACCACTAAATCACAAGACACCACGTTCGTTGGGAACATCGAATCTTCCGATTAATCACTGAAAAACCGACGCCTCAACTCGCCACCTAATATCGTCCAAGCCAGAGCTGCTTCTTGAGCCCAGCGCAGTATACAGCCACGTCGGGTCCCACAATGTCGGCGCCCTTCGGGGCGAGCAGGCTGCCATCGCCGAGGGCTAGGAGCGCGGAGGACGGAGTGGACAACAGTGCGGACGGCATCGGTAAGCGCGATGGGTTGGATGAGTCAATCTTCGACCTTGACGGTGTCGTCTTCCTCGCTCGAGTATGCGGGATTGACGACGAACTCCATCCGCTGCGCGGAGTTGACGACCGAGGTGGGGAGATCGGTCTCACGCACGAGTTTTTCCTGCGCCGCCTTCGCCGCGTAGTACGGGAACTTCGTGAACTCGGGCTTGTCGAGGTTGGTGATGGACAGGAATACGAGATGGCCCGCGCCGGTAAGGAACTCGGTGAGGTCCTCGTCATCGGGCGGCATGGGCATGGAGGCGTCGACGCAGACGTCAGTTCCGCGTAATGCCTCCTCGAGACCCTCGCCCGTCGCGAGATCCACGCTGTTGGAACGAAAGACCTCGATAACCTCGTGCTCCTTCAAGTTGGCGGCAATTTCTCTTCCCTCAGTTCCGGTGGCGCCGATGAGTGCGAACTTCATGGGGAATCTCCTTGTGAGATTCGTTGTCGATGGGCGTGCCAGTGTACGCGGGGCGTTTAACCGAGCTGTCTTCCCTTCGTCGCGATATCGTCTCCCCTGCGGCCACGCTCACAATTCCATATCATGCAAACATGAAGAATTTCCGAGTGTATACACCCGAAAAGTATTCAACGCCCGACTACATCAAGGTAGAAGAAAACATCTACCAGCAAGCACCCGATCGTGAGTACGTCACCTCGCTGAGCTTCGAGCAAGAACCCGAGCTTAGCGAAAGGCGACTCGCCCCAGGACATTTCCCAGTACCCTCTCGAAGACATCCTCGAGGAGTTCGCAGTACAAATCGAGGACTTCTACGAAGACCTCAATGACGTCAGCGAAAGCACGTGCTTTCTCGAATTCGGTGGTGGTGACGTCGAGCGCATCCGTGAGGTACTGGGGCTCGTAGGCAAGCGTGCGTACAACAAAACCGACGAGGACGGTGGAGAAGTGCTCGTTATCGAGTAGTTGTTCTTCGACCTCAATGACGAGCGCCCCCACTTGTCCATGTCAGAGGTCCATCCCTGCAATTCTTGCTGGCGGAGCGGCCCTCCCAGTTTAAGTGAATTGTACGATTCTTAAGACCACCAAGCCCTCGAGGTACATCTTAAGAATGCCCGCGAAAGGCTCTATCCCTGTGTCGCTACCTGAAGTTGACGAACAGGGTGAGCCCCATCGCCACCAACGACCGCATGGCCGACCGTCTGAAGGAGACCGCCTCGCACAACCACGAAGACATCCTCGCCTTCCTGCGCGACCGCGAGGTCTTTGGCGACCTGGTCGACTCCCCCGAGTTCACCCAGGCATACGCCCGCGTGCTGCGCTCGCTCCACGAGCAGGGCTCCATCGCCACGCTCGACATGCCGCTCGCCGAGTTGAAATAGCGACACGACATCTTCACATCGTTTACCCCAGCACCGCCGCATCAACCCCATGCGGTGGTGTTGTTATGCATACCACTTTATAGGATGGAGGTGCACCCTTCCTGGGATTTCGCCGCCGGGCTTGCGCGGGCGGAGACCCCCTTTCCCACCCGAGCCTTGACAGGTTTCCTTTTCTGCCAGTAGTTTCATCACCAGGTTGTGCAATCGATTGCACACCGGAGTTATCCCACCTGCTGGCGAAGGGAGCCGGGGTCATGGCCGGAGCAACGCTCAAGTCCGTCGCGCAACGCGCGGGCGTGTCCGTGTCCACGGCGTCGCGCGCACTTTCCGGGAATACGTCCATTTCTGCTGCGACGCGGGCAAACGTCGTCGCCGCAGCCAATGAACTCGGCTACCGCCTCAACACGCAGGCCCGAGCATTGCGCCGCAGCCGCACCGACGCCATCGGCCTCATCATCCCCAGCCTGGTGAACCCGTTCTTCGCGGAGATGGCCGCCGCCGTCGAAGAGGAGGCCCTGCGTCAAGGGTTTGCCACGATCATTAGCTCCTCAGCCGAAGACGCGGACAAGATGGTCAACGCCGCACTCGCGCTTGCGGACCGGCAGGTCGACGGCATCATCGTCGTGCCCATGGAGGGAACCGACGCGACTCTTTCGACCATCGCGGCATCCCGCCCGTTGCTACTGCTAGACCGCCAGCTCGGCGAGCTGCCGGCTATCGTCTCTTCCCCCGCAGAAGGAATGAAGGGCGCCATCACGCGGCTGCGCGCCCTGGGACACACGCGGATTGGCTACCTCGCAGGCCCGCAAGACACATCGACAGGACGCGAGCGCCTCGCCGTGTTTAACGCGGAAACGAATGACCTCAACACCGTTATCTACCAGGGCGGCTACCGGCACAAAGAAGGCTATGTGGGCACGCTGAGCCTGCTGAAGGAAGGCGTTACCGCGATTATCGCCGGCGACTCCATGATGACCTTCGGTGCACTCGAAGCCTGCCACAATGCGGGAATCACCATCGGCGAAGAGCTCGCACTCGTCGGCTTCGACGACTTTATCTTTCTGCGCTTTCAACCCACGCCGCTCAGCGTCATCGACCAGGACGTCGCCACCCTGGGCACCCTGGCGGCGCGCTCGCTCATCACAGCGATCAACTCTGCCTCAGACCCCGTTGGCCTGCGGCACCCAACGAGATTTATTTCCCGGCTCTCGTCAGCGTCTCCGCCGACGGTGCCTGGAGGGGGCATCGGAAAGCTACTGGCGCAAAGAACCACCCCATGAGCCGCACCCGCCGTGGGTCCCCGTCCCCCACTGCACCCACAAGCCTTCATCCTCAAGCCTCTAAGGAGCGAACATGACCGACTCTTCGGCACCACGAACACCGGAAACGGTGCTTCGACTCGAGGACGTCTCCAAGTCCTTCGGGCCGGTCAACGTCATCAAGCAAGTCACCCTCGACGTGCGCCGCGGCCAGGTCCAGGCACTCCTGGGCGAAAACGGCGCCGGCAAGTCCACGCTCATCAAGATGGTCGCCGGCGTCCATGCACCGGACTCGGGACGCATCCTGGTCGATGGCAAGGAAGTCACCATTCCGGATACCAAGACCTCGGAGGCGCTCGGTATCGCCACTATCCACCAGGAACTTAACCTCGTGCCCACGATGTCCGTGGCCGAAAACATCATGCTGGGGCGCACTCCCCGCAAGTGGGGCTTGGTCAACCGCAAGCATCTCAACGCGCAGGCGCAGGCCGCGCTCAACCTCATCGGGCTGGACGTCCCGCTCAACCAGCCGGTGGGCGAGCTGGGCATCGCCAAGCAACAGCTCGTTGAGATCGCCAAAGCGCTGTCCATGAACGCCCACATCCTCATTCTCGACGAGCCGACGGCGGCGCTTACCGGCAAGGAAATTGACGCGCTCTTCGTCATCTTGGACCAGCTCAAGGCGAAGGGCGTGGCGATGGTCTTCATCAGCCACCACTTGGAGGAGCTCGCGCGGATCGCGGATACCATCAGCGTCCTGCGCGACGGTGAGTTCGTCGCTGAGGTTCCGGCGGATACCGAGGAAGACGAGCTCGTGCGCCTCATGGTGGGCCGCTCCATCGAAGACCAATACCCGCACGAGATCCCGCCAGAGCACGGCGAGCCGCTCCTCGAGGTCAAGAGCCTGACCACGGCCGGGAAGTTCGAGGACGTCACCTTCAAGGTGCACGCGGGCGAGGTCGTCGGCCTGGCCGGTCTCGTGGGTGCCGGGCGCACCGAGGTCGTGCGCGCCATCGCCGGGGCCGACAAGTACGACTCCGGCTCCGTGTCCATCGCCGGCACACCGCTCAAACGCGGCGATATTGCGGCCGCCATTGCCGCCGGCGTGGGCCACATCCCGGAAGACCGCAAGGGCCAAGCACTCGTCCTCGGCGCGACGGTCGGCGAAAACCTCGGGTTCGCCACGCTGCGCTCGAGCGCAAAGCTGGGCCTGGCCGACCGCGGCGGGCAGAAGAAGCGCGCCGTCGACGTCGCGGACAAGCTGCGCATCCGCATGGCCAGCGTCGATCAACCGATTAGCGATCTGTCCGGCGGCAACCAGCAAAAGGCCGTCTTCGGCCGCTGGGTACTCGCCAACTCGAAGGTGCTGCTGCTCGACGAGCCGACACGTGGTGTGGACGTCGGCGCGAAGGTCGAAATCTACAACATCATCAACGAAATCACCGCCCAGGGTGGCGCTGTGCTCATGGTCTCGTCCGATCTCCCGGAGGTGCTCGGCATGTCCGACCGCATCCTGGTCATGTCGGGCGGCAAGATCGCCGGCCAGCTTCCCAAGGCCTCTACCCAGGACGAGGTCATGGCGTTCGCCGTCTCCAACGTCTCGTCCAGCGCAACGGCGGAAACCGCCGCACGCAGCTCTGAATCTGACTTTGACACGCTCGAGGAGAACAACTGATGTCTACTACCACCGCCCGCCCCGCGACCCCCACGAAGTCAAAAGCCTCGCACTCCGTCATCAACTGGATGTTGAACAACGGCGCGCTCGTCGGCCTCATCGTCTTGTGCGTGGCACTGTTTATCGCAACCCCGCACTTCCTCACGCCCAATAACATCATCAACGTCGGCATCCAGGCCGCCACCGTGGCCATCCTCGCCTTCGGCATGACCTTCGTCATCATCACCGCGGGCATCGACTTGTCGGTCGGCTCCGTCGCGGCATTGGGGGCCATGGTCTCCGCCTCGCTGTTTAGCAACGCCGGGCTGCCGGGCTGGCTGACCTTGATTATCGGCCTTATCATCGGCCTTCTCGCCGGCGCCATTTGCGGCATGGCGACGGCCTTCGGCAAGATTCCTTCCTTCATCGCGACGCTGGCCATGATGTCGATTGCCCGCGGCGCCACGCTGGTCATCTCCCAGGGCTCGCCCATCGGCACCCCGGATTCCGTGAACTGGCTGGGCAGCAGGGTCGGCGGCTTCCCCATCCCCATCGTCATGATGGCCGTCGCGGGCCTGGTGTGCTGGTTCATCTTGGAGCGCACCGTGCTGGGCCGGTCCATGTACGCCATCGGCGGCAACCTCGAGGCCGCTCGCCTGTCCGGTTTGCCCGTCGCCAAGATTCAAATCGCGGTCTTCGCCCTGTCCGGCCTCTTCGCCGCGCTCGCGGGTCTCGTCATGGCGGGACGCTTGTCCTCGGCCCAGCCGCAAGCTGGCGTGGGCTATGAGCTCGACGCCATCGC
Source organism: Corynebacterium phoceense (assembly GCF_900092335.1). Taxonomy (GTDB): domain Bacteria; phylum Actinomycetota; class Actinomycetes; order Mycobacteriales; family Mycobacteriaceae; genus Corynebacterium; species Corynebacterium phoceense. The sequence goes on from NZ_LT596208.1 coordinate 1,730,455, forward strand.
CGCGGTCGTCATTGGCGGCGCGTCCCTGGCGGGCGGTTCGGGCAAGGCCACTGGCACCCTCGTCGGAGCGCTGCTGCTCGCGGTGATTCGCAACGGGCTGAACCTGCTCAACGTGTCGTCCTTCTGGCAGCAGATCGTCATCGGTTTCGTCATCGCGATCGCCGTCGGCTTCGACGTCATCCGCAACAAGGCCGCGAACTAGGCCTCTACTCAGACTTCACAACTGCATACTTTCCACTTTCCTCATCCTCTTTCAAGGAGAACCATGTCTATCTTCCGCAAGTCCCTCGCCGTCGTGTCCATTTCTGCCGTTGCCTTGGGTGCTGCTGCCTGCAACCGCGGTGAGTCCGGTTCCTCAGACTCCGTGACGCTGGCACTGTCCACCCAGACCAACCCGTTCTTCGTCGAGCTGCGCGACGGCGCACAGGCCAAGGCGGACGAGCTGGGCATCAAGCTGGATATCCAGGACGCCTCCGATGACGCCTCCAAGCAGGCCGACCAGCTCAAGAACGCCGAGACCTCCGGCGCGGGCGTCGTCATCGTCAACCCGACCGACTCCGATGCCGTCGGCTCCGCCGTCCAGGCCCTCAACTCCGCCAACATCCCGGTCATCGCCGTTGACCGTTCCTCAAACTCCGGCGAGGTCGCCTCCTACGTGGCCTCGGACAACGTGGCCGGCGGCAAGCAGGCCGCCGAAGCTCTCGCCAAGGCTATCGGCGACGAGGGCGAGATCCTCGTCCTCCAGGGCATCGCCGGTTCCTCCGCCTCCCGCGACCGCGGCGAGGGCTTCCGCGAGGGCATCAAGGCTCACCCGAAGATCAAGATCGTCGCCGAGCAGACCGCAAAGTTCGACCGCACTGAGGGACTCAACGTGACCACCAACCTCCTGCAGGCGCACCCGAACGTCAAGGCCATCTTCGCCGAGAACGATGAGATGGCCCTCGGTGCCATCGAGGCCCTGGGCGCCAAGGCCGGCAAGGACGTCAAGGTCTTCGGCTTCGACGGCACCGAAGACGGCATCGCCGCCATTGAAAAGGGCACCATGAACGGCACCATCGCACAGCAGCCCGAGGAGCTCGGCGCCAAGGCCGTCGAGCAGGCGTCCGCTCTGCTCAAGGGCGAGTCCGCACAGGCTGAGGTCCCGGTTGAGGTTGTCACCGTCGACTCCTCCAACGTCGCCGAATTCAAGTAAACGCCGCACCATCGCTATCCGAAAGGCATCAAGACCATGAGTCCTGCACTCGTTGTCGTGGGGTCCATCAACGCGGATCTCATGCTCCACGTTGAACGACACCCACACCCAGGCGAAACGCTGCTCGGTTCCGGCGGGGAAATCCTGGCGGGAGGCAAAGGCGCAAACCAGGCCGTCGCGGCCGCACAGCTGGGCGCCGATGTCGCCTTCGTCGGGGCCGTGGGCTCCGATGCCTATGCCGCTCCCGCGCTGGAGTACCTCACCTCATCCGGCGTGGATATGGCAGCCGTCGCGGAGCTTGACAACATCACCACTGGCTTGGCGGTGATTACGGTCTCCGCTGATGGCGAGAACACCATCGTGCTCAACGCGGGTGCTAACGGGCAGGTCGACGGCGAATTCGTGGCCGAGCGCGCGGAGACGGTCGCGGGGGCGAAGATCGTGTTGCTGCAGGGCGAGATTCCCGCCTCGGGGTTCGCTGCCGCGGTGCAGGCCGCGACCGGACGCGTCATCGTCAACCTCGCCCCCGTCATCGAGGTTCCGCGCGAGGCGCTGCTTGCCGCTGATCCGCTCATGGCCAACGAGCACGAGGCCGGGCTCATACTCTCCCAGCTGGGTCTCGATGACTCGGGCACCCCGCGCGAGATGGCCCAGCGTCTCCTTGAGGCGGGTTTTGCCTCGGTGGTGCTCACCCTGGGTTCTGCGGGTGCGTTGGTTGCGGATGGTGATGGTTTCACCGAAATTCCGACCCCGCGCATCACCCCGGTGGATACGACGGGCGCGGGAGACGCCTTCGCTGGTGCCTTCTGCGCGCGACTTCTCGAAGGCGACTCGCTTGCCGATGCCGCGCGTTTTGCCGCGCGCGTGGGTGCCTACGCCGCCACGGGCGCCGGCGCCCAGCCTTCCTACCCGCACCTCAACGACGAACTTCCGGAGGTTTAATCATGCGTAAGTCTGGATTACTCAACCCCGCGCTCACCGCTGCGGTGGCACGCCTGGGCCACACCGACACCTTCGTCGTGGCGGACTGCGGGCTGCCGGTCCCCCACGATATTCCGGTGGTGGATCTCTCGCTCGTGTTCGGGATTCCTTCCTTCGAAGACACGCTTGCGGCGCTGCTCGACGAGGTCGTAGTCGAGGCCGCGACCATCGCGACGACCACGCCGGCGGAAATCCGCGCCGTCTTGCCGGAGGTTCCCATCGAGGAAATCGACCACGAGGAGCTCAAGGCGCGCCTTGCCGATGCCTCCTTCGTGGTGCGCACCGGCTCGACCACCGCCTACGCGAACGTCATTCTGCGCAGCGGAGTGCCGTTCTAGCCCCGCTACCATTAGTGCAACGACGCGGCTTCACCGCCGCGTCGTTGGCGTTTTCAAGCGCTTGGCCACAGCGTGGCAATGACAAGCAGTGCCGCCACGATAACGAGGGGGACTTCCGCAAACCCCACTTTCCGCGCCGTCCACGCGCGCCCGCGCGCGGCGGTGTGCGGAATCCACCAGGCTCGCAGTAGCGCGACGGCAAGCAGCAGCGCCATCAGTATGGCGAACCACGGCATGCCGGCTAGTGCGCCCACTAAGAGAAAGATGCCGAGCGCTGCAGCATGGAAACCGATGGACAGCCGGACAAACCCCGGGGTCTTGCGCTCGCGCACCATCGATTTGACCAGCGGTACCGTGCCGGAGAAATACAGCGCGAGAAACGCGAAGCATAGCCACGCCCGGCCGCTGATATCAGCGAGCGAGACCTCCCGCGCGGCCATCCAAAGTACGGGGACGAGCAGCGCCGAGGCGATGGTCGTCGAGATCCCGCTGGCCATCGAACGCGGCCGTCCGTGAAACGTCTCCCAGAGTGCGACCGCCATGAGCGGGCCAAAGAACAGCGCCCACACGACCAGTCGCGGCTGGGCAAGCAGCGCCCCCACCATCGCCGCGCCGGCGACGGGGCCATNGCAGCGCCGGGGCGAGGGTCGTCGAGACCCCGCTGGCCATCGAACGCGGCCGTCCGTGAAACGTCCCCCAGAGTGCGACCGCCATGAGCGGGCCAAAGAACAGCGCCCACACGACCAGTCGCGGCTGGGCAAGCAGCGCCCCCACCATCGCCGCGCCGGCGACGGGGCCATAGACGGCGAGCGGGCGGGCGTAAGTGCGCCGGCGGGCTGGCGTGCGGGCCTTGGCCACGAGGCACAGCGCGAAGAACGTGAAATAGCCAAAGAACCACGCCAGCAGCACCACAAGCACCGTGGCTGGCCCGCGCCACGTCGACTCATGTGCGCTAAAGAACGCGATGGCCGGCACCGTCACCGCCACCGCGGGAGCGACGAGCATCGCCCACGCCCCGTGCTGATTCGGGCACCACGGGCTGATTCCGTGCTTTCGCGACACCCCGGCAACCTCCCACTTGCTACAACTTTCGATTGATATTTAAATCGTACCAAAGAGTGGCAGGAGGCGGAATACAGAAAACGCACGCAAAAAGGCCGAGTTTTCCTCGGCCTTTGACGCGGATGGAGCTAGACGAGCCGCCGCGCGCCGTCGCCCGGCGTCGCGATGTAGAACGTGGGCTCCGCAAAGCCCTTCTCCTCCGCGGCGCTTGCGATGGCAGCGACGGTGTCGCCAACGCGAGCCTTCGCGATGAGCGCGATGACGGCGCCGCCGAAGCCTCCGCCTGTCATGCGCGCGCCGAGGGTGCCGGCGGCCTCCGCGGCGGAATCGAGCTCCGGCGTGGTGACCTCGAGGTCATCGCGCAGCGACGCATGGCTATCGGCCATGAAACGCCGGAAGGTGTCGAAGTCCCCGGCTTCGAGGGCATCGGCAGCTTGGAGCGTGCGCGCGGTCTCGTGGAGGACGTGTCCGGTGCGCTTGGCGTAGAGCGTTGCGTCCTTACCGTTCTCATGCGCCCACGCGGCGATCTGCTCCTCGGACAGGTGGCGCAGGGAGCCCAAGGCGTTCTGGACATCGTCGATGACGCCGCGACGCGAGGCATACTGGCCGTCGTTGAGCTCGTGAGGAGCGTTGGTATCCGCAATGAGCAACACCAAATCCTGATCGGCGATGTCGAAATTAACCAAGCGGTGGGTGTGGCTGTCGAAGTCGATGACAAGCGCCTTGCCCTCCGCGCCAAAGAGGCTGGCGGTCTGATCGAGCCCTCCCGTGGAGGCGCCGACGATGTCATTTTCGGCGCGCATGGCGGCATCGGCCAGCTGGTGGCGCGCAGCGTCATCCGGGCCCTGCCCGTGGTCGAGCTCGTAAGCCGCGACGGCGACGGAGCACTCGAGCGCGGCAGAACTCGACAGCCCAGAGCCCAGCGGGACGTCGGAGACAAGCGCGATGTTCAAACCGGTGAGGTTCTCCAGTGCGCCGGACTCGTGCGCGGCCCAGACGGTGCCGGCAACATAGCCTAGCCAGCCGATGTCCCCGCCGGGGCGGATGTCCTTAAGGTCGACCTCCGCACGTGCGACGGTGCCGTCGGTCTTCTGCGAGGCGGCAACAACCTTCGTGTCCTCGCGCGGGGTGACGGCCGCGGCAATCTGCAGCGGCAGGGCGAATGGGATACACACGCCACCGGCGTAATCGACGTGCTCACCGATGACGTTGACGCGGCCCGGAGCGGCCCACACGCCGGTGGGCGCGGTGCCGAATTCGGCGTTAAACAGGGCGGTGGCATCGGCAGCAAGGGCGTCCGGGGTGCGGCTTTCAATCCACTTATACGAGGTCATCGTTCCACAACTCCTTGAATTTTTCGGCGATCCGCTCCGGGGTGGTGTCGTTGATCCACACCGCCTGGGAGGACTCGGAACCGGCGAGGAACTTCATGCGGTTCGGGGAGCGCATGAGTGAGAAGAGCTGCAGGTGCATGCGCACCGCGTCCGAATCATCCGTCGGCGCCTGGTTCCAACCCGCGATGTACGGGGTCTTCTCCACACCCTCGAAGAACTGATCCACCGCGGTGTAGAGCTTCTTGAGGACGACGGCGAGGTCGTCGCGCTGGGCTTCGGAAAGCTCTGCGAAGTTGGGCACGTGGACATTGGGCATGACCATGACCTCCAAAGGCCACTTGGCCGCCGCAGGAACGAAGACGGTGAAGTGCTCCGTCGTGGCGATGACGCGCGTGCCTGCCTCCCTCTCCTTGTCGAGCATGGTCTGGAAGAGGTCCGCGTTGTGCTCAGCCTTGTATTCCTTCGAGCGCGCGACCAGGTTGGCCAGGCGCGGGGAGTAGAAGGGATAGGAATAGATCTGGCCGTGCGGGTGCTGGAGGGTCACGCCGATCTCAGCGCCGCGATTCTCGAACGGAAAGACCTGCTTGACCTCTGGGATCTGGGACAGCTCGGCGGTGCGGTGCGCCCAGACCTCGATGACGGTGCGAATGCGGCTCACCGGCAGATCCCGGAAACTCTTGGTGGGATCCGAGGTAAAACACACCACCTCGCACCGGGCCTTGGCGGGATAGCGCGGCACAAGTCCCATGCCGTCCACGTCGTTATCCGCGACGTCGTCGACGTTGAGCGCGAACGACGGGAAGCGGTTTTCGAAGACCACCACGTCGTAACTGGGCGAGGGGATCTCCGTGGGCAGGTTACCGGATGTGGAGGGCGCCAGCGGGTTCTCGTTCGCCGGCGGCATGAACGTGCGGTTCATGCGGTGGGCGGCGTAGGCCACCCACTCCCCAGTGAGCGGATCGCGGCGCATCTCAGAGGCCGGGTGAACCTGGGGAAGGTCTCGCGGGTCCTCGAGCACGCGGTCTGGGTGCGGCTGCTCATCGAAATAGATGAGGTCGCGGCCATCGGCGAGCTTCGTGCGTTGAATGTCAACCATAATTACCTCTGCTCCCGAACAGCAGCTGTATCTGCGGACGTAGCCTTAACGGGGGTTTCAATGATGATCGGGCGAAGCTTCGCCCACGCAAGGAAGATTACGGATGCGGCCAGCAGCGCCAAGCCCATCCAGAGGTTGTCCGTGGCGTTTTTGAGGGCACCGGTCTCCGGATTGATGCCCGGATCCAGGAAGAAGTAGCTCAGCAGCAGGATGATGGAATAGATGCCCATGAGTGCGCCGATCACGTTGCGCAGGTCAAAGGCACCCGCCTTCTGGCGAGTGGCCCGACTGGCGGTACCGGTCGAGCGCGGTGCAGGTTGTGCAGTAGCCATTGTTATTGACTCCTAGTTCTTGTCTTCAAAGACTCAATCGGTAGATGGTTTAGGCAAAGATGACGTTGAGTACGATTGCCATGACCAGGCAGATCATGCCCAGCGGAACGGTGCGCTGGTACCACGGCAGGTTGGACTCTGTCATGTCCTCGAAGTGGCCCTTCGGAGTCACCGAGGAGACGAATCCGACCAGTTCGCTGTCCGGCTTCGGCGTGGTGAACATGGTGACGATGACGGAGACCAGGATATCGACAGCGAAGGCCACGCCGGCAGCCACGAACGCGGTGCCCTGGCCCGGCAGGTTGAACATCGTGCTGGTGGCATCGGTAAACGTAGCAACGTACCAGTAGCCAATCGCGGACGCCGTACCGGCGATGAGGCCGGACCAGCCGGCATGCGGGGTCATACGCTTCCAGAACATACCGAGAATGAAGGTGGCAAACAGCGGGGCGTTAAAGAAGCCGAAGAGCGTTTGCAGGTAGTCCATGATATTGCCGAAGTTCTGCGCGAGCAGCGCGGTGAACATGGCGATCAGCGTCGCGGCGACGGTCGCGATACGGCCGAACTTGAGGTAGTAATCATCCTCGCGGTCCTTGACCACGTAGGTCTGCCAGATGTCATAGGAAATGACGGTGTTGAACGCAGAAATGTTGGCGGCCATGCCGGCCATGAACGAGGCGAGCAGGCCAGCGATGGCGATGCCGAGCAGCCCGTTGGGCAGCAGGTCGCGCATGAGCAGCAGGATGGCGTCGTTCGGCTTCGCGGAGCCGGCAGCGATTTCGCTCACCAGAACGGAGGCGACCATGCCCGGGATGACGACGAGGAACGGGATGAACATCTTGGGGAACGCACCGATGATAGGCGTCTTGCGTGCAGCCGAAAGCGAATCCGAGGCCATTGCGCGCTGCACCTCCACGAAGTTGGTGGTCCAGTAGCCGAAGGACAGAACGAAGCCCAGGCCCAGCACAATACCGATGACAGACCAGACCGGGTTATCGAAACCGGAGAGCTCAGAGCCCGGCCAGGTGTGGAAGTGGGATCCTTCCGCGACGGCCGTCTTGAGACCTTCCCAGCCGCCCACGCGGTTGAGGCCGATGATCGTCAGCGGTGCGAGCGCAGCGACGATGACGAAGAACTGCAGCACCTCGTTGTAGATGGCCGCGGACAGGCCGCCGAGCGTGATGTAGGACAGCACGATGACACCAGCAACGACGAGCGCGACCCACATCGGCCAGCCCAGCAGGGCCTCGACAATGGTGGCGAGCAGGAACAGGTTCACGCCGGCGATGAGCAGCTGGGCCAGCGCGAAGGACAGGGCGTTGACCAAGTGGGCGCCGTTGCCGAAGCGGCGGCGCATGAACTCCGGCACGGAGCGAACCTTCGAGCCGTAGTAGAACGGCATCATGACAATGCCCAGGAAGATCATGGCCGGCACGGCGCCAATCCAGAAGTAATGCATGGTCTGGAAGCCGTACTCCGCGCCGTTGGCGGACATGCCAATGATTTCCACCGCGCCGAGGTTGGCCGAGATAAAGGCCAGGCCGGTCACCCACGCCGGCAGCGAGCGGCCGGAGAGGAAAAAGTCAATCGACGAAGACACGCGGGCCTTCGCTGCCCAGCCGATGCCGAGCACGAACAGGAAGTAGATTGCGACGATGAGGTAGTCCACCCACGTCGCGTCCAGGCGTAGGACTGATTGTGCAGTCTCCATAGCTCTTGAACCTTTCACGATAAGTACCCGCCACCGCCGCGCGAACGCACGCCGACCCCGAGCACGAGAGAATTACTTGGGAGAAACGTATGCAGTTATGTATTCAGTTACAGTCTGACGGTGCAGTCTTTCGTGGCTATTCAATGACACTGAAGTGCACGGTGGCCTGCCATGGCCGATCCGGGCCCAGCTCCACGAGGTCGGTACCAGTGCGCAGGGCGTTGGGCGGCGCGCTCATGGGTTCCACGGCAATCGCTCGCCCGCGCCCCGGGAAATCCGGCGCGGTATAAATCTGCAGCCAGCCGAGTCCCTCCCCGGAATCCATGCGCACGCCGCGCCCGTCGGCGGCAAATTCCACCGTGTGCGGCTCGGGTCCCACGTAGAAGAGATCATCGAGTTCTAGCTCGGCGACGCAGTGACTCAGCTCCATCGGTGCGTGCTCGCCTGTGGGCACGTTGCGCGCGTCGAGTAGGTGGTGCTCCACCGGCGGCAAGCGCAGCTCGGCCTCGTCCACCGGAGTGCCCTGCGGCGAAAGGTATGGGTGCAGGCCGAAGGCAAAGGGAACGCTGTCTTCCTGCGTCGATGCCCCATAGGTGCAGTGCAGTCCCTGCTCGTCGAGGAGGTACGACGCAGTGACGCGCAACGCCCACGGCCAGCCTTGCTGCGGGGCGATGTCCGCGGCGATCTCCACGCGATCTGGGTCGTGGTTTACGATCTGCCAGGCGGCATCGAGCACGAAGCCGTGAATTGCGTTGTGGCGCTCCGGCTCCGTGATCGCTAGTTGGTGCTCGGTGCCCTTCCACGAGAAGATTCCGTCTTCGGTGCGGTTGGGCCACGGCGCCAGCACGCTATTGGCCGCAGCCGGCGGAAGCTGCGCAGTGTCGTAGCTTTCCAGCAAAGGCGCACCGTCATAGGACAGCGCAGCGATACCCCCAGAACGGAGGTCAATCTGTGCGCTATAGCGCCCCGCGATCAGCCGGACGGTGGGTGCAACTGGTGATGTCCTGAATATGGTTTCCGGCATGGCATTCCTTTCCACTTCGCGGACCGACTGCACGCCGCGTCGCCTCAATCCGGGGCGGTCTATGATGCGCGCTGTTGGCATCCGTATCGTGTCACTCGTGGGGCATCGATGGCGCGGATGCGCCACGATAGCCCTGCATATGAGGTTAATTCGAAGCCACAAATATCAACAAGATATTTCTCCTCAAACGGGGGCATTGCCACACAATCGCACACAATCAAATTCCCCTAATAGCGCAGCTCAGACAACTACACAGCACTTTCACTGGTCATAACCTGTGATATTTTGCACGGAAAAGACTGCCTCCGCCGCTCCAAGTGGGGTTGAATTTGTTGTAGTTTCCTCCGCGGACTGCCCGCTTCGTTCGCACACACACCTGGGCCCAAAGGGGGCATCGGCACGCTCAGCCCACTGCAGCAGGTGGCGCAGATCTTTTCACGCCAGTGCGAATGCATGCCTGATGGGGGCCATCACAGGAACTAACTCGTACACCTCGCTAACGGACGCAACCCGTCAGGCAGCAACGGCCGGCCAGCTCATCACGAACCTCCCCTACGTTCTCAACGTATTCGACAAAGCTACTCAGCCCACGGCTATTCTCCTCAGACCTGCGCCGCTGCGTCTCCACTCCGAAAAGGGTTTTCCCCAAGCCATCTAATTTTCGTGTTTCCAGCCACGCATCATTGAGCGGCCCCGCGCCCGGACGAATCCGCACGCGGGGCCGCAACTGTCTCAGGAGAACGAATTACAGAACCATCGCCGCAACCCACCCGGCGATGAGCAACGGAATATTAAAGTGCAGGAACGTCGGGATGACCGAATCCCGAATGTGGTCGTGCTGGCCGTCGGCGCCCAAGCCCATCGTGGGGCCGAGCGTCGAGTCGGACGCCGGCGAGCCCGCGTCGCCCAGCGCGCCTGCGGTACCGACGATGGCAACCGTCGCAGCGGGGCTAAAGCCCAGCGTCATACACAGCGGCACGTAGATGACCGTGATGATGGGCAGCGTGGAGAAGGACGAGCCGATGCCCATCGTCACAATGAGGCCGACCAAAAGCATGGCCGCCGCGGCCAGCAGCTTGTTATCGCCAAAGAGCTCGGCCGTGGTCGTCACGAGCGACTCCACCTGCCCTGTCTCCGTCATGACGGACGCGAAACCTTGGGCGGTGATCATGATGAAACCGATAAGCGCCATCATTTTCATGCCGTTGGTGAAGACATCGTCCGCGTTGCGCCAGCTCACTGCACCGGAGAGCAGCAAGATGCCCAGGCCCACGAGTGCGCCGACCATGAGGCCATCCGCCTCGAAGTCCATGAGCTGCATGACAATCTGCACGCTAAACGTGGCGATGATGGCAACGACGGAAACCCACAGCTTGTAGGCGGAAATCTCTTCCTTATCCTTCTCCTCCGCAATGGGTGCGTCAAGGTACGTGCGCGGCTTGCGGTAGCTGATAAACACCGCGATGAGCAAGCCGATAAACATGCCGAGCGCCGGGATGCCCATCACCTTCATGATGTTCATACCGGTCGTATCCAGGCCTGCCTCACTGATATTGAACAGCAGAATGTCATTCAAGAAGATGGAACCGAAGCCTACCGGCACGAACATGTACGTGGTGACCAGGCCGAAGGTGAGGCAGCACGTGATAAGACGGCGGTCAATCTGCAACTTGCTCATCACGCCCAGCAGCGGCGGAACGATGAGCGGAATGAACGCGATGTGGACCGGGATGAGGTTCTGGCTCATAATCGCCATCGCAACCATGACGAGGATGATGGTCCACTTCGTCATTGCCACGGCCTTGGGGTTAAGCTCCCCCGCGTTGCCGTTCATCTTGTGGATGAGCGTCTGCGCCAGCTTTTCCGGCAAGCCCGCCGCCGCAACACCCATGGCGAACGCGCCGAGCAAGGCGTAACTCAGCGCGATCTTCGCGCCACCGCCCAGGCCGTCTTGGAAAGCGAGAAGGGTGGAATCGAGGCCCATGCCGGCCATGAGACCACCCGTGAGGGCGCCTAAGAACAGGGCGATGACAACGTGCACGCGTGCCACGGAAAGCACGAGCATCACGATAACTGCGATGAGTACGGCGTTCATGCACGTAAGCGTAGTGCATAGTATGCAGACTTTTGAAATTTTTTAGATCTCGCCGACCCCGGTCGCAGGGGAATGTGTGTCACTGAAAGAAACATGCACTCCACCGGCCGTCATCTGGCACACTAAACGCAACCAATCCCAAGGAGCCCCATCATGCGCGCCGTTACTTTCACCGAGTTCTCTTCCCCGCCCACTATCGAAGACGTCCCCCCTCCGCTCCTGCCCGCCGGCGGCGCCGTCGTCCGCGTCGCGGCCACCGGCGTGTGTCGTAGCGACTGGCACGCGTGGTCCGGCCACGATGACTCCGTGTCGCTCCCTCACATCCCTGGCCACGAGTTCGCCGGTGTCATCGAAGAAATCGACCCCGCCGTCCCCGGTTTTAAGAAGGGCGACCGCGTCACGGCGCCTTTCATCTTTGCCTGCGGCGACTGCGCGCAATGCCGCGCTGGCCACACGCAGGTCTGCCCTAACCAGCAACAACCGGGTTTCGATCTCAAGGGATCCTGGGCCGAGTACGTTGCCGTCACCCACACCGCGACGAATCTCGTGCACCTACCGGATGAGCTCGACTTCGATATTGCCGCGGGACTGGGCTGCCGCTTCGGCACTGCCTATCACGCCGTCACGGTGCAAGGCCGCGTCCAGCCCGGCGAGACCGTCGTCGTCATCGGCTGCGGCGGCGTCGGCTTGTCGTGTGTCATGATTGCCCGCGCCGTCGGCGCCCGCGTCATCGCCGTCGACCGCACTCAATCCGCGCTCGATGCCGCGGAAAAGCTCGGCGCCACTCCCCTTTACTCGGACGAGACCACCGTCGCGCGCATCCACGAGCTCGGCGGCGCCCACGTGTCCATCGACGCCCTGGGAGCCCGCATCACCGCCACGATGGCCATCGAGTCCCTGCACCCCAAGGGCCGCCACGTCCAGGTCGGCCTCCTGCTCGGCGAGGACGCCAATCCCTCGCTGCCCTACGGCCGCGCCATTGCGCTCGAACTCGAGCTGCTTGGCTCCCACGGCCTGGCCACCAGCGAATAAGCTGCCTTGCTTTCCGATGTCGCCTCCGGCCGTCTCGACCTCGCCGGCACCGTCGGCACGCGCATCGGATTCGACGATCTGCCCGCCGCGCTCCCCGCGATGAACGAGCCGTCGCGCACGGGCAGCTTCGGCATGACCGTTGCGGTGCTTGAGCACCAGACGCGATAACAGCGAAGAAGTCGGAACTACGCGTTTAGGATCGTGCTTCCGCATGCGCGACGACGATTGAATCAATCAGCCTCGCCGCCGCCTTAGCCGTGCGTCCATCGATGTCGAAACGGGGGTTGAACTCAGCGATGTCGACGAGCGCCAGCTTGCCCGTCGCGGCGAGTGCGCGGACGATGGCATGGATATGCAGCAGCGGGACGCCAAGCCCCGCTGGCGCGGAGACGCCTGGGGCGACGGCGGCAGGCAGCACGTCGAGGTCAATGGACAGGTGAATCGACTCGGCGTCGGCGACGAGTTCCACGGCGCGCGCAGCCGCGTCCTGGGCGCTGAGAGCGGCAAGTTCCTCGTCGAGCACGACGTTGACGCCCAGATCGCGGGCGGTATCAAAAAGAACTTTCGTATTATTCGGCCGCGAGATACCCAGTACCGAGTAGTCGAAGTCATCGCTATAGACGTCCGCTAACTGCCAAAACGGTGTGCCGGACGTGGGACGGTCCGCGATGCGCAAGTCGAAGTGTGCGTCGAGGTTGATAATCGCGGACGGACGCACGCGGGCTAATCCCCTGCCCGTCGCGAACGAGGTTTCGTGCCCGCCACCGAGCACGATGGGCAGGTGCCCGGCGCGCACGAGTTCTTCCACTTTCGCCGAGACTTCCGCCTGCGCGCCCTCAAGGTCTTCGCCTTCAGTGACAACA
>NZ_LT596208.1:1743544-1836471 GCF_900092335.1 Corynebacterium phoceense
CCCGCAGCGCCTCGGGTCCGTCGGCGGCACCCACGCGCCCACCGTTGCGGCGCACGCCCTCATCCGTGGCAAAGCCGAGCAGCGCCGCCCCCGGGGCGGTCGAGGTATTGATGACCGAGTGCCAGCGCGCGTGTTCCGGTCCGGGTCCGTCGTTGCGGCCGGTCCATGCAGGAGCGGGAGTAAACAAGGTGCCTCCTTGGTCGACGTCATGGCCAGCTTAAAGTGCGCGTGCGCTGCGCGCACCGCCTGCGGGATCTAATCGTCTGAAATTTCAGACTCTACCGCTAGACTTGCCTTCCATGTCGTCTTCCCGCGTTCCCGCAGCCCGCCACGCACTCGACATCCTGCGGCTGCTGTCCACCATCGACGTGCCCATTTCTGCGAGCCGCATTCGTCGTGAACTCGACTTACCCCGTTCGAGCACGTATCACCTACTCAATGAGATGGTCGCCGCCGGCTTTGTCGTGCACATTCCGGAAAATCAGACCTACGGATTGGGCATGGCGGCGTACGCAATGGCCTCGGCATATACGACACAGCAGCCGCTCGTGCGCGCAGCAACGAAGCCGCTCGAGAAGATCGCCGCGCTCGTGCACGGCTCGGGACACCTCTCCCGCATGGCTGGCTCCGAGATTGTCTATCTCCAGGAAGTTCGCTCCCCTGGTGCGGTCTCGCTCGTCACCGAAAAGGGCGTGCGCCTTCAAGCTCACCGCACCGCATCCGGCCGCGCAATGCTCGCCCAGCTTCCCGATGCCGAGGCGCGCGCCGCGTACTCCACCTCCAGCGACGCCGGAGCCTTCCGGCAATTCCACGACATGCTCGCCCAGACTCGCGAGCGCGGTTGGGCCGAGGAGGTTGAGGAGGTCTCCCGCGGCCAAGAGTCCGTAGCCACCGCCATCGTCGATCACTTAGGCCGCCCGGCCGGGGCACTCGCCGTGACATTCCCACACGGCCGCGTCGATGCCGCCACACGCGCTGACGCCATCGAACAGCTCCGCGTCTCGGCTAAAAATATTTCAGCGAAAATGTTCGGATCGTAAACTTCTCCCTTACGCTGCGACGACCCCGTCGAGCCCACGCCATTTTTATGCAGGCTGCCACCCAGACAAACCCACAGGCCTTTCAAAAATGTGATAGCCATTACATTACACCGTTCAATCACATATCGCTGATTGACGGCACATCAGTTCCATCGAGCGAAAGGTATTCGCGAATGTCCAGTACAGGAAGCATTTCTGCATCACCCGATGGCCTGCTCATGGCCCTCATCCAGTACCGAGTTCCCATCGTCAACACCCCAGAAGATGTTCAGAAGAACGTCGACGAAATTTGCCGCCGCGTCGCCAGCACGAAAGCTGGGTACCCAGATCTCGACCTCATCGTGTTTCCGGAGTACTCGACTTCGGGCCTGAATACGAAAATCTGGTCGTACGATGAGTTCCTCATCGGGCTCGATGATCCCAAGGTCGATCAGTTCAAGCAGGCATGCATCGACAACGATGTGTGGGGCGTGTTTTCCATCATGGAGCCCAACCACGAGGAGGGAAAGCCGCCGTTTAACACGGCCATCATCATCGACAACGAGGGCAACATCGCGCTGCACTACCGCAAGCTGCAGCCGTGGGTGCCGATCGAGCCGTGGTACCCGGGCGACCTAGGCATGCCCGTCTGCGACGGCCCGAAGGGTTCCAAGCTCGCGGTGAATATCTGCCACGACGGCATGTTCCCCGAGCTCGCGCGCGAGGCCGCGTACAAGGGCGCCAACGTCTACATCCGCATCTCCGGCTACTCCACGCAGACCAGCGACCAGTGGATCATGACGAACAAGACCAACGCCTTCCAGAACTTGATGTTCACGGCGTCAGTCAACCTCGCCGGCTACGACAACGTCTTCTACTACTTCGGCGAGGGAAACGTCTGCAACTACGACGGCAATCTTATCGCCGAAGGCCACCGCAACCCAGACGAGATTGTCACCGCCGAGGTATTCCCCGCGCTCGCTGACAAGGCGCGCATCAACTGGGGACTGGAAAACAACATTTTCAACCTGGGCCGTCGCGGCTACGTTGGTTATCCCGGTGGTAAGACAGAGAATTACCTCACGTGGGTGAAGGATCTCGCGGACGGAAACTACCACCTACCGTGGGGCGACGATGTCCGCATCCGTGACGGGTGGAAATACTATCCAGACGGACCGCAGCTCGGCCCACTGCCGGACGAGTTCAAGCAGTAACGCACGCGCCACACACCCCTGGTACCGCATGGTCGAGCCATGCGGTACCAGCACTTTTTCTAAAATCCTCACGTCCCGGCACGTCGTGTGTGTAAGATAAACCCAACTCGTATCGGGCTGTCATACGAGAAACTCACCTTCCGCGATTCCGTGCATCGATAGCGCGGGATCTTCATTCCGCACGCATGCCGTGCGCTTTCGACTTACCCAAGGTGGCACACAATGACCGCAGCCCAGCCCGTCCCTCGCGAAGAACCCGCGTTAACACCAAAGCCGTCTGCCACGCAGAGCGTGCGCGCTTGGCGTCTCGTCCTCTACAGCGCCATTGGCTTATTCGTCTTCTTCTTTCCCATGACCTACCAGGGAAAACAATCCATTCCGCTCGACCACATGGTCACGGTCCTTCGCACTCACCTGTCTGCTGTGGTGCCGTGGATCATCGTCGCCCTCGCCGTGTACGGAACCTTGCGCGGCATCGTCACGAAGACGTGGGCACAAGGACCAGTGCAATTCGTCTTCGCCATCCTCAATGTGGTGGGCACCATCGTAGGACTCCTCATGGTCCTCGACCGCTTGCCGTGGGTTTTAGGCGACGAGGACCTCGTGCCGTTCCTATGGAATTCCATCGCCGTCCCCGTGGGACTCATCGTTCCCATCGGTGGTGCTTTCTTAGCCTTCCTCATTGGTTTCGGGCTCATGGAATTCGTCGGTGTGCTCATGCAGCCCGTTATGCGCCCGCTGTGGAAGACACCTGGTCGCTCCGCGATCGATGCCGTGACCTCCTTCGTTGGGTCCTACTCGCTTGGCATCCTCGTCACAGACCGCGTGTACCAAAAGGGCGGATACACTGCCCGCGAGGCCGCCATCATCGCGACCGGATTTTCCACCGTGTCCGCCGCGTTCATGGTAATCGTCGCCAAGCAGCTCGATTTGATGAATGTCTGGGGTCTCTACTTCCTCGTTACGCTCATCGTCACCTTTGTTGTCACCGCCATGACGGTATACCTCCCGCCGCTGCGCACTCTTCCCGACGAGTACTACGAGGACGCCCACCCGTCACCCGAGCGCCCCGTGTCGGGCAATCGTCTCAAGGAAGCATGGGCGCAGGCCAAGGAAGCACTTGTCAACGCCCCTCCGCTGGGCAAGTCCATCGCAGAAAACTTCGCTGACGGTATCCGATTGTCCGCGGCCATCGTCCCTTCGATTCTCTCTGTCGGCTTGCTCGGTCTGCTCCTCGAGCGCTTCACTCCGGTCTTCGACTGGATTGGGTACCTGTTTTATCCCTTCGCGTGGGTCGTGCAGCTGCCCGACCCCCTCCTCGCAGGGCGCGCCGCCACGATGGGCATCGCCGAAATGTTCCTGCCAGCCACCGCAGTCGCGGGTTCGGACGACATGGTGCTCAAGTTCGTCATCGGCGTCGTCGCGGTCTCCGCGATTATCTTCTTCTCGGCGCTCGTGCCGTGCATCATGGCCACGAAGATTCCAGTGAAGCTCTCGCACCTCGTCATCATCTGGTTCGAACGCGTGGCCCTTACCATCCTCATCGCAACCCCCATCGCCCACCTGCTGTTCTAACGAAGCACACCCAGCACCCCTGCCCTGTGCAGGGGCGCTGTCGTTTTTCACGCGGACCACCGCCGCGTGCGAGGAATGTTGTGTACTATAAGCGCCAACGCGTCTGGCTGTCGCGCGAGAAATCCATCCATTCCCTGCCGGGGTGCACTGGAGTGCATTCACCGGTGGTGCGTCCACGCACATCATCCGCGATAAGGAGCCAGATATGTCCCACGCTGCTACTTCCCAGACCGTGTCCGTCGGCATCGGCGCACTGACCATTGACGAGGTCGTCGCCGTCGCCCGCTACGGCGCGAAGGTAGAAATCACTTCCGAGGCGCTTGCTGAAGTCGAGGCGACGCGTGAGCGCGTCGAGGAACTCGCCCAGGATCCCACGCCGGTCTACGGCATCTCCACTGGATTCGGCGCGCTGGCGCGTCGCCACATCCCGGAGGAGATGCGAGCCCAGCTGCAGCTGTCGCTCGTGCGCTCTCACGCCGCGGGCACCGGACCAGAGGTCGAGGAAGAAGTCATCCGCGCGCTCATGCTCCTGCGTCTGTCCACGCTGTGTACAGGCCGGACCGGCGTGCGTCCCGTCGTCGCGCAGACGTACGCGGACGTGCTGAACGCAGGCATCGTGCCGGTCGTGCGCGAGTACGGATCGCTGGGCTGCTCCGGCGACTTGGCGCCACTCGCCCACTGCGCCCTGGCGCTACTCGGCGAGGGCGAGGTCCGCGTGAACGGCGAACTCCAGGACGCGGGCGAGGCCCTCAAGGCCGCAGGCATCGAGCCGCTCGTCCTGCGCGAGAAGGAGGGCCTAGCGCTCATCAACGGCACGGACGGCATGCTGGGCATGCTGTGCCTGGCCATTACCGATCTGCGCCAGCTCGCCAAGACCGCGGACATCGCGACGGCGATGACGGTCGAGGGCCTGCTGGGCACGCTCGTCGTCTTTGCCGAAGACCTCCAGGAGCTGCGCCCGCATCCGGGTCAGGCGGCCGCGGCGGCGAACATCCTCAAGGTCGCAGAAGGCTCGGAGATCCTCGCCGCGGCGCTCGAAGAGTTCAAGAAGAACCAGGTTCAGGACGCCTACTCCGTGCGCTGCGCGCCGCAGGTCGCCGGCGGCTTCCGCGACACCATCGAACATGCCGCCACCGTCGCGGGCCACGAGCTCGCCGCTGCCGTGGATAACCCCGTCGTCGCCAAGGACGGCCGCGTGGTGTCCAACGGCAACTTCCATGGGGCGCCGGTCGCTTACGTGCTCGACTTCCTCGCGATCGTCACAGCGGATCTCGCCTCCATTTCTGAGCGCCGCACCGACCGCTTCCTCGATCCCGCGCGCAACCGCGGCCTCAACGCCTTCCTCGCGGACGACCCAGGCGTCGACTCCGGCCACATGATCGCGCAGTACGCCCAGGCCGGCATCGTCAGTGAACTCAAGCGCCTGGCCAACCCGTCCTCGGCGGATTCCATCCCGTCGTCAGCCATGCAAGAAGACCACGTCTCCATGGGCTGGTCCGCCGCGCGCAAGCTGCGCAAGTCCGTCGACGGACTGCAGCGCGTGCTGGCCATCGAGATCCTCACTGCTGCCCGCGCCATCGACATGCGCGACGGCGCGCCCGCGAAGGGAACCGGCGCGGTCATCGAAAAACTACGTGAGACTGTCCAGGGTGCAGGCACCGACCGCTTCCTCTCCCCCGAGATCGAGGAGACGGTACGTCTGGTCAAGGCAGGGACGCTGCTGGACGCGGTAGAAGGCGGCATCGGAAAGCTGCGCTAGGCAGGAGGGCCCATGTGGGCCCTTTTTTGCGGCCCTCTGGGAGTCTCGTATCCCAGACACCCAACCCTGCAAGCGCCTCGTGCATCAACATCACAGACGCTACCTTTGTGAGACATGCGCCACGGTAGAAGGGGACAGCCCCGGGTAACCGGCCCTGCAACCACGCGCAGCTTACCTGTCGAAGAAAGGAACTCCCATGTCTGCACCCCGTGAAGTCCGCGCCCCGCGCGGCACGACGCTCAACGCCAAGTCTTGGCAAACTGAAGCACCGCTGCGCATGCTCATGAACAACCTGGACCCTGAGGTCGCCGAGCGCCCCGAGGACCTCGTGGTCTACGGCGGCACTGGCCGCGCCGCACGCTCGTGGGAGGCTTTCGACTCCATCGTCGACGCGCTCAAGGACCTGGAATCCGATGAGACCCTGCTCGTCCAGTCCGGCAAGCCCGTGGGCATCTGGAAGACCAACGAATGGGCGCCGCGCGTGCTCATCGCCAACTCCAACCTCGTGGGCGACTGGGCCAACTGGGAGCACTTCCGCAAGCTCGAGGACGAGGGGCTCATGATGTACGGCCAGATGACGGCCGGGTCCTGGATTTACATCGCCACGCAGGGCATCCTCCAAGGCACCTTCGAGACCTTCGCCGCCGTCGCGCGCAAGCGCTTTGGCGGCACACTCGCCGGCACGCTGACTCTCACCGGCGGCTGTGGCGGCATGGGCGGCGCCCAGCCGCTCTCGGTCACGCTCAATGGAGGCGCGGTGCTCATCGTCGATGTGGACGAGACCCGCCTCAAGCGCCGTCAATCCAAGCGCTACCTCGACGAAGTGACGACGGATCTGGACGAGGCCCTGAAGCTCGTGCTCGCCGCGAAGGAAGAAAAGCGTGCGCTCTCGGTCGGTCTGGTGGGCAACGCCGCCGACGTTTTCCCGGAGATGCTGCGCCGCCAGCGCGCCGGCGAATTTACCGTCGACATCGTCACGGACCAGACGTCCGCGCACGATCCGCTCTCCTATCTACCCACGGAGATCCGCGTCGAGGATTGGCACGCCGAGGCCAAGGCAGACCCGACGACCTTTACGAAGAAGGCCCGCGAGTCCATGGCCGCCCAGGTGCAGGCCATGGTCGAGTTCCAGGACGAGGGCGCCGAGGTCTTCGACTACGGCAACTCCATCCGCGACGAGGCCCGCCACGCCGGCTACCAGCGCGCCTTCGAGTTCCCCGGCTTCGTGCCCGCCTACATCCGTCCGCTCTTCTGCGAGGGCTTGGGCCCGTTCCGCTGGGCCGCACTGTCGGGCGATCCGGAGGACATCAAGGTCACCGACCAAGCTTTGAAGGAGCTCTTCCCGGACAACGAGCACCTCCACAATTGGCTGGATGCCGCCGAGGAGTACGTCGAGTTCGAGGGCCTGCCCGCACGTATTTGCTGGCTCGGCTACAACGAGCGCCACAAGGCTGGCCTCAAGTTCAACGAGCTGGTCCGCGAGGGAAAAATCTCCGCGCCCATCGTCATCGGCCGCGACCACCTCGACTCCGGCTCTGTGGCCTCGCCCTACCGCGAGACCGAGTCCATGCTCGACGGCACCGATGCCGTCGCGGACTGGCCGCTGCTCAACGCCATGACGGCCGTGTCCTCCGGCGCGACCTGGGTGTCGATCCACCACGGCGGCGGCGTGGGCATGGGCCGCTCCATCCACGCTGGCCAGGTATCCGTCGCCGACGGCACGGAGCTCGCCGCGGCCAAGCTGCGCGCCGTGCTTACCAACGACCCGGGCATGGGCGTTATCCGCCACGTCGACGCGGGCTACACCCGCGCCAAGGAGGTTGCAGACGAGCGCGGTGTGCGCATCCCCATGGAATTCAAGGCGCGCGATTAATATGTCCACGCTCTTTACTGGAATCAGCGAACTGCGCACTGTCTCTTCCGCTGGCACGCTTGCCGATGCCGCCCTTACCGTCGCCGACGGCGTCATCACCTGGGTTGGCTCGGCTTCCGATGCCCCCGCGCAGGCTCCCGCCTGCGAGGAGACCATCGACCTCGGCGGCCGAGCCGTCCTGCCTGGCTGGGTCGACTCGCACACGCACATGGTCTTCGACGGCAACCGCGGCGCGGAGTTCGAAGCGCGCCTGGCCGGCTCGTCGTATGAGGCCGGCGGCATCGCGGTGACGATGGAGGCCACGCGCTCGGCCGGCGCTGACCGGCTCCGCGCGCTCGTCCGCGACCGCATCGCCGCCGGCCGCGCCGGTGGCACGACGACCTTTGAGACGAAGACCGGCTACGGGCTCAACACGGCCTCGGAGGTGGAATCCGCGCAGATTGCCGCCGAGTTCGCCGACGATGTGACGTTCTTAGGCGCCCACCTCGTCCCGCCGGGTGCCGACGCCGACGAGTACCTCGACGAGGTCGTCGGTCCGATGCTCGACGGCGTGGCACCGTACGTCCAGTGGATCGACGTCTTCTGTGAGCGCGGCGCCTTCAACGAGTCACAGTCCCGCCGCATCCTGGAGGCCGGCATCGCCCGCGGTCTGGGTGTGCGCGTCCACGGCAACCAGCTGGGCGACGGCCCGGGCGTCCAGCTCGCCGTCGACCTTGGCGCGGCGAGCGTCGACCACGTCAACTACGTTACGGACGCGGACATCGCGGCCCTTGCGAATTCTGATACCGTCGCAACACTCCTGCCCGCGTGCGATTTATCCACGCGCCAGCCGCTCGCTCCGGGCCGCCGGCTCCTCGACGCGGGCGCGACCATCGCCATCGCATCCAATCTCAACCCAGGCACCTCGTATACCTCGTCGATGAACTTCTGCGTGGCCACCGCGGTTCTGCAGCAACACCTCACGCTCGACGAGGCCATTGCCGCCGCGACGACCGGCGGTGCCAAGGCACTGCGCCGCCACGACGTGGGCGACGGCCGCGACTCCCAGGGCCGCCCGGCCAAGGGAACACTGGTGCCCGGCGCGGCCGCGGACCTCCACGTGCTCCAGGGTGCCTCCGCCATCGACTTGGCGTACCGCCCCGGCATGCCGCAGACGTACCAGACCTACGTCGCTGGAAAGCTGGTCTAGCGTTCATAACTCGTATGAGTTGCCGAAAATTTTCTGGTTTTCGCGCGACTCATACGAATTTCATTCTTTTCTTGACCGCACGCGCACCACCCGTCGCTAATTTTTCGCCTTGCACCTATAGCTGCCCGTCTTTAGCCAACTGCCGCGGCAATGGCCTCCGCCATCGCACGCTGCCCCGCCGCCGTGGGGTGCATGGGGTACGAGCCCGTCGCCTCGCCCGTGAAATCCACCCACGGCTCCGCCGAGCACCCAGTGTGCTCCCCCGCGCCCGCCGGCATCACGTACGTCGCGCCATGCCTCTCGGCGGCCGCGCGCACTTCCCCGTTGATGCGAGTGATCTGCTCCGCGAGCCACGCCGCGTCGGGCACGTCCGTACATGCGTCGTTGAGCAACGGCATGTACCCCGTGGCGACGACGCGCGCACCCGGTGCTCGTTGTTCAATCGCCACGTACACATCGTCCAGCCGCGCTGGCAGCTCTTCAAGCTCGCCCGCCACCTTCTCGCGCAGCCCCGCCGGGCACGCGTTCTCGAAGCACCGCGTCATGTCGATGAAGCTCACATCATTGCCACCGATGCTCAGCGTCACCAGGTCCGTCTCTTCCCCCAGCGCCGCCACCTGCGGCGAGCCTTCCGATGCCGCCGTCCCCAACGCCGTCTTCTCCCCCACGTCCGCGGTCACGGCGCCTTGGCACGACGCGTTGACGAAATCTTCCACTCCCAGCGCGTCCGCAAGGAGAACAGGGTACGAATCCGCCGCGACGGCACAGGGGTCGCCGGGATCCGTGACAGCGCGCGAGCCCATCGCGGCATAGGAATCCCCGAGAGCGACATAGTGCACCGGTTCCTCGACCGGCGTTGTCAACGTCATCTGCTCAGACGCGGTATCTGAGCTACATATCTGAGCTACATGCGGCAAGACACCCTGCAAGAATTAAGAAAGCGAGACCGATGAGCAGGCGATTCATAATTCTCCCGAGTTTAAGTACAAAGTGACCGCCTAGAACAGCGGAATCCCCGGTTGCTCTGCAAGCTCCGCTCGCAGCGACGGATTCGCCATGATGCACAGCCCCGCAGCAGTAAAGCGCACGCCGCCCAGTGGACTGGACGAGGTAAGGAACTTCGCGCACTGGTCCACCTTGCCGAAGGCTCCTGGGTAGGTGTCGCTCGGCGAGCCCATCGAATACACCGAGGCCACCGACATCGCGACCGGGTCACCGCGGAGCGCATTCGAACTACTCTTAATACCGGTCCACAGCACGGCGCCCAGCGGATCGGTGCGCCACTGGTCGCGTTCCTGTTGCGTCATATCGGACGATTGAGCAGAGGCGGCCACGGGTGCGAGCATACTCAAGCACAGCGCAGCCGCGGCGATGAGAGCGAGACGTTTCATGCTGCATAACCTAGCACTACAGAGCACGCTCTACGTCTGGTTTCAAGACGGCCGCGTACAAACACCCTTGGCGCGCCGCGCATTGTGCCTACGATGAGATAAACGACGTCTACCTTCTCTCACTCATGACCACATTCTCACTCAATTTCAAGCGCTGGGAGATCGACTCCAACTCCCCTGTCGCTCCTCTCGTCGGTACGAGGTTCCGGCGCGGAATTTATATTCTGGAATTCACTAACGGGGAACGCTACGTCGGCCTTACCGAAAAACATCGTCCAACGTTTCCGTACCCACGCACATGGTTCGAAGCATCACCCCCGCATGGACGGATATTTCTCCGCTCCGATTCGCCCGCGTTCCCCAGAAAGAGGCCCTCAGCCCGCTCGAGAAAGCCATGATTGCCGAGCAGCTCAACGAGCAGCAACGCCTTCGAAATCGCACGTTTAACTTTGACTCGAGCGAACACAGACCGCTGGATTTCACCATTAGCGTTGAGGAGCAAAAGCACTGGATTCAAGAAACCTGGGTCCGCGAAGCCTATAACTTTAGCCAGTTGCCCAATCTCGGGCCGCTCCCAAGCCCTAAAGTCCAACGTTCCACCGACGCAGAAACGTATGCCAAGATCCTGGCCGATCTCTCCTTCGCGCTGTCCGACATCATTCCGCTCGCGCCGGATACCGAGAAAGAGTTCTGGACGCTGACCGATCTCCCTTCGACGAATCGCAACAGCCGGTACGCCGCTATCAATACTGGCGTGGTGGAAATGCTCGTCCTGCTCAACGAGGAGTTCTATCCGATGGTCGGCGTCGACCATCTACCGGGGCCTTCCGGTTTCCTCAACGTCTCGCCCGGTGACGAGAACACCACCGATTTCATCACGGCCATGCGCAAGGCCAAGAAGCCCGGTCAGGTCCCCATCCAGTTCTCGATTCATCGTTACAAGCCGATTGAAGCGGTGCCCGTCTACTATCCCCTCGGCAGGCTCAGCGACGTTATGCACGAGCGCCCCGAGTTGCTGCAGGCGGCGCGCGAATTCGCCGTGAAAAATATGCGCTATCGCAACGGTGAGCTCTTCCGACGCTTCCATAGCCGCGCGCTTACGGACGCGGTGTACCAGCATCTCATCGATGTCGGAGGGACAACAAAGCGCGGCTAGAACGAGGATGCACCAGCGCCGGCAACGCCTAGCACCACCAGCTCCGCGACCGCGATGGGATCGTCGAAGTCAATCTCGAGAATCTCGGCGGCGTCAGCAATGCGCTTGCGCACGGTGTGTCGGTGGGTCTTAAGCGCATCAACGGTGCGCACATAGTGCCCGCCGTTGCGCAGATAGGCCTGCGGCGTCTGTGCATACTCGCTGCCGTGGGCCTCGTCGTACTCGCGCAACTTGCCCCAGGTTTCGGCGAAGCGGTGGGCGACGGCGACATCAACGCCTTCGTCGCCTAGCCAATTGAGCGTGCCAGGTTGCAAGCCAAAGGCGACCTTCTCCAAGTCACGGACAGTACATTCGCGCAGGCGCGACCACTCGAGGGGTGAGCCGACAACCATGCCGCACGATGGCGTCAAGCACGTCATTCGACGCGCGACCCGCATTGAGCATGTGCGAGACTTCCAAAATCTTCGTCGACATGCGCGCCACGTGCGGTTGGAATCAATGGTGTTTTCCAACAAGCGCAGCGCCGAAAGCTCGTCCTCCTGCAAAGGCGCGAGCAAATGATCAGGGATGGTTACCGAGCTGTTGAGTCTGCGCAGGATTTCGCTCAATGCTGACACAGCGTCCTCCTTTTCCTTCGCACACGACTGTGATGTGTGTCCATCTTGGCACACGCGGGGACGACGCACTGGCGCTTTCGGCACATTCCCACTCAATGTCGACTTCATTCCGGTCGTAAAAAGCTCATCGAGGTAGCGACGTGTGGCGGAATTTCCATCCCCTTCAATCGAAGCCGCAAAACTCCCCAGATACGAATAATGCTCCAGCACGGTCTACGACAGGCATTCCGCCGTGCTGAAGCATACTACCGGCGTCTAGTATCCAGCGTGCTAATGCTGTGTAGCGCACAGCATCAGCACGTCACGATGAGAATCACCGCCCCTCTCAGCGCTCCACTACTTCATGGAGGAAGCAGCCAAGACGTCCCTCACAATCTCCGCGATATGCTTCGCCTGCGCACCAGTACCCTGTTCGATCTGGGTGCGGCACGAGAAACCGTCAGCGATAACGATGGAGCCTTCCTTCGTAGCCTTACGAACTTTGGGGAAGAGCTCTCGCTCGCCGAGCGCCATGGAGACCTCCGCGTGACCCTTCTCGAAGCCCCAGTTGCCGGCAAGGCCGCAACACCCTGTGGCGATTGACTCGTCGCTGATACCGAGGGCATCGAGAAGCTGCTGCGATTGAGACGGATCACCCAGCGACTTCTCATGGCAATGGACCTGGGTAAGTGCCGAGACATCGCCCGGAACGATCTTTCCTTCAGCAACGAGCTCCTTGATGCGCGGGACGACAAACTCGGAGAACTGCGTGGTCGCTTGCGCGAGGCGCTTGATGTCAGGGTTCGGGGAAAGCTCGGTCGCCTCAGAGCGCAACATGACGGTGCACGAAGGTTCCACACCGATGACGGGTAGACCACGGTCAAGGTAAGGCTTCATTACCTTCGCGGTCTGCTCCAGCACACGCTTGGTCATATCGAGCTGTCCGGTGGAGTGCCACGTCAAGCCACAGCAGACAAACTCCTGAGGAATTTCCACCGTGTAGCCCAGCGCTTCGAGTACCTCAACTGCGGCCGTAGCCGGCGACGTGCCGAGCGAAGAGTTGAAGGAGTCCGGCCACAGCACGACCGTCATCGAGTCATCCCGCTGGGGTTGTACACGCTTGGCATGCCACGTGCGCAGCGAGGTATGCGCGAAATGGATGAGCGGACGGTTGGGGTCGAGCCCACCCACACGTGCGATGAGCTTATCCAAGCCCTTCGTGGACATCGCCTTATCGATGAGCGTTGGTACCAACGGAATCTTGTGCGCGACATAGCCCAACAGCGGCAGCCAGCCCATGACGTAGTGCGCACCCGGGCGCAGCTTGCCCTTGTAATGCTCGTGGAGGAACTCCGCCTTGTACGTCGCCATGTCGACGTTTACGGGGCACTCGGAAACGCAAGCCTTGCAGGACAGACACAGGTCAAGGGCCTCCTCGACTTCCTTGGATTGGAATCCATCCTTGATGGATTCACCACGGAACATCTCGGAAAACAAGCGGGCACGGCCGCGGGTTGAATGGATTTCATCGCCGGTGATCTGGAAGGACGGGCACATGGAGCCGGTCTCAGAGCGACAGGCGGACACGCCCACGCAGCGATTGATGGCGTTGACCATCGATCCCTTGTCGTGACTAAAAGCATGGACTGGGGTGAGCTCGAAGGTGCGCTGGCCGGGCGCCATGCGCAGGCCCTGATCCGTGGCATCCGCCCACACAAGCACGCCGGGATTAAAGAGCTTGTCGGGGTCGAAGATGAGCTTGAATTCCTCGAAGACGCGACGCATTTCCGCCGAGTACATACGGTCTAGGAGCGCAGAACGTGCGCGGCCATCGCCGTGCTCGCCCGACAGCGATCCACCGTGAGAAGACACGAGCTCCGCGGCGTCCTCCATGAACGCCTTGAACTGGCGCACACCTTCCTCGGTACCGAAGTCGAAAGAGATACGCACGTGCACGCAGCCCTCACCGAAGTGACCAAACGGAATGCCGCGCAGAGAGTATTTATCCATGAGAGCGTAGAGATCGCGTAGATATTCGGCGAGATTTTCCGGTGGCACGGCAGAGTCCTCCCAGTTCGGCCAAGCCTCACCGCCATCAGGTAGGCGCGTGACGATGCCCGCTGATGCCTCACGGATACGCCACAACCCGCGCATCTCCGCGTGTTCATGGACGATGACGTGGTCCACAGTCTCAACGGACGCCGCGACGTCTTCGGCCAGCGTCAACGCTTCCTCGAGAGTATCGCCACCGGTCTCGCAATAGAGCCAACCGCCAGCTTCGATGCCCTTACGGTTACCAGGCAGGTTTTCACCGGCATGCTCTTGGCCGACCTTGGAACGCAGCGCCCCGAGTAGGTCACCACCCATGCCCTCGATGGTCGCTACACCCGGCAGGCGCAGCTTCGCGGCCGCAGCCGCTGCATCGAAGACTGTCTCAAAGGCAAGCACGGCCAAGGCCTTGACCTTAGGAACCGGGACAAGCTTGACGGTGAGCTTGGTGATGATGCCCGTGGTTCCTTCAGAACCGGCAAGCGCCTTCGCCACGTCAAATCCCTTGCGGTCCAGCAGGTAGTGCAGGCCGTAGCCAGAGACCTGGCGAGGGAAACGGCCGAGTTCCGCCTCGATGAGCTCAGCGTTGTCGGCTACGAGCGCACGCAGTTTGGTCTCCAGTTCCGGATCGGAGCAGCCACCTTCGCTGAAAGTCACCTCACGCCCGTCGGCCAGCATGATGGTGACATCAATGAGGTTCTCCGCTGCAGTACCAAAGGCCACGGAGTGGGAGCCACACGCGTTGTTCGCAACCATGCCGCCTACAGTGCAGCGTGAGTGAGTTGAAGGATCTGGTCCATACGTCAGGCCGAACGGCACAGCAGCGTCACGCAGTGCGTCGCACACTACCCCCGGCTCGATGGTCGCTGTCCGTGCTTCCGGATCAATATCAAGGATGCGATTAAAGTAGCGAGAGGTGTCAATTATGAGTCCCTCGCCAATGGCATTGCCCGCCACCGAAGATCCGCCCCCACGGCCCACAACTTTCCATCCACGCTCGCGTGCAACCGAGATACCGTCGCGCACGTCATCAACGGTCTTAGGCTCGAGCACAGCCGCAGGAACGCGGCGGAAAATCGAGGCGTCCGAAGTGTACGCCGCGCGCGTGGTCATATCCATGCGCAACCCGGAACGCGCAATCTTCGCGTACACACTGGGTTCAAGGCGATCAAACTTGATGGTGCTAGTCATGGTCAGATGCTCCAAATCTTCACGAGGGCAACTCAACGCCGTATCTTGGGTAACATGTTACATGTTTCGTGGTTTCTGTAGGTAAAATTCTCCGAATGACCCCCTCTTCAAGCTCCCCCACTCCCCGAGTCACTGCGGCGCCCAACATGGCCACCCAGGTCATGAACCACGTCCGCGACTGCATTCACGACGGCACGATGTCGACCGGCAACTGGTACAGCGTGTATCAGCTCTCCGAGGAGTTAGGTATTTCCCGTTCCCCCGTGCGCGACGGCTTACTGCGTCTCGAAGAAGTTGGTCTCATCGAATTCGTCCGCAATCGTGGCTTCCGTATCGTCGAGTCTCAGCCTTCCGATGTCGCGGATATCTTCGACCTTCGATTAAGCATCGAGCCCAACGCCGCAGCTCGCGCTGCACGCGACCGCAGCGCGGACGAGCTCGCACACATGAAGGACATTATCGCGGCAATGAAGGTCAGCTGTACAGATGGCGACGAGAACGTTTTCTTCACGTGGGACCAAGAACTACACGACGCCATTTTGGCCGCCGGACATGCCCGCCGTGGCCGCGACATTCTATCGAAGCTGCGGACACATACGCGCCTGCTTTCGGATTCAACGGTGCGACGCTATCGGTCGCTCGAGCAAGTCCACTCCGAGCACCTCCCTATCATCGAGGCCATTGCCGTACGTGACAGCGAAGCAGCACACACAGCTATGACCGAGCACATCACCGCAACCGGCCGTCTGCTACTCGAGCAGGCGGTGAGCAAGAAGCATCCCGAATACTCAGAGGACGAATTATCGACCGCAATCGAAGAGATCTGGCAACAGCAAGTCGCACAGTTTTAAAGCAGGTCACACACTAGGACTGAGAGGGAAGTACATAAAGCGGGCGCCCGTGGATTGCTCCACGGGCGCCCGCTTCCAGCGTTAAGGACCTAGTGCTTGGTGCTCTGCGGCTTCGGGCGATAAGTCAGCACGAACGCGCAGACAGCACAGAGTGTGGCACAGCTGTAGGTAACCGGAGCAAGCCAATTCTCCACTCCGGAAACCACGTCGCCACTACCAATAACGATGCCGAAGGTCTGGGTGAGAATGATGCACACGCCGCCGATAAGAAACAGCGCCATGAATACGAAGAACAGCACTTGAAATGCGCTAAAGACCATTTTCATTTTTGGTTTCCCTTTCTTACTGAGCGACGTAGATGGGCAACCAACCCATTCCGATGAGCCAGGACAACGCGATCATCGGCAACACAAAATAAACAATGAGCGGCACGAACATCTTCGGCGGATTAGCATCCGCCATAGCTGCCGAGAGATAAATGGGTGCGCCAACCGGCGGGGAGGCTCCCTCAGTGGAGGTACACAGCAGGATGGCGACAATGGCAACAGTCGGGTCGAGCCCCACAGCTATTAAAGCCGCCATAGCTGGCGCACCGATAGCCGCCGCAGTTGCAGTCGAAGACAGTGGCGTGGCGACGAGGACTGCAAGGACGCCGACGACAATAAGCATGAGCCAGCGCGGCAGACTCATCGAGTCAAGTAGGCCAGACAGCTGCGGTCCGACGCCGAGTTCCTCCATAATCTTCGCTGCAGCCAAGGCAGCAAAGAGGGAAATTCCTACCGTGGCGAACTGATGCGCGTCCTGCTTAAGCTGAATACGGAAATGCTCGTTGTTGTTACGGATATGTTTCGCACCTTCGAGAAGCGCGATGAGCGTAATAAGAATCGGCACCCACACGATGATCGAGATCGACTTCACGGCATCCTTGCCCAATTGGGACGTGAGGTAACCGGCAACCGGGCCGATCGTGAGAATAACTGGGATGATGATTCCCAAGAAGATAGACGGCGAGCGCCAGCCTTCCTTCATCGCCTGCGCGAATGACTTGAGGTCTTCACGCGGAGTGGCCGCGATCTTATCGGTACGCGTCCACAAGAACACGACCGCCAAACGGTAAAGGACCGCGTAGGCGCCACCACATGCTAGAGCGACATAGACGCTTGAAGCCGATGCACCAGTAGCTGCTGGCAGCGCCAGGATGATAAACATCGTAGAGTTCGGCGGCAACGCGACGCCGAGTCCGGAGTTGCCAGCGACGAGCGTCGCGGCGCGTTCCGAAGACCACCCAGCACGCTTCATCCATGGGATAGTCACCGAGCCAACCGTTGCAGAGTTTCCAGCGGTTGAACCAGCAATAAGGCCAATCATCGCAGAACCCAGTGTCGAGACGTACGCAGCGCCGCCACGCAACCGACCGAAGATGGAGTTCAAAATTTCAATGAGACGGTCGATGAGACCCGTCGACTGCACGACAATGCCCATGAACACGAAAGCCATACCTGCGAACGTGACCTCTGATTGCGCCGCACCAAAAACTGCTTTGCCCAGCATCGCGGGGGCATGGGTGCCGCCCAGCAATGCCGTGGCAATGAGGGCTACGACCAGAGACTCCGAAATCTCGCGCTTAAGGGCGGTGTTCATAATCACCGTCACCGCGATAAAGACCACAAGGGCTGCGATGCCCATATGCGCCTCCTTATAGTGCTCCAATTAAGTGATACGAGTCACCGTAGCATGTTACACGTCACACGTTTAAAGTTTGCTAATTTTCAAACACCCCCGAATACCCCACTTCTTCGGTGCTAAACCACGAAGAATGCACGGGTTCCCCTCCATCAGTGACTGAAAACAAAGAAAGCCGGGGCGGTGCAACCACACCCCGGCACAATAGATACAGAAACTAAATCTGATGCTCCCCACTCAACAATTGCTCCACCGATTTGGCGCCACCGGCGGCGGCAAACTCGGCACGGGCGGCATCGAGAAGCTCCGGGTCTGCCAGAACGTCGAAGGCGGTCTGGGCGAGCCCCACGGCGGCATCGGCAGCGGCGGTGCGGGCGTTGTCGCTGATAGACCATTCGCGGAAGGCTTCGGTATGCAGGACGACATCGTCGGGCGAGACCTTGATAACGGGGTGGATACCGGGCACAAGGTGCGAGATGTTGCCAAAATCCGTGGACGCAGCGAGGGTCTCCGGAACGACGCCGGCAGGCAAGGCAACACGGCCGCGCAGGGACTGCGTGCGCGCCCACCGCTGTGCGAGGACCTCGTTGTTGCGCACCGGCAGTGACATGGGATTGAGGTCCCACTCGACGCGGTAGCCGCAGCCAGACATGAGTGCGGCACCCTGCATGATGTCGTCGACGCGGCGGGACAAATCGAGGAGGGTTTCCACCTCGCCCGAGCGCACGTAGAGGTTGAGCGAGGCATGTCGCGGGATGACGTTGGGTGAATCGCCGCCGTCCTCGATAATCGCGTGGAGCCTATCCCCCGGCGGCATCTGTTGGCGCAAAAGTCCCAGGCCCTGGTATGCGAGTGTTGCAGCATCGAGCGCGTTGCGCCCCATGAATGGGCTTGCGGAGGCGTGCGCGGGCACGCCCTCAAACGTGATGGTGGCGCTGCGACGTCCCAGCCACACGTGTGAGGCGATGTCATAGCCGAAGCCGTGGACCATCATCGCGCAATCGACGCCGTCAAGGGCGCCGCCGCGAATCATGTATTCCTTCCCCGTATGCCCCTCTTCGGCCGGGGTCCCCAGCACGACGATGCGCCCCGCGGGCACCGTCTCTATCCGCTGCAGCGCCGCAGTGAGCGCGAGAAACGCGCCCACGCCCGCGGCCGCAATGATGTTGTGGCCGCACGCATGACCGATGCCAGGCAGAGCATCGTACTCAGCGAGGATAGCGACGGTGGGGTGCTTACTTTCGTCGAAATCGGGGCTTTGCCAGGACGCTTCAAAGGCGGTCCCGACGCCGTAGGCACCGCGCGTGACGGTGAAGCCGCGTTCTTCGATAATGTCCGCGAGCAGGGCGGAGCTGCGGTATTCCTCGAAGGCGGTCTCAGGATGTGCGTGAAGATCCGCCACGATGTGGTTAAGGGTGTCCGTGAGGTCCTCCACGCACTTTTCGATGAGATCCCACGCTGCAGTGGGTGCGGTGGGGGCGACGGCGGCCTCAATGACGCGCTCGATATCGCCCTCAAGCTGGCGATGCATCGCGTCGAGGTACGCCGTCGACGGCACAGTGGGATGTTCTTCAGGTGAATCAGCCATGCATTATCCCTCGATCATAATTCCGTTGCCCGGCCCCAGCGGCAGGTCCGCGTAGAACCAGATGGCGAGCAGGATGACCCATGCCGTGAAGAACGGGATGACGAAAGGAATAAGACGCGACATCAGCGTGCCCAGGCCCGCCTTCGGTTCGTAGCGCTGGAGCAGGCCCAGCATAACAATCATGTACGGGTTAAGCGGGGTGATGATCTGCGTCGCGGAGTCACCCACGCGGAACGCGGCCTGAATGAAGGCCGGCTCATAGCCCAGCAGCGCAAACATCGGGACGAAGACCGAGGCCATGAGCGTCCACATGGACGAACCTGAGATGATGAGCAGGTTGAGCAGCGAGGCCAGCACGATGAACGCGAGGACTGCCGGGAAGCCGGTGAGCCCGATGGATTCGAGGAAGGCCGCGCCATGGACCGCCGTGAAGGTACCGATGCCGGTCCATGCGAAGAGCGCGACGAACTGGCCAAGGATGAACGCGAGGACGAGGAAGGACAACATGTCCTTGAGCGAGCCAATCATCATGTCCACGACGTCCTTGACGTTCTTCACCGTGCCCACGTTGCGGCCGTAGACGATGCCCATGACGAGGAAGTAGAGGAAGACGATGAAGACAATGGAGCTCAGCAGCGGCGACTTGGGCAAGTAACCGCCCGTCTCGTTGCGCCACGGGGAGTCCGGGATGAGCGCTGCGAAGAGGATAACCGCGGTGACGATGACGGCCGCGAGGACCGAGAAGATGAGGCCACGCATTTCCTTCTTGGACAGTTCGGCACTGAGCTCTTCGCCGTTCTCGTCGCGGTCGCCGCGCTTGGCGGCCTCCTCCAGGTTGATGTGCTCCTCGGTGGGGACCTCCTGCTGCCACATGCGCTTCTCAATGACCTTGTCGATGATGAAGCCGGCCACGATGCCGAGGACAATCGAGCTCGTGATGTTGAAGAAGTAGTTACTCACCGCGTTGACGTCCGCGAACTGAAAATTCGGCAGCGTCTGCATGACGGCGTTGGTGATTCCGGCGAAGAGGGCATCCAAACTCGTGGGCACGAGTGCTGTGGAGTAGCCCGCGCCGACGGCCGCAAAACCGCCGATGAGACCCGCGACCGGGTGGCGGCCCGCCGCCTTAAAGACCATCGCGGCGAGCGGCGGCACGACGACGAACGCGGCATCCGCCATGACGGACGCAGTGACGCCGATGACGCCGACCGCGTACGGCAGCAGCGTGGGATGCGCCGAGCCGAAGAGCTTGCGAATGAGCGCGGAGAGCATTCCGGAGCGCTCCGCCACGCCGACGGCCAGCAGGATGGGAAGCACCGTGAGCAGTGGCGGGAAACCAATGTAGTTCTCACCCAGCGTCGTGGTGAACCACGCCATGCCTTCGCCCGTAAACAGGCCCTTGATGGCCAGTTCCTCATCGCTGCCCGGAACCATGACTTTCGTGCCATTCCACGCGAGGATAGACGAGGCTACCGCCGTGATGACGTAGAGAATGAGGAAGATAGTAAACGGCTCGGGCAGCTTGTTGCCTACTGCTTCCACGCCGTTGAGGAATGTATCGAGCCAGCCGCCCGATTGTCGTTGCGCGGCGGCCTTCTTCTAGGAACGGTCCTCGGCGCGCGGCGCACCTTCGGATGTCGGTGTTGCCATGGCTGGCTCCTTACATTCAGAGTCAATGACGTGACGGTAGAGACGAACTTCTTTCAGTGTGATACAAGTTACTCACTATGTGCGTGACTATAACCGACATCGCGCCGAAGTGCGCGAGTTCTGCGAAGTTCCTCTCCCCCATCACATCGCCCAATCCTCCCTGCCCGCACGTCAGTAGTTCCACGAAGGAAGGAGAACACTTCAGTAGAAGGAGTACGTCATGACATTTCAGTGGGGCACCAAGGATAAGGTCGCGTTGCTGGATTATGCGGAGGATGCGGTGACGGGGGCATCGGAAAGCTTGAGCGACGTGGAGCGTGGACAGCGTCGCGCCATCGGGAAACTCCATATCCCGATAGATAGTTTGGGTGAAAGGTGTGCCCCAGTGTGGAGAGGCATCCGTGTCGAGGGCAATGCGCAGCGCGTACGACATGGCTACACATTGTGCGGTAGATGGCCCCTCAAAAAGGCCATAGCCGCAGGTCGCGCTCTTCGCGGAGAAAAGCGCAACCTGCGGCTATGTCCAACCTCAATGGGCCAAGTAGCGACTAGGAACTACCGGCTCGCGACTTCCAGCAGCTCCAGCACATGCTGGTACTCGTGTCCAGTCGCACGCGACAGACCGAGCTCGCAGGTGCGGTTGAGCGAGGCGTGGTGCGCGGAGTCGATCTCCGCGACCTCCTTCGCCTCATCGCGCGTCGCCGAGGCGGTGAGCTCCGGGTGGAGCATGCCGCGGTCGCCGGCGTAGCCACAGCAGTTCCAGTCGGCGGGGATGTGGACCTCACGGGCGGCGGCCTTGGCGACGGTCTCGAGGTCACCGATGATGTCGAGGTGCTTCGAGGAGCACGTCGGGTGCAGCGTAATCGAGGAGACCTTGTGCTTGACCTCGAGGGTGGGCAGGATGTGCTCCACGGTGAAGGCCACGGCATCGATGACGGTAAGGCCCGCGGCTTCGGCCATGGCCTTGAAGCCTTCGGAGCAGGAGGAGGCATCGGAAAGCACGGGCAAACGGCCGTGATCCGTGGCGGCCATGAGGGAGGCTTGGACGCGCTTTTCCATGATCGCGTGGCCCTTCTTCATACCCTTCGAGGTCCACGGGGTGCCACAGCAGAGTGCATCGATGTCCTTGGGCACGCGGAGGCTCACGCCGGCGCGCTCGGCGAGGGCCACAAAGGCATCGGTAGCGCCGACGCCCGAGCCAGACGGGCCGAACATGGTGTTGACGCAGGCCGGAACGTAGACGGCAATGGGCTCGCCCGGCGCGCCGACATGCTCACCCAGACGCGAGCGCAGCTTGCCGCCCTTGCCCAGCTCCGGCTGGTACTCGGGCATGATGTCCTCGCCCACCAAGGCACGTGCGACATCGGTGACCTTTTGTACCAGGCCAGTAGGCAGGACGTTGACGCCGGTCAAGGCTGCCGATGCCACCGTGGGCACCGCCGGCCACGCCTTCGCCGCCCCAGCCCACACGGCACGGGTAACTTCTTGCTTGGCGCCGGTGCGCTGGGAGCGCAGCTTCTTCACGAACTTGCCGGTGTCGATGCCCACGGGGCAGGCGGTAACGCACATGGAGTCGACCGCACAGGTGTCGATGCCCTGGTACTCGTAGGCCTCGGCGAGCTCCTTGGCATCCTCTTCGCGGCCTTCGGCGCGGGCCTTGGCCATGGCGCGGCGCACGACGATGCGCTGGCGCGGAGTCATGGTGAGGTTGCGCGACGGACAGACCGGCTCGCAGTAGCCGCACTCGACGCAACGGTCGATGTCGATTTCGACCTCATGGTTGAGCTTGATGTTGCGGATGTGGGCCTCCGGGTCATCGTCGATGATGACGCCCGGGTTCATGGTGCCGCGCGGGTCAGCGGCGCGCTTGAGCTCCAGGTGGACGTCGTAGAGTTCGTCACCGTACTGGCGGCGCACATACGGTGCCATGGCGCGGCCGGTGCCGTGCTCGGCCTTGAGGTTGCCGCCAGCGGCGAGGATGAGGTCGACCATGCCCTCGTTGAAGTTGTTGTAGCGGCCCAGTGCCTCGTCGCCCTCAAAGCGGTCCGTGAGCAGGAAGTGGATATTGCCGTCCTTGGCGTGGCCGAAGATGACGGCATCGTCGTAGCCGTACTTTTTGAACAGCTCTTGGAGAGACTCACACGTCGGCGCAAGATCTGGAACTGGCACCACGACGTCCTCGAGCAGCGCCGTCGTGCCGGACTTACGAGCGCCGGCGACGGAGGCGTAGAGGCCGTTGCGGAAGGCCCATGCCACCGCGCGGTCCACGCGGTCCTGGGAGAACTCCGCCGGTGCGCGCAGCGGCAGCTCACGCAGGAGCGCCGAGCCCTTGTCCTGGAGGCAGCGTAGTTCCTCTTCCTCGTTGGCGTGATACTCGATGAGCAGCGCGGCCTGCTTGTCCACGTCGAAGCCCGTGATCGCCGCAGGCACGCCCTTCAATTCCTGGCCCACGCGGATAGACGAGGAGTCCATGAGCTCCAGCGTCGCAGCGCCAGAATCCAGCAGGTCCGGCAGTGCGCGCGTCGCGGAATCCAGGTCGTCGAAGACCGCGACCGTGGTGGTGGCGAATTTGGAAATGGGCACGGTGCGGAAGACAGCCTCGGCGACGAAGGCGAGGGTTCCCTCGGAGCCGATGAGCAGGTGTTCGAAGAGCTTGACCGGATCCTCAAAGTCGAGGAAGGAGTTGAGACCGTAGCCCATCGTGTTCTTCAGCCCGAAGTGGCGGCGGATGATGTCCACGGACTCCGGGTTGTCGTTGACCCGGCGGCGCAGGCGCTCCAGCGTCTCCACGAGCTCCGGCTCCTGGGCCTTGAACTGCGCGTTGGCGTCCTTGTCCGCGGTATTGATCATCGTGCCGGACGGCAATATGAACGTCATGGATTCGAGCGTGCGGTACGTGTTGAATTCGGTGCCACACGCCATGCCGGACGAGTTATTCGCGACGACGCCGCCAATGGTCGCAGCCGAGCTCGAGGCCGGGTCCGGTCCAAGCTTGTAGCCCCACAGCTGCAGGCGCGCATTGACTTGGCGGACTGTCGCACCCGGCTGCACGCGCACGCGCTTGCCTTGGTCGAGGACCTCCACGTCCTTGAAGTGGCGGCGGGTATCGACCAGAATGCCGTCACCCGAGGCCTGGCCGGCCAGCGAAGTGCCGCCGGAGCGCAGCGTCACCGGCTTGCCATCGCGCGCGGCGGCTTTGAACACCGCGGCGACCTCGGCCGCATCTTTCGCGACGACGACGGCCTCCGGCATTTGATAGTAGTGGGACGCATCCGAGGCGTACTTCACGCGCTCCACGAGCTGCGTGCGAACATCCTGGGCGGGCAGGGACTTATCCAAAACAGGCGTGGTCATGTGCTTCATCGTAGGAGCTCAAACCTACTTGAACGATGAAGTATTGCCTTAGTTTTACCCCGCTTAGGGGGCTGCCACAGGGCCGCTTGTGGCCTTCTGGGTCTAGCCCAGCCCCTGCAGCGCGGCTGTATCGTGTGCACCGCCAAGCTAACCATCACTGTGGTCGAACACCGACCACATCTGGGTGCGCTCCCGGATCATGACCATGACCGGAAACCTCGCGGCCGCGTGGGGAACACCTCGACGATTTCGAAGGCACCGAATACTCCCGCGTCGAGGTCACCGCCCGCACGGAGCACGACCCAGTGGCACCATGGGAATATGCACTCGCCTAGCCTTATTGCCCTCGCCACCTTCGCTGCCCCGCTTACCGATGCCCCCGGCCAAGCCTTTAGCCGTTGCTACAACCCCGCCCCGGCCTATCCGGCTAACCGCCGAGCCGCACTGACCGGGCAATATCCGCAGCGAGAAGCGACGAAGCGAATCACCGATGTATTCGCCGAGGCTGGCTGGACCGTCACCGAGGATCCCACCGCGCAACACGCTGGGCCCACATTCCTCTTGTTGGAAGAACCCGACCCCGCGATTCTCACAGACCTGCTCGACACGAACCCACAGTGCGTGCTGGCAGCCGTGACGCTCACAGGCGACCACACGACGATGTCGTTGCACTGGCCTGGCGTTGCCGAGGATGGCGACTGCGCCGAGCTCGTCTCGCCTCTTGATCTGGCGCCGACGCTCGCGGCTATCGCCGGACTCGACGTGCGCCCTAACGCGCGCCTGTCCTTCGACGGGCTCAACCTCGTGCCCGTCCTGCGCTACGGCGCGGCGGGACACGCGGCCCTGTTCTTTGACAACGGCATCCGCACCATCGACGCCTCTCTCATCGACGGCGAGGCCCACCCCGAAAGCCTGCGCGCGGCGCTCCAGGACGAATGGGACACCTGGCGCGGCTTTATGGGGTTCGGACCGCTGCAGTAGCGAGATGACAGTGCCTAGATGGCCGGGCCCTCGGGGATGATCCACCACATGAGGGCGGGGTGGTTTTGTTACCTGCGACTTGGTTGTTTCTGCTGGTCATGGCTGTTCACCTTGTCCGGGTAGTCCGGCTTTTCCAGCGGTTCCGGGGTGAGGTGCGGGATCCTTGCGGGATTTTCCCCGCCCGACATGCGCCCTCTCCCAACCCGTTTTAGAATCAGGGGTGCCCGTTGAGCTCAGCTCCGGGGCGAGGCCCTGCCACACACCCCCGAGGTGGCAGGGCTTTCGCTTTGCCATAAACATTCTTTGCAACCCAGGTTGCATTATCTACCGCGCTTGCATATACTAGAGATGTAAGCAAGGAAGCCCGCAAAAGGAAAAGAAAATGCGCAAGTTCATCGCCGTAGCAACCAAGGTCCAGGAAGCAACCCCCCACTTCACCATCTTCCACACCACCGAAACCTCCAAGGCCAATGATGGAATGCGGGGGCAGCGTGAGCCGGGCTACTACATCGTCAACGGCCACATCGAAAGCGCCCCGGAATACTGCCCCAAGCGCTTCGAGACGATTGAGGAAGCGATTACCCGCGCCGAGCTTGAAGAAGAGCGCATCGCAGAGCGCGCCGCCGCCCGTAAGGCCACCAAGGCGGCCACCGCCAAGGCTCCCACCAAAACTGCCACCGCCCCCACTGCCGTCAACCTTGCCACCCCGCGCCAGGTCGAATACATCATGGCTCTTATCGACCGTGGTGCGCACGAGGAAGGCGGCTTTTACAGCGGCCCCACGACCCGCGAGAAGGTCGCGATGATGGACCGCAAGTCCGCTTCTCTTTACATCGACTCCCTCAAGGGCAACTACTAGAGATGTCATCCCCAGAATATTATTTGTAACCCCGGTTGACGCAGTAACCGAGGTTGCATATACTAGGGGTATAGGCAAGAGAGAGGAAAAGAAAATGACCACCTACTACCGCATCCAGTCCCAGAACCGACCCAACATCCTCAACCCGGAAAACCAGTACTCCTACTCCTGGAACGACCAGGGCGCAGACCCCCGGCACGGCATCAGCGTCATGGACGACCGCGAAGCCCTCGCTGAGTACATCGCCCAGACCGGAATCCAGTGGGACGAAACCTGGGAGC
The DNA here is from genome assembly GCF_900092335.1 of Corynebacterium phoceense. Lineage (GTDB taxonomy): Bacteria > Actinomycetota > Actinomycetes > Mycobacteriales > Mycobacteriaceae > Corynebacterium > Corynebacterium phoceense. The sequence continues at coordinate 1,769,804 of NZ_LT596208.1, forward strand.
TTCTCGAGGTCGAAGGCACCACCTCCGAGGATGAGGACGAGGACGCTCACATGGGCGCTCGTCTCATTATCCCCACCGCCATCGTCTCCCGTGAGCCCATCGAGGAGTCCTTTATGGAGGAGATCTTCGACGCTTTCGAGCAGCTCGCCGCCTAACCACCACCACCATCTGAAAGGAACCCCATGTACACCCTCATCACCCCCAACGCAGACCGCACCATCACCGGCGGCACCCTAGAAGATCTCCGCTACAAGCTCATCGAGTATCACGAGAGCAACCGCCGCGACCCCCAATACGGCGACTACACCGACCAATTCCACGCAGTCTACCCCCTCGACGAATCCGAGCTTGATGACGGCGAGACCCCAGAGCAGCCCCGGCCACTCACCCCAGAAATCCTAAAAGGACTCGCCAAGCACATCTGGGACACCCCCGCCGTCTCCCTCACTGAGGAAAAAGGCACCGACATTACCCGCCTCGCTGAGACCCTGCACTACATGCTCGATATGAACACCGATGCCGCCGAAGATGCCCTCCGCACCTACATCACTCAGATTGAGGAACTGGAAAGCCGCAGCATTGACGAGGATGAAATCGCAGAGGTAGACGCGGACTTCCTTATCGGCGCGGTGAAATCCGCACGCCGCACCGGAGACCTTGGGCTCCACGAGCTAGACCTGATTTCCGATGCCACGCGTGAAATGGAATCGCAGGAGGATAGGCTCCGCGCCGCCCGCGCTGAGCGTGACGCCGCTATCCGCGCCGCAGTACACGCCGGGGCACGCATCCAGGACGTGGCCACCGCTGCCGGAATTTCTCGCCAAGCGGTAGACAAGATCATTCGCGCATGAAACCCGGCGATAGGGACGGGTATGGCCGGTACGGCTACCTCGATGGTGATGATGAGCGCATCGTCTGCCATGAGTGCGGGAAGCTGTACCGGGCGCTTGGCACACACCTGATTAAAGCCCACGACATGATCGCAGCAGAGTACAAGCAGGCGCACGGCTTGCCTCGCGGCATGGGCCTAGTAGCCCCTGAGACGCGACGCGCCCAATCACTCCACGCTCTAAGCCAGGTGGGCACGCCGGAGTGGGAGCGGATGGTGGAAAAGCGTAATCCCGCAGCTGCGTCGCATGCCCGTACAGAAGAGTCTTTCACCTCCCGTGGCGTGGTTGCTGAGCGGAAAGCCGCGACGGCGCGAGCAAATATCAAAGGTGTGAGAAAGCCTGTCACACGGCGCTGCGTAGTCTGCGGCGAGCTGCTTACCGGGGTGCGCGGGCGCGCTACGTGTAGTGACCGGTGCTCCCACATCAATCGGTATGAGCGGGCCGCGAAGCCAGGCGCGAGGGTATGGATGGAGCGTCGAGACGCAGGAGAATCACTATCGGCAATTGGGCGTAGCGCGGGCGTATCTCATGTAGCGGTGAGAGTGCGGATTGAGAAATTCCGGGCCTATCTCAACTTGTGCGAAGAGCTCGGGCGCACACCTATAGAGTAAAACGCAGAAAAAGACCCCGCACTCTCCAATCGGAAAGTGCGGGGTCATTTGGGCTATTCGCCGAATACGTCCTCGTGGACGTCCTTGGGGAGGGCTGCGGTCTCCACCGTGTGCGGGTGGGTGGTGAAAACCCGGCGGAGTGCCTGGACGGCGCGCCAGTACTTTTGCGCGAGCGAGTCGAACTTCTCACGCAGCGCGTTCATCTCCTTCTTAAGGCCGTCGATTTCCGCCTGCTGCGCATCCATTCGATCCATGATGAGCTGCGAGAATGCCTGCCACTGTGGGCCAACCGTTTCGACCTTCTTCGCGTCGACTTGCGAGCTGCCTGTGGCTTTCGCGGCGAGCCAGCCGAACAGGCCTGTGAGCAGGGCAACCACCCCGCCGCTAAGAATGGTTGTCAGCATCTAGACCTCCTTCGGCGGGAATGTGGGCACGAGCTCCGGCTCACGGCGGCCGCGTGCGAACGCCCAGAACGCCAGGCCAAACACCGCCAGATAGGCAATCGCAGTCACCCAGCCGCGGCCACCACCGAAGATGAAGCTGACGGCCCAGAGGAAGTGCATGCCGACCATCACGCCGACCGCGAGCGGCTGCGTACGCCGCCACGCCATAGCAACGAAACAGCCAATACCGGCAAGCATCCACAAAGTCCCCCACACAGGCGGCGGGAAGAAATGCTCGAGCAGGTGCGCGGGCGAACGGCCTGGGTCGACCATCGGCGGGAAGTAGGAGATTCCGCGCGCCAGGCCCAGGACGCCGAGGATGAACAGGCCCATCTCGTCCGACAGCAGGCGGCGTTTCCACCGGGCCTTCGTGCATGGGTCGATTCCAATCATGCTGCGCTTGTGGGGCCGGTGTAGACCGGCAAGGTTGGGGCGGCGGTGGTCGTGGTGTCCTTTGCTGCGTGCTTGCCTACAGAGATGAGGGCGTCGGCGGTGGCCTGGTCTACGCCGAGGGCGGCGAGGATGCCGTTAGCGCGGCCTACCGTCGCGGCTTTCTCCACATCATCGGTGGTGACTTTCTCATCCGAGTGCTGGCCCGTGAAAAGCGCGGCGATAAGCGGGGCCACCGCGCCCGCCGCAGTACCGATAGCGATAGCCACCTGCTCCCCCGTCTGCTCGTCGACGAGTCCGAGGGCGGCGAGGACTGCCAGGCCGATAGACGCCAGCAGGTAGCAGATTTTGCGGATGAACCAAGGTTGGGTGAGATTGCGCATTAGTTTTCCTCCACGTGCTTGTCGAATTCGGCGCGGAACTCGGCGAGCTCCACTCGGAGAGCTGCGATGGCGTCCACGACGGTGAGGTTGCGTCCCTGCGAGTCCTTGCCGAGTTGGGGCCATCCGCGGTAGTCGCCCGCGTCACGTCCGCCTGTGAGCTGTTGGCGTACGTCTTTGGTGTCGGAGCCGATGGGGCCGACGAAGCCTGAGATGTAGTCGGTGATGTGCTTGATGATGCGGTCTGCTTCGGACACGGTGAGTTCCTCCTGAGGTTGGGTGTCGCCGTTGAAGATTGCGGCGATTTGTTCGCGGGTTCCGCGAAATGCGTTGATGTCTACGATGCGGCCTGCTACGTGGGCGTTGGAGCCGTATTGGAGCAGGTCGGGTTTGCGGTTTCCGAGCGGATAGGACCAGCCTGCGTGCCCGTCGCCGCCGTCGCCTTGGTAGAGGTCGCGGGGCACGCCAGTGCGATTCCGCCCATAGGAGGACACCCAGAGGTAGCCGAGACCATCCATGGACGGCTCGCCGCCTGGCATTTGCTCCCAGTACCACGCGCCGGAGTAGATACCGGGGACGTGGTAGCCGCGCTTCTCTAGCTCACGCTTCGCGGCCCACACATCCGCGCCGGTGAGTAGCTTGCGGCTGCCCGATACAGACTCCACGTCGATCCACACGCCGAGGTCGCGACGCCCACCCATCTGCTGGTCGATGACATCCACCTGCTGGGCGATGGTGCTGCCCTCGGACGGGGCACGGAGATACCAGTAGGTGCTCACGAGCAGGCCCGCACTTTCCGCGTCGGCAAGGTGTGAGCGGAACGTGCGGTCACGGTACGTGCCATCGCACAGACGGAGGATGGCGAAATCCATGCCCTGAGCCTTAGCCGCCGCGAGCGACATGCCGTCCTGGTGCTCGGACACGTCAACTCCGAAGATGGTGGTCATAGGTTCCTCCTTTGTGCTGTCGCCTACCCACTTCGCCCCGGCGAGGACATTCTGCATGGGGTCGAGTCGGTCAGGGCCAGGCTGCGACCACACATAGCGGTGGTGCTCGAAATGCAGGTGCGGGGCCACACCACCATTGGTGGAGCTGTCGGGGTTGATGTGGCCGATGCGCTGGCCCTCGATGACGCGCTGACCCACGGTGACCTCCGGGATGATGTGGCCGTAGACGTAGAGTCCACCACCGTGCTGCGCGTCCACGTCGAGTGTGATCCACTGCCCGAAACCAGACGCGGAACCGGCGCGGGTGATAAGACCGTCACGGACGGCGTAGATGGGCTGGCCGCCGGAGCCGCCAGCTAGGCCGAAGTCGGTGCCCCAGTGGGTCCTGCCCCAACGTGGGCCAAAGCCGGACGTGACCACGAACCCCTTGGGGACTGGCATAGTTGTCATGCGTGCCCTCCTTTGGGCATGAGTAAACCGGCTCTTCCGGTTTTAGAGTGCATTGATTTTGTGTCGGATGTTGGCGGCGTGAATCAGGCACCGCAATATGTAGTGGTCGAGGTTGCGGAATCCCAGGGCGATGCCGCGTAGGAATTCCAACCGACCGTTAATCGCTTCGACAGGTCCGTTGGATACTCCGTGGTCGAAGTAGGCGAGGATGTCCTTGCGGCGTTTGTTCATGGTCCTGCCTAGCTGCGCGATCTCAGCGATCCCGGCGTCTTTGATGTCAACAAGCGTGTCAATGAGCGTGCTCATGGCTTTCTTGGCTGCTTGCTTGTTGGGATTGTTGTAGCAGCTTATGACTTGTTGGTAGTAGGTCCAGGTCTCTTGTAGCGGCGCGTAGTCGTCGTCGAAGTCAAACAGTTCCTCAAGCCTCCCGCGCTGCTTGTCGGTGAGCAAGCCCTCGGTGGTCAACAGAGTTTTCCGGTTGCGGTAGAGCGGGTCTTTGCTGCGGCCACGTCGGCCTGTTGTTTCTAACTGGAGCCTGGCGCGGCACTTGGTGAGCTTGTCACCGGCCAGGCGTACAACGTGGAACGGGTCCATGACTTGGGTGGCGTTGGGAATGACTTCGCCAGCGGCGGTGGCATAGCCTTGGAAGCCGTCCATGCTGATGATCTTGACCTGATCGCGGAACTGCTCGCTGTGATTATTCAGCCATGTTCGTAACGCGTCAGCGCTTCTGCCTGGGACAACGTCAAGAAGCCGAGCGGGGCGGATGACGTTTCCATCCTTGTCGTGGTGGTCGGTCATATCAACGATGACGGTGACGTATCCGTCGCGCCATGTGCGTCGGTTGTGCGACCAGCGATGCTCATCAACACCGATGACCTTGACCCCGTCGAGGTAGTGCTCGTCGTTGTAGATCAAGTCCTGGACAGCGGCTAAGGCCAAGGCGTTGGTGGTATCCCACCCCAGGCCTAATGACTTGGCTGCAGCGGCAACGCTCATCCGATCTAGGCAGAGTCGTTGCAGTATCCAGCGGGTCACCCTGTCCGTGGTCTTTGAATTGTCGGGCGCGCAGGTAAGGCCCGCGCGGAAGATCTTCTGCAAGCAGCGCTTGTTGGTGCACCGGTAGCGTGGAAGGCGCACATGAAGGCGTGTTGGGTGGCCGACGATGGGCAGATCGACCAGGCTGCGGATGACGTGGTCGCGGAATACTCCAGGCTGACCGCACGTGGGGCATTCATTGATGGGCTCGACGGGCTCGGCTTCGATGACGGTGACATCGCCGTGTTCTGCGGCCCCGGTGATAGTAACTCCTAGTTCTGCGGTGCGGCAGATGGTATCGACGATGACATTTCCGTTAGGCTGCACAGTAGGTCCTTGGTTTGTACGGATGGATTAGACACCCTTATTCCTACAAAGCCAAGGACCCCAATATCTTGTGCCACGCCCGAACCCCCGGCGAACTAATCAATGCACTCTAAAACCGGAAGAGCCAGTAAACCCCTGCCGCATGCGCGGTCAGGGGCTTGGTTTTTGGTGGGTGCGGGGTGGTCATGCGGCCACCTCCCCGATGGCTACTCCTTGAGCAGCGCGGTCATCTACACCGCCGCCCGGCGGGCAGCAGCTATAGCAGCTTCTGCCTGCTTGACGGCGTTCTGCGCGGCGGCTAGCGCGTCTTTAGCTTGGTCGTATGCGGTGCGGGTATCCGCGAGAGCCTGCTCGGCAGTCTGCACGGCTTGCTGAATGCTATCCATTGGCTTTCACCTGCTTCCAGCCTGCGGGGTATGCGGACGGGCTATAAGCATTGGCGTCGAGCAGTGATTCGTACACCTTGCCCTCAAAGGACACCCGGGCACCCTTGGCATAAGCATCATGCGCGCCCGTCGGTTGCACGAACAGCTTAGGGGTGTCCACGGTGGGGGTTTCCTCCGGCACGTCTGCCTGTGCCACGTAGCGGTCGGTGACATCGAGAACATAACGGGAGTCAATGCCGGGCACGGTGGGTTCCCAGTTATACCCGTCAATTTGGGCTTCCCAAATACGCCCATCGAATACGAATTTTGCGCCCTTGGGGTATGAATTATGCACCCCCGTGGGCTGCTTAAACGGCTCGATGCCTGCTTGTTTTGCTGCTTCATCCACAGTTGGGGCGATAGGCTCAGCCGGGGTTTCCTCCACCGCCGGTTTAAGCTCGGGGTGTTCTTCCCACAGGGCTTGCGCGTCTTCGGCACGCTGCTGGCGGCTCGCGTCCTCGGCTTCACGCCGGGTGCGTTCGCGTGCGCCCTCAAGGCCGAGTAGGCGTAGCCTGTCCTCGGGCACCTGCACGATTTGTGCGATCCATTCGTCGTAATCGAACATGATTTCCTTTCTCATGAGTATTTACAGCTTGAGCATGGCTGTGGGCAGTATCTTGAGTGTGCCGCGTAGCTTCGAGTCAGACGCGGGAAAAGTGGAAGCGCCCGTGATGGTGAGCATGTCGCCGTCCCTGGCACCCAGCGTGTACCGGATGATCTTTTTGCCAGTGGCGAGCGTGCGCCGCGAGCCGTCCGAGGTGACGAGGACGAGAACCATTTCCGTCTCTCCCTCCCACGTCACGTAAATATCGACCGGTCCGGCGACGCCGATCGGAATGTTTGTGCCGACCGCAGGGTCTGTGAGCACCCAGTCTGCGGTGCGGACGAGCGTGTAGCCGCGAGGCATAATGCTCTTAAGGTCCAGGTTTTCAATAGGTGTAGTCATTCTTCCTCTTTTCTCCTTCTACTTCAGCCCAGCCAGCCCGCGCTGGTAGAAACGATTTTTCGTCGCTTTATCCGGCCACAAAGGAAAAATCTCGAACACGTACCGCTCAGCCCATGAATTCTGATAGTTTTCATTCAGCCGAATATCTTTCGCAGACCAGCCGAGAACGTCCTCAACGGTGATTCCGAGTTTCGAATCGGCTGACATTATCGTGGTCTTTAAATATCCCTCCCATGAGCCGTCCACATGGATCACCATGCCTGACGAGTCCGCGTCAAAAGTAAGGGCCGTCGTCCGGTCATCCCACAGGATCTTGACTCCAGTCACAGAATCGGAATCAGTTTTACGCTCATAGATGAAAACTCGGGTGCGCCGGAAATGCGTCAACCGCGCCATGTCGTTCGTGTCGTTGACCGTCGCCTGTTGAGCATTGACCGCCTTGGTGGCCGCGTCGCTTGCGGCTTTAGCGTCCTGCGCCACTTTCTCTGCCGTGGTTGCTTGACGTGATGTTTCTTTCTGCACCTCAGTCAACGTCTCCACGGCCAGGTTCGTCGCGGCGTTGGCTTTCCGGTTCTCATCCGCCGCCAAAAGCGCAGACTGAGACGCAGCGGAGTTAGCTGCGACACCCGCCGCGAGGATCTTCACTGCCTGCGCAAGCAGCTCACCCGCTTTACGCGTCTCATCAATCTGTGCCTGTAGCTTCCGGTCTGCTTCTTTTAGCTTTTCGTCCGCCTGGCCTAGAGTGACAATCGCCGCCGCATTCTCCTCCGCAGCACGATTAGCATGCCCCGCAGCCGTCGCCGCATCATCCGCCGCTTTAGCCGCTTCCGATGATGCACGCAAAGCGTCCTGCGCCGCCTGAGACGCAGACTGAGCCGCCGTCGATGCCTGAGACGCAGCCATAGCAGCCCACCGAATCGCCTGCCCGTGCTTCTCCAGCACGTCACGGTGAGCGTCCAGAATGTCGGTATGCGTCTCCAACACTTCTTGGTGCATAGACACAATCTGCGTCAACGCTTGTGGCAAAGAAGTGCCCTTACCATCCACATCATTAAGCAGCTTGCCTGCATCTTCCAGCGCTTTCTTAGCGGCCTGCGCGTCCGCATTCGTACCATCCAACACAGCCTGCGCGTCACCCACAATCTGCTGCGCCCGAGACGCATACTCCTGCGCCGCCGTGGCCTGCACACCAGCATCCGCCACATGCTGCTCACCAGCCTGCGCCTGCTCCAAAGCCTTAGCCGCATAAGCCTTAGCCGTTTCAACATACTGCTTACCCAAAGCCGCTTCCTCAGCCGCCTGCTTCGCATGACCAGCCGCCAACAACCCCAAGCGCGACACCTCAGCATGAATACTTTCCACATCATCACGAAGCGGATCCATATTCGCGTAAATCTGCTCAGCCTGCGTAGCCATCTCGCCTGCTTGCTGCGCCATAGCCGCCGCAGACTCCGCATGCTGCCTACCCTCAGCAACATAAGCCTTGACGTTCTCGAGATAGACACCCGAATCCGCGATAGAACTACGCACATCCGCGAGCTGGTCATCCACGTATGCGCGGGTGTCACCGGCGGCTTCCAGAGCGGAGTCGGCAGTGCTTTTTGCAGACTCCGCCGACTCCACCGCTTTCGAAACCTGGGACTTAAGCCCAGCCAAATCACGGCGGTCCTCCACCAAAGCACGACGAATAGTCTCATTCTCGGCCAGCCGCGCATCCTCATCAGACACCAGCTGGCCACCCACATGGACCCGAAAGTCCACCACGGAATGGTCCGACACCACCGGCTCGATACGAGTCACCGGCAGCTGAACAACCCGCCCCCAAATATCAACATTGGCCGTGTCCCCCACCTGGAAGTCCACAAACGGTACCCACGGTCCGAGGCCCGCCAGCGTGATGTCAGACTCGAGGAAAAAGTCGCCGCTGACCCGCTGTTCAGCCTCACGCAGCACCTGGTCCACGTTAGAATCTGGCACCCAACTTGGGTCCGACTCATTAGCCGCGGTGACTGACACGTCGGCGCGGACGAAGCGGCGCATCATGCCACCTACTCGTTCCCCTGTCAGTCCGGCTACGTAGCCGAGCTCATTACCCGGCGCCGCGAAGCTATGAATGTCCTCCAGGTCGATGCCCTCCGGCACCTGCAGCTCATACTTACCGAAAGCAGTAGAAGCCACGGAGCGCAACACCGTCACATTCGCCGCATCAGCCACGAAATACGGGGTAGTCACTAGCTACACCTCCTTTACGGTGAGCACAATCATGGCGTGCGGGAACTCCCGCTCCCCGACTGTGCGGTGAGATTCGCCCTTCGATGGGCTGATATCTACCTCGGCGGGTTTCATCGTCGACCTAGCTTGAGACCAGCACCGCACCGGCCTATCCCCCGGCCACCAGATATAAGCACCCAAAATCACGCCGGCGTTCTTCGCCTGCGCGAGCACCGTCTCCCACAAGAACCCATCACGGGCTTCCAGTGAAATCTCCGGCGTCGTGTCCTTCTCGGGGACCTCAACTACGTGGTAGGGGTCATCGACCCAGCGTGTCCCGTCGGGGTCGGACTGTGTCATCATCGCCGCATCCAAAGACTCTTGCGCTAGGCGCCGAATCACGAAACCAGCCTGGCCGTGCTTCCAGGTGAATGTGGTGCGGGTGGCGAGCTCCACGCGGGCCATATGGTGCGGCCTGTCGTACGGAATCTTCGATTCATCCGTGGTCTTCTCGTACGGTGTGGCTGCCCACCACGCGGCAGGCCACGACACCGCAGGAATCGTATTCCACACATCCATCGCATTAAGTGCATGCAGCGTGATGATGTTGGGTAGCCCATCGTTTTCAGGGTCATCCGCATCCGCATGCGTGATAGCCCCACCGCGGCGCTCCACCTGACCGTCCTTACCGGGGAATGCGACGAGGAGCATGTACTCTCCCGGCGCTACCGGCAGCTGCCCGGACGGGTCGAACTTATCGAGGGCGTCAAGGATGAAGGTTTCCGCCAGGCGGTTCGGTTGGCCTTCGGGGGTGAGTGCTGGGAATGAGATTTCTAGGTCGGGGGATTCCATCCACTGCTCCGGGGTGTCCGAGGACAGCGGGGCTGGAAGGGTGAATATTGGTACTCCGTCACCGTTTCCGATTCCGTACCAGCGCCCCTGGGTGGCTACCACGTAGTCGACGGTCTTTTTCCACGATGCCCAATCAGTCATCCGCTAGCCCCTCCATTAAATTTTCATATTTGAAACTGGGCGAGGTGGGCCAGCCTCGCAAAAATTTTTAGGCCCAGGGGTCAACCACTAGTAGCGTCCACTCAAGGGACGCCCCGGCGGGCAGAACCCATGTCCCCGACTTTCCTGGGGGTACCGACTCGGGGAATGCGCCAGGCAGGCGCAAGCGACGTGGGTCAGTGTCAACCACCGTCGCCGTCGTCGACTTCGGGAGTGTGAATCTTGCGCCGGATGGTGTGGTGACTACTCCCCCGGCGCCCAGATTCCGAATTTTGGGGTATATAGGAACATCCCCGACATTCGTCACTGTGACGCTTCCGGTTCCCGTCTTCAACGCCGAGCGAAACATCCCACCCGAATTGAAAACCGGAACCGTCACCACCGCCGACGTTCGCCGACTCATGTCCACCGGCACGCCACCCAGATGACGGTCCAGTACCAAGTCCACGAAGTACGGCCCGCCGGGCCGGTCGGCCTCCACCTGCATCACGCACGGCTTCGACCGCGACCAGCCCTGGCGGAACTCGCGGTACAGGGCCTCCATCTTCTCCCCCGTGTCCGCATTCAGCATGAACGGGAGTTCTGTCTGGATAGCCCCGTACCGGGCTTGACCGGCAACCACGCCGGGCGCTCCCGGCACGGCCACATCAGTACGGCTCTCCTCGGCGACGAGACCAACGAGAGCCTCCTCGGGGCACACCACAGGACTCGACTGCTGCGTGCCCGTAAGCAGGTATTTCTTGCCGATGACACTGGTCAGAGTGACTTTCAGCACTAGATACGCTCCTTCCTACGAGCAGCCGCAACCTTCGTCGACGACTTATCCCACTTGTAGGTCACATTCGACCCGGCAGTGATTTCACGCAGCAGAGCATCCACCTCGTCCGCGGTGTACGTACGATTGCCCTCCATATGGATCGTCACCTCCTTGGTGACCTGGTCACGCACGCCTGGGGTGGCGTACTTAGAATCCAGCTTCCAGTCCACGCCCGCGGACTGAGCCGCCGCATGATTCGCCCTAGCCGCAGCCAGGTACTCGCCGCGCAGCTTCTCATTACCGTCCGCGAACGCGGCCGAGGCCTGCTCCAAGGACTGAATCGTGTAATCCAGCCCCTTGAGCGTGCGCTCCAGCGGGGAGGTCTTCTCATACAGACCAATCTCCGCAGTGAAATCCTCCACCTGGCGAGCCAGGTCTGCCTGCTGGTCACGCGCCTCCTGCACCGGCTTCAACGCCTCGTTGACACGCAACGCGGTCTCCGCCTGCGCGAGCTCCGGCATCTGGGCGCGCAGCACCGCCATGGCGTCACCCCCACGGAACGCTGCTCTGCCCATGAGCTTGAGCGTGCGGTCAAGGCTCCCACGGTCAATCTTGACCCCAGTCTCCGCAAGCACCGCATCCAAAGCCCGCTGCAGCGACTCATACTGCGCCTGCTGGCCACGGTACTCATTCGCATAAGAACCATTAGCCCCAAGGCCAACTCCCCAACGTCCGAGGACGTTTTTGTCCATGGCCTGCTTGACTTCCGCCATCTCAGCCATGAGCTTCGCCACCTGAGCGGTACCGGTGGCCTCTACGAGGTCCACACCGGCCACCTTAGCGGACATACGAATCAAACGCTCCTGCGCCACCAACAGGTCCTGCTGGTTCCGCACGTTCTGGCGCTGCGCCTCAGCCAAGGCGGCCTCGGCCTTTATCTGCTCAAGACGAGCAGTGACCTCACCCTTAAGCGCCTCAGCACGCGCCTTCTCATACGTAAACAGCGCGGAGATAGCCGAATCTGACCACTCCTTGAGCACGCCCTGGGCCTCCAGGGCCTGATAGGCCATGTAAGAATCCCAGTCCTCATGCAAGCCCAGCAGCTTCAGCTGCGCCGCAACCGCCCCACGACGAATCTCTTCATCCAAGGCTAGGCGCGCCTCAGCTACCCGCAAAGCCCCGTCGGCTTCGGCTATATAGCGGTCATGCTGCGCCAACATGAGGTTGTACTCCGCCTCCCGCTGAGCGTTAGCACCACGAATCAGCGCCTGCTGCAAGGAGGTCACCCTACCCTGCAGTTCGACGACAAGATTCGCATAGTCAGCGATGACTGCCCACCCGTCAGCAAGCGCCTTCAGCGCCTCCAGCCGGGCCTTGCGAATCCGATTCACCAGCTCCACAATCGCTTCGACGATGGACTTGATGATGCTGATACCGACCTTGAGCATGTCCATAGCCATGCCCAGGGTCAGGCCTGTCGGGCCTGCCAGCCCCGCGAGGCTAGCGAGCTTGCCGACCACCATGCCCAGTCCAGCATTAACCGCCTGAGCCGGAGCACCCATACCAATCAGCTTCGAGGCCAACCCCTCAGCCTGAGGAATCAGCCCCTCAATCTGACGCTGCGAGAGCAATACAACGTTGTCGAGGTCCTCGGCCTGCTTCTTGCGTGCCGCAACGAGGTCACCCTCCGCCTTGGTCACAGCCTCGTTAGCCTTCTCGATTTCCTCGGCGCGCTTCGCCTCATCCTCCTCCTGCTTAATCCCCAAATCCTCACGGACACGGGACAGCTTCTCCTCAGCCTTGGCAACCTTATCGTTTGCCTTCTCCGAGGACGCGGTGGACTTCTCACGAGCGCGGCTGAGCTTCTCCTCGGCCTTGGCGACCTTCTCAGCGTCACCGCTCTCACGGGCCTTCGCCAGTGCATCTTCGGCATCAGCGACCCGGTCAGCAGCGGTGGCTGAGCTGCTGGTGGACTCACCTGCCTCTGCCTGGGCCTCAGCCAGAGCTTTCTCCGCATCGGCGAGCTTGCGCTTGTCCTTGACAGACAGCTCTACCTCGCCAGTCTCCAGCTCGTGCAGCTTCTTCTTCGCGTCCGCGAGGGCCTGTTCCTTCTCAGCCAGTGCCTCCGTATGACCGACGGCACGAGCTCGGGAATCCCATAGGGCTTTCTCCCCATCAAGAATGACACGAATCTGCTCTGAGCCGGGCAGGTCCAGACCGAGGTCGAGGACACGCCGCACAGTCTGACGAGCATTAATACCCTCCGTCGAGTTGTAGTCTCCTGTCTTCGCCATCCACGCCTGTGCATTGTCGGCGAACTTGGCGACGGCTTCGGCCTGGTCCTGCAGGGCGGGGACGAGGCGCCCGAGCTCGCGGGCTACATCGCCCATGGACGCACCGGAGCGGATCATCTGGGTGATTATCGTCCACTGGTCGTGGTTGAGCACCGGTTCCGGCTTGCCGCTCATGTTGAACGCGGCCTTACCGTGCTCCAGCCAGCCACCCTGGTCGTACAGCTTCATCAGGTCGACGATGCCGCCCAGGGCGTAGCCACCTGCACGGTCATACGCCGCAGGCAGCGAACCGTAGGTCGCCACCGCGTAGTTCATCGACGCACGCAGGTTCGCCTCAGGGTCCCAAATATTGTCATACCCAGGGTCCTTATGCGCCTGGAACGTTGGGTCAATAACCTGCATCAAACCCTTCGACGGGGTGCCACGCTGCGCGTTGATATCCCAGTCGTTGATAGCCCGAGCGTTACCGCCGGACTCCTGATTCATACGACGCAGCACGCTATTGGCGAGGGACAGCGGGAAGCCTTTGTCCTTAAGGACGGCTTCGACCATGGGGCGCCACTGCTCCACACCAGCGCCCGGGTCGCCCTGGAATGCGGCCTCTTCCTTCGCGGCTTTACCAGACACGAATTCCCAGGCTGCATCAATGAGCTTTTTCGCCATCGCCCCAGGCAGCTTGCCCCACTCGCCAAACTTCTCGGCGCCGGGGAATTCACCAATCTTGGAGACGATACCGTCCCACAGGCGCTTAACCATATTGATGGGGTTCCACCCGCCGCCACCTTCGCCGGCAACGTCGTCCAGGACGATGTCATCACCGTCGAAACGCAGAGGCGAGTTAGTACCCCAGTGCACGTGGTTACCGTGCTGAGAGTTAGTACCCGGCCCGTAATCAAAAGGCGCGCCGTTCAGCAAGTTCTGCCACCCGTCCAGCGGGTGGTGAATCAACTGGGTGGTGTTCGGGAAATTCTTATGAATCGCCCTCGCCAGCGCTTTCGACGCCGGGGTCGGCATCTGAGTCGCGTACTGGCCATCAGCCGCCTGCCAGTCCGTCGCCGCAGCACGTGAGAAGTCGTGCATCGAGCCGGGCTCGCTACGTGACGCCGAGGTCAGCGTAAACATCCCCGGGAAGAACCTCGAGACGAATTTCGCGTGTGACTGCTGAATCGCAGACAAAGCACCGGCCAGGTTGGTGAAACCGCCCTTGGCGAAGTTGCCGAGGTCGATGATTCCGCCATTCGCGAAGTGGGAGTGCTTCAGGCGCTCACGGACAGCGGACACCCCGCCCTTGCGAGCAGCAGCATTAACGTTGTCCAGCCAGTCCTTGCCCAGGGCGCGGGTGGCCTCCGGGCGCAGGATACCTTCGCCGCCAGACAGGCCGATACGCATACCGGTGCGCGGCTCGATGAAGGTGTACGGGTCGCGGCCCGGGGTGTAGCCAGGTAGGATGCCGCCGGTGGCGAACTTAATCTCCTGCAGCTTATCCAGACCGACGAGGCCAGCAACAGCGTTCCACGCCTTACGGATACCGTTGTTGTAGACCACATCCACAACGAACTGCACCGGGGCTTTAGTCTTTTCCTTGATGCCATCCCAAATACGGCCAATGGCATCCACAGTGGTACGGAACCAGCTCTGCATGGTATCCAGCGCCCCCTTGAAGGGCTGGAACACGTACTGGTTGACGAATTGCCAACCAGCCTGCAGCAAGTTTTGGAATCCTTGCCAGATAGCCAGCATGTCGTCCACACGAGCACGGAACCAGTCGGCCACAACCTGCAGGCCAAAGCGCAGCGGCGCAAGGACATAGCTGTCGATGAACTGCCAGCCTGTCTGCATCAGCCCCTGGAACCACTGCCACGCGGCGACCATGTCATCCACGCGGGCCTGGAACCACTCCGCCAGGGCGGACAAACCGTCCATGAACGGGGTGAAGATATTGTCTCGAAGCCATCCCCACACCACACCCATGAGGTCTGCGAACTGCTGCCACTTCTCGCCCATCCACCCAAAGACAGATTCCATAATCGGCCACAGGGTGTTTTGCGCGAAGTCAGCAATCGCCTCCCATACCGGCTTAATGACGGTCTCCCACGCGGCCTGGATACCCGCTGATAGAACGTTCCAGGCAATGAGGAAGGGAGCGAGCACCAGCGTGCCAATCACACCGACAGTGGCCTTTGCTACCTGCAGAATGGCGTTGAATACCGGCTGGATGACGTTCTCCCATACCCAGGAAATCCCCTCAGACAGCAGGTTCCATGCGCCCATGAAAACCCCACCGATGAAACCGGCAACAGCTTGCAGTGCGGGGATAACACCGGAGAGGAATCCGCCAACCAGATTGCCGATAATGTCTATCAGCGGCACCAGGGCATTGTCTATGAGCCACTGCACAGCGGTCAGCAGTACATTAAACAGCTTCGCTGCGTACTCGATGACCTTTACCGCGGCCATGATGGAGCCGACGATGACGCCGCCGATAATGGCGCCGAGCACTTTCAAGGTGGGTACGAGGAGTGGGCCGATAAGGTCCCACAATCCCTTCAGCACGTTGAGGAGTGCGCCGCCGACGGACTTGCCAAGGCTGACGAGTATTTCCACCAGCTTGCCAGCGGACTCGCGCAAAGCCGCGAAGGATTCGGCTAGGGAGCCGGTGATGAAGTCCTTCAGCCACACAAGGCCCTTAAACAGGCTCGAGTCAGTGTCCATGCCGAACATGTTCTCCAGCAGGCCCTTGAAGTCGCCGGTGGACAGGTAGCCCCACAGTTCACTGAGAGTGTCTTTCAGCCACTCGATGCCCTTGGTGACCTTTTCCACGGCCTTGTCCCACGCGTCGGACAGGAAGGTGGTAAAAGTCTCCCAAATCTCCCGACCTGTTTCGGTCTTCGTAAAGAACGCCCACAGGGCTACCCCCAACGCAGCTACTGCAGCAATCACCGCGACCACCGGGGCAATCGCAGCAATAGTGGACGCAGCCAGCCCCATCATCGAGGTGTTCGCTGCCGTTGCCGCCGCAGACCAAGCCGTCAGCACTGGCGCAATCATCGCAGCGCCCACAATCGCAGCCGACAACGTCCCCACAGCACCAGCAACCGCAATAAAAATCGCCGGATGCTCACCAATGACCTGCGCCACAGACGCAGCCTTATCAGCCAGCTCAGACATGATAGGCAGCAGTGCAGTACCGATAGCTTCCTTCGCATCGTTGTACTTCGCGGTCGCCACCTGCTGCTTATGCGCAGCGGTATCAGTCTCACGGGCGAACTGCCCCTGGGCGCTAGCTGTCTGCTCGGTCAGCAGCTTCAGCAGGGTCTGTGCCTTCGCTTGCTTCTCAGCCTCACCAGACAGATTATCCAGACCGTCAGCGGCCATACGCGCCTCAATGTCAGCCTGCTTAATCGAGACACCGTACTTCTCGATGGGGTCAGTCTCACCGCGCAGCAGCGAGGTCACCGACTCCACTGCCTCCTTGGTGGTACCGCCGAAGGTTGCGGCCAGGTCAGCGGCCACGCCTACGAGGTTCTGGGACTTGTCCGCGACCTCGTCCATGGGCATGCCCATGTTTTTGAGCATTGCGCCCATATTGGCGGACAGCTCACGGTACTCACGACCGGAGACACCGACCTCGGTCGCGGCCTGCTTCGACTTGTCGATGATGCCCTGGGCATGGTCAGCGAAGATGGATTCGACTGCGCCGTAGGACTGCTCAGCCTCAGCCGCGTAGGCCATCGACTCCTTCGCGATGAGACCGATACCGCCAAGGGCGGCGGTGGCGTGAATCTTGTACTTCTCCGCGAACTCGCCGAACTTCGCCGCACCATTCTTAGCCGAATCGGCCATGGACTGGATCTTGTCCTTCGCCCCGCCGAAAGCCCCGCCGGACTTCTCTAGCTCACGGTTCAGCTCGGACTGAGAGTCCTGCAGCTTCGCCAAGGTGTTGTTGAGGTCTTCGAGCTGGTTCTTGTGTTTCTCCTCAGCCACACGAACATCAATCTCGGCCTGCTCGAGCTTCTCTGTCTCCCCAATGACCGAGGCCTTCGCCGCCTTTACCTTCGCCAGCTCAGCAGTGCCCTTACCGCCTTTTTCGAGGGCTTTCTGGTACTTCTCCTCAGCATCTTGCAGGCGCAGGGTGACAGCCTCCAGCTTCTCCTGCTGTGCGGCACGCTTGCCGACGGATACCTCGTAGGCATGGTCCAAGTCCTTCAGCTTCGAAGAGGAGGCCTTCACCTGGCGCTCGATGTTCTCGACCGCGCTCTCGAGGCCCTTAGTCATGGCTTCGCCGGCACGCTTACCCGACTCCTGAGCAGGCTTCTCTAGGCGCTGCGAAAACTCCTTGCTCATCCCCTTGAACGTGGGAACGACGGGAACCGACACGAAACCAGCAGACATTAAAGCCTCCTCAAAAACTAAAACCGCCCTCACTGGGCGGCAGCAATCTCTTCCAACATGCGCAAAGACTCAGACTTCGACGACTCAAACGACCCACCAGAACCATCCGTGAGCACTGTCTTACGGTCACGACTCATACGCTCACGCTTCTCAGCCGCGATACGCGCATCCTCCAACTCCTGGGCGAGCTTCTTCGGCGACTTAAGGAAACTATGCTCATCCCCCGACTCATTGAAGCTGGAATGAAACAGCGCAACCGCTAGGGCGGCTTTATCCGCCGGTTTAATATCCCAGCGCTTCGCCCCCACCAACGTCTCAGGTCGCTCCAACAGGTCCTCGTAGAGCGCCACCACGCGCCGCGTGGATAGTCCACCTTCGGGGTCGAGCCAGTCACGCACATCAAGACCGATACGCAGCAAATCAACCTCAAGCAGGTCAATGTTCTCTACCGCGAGCGCAGCCAAAGCCACCTTGTACACTGACAGGCCGGTCGCCTCAAAGTAGGCGTCCATCTGCTCATACAGGCCACCCTGCGCGTAGGCGGCGGTCATGGCCCGAATCTGCGAAGACTCATCAAACAGCCTCCAAATGAGACGCGGGTTTTCCGGCAGTTGGGTCACGAATTCGTGCCCGAGGTCCATGGGGTCGCGGCGTGCGCGGTACCGCGTCCCGGCGTGGATGAATTCGACCCAGGTGCCCGGCTCATCCTCGAGAATCAGCCGGGCGGACATTACTTATCAGCCAGCTCCGTGCCGCGCTGAACAACCGGAGAAATCACCTCATGCAGGTCCTTGCGGGTTGCGCCGGTCAGGTCGAGCAGCTTGCGGGTCAACGGGGTGACCTGCGCAAGAATCATGCCCTCCAGGTTCCCCTCGAACATCAACGACGCCATGGAGGCCGGCAGCTGGTCCTTGTCGACGATGACCTCAATCTTGAGGGCTACACCGTTGGTGAGGGTGGCCTCTTCGGTGTAGATGCCGTCCACGATGGCAGGCTTCTCAGTGTTGGTGTCAGCGTCGAGGACTTCAACCTCCTCGGCCTTCGTGGTGGACTTGCGGGTGGTTTTGTTGTTGGCGGTTGCCATGGCGATTCCTCCTTATGGAATTGGAAAGTGAAAGGTGTGGCGGTTCCTAGACTTCGATAAAGCCTGGGTGGGCTGTGCGCGGAACCGCCAAGAAAACACACAGCCCGGTCAGTCAGTGACTACTGGTCGGAAGCGCCAGGAACACCGCCGGAGGCACGGACACCCGCGTTGGAGCCCTCAGCGACCTTGCCGGTCTTCGGGTCCTCGTACTCGTGCAGGGTCACGTCACCGGACTCATCGTCCTTGACCACCATCGCGGTCAGGCCACTTGCCGAGGCCTGCGGGTGGAACGCGGTACCGGCCTTAATCTGGGCCTCCACATCCGAGATGTCCTTAAAGATCTTCTCCTCGACGCGGGTCACGGAGCCGTCCTTTCCGACGATGTAGAACCGCTCCTCGTAGTAGCGCTCATCGTCACCATTGTTGAAAGTGATCTGAACCGGGCGGGCCTGCGGGTCCTTCGCGGTCACACGCTCATTAATCACCAGGTCAGCCTTCTCACGAGACACCCAAATATGCACCAGGCCAGAGGTGAACTTATGAACGAAGGCGACGTAGCCCTTGGCGACCTCGTCGGAGTGCTTGCCGTAGGTGGTGCCCTCCTGGACCACAGCGCCCGGGTTTTCGATATACCGCATCACCGGGGAGCCAGCGATACCGTCCACCGCGCCGGTGATAGCGCCAGCGGTGTAGGAAGTAGCAGTCTGGCCACCGGTCAGGTTGGTGGTGTTGGAAGACACCTCTCGGGTGTGGCCATGCTGGGAGTCGGTGGGCTCCAGGCCGAGGGATTCCCACTCACCGACGAAAGCGCCGGTCTTCTTATCAATGATTGCAGTGTCAGAGAAGTTGACCAGGACCTCGCGGTCCTCAAGGACGCGCAGGTCAAGGCCAACGCTACGATTCTTAGCCATTGTTATCCCCTTTCAAAAGGACATAGAAAAGGCCACCCCGCAGGGTGGCCAAAAAGGAAAAATTGGTTGATGAGGGTTTACGTCGACGGCTGGAAGAAGAGCTTGGCGATACCGACCGACAAACTCATCGTCGATACGAACCCCGTGGGCTTATATGAAGGCCCCGACCCGAAGAACTGGGAAGCAGACCGGGAAACACCCAGCCCTATTCCGGTCATTCCCTGGGTTAGGGCGGTGTAAAGGTTCCTGCCGAGGCGGCGCACCTGGTCATGGTCAGGACCATAAACACTGATTTTGACGAGGTCACGCGAGTGCGCCGACTCATCCACCTGCGCCACATCGCTCGAGACCACGACCCCTACACCGTCGTTGTGGCAGTTATAGCCGTCGGGTAGGAAGTGCAAATGAACCATGTCCTGGTCCGCCTCAGGAAACAGCTTCAGGACATGCTTATGGACAAGGACGACAGGGTCAGGGGTAAGACCGAACTCAGGAGACATCCTTCACCGCCTTCGTCACGAAACCGTCCTTCGCCTGCTTCGCCACCGCACCAGGATGACGCACCGTCACCACATGCGTAGGGCGATTCGTGCCTTGCGTGGCGTGAGTGACCTGCACGACGTCCCCGCCACCCTCCAGATAGGCGCGGTCACGGTCAGAGAGCTCATTGACATCAGGCCAGCGAAGCTCAATGAGCTTCTTCACCTGGTCCGCCTTCTTCTTCGTCGCCGCCTTCACCTGCGGTGTAGCCGCCATCTGCTTAAACAACTCGTTGTAGTTAAGAGACACTTCCGCTGACCTCCCCACGCTCCACGATGAAGACGACCTTGGGCTGGTGCCAGGACACCACCGGGCGCCGGCCGACGCTGTAGTCGAAGGACTGCAGCTGGTCGACTCGGTACTCGACGCCGCGAATCATGACGGTGTCGCCGTCCTGGACGCGAGTGCCAGCCGGGGCAAGCACCTGCAGGCGGCTAATGTCGCCGTGCACGAAGTCCTTGCCCTTGATGACCTGGTCTCCGGCCGGGGACACGATGCAATGTTCCACGACCGTGTCCGCACCAAAGATGGGGCGGCCACGGTGGTCACGGCCGGTCATCTCACCACGAATGGTGATTGGCTCGCCGAATTCATCAGGGCGCCATGCCATTAGAATCGCCCCCGCTCACTGAACTCAGCGCCGCTGACCAACACATGAGCCCCGAAGGGGACTACTGGCCCGCCACGGCCGAGAGGAACCGCAGCAACGACCAGCCCCAGCAGCTTCAGCACCTCCGGGGTGATGCCGACGCCTCCCCATTGGATGCCGATGCCTTGCGACCAGGTGATGGTGTCAGACTGCGGGCCGGTGGTGGAGGATGCGGACGCTCGGCCCACGTTCTCCCCCACGATGACCGCCTTAGACACCATTTCCCGCACGGCCTGCTTCACGGCAACGCTTAGCCATGACATGGCTGTGAGCTCATGGTCGAGGTTTCGCCCGCGGCGGGCGAACTCCATCCCGATGAGCTCGAGCGACTGGACGATGAGATTTTCGGCGAGCGTCATCTCGAATTCAGTCAGCGGACGGGGAAAAATCTCCACCACATCATCAACGGTGGCGGTCATGGTGAATCACTCCCCTTTCCTAGCTGGCGGCGCCGGCCGCCTTCGTAACAAATCCGATGATTTCGTTTCGCTTGGTCAGCCCGGTGAGCTTGATGCCGTTGAGCCGGGCGTATTCGCGCCACTCGGCGACTGGCGCGGTCTTTTCCGGAAGCGGTACCCGCGGGGCGGGCTTCACCGTCGGCTCCGCTGGCGCGGGCACCTCCGGTTCCAGCTCCTGGTCCTCGCCCGTGGTCTCCTGCTCGTGGTCATCCGACTCCGGCTCGACAACATCACCGGGAGCAATCGCCCCCAGCTGCTCGAGCCGGGTGTAGGTCGCGTCATCGACACTGACCATCTGGCCTGCGCGTGCGATAGGCCTGTCCGCAGCCAGACGGACAGACTTCGTCAGCACGACCTCACGCATTAGGCAGAGGCCAGGCCAGTGATGTGGACGACGGACTTCGGATGGTCAATGTAGAACGCGCGGCGGTGGCTGTAGTTGGCGCGTGCGGTCTGGCGCTTGCCCAGACGCAGGTCAACCGCGCCACCATCCTCGGCGTAGAACGGCGAGGTGTACTCATCCTCGCGCTGCGCAAGCTTGCCCGGCTTCTGAGTAGAAGCCATCCACAGCTCACCACGAGGCACCGCGTAGTCCTTGAGGACGATGAGAGAATCGCCCAGCAGGGAGGTGAGCTGGCCAGCGCCCGCAAAGAGCGGGTGCTCGGAGCGCATGTCACCGTTGAAGAGGTCATCCATGGACTTGGAGCGCTGGATGTCCATGACAGTCAGCGGGTTAGCCCACACGGTCTTCGGCTCATAGTTGAACGGGTCGCCGTTCTCGTCGACGGCGCCCAGGATGAGGCCCATGGCGTCCATGAGGTCTCCCTTGACGTCACCGTCGGCATCCCACGGCGTAGTGACCGCGAGCTGATTGACCGGAGCAGCCTTGAGCGCCGCCAGCGCTTCGCGCTTCTTCTTGCGGGTCACGGAGTTAGCCTTGGCGAGCAGCTCTTCGGCGACAGCGTCACGCTTATCGTCGACAATCTGCTCCCAGGACACACGCAGACCAATCGCCTGCTTGCGAATGTCCGCGTAGTGAAGCTCGGAGGCCAAGACCGGGTCAGAGACCGGAATCTCGCCGCCCTCGGCGACGAAATCCGGCTCATCCTCGAGGTAGGAGGCGGTCGCATGACGGTAAGCGACAACGTCGCCAGGAACGTTGCGAATGTCGAAGAGAGCATCGAAGGCCGCGAATTCGTCAACCTTCTCGCCGAAAGCGGTAGACAGCAGGGTCGGATCCGCGAGCATCTCTTCGACGGAGAGGTACTGCAAGGAGTCCCACACGCTGTTAATAGTGTCAGCCATTGTGATTCAGATTCCTTTCTTAGCCTGCTGCCGGTGCAGCCACCGGAAGGCCGTTGAGAATAGTGAGGACTGCGTCCCCCTTGCCTGCGCGGGCTGCGACGCCCACCTGGACGGTGCCGGTGGCAGCAACCTCGCCGTTAGCGGCCGCGAAGATAGCGGCACCTGCCTTGATGGCGGTGGCGTCACCGCCTGCGAACTTGAGCTTCACCGCGACGTCGCCGTAGTGGACGGCAACGTCGTTGGGGCGGTGATTGTCCGCCGGGTCGGCGATTTCAGTGACGGCGCCGAAGATAGCGCCGGCAGCGTCGGAGTGCTTGACCTTGCCGTCAGCGTCGACGGTGACGAGGTGGCCCTTCTCGACGCGCGCGGACGCGTCGAAGGAAATCGGGCCGCCGGTAAATACCGGATTGGACATGGTTTACTTTCCTTCCTTCTTGGCGGCGCGCGCCTTTGCGCGCTCCATCAGCTCTTCACGGGTGGTGTGACCCTTGCGCGGGTCATTAGCTGCGGCCATTGCAGTCTTGACCGCGGCGGTGCCGGCATTACCAAGCTCGGCCACCGGGATGGTGCCCTTCGGCAGCGCACCCCAGGTCGCGGCGTACTGGGAGGGGTCGCGTGCCAGGTCCGCCAGCGCCTTAGCGCGGTTCGCTGCTGCGAAGCGTCCCTCTGCGATGGCCTGGTCGACGGTCTTCTCGTGCTCCTGGGCTTCGAGCTTCGCCTGCGCCTCCGCAAAATTAGCGGCCACGCGGTTGAGGTAGTCGAAGTGCGCGCGCGGCACGGTCACCACATCAGCAGTGTCCGCGGTGTTGCCCGGCGCGGCCGGGGCCTCCGTCGGCGCCGGGCCCGTGGTCTGCTCGCCATCATCGGACAGCGAACGGACAGCGAATCCCGCAGCAACGTCAACCGTGCCGTTAACCGACACAGTCACCTCGGCGGTCGCACCGACCTCCACGCCGGACGGCGCGGTCACTGTCAGCACACCGGTGGCCTCGTCGACCGTGACTGTCCAGCCGTCAGGTGCGGTCTTCACGGCGAAGGTCAGGCCGAGCGCGCCGGCGTTCGCGGCCGTCGGCTCGCCATTCTCGCCGCCGATGACCGGCTCGACAACAACCTTCTCGGTCGGCGCAATGGCAGTGGCCTCCGGGTAGGTCACATCAACCTCGCTCGAGACCTGAACGACCTCATTAAAAAAGCCGGAGAGTGCGTCGCGCACATCCTCCGGCTTCTTGCCCAGCTCCTGGGCAAGCTGGTCCAAGATATTCATCTTTTCCCCTTTCTGCCCATTGCTGGGCGTCGTTGATTTCTCCCCCGATTCCGACCGGGTGGAGGGCGGTGGCGGTGCCGCCGCCCGGTTCGCGTACTTGAATCGTGCGACCATCCGCGACTGCAGGTTGGTCGCAGCAGCGGGTGCCTTGGCGTCCTCGATGGCGTCGACCAGGCCGGCGTCAAGTGCTTCCTGCGCCGTGTACCACGTCTCGGCGCGCATGCGCTCGAGCCATTCATCTGCAGTGCCGCCGGCGCGGCCGGCGTAGATGTTGGCGATTTTCACGTCCTGGCGCTCGAGGTCAACGCGGGCCTTCTCGAGGTCGTCCGCGTTTCCCCACCAGTCGGCGGAGGCCTTGTGAATCATCAGCTCCGCATTAGGCCGCATGATGACGCGGCCGCCGCAGCCCACGGCGATGAAAGACGCAGCCGAGCAGGCCCGCGACTCCACCACGACAGTCACCTCACCGGCGTAGCCGCGCAGTGCGTTGAGAATAGCGATGCCCTCATAGACCTGCCCTCCGTCGGAGTTGATGCGGACGCGGATTGGCTCGCCGTTGAAGCTGGCGAGCTGCTTTTCAATACCGGCGGCGGTATTGTCGCCACCGATGTCGCCGTAAATCATTAGGTCATTCATTTGTCACCTCCGTGACCGTGTCAGGCTCAGGGCCAAGCGTCACGCCCTCACGGGCCTCGGCCTCCTTGAGCTTCTTCTTCGCCTTCAGCGCCTCCACCAACGGGCGCGGCGCCGGGATACGGAATGTGGACCGCAGCCAGCCCTCAAGGTTCGGCTCCTTCGTCAGCGCCCCCTGTGCGACAAGCTGCGACACATCACCCGGCGTCAGGTCCTTCTGAACCTGGATCCGCGTCGACGTAATCAACGGCAGCGGCCCGTCATAATCTGGGAAGCCATACCGCACCATATCGGTCACAAGATGCTGCGACGCGGTGTCCGCAATCGTCTCCGCGTAGGACTGCAGCCCCTGGATGAATTCGCCGAGCTGGACGTTAGCCAGCGCGTACGAGCCACCGGAGCCGGTCAGGTTCAGGTGTGTCGCGTTGCACGCGATGGCGATTTGATTCGCGTGATACTCGACCGCCGCGCCGATATCAGGAAGGGAACCGGATACACCCTCGACAGGCATCTCCGCACCCGGCGGCAGCGAATAGCCCGCGACCTCGCCGGCGGCGAAAGCCTCCGCCAGCTCCTGGCCGACCTCCATCTCCGCCGTCACATCCTCTTTCGCCGTCAACGGCGAAGCCTTGTACTTCGGGATGCCCATGCCGTTGCGCTGCAGCACCAAAGAATGCAGCTGCTGCATCTTCATCAGCTCAAGCCAATTCTCATACGCCGGAGCGAACACCGACGTGCCCTGCCACGTCTCATCACGGCGCCCATTCCGATACACGACGAGGCGCTGGACTGGGATGAACACGTCCGCGCCACCGTCCACACCGGCCTGCGTGATTCCCTCAAGACCACCGTCATCAGCGACGTGAATCTTTCGGATGGACGCGTTCGGGCGGAGTGCAAGCTTGCGCAAGTGGGTGCGTCCATCCTTGCCGGTGTAATACACCTGCTCGAAGAAAGCGACGCCCATGAATACCGACTCGAGAGCCTGCTTCAGGTGCTCGCCCCAGGACACGCGCCCCAGGCTGCGCGCCGTCTGACCTTCCTCGCCCTTGACCGGTAGGCGCAGGTCTTCACAGATGAAGTCCACAATCTCGCCCGGCGCGCCGTTCGGCTCCACCGACCACGACGCCTGCTCCACAGGCTTACGAATCGCGTTCTCAACCTGGGCGACCTTCGCCGTCGACCGCATACGGGACAGTTCAACCTGCATGCGCTTCCACGACATACCCGCGGGTATGCCGACGCGCGGCGTCCACTTCGGCACCTGCGCGTGACCTACCTCGGTTACCACCGGCGTCACATCATTACTAGGCGGCACGGCTTACACCTCCCTTCCAGTCTTGCTTTGTCTTAAACCGCGGCAACGTGCCGCGGGGATTCACCGGAGCTTCCTCGACCGCCTTCCGTGCGCCAAGCTCCGATTCAGCTGCGTAGCGTCCAAGGCCCCACACGGCAAGCGTCATCGCCACGAGCGCTGGCACTCGGCCGGAGTACCGGTCAATGCACTCGAATTTCTTGCCCTCGTCGCGCAGCGTTGCAAGCTGCAGCTCCTGACCCCACGACCCGGACACGTCATGGGTGAGCGTGCCGTCGCGCACTGCCTGGCGCGTAACCGCGTACGCGGACGCGACGTTCGCACCAGTGGCGAGCACCGGCTCAATGTTGACGAGCATGAGCTCCGGGGCGAGCACGTTTCCATGCCAGTCCCTATCCAGCACTACCGCGGCCAGGCCGAAGCCGTCGCCGCGCAGCTGGTCACGCAGCCGGACAATCTTGCCCACCACATCCGCGACAGTAAATCCCGCCATCTCATCGACCAGCTGCACATGTATACCACGTGTGGTGCGTCCCGCGACCACCATGGCGATATCCTCGCCGTCGGCGGACACCTCTACGGCGAGGACAGCCTCGCCGACCGCGACATCACGCTCAACCGCACCGGCGGCCCACCGGTCAAGCGGCAGCACCGGCACAAAATCGGACCGGTCATTATCGCGCGGGTACCAGTCCCCCGCAGCCAGCGTCTCAACCATGAAAACCTTGCGCAGGACTTCCGAGTTTTTTGCCGACTCCGCGTCGGACTCAATGTCGACGAGCTGCGCGCCGGGGCCCTCATCGACGAGCGACGGGTTGCATCGCGCCCACGTCTCCTGAAGAAAAGGATCATCACCCTCGGCGGGCGACCATTCTTTGAAGAGCGTGCGCTTCGCACCGTCAATCGCGGCCCACCGCTTCGCCGAGAACACCGCGCCGTGCGCGTGCTCGGAGCGGTTCACCGGCGACGAGATGAAGATGATTTGCGCGGACTCACGAGCACGAATCAACTTGCCCAGCGCGGCAAAGATTTCATTCGGAAGGTCAAAGCACTCGTCAAGAATCAACGTGTCAACCGACAAGCCGCGGCCAGTCTTCGCCGTGCGCGTGCGAAAAAGCACCGTCGCATCATTCGGGAAGGTGATGTTCTCCTTGCCGTTGGTCTTCCCCTTGTGAGGAATACCCAGGCCCTCATCCTCCCACCAATACAACAGGTCAGGATTGGACTCGATGACCTCCCACAGGCGACTCTGCGCGTCAATGGCGGTGTCCATGAAGTGGGCTGTGTGAAGAATCGTCTTCTCTTCGAAGAGGTAGATGCCGGCAAGCTCACGCGCGACGAGCACCTCGCCCTTGCCGTTCTGGCGGGCCACAACGGTGACCACCTCGCGCGCGGCCCAGCGGCCTTTCGCATCGGTGCGGCACATATCCCGCAGCAGGTCTTCCTGCCAGGGGTACAGGGTCAGGCCGCACCAGCGGGCGAATTCCACCGCCTGGTCACCGCGCGCCGTATCCCCATCGGGAATGAGAGAGAGTCGTGGCTCCTGGACTCCGAGCAAAGTCACAGCCACTCACCTCCACTAGACGGCCTTAAATCCGCCAAACTTCTCACGCCGCGGGCGCTCAGCACCCTTATGCTCGCCAAAAAGGTCAGGCCGATCCTTCACCCAGCCACGCAGCTCCGCCGAGGCGCGCTTCTCGATTAACAACGCCGGGTGCTCCACCGGAAAGCCCTTACCGTCGTCGATGATGGTGCCCTCGCGCTCAATCGCTTCGCGGGCGTCCTGCAGGCGAAGAGTTAGGCCGGCCACTGTCTCCACGACCGACAGATCAAATTCCGAGAGCTCGCGCCCGGCGCGGATACGGTCAACCTCCACAGCAAGTCGAGCCATCACAATCACCTCCCCAAATTTTGGGCATGAAAAAAGCCCCACCCAAAAGCGAGGCAAAAATCAACCAAAAACTAGCCAGCATCCAACATGACAGACCCCATACGAATCGGAGCCGTATTTCGCTCAACACCCGGCAACCCAACAACCGAACGCGACGGGTCAACCGACCGCAAACCAGGCATCACACGCCCGAAGCTGCGGGATGCCGGAGCCTCCTCAAAAGCGGCCCGCACAAAGTCCTCAAACATCTCGCACCGCTCCACATCATCCGTCATCTCAAACTGCTCGCAACGAATATTTTTGTTCAAGTTCATCGAGCTGGTGATGCACACATCCCACTCCTCATTCCGAATAAGCACGAATTTTGCGTGCGTACGAATCTGGATGAAAGAATCAGGGCCGAAAATCTCCCCGACCTCATGAACACCAGCCTGCCCCTTCTTCGCGCGGCCGGAGTCCATGACGAAACGAATAGAGCGAATCATGCCGCAGTCCCGAAAATTCTCCGCAGCCTCAAGGTCATAAAAACCAGCAGACCACGTAGCAATAGTCACATCAGCCGGACCCGTAATCTCCAGCGTCGCCTGCACGAGGTCAATCAAAGAGAACTGACCATAAGTCAGACCGAGGATGTCCATGCCATGGTCGAACCCGGCGATCGTCTGCCGCGCGGCGCCAGCGCGAGAAAAACGCGCCTGTACGCGACGATTAGTCCGCGCATCAGCCGGCCGCAGCTCCGAAAAGCCAACAGCTTCGGTCGCCAAGTGCTTCGCCTGAGCCTTCGTCAACTCCACACCATGCGCAGCAGCCAACTTCTCGAGCTCACGCTGGAAAGTACTAAGATTACTCATATCAATCACTCCGTTTTAGTGGTTGGTCACGCCACCGGATAGCGCCAACTATCGCGGTGGCCTTTCACCCTATCTTACCAGCTCAAAGCGTGTTTTCATAGCCCAAAAGGCCACAAATTCCATAACATTCAAGTGCATATATCAGCCCATGCGACTTAACCCACAGGAATAAATGCAGGTCGCGGGGAGAGAGACCATGAGAGCAAGCCGAGGGGGGAGTCATCTACCCATGAGCCAAATATTATAGCCACCCCCTAGTCTGCAACTAGACCAATCACCCGGCCTCCCGGCCAGTCAATCGGCGACGCTACCCCGACCTGCAACTGGTACCAGCCGGGACCGTGTTTCACCCACTCATTGGCGATGGCACGGTTGCACCGGCGATGCAGCAGGCGATTCGCAAGGCGTGTCTTATCCCCTTCTTCGTGGTCGGCTTCCAGGGCCGCGCCGTCGAAGTTCCGCCCGGCCTCGCGATACATCGGCTGGCCGCAGTATTCGCAGGGTGTGCCGTCGATGAGGTTGTAGATGAGCTGCTCGCGGGCCTTGGCGTGATTCCCGCCGTATCCGCGCTGGGCGGTGGTGAGCTTCGTGTCCATGGTCACCCCCATAAAACGCGAAATACCCCGGCGCGTGCCAGGGTATAAGTTGTCGTCGCGTCGATTATATCACGTTTGTGGGGAACCGCTAGTCACAGCGTTATACGGAATCCCATGCACTGTGTTCCATTACGGCTGCCCTACCAAGCTGGCTAGGCATTCGGACAGTAGGTAGCCGCCTCTCCCGTTGGGCATGATCTCGCGGGTAATGTAGCCAGCTCTCGCCCAGCCACGGACCATGTCTGCGGTGACGTGATGGCGGCGGGCGCGGAGTTGGCGGGCGATGGCCTCGGCGCCGAGGCGGCGTTCTTCCGCGTCGGCTACCTCGCGGGCGGTGCGTGGCCGGCAGTGACGTCCGATGACGCGCACCTGGTGCTCGAGCTCGTCGACGAGATCGCTTGCCCAGTCGAGCTCCGAGATGGCTTGGGCGTGGAAGGCAAGCTTCCGGCACAGGTCGATGGGTCCGGTTTCATCGTCTCGGATGTGGACGCCGGTATCGCCGAGGGCGTTGAAAGCGACCTCGCGCAGGAGCGTGGATTGTTCAAGCCAACAGGCGACGTAGAGCCAATTGCCGGGTGATTGCGGTCCCGGCGCAGGCTTCATGGTGCGGACCTCGGGCGGTGCGGGACGTGAGTATTTGAGGCTGTCGAGTTCGCGGTAGAGGTTGGCGAGGTCACGCGCCAGATGGCGCAGATGTTGCTCGTCTACTTGGCTCATGGTTCTCCTATGAGTTCGGGCAGGTGGTTGAGGGTTGTGATTGTGCGCCAGGTGGCGGGGTTGGCGCTCCCCCGTGTCTTCCAGATGAGGACGCCTCCGATGACTGGTTTGGTGGTGTTGGCGCGTAGCGTCTGTACTTGGTCTTCGAGTTGGGCGAACCAGGTTTTCCATTGGGGTGTGGCGACGTCTTTGACTTGGATGCAGAGAAGACCTCGGGGTGTGTCTGCTATGACGTCTCCGAGGTCTTCGTCCCATCCTGCGCGTGTGCGGCGTGTGTGGGGCCAGATGGTTTGTAGGTAGTCGCGGACGGCGCGTTCTGCGCGGTCGCCTTTGGCTTTGTTCTTATTCAATGCCGCTGCTTCCGAATCCTTGAGCGCTGCGTTCTGCGGTGCCTTCGCCGAAGTACTGCACGCCGAGGTGCGGCATGATGAGTAGCTGCGCGATCCGGTCGCCGGGGTCTACTCGGAAGGCGGAGAACCCCTGGTTTTTGATAATCACCTGGATCACGCCCGTATAGCCCGCGTCCACAACACCGGGGGAGTTAGCCACCGTGATGCCCCTCGCGGCGAGCCCGCTGCGGGGGCAGACGAGGGCGACATGGTGGGCATCGAGGTTCAGCATTTCGCCGGTGATTTCAGTGGGGATTATGCGGATTGCCCCTGCCGGGATGTGGCGTGGGGCGTCGCCTGCGGCTCGTAGGTCGAGGCCCGCGTCACCGGACCGGCGGTCGTGGGCGTAGCCAGTGGGGAGATTAGCTTGCATCGTGTTCCTTGTTTGTCATTGGTTCTCCTTGAGGGGCCATAGGGTGTCTGGGGTCCATTCTTTGGGTGCGTGGTCGCGGCAGTATTGCCAGGCGCGGTGCCAGTCGGGATCGTCCACGCGGGAAAGGCTGCTACGGTCGGTTGTTTCCCGCCAGTACATTTCTTCCTGCAGGTCACGCAGGATAACGACCTGGTCGTGGGGGTGAATGTGCTCCCACTCCGTTATGAGCAGGTCTACGGTCATGCCGACAATGTAGGTGGCGCGGCCCCGTGCGTAACGCACAGCAGACGTAATCACCCAGCCGGGAACCTGGCAGGCGGATTGGTAGCGGTCGATAGGTTTCACTGGCCCATCCTTTCTGCGTGTGCGAGTAGTGCCAGGGCGACTTCTTCCGCAACTTCGGGGTACATGATGATCACTTCATCCTCGCCAGGTTTGTCAAAATTTGGCTGCGCGATGCCGATGCCGTTATCGACGCTTACTACCATGATGTCCAGGTCGTTTTCGTCAATGAATGTGGTGTCATTGACTCGCGGCAGCACGACCTCCCGCGTCCTTGCCCGCTTGTCTGCGTAGGCCATGGCCTCGGCGTGGGTGGGGAATCCTCGGCATTTTGTCCAGCCCCCTTTGGGCCAGGCCACCCATTCAAGGTGGCCTGGGGAGAAGAAGTCATCACAGAATTTCTTGACTTTCCATTTACTCATGGCTTCACTTCTTCGGGTTGGGAGACCAGGCGGCGGATGATGCGTTCTTCTCGTCCTAGTCGTTTCCCCGGGCGGAATGGATTTGGGTCTGTGCTCCATTCGGTGACTTGATGCCATGTGGTGATTTGTCGGTGTTTATCGCCGGAGTCCCAGCGCACTTGCACCGCGTACTCGTAGGTCATTCCTGCGATGGTTTCAAGCATGGCGATTATCGCTTCGTCTACTTCGGCGTACACGGGGTCATCAACGTTTCCGGCGTGCTTCAGGCGGTCGAGTAGGGTTCGTGCTTCTTCTGGGGTCATGTTAGGCATTGGTGGTTTCCTCGATTCGTTCTTTGACCCATGTGAGTGCGCCTTTTACGGCGAAGTCTTGTGTGGCCATGATTTCGATTTCGATGTCTCGCAGTAGCCGCGTGAGTTCGTCCCCTGACTCCTGGGCGAGTATGTCGCCGTCTAGCTCTTTGAGCATGTCGAGTAGTTCGTCGCGGGTGAATGAGACTTCGACATCTACGCTGGTGTCTACGTCTACGTTGACGGTTGTAGAGTAAGTGGGGTTACGCATTGGGGGTTTCCTCGGGGTTGCTTACTAAGCGGCGGACGAGGCAGACGGGGTGGGCGCTCTTCTCGCGGGTTTTGTCTGCCACGGCGTGGGCCTCGCTGGGCTTGGAAGTCCACCATGCGCAATCGGGGTATTTCGTGCAGATTCCGGGGCGGACATACAGGCGCGCTCCGGTGGGATAGTCGATTTGCACCGCGTATTCCCAGCTCAACCCAGCGATAGTCTCTACCGCGTCGGCTGTGTCTTTCCCGTCCATGACGTGAGGAAGGTCTACGTCCGGTTGGTGGCATTTATCAAGCAGCCATTGTGCTTCTTCCGGGGTCATTGCTGTTCACCCCATCCCCATCGGAGGGTTTTCCACGGGCTGCTGGCGGCCATTTCTTTAGCGTCGAGTTCGTCGTCATAGCTCTCCCAGTATTTGGCGAAGACCTTTTGATACGCGTTTCCTTGCGGTGCGGCAACAATGGTTCCCTCTGGCGCGTTCTCGAAGTCCTCAACGGTGGTGAGTTCTACCGGGTCAAGGGTGAGAGATTCGAGATATACTTGCGCTTGCCACGCTTTACCGCTTGTGTCTACTTTTTCGCGAGCAAGCCATACGGCGTTAAATTGGTCTGGGTGTGCGCTGATGATGATTCCGCGCCCGTATTCGGGGTGTTCCGCCCACCTGCCAAACAGTGACTCCGGCTTGGGTAGCAGTTCGCGGATTGCGCCAAGGTCTCCCGCCTTGATCAGCGAGATAGGAACTTCGATAGTGTCAGTCATTAGATGTCTCCGTTCAGGATGTTGTGGATTTGTTGGATTTCCCATCGGAGGCGGGATTGCGCGTCCATGGTGTCCCATTTGCCGAAATCGGCTTGATCGTCTTTCACGATTTCTCGCGTCTCCTCGAGTGCGTGGCGCATGTGTAGCCAATCTTGGGCGAGTTCCGGGGCGAGGGCGGCGAGTTTCTGATTCGCTACTGCGTGCTCGTTGTCAATAACGCCGGTGTCGCGGTGGAGGTCGAGCATGGCGACATTACACGGCCCGGGTGTGGCCTGTTCGAGTAGTTCGCGGATGGTGTTTTCGTTGAGGGTCATGCCTGCACCTCCGGGGTAAACATGACGGTGGCGGGAGCATTGACGCTGATGGTGAAGCTCCACATGGCATCATTGCCGTGAATAGGACGCGATTCCGGTAGTTGTTTGACCCAGGAGCTAATGCCGATCTTGTAGTACGTGCCGACATGAGGGATTTTCACGACGGTACCAATCGGCAGGTTGAAAAATTCTTGGCGTGTACGAACTTCCTGCGGTTTGCTTGCCGCTGTGTAGGTGAGTCCGAGTTCGTCCAAGCAGTAATCGAGGTCTGGGGCGTGGTCTTTTGCCAGGTGTTCCAGCAGCTCCATGAGGGGCGTGTTTTCGCATGTCACGAGGACTTCATTTCGGGTGATGATGGACACTAGAGTTCCTCCGATTTCAGTAGTTCGCCGTCGAGGTGGCCAAGTTCGGCAATCTCGCGGATTTGGTCGAGGGTGAGGGTGGGTGTTTCGTAGTCGGGCATGGATGCCACGAGCTCGGGCTCATAGTCGAGTACCAAATCCCACAGGTAGGGCAGGTCGTCGGGATCGTCCTGGGTGATGACCTTGATGAGGCCGTAGGAGTCCTCCGGGGTGATTCCATCGTCGTAGGCTTCCCACACGGTGAAGATGTTCACCATCTCAGGCGGCTCTACCGCGTTGCAGATGGGGCAGCTACCGCCAGGGGCGCAGCAGTCGTTGAGATACATGGTTAAAAACTCGTTTCTCGCCGTTTTGCGGCGTTTAAAAGTGTTGGGGGCATGACGGTGGCGGCTAGGCGGTTTTCGTGCGCCAGGCGTGATTCTGGGCGGGTTTTATCCTGCTTTGCGTGTCTGTGCGTGGTGGTCGCATTTGTAGGCCACGCCGTCGATGAGTCGCCAGCCGTTTTCATCGCA
Source organism: Corynebacterium phoceense (assembly GCF_900092335.1). Taxonomy (GTDB): domain Bacteria; phylum Actinomycetota; class Actinomycetes; order Mycobacteriales; family Mycobacteriaceae; genus Corynebacterium; species Corynebacterium phoceense. The sequence goes on from NZ_LT596208.1 coordinate 1,803,504, forward strand.
CAGACCGCAGGCGTCAATGGCGGCGCGGCGTGCGGCCTTGGCGGCGTCGCCGGCGTGGAGGTGTTCTTCCTCCGTGGCTTTACGAGCCCTGGCGCACTGCCAACAGTTGGGTACTTCGTCGGCAGGTAGGCCTTGATGGTCTGCGCAGCGGGTCGGGTCGTAGGCTGGCGCGGCGTAAGCCGCCGCCAATTCGTCTAAAGATTGGGGGGACGATTCGGCGTCGGGAATTGGGGCAGAACCGTGGTCTGTAGACCCGTTTCCCCCCTCCTTCTTATTTCTTACTTCTGCTTCACTTCTGCTTGGCGTTTGCTTGAGCGGCTGCTGTAGCAAACTTGAAGCACCTGCTATAGCACTTGCTTTAGCACCTGCTAAGCGGCTGCTTTCTTTGCTTTTTGTATGCCTTGACCTGCCTTTTCTCGCAAGTCCACCCTTGCGCCCAGCCTCCTGTTTCTGCTTTCGGCGGGCTTCAATCTCCGCTTTTGTGGTCTGATGTTCCGCAAAATCATGAATAATCCACGCGTCTTCGGTCTCCAAAAGCGACGGTTTTTCGTCATCATTTGTCGCCAATTCCTGGCACACGTCAAGCGACCACTTAGCAGCTGCTAAGCGCTTGCTTAACACCCCATCCGTCTGCATTCGACAGCTGTAGAGAATCATCTCGAGGTACGCCCACCGGGCTTCCACAGACACAATCTGTAGCTTCGGCGAGTCCGCAAAATCATGGGTGATATTCGCATAAGTTCTAGGGTCGCGGGGCATTACTCTCCTCCTTCCATTCGGTAAGTAATGAGTGCGATGGCGTGTATGACCTCCGGGGCAAGCCGGAGTTGGTACGCGGCGGCCGCCATGACCACCTGCCGCGCATGGTCGTAGAGGTTCATTCGTTGACCTCGATGAGTAGGTATTGGTCTCCGTATTCGGTCGGCACGGTCGCTGGCTCTGGCACGTCGATGTAGACGTAGTCGGTGGGGTCCAGGACGAAGCGTCCATCACGTGTGGCGCCGTCGATATAGCCGTCCCTGGCTACGGCGTAGATAATCCGATCCGGGATATTTGAGGCCGGGTCAAAAGTCTTAGGGTCCAGCCACACCCGCGCGCCGACAAAAGACGGCATGCGGGCGGCTGGGAGTTCATGCCACGTCAAAGTCTTTCTCCGTGAGTCCGAGCTCGTGGGCGCGGGCAAGGCTGGCGTCAAGGTGGTCGGCGAACTGCGGGTATTTGCGGCATGCCCATACGTGATTGATGGCACCCCATTGGGTGACGCAGTAACCGTCATGCCGGCCCGCCCCGATAGCGTGGTTGAGCTTGTGGACGTATTCGTTGGGGCTTGATGTGCCGCAGGCCGGGCAGATGTAGGTTCCATCTGTGCCCGGCCCGATGAGCGCAAGCTGCTCCATTCTTAGAAGGGCGGCTGCTCATTCATGACAGTGTTGACGTTCGCCTGGGCTTGCTGCATGCCCTGCTGGTTGGTGGCGGCTGGCGCTGCCCAGTTCCCCACCTGCGGCTGCTGAGCCTGCTGATTCCAGCTGCCGCCCTGCTGCTGGGGTGCCGCGGCATCGCCCTGCGGCACGACGTAGAACTCGCGGGCTTGGAACTCGACACGCGAGCGGTTATTGCCCTGCCGGTCCTCCCACTGTCGAGTAATCAGCTTGCCAGCAACAGCAACCTTGTCGCCCTTCTTTAAGCCCGCCGCGAGTTCCGCCCACGGGGTCGGGTTCTGCTTGTACTGCGAGTTCTCATTCCAGATGGTCACATCGAGGTACAGGGCTTGTTTAGTGGCTCTTCCGGTTTTAGAGTGCATTGATTAGTTCGCCGGGGGTTCGGGCGTGGCACAAGATATTGGGGTCCTTGGCTTTGTAGGAATAAGGGTGTCTAATCCATCCGTACAAACCAAGGACCTACTGTGCAGCCTAACGGAAATGTCATCGTCGATACCATCTGCCGCACCGCAGAACTAGGAGTTACTATCACCGGGGCCGCAGAACACGGCGATGTCACCGTCATCGAAGCCGAGCCCGTCGAGCCCATCAATGAATGCCCCACGTGCGGTCAGCCTGGAGTATTCCGCGACCACGTCATCCGCAGCCTGGTCGATCTGCCCATCGTCGGCCACCCAACACGCCTTCATGTGCGCCTTCCACGCTACCGGTGCACCAACAAGCGCTGCTTGCAGAAGATCTTCCGCGCGGGCCTTACCTGCGCGCCCGACAATTCAAAGACCACGGACAGGGTGACCCGCTGGATACTGCAACGACTCTGCCTAGATCGGATGAGCGTTGCCGCTGCAGCCAAGTCATTAGGCCTGGGGTGGGATACCACCAACGCCTTGGCCTTAGCCGCTGTCCAGGACTTGATCTACAACGACGAGCACTACCTCGACGGGGTCAAGGTCATCGGTGTTGATGAGCATCGCTGGTCGCACAACCGACGCACATGGCGCGACGGATACGTCACCGTCATCGTTGATATGACCGACCACCACGACAAGGATGGAAACGTCATCCGCCCCGCTCGGCTTCTTGACGTTGTCCCAGGCAGAAGCGCTGACGCGTTACGAACATGGCTGAATAATCACAGCGAGCAGTTCCGCGATCAGGTCAAGATCATCAGCATGGACGGCTTCCAAGGCTATGCCACCGCCGCTGGCGAAGTCATTCCCAACGCCACCCAAGTCATGGACCCGTTCCACGTTGTACGCCTGGCCGGTGACAAGCTCACCAAGTGCCGCGCCAGGCTCCAGTTAGAAACAACAGGCCGACGTGGCCGCAGCAAAGACCCGCTCTACCGCAACCGGAAAACTCTGTTGACCACCGAGGGCTTGCTCACCGACAAGCAGCGCGGGAGGCTTGAGGAACTGTTTGACTTCGACGACGACTACGCGCCGCTACAAGAGACCTGGACCTACTACCAACAAGTCATAAGCTGCTACAACAATCCCAACAAGCAAGCAGCCAAGAAAGCCATGAGCACGCTCATTGACACGCTTGTTGACATCAAAGACGCCGGGATCGCTGAGATCGCGCAGCTAGGCAGGACCATGAACAAACGCCGCAAGGACATCCTCGCCTACTTCGACCACGGAGTATCCAACGGACCTGTCGAAGCGATTAACGGTCGGTTGGAATTCCTACGCGGCATCGCCCTGGGATTCCGCAACCTCGACCACTACATATTGCGGTGCCTGATTCACGCCGCCAACATCCGACACAAAATCAATGCACTCTAAAACCGGAAGAGCCTGTTTAGTCTGCCACTCCCCCTGGTCGTCCTTATACCGGTCGGATTGGGCGAGGGTGAAATTAGTGACTGCCTGGCCGGAGCTGGTGAATCTTAGTTCCGCGTCGCGAGTGAGCCCACCAGCAATGGTGATGATGTCAATCATTACTGTGCTCCGTTCAGGATTGCGGCGCGCTGGTCAGCGGCCTTGGTGTATTCGGCCCACACAGCCGGGTCAACGCCCTGCAGACCATTCATGATGTCACCGAGCTGGTCCACGCTCTCGGCCGTGTTAATAGCTTCGAGCGCCTTGGGTTCCGGCTGCGGTGCCGTCGACTGCTCCGGCTGCTGCTTCTGCGCGAGGGCTGCACGCACCGCATCCACCACCTCCGGCTCCGGCTTCTTCTTGGTCAACGCCGGCACCGGGGCGGCCTCCGCCTTCGCCCGCACATCCTCACGAGTAGCAGTCATCTTGACCGGCTCCAGTTCCAGGTCTTCGGCGGCGTACTTGATGCCGAGGAGTACATCCGGGGCAAGCTTGCGGGACACCTCAGATGCTGCTTTGGCGTACAGCATGGCCTGCGGGTCAGTCTGATACTTCTTGTTGCTGGTATAGCCCGCCTTCTTAGCGCGCTCAATAGTCCAGGTGGATTCCTCAGTCTCACCCGCTGGTGAAGTGCCGCGTACCGTAACGGATTCATCGCTGGTTTCTACGGTCTGGAATCGGTACCCCTTTGCTTTGAGGAGCGCGACCATGGTGCGTGCGTAGATTGCGGGCTGTCCGTGGACTACGAAGACTTGCTGTAGGGCCTGCTGTGGCTTCAATCCGAGTTCTGCGCCGTAGAGGATGGCGGCGGCACCATCATCAGGCTTGCCACGGAAGGTTTGCGGCACCATTTGGGTGTTGCAGAGGACGGTGGCGAGTTTGTGGGCTGCGCCCATGGCTTCGGCTTGGCGGGTGAGGAGGTCGAGGCCGTCCTCAGAGGTGTTGATGGTTGCGAGTTCGTTGCTCATTATTGCTCCTTGATTGTGAGTCGGGTTGACCCTGCGCGGGTCTTGGTGCGGAATTGGTTGTAGAGGTCGGGGTGGGCGGTCTTAAAGACGCGGGTGTCGAATACCTTGCTGGGCTGTGTGGTGGACACGGTGAGGTGGTAGCCGCCGTAGTCGCCGGTGTGGGAGTCGCCGGTCAACGACAGGATTTCTCCCTTGAGTGCGTTGATGCGCTTCTTGAGGTCGTCTACCTCGGCGGTGAGCATGGCGTATTGGGCGACGAGGTCGGTGACCTCGTCAATCTCATCCAGTGAGGTGACTTCACCCATCCAGTCGGGTGTTTCGCCGTCGAGCCAGGCGAACCACTCCCCCGCGGTGTTCATCAGCTCTGCCGCAAACTTGGGGTCATAGGTGATGGTGCGGTGGTCGAGGGAGACGGGGGTGAAATCCTCATGCACCTCAACGAGTAAGGCACAGGCTTCTGCCCCGGTGTAGTGCATGTTCGCCTGAATCTGACAGTAGTACTGGTCTGGGCACCAATCGTGGAAGCGGCCGCCGTGGAATGGGCGGCTGCTGGTCTTAATCTCCCCAATGACATCCAAGTCCTCCGCGTAGAGGTCTGGGGTGCAGGATAGGCGCTCATCGTCCGGCAAGAAGATGACCTGTGGTTCCGCGTTGTAGGTGAGGCGTGAGTCCACCTCATCAATCAGCACCTGGGCTAGCAGGGGTTCGCGGGCACTCCCCCACTCCGTGTACTGATTGCCCCGGAACTTCGAGCCGTGTTCTTTCTGGTCGCGTACCTCGTGCCATGTAGCAGCGTTCTTACTGCAGTGCAGGCGGGCTAGCTCCGTGGAGGTCAACCGGCCCCGGCGAAACTCCAACCAGTCCTCATTATCCGTGGGTTCGTAACGTCTCACTTCTTCTCCTTCTCGTCATAGCGGGACAGGGTCATGTCAGTCAGGGTGCAGGCAATATCGGGGTCGTGGCCACGGTCAAGGAATGCCTGCATCACTTCGTCTGCTTCCTCAATCAACGGCTCTAGATAGAGGAAATGGGGGTTAATGCTGCTCATGCGTGGTGGCATTGTGTTTGGGGTGTTCTTTCTCGTGCTCGTTTGCTTTCGTTTCGTTTGCGTTCTAGGCGTTTCTTACGGGCGCTTTCGGCGGCTTGGGTGCGGAGCTGTAGGTCAACTCGTTTTGCGTTATCTGCGTGGAATGTGCAGAACGGTTCCCCTGCAAACATGTCGGTAGCAACGGAATTGCAGTTCTCGTATTGGCAGCAGCCAGGCTTGGACTTGTCGTTGAACTCGGTCCGCCAGAGGCGGTCGACGCGCTTGCGTTTACGGATATACATTCGGGCTACATCCTGGGCTTCATCCAAGCTCGAGCATGGGCGCTCCATACCGTTGACGATGACCACAAACAGGTCGCCGCGGGACTCGATTCGGAGTGTGCGTGTCATAGCCGTTCCCTTTCTTTATCAATCGTGTCGAATAGCTCCTGGGCCTTGTCGTTGACTGCTTGCGGTAGGCGCTTATGCCAATCAGCCATGAGGAAAGTGAGTTCATCCTCAAAGTCAGCGAGCTTGTAGAGAAGTGGCATGTCATCTATGTCGTCTGCGCGGTCCATTAGTGCACCCCACAGACTGCAGTCGGGTCATACGTTGCCGGCGGCATGCCGACGATGAACGTGAATGCGATGCCCGCGAGGAATGCGAGGATGGCGACGGCGATGGTGAGCCGGGTGCGTTTTGCGAGCATGTCCTCGAGGGCGGCGATGTAGCGCAGGCGGTTAGCTGCGGTGGGTTGGGAGGCGGTCGGGATGGGCATGGCGGATTTTCCTTTCATAAGAGTTGAGGAGAGCTGCTGTGTGGTGGGCTTCCGCGGCACCACGTTCGAGGAGTCGCCGGTACTTCGGCGGGACGTCCGAGAACGATGCGAGAGCGCGGTACATGCCTTCAATGTGTTTGACTTTGTCTGCGGCTTCGCCGGGGCCGATGTGGCGGGGCATGTTATCTCCAAAAGATGTAGAAGCGAGGCCTGCGATGCCTAGGCCGGTAGAAGATGTGGCGGAGGTACTTCATGCTGCGTCCTCGGGTTGTGTGAGTTGGTCGATGATGGTTCGGGGGAAGACGGTGCGGTTTCCGATGGTGATGGGATGCAGGTGACCGGCTTTCCCGGTTTTTACCCATTCGTAGAGGGCGGATTTTGAGACGCCGATAAGTTGAGCTGTTTCGGGCACCGAGTAGGTGCGGGTAGGCTGCATGGTGAACTCCTTTCGTAGTTGGGTTCGTGGCCCTGGCAGTGGTTGGTAGCTGTGCCGGGGCTTCATTCACGTGTGGGGCGCGGGGTGTTACATACATCCTTTTCCGACTAGTTGTTGGAATAGAAGAATTTTCCCGCGCCCCTTGTGGTTTGCTGGGGAGTTGAACCCCAGTCACGCGCTTTGTCAACGCGCCAGAATCATGTGCTGCGTGCCCGCCTTTCGGGACAAACCTTTGAGGGTGTAGGGGCAGGTGGCCAGTGCCAGGCGGGTAGCCCCTTTGCGCCGCGTATATCCGCAACGGAAAGCGCTTAACCCCTACACCGTGCGTGATAGGTATGCGCACCCCACCATGAGTTAGTCGGCGGCCCCCGCGCACGGCATTGCGCGGGCTGTGGGATAGGCCGTTGACTTCCGGCCGCCTGGTGGCGTGCTGGGGGCTTGCACCCCGCGAGCGGCTACTTGCACGCCTCGTGTTTTACGTGCCCGATTTATGCGGTGTTCCCTCACGCCTAAGCCGCGACGCTGTGGCGTGGTTTCTGCCTGTCGGCGGTGCTGGTCATCGCAATCTAAGACACATGCTCACAGCACCAAGTAGTCCCGCTAGGACACGTTGCCCACCACCGTTAACTGGTGGGCCGGTCTCTCTATTCAGTTCTCGATACAACGTGGCCGGCGGGCCCCTCATCGATCCCCTCGTGAGGAGTCACCGCGACCTGGTGCCCGGCCAGGGAATCGAACCCCAGCTACACCATCGGGCTAAGTAGCGGCGCTAGTGCGGCGTTGGGAACTTCTCCGGGTTTGCGCCGCCAGGGGTATACCGGAGCGTCTTGCATTCCGTACCGTCTCGGAACTTGTTCCAGGCCTTGATGGTCACCGCAGTGACGTAGGTCTGATTGATGACTCCGCGCTGGTTTGCCTTGAGGCTGAAAAGCAGCTCGCGCAGCGTCAGGATTGGGTTTCCGCGCTGTAGGTTTTCTCCGCTTGCCAACTTGTCGAAGAAGAACTGAGCATCTGCGGCGTCTAGCTTCGAGAAGTGGTAGTAAAGGATGCCGATGGTCTTTCCAGACATGGCGCACTTGTTGCGAATCCGGCATGCATATTGCGTCAGCTCAACCAGCGAAGGCTCTCCTTGCACTCGGGCAAGAACTTGCTTCGGAGTCACCGGGTATCCCGTGGCAGTCGCGCATGCAGCTTTCAGCCCCCACCGTTCGTCTCGGATAATTCCGGAAGTAATGGCAGCGAGGATGTTTACGCTTGGGTAGCCGTGGATGGACAGCACATCTTTTGCGCTTCTCGCTTTGCCCGTGTCCATGGTGTCCTGTGTTTCGCTTGGCAAGCCGTAGACAACAAGGGTTTGGAATGTGAGGTCGTTTTCTGCGGCGACCATGAGGCGGTGCTGGCCGTCGAGAATCCTGCCGTCACGGGCAATCTTGATAGCCTCGCCGTTGAGCTCCCACTCGCCGTTGCTCATTGCTTCTAGAACGCGCCCATAGTTGGTTTTGGAGACTTTGCGGTTGCCGATGTTCTGTTCCAGGAGTTCCCTGGCGAGGCGTGGATTGATTGTTACGATTTCGGATTTGATAGTGTTAGAGATGAACATTTGGCTGATTCCTTTCAGCTGAGTTGGTCAACGAGGGCTTGAAGCTCGTTGATGGTTCGGGTCAGGTCGTGGCGGTGGAGCGCTGCGACCTTTTCCTTATTTCGGGGAAAATTGCTGTCATTCTTGATGCGCTCGAATCTGTTCATTACGCGGTTCAGTTCGACTACCGCGCTGGTGAACTGAGATGTGATTGCTTCGGCGCGAGGTTCCGGTTCCGGCGCTGGCTGCGTGTTGAGTTCATCCAGGTGGTGTTGCGGGATGGCGGTAGCCTGTGGCAAGTCCCCGGTGGTTAGCGGCTCCGATTCGGGAGTCTGCTCCCCCGGCGCGCGCCACGGGTCGGCCTCTTGTTCCGGTTCTGGCTCCGGTTCCCGGCGCGGCTGCGACGCTGAGCGCTCATAACTGGCTGGACGCTCTTGCCCGCGAGAATTGATACGCGGAATGTCATTCGGAATTTCCGAATGAGACTCAAGCTCGCTTCTGACAGACGCGACAGTTTTATCGCTTGCCCCTGTCCTGCGGGAATGTTCAAGGTTGCTTAAAGCCGGGTCTGCCTTCAGCGATTCCGCAATCAACGCCCGGCGCTGCTCACGATTCAGATGACGGCGCTTCAGATTCAGGGTGAACGCCAGGGAGCGCTTACCCGCTTCGTCCAGGTCATCGTGAGCGACCATCGGGCATGGGATACCCAGCTCGGCGGCAATCTTCGAGCGATGGTGCCCATCAATGACAACGCCGTCCGCGTCGATATGGATCGGTTCGAGCACGCCATGTTCCCGAATGGACTCATACAAGTCCTGGTATTCCTCCGGCGACAGCGGAGGCATTACCTGGTACTTCACTGCACTCATGTTGTAAACTTCCTTGTGTGTTGGCCTCGCTTCGGCGGGGCTTTTTCTATGCGACGGCGGCGGTGGTTTCGATGACCATGCGGTCGAGGGGGATTCCGGTGATTTGCTTCAGTCGCATGAGGGTGACGATGCTGGGCGCGGACTTGCCGGCGCGGTAGTTGCGGATGGTTGCGCCCGTGAGGTTCAGGAATGCCTGGCCTAGCTGGTCATCGGAGCGGGAGCCGGTAAGCTCCGCGGCCTTATCCAGCACAGCGGGGTTGAGTCGAATCATGATGCACCTCCTTCGGGTGACTGTGATTCACTTTCTGTAGGGCAACTGGCCCTAGAAAGTGAGGTGATTTGAATGTTGAAGTTTGAGCACATAACCGGATTGGATGTTGAGGGTGTCGCCCCGGCGGAAGATCTGGTTGATTCCATTCGGGAAGCCCTTGCGGAGGGCGGCGACCCGGCACCCGGGTTAGCTCTTGCGCTGGTTAAGGCGATTGCCGAGTTGGAGACGGCGAAGAAGTCGATTGCCGACCTGGAAGAGCGGATGGAGTCGACGCGGCTCTACGTCATTGACCTTGAGACGCGCCTCGTTGAGAGCGGCCTCCGCTTCGGCGAGCCGGCTGCGAGCATCAATCCGAGCGCCACGGCTGACGGTGAGCCCCTTGGCCTTAGCGGTGACCTCTCGAAGTAGGTCATCAATTTCTTTCGTGGTGTAGTATCTCTCGCCCGGAAGATTTACGGTTACCTCCGGCGTGCCATCGCCGGGGGTTTCCTTATTAGTCATGGTGTGGCTCCGTTCTGTTTAAACTTCCTCTGGGGGCACTTCCCCAGAAAGTGAGGTGAGAACTGTGGATTTGAACGATTTCGATCACGCGGGAATTGCCGCTGACCACGCCGTACGGATTGCGAGCACTCCATATGAAAAGTCGATGGCAGAGTCCCAGAGGTCGTTAGCGCTAGGTATGCAGCTACTCCAGAAGCAAATTGACCGAATGGAGCTTGGGATCCAGCTCGGCAATCCTGCTGACTAATTCACGAAGTGTGTAGCTACCTTTTCCGTACTCATCAATGGAAATGGTCTGGACTTCCCCTGGCGTTGCCCCGCTAGGGGATTCCCTGTTTTCGTGGTTCATATTCACCTCCTTGTGCTTAGTTTCGCTCGGCTGTGCCTAGTTAAGCATACATGCGCGGAATTACGCAAGTGTTCTTAGAAACTTTTTTGTTTCCGCAGGTAAACCATGTGCGAAAAGTTGCCCACTATCGTCTTTACGGGGTATGCTTGGCGCCATGAAACACAGCGAATGGCTAAGCAAAGTCACAGATGATTCCGTGCGCTCAATCGCCCGCACGGTTGGGCTACCACCCCGAACCCTTGCAACGCAGCTGGAAAAAGAGCGCATTAGTCCAGAAAACGTCATCTCCATCGCCATCGCCTACGGTGCCCACCCCGTGCGCGCCCTGGTCGATACCGGCTACCTCGCCGAAAAGTACGCCCGCACCGTCGACCCGATGACCGCCTTACGTAGCGTCACAGAGGACCAGCTGGCCTATGAGGTTCTGCGCCGAATGAAGCTCGGCGTCGAAACCGACAACCTCACTACCCCGGTTGACGAACTCGCACAGCGCCGCGCCATGTCCGGGGCTCCTGCTACTAATGACGGCGGGGACGATGACGGCACCGTGGAGGAGTTCGACTGGGACGAGCCACACGCCGCCGACTCCTCCCCCAGTGAAACGCAAGCGAGACTTGAAAGAGGTGAAGATCCTATTGATTGATGCGCTGATAGGCGTGGCCGAAGGCCGCGGCTACCGCGTGCGCTGGCACAAGCACGGCCCCACAGCCGCCTGGCTCCCCCACCGCAATGCCATCACCCTGCAGAACGGCGCGCCGGAGGTAGAGCTACTCTGCTCGCTCGCCCACGAACTCGGCCACGCCCATTACAATCACCCGGCCGGGCACTTCGGCGCCCACGAGCTGCAAGCCGACCGCTTCGCAGCCAAACTCCTGATTTCCCCCGCGGACTACGCCGCGGCCGAAGCAATCTACGGACCACACCCGGCCCGCCTCGCCCACGAGCTAGGAGTGACGGTCAAAGTCCTTAAAACTTGGGCCTCTATCTACGAAAGGAAACTAGCAGCATGAAACGCCTGCTCTCTATCCTCGCCGCCCTCCCCCTCATGCTTGCCGCGTGCAGCGACACCGGGGACACTGCCCCGGCCACGTCGAGCACCGTCGCCACGTCCTCGACGGCGACGTCCATATCTTCGACGTCGTCGACCTCGAGCATGACGTCCAGTGCCGCCCCGTCGAGCACCTCGGCCGTCGCGGAGCCGAGCGCCGTCGACCAGGAGCCGGCCGCCGCGCTGGCTACCGAAGCCCCCGCCGCCGCAGCCCCGCCCTACGTTGTTGAATGCTTGGAAGGAACCCCAGGGCCGGCACTTTGGTCAGATGGAACAGTGGCGTACTCGCAGGATTGCTGGGAGCAGCGAGGCGGGGCCGAAGTGGCCGAAGCCGAATCAAACGCAGGACTCCCCGACCCGGCGACGATTCCCTATGCCGACGGCGGGACGTGCCCCGCCTATAAGTGCGGGTACGGTCACGACGAGAACGGCAATCCGAACCCGAGCAATTCCGAAATTCAGTCGTGGTGGTCCGATTGCATCGCCACGAACTCGGCGGAGTATTGCCGGGCGAACGACCCCTACCAGTAAAACGACAAAACCGCCCCAGCACTCACAGCGACCAAACCGAAGTGCCAGGGCGGCAGCAATTGACCACGCCCGCATAGGGGCATGACCATAAGGAAGTGTATCAGCATGGCTGTGCAGAAACGCGTCACGAAGAATGGCGCCACAAGGTGGGTGGCGCGCTGGCGCGACCCCTCCGGCAAGGAGCACTCGAAGAGCTTCAACACGCGACGCGAAGCAAAAGCACACGTCGCTGAACGCGAGCGCGACCGCCGGCGCGGCTCCTACCTCCCCCACGAAGCGGAGAAGACCACCGTCCGTGAACTGTTCCAGGCATGGATGGACCACCGCCCACTCCGGCAGACCAGCGTCGAGCAATATAGGTTCACCCGCGACCGGCAGCTGGGATGGTTGGCTGATTGGCCGGCACGTGAAGTCACGCCGAGTGATATAACCCGGTGGGCCGCGCAATTGGAGCATGGCCGTGAGTGGATTTCGCGCACTGATACGGGGCTTGCCCCTGGGACAGTGCAGGGCATTCTTCGGCATGTGCGAAGCGCCTACAAGTGGGGTGTGGAACAAGAAATCGTGCCGAAGAACCCGGTAATCACATTGCCACGCACGGACGCTATTGAACCCGATGACATTCCGACGCTAGATGAGATTCAGACGGTAATTAAGTGCGTCCGTAAGGGTGGGGCGGTCTATACAAAGAATCACCCGTCGAAGGGGGAAGTCTTGCAACACACGGCGGGGCCGTCGCCGGAGGTGGCGGATATGCTCACGTTTGCGTTGTTTACCGGGATGCGCGTGTCGGAGATTTCGGGCCTTGTCGTCAGGGAGGTTGACCTGGACGAGGGGATTATCAAGGTGCGTAAGCAGCTTGGTAAGACGAGCCCGCCGCGCAGGGTTGAGCTGAAAACAGCAGCATCGCGGCGCGACATTCCGATTGCCGATGAAATTCGCCCCTTGCTGAAAGCGCATGTTGCAGGGCGCCGGGGCGATGATTACGTGTTTACGCTTGATGGGGTGAAGCCTGTGCGGGTTAAGGGTGCCGGCGATCGGGTGTTTATTGCGGCGACGTACACGGGGGCGCAGAGGGTGCATTTTCATGCGTTGCGGCATTACTTCGGGTCGGCGTTGTTGACTGCCGGTGTTCCGATTCAGGATGTTGCGGAGGTGTTGGGGCATTCAAGTCCGGCGTTTACGTTGAAGGTGTACACGCATGTGATCGCCGGTTCCCGCGACCGGATTGTTTCGGCTATTACGGAGAGTATCGGGTGCGGGATCGGTGCGGGATCGCATGGTCTGCGTGTGGTGGGAGATAGTGCGTGACCTGGTTGTTCTTGGGTTAGTTCTGGTTTTCTGGGATTACCCACCACATGAGGGCATAGGCCAACACTCCGGAGAACCCCATGAGGGTCAGCACGATGAAGATGATGCGAACCACAGCGGGGTCAACGTTGTAGGTCTCCGCGATGCCGCCGCAAACGCCTGCGACGTAGCGGTCGGTCGTCGAACGAGTAAGTCGGTTGTTCATGGTGGTCTCCTTGCTGGTCGTCGTGTCTAGTGTTGTCTGACACTTTTTATTCAACTCGAAGTAGAAGCCCTGCGCATCCGGGTTTACCCTGATTTCCAGCCTCACCTGTGCTCGCCGCACTTGCCGCCTCGTGTCCGTGCGACACGCTACGCTGGTGCCCAACGTAATGTATCTGTTGAAAGGACCCTCATGACCCGTGCACACGGCCTGCCTGCCCCTTCCCCCACCTCGTACGCGGTGGTGACCGGCGCCTCCCAGGGCATCGGCAAGGCAATGGCCACGGACCTGGCCAAGATGGGCTACAACACGATCCTCGTCGCGCGCCGCGAGGCCGTACTGGAATCCGTCGCAGCCGAGCTGCGCGGCTTCGGTGTGGAGTCTGAGGCGTTTGCCGTCGATCTTTCCGATGCCGCCGATGTCGACCGCCTCATTACCCGCATGGGCGAGCTCGAGGTCACCATCCTTATCAACTCCGCGGGCATCGCCAGCTTCGGCAAATTCATGGACCAGGACTGGGACTACGAGACCAAGCAGTTCGCGCTCAACGGCACAGCCGTCCACCGGCTCACCCGCGCAGCGCTCGAGCAGATGCTGCCGCGCCGCCGCGGTGCCATCTGCAACGTCGGCTCGGCGGCCGGCAACGTCTCCATTCCCAACAACGCGACGTACGTGTTTACCAAGGCCGGCGTCAACGCGTTTACAGAAGCACTGCACTACGAGCTCAAGGACACCGGCGTGACCTGCACGCTGCTGGCGCCGGGACCCGTGCGCGACGCCGTCGTTCCCGAGGAAGAGCAGTCCATCGTGGACAAGGTCGTGCCGGACTTCCTGTGGACCACGTACGAGTCCTGCTCGGCCGAAACGTTGAAGGCCATGGCGCGCAACCAGCGCCGCGTGGTCCCCGGCCCGTTGTCGAAGCTCATGAACCTGGCCGGCCAGGTCGTGCCCACGCCTATCGCCGCGCCGGTCATCGGCAGTTTCTACGTGAAAATGGCTTAAGGACGACTACTCCCCGCGGCGCTGGGGGCGCGGCGGGGAGTAGAACGGGGGCATCGGCAAGCTAGACGTTTTCGGGGGCCGTGCGCTCGGTGGCGCGCACGTCCGCTGCGAACCCTTCGCGCGCGGCCTTGCGCTCGGTCCAGAAGCCCGCATTCTTGATGCCCAGCGCCTCCGGATCGAACTGCGGATCGAGCCCCTGCTTCTTCTGCGCGCTGTAGTCCTTGAGCGCCTTGAGGGCCGGGACCTGCAGGAAGAGAATGGCCACGATGTTCAGCCACGCGGTAGCGCCGACTCCGATGTCGCCCAGCGCCCAGGCCGCGCCCGGCGTCGTGGATGCACCGATGACCACCGAGACGATGATGAGCACGCGCAACAGCCACACGAGCGCGCGGCGGGCGGTGCGGTTCTTCACCCAGCGATTGAAGTAGGTCAGGTTGGTCTCTGCCATGTAGTAGTACGCAAGCACCGTTGTAAAGGCGAAGAATGCGATAGCGATGGCGACGAAGGTCGGGCCCACGCCGTGGAAGGCAGAGCTCATGCCCTCCTGCACGAAGCCAGGGCCGACGGGAATGCCCTCTGCCAACGAGCCTGCGTAGCGCACCGGGCCGTCCTCGGATTCGCCCTCGAAGACCTTGTACATGTCGGTCGAGATGATGATGAACGCGGTCGCAGAACACACGAAGAGCGTGTCGATGTAGACCGCAAAGGCCTGGACGAAACCTTGCTTCGCCGGGTGGGAAACCTCAGCTGCGGCGGCGGACTGCGGGCCGGTGCCCTGGCCGGCTTCGTTGGAGTAAATACCGCGCTTAACACCCCACATAATCGCCACGCCGAGCATACCGGAGAAGCCAGCTTCCATGTTGAATGCGGAGCGGAAGATCAGCCCGAAGACGTGCGGGATGTCGGAGAAGTTCATGAACAGGATGACCACGGCGATGATAATGTACGCCGCCGCCATAAACGGCACGACAACGGAGGCGAAGTTGGCAATGCGCTTCACGCCACCGATGATGATGATGGCGAGGATGCTGGCAAGGACCACCGCAGACCACGTGAAGTCGATGCCCCACGCATTGTTGACCGCTGCCGCCACGCCGTTGGCCTGGATTCCCGGCAGGAAGTAGCTGGTGGCGAGAATCATCGAGATCGCGAACACGACGCCATAGATGAGCATGAATGGAGCAGCCTTGGTGTGGCTGTACGCCTTTTCGATGTAGTACGCCGGACCACCGCGGTACTCGCCAGTATCGCGGTCCTGTTCCTTATAAATCTGCGCGAGCGTACATTCCACGAAGGACGTCGCCGAGCCGAGCAGCGCCACCGCCCACATCCAAAACACCGCGCCTGGGCCGCCGAAGGCGATAGCCGTGGCCACGCCCGCGATATTGCCCACGCCGACGCGCCCAGCCAGCGAGATCATCAACGACTGGAATGATGAGACACCGTTTTCGGATTTCTCGCCGTGGACGAGCTGGCGCAGCATGTCCGGGATACACCGGATCTGCAGGAATTTCGTGACGAGGGTGAAGTAAATGCCAGCCCCCAAGCAAAGGAAGACGAGTGCTGGCGACCAAATAATTGAATTGAGTGAGTCTAAAAACGCTGACATTGCGGGCTCCTATTCAAGTGAGTCCTCATCCAGAGAAGGGCGATGAGTTGATAACGATAATGCACCAACAGTTAAGAAAAAGTGAGCTAGATAACGAATTTTCTCTTACATGTTTCACTCCGCAATATGCGATTAGTTGTGATATGCAGCACGTTTGGACTCAGGCTGCGTCGAAAACGTTGAACACAACGCCCCGCTTTGGGGGTAAGACACGAGGGCTACAATGGTTGCCATGACTCAAGCTGACATCGCCCCCAAGCATGACCGCCTCGTGTGGATTGACCTCGAGATGACTGGCCTGGATACCTCGCGCCACGTCATCGTGGAAGTCGCCGCCATCATCACCGACGGCAACCTCAACGTGGTGGGCGAAGGCTTGGACCTCGTCGTCCACGCCACCGAGGAAGAACTGGCCGAGATGGATGACTTCGTCACCAATATGCACTCCTCCAATGGGCTGCTCGACGAAATCCGCGCCTCCACCGTGTCCGTGCACGAGGCCGAAAATGCTGTACTGGCCCTTATCGCTGAGCACTGCGATCCGGAGCATCCCGCGCCTTTGGCCGGCAACTCCATCGCCACGGACCGCACGTTCATCCGCGCCTACATGCCGCGCCTTGACGCCGCCCTGCACTACCGCATGATCGACGTCTCCACTATCAAGGAGCTCTCGCGCCGCTGGTTCCCCAAGGCGTACTACCACCAGCCAGAAAAGGGCATGGCCCACCGCGCGCTGGCCGACATCATCGAGTCCATCCGCGAGCTCGACTACTACCGCCGCAGCGTCTTCGTTCCAGGCGAAGGCCCCGACTCCGATGAGGCGCTCGCCGCGCAGGAAGAGTCTGTGGCCGTCTACCAGGCGTTTTTGTAATTTAGCGCCTGTGGGTTAATCTACTCATTGCTGCTTTTAAGTAGCGATGGTGGCTGTAGTTCAGCTGGTAGAGCACCAGGTTGTGATCCTGGGTGTCGCGGGTTCGAGCCCCGTCAGCCACCCCAAAGTCTAAAAGCTCCGAACCTCAGGGTTCGGAGCTTTTGTCGTCCGCCTAGCTAATGAACCGGCGGCGCATCCCATGGATCGAAATGCGTAATAGTGTTCCAGAGTCGGTGCCAACGCCCCACAAACGAATGCCAAGCCGAGGATAGATTCGGTTTACGGGCAGTGGCTATCTGCTCAACGACATAATTCGGATGGTGAGTAACGCACATCCCGCTGTAGCGCAGCGTCAGCCAGCCGCGTAGAACGGCGTCATTGTTCTTCCACCGGTCGCGCACAAAAGGTTTTTGTCGATATGAAACTCGTAGCCGTCAATCCCCACCGCAATCCTCTCCTTCGGGAGGACAATGTCCCAGCGGTAGAGCCCGATGATGAAATTGGACTCGACATGGAATCCTTTCGCTTTCAATGCCCGAGCCACGGTGCGTTCGGGTACGGAATCAGCCCCGATCGCAGCCTGCACAAGCAACCTTCGCGTGCGGTGCGGAAGTTTGGGGACGTTCTGAAGCTCGGTATCGAGGAATTCTTTGCCGTTCCTACCCGAATACCTGTGTTCAAGGAGCTGCACCGCCCGCTCATCGTCGGCAAGGTGTTCAATGACCTGCGCAGGACACACGACGCTCAGGCCGTTCATGTCCACCACCGCTGCACCTTTACGCCGACGAACGTTCCACCACAGAGACCGCGGCATGGAACTAGGCACAGCTATCTCCAGCGGAAAGGTGAGCTCTTCACCCAAGAAGACCTGCACTGCAGTCTCTCCGGTCAGCGCCGCCCGCGGCCACCGAGTGCTCACGATAGCCCAGAGCTCGTGTGCCGTCGGCTGCCTGGTGACGTACAAGCCGTGACAGATTTTGATGACGTGATTCTTCTGCACTGCCGCTCTCAATTCCCGCGGACTCGCACCGGTCGCGATGAGATCCCCCATGGAACTCTCCCCCTTCATTCCTTGTTGCCCACAGATTAGCGGACAATCCTAACTCGCGCAGGGCAGGAGTTTTCTCGTCCCTACCTCCGGCACAAGGGGCCCGGGGAGGACAGACGGGACAAGAAAAGACAGTCGCTGGCGACCGCCGGGCCTCCACAGGATGCAAACGCATGCCTGTGGGGTTTCCTTGTCCCTATGTCCTGAATGAGGTTCACGGGGAGAGCAAACGGGACAAGAAAAGACGTGCCCGAGGCCAAGACACACGGCTGGCCTGAGCAGGGCTAGAGCTGCGCGAGGAGTTCCTCACTGCGGGCGCGGGCGAGACGGTCAGGCATGTCGCCGGTGACGAGGAATTCGTCGACGCCGAGGGTCTGTGCAATGGCATGGAGGCGGTCGCGGACGACGCGTGGGGTGCCGAAGACGTCGTGGGCTTGGGCTTCGGTAACGCGGCGGCGTTGCTGAGCTGTGAGCGCGTTGAGATCGGGGTGTGGATCAAGCGAGGGGAACTCACCTGTAGATAGAGAGAGGGATTTCGCGACGGCCTCAGGAAGGAGAAGCGCGCGGGCTTCGTCTTCCGTATCAGCCACCGCGATATTGAGCGAGGAGATCACGTGCGGCGCGTCGAGAACGCCGGGCGCGAAGTTCTCGCGGTAGGCCTTCGCCGCGGCCTCCTGGGTGTGGACGGGCCCGCCCAGGATGACGCCGAGGCCGAAGCGAGCGGCCGTCAAAGCGGAGCGGAAGCCGGCGAGGAGGAAGAGTGAGGGTGTGGGGGCATCGGCAGGCTGGGGCGTGGGAGGAGTGCCGTCCAGGAGGGCGAGGAGCTCGCCGAGGTGGGCCTCAAAGCGCTCCTTGGGGCGCGAGCCAAGGGCCTCGCGGATGGGCGCGGTAAAGCCGACCGAGGAGCCGAGGCCGATGTCGATGCGGCCCGGGTAGAGGGTCTCCAACAGACGGATTTGCTCCGCGACGATGAAAGGCGCGTGATTGAGCACCATGATGCCGCCGGTGCCGACACGAATACGTTGCGTGTGCGCCGCGACGTGGGCAGCAAGCAGCGCGGGCTGGCCCGCGGGAATACCGGGCACGCCGTGGTGCTCAGCGAGGAGGAAGCGCTCGAAGCCGAGGCGCTCGACGTGGCGGGCATGACCCACGACGTCCGGAAAGCCCTCGCCGGTCGCACGGGCGGCACGGTCGAGGACAGAGAAACGCATTTACTGCTCCGCATTACCTGCGGACCACTCGTCCCAGCCCATGTTCCAGTCGCCCAAGCCGTCCGTGGCAGGCAGGATGCCACCGGAGGTGTGCTTGACATAGACCACGTCGCCGCGCTTGACGTTATCCAGGTACCACTGAGCGTTTTCCGGGGAGACGTTGATGCAACCGTGCGAGGTGTTCTGGCTGCCCTGTGCCCACACGGACCACGGGGCGGAGTGGACGTAGATGCCCGAGTAGGACAGCTGCGTCGCGTCGTCCACCATGGTCTGGTAGCCGCCGGCGTCGAGAGCCAGGCCGTAGGTGGTGGAGTCCATCATGAGCTGGTCATACTGGTCGCCCACCGTGTACCAACCGTTGGGGGTCACGCGGCCAGGAACCTCGAGGCCCAGGGAGACCGGCATGGTCTTGATGAGCTTCTTGTTCTTCCAGATCTGCATGGTCTTCGTGTTGTCATCGACGATGGAGACCGTGCGGTCACCAATCGTGAAGTTCGTTTCGTTGTCCGCGTCGCCGAAGAGTCCGCCGCCCATGTCGAGGCCGTAGATGTTGGCCTTCACCTTGACCTGTGTGCCCGGCTCCCAGAACTTCTGCGGACGCCAGCGCAGGACCGTGGGGCTCAGCCAGTAGAAAGCGCCATCCACGTGCGGGGAGGTTTCGATTTCAATGGCATCCTGAACGGCCTGGCGGTCCTCCGGTGCGGAAGAGAAGTTAAAACCAATAGCCTGGCCCACGCCCACAGTGGAATCCGGCAGCGGGCTCAGCCCCACGCCCGTCGTATACGCCGGGCTATCCGTGGTGAACGTGATGGTCTTCGACTTGCCATTCTTGTCCTTCGCCGTGACGGTGTAGGTACGGCCGTAGCCGAGGACCTCCGTCGTGGACCAGGTCTGCTTATCTTCGGAGAACTCGCCTTCCACGGCGCCGCCGGATTCATTAGTCATGATGACCTTAGCGAGGCCGTCGCCTTCGTCCGAGGTCACGGTAATGGGCTTCGTGACGGACACGCCCGTCGCATTGTTCTTCACGGAGAACTTAGGCGCTTTCTTAGCAGCCTGTGCAGCCGAGGATGTGGCGGCGTCATGAGCTTCATTGGCCACGGAAGAAACTTCCGCAACGAGGGAGGTGTCTTCGCCGTTACCAGCGGACGAGCAGGCAGCGAGGGAAATAGAGGCGACGGTCAGGGTAGCAATGACCGACAGACGGCGAGGAATTGTCACAGTTCAAGCCTTAAGTGATAAGGGGGCAGACATACGCGCAATATCCTAATGTGAAATTTCTTAAATTGCTAACCCAATTCTCGGAGTGGCACGGCAACACAATGGCCCACTGCGCCGCGGCGATCGCCCGCGTTGGCACCGATTTAAATTCGGGCACATCACACCTTTAATCACCGAACGCCACCGGCGTACGGAGCACCTAGAGAGCGCCCCGCCGCGAGAGGCCGAGGCACGCTTCCCACATTTTCGCGCTAGACTCGGACGATAGAACAGGGGTAAAAAGCAGTGCCTACCAGGCGATTTTACATCCAAGCCAACGCGGGTTAAAGTTATTTCTCGTTGCACGGCAGGGCGCACAGCCCAGACGGACAACGTGAGCGCCATTAGCTCAATTGGCAGAGCAACTGACTCTTAATCAGTGGGTTCGGGGTTCAAGTCCCTGATGGCGCACAATCTTCCCGCCGGGTTCGCCCGGCGGGATTTTGCGTTTTCCCGCCCGCCCTGAGGGGAGCTCCGCGTCGCTGCGGGACTTACGGCGCTGGCACGTCGTTTTCGGGCGCGTTGCGAGCGATTCTAGGCGAAGATAGGCTCTCACGCGCCCGATATTCGCGGGTTAAGGGACAAAAGGGGATGCGGACATTTTTTAGGAATGTTTAGAGTAGCAGTTCGCGCCTGCGTTGATTGATGCTTAATCCATCGAACTCAAGCTTGATTCTATGTTCGTTATAGAAGCCAACATATTCATGAATTGCTTGCTCTAATTCATCACAATGGGGCCACTTACGTCCATAGAACATCTCATTTTTCATTCTGCCGAACAATCCCTCGCACGCTGAATTGTCGGGCGAACATCCCTTCTTCGACATCGAACGCGTAAAGCCGATGTCCTGTGAGGCTTGAATCCAACTGTTGCCCCGATAATGGCAACCTCGATCGGAATGAACTACTAGTTTTGCGGGGTCAGGCGGTGCATTGTTTTCAAGCGCCTGCTTCAGACAGTCGTCGGCAAGCTGCTGATTAGGGTGTCGGCTCGTTGTCGCCCCAACAATCTTTCCATCGAAACAGTCCACTAACGCCGAAAAGTATATTTTCCCGTCATCAGCAGGAAACTCAGAAATATCCGTCAACCACAATAAACCCGGCGCTTCGGCATGAAAATTTCGTTTAACCAGATTCGGTGGCGCCTCCGAAATCTCACCACGATAGGACGAATAGCGACGCCTTTTCTTCACGTAGCGCACCGTGAGTCCTTCGGCAGAGATGATTCGACGCACGACTTTCTCACTGACCTTGATACCCAGTTTCTTCAACTGGATCCATACGCGACGATATCCATAGCTGAATCCAGAATGCTCGACGATTTTGGTTACCACCTCTGTCAGTTCTGCATATTTTGACGGGCCATTTAGGGCTTTGAGCTGGTAATAGAAGCTGGATGAAGAGAGACCAACAATGTCGAGCAACAATGAAATTGGAAAAGAAGACCGTAACGCATCGACCACAATGGCTTTGAACTTGTTACTGAGGTTGGCTGGGTCGATGCTGTCGTCTTTTTTTAATTCTTCCAGTTCTTTTTCTAACACGGCCTTTTCTGCTGATAGGCGTGCTGCCAGCTTCTTGAGTTCAGCCGCATCATCTGGAAGCGATTTCTCAAAGGCTTTACGAGTAACAATGCCGGCAGACTGTTTGCGTTCAGTTGCGCTCATCAAGCCCCACTTTCCTTCTTCGCGGAATCGTTGGGCCCAAGCATAGACGCTCATTTTCGAGTTCAGCGAAAGCTCAGATGCGATGGCCTCAGGAGACATACCAGCGGTAAAAAGCTCAACGGCTTTGAGCTTTGTCGCAAGTGGGTAGCGCTTTAAGGTCGTACGCCGAATGGGGGCAGCTGGGGGTACATCACGCTCTCTGATCCATCGATGGAGTGTCCAACGGCCTGGGTAGCCCAACTCGCGAACGGTCTTGGTAGCAGATTGTGTTCTATCGAATACCTCTAATGCCTTAAGCCGCTGGGCATCCGTGTATCGCACATTAGTCATACGGGAAATCCTCCAAGATTTCGTCCGCATGCCCTTCTGTCCCTTAACCCATATTCGCGTGGGCGTCTCGTAGGGTAAGAGCAGGTCACCGCAGGACACGGAGCCGGGGCTTAGTCGCGGACGTCCTCGCCGTTGATGTGATAGTCCTCGGCGTCTGCGAGGGGGACGACGGTGCCATCGGAAAGCTCGCGGTCGGTGAGGGTGCCGTCGGGGTCGATGACGGCGATCTCGTTGCCGCCCTCGCGCAGGCGGCGGAGGCCTTCTTTGAGCATGCGGCGGCCCACGCGGTTGAGGCTGGGGACTTGGGAGATATCGAGGGCCACGCGGCACGCGTCGAGGTCGTAGCCCTGGAGCTCGTAGAGGATGGCCTCGGCGGCGGAGAAGTTGATGTGGCCTTGGAGGTGAATAACGGCGTGGTCCTCGTCTTCCTCTTTGGAGCGGATGGGGTGGGTGCCCACGCGGTTGTCCGTGCTCATAAGGTGCAGGCCCATGTCTGAGGAGAGGAGTTTGAAGGCCTCGACGCCGCGCACGGAGTTGCCGGACTCATTGAGACGGGGCGAGAAGGTCGCCACGCCGAGCTGGCCGGGCAGGGTACCCAACAGGCCGCCGGCGACGCCCGACTTGGCGGGGATGCCGACCTCGGCCATCCAGCGGCCGGCGCCGTCGTACATGCCGCAGGAGCTCATCACGGCGAGCGTGAGGCGGCAGACGTCCGCGTCGAGGATCTTGTCGCCCGTCACGGGCTGGCGGCCGCCGTTGGCGAGCGTCGCGGACATGACGGCCAAGTCACGCACGTCCACACGGATGGCGCACTGGTGCGTATACGAGAGGACGGCGTCGTGCGCGTCATCCTTGATGATGTCGTAGTTGCGCAGCATGTGCGCGAGCGAGAGGTTGCGGTCGGCGTGGTTGAGCTCCGAGTCGGCGACACCAGCGTCGACGGAGAGGTCCCGGCCGGCGAGGCGGGAGAAGTACTCGTTGAGGCGCGCGTTGCGGTCCTCGACGGAGGAGTCGACGCCGTTGATGAGCTGATTGACCGCGATGGCGCCCGCGTTGATGAGCGGGTTGACGGGGCGGTAGTCGCGGCCCAGCGAGAGCTCGTTGAAGGCCTCGCCGGAGGGCTCCATGCCCACGACGTCGCGCACGGCATCGAGTCCCAGCTCCTGGAGCGCGAGCGCGTAGACGAAGGGCTTGGAAATGGACTGAATGGAAAATTCATGCTCCGCATCGCCCGCCGAGTAGACGTGCCCGGTAGACGAGCACAGCGCCACGGCGAGCTTGTTTGGGTCGGCGTTGGCAAGCTCCGGGATGTAGTCAGCGACCTCTCCCCCGTCCTCGTCGCGGACTGACTCGAGAATCTGGCCCAGGTAATACGGAATCGGCGTCTTCATGCCTGCCCAGCATATAGACTTATGCGCCATGAAGAGTGCACTCGTGATTGTCGATGTCCAACATGACTTCTGCCCCGGCGGCGCGCTGGGCACCGCCCGCGGCGACGAGGTCGCCGAGAAAATCGCTGCTCTGCAGGGCACCTATGACACGGTGGTCACGACCCAGGACTGGCATATCGACCCAGCCGGACACTTCGCAGACGAGCCAGACTTCATCGACACGTGGCCCGTCCACTGCGTCGCCGGCTCCCCCGGCGCCGAGCTTCACCCGGCGCTCCAGCCTGCCGATGCCGCCTTTAAAAAGGGCGCCTACACCGCGGCGTATTCAGGGTTCGAAGCCGACACGAACGGTGATGGATCGGGGGTGGGGCTGGAAGCCTGGCTGCGGGAACGGGGCATCGGCAAGCTCGACGTCTGCGGAATTGCGACGGACCATTGTGTCCGCGCCACGGCGCTCGACGCGCTAAAGGCCGGCTTTGAGGTGAGGGTACTGCGGGAGCTGTGCTCGCCGGTGGATGAAAAACGCGGAAACGCCGCCCTCACCGAGTTGGCAGAGGGCGGCGCTGAAGTAATTTAGCGCTGTGCGAGGAGCTTCTGCAGCTCCTTGATGTCGTTGGAACGGCGGCGCGAACGGGCAACGCCCAGGGCGATAAGGCCAACGACAGCTACGGCGACGCCGGCGAGGACCTTCTGGGTCTGCGGCTCCTGCAGCTTGCTGGTGGCCTGTACCTTTGCGTCGTTAACGAAGTTCTGCGGCTTCGTGCGGTTCGTCAGCTCGTCCAGGGTGCCGGCCAGCTGGCGGCGGGTGCGCTCGATATCGCGCTGGATGTCATCGGTGCTGCGTGCCATGGTGTACTCCTCAAGTTTCGCCTAAGTTTTTGCTCTCCCTACACTAGCGCACGGTAGCCCTGCGTGCTGTGATAGGCCGCTCACGTCCACGCGGTATGGTGGGATACATGACTGAGAAGAGTACTGAGCAGATTCGACTTTCTGAGGGCGACACCGCCCCCGCCTTTTCCCTGAGCGACGACAAGGGCAACACGGTCTCCTTGTCCGACTTCGCGGGCCAGCGCGTACTCGTCTACTTCTACCCGCGCGCGAATACGCCCGGCTGCACCACCGAGGCCTGCGACTTCCGCGACGCCTTCGAGCAGCTCAACGGCTCTGACGTGGCCATCGTGGGCATCTCCCCTGATAAGCCGGAGGCCCTGGCCAAGTTCCGCGCGGACCACGACCTCAACTTCCCGCTGCTGTCCGATCCGGAAAAGGAGACGCTCACGGCCTACGGCGCGTTTGGCGAGAAGAAGAACTACGGCAAGGTCGTCCAGGGCGTTATCCGCTCCACCTTCCTCGTCGAGCCGGATGGCACCATCGGTCTGGCCAAGTACAACGTCAAGGCCACCGGCCACGTCGCGCGTATTCTCAAAGAGCTCGACTAGCGTTTTATGATCAGTTCCTCCGACGCCGAG
Organism: Corynebacterium phoceense; assembly: GCF_900092335.1. Taxonomy (GTDB): domain Bacteria; phylum Actinomycetota; class Actinomycetes; order Mycobacteriales; family Mycobacteriaceae; genus Corynebacterium; species Corynebacterium phoceense. The sequence continues at coordinate 1,828,493 of NZ_LT596208.1, forward strand.
CTCCTCGTCCCGCGCCGCCGCCCTGCTCAAGCCCGCAGCCGCGCGCGCTTTGAGCGGATCCTCAAAGAGGCGCGCGCGGTGCTCATCGAGGCCGGCTTCGAGTCTTTCACTTTCGACGAGGTCTCCCGGCGCGCCGAAGTACCCATCGGCACGCTCTACCAGTTCTTCGCCAACAAGTACGTGCTCATCTGTGAGCTCGACCGCCAAGACACCGCGGCGAACCTCGAGGAGATCCGTTCCTTTTCGGAGCACGTCCCTGCCCTCCAGTGGCCGGACTTTCTAGACGAGTTCATCGACCATCTGGCGCGCATGTGGCGCGAGGACCCCTCCCGCCGCGCCGTGTGGCACGCCGTCCAATCCACGCCGGCCACCCGTGCTACCGCGGCCGCGACCGAGCGCGAGATGCTTGAACCGCTGGCGGAGATGCTGGCGCCACTCGCTGTGGAGCTGTCCTACGAGGATCGCATTGATCTTGCCGGATTTCTCGTGCACACGGTGGTGTCGCTGCTCAACTACGCTGTGTCGGGCCCGGAAGAAAACTTCGACCACGTCGTCGCGGAGATCAAGCGCATGCTCGTCGCCTACCTCTTTGCGGTCGCTACGAGTTAGCGACAAGCAGCACCGTGGCCGTCGCGTAATCCCCATCATGGCTGATGCTCAGGGACGCAGTCCACTGCCCCAGCGATTCGTCCACGGCGTCTTTCACTGCGCCGCGCAGCTCAAGGCCGACGCGTCCCCATGCGTCCGCGCGCACCTCAATCTCCGAAAAATCCACCGCCTCCGGCGCGATGACCGGCGGGCGCCCGTAGAGCGCCTCGGACCACGCCTTGATAAACGCCTCCTTGGCGGCCCAGCGACCGGCCAGGTGCTCGGCCTGACGCGCCGATCCGCTCCCGAAACGCTGCGTGGCCAGGCGCAGTTCCGCCGCGGAAAACACACCCGTAAATCGCGTGCCCGGCCGCGCGAGTTGCTCCGCAAAACCGGGGATGTGGACGAGGTCTGTGCCGACGGAGAACATGTCTCCAGACTAGCGGGCGAGCTCGTGCTCGAGCACCTCCAGCTCCGCCCCTCCGGACATCCAGCGGGTGAGTTCCTCACGCGTGACATCCTTGCGCGCCGCGTCGAGGACCATCCGCCCCAGGTTGAGCACCACAAAGTGGTCGCCCACCAGGTGCGCGTGGTGTGGGTTGTGCGTAATGAACACAACACCCATCCCGCGATCGCGCGCCGCCGCGATAAACCGCAGCACCATCCCGGATTGCTTCACGCCCAATGCTGCGGTCGGCTCGTCGAGCACAAGGAACTCCGCGCCGAAGTAGATGGCACGTGCAATCGCCACGACCTGGCGCTGGCCGCCGGAGAGCGCCTCCAGGTCCACGCCCACATCCGGCAGATCGATGCCCATCTCCTGAAGCTGCTCCGAGGTAATCCGTCGCATCTCGGCTTCCTTCAGCCGGCCGAAGGCTCCTGTGAGTTCCTGGCCCACAAAGAAATTGCGCCACACCGGCATGGACGGCACGAGCGCCAAGTCCTGGTACACCGTCGCGATACCGTGGTCGAGGGCGTCTCGCGGGCTGGTGAAAGAAACCTCAGCATCGTCCAGCGCCAACGATCCCGCGGTCGGACGCTGCAAGCCCGACAGAATCTTGATGAGCGTCGACTTACCCGCGCCGTTATCGCCCAGCACGCATGTCACCTGGCCGGACTCCAGCCGCAACGACACATCGGAAAGAGCCTGGAAATTGCCAAACTGCTGCGCGATATCCCGCGCTTCAAAAATTGTCATCTTCCTAGCTCCTCTTCGCCCAGCTCGTAAATCCGGTGTTCGTGAGCACCGCCCACAACAGCATGGCGCCGAGGAAGGCCTTGAACCAGTCCGGGTTCCAGCCGGCGTAGACGATGCCCTGGTTGGTCATGCCGAAGATGAGCGCACCGATCGCCGTGCCCACCGCCGTGCCCCGGCCGCCCGTCATCGCGCAGCCGCCGATGACCGCCGCAATGATGTACAAGAACTCATTGCCGATACCCTGGCCCGCCTGAATGGAGTCGAACGCGAAGAGCGTATGCATGCCCACGAACCACGCCGCGAAGCCGACGAACATGAACAAGATAATCTTCACGCGCTTGACGGGCACGCCCACGGCGCGCGCCGCGTCCGCGTTGCCGCCCACCGCAAAGATCCAGTTGCCGAACTTCGTCTTGTAGAGCAAGAAGGACGCCACGGCGACGAAGAAGATCCACCACAGCACCGTCGCGCGGATACTCAGTCCACCGATGTGAATCGTGCCCGCAAAGACGACGCGCGCGGACGGAAAACCTTCCATATCCGCAATCGTCGGCGTCGCCACCTGGCCGGTGACCAGCTTCGTCACCGCCAGGTTCAGGCCTTGGAGCACGAGGAACGCCGCCAGCGTGATGAGGAAGCTCGCGATCTTTGTGCGCACCACGAGGTATCCGTTCAGGGCACCAATCCCCAGCGCCACGAGCAGCGACAGCCCCGCACCGACCCACGAGTTGAGGTGCAGGTTGTAATTGAGCATCGTCGCCACGAGCGCCGAGGTTGTCACCGCGACACCGCTCGACAGGTCAAACTCGTCACCAATCATGAGCAGGCCCACGGCGAGCGCCACAATCCCCAGCGTCGAGCTCGAGTAGAGCACCGTCGAGAACGCCTCGAGCGACCGGAACGCCGGCGCGACTATCATAAACAGCGCGAAGATGAGCACCGCGCCGAGCACGCTCGCCATCTCCGGGCGGCGCACCAGCCTTCCGATGCCCCCTCGCTCCCGCACGCGTTCATCCCCCACCGTCTCCGGCGCGGTGATGTCTGCTTCTGTCACGGCGATACTCATCGCAGGCCCTCCTTAGCGGACTCGGCGATAGCGTCGACGTTCTCGGCATCGACGAAACTCGGGCCTGTGTAGACCGGCTGCCCGCCGCCGAGCGTCGAGCCATTGCGCTTTGCCAGCCACAGGGCATCGACTGCCATGTAGCCCTGCATGTACGGCTGCTGGTCCACGGCCCAGGCGACGGTGCCGTCCTGGATGGCACCGACGAGCTCCGCGTTCGTATCAAACGTGGCGATCTTCGCCTGCGAGCCCGCGTCCCTCACCGCGTCCACAGCCCGCAACGCCACCGGGGCCTGCAGCGCCATGACCCAATCAATGCTCTTGTCCTGCGCCAGCTTCGCCTGCAGCGTCGACTGCGCCGCCGTGAGGTCCTGGCCGTTGACGTAGAGCAGCTCCACGTTGGCGCCCGAGCCCTTCTTCACGCCCGCGCAGCGCGCCTCCTGCGAGGAGTTGCCCTGCTCGTGGATGACGCACAGCGTGTGCTTCGCGCCCTCACCCTTGAGCTTCTCGCCAGCCTTCTCACCGGCGACGGACTCGTCTTGGCCGAAGAACGCGCTCATGCCGTACTTTTCGTACTCATCCATGCCCGCGTTCAGGCCCACGGTCGGAATCCCCGCGTCTACGGCCTTCTGCGCGACCGGCCCGATGGCCTGCGCATTCGGCATGGTCACCGCGATACCATCGACGCCCGCGTCAATCGCGGACTGCACGAGGTTCGCCTGGTTCGGCGCCTGCGGGTCCGAAGAGTAGCGCAGCTCGATATTGTCCTTCTGCGCCGCGTCCTCCGCGCCCTTGCGCACGAGGTCCCAGTACGTATCGCCCGGCGCGCCGTGCGAGACCATCGCGACCGTGAGCCGCGGCGTGTCGACACCACCGGCCATTCCAACGCCCGCATCCTTGCGTGGCGCACCACCCGTCGCCGAGCATCCCGCCAACGCCGCGACCGTCACAACGGTCGCCCAAGCCTTCCACATCTTTCTCATTCGAGTATCGTGCCCCACCCCACTCCCCCAGCTCAACCCCGATGACCTGCACCTTTATCGTTCAAGCGCACACCGCCTGCGCTTTTCCTACGCTCTTGTACCCCCATTCGCGGCCCCGTCTCATGACGGCGTGTTCTTTAAAAGATGGGTCGTCACTCAGCATCACACTCCGGGGAATGTACCCGGTCACGATAAGCGTGACCCCGCCGCGGCGCCAATGGACGCATCCACACGACTATCTTCTCCTCGTAGACGCGGTGGTTCACTCCTCGCATGTGCCCGTGCGCATTTTCGCCCAACAAGGCCCTCACACCCTGCCCTCCGCCGTTGATTGCGAAAATCTCCTCCTGCGAGCAACGCGGGAGGAGATTTTCGCAAGGAACAAGACAGTTGCTGCCAAAAATCCTCTCGCCGCATCAACGCGGGAGGAGATTTTCGCAAGGAACTTAAGAGCCCGGCGTGAGCACGCCGTCCACGAGGCGCGCGTTCTCGTCGAGGAGGACGGCAACCTCGCGGTCCTTGACGGCATCGCCGTTGCCACCCAAGTTGCGGTCTACGGGACGCTCGAAGAGAGCGGCCCCGCCGTGCATGGCGGCATCATAGCGGGCAAGGCCGGCGGCCTCGCGAGCATGAGCGGCCTCCTGCCACTGCGCCGCGGCGTTGCTGCAGGTTTCGGCGAGTGCCGCAAGGAACGCGCCGGGGTGAACGACTGCAATGAGCGCCGAGACGTGGCCGAAGCCCAGGGAGGTCACCAGCCCCGCCTTCGGCGCCGCGGAGCGCAGGTCAAGCGGACGACGCAGCCAGGTGAGGTGGCTGTACTGACGCAGCGCCGGATCCACGCAGTCAAGCGAGCGGTTCGGCGGGAGAATACCCTCGCGCAGGACCTGGGTAAGGCCGACGAGCTGGAAGGCCGCGGCACCACCCTTTGCGTGACCGGTGAGCGACTTCTGCGAGATGACGTACAGCGGGTTGCCCTCCGCGCGGCCCATCGAGGCAGCGATGCGCTCGTGCAGGTCCGACTCGTTCGGGTCGTTCGCGTTCGTCGAGGTATCGTGCTTAGAAATGATGGACACCTCGTCCGGGGTCACGCCGTGCTCGCGCAGCGCCACCGCCAGGCGGGAGTTCACGCCGCCGCGAGCAGCGGAGAGCGCGCCCAGGCCAGGAGCCGGGATGGAGGTGTGCGCACCGTCCGCGAAGGACTCGGCAAACGCGACGACGCCCAGGACCGGCAGGCCGTGTTCCGCGGCGAAGGAGCCGCGGGCCAGCAGCAGAGTGCCGCCACCCTCGGACTCGATGAAGCCGCCGCGACGACGGTCGTTCGCACGCGAGAAGTACTTGTGGTCGATGCCTTTGGCGTCCATCTCCGCGGAATCCGCGGTGGCGGCCATGTCGCCGAAGCCGGTAATGCCTTCGATGGAGAGGTCGTCGATACCACCGGCAACCACGAAGTCCGCCTTGCCCAGGCGCAGCTTATCCATGGCCTCCTCGACGGAGACCGCCGCGGTCGCACACGCGGCGACCGGGTGGATCATCTGGCCGTAGCCGCCGACGTAGGACTGCATGACGTGCGCGGCGACGACGTTAGGCAGCGCCTCCTGCAGGATGTCGTTCGGTCGCGATTGCGCGAGCAGTTTGTCCACGTAGAGCGAGCGCAGCGACGCCATGCCTCCCATGCCGGTGCCCTGCGTGGAGGACACGCGCGCCGGGTGGACCATGCTAAGCAGCTCGGCCGGGCTGAAGCCCGCGGAGAGGAACGCGTCGACGGTGCACACAATGTTCCACAGCGCGACGCGATCGAGGTTATCGATCATGTCCGCCGGGATGCCGTAGACAGCCGGGTCGAAGCCCTTCGGCACCTGCCCGCCGACGTAGCGCGACATGGCGACGCGACGCGGCACGCGTACCGGCGAACCCTTCGGGCGGGTGACCTGCCATTCCTCGCCGTCGAAGTACGCGGACGCGCCCTCGACCTCGTCGACGAAGGACTTGGCCGTGGCCTCGTCGGCGACCGCGAACGTCATGTCGCGCTCGAGGTAGATAGTGGTGAGCTCCGGCGCGAGGTTGTCGACCATCGGCAGGTGCGGGCCGAAGTCATCGTGGTAGCGGCGGATGCCCACGTTCGCGAGGACCTCATCGTGGAAGCGCTCGTAGATGTCTTCCTCCGCGATGGCCTCGTCGCCGGCCATCCACGTGCGGTTGGTCTCGTCCCACTTGATAAGGCCCGTGGTCCAGGCGAGTTCGAGCACGCCCGCCGCGGTGAGATCGCCGGTGAGCTCGACCTCGTAGCGCGTGCGCGAGGAGCCCACCGGGCCCAGCTCGCCGGCGCCGACGATGACGACCATGTCGTCGAGGTTCGTCGTCACGCCGGAGAAGTCCGGCTGCGTCCACGCGATGGGCTGGCGCGGGCTCGGCAGCGCGCGCACGGTGACTGGCGCAGTGAGAGACTCCGTCTCCGCAGACGCGCCGGCCTTCGCCGCCGCCTGGCGCGCGAGTTCCGGCAGATTGAGGTCTGCGCCGCCCAGGCCGCCGGTGAAGTCCAGCGTGACGGGTGCTTCGAGGGCCTGGGCGCGGGTCTCGGCGTTGGTGCCCTCGCCCACGAGCTTGGCGGCCATCTCCTCGGTGGAGTAGGTGGTCACGCCCTTGGCCTCGACGAGCTCGACCATCGGGTCGTTGCCGCCCATCAGGCCCGTGCCGCGGACCCAGCCGATGTGGGCGTGGGTGATCGAGGTGCGCTCGCCCCAGACGGGCTCGGACTTCCAGCGGGTCACGAGCGCGTCGAGTGCAGCCTTGGCCTCGCCGTAGGCGCCGTCGCCACCGAAGCGGCCGCGGTTCGGGCTGCCCGGCAGGACGACGTGCAGGCGCTGGCCCACGTGGGTGTCGGCGCCAAGCGCGGAGAGACCCGCGATGAGCTTCTCCACGGACCACAGCAGCAGACGCATCTGGGACTCGGCGGCAGCGCCGGCATCGGCGAGGGTGCCCTGGACGCGCGGAGCCGCGAACGGGAAGAGCAGCGTCGGGATGAGCGCCGGCTTAAGCAGCGTGGACTTACCATTGACGGTCGCGGTCTGCTCATGGCCGACCCAGTCGATGAAGGCGTCGAGGTCCGCGAAGGAGCTCAGGTTCGCCGGGGCGACCCACAGTGCGGCGCGGCCGCGGGCGTGGGTCCGGTAGAGCTCCTTGTAGAACTCCAGGCGCTCGTGGTTCAGGCGCGAGGTGGTCGCGACGACGGTGGCACCTGCGTGGAGCAGTTCGCCGATGACGCTCGCTGCGATGGAGCGCGGCGAACCGCCGGTGACGACCGCGATATCGTTCGCGTGCTCCAGGGCCACGGTGGTACGCGCGGCGATGGCGTGTTCTTCAAGCCCCAGGTAATCCGCGATCTGTGCAACCTCTTCGCCGGCGCCCGTGACGTCGACCTGGAGCTCCTCGCCGTTCGCGACCCGCGCAAGGTCCTCGCGGGCGGAGGCCCAACGGTCGTCGAGAAGGACGGCCTTGTCAGCATCAAAGGCCGGTGCCACGAGGCGCGGCCAGTCGGAGCCGAGCTCATTGGCCACAAGCTCCGCGAGCTCATCTGGAGCATCGGTAAAGTCCGTGGTGGCCCGCTCGACGCCGAGCTTGGCGAGCAGCGTGCGGGCGGTCTCGATGAGAGCGCCATTCATCTGGCCGGCGAACTCGTCGAGGGCAGCGGAGTCGACAACGCCACCGGCGGCACCGCCGGCAGACGGCATAGCGATGTCGAGGCCGACCTTCTGGCCGGCGGCGCGCACAGCGTCATCGATGAGGTCGTCGAGCGCCGCAGCGTTGGCCGCAGCCGTGGGCAGAGTGGCAAGGTCGCCGCCGCGCAGGGAGGCGCCCTCGCGCGCGCCGAGAACGATCTCGGCGGTCACGCGGTCAACCCAGCCGGAGCCCAAGCCCCACGGACCGGTGACGCGTTCCGCAATGTAGGACGGCTTCTTGCCCGCCGGGCCGGTGAGACGACGCAGGGTGTCCGCAACCTGGTCGGCGAGCACCGGGCCGAAGGCGGAGTAGCCCTTGGCCATGCCGGCGACGGTCTGCTTGAGGTCGTCGAGCGGGGCATCGGCAGCGCCCTCGATGGCGCCGAGGCCGAACTCGACGCCGAGGTCGAGCAGCAGCTGGTTGCGGCGGG
>NZ_LT596208.1:1836488-1840155 GCF_900092335.1 Corynebacterium phoceense
CGGAGACCGGAGCAGGCGCTGCTGCCGGAGCGGCGGCCGGAGCCGGGGTCTCCTCGGCAGGAGCTTCCTCAGTGGGCTCTGCGACGGGAGCAGCGGGGGCATCGGCAGCATCCTCGGCGAAGGCCTTCGGGCGGTCGCGCTCGATGTTGAGGACCTCGATGGTGGACTCCGCATACTGCGGCAGGCGCAGGGTCTGGCCCAGCATGTTGGCGAGCGTCGGCGAGGAACCAACGCCGACCTCGACGAAGCGCTCGACGCCCAGGCCCGTGAGCAGCAGGTCTTGGGTCTCGATCCAGCGCACGGGCGAGGCGAACTGCCAGGCCAGCAGCTCGATGAGAAGGGTGCGACCGAGCTTCACCGGGTCCTCCATGGCGGAGTCGAAGTCCGCGCGGATGCCGGCAAGGATCTCGGATTCCACGACGCTGAGCATGGAATCGACGAACTCGCGAGTGAGCTCGAAGGGGCGCGCGACGAGGTTCGGAATGTAGCGGTCGACGAGGACGTCGAGGTCCACGTCAGCCGGGATGAGCGAGTCGAGGTGCGCGCGGAAGGCCGGAACGCCGTTCAACAGGTGCGAGGAGTGGAACGGCACGTCGATGCCCGGAATCTGGATGAAGGCCCGCGTGCCCGGGGCGCGTCGTTCTGCGTCCTGAGCGAGCGCAGCGAGCCCAGCCTTGGTGCCGGCGACGGCGTACTGGACGCCAGCAATGTTGTAGTTGACGATTTCCAAGAACTCGCCGGTCTGCTCCGCGATGGCGGCGACGTGCGAGAAGACGTCCTCGGCGGAGATGCCCATCTTATTGGGGCGCAGGGCCGCCAGGCCATAGTTGGAGACGCCGTGCTCGTCGCGCTCGACGAGGCGGTGCATGGTGAGACCGCGAGCGTAGACGATGTCAACGACCGCCTCGAGCGAGAGGACCTGCGCGTACGCGGCGAGCGCGTTGTACTCACCCACGGAGTGGCCCGCGAAGAAGGCGGGGTGCTGGAGCACGCCGGCTTCCTCCATCTCCGCGATCTGGGCGCAGCCCAGGGTCGCCATAGCGACCTGCGTGAACTGCGTGAGATAGAGCACGCCGTCCGGGTGAGCGAAGGTCTCCCCTGCCACGACGACTGACTGCGGGTTGGTGCGCACGATCTCCAGGATGGAGAAGCCCAGCTTGGCGCGGGTGTGGCGGTCCGCGCGCTCCCACACGTCGCGGGCCGCAGCCGAGTTGGCGAAGGCGTCCATACCCATGCCCGGGGACTGGATACCCTGGCCCGGGAAACCGTAGAAGGTCACCGGTGCAGCCATCGTGGCGGTACCGATGAGCGCGGGCTCGCCGTCGACGTTGACGGTCACGGTGCGGACCTCGCCGCCGCGGGCCGACAGCGCGGTGCGGGCGACGTCGATGACGAGATGCGCGCCGGGCAGGATGGGGCTGAGCATCTGCGCGTCCCAGGACTCGAGGTGCGTGCCATCGAATCCGGCGGCGAGCTGGGCCACAGCGGAGGTCCACATGCCGTGGACGATAACGCCGGGCAGGCCGGCGAGCTTGGCTGCGGCGTCCGAGACGTGGATCGGGTTGCGGTCGCCCGTGACGACGGCGAACGGGTGCATGGACTCCGGCGCGTCGAGTTCGAGGCGATGACGGTGAGACTTGGTCTTCTCGACAACGGGCTCGCCACCCGCTGTCTTCGGGACTTCGTCCCCGCCCTTGCGACCACGGATGGCGAACTGCTCATCGAGGATGGCAAGGAGTTCGCCATCGGCCTCGATGTCGACCGTGACGGGGACGACACGTCCGAGCTGCGTGTCGGCGACGTCGCCTAGCTTCGCAGTGATGTCGAGCTGCGCGGCGTTCGGGAGCTCGCGGCGCAGCTCCAGGTGGTGGTTCAGGTGGACGAGGTTAAGCAGGCCCTCGACGACGGGCGCGCCATCCGGAGTCTCAGCGGCGGCGATGAGCGCGAAGACGGCCGGCCAGGCCTTGCCGACCAGGATGTCGGCAGCCACGCCGGTCTCGCCGGGCGCGTAGCCAGCGGTGACGTTCTCGTAGGANGGCCTGGCCAGCGCCGGCCCAGCCGTCATTGTCGGTGACGGGCTGCGCGTCGACGAGGGCTTGCTTGACCTGCGGGGACGCGGTGGACTCGAGGGTCGCCATGGCGGCGGTGCCCACCATGATGGCGTCCACCGGCATGTCCGCCATCTCGTGGGCGCCTGCCCACGAACCGGTGAGGTACTCGGCGCCGCGCTCGGGCGTGCCGATGCCGCCGCCCACAGCCAGGATGACATTGTCGCGCTCGCGAATCGTGGCGTAGGTGGCGATGAGGAGCTCATCGAGGTCCTCCCACGAGTGGTGGCCGCCGGCGTGGCCGCCCTCGACCTGCATGATCACAGGCGTCTCCACCGCGTCAGCGATGGCGAGCACCTGCTCGATCTGGCGCACGGTGCCCGGCTTGAAGGCCACCCACGGGAAGTTATCGGCGTGGAGCTGCTCCACGAGCGCGACGGACTCCTCGAGCGGCGGGATGCCGGCGGAGACGATGATGCCGGAAATCGGGGCGCCATTCGCGCGCGCCTTGGGCACCGCGCGCTCGCCGGAGATCTGGCGGCGCCACTGCGAGGCAGAGAGGTACATGGCGTTGAACTGGGCGTTGACCCCCGGCTCGAGGAGCTCTTCTAGGCGCTCGAGATTGGAAGCGAGCAACGCATTCGTCGTCTGCCCGCCACCAGCGAGCTCGGCCCAGTGGCCGGCGTTCGCGGCCGCGGCGACGATGGCCGGGTCCACGGTGGACGGGGTCATGCCCGGGAGCATGACCGGCGAGTAGCCGGTGACCTCGGTAAAACGGGTCGACACGCGGAGACCTTCGGTCCCCGGAAGAATACGAGGCGCGAAGCGCTCCCACGAGGACGGCAGCTCCGGCGCGCGACCCGCGTCGAAGAGCGCGGCCTGGCCTGCGGCGGAGTCGACGGCGAGGACGCCTACGCCGCGGCCCGCGACAAGCTCGTGGGTAAGCGATGCGACGCCACCGGCGGGCCCGCACTCGAGGATCCACTTTGCACCGGCCTCGACGGCGCTGGAAACTTCTGCACTCCAGTCCACCGTGTCGGTGAGCACTACACGCGCACCGCGCTCGGCAAGCTGCGCATCCAGACCAAGATCAGATGCCCAGGCCACGACCTGCGTGACCGCGGCCTCCAGCGACGCGTGGTGGTAGGCCGTCTGAATATCGAGCTCAGTGAACTTCGGCGCGAACGCGGCGCCACCGCGTTCCTTATTCTCATGCGCCTGGGCAGAGCGCGCCGCGGCCTTCTCCAGCCGTGCGCGCACGGCAGTGTTGTCCGCGCCCACGATGACAAAGTTCTTGTGGCCATTGCGCAGGCCAATCGTCGCGCCAGCGGCCTCGAGCTGCGCGCGGGTCGCACCCTGCACAGAAAGCATCGGGGCGTTGTCCGCTGTACGCAGGAGTCCCTCGGCGCGCGCGGTACGCGTGAGCGCCGCGCCAATGAGCTGTGCCAGGGCGATAGCATGCTCCGGCTGCATGGAGCCGTCCGCCACGAAGGTGGCAAGGGTGCCCTGGGAATGGCCCAGTCGTGCTACCGCGCGAGAGATATCCAGGCCCTGCGCCGCAAGCTGCTCCAGCACGGCGATCTGCGTGACGAGGATGCCCGGCGTGGACACTGCCGCGT
>NZ_LT596208.1:1840479-1842835 GCF_900092335.1 Corynebacterium phoceense
ATGCCCGGCGTGGACACTGCCGCGTCGGTCGGGTCGCCCGGCGCCGACTCGCGCGCCCAGGTGAGCGGGTCGAAGCCGTGCGGGAAGAAGGGAGCGAGCTCATCGGCGAGCGGTTCGAGCACGGCAGCCGCCTGCGTGACATAGCCTGCCACCGTGGCGTGCGCGGCGGTCTGCGCACGCAGGGTAGGCAGCCACGCGTAGCCCTGGCCGGAAAACTCCAGCGCAAAGGGCTCCTCGGCCAGGCGCTCGATGAGGGGACGCGCGCCGGCGGGCAGGGTAAATGACTCGGTGTTGATTGAGCTCACGATGGAAAGTGCTCCTCTTGTCCTGCGATCAGTTTTGTCAGTGATACAAATTCAATGACTAAGCATGCCACAAAATCATGAGGGATCCATCATCTTTTGGGTGACACGCGGAAAAACCTCCCGCGCCACCGCCGCGAATTCCCCCTTCCCCAGCTTTCCGATGCCCCCAGGCAACGCGCCCCAGAACTCCTCCCCCGTCACCTGCTCCATCTCCTCAAGATTCAAGCGCGTGGCGAGGTCCAGCTCCTCCGGCAGCGAGCCGCCCACCAGGCCTTTCACCGTTAGTCCGCGGCGGCGGGCCGCCTCGACGGTAAGCTCCGCCGCATTGAGGCTGCCCAACCCCATCGACGTCACGACGACGAGCGGCGCGCCCAGGTCAGCCGCGATATCGGCGAGGGTGAGCTCATCGCCCAGGCGCACGAGCAGACCGCCAGCGCCCTCGACGAGGACGAGACGACCCGGCGCATCGAGCCCCTGAATCCAGGCAACGAGCTCCGCCCGGTCCGGCTCGGCCATGCCCGCCCGGCGCGCGGAGAGGTTCGGCGCGAGCGGCTCGGGGTAGCGCACGAACTCTTTGGTCTCGAGCCCTGTGAGCCGGGCAACGGTGTTCGCATCCCCCTGTCTGTCGGGCTCGCCGGTCTGGATGGGCTTGGCCACGACGACGTCAACACCGTCGCCCGCCGCAACACTCGCCAACGCCGCCGTGGCGATGGTTTTCCCGACGTCCGTATTCGTGCCGGTTACGCAGATAATCATGTCTTCTCCTAGTAGTTCCGCGCCGCGGCACACATGCCGCGGCAGATGGCCTGGACTTCTTCGGACGTCGCGATAAATGGCGGCATGGCGTAGATGAGCCGGCCAAAGGGGCGCAGCCACACACCTTCGTTCACCGTGGCCGCAGTCGCGCGTGTCATGTCGACGTCGCGGTCCATCTCGATCACCCCGATGGCGCCGAGCACCCGCACGTCCGCGACGCCGGGGATCTCCCACGCATCCTGCAACCCACAGCGCAGCCCCTCCTCCACGGCGGAAACCTGCGTACGCCAGTCGCCGTCGAGGATCATCTGCGTCGCNCCGTCACGGACGGCAGCTTACCGCCGGCGGCGACGCGGGCGAGCTCGCGCATAGAATTCACGGCGTCGATTTCGGTGATCAACGGCGAGGCACCCGGAATGGTGGGCTCGGTGAAGTGAAGGTTGAGCTCCGCGCCCTTGATGGCACCGGCGAGCGGAACCGTCAGAGTCGAGCCGTTGAAGTGCACGCCTTCGACCTCAGCGGTAACACGCAACGGATTGGTCTGCTCGCGGCCGGCCCAGTTGACGGAGGGAGCGTCGGCGATGGCGGGGGCCACGGTAGCCGTTTCAGAAACCTGGGCAGCAGCGGCGGCCTCGAAGCGGCCGAGGAGCTCGGCCACCGGCTCGTCGACGCGGGTGATGCCAGCAACGGCGGTGGTGCCCGGAATGATGGAGACGCCATCCGCGTCGTAGCGGTCATCGTGGGCCTGCCACAGGGAATCCTGGCGCCACCAGCGGCGCACGTCCGCGTCGATGACGGGCACGAAGTTAGCGGGCTTGCCGCGCTCGCCGAGCAGAGTGATAAACCAGGCGGCATCGGCAGCCACGAGCGTGAGGTCAAGCTTGTCATCATAGGCCGCGCGCAGGTCTGCAACAGCAACGGCCGGGTTGGAGCCGACCGTGACGAGCGCATCGAAGGAACCGTGGTCCGCATCATTGAGGCGGGCCTCCACGCGCGCGACCATCTGGGCGAAGCGGTTGGCCCAAGAGACATCCGCCCACTCACCGCGGTAAGACAGCTCGAGGTAGCGGTTGAGCCACTCCTCGTAGGTCATGGACTCGAGGTCGCCGAAGTAGGGCTTGGCCGTCGTGTTGATGGCGGCGATAATCTCGTCGCGACGGGCGGCGACGGCCTCGGCGTCGCCAGCGACGTCGTCAAGGAGGCGGCCCGCACGGGCCCAGGCGTTATCGATCTCGTGGATATCGGCGCCCAGCTGCGAACGGCCGGACGCGATGCCGCCGCGGGCCTGGCCAGCG
>NZ_LT596208.1:1843295-1860262 GCF_900092335.1 Corynebacterium phoceense
CGGCAGGCTTCATGACCCCGCCTGTGAGCGCCTTGCCCAGGCATAAAATATCGGGCACGATACCGGCCGTTTGGGTGGTAAAAAGGTCACCAGCGCGCCCGAAACCGGTAGCGATTTCATCGGCGATGAGCACAATCCCCCGCCGGTCGCAGATTTCCCTCACTCCCGCGACGAGCTCGTGGTCGTGAAAGCGCATGCCGCCCGCGCCCTGCACGACAGGCTCGATAATGACGGCTGCGATCGACTCATCCATAAAGGACTCGAACTCCCGCAGGTACGCGGCGCGCTCCTCGGCCGAGGCACCCCGCACGGGCGGCGCTGGCGCAAAAATCTGACGGGCGAGGATGCCCTCCCACATCGCATGCATGCCGCCTTCCGGGTCGCACACACTCATCGCGCCGAAGGTGTCGCCGTGGTAGCCCGAGCGCCATGTCAAGAACTGTGTGCGCTCCGGATGTCCCATGCCGCGCGCATACTGCAGCGCCATCTTGAGCGCGACCTCCACGCCCACCGAGCCGGAGTCCGAGTAAAAGACCTGCGCGAAGTCCCCGCGCGTGAGCTGCATGAGGTTCTCCGTCAACCGTGCCGCGGGCTCGTGCGTGAGCCCTCCGAACATGACGTGGCTCATCCGGTCAATCTGGCCTTTCGCCGCCGCAACGAGCCGCGGATGCGAATGCCCGTGGGCCGCGGCCCACCACGAGCTCATGGCATCGATGAGCCGCCGCCCATTCATGAGTTCCAGGTACACGCCTTCGGTGCGCGCGACGGGCAGAGCCGGCGCACCAGGCACGGCGTAGGGGTGCCACATATGTTTAGAGTCCACGTCAAGGACAAATTGAACACTGTTCAAGTTTTTCATAAAAATAGGTCTACCACACGCCCGAATGGTGCATACTCAATATCCATGACCATAATTGAACAGCGTTCAAGAACGCGTATTCCGCTTACTTTGCCAGCCATCGCCGGTGTGGAAGCCTGGGAACGTTTCAGCTTCTACGGCATGCAGGCACTGCTCGCCTACTACCTCTATTCCACCGCCGCCGAGGGCGGCCTGGGCATGGATCAAGCGCAGGCCACCGCGCTCGTCGGCGCCTACGGTTCCGCGCTCTACCTGTGCACCTACGCCGGCGGCTGGGTAGCAGACCGCCTCCTCGGCGCGGAGAAAACCCTGCTTACCGGCGCAGCCCTCCTCATGGCCGGGCATCTTTCGCTCTCCCTCGTGCCCGGTTACGCCGGACTCATCGCGGGGCTTGTCCCCCTCGCGTTGGGCTCGGGTCTGCTCAAAACCGCAGCGATTACTATCCTCGGCGCCGCGTTCCCGCCTGAGGCAGGCAAGCGCGATGGCGCATTCCAGATCTTCTATCTCGGCATCAACGTCGGCGCGCTCCTAGGCCCCCTGCTCACCGGCTGGCTCGCCGAGTACCACGGATACCACGCAGGTTTTGCCGCGGCGGCCGGACTCATGGCCATCGGCTGCGTCTTTTATCTCTCCCTGCGCCGCCGCGCGCTCGCCTCGCTTGCCGATGCCCCCTTTATCCTCGCCCCCACCTCGCCCATCGCGCCGCGCCGCGCAGTGCTGGCTATCGTTGCTGTCGCAGCCCTTGTCCTCGGTGCCATCGCGCTCCTACCTCCCTCGCGCTTGGCACTCACGCTGCTCATTCTCACGGCGGGCACAGCACTCGCGCTTTTCATGCAGATGCTGCGCTCCCCGCAGGTTGACGCGCCCGAGCGCCGCCGCGTCCTTGCCTTCATTCCGCTCTTCGCGTGCTCCACGGTCTACTGGGCGCTGCAGTCGCAGATCTACGGCGTGCTCGCTGTCTATTCGCGCGAGCGTCTCGACCGCACCATCGGTTCCTTTGAGATCCCGGCCGCATGGACGCAGTCGCTCAACCCGTTCTACATTTTGGTATTCACGCTGCCCCTTGCGGCCATCATGGCGCGCTACCGCATGCCCGCCCGTCGCGTGCTCATGGGCGGCGGGCTTGCGCTCGCCGGCGCCGGAATGTTCCTGCTGCTGCCCTACTCGGGCGGCGGCACCGCGCCGTTTATCGCACTCGCCGGGTGCATCGCCACAATGAGCCTGGGCGAGATGCTCATCGGACCGGTAGGCATGGCAGCCTCAGCAGCACACGCCCCGCGCGCCTTCGCGACGCGCTTCTCAGCCCTCTACTTCCTCACGATGGCCATCGGCACCGCTCTTACCGGAACGATCTCCACGTTCTATTCGCTCGACCATGAGACGGCGTACATCGTGGCCGTGGGCGCCGTACCCGTCATTCTTGGTCTGGCTGTGGCGCTAGCCCCTCGCGCACGCAGCTAAGCGCCTCATCGACCGGCACGTCGTAGTCCAAGCCCTCGTCGACTCGGCGCTCAAGGCCCTGCTCCGCGAGGTAGTCGTCGAATAACTTATCGATGCTCATGGCTCGTGATCCTACCGCGCGTTAGGATATCTGGGTCATGTCCAAGTCCCCCTACGTCGTCGCCGCGCTCACCGCCGTTCTCATTGCGGTGACGCAGTTCTATCACGCGCCCACGCCGGAGCTGCCCGGCTCTAGCTCTGGTTCTGCCGCCGAGACCAAAGACACCACTGCCGCCACCGACACCACCGTCGAACTCGCCAGTCTCGACGCACTGACCGTCAAGGGTCGCGCGCCGAAGACCGGCTACGAACGCGAGCAGTTCGGTCAGCGCTGGTCGGACGATGTCACCGTCGAGTTCGGCCATAACGGCTGCGATACCCGCAACGACATCCTGCGCCGCGACCTCACAAATGTTGTCATTAAAGACAATACGCACGGGTGCGTGGTGCTCTCCGGCACATTGCACGACCCGTACTCGGGCACGGACATCGCATTCCAACGCGGAAAATCCACGTCCTCGGCAGTACAGATCGACCACGTCGTCCCGCTCGCGGATGCGTGGCAGAAAGGCGCGCAGGCCTGGACGCCAGAGCAGCGCCGCAACTTCGCCAACGACCCGCGCAACCTACTCGCCGTGGACGGACGCCTCAACCAGCAGAAGGGCGCGGGCGACGCCGCAACGTGGTTGCCGCCCAATAAGGCGTTCCGCTGCGACTACGCACAGCGCATCATCGACGTGAAGTCCGCCTACGGATTATGGGTCACGCAGGCCGAACACGACGCGCTCGCCCGCCAACTCGCACACTGCCCGTAAGCATTCGTAGATGAGCTTCGGCCCTGCGCTCCCCCATTGGACGCCCCGCGAGCGCCCCACGATTTCGGCGCTCACCGGACGCCTCGCCCTCACAGCCGCATAAAAAATCCCTCCACCCACCGCACCCAAGCGAGTTGGACGCGGGGATGGAGGAATGACGCGGTGCCTCACCGAACCAGGGAAGCCTCGGCGAGACAACCTGAGAGCTACATGTTGCCCTCGATCTGGCGCTTGATTTCAGCGTAGGGGCCCTCGAGCTCAGAACCCGATGCAGGGCCAGACTGGGCGCCGTAGACCTCGTGTGCGGTTTGCGGCTGGGACGGTGCCTGGGGCTTCGCCGAGCGCTTGGGGCGCGGCGAGGGGGTGGGGGCATCGGCAGCCTGCTCGGCCTGGGTGAGCGCATTGGTGGAGAGCAGGACGTCGCGCATGCCGCTGAAGAGCTCCGTCATACCGCCCGGGTTGGACGGCATGTACAGGACGTTCGTGTGGGAGCGGTCCGCAACGTCGACCATCGCGTCGAGGTACTGCGAGACGAGCATGAGGGTCTCTGGGTTCTCCTCGACGCCGGCGGCGCGCAGCAGCTCGTACTGGGCAGCAATACCTTCGACGATCTCCTTGCGCTGCTCCGCGACACCGCGGCCCTGGAGCTTGCGGGCCTCGGCAGCACCTTCAGCTTCCTTGACGACGCGAATCTTCTCGGCTTCTGCCTGAGCAATGGCGGCCTCGCGCTCGCGCTGCGCGGCGTTGATGGAGTTCATAGACTCACGGACGCGGGCGTCCGGGCGGATATCGGTGACCAGGGTGTTGACGAAGTTCCAGCCGTAGGCCGCCATATTGTCGCGCAGGGAGACCGCGACATTGCGGGCAATGGTGTCCTTGGACGAGAAGGACTCGTCAAGCCCCATGTTCGCGACGGAGGAACGGACGTTGTCCTGGACGTAGGCGATGATCTGCTGCTCGTGGTTGGAGAGCATGTAGTACGCTTCGCGCTCGCGGCCCTCGACGACCTGGTACTGGACGGCGACGGGGATCTGGACAAAGACGTTGTCCTGCGTCTTCGTCTCCACCATGACATCAAGCTGGCGGACCTTCAAGTTGATCTTGTCGCGGACGCGGTCGATGTAGGGAATCTTAAAATTGAGACCCGCGTGGGCGACGCGCTGGAACTTACCCAGGCGCTCGATGATGGCGGCCTCGCGCGTGCGCACGACCACGAAGCCGTCGAGAATGGTGGCGATGATGATCAGAGCAAAGATCACTCCGACAATGGCACCGAACATGAAAGAGCTCCTTCGTAGTGAGAGGGGTTGTCACTACATAGGGTGCCATAACTTTGGGCCTCATGATCGTCTGGAAGACGTAACAACTCAGTGACGATTCTGCGGAATCTGGCTCGCAGTTTTATCGACTACGGTCGATAAACTCGCAGATTTATAATATGTAGCCGATAAAAATGCGCATCTTTAGTGGTCGTCCGCCAGCCGCAAGAGCTCGGTGAAAATGGCCTCGCCGTCGACGCGGACACCGTTGTGCTGGTATTTATTCGTCACGTGCGGGCGCAGGTCGCGGTAGAGGTGTGCGGTGTGCATCGATTCCTCGAAGGGCACGAAGATGTCGTCGAGGTAGACGGCCGCCGCAGCAATGGCGGGCGCGTCCTTGAGGACCTCTAGGTCGTAGGGGCTGGACTCCCACGGGTGCTGGGCGAGCTTTTCTGCAGCAGCCTTAAGCGGGCGTAACGCAGGATCCTCGTCGAACTGCCAGGGGTAAATGTGCTCGCCGGTGAGCCACGTGCCGTCTTCGGCGAACTCGTCGAATTCCTCGCGGACGCGGTGCGCCGCCCAGTTCGTGGGCGTGGAGTCGACGACGCCGCCGTAGATGGACTCGTGGATGGCTGCGTAGAGCGGGCCACCTTGAAAGGTCACGCGCTGGCCGACGTCCTGCAGGAAATCCGAACGCAGGCGCTTCTCCCCACGCACGGTGCGGAAAGGCTCCTCGAGGAGGAACGCAAGCGTATCGAAGCCGGCGCCGCGGCCGAGCTCAATGCCGATGGTGCGGAAGCGACGGGAGGACAGGCGCTCGCCCGTGGGCACAGTCTCCTCGTGGTTGTCGAGGTGGTCGATAATCTCCTCGATGCGCTGCTGCGCCCAAGGAATTTCGCGGAAGAACTGACTCTCGCGGGCACGCAGCTTCGTATACGTCGCGCGGTACAGGTCGTCGGCGCCCAGGCGCGTGGTGGGCAGGCCTCCGGTGAGGAAGGCGCGCTCAATGGATTCGGGGAACATGGACAGGTAGGCGGTGATGATAAAACCGCCGAAGGACTGACCGTAGAGCGACCACTTCTTCAAGCCCAGGTGCTCGCGGACGCGCTCGGCGTCGCGCACGATGTTGTCTTGGCGCAGGAGATGAAGCTTGTCGAAGTCGGCGGCATCGGAAAGCTCATCAATGCGATGCGAGCGGCCGGTGCCGCGCTGGTCGAGCAAAATCCAGCGGTAGCGCGTGAGCCCCGCCTTGAGCAGCCCGCCGAGACCGGCGGCGGGGCGCTCGGCCGGAAAGCCTGGGCCGCCCTGCATGTAGACGAGCGCGGGATAATTCTCGCCGCCGGGCGGGATGATCTCGCGGGCGAAAACGTCAAAGGTCCCGCTATCGGGATTGGAGTAATCCCACGGGACCGTGACGTGATGTTCTTTGAATTCGTGGCCAAAGCGCTTCATGCGCTCCAGGCTAGTAGACCGTGAAACCCTTCTCGCGGAAGACGTCGCGGATCTTCTCCATCTCGTCAACTGCGGGCGGTTTAACGTCCTCGAGCTTGTAGTCCATGCCCAACTCGTGCCACTTGTCCTTGCCCATGTTGTGGAACGGCAGCACCTCGACGCGCTCGACGTTGCCCTTCCAGCGGGCCACGATATTCGCGACGTTGGCGACGTTCTCCGGGGAGTCAGTGAGACCCGGTACGACGACGAAGCGGATCCATACCTTCTTGCCCATGCGGTGCAGCTTGTCACCGAAGTCGATGGTGGGCTGCAGCTCGCGGGCGGTGACCAACTTGTAGGTCTCCTCGTCGCCCGCCTTCACATCGAGGAGGAAGAGATCGATATTGTCGATATCCTCGTCGCGCAGGCGCGCGCCGAAGAAACCGGAGGTATCGATCGCGGTGTGAATGCCAGCGTCGTGGACTTCCTTGAGCACGCGGCGGGTAAAGGCAATCTGGAACAGCGGCTCGCCGCCGGAGATGGTAAGTCCGCCGCCGGAGGCGTTGAATATGGGCTTGTAGCGCTTGATGCGCTTGACCACGTCTTCGATGGTCTCCAGAGTGCCAGTCTTCATCTCCATGGTGTCGGGGTTGTGGCAATACAGGCAGCGCAGAGGGCAGCCGGACATGAACATGGTCATGCGCGTGCCAGGGCCGTCGACGGCCGTGACGAGCTCCCACGAGTGAATGAGTGCGATATCGCCGGTGCGACGGGCTTCCATAAGCTCCGGGCGCGTGATTTCGTCCAAGTGATTATCAGAGCCGAGGCCGCCCGCGACGCCGCGGACTTTCTCGCCGACTTCCGGCTCGAGGTGAACGACGCCGGTTACGCCATCTGCCATTGCTCAATGCTCCTTGCGAATAGTCCAATGCGGCCGCAGGCTCCGTGGGAGCCGACGACCGCTACTGGATAAGTGAGTGTTACTAGCTGCCCTGGTGGAAGGTACGCGAGATAACATCCAGCTGCTGCTCGCGGGTGAGCTTGACGAAGTTCACGGCGTAGCCAGAGACGCGAACGGTGAGGTTCGGGTACTTCTCCGGGTGCTCCACAGCATCCTCGAGGGTGGACTTGTCCAGCACGTTGATGTTGGCATGGTACAGACCCGAGTTCATGTTGTGCTCGTCGCGCTTTGCCTTCATGTCGGCCAGGCGCTCTTCGAAGGTGTGGGTTGCCATTGTGTATGTCTCCTGAAATGTGGTGAGTGGTTGGGGTGCCGCGGCCGAGCTGGCCGCGGCAAGGATGGGGGTTCGGACTACTCCGCGTTGTCCATAATGAAGCCGGAGTCCAGGACGCCCACCAGGTTGGTGATGCGCTCCTCAGGCGTGCGGCCCAGGCCGGTCGGGGTAATCGTGTTGGTGAGCGAGATGCCGTCCAGTGCGTCCTGGTAGTCCAGCTTGCCCACGGACAGCATGGAGGCGACCATGCCGTGGGAGTCGGCACCGTTCTCCGGGTTAGCGCCCGGCGCGAACGGGGTACCAGCCTTGTGACCGGACGGGAAGGAACCGGTGGCCTTGCCGTAGACCACGTTGGAGGTAATGGTCAGGACGGACTGGGTCGGGATGGCGTTGCGGTACATCGGGATGGCCTTAATCTTGTCCATCACGGTGTGGACCACGGTGGCGGCGATGTCATCCGCGCGGTCATCGTCGTTGCCGTAGAACGGGAACTCGCCCTCGGTGCGGTAGTCGACAACCAGGCCGGTCTCGTCGCGGACCGGGTAGACCTTGGCGTACTTGATGGCGGACAGGGAGTCGGCCACGATGGACAGACCGGCGATGCCGCAGCCCATGGAGCGGACGATGTCCGAGTCGTGCAGAGCCATCTCGACTGCTTCGTACGCGTACTTATCGTGCGAGTAATGGATGATGTTGAGGGCCTCAACGTAGGTGCCGATGACCCAGTCGAGCATGTCCTCGTACTTTGCCCAGACCTCTTCGAAGTCGAGCGGGCCGTCGCCTTGGATGGGCTCGTAGCCGGTCATGATCTGCTTGCCCGTGACCTCGTCGCGGCCACCGTTGATGGCGTAGAGGAGGGACTTTGCAGCGTTGACGCGAGCGCCGAAGAACTGCATCTGCTTACCAACGCGCATCGGGGACACGCAGCACGCGATGGCGGCGTCGTCGCCCCACTGCTCACGAATCTGGCGGTCGGACTCGTACTGGATGGACGAGGTCTCAATCGAGATATGAGCACAGAACTTCTTGTAGCCCTCAGGCAGCTTCGGGTCCCAGAAGATGGTGATGTTCGGCTCTGGGGACGGGCCCAGGTTGACCAGAGTCTGCAGGAGGCGGAAGGAGGTCTTGGTGACCATGTGGCGGCCGTCGTCGCCGAAGCCGGCGTCAGACCAGGTTGCCCAGTACGGGTCGCCCGAGAAGATCTGGTCGTAATCCTCGGTACGCAGGAAACGGACGATGCGCAGCTTCATGACGAGGGAGTCGATGATCTCCTGGGCCTCGGACTCGGTAAGGATGCCACGAGCGAAGTCGCGCTCGAAGTAGGAGTCGAAGAATGCAGACAGGCGGCCGATGGACATGGCAGCGCCATCCTGGGACTTAATGGAGGCCAGGTAGCCGAAGTAGGTCCACTGAACAGCCTCATGAGCGGTGGAAGCCGGGCCGGAGATATCGAAGCCGTAGGACTCAGCCATCTTCTTCAGCTTCTTCAGAGCCTTGATCTGCTCTGCGTGCTCCTCACGGTAGCGTGCCCAGTGCTCAGAGAAGCCCAGGTCTGCCACGGCGTCCTTGGAACGCTGCTTTTCCTCGATGAGGTAGTCGACGCCGTAGAGGGCGACGCGGCGGTAGTCACCGATGATGCGGCCGCGGCCGTAGGCGTCCGGCAGGCCGGTGATGATGTGCGAGGAACGAGCGGCACGAATGCGCGGGGTGTAGATATCGAAGACTGCGTCGTTGTGGGTCTTGCGGTAGCGCGTGAAGATTTCCTTCACGGCCGGGTCGTATTCCTTGCCGGCTTCCTTGATGGCCTGCTCGACCATGCGCCAGCCGCCGAACGGCATCATGGCGCGCTTGAGCGGCGTATCCGTCTGCAGACCGACGATGACGTTGTCGTCTTCACAGATGTAGCCAGCCGGGAAAGCGTCAATATCGCTGGCGGTGTGGGTATCGACATCAAAGATGCGCTTCTTGCGCTCGATGGAGAGGTAGTTCTTCTCCAAGTAATCGAAGGTACGCATGGTCTTCTCGGTGGGGCCTTCGAGGAACGAAGCGTCGCCATCGTACGGAGTGTAGTTGCGCTGCACGAAGTCGCGGACGTCGATTCCTTCGGTCCACGGTCCCGGGTTGAAGCCTTCCCAGGCGGTAAACTGCAGCGGCTCGGTTGCGGTGGTCACGAGGCGTGACTCCCTTCTGTTTCGACGTTTTTAAGGGCTCGCCGTTTTACTTCAACCGGCAGTGCCCTGACACGCTCGAATTTACCCGTGCACCTGCTTGTTTCCTACCTCAGTCCTGGGTCACAAAGAGACCAATACCACAAGTTTTTCCGTACTTACTGCTCAGCGAATTCATATAAAACGGCCGTTCCGTATCTATCGGGGGCAAATTACCCCCATCGCCCCCCCGGTGCTGAAGCGGTTCAGATTGGTATGTTCAGACTTCGCTCACGTCACGCGACTAGGCTTCCGCACTGCGCACCGGCTACTTTTATTCGCATGACTTCTTCTCCGCTTCCTCCCCCAGACACGGCGAACACTGTGACCTCCCGTCCCACCAACGCTGTCGATGCCGTCCCTCCTGCGCCCAAGCTCGCCGCGCTCGGCCTCCAGCACGTCCTCGCGTTCTACGCCGGCGCCGTCATCGTTCCTCTCCTCATTGCGGGCTCGCTCAATCTCGACACCGCGACGACCATCCACCTCATCAACGCTGACCTGCTCACCTGTGGTCTGGCGACCCTTATCCAATCGGCGGGCATCGGCAAGCACGTGGGTGTGCGTCTGCCCATCATCCAAGGCGTGACCACCACGGCGGTCTCCCCCATCATCGCCATTGGCCTGGGCGCGACGAACGGGGAAGGCGGCACCGCCTCCCTGCCCACCATCTATGGCGCCATCATCGTCGCGGGTCTGTTCACCTTCTTCGCCGCTCCTGTCTTTGGCAAGGTGCTGCGCTTCTTCCCGTCTATCGTCACCGGCACGGTGCTCCTCGTCATGGGCACATCGCTGCTCGCGGTCTCCGCCAACGACTTCATCAACTACGCGGAAGGCGTGCCGGCCACCCGCGACCTCCTCTACGGCTTCGGCACCCTCGCCGTCATCGTCCTTGTCCAGCGCTTCTTCCGCGGCTTCCTGGGTACGCTCTCTGTCCTCATCGGCCTCGTGCTCGGCACTGCCGTCGCTCTCGCGCTGGGTGATGCCTCCTTTGCCGAGGTCGCCACCGCCGACGCGTTTGGCATCACCACGCCCTTCTACTTCGGCATTCCGAAGTTCGACCTCGTCGCCATCTTCTCCCTCATCATCGTCATGATTATCACCATGGTCGAGACCACTGGCGACGTCTTCGCCACCGGCGAAATCGTCAAGAAACGCATTCGCCGCGACGACGTCGTGCGCGCCATCCGGGCTGACGGCGTATCCACCGTCCTCGGCGGTGTCATGAACTCTTTCCCGTACACCTGCTTCGCCCAAAACGTCGGCCTCGTGCGGCTTACTGGCGTCAAGTCGCGCTGGGTGGCCGTCGCCGCCGCAGGCTTCATGATTCTCCTCGGCTTGCTTCCCAAGGCCGGCGCCATCGTCGCCGCCATCCCCTCGCCGGTCCTCGGTGGCGCCTCGCTCGCGCTGTTCGCCAACGTCGCCTGGGTCGGCCTGCAGACCATCGCCAAGTCGGACCTCTCTGACGGCCGCAACGCCGCCATCGTCACCACTGCCCTCGGCCTGGCCATGCTCGTCACCTTCAAGCCGGATATCGCGGCCGCCTTCCCGAACTGGGCACAGACCTTCGTCTCCTCCGGCATGTCCATCGGCGCGCTCACGGCCATCGTGCTCAATCTCCTCTTCTTCCACCTCGGCCGCCAGTCCGGCGCCGATGTCTCGCGCGCAACGGGCACCGGCGTGTCCCTCGACGAGCTCAACAACATGGAACGCGACGATTTCGTCGCAGCCCTGCGTCCCCTCTTCAACAACGAGACGTGGCCGCTGGAGACCGCCTGGGAAGCCCGCCCCTTCGCCGACATCAACGAGCTGCGCGCGGCCATCCAGGTCGCGGTGCTCACCGCTCCTTCGGAGCGCCGCGAGGCCCTCATCCACGATTACCCCGCCATGGACGACCTTCTTCTGCGCCCGCAGGACGTCGCCACGGCCGACCGCGGCTCCATTGGTTTGGCCGAGCTTGACGATGCCCAATCGGAGAAGTTGCAAGAGCTCTCCGCCGCCTATCGCTCGCGCTTTGGGCTGCCCTTCGTGGCGTATCTCGACACCACCGACACGGTCGAGCGCGTCCTCGACGCGGGCGTGCGCCGCCTCGCCAACTCCGAAGAACAGGAACGCCGCGTGGCGCTGAGCGAAATCGTAGAAATCGCCAACGACCGCTTCGACCTGCTGCTCGCCGACGCCAACCCGGTGCGCTCGGCGTGGGACCGCAAGTTCACGGAAATCGACTAGCAGCACCGAGCTCGCCATCCGCGCCCCGCGAGCCTGGCTTTGGGTTTATGGCGTTTCGCAGCGCGTACCGCACCACCAACCGCCATAAAACCAAAGCTGGCCGCAAACGCGCGAAGGGCCGGCCTCGTTCGATACGAGGCCGGCCCTTTTATTGTGCGCCCGGGGAGAATCGAACTCCCACGTCCTAAGACACTAGAACCTAAATCTAGCGCGTCTGCCAATTCCGCCACGGGCGCGTGCGGGATAAAGCTTAGCAAGTGGACTGGGCGGGGAGTTAATGCGCGGGGTTAGAAAATTGGGGCACGGGGTGGGTAGGCTATGACGAGTGAGCAGCAAGGAACCGCGTAAACGTCAAAAGATCAAGGTCAAATGGTGGCACATCCTCTTGATCGCGTTCTTCGTGGTGACGTTCTTGTTCCTCGCGTGGTGGCAGTGGACGCGTTTTCAGTCCGGCTCCGGCACGTTCCAGAACCTGGGCTATGCCTTCCAGTGGCCGCTGTTCGCCGTCTTCGTGGTCTACGCCTACCGCACAGCGCTCAAGTATGAAAACGAGCGCATCGACGCCGAGAACGCGGCGGCCGCCGACGGCGACGAGGACTACCAGTATGTCTCCGAGCGCGAAGCGCCAAAGCATACGATGACCGCCATCGACGAGGACTTTTTGCCCTCCCGTCCCCAGATGGACGTCGAGGAATTTAACGCCTTGAATGTCCAGCGCCGTGAGCGCCCTTCAACCCGCAACGAAAGTGAAAGCAATGACTAACCAGCCCGCGCAGCACCACCCCGAACGCCAGGCACGCGTGAAGACCGCCCTGAACATCTTCTCCGTCTTCGCCTGGGTCACCGGTGTCTTCCTGCTCGCCCTCGTTGTCCGCATGGTGTGCCAGTACATTCTGAAGCTCGACATCCCGGAGTGGGCCACGTGGATCGCTATCGCCCACGGCTGGGTCTACGTCGGCTACCTGCTCTCCGTGCTCAACCTGGGCACCAAGGCACTGTGGCCTTTCCCGAAGATGCTCGGCACCGCCCTCGCCGGCGTTGTGCCTTTCTTCTCCTTCTTCATGGAAGCCAAGCGCCGCAAGGAAGTCATCGCAGCGTTCAACCTCTAAGACGCATACAAAAATCGCCGGTCCCCACGCGGGATCGGCGATTTTTTATGCGGACTTGGCGAGCTCCGCGATGTGGGGCACGAGCTGCTCGAGCGCGCGATGGCGGTGCGAGACAGCGTTCTTTTCGGCAGGGGTCATCTCGGCCGAGGAGCGCTCCTCCCCTTCCGGCTGGAAGAGTGGGTCGTAGCCGAAGCCATTTTCGCCGTGGCGCTCGCGCAGGAGCATGCCCGGCCAGCGACCTTCGGCGAGGAATTCCTGACCATCCGGCGTGACGAGCGCGCACGTGGACACGAAGGCGGCGGCGCGGCGCTCATCCGGCACGTGCTCCATCTGTGCGAGCAGAAGGTCGTTATTCGCCTCGTCGTTGCCGTGGGTGCCGGACCAGCGCGCGGAGAGCACTCCCGGCATGCCGTTGAGCTCTTCGACGGCGATGCCGGAGTCATCCGCAATGGTGGCCAAGCCCGTATGGGCGACGCCGGCGCGTGCCTTGATGAGCGCATTGTCGGCGAAGGTTCGGCCATCCTCGACCGGCTCCTCGTACGCCTCCACCGCGGACAGCGGGAGGAGTTCGACGCCGGCGATGCCAGCCTCGGCGAGGATGGTCTCGAGCTCGCCCAGCTTCTTCTTGTTATTCGATGCGACGAGAATCTGCATGTGAAGTCCCAGTCCTAGTTCCAGCCGAGCGCTGCCTTTTGGGCCTCAATAAGCTCGTAGCAGCCCTTCTCCGCGAGATCGAGCATCTGGTTCAGCTCAGCGCGGCCGAAAAGTCCGTGCTCGCCGGTGCCCTGGATCTCCACGAAATTGCCGGAGGAGGCCATGACGACGTTGAGGTCGACCTCGGCGCGGGAGTCCTCCTCGTAGGGCAGGTCGAGTGACGGGCGACCGTCAATGATGCCCACGGAGACCGCAGCGATGGGGTCGAGCAGCGGCTCGCCGGGGACGACGCCTGCTTCCTTGAGGTGTGCGACAGCATCAGCCAGCGCGACATAGGCGCCGGTGATGGAGGCGGTACGGGTGCCGCCATCGGCCTGGAGGACGTCGCAGTCGAGCTGAATGGTGTTCTCCCCCAGCTCGCGCAGGTCCACGGCGGCGCGCAGGGAGCGGCCGACGAGACGGGAGATTTCATGCGTGCGGCCCTTGACCTTGCCCTTCATGGACTCGCGCGGCATGCGCTCGTGCGTTGCGGACGGCAGCATGGAGTACTCGGCAGTGAGCCAGCCCTCGCCGGAGTCCTTCTTAAAGCGCGGGACGCCATACTCGACGGACGCGGTGCACATGACGCGGGTGTTGCCGAACTCGACGAGGACGGAGCCTGCCGGGTTGGTCGTGAAATTGCGGGTGATGCGAACAGGGCGCAGCTCATCGAGCGCGCGGCCATCGAAGCGAATGAAATCAGACATGGGCTCTAGCGTACTAGAGCTCAAACTCCATGTCGGGAGCACCAACGACGATCTCTCCATCGAACTCGGCGCGGGCCGCGGCCACGGTGGCTTCGCGGTCGCCCCACGGCTGGAGGTGGACGAGCACGAGCTTCTTCACACCGGCGAGTGTCGCGAGACGCCCTGCCTCGCCACCAGACATGTGCATATTCGGCGCCTTGCCCTCCGAGGTTTCGCCCCAGCCCGCCTCGCAGAGGAAGATATCCGCATCCTGGGCGGCCGGAATGAGGTCCTCGGTAAATGCGGAGTCGCCGGAGTATGCGATAACGCGGCCCGACTTCGCGTGCTCCACGCGCAGTGCGAACGTCTCAGTGGGGTGGATGGTGCGGTACGGCGTCATGTAGACCTCGTCGACGAGCTGGCGTTCGCCCTGGCGCCAGTTGTCGAAAGCGAAGGTATCCGAGAAATCGTCGACCTCATCCGGCACGTCTGCGGACAGGCGGCCGAGGTGCACCGGAGTGGCGGCCGGGCCGAAGCACAGGTTGCGCGCGGCGGCCGGGGCCGTGGGATGGAAGCGACGCCAGACCATGAGTGACGGGAAATCCATGCAGTGGTCAGCATGGAGGTGGCTAAAGGTCACGTGAGCGTCACACGGATCCTGGTGTTTCTGCAGCTGTGCGAGCGTCCCCGGGCCCATGTCCATGACGATGGACGGGGCGTTATCGAAGGACACGAGGTAGCCCGACGCCGGATTAGCAGGCGTGGGCACAGAGCCGGAACAACCAAGGATGGTCAACTTCATGGGTACATCGTTGCACGAAAGTAACCAAAAGTCAGGCAATCGTCACTCGATTGCGAGAAACTTCTGGGTTATCCCTGAATGTGGTTGAATTCACCGGGGCCGCGGCCGAGGAAGCGCGCGGCGAGTTTATCAAAGAGCTCCGGCGCACCGGTGGACTCGAAGACGCGGGTGGGCGGCTCGGGGTTCGCGCGCAGCATATCGGACTCCGTGAGCACCTTGAGCACGTCTTTCGCGGTTTCCTCTGCAGAGGAGACGAGCGTGACGTTGTCCCCCATCGCAAGTTGGATGACACCGGAAAGCAGCGGGTAGTGTGTGCAGCCGAGTACGAGCGTGTCGACGCCCTCGGCCTGCAGCGGCGCGAGGTAGTTTTCCGCCACGCCCAGAATCTGGCGGCCGGAGGTAATGCCGCGCTCCACGAAGGGCACGAAGTCCGGGCACGCGGTGGCGAAGGCCTGGACGCCGGGATTGACCGCGAAGAGGTCCTGGTACGCGCCAGAGTTGACGGTGCCTTGCGTGCCAATCACACCCACCTTGCCGTTGCGGGTTGTCGCCATCGCACGGCGTACGGCGGGGCGGATGACCTCGACAACGGGGACGTCGTAGCGCTCGCGCGCGTCGTGCAGGAACGCCGCCGTCGCCGTATTACACGCGATGACGATCATCTTGCAGCCGCGCTCCACGAGCTCGTCCGCAATGTTCTGAGAGAACTGACGCACCTCGGCAATGGAGCGTGGGCCGTACGGACCGTGAAGAGTATCGCCGATGTAGTGGATGGACTCGTGAGGCAGCTGGTCCATGATCGTGCGAGCCACGGTGAGCCCGCCCAGACCAGAGTCAAAGACGCCGATGGGAGCGTCTGCAGCAGGAGAACTCAACGCAGTTCCTGCTTTCGCGAACCGGACAGAGCCCTGACTGGATCGTCGGAGGTAATGGTCATGCCGGCGAGAATGCCGCCGATGGCGCCGAAGAGGTGGCCCTGCCAGCTCACGCCCTCATAGACAGGCAGCACGCCCCAGATAAGACCGGAGTAGGCGAAGGCCAACACAACGCCGGTAAAGAACTGCACGAGCGAACGGTTAAACACACCGCGCACGATGAGGTACGCGAGCCAACCGTAGACCATGCCCGAGGCGCCAATGTGCAAGGTACCCGGCCCACCAAAGAGCCACGTACCCACGCCAGCGACGAGCAGAACGATAGCGGAAACTTCCCAGAACGCGCGGCGGCCGGACAAGCCCACGATGAAACAGAAGATGGCGCCCGGAATGGAATTACCCATGAGGTGCTCGAAGTTGGCGTGAAGGAAGGGCGCGAAGAAGATACCCCAGATACCGGAGAAGTCGAGCGGGCGGATACCGAAGTAGCCCAGGTGTCCGCCGAAGATGACGGCGTTGATGATGTGCACGCCCCACTCGATGACGAGGTAGCCAATAGCAAACGTCAGGCCTGCACGGATGCGTCCGCTGCGCGTGTAATTCTTCGAATCACCAGAATTCCGGCGCGGGGCGGGCGCGCCGCCGGGCCGGTACTGGTAATTCTGCATTCCGCCATAAGTCATAATGCGACCTACTTTAGCGCGGCGGGCGACATCAGGCGCGTTTCGGCAGCGTCGCGTACGTCGCAAGCCCAAATCCCGGCGCGGCATGCACGACTGCGTCGACGATGGCGGCCTCGACGGCGTCAGCTGCTGCGACGCCGAGCGCCATCATGGTCGGCGTGTCCACGCCTGCCGCCGCTGCCGGTGCCGCCGCTGTCGCGTCGGCAGGGGGAGCAGAGAGGGCAAAGATGGTGTCACCGTCGAGCGGCGAGTGCGCCGGACGCACGGCTCGGGCGATGCCGTCGTGCGCTGTAAGCGCCAAGCGCTTGGCTTGGGCCTTGGTCACTGGGGCGTCGGTGACGACCACGCCAATGGTCGTGTTGAGCTTCGACTGCTTGGGGTCCGGCACCGCGGCGTAGGCCTCTGGGTCGAGCGCCTCGAGGCTCTCCCCCGTCGCGCGCTCGTAAGCGCGGGCGCCGAAGAGCTCTCCGGTCTCGGCGTCGACGACCTCACCCGCCGGGTTCGCGACCATATAAGCGGTGACCTGATAGTTGTGAGACGGCGCATGTGCGGTGACGCTCGCGCTGCCAAAGCCGCCGCGCAGGCGG
>NZ_LT596208.1:1860580-1878621 GCF_900092335.1 Corynebacterium phoceense
GCGCATGGCGCCGTCCGCCGCGGCGAGGCCAAAGGCGGACCCACCGGAGAGAACAATGGCGTGGACGCGCTCTACCGTATTATGCGGCTCGAGAAGATCGGTCTCACGGGTGCCGGGACCGCCGCCGCGGACATCGACGGACGCGACGGCGCCCTGCGGGCCGGCGTAGAGGACGGTGACGCCCGTGTCTCCGAGCGTGGCGTGGCCGATGGAAACCATGCGCCCGACCGCCTAGTTCATCATGGCCTGGAGCAGCGAATCCTGCGCAAAGGCGAGCCACTCGATGATGGCTTCCTGATCCGCAAGGGCTCCCTCGCCGCGCATATCGCCCGCGGCAACGTAGAGGCGCAGGTCGTTCAGACCTGCGACAAACGCGGGGGCCTCGGATTCTTCGATGGAAACCTCGACGCCACCGGTGGGGCCGAGTGCCTCGTTGATGACCTGGAGGTTCTGTAGCTTTGCGCGCGCGATGTCGTTTTCGTGGAGTGATCGCAGCAGCGCATTATCGCCTTCGAATTCCTCGTCTCCTTCCTTCTCAAAGTCCGGGAAGAGACGCGCGAGCGACGGATCCTCGGGGGCCTCCTTATGGCCGGAGGCAATGCCCATCATCTCCGCCAAGTCGTCCTTGGGCGCGGACTGGGCGCGCTTGATGATCGCCTCGGAGACCGTCGCCGTGAGATCGCCTATGACCTCGCGCTCGATGGGTTCAAAGCGCGTGACGTACCGCGCCGGACGCATGAGCGACTTTTTCTTCTTCCATGCCTGCATGTATTCAGTCCTGTCTGCTCTAGCCGGCCTGCTGCATGGTGGCCCACAGACCAGCAATCTGCAGCTTCTTTACGTCGGCCTCAATCTTGTCGCGCTCGCCCGTGCTCACTGCGGCCTTGCCTTCGGTATGGACCTGCATCATGAGCTCGTTCGCGCGCTTCTTGTCATAACCCAGCACGGTCTGGAAGACATAGGAGACATAGGACATGAGGTTGACCGGATCGTCCCACACGATGCACATCCACGGCAGGTTTTCGCTCGTGGCGACATCAATCTGAATGTCTTCATCCAGCTCCGGGGTGGCCATCGGCGAACCGAGGGTCGGGTTAAGGGAGAGATTCATGGTACTTAGCCTAATCAATCTGTCCCTCTTTCGACCACAGTCCGCCCCACCGGCGCGTGAGAAAGAGCGCAATTGCCTTGCCAAGGGCGTAAATTAATCTCAGAAACTGTTTATTTCCTATTTCGAGAGCTGCATTCTCTCCCCTCCCTCTGTGAACGAACCCATCAACGTCCCCCAGCTCTGTGCCGAGCTTCGCAACGGCAATCTGAGTCTGTAGAGTCTGGTCAATCTGGTCACAACTGCGTGGACGGTCGCAGCCCTCATTGGCACTCTCTTCATCTTCGTCGGTGCCGCGAAGGACGGCTCCTCGACCCCGGCGGGTGATTCCACCGATGGACGACGTGAGATGCTGCTCAACCCCTCGCTCACCACGATCGGCGTAGCGTACGACTACAACAGCGGCTACGTCGACACCGTTGTGACAATGGAGTAAGTTCGCGAGCCCCCGGCGTTGCCGTGGTGATCTGCACTGGGGCTTGTTAAAGACCTCACAAAATATCGTGCGCCGCGTATGATTGAGCGGCATGAATGACTCTGCTTCCGCCGTTTCCTCCCCTGCCAGCCGCTCGACGGGCTTGTTGACCGATAAGTACGAGCTCACCATGCTTCAGGCAGGGCTGCGTGACGGCACCGCGCACCGTAAGGCCGCTTTCGAAGTTTTCGCTCGCCGCTTGCCGGGCGAGCGCCGTTACGGCGTGGTCGCGGGCATCCCGCGCGTGCTCAAAGCCATTGAGGACTTCCGCTTCACCGAGGACCAGCTTGCAGACCTCGACTTCCTCGACGAGCAGACGATTGAGTACCTGCGTAATTACCGTTTCTCCGGCCAGGTGGACGGCTACCGCGAAGGCGAGCTCTACTTCCCTAATTCGCCGCTGCTGACCGTGCGCGGCACGTTTGGCGAATGCGTCATCCTCGAAACAGTCATCCTGTCCATCATGAACGCGGACTCTGCGGTGGCATCGGCAGCCTCCCGCATGGTGGTGGCCGCAGACGGCCGCCCGATCATCGAGATGGGCTCGCGCCGCACGCACGAGTACGCCGCGGTCACCGCGACCCGCGCCGCGTACCTTGCGGGCTTTACCTCCACGTCGAACCTTGAGGCAGCGTACCGCTACGGCATTCCGGCTTCTGGCACGGCGGCGCATGCGTGGACGCTCGCCCACGTCAACGATGACGGCACGCCGAACGAGGAGGCCGCTTTCCGTTCGCAGATTGAAACGGACGGCGTGGACACCACCCTGCTCGTCGACACCTACGACATTACGAAGGGCGTGGAGACGGCCATCAAGGTCGCGGGCACGGAACTCGGCGGCGTGCGCATCGACTCCGGCGACTTGGGTGCCGTGACGCGCCGCGTGCGCAAGCAACTCGATGACCTGGGCGCGCACAACACGCGCATTGTTGTTTCCTCCGACTTGGATGAGTTCTCCATTGCGGGTCTGCGCGGCGACCCAGTCGACGGCTACGGCGTGGGCACGTCCGTGGTCACCGGCTCCGGCGAGCCGACCGCGTCCATGGTCTACAAGGTTGTTGAGGTCGAGGGCCACCCCGTGGCCAAGCGTTCCTCCTCCAAGCGCTCCGTAGGCGGAGCCAAGCGCGCCATTCGCACGCACCGCTCCACTGGCGTCGCGCTCGAGGAAGTCGTCTTCCCCTTCGACGCGGAGCAGCCGGAAGTTCCGTCGCACCTCACGGTGCGCGAACTCACCGTGCCGCTCATGCGCGACGGGCATGTGGTCGAGGGCCTGCCCACGCTCGAGGAATCCCGAGCCTTCCTCGCTGAAATCCGCGGCACCCTGCCGTGGGAGGGCCTGGCGCTGTCCAAGGGCGATGTGCCGGTGTCAACGCGCATGGTGGGCTTCCCGCCAGCCAAGTAGTCCATCGGCTTTCTTTCCCGCACGGTGATCGCCTGACGCGTCCACGCCTCGTCGCCCTTCCGCATGTTTAGCTGCCTTCAGCACGTTGGGGCAGCAGGCTAGACTGGCCGGGTGGAGAAATCGACCGAAGAGCTTCTAGAGTCCGCCGTCGCCGCCTTGGGTGGTGCCCGCCGCGAAGGCCAAGTCCGCATGGCCAAGGCCGTGACCAAGGCCTTCGAGACCCAGCGCCACCTCGCCGTCCAGGCGGGCACTGGTACGGGTAAGTCGCTGGCCTACCTCGTGCCCTCCCTGCGTCACGCCCAAGGCGCGGAGACCTCGGTCATCGTCTCGACGGCGACGCTCGCGCTGCAGCGGCAGCTCGTCCACCGCGACCTCCCGCGGCTCACCGAGGCGCTGGCCGAGGAGATGGACCGCGAGCCCACCTTCGCCATTATGAAAGGCCGCGCGAACTACCTCTGCCTCAATAAGCTGGCGCAGCCGGAGTCGCCGGAAGCCATGCTCGATGACGGCGCGGGGCTCGATGGTAGCTCGTGGCGCGAGCGCGCCGCCCAACGCGTCACGGAATGGGCCCAGGAAACGGAGACGGGGGACCGTGACGACCTCGAGCCAGGCGTCCCAGACGACGTGTGGAAGGCGTTTTCCGTCACCTCCCGCGAATGCCTAGGGGCCTCGCGCTGCCCGCACGGCGAGGACTGCTTTGCAGAGCTCGCCCGCCGCGAGGCCGCGGACGCAGACGTCATCGTCACTAACCACGCGCTGCTCGCCATCGACGCGCTCTCCGAGGCCAACATCCTGCCCGACCACGATGCCGTGGTCATCGACGAGGCGCACGAACTCGATGACCGAATTACCTCCGTCACGACCGCGGAGATTACCGCCCGCGTCATCTCCATGGCGGGCAACCGCGTCAAGGCACTCGCCTCGGACTCCGGCTTGACGGACCTCGCGGAGGAATTCACCATCGTCACCGCGGATTGCCCTGAGGGCCGCTGGACGGACATGCCCGAGCCCGTCTCCCAGCACCTCACCGGTATGGAAGACACCCTTCGGCGCATGCGTGAGAAGATCGCCCGTGCGCCCGAAGGCGAACAAAAGGACGACCCAGAGAAGTTCGCGGAGCGCCAGAACCTCACCAATCACCTCTCCGATCTCGCCGAGGCCGTCGCCCGCATGCGCGCCGTCTTTGCCCAAGGCAACCCGGCTGAGCACGAGGACGTCGTGTGGCTCTCGCGCCGCAATGGGGACGGCCCCGCCACCCTCGCGGTCGCGCCGCTGTCTGTCGCGGACCTGTTGCGCTCCAATCTCTTTGGCGAACAGACCGTCGTGCTCACCTCAGCCACGCTGGCCCTCGGCGGCCGCTTCGACGTCATGGCCACGCAATGGGGCCTGCCCACCGGCACGTGGGATTCGCTCGACGCCGGCACGCCCTTCGATCCCGCGAAGTCCGGCATCCTCTACAACGCAGCACACCTGCCGCAGCCCGGCCGCGACGGATTGTCCCCGGAAACCCTCGCGGAAATCTATGAGCTCATCATGGCCGCGGGCGGGCGCACCCTCGGCCTCTTCTCATCCCGCCGCGCCGCGAATCAGGCTGCCGATGCCCTCCGTGCCCGCCTCCCCTTCGACCTCTACGTCCAAGGAGACGACACGATCGGCGCGCTCGTCGATACATTCGCGAAGAACGAGAATTCCTGTCTCTTCGGCACGCTCACGCTGTGGCAGGGCGTCGACGTCCCCGGACCGGCCTGCTCGCTCGTCCTCATCGACCGCATTCCGTTCCCCCCGCCCCGATGATCCCCTCATGCAGGCACGCACCGATGCCGCCAAGGCCGCGGGCCGCAACGGTTTCATGGAAGTCTCGGCGACGCACGCAGCACTCCTCATGGCGCAGGGCGCCGGCCGGCTGCTGCGCCACGTCGGCGACCGTGGCGTCGTCGCCGTCCTCGACCCACGCTTGGAGACCAAGCGCTACGGCGGCTTCCTCAAGGCCTCGATGCCGCGCTTCTGGCAAACCACGAACCCAGAGACCGTCCGCGGCGCACTCAAACGGCTCGTGCAGCAGCTCTAGCACGCGCTCGCACCGGCTACGCGCCGGATTTCGGAACAACGAAGGTCCAGATTTTTCGACAATCTGGGCCTTCGATGTCCTAAGATTCCGACTCTGTCGTTGCAGCCTCCAGCACCAGGTGTCAGCGGCGAACCTAGGCCGCAGGAAGCGCGACCACCGTCGCCGAGTCCGGCGCAACCTCGGTGTAGCCCGCGTCGCGAACAACCACAGCACCGGGGCGTGCGCAGGCAGCCTGGAACTCGGCCGTGGGCAGCTCGCGTACGGACAGCGGGAAACCACGCTCGGCCCAGTCCGCGACCCAGGCATAAGGCTGTGCCGCGGCGAGCAGCATAGAACCGTGACCGACCTGGGCAGCGGCTTTGCCGGCGGTCATCGCAAGCCCCTCGTCGATGTAGATGACGGGCTCGCCCGGCGTTGCGGGCCCGGGCACATCGTGCTCGAGCTCGGTGTGGCCGATCTGCAGCTTGGAGATGAGCGTGTCCACGTCTACCACCGCCGAGGGCGCAAACGCGCGAGCACGGTCATCGACTGTGACGCCGGGCAGGTTCTGCACGTCGCGCCATGCCTTGTTGCGGGCGCGGCGGGCCACCTTGCGAATGCGATGGCCGTACCACGCCGCGAAGGCCTCGGCATAAGCGGTGTCGTCGCCGGCGCGCGGGTCAAGGCACGCAGCGACGACGGCACGTGCAGCGGCCTCGAGGACCTCCGTGCGTGTGGGCGTGTCCTGCTTGGGCAGGTTGAGCACAATCTGCATGGCCTGGATAGTCTCCGGACGGTCCGGATCCTCCGGGTCATCGCGCCAGGACCGGTCGTTGCAGGCCGCGGCGAGACGCGCATGCGCTACGGCGAGGCTCATTCGGCGTCCTCAGCCCGCACGACGTCATCAGACGGGATGCCGAGGATCTGCAGGATTTCGTCCATGTACGGGTGGTTGACCTGTGCGTCGGCCACCTCGCGCAAGGCCGGCTTAGCGTTAAACGCGATACCCAGTCCGGCGGCGGTAATCATGTCGATATCGTTTGCGCCATCGCCCACCGCAATGGTGCGCGACATGGAAATGCCCGCATCCGCAGCGAACTCGCGCAAAAAGTCTTCCTTCGCCTGGCGGTCGACCACCTTGCCAATGACGCGACCCGTGAGCTTGCCATCCTCGATCTCCAGGGTGTTAGCACGCACGTAGTCGAAATCGAGCTCCTTGGCCAGCCCCTCCAGCACCTGGATGAAGCCGCCCGAGACCACCGCCACGCGGTAGCCCAGGTTCTTCAGCGTGCGAATCGTCGTGCGCACGCCCGGGGTAAGCGTGAGCGACGCGGCGGTCTCGTCAATGACACTTGCCGGCAGACCCGCTAGCGTCGCGACGCGCTCACGCAGGGAATGCTCAAAATCAAGCTCGCCGCGCATGGCGCGCTCCGTGACCGCGGCAACCTCGGCCTCTTTACCGGCGTGGGCCGCGAGCATTTCGATGACCTCACCTGTGATCAACGTGGAGTCGCAGTCAAAGCAGATGAGACGACGCGAACGACGGGACAGGCCAGCGGACTCCACCGCGATGTCGATACCCAGCTGTGCCGAGAGTGCCGCCAGCGCTTTGCGCAGTGACTCCTCCTCGCCCGGCACCGTCACAGACAGGTCGAGAGCGGTGACGGGCTCCTGCGACAGGCCGCGAATACGATCGATGTTGACATTGAAGTTGGCCAGTTCCTGCGCAACAGAAGACAGGTGGGATGCCGTGAGGGGGCGCCCCATGACGACCACGGCGTGAGTGGAACGCGAGCGCGGCAGGGCATCGGAAAGCTCCGCAGAAATTTGCTGCTGGTAAATGCTCAAGGTATTGCGCAGCCCCTGCTCAATATCCTCGAGGCGGTTGGGGTTCAGGTCGACATAGGCAGACAATGAAATGCGGCCCGAGAACAGGGCCTGCTCGACGTCCACGAGCTCCACGTTGTAGGAGCCGAGAACGCGGAAGAAGGCGGCGGAGACGCCAGGCTTATCCGGGCCCGTGGTGGTAATCACAGCATTAGTCATGAATAAGATTATGAGCCTCTATAGGAAAAACGGCAAAAGCCGCCGCCCGTAACAGGCGGCGGCGAGAGCTTCAGGAGAGTACCGAATTAAACGGTGATGCCCTTACCGGACGGGTTCGTGCGTGCAGCGCCCTCGCGCGGGTCCGGCTTATGGCCAGCGTGTGCCTCGACGCGCATGCGCTTAACCATGTGCGGGTAGTGCAGCTCGAAGGCCGGGCGCTCCGAACGGATGCGCGGCAGGGACACGAAGTTGTGGCGCGGCGGCGGGCAAGAGGTCGCCCACTCGAGGGAGTTGCCGTAGCCCCACGGGTCGTCGACGG
Source organism: Corynebacterium phoceense (assembly GCF_900092335.1). Classification (GTDB taxonomy): domain Bacteria; phylum Actinomycetota; class Actinomycetes; order Mycobacteriales; family Mycobacteriaceae; genus Corynebacterium; species Corynebacterium phoceense. Next base: position 1,867,978 of record NZ_LT596208.1, read on the forward strand.
TGACGATCTCGCCGTAGCGCCAGGACTTGAAGACGTTCCAGACACACGGGATAACAGAAGCACCGAGGACGAAGGAGAAGACGGTGGAGATCTGGTTGTAGACCGTGAAGCCGTCAGACTCGAGGTAGTCGGCGTAACGACGCGGCATACCCATGTTGCCGACCCAGTGCTGAACCAGGAAGGTGCCGTGGAAGCCGATGAAGGTCAGCCAGAAGTGAATCTTGCCCAGGCGCTCGTCCAGCATACGGCCGGTCATCTTCGGGAACCAGAAGTACAAACCACCAAAGGCGGAGAACACGACGGTACCGAACAGCGTGTAGTGGAAGTGCGCGATGAGGAAGTAAGACTCAGCGAGGTGGAAGTCCAGTGCCGGGGAAGCCAGCATAACGCCGGTCATACCACCGAAGAGGAACGTTGCCAGGAAGCCCATGGCCCAGATCATCGGGGTCTCCCAGGTGATGTGACCCTTCCACATGGTGCCGACCCAGTTGAAGAACTTCACGCCGGTCGGGACCGCGATAAGGAACGTCATGAAGGAGAAGAACGGCAGCAGGATGGCGCCCGTGACGAACATGTGGTGTGCCCACACAGCCATGGACAGGGAGCCAATCGCCAGGACGGCGAAGACAAGGCCGATGTAGCCGAAGACCGGCTTACGGGAGAAGACCGGGACGATCTCGGAGATAACGCCGAAGAACGGAAGGGCCAGGACGTAGACCTCCGGATGGCCGAAGAACCAGAAGAGGTGCTGCCAAAGGATGGCGCCGCCGTTAGCGGAGTCGTAGATGTGACCGCCAAGCTTGCGGTCGTAGAGGACGCCCAGGGCGGCGGCGGTCAGCAGCGGGAAGATCATCAGGGCGATAACAGACGCCGTGAAGATGGCCCAGGTGAAGACCGGCATACGGAACATGGTCATGCCCGGTGCGCGCATGGTCAAAATGGTGGTGACCATGTTGATAGCGGAAGCAATGGTACCGACACCGGTAGCACCGACGCCAACGATCCACATGTCAGCGCCAATGCCGGGGGTGTGGACGGAGTCTGCCAGCGGCATGTACATCGTCCAGCCGAAGTCAGCAGCGCCACCCGGGGTAGCGAAGCCGAGGAGCATGACGATGCCGCCGAGGAAGGTGATCCAGAAGCCGAAAGAGTTCAAACGCGGGAAAGCCACGTCCGGTGCGCCAATCTGCAGCGGCAGGACGTAGTTACCGAAGCCCCAGACAACCGGGGTAGCGAACAGCAGCAGCATGACGGTGCCGTGCATGGTGAACAGCTGGTTGAACTGCTCGTTAGAGAGGAACTGCAGACCCGGGCTGAACAGCTCGGCGCGGATGAGCAGTGCCATGAGGCCACCGAGGAAGAAGAAGCTGAAGGCCATGATCAAATACATGATGCCGAGCTGCTTGTGGTCGGTGGTGGTCAAAAACACCCAAGCCTTGGAACCGTTCTTGCCGTTTCCTTGAGGCTCCGGGCGGGTGGGCTGGACATAATTTTCCAGCCTTGGCGCCACAGCGGTCATAAAATCCTCCTGAATGTAAGACGCGTGGGACTGCAGTCGCGCGCGCCGTTGGTTTACAGGCGTTAATAATAGGCGAGCCGGCGGGCGTTTTTCCAGCCCTTCCCAATGTTGAACATTCCGCTCACCTGCACATGTGACACATGTGACTCACATTCCTGCAGGACGTGCGCCGTCCGTCGAAATAGTTCCATATTCGCCCAAGGTTTTTAAGTGGTGTACCCCACAGAAACGCTGGGACGTGCCTGGTAAAAAGCTACGAACTGTACCCCCGGTAGGTATCAACCGATCGGTTGATCGCCCCTGAGGTCTCAGCGCCCCTCCCCATTGGACTACGGCCCAAGACACGACGAAAGCGCCGGCACCACACCGACGCTTTCCTTATATATAGGCCTGCTGCGCGCTCCCCCGCGGCGCGCTAGCCCTGAGATTAGAAGTCCCAGTCGTCATCCGTGGTGTCCTCGGCCTTGCCGATGACGTAGGACGAACCAGAGCCCGAGAAGAAGTCATGGTTCTCGTCCGCGTTCGGCGACAGCGAGGAGAGGATGGCCGGCGATACGCGCGTCTCATCCGCCGGGAAGAGGCCCTCATAGCCCAGGTTGTTGAGCGCCTTGTTCGCGTTGTAACGCAGGAAGCGCTTGACGTCCTCAGTCCAGCCCAGGTCGTCGTAAAGATCCTCGGTGTAGTCGATCTCGTTGTCGTAGAGATCGTAGAGAAGGTCGAAGGTGTAGGCCTTGAGCTCTTCCTGCTCGGCCTCGCCGAGCTTCTTCACGCCCTGCTGATACTTGTAGCCGATGTAGTAGCCGTGCACGGCCTCGTCGCGAATGATGAGGCGGATGATATCCGCCGTGTTGGTCAGCTTCGCGCGCGAGGAGAAGTACATGGGCAGGTAGAAACCGGAGTAGAAAAGGAAGGACTCGAGCAGCGTCGAGGCGACCTTCTTCTTCAGCGGATCCTCGCCCTCGTAGTACGACAGGACAATCTTCGCCTTCTTCTGCAGGTTTTCGTTTTCCTCAGACCAACGGAATGCGTCGTTGATCTCCGGCGTACTGGCCAGCGTCATAAAGATATTGGAGTACGACTTCGCGTGGACGGACTCCATGAACGCGATATTGGTATAGACCGCCTCCTCGTGAAGCGTCTGGGAATCCGGCAACAGCGAGATAGCGCCCACGGTGCCCTGGATGGTGTCAAGCAAGGTCAGGCCGGTAAACACACGCATGGTGGTTTCCTTTTCCTTGTCATTGAGTGTCTTCCAGGACGGGATGTCATTGGACACCGGAATCTTTTCTGGCAGCCAGAAGTTGCCGGTCAGGCGGTCCCAGACTTCCGCGTCCTTTTCATCCGGAACGGTGTTCCAGTTGATCGCCTTGATGGGCTTCTCATGGCTATTGACGTACGCCTCGTAATCCTGCGTCACTGCAGACTCCCCTTGCTCTGTCGGAAAGGATGTGTGTAACTCGTGCAAGTCTACCCGTCCGCGCCCCCTCCAGCACAGCCGCAGGTCACTGGGATCAGTTAAGATCTTTTATTCCTTGATCGATACCGTACATAACGTTGTGTACAGGTCATATTTCAAATTTGCTACATGGAATTTCGCTTAAAGTCTAGCCTTGATATGACTTACGATTTATCTTGATGATGGAAAGCCAAGGTCTAGTTTCCAAAAAATCATATTATTCCCCTATCTTTCCCAAAGGAGCACACAATGACGACTTCAACCCACGCAGAGGCGGCAGTCCCCCTCTTGTCGCACGTTCTCGATGAGATCGGTGCAGAAATCGTCACCGGCGTGATCAAGACCGATCAACGCTTCACACTTCAGGACATTTCCGTGCGTTTCGGCATTTCACGCACCGTCGCGCGCGAGGCCATGCGCGCCCTCGAGCAAATGGGCTTGGTCATGTCCTCACGCCGAGTGGGACTTACCGTCCTCCCCATGACCGAATGGAACGTTTTCGACCAGCAAGTTATCAACTGGCGCTTAGCCGGCGAGAAGTCCCGCGGCCCGCAGCTGCACTCCCTCAACCAGGTGCGTTTGGCCATCGAGCCCATCGCCGCGCGTCTTGCCGCCAGCACGGCCAGCGAGGAGCAGCGTGGAGAGATCCTCGATCTGGCACTGCGCCTGCACGAGCTGGAGGTCTCCCCCAGCCACCGTGTCGGCGAGGAGCTGGCTATCGATCTCCGCTTCCACGCGTCCATCCTCTACGCCTCCGGCAATGAGATGTTCGCGGCCTTGGCGCCGTCTCTGCTGGCCATGCTCAAGGGCAAGTCCGTCTACGGTTCCCGCAAGCGTGACCCCATGTCCGGCACCGTGGATCTCCACATCGAGCTGGCAGAGGCCATCCGCGATGGCGAGGCCGCTCAGGCCGAGCGTCTCGCCCGCGAGATTCTGGATGAGACCAGCTCCACCAGCATCTAGCCACAGGCTCCAGGCAGGTTCGCGCTTGCCGATGCCTCCTACCCTCGGCACAGCGCCCCCTCACCGGCGAATGCCCCGTCGCTCCATTCAGTATGAACGGAGCGACGGGGCATTCCTCATATCGCGTGCTGCTTAGAGCATGCAGGACACGCAGCCTTCAACCTCGGTGCCCTCGAGTGCCATCTGACGCAGGCGGATGTAGTACAGGGACTTAATGCCCTTGCGCCATGCGTAAATCTGCGCCTTGTTGATGTCGCGGGTGGTCACGGTGTCCTTGAAGAAGAGCGTGAGAGACAGCGACTGGTCCACGTATTTCGTGGCCTCAGCGTAGGTGTCGATGATCTTCTCGTAGCCCACCTCGTAAGCATCCTGGAAGTACTCAAGGTTGTCGTTATCCATGTGCGGAGCCGGGTAATAGACACGGCCGATCTTGCCTTCCTTACGGATCTCGATCTTGGAGGCAATCGGGTGGATGGACGAGGTCGAGTTGTTGATGTAGGAAATCGAACCCGTCGGCGGGACAGCCTGGAGGTAGCGGTTGTAGAGGCCGTGCTCCATGACGTCTGCCTTAAGCTGCGCCCACTCGTCCGCGGTCGGGGTGTGGATCGAGGAAGCATCGAAAAGCTCCTGGACGCGCGGAGTGCGCGGCTTGAACCCCTCCGGATCAAAGTTGTCGAAGTACGCGCCAGAGGCGTACTCGGACTTCTCGAAGTCGGCGAAGCGCACGCCGCGTTCCTTCGCAATGGCGTTGGAGGCGCGCAGCGCGGCGTAAAGCACCGCCGCGAAGTAGGCGTTGGTGAAGTCCAAGCCTTCCTCCGAACCGTAGTAGATGTGCTCGCGGCCCAGGTAGCCGTGCAGGTTCATCTGGCCCAAGCCAATGGCGTGCGCGTCATCGTTGCCCTTGCGGATGGACGGCACAGAGTTAATTGCCGTGCTATCCGAAACGGAGGTCAGTCCGCGCACGGCAGTCTCCACGGTCTTGGCGAAGTCCGGGGAATCCATGGTCATCGCGATATTGAGCGAGCCCAGGTTGCACGAGATATCGGAGCCCAACTTCTCGTAAGAGAGATCGTCATTGAACTCGGAGGGCTCGTTGATCTGCATGATCTCGGAGCAGAGGTTTGACATATTGATCCAGCCGGTCTTTACCGGGGTCGCACGGTTCACGGTGTCCTCGAACATGATGTACGGGTAGCCGGACTCAAACTGGATCTCCGCGATGGTCTGGAAGAAGTGGCGCGCGTTGATCTTCTTCTTGTGGATGCGCGGATCCTCGACCATCTCGGCGTAGTGCTCGGTAATGGAGATATCGCCGAAGGCCTTGCCGTAGACGCGCTCCACGTCGTACGGGCTAAACAGGTACATATCGTCGTTCTTGCGGGCCAGCTCGAACGTGATATCCGGGATGACGACGCCGAGCGAGAGGGTCTTAATACGGATCTTCTCGTCCGCGTTCTCGCGCTTGGTGTCGAGGAAGCTCAGGATGTCCGGGTGGTGGGCGTTGAGGTACACCGCGCCGGCGCCCTGGCGAGCACCGAGCTGGTTGGCGTAGGAGAAGGAATCCTCGAGCAGCTTCATGACCGGGATGACACCGGAGGACTGGTTCTCGATATGCTTGATGGGCGCGCCGGACTCGCGGATATTCGACAGGAGCAGAGCCACGCCGCCGCCGCGCTTGGACAGCTGCAGAGCGGAGTTGATGGAGCGACCGATGGATTCCATGTTGTCCTCAATACGCAGGAGGAAGCAGGACACGAGCTCGCCGCGCTGCGCCTTACCTGCATTGAGGAAGGTCGGGGTGGCCGGCTGGAAGCGGCCGGTCATGATTTCATCCACGAGGTTCTCAGCGAGAGCCGTATCACCATCAGCGAGGAAGAGCGCCGTCATGGACACACGATCCTCGAAGCGCTCGAGGTAACGGCGGCCATCGAAGGTCTTCAGCGTGTAGGACGTGTAGTACTTGAACGCACCGAGGAAGGACTGGAAGCGGAACTTGTACGAGTACGCACGCTTGAACAGCGACTTGATGAAGGCGAAGTCATAGGCGTCGATGACGGCCTTGTCGTAGTAGTTGTTCGTGATGAGGTAGTCGATCTTCTCTTCCAGATCGTGGAAGTAGACCGTGTTCTGGTTGACGTGCTGAAGGAAGTACTGGTTTGCCGCCTCACGGTCCTTGTCGAACTGGATGCGACCGTTCTCGTCATAGAGGTTAAGAAGCGCGTTGAGCGCGTGGTAATCGAGTTGCTGCTCCTGGGTGACCGGTTCCGGAACGGTCTTTCCTACAAGATTCGACACGTATGAGCCCTTCCTAAAATTCGTGGGGTATAACGACTGCGTACGCCCACTTTAGTTTTGCTTGGCCACGGCCGCAGGGCACGTGGTCACAGCACTGAACTGATAAACCCCCGGCAGGCGCAGACGGCGCCTGGCCGAGGGATGGAAATATGAAGTTTTACGCCGCCTCGAGGCCCAGATCCTGGGCCGCTCCCAGGAGACCCTCGCGGCACAGACGAACATCCTCGTCCGTACCCAGGAGCTCGAAGCGATAGACATAGGGAACCTTGCACTTGGCAGCGATAACATCGCCCGCCTTGCCAAAGTCTGCACCGAAGTTCGAGTTTCCGCCGGCAATCACCGCGCGGATAAGCGAACGGTTGTGTTCGTCATTAAGGAAACGAATGACCTGTGGCGGCACAGGACGCGAGTTCTGGTGCGAGATGCTCGCGCCGCCACCATAGGTGGGACACACCAGCACATACGGCTCATCAACGATGAGCGGCTCTTCCGACTTGCGGAGGGGAATGCGGGCGCTGGGCAGACCAAGTTTGTCTACGAAGCGGCGCGTATTTTCCGTGGCGGAGGAGTAGTACACGACCAACATGGTGCGACCTTCTTTGTTTGTGCGGTATGAAACGGTGCCGCGCGGCTCACGTGGAGACCACGCTGCCGGAGCTAGCCAGAACTAGGCAGCAGCCTTCGCCAGGGACTTGATGCGGTCCGGACGGAAGCCAGACCAGTGCTCACCGTCGACCTCGACGACCGGTGCGGCGACGTAGCCGAGAGCCATGATGTAGTCACGAGCCTCGTCATCCATGGAAACATCGATGATGTTGTACTCAAGACCTGCGCGGTCGAGAGCCTTCTTCGTAGCGTTGCACTGGACGCAAGCGGGCTTGGTGTAAACGGTGATAGACATAGCGGCGATTCCCTTAAGATAAAGCTGAGTTTCTCGGTCGTTGAAGGCGTGTGCGATTGCGTCGCAGCGGGCCCATTCCCTCCTTCCCCGGAGGACTGCTGACCGCCACAAGCGAGCGCCTTAGCTCGACCGCTTCAACATGAATGACACTATACTTTGTGGCCATATGCCGCAACCGATACTAGATATAGTAGTTACAGGGATGGAATTCCCAGCTGGGCACTGCCCCCAGCCCTACATGTTGGTAGCCGCTTCACACCCACGAAGTTACACACATGGAATTCCCCAGACTTATCCACAACCCGTCCCTGGGAAATTCACAGGGCGCGTGAGCAACGTCACATTTTTTGTGCAACCGCCATCCCCCTGCCGGACGTTCCCCGATAGCCTGTGGCGTCGCTCAACGCCGCCGAACTCGTGCCATCGCCCCTTCTCCCCTGCCTTCGCGTTAGGCGCACACTGCCAGGCCCCTCGCGGCCAGAACGGCCCGCACGACAGCCCGCACTCCCACGGGGATGACTACGCCCCGGAGCCACAACCCAGCCGACCCTAGCGTGACCCTCACACTCCGTCGATTCGACTTTCGTCCATTTCCCCAGCCACCCCAAGGCTAAGACAAAACGCACTGCGCCCCGCGGCCACAAAACCGTGGCGCGGGGCGCAGTGAAAGATGTGCAGTTCTTAGCCCTGGCGAGCCTTGAAGCGCGGATCCTTCTTGTTGATCACGAAGACCTTGCCGTGACGGCGCACAACCTGAGCGCCCGGCTTGTTCTTCAGCGACCGAAGCGACTTGCGGACCTTCATCGGGCGCTCCTTTCGTTATGCGCTATAAATAAACAGCGGGTGAATAATATAGCATGACACATACGCGTCATGACACGAGGTGAAATGTTACCCCACGCCCTACCCATACACCAAAACGCTTAGTCTTCGGAGTAGCGACGCCGCAGGGTGCGGCCCACCTCTTCAAGACTGCGGCCCATCGTTTCCGGTACGAGCGCACGCGTATAACCCATGGCCACGATGCCCAGCACACCGAGGATAGCGAAGGCTATGGGACCGGTGAGCCACTCGACCAGCGGCAGAAAGAACTGTGCCACGACCCAGTTCGCGGCCCAGAGGGTCAGCCCCGCGATACCCATGCCCAGCCCGCGCACGCGCAGCGGCACGAGCTCAGAGATAAGCAGCCAGGTCGTGGGTGAGACGGCGGCCTGCTGCGAGGCGATGAAGACCGCCATGAAGATGAGCGAGACCCCGGCCATGGTCGTGGAGTCCTCCGCAAAGGAATAGACCACGGCGAGGATAAAGAGGGACACGGCGTTACCCGCGAGGCCAATGAGAAGAAGGCGCCGGCGGCCAATCCGGTCGACGACGTGGAGTCCGGCCCAGCACGCAACGACGGAGACGGCACCGATGAGCATGGAGGTGTAGACAGAGTTCTGTGTCGAGATGCCCACGTGGTTCATCATCGTCGGGGCGAAGTACACGATGGCGTTAACCCCGGTGATCTGTTGAGTCAGCCCCATGAGCATGGCCAGACCTACCGAGACGCGCATCCAGCGACTGCTGAGGAGCTCGCGTAGCTGCGTGCCGACAGACGGGGCGGCGTCATCCGTATCCATGTCAGGAACAGGCATATTGGTTCGGCACGCCACGCGTGCGGCGGTGCGGCTGTGGCCGTGCTGCGTGAGCCACGTGGGAGTCTCCGGCAGGAAGGCCATGCCCACGGCGAGCAGGGTGCCAGGAACGGCAGCAAGCCCCAGCATGAGACGCCAGTTGCCGCCGCTAGCCAGGGCGGAGTTCACGAGATAGGCGGCAAGCTGTCCCACCACGATCATGAGAGTATTGAGCGAGACCATGCGTCCGCGCACGCGAGCGGGGACCATCTCCGCGATATACATGGGCGACACGATGGACACGGTGCCGACGGCGACGCCGAGGAAGGCGCGGGCGCAGGCAAGCCCCGTTATGGATTCCGACAGGGCACACCACACTGAGCCCAGGACGAAGACTATGCCGCCGAGGATGAGGGTGATGCGACGGCCGAGGAGGTCTGCGACGCGGCCGGCCACGAGCGCGCCCAGGGCCGCGCCGATAAGCAGCGTGGAGGTCACCAGCCCCTCCCCGTGGGCAGACATGCCAAACTCCGGCGCAATAAAAAGGAGGGCCCCAGACATGACGCCTGTGTCATAGCCGAAGAGTACTCCGCCGAGCGCGGCTATGCCCGCGACAAGGCGAATGTAAGTGCGTTCATTCACGAGCAGCTATTGTTCCAGCCCACTACGATGGGCTGCATGTCTACTACCACCGGAAATCTCCAGTCCACCATCATAAAAGCGCTGGGTGTTAAGCCCTTTATCGATCCAGACCGAGAGATTGAGACCCGCGTCACCTACCTCGTGGACTACCTGCGCACGACCGGCGCGAAGGGCTTTGTCCTTGGCATTTCCGGCGGCCAGGATTCCACTCTCGCCGGCAAGCTCGCCCAGCTGGCGTGCGACCGCGTCGACGGCGCGGAGTTCTACGCCGTGCGCCTGCCCCACGGCGTGCAGGCGGACGAGGAGGACGCGCAGGTGGCGTTGCGATTTATTGAGCCGGATCACTCCCTCACGGTCAATATCAAGGACGCAACGGCGGCGCTTGATGACGCAGTCGCGCAACAGCTAGGCAAGGTCGGCCTTGGCGACTTCAACCGTGGCAACGTGAAGGCTCGTCTACGTATGACGGCGCAGTACGCGCTCGCCGGCGAGGTGGGCGCGCTCGTGCTCGGAACGGATCACGCCGCAGAAAATGTCACCGGATTCTTCACCAAGTGGGGCGACGGCGCAGCGGATCTGCTGCCGCTCGAGGGACTCAACAAGCGCCAGGGTGCAGCGCTCCTCCAGGCCCTCGGCGCGCCGGACTCCACGTGGGAGAAGATCCCCACAGCCGACCTCGAGGAGGACAAGCCGCAGCTGCCGGACGAGCAGGCGCTCGGCGTGACCTATACCGATATCGATGATTTCCTGGAAGGCAAGGAGGTCTCCCCCGCTGCGCAGGAGCGCATCGAGGAGCTGTGGCGCCGCGGCGCACACAAGCGCCGCATGCCGGGCGGTCCGGTCACTAATTAGTCGGACGCTCCGCCGCGGGCGGCGCTAGCGCAGAAGCTCGAGCGTCGCCTGCGCCGCGCGCGTCAGTGGCTGGGCGTAGGCGGGTCCATGTGTCTGCGCGTGCACTGCGAGCGGATGGAGCTGGTGGAGCGGGAGCTGCTCCCAGATATCCTCCGGTGCGCCATAGCCGCCAAAGATCTCGTCGAGCAAGGGGGCATCGAACAGCGCGAGCATGCCCAAGTCGGTGTAGGGGTGGCCACCGTGCGCGGCGGGGTCAATCATGACGCCGCGCACTCCCCCGCCCGGAGCCGGGGTGAAGATGAGGTTGCCGGACCACAAGTCGCCGTGGAGGCGCGCGGGGGCGACGTCCCAGTCACGGGCAGCGATGGCGTCGCAGGCGCGCTCCACGAGGGCGAGGGCC
>NZ_LT596208.1:1879296-1895604 GCF_900092335.1 Corynebacterium phoceense
GACGTGGAGCTAACGGGATTCGAACCCGTGACCCCCACACTGCCAGTGTGGTGCGCTACCAGCTGCGCCATAGCCCCTTGGGTGGTATGAAATTATATAAGTGGAGCTAACGGGATTCGAACCCGTGACCCCCACACTGCCAGTGTGGTGCGCTACCAGCTGCGCCATAGCCCCTCATACGAGGTGCGAACTACCGGAGAAATCTCCACTAGTTGCAACTCGCATTAATGTACACGCGGTGCCCGCAGGCTTCCAAATCGCCTGCACGCGGGCACCGCCTGCGCGGTCTTAAGCCTTGAGATCCTTGGCCTTTTCGACCCAGGTGGTGATGTCCTCGTTGTCGCCAATGAGGTCCTTGCCGTCGTGGATGATGCGCGGGGACGAGACCTGACCGGTCTCCTCCTTCAGCTTCATGGCGTTGGCCGCGGCGATGTCGCCACCGTCAGCCTTGAGGTCGGCGTCCTTGATGGCGTCAACAGTGGCATCATCCGCGCCGAACTGCTTGGCGGCGTCGGCGAAGTCCTTCATCTCCCACTTGTTGTACACGACCTGCTGGTCGACCATGAGCGTGTTACGCAGGTTCCAGTAGGCGGCAGCGTTGCCGGACTTGGCGAGCTCGATGGTCGCGGCGACGCCCTTGGTGGAGTGGCCGGTAGCACCGGCGAGGGTGGCCTCGTCGAGGGAGCCCGAGACGTCGAGGAAGTTGAGCGGACGGATAGCCACGTTGAGGGAGCCATCCTCGATGGCGGTCTTCATGTCGCCATCGGTGGCGACAGCCAGATCAGCGCAGTGCGGGCACGCGAAGTCCTCGTAGAGCTCGACCGTCGGGGTGTCCTTTGTGGCCTTCTCCGAGGACAGGGTGATGGCGCCGTCGGCGTACTCGACGGTCATGTTCACGTCCTGCTGCTCGCGCTCGGCCAGGCCGGCCGTCTTGGCGCCCTGGCCGTTCCACACGATGTAGCCGATGACGGCGGCAACGATAACGAGCAGGGCAACGATGGCCCAGATAAAGCCCGAGGAGCCCTTGGCGTTCGGGTCAGTGACTTTGGTACTCACGAATTTTCCTTTTTAGTTGGGTCTGATGACGACGAGGTCGTTGCAAACGCCTGTCAGGGTACTATGAATGGCCACGTTTGTGCAGGTTGTGTAACGCACAGCACGTGGCCAGATGAGAGATTATGCGTGGATAGCCCACTTCTTAAACGGGCGGTAGATCGTCCACACCGTGAGGAATATAAAGATGAAGTCACGGGCAATGGAGGTCGCGAAGTGCGCCGCCGTGGGAGTGGAGCTGGGCTGCACGCCGAAGCATCCGCACTCGATATTGAGACCGCGCGCCCACGCCTGCCCCATGCCAATGATGAAGAGGATGAGCACGACGGTTGCGACCTTCGACGACTGCTTGAGGAAGATGCCCAGCAGCAACAGAACGCCGCCGGCAATCTCCAGAGGGCCGATGATGGTCGCAAGATAGCCCGAAAACTCCGGGGTGAAAATCTTGTAGGCGGTGATCGACTGGCTCGTGTCCATGTAGGCGTTGATCTTATGGAGTCCAGCCGTGATCCACACGAACGCCATATAGAAGCGGGCCACGAAGCTGATGATGTCTAACACCAGCGTCTTATTTAACTTAGATTTCACCCTGCTCACTTTACGCCTAAACTCCTAAAACTTGGGAAACCACAGCTTGTGCCTCCTCTTGAACCCGCGCGAGGTGATTGTCCCCAAGGAAGGACTCCGCGTAGATCTTGTACTTATCTTCAGTACCAGACGGGCGCGCAGCAAACCATGCGTTCTCCGTCACAACCTTGAGCCCACCGATGGCGGCACCGTTGCCAGGGGCCTCCGTGAGCTTGGCGGTAATCGGCTCGCCGGCGAGTTCGCTCGCCGTGACCTGCTCGGGGCTCAGGGACTTGAGCACGGCCTTCTGCTCGCGGTTCGCAGGGGCATCGGTACGCGCGTAGGCGGGCGCACCAAACTCGGCGGCCAATTCAGCGTAGCGCTGGGAGGGCGTCTTTCCGGTCACAGCGATGACTTCAGCGGCCAGCAGGTCGAGGATGAGGCCGTCCTTATCCGTGGACCACACGGAACCATCGAAGCGAAGGAAGGACGCGCCAGCGGACTCCTCGCCACCAAAGCCAATCTCGCCAGAGATAAGGCCGTCCACGAACCACTTGAAGCCCACGGGGACCTCAACGAGGCGGCGGCCGTGGGATTCGACCACGCGGTCGATCATGGAGGAGGAGACGAGCGTCTTGCCGATTCCGACGTTTTCATCCCAGCCCGGGCGGTGCTGGAGCAGGTAGTCGATGGCGACAGCGAGGTAGTGGTTGGGGTTCATCAGTCCCGCGTCCGGGGTGACGATGCCGTGGCGGTCCGAGTCTGCGTCATTACCCGTCGCAATGTCGTACTTGTCGCGGTTCGCCACGAGCGAGGCCATGGCGTTGGGCGAGGAGCAGTCCATGCGGATCTTGCCGTCCGTGTCGAGCGTCATGAAGCGGAAGGTGCCGTCCACCTCGGGGTTGACGACCTCGAGGTTAATCCCGTACTCATCCGCGATGGCCTGCCAGTAATCTACGGAGGCACCGCCCATGGGGTCCGCGCCGATGTGCACGCCGGCCTTCTTAATGGCCTCCATGTCGACCACATTCTTGAGATCGGCGACGTACTCGGCACGGAAGTCATGTGCGTGAGCGCGCTCATCGAGGACGCCGGACACCGAGGTGCGCTGCACGCCCTCGAGCTCGGCGCGCAGGTAGTCGTTCGCGCGGCCCGCAATCCAATCGGTAGCCTCGGCGCCGGCAGGGCCACCGTTGGTCGGGTTGTACTTGAATCCGCCATCGCGCGGCGGGTTGTGGGACGGGGTGATGACAATACCGTCGGAGCCCGGATGGGTAAGGATGGCGTGGCTCACGGCCGGGGTAGGCGTGTAGCGGCCGGCGGAATCCACCATGACCTCGACGCCGTTGGCAAGCAGCACCTCAAGCGCGGAGACCATGGCCGGCTCGGAGAGCGCGTGCGTGTCACGGCCGATAAACAGCGGTCCAGTAACGCGCTCCTGCGTGCGGTAGTCGACGATGGCCTGGGTAATCGCCAGGATGTGGTCCTCGTTGAAGGCATGGTCGAGCGAGGAGCCGCGGTGGCCAGAGGTGCCAAACACGACTTCCTGGCCGGCGACCGTCACATCGGGGTGCAGCGAGTAGTAGGCGGTGACGACAGACGCGATGTCAATAAGATCAGAAGGCTGAGCCGGCTGCCCGGCACGCTCGTGGGCCATGAGTGAGGACTCCTTGTAATGGGAAAGACGAAATAAGTTGTCTCCTCCATCTTCCCCCGTCGCGCTGGACATTGCAGGTAAAATCTACCCCCGTTTAAGGGTCAGGCCGCCAAACGACAACGCGACTACCTGTCCACCGGTAGTTTCTTTGCCATGGATTCGCTGCACACTCTCTTCGACACCATCGGCGGCGTCGTCTGGGGCCCCTTCGTCCTTATCCCACTATTGCTGGGTACGGGCCTGTGGCTCACCATTCGACTGGGCGGCATTCAGTTCCGCACCCTGGGCCGCGCGATGCGCCATGCCTTCATCGACGGAAGTTCCGACTCAGACTCGACCGAAGGCGACATTTCTAACTACCAGGCTCTCACCACGGCGCTCGCCGCGACCGTGGGTGTGGGCAACATCGTGGGTGTGGCCACGGCCATCTCCATCGGTGGCCCTGGCGCCCTGTTCTGGATCTGGGTCACGGGCTTAGTCGGCATGGCTTCCAAGTACACGGAGGCGTACCTCGGCGTGCGTTTCCGTACCACGGACGCCAAGGGCGAGCAGGCCGGTGGCCCGCAGTGGTACTTGAAGCGTGGTATCCCCGGCACGCTGGGCAAGGTGCTGGCTTTCCTCTTCGCCATCTTCGCGGTCTTCGCCTCCTTCGGCATTGGCAACCTCACCCAGGCCAACGCCGTGGCCACCAACATGGAGTCCGCCTTCGGCATCTCCCCCACCGCGACGGGCGTGTTCATGTTCGTCGCTCTGGGCGCGGTGTTACTCGGCGGCATCCAGGCCATCGGCAAGATCACCTCCGCCTTCGTTCCACTGATGATCCTGCTCTACATCCTGGGCGGCATCACCGTGCTCATCATTGACGCAGCTCAGATCCCGGCCGCGTTGGGTCTCATCTTCACTGACACCTTCACCGGAACCTCCGCCGTGGGCGGCTTTACCGGCGCTGCCATCATCCAGGTCATCCAGTTCGGTGTCGCCCGCGGTATCTTCTCCAACGAGTCCGGTATGGGTTCTGCCGCCATCGCCGCGGCGGCCGCAAAGACGCCGCACCCGGCGCGCCAAGGCCTGGTCTCCATGACGCAGACCTTCATCGACACCATCATCGTCGTCACCATCACCGGCCTCGTCATCGTCGTCTCCGGCGTGTGGGACCAGGGCCGCGAGCATGCGGGCACCATGACGGCTGACGCCTTCGCCGCGGCACTGCCGGGCACGTGGGGTGGCACGATCGTCTCCATCTCGATCATCTTCTTCGCGTTCTCCACCATCCTGGGTTGGTCCTACTACGGCGAGCGCTCCCTCGAGTCGCTCTTTGGCCGTGTCGTGACTATCCCCTACCGCATGTTCTTTACCGTCGTCGTCTTCTTCGGCGCCGTCACGGAGATTGACGTCGTCTGGTCCTTCTCCGACTTGGCCAACGGCCTCATGGCGCTGCCGAACCTCGTGGGCTTGCTCATCCTCTCGGGTCTCGTTGCTCGCGAGACGCGCGCCTACCTCAAGTTCGACCCGAAGCTCTCCAAACCGGTCGAGGAGGTCCAGGAGTTCGTTCGCTCCCAGCACATGGACTGGAAGTAGTAGACTCCGCTGCATGCGTGAAGCAGCACTCGTCGGGTCCGGCGCCGCCCTCGGCGCCGTGGCCCGTTTTCTCTTGTCCGCCCTCCTCCCCGGCGCCGCCATCCTCCTCGCCATCAACATCGTGGGCTCGGCGCTCATGGGCTACTTCAAGCCTGCACCGTTTTGGGGCACGGGCGTGCTGGGCGGATTCACGTCATTTGCGACGTTCGCGTTCCTCACCGGCGAGATGAGCCCGGCACGTGCCGCCGCGTATGTCACGGCCACGCTCGTGGGCTGCGTGGGCGCCTATCTGCTGGGAAGCAGGGCGCGCGCATGATTGTCAGCATCCTCGCCGTCGCCGCCGGCGGCTTCCTCGGCGGCGCGGGCCGCTACGGCCTTACCCGCGTGCTCCCCTCCCCCGTGTGCACCTTCGTGGCCAATATGCTCGGTGCCCTCGCCTTGGGGCTCACCGTCGGCTTCTTCCGCGAGCACGCCTGGCTTGCCGATGCCGCCTCCTCCCCCGCCTATGCCTTCCTCGCCGTCGGCTTCGCCGGAGGCCTCTCAACCTGGTCGACGCTCGCACGTGAGCTCGGCGACATGCTCGCATCCAAGCAGTACCGGAAGCTCCTCACCTACGCGTTCTTCACGCTCGCCGTGGGACTCGTGACCGCCTGGCGCGGCACCATCTGGGCCACGCGCATTGTGCAAGGCTGGTAATTACTTCCAGTCGACGGTGACTTCGTAGTCACCCGCGCCGGCCGCGCCCAGCGTGGCCTTGACCTGCGAGACGAGCAGATCCTCGGCACGCTTCTCCGCACGGTCGAGCAGGCCAGCCTTAACGGCCTCTTTCTGTCCGTCGTCTTCGCGGCCCTTCATGAACTCGGAGACGTCGCGCACCTGCACCTGGTTGAACGGATTGATGGACTGGTCGTACTGCTCGACGCTGCTCTGATCAATAGTCGAAGAGAGTACCTCCACCTTCGGCGCCGTGACCGTCACGGTCTGCTTGTCCTCATCGAGGTCGAATTCCACTGCCTCCATGTCCTTGATGCCCGCCTTCACCTCGCCGCGGTACGTCACGATGAAAGACTTTTCCGTCCACGGCACATCGACGCCGAGGACGTGCATCTTCTCTCCGTCGTACGTGCCAATCGAGCTGTAGCTGTAATCCTCGACCGCGAACTCCGCGACCTCTTCAAAGGAGGACTTGAGCGTCTCGCCCGTCACCTGGGCGCGCCCTGCGCGGTCCATGACGATAAACGCCACGAGTCCTGCCACGGCGAGGGCAAGGATGATGACGGCGGCCCAGGCGCGACGGCGCACCGGAGAATACGTTGACATAAGAAAGCCTTCGTTTCAGGGAATAGAGAAAGCGCCCTACCCCTCGACTGGGGACAGGGCGCTTCATTTTACACCGCTGTATGAGGTTGAAAAGACCCTCGGCGCGGTTGCTACCCGGAACGTTTCCTGCGGCGCTGCTTCTGCGGGCCTTCTATGCTGCTCTATTCTGCGATGGCGTCGAGCGGCGGCGTCTTCGCCGCACGGGCCGCCGGCCACAGCGCGGCGAGAACGCCCACAAGGCCGGAGCCCACGAGCATGAGCGCAATCATGCCCCACGGAATGGTCATCGCGTCAAGCCCCTGGCTGGCGAGCACCTTGAGGAAGGCCCAGCCGAGGCCCAGACCGATGACCACACCGCTCAGCGCACCGTAGAACGCGATCTGGACAGCTTCGAGGATGATCATCGTGCGAATCTGGCCGCGCTGCGATCCCACAGCGCGCAGCATGCCAATCTCTTGGCGGCGCTCGATAACTCCCAGCGTGAGCGTGTTGACGATGCCCAGGATGGCGATGATGACCGCAAGCGCCAACAGTCCGTACAGGATGGAGAGCATCTGGTCGATCATCGTCGCCGCCTGGCCCGCGTAATCCTCACCGGACATGACCTGCACGACGACCAGGTCCTTGACAGACTCCTCAAGGTCGCTGCGTAACGTCTCCAGGGCTTCCGGCGACTGATCCTCGCCGCGCACGCCCACGACGTTGACGGTGCGAGCCTCTGCCGGCACCGCCTCGGAGACGACGACCATATTCTGCACGATCTGGCTCTTATCGAAGGTGCCCTTGAGCTCGACCTGTCCGATTTCCTTGGCCGGCTTGCCCGCCACTGCAGCCGCCGGGTCTGCCTCCGCGAGCGGGTACGACTCGCCGACCTTCCAACCGTTCTTCTGCGCGAAGTCCGTGGACGCGATGAAGCCATCGCCCTCGAAGTCCGCCGTGCCCTCGGCCATCTCAAATTTGATCATGTCCGCGGGCTTGCCGTCGAGCATCATCGACTGCGTGTACTGCGGGCCGTAGTTAAGCGAGGCCTGGCCATCAACGGTGACCGGTGCGACGGAGAGCGAAATGACCTCCTCGACACCGGGGGTATCGGCAGCACGCTGGCCTGTCTCCGTCGGCGTGGGGAAGTTTCCAGACTGCGGCCCGGAGAGCAGGTAGTCCGCCGTAATGTTATTTTCAACTGTGTCCGAGACCGAGGACTTCATCGTCGCGCCGAGCATGCCAATCGCCGTGACGAGCGCGACGCCGAGCATGAGCGCGAACGCCGTGGCCGCCGTGCGACGCGGGTTACGCTTCGAGTTCGTCGCCGCAAGACGGCCCACAGCGCCACACGGCGCGCCCACAACGCGGCCCAGCGGCGGGACGATAAACAGCGAGATCGCCGGCGAAGCAAGGAAGAAGCCCACGATGATCGCGAGCGCGGCGCCGCCGATGAGGCTCGCACGCACGCCCGTTCCAGCATCCGATGCCATGCCCCACGCGGCCAGCGCGACGCCGATGAGGATGAGCGGCACGCCGATCCAGGTGCGCACGGTGAGCGGCTGGCTCGTGGACGCCTCGGAGGAACGCATGGCCTCCACCGGCTGCACCGCGCCCGCACGCTGCGCCGGCGCCCACGCAGAGACGACCGTGACGATGGTTCCCAGGATGATAGGCACGATAATCGCGCTCGCGGACAGACCCAGCGAGGAGCCCATCACCATGCCCTGCGCATTCATCACGGCCTTGATAATCGCCACGAGCCCCATGCCCGCGACGACACCCACCGCGGAGCCGATAAGGCCCACGATGACGGATTCAAAGATGACAGAGCGCGTGACCTGACCGCGCGAGGCGCCCAGCGCGCGCAGCAGCGCGAACTCCTTCGTGCGCTGTGCGACGATCATCGAGAACGTATTCGCGATGATAAACGTACCCACGAGCAACGCGATGAGACCGAACGCGATGAGAAAGTAGTTGATGAACTTCAGGGCAGAAGCCATCGTCTCCGTGGCTTCTTCCGCGAGCTTCGCACCTGACTCTGCACTCATACCCAGGTCCTGTGGGCCGCCCTCGCCATATTCGACGTTAATGTGCTCGACAAGCTGGTCCGCCGTCGTGCCCTCGGCTGCGGCCACGGCGAGCGTCGACGCGTTGCCGTAGACCTCCGTGAACGCGTCCGCGGCCATCATGAGCGTGAGCGACGAACCCGTGGCGCCTCCCTTGCCTTCCGGCGTGACGAGACCCGCGACCTTCACTTCGTCGCGGTGATCCGGGTGCACGACGAGCAGCTCGTCGCCGACCGCAATGCCATACTTCTCTGCGGCATCGCTAGTGACAACGGCCTCGCCCTTGCCCTGCGGCTCGGCGCCCTCGGTCACCTCGTATGCCTGGCCCACGACCTTTTCGGCCGGGTAATACGGCACGAGCGAGGACGTCCCACCGCCCGTCTGGAAGGCGACGGCATCCGAGTTCGCTACGACGACCGTCTGATTCGACTTGAGATTGACGCGCTCTATGTGCGAATCCTTCTCCAGCGTCTCGATCGTCTTCCCGTCGAAGCCCTCGCCGTTGACCGCCGCGTCCACATCGTCGTACGTCGACGACACCGCCTCATCGAACGTATCCGAGAGCGTATTGGTGAACATGAACGAACCCGCGATAAACGCCGTGCCGAGCACGACCGCGAGCAGGGTGAGAGCCAGGCGCAGCTTATGCGCCAGGATGTTGCGCAACGAGACCGTGCGCATGGTGTTTTTTCTAGCCATAGAGAATCTAACCCTCGATTTCCGCCATCACGGCGTGGATGGCTTCCATGGTCGGATTCTGGATTTCGTTGACCAACCGGCCGTCCGCCAAGAAGATGACGCGATCCGCGTAGCTCGCCGCCTTCGCGTCGTGCGTAACGATGACGACGGTCTGGTTATCCTCGTCCACCGCGTGGCGCAGGATGGAGAGCACCTCCGCCGAGGAGTTCGAGTCCAGGTTGCCCGTCGGCTCATCGCCAAAGATGATCTCCGGACGCGAGACGAGAGCACGCGCACACGCGACGCGCTGCTGCTGTCCACCGGAGAGCTCCGCCGGGCGGTGCGTGAGGCGCTCCGCCAAACCCAGGCGCGTGGTCACCTCATCAAACCAGGCCTTGTCGATGTCCTTGCCCGCGATATCCGTGGGCAGCGTGATGTTCTCCGCCGCCGTGAGCGTGGGCACGAGGTTGAAAGACTGAAAGATAAAGCCCAGACGGTCGCGGCGCAGCGCCGTAATCTGCTTGTCGTTCAAGTGGGACATATCCGTCTCACCAATAAACGCCGAGCCGCTCGTCGCTGCGTCCAAGCCCGCCATGGTGTGCATGAGCGTCGACTTGCCGGAGCCAGACGGCCCCATGATCGCGGTGAACTGGTTGCGCGCAAACTCGACGTTGACGTGGTTAAGCGCCGTCACGGCAGTCTCACCGTCGCCGTACTGCTTGAAAAGCTCCACAGCACGGGCTGCTGCTTCGGTCATGCGGGATACTCCTCTAGTTTTAGGTTCTAGTGCTCGTACTACTCTACTGATTCCCACCGCAGGCCTCGCCGCTACAATAAGATCCACCCTAAATTCGTGTGCTTTTAAGGAGAACTACGGCCCGTGCCTCGCTCACCGCTCGCCGCCTATGACGCGGCCGCCGCACGCGCCTCCGCGCAGGTCATCGCCTCCTACTCCACGAGTTTCTCCCTCGCCGCGCACCTCCTGCGTGGCCGCGTGCGCACCGATATCCGCAATCTCTACGCCGTGGTCCGCATTGCCGATGAGCTTGTCGATGCCGCCGGCTCCCAAGCCGGCCTTTCTCCCACCGAGCTCGCCGCCGCCCTCGACGCCTACGAGGCCGCCGTCCTCGCCGCCCCCAGCCAGCGCTTCCACACGGACCCCGTCCTCCACGCCTACGCCGCCACCGCCCGCCACTGCGACTTCGACCCCGCGCATATCCGCGCCTTCTTCGCCTCCATGCGCCGCGATCTCACGCAGACCAGCTACACCCCCGCGGACTTTGACTCCTACATCTATGGCTCCGCCGAGGTCATCGGTCTTCTCTGCCTCGACTGCTTCCTCGCCGACCACCCCGCCGCCCCCAGCCGCCGCCCGGCCCTCGAGGACGGCGCCCGCCGTCTCGGTGCCGCTTTCCAGAAGGTCAACTTCCTGCGCGATCTCGCCGCAGACACGACCACCCTCGGCCGCACCTATTTCCCCATGCTTGCGGACCGCCCCCTCAACGACGCTGCGAAAGACGACATCATCGCCGATATCCGTGCGGACCTTACTGCCGCCCGCGCCGTCATC
Organism: Corynebacterium phoceense; assembly: GCF_900092335.1. Taxonomy (GTDB): domain Bacteria; phylum Actinomycetota; class Actinomycetes; order Mycobacteriales; family Mycobacteriaceae; genus Corynebacterium; species Corynebacterium phoceense. The sequence goes on from NZ_LT596208.1 coordinate 1,889,768, forward strand.
CCAGAGCTTCCCGCCTCCGCACGCCTGGGCGTTACTGCCGCGACCGACTTCTTTTCCCAGCTCACCGACAAGCTCGCCGACACGCCCGCAGACGCCATCGCCAGGACCCGGGTGCGCGTCTCCGCCCCGCGCAAGGCAGCCCTCCTCGTTCGTTCTTTAAGGAGCCTTCGTGTCTGACCACGCTGACCACGTCATCGTTATTGGCGCCGGTGTAGCCGGCCTTGCCACCGCTGCCCTTCTCGTACGCGACGGCAAGCGCGTCACCGTCATCGACCAGAACGAGACCGTGGGCGGCCGCGCCGGTTCCTTTGAGACAGACGGCTTCCGCTGGGACACCGGCCCGTCGTGGTACCTCATGCCCGAGGCCTATGACCACTTCTTCGACCTCTGTGGCGCGCCCCGCCCGCAGCTGCGCGACATCCATCCCGCCTACCGCGTCCTCTCTTCCTCCGAAGCCCTCGACGTCCACCCCGGCATAGACCATGTCGCAGGCCTCTTCGAGTCCATCGAGCCCGGTGCCGGCGACCGCATTCGTGCCTACCTCGCCCAGGCTTCTGAAATCTACGATATTGCGCTGGCTCACTTCCTCTACACGACGTTTTCTGACCCGCGCACGCTGCTCGTCCCCGACGTCCTTTCGCGACTTGGAGTCCTCGCGCGCCTGCTCTCCCAGTCCCTCGCGCGCCACGCCGCGGGTTCTTTCCGCGACCCGCGCTTACTCCAAATTCTCACCTACCCCGCTGTCTTCCTCTCCTCCGAGCCTGCCGCCGCGCCGGCGCTCTACGCGCTCATGAGCCACACCGACTTGGTCCAAGGGCCCAAGTACCCGGTGGGTGGCTTCAACGGCCTCGTGCAAGCCATCGCGGACGCCGCCTCGGGCGCCGAGTTTCTCCTTGGCGAGCCCGTCACCGAGATTACGCACTCGGGCCGCCGCGCCACCGGCGTAATGCTCGCCGGCCGCCACATTGCCGCCGATGCCGTCGTCTCCGCCGCGGACCTCCACCACACCGAGACCGCGCTCCTGCCACCCGCATTGCGTACCTACACTTCCTCGTACTTTGCGCGCCGCGACCCCGGACTCGGCACCGTGCTCATCCTCCTCGGCGTGCGCGGTTCTTTACCTGAACTCGCACATCACACGCTGCTGTTCAGCGAGGACTGGGGCCCCGACTTCCGCGCGGTCTACCACGGTCCGGAACCCACGCGTCCCCTCGACGCATCCCACTCCATTTACGTCTCCAAGCCCTCAGCCTCGGATGACACCGTCGCTCCCGCCGGGCACGAGAACCTCTTCGTTCTCGTGCCCGTGCCTGCCGATGCCGCCCTCGGCCACGGCGATGCCTACCACCCCCAGGCCAGCACCCGTATCGACGACATTGCCGACGCCGCCATCGAACAGATAGCGAGCTGGGCGCATATCCCTGACCTCGCGGACCGCGTCGTCTCCCGTCACACGCTCGGACCCGCCGATTTCACGGAACGCTACAACGCGTGGCACGGCGGCGCCATAGGCCCCGCCCATACGCTGCGCCAGTCCGCCTTCTTCCGCGGGAAAAACGTGTCCTCGAAGCTCGAGAATCTCTATTACGCCGGTGCGACTACCGTCCCCGGCGTGGGCGTGCCGATGTGCCTCATCTCCGCCGAGAACGTCCTCAAGCGCATGCACGGCGACACCACCGCGACCCCGCTCTCCCCTGAGTTCTTCCGTCGATAGACACGCTGCGAGACACCCCACGGCAGCAGTATGTCTGCGCCGCCTAATGGTCACGCCCGCTACGTGCGTTGAAGTGTGAATGAGTCGTCCAAGAATCAGGGGAATTTGTGTGACTCGTTTATTTTTCGGAGGCTGTAGCCCGTGCGCCGGCGTTGCGGTCGGCGTCGCTGTAGCCGATCGCGTGTGCCTGACCCTCCTCTCAGTCGCTGGCACCTGGCCGCCGCGCGTGAGACTTGAGGGAAAGCACGGTCACGACAGACAATCGGGGGCTAAAACGACTGGAAGCCCAGGCACCACANGGTGGAGGCGCCGGAGTGCCGCACCGAACTCGTGCGCCGCGCGCGGAGTGGCCCGCGCCGCGGCGAGCCTTTCGATAGTGAGCTCCGTCCCGCCGACGCTGAGGACGGGCACGACGGAACCCGGGACGGCATCGGCAAGCCAGACCAATCCCGCGGCCTCATAGCCAGCCTGGGCGGGCACCTGGGCGCGCTTGATAAAGACGTCGTCGCGGTTGCTCATACCTTTAAGAGTACAAAAGCCGCCACGCGAGTGCGTGGCGGCTTTCATGTGACNCAGGTGCGCACGGTGAGCGGCTGGCTCGTGGACGCCTCGGAGGAACGCATGGCCTCCACCGGCTGCACCGCGCCCGCACGCTGCGCCGGCGCCCACGCAGAGACGACCGTGACGATGGTTCCCAGGATGATAGGCACGATAATCGCGCTCGCGGACAGACCCAGCGAGGAGCCCATCACCATGCCCTGCGCATTCATCACGGCCTTGATAATCGCCACGAGCCCCATGCCCGCGACGACACCCACCGCGGAGCCGATAAGGCCCACGATGACGGATTCAAAGATGACAGAGCGCGTGACCTGACCGCGCGAGGCGCCCAGCGCGCGCAGCAGCGCGAACTCCTTCGTGCGCTGTGCGACGATCATCGAGAACGTATTCGCGATGATAAACGTACCCACGAGCAACGCGATGAGACCGAACGCGATGAGAAAGTAGTTGATGAACTTCAGGGCAGAAGCCATCGTCTCCGTGGCTTCTTCCGCGAGCTTCGCACCTGACTCTGCACTCATACCCAGGTCCTGTGGGCCGCCCTCGCCATATTCGACGTTAATGTGCTCGACAAGCTGGTCCGCCGTCGTGCCCTCGGCTGCGGCCACGGCGAGCGTCGACGCGTTGCCGTAGACCTCCGTGAACGCGTCCGCGGCCATCATGAGCGTGAGCGACGAACCCGTGGCGCCTCCCTTGCCTTCCGGCGTGACGAGACCCGCGACCTTCACTTCGTCGCGGTGATCCGGGTGCACGACGAGCAGCTCGTCGCCGACCGCAATGCCATACTTCTCTGCGGCATCGCTAGTGACAACGGCCTCGCCCTTGCCCTGCGGCTCGGCGCCCTCGGTCACCTCGTATGCCTGGCCCACGACCTTTTCGGCCGGGTAATACGGCACGAGCGAGGACGTCCCACCGCGGACCGCCCCGAGCCGGGCGCCGATATCCTGTCCGGCCCCGGTGGGCGCCGCGTGGGCCGCCTGGGCACCGTCGTCGACGACTGTGACTTCGGCCCCATCGCCCTCGGCTTGGTCAAGCGTTCTGCACTCACGGGCACCGATCTCGTCACCGGCCCGCTGCGCGGCGAGGCGAACGTCGCCGCGAGCGTCGAGCCAGAGTCCATCCCCACGGATGAGGGCCCCAAGGCTGGCCGCGCCGCGGTGGAGAAATTGCGCGGCCGCTAGCCTTCTTTGCCCTGTAACAGGGGGCGGTGCGGAATTTTTTCGGCACACAGGCTATTGTGTCTAACAGGACCATACTGTTATTGAAATTCGATGGGGCATCCGAACTTCCCTGGAATGCCTACACACACCTCAAGGGGGTCATGCACATGGGACGCGGACGCGCGAAGGCGAAGCAGACCAAGGTTGCACGCCAGCTGAAGTACAACTCACCTGAGATGGATTTGGACTCGCTCCAGCGCGAGCTCGCCGCTCAGAAGCCGCGCAACGACTGGGATGACGAAGACGAGGTGGACTACGAAGACAAATACGCCGACTACATCGACGAGTATGACGATGAAGACGACGTTGAGGATGACACCGACTCTTCGGACAAGCGCTAAGTCCTAAGACTCTTATTCCGCCGCCGGCCCGCCCGGCGGCGGATTTTTGCGTGTCCCCATCCTGACCGTGTCCGTCACGACGCTGTCTGCGCTTCGTCCGTCCGGCGCGCGGCGCGCGGCGGACTTCAGAACAACGAAGGCCCCATAAACCACGGAAATCTGAGCCTTCGTTGTCATGAAATCCGCGACACCGTTTCCACGCGACGCACAGGCGCATTCCACCAGCTCGTTCCTTGCGATAATTCTCCGCGCGCCGCATGAGCCGACGCGATTTTCGCAAGGAACCGGACACGCGAACGCCGCCCTGCCGATGCGGCACGGGCGGCGTGTGTCTGAGGCGCGAACTTAGAAGTTCGGGTGCTCGCCCTGCATGATGACGCGCGGCTCGTCGCCGCCGGACTCGCGGATGGTGCCGAGCTCCCAGGCGTCGAGGTGGCGGGCGGTGAGCATGGCCAGGGCGCGGTCGCGGTCCTCCGGGGAGACGACGGCGATCATGCCGACGCCCATGTTGAAAGTCTTCTCCATCTCGGACAGGGCGATCTTGCCCACGGAGGCGATGGTGCGGAAGATCTGGGCCGGGGTCCAGGTCGCGCGGTTGACCTCAGCGGTGAGTCCCTCCGGGATGACGCGCTCGAGGTTGCCCGCGAGACCGCCGCCGGTGACGTGGCAGAACGTGGAGACCTGGCACTCGGCGGCGAGCGCCAAGCAGTCCAGCGCGTAGATCTTGGTCGGCTCAAGGAGTTCCTCGCCGAGGGTGCGGCCGAGCTCTTCCACGTGGCCGTCGAGCGGCAGGCCCGCCTGTTCGAGGAGGACGTAGCGGGCCAGCGAGTAGCCGTTGGAGTGCAGTCCAGAGGAGCCCATGGCGATGAGCACGTCTCCATCGCGGACCTTGTCCGGGCCAAGGAGGCCATCAGCCTCGACGACGCCCACGGCCGTGGCGGAGACGTCGTACTCTTCTGGGTCCATGACGCCGGGGTGCTCCGCGGTCTCACCGCCGAGCAGAGCGCAGCCTGCCTGGACGCAGCCTTCGGCGATGCCCTTGACGACCTCGGCGACCTTCTCCGGAACGACCTTGCCCACCGCAATGTAGTCCTGGAGGAAGAGCGGCTCGGCTCCGCAGACCACGAGGTCATCGACGCACATGGCGACCAGGTCGATGCCGATGGTGTCGTGCTTGTCCATCGCCTGGGCGACGGCGAGCTTCGTGCCCACACCGTCCGAACCGGCAGCGAGGATGGGCTCCTTGTACTCGCCCAGCTTGAACAGGCCGGCAAAACCGCCGAGGCCGCCCATGACCTCCGGGCGGGTGGCGCGCTTGGCGTGCGGGGCGAAGAGGGTAACGGCGCGGTCGCCCTCTTCGATGCTCACGCCGGCAGCGGCGTACGTGGTGCCGGAGTTCTCGGCGGCGGTCTCAGAGGAAGCGGTGGGGTTTTCAGACATCGCGGTGGGATTCCTTAAAAGTCGGTCGGAAGGGGTTTAGGCGTCGGTGCCTTGAAGTTTACGCACGGCCTCGGCATTGGGGTTGCCCGCTGGCAGGCCCAGGGGGTAGTTGCCGGTGAAGCACGCAGTGCACAGCTCCATGCCGGGCTGCTCGGTCGCGCCGACCATGTCGTCGACGGACACGAAACCCAGGGAGTCCGCGCCGATGGCTTCACGGATAACGTCGGCGACGGTCTCCGGGTCATCGGACGGCGTGGCATTCGCGATGAGCTCCGCAGGCGAGGCGAAGTCAATGCCGTAGAAGCACGGCCACTTCACCGGCGGGGACGCGATACGCACGTGGACCTCGGCGGCGCCGGCCTCGCGGAGCATGCGAATAAGGGCGCGCTGCGTGTTGCCGCGGACGATGGAGTCGTCGACGACCACGAGCTTCTTGCCCTTGATGACCTCGCGCAGCGGGTTGAGCTTGAGGCGGATGCCGAGCTGGCGCTGCGTTTGCGTGGGCTGAATGAAGGTACGGCCCACGTAGGCGTTCTTCACCAGGCCGTGGGCAAAGGTGAT
>NZ_LT596209.1 GCF_900092335.1 Corynebacterium phoceense
TGGGGTTGCCCGCAAATCGTGGACACGTAGTGGAGCTACCTAGTGGTTAGGCAGCTATTTCTTTTCTGCTGTTGATTGAGCCGGTGTGGTTCTCGAAGTCGACGGGGCTGACCATTCCGAGTGCAGAGTGCCGGCGCCGGCGGTTGTAGACGACTTCCATCCAGTAGGCAACGGCCTTGCGTGCAGCATCACGGGTAGGCCATCGCTTACGGTCGTAGAATTCAGTCTTTAGCGTCGACCAGAACGACTCGGCCATCGCGTTATCGAAGCACACGCCAGTGCGCCCCACAGACTGAGCGATGCCCAGGTTGCGGCACACTTCCCAGAGCTTCTCACTGGTAAATTGCGTTCCACGGTCAGCGTGAAACACCAGCCCATCAGGAACGTCACCGCGTAGCGTATGCGCCATCCGCAGGGCCCGTTCAACCAGGTGTGTGTCTTGAACGCTATCCATTGCCCAGCCCAGTACCCTGCGGGAATGACCATCGCGGACCGCGCACAAATACAGCCAGCCCTCACCGGTGCGAAGGTAGGTAATATCCGACATCCACACCCGGTTGAGCTGACCAGTATCAAACATGCGCTTGACCAGGTCAGGAAGAGTTGACTTACGCTTGGATTGAATGGTTGTCACCGGGACAAAGGCACGCGGTGAAATCCCTTCAATGCCCATCATGCGCATCCGCTTCGCCACAGTCTTACGGTTAAGTGAAATGTAGTAGCGCTCGGCGAGCTCTGCGGTGATCCGCGGAGCACCATAAACCTCATCGGAGTCTTTCCAAATCTGATGAATCTTTCGGTCAACATCATCGTAAAATGCTGACCGATCATCCTTTCCGGATAGTCGTTTCTGCTGCGCATGGGCCCATTTGTAGTATCCAGACCGAGACACTTTTAATAGCCGTGCCATGCGTTTGATGCTGTAGTTTGCCTTCTCCTGCTGCATTAGTTCGAACTTTTCTGCTCGCGTTGCTTCGCGGCGAAGAAGGCTGTCGCTTTTGACAAAAACTCATTATCCATCTTGGCTTCTGCCAACTCACGGCGCAGACGAGCATTCTCAGCACGAAGATCAGCCTCACTCATCCCATCTGAGGATCCTCGGCGTTCACGCTCGAGTTTGACCCACCGGCCTAAAAGCCCGGCGGAAACACCGATTTCCTTAGCCACATGAGCGATCGGTCGCTCTGACTCGATTACCAGGTTTGCGGCTTCACGCCGGTACTCCGGCGTGTATTTCTTGCGCTGTTGACTCACAATGAACATCCTCTCTTACGGACACAAGATCCGTACAAATAGGGTGTCCACTAAACGAGGGTAACCTCA
>NZ_LT596210.1 GCF_900092335.1 Corynebacterium phoceense
GGCTCTTCCGGTTTTAGAGTGCATTGATTTTGTGTCGGATGTTGGCGGCGTGAATCAGGCACCGCAATATGTAGTGGTCGAGGTTGCGGAATCCCAGGGCGATGCCGCGTAGGAATTCCAACCGACCGTTAATCGCTTCGACAGGTCCGTTGGATACTCCGTGGTCGAAGTAGGCGAGGATGTCCTTGCGGCGTTTGTTCATGGTCCTGCCTAGCTGCGCGATCTCAGCGATCCCGGCGTCTTTGATGTCAACAAGCGTGTCAATGAGCGTGCTCATGGCTTTCTTGGCTGCTTGCTTGTTGGGATTGTTGTAGCAGCTTATGACTTGTTGGTAGTAGGTCCAGGTCTCTTGTAGCGGCGCGTAGTCGTCGTCGAAGTCAAACAGTTCCTCAAGCCTCCCGCGCTGCTTGTCGGTGAGCAAGCCCTCGGTGGTCAACAGAGTTTTCCGGTTGCGGTAGAGCGGGTCTTTGCTGCGGCCACGTCGGCCTGTTGTTTCTAACTGGAGCCTGGCGCGGCACTTGGTGAGCTTGTCACCGGCCAGGCGTACAACGTGGAACGGGTCCATGACTTGGGTGGCGTTGGGAATGACTTCGCCAGCGGCGGTGGCATAGCCTTGGAAGCCGTCCATGCTGATGATCTTGACCTGATCGCGGAACTGCTCGCTGTGATTATTCAGCCATGTTCGTAACGCGTCAGCGCTTCTGCCTGGGACAACGTCAAGAAGCCGAGCGGGGCGGATGACGTTTCCATCCTTGTCGTGGTGGTCGGTCATATCAACGATGACGGTGACGTATCCGTCGCGCCATGTGCGTCGGTTGTGCGACCAGCGATGCTCATCAACACCGATGACCTTGACCCCGTCGAGGTAGTGCTCGTCGTTGTAGATCAAGTCCTGGACAGCGGCTAAGGCCAAGGCGTTGGTGGTATCCCACCCCAGGCCTAATGACTTGGCTGCAGCGGCAACGCTCATCCGATCTAGGCAGAGTCGTTGCAGTATCCAGCGGGTCACCCTGTCCGTGGTCTTTGAATTGTCGGGCGCGCAGGTAAGGCCCGCGCGGAAGATCTTCTGCAAGCAGCGCTTGTTGGTGCACCGGTAGCGTGGAAGGCGCACATGAAGGCGTGTTGGGTGGCCGACGATGGGCAGATCGACCAGGCTGCGGATGACGTGGTCGCGGAATACTCCAGGCTGACCGCACGTGGGGCATTCATTGATGGGCTCGACGGGCTCGGCTTCGATGACGGTGACATCGCCGTGTTCTGCGGCCCCGGTGATAGTAACTCCTAGTTCTGCGGTGCGGCAGATGGTATCGACGATGACATTTCCGTTAGGCTGCACAGTAGGTCCTTGGTTTGTACGGATGGATTAGACACCCTTATTCCTACAAAGCCAAGGACCCCAATATCTTGTGCCACGCCCGAACCCCCGGCGAACTAATCAATGCACTCTAAAACCGGAAGAGCC
>NZ_LT596211.1 GCF_900092335.1 Corynebacterium phoceense
GCCACGGCCGTGCGGCGCAGGCGCTCGTTCGCCTCCCGACGCGCAAGGCGGCCGGGCAGGTCGAGTCCCTGACCGGCGAACTCCGCAATAAAGCGGGAGGGCTCGAAGACCTCGTCACCCTCGGGAGCATCGATGGCGGCGATGAGCAGGCGCGCGCGGTGTCGCGACGTCGCGACGTGAAAGAGGCGACGCTCCTCCTGCAGGCGCGCGGCGAGGTGGCTCACCGGGACGTCCGGCTCAATGCCCTCGTCGAGGTAGTCGATGAGGTCTTCCTGCCCGAAGAGGGAGCCGGTCTCCCCCAGCGACGGCCACGTTCCTTCCTGGGCGCCGACGACCACGACGGTATCCCACTCGCGCCCCACAGCGCCGTGAGCGGAGAGGACCTCCACGGCCTGTGGCGTGGCGGAACGGCGGTCGCGCACGCCGGTGGGCAGCTCTTGTTCCTCGATGCTGATAAGGAAGGACTCGAGTGGCGCGTGCGGGTAACGCTCCGCGTAGTCGCCTGCCGCGTCGAAGAGCGCCATCATGGCATCCAGGTCGCGGTCCGCCTGGGAACCCGTCGCACCACCGCGCAGCGCTGCGGCCTGGAGACGGTCCGAGAGTCCCGTCGCGGACCATACAGCCCACAGCACGTCCTCGATGCTGCCGTCCAGTGCCGCGCGTCCGGCGTCGAGCACGCCGCGTACGCGCTCGAGGATGGCCTGCTCGCGGCCGGTGAGCAGACCACCGAAGTCCGGCAGCTCGCCGTCCAAGACCTCGCGGAGCGAATCGATGCCGCGGACCGTGGGGCGCCAGCGGCGCAGGCCGCGAATGAGGCGGCGCAGCGTCACGGGATCCGCGCCACCCACAGGGCCGGTGATGAGTTCCTCGAGTCCCACGTTGTCGAGCGGATCCGTGAGCGCCCGGACAGCCTGCAGCACCGCGGAGACGAGGCGCTGCTCTGAGAGCACGACGTCCGTGGGGCTGATGTGAACGGGCACGCCCGCGGCGAGCAGCGTGCGGCGTACCTGGCCGATCTCTCCGCCGCCACGCACGATGACGGCGATGTCCCCCCA
>NZ_LT596212.1 GCF_900092335.1 Corynebacterium phoceense
GGGCCTGACCCCTGGAAAGTAGACACGTCGGGGGTTAGCTATGCTGCTTGGGTCAGTGTAGCTGATGTGAGTGCTTCGAAGTCATCGGGGGCTAGAAGGTTGCACCAGGAGTGTCGTCTGCGTGTGTTGTAGCGCATGCACCATCGGAAGACTTCCTGCCGGCAGATAATGGGATTATCAAAGACTTTCCGATCACGTAGCACTTCACGTTTTAAGGTGGCGTTAAATGACTCTGCCAGGGCATTATCGGCACTAGTTCCCACCGCGCCCATGGATTGGCGCACACCAAGTTGGGCGCAGTGGTCCCTAAACGCCTGTGAGGTGTACACACTTCCATGATCAGAATGGAAAATAGCCCCGTCAAGGCTTCCGCGGACTGTGCTGGCATGGGACAAAGCCTCGATGACCAGTGAGACACGCATGTGGTCTGCGAGTGCATAACCTGCAAGTTTTCGTGAATAGGTGTCAATGACCGTGGCAAGGTACATGTTCTTACCGCCCTTACACGGCAGGTAGGTAATGTCGCCGACATACACACGGTTCGGCTCGTCAGCGGTGAATGTACGGCCTACTAAATCTGGCATGACACGGTGACCAGGCTTACGCCTAGTGGTGATGCATCGACGCCGTTTGCTAAAGCCTTTTAGCCCCATGGATTTCATGATGCGTGCGACCTTCTTATGGTTGATCGGGCCGAAGTCCGTATCGTCGTTGAGGCTTGCAGCGATGCGTTTAGCACCATAAAGCCCGTTCTCATCATCGAAGATGGCCTTGATTCTTGCACCAATAAGGGCATCGGAATACATCTTTAACCTGCGATTTTCGCGGGTGTTGACCCATTTATAAAACGAGGAGCGATTGAGCTTTAACACATGGCACATCCGCTTGACCGAATACTCGGTTCGGTGGTCATAGACAAACTGGAAGCGGATCACCAGCGTGTCTCTTCGGCAAAATATTTCGCGGCCTTGCGCAGAATATCGCGTTCTTCGCGCAGCTTCGCGTTCTCTTTTTCTAGCTGGCGGATTCGCTCGGAATCAGTCGTCTCCTTGGCGTTGTCGCGCATGGCCTTCGTGCGGGCACGTTTGCCGGTGCCGTATTGCTGAAGCCAGGAGAAAAGCGAGGAACGATTGACTCCAAGCTCTGCTGAAGCCGCGTGAAGTGAAAGGTCCTCATTGTTTTCATAGAGGGCCACAGCATCACGTTTGAACTGTTCGGAGTACCTAGGCATGGTGGTAGATTACCTTTCTTCCCAACCCAACCGGGCTGGATATCAGGTGTCCACCAAACAGGGGTCAGGTCC
>NZ_LT596213.1 GCF_900092335.1 Corynebacterium phoceense
GCTCGACTCCGAGCAGCGCCGCGCCGCCCGCCACGGCGCCGAGGTCTTCGTTGGTGAGACCAAGGTCGGCACCGTCACCTCCGGCCAGCCGTCGCCCACGCTCGGCCACCCCGTCGCCCTGGCACTCATCGACACCGCCGCGAGCCTGAACCCCGGCGACGCCGTCGAGGTCGATATCCGCGGCAAGCGCTACCCCTTCGCCGTCACGCAGACGCCGTTCTACAAGCGTGCGGACTAACACCCGCGCGACGCACACGGCCGTTAGACTTAAACTGAACCTCTAGAAAGGAACCCACATGTCGAATCTGCCCGAGAATTTCTCCTACTCCGAAGACCACGAGTGGATCGCTGCCCCCGCCGCTGAGGTCGTGGGCAAGACCCTGCGCGTTGGCATCACCTCCGTCGCCGCTGACCGCCTCGGCGAGGTTGTCTTCGCCGAGCTGCCCGCCGTCGGCGACACCGTCACCGCCGGCGAGACCTGCGGCGAGGTCGAGTCCACCAAGTCCGTCTCTGACCTCTACTCCCCCGTCACCGGCACCGTGACCGCCGTCAACGAGGGCATCCACGACGCCTACGAGCTGGTCAACAACGACCCGTTCGGCGAAGGCTGGCTCTTCGAGGTCGAGGTCTCCGAGGCCGGCGAGCTCATGGACGCCGCCGCCTACGCCGCAGCCAACGGCGTGGAGTAAGCCCACCCTCCCAAGGGGGCATCGGAAAGCTTTCCGATGCCCCCTTTTGCGCGCCCAGGGCGGGCGCGACTAGAACTTGTTCTATGACTGCACCGCGCGACCCGTTCTTCCCTGCCGACCGCTCCATCCGCGCCTCCGGCGCGCCTCTGGAGATCCGCCACTTGGGTCGGATGGATTACCAGGAGGCCTGGGACTACCAAGCAGCACTCGCGAAGCAGCGCGCGGCCGAGGAGGTGAGCGACGTCATCCTCGTCGTCGAGCACCCCAATATCTATACGGCGGGCAAGCGCACGCTCGAGTCGGACATGCCGGACAACGGCCTGCCCGTCATCACCGTCGACCGAGGCGGGCGCATCACGTGGCACGGCGAGGGCCAGCTCGTGGTCTACCCCATTATTAAGCTCGCCGAGCCCGTCGACGTCGTGGACTATGTCCGCCGCCTCGAAGAAGCCATCATTCAGGCCGTGCGCGAGCTGGGGGTGACCACCGCCGGCCGCGTAGACGGGCGCTCCGGCGTCTGGGTCCCCCACACGACCGTGGCCGCGGACCCGGC
>NZ_LT596214.1 GCF_900092335.1 Corynebacterium phoceense
CGGGTTAAGGGACAGAAGGGGATGCGGACATTTTTTAGGAATGTTTAGAGTAGCAGTTCGCGCCTGCGTTGATTGATGCTTAATCCATCGAACTCAAGCTTGATTCTATGTTCGTTATAGAAGCCAACATATTCATGAATTGCTTGCTCTAATTCATCACAATGGGGCCACTTACGTCCATAGAACATCTCATTTTTCATTCTGCCGAACAATCCCTCGCACGCTGAATTGTCGGGCGAACATCCCTTCTTCGACATCGAACGCGTAAAGCCGATGTCCTGTGAGGCTTGAATCCAACTGTTGCCCCGATAATGGCAACCTCGATCGGAATGAACTACTAGTTTTGCGGGGTCAGGCGGTGCATTGTTTTCAAGCGCCTGCTTCAGACAGTCGTCGGCAAGCTGCTGATTAGGGTGTCGGCTCGTTGTCGCCCCAACAATCTTTCCATCGAAACAGTCCACTAACGCCGAAAAGTATATTTTCCCGTCATCAGCAGGAAACTCAGAAATATCCGTCAACCACAATAAACCCGGCGCTTCGGCATGAAAATTTCGTTTAACCAGATTCGGTGGCGCCTCCGAAATCTCACCACGATAGGACGAATAGCGACGCCTTTTCTTCACGTAGCGCACCGTGAGTCCTTCGGCAGAGATGATTCGACGCACGACTTTCTCACTGACCTTGATACCCAGTTTCTTCAACTGGATCCATACGCGACGATATCCATAGCTGAATCCAGAATGCTCGACGATTTTGGTTACCACCTCTGTCAGTTCTGCATATTTTGACGGGCCATTTAGGGCTTTGAGCTGGTAATAGAAGCTGGATGAAGAGAGACCAACAATGTCGAGCAACAATGAAATTGGAAAAGAAGACCGTAACGCATCGACCACAATGGCTTTGAACTTGTTACTGAGGTTGGCTGGGTCGATGCTGTCGTCTTTTTTTAATTCTTCCAGTTCTTTTTCTAACACGGCCTTTTCTGCTGATAGGCGTGCTGCCAGCTTCTTGAGTTCAGCCGCATCATCTGGAAGCGATTTCTCAAAGGCTTTACGAGTAACAATGCCGGCAGACTGTTTGCGTTCAGTTGCGCTCATCAAGCCCCACTTTCCTTCTTCGCGGAATCGTTGGGCCCAAGCATAGACGCTCATTTTCGAGTTCAGCGAAAGCTCAGATGCGATGGCCTCAGGAGACATACCAGCGGTAAAAAGCTCAACGGCTTTGAGCTTTGTCGCAAGTGGGTAGCGCTTTAAGGTCGTACGCCGAATGGGGGCAGCTGGGGGTACATCACGCTCTCTGATCCATCGATGGAGTGTCCAACGGCCTGGGTAGCCCAACTCGCGAACGGTCTTGGTAGCAGATTGTGTTCTATCGAATACCTCTAATGCCTTAAGCCGCTGGGCATCCGTGTATCGCACATTAGTCATACGGGAAATCCTCCAAGATTTCGTCCGCATGCCCTTTTGTCCCTTAACCCGCCCCTAGCCCCCCTAGCCCGAAAGTTCAGAAAACATCAAAAGTCCCTCTCCCGAAGGAGAGGGACTTAAGAACTTTGTAGCGGGGGCAGGATTCGAACCTACGACCTCTGGGTTATCGGATTACATTCGAGCCTAACAGGCATTATTCGATTCTGACCATGCTGTTTAGAGGCATTTTCGATCATTTAGAACCATTTAGAATCATCCAGAATCATCCCTCTAGTGCACCATCTAGTGCACCACCTTCAAGTGCCGACTGCATGGCCGAAACGTCGGTAAGGTCCGTGTAGTTTCGGGCGTTCATGGCCTCAGTGTGACCAAAGAATGCGCTGCGAATCTCGGCGGGAACTCCGCGAGCAATTGCTCGGTTGTTGAGTACCGTGCGCCAAGCGTGTGATCTCATAGAAGAAACAACCTCATCTTCCAGTTGAACGCCAATGTCCTTATAGAGCGCCGCACATGCCTTAACGGCGTTGTCCGTCCGCCAGTGCAAGTGCACATCCCCCGGCGCCGGGATAAGCGGATCACCGGGACCAATTGTTTCGATTCGCTCTCGCCAGAACTTTTCGCATCTTTTGTCCAGCATCGGCACGGTACGTCCCCTATGCGTCTTTGACCGTTCCGCCTGAACTGTTATTGCCAGTGAGTTCTGCGTGATAGTTACATCCTCACGGGTAAGCGCGAGCGCTTCACTAATACGCAATCCTGTACCGGCCTGGAGAATAGTTAGAGCGACCGTTAACTCATGCTTCCTAATAGATGTGTGCCGCCTATCCGTTCCCGGCGGTATAGGCCCTGCTGTGTCTCGCACCAAAAGATGATCAACAACAGCGTCATACTGAGCATCCGTAAGCGCATGCGATTGTTTAGGCTTGTTCCCCTTGCGAGTGTCCCCGAGATCTATTGATATGCCTCGCAGTGGGTTATGTTCGATAACCCCTTCACGGATGAGTTGGTCTAACACGTACTTGCTTAAGACCGTGCGCGCTTGTCGCGCGGACTCGGCACCATGGCCTGTCCCTATGTCCTGCAACGCCTTTTCAAGAGTCCTAAATCTCACGGCGTGGCCGATCGTGAGTCCATCAAGATGGCGGCGTAGCTGTGATAAGGCTAGTTCATAGCGCTTTCTCGTGTTCAATCTCAGGCGCGCGGCTTTAACCGCTGGTTCACTCACCTCATCCATAAAGGTCGTAAGGCGTTGCGCCTTCGTCCAGCTACTCGCTGACGTATTGAGGATAACATCAATCTTTTCTCGTGCCTTGGTCCGAAATTCACCTTTCGTCTTCGCGCGGATGTGAATGCGTTTGGAGCGCCCTTCCCAAGTCTTGACGGTGACAAACGCGTCAAACGGCCCTCGTGAGAGCGTGTCCAGGACTCGCTCAACAGTATCTTCGCCCGGCTGTAGTGGTGCGCGTGATGCTTGTTGCCTCTTTACCATACACAAGACTATAGCACCACTTTTGTAATGGTTCGAATGTTGGTAGCCTGGTAAACATGAACACACAACGCCCAGCCCCCTGGGACTCCCCCGAACTCGTACAGCTCCGGCTCGATGATGGCGCAACCCCTGAGGAAGAATATGAAGCTGAGCGCGCAGCGCTCGGACGCGACCTCAAGATCATCAATGCTCGCCTCGAGGAGTTAACTACTCAGATTAAGACCGCACATGGCGATAGAGCGCTTGCCTCGGCCAGGCGTGAACTGAAACTAGCGAAGAAGAAGCTCACAGATCGCCTACGCGTGATTCGATATGGACGACTGCCTGCGCCAGGCCTTATAGCTGAATTGGCGCCCACTGCCTATGCGGGCTTCCACTGGCCTTTACCCTCTAAGACCAATCTCCCCGTTGATAAATGGTTTCCACCCCTGATCAAATAGTTATAACGGTCGAAAATGGTTCACAGCCGTCGATTAGCAGTGTTCTACCACACCGCTCAAGAGAAAACCCCATTACACGCAACAGTGGAGGCACTAACATTGAAACCACGAAGCACACACGGCAGCCGAACGAGGACGCGAGGCAGCGATATACATATAGCGAAAAGAAGCAATTTACGAAACGCGAAAACATAGCTCGAACAGCGGACATGCATTGTGTTTCACTATTTCTCACCCGTTGACGGGCCTCTAATCGAAGTAAGACACCTTGCACTGTTTGTGTGTTATGCCACACATTGACCAGCCTCCACGTCAACCCCCATAGCGAGCACCTTTGCATGACCTGTGCCACCAAGAGCGCCTCGGAACCATAATACGGCTCTTCCGGTTTTAGAGTGCATTGATTAGTTCGCCGGGGGTTCGGGCGTGGCACAAGATATTGGGGTCCTT
>NZ_LT596215.1 GCF_900092335.1 Corynebacterium phoceense
TTCAGCCAAACACCATCAAGTGCTTGTGGGGCGTTGTCGGTCGCGCTGACTTAGATAAAGATACACAGCGATCTGAAAACACACAAATCTGCAGGACACAGCCCTTATCTTCGGTACTCATGGAGAACAATCAGATGGCAATCCTCGGCGACCAACTGATTCAGTGGCGTCTGAGAAGGGACCGTACCCATCTGCTGCGGCTTGTCGACTGCCCTCAAAAGCCGTACGCCGAAGTTCCTGGTGGGAGACCGCTACCAGAACGGCTTCAGATGGCAATTCTGAAGGCACCGTCAGCTTTAGCCGGCACAGGCGCACGCTACAGGAGTCCTTTCCGGCTTTCGATCAAACCTAGGAAGTAGCTCGTACGATGAACAAAGAAGTCCTCTCATCGAAATGCGACGGTATCGGCTATGTTCAACCTCACTAATTCTTGGAGCGGCGTCGTCAGCACCCACATTTCTAACGCACGCCGTGACTGTTACCGCGTTTGCACGCTGGGGAGGCAATTCTCCGCGGCAATAGCCACCGATTAATGGAGGAAATTGGGAAGTCAAGTGGCTTGCCGATTCCCGCATCCGCACGAAGCGATATACCTCAATAACTTTCAGACTCTTGGTTCACATCCCCCCGGCGGCAAAGTGGCGCGCTACTTACAACTGTGCTTTTACGACTATTCCAGCTGATGCTCATGCTGGCGGTACCGCATGCCGTTAGCTTGCTTGCAACTATAGGTAGACTATCGGCTCGTCAGCTGTTATTGCTCGCTGGCTTACTGGCCGGCGTTCCGCTCGTGTTTGCTCCCAACGACGTAGTGTTCAATCGCCTTCAATACGCAGCACAGCTCGCGCTGCCGCTAGCTGCCCTGCACTACGCCACGACTTCGCCAAACCTCGGTCGGAACTGAGCGACCACACGAAGTTTTGAGTTGGGCAAGAAGGGCTTTCGCTTCAGTATTACGTCATCCAACGGAGACTTAGAGGGCTTGCTTCTTTTGCGGTCCTTGCCCAATGGAATGTACTTCTGGCCATCTTGCTGGCAGTTGCCACGTCGTATTCGGGCCGCAAATCATTTGCGTCTGTTGTTCAGCAATAAAGGCAGCTGGCGGGGCTAACGATGAGTATGCCCTGCGGAGCCATTTCCGATGACGTTTCGTGACTACTCCAGAGTAAGCCGAGCAAGGCAGACTCTACGGCTTCGGCGACTGGCTGTTCCGTCGCATTCAAGAACACAGTCGACAACGACTCGACCGGACCAACCAGGATTCTCAATGCGGCCTACAGCAAAGTCGCATCGCGAGTACACCACTGATAAGTGCGATGCGCATTTACGTTGGAACCTACCCCAGGTTTATATCAATTACTCTGCGTCACTCATCAACCAGATGACCGGATAACCAAGCTCAAGCACGGTTTCGAGCTCGCTGGCGGGAAGGCGCGGGACAGGTCTGGCTCGAATGACGCTGTGATCGCGTATCAGCGACTGAAGACACAGTTGAGACGTCTCTCCGCTACGTGCGTTGAAGTGTGAATGAGTCGTCCAAAAATCAGTGCAAATTGTGTGACTCATTCATGTTCCAGAGACTGCGTGCCGGCGCCTAGACGGGCTTGTCATGTGAAGAGGGTGTGCGGCGTCCCTGTAAAACGCGTAAAAGCAGCGAGGGCCGAAAGACGGTAGTGTCTTTCGGTCCTCGCTGCGTGTTATGTAGTTGTTGTTTGTTGTTTTTATGTCGGCGGTAACTTACTCTCCCA
>NZ_LT596216.1 GCF_900092335.1 Corynebacterium phoceense
AGACGGAGAAGACCTTCTCCAGGCCTTCCTTACCCACGACGTCACGGACGCCAACATGCTCGGCATTCTTGGAAGGAACGCGCACGACGAGATCCGAGTGCTTGATCTGAAGCACGAGGAACTCCAAGGTCTCCCCGCCCATCTCACGCTGTTCGATGGCAGTAATCTCTGCAGCACCGTGGTGCGGGTAAACGACGACCTCGCCGACCTTGAACTCCATGTTTGTCCAGTCACTCCTCGTTCGGGTTCGTTGGCGCGCATCGCACGACGCGACACACGCATATATGGTGAGAAATTTTACCACGGTGGATGAGGGCAAGGTTTGCACCCCGGGTTTACCCCCGGATACCCCCATGTTACGCATGTGGCGTAGCCCCCAACGGGCCCAAAACTGTGTACTTCCCGCCGCTAACGACTAGGCTAAGTCGTTGATAAACGCCTGATCTCTTAATTGGAGGACGCTCGAAGTGAAGTCCCTGAAGTCTGCCGCACGTCGCGGTGCCATCATCTCTGTTGCTGCTATGTCCGCGCTTTCTCTGGCAGCCTGCTCCGCGGGCCAGATCACCCAGACCTCGCAGAAGGTCATCGCAGTGGATGGCACCAACGCCAAGACCGAAGACGGCGCCGTGGCCGTGCGTGACGTCACCATCCAGCTGGAGCCGAACGACGGCACCGCATCGCTCAAGTTCAGCGTCATCAACGACGGCTACGCCGACGGCAAGGTCACCCTCCAGTCCATCGACGTCGACGGCCAGTCCGTCAACGTCTCCTCCGCACAGCCCATCGGCCGCGGCCAGTCCATCATCGGTGATTCCAAGGCCAACCTCGACGCCGTCCCGCAGGACGAGACCTCTAATTCCGTGCAGTACATCACCACGGATCTCACCAACGAGGACTACGCCTTCGGCGGCACCCGCCCGGTCACCTTCACCTTCAACAACGGTGAGCTCACCGTGGACGCTCCGGTGTCCGCCTCCCCGCTGACCTCCGGCCAGTACAACCGTGACTCCTCCTCCACCGAGGGCTACACCACGGAGACCGCTAAGGCTGAGCACCACTAATTCTCTCCGTGTGCGCCCCTGCCGCACACGCCTTCGAGCCATTCCCCCGCCCGCGCTGCTGGTCAGCGCCGGCGGGGGTTTCGTGTTGAGGGGCTGGTTTAGAGTAGGCAGCATGGCTAAGAAAGTTCGTCCCATCCACACCTGCTCCGAGTGTGGATACGTCTCGCCCAAGTGGCTGGGGCGCTGCCCCGAGTGTGGTTCGTGGGGCACACTGCAGGAATCCATGCCCGCCGCGCCCGCGTC
>NZ_LT596217.1 GCF_900092335.1 Corynebacterium phoceense
GCCCAGATCATGATGGTGGTGATACTCACCCAGGCCAACGCGACGGAGAGCAGCACCGTCGCGGCGAGGAAGCCGCGGTTGAAGCGGCGGCGTGTGAGCCGCCACAGCCACCACTGCGCGGCGAGGAGGAAGAATACGGCGGCGACGAAGCCGGAGAGCGGCACCCATTGCGGGCGGGTGAGCGCCTTTTGTTCCTGCGTCACCTTGGCGCTGGTGAGGCGAAAGAGCTCGCGGGCGTCCGGCAGGATGTCCTCGCGCATGAGCGTCGAGGCGTTGGACATGTAGTTGACGGCGACGGCGTTGCCATCGCGGTGGTTGGCGCGCGCGGTTTCCACCATGCCCGTGTACACCGGCAGCTGCCGCTGGATGTTGAGGATGAGTTCGCGAATGCGCGTGTCATCCGTTGCGGAGCCGAGCGCGGATTCTGTCGCGGCGACCGTCGCGGTGTCGATGGCCGCGCTATACGCCTCGCGGTCGTCGGTGGAGCCCTCGCCCAGCTGGACGAAGCCGGTGGTCGCAATCGTGTCCGCGAGCGAGAGCGAGGTATAGAGGTTGTGCGCCGAGTTATTCATGGGCTCAGTGGAGCTGAGCAGCGTATTGAGGTTCGCGTGCCGGTCCGTGGAGCTGGCCGCGAGCGACATGCCCGCCGCGGCGATGGCGATGGTGAGCGCTAGCGTGACCGCCACGAGCTTGCCGGGCGTGGTGCCGAGGAAGCTGAGGAGGCGCCGAGCCAGGCGCGCCGGGCCGATAAACCACGCGTAGAGCCGGTGGGTGGGACGGTCGAAGACCGGCTGGGAGGGCTCGGTGACGTCATCCAACCACTGATCGGCGAGCTCGGCGTTGGGCGTGGTCATTCCTTAAGGATAACGGGCCGCGGTGGGGTGGCGCGGTTAGTATGGCGGACATGAGCGGAAAATTTTCAGGTGACGGCTGGGCTGCGGGACCCGATGGCATGAAGCTGTGGGGCCTCTATGGTGCGGCGGGGCTCTTCCTCGTCGCCGAGGGCCACGTCCTGCTCCAGCATCGCGCGGCGTGGACCAACCAGGGCGACACGTGGGGCGTGCCCGGCGGCGCGCGCGAGCGGGGCGAATCTGCTGCCGATGCCGCCCTCCGCGAGACCTTCGAAGAG
>NZ_LT596218.1 GCF_900092335.1 Corynebacterium phoceense
AAGCGTCAGCACCGCGCCGGCCACGGCGGTGAGGAAAATTGCAAGATAATACGGCCACAGCGCAGCGGCGCCGCGCACGATACGAACGAGAGGTTTCATCAACCGGCTACTATGCCACCGCACGCGCGCGGTTGCACCTTGCCGTTACCTAAGATGGCCGGTGCGTCGGTTAAGGTAGAAGCACACTCATCGATATTCCGGAAGGTTCCTCCATTGCGTAAGCTCACCGTGGCATTTCTTGTGTCCGCCGCGTGCCTCCTCGCCTCGTGCAGCATCCTCGAACCAGGCGAGACCGGACTCAACCCAGGCGACGACATTTCCGTGACCACCTCGGAGACCCCCGCCTACCAGCCGCAGGACGTGAAGAACAAAGAGGTCAACTCGGACCTCGGCGCCCCCGTCCACGATGACGGCATGAACGTCGATTGGCAGCTCCAGGGCGTCTACTCCGACTCCGTCCAGGGGAGCGTGCTCACCGTGCTGCTCAAGAACCTCAACGACCAGCCCCTGCCTGTCGACGCCGTGACCGAGCCAGTCCTCGAGGTCGCCGACGGCAACGGCGGCTGGACCCGTGTCGAGCTCCTCCCGTATGACCCAGAGGCCAACGCGGACGTCCTCGCGCCGGGCCTCGACATGCCGCTGGGCGCGCATTCCGCGACGAACCTTCAGTACCGCTTCGACGCCGCCCCCGGCACCCTGTGGAACGCCCGCCTCACGATGGGCAACGTGACGTGGACTGGAAACCTCAACCTATGACGGAACTCGTAGTCCTCTGCGACGACGCAGGAAACCCCACCGGCACCGCCCCCAAGGCAACCGTCCACACTAGCGACACCCCCTTGCACCTCGCGTTTTCCTGCTGGGTCTTCCGCGGCGACGACGTGCTCCTCACCCGCCGCGCGCTCACGAAGA
>NZ_LT596219.1 GCF_900092335.1 Corynebacterium phoceense
GCTTGGGCGCGGCCCGCGGAGGACAGCTCAGCGTCGGTGCGCCCGGCGTACTGGTGGGCCTCGCTCATGGCGGTGGCACCGTGCCGCAGGAGGATGAGGCGCGTGACGGGTCCGCGCTCCCCGAGCCAGGACAGGTTGGAGGCAGGAATAGGGGTCTCCGAGTCAGAGGCCGGCGCGGGGGCGGGAGACGGAGTCTCGGTAGCGGGGGCATCGGCACGCTGGACAATGCCGACGGGGTGCCCGGCAGCACAGGCGTCCATGGCGTCGTTGGACAGGGCGTCGGCCACCTTGTTCTTCGCACGCGGGACCCAGGTAATGGAAAAAGACTGGAAGCCAGAGATGATCCGGCGGGCCTCGAGCGCGAGCTTTTGCATGTCCGGGTGCTTGATTTTCCAGCGCCCGGAAATCTGCTCGACGACGAGCTTGGAGTCCATGTAGGTCTCCACCTCGGTGGCACCTAGGTCGCGGGCGGCCTCGAGGCCACGCAGGAGTCCGTGGTACTCGGCGACGTTATTGGTAGAACCCTTGCCCACGACGTAGGCGATTTCACGCAGGACGGTGACTCCGTCCGCGGCGTAGACGACGGTGCCGGAGCCGGCGACGCCGGGGTTGCCGCGCGAGCCGCCGTCCGTGTACATGACGACCTTCATTGACCAGCCTTTAAAAAATAGTTAGCGAACGAGGAGCGCGCCGCAGTCCGGGCACTCGGGCAGCTCTTCTGGAGCGGCGCCGCGGATGGAGCCCACGGCGGCCGGCGGGAGCTCGATGTAGCAGGATCCGCACGCGCGGTTCTTGAACTTCGCGGCGCCCACGCCGTTTTCGACGCGGAGGCGGTCGTATTCCTCGAGCACGTCCGTGGGCAGCAGGTCGCGCAGCTCAGAGATGCGCACCGTGGGATCCGGCTGGGCCTCGAGGGCATCGCGGGCAGCCTGAGCTTCGCGGCGGGCGGCCTCAAGCTGACGCTCGGCCTCGGAAATCTGGGCGCCGTGGACGTCCACGTTGTTGCGCAGCGCGTGAATCTCGTTGTGGGCTTCCTGCAGCTCGCTCATGAGATCCGCAATGCGGGACTTCGCGGTGTAGCGGTCGTGCTCCAGGTCACGGCGCTTTTCCGGGTCGAGCTCCGCGGTGAGCTGCGCCTTGTCGTCGCGCTCGCGGCGACGCAGCTTGCGCTCGTCAGACTGGATGCGCAGAATCTCCGCCTCCATATCGTCCACAGCCATCTGGGCCGAACCCGCGGCGTTGCGCAGGCGGGCGAGCTTCTGTTCCTGCTTGGCGACTTCCTTCTCCTCAGGCAGCTGTTCATCTACAGCCACGCCCTGGGAGCGCTGAAGGTTCGCCAACTCGAGCAGTACCTCGTGCAGTTCTACGCGCAGTTTCATAGTTCAGTTCTCCTTGTGTGCGCTGATCGTCCATGGGTCGGTGCGCAACTCGATAATCTCGGCGCTGACGCCGGTTGCCTCCACCACAATATCGCGCGCCTGCCCGGTCCACGGAAATTCGCTCGCCCAATGTGCGGTATCGATCACCGCGATATCGTGTGCGCGCAAGGTCTCATCCACCGGATGGTGGCGCATATCCGAGGTCACGTACACATCCGCGCCGAGCTTCGCCGCCGCCTCCAGGAAGCTATCGCCCGAGCCGGAGCTCACCGCGACGGTCTCCACCGTCCGGTCCGGGTCGCCGGCCGCGCGCACGCCCCACACCGTCTCCGGCAGAGCATTGGCCACCTGCTGCGTAAATTCCCGCAGACGCATAGGCCGCTCAAGCTTGCCGATGCGCCCCAGCCCCAGCGCCGTGTCCAGGTCCTTACGGCCGACTGTCTCGACGATCTCGAAAGCCGGCACCTCGTACGGATGCGACTCAAAGATCGCCTGTTCAATGGCACCGCGCTTCGAGGAGGGCGCGACAAATTCCACGCGCAGTTCGTCGACGCGCTCAAGTTTTCCGATATCCCCTTCCGTCGGGTTGGCTCCCTCCACCGGCTTGAATTGGCCCTGGCCCGCAAATTCGAAGGAGCACTCGTGGTAATTGCCGATGGCGCCAGCGCCCGCGGCGAAGACGGCGGCCTTGACGGTCTCGGCATCCTTGGCCGGGACGTGGAATCCCCAGTGGTCGATGACCTCAGGGTCGACCGGCACGATGGGACGGCCAGGCTTTATGCCCACGAGCTCGGCGAGGCGATCGTTCACGCCCGGGCGGGCCTTGTCCGCGTTGGTATGCGCGGCGAAAAGGGCAACCCCTCCGGCGAGGAGGGTGTGGACGACCTTGCCCTTAGGGGTATCGGCAGCAACGCTTGTCACGCCGCGCAGCAGCAGAGGATGATGGACGATGAGCATGTCCGCGCCGATCGCCACGGCGCGCTCGGCGACGGCCTGCGTGCAGTCGAGCGCGAAGGCTACTTTCTTCACCTCGGCCGCGGGGTCGCCGCAGATAAGCCCCACCGCATCCCACTTCTCCGCCAGGTGCGGCGGGTAGGCCGCATCCATCACCGCGCGAATGTCGCCAACAGTAGTCATAATCTCGCTTTCTCGTTTCGGGCTCTGGCCCACTATCCTAGACGCCATGACCACACCTCATGTCGACTCCGGCGAGCCGGATAAGCGCCTGCACCTCGTCTTTGTTTGCACCGGCAATATCTGCCGCTCCCCCATGGCCGAGGTCATTGTCCGCGACGCCATGGAAAACGACATGCTCGATCTCGCCGCCCGTACCTCTTCGTGCGGCCTCGGCGGCTGGCACGTGGGCCAGGGCGCGGACGAGCGCGCTATCGCCGAACTGCGCCGCGCTGGCCACGACGG
>NZ_LT596220.1 GCF_900092335.1 Corynebacterium phoceense
CAGGTCGCGGTTACTCGGCGATGGTAACCACCGTGCGGCCGTGGTGGTTGCCCGCGAGGATCTCCTTGGCGGTTTCCGCGACATCGGCGAGCGCGACGGTCGTCGTGATGGAGCGCAGCAGCTCGAGGTCTAGGTGTTCGTCGAGCAGCTTCCAGGCCTCCTCGCGGCGGGGCAGCGGCGCGTCGACGGAGTTCACGCCGGCGAGCGTGACGTCGCGGAGAATGAAAGGCAGGACGGAGGCGGGCAGGTCGGGGCCTGCGGCCATACCGGTCGCGGCGACGACGCCGCCCCAGGTGATCTGGGCCAGAACGTTGGCGAGCACGGCGGAACCGGCGGTATCGACGGCACCGTCAAAGCGGGCTTTCTGCAGCGGGCGGCCGGGCACGGAAATTTCTGCGCGGTCGAGGATGTGGTCAGCGCCCAGCGTGTGCAGGTACTCGGATTCTGCGTCGACGCGGCCGGTGAGTGCGGTGACCTCGAAGCCGAGCGACTTGAGCAGCTGCACCGCGATGGAGCCCACGCCGCCGGTCGCACCGGTGACGAGGACGTGGCCCTCGGTGAGCCCGTGACGGAGCAGGGCGTTGACGCAGAGGGCGGCGGTGTAACCGGCGGTGCCGATAGCGGCGGCATCGGAAGCCGAGAAGCGCGAGGGGACCGGGACGGTGGCCGCGGCCTTGACCTTCTGCTGGGTGGTGTAGCCGCCGTGGCGGAACTCGCCCAGGCCATCGCCGAAGGCGGCGACGAGGGTACCTTCCGGCAGTCGCGCGTCAGAGGACTCGGCCACGGTGCCGATGACGTCGATGCCCGGCACAAGCGGGTCGACGCGCATCACGCCCTTATTGCCGTCGAGAGCCATGGCGTCCTTGTAGTTGAGGGAGGAATAGGCGACATCCACGAGCATGTCGCCCTCGCCGAGCAGGGGCCTGTCAAGGAACTCGTGGGAAACTCCGGAATCGGTGCGGGTGACTTTGAGAGTGCTCATGGGCACAAGCCTACGCGTCTGTGGCGTGCGGCTCGTGGGGAATTGGCAGGGATGGGCAGGTGACATTCAGCTCGTACCCCGGAGAGCTGACAGGCGGGAGGTTTAGGTTGTCCTTTATGACAGTGACAGCGACGAAGAGCCCGGCCCCCGTGCGACACCGTTCCGTGAGCGACCACCTCACGGTGCGCCGCGACGCGCGCCCGGTAAGTCTGCTCGTGCTCGCTGTGACCGCAGTGGCGACGGTGGGCAAGCCCTTCATCGAGATCCCCGGCATTATCAACGCCTCGGCCCACCGGGTGCGGTCGGTGAATCTCGACCTCTTCCACGAGTGGGTCGCTGGGACCACCATTTGGTACGGCAAGTACACCAATACCTTTGGCAATATCGCGCTGTTTATTCCGGTGGGGCTCGTGCTCGTGGCGCTCGCGGCGACGGCGGTGCGCGGTCGCGCGAGCCGCCTGAGCCTGTGGC